>NZ_JAFBCH010000001.1:0-3383414 GCF_016907615.1 Glutamicibacter nicotianae | reverse complement strand
CTCGGGTGTGGGCTGATTGGGCTGCAACTGTCCTTCGATTGGCTTTCGCTATGGGATTTCTTTGGGAAGCAACCTGGTACGTGAAACTTGCCAAGTCTGTAGTGACAGGAGAGCTGAACCCATGGGAAGAAAGTATTAAGTCAGTTGGAGAGATCCTGCCCTGGCGATCAATGCGGTCCTCAACCTCGGTTCGAGATATAGCGGCGCATTTATCATGGGTCGTTCATCAAGGGGCCGTCGTTCGAGAGCTGCTTTCCAGTTGGGACAAGAGCGGTAAATTTGAAGGTATTTCGTTCGACGACGCGATGGACATGATGCATTCTGACGAAGAATATCGCGTGCAACTCAACCACGCCTTGAGCGACACCAAAAAGAACACCAGCAATATACAGGAAGCAATTCGGTACACCCTAAAAACCCGCGACCGAGTTGGGGAGACTGCTGATTACTACGGTTTGCTTCGTTCATCGGGACGATTTTTGACTGTCGATCCTGGCACTGAATGGATAACGGTTGTGGCCAGCCTGACATGCAAGCAGCCCGGAGCCGAGGCCAACGTTGGAGATCTGATGAAAAATCTCCAACTGTTAGGCCTGTATCCAGAACTTACTGATGTTGTGGACCTATTAGAGCGCGCAGGTTTAGCACGAGGCAGTGCTGACGCAGACCAAGGCGTTCGCATTCAGAGTGCTTTCTAGGAGGAAAATTTTGCTATCACAGGTTTTCGTAGAGTGTTTTAAGGATCGTTCTGGGCTGAACGCCGCGTACCTCCCGTCCGGAGTTAATAGGCGACTTGCCGAAGATATCGTTTCTCTAGCCAATAATCAGTACGGAAGCGATGACTACGCCTTCTTGGTTATGCCGGATGCAGATGAAACGGCAAAGTCATCGCGTGATGCAGTTCGTTACCGCCAAGGGCATCATCTTGCCGTTGTATCAGGTAGGCATCCCGATTTAGGATCGGTCACTGGCGTCTTCAGCGAAGCCTTGGGAGCTAGCTTCCCGGAAGCATCTAGCGGGAGTATCACTCTAAATGAGGTGGCCTACGCTGCGACTAAGATACTATTTCAGTCGGCCGATTTATCGTTAAACTCGTTGGAGCTGTTGGAATCATGCTCCGCTCTAGTGCTCCGTTCGCTTCAGCGGTTGGGGGAAATTCTTCAAGCCTTACGCCAGGGAACCAGACCGTGGAACGTTCAGTGGTATAAAGCCGCTGACTCAGGACTAAGAGTCTTTTCAGCGAATATTGCTATCGACAAGCCAACCGTCATAGACGTAGAGAACTACTTTAAAAAGTACATTTTTGCGGCTTTCGGGATGCCTCGGCAGGAAAGCACTAAGCGTTATAGTGCGGCAGAAGTGGCTGAAGCCTACAAGAACTTCTGGTCTGACAGATCATTGATCGAAAATTCAGCGAAAATGCTCGGATACACGGGACACGAAGATGACAAGGAGCATCCAATTGCGGATATCGGGTGGGAAAAATTCGATGATGAACTGATTATTCAGGAAAATCTAGCTTTAACTTTCGGTGTGCTTGTTAGTAAAGAGCCAGGAGCAACGAGCAAGTTCAGCGAACTTACAGAAAGCCAGTTTACTGATCCTAGTCGTGGATCTTCTGATCTCAGCAAGTTGCAGATACTTACACCAGACAAGGAATCTCTCAATTTCGGGTTTGACACCAGTTCAGATGGTCCGATTATTATTCGTGCGGAGTACCACGAGTGGGACGGCATGTATGTCTCCGAAGAGATTTATATACGTTTACCGACTGCAGGCACAGGAGCGGTTGAGGACCTTGTAAATAGTGGTGTCAAACTTCTCTGTTCCCCGAAGAAATATTCTTGGGAGGGGGTACTGGTGGCTGATGAGGAGGATGGCGAACTGTACTTTGTGGGTCAAATATCTGCACGTGCAGTTCCGCCAGTAAATATTCAACCTTCAAAAGTTAACCTTAGAATCGAAGTCCCTGCCAACGACGTGTTGGTTGGAAAGATCGATCAGCAAGCTGGGTGTACGCTCCACGTAGTTCATGCTTCCACTCCTGGGCTCATTTCGATTCCACTAACCGGGAAAAAAACACGCAAAACCGGCAAGCCAAGCTATTACGGACCGGAGGTTCTCCAAGAATCCGTAGATTCTGTCGAGATAACGGGAACCGTGTTGTCTTTCACAGTGGAAGGGACTGCAGCCAAACACAGGTATCTTGCCTGGGGGTGTCCTGGGTCCGTCCCAACGTTTGAAGGTGATGAATTTCAGTCACTGAATGGACTGGAAGACATCTGGTACTTTGATTCGCCGCCGTTGGCACTTGCCAGTATCAAAGTGGGCGACCAAGAATTTGAGTGTCGAGCTGAGGACAGCACGAAAGCCCCGTTATCTCCCGTAGCGGCAGCCATCGCTAAGAGAATGCCTTCCCGCGATCCGCTACCACAAGGAGAGGAACAATCGCTACGTGGACTGTATGAGAAGTGGATCGTAGAAAACTACGTCGATGAAGACGTTATTGGCGCATTGGGGCATATTGTGATGCCAGAAGATCGGGATACGTCCCGCGAGGAAATCGTTCCTGTCGGCAATGGCTTCCTTATGCACGAATCGCTTGCTGGTGACTGGCGACAACTGACTGATCTTGAAGTCCCTGAGGAACTGTACAATTCTGTCGAAGCAAATCAATTTCGTGAAGCCTTTAAAGCGCTGAAGGTAGGCCGACAATTTAAAGTCGATGATGAAGGAAATACACATCTTCGTCCTTCAACTGTCAGTTGGCGACATCTGTGGAACGGTGAGAGGCGTGAGATCAATGATTATCTTGCGGCGTACGCCGACCTTATTCGCGCGTCAAATAGGAACGGCGACCCGGCTGGAAAATTCTGGGCCGCCTACCCGTTTTCAATTAGTATTTGGTCAACGAGAGATGACGCACTTACAAAATCTGTGTTACTTAGTCCGTTGCACCCAATTAGGCTGGCGTGGCTAGCTAGCGTCGAGGCTACGCTTTGGGAATCCAGCATTGCTGAGGACCTTGCAGGAACGGTTGAAGGCTGGAACATTCCTTTCTTCGGACCGCGCGAGGAGCCTTATGGGCGTTTTATGGCGGTACCTATGGAGACTGGAAATGAACAGGTCTTCCTCGGATGGTCGATGTTGGTTATTGCTTCGACATCCGACCCGAAAACACTGCAATCCCCTACGCTAGCAGCTGGTGTTCGTCTGCCGGGCACTGCCATCAGCGGATTAAACGCAACTGCCGTGGCAGCGGCTATGCGCAGTTATAAGCAGATAAACCCACATTTATCTACTCTTTCTGTTGATCTGGCAGCTCAATCTAGTCAAGCGCGTTTAGCGGAAGTAGACGTATCTGTATTGCGGGAAGGCTATAACTGGGCTGCGGACAAAAATATGCCGTTGCGCGGAGGTATACGCGTCTGGGATTCATCTCAGAGGACAGGTGAGCCGCCATTGGAAGCGATTGCACGCAATGTGGATGCGGCACGGGATGTGCCATTGGCATGGAACCGCTACAGTGCCGAAAACAGCAGTTCCATTAGATCAGATATCCGTATTCTCCAAGATGGTGGAGTTAAAGTACGACTGCGTGACGATGTCTCAGTTTCGCAGTTAGGCGCCTTAGGTGATGTTCCTCTTCGTCGATATGAGGCAATGAGCGGCGAGGTGTCGACGGGCAAATATTCAACGTCTTCGCCAACTCTGACTACTGACCGGGGATGGCAGCCATTCGTGGACGCATTGGTGGAGCTTGAAGGTGCGAGCCGAAATACTGTCATTGATACACGACTATTTGCATCTCAGTTAGCAAACGATCAAGCGAATTGGACTGTCGCAGGTGAATCATTGATGAATCCTAGCGCTTTGGCTGAGATCCTACGAAAAAGCTCGTCAGGCGAACAAATGTTGTGGGAGTGGCGACCACCGTTTTTGGAGAGTTCAAAGGGAGCACCAGCTGTGGAACGCCGGCCGTTCGTATCTATAGCCAAAGTTCCGAATACCTTCCGGAGACAAATTCGTGAACTATTGGATCGAGTCATTAGCGACGAACGAGTTCCGGAAAAACTTGAGGTCGATATTTTGGGTCGACTTGGCACTCGCGGTGTCGGCCTGTCGTCAATGTTAGCCATGGGAGCTACGCACGCCGCTGGAGCGCTAGGTTTCTATCTGGCATTTGAGCTAATGGAGAAAGCTAAGAATACATTCGACGGTACTTTCGTTTTGCCGATCGATGCATGCGACGGCTTCCTAAGATCACTAGCAGGGGCAGCGCATGAGTCAGATTCCGCGCGCAGGGCAGATCTCTTGCTCATAAGACTTAAACAAGGAAAAGTAACGTTGTCACCCATAGAGATCAAGTTCTATGGAGTAGCTTCTGATACGGAATCAATTCTGCCCAGCGGAACTTCGGATACTTTGTTGTCGGAAGCCGTAGCCCAAGCGAATGTAACGCATGGATTGCTGCAAGGCGTTAGCGAAGCCTGGCAAACGGCGCAGAACGACGCGTCCAATTCAGCGCTATGGAGCAATGGAATGGCGGCTCTGATCGAAGCGGCCATCAGACTTAACCCTGTCGACAATGAGGAACTTGAAGCTACACGTTCCGCGTTGCAATCGATCGTGGACGGGAAATTCACTGTTTGTGTGGGTAAACCTGTAGTCACGTATTTCCGGCATAAGGGGGCTACCATCGATGGGCACAGAACTGTAGTGCAACGTATTTCTGAGGGGGCACTTGCGGAAAAGTACGGCGAATATGGCCTTCTGGCCGCTGAGGCAAGCAGTGGGTTCGAAGCCGTCCAGTCTTCAAGCAATGAGCTTGTATCTCGTTGGAGTGAGCTCGTTAAATGGTCCCTCGATTCGGCAATTCAGTATGGCGCAAGCACTGAAAAAGGCGCGACACTAGGGGGCATTCCAGGAGCTGGACAGAGTACGGCGAAACCTAATTCTTCGACTCAATCAGAAAGCGGCGAAGTAGCCGGGGAGCTTCTGCAGCCGGTGGAGGGAAAGACGGCGACCGAGCCAAAAACTCCATCTGATAACCGTACTAGCCCAAATACTGGAGCTGAAAAGCCAACAGTCAAGAGTGTTTCTTCAAAGCCGGAAGTGGCGCCAGAAAATGTTGGCGATGGAGGAAAGACGAATGCTGCAAGTGAAGAACCATTAGTCGAGAAAAGTGAGGGTATTCGGTTTAAAGTCGGTGATACTTTGGGAAGCACCCCGACATCAGTCGATTTCTGGCCGAGTAACACTAGCCTCAATCAACTAAATATTGGAGTAGTTGGCGATCTTGGGACAGGTAAAACGCAGCTTCTTAAGAGCCTAGTCTTTCAACTGCGGCAAAAGGGCAAAGAGCAGCAGGGCACTCCACTCACCACGCTTATCTTTGACTACAAACGAGACTTCCAGGATCCAGAATTCTTAGATTCTGTTGGGGGCAAGCTACTGCACATCAATAACATTCCTCTGAATTTCTTTGCTCTTCGCGGAGGCTATACTCCGATGAAAGCGGCGCAGAAGTCTAACGAGTTTATCGATGTCCTCGATAAGATCTATGGCGGTATCGGTCCGATCCAGAAGGACAGGCTGCAAAGTGTCATTACTGATTTATATCGTGAGATGAAGCCTGAAGCTCCAACTATTTCAGAAGTTTTGGCCAGATATCTGGAAGACAACGACAAGCCAGATTCTGTAACTGCGTTGCTTCGTAAATTTGTGGTTTCAGAGATCTTCTCAGACGACAAGAGTCAGCTTCTTTCATTTGAAGAGCTTATGGAAGACAACGTGGTTGTCGTAGCATTGAACGATTTTGGTACGGACGATGACGGGAAAAACGCTCTCGTGGTGTTATTCCTAAATCTGTATTACGACTACATGCTGAACTCGAAAAAGTGGCCGTACCTTGGTTCTGAACCTCAGCTTAGGACGTTGAACTCATACTTGTTGGTGGATGAAGCTGTGAACATCATGAAGTACAAATTCCCTGTGCTGATGAGCTTACTTCTGCAAGGACGAGAGTTTGGTGTTGGAGTAATTCTTGCTTCCCAATACCTGACGCACTTCAAACAGGGGCAGGAAGACTATGCGCAACCTCTTCTGACCTGGTTTGTTCACAAGGTTCCATCGATTTCCCAGAAGGATTTGTTCATGCTGGGGCTATCTGAAAGGACGGAAGTCATGCTTCAGAAGATTCCCAAGCTGGGAGTCCACCAAGCACTGTATAAATCGTTGGGCGTCGACGGACGGTTCGTAAGAGGACTTCCTTATTTCGAAGTTGTCAAAGACCATAGCTTGGGCAGTCCGCCAATTCACTAAAATGTCCCTTGATGCCGGAGAATAGATACTGATGAAATACGTAGATCTGTTCTCCGGCTGTGGTGGTTTAAGCCTCGGAGTTGAAACCAGCGGCGCGGAATTAGTGTTGGCTGTCGAAAAATCGGACCAAGCTGCTAGAACTTTCCGACACAACTTGGTCGCGGATGCTTCGAGCGATATCTTTTGGCAGAATTACCTGCGGATGTCCTTGCCAGAACAAGCGGCTCAGCATGTAATTGTTGACGAAGTTCAGAGCCTGTTGAGTAACGTTCAGGTGATGTCTCAACTGCGTGAAGAAAAGCTAGACTTCGTTGTCGGTGGACCGCCCTGCCAGGGATTCTCGTTAGCTGGTCTCCGTCGTCCGGATGACGTTAGAAACCAGCTTCCGTACCAGTACCTAGAATTTGTTGCAGAGACTCAACCCAAGATGGTTGTAATTGAAAATGTTCTAGGAATGGGACAGAGTTTTTCAAAAGATGTCGATTCTTCGTTTGAACAGCTGCAAGTTGCTTTGTCTCAAATTGGCTCCGGATACGAAGTTCAGGCAGTTCAAGCCGACGCGGTGCACTATGGCGCTCCTCAGCACCGGCCACGATTGCTGATCGTTGGACTGGAGAAGAGTCTCGCGCGTGAAAAGAAGATCACGTCATCTGGCTCGCTGTGGAAGTCGAATTACACGAATTTGTTGTCTGAAGATACGCCAGAATTGGCGCCCATGCCAACCACTGCGTATGAAGACAGGCGTCTTGTCAGGGATGCAGTAGGAGATCTTCTGCTGCAGACTGTACCGGAGCAGGGCGAAAATTCGTATGTTGAAGATCTGAATTCCACCTTTGATATTACGGTTGTCAGGGGTTCAGAGTCTCGCCTGAGTAATCGATCGATAAATCATGTTCCCCGTAAACATCGCGAATCGACGATTCAACGATTCCGCATATATCAATTTTTAAAGGAATCTGGTATCGCGGAACGACTGTTGCGACAAATTGCTGATATGACTGATGATGTTGCAGCTATTTTTATTGATTCCGAATTGAAATTAAATGAAGAAGGTATTAAAAAAGCGCAATCTAAAGGACTTCTCGCTGGGTTGTCGATGAAAGAAATTCGTGACTGTATTCAACAATCTTCAACGCGCAAGCATTCGCAAAAAGTACTTTCTTGGGACGAGCCAGCACGAACTGTCGTCACATTGCCTGACGACTACGTCCATCCACGTGAACCTCGTGTGTTTACAGTGAGGGAGCTCGCAAGATTCCAAGGTTTCCCTGATTCGTTTGAGTATCTTGGACCCGAGACGACCGGGGCTCACCGTCGGAGATTTGAGGTTCCTCAATATTCTCAGGTGGGTAACGCAGTTTCTCCTTGGCTAGGTCTAGCAATCGGAAAAATGATTGGCAAAGTCTTGGGGTAGCCAGAGCCGCAACGTCGCTAGCGACCTGGCCTGAAAGTTCCTTCAGGATGTCACTCCGGGGCGATATGTAGTGTTTTTGTGAGTCTCCCAATGGAGGTGCAACCACTGTCTTTGATTGCGCGAAAGCTGAATATGGGGCTGCTGTCCTTCTAATGCCACGTAGGCAGGAAATTCTGCCAGAGATGAATCGACGACAATATTGAATGTATCCGGGTTGATTCGAATCAAGCCGCGATCGAAAAGTCCATGAATGTCTCTTCTAAGTAGAAGTCCGCCATCTTCGTGGTGTTGTCCGTGATTGGCGTAGCTATATAAATGTGCGGCTTCTAGTGCTGGCAACGGTGTGGGACCGGTGATGGCACAAATAGATCCATATTTCTTCACAAGATCAGACCTGAACGCTGCCTGACCAATTCGCGCGCGGACGGTGCTTAATGTGTGGCCAGCGGCAATAACTCGCTTCGCTGTTTGAGCGAAGAGTTCGCTTGGAAAGGGCAGGTCTGTGTGGCTGAAAAGATCTAGCAACTCTTGGCTAGAGATCTTCCTAATTGCATTCTGACCTGGTGCAATCGATCTTAACTGATTTCCCGTTAATGTCCCTGATAGATCTGTCCAAGCTGGCGCGTAGAATGCGGTTCGCGTATCAACGTATGTTGTAATCTGTTTGCGATCGTTGGAGCTGAACTCGTGCCCGCACTCTGTATTCTGGCATCGCCATTCGGGAGTTACTCTAGTCCTTGCCTTAATTCTCCCGTCGCATTTGGGGCAAACGAAGCGCACTTTAGTGTCGTTCTTTTTGACATCAATAGTCTCGATGACAGAAGCGCCAAGAAGTGATTTTTTGTCCCAAAGCAAGATGACATCTCCAACTTTGATGTGCCTTGCGTTGGGTGATGTGTCATCCCATGTGTATTGTTCGCCATGAATATCGCGATAGTTATCAATTCCTCCGTGTTGGAGTTTCCCCGGTACAGTTAAAACTAACCATGTGCTCAAATCTTTCACCTTCCAGACTAGATCTTGATATTCACAATACATGGCGGTAGATGCATCTGAATTGTGGATATAAAGTGGGCATTATTTAGACTGATTAGCTTTAGGGGGAATGGGCAACGTAAGCACCCTCCAAAGTGCGATAACGGACCTATAAGCTGGAGGTGACTTTAATTCTCTGGAACCGCAGAATGATTTGCAAAGTCTCCCGGAAGGTAAGAATGAATCAGGTACGTCTGCTAGCCGACTGCGACACCGGAATCGACGACGCTTTGGCGTTGGCCTACCTCTGTTCTCTCGACCACGTGCAGATTGAAGCAGTCACCAGTACCCCCGGAAACGTCGACGTCGAACAAGTCGCCGCAAACAATTTGGCTCTGCTCAAGCTCTGCGGGAAGCCTGAAGTTCCAGTTCTCAAAGGTGCCCGCGAACCGCTGGAAATTCCGTTAGCGACAACGCCTGAGACCCACGGGCCTCAGGGAGTCGGCTATGCGACTTTGCCTGCTCCTGACACCAGTGCCATCGCTGACAACGAAGCCGTGGATTGCTGGATCGAGGCAGCCCGTACGAACCCAGGGGAACTCACGGTCCTTCTCAGCGCGCCGTTGACCAACTTCGCGCTGGCCCTGCGTAGCGAACCGAAGCTGCCATGGTTGTTGCGCAAAGTGGTGATCATGGGCGGTGCTTTCTACTACCAAGGCAATACCACTCCCACCGCAGAGTGGAACACCCACGTGGATCCGCACGCCGCCAAAGAAGTATTTGCCGCCTATTCGCGCGCAGCTGAAGAAGGTCTCGAATCTGAGAAACTGCCCATCGTCTGTTCGCTGGACACTACTGAACGCTTTGAGATGCAGCCAGAGTTCCTGACCAAACTGGCTGAAGAAGCAGGCTGCGAAGAACCCGAACTGGTTCTAGCCAGCGATACCGAAGGCACGCTCAGCAAAGCATCCAACCCACTGGTGCGCTACCTAACTGACGCCTTGCGGTTTTACTTTGAATTCCATCGGCACTACGATCAGGGCTACATTGCCCATGTCCATGACTACTTCGCCGCTGGAGTCGCCGCTGGAACTCTTGAGTACGAGGCCCGTCCGGCAACTATCGATGTAGAGACAGAATCACAATTACTGTTTGGAACCACAGTGGCGGATTTCAGGGGACTCTGGGGCAAACCAGCAAATGCCCATGTGGTCTCGCAAAACGATCCAAATGCAGGCTTTCAAGAACTGGTTCAACGCCTCGGTGCGCTGGCTCGAAAACTAGACAAGAATTCATAGTCGCCAAGACGAGTGAGCTAGAATCGTCTACCGGGTCGAGGTGACATAGACCCGCAGCTCGCGCGCGCCAGCCTGAACTTTGGTGCGCAGTCATACTCGTACCTCAGGACTGCCTCATCATGTCATCAAATCTTCTGTTGCCCGACGAGACTTCGTCGCAAACACTTCGCCGCCGCCTCATGGCTATCGCAGGAACCGTCATCCTCGTGGCCACCTACGTCACCTTGATTACAACTCAGCCCATGGGAATCGTCGAGGGACTGGGACAGGGCGTTGCTCTCGGGACCTTCGTCGCCTACCTTGCAGCTGCCGTTCTTCTGTTGCTGGCCGTATTGCCTGATCTTCCTGTCTCCACCTTGACCTTGATTCCAGTAGCACTGGCGTTGAACATCATCCTTGGACAGTTTGTCGGCTCGGTAATGATCCCTCTCTACATCGACTCCATCGGTACGGTCATTGTCGGCTTCCTGGCAGGACGCCGTGCTGGTGCTGCCACCGGTATACTGAGCACCCTGGTTTGGTCGCTGTTCGCACCCACCGTTCTGCCGTTCGCAGCCGGTGCCGCACTGGTCGGTTTCCTTGCGGGAACCGCTGCACGTTTCGGGGCACTGCGTCGCATCTACCTGGCGCCAATTGCTGGTCTAGTTGCCGGTGTTCTCGTTGGCGTGGTTTCCTCGCCAGTAGCGACCTTCGTTTACGGCGGCACTTCGGGCGTGGGTACCGGCGCATTGGTTGCCGCCTTTAGCTCCATGGGTGACTCGCTGCTCTCTGCTGTTACCAAGCAGGCATTGATTTCGGATCCAGGGGATAAGGCAGTGGTCTTCTTGGTCGCAGCCCTTCTGGTGTACGCGTTGCCAAAGCGCTTGAGTGGCAGCTTCTCCTTTGTCCGTCGCTACCGGGTCTTGGGAAAGCGCGTCAGCAAGTAAGCGAAAACCCATGCCCCGCACCATCAAACTTCACCCATTCACCATTCTGGCTATTGCGGTAGCAGTTATCACCATGACTACTGCTGCCAGCCTATGGTGGTTGAGTTGCGCTGTCATGGCACTGTGCCTGCTCATCGCGGGATGGGCGGGGCACCTGAAAAAGTTGGCAGTTCTCAGTGGTGCCATGCTGCTACCAACATTTCTTTCCTTGCTGTTGATTCATGGATTAATTTCCAGGGATCCCTCACCCGCCATTGCACAGTGGGGGCCGTTGCGCGTCACCGTTCATGGACTGGAAGTGGCGCTGTCCTTGGGCCTGCGTACAGCAGTTCTGGTGGTGGTTGGTCTGCTGTGTGGGTTGCTCGTTGATAAGCATCAGTTGGTAGCTGCCATTGATCTTTTGCCCGTCCCGCCGCAGTTGGGATATTTGCTGGCAGCGACATTGTTCTTGCTGCCGCAGATGCGGGACAAGCAACGCCAGATTGGTGAAGCGCAGGCTCTGCGCAGAGTGGGAATGAGGGAAGGCATCACGGGTTGGTTCCAACGCGTACGACTGCGTGCGGTTCCACTGGTTCTTGCCTCGATGCAGGATGCCCAGGACCGTGCTGTGCACTTGTCGGCGCGAGGGTTCCCGGCCACCGGCGCGCGGACTCGTTTGCGTACGGTGCCTGATTCTTCAATCCAGCGTGGCATCCGTTGGGCGGCTCTGGTGTGTGCAGTACTCGGACCGGTCTTGATCTTGGCGCTCGCGCGGATGGGGAGCCACTAGATATGAATCGAAAACTCTCTGAACAGTCGACCTCGGTACTTGGCCTGGACTTGGGTAGCTACGCCTATTTGGACTGCACTGACGTAGTTCTGCATGACATCCAGCTAGATGTATGTCCACGATCCCTCACCGTCATTTCAGGGCCCTCGGGCTCTGGCAAATCAACGCTCGGTGCAATCCTCGCCGGTCTACTTCCGCGCCACGGTATGGACGAACTTGTAGGATCCATCGGGGTAGGTGAAACCCTGATTGAATTCTCTTCAACATCCACCCGGCGCGTTGATGTTGCACAGTGGGCAAAGCACGTAGGCCTATTGCCTCAAGATGCCGGCCACTATCTCTCGGGCATCCGTGGCACGGTCGCCGAAGAGCTGGCTTTCTCCATGGAAAATACAGGGCTTCCCAGAGAGCAGATGCAGCAACGAGTCGCCGAACTTGCGCAGAAACTCCGTCTTGAGCACCTGTTAGAACGGCATCCTCAACAGCTGTCCGGCGGCCAGGAGCGACTTGTCGCCCTAGCTGCCTTGGCCATGAGTGAACCCGATGTCCTCGTCTTGGATGAACCACTGGACGGTTTGGACAAGCAAGCCACGGCGGTGGTTTTCGAAATGATCAAGTTGCTCCGTGCCAATGGGACGGCACTTGTGGTGCTTGTCGATTCAGTGGGAATCTGGGCGCGCGAAGCGGATGACCTCTGGCGCTTAAACGAGGGGACTTTGCACCGCATTTCAGCTGAGGATCTGCTGCAGCCCAGCGGCCAGATACCTCACAGACAACCGGTGACTGCAAACGCACAAATCTTATTGGATATGGGCTCAGTACAACTGGCGTATCCCGGTGCCACCGAGCCTGCAGTAAGCAACCTGAACCTTCAGCTGCGAGCCGGCGAATGTCTGGGTCTGGCTGGCGATAACGGATCCGGCAAAACGACGGTCCTCAAGGCCATCGCCGGCTTGCTGAGACCACAGGCTGGAGCGCTGGCTCTGTCGGGCGACTCAGGCTTGTTGCTGCAGAACTCTTCTGACCAGCTCTTTGAACGTACCGTCCTGCGGGAAGTGTCTTTTGGAATTCCAAAGAAAAGCGCCTTGCAACAACGGGTTCCCGATGTCCTCGCGCAACTAGGCCTCGAACCCTACTCGCAGACCCATCCATATGAGTTGCCAGCATCCGCGCGCAGGCTGGTTGCTCTGGCAACTGTGCTGGTCCACGAGCCAAAGATCCTGCTGCTTGATGAACCGACAGAAGCCCTGGACGAAGCCGGTGAAGCCGTCCTTCAGGAAGTCATCACTTCCGTGCTGGATCGAGGTGGAGCGGTGGTCCTTTCCACACATGATGAGCAGTTCATGGGCAGAACGACCCACCGCGTGCATCATATGTTGTGAAGGTTACGGAACAGACAGGTGTTTGATTGACGTGTCATCGACTTCTGCGCTGCTTCGGAGTAGCGTCCAAGGTATGAGGCCAACGGAAATCCCGTGACCATCTCGTTGCAGAAAGTGAGTGCACTATGGCTCAGTATGATGTGGCAGATCGTTCGGCAGTTGTCACCGGCGCCGGATCGGGTATCGGCCAGGCGGTTGCCATTCTCCTGGCAGCCAACGGAACCAAAGGTGTTGTCCAAGACCTCAATGCCGAGGCCGCCGAGGCAACCGTAGAAACCATCAAAGCCGCAGGCGGGGAAGCGGTAGCTATCGTCGGAGACGCAAGCTCCTCTGCCGTTATTGACGAGACCATCAAAGCAGCCAACGCCATGGCTTCCCTGCAGATTGGCGTCAACAATGCTGGTATCGGCGGGCGGGCAGCCAAAGTAGGCGAGCTCACCGACGAGGACTGGGACCAGATCATCTCGGTCAACCTCAACGCGGTATTCCGCGGAACCCGAGCCCAGGCTAACGCCATGAGCCAGAATGGCGGCGGCTCCATCGTGAATATGGCTTCCATTCTCGGCTCGGTTGGGTTCGCCGGCAGTTCCGCTTACGTCTCTACAAAGCATGCCGTGGTGGGCCTGAGTAAGACTGCCGCCGTCGAATACGCAACCTCAGGTGTCCGGGGGAACAGCGTGGCTCCAGGGTTCATCGATACCCCGCTCCTGCAGAAAATGCCCAAGGAAGCCTACGATGCCTTGGTGTCGAAGCACCCGATTGGCCGACTGGGCAAGCCTGAAGAAGTTGCTGCGTTGGTAGCGTTCTTGGCTAGCGACGCTGCCTCGTTCATCACCGGTAGCTATCACCTGGTTGACGGTGGCTACACAGCCGTTTAATTGACCGCTTCGCGAGTGGAAAGATGAGGCGCGTGTTTCTCGCCCGCTCGCGAAGCATTGGTTTCTCCTTCCGCCATACCGAAGAGCGTGGTTGAGTTTTTAGGCCACCACAAAAAATGATTCAGCTCATAGTTTCCGGAACTCTCGGAATAAGTTGTTTGCAACGGTAGTTACGCAATGCAAGTACAATTTCCACTTCAGGAGTCCAACCCAATGGATCTTTTTTCCCCAGTAGCCCTGGGCGACCTCAAGCTGTCCAACCGCGTGGTCATGGCGCCACTGACCCGTTCACGCTCAGGCAAGGACGGCGTTCCCAACGCGGACGTTGTCGAATACTACCGCCAGCGCGCATCCCTTGGCCTGATTGTCAGCGAAGGAACCTACCCGAGCTTTGCCGGCCAGGGCTTCGTCCGCCAGCCGGGATTGGTCACCGAGGAGCAGATTGCAGGCTGGAAGAAGGTGACCGACGCGGTGCACGCCGAAGGCGGCCTCATCGTTGCCCAAGTCATGCACGCTGGCCGCGTCACCCACCCGGAAACCACCGGTGTCGACTACGTCGAGGCACCAAGTGCCATCGCGGTTGAAGGCGAGTCGCGCACCTACACCGGAAAGCATCCTTATCCGGTTCCCCACGCACTGGCCACCGATGAGCTCCCAAGGATTATCGAGGAATTCGTCACGGCTTCACGCAACGCCATCGCCGCCGGATTCGACGGTGTGGAGCTCCACGGCGCCAACGGCTACCTGCTGCACGAGTTCCTGGCGCCTTCGGCCAACACCCGCACCGACAGTTATGGCGGCTCCCCGGAGAACCGGGCCCGCTTTGTCATCGAGGTAGTGACCGCGGTGGCCAAGGCCATTGGCGCCGGGAAGACTGGGCTGCGCATTTCGCCGGAACACAATGTCCAGGGTGCGGTAGAAAACGATCGTGCGGATGTGCTGGCTACCTACACCGCGCTGGTCCAGGGCATCGGGGCTCTTGGCCTGGCCAACCTGAGCATCCTGCACCATGACCCAGCCGGCGAGCTGGTGCAGACACTGCGCAAGGAATTCGGCGGGCCGGTGCTGCTGAACACCGGCTTCGCGGAGATCACCACCTATGAGGAAGCTGCGCGCGTGGCCGCTGAAGGCTGGGGCGAAGCCGTGGTCGTGGGACGCCCTGCGATTGCCAACCCGGATCTGGTGCGTCGCTGGAAGGAACAGCTGCCGCTGAACGAGCCGGATTTCGCGACCTTCTACACGGAAGGTCCTAAGGGATACACGGATTACCCATTCTGGGAGAACTGATAACGCCAGCTGAATAGCAATGCCAGCGGTTCCGTCCAATCTGCATTGGGCGGGGCCGCTGGCTTAGTGCCATGCTCCGGCGGCGGTTATCCGAACCAGGGCTTCTCGGCAGCTGCCAGTGTGCCGTCATGCTTGGCCATATTCAGCCACTGGTTCACGTATTCCTGGAACTTGTCATCACCCAGCGGCAGCAGGTAGGCCTTCTGCGAGAAGTTGAACGGCTTATCCGGATGCACCGCGCACAGTTCGGGGTGCTCATTTGCCACCCACCGGGTTTCCGAGGCATCGGTGGTCATTACGTCGGCACGCCCGGCAATGATCTCATCGAAGATCTTGTTGTTGTCCTCGAAGCGGATGATCTCACCGTCGAGATAATTCGCGTCGGCGAATTTCTCGTTGGTACCGCCAATCGGGGTGATGGAACGGACCCCGGGCCGGTTGATTTCCTTGATCGTGTCGTACTTCTCCACGTTCTCGCACAGAGTGATCGGCGTCTTGCCCTCGTCCAGTGGGGCTTCACTGTAGTAGGCCTGCTGGGCACGTTCCATGGAAATGGACACCCCGCCCACGGCGATATCGCACTTGGAGAGGAAGTCCGGCATCAAGTCCTTCCATGAGGTCTGGATGAACTCTGGTTCGACGCCCATGGACTCGGCAAGATCCTTGGCCATCGTGATGTCGATTCCCGACCATTCCCGGGTTCCCGGGTCGAGGTACGTGAAGGGCCGGTAATCGCCGGTGGTGCAGACCTTCAAAGTCCCGGCTTCAACGACGCTGTCCAGCCGGGTGCCCTCGGCAACAGTCTCTTTGCCGTCGCCGGATTCGGGGGCTGGAGCCGAACAGCCTGAAAAGAACAAGGCTGCACATAAGGCCAGCAATGGCAACCGGCGGGTGATGGACGGATTCTTCCGTGAACTTTCGGTCATAGCCCATCAATCTATAATCGCTCCAAGTCATCAGCTGGCGGAAGGAACCGCAGCGGTGATGTCCAGCGCGGCCACGAGGTCCTTGCTGTGCTGGTGTTGCGGAGCAGCCAGGAAATCGTCGAGCGGACGATGCTCCACCAGCTCGCCCTCATAGAACACCGCTACGTCATCACTCACGTAGCGGATTACGTCCATGTCGTGGGATATGACCACGAGGCTCAGCCCCATTCGCTCACGCAAATCAAGCAGCAGGTCGAGGATGCGGCACTGGGCTACCGAATCCAGTGCCGACGTGGATTCATCGCATATCAAAACCTGCGGCTCGGTCAGCAGAGCTCGTGCGATAGCAAGCCGCTGGAGCTGGCCGCCGGAGCACTGGCCCGGCCTGCGATCCAGCAATTCCCCGGGCAGCCCCACCTGGGCCATGGCTTGCGCCATGCGCTCGCCGGCCTGGATTGCCGGCAGCCGGTGCACCGCGGCGCTCATCGAGGTGCGGATGGTAAGCCGCGGGTCAAAGGAGGAATACGGTTCCTGGGCAATGACCTGCACCCGTGTTGCTTCGCCTTTGCGGTGCGTATGAATGATGCGTCCGGTGGTTGGCTGTTCCAACCCGGCCAGCAGCCTGGCGAGGGTGCTCTTGCCCGAGCCGGATCGGCCCACCACCCCCAGGATCTGGCTGCCGTGCAGGCGCAAGCTCGTGGGCTTCAATGCTGCCGGGCCTTTTGCACGGCGCGTGTAGTTCTTGCCCGCATCCACCGCTTCCAGCAAGCATGCGGAATCCTTGACGCGGGGAGTGCGCTGGGGAGGCAAGCTGGCTTCGACCAGTTCGCGTGTTTTAGCGTGGCGGTCCTTGGAGAAGATTTGCGCGGTGGGGCACTGGTCCACAATCCGACCGTCGCTGACTACTACGACGCGGTCAGCGATGTGCTGGATGCTGGCGATGTCATGGGTAATGAACAGGACGCCTACGCCGCGCTCCTGCTGCTTGCGGCGCAAGAGCTGAAGTACTTCGGCCTTGAGGATTGAATCCAAGGATGACGTCGGTTCATCAGCCAGGATGAACTCCGGGTCAGCGGCCAGGGCGATGGCCAGCATGGCGCGTTGGGCCATCCCGCCGGAGAGCTGGTCCGGGCGCTTGCCGGCAATCTGCTTGGCGGGGGACAGGCCTACTTCCTCGAGCAAGGACAGCACCTGAACCTCATGCTGGCGGGCCTTGCCCCGGCCGTGGGCTCCCAGGGCTTCGAGCAGGTGCGCGCGGATGGTCAGCCGCGGGTTCATCACACGCTTGGGCTGCTGGAACAGCATGCTGATCCGCCGTCCGCGCACCGAGTCCATGGCTTTCTCGTCCAGCTGATCAAGGCGCTGGCCATCTAGCAGGATCTGCCCCTCAGCGCGCAACTGCTGGGGCAGCAGGCCGATAATCGCCTTGGTGAGCAGCGTCTTGCCGGAACCGGAACGCCCGACAACCGCCACCAATTCGCCGGCTCGCAGGGCGCCGCGTGCCTCGGAAAGCAATCGCTGATCGCCGGAGCTGACCGAGAGATCAATGAATTCAAGTTCCCTAGTCATGGGTTTCCGCCTTGGCCTCGGTGGCAAGCACGTCCTGCCCGCCCAGCACTTGGGTGATGCGATTGCCCAGGAGGGTAACGCAGCAGCTGACCAGGAAGATGGCGGCGCCCGGCGCAATCATGCCCCAAGGGGAGCGGATCGCATGAGGTTGGGCCTCGGCCAGCATCGAACCCCAGTCGGATTGCGGCGGCTGGACTCCGATGCCCAAATAGGACAATGAGCCGAGCAATACGAGCAGCAGCCCGAAGCGCAATGCGGCCTGGGCCAGCACCGGACCAGCGACGAAGGGCAGGACGTGGTGGCGCAGGATAAACCAGTGTGAAGCGCCCACATGCTTGGAGGCCTCGACATGGTGGGTGCTCAATGCCTGGGCCGCCATGGAACGCACCAACCGTGCCGTGGGGGTCCACGCCACAACTCCCACGGAAAGCACCATGGTGGAGAACCCGGGACCCATGACCGCAATGATCAGCAGCGCAATCACGATTTCGGGCAGCGCGAGCAGCAAATCGTTCACACGCAGGAAGAGCTCATCCAGCCACCCGCCGCGCACCGCGCTGAGCAGGCCCAGTGCGGTGCCCACCAGCAGCGAGAACAGCGTGGTGATCAGTGCTACCGATAGCGAGAACCGGCCACCATGCAGCACCCGGCTCAAGGTGTCGCGGCCCAGGGCATCAGTGCCCAGCAAGTGGGCCAGGCTGGGTGCCTGCAACCGGTCCGCCAGGCTCTGGGCGTTGGGATCATAAGGGGAAATCCACGGGGCGGCGATGGTCAGGATGACCACTGCCAGCAATATGAACGCGGGAGGTGAAAGCAGGATTTCCCTGGAATGATTCCTAGCCATGCCGTACACCAATCCTCATATTGGGGTCACTGATCTTGTGCACCAGGTCAACGATTCCGGTCACCACCACGGCACAGGCCACGACAACCACCACGCCGCCCTGGGCTACCGGGATATCAGCATCAACGATGGAGTCGAAGATCAGCCTGCCCATGCCGGGAATGGCAAAGATGACCTCGACAATGACTGAGCCGCCCAGCAGCCCGGCAAACCAGACACCGACCATGGTCCACAATGGCAGCAGCCCGTGGGGAACCACATGGCGAACCAAAGCCTGGGTGCTGCTCAGCCCGCGGGCACGAGCCGCCAGCACATGTTCAGAGTCCAGAGCCTGGCACACCCCCGAGCGCACCGCGACGGTGAAGAAGCTGATGGGACGCAAGGCCAGAATGAAGACCGGGAGCACCAACGAGGCAGCGGAACCGAACCCGGCCGAGGGCAGCAGCGAGAAGCGCACCGCGAAGAGCAGCACCAGCAGCGGAGCCAGCGCGTATTCAGGGATCGCAATGAGCGCATGGGTGATGGAGGTGATGAGCCTATCTGGCCATTGCCCGGCGCGGGTCGCCGAAGGGACGCCCAAAAGGATGGAGGCCACTATGGCCACCAGCAGGGCGCTGCCGGCCAAGGATAGGGTGACGCCAATGGCCGGGAGCACCTGGTCGGCTACCGGGGTACCACTGATATGCGAGATGCCCATGTCTCCGGTGGCGAACCGGCCCAGCCACCTTCCGAATTGCACCAGCATCGGGTCATGCAGGCCGAATTGCTCCGCGTAGGCCTGCACCGTTGCCTCATCGGCAGCCCCGATGTCCATGCGTGCGCGCAGCAAGGACCGCACGGGGTCCCCGGGGGAAACAAAGGGGACCAGGAATACCGCGAAGGATGAAAGCAGAACTGCTGCGCCGAGTCCAAGGACTCGGCGCAGCATGGTGGTTAGAGGAGACACGCTAGCTGGTCTTCGCCAGATCCTTGGTCAGCACGTAGCGGGTCAGCGGGTCCTGGACGTAGCCCTGGACCTTGGCTCCCACGGCGTCAATTGCCTGCTCGTTGACCAGCCAGACGTTCGCGGCGTCTTCGGCGAGGATATCGCCTGCCTTGCGGTACAGGTCGTGGCGCTTGGTTTCATCCTTCTCCACCAGTGCCTGGCCGACCAGCTTGTCATAGTCCTTATTGCAGTAGTGGCTCAGGTTGTAGCCGCCCTCGCAGGTGTAGTCGGACTGCAGGAAGCCGATCGGATCAGCGATGTCGATCATCCGGTTGCGCTGGCTGAGGATCATGTCGTACTTGCCGGCCAGCACATCGGGCTCCGCGGCGCCGTAGGACTTGGTCACTACGTTGGCCTGCAAGCCGATCTGCTTGAACTGCTCCTGGATGATGGCGCCTACCCCGGCGAACTCCGCGCGTTCGGTGATCGCAATGATTTCCAGCGGCTTCTCCTGCTGGTATCCCGAGGCTTCCACCAGCTTCTTGGCTTCCTCGAGATTCACCTGGGGCACTGTCAGATCCGGGTTGGCCCAAGGCTCGCTCGGGGCAAAGGGGCCGGTGGCAGGCTGCGCAGCGCCCTCGTAGATACTCGCGGCCATGGCCGGCAGGTCCAAGGCCATGGTGGCGGCCTTGCGCAGCTCCGGGTTGTCGAATGGAGCGCGCGAGTTGTTCAGGTACAGGGTCGAGGTGCGAGGCGAATCGGCCTTGAGCACGCTGATCTGCTCATCGGCCTCCAGGGTAGCCAGGCTGGTGGCCGGGATGGACATCGAGATGTCCGCTTCGCCGGTCTGCACCTGGGTGGCACGGGTGGCGCCTTCGGTGATGTAGCGGATTTCTCCGCCAGCCAGCTTCACTTCGCCGTCCCAGTAATTCTCATTGCGGTCCAAGGTCAGGGACTGCCCGGCTTTTTCGGAGACCGGGGCGAAAGGCCCGGTGCAATGATTCATCGGATCGATGCCCTTGCCGGTGTACGCGGCAGGGGAGAGCACACCTGCGTTCACGCTGGCCATGCGGTAGGGCAGCAGCGGATCCGCGCCGGGGGTGGTGACCCGCACGGTATCAGCGTCGAGGGCTTCAACCTTCTTGATGGTCTTGGGGTTCACCGCACGGGCCGGTGCGGTCGCCTTGAGCACATGGTTGAGTGAAGCGGCTACGGCCTGGGCATCCATGATGGTGCCATCTTGGAATTCCACGTTCTTGCGCAGCTCGAAGTCCCATTCGGTGTCCGAGGACTGCTTCCAGGAGGTAGCGAGCATCGGTTCGACGGTTTTGGTTCCCTGGTCGTATTTGGCCAGGGTTTCCAGGCAGCCGGCGATGGAGAGCACGTAGGCGTCGTCGCTTTCCAGCGCCCAATTGGAGACCGGGGCACGGAAGTTGGCCACGACTACCCGGGCCTCCGGGTCCGCTGCTTTCTCCGGAGCGGAGCTGGCGGAGGTAGAGCTGCAGGCGGCCAGCGCGAGGGCAAGGGCCGCGAATCCTGCGGCAGCGCTCAATCGTCCAAGTTTCATGGAAATCCTTCGGCATTACGTGATGGATTGGCATCTAATGCAATAGTGCCTTGGTAAGCGTACCCTAATTAGCGGCCTTGTCTTGCTGATAATTACCCCGCTTGAAAACCGGAAGGAAAGCACCCGTGCAGCGTTCTGTAAGAGTTGAAGCTGAGTAGTGCAAAGTTGGGGTGCCGTATGGAAATTTTTCGCAGATTAGGCGTCATGTGTCGCAGTTCATGCACCCTGGGCAAGGACACCTGAGCGTCGCACGAGTAATGTGGCGAGCCAAGCAGCAAGGCCCAAGGGGAGCATGAGGAAAAGCCAAGGCAGGAAGCCGGGGATGAGATCCCGGCCGGCCTGCGCCAGCAGCCACCCGACCAGCATGTTCCCCACCAGCACAGCCAGGCCGCCGCAGCTGGCGAGCAGGCCGAAGTAGGATCCAGTGGCGCGGTGCCCGGCGAATTTTGGAACCAACGACAAGGCCGTGGGATGCACGCTCATATGCCCCAAAGCCAGCAGAGTGACCGCGCACAGAATGCGGATCGGACCAGTCTGCTCGCCGAAGGCAGAGGCCGGGAGGAACGCCAGCACGCCAAATCCCAAAACGCTCGAGAAGTACCCGCAACGCAGGGTCGCCGCCGCGCCGATCCGTGCAGCGATCCAGGCGACGGGCAATTGCAAGCCCAAGGTCAGTATAGAGATCCAAGCGAATACCAGTCCCAGCCACTGGGTGGGCATGCCAGTGCGTTGCAATTCCAGGGGAATGGCCAAATAGAGCTGGTTGTATGCCAGCAAGTCCGAGGCATGCAAGGCGCAGAACGCCACGAACTTCCGGTCCGCAAGGCAGCGCCGCAGGCTGCCGGGCTGGTGCTTCGGCTGTGCCGGGCTTTCCGAGCGATCGCGCGAATAACTGTCCGGGGCGGGACGGCGCAAGGCTGCAGCGAGGAACAATCCGATGGCGATGAAGAACAGCGCCCCGAAGCCTGCAACTGTTGCGAACCCCCAGCCCCACAGTGCAGCCCCGACCAGCGGTCCGGTCACGGCGCCAATCTCTCCGGTAAGGCTCAGCCAGGCAAACAGGGAGGCCCGTTTGGCTCCTGTGGCCTGGCCCCTGTCGCGCGCGGTCTGGGCCGCGCCCACCAGAATGCTCAGGCCCGGGGAGAAGAGCGCTCCGCCGAATCCGGTGAGCAATGTACCGAGGATAAATAGCCAGAGCTGCGGGTCGCCCAAGGACAGCGAGGCCGCCAGTGTGGAGAACCCCACGGCGCGTACCGCGCAACCAATGAGAATCATGCGCCGGGCGCCGAAGCGATCGGCCAGGCTGCCTCCGGCCAGGAAGAGCCCTTGCTGGGCGAAGGTCCGGACACCCAGGATCAGGCCCACCGCGGTACCTGCCAGCAGGAAGTCGTTGGCTAGCACTACAGCAAGGAAAGGAACCACAGCGTAGAAACCGATATTGAACAGCGTCTGTGTTCCCAGCAGTACCGGGACTTCGAAGCGGGACGTGCTGTTTTTCATGGACCTCGGGGAACGTGTTGGTTTGCTGCGGGCAGGCCATGGCAGGCCTCATGGTTCGAGCCGTTGGCGGCGGCAGTACCCATGTCCCGGTTGGACTCTTCGATCTTAGCCAACCCCGGTGCCCTTGGAGGGGTCTTGCGCGGTGGCGCCGCTCTGTGCGATGCGGACGGGGCCGAGGAAGCTTGCTGCCCTGTGCAAGATGCCATCCATCGACTTCAGCTCGCACTCCCAGAGCGTCAGCGATTCCCAGCCGAGCGCTTCAAGGTCACTGCGGTTGCGTCTGTCCCGGGCGATATTGGCATCCAGCTTGGGATGCCAATAGCCGGTATTGGATGCGGGGCGGCGCTGGCCCACCGGGCAGTCGTGGCCGTGCCAGAAGCAGCCGTTGACGAAGATCGCCTTGCGCCGGGCACTGAAGACGAGGTCCGGGGAACCGGGGAGCTTCCCGCCCCGCAACGGGATCCCGGGATGCAAAGAGCGCAGCTGGGCAACTTGCTGTGCAGGCAGGATGCCGTGCACGCGGTAACGGTACCCGGCGGCATGCAGCAATCGGCGCAAGGCCAGTTCCGGCCCGGTGTTCTTGCTGGAAATGCGCGACATGAGCCGCGAACGCTGCGCCGCCGACATGATGTCCATAGTCCATTGTGCGCCGCTAACCAGGCCGTGCGTTGCTGGCTGGGCATTGACTGGATGGCTTGCTGAGGCCATCGGGTGAAACCTCTTGCAACGGTTCTCAAATCCTGGCGGCCGCGGTAGCTTGGGTGCTGGAAGCACCGATCGGCATTGGGCCGGTCGGGAACAGGCAGGAAGATTCGAGGGGGAGCCATGCGAGCAGCACGGTACTACGACCAAAAGGACATCCGGATCGAAGACATCGATGAGCCGGTGCTGAAGCCCGGAACGGTGGCCATCGATGTTGCCTGGTGCGGCATCTGCGGCACCGATCTGCACGAGTACCTGGAGGGCCCGATCTTCATCCCGTCGGCCGGGCATCCGCACCCGATCTCGGGGGAGAGCGCGCCGGTGACCATGGGCCATGAGTTCTCCGGAACCATTACCGCCCTGGGCGAGGGCGTCACCGGCCTCGAAGTCGGCGAGAACGTCGTGGTGGAACCCTACATCATCCACGAGGATGTGGACACCGGCGAAGGCCAGCAGTACCAGCTTTCCCGGGACATGAACTTCATCGGCCTGGGCGGCCGCGGCGGCGGGCTATCGGAGAAAATCGTCGTGGAACGCCGCTGGGTGCATCCCATCGGCAAGATCCCACTGGATGAAGCCGCGCTGATCGAGCCGCTGTCCGTGGCCCACCACGCCTTCGTCCGCTCGGGCGCCCAAGCCGGGCAGGTGGCCATCGTGGGCGGGGCCGGCCCGATCGGCCTGCTGACCGCAGCGGTGCTCAAGGCGAAGGGCCTGGAAGTATACATCTCGGAGCTCTCCGAGGCCCGCAAGGCCAAGGCACGGGAAACCGGGGTTGCCGACGAGGTTTTCGATCCCAGGGATGGGGACGTGGCCGAGAAGGTGCGCGAAGCTACCGGTGGCCGTGGTGCGGATGCCGGATTCGAGTGCTCCTCGGTCCCGGCGGTGCTGGACATGCTCCTGGACGCGGTGGCTCCCGGCGGGGTGATCGTCAACGTCTCGATCTGGGGGCATAAGCCTCAAGTGGACATGCCCAAGCTGGTGCTGAAGGAAATCGACCTGCGAGGCACCATTGGCTACGCCAATGACCATCCGGACACCATTGCATTGGTGCAAAGCGGCAAGCTGGATCTGGCACCGTTCATCACCGGGCGCATCGGACTTGATGAGCTTATTTCCGAAGGCTTTGACCAGCTGATCAACAACAACGAGGAACACGTGAAGATCATCGTTGATCCGCGGGCCTAGCCAGCAATCCTCGGCCATGGGGGGCCAGTAGGATACCTGGCACTGGCCCCCGGGCTGTGGCTAGTGGTGCTGGTGTTCAGCCTGTTTCATCTTTTCCATGATTCCCGGGTCGATGTCTCCCGAATGATGAATGCCGTGTTCGGAATGAGGTACCGCCAGTTCTCCGGCGGACGAGGCTGCCAACCCCATACTGGCAACCGCCGCAACGGCAACTGAACTGGCAAACATGCTCCCGAGGACAACTAGGTGTTGCGGGTCATGACGTTGTAGTCACGGATCGGGGATGAAGGAACGGGTCCCTGACCGGCACGATGGGTGGTGCTGAAGCCGTCCATCTGCTGGAAGAGACCCGTTCCATGACCCACCGTAATTCGCCGCTGACCCCTGCCGGAAGGCTCCGCCTGGTCGAACGTGTCGAAACCGATGGCCGTCCCATAGCCCACGTCGCCGCCGAAGCAGGCATCGCCCGCTCCACACTCACGAAGTGGGTCCACCGCTACCGCGACGACGGCATCGAAGCTCTTCAGGACCGCTCCAGTGCTCCGGCCAGGCGCCCGTCGCGGCTGCCGACCGAGGTCCTCGAGCTCATCGACGCCTGGCGACGGGACCGCAAGTGGTCTGCTCGCCGCATCTCCCTGGAACTCGCCGGCCGCGGCTACCACTACTGCGTCCGCACTATCGGCAGATGGCTGCAGCGGCTGGGGATCTCCCGCCGCCGAGACCTCGACACGACAGGGGAGAACAACCGAGAGAACGGGAAGATCATCGCCCGCTTCCCGGGCCACATGCTCCACCTGGACGTGAAGAAGGTCGGCCAGATCCCCGACGGTGGAGGCTGGCGACTCCACGGCCGCGGCAGCACCCGAGCACGCCACCAGCGTGTGGGCTACACCTACCTCCACTCCGCGATCGACGGCTACTCCCGCCTCGCCTACACCGAGGCGCTCGAGAACGAGACCGCGGCGACCACCATCGCCTTCTTCTCCCGAGCCCGTGCTTTCTTCGCTGCGCACGGCATCAATCGCCTGGTCCGGGTGGTCACCGACAACGGCGCCAATTACCGCGCGAGGACCTTCGTGCGCAGGAGTTCTTCAGCTTGCATCCCCTCGGAGTTTCATCTGCTCATAGGCGTCCAATGCCTTGCGCCGCGATTGCTTCAGATCCACGATGGGCTCCGCGGCCAACGGTGCGAATCGGGAGGCATAGCTTCCTTGCGGGTCGAATTTCTTGGCCTGCAATTCCGGATTGAAGACCCTGAAATACGGCGCAGCATCGGCGCCGCTGCCAGCAACCCATTGCCAATTGGCGGTATTGCAGGCAATGTCCGCATCCACCAAGGTGTCCCAGAACCAGCGCTCGCCGACCTTCCAATGCACCTGCAGGTTCTTGACCAGCAGGCTGGCTGCAACCATGCGCACCCGGTTGTGCATCCATCCGGTCTGCCAGAGCTGCTGCATGCCCGCGTCGACCAGGCGAAAGCCCGTCTTACCGCACTGCCAAGCGTCGACGTGGCCCGAAGTTTGCGGATCGTCCTCCGGCCACGCCCAGTCGAAGTGGTCGAACTCTGCGCGAAGGTTCCGCTCCGGCAGGTGCGGGTGATGGTAGTACAGGTGCCAGCAGAAGTCCCGCCAGGCCAGCTGGCGCCGCATTGCGGTGGCCCCTTCGGCTGCTTTGGGATTCTCAGCGGCAAGCCGGCCCAGAGCATCCCACATTTCGTGGGCGCCCAGATGCCCCCAACGCAGCGCAGGGGACAGGGCGGAAGTTCCGTCCAGATCGGGCCGGTCATGGTGAACCGGATAGTCTTCGGCAATTGATTCCAGGACCTCTTCGAGCCGTTGGCGCGCAGGCGCTTCGCCGGGTTCCCACCGCTCTGCCAAACCTGCAGTCCAATCCGTTGTTGCCGGCATCAGTTCGAGATCTTCCAGTTCGAGACCGGAGGGGATTGCCGATTCGGTGACGTGATCTTGGGCTGCAGGTGCTGGGAGCGGGGGCCTGATGGTGCTGTCGCGCAAGGCATTGTAGAACGGTGTGAAGACCTTGTAGCCGGTTTCGTTCTTGGTCATCAGTTCCCACGGTTCGTGCAATAGCGTGCCGGGATAGCTGTGAGCTTCGAGTCCGAGGTCGCGTAGTGCGGTTTTGGCTTGGGTATCCACCTCGCGTTCCGGTTGACCATAACGGCGGTTCCAGTGAACAGCCCCGGCCTTGGTTTGCTTGGCCAAATCCGTGATTTTCTCGTCCGCTGAACCTTTGGACAGGACAAGCGGAATGCCCAGTTCCTCCAGTGACGCCTGTAGGCTTTTCAACCCCTGGTGTAGCCACCACTTGGCCGCACCACCCAATGGGCGAATGCCCGGGGAATCCTCGTCAAGAATGAATACTGCGATCACTGGTCCTGCGGATAAGGCGGAGGTTAGTGCTGGATTATCTGTGGTGCGCAGGTCATCGCGGAACCACATGAGCTGGACTGGTGGTGGCGAGTGGTTCATTTGAGTGCTTCCCTTTCGATGCGCTAGTCAGGTAGTTAGCTTAGCTAATTAGATCCATGCGCGGTTCCAACCTGTGTCGTGCGTCGGAAATTTCGGGCACTGAATCATGTTTTCCCTCGTCAAGACAGTGGCAGAAACCTTGGGCTTGCCTGTGCGAGGGTGACGGCAGTGCCCCACACGGACTCGGCTGAGTACAGCTGAATCATTCCTGCAATGAATACTGGTCATCCGGCGGCATCTGCTTGCCAAACGCCCAGGCATTGCTGGCAGACTGAGCTGTGGACACTAATCGATGCGAAATCCAAGGAGCGGCATGAGCATGTATGCGGTAACCAACCCTGCCACCGGCGTCGTCGAGGCAACCTACCCGACCGCGACCGATGAGCAGATCCAGGAAGCCATGGCCAAGGCGCATAACGCCTACACCCAGTGGTCGGTCTCCGCGCTGGAGGAGCGCGTCGCCCTGCTCGAACGCGTGGCCGACATCTACGAGGCACGAGCCGAGGAACTGGCCGCGATCATCACCCGCGAAATGGGCAAGCCCATCAAGCAGGCGCTGGGCGAAATCGGCATCGTGGCGGCAATCTACCGCTACTACGCCAAGAACGGCCCGAAGTACCTGGAGGACGAGGAGCTGGAAATCGCCTCCGGCGGCACGGCGCTGGTGCGCAAGGAAGCAGTGGGCGCGCTGCTGGGCATCATGCCGTGGAACTTCCCGTACTACCAGGTGGCCCGCTTTGCCGGACCGAACCTGATGAACGGCAACACCATCCTGCTCAAGCACGCTCCGCAGTGCCCGGAGTCGGCGCTTGCCATGGAAGAGATCTTCCGCGAAGCCGGTGCGCACCAGGGCGCGTACGTGAACATCTTTGCCACCAATGAGCAGGTCGCGGACATGATCGCGGACCGCCGGGTGCAGGGCGTCTCGCTGACCGGTTCGGAGCGTGCCGGCGCTGCCGTGGCGGAAATTGCCGGACGCAACCTGAAGAAGGTCGTGCTGGAACTCGGCGGCTCGGATCCATTCATGGTGTTCGAGGACGCAGACGTGGCGCGCACCGCCAAGCTGGGCATGCGTGCACGCTTCGGCAACACCGGGCAGGCCTGCAATGCCGCCAAGCGCTTCATCGTCGACTCCTCGGTCTACGATGACTTCTCCAAAGCGCTGGTGGAGCAGGTCTCCGGGATCACCGTGGGCGACCCGTCCCAGCCAGAGAACTTCCTCGGCCCGCTGTCTTCGGCCGCGGCCCGGGACGGACTGGCCGCCCAGGTGCAGGATGCCATCGACAAGGGTGCCCAGGTGCTGGCCGGTGGCAAGCCGATCCAGGGCGATGGCGCATTCTACGAACCGACCGTGCTGGCCGGGGTGACTCCCGAGATGCGTGCGTTCTCCGAAGAGCTCTTCGGCCCTGTCGCCGTGCTCTACAAGGTGGACGGCGAAGAGGAAGCCGTGGCCCTGGCCAACAACACCGACTACGGGCTGGGAGCTTCCATCCACACGCAGGACATGGAACGCGCGCAGCGCGTGTCACTGCAGCTGCAAAGCGGCATGGTGGCCATCAATGAGCCATCCGCTACCTACCCTGAGCTGCCTTTCGGGGGAGTGAAGCGCTCGGGCATCGGCCGCGAGCTGGGCAAGTACGGCATGGACGAATTCATCAACCACAAGCTGGTGAAGATCGCCGGCCGCTAAGCCGCCGAAAAACTGCAACGGTCCTGCCTCCCGAAAAACTCGGGAGGCAGGACCGTTGCAGTTCACGGCACTTTTGCTGGTGCTAGATGCCCAGCGAATCGCGCAGGCGGCTGACATGCCCCTGGGCATCAACGCCGTATTCGATCTGGCTGATGGTGCCGTCTTGGCCAATAACCGCGGTGGAGCGCAGGGTGCCCACGAAGGTCTTTTCCCCGAAGGTCTTCTCACCATAGGAGCCGTAGGCCTTGGCTACTTCGCTGCCCGGGTCCGAAAGCAGTGGGAAGTTCAGTGCCTCGTCGCTGGCGAACTTGGCAATCTCTTCCGGCTCATCCGGGGAAATTCCCAGCACCGCGTAGCCGGAGCTGCGCAGCGAGTTGAGGTTGTCGCGGAAATCGCAGGCTTCGGTGGTGCAGCCCGGGGTGGCAGCCTTGGGGTAGAAGTACACGATGACGTTCTGCCCGGCGTAGTCGGACAGAGCTATGGTCTGACCCTCAGCGTTGCGTAGGGAAAAGTCTGGCGCTTGCTGGCCGACAGACAAAGGGGAGGACAGTTCTGACATGATTCCAACTTTCGTATTGTGGTATTTGGTTTTCATCATATGACCACTCGTAGTCGGAGGCTAGAGGGAAGCCTGGAATAAGTCTTACTGTGCGTTGCACGCCGGGATCCTTAACGCCACCTGCCAATGCATGATAGGCAATGAAAGCCATCGTAAAAGATGTTGGACTGTGCCGATGAAAGCTTGTTCGAGCGAACCAATTTTCCACGCACTGTTACGGATACCTTCGGCTGACCCCTTGCGCAGATTTGGCAATGAAAGTGCTGCTGGCCAGCAGGACCCTGAAGAAGAAATCAGGACCAAATGAATCAGCCGACGAAATCCCAGCGAACCGTCGGCCTGATCGCTGATCCGGGCATCGCCCGAGCCTTATCAAACCGCGTCTCCAAGCGATTGGAAATCAAGCTTAACCACGGTCATGAATCCGACTACGAATGGCAGGTTTACAGCGACACCTATACCCTGCCGCTCGGGGACAGCGGACGCGTGGCGCTGAACAACAAAGTACCGGAACTGAGGGAAAGGCACGGTTGGGACTTCATCATCTATCTCACCGATGTACCGCACTATGTACAGGAACGCCCCGTGCGTTCGGTGATCAGTCCGCAGGATGCTTCTGCGGTGTTGAGCGTGCCGACGATGGGCTTTTGCAGAATCGGAGTCCTCGCACAACACCTCGTCGAACTCGTGCAAGAGCTGACGACCGGTCAGGAACCACTGCGCACCGGCTCTCAACTAGCCAAGACCATCAGCATCCAAGGCAGTCTTCCCGACGGAGATCAGTCCCAAGATCGGGCCACCAGTATTGAGGGGCTGCGCGGGCGGATCTTGCTCATCGGAGGCATGGTCAGAAGCAACAGGCCGTGGAGACTGGTGCCGAGGCTATCCTCAGCCATGGCTGGCGCCGTAGCCACCGGTGCCTTTGGCGTGTTCTACACCAGCATCTGGTCCATGGCTGATTACCTGTCGACACCGCGTCTGGCGGTGATCACGGTCTTCAGCATCGTTGTTCTGACCATGTGGCTACTGCTGCACAATCGGTTATGGGAGAGCCCGCAGGGCAGTCGCCGGCGAGAAAAGCTGGTGGTCTATAACGCAGCCACCTTGCTCACCGTCGGCATAGCCGCAGGCACCATGTACATCCTGCTGTTCCTGGCTCTATGGCTCGGTTCAGTGGTGGTCATTGACCAGGAGTATTTGGCTTCCGAGCTGGAACACCAAGTTGGCATGGCAGAGTATTTCAACCTCGCCTGGCTTGCCTCATCGTTGGGATTGATGGGCGGCGCTGTCGGTTCAAGCTTCGACGACGTGGCGCGCGTGCAGCGAGCGACCTTCAGCCAAAGGGAATGTGAACGCAGGAATATGGACTTTTCACTGGACGGGCCAGTTGAGGGCTCCGCATAAGTTGCGGAGCCCTCGATGGTGTTAATTGGTTGGTCAAAATCGGAATGTTAAGTCACGAATAATCCAGGATCTAGGCAGTCCGTGAATTGGGTGCAGTGGCGACACAGGAAGTTGCATAGGCTAAATTAGATGGACGTTCCCTGCTGCAATAACGCATATTGGGGTGAAGGAGCGTCTGACCATACATAGCTTCCATTGTTCGCAAGCGTTTCAATACAGAATCATGCGGCGCGTGCAGCCTTGTTCGCCACCGAAGTCGCATAAACGAGAAGGCCGACGTTGATCAGGACGCCTACCCAACCGGCCACTCCGGCCACGTGAGCGTTTCCGAGTGCCATCAACAGTCCGGTAGTGATGGCGCTTGCGGCTGCGACCGCTACCGTGCCCCATAAGATGGGGTTGGCCGCCCTGTGCCCAGCTTTCCAAGCATCGTCGGAAGCGAGAGTGTGCTTGGTTTTCAGCCCGAAGACGCGATTAGCGGAAAGCGAGTCTGTTCGACTCATATATGCCAACAGCGCGCAGATGATTACGAACAGGATACTTACGACGAGAGCTCCAAATGCCAGATCTTCCATGGTTCTTCCTTTAGATAGAGGTTGTTAATCGCTCGTCACGTACGCGATGAGCATCTTCATCCGGGATGGTTGTAGTTGGTGCTTCAGGTACCTCCGATACACGGGTACGTATCGCAATAGTTGGCATTTTCGCAGGAGTTCCTGCCATTGCTGCGACAACTCCGCCAATCATCACTAGAGCGAAGGACCAAAGACCGATGACGATAATAATTCCGACGTGCAAGGCTACACAGAGGCCTAAAGACACCAACCGAAAGCGATTTTTCCCAAAAAGCAGGAAGTAGGCGATCGCTAGTTCAGTAGCGATTGTTCCCCACGTCAGAGAAAGTTCGAGCCAGGGCACGGATGTTACCCAATGAACCGCGTTCTGGAGATGAGTTGGTGCTCCGAAAAATTCTCCACGAGTTACGTAGTAGATCGCAGTTCCGTCTTTCCATTCCTGTACGGAAAGTTTGGGAATCGCGGCATTAATATATATCCATGCCATCTGTAGCCGAATTACCCAATGAGCGGCCCACGTGAATCCCAACATTGGACCCTGCGGGGCGGTTCTCAACGACGCACTGTCCCAGTGGCTTCTCCTGCGATCACCGATTAGCAGGAAAACCAAGAACAGGGTGATCACTTGTGCTGCGGCCTCGCCACCGTCAGGAAGTGAGATTCCTGTTGAGATGGAAATCGTTGCCCAATAATGTGGCACGGCCGTTAGTGCGGGAAAAATTCCTACGATAACTAATAAGAGTATGGCAATAAGTAATACCGTGATCCACGGACGTGATTCCTCATTGCCGAGGCAGTATGCAGTAAGGCTCTTCCATCCATCACACTGTGGTTTTGGAGTTTCGCCAGCAATTGGCACAAAAAGAAAACGAGTTGGCGTAAAGCAAAGAACCGTTAGCTGTGCGATGGCGATTAGTGATCTTCCTGTCCCGACCCAGCGATCCGCACCTAAATAATTTTGGGTCGCGTTATGGATTCGTTGAAGTGTCACCGTCAGCATGACACCTCCATGATTGCCGCCCGCTTCGCAGTGCGTGTCGACGAGGAAAATTCTCTAAATGACCACCGAATTGGCTCGGTCTCGAGGGCAACGACTTTCCCGCATAATGTGGGAGCAGGAGTTATTGCATCGAACTCTTGAGGGGTCATTCCTTTATCCAGGGTATCTTCGGCGCAAATCTGGGGTTCGTTCGAATCGCAGTCTACCCACCGGGTAATCTCGTTAACGTAGCCAGCCAATTCAGGCCCCTGTGCACGTTGCGCGCGCGATAGCCCGAGGAGGTTTTTGAGTTCCGCCTGAGGCGGAGCTAACGCTGATACCGGCCCTGAATTAGCTCCCACGGAAAAAGGAACAATTTCGCTTTCGCTTGGGGGCTTGGTAAAAAAGGCCCATCCCTGTGGGAGTAATTCGGTGCTAGTCTGCCTCAGTGGGGAACCATCACGAGAAACAAGTACGTTACTCGGCAACGACATGATGATTGATATCAGTAGGATCAGAACAAAAACAGCCAATGACAGTAAGCCTCCCCATGCCGGGCCACGATTCGGTGATGCGCCTGTCTGAGTTTCCTGCATAGCGACGACTAGTTATTCAGCGCACGAGTCATTTTTGCGATGAACTCGTCTCGTTCAAAGGCAGTGCTCTGAGTAGGGTCATCCATTAGGTAGACCCAAGCCACAGCCAAGGTTGCCACCGCGAATGTGGCTGCCGCAACATTTGCATATACCACGCCATTCGCAACAGCAAGCACAGTGACGCCTACGCATACTTTAAAGGCACCACAACCAGCAGCGTTGGCCACGGGAATACCTGAACTATTTGATGAGGCGGCGCTCTTGCTCTTCAGATAATCTTGAAACGAAGATGTCAAATCGGACAGGGCTTTTTCAACTTCTCTTGGCTGTCCGGATGCGAGGCGATTTTGTACTGAAGCTGTGGTCTTTGGCGCAAATTTCACATAATCAGTGATCAGTTCTTCGAGAGCTGCTTCATCTGTTGCGGGGCGATCATCTGCGAACCCAAGGAATCTAACCAGTTCGGGGTTTTTTTCAGCTACGGGTCCCGTGCCAGCTAGAAGCAGTTTGAGAGTATCTTCTACTGAATATGAGCCGACGATATCCAGTTGGCTGGTGGCGGAAGGGATTGATTTTGGGGTCGATGTCTGTCCGGCAAATGCGCTTGTTGGAGCGACCAGAAGTGCGGACGTAACCAGTAGCGAAATGAGCTTCTTGTTCTTCAAGTTTGGATCCATATTCCTTATTGTGTTCTCAAGGAGACCAGCAAGTGTGAGCAATGATGGGCATGAACAATCAATTAGTAGTGATCAAATAAACTAACTGATAGCTCAATCCCTCTGGTTACGAGCGTAAATAGATTTATTAAAATTTGCAATCATACTTAAGTATGAGGGTAATGCCGTCGGTTCCAACTTCGACCACGTGGCGCTCGTGCAGCAAGTTACTTTCAGCCAAAGGGAATACGAGCGCAGGAATATGAACTTTTCACTGGACGGGCCAACCGAGGACTCCGCATAAGTTGCGAAGCCCCCGGACAGGCTACGGCTGGTTCTTGCCACCGTTAACATGCACGGTGGATCCCACAACATACGATGCCTCGTCACTGGCGAGGAAAACATAGGCCGGTGAAACTTCCACAGGCTGTCCAGCCCTGCCTAACCAGGTGTCGTGTCCGAATTCCGGCAGGGCTTCGATGGGCTGGCCATCCGAAGGCTGCAACGGAGTCCAAATAGGGCCCGGCGCCACTGCATTGACTCGAACGCCTTGTTTAGCTGCCTGCGAGGCCAAGGACTTGGTGAAATTGCTGATGGCACCCTTGGTGGCGGCGTAGTCCATCAAATGATCCGACGGGTCAAAAGCCTGGATGGAAGTGGTATTGATAATGGAGTCACCTTTGCCGATGACCTTCAGTGCGGCACGGGACAGTGCAAACATCGCAAAGATATTCACGTCGAAGGTCGCTTCGACCTGTTCATCGGTCAAGTCTTGGAGGGAGCCAACGCTGATCTGCTTGCCGGCGTTATTTACCTAGATATCTAATCCGCCCAAAGCGATGGCGGCATCATCTACCAATGAATCCCGATAGCTCCTCTCGCGCAGATCTCCGGGCAGATGCTTAACCTCCACTCCAGCGTCCTTGAGTACTTCAGCCACGGTCCGGGCATGGGATTTTTCCGCCGGAAGATAAGCCAACGCAACGTCAGCACCTTCACGGGCAAAAGCAATGGCCACCGCAGCGCCAATTCCCGAGTCGCCACCGGTGATCAGAGCCCGCTTGCCCTTGAGTCGCCCGTGGCCCTGATAACTGCGCTCGCCGTGATCGGCCTTGGGCTCCATCTGGCTATCCAGCCCAGGTTCCGGCTGGCGCTGTTTTGGTGGACTGATGCGTTCTATGCCCGCCCGCTGAGTATCTGGTGTGGGATCTTGCATGAGAATTCCTCCTGCAGCTGGTGGATGGTGCGGGGTATCTAGCCCGGCCATTTCGATCAAGGCCTAGTCTTCGCACAATGCGATCGAACTGACAGCTTCTGTATTGATCGTGGAGGCAACGGCCAGAGCATGCCCTGTTCGAGTACAGATTCACGCCCCGGCAGAATCTTCGTGGTATCGAGGAATCTGTGTCCGAGCGCAAAACCGTCTGCACCCCCTTTTATCTGGCCGTCGAGTTCGTTAGCGTGGGGCGCACAAGGTCCTGCACCCAACCGAGGTCTTGCAACAGCAAGCAAAGAACGGAGAGACGAATTGGCAGGAAAACCCCAAAGCCCCATCAAGGACGAAGAACTCTACGAAGAACTGCGCAAGGATGGGAACTCCAAGCAAAAGTCGGCCCGCATCGCCAACGCGGCAGCCCGCGACGGCCGCTCCGCAGTCGGCCAACGCGGAGGCGAGGCCGGCGACTATGAAGACTGGACGGTCGCTGAACTTCGCAAACGCGCCGCGGAAATAGGCATTGACGGTCGCTCGAAGATGGTCAAGAAAGAACTGATCAAAGCCCTGCGCAACTCGTGATCCTCGAATCAGAGCGAAAATCAGGAGGCCGGAATGAATGACCGAAAGACTCCAGAAGAGCCAGCACGCACCGCTGAATTTGATGAATCCACCGAGCCGGGGGATGAACGAGTAGTCCGTCGGGGCGAAATCAATAACGATCCTGATCAAGCAGAAACATCTGCAAACGACGATGGCCGGTTCGACGCCGGTTAGCACGATGAAGACAAAACAAAGCTGTCTTCACGCCTTACTAGGAATGGAGAACAGCCATGGGAATCATGGACAAGGTCAAAGAACTTTTTGGGCAGGCCACGGACAAGTTGAAGGATCCGGACCAGAATCTGGTTGAAAAAACTTGGCCAATGGGAGAACCCGACGATGAGCATCTGCCTCAAGAAGGGCAAGACCTCGAAGGCGAGCAGACCGCAGGTGAAGAATTCACTGACTCCATGGAAGGCGAAGAGCAGCCTTCCTCATCAAACCAGGGTGAGCCGGTCACTGGGGCAGACCCTGAGCTGACCGACCCGGAACGGGACAACTACTAGAAGCCGGCTCGGCCAGGGAGCTGGAAAAGAGGTGAACCATGAGCGGTACGGACATTCTCGACACCCAACAAGTTAATGAATACCTCCAAGAGCTTCCCGAGTGGCGACGCATGCCCGGAGCCATTGCGGTGGTATTTGAAACCCAGACTGCAGCAGCTGCTATCGAGCTGTTCAATGACATCGCCCGGGCGGCGGAACTCGACAACCACCACCCTGATGTTGACTGGCGATACAACCGTCTATTCGTGACCACAACTTCCCATGACGTGGGCGGAGCAGTCACCACCAGGGATATTGCCTTGGCAACCAAGATCTCCGATTTTGCCAAAGAGCGAGGAGCGACCGCCCGAACAGATCTCATCAAAGCTGTTTAAGTCGTGAGGGAGGCTGACGGTTAACAGAACGTCAGCTTTCAGTGAGCGTCGAGGTGCAAGATTGCCGGCGGTTGTAGCTTTACGGAGCTGAACCAGAATCCGCCGCGAGCAGGATCGGTAAACCGGAGAACGCGGCAGGCACTCAAACGAGCAGCGAGCTGGCAGATCCTATGATCTGCACCATCAGTGCCCGGATGTCTCCCGGAATCGCGGGGTATATCAGAAGTTAATCAACGATTGGCGAAAATCAATCGCAAGGATGATTCAACTTGTCGGTGGATCAAACTAGACTGACATTTGCTCTTCAATCACCGCGCCCTTAATCCGAAGTGGCCTGGTGCCGGAGAGCGTGATGCCAGCGAGGATTTTCCACATGCTTCTCAAGCTCATCTTGAAACACTCCAAACCCTATGCCGGGTGGATCGTTGCAGTAGTCATATTGCAGCTGGCCACCACCATGGCTACGCTCTACCTTCCCAGCCTGAACGCCAAGATCATCGATGTCGGCGTGGTCAATGCCGATATCGACTACATCTGGCGCACCGGCGGACTGATGCTGGTGGTGGCCCTGATCCAGGTGGCCACCGCCGTCGCCGCCGTCTACTTCGGTGCCAAGACCTCCATGAGCGTCGGACGCGATGTCCGCCAGGCGGTCTTCGAGAAGGTCTCCACCTTCTCCGCCCAGGACGTCAACAAGTTCGGTGCCGCCACCTTGATCACCCGCGGCACCAATGACGTGCAGCAGATCCAGATGCTCACCCTGATGGCGCTGAACTTCATGATCACCGCGCCGATCATGTCCATCGGCGGCGTGATCATGGCGATCCGCGAAGACCCGGGGCTGTCCTGGCTCGTCTGGGTATCCGTGCCGCTGGTGCTCATTGTCGTCGGCCTGCTGGTCATCAAGCTGATGCCGTTGTTCCGCGACATGCAGACCCGCATCGACGGGATCAACGGCGTGCTGCGCGAGCAGATCACCGGCATCCGCGTGGTGCGCGCCTTCGTGCGCGAAGAGCACGAGACCCAGCGCTATGCCGACGCCAACCAGAAGCTGACCGACCTGGGCGTGAAGGTCGGCAACCTGTTCGTGCTGATGTTCCCGGCGATCACCATGATCCTGCACCTGTCCACCGCCGCCGTGCTCTGGTTCGGTGGTCACCGCGTGGACAACGGCGACGTGGAGGTCGGTGCGCTGACCGCGTTCCTGCAGTACCTGCTGCAGATCCTCATGGCAGTCATGATGGGCACCTTCATGGCCATGATGGTCCCGCGCGCCATGGTTTCGGCCGACCGCATTGCCGAGGTGCTGGACAGCGAGCCGAGCATGCTCGACGCCGCCGAAAGGCAGATCGAGCTGCCCACCCCGGGCACCGTGGAATTCAAGAACGTCACCTTCGGATACCCGGGAGCCGAGGCTCCGGTGCTCTCGGACATCTCCTTCACCGCGAAGCCCGGGCAGACCACTGCCATCATCGGGTCCACCGGTGCTGGCAAGACCACCTTGCTGAACCTGATTCCGCGTCTCTACGACGCCACCGAAGGGGAGATCCTCATCGGCGGGGTGCCCTTGAGGGAGCTGGGCCGTGACACCATTTCGCGGAACATCTCCGCGGTCCCGCAGCGTCCGTACCTGTTCTCCGGAACCATCGCCAGCAACCTGCGCTTCGGCGCCCAGGAGGCCACCGAGGACGAGCTGTGGGAAGCGTTGCGGGTCGCCCAGGCCGAAGGGTTCGTGGCAGAGCGCGAGGGCCAGCTGGATTCCAAGATCTCCCAGGGCGGCACCAACGTCTCCGGCGGACAGCGCCAGCGCCTGTGCATCGCACGGGCCTTGGCCGCCAAGCCGAACACCTATCTCTTCGATGATTCCTTCTCGGCGCTGGATGTGAACACCGATGCCAAGCTGCGTGCCGCCCTGGCCGAACCGACCAAGGATGCCGCGGTGATCATCGTGGCCCAGCGCGTCTCGACGATTACCGGGGCGGATCAGATCCTGGTCCTGGACCATGGCGAGATCGTTGCCCGGGGAACCCACGAGCAGCTGCTCGAAACCTCGGAAACCTATCAGGAAATCGTTGCATCCCAGCTGAGCGTGGAGGAGGTGGCCTAAGTGGCGAAGAAGCAGGAGAATATCGATTTGGCGCAGCTCGACAGCGAGCTCGCAGACGTCAATGAATTCGAAGCCGCGGCGGGAGCCGACGACTGGTCCGGCGGCGCCCCGGTGCGCAAGGCCGAGCATTTCTGGCCATCGGCCAAGCGGCTGGTCGGGCTGATGTCCCCATACAAGCTGGGCATGGTGCTGGTCTTCGCCCTGATCACCGTGTACGTGGTGCTTTCGGTGATTGCCCCGCGGATCCTGGGCAAGGCCATGGACGTGATCTTTGCCGGGCTGATCGGCAAGAACATCCCCGAGGGCACGCCAGCGGAACTGGTCATCCAGCAGCTGCGCGACTCCGGGCAGGACACCCAGGCCGACATGCTCTCGAAGGTGGACTTCGTCCCCGGGCAGGGCATCGACTTCACCCAGCTCTCGCAGTACATCCTGATTGTGCTGTCCATGTACTTCATCGCCTCGCTCTTCTCCTGGGCCTCGGGCTGGCTGCTGAACAAGCTGGTCATGCGCGTGGTCTACAACCTGCGCAAGGACGTCGAGGACAAGATCAACAAGCTGCCGCTGAACTACTTCGACACCCGCCAGCGCGGCGACCTGCTCTCGCGCGTGACCAACGACGTGGACAACATCCAGAACGCGCTGCAGCAGGCGCTGAGCCAGCTGGTCTCCTCGATCATGACGGTTCTGGGCATCGTGATCATGATGTTCGTGGTCTCCTGGCAGATGGCGCTGATCGCGCTGGTGGCCCTGCCGCTCTCGGCAGTCGCCGCGGGCGTCATTGGCACCCGGGCGCAGAAGCTGTTCACCGCGCAGTGGAAGAACACCGGTGCGCTCAACGGCCAGATCGAGGAATCCTTCTCCGGCCACGAGCTGATGAAGGTCTTCGGCCGTGAAGAGGACATGGTTCAGCGCTTCACCGCACGCAACGAGGAGCTGTACAAGGCCAGCTTCGGTGCCCAGTTCGTCTCGGGCATGATCATGCCGGTGATGAACTTCGTGTCCTACCTGGCCTATGTGGGCATCGCCGTGGTGGGCGGCTTGCGCGTGGCCTCGGGCACCATGAGCCTGGGCGATGCCACCGCGTTCATCCAGTACTCGCGCGAGTTCACCCAGCCGCTGGGCCAGATTGCCGGCGTGGCCAACATGCTGCAGTCCGGCGTGGCCTCGGCCGAGCGCACCTTCGAGCTGCTGGATGCCGAAGAGCAGGAGCCGGACCGCGCGCAGGACACGCTGCCTGCCCGTACCGATGGCCATGTCTCCTTCGAAAACGTGTCCTTCTCCTACAGCGAAGACAAGCCGCTGATCGAGAACCTGTCCTTCGATGCGGATCCTGGCCACACGGTGGCAATTGTCGGGCCGACCGGCGCCGGCAAGACCACGCTGGTGAACCTGGTGATGCGCTTCTACGAGCTGAACTCGGGCAAGATCATGCTCGATAACCGCGACATCACCGAGCTCTCGCGCGCCGACCTGCGTTCGAAGGTGGGCATGGTGCTGCAGGATGCGTGGCTGTTCGGCGGAAGCATCATGGAGAACATCCGCTACGGCCGGCTGGATGCCACCGATGAGGAAGTCATCGAGGCGGCCAAGGCGACCTTCGTGGACCGCTTCGTCCGCGCCCTGCCCGATGGCTACGACACCATCATCGACGAGGAAGGCACCAACGTGTCGGCCGGCGAGAAGCAGCTGATCACCATCGCCCGCGCGTTCGTGGCGAACCCGTCGCTGCTGATCCTGGACGAAGCGACCAGCTCGGTCGATACCCGCACCGAACTGCTGGTGCAGCAGGCCATGGCCGCGCTGCGCAGCGACCGCACCAGCTTCGTGATTGCCCACCGTCTGTCCACCATCCGCGATGCCGACACCATCCTGGTGATGGAGGCTGGACGGATTGTGGAGCAGGGCAACCACGAGTACCTGCTGGGAACGAAGGGCGCCTACTACCGGTTGTACCAGTCCCAGTTTGCCGGCCCGGCCGAGGACGTGGATGCGAACCCGGATACGGCTGCGGTGCCTGCGACCGGTGGAATGCCGCTGTCCGACGCTGCGGTTCCTGAATCGGATCCGAAGCTGGATTCCTAGGAACCAGCGGTATCAGGGCCGCGGCCGGGATGGACTTTGCTTCATTCCGGCCGCGGCTTTTTGCATGCCCCGGACGCGCGACCCGTGGCGCGCGTGATGCAATGGACGGGTGATGTTTAGGCAATTGGAGTACTTCGTGGCGCTGGCCCGGGAACAGCATTTCGCGCGGGCCGCCCAGGAGTGCCGCATTTCCCAGCCGGCGCTGTCCGAATCCATCAGGAAGCTTGAAGCCGGGCTCGGGGTGCCGCTGGTGCGCCGTGGCCACGCGTTCCTGGGGCTGACCGCGGAAGGCGAAACGGTGCTGCGCTGGGCCCAGCGGCTGCTGGCGGACCGCGATGCGCTGATCCAGGAAGTGGCGGCGCTGCAATCCGGGCTGACCGGCACGTTGCGCCTGGGTGTGGTGCCCGCCGCGTCCTCCACGGTCGCGCAGCTGGCCGATGCCTTCGCCCGTGCCAACCCGAAGGCCAGGGTCCACGTCCAGGGCAGCCTGCGCTCCACCGGCATCATTGCCCAGGTCCGCGGCTACGAACTCGATGCGGGGCTGGTCTACGCGGATCCTGCGCAGTTGAGTGGACTGCTCGCGCTGCCCTTGTACCGTGAGGAGCACGTGCTTCTCACCAAGGCAGGGATGTTCGCTGGCGAGGGGCAGCCAACCGCCGTGGACGAGGTGCTCTCGCTGCCGTTGTGCCTGCTGGATTCCTCCATGCGCGGCCGCCAGCTGCTGGACGAGGTGCTGGCTTCCCACGGGCGCAGCGCCGAGCCGCGCATCGAGTGCGATTCGATGATCACGCTGCTGGCACAGGTGGCCACCGGCCGCTGGGCGAGCGTGGTCCCGAAGCAGTGGCTCGAACCCCTGGGCGAGCTGCCGGGCCTTGTCCAGACGCCCCTTGCCGTTCCCCGCATCACCAGCCAAATCAGCTTGGTGATGGCCGGGCACCAGCCGCTGCCGCTCATGTTACGCGCATTGCTCTCTGTGACGGGCGACCTGTATCCATCCGTAACAAAGGATCTTGACTTGGCTTGATAAGTTAGTCCGATTGAAACATCAGAAATAATGCTTGGACATGATCAAAGTGTTGATGCAACTCTGAAGTGGCAGAACCGCTCCTTTTTGCAGGAAGCTGGACGACCCGCAAGGAGCGATCATGGCGAACTTCCAGAATGCACCGGCCGAGCAGGACAGTACGCCGAGCACAAGAATCCTGACCTCCGCGTTGGCGGCCACGGCCTGGCGGGGGTTGGTGCTCGCCCACAGCCCGGAGATCCGCCCTGCACTGCGCGTCGGCTTTGGGCTGGCGATCCCCGGCGCCGCACTGCTGTTGTTGGGGCAGGTGGACCTCATGGTCTACGCGGTCTTCGGTTCGGTGGTCGGAATGTACGGCCGCAGCCCGCACCGGGTGCAGCGTCTCAAGGACCAGGCCCTGGCCGGAACCATGATGCTGTGCGCCGGCATATCCGGCATCGTCATCGCGCCGTGGGGACTTGACGGATGGGCGCTGCTCGCCGGAGGCATTTTCTGGGCCTGCACCAGTTCGCTGGCCACGGACCGCTACGGGCTCAAGCCCGGCGGCTCGTTCTTCCCGCTGTTCGCCTTTGGGGCGCTGGCCAGCCTCCCGGTAGGGCAATCGCCATCCGTGGCGGGCCTGGCGGCGTTCGTGGTCACCGCGCTGTTCTGCATCATCCTGGGTCAGGCCGCCAGGTTTGGCTCTGCGGCAAGCGGATATCCCGGGCATGATCCGATCGGCTGGCCGGAAGCGCTGCGCCGCGCCGCCTGCTACGCCAGCGTGGTGATGCTGGCAGGCACCCTGGCCATCGGGCTGCACCTGGAACACCTGCAATGGGTCATGGCCGGTTCGGTGGTGCCGCTGGCGGCGGGCAACGCCCGTGGCCGCCTGAGCAGGGGACTGCACCGTGTGGCCGGCACCGTCGCTGGACTGGGGGTGCTGCTGGGCATCTACCATCTGCAGCTGCCTCAGCTGGCCCTGGGGCTGGTGATCATCGTGCTGATGTTCCCCACCGAGGGCTACATGACCCGAAACTACGGGCTGGCACTGAGCTTTTTCACTCCGCTGATCATGCTGATGCTTGAGCTCGCCGACCCGAGCGTCAACGCGGAGGTTTTGTGGGAACGCGCCGGGGGCAACATGTTAGGTGTGCTCGCTGGCATCGTCGGTGCGCAGCTCTTCGATCGCAAACCCCGCTGACGAAGCACCGGGTTCGGCCCAGACGTTGCATGATTGACTAGGTCAGGCCTCGATTCGGCAATCTCGCTCGTATCGGGAACGGCTTTGCGCAGGACACCATCCAATCCGTGCCCAATGGAAGATTCCACCGCCGTGAAAACACAGTTCGGTTCTCCGCGACGATTCGCTGTTTCAACTGCCAGCGCACTGCTGGCCGGTGCGCTGGCCTTAGGCGGCCTGGTGCCGGCCGGTGCCGCGCAGCCGCACTCGGTTGCACAGCAACCTGCGTCTGCCCAGCCATCCGCATTGCTATCAGCCCCCGGAGCACAGCGGGTGCCTGCCGCCAAACGGGTAGTGCAGGTCAAGACCACCAGCAACCTGAATATGCGCTCCGGTTCCAGCACCAAGTTCCGCGTCATCCTGGTCATCCCGAAAAACAGGACCGTCACCGTCAAGGCCCAAGCTTCCAATGGCTGGTACCAGGTCACGTACAACAAGAAGACCGGGTGGATCTCCAACAAATACACCAAGGTCACCAAGACCTCAGGCACCGGCGGAACGCCGAAGCCAGCGAAAAGCGTGAAGCTGTGGGTCACCCCGGAATCGACGATGAATATCCGCAAGGGGGCGGGAAGCGGGCACGGTGTCGTCGGGAAGATCAGCAAGGGGCAGCCTGCCTACGCGACTTCCATGGCGGCCAACGGCTGGTACAAGATTTCCACCCAGGGCAAGACCGGATGGATCTCGGGTGCCTACGTCACGACCTGCTCCACGGGATGCGCCATCGACGCCGGCCCGTACACCACCAATCGCGCAGGACTATCGGACCGCTACTTCACCAAGACTTCGGGCGCAGACCTGTTTGCATCGGTCAAGGGCAAGAAGCGCATCGGCGACATCCTGAAGAACTCGATTGCCTATCGGGACAAGGCCTGGGAAAAGAAGGCCGGGCCGGTCTCCGGCTGGTACTACGTGCGCACCCAAGGGGCGGACGGCTGGATGAAAGCCTCGGCACTGAAGCGCGGCACCAGCGCTAAAACAAGCAACACCGCGAAAATCACTCGTGCCACGGTGCTGAAGCAAGCCAACGGAAAGCTGCCCTCCTCGTTGCTGGTAGCCCTGCCCTGGGACGAAGAGAAAACGCTGATCGCCGCACCGGCGGCTGCGGATCTGGGCCGGTTGAACGCGGCCTTCAAGAAGAAATTCGGGAAGAATCTGGATATCGATCTGGCCTACCGCACCCTGGATACGCAGAAATTCCTCTATCAGGAGCTCGGCCCCTACATCGCGGCAAAACCGGGCACCTCGAACCACGGTTGGGGTTTGGCCATCGATGTGCCGGAGACCTACAACTATTCGTTCAAGGGCAAGTACTACAAGTGGTTGAAAGCCAACTCGAAGAAATACAACTGGATCCACCGGAGCAATCTGGAAGAATTCCGTGCCAACGGAAGCAGGAACCCGTACGCCGAGGCATGGCACTTCGAATATGTGGGCAAATGATTCCCGGGCCATGAATGATCAAGAATCATTCGGGGCATGGCGCCGGGGGCTTCACACAGACTGGGGCTGTTTCATACCAGTGTGAAACAGTCCGAGGCCGTTGTTGCTTGAGTGCGTCAAACCCCAAACACAACGGATCCCCAGCAAGGGCAGATAGGCTAGGAGATATGCATCAGCTGCCTGACTACCCGAACTATCCTGTTCTTCCCCGACGCAGACAGCGTGTATTCGATGCAGGACCGTTCACCAAGGGCGACCTCTGGACCGTCATTGCCTACCTCGTCTTCTTTGTCGGCGGCGCGGCAGCCCTCATCGGCTTGATCCCCGGCTACATGAGCGCGTTTACGACCCAGGAACAGGCGCTGTTCGGGATCAACCTGATCCTGTATGTCACCTTCTTCATTCTTGCGATGATCCAGTGCGGCCCGCAATTCTTCGAATCCTTCAAGACCATGCGGTACTACCCCTGGGCCAAATGGCTGATGCTGCCCGGAGGCTGGTTCCTGACCATCATGGTCAACGGGATCATCGCCGCGTTGACGGGCCAGGCTGCCACCAGCGAAAACCAGGCGGCCCTGGAATCCATGGCCGGAACGGTGCCGCTGCCGGTCATGCTGGTAGTCACCGCGCTCTTCGGTCCATTTGTCGAGGAATACCTGTTCCGCCACCTGCTCATCGGCAAGCTGTCACGCAAGCTGAACGTCTGGCTGTGCGCGTTGATCTCCACGGTGCTGTTCGCCAGCATCCACTTCATTGGCGCAGACATCGCATCGTGGCTGGAAGTGGTCCCGTACTTCATGCTGGGCGTCATGATGGCTGTTGCCTACATCCTCAGCGGCAAGTCGTTGGCCTACTCCTACATGCTCCACGTCATCAATAATTCCATCGCGCTGCTGGTGGTCTACCTGATCTACCCGCTGCTTCCTGCCGGGGTCTAGGCCGTGGCATTTACCGGACTGGAACCGAATACTCCCGCTTATCGAGGCATGCTGCTGGCACTCTTTGCCGGCGGTGTCGCCACCTTCTCCCAGCTGTATGCGGTGCAGGGGCTGCTGCCCGTCATCGCCAGCTACTTCGAGATCACCTCCTCGCGAACGGCGTTGGCGGTGTCTTCGGCAACACTGGGGCTGGCCTTGGCGGTAACCCCTTGGGCGATCATCTCCGACAGGGTCGGGCGCCGGAAGGTCATCAGCATCGCCTTGGTTTCTTCGGTAGCCCTGGGATTGATCAGCTGCCTGGCGCCAAGCTTCGAGTTCCTGGTCGCGATCCGCTTCTTCGAGGGCATCGCCCTGGCCGGCGTGCCCGGCTCGGCACTGGCCTTCCTCGTCGACGAGGTCAATCCGCGAGCGGTCGCGGTGGCCAGCGGAACCTACATTTCCGGCACTACGCTTGGCGGGCTGGCCGGACGCTTGGTCGCCAGCTTTGTTGCGGACCCCGCAGGCTGGCGCTGGGGCATCGCGGCCGTGAGCATCATGGCAGGTTTGGCGACGCTCTTCTTCCTGCTCAAGGCGCCCAGTGCTCAGGGTTTCGCCCCCATCCGGGACCAGAATTTGCGCAGCATCGCCAGGAAGTTCGCCCAGGCCTTCCGCGGCAAGATGGCGCTGGTCTATGCCCAGGGATTCTTGCTCATGGGCGGTTTTGTCGCCGTTTACAACTATCTGGCGTTCCGGTTGGAAGCCCCGCCTTACCTGATCCCGGCCTCGTGGGCGGCACTGGTCTTCCTGGCCTACCTCTCGGGAACCTACACCTCGGTGGCCAGCAGCAAGCTCGTGGCCAAGGCCGGACGACGCACTACGCTGCGCATCAGCATCCTGCTCAGCGCGCTCGGCCTGCTGCTGACGCTGGCGGGGAACCTGGTCGTCATCATCGCCGGGCTGTTGATCTTCACTGCCGGCTTCTTCGCCGCCCACGCGGTGGCCAGCGGGTGGGTACCGGTGCTGGCAACCGGGGCCCGCGCCCAAGCCTCCAGCCTGTACAACCTGTTCTACTACGTCGGCTCATCGCTGCTGGGCTGGCTCATCGGCATCCCGTTCTTGCACCATGGGTGGGCTAGCGTGGTGCTCTGTGTGGGTGCGTTGCAGCTGGTTGCCCTGATCCTGGCTTCCTTGCTGTCCAAGAAGGATCCGTCCATCCGCAGTTGATTTATATTCCACTCAAGGAATATGAATTTCTGGATGGGTTATCAGGTCAGATCGTCGAATTCGCCGGATACCCAGCGCGCATAGCGGTCAGCGGAGAATTGCACCACCCGGTGGGCATCAGATCGGATGGAAGAGGCGAAGTTGTTGTAGAGACGGTCGAACTCCACCGGTTCCAGCGCCTTGGACATGCGCCGAACCACAGCAGCCGAGAGCGGGATGCGATTGGGATAGCTGCGCAAGAACGTCACATTGCCATCCGCCACGGGAAAAATCGCGTCACCTGCCAGCAGGACGCCACGGCCATCGGCGCCCGCTTCCCAGATGGCCACCGTGCTGCCGGGGAAGTGCCCTCCGAGCTGCATCAGCCTGATCCCGGGCAGCACGTCAAAGGGATCGGACCAGATGGTGATCGCGCCAGATGAATGCTGGACCCACCTGGCGTCCTTCTCAGCGACGAAAATCGGCACATTGCCCAACGCCTGGCTGTACTGCTGCTGCACCCCGTACATGTGCGGATGGCTTGCCGCAATCGCCGCCAGCTTTCCACGGCTCTTGAGCCAATCAATGATGTCTGCGGTGATCAGTCCCGGCACATCGAAGAGCAGGTTGCCCCCAGTGGTCTCCACCAGCAGGGCGCTTTGGCCGATGCCGATCTCGGGAGATGCAATTGCATGCATTCCCGGTTCGAGCGACGTGATCGTCAGCTGATGCCCGGCCGCCGCCAACTCTTCGGTGCGCACCCAGCGCTGGGTACCGCCGGGAATGTACTGGCGCTCGTCGGCGCAGATGGGACACAGGCCGGATGGTTGCGCACCCGGCGGAAATTCCACGGCGCAGCCTGCGCATTGCCAATGGCTGATCTGTTCTTCGCCCATGGATGAATCCGTCCTCTATGGAGGGTGATGACTGCGCCCTGCTTGCCATCCAACCTAGTGCCCGCATGCGACATAGGAAAGAGCACCGCCTCAGGAGTCTTCTTGCCGGGGACGCAAATGGTGAAACTGCACGCCGCTTCGTAGAGTTGGGGTTGTGAACCCTTCAACCCCCACCGAATCCCCGCGGAGCCTGGGCCGGCAGATCCTTGCCCTGGCCGTTCCCGCATTGGGCGCGCTGATTGCCGAGCCGCTGTTCCTGATGGCTGATTCGGCCATTGTCGGCCACCTTGGCGTGGCCGAGCTGGCCGGCGCCGCGTTGGGCACCACAGTGCTGCATACGGCGGTGGGACTGATGATCTTCCTGGCCTACGCCACCACTCCCGCGGTGGCCCGCGCCTTGGGTGCCGGAGATCCGGGCAGGGCGATGGCCGCAGGCCGCGACGGCATGTGGTTTGCTGTCGTCCTGGGTGTGGTGCTGTCGCTGGCCGGATACTTCGGCGCCGGAAGCCTTGTCGGCTTGATGGGCGGAGAAGGGGAAACCGCTCGATTCGCCGTGGACTACATCAACTATTCGATGCCTGGCCTGACCGCGATGCTGCTGGTCCTGGCTGCCACCGGCGTGCTGCGTGGCATGCAGGATACGAAAACGCCGCTGGTCGTGGCCACCGTCGGCTTCGGATTGAATATCGTCCTGAACTTCATCCTGGTCTACTGGGCCGACATGTCGGTAGCGGGTGCGGCACTGGGCACTTCGATTGCCCAATGGATGATGGCGCTGGTGTATTTGTGGATGATCATGCCGCGGATCAGGGCTCAAGGGATCTCCCTGGCACCGAGCTGGTCCGGGTTCATTTCCACCGGGCAGGTCGGCTCCTGGCTGATGCTGCGCAACCTGAGCATGCGCGCGGCCTTGCTGCTGACGGTTCTGGTGGCCACCAATGCCGGCACCCAGACGCTGGCCGCGCATCAGCTGGTCTTCACCATCTTCAGCTTCTTGGCCTTCGCGCTGGACGCTTTGGCCATCGCGGCCCAGGCCCTGATTGGCCAGGAGCTGGGCCGCGGGGATGCCGAACAGGTCCGCAAGCTCACCGGCATCATGAGCCGCTGGGGCATCTACTTCGGCGTGGCCACCGGCATCCTGCTATTCGCCACGTCGTGGGTCTTCCCGATGATGTTCACTCCGGATGAGCAGATCCGCCAGCTGACCACCGTCGGGCTGTGGGTGCTGGCATTGTCCCAGCCGTTGTGCGGCCTGGTTTTCGTCCTGGATGGCGTGCTCATTGGTGCCGGGGATGCTCGCTACCTCGGCCTAGTCGGTGTCGCGAACCTCGCGGTGTACGCACCGATGCTCTGGGCGGTCCACGTCTTCGCCCAGGACGCCACCTCGGCGATCCTGTGGATCTGGGTCGCCTTCGCCCTGGGCTACATGGCGGCTCGCGGCGTGAGCCTCTCCCTGCGCGCCAAGAACACCGCATGGATGCGGTTGGGCAGCTGATAGCCGGCCACCTGGCCACCCGATGCCGGTTGCTCCGGGAGCTGCGGCGCCCGGTCAAAGTCCGTTTGGCAGGTGGTGGGCTCGGCGGCTAGTGCTGGCCGAGCATGGCGGTGCGGATGGATTCCAGGTGCAGCGCCATGGCTGCGGTGGCCGCGGCCGGATCGGAATTCTGGATGGCGTCGAAGATCGCCCGGTGCTCGGCCAGCTCATCGGATTGCGACATGTACGGCTGCCCGAACTGACGCTGAAGACCGTGCTGGACGCGTCCTACCGTCCGGAGTGGTGGTACAACTTCCTGACCACCGATTCGCTGAAGTTCGCTTCCCTGTCCGATACCTCGGCAGACCTGCCGACCATCATCAACTCCATGTTCGATTCCTCCCTGGACTTCGAGGACCTGGAATGGATCCGCGAGCTGTGGAAAGGCCAGCTCTTCGTCAAGGGCGTGCTCACCCGCGAGGACGCCGCCAAGGCCAAGGCCGCCGGTGCCGATGGCCTGGTGGTGTCCAACCACGGCGGACGCCAGCTGGACCGGGCGCCGATTGCTTTCGAAGCGCTCACCGAGGTGCGCGCCGAAGTCGGTGAGGGCATGGAAATCATCCTGGACTCGGGCATCATGTCCGGTGCGGATATTGTCGCCGCGCTGTGCGCCGGAGCCGACTTCGTGCTCATTGGCCGCGCCTACCTCTATGGCCTGATGGCTGGCGGCGAGGAAGGCGTCAGCCGTGCCATCGAATTGCTGGCCAAGGAAGTGGAAGTGAATATGCAGCTGATGGGCGCTGCCAGCATCAAGGATCTGGACGAGTCGCTGATCCGCCGCCGCGGCTGATGTGATTAACCCCGGGCGAAGTGGCGGTTAGTTCTATGAGCGGTAGAATAGAAATTGTGCCTGCACCTAAAACCACCCCAGTCCAAGCGTCAGATGTATTCCGCCCAGTGTTCCTGCGCGGTCTGGCAGCTCTGGCCTATGCCTTGATGTCGATTTTCTGGATCGGCGCAGATGAGAAGGTAGTGACCTACTCGACGGCAGCGTTCCTCGTTGTCACCGGCGTATTCATGTGGCAGTACGTATCGGTGGAAAGCGCACCCGAGAAGTCGCGCGCCCCCTACGCACTGGGTGCTGGCCTGATGCTCATGGCTGGCATCGCAACCATCTTCGTCAGCTCGATCAGCTGGGTCGGCTACGTGGCAGCGTTCGCTTTCCTGGCTGGCGGCATTGCCGAGCTGGTGGTCTTCGCCAAGCTCCGCGAAGCCTTCCCGCCGTTCAGGAACCAGCTGGTAACCGGCGCGGTGGGCGTGATTTTGGCCATTGCGCTGTGCTTCAGCGGCGGCATGGATGCACACGCATTGTTCGGCCTGATTGGCGGCGGCGCCATCGTTCTCGCGGTCTTCGCGCTGATTGCCGCCTTCGGCCATCGCCATGAGATGAAGACGGCCGCACCGGCCACGACCATTACCCCGGACCAGGACAACAAGTAGTCCTCAGGTCAGCAGCAAGAGTAGAAACGGAGTTTCTGGTGGGAAACAATAAGAAGAAGCAACCGTGGAGCCAGTCAATCAAGGGCCCACTGAGCTTCTCGCTGATCTTGGGCCTTGTCTCCGGCGTGGTCGGCCTGATCAGCTCCACCGGCGGATCGCAGAATCCACTGCGCTTCGACATCGGCTTGGCCGCTTTCGGCATCGCCTTCGTCGCCAGCCTGCTGGTCATCTCGGTATTGACCATGGCAGCCAAGGACAATGATCCGGAACTTGGCAAGGGCACCGGGGTCAATCGTTCCTCTGCCAACCCGGACAAGAAGTTTGAAGACTGACCGTAAAGCTTAGCCACGCGGCATGACGCGCTGGGACTGTCCATCCTCGGATAGTCCCAGCGCGTTCTCTTTTTTTGCCTCGCCCTATGGGGCAGCGGATCCCCAGGCCTATGCAGCCGAGCTGGAGCGCTCAACCTTTCGTCATGCTCTGGGGCTGTGCACGCAAAGGGCTAAGCTGTGTGGTGGGACACTATCGCGGCTCACGGAGGAAAACCATGCACCAGGAACCGATCAGCACTGCCGACCTCTACGACCAGCATGGAGATGCGTTGCAGTCTGTTTCGACGCAGTTCCAGGACTTCGGCGGGCGGCTGTCGTTCTACGGCCCGGCACGCACCGTGAAATGCCATGAAGACAACGGTCTGGTCAAGGAAATCTTGAGCTTCCCGGGCAACGGCGAGGTGCTCGTGGTCGATGGGGGAGCATCCCTGCGCTACGCCTTGCTGGGCGACATGATTGCCGAGAGCGCCGAAGCCAATGGCTGGGCCGGAGTCATCATCAGCGGCGCCGTGCGCGACCGGGCCGCACTGGCCGAACTGGAGCTGGGCATCAAGGCGCTGGGCAGCAACCCGCGCAAAACCGTCAAGCGCTCGCATGGCTCAGTGGACGAGACCATCAGCATCGGGGATGTGAACATCCGACCGGGCGCGATGGTGTACGCGGACATCGACGGAATTCTCGTCGAGCGCTAAACGGCCACTGGCGCCGCTAGGATTTGTCGCCGGCGCCTTCCCACTCCGCCCTGAACTCGTCGGTGCTCAAGGTTTCCAGGTCCTCGCGGATCTGGACTACCAGACGTTCAGCCTCTTCCAGGCTGGAGGTCGTGATGCGCAGGACTACCGAATCGTCCTGGCGCGAATGCACGACGACCTGCGGCTCATTCGCCTCGTATTCGGCGTCGCCCAAGGCTGCCGATGCCAGGGCTACGACCCAGCGGGCGGCGGCTTTCAGCGGGCCGCTCTCAGCCGCTTCGATCCGTGCTTCGTAATCATCCGAAGCGTGGGTTTCCTGAGTCATGGACTGCCCCTTCCAGTACTGCCATTGCCGGTGTCCCGGTTGTGTGTTCATCATATGGCCCGGGTATGGCAAAAGGCGAGGAGCACCGCGCAACGCGATCCTGGCCGGAGCGTCAGCCGGCCGCTACCTGCTGGCCTGAGCGCTTCGACGCCTTGCGCGCACGGTACGCGCGCACATGCTCGCGGTTCGCGCAGTTGCCGGTATCGCAATACAGCTTGGAGCGGTTGCGCGACAAATCCAGCAGCGCCGCCTCGCAGTCCTCGGACGCGCAGATCCGCAACCGCTGCAACCCGCCGGAGCGGATCACTTCGGCCAGCGCCATCGCGGCATCCACGGCCATGCGGTCGTAGAGCGGGGTGCTGTTGGTGGTGGCGTGCAGATGGTAGCCCATCGATTCGCTCTTGATCAGCTGCGGCTGGGCGTTGGCGTTGCGCAGGATGGCATTGACCCGGAACACTGATTCTTCTTCGGTGCCGATCCAGATGTTCTTCAGCTGGGAACGCAGCTGGCGGATGGAACGCAGCTCGGCCTGGTTGTGCGCGCGCGAGCCGTCGAAGTTCTCCGCCTCAAGGAACTCATCGAGATCAGCGACGGTGGAGAGCATATCCACGATTTGCACCTCGGTATTCAGCAGATTCACCACGGTCTTCAGCGACGCTTCGATATCTGGGGCAAAGGTCATAATTCGTTCCTGGAAGGTGGGTGGATTGACTGCCCCTCAAGCCTAACCGTATCGTCATGCTCATAGCCCCATTTGCCCCTGAATGGGGCATGAAATTCTGCGCGAAAGACTCTCATGAGCGACCTGTCTACCCACGGTGCGCCTGCAGCTTCCACCACCGCTGCGACCCGCCATCCCAGCCAATCGAAGGGCATCTGGATTGCGCTGGCCTCCTCGGCCGCCTTCGGGCTGTCGGGGTCCTTCGCCAAGGGGCTTTTTGAAGCCGGCTGGACCCCTACCGCCGCGGTAGCCGCCCGCATGGCCGGCGCGGCACTGGTGCTGGCCATTCCGGCCCTGCTGGCGATGCGCGGACGGTGGGTGCTGCTGCGCACCAACTGGGTCTCGATTGTGCTCTTCGGACTGTTCGGAGTGGGTGCCTGCCAGCTGTGCTACTTCCTGGCGGTGCAGCGATTGGATGTGGGCGTGGCCCTGCTGCTGGAATACCTGGCTCCCGTGCTGATTGTGCTGGTGCTATGGGCCAGGCACCAGAAGAGGCCGTCCATCGCGACCATCGCCGGAACCGTGCTCTCGCTCGCTGGGCTGGTGGCGGTGCTCGACCTGACCGGCACGACGCGGATCGATCCGATTGGCGTGCTCTGGGGATTGGGAGCCGCCATCGGGCTGACAGTCTACTTCTTCATCAGCGCCAAGGTCGATGGCGCGCTGCCGCCGATCATGCTCTCTGCCGGAGGCATGGCAGTCGGTGCGCTGACCGTGCTGGCCGTGGGGTCCCTGGGTATCCTTCCCATGCACTGGGCTCCCGGAACCGGGTCATTTGCAGGCTTCGAAACCCCGTGGTGGCTGGCGCTGACCGGGTTAATCCTGATCGCCACCGTGTTCTCCTACACCACCGGCGTGATGGCCGCGAGGGAACTGGGATCCAAGGTGGCAAGCTTCATCTCATTGACCGAGGTGCTCTTCGCGGTGCTCTGGGCCTGGCTGCTGCTTTCCGAGCTGCCCGGTGCGGTGCAGCTGTTCGGCGGCCTGCTGATCGTGGGCGGGGTGGTCCTGGTCCGCATCGACGAATTGCGCGCGGGCCGGATCCGCAAATAGGCGACGCGGCCCCGAACCGATAATGCGCACGCATTGCCAATTGCTGTGCGCCGGATGCCAATGGCGAAACTGCTGACCTGTACTGACTGGGATGAACACGTTTCGCAGGCACCTCAAGGTGGGGGAGTATTCATGGGCAGCACATCGGTCATTGTCGTTGGAGCAGGTTCAGCAGGTGCGGTCGTCGCGCGCCGGATGGTGGATTCCGGAGCGCAGGTGACCTTGTTCGAAGCCGGATCCGAGGACACCAACCCCGCCATCCACGACCTCTCGCGCATGGGCGAGCTGTGGCACAGCAAGGAAGACTGGGATTACCACACGGTCCCGATGGCCGGGGCCGCCAACAAGCCGATGCACCTGCCACGTGGCAAGGTGCTCGGCGGATCGCACGCGCTGCACGCAACCATCTGGGTGCGCTGCGCCCCGCAGGACTACGACGGCTGGGCCAAGGACTGCGGCGAGCAGTGGGCCTGGAAGAACGTCTTGCCGATCTACAAGCCTATCGAGAACTCTTCTCCGGCGGTGCCAGCAAGTTCCACGGCACCGAAGGGCTGGTGCCGGTGGACAACGACTACGAGCTGGATGAAATCCACCAGTCGATTATCGACGCGGCAGTGCAGTCCGGCATCGAGTTCAACCCCGACTACAACGGCGAGCAGCTGGACGGCGTGTCCAAGGAGCAGATCAACGTCGTTGTCGGCGAACGCATCAACACCTGGAAGGCCTACCTCAAGCCGGTACGCGAGCGTCTTGAGATCATCACCGATGCCGAGGTGCACTCGGTGATCCTCGAATCCGGCACCGCGGGGGCGTGCGCTACCAGAAGGACGGGCAGCTGCAGGAGCTGCGCGCCGATGAGGTGGTGCTCAGCGCCGGCGCCTTGGGCTGCCCGCAGTTCCTCCTGCGCTCAGGAATCGGCCCGGCGGCCGAACTCCGGGCAGTGGGCGTAGAGCCGCTGCATGAGTTGGACCAGGTGGGCAAGAACCTGCACGACCATCTGCTGGCTCCGATGATCGCCGAAACCACCACCCGGGAGATTCCTGCCCCGCGCACCGGGGTCTCGGTCTCGCAATCGCACATGTTCTCCCGCTCCCGCGCAGACCTGGACCGCCCGGACACCCAGCCGATTTTCTTCGCCGTGCCGATGTACTCCCCGGGCATGGAACCGATCGAGGGCACCGCATCCACCCTGCACTCCGGAATCGTGACCCCGCACAGCCGTGGCGAGATCACCCTGAGCGGACCTGGACTGGAAGATCCGGTGAACATCGATTCGAATGTCCTGGATGATCCGCGGGATCTGGAGGCGTTCGTGTACTCGATGAAGCAGTGCCGCGCGATGGTCTAGCAGGACGCCTTGGCCCAGGACTGGGGTGCCCGGGAGGTGTACCCGGGCAACGAGGTCCAAAGCGATGAGCAGCTCGCCCATGGCGCGCATGACGAAGAAGAGCATGAAGCCGATGATCATGTAGACGAAGATGACCGACGGGCCGGCGACCGAAATGGTCTTGCCGGAGCCCATGAACAGGCCCATGCCGATCGCGCCGCCAATGGTGATCAGCTGGAAGTGTCGATTGGAGAGCCCGCGCTCGAGAGTGGGTCAGAACTGGTGGTACTCATGCTGGTTGCCTTCCAGGAGTGTGGCGTGACGCCCCGAAGCTGATCTGCCTCCAAGCCGGGTTGGCTTGGAGTGCAGTCTCGCTTCGATGAACACTTCCGTATCGGAGCAGTCCAGCAGGCTTGCCCGGCACGCTGCGCAAAGAGCAGGGACCAGGCCAGCCACGGGGAGTACCTCGAATCCGGTGCGCTCGGTGCGGCACTGTTCTTGGTCCCTCCCCAATCTGCATGTCGACCTGAGAGTTTTCACTTCGGCCCGATTACTGGGCGAAGCTTGCTCCTTCGGTGAGTGCGGCCGTACCGCACTGCTTTCCAGATTTGCCTAGTCGTGGCGGTACGGGTGCCTGAGAGTTTTCCGGGGAGGAAATTGCTCCTACGGCGCCCGCCCATGGTGTGGGCGGGTTTCTCCCGCCACGCATCAGCGGCATATGTGGTGATTGCCATCACAGTATGCGCAGAAGCTTCAATGTGGCGCAAATCGCATTTTCATATTTCGCACCCCGCTAATTCGCATGGCTAGACGATTCCCCGGAAAAATGACGCGGAAAACCGTGTTTGGGCTTTCGTAATGATTCGCATCCGGCGATCTCCCGCTCCGGGAATGGACAGCACGGATCTCCGCCTTCCACGCCGTAGGCCACCGGTATGACGAAGGCCATGGGCAAAACCCCTGGGACATGCAGCGCAATTTCTCACGCGGCCGCCCCAGGGGGTGTTCCCGGCTGGTGCTAGTGCTTTCCGAAACGGCGCAGCCGTAGCGAGTTGAGCACCACCAGCACGGAGCTGGCTGCCATGGCTGCACCCGCGATCATCGGGTTGAGCAGGCCCAGGGCGGCCACGGGGATGCCTGCGGTGTTGTAGGCGAAGGCCCAGAACAGGTTCATCTTGATCGTGGACAGGGTCTTGGCCGACAGGTCGATGGCCTGGGTGACCTGGTGCAGGTTATTGCCCATCAAGGTAATGTCGGCTGCCTCGATGGCCACGTCGGTGCCCGAGCCCATCGCGATGCCCAGGTCCGCCTGGGCCAGTGCCGGCGCATCATTCACGCCGTCACCCACCATGGCCACGACCTTGCCCTGCTCCTGCAGCGTGCTGATCGCCTTGGCCTTGTCGGCAGGGAAGACGCCGGCGAAGACATCTTCTTCCTTGATGCCAACCTGCCCGGCCACCTCGGCGGCCACCGACTTGTTGTCGCCGGTCAGCAGCACGACGCGCAGGCCGCGTTCCTGCAGTTCGGCAATGGCCTTCGCGGAGCTGTCCTTGATCTTGTCTGCCACAGAGATCACTGCCTGGAACTGCTGGTCCACCGCGACCAGGATGGCGGTCGCGCCGGCCTGCTCGGCCTCGTGGAGCATCTGCCGGGCGGATTCGTCCAGCATGACGCCCTGGGATTCGAGCCATGAGGGGCGCCCGACGACCACCAGCTGGGTGCCTACGGTGCCCTTCACGCCGCCGCCTGGCTCCGCATGGAAGCCGGTGACCTCGGCCAGCGGGGCCTGGACGGACGCCGCGGCGGCGATGGCCTGGGCGATGGGGTGCTCGGAGTGGTGCTCCACGGCTCCTGCCAGCGCCAGTGCGGTGGCCTCGTCGACGCCATCGACGGTGCGGGTTCCGGTGTGCGCCATGACGCCGGTGGTGACGGTGCCGGTCTTGTCCAGCACGATGGTGTCCAGCTTGCGGGTGTCCTCCAGAACCTGAGGTCCGCGGATCAGGATGCCCATTTGGGCGCCGCGGCCGGTGCCGACCAGCAGGCCGATCGGGGTGGCCAGGCCCAGGGCGCAGGGGCAGGCGATGACCAGCACGGCGACGGCTGCGACGAAGGCCGCGTAGGTATCACCGGTGACCAGCCACCAGGTGAGGAAGGTGAGCACGGCGATGCCCAGCACGATCGGCACGAAGACCGCCGAGATGCGGTCAGCCAGCCGTGCGATCGGGGCCTTGCCGGACTGGGCCTCCGAAACCAGCCGGCCCATCTGGGCCAGCGTGGTGTCCGAACCGACGCGGGTGGCCTCGACGACCAGCCGCCCGGAGGCGTTCAGCGTCGCACCGGTGACGTTGGTTCCGGGCTGTGCCTTCTGCGGCACCGATTCGCCGGTGATCAGCGAGGTGTCGATGGCGCTGGTGCCGGAGATGACCACGCCGTCGGTGGCGACCTTCTCGCCCGGACGCACCACGAAGTGCTCCCCGATGCGCACCTGGTCGGCCGGGATCTTCACTTCCTGGCCCTCGCGCAGCACGGTGGCGTGCTTGGCGCCCAGGTTCAGCAGCGACTTGAGCGCATCGGAGGCCGAGGACTTGGCCCGGTGCTCAAGATAGCGCCCGAGCAGCAGCAGTGTGGCCACCACGCCTGCCGTCTCGAAGTACAGCTGGTGCTCGCTCATGGCCATGCCGGTATGGGCGGTCATCTGCGGATCGAGGAACAGCTGGATGGCGGAGAACAGGTAGGCGGCCAGCACGCCCAGCGACACCAGCGTGTCCATGGTGGAGGCCAGGTGACGCGCGTTGATTGCGGCCGCCTTGTGGAATGGCCAGGCGCCGTAGAGCACCACGGGGGTGGCCAGTGCGAAGGCTACCCAGCCCCAGTGCGGGAACTGGGCGGCCGGAACCATCGAGATGATGAACAGCGGAATGGTGAAGACCGCGGAGACCACCAGCCGACGCAGCAGGTGGTTGGGCACCAGATGCTCGTGCCCGCCGTGCTCATGCTCGTCGTGGTGCACGGGGGCCTTGGCCTCGGGCTTCAACGAGGCGCCGTAGCCGGCGGCCTTGACCGTGCTGATCAGCTCGTCATCGCTGATCCCCGCGGGGACCTGGACCTTGGCGCTTTCCAACGGGAGGTTGACCGAAGCGGTCACCCCGGGCAGCTTGCCCAGCTTGCGCTCTACGCGGCCAACGCAGGAGGCGCAGGTCATGCCCTGGATGTCCAGGTCTACGGTGCGCAATTCGGGGGAGTGGGTGGGGGTTTCGGAAGTCATGATGAAAATACCTTGAACTTTCCCGCCGCCGCCGCCGGCGGCGGCGCGGGTGCCTGTGCCGTGCGGTGGCTAGGCGTTGATGGCTTCGACGGTGTAGCCTGCCTCGTCGATAGCCTGGCGAATGGAATCCTCGGCGAGCGCCGAGGCGGAAGTGACCTTCACGGTGGAGATTCCCTGTGCGTCCAGTGCGACGTCCACGGAATCAACCCCGGCGATCTCCTTGAGTTCTTCGGTGACCGAAGCGACGCAGTGCCCACAGGTCATGCCCGAGACCTTGATTTCGGTCTGGGTCGGGGCCGCGGCGATGTCGGTGCGCGGCTGGATCTGCAGGCCCTGGTTGGAGTTCTTTTCCGAGGAGCATCCGCAGTTGCAGTTGTGGCTCATGATCTTGCTCTCTTTCGATGAGTTCTGTGTGAATTGGAAAATTGGTGCGTGGGCGCGGGCTTAGCGCACCAGGCGGGATATGGCGGCCGTGGCCTCGGCAATCTTGTCTTGCACGATGGACGGGTCGCCCTGATCGATGGAGGACTTGGCCGCATCCACCACGCAGTGGCCGATATGGTCATCGATAAGCTGCACGCTGACCTTGTGCAATGCCGCGTTGATGGCGGAGATCTGGGTCAGGATGTCGATGCAGTACTTGTCTTCAGCTACCATCTTGGCCACTCCGCGCACCTGGCCTTCAATGCGCTTCAAACGTCGTTCCAAGGCGCTTTTGTCCGCGTGATAGCCGTGGTGCTCGGCTGTTTCATGTGGCGTGTGGTTGGTTTCCATACTCCGATGATACCCCCTAGGGGTATTAAGTCAAGTACCCCCTAGGGGTATCTGGCATCCCCCAATACGGAAGGGAAGCACGGTAGGATTTCACCCGTGAGCCACAACGAACTTCATGTGCGTCCGATATCCGGTACCGAGCACTCAGCATTCCTGGAGACCGCCCACGACGTCAGCTTCCTGCAGCGTCCCGAATGGGCTCAGGTCAAGGGCGGCTGGCGGGGCGAATCCCTCGGTTTCTTCGAGGAAGACGAACTGGTCGGCGCCGCATTGGTGCTGCACCGTGCGGCCCCGGTGATCAAGAAGACCCTCGCCTACCTGCCCGATGGCCCGGTCATCGACTTCGGCGCCTACGCGCCGGAAGCGGTCATCCGCCCGCTGGCCTCCTACCTGAAGAACCGCGGCGCCTTCCAATTGAAGATGGGCCCGGGACTTGCAGTGCGCACCTGGGGAGCCTCCGCCGTGCGCAAGAACCTGGGCAAGGAAGGCTTCACCCAGCTGAACGACCTGGAAACCAAGAGCACATCGAGTACCGCACTGGCACTGAATGACGCGCTGGCAGATCTGGGGTTCACCAAGGAAGACGTGGGACTGGACTTCGCCGCTGGACAGCCCGAGTACGTGGCCCGCGTGGCGCTGCAGGATGATGAGGGCAACCAGCTGGATATTGAGCAGGTCATGGCCAGCTACTCCTCAACCACCCGCAACGAGACCCGCAAGGCGCTGAAGAGCACCCTGGAAGTCGAGATCGGCGAAACCAAGGACATGGCCCGCTTCCATGCCTTGTACAACCACACCGCCGACCGCCAGGAGTTCACCGGCCGCCCGCTGAGCTACTTCGAGAAGATGCACACCGTGCTCAACGCCGCAGTGCCCGGCTCCTGCACCCTGTACATTGCCAGCAACGAAGGCATGGACCTCGCAGCCGCCATTGTCATCCGCTCCTCGAACCTTGCCTGGTACCTCTACGGCGCCTCCTCCTCGGAGCAGCGCAAGCTGTTCGCCCCGAAAGCGATCATGCACCACATGGTCAGCGACTCCATCGACGCCGGCTGCCGCTACCTGGACCAGGGCGGCGTGAGCGCAACCCTGGACAAGGAGCACCACCTGTCCGGGCTGACCAAGTTCAAGACCAACACCGGCTGCGACATCGTGCAGACCAACGGCGAATGGGACCTTGCGCTGAACAAGCCGCTGGCCTGGGCCTTCGAAAAGTACATGAACTGGCGCAAGAAGTAGGGAATCCACCACTGTGGCAATCGATCCAACCCAGCCCTTTGTCCCCGTCATCCTCGGCGGAGACATCGGCACCTACACCCTGGCGCGCGAATTCCACGAGGCCTACGGCGTGCGCTCGGTGGTCCTGCCGGCCGCTGGCAACGGCGTCATCGAGCACTCGGTCGCCATCGAGCTGCGCCCCATCGGCTCCATGGCCGATGAGGGACGCGTGGTCGCGGCCCTGGCCGAGCTGGCCGATGAGTTGAAAGCCGAGGGGGACCGGCCGCTGATGCTCTTCGGCTCGCTGGACTTCCACATCATGCTGATCGCCAAGCACCGTGCGCAGCTGGAAGGCCAGTACGTCATCCCGTACCCCGAGCTGGAAACCATCGAGGGGGCGGCGCTGAAGGAGAACTTCTACGCGCTCGCCGAGAAGCTGGGCATCGCCCACCCGCGCACCGCCGTGTACTACCCGGGAGCCGAGCTGGAATCCCTGGTCGGCTCCTTCGACTACCCGGTCATCGGCAAGCCATCGAGCTCCGCTGAATGGATTGCCGCCAAGTTCGAGGGCAAGCAGAAGATCCACACCATCAGCAGCCGTGCGGAGCTTGAAGCGCTGCTGGCAAAGATCGATGGCAGCGGCTACGACGCGGGCTACATCCTGCAGGAATACATTCCCGGTGGCGATGATGCGATGCGGCTGTGCACCTATTTCGCCACCCAGGAAGGAAAGGTCATCTTCGCCGGTTATGGCGAAGTCGTGATCGAGGAACATGCCCCGCTGGTGCTGGGCAACTCCGCCGCCATCGTCACCGGCCGGAACGACCAAATGGCCGCGGATGGAGCCCGCATGCTCGAGGAGCTGGGCTGGCGCGGGATCGCCATGATCGATGCCAAATACGACCACCGCGATGGCCAGATCAAATTCTTCGAGATCAACCCGCGCTTGGGCCGCAACCACTTCTATTTGACCGCGGCCGGGGTGAACCCTGCCCGTTTCTACGTCACCGAGTTCCTCGGAGCCCAGTTCGATGATTCGGACCCGGAAACGGACGCCGTGGTGGAGACCGGGGCAGGGGTGCTGCAGCTGTCGCGCCAGCGGCTGTTCACCGTGCTGCCGCACCATCTGCTGCGCCGCTTCTTCGACAGCGATACCGGCCGCAAGGCCGAGGCGCTGCTCATGGCCGGCAAGGTGTCGAACCCGTTGAAGTTCTCCGCCGAGAAGCACCCCCGCCGCAAGCTCTACCTGCTGCTGAATGCGGTCAGCCACTACCGCAAGTACAAGGCGTTCCCGCCGCGCGAGCAGTAGGCAACCTCGCCTAGGGCCTTGGCCGGGCAGGGGATTGCTGGGCGAAAGCGTCGGATGGAACTGTCCACCCGTCGCGGGCCTGGACCCACGGGCTCTGCGTGATCCGCGCGCCATCCAGGATGTCAAGGGTTGTGGGCTTGCCGTCGAAGGCCGGTGCGAGTTCGACCGGTGTCATGCCCCTGGCCGCGGCAATTCCCAGCGCCACGGTTTCATCCGGATCCAGGGATGTCGACATGGCATTCCACTCCAAAGTCGAGATCACCGCTTCGCCGGCAGGGATGGCAACGCGCTCAAGGAGGATGCCCGGCTCGGGCTGCAGCTGGACATCCGGTTGGGCGTCGCCATCCGCGTTGAGGAAAGCGATCTGCGGGTAGGAGCGCAGCGCGCACGGGCCGGCAGAAATGTTCTTGGCAAACACCGGCAGGTACCGGGAACCGGCAGCCGCGTCGGGTGTTCCCAATGCAATGTCCACATCACCCTCCGCACACCATGGGGCCGACGGGCCCTGCGGCCACCTGGTGACGTTATCGGGAAGAACCACCGGTCGGGGAATGAGCGACTCGGGTTTCTTGCCGCCAACCCAGCCTTCGGCAAGAACCTCATATCCAGCCGAGAACAGCTGGTAGGGCATGGCCTCGTCAAATGCTTCATGCTGCTCCAGCCACACGCGGGTTTCCTGCTCGGCTGCTGCTGGCGCCTGGTTGCCAAGGGTCAGATTCAACCCGGAATTATCAATGCTGGCGTTCTGGAAGATCCCCCGCTTGGCGCCATCGGCAAGGAGCTGGAGCTCGGACATATCGGTGCGATCCGTGGACGAATAGCGCACGCTGTGATCGGCGAGGACCAGCTCGGCCGGGTGCTTGGCTTGGGCCGTGAATTCTCCCAGCTTCAGCAGCTGCTCCAGATTGTCCGCCGTGGCCGAGCCATGGATCACGCTGGCTGCGCCATGGTTGCGCAGGCCGAAGGCAAAGGCTGCTTTCTCGCCAAGCAAGGCAGGTTTCGCGTGTTCGTCAGCGGCGGCGGGGGAGATAATTTCGCTGACTTCCAAGGGGTAGGCCTTGGTCTTCGACCCCTGGATTTTTCGTGAGGGGCCTGCAACGAAAGACAGGTGGATTACATTCATATCCAGCGCCGGGGCTCCGGCCTGGATGTCTTGGGCCATCTGGGTGACGGCTTCTCTGGCTTGCCCGGGGTCGAGCTGATCTGAGAGCTCGAATTGCACGTCAACTGACAGCTCCGGCGCGGCTAAGGCATCGTGCTCCGACACTTTGGAGGACACCTGGGAGCCCAAGACGCCATCTCGATCCGCGACGGTTGCCAGGAAATCGCACGCGTCATCGGGAGCATCACAGGAGTCCCATGGTTTCCAGACCACCAGGAGAACTGCGATCAGCGCCAGCGCGGCAACGATGGCGCCAGCGCGCAGTGGTTTCATCTGGTCACTGTATCAAAAGCGTGTGCGTGCATCCGGGGTGGCCCAGTGGAAAACAGCGTGGAAGCTATGCGAGTAAAATTTCAAGCACACGAAGTGAAAGGCAGTTCCCATGACTTTGAAAGATCGCCTGCGCGATGACAGCATCGCCCACCTGAAGGCCGGCAACGAGCTGGAGAAGACGACCCTGCGAAATATCCTCAGCGCCATCGGCACCAAGGAGAAGTCGGGGAAGAACCCCACGGAACTGAATGACCAGGACGTGGAGAACCTGCTGCGCAAGGAAGTCAGCAACCGCGAGGAAACCGCTGCACTGGCTGCCAAGGACGGGCGTGCCGAACATGCCGAACGCGAGCTGGCCGAAGCCGCCTTCATCTCCACCTACCTGCCGAAGGCGCTGGGCGAAGCAGAAGCCCAGGAGATTGTCGACCGGGTCATGGCCGAGCTGGCGGTCGATCATGAGCTGACCATGAAGGATATGGGCCAGGCGATGAAGCTGGTTGGCGCCGAAATCGCCGGCCGCTTCGACGGCAAGGCGCTCTCGCAGATGGTGCGAGCCAAGCTGGGCTAATCCGCTGGGGTTGCCCGCACCACGAGGCCGTCCCGTTTTCCGGGGCGGCCTTTTAGCGTAGTGAAGGCAACGGATATGGGATCCGTGAATTGAAGCGGATAGTCTGTGGATACCATGCCTGACTTCCCGAAAAACCACGTCACCCTGTCCAAGGGATGTGGCGCGTTGCTGATCCTGGCGATCATCCTGGCCTCGCTGAATCTGCGGCCAGCCGTCACTTCCCTGGGGTCGCTGCTCGATCTGGTGATCGAGGACCTGCAGATGAATGGGTTCGTGGCCGGAATGATCACCGGCATCCCGCCGCTGTGCTTTGCGCTGATGGGTCCCTTGGCTCCCCGGCTGGCGGGCAAGCGCGGCCCGGAACTGGTGGTGGCCGCGGCCATGGCAGCTGTGCTGCTGGGCATCGCCCTGCGCGCGGTCGCGCCGGGAACCGGGTTCTTCCTGCTGTGCACCGCATTGGCATTGGCCGGCATAGCGGTCGGCAACATCCTGATGCCGGTGCTGGTCAAGCGCTGGTTCCCGGGAAAGATCGGGATCGTCACCGCTGCCTACACCACTGCGGTCGCCTTGGGCGCGTCCGGGGTGGCGGGCATCGCCGTGCCCGTGAACCAGATGCTTGGCGGGAACTGGCGCGTGGGCCTGGGCTTCTGGGCAATCTTGGCCTTGCTGGCCCTGGTGCTATGGCTGCTGGTGTACTTCGGCATGCGCAACCAGATCGCGGCCCAACAGCAGCTGGCCGGCAATTCAACTGACGCTCCAAGCATCGGGCCGATGCGCAAGAATGCCACCGCATGGTGGGTGGCCTTGTTCTTCGGCGGCCAGTCCGCCGTCGCCTACATCTTCATGGGGTGGCTGCCCAAGATCTTCATCGACTTCGGAGTCTCCCCGGCGTTTGCCGGATCCCTGCTGGCGATCCTGCTGGGCGTGGGCGTGCCCTTGTCCTTCGTGATGCCGGCGCTGGCTGCCCGATTCGCGAATCAGGCTCCGCTGGTGATCTTCAACGGTGCCGTGGGCATCATCGCGATCATCGGCATGCTGCTGGCCCCGGTCCAAGGCGCGGTGCTCTGGGCGGTGCTGCTGGGCATCTGCGGTTCGAACTTCCCGCTGGCGCTGACCATGATCGGATTGAAGGCCCGTACTGCGGCCGGGGTGTCGAAGCTGTCCACCTTCGGCCAATCGGCCGGCTACCTGATGGCCTTTCCCGGACCGTTCCTGGTCGGGGTGCTGCATGAAACCTCGGGTTCATGGGTTGCCCCGATCTGGCTGATCGCCGGCCTGATCATCTTCCAGACCCTGGTCGGGATCATGGCCGGGCGTCCGCGCTACATCGAGGACACCCAGCTTCGGGAAGTGCGCTAGCTGGCGACCTCGCCCGGAGAGGCCGAATCGACGTGCTTGCCGAAACCGAGATCCGCCTTGAATCCTGCCACGCGTCCGGCCAATGAGGCATTGGCGCTGCCGGAGGAGGCGCGGTTCCGGCTGCGGCGCAGGAACGGGTAGTTGCTGCTGACGTAGTCGTCCACCTGCTCCTTGCGGCTGGCCAGGACCAGTTCGGTGCCGCCGCCGTTCTGCTCGCTTTCTTCCTGGTACAGGTTGGCGATGCGCGAGGCGACCTGCAGGTAGAAGCTGCGCTGGAATTCGCGGCGCTCGATGGTCTTCTCGGAGTCGGTGTACCAGTTCGTGTAGAGCTTGCCCTCCTGCGCCCACCAGTGGGCCATGGCGGCGGTGGCCTGGAGAACCAGGGAAGCGAAGAGGTTCTTGACCGTAGCGACATCCGATTCGTGGCCGATGATGTACAGCCGGCACGAGTTCGAGTAGTTGCTTTGCAGCATCGATACCGTGCGGAAGGCACGTCCCACCGCGGACAGCCCGTCGCGCTGGCCCAGCCGGTAGACGCCGCGCATATCGAAATGCTCCTCAACGATGGCTTCCTTCTTCTTGCCCCGGTCAGCCGAATCGGCATCCAGCTCGGCGCGGCCGATGCCGTAGCGCACCATGAGCCGTTCGGCATGCTCCTGGAACGCCTGCGCCTCATGCGGGAAATTGGTGTTCTCTGCCTTGTTCAGCAACAGGGTGATGCGTTCTTTCAAGCGGTGCAGCTTCTGCTCTGACGTGCTCATGGCTTCTTCCTTGGTAGCGGTCCTGCGGTGGCGAAACGGTGCGCTCCGGTTCTCTGCCCTAGTTTGCCACGAGGTGGCTGAGCCTGCTGGCGGAGCTGTGGGTAACTGCGTGCGGAAGACCCTAGCCGGTTTTGCGTTCCGCGCGTAGAGTGAAGGCACCAAGCAGGTCCAGCAGGCCGTGAGCGTCGCTTCGCGGCTGGTCATCGGGAGGTTGTGATGGGTGATTTTCGGGCATACACCATGGAAGAGCGGTCCACGTACCTGGCCCCTTCGTGCGAGCGCTGCGGGCAGCACCGCCACGTCGTGTGGGAACAGGTGGAGGGAACCGACACCTACCTTCCGCGCGATGCCGGTTGCTCCAATGAGGCCTGCACCGCGTAGCTAGCGCAGCCGGGCGGCAGGTGCTGTTTCAGGAGCGGACACCGAGGCTGGCGGAGATGCGCGCCGACGCGGCCGCGAGCACGTGGGCAATGCGGTTGCGGTCGCGTTCCAACGGCGGGTAGATCACGGCAATGGCCGCCGGCTTGCCCTGCGGAAGCAGCAGCGGAACGGCAATCGAGGTCAGCCCCGGGATCACTTCGTCATGGCTGAATTCGAATTCCTTGGCTGGATATTCTTCGGGATTGAGCATGGAGCGGATGACCCGTCCCGGTGCGCCGTTGTCGATTGGGTGGCGGGTGCCCGGGCGCTGGGCCACGGTGGCATCGGCCAGCCGGGGTTCTGCGGTGCTCAGCGTGACGGCCGCTTCGCCGTCGAAGACCACTAGCAGCGCGGTCATCTGCAGCTCATCGGAGACGGTGGCCAAATGCGGTGCGGCCGCGGCCTGCAGGGACTTGGCGACATTGCGTGCCAGGGCGCCCAGGCGTGCGCCCAATTCAAGTTCACCTGCCGGGTTGCGTTCCACGAAGCCGTACTGCTCGAAGGTCTTGACCAGCCGGTAGGCCATGGAGCGGTGCACGCCCAGCAGCCCTGCGAGTTCCGAGACGCTCAGCGGCGCCGCGGATTCCCCGATCAGGGTCAGTGCTTCCAGCCCGCGACCCAGGGTCTGCGAACCGCCTTCGGTGGTTTTGCTCATGATCCAATCATTTCATCTGGCATGCGCGGATGCTTCCCGCACTGTTCCCGGTGTGACGTACGTCTTGCCTCCAGCCTACGCGAAAGCTACGATTGTTCCTATAGTTACTACAGTGTCGCAACTATAGAGACAAAACAAGGTGGCGACACGGCACAAGGAGCCAGATAATGCAGATTCACCACAGGGGATACGTCTCCGGCGACCCGCGCGTCAAGGAAGCCGCCGGCTACGGAATCAACCGCGCCGAGGAGATCCCCGATGAAATGGATGTGCTGATCGTTGGCACCGGTCCGGCCGCTGCTGTGGTGACCGCGCAGCTCTCACGCTTCCCGAGCATCAACGCCCGCGCCATCGAGATGCGCCCGGGCCGCCTGGAAGTAGGCCAGGCCGACGGTATCCAGGCCCGCTCGGTGGAGACCTTCCAGGCCTTCGGCTTCGCCAACGAGGTCATCGAGGAGGCGTACCGCAATGTGGAGATGTGCTTCTGGACCCCGGACCCGGAAAACCCGGCCAACATCAAGCGCCACTCGCGCGCCGCGGACGACTCAACCGGCATGAGTGAATTCCCGCATATCTACGTGAACCAGTCGCGCATCCTCGACTACTTCCTGCGCGACGCCGAACGCGCACCGGGCAAGATCACCCCGGACTACGGCGTTGAATACGTCGGCTGCGAGATCGACCCGTCGGCCGAATACCCAGTCTCCGCGCACATCAAGTACGTGGCCGGGCCGCGTGCCGGCGAAGAGCGCACCGTGAAGGCCAAGTACCTGGTCGGCGGCGACGGCGCGCGCAGCCAGGTGCGCCGCTCGCTGGGCCACAAGCTGCATGGCGATGCCGCGCTGCACGCCTGGGGCGTCATGGACGTCATGGTCAACACAGATTTCCCGGATATCCAGGTCAAGTGCTCCATCCAGTCCCATGACCAAGGCAATATCCTGCTTATCCCGCGCGAAGGCGGCTACCTGGTCCGCTTCTACGTGGACCTGGGCGAAACCACTGCGGAAGACGCAGGCGCCATCCGCAACACCCCGGTCGAGCAGATCGTGGACACGGCCAACCGGATTATCCACCCGTACACCATGGACGTGAAGAACGTCGCCTGGTTCTCGGTCTACGAGGTGGCGCACCGCATCACCGACGGCTTCGACGACGTCCCGGACGACCAGCGCGGCACCCGCAGCCCGCATGCCTTCATCATGGGCGATGCCTGCCACACCCACTCGGCCAAGGCCGGCCAGGGCATGAACGTGTCCATCCAGGATGGCTTCAACCTGGGCTGGAAGCTGGCCGCCGTGCTCGAGGGCCGCGCCCCCGAGTCGCTGCTGGACACCTACGCCGAGGAACGCAAGGTCATCGCGCAGAACCTGATCGACTTCGACAAGGAATGGTCCACGCTGATGGCCAAGTCCGTCGAGGACTGGACCGACCCGGACGAGCTGGAGAAGTACTACACCCAGACCCAGGAGTTCCCTGCCGGATTCATGACCCAGTACACCGATTCCTCGATCACTACCGGCCTGGAGCACCAGGATCTGGCCCCGGGCTTCCCGGTGGGCAAGCGCTTCAAGTCCGCCGAGGTCATCCGCCGTTCGGATAACCGCTGGCGCCACCTGGGCCACCTCCACGAGGCCGATGGCCGCTGGCGCGTCTACGTCTTCGCCGACGCGGCCGCCCCTGCGCTCGAAGGCACCAAGATGGCTGACTTCGCCGCCTGGTGGGCGCAGGACGCCAGCTCGCCGCGCAACCTGTACACCCCGGCTGGCGGAGACGAGGATGCGGTCTTCGATACCAAGGCCATCTACCAGCAGGACTACACCGAGGTGGAGCTGCATGACGTGCCCAAGGCCTTCCAGCCGCTGAAGGTCCCGTACGGCCTGCACGACATCAACCAGGTGTTCGCCGCCGGCCACGGCCGCGATATCTTCCGCGACCGCGAGATCAGCACCGACGGCGCCATCGTGGTGGTCCGCCCGGACCAGTACGTCGCAGGCATCTTCCCGCTGGATGCGCGTGATGAGATCGCCGGATTCTTCGCCGGGAACATGCTGCCGGTCAACCGCTAGGAAACCGCTTGGGCCCGGTGGCCGCACCCTGCCCATGCAGTGGCGCGGCCCCGGGGCCCAGTGCTGTTCTGCGGGTGCCGAGCTGTCGCGGGCTGCTGATAGCCTCAGATTCATGAGCGCACCTTTCGACACGTTGCCGGTTCGCCGGATCACTGAGCATCCCAAGGCACCCATGGATCGCTCGGACTGGGCCGCCCGGATCCCGGCCGTGCGCCAGCTGCTGGACGGGGGGGCTGGAACTTGGCCAGCTGACTGTGCTGGTCGGCGAGAACGGCGCCGGAAAATCGACGCTCGTCGAAGCAATCGCCGCGGCTTTCGGGCTGAATGCCGAGGGTGGAACCAACCACAGCATGCACCAGACGCAGTCCACCGAGTCCGGGCTGTCCTCGCACCTGCAATTGGAACGCGGAGTCGGGGCGTCCAAGGCAGGAGTGTTCCTGCGCGCGGAAACCATGCATGGGCACTTCGCCTACTTGGGATCCATCGGCTCGCACGGAAAGCACAATTTCCAGAGCCACGGAGAGTCCTTCATTGAGTTCTTCACCGAACGCTCCGCGGTGAACGGATTGTGGGTCTTCGACGAAGCCGAGTCCGCCCTGTCCTTCAACGGCTGCCTGATGCTGCTCTCGCATATTGCCGATCTGCTGCGTGCCGGGTCCCAGGTGATCCTCTCCACCCACTCGCCAATTCTCGCTTCCCTGCCGGAGGCGAAAATCTATGAAATCGGGGAATGGGGAATCCGCGAATCGGGCTATGACGACTTGGACATGGTGTGCAATTGGCGGCTTTTCCTGGACGCCCCGGGCCGGTACCTGCGCCATTTAACGTAGGCAGTTTCCCGACGCAGAAGGATCTCTGGTTAGAGCGCCACCGCTGATTCCCCTAAGCTTTAAGCAACGGAAGATGAAGGGACGCACTATGGCCAAGAAGCGCTCAATTTGGGCTCGAATTTTCGGTATCGGCAAGGCTAACGCCAACGCTGCCTTGGATGCCCTGGAGGATCCGAAGAAGATGCTGGACCAAACGGTCCGCGATTACACCAACAACATTGCCCAGGCCGAGCAGGCAGTTGCCCAGACCATCGGCAACCTGCGCATGGCCGAAGACGACCACGCCAAGTTCCTGCAGGAAGCCAGGGACTGGGGCGGCAAGGCGCTGGCCGCATCGAACAAGGCCGATGAATATGCCGCCGCCGGCGATTCCGCCAACCAGCAGAAGTTCAACCAGCTGGCCACGGTAGCGATCCAGCGCCAGATGGACGCCGAGAAGCGCGCCAAGAACCTGGAATCCACCATCACCACCCAGCGCGAAGTCGTGGACAAGCTGAAGACCGGCCTGAACACCATGCAGACCAAGCGCCAGGAACTGGTGGCCAAGCGCGATGAGCTGGTAGCCCGTGCGCGCAATGCCAAGACCCAGAACCAGATGATGGACACCCTCAAGGCCTTGGACATCAACGACCCAACCAGCGAGATCAGCCGCTTCGAGCAGAAGATCCGCCAGGACGAAGCCAAGGTCCGCGGTGCGCAGGAACTGGCAGCATCTTCCCTTGATGCGCAGTTCGCGCAGCTCGACGACCTCGGTGCGTCCACCGAAGTCGATGCGCGCTTGGCGGCTTTGAAGGCCAGCAACGCTCCGCAGGACATCCTGGAGGAAGGCGACGGCGCAGCGCAGATCGAAGCCGGCGAACCGCAGGTTTCCGAGATCGAAGCACGCCTGGCCGCCCTGAAGAAGAACCAGGCCTAGGCTCCAGGCTCGTACAGCAAAGCGTCCCTTCCTACGATCAGTGAACTGATCGTAGGAAGGGACGCTGTTGCTTGTCCGGGAAAACCGGGACTAGCGGTCAATCGATTCCTTATCGGTGCCTTCCGGGTACAGGATGGCATTGCCGGCAGCCACCTGGATGGTGATCTTATGCGGCGAGTTCGGATCGGTGGCGAGCTGGTTCTCAACCGAACCGGCGGCCGTATTCTGCCGCAGGTCGTAGGTTCTCTCGGGCAGCTGCAGCTCCAGCGAGCCGGCGCTGACGCTGCCGTCGATGCTCTTGGGTGCCTCGCCCGACAGTTCGCCGATCAGTTCGCCGGCCGAGATGTCGAACCGTGCGCTCTCGACATTCTCCAGCCGGATGGTTGCTTCGCCGGCACCCAGATCCACATCGGCGGTTTGCGCGCTGCCGGTGAGGTTCAGCTCCCCGGCGCCGACCTCCACCACGACGTTCTTGTAGTTGCCGATGGCATTGAAGGATCCGGCGGACAAATCGAAGCCGGCATCCAGGGTTCCGTTGTTCAGGGATTCGGGAAGCACCAGTGTTGCCTCGTTCGCGTCGAATCCGCAGCCGAAGAAGCAGAAGTTGTCCCAGGCGTTCGGGGCCTCGACGACAAGCCGGTTGCCCTCGCGATGCAGCTTCCAGTCGGCGGCCTTGGCGCTGCGGACCTCAAGGGTTGCCATCTCGGTGTCTGCGAAGACCAGGTCGAAGCGTCCCGAGCTGGCCGAAACATCCAAGGCGGTCACCCCGGAGACCGCGGCTTCGTGGATCGAATGCTCCCGGGACATCGAAGCGAAAGCGCTGCGTGCCGTGGCGATGACCAGGGTGAGAATGACCAGCCCGCCTAGCACCGCGAGGATGATGTTCAGCGGTTTGCCGTTGTTGGAGGGAGCTGGAGGGGTTGGGGGTAGCGGCATGGTGTGCGTGGAAGTCATGATCCTGTCCTGTCTGTGCGGTTGGTGCCCAGGGTTTCGATATGTGCCAGGGCTGCCAGCACGCGCCGGTTGCCCGTTCCGTCGGCTTCCAAGCCGAGCTTCTGGAAGATGGAAGTGATGTACTTTTCAACGCTGGCTTCCGAGAGGAAGAGCAGCGCGGCGATGGCCTGGTTGGATTTTCCTTCGGCCAATGCGGCCAGGACTGTGCGTTCCCGGTCGGTCAGGTTCTGCATGCGGTCATCGTGATTTCGCCGGGTCAACAGCTGTGCCACCACTTCCTGGTCCAGGATGGTTCCGCCACCTGCAATCTGCTCCAGCGAGGCAATGAACTCGCTGACATCCGCAACACGGTCCTTGAGCAGGTAGCCGATCGCTCCGGACTGGGTGGAGATCAATTCAGAGGCGTAGCGTTCTTCCACGTACTGGGAGAGCACCAGCACCGGCAGATCCGGATACTTCTTGCGCAGTTGAAGTGCTGCGCGGATGCCTTCATCCGTGTAGGTGGGCGGGAGGCGGACATCCAGGATGCAGATCTGCGGGAATTGCTCCGCGGCCGCGGTCTCCAGGAAATCCATCAGCCCGCTGGCCTCTGGCAAGTCAGCGACCACCTGGTGGCCGCTATGCGCCAGCAATCTGACCAGTCCTTCGCGCAGCAGGACCGAGTCCTCGCATATCAGTACGCGCATGGCACGTTCACCTCCACTGCGGTTGGCCCGCCGGTCGGGCTGTCCAGGTTCAGGCTGCCGCCGGCGGCGAGAACCCGGTTGTTGATTCCATCCAGGCCTCCGCCGGGGGTGATGCGCGCCCCGCCGGTGCCGTTGTCCTCGATACGGGCCCACAAGCTTTGCTGGCCCTCGTGCTCGCGCACCCTCACGGTGACCTGGCAGCGTTGGGCCCGCGAATGCTTGGCCGCATTGGTCAGTGCCTCGGCGATGGCGAAGTACACCGCCGCTTCGGCGACCCGCGGGTAGCGGCCATTGAGCTGGACATCCAGGCCCACCGGGATGTGCGAGCGGCCTGCGATGGCCGAGAGCGCCGCATCCAGTCCACGGTCATCGAGCACCGAGGCGTAGATGCCGCGGGTGAGCTGGCGCAGTTCGGTGATTGCCGACTTGGTCGAAGCGTGGGCTTCGGCCACCAGTTCCTTGGCCTGCCGCGGATCGGAGTCGATCTGCTGGTGCGCTAGGCCCAGGGTCATGGCCACGGAAACCAGCCGGGGCTGGACCCCGTCGTGCAGGTCTCGTTCGATGCGGGTGCGTTCCACCTCTGCGGCGCGCACGGCACCCTCGCGCTGCACCGCGGTAGTGCGAACGCGTTCCACCAGTGCGGTCTCGCGGGCAATCGAGCCGACGATTCCCACGGTGACCATGCGGTGCAAGAAGACCAAACCGACAACTAGTGCCAGTCCCAGCAGTGCGGCCAGTACCAGCCAGGGGGCCTGGTCTACCGGGATCCGGAGGCCCCACAGCCCTGGAACGCTCGCCAGCGGATCGGCCTGATCCGATTGCAGGACCGGGGCGAAGGCCACGATGCCGGTGCGGACTGCCAGCTCCAATGCGCTGAGCATCAGCGAACCGGCCAGGCAGGAGAAGAGCAAGCTTCCCAGCAGCGCCCACATGCGTCCGTTGGCCAGGTTGCGCCCCAGCGAGCGGACGTATTCGCCGAAACCTTCGCGGCGGCGGGGCCGCCAGATCAGCGCACTGACGTCTATGTCGTAGAGGTTGCTGACTCGCATGAGCTCGAAGCGGGCGATGCCGAAGAGCGCATAGACCAGGCCGGCCAGGAAGAGCAGGCCCAGGCCGAGCAGCGGGGTCAGCGCGATGCCGAGCGAGAGCCATCCGAGCAAAAGTGAAAACATGATCAGGCCGGCGGAACCGAGCAACGCCATGTGCAGCAGCGTCATGCCTAATCTCAGCGGGGGACGGGCCGGTGCGGTGCCCGGTGAAACCTTAGGTGTCGAAGTCATACCTCAACACTAGAGCGCGCAGGTCAGCGCCAACACCGAGGGAACCGGAGATCTTCCTTATGGAAAACCCGAAGAATTTTCCTGTCGGGTGTGCCATTGTGCCCATTCGAAGCGCAGGATGGACAGATGGACACGAATCTGGAACCGCAGACCGCCCGACCAGCGCCCATCGAGGTCAGAACCCTGACCGAGGAACGCATGGAAGACTTCGCCACGGTTGTGAATCCGAACCATCGCGAGAAGCACTGCTGGTGCTTGTCGCATCGGCTCAGTGCCACCGAAATCAGGGAACGCGGCGCAGGGGAGCGGTTCGAAGCCATGCGCTCGCTGAGCGCCGAGCCGATTGCTCCGGGCGTCATCGCTTATCGCGGCGGTGAACCGGTGGGCTGGTGCAGCATTTCGCCACGCTCGCAGATCCCGCTGCTGGCGAAGTCCAAGCTCATCAGGCCCGTGGATGAGCTGGAAGTCTGGAGCATCATCTGCATGGTGGTGCTCAGCGGCCACCGCCGCCAGGGCGTGAACCGGGCTATGCTCCACGGTGCAGTGGAATATGCGCGCGATCTCGGAGCACCAGCGGTCGAGGCCTACCCGGTGGATCCTGCAGGACGCATGGACTTGACCATGGCTTTCGTCGGAACGCGGAAGATGTTCGAGCAGGTCGGGTTCGAGGTCGTTGGAGTCAGCGACGCCCAGGCCAGCAAGATGCCGCGGCTGATCATGCGCAAGGTTTTCTGAACCGCCAGCGTTTGCCAGAATTTCAACAGCAAGCTTCCTGCTAGGCACTTTCGGCTTCTAGCGTCGGTAGCATGGGACGGCTGTTTATGGCGATCGGGGATTCCTTCACCGAAGGCGTGGGGGACTGGGAACCCAGGCTGCCCAACGGGGTGCGCGGCTGGGCTGATCGCGTGGCCAAGCAGCTGTCCAAAGCGGATCCCGAATGGCAGTACGTGAATCTCGGCATCCGCAGCCGCCGGCTCAAATCGATCATCGACGAGCAGATCCCGGTGGCCTTGGAACTCAAGCCGGAGGTGATTACCTTCTATGCCGGAGGCAATGACATCCTCGAGTTCCGCAAGGACATGAAGGAGTTCCTGGCGCAATATGCCCGAGCCGTAGACGCTCTGGTCTCAACGGGGGCCAAGGTCCTGTTGTTCACCGGGTTCGATATCCCGGTGCACCCGGTACTCGCCCCGTTCAAGCGGCGCAATTGGCGTTTCAACGAGTGCGTGCGCCAGCTGGCGGAACGCTACCCGGATTCGGTGGTGCTCGTTGACTACTGGAACTGGGATGCCTACCGGGACAAGCGCATGTGGGATATCGACAAGCTGCATATGAACCGTGCGGGCCACCGCTATATGGCCATCCGGATCCTGGAGCTCCTCGGGTATCCGCACCAGCTGGTTTTCGATCCCTTTGGCGTCGCGGACCGGGTCGGGTTCTGGCAGGCCACCCAGCGAGATGTGGAATGGCTGAGGCAATGGGTGCTGCCGATGTTCGGGCGGCGCATGCGCGGCATTACCCTAGGCGACCAGCTGCAACCCCGCTGGCCTGAACCGATGTATCCGGCACAGGGGATGAAGAAGCAATTCCGCAAGCGCCGCAAATCAGAAGAGTCACGGCACCTGCGGAATTCCGAGCTTGGCTAGCGGGTCAGCCGGCAGGGTTCTCCATTGCTTCGGGGCTCATCCACGCGATTTCCCAGACGTGCCCGTCCGGGTCCTGGACAGCTGCCTGGTACATGCCCGGGAAGGGCTCATCCGCTGGTCGGTAGACGCTGCCGCCGCCGGCCTCGGCCCGGGCGACAAAGTCGTCGACGCCTTCGCGAGTCTCCGCAGAGAGGGCATTGAGCGTTTCGCGCACGCCATTTCCGAGTGCCGGCTGATCACCATTGACCAGGAAGCTGGAGAAGAACTCCTGGCGCAGCACCATCACGAAGATGTTCTCGTCGATGATCCAGGAGGTGGCATTCTCATCGGAGAACGTCGGGTTCTTGGTAAAGCCCAGTGCCTCGTAGAACTTGTCGGCTCTGGCTAGATCTGCGGTCGGGAGGTTAACGAAAATCATCTGGCCCATGGGTTTCTCGCTTCTGCATAGGTGGGAATTCCTCGGTGCAAAACAACTTTGCTGGACGCGTGAACCCAGTGCAAGAGCGTGAGGTGAATTGCCTGCAAATAAAGCAAGGTCCTGCAGGGACACGCAACGAGGTGCGGCCGAGCGGGACCTTGAATTAAACCCTTGGTTTATTTAGGGCTTCGGGCAATCAGACGGAGGCTAGATCAGCGCCTTGGTGATTTCCAGCGGGATGCGATCGCGGGTGTAGGTGATGTGGTCATAGCCATGGGGCTCCGGCTTTCCATCTTCGCCGATGTTCACGAAGACGATCTTCTCGATGGTCAGGATCGATTCCTGGGTGAAGATGTTGCGCACCTCTGCGCGCAGGGTGATCGAGGTCCGGCCGAAGTCGATGGCGGTCAGGCCCATCTCGATCAAGTCACCTTCCTTTGCGGAGGCAATGAAGTTGATCTCGGACATGAACTTGGTGACAACGTGCTTGTTGCCCAGCTGGATGATCGAATAGATCGCAGCTTCTTCATCGATCCAGCGCAACAGGCTGCCGCCGAACAGCGTGCCGTTTGCGTTCAAGTCTTCTGGGCGGACCCACTTGCGCGTATGAAAAGTAATACCCTTAGCCATACACAAAATGCTAAGTCAGGCGGAGGACTTTGCGCTGTTAGTTGCTCCACAATGTCGGGGAAAACACAGCGGATTCTCGAGTTGGAGGTCCGCGGCGAGCGTGATTCTGTCCGCTTCGAGCTTGACGCGAGGTGCCAAGCGCCGGAGCTGTTGATAAGGTCAAACCAAGCAGCATGGATCAATGGACTCAGGATCAGAGGCAGGTGAGAATGACCTATCCTTCGGAAGGGAATAACGAGACTATTCCTACCGACTTCGACGATGTCGTTCAGCAGGTTTCCACCGGTGAGCTGGAGCATAATCGCATCGACTCCTTGCTCAAGGAAGCCCATGAGCGCTACGCGGATGTCGATGATGGACTGCTGGCCCACTACATTCCGATCCTGGGCCAAGCCGATCCCGACCTCTTTGGCATCGCCATGTCCCACGTGGGTGGCTCGGTCCACACAGTGGGCGATTGCAGCCATCTCTTTTCGATCCAGTCGATCTCGAAGATGTTCGTCTATGCGCTGGTAGTCCAGGAGCACGGCCGCGAAGTCGTCCGGGACCGCATCGGAGTGAATAACACCGGCATGTCGTTCAATTCGGTTATGGCAGTGGAATTGAACAACGGGTTGCCGATGAATCCGATGGTCAATGCCGGTGCCATCGCCACCACCTCGCTGATGCCGGGGAAGACCGCTGCCAAGAAATGGGAGAACGTGCGCGAAGGACTCTCCGCCTTCGCCGGCCGGTCGCTGAGCCTGGATGACGAGGTCTACCATTCCGAGTCGTTGGCCAACGAGCGGAACAAGGCCCTGGGGCATTTGCTCAAGAGCTACGGCCGGTTGGATGGCGACCCCTATGATGCTGTGGATGTCTACACCAAGCAGTGCTCGCTGAACATCAACGCGCACGATTTGGCCATCATGGGAGCGACACTGGCTGACGGCGGCGTGAACCCGGTGACCGGACAGCGCGTTGTGGATGCTGATGTTTGCCGCGACACCTTGGCGACAGTTGCCTCCAACGGTTTGTACGAGCGCTCGGGTGAATGGCTGTTTGAAATCGGTATCCCGGCGAAATCAGGTGTTTCCGGTGGCATCGTCGCGGTGGCTCCGGGCAAGGGTGCCATCGGCGCGTTCTCGCCACCATTGGATATGGCGGGGAACTCGGTGCGGGCGCAGCTTGCCATCGGGCAGCTCTCGCGCGCCATGGGCCTGAACCTCTTTGCCTCGGCCCCGGACAGGGACAGCTGATTCCCGGATTTTCTGAATTTATCCATAAGGGTGGATTGATTCGCTACCTAGCCAGGGTTTCATGGACAAACGGCTAAAACTTGCTGGCTACTAGCCGGCATCCGGCGTCAGGGTGTTGCTTGGGCCGGAAATTTCATGTTAAAAATACTGGCCAACTGCAGATTAAACAGAAGTGACGGTAGTCTGCACGCGCTCGTCTGCAGAAGCTGCAGTTCCCAGTTTGCGGGATCTGACGGCCGCAATGGCGAGTGGCATGCAGGGGTTGAAAAACCTACTAAAAAGCTTTACTTAAAGTGTGTGTCACTGGGGGGCACGTGAACTTTGAGGATGCGTATTTCATGAAGAAAGTAACCAAGGCAACCATCGCTGCAGTCGCTGCCGAAACCGGCCATTTGAATTTGACGAACTATTCCTATATCAACCATCTGGTGACCAACGGCCGGGTAATCAACTGCAGCTTCGATGACCCCAACGACCAGCAGGCAGCTGGCATCCTGGCCGCCGACTATCCCGGCCGCCAGGTGGTTGGCGTGGATGCGCGCGAGCTGTTTGCCCGAGGCGGCGGCATCCACTGCCTCACCCAGCAGCTGCCCGCCGCTGCACGGGAACAGGCGGCTAGCTGATGCCTACTGCGTGGCGGCGCTGCAGGAAGACTGGCTTCGCCACCGTGCGGTTCGCCGAGAACTTCGGTTCGGCCGTGCGCCGGCCCAAGGCCAGCTCGGCCAGGTGCTCACCGATGGCGGGCACGAACTTGAATCCGTGGCCGCTGAACCCTGCGCCGACGGTGATCGGACCAAGCGAGTCGAGGATGAAGTGCTCGTCCTCGGTATTGGCGTAGGTGCAGGACACCGTTTCATAGCGCGAGGGATCGACCCCTGGAAGCCAGCGTTCCGCGTAGTCCTGCAGCCCGCGCAGCTGCTCCTCGCTGGCTTGGTGCGGACGGTGCTCTGGATCGATGATCTGCCCTGAGCCGTGCCAGCCCACCTTGATGCCTTCGCCGGGGGTGCGCATCCCGTAGACGGGACCGAAGATCCGGGAACCGATTTCCCGGTTCGGGTCCAGTATGTGGTTGAATCCCGGCCAGTGCGCAGGCAGGTCCTTCTGCGCAAAATGCACCGGATGCTCTTCGGTGACGTGGATGGCTGGCAGCCTGAGCCCATCTCCGAGCAGCGACCGGGTCCAGGCGCCCGCGGTGACAATGGCATGACGGGCCCGGACGCGCGAGCTGGTTCCCCGGTGCTGGATCTGGACCTCGACACAGTCATCGGCAAGCACCTGAACGCTTGCCACCTGGTGCCCATGCTCCACGGACGCACCCTCGGCAACTGCCAGCTGCTGCAGAGAGGACACAGCGAGGTCGGCATTGATCTGGCCGCCGGTAGGGATATGCAGGACTTCGGTCTCGAACTTCATGCCGGCGAAACGCTCCTCCGCAGCTTTAATGGACAACAGCTCGCTGTCGAAACCTGCCTGGCCCAGCACCTCGTGCATGGCGCGCTGAGCTTCAACGATTCCGTGATTGACCAATCCGGTGCGCGTCAGGAGCGGCTTGCCGGAGCGTTGTGAGATCTCATCCCACAAGGTATTGGAGCGCCGCAGCAGGCGCAGGTACTCGGGTTCGGTATAGGCCGGATTGAAATTGCGGGTGGCCCCGTGCGAAGCGCCTTCCCGATGCCCCGGAGCAAAACGCTCAAGCAGCAGCACCTCGTGTCCGCCATCGGCCAGGGACCACGCAGCGGCCGAGCCCATCGCCCCGCCGCCAATTACCAGGAAATCCACGTCATTGCGCATTCCTACAGCGTAGAACTCCAGCTGAAGCGTGCTCCATTCAAATGACTCATTGGCCGTGGACTAACGTAATAGTGGACAGCGACGAGGGATAGCGGAGGCAGCGTGGAGCAGGGCGTGCAATTAGCGGCGATCATCGGCTTGGCAGCCGCAGTCTTCGTGGGTGCCTCCACACAGCGTATTTCCGGCATGGGATTCGCCCTGGTCGCTTCGCCCTTCCTGGTCATGGTCCTGGGGCCGCACGAAGGCGTCATGCTGGTCAACTTGCTCGGCGCCTGCAGCAGCCTGCTGATCTTTGCGCAGGTTTTCCGACAGGTCGAGTACCGGAAAGTCGCTTTCATGCTCATCCCCGCCATGCTCATGACCATCCCCGGGGCGTGGGTAGCGAACTCGCTGGATGGGCCGTGGTTGAATATCGGCATTTCCTTCATGGTGATCCTCGCGCTGTGCTCGAGTTTCGTGATCCGGAACCTCGCCATGGCCCAAAGCAGGGGATTGGCGATTGGCGCCGGGGCTGTCTCCGGTTTCATGTCCGTGACTGCCGGGGTCTCCGGTCCGGCCATTGCCGGATATGCGGTAGCCAGCCGCTGGCCGCAAGCCCAATTCGCCATATCCGTCCAGCTCTATTTCCTGGTGCTGTCCTTGACGTCGCTGATCGCGAAGGGCGGCATGCCGCAGCTGCATTGGCAGCAATGGGGCGCCTGCTTCGGCGCGATGGTGCTGGGCATCGTGCTGGGCAATTTTCTGGCCCCGAGGATTCCGCAGAAGTTCAGCCGCGCTTTCGTGGTGCTGATTGCCTTCAGCGGCGCGGTGAGCCTGATGGCCAGCGGCTTGCTCGCGTTGTCCCCGAACTAGCGCAAGGACCTGTTCCGCGGAGGACGGCCGGGCCGCGGGCAGTACACGTTCTTCAATGAAATGAGAGAATGTACTACGTGCATTCCCAATATCCCGATGTCACTCTCAGCAAGCGCGTCACCGAACTGGACATCGAGCGCCGTGCCCTGTGGGCCGGCCTGCTCTGTTCTCTCTTCGGGCTGGTTGTCGGTTTCATCGTCTTCGCCGGTGAGCGTCCGCCGCTCTTTGGCGATCTGTCGGTAGGCATTGTTTCCGCTGTTTGCGGTGCCGTCTCGGCCGGAACCAGCAGCGCCTATGCGTTCCGCACCATGCTCCGGGCCCGCGAGACGTGGCTGAAGAAGATTCCCGCATGGCGCCAGATGGTTACTGCCCTTGGCCTCGTCTTGGTGCATATAGCCAGCACCATCATGATCATGCTGGTCGTGTTCCACCTGCTCCAGCAGGCTTTCTACGGGCTGCATCTGGACGTGCTTGCAGGGGCTCTGGCAGTCAGCGTAGCCACGGGCATCAGCGCCTACCTGTCCCTGGAGGCCACCGCGCGTATCAACGCGGAGTCCCTGTCGGTGGTGCTGGGGGTCTTCATGAGCGCCGGTGTGCTGATCAGCATGCTGCTCGCCGAAGACCAGAACTGGTGGAGGAGCATGTTCTCGTCGCTGGGGACCACGCAAGCCGGCATGGGATCCTTCTGGACTTTCAATCTCACCCTGGTGATTTCCGGCTTGGTGCTTGCTGCCTTCACCGAGTTCCTGACTCGCGACCTGGTCCGTTTGGCACAGACCTACCGTTGCCGCCCTGCGTTGGAACGCTACAAGATTGCACGCATGGTGCGTCCTCGTCCGAAGCTGGTGCGCTGGTGCCTGCTGCTTGTCTCCGTGGGAATTATCGGCATCGGCTTGGTCCCCTTCGACGTGGCCATGGAGGTGCATTCGGCCTTCGTGCAGATGGTCTCGGTGGCCATGATCTTCCTGCTACTGGGCACTATCGTCCTGCTGCCGGGCTACCCGGTGGTGTTCCATCTGCTGTCCTATGCGGCTATCGGCGCGATCTGGGGCGCCTTCCAGCTGTGGACCAAATGGTCCTATTACAACCTGACCGGTTTCGAGCTGTCGGTGGTGGCCATCATGTTCAGCTGGATCTCGGTCTTCATCCGCACCACCTCGGCCATGACGCAGGATCGCTCCGAACCCCGGACCACCCATTTGCCATCCGAACTGGCCAAGGCCAATAAGAAGCCCACGGCCAAGGGCGACTGAACCTGTATATCCGTCGCAAGGCTGAAGATCTCCTCCAGTGCGGGCAGGTAGCCTGAGAATATGTTGATCGCAGAAAAGCTCTACTTGCTCATGGCCGATGACTCCGAGAAACCAGAAGCAGTTGTATCAGCTACGGGATACGGCATGAACGCCGCCATCATCACCGACCTGATGATTGCCGGGCGTGTGGCGCTCAGCGAGGATGAGCAGCGGCAGATCCAGCTCATCGGTGCCGGCCCCTGCCCGGATCCAGTGCTTGCCGCGCCATTGGAGCAGCTGGAAAGGCGGGGCAGCCTGAGCCTGGATGACGCAGTGAAGATCAATTCCCTGTGCGATGTCCGGTTGCTGACCGATTCCCTGGCCAAGGGCGGAATTATCGAATACGGCGAACGCACGATGCTGGGCTTGGGAAAGCAGCGGGTGCGCATCATCAACCAGCAGATCCAGCGCCAGATCAGAACCGACCTGCACGGTGCCCTTCACGGGCAGAAAATCCCTGGAACCAGCGATACCACCGTGCTCGCAATCCTTCAGGCCGTAGGCCTGGTTCACCCTGTGCTGGAGGAAGAGCTGGCGCCCATGACTTCGGCCCAAGCGCAGTCCCGGATAGCGGAACTCGCGCAGGATTCACCAGCAGCGGACTCGGCGCAGCGAGCAGTGGCGGCGATGAACGCCGCGATTGTCAGCGAGCGCGTCATTCCGCCTGCGCCAGGCAAGAAATAGCCGAACGGCGCACGCCTTTCAGCTCAGGGTGCTCAACCCAGCATCAATGACCACTTCGACGGTGGAACGGTAATGGTTTCCGAGCAGGTCGGCATCACGAGCCATAGCGGCATCCAGGATTTCCTGGTGCTCCTTCTCGCCGTTGCGCTTGCCTGCCGCCCTCGACGGGGCGGCCCAGCGCCGGTAGAGCTCGGTGAAGTTCGCCAGGTCAGCGATTCGCGGATCACCGTCGTGCTGGTTTCGAACTGCTCCGCCAAGGTGGTCGGCTGCAGGCGGTCGCCGGGCGACCAGAAGCCATCAAGGATGGTCCGGCGGATACCCTCCAAGGAATGGGCTGATGCCTTTGCCGCGGAGCCTCTTTCCTGCGCGAGAGATTAAATCTGACGTTAAAAACAATAATCATATTCTTCGCCGAAGATAGATAATCCACGCGCTGAGGGCAACAGAACATCGGGTGAACGCTGGCAATTCGCCGAAGCTGTTTACCATTTTGCGCAACGGTCCTATGCTCGGGGCATGCCAGTGAAGATCCGCACGATCCAGACAGCAGTGCCTGAGACGCAACTTGCCCAGGCCGAAATCCGCGATGTCTTCGCCAGCCAGCCGAATCTGAGCCGGCTGGGCGAGCGGCTCATTGCCACCTCGTTCAACTCCGCAGCGATCAGCACCAGGTACAGCTGCGTTGACGAGTTCGACCTTTCTCTGCCCGAACCGGAGCGGCCGTTGTTCTATGACAGGACTGCCGGCCTCCTGCTCTCGCCGAGCACCGCCGAACGCAACAACGTGTACGCGAATCAGGCCGGGGCGCTCTTCAAGGACGCCGCAAAGAAGGCGCTGGATGCCTGCGAGGACCTGGCGTCGGAAGACATCACCCACGTCATCACCGTCTCCTGCACCGGGTTCTACAATCCTGGCCCGGACTACCAAATCGTGCGGGCGCTGGGGCTTGCCCCGAGCACCGTACGCCATCACCTGGGATTCATGGGCTGCTACGCCGCCTTCCCCGCATTGCGCGCGGCCCGCGACTTCTGTCTGGCCGATCCGGACGCCACGGTGCTGGTGGTCTGCGCAGAGCTGTGCACCTTGCATGTGCACAGCTCCAATGACCCGGATACCATCATGGGCTCGGCCATCTTCGCCGACGGGGCGGCCGCGGTGATCGTTTCGGCAAAGGGCAGCGGGCCGCTGCAGATGGACGGCTTCGAAACCGTGCTCACCCCGGTAGGCGAGGAAGCGATGGCCTGGAATATTGGCGATCACGGATTCGAGATGGTGCTGGGTACCTACGTCCCGCACATCATTGACGAGCACATCACCGCAGCACTGCAGCCGCTGCTGGGCAAGGACGGGGATCCGGAACTCACGGTGGGCAGCATCCAGCACTGGGGCCTGCACCCCGGCGGCCGGGCCATCCTGGACCGGGTGCAGAACCGGCTGGGCCTGGATGACCGGCAGCTTCAGCCTGCCCGCGCGATTCTGGATGGCTACGGAAACATGTCCAGCGCCACGGTGCTTTTCGTGCTCAAGGAAATCCTGGATACCGCAGAACCGGAAAACGGGGAACGGATCTGCTCCATGGCTTTCGGTCCCGGATTGACCGTTGAAACGGGGCTGTTCACCGTATCCAGGAGAGAATGATGCTCCGGCTGGAGCGGGATACGGCAGCCATCGAGGAAATGGACCGACCGGATTGCGACCCGGTGCTGCTGCACCGCACCTACGCCCAATTCCCCTTGGTGAACCGGGTCGTGGCGGGCTGGCGGGGCAACTACCTGGAATGCATCCGTCCGTTGCTAGTGCACCGGGCACGGGCCAGAATCCTGGACGTGGGCTGCGGCGGCGGGGATATCGCGGCGAATCTGGCCCGCTGGGCGCTCGCCGACCGGTTCGAAGTCGCAGTGCACGGCATCGACCCGGATCCGCGGGCCATCGGATACGCCCGGCAAGCGTTGCACCGCAGCAAGCTGCCTGGCGGGGTGCTGGAATTCCATGAAACCACCAGCACCCGGCTGGCGGCCGCCGGCGAGCGGTACGACCTGGTGCTTTCCAACCACCTGCTGCACCACCTGTTGCCGGATGAACTGCAGCAGCTGCAGCTAGACACCGAGCAGCTGTGCACCGGTCTCGGATTGCACAGCGATATCCGGCGCTCGCCGATGGCGTTGGGGCTCTTCGGCCTGGCGACCCTGCCCTTGGCCGGCAGCTCGCTGATCCGCCGCGATGGCTTGACCTCCATCAGGCGCAGTTATGAGCCGGAGGAGCTGGAGCACCTGCTCCGGGCCGGCTGGGAAGTGCGCACGCAGCGCCCGTACCGCAACCTGCTGTTCTGGGACGCTGGACGCCGTGGATGACGTTGCGATCATCGGTGCCGGACCGGTGGGCCTGGCCTTGGCCATCCTGCTCGTCCAACGCGGGCGCAGCGTCCGGGTCTTCGAACAGCGCAGTGCGCCGGCAGCGCACTCGCGGGCCTTTGGCCTGCATCCTCCTGCGCAGCTGGTCCTGGATCGGCTCGGAGTGGGGGAGGCCGCGCAGCGCCACGGCGTGCAGATCCGCGGCGGGCTGGGGATCTCGCGCGGGAGGAGCATCGCCGCGATGGATTTCGCCACGATTGGCGGACCTTACCCCTATGTGCTGTCCTTGCCGCAGCAGTCCACCGAGCATTTGCTGCGCGAGCGCCTGCAGCAATTGGCGCCGGGTTCGCTGGTGCCCGGATGCGCTTTTGACAAGGTGCTGGGACAGTCCGAGCGATCCGTGGAGTTCGCAGCCGGCGGCTCTGCCTGCCGGGCACGATGGCTGGCCGGTGCCGACGGGGTCCGCTCCGCAGTCCGCACGGATCTCGGGGTGGACTTTTCCGGGTCTGGCCATCGCGACCGGTATCTGATGGGCGACTTTCCTGATACCACTGGACTAGCGCATACGGCGGCGTTGTTCCTGCATCGGCAGGGGATCGTCGAATCCTTCCCGTTGCCCGGTGCACGGCGGCGCTGGGTGGTGCGCGTTGAACGGAAGCTGGACAATGATTCACCGGGAATCTTGACCGAAATGATCATGGACCGGACCGGATACCTGCTTGACCACGGGGCCTGCACCATGACCAGCTATTTCGGCACTGCTACCCGGATGGTGTCCTCGATGGTCCACGGGCGGGTGGTGCTGCTCGGGGACGCGGCCCATCAGATCAGCCCCATCGGCGGGCAGGGGCTGAGCTTGGGGCTGGCTGATGCGCAGGCAATAGCCGACCTCATTGCTGCCGGTGCACCAGCTGGTTCACTGGATGATCTGCGGCTCGCGGTCGCCCGCAGTGCTGCCCGGCGTGCGCAGGTCAACATGCTGCTGGGGCGGGCCCTGCCGAGCTGGTCCGTCCCGCTGCGGGATAGGGCGATTTCAGCATTGGCTGCCAGCGGCTGGTTGAAGGAGAAAGTGGCGCGAAGCTTCACGATGAGCTCTCCCGGGCAGTGGACAATTCCCTTGGCATGACGAAATGGCAACGCTTCGGTTACTGATTGCGTGATTGCATCTATCAGTGCAGTACCCGGCGACGCGATGATCACCCGGGAGCACCAGGAAGGGCTCCGCCACTGGAGCCAGGACCGCCCTGCCGCTGCCACCAGCAGACGCCTGGGGGACAGGGACCTGGCCGGGGCCGTGGGCAACATTGGCCACCTGAAGGAATCCTTCAAGTACTGAATACCCGTATGCAGCCGTGCCGAGCCGCCGGTAGATTGGCGGTGCGGCACTGCTTCGCGCGTGCCCAAACTCACCGCCAAACTCTCGCGGATACATGAAACAATAGGTATCAATGACTTCCATCGATTCCACCCCACTTTCCGCCGAAGAACGCAAGGCGCTGCGCAATGAGCAGGCCGCGGCCCAGCGCGCCCAGCAGCTGCGCATCTCCAAGTCCCGAGCCGAAGCCGAAGGCCGCGCCCAGGTCGTGCCGACCGCCGAAGGCTGGAAGCAGGAGATGGGTGCCGATGGCCGTCCGGAGCTGCAGTTCTCCACCAAGCGCCGCGTCTCCCAGCCGCCAACGCACCTGGCCGACCTGTCCCTGGCCGAACGCCAGGCCAAGTTGAAGGAACTGGGACTGCCGGGCTTCCGCGCCAAGCAGCTCTCCGTGCATTACTTCCAGCACTACACCACCGACCCGGAGAAGATGAGTGACCTGCCGAAGAACGGCCGGGAGGAACTCGTCCAGGCGATGTTCCCGAAGTTGCTCACCGAGGTCAAGCGGCTGGAAACCGATGATGGCAAGACCATCAAGTTCCTCTGGCGCCTGTTCGACGGCTCGCTGGTCGAGTCCGTCTTGATGCGCTACCCGGGCCGCATCACCCTGTGCATTTCCTCGCAGTGCGGCTGCGGCATGAACTGCCCGTTCTGCGCCACCGGCCAGGCGGGCTTGACCCGTAACATGTCCACCGCGGAGATCCTGGACCAGATCGTCCAGGCCAACCGCGTGATCGCCGAAGGCGGCCTGGGCGGCCAGAAGCACCCGGATGAGCGTGTGGGCAACATCGTGTTCATGGGCATGGGCGAACCGCTGGCCAACTACAAGCGCGTGATGAACGCCGTGCACCGCATGGTCGCCGAGGCCCCGGAAGGCCTGGGCATGAGCGCCCGTGGCATTACCGTTTCCACCGTCGGCCTGGTACCGGCGATCCGCAAGCTCGCCGACGAAGACGTGCCGGTGACCTTCGCGTTGTCCCTGCATGCTCCGGATGACGAGCTGCGCGACGAACTGATCCCGGTGAATTCGCGCTGGAAGGTCGACGAGGCGCTGGATGCCGCCTACGACTACTACGTGAAGACCGGACGCCGTGTCTCGATCGAGTACGCGCTGATCAAGGACATGAACGACCACGAGTGGCGTGCGGAAATGCTGGCCAAGAAGCTCAACGCCCGCGGCCGCGGTTGGGTGCACGTGAACCCGATTCCGCTGAACCCGGTGCCGGGCTCCATCTGGACCCGCAGCGAACCTGACATCACGTCCAAGTTCGTGCGCCGCCTGGACGAGCTGGGCGTGCCGACCACGCTGCGCGATACCCGCGGCAAGGAAATCGACGGCGCCTGCGGCCAGCTGGCCGCCGACGGCGACAAGTAGCAAACCTCGTGGAGACCAGCTTTCGCTGGTCTCCACGGTTCTTTAACCGGATGCCTTCGAGCAGGAGGGCTGCACGTGGATGTATGGTTCAACTATGGCCGTTTCAGACCCGATGTTCCTCGACAGGACCAATCCCGAGCTTTGGAACTCGATTGGCAGATTCTCCAAAGATGTCGCCAAGTCCTATCGCGCCGCCGGGATCAGCGACCGCACCGCCGAGCTGGTCAACCTGCGCGTATCGCAGATCAATGGCTGCGCCTTCTGCCTGGACCTTCATGCGCGCAAGGCGCTGGATGCCGGCGAGAGCCTGCAGCGGATTACCCTGCTGCGCACCTGGGATGAATGCGGAGGGCTATTCACCGAAGAAGAATGCGCCGCATTGGCCATCGCCGAAGCTACCACTGACCTTCCGAACCCCGAAGAGCGCATAGCTGCGGTGGCTTCGGCCCGGCTGGTGCTGAGCGATGAGCAGGTGGCCGCGATCCAATGGATCGCCATCGCCATGAATGCCTTCAACCGGATTTCCATCCTTTCGCGCCACCCGGTCAAGGAACGCGAACTGGACACCACGGGCAAATAGCCAGAGGCCGCCGTGCCCCTTGGGGACACGGCGGCCTCTGCCGTGGATGCGTGCTGCCTACAGCTTTTCCTGCGGGCTTGTCGCGCGCACGGCTTCGGTGAAGCGGCGTTCGAATTCACCCGCAGAAACCAGTTCGCGCTCGACACGGAACGAGGGTTCCTCGATGCCGAGCACCGCTGCGATCAAGGAGCGGGTGTAGAGGGAGATCTTGCGCGACTTGCGGGTGGAAGTCACATGATCCAATTCGGGAACCCAGATGTTCCACCAGCCGGCTTCCTTGGCGACTACTGCCTTGAAAACGCGCTGTTCACTCATGTCTTGTCCTGCTCCCTGCGCTGCTGCGCTCAGTGGCCTTTGCTCACTTCAATAGTCCACTACCTGCAGCCATGGCGACAAGTCGCCTGCTCCGCCAGAGCTACTTTGCCAGTGGCACCCCGTCCTTGCCTACTGCGAAGCGCACGACATCGTCATAGGCCCGCCGCTCGGTCTTCTCCAGCTGGTACTGCGAATCCAGCAGCGGGAAGATATGCACGGGGGTCAAGGTCAGCTCGGCGCCCTGCGCGGTATTGGCCACGTCGATCAGCAGGTGCCCGTAATGCAAGCCGCCGGAGACCAGCTGCGGAACGCCGTTGGCATCCTCGGCCCAGGTTTCCGGTTCATCGGCCGGGGCCGACCACTGCGAATGCGAGTTGAAGCGCAACGGCTCGTAACCGCCTTCGGCATTCTGCACCAGCTTCTCACCGCGCAGGCCATCGGCTGCCACTCCGACGTCATAGGAGTGGAAACCGCGTCCGTCGCCGTCCTCATCCACCCAGGAACGCTCGAACATCTCATCGTGGCCGGAGATCACCGCTGCCACGCCGTGCTCCTCGAACATCGGAGTGTAGGCGCGCATTGCGGTGCCCGACTGGTTATCCGGGTGCTCATGGTTGGGCGGGGTGCCGTGCACGCCGTTGGAGTAGGCTGCGTGGTGGAACTGGACCAGCACGATCTGGCCCTTGGCGCGGGCATCGGCCAGCTGCTTCTCGGCCCAAGCCCACTGCGCCGAAGAGGCATCCATGTTCGGCAGGTCCACGTCCTTATCGGTGGATCCGGGGAACAGCTCCTTGAAGCCCTGGACGTAGGACTCGAAGGTGAACTCGCCCTGGGTATCGGTGGACAGCTTCCCTGCGTCCATATTCGTGTCATCGCCCGAGAACTTCTCACCGGACAGCTGGCCGGTCTTGGTGTTCTCATCCGGGCGGCCGTTGGTGGAATCCGAGGTCAGCACGGTGACCGGCCCGTGATCCACCCGGTAGTAGGAGCCCTTGTACTCGGGGTGCTGCGGATCCCGCGGCACCGAGAAGTAATCCAGGAAGCGGTTGCGCGAAATGACCGCCGGGGTGCGGCCGGCATCCGTGCCGTAGCCGCCGTTCAGCGCGGCATAGGTTTCCCAGTTGCCCAGCGCCGGAAGCAGCGGGACATTGGAGGCCAGGTCCGAATGCTCCCCGGCCACATGGCCGAAGAACTCATCCCAGGCCGGCTGGTAGCCCGAACCCTGGGTGAGGTCGCCAGCCATCATGACCAGGTCCGGATCGGCGGCCTGGATGTGCTTGAGGTTCTCGTTGAAGGCGGCGGACTGGTCCAGCGGGTAGCGCAGGGTCGGCTGGCCGTAGCGGGTGGTCATGCCGAACTCCTGGTCCCAGGCAGATCCGGCACCCGGGCGCTGCAGCGAATCCGCGGTGTAGCCGTTGACCGGAGAGAGTTCCCATTCGCGATGCTCGGTGCGTCCGCGCGGCTCGGTCTCGGAATCGGAGAACGCAATGATGCGCACGTTCTTCCAAGCCTCGCCCTTCGGCGCCGTCTTGAAAGCCGCGCTGTGGGTTTCGCCGGACTGGGTCACCGTGTAGTTGTAGGTCTTTCCCGGCTTGAGATCCTCGAAGGTCACCGAGTGCTTGTAATTCGAATTCGACTTCAGCCACGAGCCCTGCTCCAAGCCAGCGATCTGCTCATCGAGCTCGGCCTGGGTGTATTCCATGAGATCCAGGTATGCCGGCTCGCTGCTCTGCTGGCCGGACTTGCCCAGGCCCGGTCCGCTCATGCTGATGGTGCCCGGCTCATCGGTTTCGCTGATCCAGTTGATGGTCATCGAGGTGGAAGAAGGAGCTTGCAAATATGGCAATACGCGGAACCCCGGCGAGGGGTCCTTGGCAACTGCCGCCGGAAGGGCAGCAGCCGCGGTTGCAGGCGAGGCTGCCGCTCCGGCGGTTGGCGCCAGGGCCAGGGGGAGCAATACTGCGGCGGCCAGGGCGGCCGAGAGTGGCTTGTTCATGGTTCGTTCTCCTGTGCGAGGTGTCGCCTGCAATCGGCGGATACCTCGAGGATGCTCGGGGCGAATGCCCCAACGGTGGACGGGACGCAAACGGAGGGTGAACCGGGACAGTTAGCCTGCTCACCGGCTGTCCTTGGGCGCAATGCCACGCTGGAGCCGATAGCCTTGAAGCAGATAGCGCAGAAGGCCGCGGCGAGGATGCTCCGGTTCTTCGATGCCTGCGGAAAGAAGGACAAATAGTGCAAGCCTCCCAGCGTTCCAAGGTAGCCCCCTTTGAAGTGATGCAGATTGTCGAGAAGGTCGCCACGATGCGTACCGCTGGGCACGACGTGATCTCCTTGTGCGTGGGCGAACCCGGCGGCGGCGCGCCAGCTGCGGTCAATGAGCTGGCCGCCCAGCTGCATGCCGGGCACGCCGACTTCGGGTATACCTCCACCGCGGGCCTGCTCGAAACCCGCCAGGCACTGTCCCAGCACTACCTCGATACCTATGGGGTGCAGATCCCGGCCAAGAACTTCGTGATGACCACCGGGTCCTCCGGAGCCTTCCAGCTCTCGTTCCTGGCGGCCTTCGATGCCGGAGACGTGGTGGCGCTGGCCCGCCCCGGCTACCCGGCCTACGCAAACATCCTCGGTGCCCTGAGACTGGAAGTGGTGGACCTGCCCACCGGCGCGGCACAGCGTTTCCAGCCCACCGTCCAGCTGCTCGAAGCGGCCAAGACGCAGCATGGCCGCCTGGATGGTCTGGTGATCGCCTCGCCGAATAATCCCACCGGAACCATGTTCAGCGCCCAGGAGCTCTCGGAGTTGGCCAGCTGGTGCGAAGCCAATGACGTGCGGCTGGTCAGCGACGAAATCTACCACGGCATCGAGTTCGTCCCGGACCGCAAGGGCCACACCTCGTGGGAGTTCTCCCGCACCTCCATCGTGGTCTCCTCTTTCTCCAAATACTGGGGGATGACTGGCTGGCGTCTGGGCTGGATGATCGTGCCCGATGACCTGGTGGCCACCGTTGACGCGCTGGCTTCGAACCTTGCACTGTGCGCTCCGGCGCCGGCGCAGCGTGCGGTGGTGGCCGCCTTCGAGCAGCGGAGCCTGGATGAAGCCAATGAGCGCGTGGCCGAGTTCGCCCGCACCCGGGCCCACGTGCTGGGGCACCTGGGCAGCCTGGGGATCAGCGAGGCGGCTCCCGCTGATGGGGCCTTCTACCTCTATGGCCGGTTGGCTCCCGAAGTCCTGGAGCATTTCGGTTCAGCGGGCCAGTACTGCCAGGCGGTTTTGGAACATGCGCATGTGGCGCTGACCCCGGGAGGCGACTTCGATCCGTTCGAGGGGCACCTGTTCATCCGCTTGTCGTTCGCGGCCGGATACGAGCGCGTGGCAGAAGCCGTGGAACGGGTGGCCGCGTTTTTGCGCCAGGCGCTTCCGGCGGATTAGTCCTTCATAGTGCAGGCAAGCAGCAGCCAAACGCTGACCGCGTTTGGCTGCTGTTTTCGTGCGCCAGCAACGAGAGAATTCCGTTGAGAAAATTCCTCGGGACCATTGTCAGCTAGTAACAGTGTTATGTACCATTTTACATGTTGTGATCCAACTTACTCCGCAAGCGTCTCACCTCGATGCGATATCTTCGAATGCTCTGAGGAAAATACATGGAAACTTTGACCGCGATTAGTGATGGACTCTGGAATCCCATGGCGTATTTCGCCCTGGCGGTCGGACTGTTCTTCACTGTTCTTACCCTTGGCGCGCAATTCAGGTTGCTGCCACATACCCTCACCCTGCTCTTCAAGCCCAAGGTGGACGATGCTGGGATTGCTCCGCTCCAGGCCCTGTTGCTGACCATTGCCTCACGCGTGGGCGTGGGAAACATCGCCGGAGTCGGAACGGCGATCGCTGCGGGCGGACCGGGCGCGCTGTTCTGGATGGTTGTCTGCGCGCTGCTCGGAGCTGCAAGCTCCTTCGCGGAATCATCCCTGGCCCAAGTCTTCAAGCGGAAGGTCAACGGCGAGCATCGTGGCGGCATGCCGTTCTACGTGAAGTTCGGTCTACGCCTCAAGTGGCTGGCGGCAGTTCTCGCGGTCATGACAGCTGTCGGCTACGGTATCGTGTTCCCCGGCGTGCAGTCGAACAACATCGCTGCCAGCATGAAGAACGCCTTCGGCATCGACCCGTGGGTCAGCGCCGTGGTTGTCACCGGCATTCTCGGCGTGGTTATCTTCGGTGGCACCAAGCGCCTGGTCAAGGCCGTGGATTTGATGGTCCCATTCATGGCGCTGGGCTACATCGTGGTGGCCCTAGTTGTCGTCGCTGCCAACTACTCCGAAATCATTCCAGCACTGCGGTTGATCTTCGAGAGCGCCTTTGGCTTGCATGAGCTCTTCGGGGGGATGGCTGGCATGGCTGTGGCCTGGGGCGTGCGCCGCGCCGTGTTCTCCAATGTCGCCGGTGTCGGCGAAGGTACCTACGGTTCGGCCGCGGCTTCGGCAAACCACCCTGCGACCCAGGGCCTGCTGCAGGGATTCTCGATCTTTATCGACACCGTGGTGGTCTGCTTCGCAACCGGCATCATGATCGTGATCACCGGCTCCTACAACGTCTTCTCCTCCGATGGCGGCACCGTGGTGGAAAACCTCCCCGGCGTCGAGGCCGGCGCGGGGTACACCCAGAATGCCGTTGACCAGGTTCTTCCGGGCTTCGGTCCAGGTTTTGTCGCCATCGCGCTGTTCTTCTTCGCTTTCACGACCTTAGTTGCGTTCTACTACATCGCTCACACCAACCTGGTATTCCTTTTCGGCAAGGAGCCGGGCTCGGTGGCAGCAATTCTGCTGAAGCTGGGCATGATGGCGATGACCTTCTACGGTTCGGTGGAATCCGCTGCAGTGATCTGGACGCTGGGTGATATCGGCTACGCTTCACTGGGCTGGGTAAACATGGTCTGCCTGCTGTTCCTCGCGCCGGTGGTCCGCAAGGTGATCCGCGACTACGACCGCCAGCGCAAGCTGGGCGGGGAAGTGCATTTCGACCCGCGCCCGCTGGGCATCGAAGGCGCAGAGTACTGGAAGGTGCGTGCCATCGAGCGCGAGCGCGGCTACGTGACCACCGAGCACGCGCCCCTGATTCAGCGCGATGATCTCGACGGAACAGGGAACTAGAAAATAATTCGCTTCTGCTATTGCACTGTAAAATTGTACATAGTACCTTAGATGTAGTGGATCGCACATAGAGCCCCGGTGGCGGGGCTCAACCCCACCGCATCACAAACTTCATTGAAAGGAAGATCAAAGATGTCTCAGACCCGGAAGCCATGGCAGGGTGTACACGTAGCATCGTCGCTGCAATTCAACGAAGACCTGAGCGTTGACTACGACGGCTTTGCAGAGCACGTAGCCTTCTTGGCCGCCAACGGATGCGACGGAATCGCACCGAACGGCTCGCTGGGCGAGTACCAGGCACTGACCGAAGAAGAGCGCGCCCGCGTCATCACTACCGCGGTCCAAGCGGCACCGGACGGCTTCACCGTCATGGCAGGCATTGGCTCCTACGGCGGCCTGCAGGCACGCCACTGGGCCAACCAGGCCGCAGAAGCGGGTGCTTCCTCGGTGATGCTGCTGCCACCGAATATCTACCGCGCCAACGACGACGAGGTCATGGAGCACTACCGTCTGGTGGCCGAGGTCGGGCTGCCGGTGGTTGCCTACAATAACCCGATCGACACCAAGGTGGACCTGACCCCGAAGCTGATCGCCCGCCTGTTCGAGGCGGGATACATCGTGGGCGTCAAGGAATTCACCGGCGATGTGCGCCGCGCCTACGAAATCAGCGAACTGGTTCCAGAACTGGACCTGCTGATCGGCACCGACGACAGTGTGCTGGAAATGGGCATCGCCGGCGCCGTGGGCTGGGTTTCGGGCTACACCAACGCCTTCCCGCAGACCATGATGGAACTGTACAACCTGTCCACCAGCGGGGATCTGAACGACTTGGAGAAGGCCAAGGCCCTGTACCGCGAATCGCACTCGCTGCTGCGTTGGGACACCAAGACCGAGTTCGTCCAGGCCATCAAGCTGTCCATGGACATCGCCGGATTGAAGGGCGGCGCATGCCGTCCGCCGCGCGGCCCGCTGAGCGCCGAATTCCGCAAGGCGATCACCGCTGACACCGAAGCCGCGCTGGCCCACGGATACAAGTAAACAGCATGACTTGCCAGCCGGTGCCGAGGGGGCCCAGAATTTCCCTTGGCATCGGCTTAGCCCACCAATTCCACTAAGGACTTCAATGCGCACCACCCGTGTATTTCACGCTGTTGATTCCCACACCGAAGGCATGCCCACCAGGGTCATCACCGGTGGAGTAGGAACGATTCCAGGCAAGACCATGGCCGAACGCCGCCTGTGGTTCATGGAAAACAGCGACCACATCCGCAAGTTGCTGATGAATGAACCACGCGGCCACGCAGCCATGAGCGGCGCTATCCTGCAGCCTCCCACCAGGGATGACGCTGACTACGGCGTGTTGTACATTGAGGTCTCAGGCCTGCTGCCGATGTGCGGGCACGGAACGATCGGGGTAGCCACCGTGCTGGTGGAAACCGGGATGGTCGAGGTAGTGGAGCCTGTCACAGAGATTCGATTGGACACCCCGGCCGGCCTGGTCATCGCCTCCGTGCAGGTCAACGACGGCCATGCCACCGCGGTGACGATCAAGAACGTCCCATCCTTCGCGGACAGGCTGGACGCCTCGGTGCAGGTTCCGGGCCTGGGCGCCGTCAACTACGACCTTGCCTTTGGCGGGAACTTCTACGCCGTGGTCGACTTGGAATCCATCGGGCTGCCCTTCGAGCGCGAGCGCAAGCAGGAGCTGATCGAGGCAGGGCTGTCAATCATGGCAGCCATCAACGAGCAGGACGAACCGGTCCACCCCGAACGCGATGATATCCGCGGCTGCCACCACGTCTATCTCAAGGCCCCGGACTCCGACGCCGAGCACTCGCGCCACGCCATGGCCATCTACCCTGGCTGGTTCGACCGCTCGCCTTGCGGCACCGGCACCAGCGCGCGCATGGCGCAGCTGCACGCCCGCGGTGAACTGGAGCTGGAGACCGACTTCCTGAACGAATCGTTCATCGGCTCGCAGTTCACTGGCCGGCTGGTGGGCACCACCACCGTCGGTGGCAAGCCCGCAGTGATCCCGACAGTCACCGGACGCGCCTGGGTCACCGGCACCGCACAGTATTTCCTGGATCCCACCGATCCATTCCCGGAAGGATTCATCCTATGAACCTGCCCTACTTCGACGAGGCGACCCTCACCGAGAAGATCGACCCGGCCACCGCCGTGCAGATCCTGGCCGATGCACTGGCCGCGGGACTGGATCCGGAACTGGATTCCCCGCGCTTATTCGCACCGACCCAGCGTGGCGAGTTCCTGATCATGCCGGCGCTGGGAACCGAGCGCAACGGCGTCAAGGTGCTGACCATCGACCCGCAGAACACCGCGGCGGGCCTGCCCAAGATCCAGGGTTCATACCTGTTGTTCGACGCTGAGACCAGCGCGGTGCTGGCAGTGCTCGACGGTACCGTGCTCACCGCGCTGCGCACCCCTGGCACGACGGTGTTGGCGCTGCGCGAGATGGCCAGAGTCACCGCATTCTTCAGCTCCAAGCCGCAGGTGCTGGTCTACGGCACTGGCATCCAGGCCAAGAACCATATCCGCTACTTCCATGCTCTGTACTCCAGCTCGCAGTTCGCGCTCGTAGGACGCAGCCTGGATAAGGCGCAGGCTGCCGCAAATGAGTTGCGGGCCGAGGGCATCGGTGTTGTTGCAAGCCAGAATCCGGCCATTGAACAGGCGGATGTGATCATCTGTGCCAGTTCCTCGCCGACCCCGCTCTTCGACGGTTCGAGGGTCGCCTCCCACGCGCTGGTTGCGGCCATCGGCCAGCACGGGCTGGAGCATCGTGAACTGGATGCCCAGCTGATGCTTCGCAGCGACGTGGTGCTCGAAGGCCGTGCCTCAGCGATCCGCGAAAACGGCAACGCGGTCGACCTGCATGCCGACGGTGCATGGCATGGCCAGGCGCCGCTGAACGTGCAGGAGCTAGTGCTCGGGAAGTTCACCCGTACACCGGGCCGTCCCGCGGTGTACACCGGTGTCGGCATGGCTTGGGAGGATCTGGCCATGGCCAGCGCGGCGGTGGATTTATGCAATGTAGCATTGCAGTAAGTCGATAGCAGCTACATATGATGGGGGAGCCATGAACGCCTTGGCACTGGAACCACTGAACGAGCGCCGCAGCCTGCGGGAGACCGTGGCAGAAAAATTGCGTGCCGCGATCATCTCCGGAGACTTGGTTGAGGGCCAGCTTTACTCTGCGCCCGTGCTAGGCGATGCACTGGGGGTCTCGGCCACCCCGGTTCGCGAAGCGATGATGGACCTGACCCGCGAGGGCTTAGTTGAAACCATCAAGAACAAGGGGTTCAGGGTCACCGGCATGACCGACACGGAGCTGGAGAACATCGCAGCGATCCGTCTGCTGATCGAGCCGGAAGCCACCCGTCTGGCCGCAGAAAACCACACGAAGGCCAACATTGCGAAGCTGACGCAGATGGCGAAAGTCATCGTCGACGCAGCGCAGGCCGACGATATCGACGGCTACCTCAGCGCCGACCGCGCGTTCCACCACGAGCTCATGACACCCTGCGGCAATGCGGAACTGGTCGACCTGGCCACCAGCTACCGCATGCGCACCAGGCAGTACGGGCTGAAGTCACTGATGCGCGAGCGCAAGCTGACCACCATGGCCGCTGAGCACCTGCAAATGGTCAAGCTCATGGAAACGGGCGACAGCACGGCGCTGCACGCACTACTGATCAAGCACATCTCGCACGCCCGCGGTTTCTGGAATGTCGGAGACCCGAACGACGAGGTCAAACGCAAGGACTAATGAATGGCTCAAGGCACTGACGTTCTCATCATCGGCGCCGGCATCATCGGCAGCGCCATCGCCTATTTCGCCGCCCAGCAGGGGCTGAGCGTCGTAGTTCTCGACCGGGCCGGACCTGCATCGGGTACCAGCTCGCGCTGCGAGGGCAACATCCTGCTCAGCGACAAGGAGCTGGGCCCGGAGCTGGAGCTCTCGCAGTACTCTCTGGGCGTATGGAAGAACGATTTGGCTGAATTCGCGCACCTATGGGAATTCGAGGCCAAGGGCGGCTTGGTTGTCGCCTCGCAGGAATCCTCACAGGCTTCGCTTGACCGTCTGACCACCGCACAGCGCAGCAACGGCGTAGTTGCCGAGATCCTGGACCGCGACCAGCTGCTGTCGGCAGAACCGCACATCAGTCCCGATGCCCTGTCCGCGGCCTACTACCCGCAGGACAGCCAGGTCCAGCCCATGCTGGCGGCCTCCTGGCTGCTCCGCCTCGCCTGTGATGCGGGGGCGAAATTCGTCCCCAACGCCCAGGTCACCGCGCTGCGCCGGAGCAACGGGCGGGTCATCGGCGTGGACAGCACCGACGGCGCCTTCGCCGCAGGCAATATCGTGAACGCCACCGGCACCTGGGCCTCGTCAATCGCCGGCCTTGCCGAGGTGGCGGTGCCGGTGAACCCGCGCAAGGGCTTCGTCATGGTCACCGAACCGCTGCCGCCGAAGGTCTTCCACAAGGTCTACGCCGCCGAGTATGTGGATAACGTCGGCAGCTCGGATGCCGGGCTGCAAAGCTCCCCGGTGGTCGAAGGCACCCCTGCGGGCTCCATCCTGATCGGCTCCAGCCGCGAGCGCGTGGGCTTCGACGGCTCGGTTAACCTCAGTGCGCTGAAGCAGATGGCCAACAATGCGATCGGCCTCTTCCCGTTCCTGCGCGACGTCAAGATCATGCGCCACTACCACGGCTTCCGCCCCTACTGCCCCGACCACCTGCCGGTGATCGGGCACGACGAGCGCGCGCCGGGGCTGTGGCATGCGGCCGGTCACGAGGGCGCCGGTATCGGGTTGTCGGTAGGCACCGGCAAGCTGCTGGCCCAGGCCCTGGCTGGGCAAACCGCCGACCTGGACCTTGCGCCCTTCGCCCCGCACCGATTTGCCGAACACCCACTAGTGAAGCAGGAGTCGTGAATCCCATGGAGCAACCAATCACCATCAGCATCGATTCGACCCTTGTCACCGTTGAGACCGGCACCACCGTGGCCGGCGCGATGATCTCCCAGGGCACTACCGCCTGGCGCAGCACCCGCAACAACGAGCGCCCCCGCGGCCTGTTCTGCGGCATCGGCGCCTGCTTCGACTGCCTGGTCACCATCGACTCAGTGCCGAACCAGCGCGCCTGCATGGTGCGCGTGTGCGAGGGGCAGCAGATCGATACTGACACCGCCAAGGAGCGCGCATGAGCCAGCAGATCCATGTGGCAGTGATCGGCGCCGGGCCTGCGGGACTTGCCGCTGCGGCCAACGCACTGGCCCACGGGGCGCGCGTGACCTGCATCGACGCCAACGACCAGCCAGGCGGCCAGTACTGGCGCCACCGCTACGAGCAACCAGGCGTGAGGTCGGATTCCACCGGTCACCACGACTGGTCCACCTACCTTTCGCTGCGTAAGGCATTCGATGCCGGCATCAGCACCGGCACCCTGTCCTACCAGCCCAATACCCAGGTCTGGATGGCCCAGCAGGAAGCCGACGAAACCATCACCCTGCAGCTGACCAAGGCAACTGAGGCAGGCCATGAATCAGGCATGAGCACCCTGGCTGTGGACCGGCTTGTCGTCGCCACCGGCGCCTACGACCGGCAGATCCCCATCCCCGGTTGGGACCTTCCAGGGGTCATGACCGCGGGCGCCGTGCAGGCACTGATCAAGGGGCAGGGCGTGCTTGCCGGCGAGCGGATTGTGCTGGCAGGCACCGGCCCGTTCCTGCTGCCGGTGGCAAGCAACGTCGCCCATGCCGGAGGCAAGGTCCTGGGCATCTGCGAATCTGCCGACCTGACCGGATGGCTCAAGCACCTGAAGGAACCGCTGGCAGTTCCGGCCAAGGGCGTCGAGGGCGCTGGATACGCCTGGGATTTGCTGCGTCACCGCATCCCTTACAAGCGCAGCACAGTGATCACCGCCATCCACGGCACCGACAAGGTGGAAGCTGTCAGCATCGCACGCACCGACAAGTCAGGTGCTGTCATCGCCGACAGCGAAGAGCGCATCGAGAACGTTGACTGCGTGGGCCTTGGTTTCGGCTTCACCACCCAGCTGGAGCTGCTCACCGCCTTCGGCGTGGATACCCACGTGGATGTCGACGGTTCCCTGGTAGCCGACGTGGACCAGTTCCAGGCAACCAGCCGTGCCAATATCCTTGCCGCCGGAGAGGTTACAGGCATCGGGGGAGCAGCGCTGGCAGTCGCCGAAGGCACTGTCGCCGGCTACCGTGCAGCCCTGGGCCAGGGACAGTACCCGGACCGGGCGCTGGTGAACCGCGAGTTGAAGACCATCAAGCGCCACCGCGCCTTCGCCCGTGCCATGCACCAGGCACACCCGGTGCCCGAGTACTGGAGCGCGAACCTCGAAGAAGACACCGTGGTGTGCCGGTGCGAGGAAGTCACCGCGGGGCAGATCCACGACGCTCGCGACCACCTGCAGGCCACGGATGCGCGGAGCATCAAGTCCACCACCCGTGCTGGCATGGGTTGGTGCCAGGGCCGCGTGTGCGGCTATGCAGCTTCCTGCCTTGCCACCAACGGCGATACGGAAGAGCGCTTCGCCCAAGTTGTCGCCAGCACCTACAAACGACCGATTTCGATCCCGGTGCCGCTGGGCGAAATCGCAGACCTCGACGAATCACCGAAGGAATAGGAACATGCCGCAGAACACCATTGAACAGACTTCGGCTGAGCAGCTGGAACAGATCCTGCAGCGTGCAGCGCTGGCCAGCGCACAGTGGGCCCAGGTCCCGGCCGGCGAACGTGCCAGGATCATCGAGCAGGCAGCTGCTGCGCTGGCCGAAGCCGGCGATACGCTGGTGGCCATGGCCATGGAAGAAACCAACCTCCCCGAGCCTCGTCTGCACGGCGAGCTGAAGCGGACAGTATTCCAGCTTGGCCTCTTTGCCGAGACCATCCGCGATGGTGCCTGCTTTGATGCACGCGTCGACCATGCCGACGCGCAGTGGCCCATGGGAGCCGCCCGCCCGGACCTGCGCCGCATCCTGATTCCTGTGGGCCCGGTGCTGGTCTTCGCCGCCAGCAACTTCCCCTTCGCCTTCTCCGTGGCAGGCGGAGATACCGCCTCTGCGCTGGCCGCTGGCAATGCAGTCGTGCTCAAGGCGCACTCCGGTCATCCGAAGCTTTCGCAGGCCACCGCCTCCATCTTCGCCGCCGCGCTGGAAGAAGCAGGTGCTCCGGAAGGTCTCTTCTCCGTCATCTTCGGCACCGCCTCAGGCAGCGCGGCCATCGAGGATCCGCGCATCAAGGCGGCTGGATTCACCGGGTCGATCCCTGGAGGCCGCGCCCTATTCGACAAGGCTAGCGCCCGCCCGGAGCCGATCCCGTTTTTCGGCGAATTGGGCAGCAACAACCCGGTCTTCGTTACCAGCTCCGCTGCGACGGCGAATGCCGAGGACATCGTGGACCAGTTCATCGGTTCCTTCACCATGGGGGCCGGACAGTTCTGCACCAAGCCGGGAACCTTGGTGGTTCCAGAAGACTCGAACTTTACCCAGATCCTCGCTTCAAAGGAACTGCCAGCGGTTCACAAGCTGCTCAACGAGCGTATTGAGGCCGGCTACCTGCAGACCTTGTCGCAGCTAAAGGCCCATGAGGGAGTTGAAGTCCTGGCCCAGCACCCTGAGGCGGAAAATGACCATATCCAGCCCACCTTGCTGGTCACCACTGGCGAGCAGCTGCTGGCTGACCCGCAGGCGCTGCAGGAAGAATGCTTCGGCCCCGCCGCCTTGGTTGTGACCTACAAGGACGAGGCACAGTTGCTGGAGATCGCCAGCAGCTTCGCTGGCCAGCTCACCGCAACGATCTGCGGCGAAACAGGCGACGATGTGGCACAGCTGCTGGTCATCCTGCAGAACAAGGCAGGCCGAGTGCTCTGGAACCAGTGGCCCACCGGAGTTTCGGTGACCTACGCCCAGCAGCACGGCGGGCCGTACCCGGCTTCCACCGTGTCCAACTCCACCTCGGTGGGCACTGCTGCCATCGCCCGCTTCCTGCGACCCGTGGCTTACCAGGGCTTCCCGCAAGACCTTCTTCCTGCAGCATTGCAGGATGATGCGGAAGGGGTCCGGTTGCTGGATGGCCAGCGCCAGGGGTAGTGTCCTGCAACTGAAGTCCCATTCATGAAACGGCCGAGCGATTCCAGGATCTGCTCGGCTGTTTTCGTCCACTCCAGCAGCTACGGAGACCCATTCCATCCCGTGGTTCATCGTGCAGGTCCCGGTCCGGTGCTGGCTTGGGCAGACCCCAGAACGGGCTGGCCAGGCAATATCAAAGACGCTCTCATGCTGAAAATCTTTGCATGGTCACGGAGTTGCCAGGCCGAGGCGTTCCCGGGGTTCCAGTGGGCCGCAACCGATGTTCGATGTTGTGCACCGATGGACGTGACCGCCAGCAGCGATATTGTTCGACTGCACGCCGGGGAACACGATTCCGTAGCCGACAGCTGTCATGACCGCGAGAACTGCCGTCAGCTGACTTCCCGGTGTGGGTTAAAGCAGACCATGAAGAGCACGCCCGGTAAAAACACTACAAATTAGTCCTTTACACGTTTTCACCGGGTAGCTTATATGCAAGCACATCGACGTTCTCAATGTTCGGGTCTACGCTGAACAGATCTGCACCCTGGGCAGCGAGCGCCTGACCAACGCCTCCAGACAAGTGAGCCTGGCGGGCCTCGTCGTCTGGGAACACGTCAAAGATCCCGAAGGTCGATGCATCGAACTTCAAGGCGAACCAGGCTCTCGTGCCTTCTTCTTGCTCGACAATGGAGCGCGCGCTACGGAGAAACTCCGCGACTTCCTCTTCTTTGCCTGGCTTGGCTCGCAGTTCTCGGCGATGTCGGAAGCGTTTTCCATGCTCTGTTCGGCCTGGTCTTTCTGGATGGTCATATCGTGTTTTTCCTAGTCTCTTTCTATCAATTGACTAGGGGTCTTACACAATCCATCTGACAGGCGCGCGCTCATAGCTAAATAACCTTTTCGCGAGGTCGAGCTAAAGCGTTCCGGGGACACCCCGGAACGCTTTCTCATATTCACCCGAGCATCGAAAAGTCCGATGGCACGAAGCCTTTACCCCTATGAATTCAGCCAGTTGACCTATGAACGCTTCCAATGGAAGATAGACGCTATTTTCCTTAACTTTTCTAGAGAAAAATCAATGAAAGATATCACACCCACGATTCACATTCGTTCGTTATACTCTCAAATAACGAGAAAAGGTTTGGGGCGAGCATAGCTGCGGCCACAGCTCCTCAACGGAGAACGAAGCACCTATCTTCGGCCCGTCCCACCACTCCCACACTCTGAGGTATCCCTATGCGCAATCCATCTGCTCGCACCACTAAAATTGTCGGCTTCGCCGCGGCTCCCGTAGCCATCCTGCTAGCCGGCGCCATGGTGTGGCAGGCGTCCAACGCCGCTTTCACCGCCACCACTCGCAACTCTGGCAACTCTTGGGCCACCGGCCAGGTCGCACTGACCGACGATGACAAGGGCACCGCGGCGTTCACCGTCGATAAGCTTGTCCCAGGACAGAGCGGCACCAAGTGCATCGTCGTTACCTCAAACTCCACTGTTCCCGGCGAGGTGCGTTCCTACGTACAAAACCTCGCCACCTCAGCCGTAGGCTTGGAAGAGCACATCAAACTGAAAGTCGAGCGCGGCACCGGCGGAACATTCGACGACTGCGCCGGGTTCACCCCCATTGGTAGCGCCCCGGAGGCCTACTCCCTCAAAGAACTCGCCACAGCAAACCAGGACTACGCCACCGGCGGCACAGCCACTGCGTGGGAGACTACGGGCACCGTCGGAGAAACGACCGTTTACCGTGGCACGTGGACTTTCGACGCTGCAGAATTGAGCCAGTCGCAGCTCGACGCCCTGCAAGGTGCCCAAACCAGTATCGACCTGGTCTGGGAACTGCAGAGTGACGCGCCAGCCAACTAACTCCAACGCACTGCGTGAGCCATAGAAAACAACACCGAAAACCTGCCCCACCCCGAATACCGGGGTGGGGCAGGCTACTTGGCTTTGCGCTAGCCGAAGGTTACCTCGTCGCCTTAGCCACTCTCGCCGCCATCGCTTTCGTCCCGGTGCTCTTTGGCTGGCACGCGACGATGGTCCAAACAGGCTCGATGGAACCACACATCAGTCCGGGCGATGTGGCTGTTGCCTCTCCTTGGGATGAGAACGATCCAGTACCCATGGGCGGCGTCGTACAGTATCGAAGCCCAGCAGCTGCCGAACCCGACGGGATTGAACGCCTACGCCTGCACCGCATCGTGGAAGCTAACGACGACGGAACATTTGTCACTGCCGGCGATGCGAATCACGATGTCGACAGCAGCTCACTGAAACGATCCCAGATTACTGGGCAAGCACGCATCTTGATCCCAATGATTGGGCTCCCTGGCTTCTGGTTGAACACAGGCAATTACGGTCCGTTGATTCTCTGGGGCCTAGTTACTTTAGCAGCCCTGATATTGGCTTTCAGAGGTCCCGGGCGCCACCCGGATACAGATGACGATTCCGATGGGAAACCGGACCTACCCGAAGAAGAAGTGGCTGAAGAGCGTGTGGGTGTCACGGAAATTCTCTCGCCACGGCGTTTAGACCGGCGGACTGCGCTCACACTTATTGGCCTAGCCGCTGCGGGAAGCATCGTCGGTACCCAAGTACCAGTCTCGAGTGCGGCGTTCAGCACCAGAACCCGCACCAAGGCGAGCTGGTCCGTTGCGAAGCTGCCCGAACTCACACTGGGCAGAGCAGCCACGTACCTGCTCATGGCACATGAAAGCATTCAGCACAGCCCGACGCTGGGTATCGGCACCACAATTTCGGGCAGTGTTGCCACGAGCCCGGGAACAAAAATTGAAGGATTCTGGCCCTGGGACATTTCTGGAAGCACCGACCGCAATACCACCGGCGCACGCAACGCTAAAACAGACCTAATGGTTTTGTATGCCGCTCTGGACAAATATCCCGCGACTGCCATCCGAGACTCAGTGCTCTCGGGAACAATCAGACCAGGGGTGTACACGAGTTCCACCGGACGCTTCACTATCAATGGCACGGTAACCCTTGATGGCCAGGGCGATCCCAATGCACGGTTCATTTTCCGCGCGAACACCATCACTTCCGCCGATGGAAGCACCGTTGTCTTCACACGAGGTACCAAAGCGGCCAACGTGTACTGGCGTAGCACCGGAGATATCACTCTTGGATCATCAAGCACTAACCGAGGCATCTACTTAGCCAACTCTCACGGTGTCATGCAGTCCCGCGCAGAACTAGTCGGTTATCTCTACTCATGCACCAGCTCGCTGACGATAACGCGATCCACCATCCAGCCGGCGTAAAACCATAAATATTCAGGCTGGTGCTCTCAGCAGTTTCCGAGACACACTGCTTTGCAGCTAGCGGAGCAAAGAAACTCTCACTGACGACAGCGCGGGCAAGGAGAAAAGAATAGAGCGGGACATCAGCCAATCTCCGACTAGATGCCCCGCACTATGAGAGGCTTGCAAGTACACTCCTATACCTACCATTTGATCATATCTTTGTTCAGCTGAGACCCACAACGCATCTAGAATCCGTTCAGGCAACACTCAGCTCCTAGTCGCACGCACACCTCTAGCGGACAATGCATTTCGTGCTCTCTGCTGACATCCAGCATCGCATAAGTCCAAATCTCAGCTCTTGAGCTACCCGGTGCGGTTACCTGCGCATGGGAAATGTCCGATGATTGAGCGGGTGGATCGGGATTGGAGAACGCCTTTGCTGCGCTCCACCCCGGCGACACGGGAGTTATTTCTGCTCTGACGCAACTCGGGGAGCTTGTCAGATTGTTTGTGTAAGCCCCTAGTCAAGTCCATTATTCAGGGCTTCGTAACAATCAATTCAAATACGGCTCAATCCGTTCCGGGTAAGCCATCGCCAGCTGCTGTAAGGCTTGCTTCCAGCCGTTCGTTCCGGCCCCTTCCACCAGATGCGCTCCAGCACCGGCCCGCGGGGTCCGTCCCTTCTTCTGCGCATCCTTGAAACGCTCCATCGCCCGTTCGTCCTCGATATTGCAGATCGCCAACCACAGCATCTTCACCGCCGCCGCATCGATAAGGAAATGCCCCCGGGACTTGGTGACCTTGCGCAGCTGATAGTTCATCGACTCAATCGCATTCGTCGTGTAAATGACCTTCCGCAACTCGGGCGGGAACTCCAAAAACGGGGTGAACCGCTCCCACGCGTTGCGCCAGGTGGCCACCGCCGATGGATACTTCCTGCCCAGCTCGGATGCCTCGAAATCATCCAACGCCTTGCCCGCGGATTCGATGCTCGGCGCCGTGTAAATCGTCTTCAACTGCGCGCTGACCGCCTTGCGATCACCATAGGGGGTCTGCTGAAGGTTTGGTTGACACTTCGACCGCATAACCCAGCTATGGTTGTGCTCAAACGAAGGAACAAAAACCATGCGAAGAATCTTCACCGAAGAATTCAAGAAGGACGCCGTCGCGCTCGTCGAATCGGGAATGTCCCAGAAGCAAGTCTCCGCGGATCTGGGAGTCTCAAAGACCGCACTGCAAACCTGGGTCCGCGATGCCAGATTCCAATCCCACGGAATGACCCCGTCCTCTGATGCTGACGAACGCAAGGAAATGTCCCAAGCGTTCAAACGCATCCGGGAGCTCGAAATGGAGAACGAGGTGCTGCGCAAGGCCGCGGCCTACCTTTCCCGGCCGCATATTCGTTCCCCAAAATAATGGGCCGGCTCGTCCAAGAATTAGCCGCTCGAACAGGCCGGAAACATATTCGAAGTGGCGGTGACGTGCCGGGTCTTGGGATTCAGCACCCAGGCGTACTACAAGTGGCTGAAAACCCCTGTTTCCGCCAGGGAAATCGAAGAGCAGGAGTTGATCGGCAAGCTGCATGAGCTTCACGAGGAGGATCCCGAGGGAGGGTACCGTGTGCTGGCTGATGATCTGCAAGACGCCGGCTACCAGGTCTCCGAGCGCCGGGTCTGGCGGTTATGCCGCAAGGCAGGGATCCGCTCAGTGATCAGCAAACGCCAGCGCAAGCACGTCCCGGCGGGCCCTGCGGTGCATGACGACTTGGTGCAGCGGAACTTCACCGCTGATCAGCCCAACCAGTTGTGGCTGACCGATATCACCCTTGCACCACACGAGCGAGGAAAGCTGTATTTGTGTGCGATCAAAGACGTGTTCAGCAACAGAATCGTGGGGTACTCGATGGATTCGGGGATGAAGGCCCATCTGGCTGTCAATGCTCTGGAGGCCAGTTCCGGTCAAAGAGCTTCACTCAAGCGTTGGAGCGTCACGGGCTAGTTGGTTCGATGGGCCGGGTCGGGGCAGCCGGTGACAATGCGGCCATGGAGTCGTTCTTCAGCCTGCTGCAGAAGAACGTGTTGGACCGCCGCTGGTGGTCCTCGCGTCAGGAACTTCGTCTGGCCATCATTGGATGGCTGGAGGGGAAGTATCACCGCAAGCGCAAGCAACGGAGTTTGGGGAAACTGACCCCGATCCAATTCGAGGCTACAATGATCGAGTCTGTCGCTCTGGCAGCATAAACCTTGGTGTCAACCAAACCTTCAGCAGACCCAAACGACCCCAGCAGCCGAAAGTTAAACGAACGCACAGCAATGGGCCGACACTCACCTCACGGTAAGTGCCGGCCCATTATTTATTCCTGGTTACGTGTCGAGCCTGCTGCCCACCTGTGCACAGCAAAAGCCCTATCCGCTCCGCTGCTTTTCCTGCACCCACTTGGACAGCAGGAACTAACCCACCGTCCGCACACAAGCCACAAGCTGCTGTACCTGAATTCACTTGCGACGAGTGATCGTGGCCCGTGCACGTCCTCTAGGAATACAATCCCGCACTCGAATCGTCGACTAAACAAGAATAGAGAAGACCTTTACGGCCTCACTGAAAATCCCCTAAAGAAGAGACCGCTACTGAGATTTGCCGGATCGTCATCCAGCACGGCCCGCCCCACTTCTTCGCCGGTGGACCGGTCATAACGCAAAATTCTGTACGGAGAACCATCATTATTATCTGCCATGACGACAACCTCAGTATCAGTGAAGATCGCCTTGGATGAAGCGGAATTATCGCTATATCCTTCAACGCTAAATTTGCGTTCCGTATGTCCCGTCTTGGTGTCCGTGGACATGATCGAATCCTTAACCCCGTACCACTCAAGCTTTCCGTCCTTCAGCGACTGGCGGGTTACCTGGGGAAGTCCCGTACCATCTTCACTGATGAAAGGCTCAGTCGCTTCATCTGAGATCAGCGCCTTGCTCTCATACTTACCGGTCTTGGTGTCCCATATCGATAAGACGGCCTTAGCAGCAACATCCAATCCACCTCGTCTCTCATCAGAGATGTAGTAGATTTTTCCATCATGGCATGGCGCATCATTGAGTACCGCGCCCTCTCTAGCCCGAGTACTGCTGCCGACAACTTTTTCCTTGCCGTCCTTCGTGCCAGTTAATTGGCTGAGAACCATGGGCTCCGTATCAGGATCCCCCGTCTTCGAATACGGGCCGGTAGCCAAACCAATTCCGAAGACCTCCCCCTCGCACTGAGCAGCAATGAAATAGCTGCCTTCAACTTCGGCTAGAGAGGTTCCGGAACTGGTAGTGGTCACAACCTGAGTCGTATACCCCACGTCGCTGAAGCCCAGATTATAGAGTCCCACTGCAGTGTCCGCTGCTGTGGCAAGCATGGCGTATTGGCTATCAGTTTTTGCATTCTCAAAACTCTTCAAACCGGCACCATCAATCAGATAGTCGGTCTTCATATCACTGAAGAACAACCCCTTCTCAGTCCACTCCATCGAGCACATGTCCATGCCCCAGGTCTGCACTTCTGAAAAAACACCATCGTCGTTTACCAGCAAAACCTTTCCGTCTTGGCTTTCTCCATCCATGTCACTGCTCGCAGCACTGAAGCACAGTGCGTACGTGGCCTCGCCTAGAGCCTCGGCTTTTTGGGGTGAGGGATCAGCTGGCGAACAGCTAACCAGGGTAAAAACAGTGGTCGCCACTGCCGCTGCGGTGATGATACGACGGGTGTGAATCATGGAATGTTCCATTCTGGTGCAGAGTTTGGGCCGGCCCAATCCCAGGCCGGCCCAGATACTAGTTTTCCAGTACGCTTAGAGGGTCTTGTACGTCACCGTCTTTGAGGAATCCTTAATGTTGTAAGGATAAACGCCCAAACCGCCGTTGCCGTCCAGATCAATCCCTGTAGCCGCCTTGTAAGCCGCCCACACCAACTGCGAACAATTCATCTTCGAACCGGTCGTCGACTTGTTCACGGCAAAGTCGGAGTTATATCCCTTGCCGCGCAATTTGTTGAAGGCATGATTGGCAGCCTTGCCTCTATTGGTCGATGTAGTCGAAACGTACTGCTTCACTGCACCCTTGCCTACCTTCACCGAGCTGCCAGCGATGGATCGACTGTTCTTTCCAGTGCCGGGAGCTTCCACGATGGTTGCGGTTGAGTAGTAAATTCCTGTGTGGCCATGCTGAACGAAAAGCGTCGAAGCAGGAGAGACGAAAAGATCACCCTTACGCGTCGCAGAACCCAAGGTAACGGTACCGCTGCCCCCGCTACTGCTGGCGGCCGAAGCAACGCTTCGATTAGCCAGAGAATCGACCGATTTCGCTTCCTGCACCGAAGCCTTGCTCTCGGACAAAACCCGATTAACGGCTTCGTCCAAACTGATTCCTTCATCCTGTGCGAACTCACCCAGCGAATCTCTCAGCTCGGTGACCGAGGTTCCAGGATTGAGACTTGCCAGCTCATTCAAAGAACCGTTTCCCGTATCAGCCAACGCCGGCATAGCAGAACCAATGACCAGCATGCTCGAAGCGGCGATTCCCGCAAGCATATGACGTTTTTTCAGAACACAACCCCTAGCACGTAGCCTTATACCGTGGGAAGCAGTAGCCAGAGCCAATTCTAGAGTTATGGAAATGCATAATTCTACAAGTTGACCAAAGTCATAAATGGCCATAGCGCAAACATTTTTGTTGCAGCTTCGATTAATTGGAAAGAATCTCTTGTTTCATTAGCTCGTTTCCAGATTTCAGCTCGCCGTGATGGAAAATCATGAAAATTCGCATCCATTGATGTAAATCTTGCGTAGATGGAGTCTGCCGAAGGCTATGAACTGGAGACAGCGGGAGAAGCTCAACCTCAGAGGATCGGCCAACCCGGACGGCAGATTCCCTAGCGAAGTGGGCAAAATCTTACTGCTAGGGTAAGAGTGTGCCACTGACACTCCCTGTAATTTCCTGCAGCCTTGACCCCGCCAGCCTTAGCCGCGGCTTGGCCGTCCAAGCATCGCAAATTCTGCAGAATCGTGGGCATAATTCGGAAGTAGTCGATCTGGCGGAATTCGAACTTCCTGTTTTCGACAATAGCGAGATTTTCAGCGACCCAGGATTTAAGCTTTTACATCAGCGCATTCGGGAAAGCGACGGTGTTGTCCTCGCTTTCCCAATCTACAATTGGGCTCCCAACGCCGCAGTCAAATCTCTGATTGAAGCCACCGGAGCCACCGGCGATGGCCGCAATACCTCGGCATGGTTCGACAAAGTCGTTTCGTTCGTGTGCTCGGCTGGTCTCCCACACAGTTACATGGCGACGACGTCGCTTGCCGGTTCATTGATGAATGACTTCAAGTGCGTGATCAACCCGTATTCCGCATACTTTTCCGGTCGCGACTGGGAAAAAGGAAAACTTTCAGATGACCGGACGAAACGTCTTACCAAGACCATGCACGTTCACGCCGAATTCGCTACCCTACTCTCCTCGCGTAGCTACACGTCGACATGGGAAGTGTAAGTTCACCGCGTTCAACCTTCAGAGAAAGCGCGAAACGCAACCCTATTCTCAAGGGCTCCAAGCTACTAATCCAGATGGCCGCCACAACCGCATTGGACTTCCCCTGAACCAATCCTTCCAGGCAACTAGCTCAAGGCACTGCCCTATTGGCTCGTCCTATCCGTGTCGCTGAACAGGTGGCGTACCAACCTGATGGTGCGCAAACTCCGGACAATCTCAGAGATCGGGCGGCGCAAGCCTTACGCAACACCGCAACGGGATTGGCCTCGGCCGGCGTGACCTTCAGCGATGTCGTCCGGCTAACGATCTACGTCACCGACTGGCAAACTGAAAAATCAACGAGCTCATGGAGGGCATCCTTTCCGTAGCCCAAGAAGTGGGGCTACCTATACCAATGCCACCGTCCTCGCTCATCGGCGTCGAGATGCTCTTTGATGCCCAAACGCTCAGAGAGATGGAGGCGACGGCCATTCTCGATTAAGCCCAAGGGTGGGCGCTACATTGCAACTGTGGCATGCCCACCAACAACACGTCGCACCTCGGAGCCAACCGCCATGAGGCACACAACTCCAAAAACCGCCTGCGTCGATATCCCAGTGACGAAAGTTAGCGCACCGGAAAGCTCGCCGGGAAGAGCTCCGTGGTGGGTCGATGCTTATAGTCACTGACGCTAAATGCGGCCATGTACTTATCTAGGAAATCTTGCGCGCGCCGCTGATAATCGCTTGTGTCCACGGTAACGATCTGTTTGTCGGACACGATGGTTCGTCCGGCCACCACGACATGAGTGATATCGCGGCCGTCGCAATTCATGATGAGCGTGCGGATCGGGTCGGCATGCGGTCCGATATGGGTACCGTTGAGGTCCAGCACGAAATAGTCGGCCTGCGCACCGGGCGCCAGCCGGCCCAAATCCTCGCGACCTAACGCATTCGCCGGCTCTAAGGTAGCGGCCCGGAAGAGATCTCGTCCCTGGGCGCTGGTCATCGAACCCGTATGTGCTTTTGTCATGCCCATCGCCAAGTCCATCGCGCGAATCATGTTCGGCGGGGCGGAGTCGGTGCCCAGCACCACCCGCACTCCCTGCTCGCGATAGGAGTCGAAGTCTTCAAGACAAACACTGTAGTGCGCGGCAGGAATCGGGCAAAAAATCACCGATGCTCCCGAGGTGGCGAGTAGCGCAAGATCGTCGCCCTGACCAAACTCTTCGGGCATATGCCGATTTCCGGGCACCGTCCAGGCGTGCGGTATAAAAGTTCTTTCGTTCAGGAAGCCCAGCGAATCCAAGTACGGTAGCAGGCGCATTCCGGTGCGTTCCATGATGATCTGCACTTCGAACAGCCCCTGCGCCGCGTGCAAACGTACCGGAACACCTAATTCGTCAGCGGCCTGACGGGTAAGTTTGAGCGTTTGTTCGGTTTGGGTTTCGATGCGGGCCGGCAGCAGGGCAGTGCGGATCAGCCCGTCGGCGGTGTTTTCGTAGTCCCGGCAGAAGGCGATCGCCTGCTCCAGTCCATCCAGACCCTTGGCCTCGTCCTCGTGCAGCAGCGGGCCGGTGCCATCGGTGTAGGGCACGTGGGTGCGGTAGCTGGGCCCGAGGTAGGCGCGCAGTCCCAGCTCCTCGACGGCCCGTGCCATCTGGGCCATGTCCGCATGAGGTTCCCCGCAACTAGTGGACACGTGATCTAGCTCATGCTGCTAGCGTTAGCACGGTCCTATGCTGTTCAACGCGTTCCTGCTGGCCGCGAAGCTTCTGCTCAAACTCCACCGGAGGAACCATCCCCAGGCTTGAATGCAGCCGGCGGCGGTTATAGAAATCCTCAATCCACCAAGCCACTTTCTGCTTGGCGTCCGCCCGGGTAGCCCACCGGTAGCGGTCATAGAATTCGGTCTTCAGCGTCGACCAGAATGACTCGCTCATGGCGTTGTCCCAGCACACGCCCGTGCGCCCCACGGACGGCAGCAAATCCAGCTCAACGGCCACCTCATGCAACTGGGCTGAGGTGAATTGCGAGCCGCGGTCCGCGTGGAACACCACCTGACCTGGAATCTGCCCTCGCAGGGTCTTGGCCATGCGCAGCGCCCGTTCCACCAGATCGGTGTTCTGCACGCTGTCCAGCGCCCATCCCAGCACCCTGCGGGAGCAGCCATCACGCACCGCGCACAAGTACAGCCACCCCTCAGTGGTGCGCAGATAAGTAATATCGCTGATCCAGACCTTGTCCACGGTGCCCTGGTCCCATTGCCGGTGTACCCGATCCGGCAGGTGGTACGTGTCAACGCCTGGGATCGTGGTCACCGGAGTGAACTTCCGTGGGCTGATCCCCTCGAGGCCCTGCCGAAGCATTGAAGCAGCGACGGTCTTTTGATCGGCCGGACTGCCCTCGCGGGCCAGCTGGGCGGTCACCCGCGGAGCCCCGTAGGTCTGATGGGAATCGTTGAAGACCTTGGCGACCTTCTGATCCCGTGCCCGCTGCGCGGCAGCCCTCGGGGACGGCCCCGTGGTTTGGCGGTGCCGCCAGGCGTAGTAGCCTGATTTGGAAACCTGAAGCAAAGCCGCCATCCGTGTCAGGGCGAACTCATCCTTTAACGCGTGCATCAGTTCGAACCGTTCGACCGATGTTGCTTCGACGCGAAGAAGGACGCTGCTTTCCCAGGAAACGGTTGTCCTCCCGCAGTTCGAAGACTTCCTTGCGCAAGCGTTTGAGTTCTTCGCGTTCGGACTCGTCCAACGCTCCGGTCGGCTCACCGTCCAGGCCTCGGCGGGATCGTTCTTTCTTCACCCAGGTGCCCAGCGTTTGCTCGCCGAGGTTCAGTTCCTTGGCGACCGCGCTGATGGTGCGTCCGGTATCGATGACCAGGCCGGCGGCTTCCCTGCGGTACTCCTCGGTGAAGGACCTGCGTTGCTTTTTCATGTTGCTCATTAGTGACATCCTCTCAAATGCGGGATCGGCTGATCCCGCTTGTTCGGCTGTCCACTAATTAAGGCTAACCCCACTTTTCCGGTACCAGATTGCGTGGATATGCGGAACAGGGAACGCGGGGTCTGGTTGCCGGACGAGTTCCAGCATCTGCCCGGGGTAGCTATCGGTCACCACGGAGATGTCCGGAAAGCTGTGCGGGCAGCCATCTCGGGGCTACCCGCACAGCTGTAGCAGGATCAAGCGGTGCGCACGCGCGCGTCCAGCCTGGTGTAAGCGATGTCGACCAGGATGTTCGCCACCGCGACGAACAAGCCGCCAAGCAACACCACGCCGATGATCACCGGGCGGTCCTGGGTCTGGACCGCCTGCACCGCCAGCGATCCGACACCGGCCAGGCCGAAGACCTGCTCGATCACGATCACTCCGCCGAGCATCACGCCGATGTCGATGCCCAACTGGGTGACCAGCGGGGTCATCGCGCTGCGGAAGGCATGCTTATAGACCACCGACGACTCGCGTACACCCTTGGCGCGGGCGGTGCGGATGTAGTCCTCGCCGAGCACTTCAAGCATCTGTGCACGAGTCAGCCGGGCATAGACGGCGGCGGTGACCAGCGCCAGGGTGATCCAGGGCAGGACCAGGTGCCAGGCCCACTGCAGCGGATTTTGCCCTAGCTCGATGTACCCGCTGGGCGGGAAGAGCAGGAAACCGGCCTTGGCGGGCAGCGAGTACAGCGTGTAGAGCAGGATCATGCCCAGCACGAAGGTCGGGAAGCTGATGCCGGTCATCGCGAAGCTTTGCCCGATCCGGTCTCGCAGGCTGCCCGGTTTGCGAGCCGAGGCCACGCCCACCGGGATGCCGATCAGCAGCCAGAGCACCATCGCCCCGCCCACCAGGGACATAGTCACCGGCAGCCGGTCGAAGATCAGCTCGGTGACAGGCTGCTGGGAGCGGTAGGAGAATCCCATGTCTCCTTGCAGCAGCCGGGAGGCGAAGTCGAGGTACTGCTGGTACAGCGGCTGGTTCAAGCCGAGGGTGTCGCGGATCTGCGCGAGCAGCTCCTCGGTGGCCTTGTCTCCGGCGATCGCCCGGGCCGGATCGCCCGGGGCCACGAAGAAGAGCAGGAAGACGAACAGGCTGAGCAGAAAGAGCACCAGCAGCCCGAAGCCCAGGCGCTTGAGAAGGAAGAAGAGCATTTTTACTTGGCCTTTCTGCGGGTGCGCGGATCCAGCGCATCGCGCAGCCCGTCGCCCAGGACGTTGAACGCCAGGGTAGTGAACAGCAGCGCCAGGCCTGGGAAGAGCACCAGCCACCAGGCGGTCAGATAGATGGAGTTGCCAGAGGCCTCGGCCAACATGCCGCCCCAGCTGGCATCGGGTGGGACGATGCCCATGCCCAAAAATGACAGGGTCGCCTCGAAGACGATGGAGCTGGGGATCATCAGCGTGGCGTAGATGATGATCGGGGCCGCCAGGTTGGGCAGGATGTCGCGGAAGATGATGCCCCAGTGCCCGGCCCCCAAGCTCCGGGCCGCCTCAACGAATTCGCGTTGGCGCAGGGCGATGACCTGTCCGCGGATCACCCGGGCCAGTGAGGTCCAGGAGAAGAACACGATCACTCCCACGCTCAGCGGCAGGCTGGCGCCGAACACCGAAACCAGCGCCAGGGCGGCAAGCAGGAAAGGCACGGACATGACCAGGTCGATGCAGCGGCTGAGCACCGTATCCACCTTCCCGCCGAAGTACCCGGCGACCATGCCCACCATGATGCCGATGCTGGCCGCGGCGAGGGAAGCCACCACGCCGACGATCAGCGAGACCCTTGCGCCATAGGCCAGTCGCACCAGCACATCGCGGCCCAGCTGGTCAGCGCCCAGCCAGAATTCAGCGCCCGGACCCACCGGCACGCCGGCCGGGGTCAGCCCGGTCTCGCGGAACTGGTCATTGGCCGGGTGGCCGGTGATGGATGCCAGCAGCGGGGCGGCCAGTGCAAAGAGCACCAGCAGCACCAGGAAGCTCGCGGCGATCAGCGAGGCGCGGTCCTTGAGCAGGTAGTCGACGGTCATGCGCATCGAGCTGCGCTGTTTCACCTCCGGTGCGGCGGCGGCCGCGTCCGGAGAAAGTGTTGGTGCGCTCATTCTCAGCTCCTTGCGCTGGCGGCCAGCAGGGTCTTGGTGAAGTCGGTCTGCGGGTTTTCATAGAGCTGCTGCGCGCCGGCAAGCTCGATGATCTGCCCATGGTCCATCACGGCTACCCGGTCGGAGACGTGGCGCACCACCGACAGGTCGTGGGAAATGAAGATGTAGCTCAGCCCCAGCTCGCGCTGCAGGTCGGAGATCAGGTTCAAGATCTGCGCCTGCACCGACACGTCCAACGCTGAAACGGGCTCGTCGAAGAGCACCACCTTGGGTTTGAGTGCCAGGGCCCGGGCGATGCCGATGCGCTGGCGCTGCCCGCCGGAGAACTCAGAGGGGAAGCGGTTGTAATGCTCGGGGTTCAACCCCACCAGGTCCATCAGTTCGCGCACCCGGGACTTGAGCTGCTCGCCGCGCAGCTCCGTGTGGATCATGAACGGGTCGGCAATGATCGAGCCCACTCGGCGCTTGGGGTTCAGCGAGCCGAAGGGGTCCTGAAAGACCATCTGCACCAGGTGCCGCGCCTGCTTCCAGGATTCGGTGTTCGGCGCCCCGAGCTGTTGACCCTCGATCAGCACGCTGCCTTCCTGGGGCTGCAGCAGGCCCGCGATCACGCGGATCAGGGTGGATTTTCCGCAGCCTGATTCCCCCACTAGGCCCAGGGTTTCGCCTTCGTGCAGCTGCAGGTCAACGCCCTTGAGCACGTTCACCTGGCGCTTGTGCGGCCAGGAGCCTGCGCTGAAGGACAGCTTGATGCCTTGGACGCTGATGATCGGCGGCGTCCCCTCTTTTTGCCCGGCGCTGCGGGTCATGACAGGTTCGGGCGCAGCCAGCTCGGTGTCCGGGTGGAAGCAGGCGGCCAGCCGGCTAGGCCGGTGCTCTTCAAGCGGCGGCAGCGCGCCGCGGCACCGCTCGTCGGCCAGCTCGCAGCGCGGGGCGAAGGCGCAGCCCGTGGGCGGGGCCAGGAGGCTGGGCAGCGAACCGTCGATGGGCCGCAGCCGCTGGTCGGTATTGTGCACCGAAGGCGTGGCCGCCAGCAGCCGGGCGGTGTAGGGGTGCGAGGGACTGGCGAAGACCTCATCCGCAGCACCGAGTTCCATGCAGGTGCCCGCGTAGAGCACCATCATCTTGCTCGCCACCCGGGAAACCACCGACAGGTCGTGGGAAATCATGATCACCGTGGTTTTCAGCTCCCGCTGCATGGCCGCTAGCAGGTCCAGGATCTGGGCCTGCACAGTGGAATCCAATGCGGTGGTCGGCTCGTCGGCGATGATCAGCTCCGGTTCAAGCAGCAGCGCCATGGCGATCATGATGCGCTGGCGCATGCCGCCGGAGAACTGGTGGGGGAAGCTGTCGGCGCGGCGTTCGGCGTCCTTGATGCCCACCTTGCGCATCATGGAGACCGCCCGGGAGCGGGCCTGGGAGGTGGACACCTTCTGATGGGTGGTGATCGCCTCAACCAGCTGCTGGCCCACGGTGTACTGCGGGTGCAGGGAAGAGAGCGGGTCCTGGAAGATCATGCTGATCTTCGCCCCGCGGATCCTGCGCAGCTCCTCGGCCGGCAGCCCGATCAGATCCCGCCCGTTGAACAGTGCCTGCCCGCTGAGCTTGGCCCCGGGCACCAGGCCCAGGATCGCCTGGACCAGTACTGATTTGCCGGAGCCTGATTCGCCGACGATCCCGAAGAAGTCGCCTGCCTCGACGTTGAAGCTGACATCGCGCACCACATGCAGCGTGCCGTCCGCGGTAGGGAAGGAGACGCTGAGGTTCTTTACTTCAAGCAGCGCCATGACTAATCCTGCAGCCAGACATTGGTCCAGTCGCCCTGGGTGGCCAGGGCGTAGGGCTGGAAGTTCTGCACGCGCTCGGAGTGGTAGAGGCGGGTGGTCGGGGCTGCCACCGGCACGATGATCGCATCGCCCATGACGATCTCATCCACCTGCGCCCACAGTTCCTGTGCCTTGGCGGCATCCGGTTCCTGGACCGCCTTGGCGGCCAGCTTGTCTGCTTCTTTGTTGTCGTAGTTGGTCAGGTTGTAGGTGCTTTCGGTACCGTTGTAGGTGAATAGCGGCTGGAACACGGAGCGGGCTGCGCCGCCTTGCCAGTCAGGGCTCCAGCCCATCGGGGCGATGTCCCACTTGCCCGACTTGGTGCCCTCGCGGTTAATCAGGAATTCGGTGTAGTAGTCGGTGGGGCTGACCGGGATGAGCTCGATCGTGATGCCGGCTTTCTCGTAGCCCGCCTGCAGGGTCTGGGCGATCTGCGGCTCGATGTCCTTGTTGCGGTACGGCATCTTCAAGGTGATGCCCTCCGGGTATCCTGCCTCTGCCAGCAGCTTCTTGGCCTTTTCCGGATCTCCCCGGTGCCCTTCGGTCGGGTAGAGGTCGAAGTCGTGGTAGCCCAGCACGCCCGGGCCGAAGATGCCGTTCTGCACCTTGGCCACCGCCTCGCCGCCCAGGGTCTGGACTACCGATGCCTTGTCGGTGGCGTACTGGATGGCTTCGCGGACTTTCTTGTCCGCCAGCGCGCCGTCGTTGCTCGGGGAATCCACGTTGATCCACAGGAACGGGTTGACCGAGCCGGCATCGATGGTGGAGAAGTTCGGGTCCTTGGCCGCCGCCAGCTGGGCCGCCACCGACGGGGCCAGACCGGTGTCGAATGACATATCAAGGGTGCCGGCCTGCAGCTGCTGGGTCACTGCATCGGCGCTCAAGCCCATGGTCATCTCGATGGAGTCCACATAGGCGTGGCGCAGGCTGTCGGTCTCCGGGTTCCACGCCTCGTTGCGCACCAGCTTCATCGACTTGTCAGCGGTGTACTCCTCGATGGTGTACGGTCCGGAGGCGACGAAGTTCGCGCGGTATTCGGGGGAGTCGGGCAGGTAGTCGAGCACTTCCTCAGGGGCCGGAGTGGCCGTTGCAAGGGTCAGCATGTAGATGAAGTCGCCTGCCGGTTCCTTGAGGTTGAACTCGACGGTGCGCTCATCCACCGCGCGCACGCCGGGCAGCTTGGCTGAGTTGATGTACTTGGCCATCGGCTCGGGCTTCGGATCGATCTTGGCGAAGCCTGCGCAGTATGCATCCATGCCGGTGAGCAGTGATTGGAAGTAGCCCAGCAGCGGGCTGGAGCGGTAGGGATTGCACAGGCGCTTGAAGCCGCGCACCACGTCTTCTGCGACGATCTGTCGGGCTCCGTCCGGTGCGTCCCAGTTCGCGCCTTCCTTGATGGTGAAGGTGTAGGTTTTGCCGTCATTGGTCGCTTCCGGGACTTCTTCAGCTAGGTCGGCCTTGACCTGGATGCGCGTGTTCTCATCGGTGGATGCTTCGTAGCTCAGAAGCTGGCGGTTGGTGGCGCGGATGAAGTTCTGGGTGGGCACATAGGAAGTCAGTGCCGGATCAAGGTGGTCGTTGTCGCCGTTGCTGCCGACCTTCAGGATTCCGCCTTTCTGGGCTTCGCCGGTAGGGGCCGAGCTGTTGCCCGAATCGAGGGCGCAGCCAGAGAGCAGGAGTGCCGAAGCGGCGAAGAGCGAGAGCGGAACCATAAGGCGTTTTTGCGGTGTCATTGGGTCCTCCAAGGGTGTGTGGGTTGGCTCACAAGTGGTGATCGAAATCCAGACTAGTGCCATTGCACTGTCACTGGGGGAGTTCTTTCAAAAATTGCACGGCGTAAACCTGACGTGCCTGACGGGGTGGCGACAATTGGTCAAAAACCATTGCAGAGCCCAACTGCCGCGGCCTAGCGTTCAACCCCATGGGGCCGTGATGCGGATCGCAATCACGGAAGCAAGCAACAACGTGAAAAAATCGCGAAAGAGGAAAAATGCAAAGTTTGACCAAATCCGCGCCGCTGCGGCGAATCGCCGCAGCGGTCTCGATAGCGGCCCTGGGCCTGGGGCTGACCAGCGGCATCAGCCCGGCGCTGGCCGAGAAGCCGTCAACGGACAAGGGATCCGACAAGGGCGCCGCTACGGCTCCGAGCTTCGTGCTGGGAGAGTATTCTCCCGAGCTGGATCCGGTACTCGGCAAGGACGAGGCCCCGCGTCCGCTGGTGGACATGAAGCTGGTTGAAAAGAACCAGAAGGAAATCCAGAAGCTTGAAAAGAAGACCAAGAAGAGCAGCGCCGGGCCGGAGTCTTCCGCCGGCGCCGCTGGGGCTGCCTGCAACCCGGGAGAGCTCGGGAACTTGAGCGGCTCGGCACTGGTCCAGGCGGTCAAGGCCGCGGACATGGAGTGCATCAACTCCCTGTTCAACGCCACCGGGAACACCGCCCGGGACCTGTTCAACCAGGCCGACATGCTCACCGTCGCCCAGGCGTTCAAGACCGACGCGCAGAACTTCAACGGCAGCAATTCCCAGTCGACCATGCAGCTGGTCTTGTTCCTCCGCGCCGGCTACTACGTGCAGTTCTACCAGTCCTCGACCGTGGGCAACTACGGCACGCAGCTGAAGTCAACCGTCGGCGATGCCCTGGAGCGGTTCTTTGCCAACCCCAAGTCCATGACGGTCAACGAGGACAGCGCCCAGGTGCTCTCCGAAGCTGTCACCCTGATCGATTCCTCGGAGAACAACGCCCGCTTCCTCGGCGTCCTGGTGGATCTGCTGGAAGACTTCAACGCGCAGCGCGAAGCAAGCTGGAACTTCCGCAACGCGACGAACAACGTGTTCACCGTGCTTTTCCGCGGACACCAGTTTGACGACTTCTCCGCAGCCGTCGTGGCCAACCCGCAGATCCTGACCACCCTGCACCAGTTTGCGGTGGAGAACATGGACCTGATGGGCGGCGACAGCGACTTCCTGGTCGCCAACGCCGGCCGCGAGCTGGCCCGCTTCCTGGGCGACAGCCAGCTGAAGGCGGCGGCCAAGCCGAAGGTGATCGACCTGCTCTCGCGCAGCTCGATGACCGGGGACACCGCGAAGCTCTATGTAGGCCTTGCCGACATGGTCGAATACTTCGATGCAAGCAACTGCTCGGACTACGGCACCTGCGATTTCTCCAGCACGCTGCGTGATACGGTGCTCAGCCAGGACCGCGATTGCAGCCCGAGCATCCGCTTCAACACCCAGTCGGTGAGCAACGCGGAATTCGATGAATCCTGCACCTCGCTCAAGGAGCAGGACGAGTACTTCTACGGTGCCGCCGCAACCCGGACCCCTGTGGCCAACGACCTGAACACCACGATCGACGTAGCGGTCTTCTCCTCCAGCAGCGACTACCAGACCTACGCAGGCGCCATCTTCGGCATCGACACGAACAACGGCGGCATGTACCTGGAAGGCGATCCAAGCCAGGCAGGCAACACCCCGACCTTCGTCGCCTACGAGGCCGAATGGATGCTGCCGACCTTCCACATCTGGAACCTGAACCACGAGTACACGCACTACCTCGACGGCCGCTTCAACATGCATGGCGACTTCGGGGCAGGACTGACGGTGCCGACGATCTGGTGGGTCGAGGGCTTCGCGGAATACGTGAACTACGGCTACCGCAACGAGGAGTACACCGCAGCCCACCAGCTGGCGGCGCAGAAGACCTACAAGCTCAGCGAGCTGTTCGACACCACCTACGAGAACAGCGACACGGACCGCATCTACCGCTGGGGCTACCTTGCGGTGAACTTCATGCTGAACAAGCACCCGCAAGAAACGCAGACCATCCTCGACTTCTACCGCCAGGGCAAGTGGCAGGAGTCCCGCAACTACCTGAAGAACTCCATCGGCACCATGTATGACGCCGAGTTCGCCAACTTCCTGGACACTTGTGCCGCCGGCGACTGCAAGCCACCGGCGCCAACCGATCCTGTCGACCCGGTGGAGCCAACCGACCCAGCTGAGCCAACCGACCCAGCTGAGCCAACCGACCCAGCTGAGCCTACCGATCCAACTGATCCGGAAGACTGCTCAGGAACCAGCGGCCAGACCTTGGCTTCGGGTTGCGCAGCGACGAACCTGTCGGGCAACAGCGATGACCTGAATTACTTCTACATCTACGTTCCCGAGGGAACCGAGGAGCTGGTGATCAACACCAGCGGCGGCACGGGGAACGCTGACCTGTTCTACAGCCCGTGGAACTGGGCCGGTCCGGACCACCACAACTACAGTTCCACCGAGTCCGGCAACAACGAATCGATTACCGTTCCGCACCCACCAGCCGGCTACAACTACATTTCGCTGAGCACCGATGGCGAATACTCGGGGGTGAGCCTGAAGGCAACTACCCGCTGATGAGCTGAAGAACGCCCCGGACCTGCGTGCACTGTCGCACAGGTCCGGGGCGTTCGGCTGCTTCAGTGTATCCGAGCCGGGGAAAATTATCGGCACCAGGACGGTGAACCGGATTTCCCTATCCATCGTCATTCAAGAACCTCCACACGACCGGCACTGATGAAACGCGGCAGAATCTGTGCGGACGCTCGGCTGCGCCGATGCGAGCACGAGGCGAACTGAAAATACCCAACCGGTTATTCGTAGTCAAAACACGTAAACAGGGTGTTGTGCACTATTCTTTCGAGAAGTCATGGAAAATTTTGCTGGTCCAGGGAAGACAGTGGCACAGATGCAGAACACCGCAGGGAAAACGGCAGTTCGCTGCCCGGGCTGGACGCTGGTCATGATGGCCCTGGCTCTTGCATCGCTGCTTGTGCTGGTTGACTGGAACGGTACAGGGGTGGCGAAACCACTGTGGATGTTTGCCTTTCCGCTGGCATTCGGCGCAGCAGGAGGCATTGTCGCGGCGGTGAAGAAAGCCCATGGGTGGGCTGCCGTCTCGGCAGGTTTCGGAATCATCCTGCTTCCGATCATGACTACGGCAATAACCCTATTCCAAGGTCCGTAATTCTCCAGTTTTGCCACTGGGCAGGACGCCAACAGCGGCCCGGCCATCTTGGCCGAGCCGCTGTTTGAGTATGCGCCTGACTAGCAGTCCTAGCGCCGCAGCGGACCACCGAGTGCCTCCAGATTCTTCAGCAGACGGCGCAGCACCGACGGATCGTTGATCCCATCGTGCTCATGCTCATTGGTCACCCATGCATGCAGATTGCCCACCTTTGACGCTGTATCCAGGGACAGGCCGGCATCCACGTACATGTCGTCGTGGTAGACGGCAGCTGCGACAGGCACCTGGTTGGAGGCCAGCTGTTCGCGGTCGTAGATCTTCCGGTGGGTACGGCGCACCGCCAGCTCCTTGACCGCAGGCAGGAAGGGCCGCAGCAGCTTGGTCTCATCGAAAGTCCAGCGGAACATCATCTCCCCGGTGAACAGCAGCGGCTGTGCCTTGGTGGAGAACTCTGGATGCAGCTCCAGTTCGGCCTCGGCGGCGAAGCGCGCAGCCCCGTTGGCCCCGTCACCGTAGATGTCTTCCTGCAGCACGGCGAACAGCGGGTTGGAAGCGAAGCTTGTGCGGTTCTGGACTTCCTGCAGCAGCGCATTGCTGATGTTCGTGCCGTCCCCGGAGAGTTCAAGAAGCCAGTGCAGACGCTCGAAGCCCGGCCCCATGCCGAAGTCGATGCCTAGCGACTGCAGCCGGCGCACGGTGAAGCGGTCGCCGTCCGGCAAGAAGTATTCGTCCTCGTTCAGCGTGCGGACAAGGTTTTCCACGCGGTGGCGGTCAGCCGGGTAGAGCTTGTAGAACTTCTCATTCTTGGCCTGCACCCGGGGGATGGTCCGCGCGTATACCGAGGCCGCACAAGGAGTAAGGCTGGGCAGCCCGCCAGTGATCAGGCAGCCTGCCAGCGCCTCGGGGAAGAAGCTGAGATAGCTTAGCGTGAGGAACCCGCCGTAGCTCTGGCCCAGGGTGACCCATGGCTTGGAACCATAGCCGTGGATGCGGATGGCTTCAGCATCGCGGATGATCGAATCTGCGCGGAAGTTCTCAAGGTAGGCCGCGCCCGCCTCGCCTGAGTCGAAGCCCTCGATGACCTGCGTGGTCACCGGGGTGGAGGCGCCGGTGCCGCGCTGGTCCATGAGGATCACCCGGAAACGTTCCAACGCCACCGACAGCCAGCCGGAATCTCCGATGGGGCGCGGACCTGCCCCGCCCGGGCCACCCTGCAGGTAGATCATCAGGGGCAATTCTTCATGCTGGCGGTGGGCTGCGACAACTTCGCGGTAGAACACGGTGATGTGTTCGCCCTCGGGGTGCTTCCAATTTAGCGGGACCTGCAACGAGTAGTCGCTCAAGTGCCTGCCTGCCACGGTGAAGCTGGCAATCAAGGTTGGTTTCATTTCATCCCTGCCAGCAAATCCAGCCCATCGATGCTGGCGGCTCCAGCCTGGATGACGGTGCGTGCCTTGGCTTCGGAGACGAGGTAGTCCAAGTTCTCGCGCGGATCCCCGTCGAGCACCAGCAGGTCGGCGATCTTCCCGGCGTCCAGCTGGCCGATCGAGTCGTTGCCGATCAGCTGAGCGTTGACCGAGGTGGCCGAACGCAGGACGTCGTCCACGGAGGACGCTGCCGCCTGCAGGGCCAGGCCGTGCAGCTGTTCGTCGCCCAGCTCGCCCATCAAATCGCTGCCGAAGCCCACCTTGACCCCAGCATCCAGCGCATGGCGCACGGCTTGCTGCCCGCGCTCGAGCACGATCCGGTTCTTCTGCTGCGAGACCTCGGCCAGGCCCAGTTCTTCGCCGCGCGAGTCCATGGCAGCATAGGCCGCCAGGGTGGGGACCAGGAAGGCATCGTGCTCGGCCATGAGCTTGGCGGTGTCCGCATCGAGCAAGTTGCCGTGCTCGATGCTGCGCACCCCGTTTTGAACCGAGTGGCGGATGGCAGACACCGAGTAGGCATGCGCGCAGACATAGGAGCCGCGGCGGGCGGCCTCGGAGGTGATGGTGCGGATCTCCTCGGGGGAGTACTGCGGGATTTCCAGCGGGTCGGTCAGCGAGATGACCCCGCCGCTGGTCATGATCTTGATGGCGTGCGCCCCGGTGCGGAAGGCATCGCGCACCGCAACGCGCAGGGCATCGGGCCCGTCGACAATCCGGCACATGTGCCCGTGGGTGAAGCAGGAGTCGAGGTGCGCTTCCCGCGGGTCGCCGTGGCCGCCGGTCTGGCTGAAAGCAGGCCCGGTGAAGTAGTAGCGCGGGGAGGCGAAGAGCTTCTCCTCGATGGCCCGGGCCAGGCCCAGGTCTCCGCCGGCCACATCGCGCACGGTGGTGAAGCCGCGGCGCAGCGCATCGGCCAGTCGGTGCGAACCTGCCAGCGCCGAATAGGACAGCGGACCCAGCTCGTTGTCCAATCCCTGCAGCGCCACCGCATAGGCGTGGAAGTGCGCGTCGATCAGCCCAGGCATCACGCAGCGCCCGGCCGCGTCGACGACCGTACCCTCGCTCTGGGATCCAACGGCGGTGATCACGCCGTCGGCGACGGTGATATTGGTTGGGTTCTCGAGGAATACCCGGCCGTCGAAGACCAGCACATCGGCTAAGGTGTATGTGCTCATGCGCTGGCTCCGCTCATTGCCTGATTCATCCAGTTCTGCACGCCGGCGGCATCCAGCGGCAGCTCGGCAGAGAGGTTCTCATAGCCAGTCGCGGTGATCAGCAGGTCATCCTCGATGCGCACGCCCAGGCCGCGCAGCTCCGGCGGAACTAGCTGGTCATGGGCGTGGAAGTAGAGCCCCGGCTCCACGGTGAGCGCCATGTTCTCCTCAAGCGCCGCGCCCTGGTAGTCCTCGTATTGGGAGTGCGAGCAGTCGTGCACATCCAGGCCCAAATGGTGGCCCACGCCGCAGACCAGCCAGCGGCGGTGCTGCTGTCCGGTGGGGGACAGCGCCTCGTCCACGGAGACCGGCAGCAGATCCCAGTCGTGCAGACCCTGGGCGATGACCTCCATGCAGGCGAAGTGGAAGTCGCTGAAGGAATTGCCCGGGGCGAGGGTGGCAAGGCCTGCGCGGTGCGACTTCTCCACCAGGTCGTGCACTAAGCGCTGGGGCTCGGAGAAGGAGCCGGCCACCGGGAAGGTGCGGGTGACATCGGCGGTGTAGCAGGAGCGTTCCTCAACGCCCATGTCCAGCAGCAGCAGCTGGTCTTCGCTCACCGGACCATCGCAGCGGGTCCAGTGCAGGGTCGGTGCGTGGATGCCGGCGCCGATGATCGTGGCGTAGCCGGGCCCGTTGCCGTAGGTGCGGGCCACTCGGTCGAAGGTGCCCTGCAGCCAGCGCTCGCCGCCCTCGGCGATGGACTGAGGGATGGCCGCCAGCACCTGGCGGAAGCCCTCCACGGTGTGGTCCACCGAGGCGCGCAGCTGGCCGATCTCCCAGGCGTCCTTGACCATGCGCAGCTGCGAGAGCACACGGCGCAGCACCGGCGAATCCTGCGCATTCAGCTTGGCCAGCTCGGAGGCCTTGGCGGAGCCTGCAGCGGCGAAAGTTCCTGCGCGCACAGCAGCTTCCAGCTCGGTGATGGAACGGACGGGAATGCCCAGGGCGGCGCTCCATTGAGCGGTGTTGTGGCTTGGGCCCACCCACAACTCACCATGGATGGCATTGGAGAAGAAGTCAGCGGTGCCAGGGGTGAATGGCACCGGCAGGAACAGCTCAAAATCGTGGCCGTGGCCGGTTGGATGGCCCACCAGCACTGCGTCCTCGATCTGTGCGTTGATCAGGTAGATGAAGTCTGAGTGCGCACGGAACTCGTAGTAGCAGTCATTCGAACGCACCGGCGCGGAACCGGCAAAGACCATGATGCCCTGCCCTGTGAAAGCCGCCGAAAGCTTCTCGCGGTGGGCGGCCGCCGCTGCCGCAGCATCGGGGGCCACCGGGGCAGGCAGCTCGGGGGAGGCCCAGCCGGTGGCCATGAAGTCCACAAACGGCTGGCTCGATGCCAGACGCGGGATCGCGTTTTCGGTGGTGGTTGGTGCTGGCATGGACTTAGGCAGTTCAGCGCTCATTGACTAGATGCTCCTTTGACAACTCATCGTTGCATCTAGCTTTTCATGGTGGACAGCCCTGCGGTGTGCAAATACGTTGTCGTAAAACCGCCAAGTCGTTAACTGCGCCTAGTTGTCCACAATCAGGTGTTGGGCGCTGATGGCACCGAGCTGGAATCGGCTGGCCGCGCCGAAGTTGCGCTGCAGCGTCTGGATCTTGCGCTGGACCGTACGGACGCTCACACCCAGGGCGCGGGCCACCGACTCATCCTTCTGCCCGGCGGCCAACAGCCGCAGGATCTGAATTTCGTCATCCTCTAGGAAAGTACCGGATTCAAACTTGCGGTTGCTCACCTGCAGGGCGTTGTCCCAGACCTTGGCGAAGGTGTCGTTGATGAACTCTGCGAGCACCGGTGAAGACAGCTGGACCGCTAGGTAGTCCACCCCTGAGGCAGGGGTGGTGTGGATGATGAACTCTTCACGGTCGCGGATCAACAGCCTCGTGTTGAAGTTGGTGGAGACTCGGGCCTGTTCTCCCTGCCGCACCGATTCAAGCATGGCACGGGTGAGCTCTTGGCGCTCGAAGACCACTGGGTCGTAGACCACCCGGAAGCGGACTCCGCGCTTGAGCGCAGCAGGCTGCGAACGGGCCTGTGATTCGGCGTTCTCCGGCCGAGTGCCGCAGTCCAGTGCGTCGATGGAATGCACCGCACGGTCCTGGAAGGAATTGAAGGTTTCGACCAGATCGCTGCGCGAATAGATCAGCCGCAGGCTCAGCCCTTCGACCTGTTGGGCGCTGGGCAGCCCCGGGCTCGAATTCTGTCGAAGGTCATCAGCCAGCGACGCAAGCTGTTGGGAAAGCGAAAGCAGGGAATCAGCATCCATTAAACGCAGGTACCTCGATGATTAATTCGGCGGGCGGTGATGGTCATTTGATCATGGCATACAGCCAGTGCGCAGCCGTCCTAGATTGCACGGCACTTTCGCGCCAATGCTGTCGCAAAAGCGACGTGCCGCCCGGCTGTGCACAATCCGTTCCCGCAGAACTCCCAAGACCGGGTACGCGGGTGAGAGTGGAATTACATATCTACTACAACCAAGAGGAGTCGGCCATGACTGCTTTACCAGATCCCGTTGAGCACGAATGCCTGCCCTGCTATCTCTACAGGGTGTCGCTGGATAACAGCTGCCCGGGGCAGCTTGAGGCAGTGAAAAACTACAGGGACCACAATGCGCCACGTGCCACGGCGTTGGAACGCAAGATTATGCTTCTGGGCGGCTACTGCGACTGCGAGGTGCTGACCAATGCCTTCCGTCCCATCACCACTGCAGCTGCATTCACCATCGACGCCCGTGAAAATTTGGTCTGTAAAGGAGTACGCCGCGGCAGCATTCAACCCTGCGAACAGTGGGTGATGCGCCGCGGCGTACAGTGGGGCGGCGGACAATTCCGCCGGAGAAGTGCTTGAAAATCAGTCTTCGATGGTCTTGCTCTTCGGCCTGCGGGCCTTGAGCAGCTCGACACCGATGGGGATGACCGAAATGAGGACGATCAGGATGAAGATCAGGTCGATGTTCTCTTCGATCCAAGTGAACTGTCCCAGCCAATAGCCCAGCAGGGTGACGCCGATGCCCCACAGGGCAGCGCCGATCAGGTTGAAGATGACGAAGGTCTTGTGGTCCATCTTCGCAACGCCAGCGATTACCGGGACGAAGGTGCGGACAATCGGAACGAAGCGTGCCAGGATCACCGCGCGGCCGCCGAACTTCTCAAAGAACTCGTGGGCGCGCTCAACGTTCTTCTGCGAGAAGAAGCGGGAATCCGGCCTCTTGAAGACGGCAGGGCCGGATTTCTTGCCAATGATGTAACCGGTCTGGTCGCCAGCGAAGGCGCAGACGAAGATCGCGGCGCAGAAAAGCCACAGCGGGATATGGATAGTGCCGGTGGCGATGAGCATGCCGACGGTGAAGAGCATCGAATCGCCGGGTAGGAAGAATCCCACCAGCAAACCGGTCTCAGCGAAGACAATGGCGCACACCAGCAACAGTACCCATGGGCCAAGCGCAGGGTTGTTCAGGAAGACGGCAGGGTTCAACCAGTCGGGCAGGAATGCCGCGCCCATGGTCGGGGCCGCGTAATCGGTCACAAGGGAAAGAAACGAAGAATGATCTAGCACAGCAAAAATCCTACGGGAATACGCTGTGAGTTTCCCAGAGAGGAATCCGTAAAGCCTGATGGGGGATAACCCGACCACAAGGGAGGAAATTTCCAATTTGGTCGTTGACCCGGAGGATCATGGCATTTTCCAGGGCCTGCATACCGAGGCGAAGGCGCATCGCGCAGCGGCGAGTTGCCAAGCTCACAGCAGGTTTTCAAGCAATGATCAGCATAGTTGCGTCGAGCAACTGGTATTGGTCCATGACAACGGTCATGGGCAACCCATGACTTTCTGCTCTTCTGCCCGCCTGGCAAACGGAGAAAACTGGGAGTCATGGAAACGCTGACTAAAACCAATGCAGTTTCGCTCAGCGGCTTGAAGAAGACCTTCTCAACGCCGCGCAGCAAGGTCGAAGCCGTCAAGGGCATCGACCTGCAGATCCAGACCGGTCAGATCGTGGCCTTCTTGGGGCCCAACGGAGCCGGTAAGACAACAACCGTGGACATGATCCTCGGCCTGACCCAGCCCACCGAGGGATCGGCCCAGATCCTCGGCTTGGACCCGCGCCAGGCGGTGTTGGCTGGCAGGGTCTCGGCAGTGCTGCAAACCGGCGGGCTGCTGCGCGACATGACCGTCAAGGAAACGGTGTCGGTCATCGCCCACATGCATGAGCAGGCAGATCGCATTGGTGAGGTCATGGAACGCACTGGACTGGACAAGATCGCCAAGCGGCGCGTGGGCAAATGCTCGGGCGGCGAGCAGCAGCGCATCAAGTTCGCGTTGGCATTGCTGCCGGATCCGGATGTGCTGATCCTCGATGAGCCTACTGCGGGAATGGACGTGATGGCCCGCCGGGATTTCTGGGCCGCAATGCGCGTCGAAGCCACCGAAGGACGCACCGTCATCTTCGCCACGCACTATTTGGAAGAAGCGCAGAACTTCGCAGAACGCACCGTGCTGATGAACCACGGGCGCATCGTCGCCGACGGCGCCACCGAGGATCTGCGCAAGCTCATCTCCGGACGCACCGTCAGCGCTTCCTTCCCCTCGGCCGAGCATGCCGAACGAGCCGCCGCCTCCAGCGATTCGGTGCAGGTGGCTGAACGCAATGGCTTGCGCTTCGCCTTCCGCAGCTCCGACTCCGACAGCTTCGCAGCCGCCCTGCTGACCGAGTACCAGGGCTACGACCTGGAAATTTCCTCCCCGAGCCTCGAAGACGCCTTCATCCAACTGACCAAGGAAGCATCATGATGAGCACCTACATCCGCGTGGAATTCGCACGGCACTTCCGCGACGGATACAACCTGATCTTCGCCCTGCTGCTGCCTGCGGCAATGTACATCCTGTTCGGCAACATCCCCAGCTACACCGAGTTCGAGCTCGGCGCCGGCAACGTGAAGTTCTATCTGATGATTTCCATGGCGGCCTACGGAGCGGCAGTCAGCACCGTGGCCATCGCTGGCACCGTGGCCACCGAGACCATGCAGGGGTGGGGCCGGCAAATTTCGCTGACAAAAATGTCGCCGAGCATGTTCGTCAGCAGCAAGATGATAGTCGCGGCCACCGTTGCCGGCGCCTCGGCAGCGCTGGTCTTCGTCCTGGGCGCCGCTACCGGAGCCGAAGCGCAAGAAGGCTGGATCTGGGTCGCGAGCTACCTGATCATCCTGCTCGGTGCCATGATCTTCGCCTGCTACGGGATCGGGGTGGGCATGGCGTTCAAATCCGAATCGGCCCTGGGCCTGGCCTCGGGACTGATGGTGTTCTTCGCCTTCTTCGGCAACGTGTTCATGCCTCTGGAAGGAGGCATGCTCGACGCGGCCCGCTTCACCCCGATGTATGGCTACGTCGCGCTGGCCCGCTACCCATTGCTCAAGGACATGCCTGCCGGGGTCGATATGGCACCGGATGCGTTGTGGATCCCAACCGCTAATCTAGTGGCATGGGCACTCATCTTCGTTCTCTTCGCGGTCTTCGCCACCCGCAAGGCCAAGGCGCGCCAGTGAGCCCACGCCAGCCTGGCTCCGCGCCGGTGGACGATCCGCTCTGCGGCCTCGACGAAGACCAGAAATTCTGGGATCGCCGAGGCTGGCTGGTGGCCGGGGTCTGGGTGATCTTCCTGGTCTTCCCGGTGCTGGACCTGCTCGTCGAGGACCATTCGCTGCCCACCCGGATCATCGGCTTGGCGCTGATTGCCCTCTTCGCCGCCGTGTATTTGCAGTCCTATTCGAAATTCTCCTCGAAGATCGGGCAGGGCGGAACCAGTGCTCGCCGGGCGCACGTGAACTTCCTGGTGCTCTGGGCGATTATTGTGCTGGGCATCCCGGTCGTCGGGTTGACCACCATGGGGCTTTTCCCTTTCATCACCTCCTTCGCGATCTTCCTGCTGGGCAGGAGGTGGGCCATCGCGGCCTACTCGGCGGTGCTGGTGCTCAGCTTCGCGTTGCCAATCATCTACGGCCAGTTCATGGACGCGATCTTCCTGATCGGCCTGAACCTCGTGCTGATGGTGGTATATGCGATCACCGTGGCGGCCATCCGGCGCTCGACCGAAGCCGAAAAGATGCGCAGCGACTACCTGCTGGTCGCCGAACAGGAACGCGTTGCCCGGGACGTGCATGATGGGATCGGCCATTCGCTCACCGCATTGAACCTGAAGGCGCAGCTGGCCCTGCGCCTGCTGGACCAGGAGCAGTACGCCCGGGCCCGCGGCGAACTGGAACAGCTCAGCGCCTTGGCCGTCGATGCGCTGGACTCCGTGCGCACCACGGTGCAGGGGCTTAGCCGCCAGGACCTGGTCGCGGAATTGGCTGAGCTGCGGCAGGCCTGCAACGACAACAACCTCGAATTCACGGTGGCCGGATCCGCCGAGCAGGTCCCGATGCAGCTGCGTTCGCATGTGGCATGGATCCTGCGCGAAGCGGTCACCAATGTACTGCGCCATGCGCACGCCAGCAGGATCGTGCTGCAGCTGGAACCCGGACACGTCAGCATTGAAGATGACGGCGACGGGCTGCAGGCCAGCACGCCCGGCCACGGGATCCGCGGAATGCAGGAGCGTGCCAAGCAGTTCGGCGCCAGCTGCACGGTGGGGGCCTCGCGGCTGGGCGGAACCAGCGTGCAGGTAGCCTTTGCGGCAGACGGGAACGCCCGATGATCCGGATACTCATTGCCGATGACCAGCATCTGGTGCGCGGCGCGCTGGCAGCCTTGCTGAACCTCGAAGAGGACATCGAGGTCGTTGCGCAATGCGCCGACGGAGACGAAGTTGCCGCGGCGCTGGACGCGCATCGGGCCGATATTGCATTGCTGGATGTGCAGATGCCCCGGCAAGACGGGCTGAGCACCGCGGCAGAACTGAAGGACAGCCACCCCGAGGTGAAGGTGCTGATCCTGACCACCTTTGACCGTCCCGGGTACTTCCGCCAGGCTTTCGAAGCCGGAGCTCATGGTTTCCTGGTCAAGGATTCTCCGCCTGCCGAGCTGATTGCCGCCATCCGCAGGGTCTATTGCGGGGACAAGGTGGTGGATCCGCAGCGTGCGATGCTCAGCGTGGAGAGCCGCAGCAACCCGCTGACCGGGCGCGAACGCGAGATCCTGGCCTTGGCCGCGTCCGGTGCGCCGGTCTCGCAGATCGCCTCGACGGTGCACCTGTCGGTGGGTACAGTGCGCAACCACCTGTCCAATGCGATCGGCAAGACCAGCACAGCTAATCGCATCGAGGCCGCGCGCTATGCCAGGGAGATGGGCTGGATCTAGCGCATCACGAAGTGCATGATCATGCCGATGACCCAGATGGAGGACGCCAGTAGCACGCAACCGAACTCCACTACGATGCCCAGGCCCATGGCCTTCAGCGCAGCCCAGGATGAGCCCAACGCCCCGGAGACCTCGCGACGGCGCACGCTTTCACCGGCGAACAGGCCCACCGCGAAGCCGATGAACATGCCGATGACCGGGATGATGAACGCGCCGGCGATGGCGCCGACAACGGCGAAGAGGATGGATCCCTTGGGGATCTGATGCTCCTTGAGCTTCTTGCCGGTCAGGATTGCTGAGGCCGACCAGCCCAGCAGGGCAATCGCCATGCCCAGTCCGGCTGCCCACCAGGAGGCGCCGGATCCCAGCAGCCAGCCCCAGGCCAGGAGCGTGCCGATGGTCAGCAAGGACCCGGGCAGCACCGGGAAAATGGTGCCCAACGCGGAGACGACGAGCAGCAGTCCGGCGATGATGGTGTAAATAATCTGTGCATCCACACGCCTAGTTTCGCACAGGTGCCACCTGTTCAGAGCCCAGCGGAGCGTGGAGAGGTTCCGCAAGCTGGCCTATTCGCGATAGATTGCCAGAGACGCACGATGAATCGGGGAGGATCCTGATGGGCAAGGACAATGATGCACGGGTCAGCGTAGGGATTGCCGGGTCCACCGCAGTGGTGCGGCTGGAGAATCCGGGCCAGTTCAATGCGCTCACCAAGGACATGTGCCTGCAGCTGGTGGGCGCCTTTGCCGGTCTGGCGACCAATGACGATGTCGCTTCCATTGTGGTGCGCGGTGCCGGAGGGAACTTCTGCGCCGGGATTGCCATCGATGAAATGGACCAAGTGCTCTTCGATCGGGATGAGGACGGGGAACTGATCAACCACTTCGATCTGCTCGACAAGATCATCGTGCGCTGTCCGAAACCCACCATCGCGGTGGTGGAAGGCCATTGCTTCGGGGGCGCCTGGCAGCTGGCTTCCGCCTGCGATATCCAGCTGGCCTCGGACAATGTGCGCATCGCGATCACCCCGGCAAGAATCGGCCTGGTGTTCCCGCGCCCTGGCATCGAGCGGCTGGCGCGCACCGTGGGGGAGCACCGGGCCAAGTACCTGCTGCTCTCCGGCGCGGAGGTGTCCATTGCCGAAGCCGAACGCTGGGGAATGTTCACCAAAGTGGTTTCCCATGGGCAGCTCGAGGAGCAGCTGGACGCCTTGCTCGGCCAGCTGGCGGCGAACTCGCCGTATTCCATTTCGCGCACCAAGGAAGCGATCAACCTGGTGAGTGCTGGGGAAGCCGCCGACAGCTGGTGGGAAACGCTGTGGGAAGAAAACGGGGCGAACGCGGACCTGGCCGAAGGCAGATCCGCGTTCCTTGCACGCCGCACCCCGGACTACAGCGGGCTGCGCAAATAGGGTCCGCTAGCGCTGCTCGGCGGTGAACTGCGCGACCAGTTCGCGCTTGAGGATTTTCCCGCTGGGACCGAGCGGGAACTCGGTGACGATCTCGATCAGTCGCGGGTACTTGTAAGCGGCCATCTGCTCGCTGGCCCACGCCACCAGGTCCTGCGCCCCCAGGGTGGAGCCTGCCTCCAGCGTCACCGAAGCGGCGATCTCCTGCCCGTGGGTTTCATGTGGCACCCCGTACACGGCGGCGTTGGAAATCTCCGGGTGGGACACCAGCACCTCCTCGATTTCGCGCGGGTACACGTTGTAGCCGTTGCGCAGGATCATGTCCTTGGTACGGTCCAGGATGCGCAGGTAGCCATCCTCGTCCTTCGTGCCCAGGTCCCCGGTGCGGAACCAGCCATCGACCACCGCTTCGGCCGTGGCCTCGGGCCGGTTCAGGTAGCCGGAGAACAGGTTGTGCCCGCGGACCACCAGTTCGCCCAGCTCCCCGCGCGGCAGCAGCTGGATCTTCTCCGGGCTGGCCGGGTCCGCGATTTCCACATCCACTCCCCAGACCGGGGTGCCGACGGTGCCGGGCCGCGGTTCGATGCCCACATGGTTGAAGCAGGCCACCGGCGAGGTCTCGGTCAGCCCGTAGCCTTCGTGGATCCGCGCGCCGAAGCGCTGCTCGAAAGCGGTGAGGATGGATACCGGAAGCGATGCTCCGCCGGAAATGGCGTAGCGCAGCTTCTGGGGCGTGTCCGTGCGGTGCTTGCCCGCTTCGAGCAGGGCCACATACATGGTCGGCACCCCGAAGAAGACATCGATGCCCGCGTCCAGCAGCAGCTCCAGGGCGCCTTCGGCGGTGAACTTGGGCAGCAGCATCAACTCGGCGCCCGCCCGCAGCCCGGTATTGAGCACACAGGTCTGGCCGAAGGTGTGGAAGAGCGGCAGCCCGCCGAAGAGCCTGTCTCCGCGGCGCAAATCCATGGTGTTCAGCAGCGTGGTGTGAGTCTGCTCAACCAAGGCAAGGTGCGTGCCCATCGCACCCTTGGGCTTGCCGGTGGTGCCCGAGGTATACAGGATGGTGGCCAGGTCCTCCGGGCGCCGCGGCAGGTAGGTGGCAATCGGCGTAGCCTCCCGGGCCCGGTCTTCCAGCCGGTCGGTGCCCGAGTCTTCCTGAGCCAGCACACTGAACACCGGGACGCCTGAAGCGGCTGCTCCGGCCGCGCCCTCGGCGAGCAGTGGCGCCGCGCAGATCATCAGCTTGGCCTCGGAGTTCTCCAAGATGTAGGAGATTTCGCGGGCCTTGAGCAGTGCGTGCACCGGCACCACCACGGCGCCTAGGGCCAGGACCGCGTAGTAGGCACGGGCGAAGTCCGCGACATTGGGGATGAGCAGCGCCACCCGGTCCCCGGCAGTGATGCCCTGGGCCTGCAATGCTCCGGCATATTCCCGCGTCTCATCCCACAACTGCGCATAGGTGGTGCTGTGGCCATCGACGGTGATGGCGTTCAGCTCGCCGTAGCGGGCGGCCCCTTCTGCGAGGATGGCTGCCACTGAAACAGTGAGATTGGATGTGGGAACGCTCATTGTTAACTCCTCGGGTGAACCAACGATGCCATGTGTGCTGCATCACATTAAAGCATAGTGAAACCGCGGTTCATCGCAAGGCATCCAGTTTCGTAATATCTTGGTTGGCAGCAAATTTTCCGTTGCTGACATGAATGAAAAGGACATAGACTCAGGCCAAGCGAGCTTGATGAGTTCTGGAATGGGGAAGCGATGCCGGCACCAAGGGATCCACGAGCCGAACCCTGCTGGGTTGATCTGCTCACCAGCGACATGGAAGGCTCCGCCCAGTTCTACGCGCAGCTATTCGGATGGGAAATGCGCCGAGACGAGCCAGACGCGGACGAAGGATATGCCGAGGTCTATCTCAACGGCTCGATGGTCGCCGACTTCATTGCCAATGACCCGGACTCCGAGGTACCGGACTGCTGGACCACCTACCTGAATGTCACCGATGTGCACGCCGCCGCCTACGCCACCAAGTTGCACGGCGGCAAGGTCTATCTCAAGCCCCTCGAAGTTCCTGGACAGGGAACCATGGCCATCATTGGGGATCCAGCCGGCACCGGAGTGGGACTCTTCCAGTCCTTCGCGCCAGCAGGAACGGCCACGAGCCGTGCACCGGGCACGCGGGTCTGGAATGAGCTGCACACCAAGCGCTTCGAGCCGGTGGCCCGCTTCTATCGCGAGGTCTTGGGTTGGATTTTGTCCCCAGTCTCGGACACGGACGAGTTCCGCTACCACACCTATGGCCAAGGGCCCGAGGCGGTGGCGGGCATCTTCGACATTTCCGGCTATCCGGACTCCAAGTCCGGCTGGCGCGCCTACTTCGCGGTGGCGGACACCGATGAAACCGTGGCGCTTGCCGAGAAGCTCGGCGGCACGGTCATCCATGAACCCCATGACTCCTTTTTCGGCCGCATGGCAGTGCTCGGCGATGTCACCGGAGCCGAATTCGCGATCATCTCCCCGTCGAAAAGCTAGCTGGAAGCGGCTAGCTTCCGGTTGCCGCGCGCTTCCAAATGTAAGGGGTCGTGGTGGAAACCTTCACCAGGCCCTGGCGCTCAAGAATCGGGCGGGAATATTCGGTGCTGTCGCTGTGCACGTACTTGCGGCCCATGGCGATCGCGCTGCGTGCCAGGGCATCGACCAGGGCCCGGTAGGCACCGCGTCCGCGGTATTCAGGCAGCACGCCGCCTCTCCAGAGGCCTGGGAATTCGGTGCCGGCCACCGACTCCAGACGGCCCGCACCCGCCATCCGCCCCTCCAGCCAGGCGACCCACAGTTCCATGCCGTCATTGCGAGCCATGCGTGAAATCAGGGCTTGGGTGGTGGCGGGATCGTAGGGTTCGCCGAAGGCCTGGTCGACCTTGCGGCACATTTCCTCAATTTCTTCTGCAGCGCTTACACGCCGCAATTCCAGCCTAGCCGGGCCGGGGTCGCCACTGGGCAATGCCTGCAGCGGTCCGATCATGATTGGTTCGCTCTCCTCGGCATTGAATCCCAATGCTTGCAAGCGCTCGGGCAGACCGGGTGCATGGTCGTGTCCGCGGTTCTTGAATTCCACCTTGGCGATCTGCGGCTGCGCCGCGAAATGCTCCAGTGCTGCTCCAGCCAGCTGGGTCAAGGTTTGCGGTTCTTTTCCGTTGAAATGCGGATAGGTGAGGAAACCGCGCCCATTGGCGTAGGTGGCCAGGCGCAGCGGACCGAGCCGGGTGATGGACTGGGCGCACGGAGTCTCGGCATCGATGCGCAGCTGCTCGTCGTAGAGCCTGAGGAGGCGGTCGCGATCGGTCTGCATCTGCATAGTTTACGGCCGTTGCCCCTCCACTTTGCCTCCTCTGGCCAACGGTGCCACACTCGGGGGATAAGGACAGCAGGCAGGAGATTTTCATGGGCCGCAAGATCGCGCGTCGCCGCATCGTCAGGGCAACGCTGGAGGGCTCGCGCGTGCGCGAGGAGAAGCTGGCCGGCGAGGAGCCGCTGGAGATCCGCTTCGGCCGCACCTCCTACACCACCTCCATGCGCACGCCGGGCGACGACTTCGACATGGTCACCGGCTTCCTGGTGGGCGAGGGCATCATTTCCGCTCCCGAGCACCTGATCTCCCTGCGCTACTGCTCCGGCACCGACGAAGCGGGCAACCAGACCTACAACGTCATCGAGGTGCAGCTGGGCCCGGCAGCAAAGCACCCTGATCTGCTGGCCGCCCGCAACGTGGTCACCAGTTCCGCCTGCGGGATCTGCGGGACCAACTCCATCGACGCGGTGCGCAAGAAAGCCGCCTTCGCGCCCGCCCCGGAGGCCGGGCAGGTGGAGCTGGAAACCCTGCTGGGCCTGCCCGACGCCCTGCGCGAATCGCAGCAGCTGTTCTCCTCCACCGGGGGTGTTCACGCGGCCGGGTTGTTCTCCGCCTCCGGGGAGCTGCTGATCCTGCGCGAGGACGTCGGGCGTCATAATGCCGTGGACAAAGTCATCGGGGCTGCCCTGCGCGAGGGGTTGCTGCCGCTGGGCGACGCCGTCCTCCAGGTCTCCGGGCGTGCCTCCTTCGAGCTGGTGCAGAAGGCCGCGATGGCCGGAATCCCGGTGCTGGCAGCCGTCAGCGCGCCCTCGTCGCTGGCCGCGGATTTGGCCGAGGAATCAGGCCTGACGCTCGCTGCGTTCTCCCGCGGACGCAGCGTGAACATTTATACACATGCGCATCGGGTAATCACAGCGTAGCCTTGTAATATGTGAGCTGGATATCAGTCCCGCCCGCGCCAGCAACCAGGAGGGTCTCATGCATCGCTCGGCACCCAAGAAAGACATCAATGAAGATGATTTGAAGGTCAGCGAACCAAAGCACGCCGCCGCTGGCCTCAAAGCCGTGATGGTATCCATGGAGCGCGGCTTCGCCGAAGCCGGCCCGTCGCGCACCCTGCGCTCGATGCTGCGCGTCAACCAGCACGACGGTTTCGACTGCCCGGGCTGCGCCTGGCCCGAATCCATAACCGGAAAGCGCAAGCCCGCCGAATTCTGCGAGAACGGCGCCAAGGCCATCGCAGAGGAAGCCAGCGCCCGCACAGTCACCCCTGAATGGTTCGCGCGGCACTCCATCGAGGACCTGCGCGACAAGACCGAATACTGGCTGGGCTCGCAAGGCCGGATCACCACCCCGATGATCATCCGCGAAGGGGACACCCACTACTCGCCGATCAGCTGGGCCGAGGCCTTCTCGACCATTGGCGAGCACGTCAATGCGACCACCCCGGACAAGTGCGTGTTCTACACCTCCGGGCGCACCGCGAACGAGACCGCGTTCATGTACCAGCTGCTGGCCCGCAGCCTGGGCACCAACAACCTGCCCGACTGCTCGAACATGTGCCACGAGTCCTCCGGAACGGCGCTGAACCCGACCATCGGCATCGGCAAGGGCACCGTGTCGCTGGAGGACTTCGAGCACACGGATCTGATCTTCGTGGTGGGGCAGAACCCCGGCACCAACCACCCGCGCATGCTCTCCGCACTGTCCGACGCGCGCAAGCGCGGCGCCCGCGTGGTCGCAGTGAACCCGCTGCCCGAGGCCGGCTTCTTCGGCTTCAAGGACCCGCAGACCGTGGGCGGCATGCTGGGCAAGGCGGACCCGATTTCCAGCGACTTCCTGCAGATCAAGGTCGGCGGCGACCTGGCCCTGTTCCAGGCGTTCGGCCACCTGCTGCTGGAAGAAGAGAAGAAGAATCCGGGCACCGTGGTGGACCACGAGTTCATCGCCGCGGTGACCGACGGCTTCGAAGCCTACAAGGATGCGCGCGCCACCTTGGACTGGGACGCCACGGAAAAGGCCACAGGCCTGACCCGCACCCAGATCACCGAGATCGCAATGCTGCTGGCCGAGTCCAAGGCCACCATCATCTGCTGGGCGCTGGGGCTGACCCAGCAGCCGCACTCGGTGCCGACGCTGAAGGAAATCATCAACCTGCTGCTGCTCCAAGGCAACTTCGGCAAGCCCGGCGCCGGCGCCTGCCCGGTGCGCGGCCACTCGAATGTGCAGGGCGACCGCACCATGGGCATCTGGGAGAAGCCCACCGAGCAGCTGCTCGCCGCCTTGGATGCCGAATTCGGCATCGAATCCCCGCGCGCCCATGGCTACGATTCCACCGAAGCGCTGCACGCCTTCGAAAAGGACGAGGTGGATGTGTTCGTGTCCATGGGCGGCAACTTCGCCCTGGCCAACTCGGACACCGAAGCCCTGGAAGCCGGAATGCAGCGCGCCAAGCTGACCGTGCACATTTCCACCAAGCCCAACCGCTCGCATGTGGTGCACGGCAAGACCTCGCTGATCCTGCCGACCCTGGGACGCACCGACAAGGACGACAAGCACCCCACCGGTGCGCAGTTCCTCTCCGTGGAGGACTCCATGTCGGTGATCAAGTCCACCCGCGGCCGGCTCACCCCTGTCTCGGACCACCTGCTGGCCGAACCGGTCATCGTCGCGCGCATGGCCCAGGCCATCCTGGGGGATAACCACCCGGTGAACTGGCGGGCGATGGCCGAGGACTATGACGTGATCCGCGACCACATCGAGAAGGTGCTGCCCGGCTTCGAGGACTTCAACCGCCGGGTGCGCGACAAGAACGGCTTCGTGCTGCCCAACCCGCCGCGCGACACCCGCTCCTTCGCCACCGATATCGGCAAGGGCCGCTTCACGGTTTCGGAATTCGAGGCCTTGGAAGCCCCCGAGGGCCACCTGATCCTGCAGACCATGCGCAGCCACGACCAGTACAACACCACGTTCTACGGGCTGGATGACCGCTACCGCGGAATCAAGGACGGCCGCCGCGTCATCCTGATCAACCCGGAGGACCTGGCCGAGACCGGATTCAGCGACCGCGACCTGGTGGACGTGATTTCCACCTTCGCCGGGACCGAGCGCCGGGCCAACCGTTTCCGCCTGGTGTCCTACCCGACCGCCAAGGGATGCGTGGCCGCCTACTACCCGGAAGCCAACGCGCTGGTGCACCGAGATCTGGTGGCCCGCGAGTCCAATACGCCGGGCTTCAAGGCGATGATGGTGCGCTTCGTCGAGCACACCCAGCAGCCAGGGCGCACGCTGGACAGCTAGTTTCAAAGTGGCGAAGCCACGGTCGGGGGAAATCCATCCCGGCCGTGGCTTCATTCAGTTCAGCCGCTGTCGCCAATTCTTCTTGCGGCTCAGAGCAGTGCCGAGCCAATGGTCGGGCATTTGGATATCCGGCTGGAAATTCTGCGTCCAGCAACGCTCGTAATTGATGGTCGTTTCGGATTCATCTGGTAATCCTGCGACAGGATGTTCCGAGGGAATAAGCGGGACAGTGAGTTCAAGATGGACTGCCAGCATCAGCAGCAGCGGTAACGCCGCGCGGCCCACTGGCAATGCAAACTGCATCACATCAAGCGCTTGCCATAAGCGCTTGGATTTCTTATTGCGACACAATATAAAGTGTTCGGCGCCCTGACCAAGGTGCGCCAATCCGCAGTCCACCGAAGAGGAAATCCCCCATGAGTGCTGCCCGCAGCAATGCCGCTGAGAGCATCAGACCCGAAGACGAACGCCTGCCCGCTGCGAAAACCGTGGCCTACGGTTTCCAGCATGTGCTGACCATGTACGGCGGCATCATCGCCCCGCCACTGGTGATGGGCGGCGCCGCGGGCATGGACACGGCCGAAATGGGCGTGCTCGTTGCCAGCTGCCTGTTCATCGGCGGCCTGGCCACCATCCTGCAAACCCTGGGCGTGCCGTTCTTCGGTGCCCAGCTGCCGCTGGTCCAGGGCACGTCCTTCTCCGGCGTGGCCACCATGATCGCCATCCTCAACGGCGGGGGAGGCATGCCGGCAGTGTTCGGAGCGGTGCTTGCCTCGGGCGCCATCGGCATCATCATCGCCCCGTTCTTCGCCAAGCTGCTGCGCTTCTTCCCGCCGGTGGTCACCGGCGTGGTGATCACGATCATCGGCGTTTCGCTCTTCCCGGTCACCGCCGACTGGGCCATGGGCGGCGCCGGCGCCGGGGATTCCTACGGTTCGCTGGAGAACATCGCCCTGGCCGCCATCACCCTGCTGATCCTGCTGGCCTTGTCCAAGTCGGGCGTCCCTGCGCTTTCGCGCCTGTCGATTCTGCTGTCCATTGCGCTAGGCACCCTGGTGGCAGTGTTCATGGGCATGGCTGATTTCTCCCAGGTGCTCACCGGAGACATCTTTGCGGTGCCGACGCCTTTCGCCTTCGGCCTGCCGGTCTTCGAGATCGGTGCCATCATCTCAATGATGATTGTCATCCTGGTGACCTACACCGAAACCACCGCGGACATGCTCGCCGTGGCCGAGGTGACCGGGTCCAAAGTGGATTCGCGGCGCATCGCCAACGGCCTGCGCGCCGACATGCTCTCCTCCACGGTCGCCCCGGTCTTCAACACCTTCACCCAGTCGGCCTTCGCGCAGAATGTGGGACTGGTGGCGATTACCGGTGTGAAGAGCCGCTTCGTGGTGGCCGCCGGCGGCGGCATCCTGGTGGTCCTCGGCCTGCTGCCGGTGCTCGGCCGCGTGGTCGCCTCGATCCCTTCGCCGGTGCTGGGTGGTGCCGGCGTGGTGCTGTTCGGCTCCGTGGCCGCGGCAGGCATCCGCACCCTGTCCAAGGCCAAGGATGACAACATGAACATGCTGATCATCGCAACCTCGCTGGCCTTCGGCTGCATCCCGATGGTCAAGCCTGATTTCTACGCCGAATTCCCTGCATGGGTGAGCACCATCTTCCAGTCAAGCATCTCCTCCGCCACCATCATGGCCGTGCTGCTGAACATCATCTTCAATGAGCTGAACTGGGGCAAGAAGGAAACCTCGCTGCGTACTGTCTACAAGTACCAGCTGGCCGGGCTCGAAGACGGCGACCGCCTGATCGACGGGAAGCTGTACGACTCGAAGGGCCTGGAAATCCAGGTCATCTCGGAGCAGCCGGGCCACGCCGGCGACCGTCCGATGCCGCAAGGCTAGCGGAAGGACCCAGCCTAGACAGCCAAACGCCCCAGTTCAATGAACTGGGGCGTTTGGACGTGAAAGGCTTTACTGGCTGGAGTCCTTCTGCTTGTCACCGGTCATGGTGATTGGCTGGACGCCTGAGTTGGGGAAGCAGCCAATGGGGCTCTGGCCGGACTCGGCGACGATATCCAGGCACTTGGACGTCAAGGTCTCCGGGGTCAGCGAGCGTTCTAGGATCTTGTTGGCTTCGGCTTCGGCTTCGCTGGTCTGCTTGCGCTGCTGGGCCACACGGGTCTTGGCGGTTTCCGCCTGCAGCTCGTTGATGCGGTTCTGCGTCGGCTCATCGAAATTGATGATCGGCAGGGTGACCGAGCGGATCTCGATCTGGGTCTTGACCTTGGCCTGCATCTTTTCCTGCACGGACTTCGCCAGTCCCTCCAAGTCCTGGCCGCCGCTGGCGGGTTCGCCGTATTCCAGCGGATCGTAGGTGGCCATGACCTCATTCAATGCGGCACGGAAGTTGCGATCGACCAAGTTGGACTGGATGCCTTCGAAGGTGCGGTAATCCAGGAAAACGTCCATGGCATCATCGGTTTTCAGCTGCCACTGGATGGACGCATCCACATCGGCGCGGCCGTTGTTGCCCAGTCGGACCGGGATGGCGCTGTCGGCGGAGTAGACATCGTTCTGCACCGAACCGTCCAGCTTCTCGACCTTTTCCCATGGCCACTTCAGGTGGAAGCCGTTGCTGACCACGGAGGTCGGCTTGCCCAGCGCGACCTTCACGCCGACGGTGCGTGGCTGCACGATGGTGGTGGACATGATGGCCAAGACGATCAGGGACACGACGAAAACGGTGATTCCAGTGAAGCGCGTGGCAGCACGGTTCTTGTTTTCCGGCTTCATGGCCTTGCCGGCAAGCAGGACAAGCAATCCTGCGATGGCGCAAAGGACGGTAATGATGGTGGGGAACATGATCTCCTCGATGACGTGATGGTATTCAATATTCTATCGTTTAGATAATTGAGAACCGATTTGGACACGGCAACGCGTCGAAGGAGATTTTGCCATCCCAGGGAAATCGTGCTGCGCAAACTAGAATTGTTGGCATGCAACAACGAGAACTTGGACGTACCCACCGCAACGTATCGGCCATTGGCCTGGGCACCTGGCAGCTCGGCGCCGACTGGGGGTCAGTCGATGAAGCCGACGCGCTGGCCGTGCTTGATGCCGCCTATGACGCCGGGGTGAACTTCTTCGACACCGCCGACGTGTACGGGGATGGCCGCAGCGAGCAGCTGATCGGCACCTGGCTGAAGGCCAACCCGGATGCGGACATTACCGTCGCCACCAAGATGGGCCGCCGCGTGGAGCAGGTGCCCGAGAACTACAACCTGGACGCCTTCCGTGCTTGGAACGACCGTTCCCGCAAGAACCTCGGCGTGGACACACTCGACCTGGTCCAGCTGCACTGCCCGCCCACCCCGGTGTACTCCAGCGATGAGATTTACGATGCGCTGGACAGCATGGTGGATGAGGGCCGGGTCGCGAACTACGGCGTTTCGGTGGAAACCGTGGACGAGGCGCTGACGGCGATTGCCCGTCCGAACATCGCTACCGTGCAGATCATCATCAACGCCTTCCGCCACAAGCCGCTGGACACCGTGCTGCCGGCAGCCCGCGAAGCCGGTGTAGGCATCATCGCTCGTGTGCCGTTGGCCAGCGGACTGCTGACCAACCGCTACACCCTGCAGACCGAATTCGCCAAGGACGACCATCGCAACTTCAACCGCGATGGTTCCTCCTTCGACGTCGGCGAGACCTTCTCCGGCGTGGACTACGCCACCGGCCTTGAAGCCGCTGGCGAGTTCGCCAAGCTGGCTGCCGCCGAGGCACCGGAGGCAACCAGTGCGCAGGTGGCATTGGCCTGGCTGGCCGCCCAGGACGGGGTGAGCACCATCATTCCCGGCGCCCGAAACGCTCAGCAGGCCCGCGCCAACGCGGCAGCCGGTTCGCTGCAGATCTCCGAGGGCTTCAACGCCTCGGTCCGCGATCTCTACGACGCCAAGCTGCGCGCGCAGATCCACCCGCGCTGGTAGCAGCGCGGGTGGGAAACAGCTCCTAGTTCCGCGGCGCCCCGACCGGGATGCTGGCACCTAGTGCCACCGGCTCGGCGGGGCGCTGCTGCCCCCGCTCCGAAACGTATTCCAGCGCGGTATCCGGAGCTGCGGTGTTCACGAAGGAGCGGAAACGCTTGAGCTTCACCGGGTCGGCCAGGGTCGCCGCCCACTCGTCCTCGTAGTTGGCCACGTGGGCTTCCATGGCATCTTCCAGCTCCTGTGCCAAGCCCAGCGAATCATCGATCACCACCTGCTTGGCGCGCTCCAGCCCGCCATCCAGGTCCTGGAGCCAATGCGCGGTACGCTGCAGCTTGTCCGCGGTGCGGATGTAGTACATCAGGTAGCGGTCGATGTACTTGAACAGCGTCTGCTCATCCAGGCCTCCTGCAAGCAGCTGGGCATGCGCCGGGTTGGCGCCGCCATTGCCGCCCACATACAGGTTCCAGCCATCGGTCGTGGCGATGACGCCGATATCCTTGGCGCGGGCCTCGGCGCATTCGCGGGCGCAACCCGATACGCCCATCTTCAGCTTGTGCGGTGCGCGCAGGCCGCGGTAGCGCAGCTCCATCTCGATGCCCAGCGCGGTGGAATCGAGCATGCCGTACCGGCACCAGGATGAACCCACGCAGGTCTTCACATTGCGCAGCGACTTGCCGTAGGCCTGGCCGGATTCGAAACCGGCATCCACCAGCTCGCGCCAGATCTCCGGCAGCTGCTCCAGCCGGGCGCCGAACATGTCGATGCGCAGGCCGCCGGTGAGCTTGGTGTACAAGCCGTACTTCTGCGCCACCGCTGCGATCACGCCCAGCTTTTCCGGGGTGATCTCCCCGCCCGGGATGCGCGGGACCACCGAGTAGGTGCCGTCCTTTTGCATGTTTGCCAGCACGCGGTCGTTGGTGTCCTGGGCACCGGCAAGTCCTGCATCCATCGGGTGCACGCTGGTCTGCGAGGAAAGGATGTTGGCGATGACCGGCTTGCAGATATCGCAGCCCTTGCCGGTGCCGAAACGCTCCATCACCTCGGTGAAGGTCTGCAACCCGGCCACGCGGATGGCTTCGTAGAGTTCCGGGCGGGAGAAGGAAATATGCTCGCACAGGGCGGTGGATACTTCAGCTCCGTCCTTGAGCATCTGCGCTTCCATGAGCTTCTTGAGCATCGGAACGCAGGATCCGCACTGGGTGCCGGCACGGGTGCACGCCTTCAGCCCGGAAACGGTAGTCACCGGAGCCTCGCCCTCGAAGCAGCCGCAACCGGAGACGGCATCGCGAATGGTACCGGCGGTGACCGAATTGCAGGAGCACAGCACCGCGTCATCGGGCAGTTCGCCCTCCGGCGCCTCGCCGCCCAATGCGCTGAGGTAAGCTCCTGGCTCGCCGGGCAGTTCCCGGCCGAGCAGCGGACGCAATGACTGGTACGGGGTGGCATCTCCCACGAAGATGCCGCCGAGCAGGGTCTTGGCGTCGGAGGAGACGACGAGCTTCTGGTACAGGCCGCGCGGGGCATCAGCGTAGACCACTTCCAGTGCCCCCTCGGCGCGGGCGAAGCCATCGCCGAAGCTGGCGACGTCCACCCCGGAGAGCTTGAGCTTGGTGGCGGTGTCGAAACCGGCGAATTCGGCGTCACCGCCGGCCAGCTGCTCGGCAACGATTTCCGCCATGGCGTTGGCCGGTGCGACCAGGCCGATGCAGAACCCCTCGTAGTTCGCGACCTCGCCAATTGCCCAGATGTGCTCGATATCGGTGGCGCAATGCGAATCGATGACCACGCCGCCGCGCGGGCCCATGCCGAATCGTGGTGCCTGGCTGCCGGCCTCGTCCAGGGCCGCGTTGTAGTTGCGGATCAGCTCGTCGCGGGGACGCACGCCGATCGACACGATGACCATGTCGGCTTCTATCACGCGTTCATCTGCCATCAGCACTCCGGTGACTACCGGGCTGCCGGAGTCCTGGCTGGTGAGGATTTCCTGCGGGAAGACCCCGTTGTGGACGGTGAATCCGGTCTGCTCAATGAGCCGGCCCATGGCTTGACCGGCACCTTCATCAAGCTGGGTGCCCATCAGCCATTTGCCGCCGTCAATGACTACAGCTTCTGCCCCCAGCGCCTGGGCACCTGCTGCGGCTTCCAGCCCGAGCAGTCCGCCACCGATGGTAGCCACTACCGGGGCGCGGCCCAGCGTGGTTGACAGTTCCTTGACCTTCTCAGCGATGGACCAGACATCTTCCAACGTGCGATAGACGAAGGTGTGCTCGTTACCGGCAATTGGCAAGGTGGCGGCGTTGGAACCGGTGGCGAGCACCAACTCGTCATATCTGAAGGTGCGTCCATCTTCGGTGGCGACCGTGCGCTGTGCACTGTCGATAGCCACGGCCTTTGCGTTGGTTTCCAAGGTGACATGCTCTGCTGCCCACAGCTTCGGATCGCCGAGGGTGAGATCGACCCCGGGGTTGGTCAACGCTTGGGAGAGCGCCACACGGTCGTAGGGGAGGTGGGTTTCCTCGGTCAGTACCGTGATGTGCAGATCTTGCGGTGCGCGGCTGGCCAAGGCTTCGGTGAAGCGGTGGGCTGCGGGGCCGCCGCCAATGACCAGGATGTTGCGTGCAGTGTGTGGTGTACCCATGATCTATTTCGACTTTCGCTGGGAAACGGTGAGTTTCTGGCTGATGAGACAACTGTAGAAAGTTCGTTTTGCACGGCAATTACCCTTGTGTTTCGGTCGGCGCAATTCTCTCCACCATGAGTCACTTCCCTAGTGAAGGCGCTGAAACATGAACGAATCATTCGGCAAGGAATTCGATTTCTCCAAAGGAAGGCAACATCAAAATCCGGCGGAATTCCGGCAGGATTTTCGATTCACGTCGATCGAAATTGCTGTTAGTGATGCTTTACCGACCAGCAATCGCGTTGGGCATCGAGCGAAACATGCGGCTTCTAAGCTCGATTTGTCAGCGAAAACCAAACACCAAGGACTGGGAATCATGAGCACGCAAATCGAAGAAGGCACAAGTGAAGCTACGTTGAGCTTGGAGCCGCTGTGCCGCAGCGCAGAGCTGGAGCGCGGATGGGGAGAAGCGCTCTGGCTCGAGACCACGCAGCTGGCCCTTTTCCGCACCGAAGAAGACGCCTTCTTCGCAACCTCGCATCATTGCCCGACCAGCGGCGCGAAGGTCATGGCCCGTGGAATTCTGGGGGACACCGTGGTCGATGGCGATTCCGTGGCCACGGTAGCTTGCCCGCTGCACAAGGAAGTGTACCGACTGGATACCGGGGAATGCCTGAACGCCGATTCGCTGCCGCTGCCGGTGCAGCGGCTCATGGAAATCGAAGGACAGCTATGGATGGAGCAGATCAAATGAGCATCAAATCTGAGTGCAGCCTGAACGTGGAACATTCGGCCTGGCAAGGCTGGTTCGAAATCCTCGACGAGACGGAATCGCTTGCAACCAATTAGCTCCAGCCAGCGTACTGTCCAGCAACGGGGCGGAAGACCAAGACAACCCGCATCATCAACTAATCGCAGGGACGAAAGCCAGAGGCTTTCGTCCCTGCGTCATTTGGCAGCGTGCAGCATCCGGTTAGGAGCAAAGATGCCAGCAGGGTGGGGCCACGGACGTAGGCAGCCACAGCTGCGCGATGCTCCGCAACGGGGGTCTAGCCAGCGCACCAGCGGCTGCCCTAGGTGGCACACGTAGCAACGCGGTCGGCTCGCTGGATTCCCGGCCGTTTATCGTTGACAGCCTTTCCCTGGTGAAAAGGATCGAAGCAATAGCAACTGTGATTATCCACGCGACCATCACCTTCGATGGGTATCTCGCTGATGCTGAGGGCGGGGTGGACCGGATGTTTGGCCGTCCGTCCGCCCCCGAAGATGATGGGGTCGTTGCCTTGGTCATGGAGACGATCGGAGCCATTGTCGACGGTGCGAATCGGAGGCAAACGATCGAGGAGGGCGAAATCCCTTATGGAGGGATACTTCAGGTCCCGGTATACCTGATGACTCATACAGCCACTGAGCCGGTGGTACGCGACGGCATCACCTACACCTTCGTTGTTGATGACATTGCAGGCGCAGTGGAATCAGCCAAGCAGGATGCCAAAGACGGTTTTTTCAGCTTATTGGACGGGAAAATATCGCGGCAGTGCCTTGCCCTGGGATTGGTCGACGAGCTGCACCTGGATATCGCCCCGGTATTGCTTGGCGGTGGCATATCCTTGTTCGAAGGTTTGGGGCAGCATATCGAGCTGGAACGCATTCAGACTTCGGCTTTCGCTAGCGAAGTGCATCTGGCGTACCGGGCGCTTCGCTGATCAGCTCTGCAACGTACCAGGAGCCGACAGCCCTCAGGGTCGTTATGCCACGGCGGGAGCGTTGGCCAGCAGTTCCTCGATTTTCGCTTTGCACCCTCCGCATCCGGTACCCGCGCGGCAGCTTTCACCCACCTGCGCGACGGTGGTGCATCCGGCGTCCACCGCATGGGACACCTGGCCGTAGGTGGCACCCGAGCAACGGCAGAGCTGGTCTTCATCGCTGGGGATCGCAGAGATTTGTTCAGTTGCCGGATCATCCAGCCGCAGTAGGGTCGAACGATCTTCAGGAAGCGCGGTACCGCGCTCATAAGCCAGCGCAAGTTCGGCGCTGGCTTGTGGCAAGCCCATGGCCAGGAACCCGGTGACGGCATCCTTGCGGGTGACGATCTTGAGATAGCGTCCGCGCGCAGGATCCGCGTAAACGGTTGCCTGCAGGTCTGAGTCGTCCCAATACCCGGCGCTGATATCGCCGGCCGCGGTTACCTCGATGCCTTGGCCCTTGAGCATCAGCACATCGGACGCGGAGAAGTCCGGGGCAGGAAGCGGTTCGGCAGGTCCCGAACCAAACAGCTGCGAAAAGTACTGGGACAGCCATGCGGCCTGGGCCCATCCCGGGGCCAGCAAGCCAACCGGCGGCTGCCCGGCTACTTCGGCGCAGTCACCCAAGGCAAAAATTCGTTGCTCGGTGTCGGCGCAGAGGAATTCGTCGGTCTTGATGCCACGGCCTACGGTCAAACCGCAGCCGGTGGCCAGCTCGGTTCTCGCCCGAACACCGGTGGAAATGAGCAGGGCGTCAGCTTGGACCAGTCCGTGGGTGGAGGTCATCAGCCCGGCGAATTCTTGCTCATCCTTTTGAATGCCAGTGGCCTTCACTCCGGAGATCACCTCGACACCGGCGGCGCGCAGATTCTTAGTCAGCAGCGCTCCGCCGTCGGCATCCACAACCCGTCCCAAAGGTGCAGGACCATGGTGCACCAGCACCGGTTGCGCCCCCGTAGTGGCAATCGCCAAGGCGGCTTCGATGCCCAACACGCCGCCGCCTAGAACTGCAATGCGCCGGCCGGCACCGAGCGATTCCCGCAGCTGATGGGCATCATCCACCGTGCGGAGGGCAAAGACCCCGGCAGGCAGGGAAGTTTCCGCATGCGGATCGAAGTTCAGGCCGTTGAGCGTCGGGACTACAGCCCGGGCACCGGTGGCGAAGACCAGACGGTCATAGGAAATATGGCCAGCGTCCTGCAGGTGGACCCGGCGTCGCGAACGGTCGATGCCGGTAGCCCGCACACCCAAGCGCACCTCGACTCCGGCATCTGCCAGCCGTTGCGGATCCACCATGCCCAGATGCTCGAGCTCGGCGGCTCCCACGGCCAGCTCAGCGAGCAGCACGCGGTTGTAGGCCAGATGATCTTCGGCGCTGATGACGGTGATGGCGCACTGGCCGGAAGCCGCCGCGGGCAGCAGCCCCTCGACGAGGGATGCGGCGACGGGGCCGAAGCCGATGATGACGATGCGTTGCGGGCGATGCTCGGTCATTGTTCCTCTTCCACAGTGTTCAGCGAAACATGGGCGTGCTTGAATTCAGGCATCCTGCTGTGCGGGTCAACCTTGGCCTCGGTCAGCAGGTTCGCGGTTCCCGACGCCGGGTAGTGGAACGGCAGGAAGACCGTGTCCAGCCGGGCATCAGCGGTCAGCAGCGCCCGGGCGGTCACCTCACCGCGTTCATTGCTGATCACGACCTTCTGTCCCTGGACAATCTGGTGCGCCAAGGCGGTTGCCGGATGGATTTCAAGCATTGGTTCTGGTGCGGCGTGGGCCAGCTCGGGAACACGGCGGGTCTGCGCGCCGGACTGGTAGTGCTCCAGCAGCCGGCCGGTCACCAAGGAGACGGCAGAGCTGTTCTTCTTCGGTGCCGGCTGGAACGCCACCGGAACCAGCACCGCACGCCGATCTGCGTGGGCAAAGCCGTCAAGGAACAAGCGCGGGGTGCCGTTGCGGATGCCGGGTTCGGCCGTCACCTCGGTACCTGCAGGACAGGGCCAATAGATGGCGGCACCGGCATCGAGATCATCCCAATGCACCCCCGAGTAGTCAGCCAAGCCGCCGGCTGACGCTTCTTTGAGTTCTTCGAAGACTTCCCGCGGATCGGGGGAGAAGCGGCCGGGAGCGTCCAGCCGCTGGGCAAGCTGGGAGAGGATCCACAGTTCGCTGCGCGCATTTCTCGGTGCCTCCAAGGCGGCGCGCCGGCGCAGGATCCGGCCCTCCAGGTTGGTCATGCTGCCTTCCTCTTCAGCCCATTGCAGCACTGGCAGCACCAGGTCCGCCTGCGCCGCGGTTTCCGAAAGGAAGAAGTCGCAGACCACCAGGAAATCCAGGCTGGCCAGTGACCTGCTCACGTTCTTGGCATCGGGTGCGGAGATCACCGGGTTGGCCCCGTGGATCATCATCATGCGCGGACCGGTTGGGGTGCCCAGCGCTTCGAGCAGCTCGACGGCGGGAAGCCCGGGACCGGGGATGATTTCCGGGTCAACGCCCCAGACGCGGGCCACCTGCGCGCGATGTTCCAGGTCGGTGATCTTGCGGTAGCCGGGAAGCTGGTCGCACTTCTGCCCGTGCTCGCGGCCGCCCTGCCCATTGCCCTGTCCGGTGATGGTGCCGTAGCCGCCTGCCATAGTTCCGGGCAGGCCGAGCAGCAGGGCGAGGTTGATTGCGGCGGTGACCGTGTCGGTGCCGTTGGCATGCTGTTCAATGCCCCGGCCGGTGAGGATGTAGACCGGCTTGCCGCCGGTCTTCGCTTCGCTGGACGCCTGCGCCAGGGCCCGGGCGGTGCGCCGGATCTGTTCGGCAGGAACACCAGTGACCTGGGCGGTCCGTTCCGGCCACCAGCCGGCCAACGAGGCTTTCACCGCGTCGAAACCATTGGTGCGGGCGGCCAGATAACCGGTGTCGACCAGGGACTCCGCCACCAGCACGTGGGCTAAGCCCAGCAGCAGCGGCAGGTCGGTGGCCGGGGTGGGCTGCAGGTGCCAGCCGGCATTATCTGCGCAGAGCTTGGCCGTTGCCGAACACCGTGGATCAACCACCACAAGCCCGCCATTCTCGCGCGCCCCGGCCAGATGCCGGACAAAAGGCGGCATAGTGTCGGCCACGTTGGAACCGAGCATCAGGATCATCCCGGCTTCATCCAGATCCGCCAGCGGGAACGGCAAACCGCGGTCCAACCCGAAGGCGCGGTTGGTGCCCGCGGCAGCCGAGGACATGCAGAACCGGCCGTTATAGTCGATGCGCGAGGTGCCCAGGGCCAGCCGGGCGAACTTGCCCAGCAGGTAGGCCTTCTCGTTGGTCAGCGACCCGGAACCGAAAACCGCCAGGGCATCGGCTCCGGATTCCTCCCGGATGACCCGGGCCTTGTCTGCCACCAGATCCAATGCCTGCTCCCAGCCGATCGGTGCAAGGCTGCCATCGGCTTGGCGGAGCATAGGTGCCTGCAGGCGTTCGGGATGATCCAGCAGCGTCGCGGCGCTGTACCCTTTCCGGCACAGCGCCCCGCCGTTGGTTTCGAAGTCGCGGCCCTTCAAGCTCACCGGCTCAGGGGCTTCGGCGTGCGTGCTGCGTTCGAGGGTGATGCCGCACTGCAGGGCGCAGTAGGGGCAATGGGTGGCGGTCATCCTAGACACCGTGCTTCGCGAAGCGGGTGCCGGGCCGCGCATAGGTGAACCATGCGGTGGCCATGAGCAGCAGGTAGGCGGCGATGAAGATGATGAATGCCGCGGTGTAGGCTCCCGTCGTGGAAACGGACAGGCCCAAGGCTTGCGGAATCAGGAAGCCGCCGTAGGCGCCGATGGCCGAGATCAATCCGAGTGCGGCAGCAGCCTTGCGGGAAGAATCCACTTGTCCGGACTGCTGTCCCTGGCCGCTCAGGGCAAAGACTGCCGGGATCATGCGATAGGTCGAGCCATTGCCGATGCCGCTTGCGGTGAAGAGCAGCAAGAACAAGGCGAGGAAGACCCAGAAGTTCGCCCGGGGCAGGCTGATCACCAGTGCGGCGGTAATCAAGGCCATGGCCGCAAAGGTGGCCACGGTGATGCGTGCGCCGCCGAGCTTGTCGGCGATCTTTCCGCCATATGGGCGAGCCAGCGAGGCGACCAGCGGGCCGAGGAAGGCCAAGGTGATGGTGGCGGTGCCCAGCGGCAAGGCAGCGTATTCGGGGAAGGTGTCAACGATCAGCTTGGGGAAGACTGCCGAGAATCCAATGAAGGAGCCGAAGGTTCCCACATACAGTGCCGAGATGACCCACAGGTGCTTTTCCTTCAGGCAGGCCACCGCGCCGCGGATATCCGAGCGTGCCGATGACAGATTGTGCATGTACTTCCAGGCGCCCCACGCGGCGAGCAGAATCAGCGGGATCCAGAGCAACCCCGCCAGCGGGAGCTGCAGCGCTCCGGCGGCGAACACCGTGACAATGACCGGCACGAGCAGCTGGGCGACGGCCGCGCCTAGGTTGCCGCCGGCAGCGTTCAGCCCCAGCGCCCAGCCCTTGCGGGCGGCCGGGTAGAAGTAGGTGATATTTGCCATCGAGGAGGCAAAGTTGCCGCCGCCGAAGCCGGTCAGCGCTGCGAGGCTGAGCATGACCCAGAACGGCGTGGACGCATCGGCCAGCGCGAGCGTTATGCCGCCGGCAGGAATCAGCAGGAGCAATGCGGAAATCACTGTCCAATTGCGTCCGCCGAACCGGGCGACCATGAACGTGTAGGGGATGCGCAGGGTCGCTCCGACGAGGCTTGGGATGGAGATCAGCCAGAACAGTTCGGTGGTGCTGTAGTTGAATCCGGCGGCCGGGAGATAGACCACGATGATGGCGAAAAGCTGCCATACGCTGAAACCGAGGAACTCGGCGAAGATGGACCACTTGAGGTTTTGGCTGGCTACCGCTGATCCTGTGTGCTTCCAGAAGGCAGGATCCTCCGGGGTCCAATTGCTGACCCAGCGTCCCGGCTGGATGTCCAGTGCCTGCGATGTTCCAGGTGCTTCTAGCTGTGCGCTCACGCTACCCGATCCCTTCTCTAGCGTTTGATGCTTCTGAGCTTTTCAAATCGGTATTTCACCGAGGTGCTCATGTTGTTGCGCCGAGGGGAACTTAATTTCACCTGAGGGATCGGGGAGTCGATAGGCGGCTGTAACGTGTTGGAAACCCGGCTGTGGCCCGAGCAGATCCGCGAGATCAACTCCAAGCGGTTCTCCAGCGCCATGCCGGCGTTGCCCACATCGAATACGAAGCCGATGGCCAGTTCAGTTGCCACCGGCATCGGCGCTGGGCTACCTGGAATACCTCGCCGGAGAGCCCAAGGCACCCCTACTGGCCTGAGCCGATACGGGCTATAGTAAGGATCCATCGAGGTGGCCTGGATCACCTTGAAGAGTTGGATGCATGTTGTACATCCGAATTCTGGAGGGCAATCATGGGCGGATGCCGCGCCTGGTCCAAGGGCCAGATCGCGCACGGACACTAATCACGCCGCGGCATGCGGCGGCACCTTGCCGAGCCTTGAATCGCCGGCAGGTAGCCAGATCCCGACCAACATCCAATTCATACATGGTGCGTCCGGCGATACCCTGGGCGCAGGAGGTGTCAGCGGCATGAGCGCCGAGGCAACGCAAGAGACAAAATGCCTGATAACCGTCAACGGGACGGCCCGGGAATTCGACGGACCACCGCGCGCCAACGCGCTGGATTTCCTGCGCGGGCAGCAGCTGACCGGATGCAAGGAAGGCTGCGCCGAAGGCGAATGCGGCGCCTGCTCCATCCTGGTCGCCCGCAGCGACGGGGAGGGCAGCAGGTGGACCGCAGTCAACGCCTGCCTGTTGCCAGCCGCATCCCTGGACGGCCAGGAAGTGATCACCTCCGAAGGGCTGGGCAGCGTCGCGGACCTGCACCCGGTGCAGGCAGAGATGGCCAACCGCGGAGGATCCCAGTGCGGATATTGCACCCCCGGTTTTGTCTGCTCCATGGCCGCGGAATACTACCGCCCCGAGCGGACCTCCAATCCCGCAGTCAGCGCGGAGGACGGCGGCGAGCACGACTACGGACCCAATGGCTTCGATCTGCACGCGCTGTCGGGGAATCTCTGCCGCTGCACCGGATACCGTCCGATTCGCGACGCCGCCTACGCGCTGGGCGAGCCCGAGGAAGATGACCCGCTGGCCGTCCGGACACAGCGCAGCGCCCCGGCCCCGGTCGCCACGGACATCCAGCGCGCGGACACCCCCACCGGGGAACTGGGCCGGTTCCGCCGGGCCACGGACCTGGAATCGGCTCTGCAGATCCTGGCTGATGAACCTGACACCGTGCTGGTGGCCGGGGCCACCGACTGGGGCGTGGAAGTCAACATCAAGGAAGCCCGCGCCCGCTCGGTGCTGGCCATCGACCGGCTGCCCGAACTGCGCCAAATCCACTGGGGCGAGCAGTACCTGGAGCTCGGCGCAGGCTGCACGCTCAGCGAGCTGGAATGGAAACTCGCCGGACGGGTTCCGCTTTTGGGCAAGCTCTTCGGGCAGTTCGCTTCCCGGCTGATCCGCAATAGCGCCACCCTAGGCGGGAATCTGGGCACCGGCTCGCCCATCGGAGACACCCCGCCAGCGCTGCTGGCTCTGGAAGCGCAATTGGTGCTCACCAGCATTCGGGGCAACCGGATGGTGGCGCTCGCCGAGTACTTCACCGGTTATCGGCGGACCGTGCGGGAGCCGGGGGAGATGATCACCGCGATCCGCATCCCGCTGCCGTTGGCCGAGCTGACCAGCTTCCAGAAGATCTCCAAGCGGCGCTTCGATGATATCTCATCGGTGGCCGTCGGCTACGCGTTGACGGTGGATGACGGCGTGATCTCCAAGGCGCGGATCGGGTTGGGCGGCGTGGCAGCCACCCCGCTGCGTGCCCGGGCCACTGAAGCGATGCTGGAAGGCAAGGAATGGGACCTGGACACCATCCGGGCCGCCGCACGGACCATGGGCCAGGAAGGCACCCCGATGGATGACCACCGGGCCAGCGCCAATTACCGCAAGGCCATGCTGGCCTCCTCGCTGGAACGGTTCTATGCCGAGCAGCTCGCGCACTCGGGTACAGGAGAGGAGCAGAACTCATGAGCCAGCTATCCCAACGCCCCGATAACGCTGTGGTCGGCCAGCGCCACCGCCACGAATCAGCCGCCGCGCACGTCACCGGCACCGCGCTGTATACCGATGATCTTGCGCAACGCCTGGCCGGGGTGCTGCATGCCTACCCGGTGCAGTCCACGTGCGCCCACGCGAAGATCCTGGGCCTGGATGCCAGTGCGGCGCTGGATGTGCCCGGGGTCGTCCGGGTGATCACTGCGGCAGATATTCCCGGGGTCAATGACCAGGGCGCCAAGCATGACGAACCGCTGCTCCCGGTGGACGAGGTGATGTTCTTCGGGCAACCGGTGGCATGGGTCCTGGGTGAAGACCTGGAAGCGGCGAAGGCCGGAGCCAAGGCGGTGAACGTCGACTATGAGCAGCTGGATTCTCTGATCACCATCAAGGAGGCCATCGCGGCCAACAGCTTCCACGGCATCCAGCCCGAGATCGCCAAGGGGGACCCGGAGGCAGGCTTCGCGCAGTCGGCCCATGTCTTCGACGGAGAATTCGAATTCTCCGGACAGGAGCACTTCTACCTGGAAACGCAGAACTCGCTGGCCATGGTGGATGAGAGCGGACAGATCATGATCCATTGCTCCACCCAGCATCCCACCGAAACCCAGGACATTGTCTCGCATGTGCTGGGCATCAGCGCCCATGAGGTGACCGTGCAAGTGCTGCGCATGGGTGGCGGATTCGGCGGCAAGGAAATGCAGCCCCACGGCTATGCCGCGCTGGCGGCTCTGGGTGCGGTGCTCACCGGGCGTCCGGTGCGGGTGCGGCTGGACCGCACCCTGGACATGACCATGACAGGCAAGCGCCACGGTTTCCATGCCACCTGGAAAATAGGCTTCGACGAGCAGGGCAGGATCCTCGCCCTGCAGGCCCAACTGACAGCTGACGGCGGGTGGAGCCTGGATCTATCCGAACCGGTGCTGACCCGCGCCATGTGCCATATCGACAATTCCTATTGGATCCCGAACATCAAGGTTTCCGGACGCATCGCCAAATGCCATAAGACCTCGCAAACAGCGTTCCGCGGCTTCGGCGGTCCTCAGGGCATGCTGGTCATGGAAGACATCCTGGGCCGGGTGGCCCCGCAGCTGGGAATGGACCCCAAGGAACTGCGCCGCCGCAACTTCTACACCGAAGGCCAGGACACTCCCTACTACCAGCCGGTGAGGCATCCCGAACGGCTGGAAGCCGCCTGGAACCAGGTGCTCGATTCGGCAGCCATCGCCGCGCGCGAGCAGCAGATTGCGCAGTTCAACGCCACCCATGAACACGTCAAAAGAGGATTGGCCTTGACCCCGGTGAAATTCGGCATCTCTTTCAACCTCACCGCCTTCAATCAGGGTGGGGCCCTCGTACTGGTCTACAAGGACGGTTCGGTGCTGGTCAACCACGGCGGTACCGAGATGGGCCAGGGCCTGCACACCAAGATGCTGCAGGTGGCCGCCACCGCCCTGGGCGTGCCGCTGTCCATGGTGCGCAACGCGCCAACGCGCACCGACAAGGTGCCCAACACCTCGGCCACCGCGGCCAGCTCGGGCAGCGACCTGAACGGCGGGGCGGTCAAGGATGCGTGCGAGCAGATCCGGGGACGGCTGGCTCAGGTGGCCGCCGGCATGCTCGGGGTTCCGTCCCGGGATGTCCGCTTCGGCGGCGGCCGGGTCGCCGCGCTGGGCAAGGGCGAATCCCTGGAATGGGCGGACGTGGTCAAGAACGCGTATTTCGACCGGATCCAGCTGTCGGCTGCCGGCTTCTACCGCACCGAGGGGCTGCATTGGGACCTGTCGCGGATGACCGGCAGCCCGTTCAAGTACTTCGCCTACGGGGTGGCGGCCAGCGAGGTGGAAGTCAGCCGCTTTGACGGCTCCTACGTGCTGCGCCGCGTGGATATCGTCCATGATGTCGGGGACTCCCTCTCGCCGCTGGTGGATTTGGGGCAGATCGAGGGCGGGTTCGTGCAGGGCACCGGCTGGCTGACCTTGGAGGACCTGCGCTGGGACACCTCCGATGGGCCGGGCCGGGGACGGGTCGCCACCCAGGCCGCGAGCACGTACAAGATCCCGAGCTTCTCCGAGATGCCCGAGATCTTCAACGTCAGCTTGCTGGACAAAGCCCATGAGGAAGGCGCGGTCTACGGTTCCAAGGCTGTGGGGGAGCCGCCGCTGATGCTCTCCTTCTCGGTGCGCGAGGCGATCCGGCAGGCGGTGGCCGCATTTGGGCCCGCCGGATGCTCCGTGCAGCTGGCGTCCCCGGCAACACCGGAAGCGGTGTTCTGGGCGATTGAATCGGTGCGGGAGGGGCAGTAGCCATGCGCTCGTGGATTGAAGCGGTCACCGTGCTGCGCAATGAGCGTCGGCCGGGCGTGCTGGCTACCGTCATCGCGGTGCGCGGGCATGCCCCGCGCGAGGCGGGAGCCAAGATGGTGATCTCCAGCCAGGAAATCTTCGGGACCATTGGCGGGGGCAACCTGGAGATGGCTGTGATGGAACGGGCCCGCCAGATGATCGCCGTGGGCGAGGGCCAGCCGCAGAGCATCAGCATGAAGCTCAGCGACAAGGCTCCAGCCAAGTTCGGCCGCCAATGCTGCGGTGGCGAAGTCACGGTGCTGCTGGAGCCCCTGCCGGTTGTTGCCACGGTGGCGATCTTCGGGGTGGGCAATGTGGGCATGGAATTGGCCCGCATCCTCTCCCGCCATGACCTGGAATTGCATCTGGTGGATTCGCGCCCGGAATTCCTGGAGGAGCTTCCCGTGCTTGAACCCAGCGTGGCGCAGATCCATCCGGCGGTGGCGGTGCTCGGGGAGCAGGTGCTCAGCGCCCTGCCCGACGGTGCCCACGTGCTGATCATGACCCATGATCACGCCGAGGATTTCCACCTGTGCGATGCCGCCCTGCGCCACCCGGGATTGGGGTCGATCGGGCTGATCGGGTCCAGCGCCAAGTGGGCGCGTTTCCAGAAGAATCTGGGCGCCGGCGGCTTCAGCGATCAGCAGATCGCCGCGATCCAGTGCCCCATCGGGATCGAGCAGGTGCGCGGCAAGCAGCCGGCGGTGATTGCCGTGTCCGTGGCTGCCGAGCTGCTGGCGCGCATCACGGATGCCGCGACGCAGCCGGTGCCCGACGCAGAACCCGCGCAGAACCCAGAGCCTGCGCGGAGCGAAGCGAAGATGAGAATAGTCTAATGCGGGGAACAAGGAGCACTGCTGGGGAGTTTAATGATGTGAGAGCGGTGCCCCAGCGCACCGCGCCCGCAAAGCCTAGGAGGCCGATTTCATGTCCATGTTCGACAAGCTGCTGCGCAAGGGCAAGCAAATGGCTGGCCAGTATGTCCGGGAACAGCTCAGCCAGCGCAGCTCCAGCGGCAATCAGCGCGGTTATGATCGCGACCGGCGCGGCTACCAGCAGAACACTTCCGGCTACCAGCAGCCTTACCAGCAGCAGCGCCAGGACTACGGCAACCGCGGCTACGGCAATCCGCAGGCTTCAGCCCCTTCGCGCGAAGACCAGGCGGCGATCGAGAAGTACCGCTACATGCTGCGCACCGCTCCGCCGCAGGATATGGAACGCGCTCATGCCGAAGCCTTCGCCCGGCTGACCCCGCAGCAGCGAGAACTGCTGCACCACGAGCTGAACGAGCAGCTACCGCCGGCAGAACGCCCGAGGTCGCAGGATCCGCGGGACCTGGCCCGCTCGGCAACCCGAGCGGAAATCTCGCGTCCCGGATTCATGGACAAGCTCCTGGGCTCCGGCGGCAAGGGCCGCGGTCTGGGTATGGCTGCCGGGGCGGCCGGCGGCCTGGGCGTTGGCCTGCTCGGCGGCGTGGCAGGCGCGTTCATCGGCACCGCCATTGCCGGGCCGCTGCTTGACGGCTTTGCCGGCATTGGCGAAGAATTCGGTTCCATGGCCGATGGCCTGGGCGAAACCGTGGCCGGTGCCGGGGAACAGCTCGGCGGCCAGGCCGAGGGCATGTTCGGCGACTTCCTCGGCGGCGCTGGCGGAGACTTCGGCGACTTCGAGTTCTAGCCCCAGCACAGCGAAGCCGGCAGCAACTGCACGTTGCTGCCGGCTTTTTCGCGCCTACTGCTCCACGGACTACTGCTCCACAAGCGGAAGGTGCACCAGGGTGCGTTGGCCGTTTTGCACCATGAACCCGCGCCCCGGCGGGAATTCGTGGCGCTTGACGCGCGGGAACGGCACCTTGAACAGCGAGTCCCCGTCGTAGGCGTCGGGCTTCAGCGCGATGCCGTGGCGGTTGGACTTCAGCTCGCCGAGCAGCCCGAAGCTGGAGGAGAACGAGTTGATATCCCCATCGGCAATCAGGAAATGATCCGAGCGGTTGATGGCCTTGAGCAGTTCCTTCATCGGACGCTCCGCATCCGAATCGGCGAACTCGGTGAAGTTCTCCACGACAAACACCATCTTGCCCGGCATGGAATCATCCGAGACCAGATCCAGCATGTCCTTGGCGAACTGCCGGGTCTCGGCCGGGCCCGAAGCGGTGCCATTCCACTGCCGCCAGCCGCGCAGCTCGGCGCGCCGGCCGCCGAGGTGGAAGAACTGGGTGGCCGGGTTGGCGCGTTCCAGCGCGGTGACCATGGCGCGCATCGCATTGGTCTTCCCGCTCTGCGGCGGGCCGGCGATGACGAAGGTGCCGATGGACTCGAAGCCGCACGGACCCAATGTGGTGTCGGACAGGCCGATGGCCGGCAGCCCGTTGACAGTGTCGGGCAGCGACGCCGCCGCGAATTCCTGGGGCAGGGTTTCGACCCCGGCCGCCTGCGGGGCACCGGAAGCCGTGAGCTCCTGGGCCCAGCTGGTGGTCAGCGCGGTCTGCTCGGCCACGTTGGCGGTGCCGCCAAGCACCGCAATCTGCGCCTCGTGGCCCTTGATGATGGCCCGGCCGGGCACGCTGCGCTCATTGAGCACATCCTTGGCCACGCCCAGCACGTTGTACGCTTGCTCGTCGGCCATGCGCAGCACCACGCGCTGGGTGATGTTCGCGCTGATCGCGGTGGGTACCGCGCCGAAGCGGTCAGCGGTGGCCACCACGTGGATGCCCAGCGGGCGGCCCTCGCCGACGATGCGCATGAACACCTGGTAGAACTCGCCGCGGCCGTGGCCCAGTTCCCAGTCGTTGCGGAACTGGCCGAAACCGTCGATCAGCAGGAAGATGCGCGGTTCGGACAGGTTGCCTGTCACCCGGCGGTACTCGCTCAGCGAAGCGGCATTCGCGTCCGCGTACCGGGTCGAACGCTCATCGAGGTGCTCGGCCAGGATGCGGAAGACGCGCTGGATGCGCTCCACATCATCGCCTCCGATCACCGCGCCGAGATGCGGCAGCGGTTCAAGCGAGCGCAGCGAGCTGGTCCCGAAGTCCAGCGCGTACACCGCCGCCGTGCCGGCCGCCGGGTTGGCTCCCGCAGCGATCGCGATGCTGCGCAGCGCCGCGGACTTGCCGGCGCCGGAGGTGCCGTAGACCAGCAGGTGGCCGTCGGTGTCGGGTTCGAACCAGGCGGTTTCCTGGGCTTGGTGCTCGGGGATGTCGGCCAGCGCCAGCGGGATCCGGCTGTCCGAATCCGGGGCGAGCTCGCGCAAATCCACGGTGGCCGAGAGGTCATCGAGCCATGGCCGGCGCGGGGCCGGGATCCCGGCGCCGTTCGAGGCGGCGATGAAGCTGGAGACCAGGCGCTTCTGGTCGTTCGGGCCGCTGTTCTCCTCGATGTCCGGCGACCCGGATTCGGGCTGCTCCCAGACGCGCGCCCCGCCGAAGCGCAGGTCCTCCACGCGCACTTCGGCGGCTTCGGGCTCGTCGGTGGTCCAGCCGCCGGCGTACCCGGACTGGAAGGGCACCAGCCGGCCCGGGCCGGTCTTGGCGATGCCGCGCCCGGGCAGCGACGGGTCGAATCCGGCGGCGATCGGGTCCTCCACCACGTCGTTCGAGTCCGCGGCATCGGCCATGCGCAACGCCACGCGCAGGTTGGTGTTGGCGCGCAAATTGTCCTTGATCACGCCCGCAGGGCGCTGGGTGGCCAGGATCAGGTGGATGCCCAGGGAGCGGCCGCGCTGGGCGATGTCCACCACGCCGTCCACGAACTCGGGGACCTCTCCTGCCAGGGCGGCGAACTCGTCGACCACCAGCACCAGGGCCGGCGGGGTTTCCGGGTCCTGGCGCTTTTCCAGTTCCAGCAGGTCCTTGGCCTTCTTGCGGTGGAAGAGCTTCTCGCGGTGGTGCAGCTCGGCGCGCAGGCTGGTCAGCGCGCGGCGGACCAGATGCGGGGAGAGGTCGGTGACCAGCCCGACGCAGTGCGGCAGCTCCACGCAGTCGGCGAAGGCCGAACCGCCCTTGTAGTCCACGAACAGGAAGGTCACCCGGTCGGGGCTGTATTCGGCGGCCATTGCCAGCACCCAGGCCTGCAGGAATTCGGACTTGCCCGAGCCGGTGGTGCCGCCCACCAGGGCGTGCGGGCCCTGGGTGCGCAGATCCAGGCTCATCGCATCCGGGGTGCCCTGGCCGATGAAGGCGCGCAGCGTCCCGGCGCGCTTCAACCGCGGCCGGGTACCGGTGGCGGCGCGGTCGATCACCGAGTTGTTCTGCTTCCAGCGTTCGAGCACCGCATCCGGGGATTCGGCCAGGTCCGGGCCGAGGATGCGCAGCAGCGACACCGAATCCGGGATGTCCGAGGAATCCGGGACCAGCGAGCTGGAGTCCACGATCGGCGCCAACCGGCGGGCGAAGTGCTCGGCATGCTCGCGCGAGACCCCTTCCACCGACACCTTGACGGCTTCCTCGCCGGCACGCACCCAGCCCACGCGGGCATCATCCAGGCCCTCGGTGACGTCCACGAAGGTGCGGCAGGCGGCGGGCAGCGACTGCACGGTGGGGGCCACGAAGATCGTGTAGATGCCCACGGCCGGTCCGCGCTCGATGATCTGCGAAAGCCGGGCGCGGTCCACCGGGGCGTCGTTGGTCACGAAGAGCACCAGCGAAAGGTCCTTGGCCGTCGGCACGCCGGTGGACTGCTCGCCGGCTTCCCTGCCCAGCTCCATGGAGGTGTGCCGGGTAGCCAACGGGCCCAGCCGGTAGGACGACGGGTCGTTGCGCCGGGCTATCAGCTCTTCCAAGGCGTTGATGAGCACCGTTCCCGAGGTCTGCGTATCGGCCAGCGCCACCTGGGCCAGCGGGGAGCGCGGGCCGGTGGTGTGCGGCAGCCATTTGAACCATTCAAGGTCCTCGGTCCAGGCCGGGTCGATGATCGCTGCGGTGCACAGGTCGTTGGGCGCATGCAGGCCGAACAGCTGCACCGCAAGCGCGCGCAGCGCATCGGCTGACTGCAGCCGCGGCCCGGCAATGCCGACGGCGCCGGCCGAGGGCAGCAACTCGATGATCGGCACGTCCTCGATCATCCGGTATTGGGCGGTGAGCGCGTCGACGCGTTCCACGTATTCCTGCAGCCCGGTCCGGTCGGCCAGCGCGGCGACGGTGGTGCGGCTGCGCGCGGTACCCGAGCCCAGCCGCAGGGAGAGGAAGTTCCAGTGCTCCGGGCGACGGGTCCACAGCAGCGGGCCCAGCGATTCAGCCTGCTCGAAGACGGTCGCGGTGGCCGGGGCCTCGCTGCGCCGGTGCGCGCGTTCGGCTTCCTCCCCGGCCAGCAGGGAATCTTCCAGCGCTTCGAATTGCCGTTCGAAGGTCTCGATTTCGAGGCGCAGCTTGTTGTTGTTCTGGGTGCGCTGGCCGATCAGGTTGCCCAGCATCATCAGCGGCGAGATCAGCACCACGATCAGCGACAGCGCGCGCTGGGTGAGCGAGAAGATTGTCAGGCCCATGATCAGCGGAGCGAAGATCATCGGCCAGGGGAAGAGCTTGGGGCTGGCCTCCTGCGGGATCGCCGGGCGCGGCAGTTCCTCGCCGGGGTAGCGGACCTCCACCCGCGGGGAACGGTTGAAGAGGATCGAGCCGCCCTTCTCATAGACCGGGGAATGGCCGGTGGCGCTCCCGGGCAGCAGCTCAAAGAAGACCTCGGTGGCGCCCAGAGTGATCAGCTGGCCGGGGATCACCGCGACGCGCTGGGCCAGCCCGCCATCGACCAGGATCCCGTTGGCGGAGTTCAAATCCACCAGCTCGATCTTGCTTCCCACCTCGATGCGCGCATGCCGGGTGGAGACCATGCGGTCGTTGAGCACCACGGTGGCCTTCTCCGAACGCCCCACATAGGAGGTGCCGGCGGGCAGCGCGAAGGCCATGCCCGCATCCGGGCCGTTGGCCACGCGCAGCACCGCTGCCGCCGAGCCTCCCGAGACGAAAGCATCGGTGGTCGGCACGACCTCGATGGTGAAGCCCGAACCCAGTTCCGCCTCGGCCAGCGGGGTGTGCGGATCCAGCTGGACCGGTGCGGTGCCAGCGGCGGTGGCCAGCAGCGTGGGATGCTCGGGAACCTGCTCCCCGGCCAGGGCCCGGGCGGCATCTCCCACGGTGGCGGTGGCATCGCAGGTCAGCACCACGTCGATGGTGCTAGTGTCCGGGCGCCGGAGCGTGGCCTTGATTTTCACTTCGCTGTCTCCTGGAAGGTAATGCGGAAGGTACGGCTGCCGACCTGGACGACGTCCCCGTCATTCAGATGCAGGCGGACATGGGGTGGTGCATTGCGCGGGGCGCGGGAGGCGGTGGTGACCTGCGTGCCGTTGCTGGAACCCAGGTCCATGATCCAGGCATTCGCCCCGTCGCAGCCGAAGGCCAGATGCGTCTTGGACAGCAGCCGTTCGGGGTCCTTCAGCGCGACCAGCAGCTCATTACTGGACTCTTCCGTGGCCTGGGGCGCGCGTCCGATCAGTCCGGATTCGGGAACGGGGAGGTAGGATCCGTCGTCAAAGGCGAAGGCCGCGCGGCGGATGGTTCCCGTCTGCGGCGCAGGCGGCGAATGCCAGTCGCTGTTCTGCGCTCCGACGATGCCCGCTGTGGATCGGGGACGCGCGGGCACTGCGGCGTCATCGTATATCTCGTCCTCGGCGGACGTGCCCAGCGACGGCAGGTGCTCCGAAATATCCCGGTCCGGGCGGGAGATCAGGTATTCGGCACGGGCCAGCGCCCGCGGGTTGGTCGGATCCAGGCCCTTGCGGATATCAACCACGTAGGTTTGGGCGATCTTGTCCAGCCAGCTGCGGCGGTGCTCCCGGTCGAAGAAGCAGGACAGCAGCATCAGCAGTGGGCCAATGACCGGGATCAGATGGCTGAGCAGGAAGACGAAGGCGGCGAGGAGGATCCGGCCGAAGCCGGGTGCGGAAAAAGAATCCAGCCGGGCGGCGCGCAGGCGCATGGCGGACTTGCCGGGCGAAGAGCCCCTGCGGCTGTTCATCACGAGCAAGACAACCAGGTAGGCCACCAGCAGCAGGGCGCTGACTCCGGACAGGACCAGCGGGACCGTGGAGTAGTGACCTGTCACCAGGAAAATCACGTATCCGATGCCGGCGGGCAGCAGCGCGGCCAGCGAAATGGCGTAGTCGATGAGGCAGGACCAGATCCGGAGGCGTGCTTCGGCTGGCTGCATTCCGAGGGTTGAGGATCTGGCCAGTGCTGCTGCTGAAACTACGTCCATGGGATCTTTCTACTTCAGTTCAATGCCGGCGTGCCACGGGGAGTTCTCCCCATTGAGAGCAAGTCAGCTGCCACACTAGTCTAGTCTGTGGACGAAAAAAAGTGGCCCGGCAGCCGGGCCAGTCGACAAGTTGAGGAGCATTGTTGTGACTGATTTCAAGGCTAATTATGGCGAAATGGAAGCCATGGCATCGAAGCTTGACACCGGGCGCGAGGACTTGGACGGCGTGCTTGAGCAGCTGCAGTCCGGCGTGGACAAGCTGCTCGGCGAGGACTTCACCACTGAGCACGCTTCGGGCCAGTTCGGCGAAGGCTACAAGGACCTGAACGACGGCTTGAAGACCGCATTCGATGGCATCAACGACATGGCCACCGCGCTGCGCGACATGATGACACAGATCCAGGACACCGACCGCGGTATGGCCGGCCAGTAGGACCAACTGGGCCTTTCCGGTCATGTGGCCGCCCCGTTATTCACGGGGCGGCCACATTCTCGATCATGCTGTGTGCATGAGTCGAATTGGACGTTTGGATTTTAAGGAGTCGTTGCCCCGTGGCCGATGAGATATACCTGGCTCGCCTTGACGAGATCGTGACCAACCTGTACACCGGCATCCAGGAATTCAAGGATGCCTCCGACATCGCCAAAGGCATCGCCGAATCCGTAGGCTCGCCCATGGGAAAATCCGATCTCAAGGATCGCGTCAGGGACTTCGAGAATGACTGGAACAAGAACCGCGGTGAGCTCGTGGATAATCTCACGACCGTTCATGATCATTTGAAGGACATCAAGGAGGGGTTCGAAAAGTGGGACGAGGACACTATGAAAGCTTTCCTGAACTCCGCCGCTGATGATCAACCCAAACCCAAGAAGTAGACGGGAATTGCATCGAGAATGAGCTTGCAGTCACCATATACCCAGATCACCCTCCAGCTCATTGAGGGGGACGCCGGTAGCCTCCTGACAAGCGCAGAATCCCTAGTAGATTCGGGCAAACGGATGGACGTCTCCGCCAACCGCCTGGAAGCGATCAGCGAGGGAACTGGCGACCTGAAATCAGAAGCGGTGGACAAGGTCCGCGAGGCTGCGGGCGAGGTGTTCCCAGATCTGCGCAAGGCCGCAGACCGCTACCGCCTCACCGGCACGGCGCTCGAGAAGTATGCCAAGAAACTCGATAATGTCCAGAACTCGATGAATGGCGAATCAACCCCGCGGGGCGGCGCGGACTGGTACCCGTCCATGAGCTCCTTGGTCAACGCCATCGAAGAAGCCAACCAAACGGTGGAGAACAAGAGGGATGCCGAGGAGACCGCACAAGACTCTGTGGATGATGCCGACGGAGGGCTCTTCGGAATTGGCGAGGGCACTGATGAGGAAAAAGAGCAGGCAGCCAGTGACCTGACCACGGCTACCACTGCGCGTGAGGAGGCCGAATCCGAACTCAACAAGCTCTGGGGCAAGTTCGATGGCCGAGTTTCCTACTGGGAGGACGCCTTCGACGATGCGGTATCCGACATCGAGAGAGCGTTCGAGATCGCTGACAACCAGGACAAATGGTATGACCACCTGGCTGATGCCCTGAGCATTGCCGGCTTGGTCCTGTTCGTTGTTGCGATTGTGGCGACCGGGCCGTTGGCCCTTATCGCAGCCGCTCTGGCCTTGGTAGTCGGGATCGCGGCGCTGGGCATCGAAATCTACAAAATGGCTATCGGCGATGGTGATTGGACATCATTGATCATCGCGGCAGTGTCGATTATCCCGTTTGGCAAGGCCGGGGGCGCGCTTTTCAAGTTCGCCAAGACGCCAATCAAGTCGCTTGTCAACGGCTTTGGCAAAGCCAAGGGACTACCCAAGGCCATCAAGAACTTGAGCTTCAAGGATTTGAAGGGCTTCGCCATGCCATTCTCGAAGGCCAAGGGACTCGTGCGCAATTCGGTCGGCGATGCCCTCCCGGTGGCCTACAAGAAGCCAACGGGAAGCACATGGAACAAGGTCAAGACAAGCTTCTCGAATTCTTGGAGCGAGCTAGTGCATCCCTTCCGACAGCGGCAAGCCGGCCGGGAATTCATCGAGGGCTACGAGCACAAATTCCAGAACCGCCAGTTCGCTGAACGATTCACGGAAAACGTACTTGTGGGTTACAAGGACTCGCGGAACTATGTGCTTGCAGATTACATCATTGAGAATTCGAGAACTGCCGGTCCTGAAGCTATTGAATGGGCCACGAAAGTCCGTGGCGGTCGCGACGAAGCATTGCTCACCGGTACTGTTGATTTCTTGGGTGGCACGTTCTTCACCGTTTACGGAACCGGCCAAACGGCCAAGAACATGACGGTGTAACGTTCATGATGCATCCGGAGCAGGCCGGAGGAAAGGATACGATGGCTGAACTGACGCCCAAGAACAATCGCGGAATCGGATATGGAATGCTCTATCCCAAAGGCTGGCGTGAGTATCCAGTTACCGTGGAGGGCGAAGCGCAGCTGGCCAAGGTCGCGACTGACAAAGCCAAGAAGCTAGGTCGGGCCGATATCGTCCTGCTCATTCGCCGGAGCGTCCACGACACGTTCGAACGATTGCGCCGGCAGGGGGCGATTTCGACCGTCGTGCCCACCGAGACCATCAGCGAGAATTCGGTTATTCCGTCGTCATTGATCATCACACCGGTACGTGCCAATGCAGGCACGAGTCTGGAGGCTGCAGTGGCCAAGGCGGCCTTGGGGCAGCACGTCGCTACCGAGGAGATTGACGGAGCGCAATGGTTCCACTGGCTTGGTGCCGAAAAAAGGCATGAAGATGGCCAATTCGTGCAGGCGGAAGTGAATTTCGTTGTGCCGCGGCCCCGACAGGACGGCTCCATTGACCCGGCACCCGAGGTTGGCCTGCGCATCATCTACACCTATGGATTCCTCGAATCCCAACGCGGCTCGGAGGAGATCGAGTTGCTGCGAGAACTTGGCTACGGAATTATCGGCACGTTCAAGTGGGTGGGAATCGAATGACAAACTACACGGTGGAGCCGAATCTGGCTGATTGGATTCCCCTTCCCGGGGTGTTCCCGAACGAAACGTGGCGAACTCCTGAAGAGTGGGCGTCATCGATCGCGGAAGCCGCGATCAAGGACGACGAGGAAACCCGGGGACTGTTCAGGAAGTACGCAATCGATGTTATTCAGCATCGGAATGACCAAGCAGATCATTCATTCTGGTTTGCTCCCGAAGATGGCAGCAACATGGGCGTAGCAACCTTGAATGTCTATGTCGACGAACCCGGCATGACACTTGAAGAGGTCGTCGCACCGCCTTATGAGTCGTTGTCCCGCCAGCAACTCGATTCGGTCGCCTCGGAAACTTTCGGCGAGATCATCCAGTCGTTCACAACTTTTTCCACCGAGCAGATCGTCCCCGGCGAACCGGCGCAGTCGGTGGTGGGGCATATCAGGATGGCAGGACGGGCAGGGCGCGGACTCTTCGTGCTCAACGCCTTCGATTCGGACACGGTGGCATTGGCATTCATGGTGGATCCAATGGTGGAGTTGCTCGAATCGATCACCATCACCTCATGACCGCAGACCTGCCACCTACCGAAAGCCGATTAGTGAAATTCATCAGTACTCCGCAACTGCATGCCAAACGCCTGAAGCGCGGAATCATCCTGACCGTGCTGGGCCTTGCCTCGGCCGCCGCAGGATTCTGGATCCTGGGCCAGAACATCCGAGTGGGCGAGAGCAGCATCGCCACCAATTGGCTGAACTACGGGCTGATCGTCATCGCTGCGGCGTTGCTGACCTTCGGCATCGTGGGCATCGCAACCGGCCGGCAGGGCACGCGCCGCAGCGCCGGCGATGACTCGATCGACGTGATCGTCACCGAGCAGGGCCTGGTGACCCGTGGCGGCCGGGAGGTGCCGTGGTCGAATATCGGCCGCGCCGAGATCATCCGCTACATCAATGACTCGATGGTGCCGCTGCTCTGGGATTACTCGGTGCTCAACCGCGTGGTGCGGATCAACCTGCTGGACAACTCCGAAGTCGATCCGACGTCTCCCGGAGTGCGCGGGCGCGCGCCAATGCATTATCTGGAGATCGACCTGCGGCGTTATCCGATGGCCGAATACCAGGAGCACCTCGATGCACTGGTCGCCACGCTCAAGGAACGCCGCTTCCACACCAAGGAACGGTTCAAGCACAAGCAGTTCTGAATAGGACCCGACGACGTCAGGAACGCACACTCATGGCCAACGGCCGCACTCGGCGCCAACTGCCTAAGCACTTCATCACCGCCAAGGCCCACCATTGGCCGCGGGTGCAACGCAGTTCCCAGCTGCTGATGGTGGCCTGGATCCTGCTGCCGCTGGGGTTGTATCTGGTAGCCAACGACCTGCCGGAGACCTCCATCCGGCGTGCGCAACTCATGGCGAGCTACACGCCGACGTTCTTCGGTGCCATTCTGCTGCTCTTCGGTGCCTGGGGCGTGGGGACCGCGGTGCTGGCCATGCGCCGCAAGGGTGTCGATGCCATCGATGCAAAGATCCGCGCGTCCGGGCTCATCCTGCGTGGCGGGCGAAAGGTGGCCTGGGGTGACATCGGCTCGGTGACCGCGATCAGCTTCCAGAATGATGCCAAGGTGCAGCTGCTCTGGGACCGGGCCGAACTGCACCGCCGGCTGGAGGTGCAGCTGAAGCAGCCGGAAACCGGGACGCTGCGCATCGACCTGGTGCGCTATCCGGCCGTGGACTACCTCGGGCTCTATGAGTCGCTGCTGGACGAGTTCGAGCGCCAGCGCATCCCGGTGAAGCACCGGAAGAAGTGGATGCAAGCCTAGCCGGAGGGACTGGTCCCCGCCCCTGCCCGCTACAGCGAGCGCCCCGGAGTGAGGATTCCTGCCGGATCCAGCGCGGCTTTGACCGCCAGCTGCGCCGCACGGGTCGGCTCGTCCAGCTGCCAGGGCAGCTCGTGCTGCTTGACCTTGCCGATGCCGTGCTCCCCGGTGATGGTGCCGCCCAGCGAGAGGGCCAGCCGGGTGATCTCATCGATGACCTTTTCGGCGGCCGCATGGCCTTCGGGGGTGTCCTCCGCGTCGACGGTCGGGTGCAGGTTGCCGTCCCCGGCGTGCGCCACCACGGAGATCATCCGCCCGGTGCGCTGCGCGATCTCGTCGATCCCGCGGAACACCGCGGCCAGCTCGCCCACCGGAACCCCCACATCGCAGGAGACCCGCAGCCCGTTGGCGCTGAGCGCGGGATTGGCCAGCCGCCGCGCTTCCAGCAGCGAGTCGCCCTCGCCGATCAGCACGTCCGCTGCGCCGAAGCTGCGGCATAGCGCGGCGACCGACTGCGCGGCCTGCAGCGCATGGCGGCTGGTGAACTGGCCGATCAGCAGCGCCTGCCCGTCCACCGGCAGCCCGGAAGGGTGGAAGGCCTCGATGACCTGGACGCTGTGCGCGTCGAGCAGTTCGAGCACCTCCGGAAGGTACTCGCCGTTGACAATTGCTGTTACGGCGCGGCCGGCGTCCTCGACGGTGCGGAATCCTGCGCGGAAGGTCTGCGCGGCGCCCTCGGGTACAGGCTTGAGCCGTACCGTGGCCTCGGTGATGACCCCGAGGGTGCCCTCCGATCCGACGAACAGGCTGGTCAGGTCCAGGCCGACGACGTTCTTCCGGGTGCGTGCCCCGGTGTGCACGACGCGGCCATCGGCCAGCACCACGGTCAGTGCCGCGACCGAATCGCGGGTGACCCCGTGGTTCAGGCAGCGCAGCCCTCCGGCATTGGTGGCGATGTTGCCGCCCACGGTGGAGATCCGCGCACTGGCAGGATCCGGCGGGAAGAACAGGCCGTGGCCGCGCGCCGCCTCGTCGAGGTCCGAGTTGATGACCCCGGCCTGCACCACGGCCAGGCGGTTCACCGCGTCGATGTCCACGATCCGGTTCAGCCGTTCCAGGCTGATGACCAGCCCGCCCGGGTAGCCCGCCGCACCGCCGGAGAGCCCGGTGCCCGCCCCGCGCACCGAGACCGTCACGCCGTGGCGGTGCGCCCAGGCCAGCGCCTGCGAGACTTCGTCGGTGGATTCGGGGAAGACTGCCGCTGCCGGGCGCCCCTCGGGCTGGTAGCGCGACTGGTCGCGGGCCACGCGGTCCAATTCATCCGCTGCGGTGCTCAGTCGGGGACCGAAGACGGCGGCCAGTTCATCGAGTGGCAGAGTCGGTGCTGCGTGCTGGGTCATGGGTGCTCCTTTGCATGCGCGGTCCGGCAGGGGAGCCGCTGGGTGATTCCCGTTACACACTTTATATTATAAAATCTGAGGGTCAATCCGCGAGTGAAAGCAGGAACCATGGCGGCAAGCGAAGCGCAAGCGGAAAGCAAGCGCGGCCGGAGCAAGGCCGATCTGGCCTACGACTATTTGCGCGAACAGGTGCTGGGTGGCACGCTGGCACCGCGCCAGCGGGTGCGGGTCGGGCCTATTGCCGCACAGCTTGAGATCAGCGCCGTGCCGGTGCGCGAGGCAATCCACCGGCTGGCCGCCGAGGGCCTGCTGCAGATTGAGCGCAACGTCGGCGCGCGGGTCGCCGAAATCGACGAGCTCGCCTACCGCGAGGGCATGGAGGCGCTGGCGGTGCTCGACGGGTCGGCTACAGCGCTGGCAGCGCTGGCACTGGGTGGCGCCGCGCTTGATCGGGCGGAACAGATCAATGAGCAGCTCGCAGGTCTGTTGGGGGACTTCGACCCGGCCGAATACACCCGGCTGAACACCAAGTTCCACGCGGTGCTGCATGCCGGGTGCCCGAACGCGCGGCTGCGAGAGCTGGTCGAGGCAGAATGGCGCAAGTTCTCCGCACTGCATGCGGCGGAGCGTGCGGTGGATGCGCAGAGGGCGCACGCCGCTGTGGATGAGCACCGCGAACTGCTGCGGCTGATCCGCGACGGCGCGCCCGCGGCCCGCATTGAGCAGGAGGCCCGTCAGCACGTGCTGTCCTCGTTGCATGCGCGCACCGGATTCGCCAGCGGGCTGCGCTAACGCCGTAGCCCGGTGGCTGTTCCTTAACTGGAAAGCCGGGCCCGGTACGTCGAAATTCGACGCACCGGGCCCGGCTTGTGCCGTGCGGCTACTTCTTCAGGTGGTCAACCAGCTGCGAAGCGATGCCGTTGTAGGTGCCCGGGGTCAGGGACTGCAGGCGGGCTTCAGCATCGGCGGACAGGCCCAGCTCGCCAACGAATTCCTTCAGGCGGGCTGCATCCACGCGGTGGCCGCGGGTCAGGTCCTTCAGGCGTTCGTACGGGTTGTCCATGCCCTCAACCCCGGCGATGGCCTCGGCGCGCATGACCATCTGGATGGCCTCGGCGAGGACCTCCCAGTTGTGATCCAGATCCTCGGCCAGCACTGCTTCGGCAACATCCAGGCGGTCAAGGCCCTTGGCAACGTTGGAGATCGCCAGCACCGAGTGTCCGATGGCCGAACCGATGTTGCGCTGCGAGGAGGAGTCGGTCAGGTCGCGCTGCCAGCGGCTGGTGACCAGGGTGGAACCCAAGGTGTTCAGCAGGCCGTTGGAGATCTCCAGGTTCGCTTCTGCATTCTCGAAGCGGATGGGGTTGACCTTGTGCGGCATGGTCGAGGATCCGGTGGCACCTGCCACCGGGATCTGCGCGAAGTAGCCGATGGAGATGTAGCTCCAGACATCGGTGCACAGGTTGTGCAGGATGCTGTTGAAGCGGGCGATGTCTGCGTATACCTCGGCCTGCCAGTCGTGGGATTCAATCTGGGTGGTCAGCGGGTTCCAGGCCAGGCCTAGGTGCTCGACGAAGTCCTTGGAGACCTTCTGCCAGTCGGCGGTTGGAACCGAAGCGTAGTGGGCTGCGTAGGTGCCGGTTGCACCATTGATCTTGCCCAGGTACTCGGTCTTCTCGACGCGGTCCAACTGGCGGGTCAGGCGCCAGGCCAGAACTGCCAGTTCCTTGCCCAGGGTAGTCGGGGTGGCCGGCTGGCCATGGGTGCGCGAGAGCATTGGCACGTCGCGGGATTCCTCGGCCATCTTGGACAGCTGGGCCACCAAGTCGCGGGCTGCCGGCAGCCATACCTGCTGCACGCCGCCCTGGACGCCAAGGGCGTAGGACAGGTTGTTGATGTCTTCGGAGGTGCAGCCGAAATGCACCAGCGGCTTGAGGTTGCCGATGCCAATCGCTTCCAGGCGGTTGGCGATGTAGTACTCCACTGCCTTAACGTCGTGAACGGTGACAGCCTCGATCTCGGCCAGTTCCTTCACCGAGTCAGCATTGAAATCGGTGACGATCTTGCGCAGCGCAGCCTTCTGGTCCGCAGTCAGCGGGGAGGTACCTGGAAGAACGGAGTTGTCGGTCAAATGGATCAGCCATTCAACTTCAACGTGAACGCGGTCGCGGTTCAAAGCCGCTTCGGAAAGGTAGTCGACCAGCGGTGCCACGGCGCTGCGGTAGCGTCCGTCGAGGGCAGTCAAAGCCAGTGGTTCATTAGCAAGGGAAGTGCGCGCAATCTCAGCCATGCTCATATTCTTCCATCCCCGGCGCCGCATCACATCTTTTACACCGTTCCTGTTTCCACAACCGGGCCCAAATCCTGCTGGCACCGAACCGCGGCTGTCCATGATGGTGGACAAATTCTCAAGGATGCGGAGCAGGAAAATGATGTTTCAAGCGACGCTGCTGACGGTGGCGAGCCAACTCGATGACGCACGGAAAACCACTCAATTCGCCATCGCCCAATTGGGGTCAATCCATTCATTGACTTGGAACTCCAAGGCAGGCAAGGCGTTTTTGGAGAATGTCGACGAGCTGAGCCGCCGGCTGGAAATGCTCAACAGCGAACTGGGCGACGCGGAGGAGTACGTGGGGGTAGCCATGCGGGAGATCCAGAACCTCGAAGCGCAAATCATGAACCAGCGAATGGCATCGTAGCCATGGGATATGAAGTCAATTACAACTCGCTGGATTACGCCGAGGCCGGGGAGATCTGCCAGCGGGTTGCCAACGATATCGATGGCATATCCGAGGTGCTGCTCAAAGCCGCCCAGGCAGCAGATAGGTGCCAGCGCGACCTGGATCTGCAGTGCATGGTGTCAGGCATCGGTGCCAGGGGCTACAACGTGGGGCTGTTGGGCGACTTGATCAGGGACGCCTACCAGCAGTCCAGAGAGGGGCAAATTACAGCGTTCGATCTGACCGCAAAAGTCTCCGAAGCCATGCGGAACTATGAAGTTGCCGAGTCCGCTGCCGAACGGATGGTGCTAGCCAGCACGGGAGCCGTGCTGGTGGGAGACTTCATTTCCGAGACCCGCGACAACGACTGGCGTCCACCCCTGGAAAGCATGGAAATGTTCCTGCGCCTGGTGTTCTCGTATCTGCCGCGTTTGCCCTTCGGATCGAACCTGACGCTGACCGAGCAGATCGAAGGTGCAACCAAGGATCTGTCGGGCTTTATCCGGCGGCTGGGAGCAGATCGCAATACCGAAATACAGCTCACTGGACAGGATCCAACGCAAACGGTTGAAGTCGATGGAAAGATGCAAAGCTATTTCCATTTGCACCTAATGCTGGAAGGAGAAGGCACGGAGAACAACGGGAAGATCATGATCGTGAAGGCTGACGACGACACGTATATCGCGATCTTCCCGGGGACGCAGAATGACTCGGAAGTTCCTTCGCCTTTTGGCCCGGAAGGCATCGCCGACGGCTTCGGGGTGGAATCCGAGAACTTCGCGAAACCGCTTGATGAGGCACTGGAGATCAGCGGAGCGAAAGAGGGCGATGAGCTCATCCTCTCCGGGTATTCGCAAGGCGGCATTCATGTGGCCCAGTTGTCGAAGAACAAGTTCTTGAAGCACAAATACAAGCTGAATAAAGTCCTGACCCTTGGATCGCCCATCGGGACCATTGACCTGCCGGAAGACGTACGCAGCCTGTCAGTTGAAGACCAGAAGGATATGGTGCCCGGCACCGACGGCGGGCCCAATCCCGGGAAGGGGGAGCATTACACCACAACCTTCCCGGGCCCGCGGGAGTATATGGAGGACATCTTGCCCGACGATGGCATCTTTGGTGCTCCGCATAACCTCAAGAATTACGGTGACCACCTTCTGGAACTCGATGAGAACCCGAAGCTGGAAATCAGGGAGCACCTGAAGAAGTACTACCTTCCCGAATCCCTGGTGAAAATCCGTATGTTCAAGCTGGAGCGGAAGCCGAAAGAGCCTCGGCCTATCACGGAAGAGGAGAAGCAACGGCTCAAGCATGTGGCGCCGCCCCATTAAGATGCCCAAAGCTGCAGCGCGCTATCCAAGGCCAGCATCTTCCGACGCCACAGTAAAAGGCAGCGGAAACGGGGAGATGACCGGGCCGGCCAATTGGGAATTAACCAAAGAAGACGGCACCTGCCGGTTGCCGTCTTCTTCTTGCCATGAGCGGTAGACCGCTTAGTCGTTATCGCTCTTGACGAATAATCCGAGGACCGCCGAGACAATGGCGATGATGATCGTGCCGGCGATGGCATCCCACCAGAACTGCTCGATGACCAGTTCGATGGGCGTGAAGGTCGTCAGCCATGAAGTCAGCAAAAGCATCAGGGCATTGATCACGATGGTGAACAAGCCCAGGGTGAGGCAGGTGATCGGCAAGGAGAAAAGCTTGACGATTGGACGGACCAAGGCGTTGACCAAGCCGAAGATGACCGCAACGACCAGATAGGCGATGACCGTGCTCATAGTGCCTTCGCCTGCCGCGACGATCTTGAGGCCGGGCACCACCCAAACGGCGGCGGCGAGGGCAAGCGCATTGACGATGACTCGAATCAGAAAGCTCATGGCTTAACTTTGGCACAAAAATCTGGGATTCGGATGAACCTTGGATATTGCTAAACCCATAGTGAGGACTAGGCTTTGAGGTATGACTGAGAACCCGGTGACCCAAGATCAGGTGCAGCCACGCTCCGTAGTTGCACGCTTGCCAAAATACGCTGCGGGCAAGCCGCCTGCTCCAGTTGAAGGCGTCCAAGCTTACAAGCTGTCATCGAACGAGATTCCCTTTGGCCCGTTGGAAGCTGTGCATCAGGCAGTCGTCAAGCAGGACAGCCTGAATCGCTATCCAGACCCGCTATCGACCAAGCTTCGCATGGCCCTCGCCGACTATTTGGATGTGCCGGCTGAAGATATCGTGACCGGCGCCGGTTCCCTCGGCGCGCTGGTGCAGATTCTGAATACCTTCGCAGGCCAGAACGAGGACGGCATTCAGGATGAAGTCATCTATGCGTGGCGTTCCTTCGAGGCCTACCCGATTCTCGTGCAGACCGCCGGTGCGCTGCCGGTGGAGATTCCACTGCTGGAAGATGGGCGCCACGACTTGGAATCCATGATCGCCGCGGTGAACGAGAACACCTCAGTGATCTTGCTGTGCACCCCGAATAACCCGACCGGACCGGTACTCACCCAGGCCGAGGTCGATGATTTCCTGGCACGCGTTCCGAAGAACGTGCTGGTGGTCCTGGATGAGGCCTACACCGAGTTCGTCCGGGATGAGAAATCGGTGGATGGCATCCACACCTACAACGAGAACGAAAACGTCGTTCTGCTGCGCACCTTCTCCAAGGCCCACGGCCTGGCGAATCTCCGGGTCGGCTACTCGGTGGCCCACCCGCAGATCACCGAGAACATCCGCGTGGTCGCCACCCCGTTCGCCGTCTCCAGCGTGGCCGAGGATGCAGCAGTCGCTTCGCTGGCCAATATTGACCAGGTGCTTGAGCGCGTCGAGGGGCTGGTGGCCGAACGCGAACGGGTGGCCGCGGCCTTGGCCGAGATGGGCTGGAAGATTCCTTCCACCCAGGCGAACTTCGTCTGGCTGCCGCTGGGAGAAAAGACCGGCCAGTTTGTCGAGCGGGCCAACGCAGTGGCGTTGTCTGTGCGCGGCTTCTCGAACGAGGGAGTGCGGGTCTCCATCGGCGAAGTTGAGGCAAACGATCGCTTTATTGAACTGTGCAAGGAATCACTCGACCTGGCATAGGGGTAACGGGCGCTGATTTCTCGCGTTTTAGCGGTCAAAGCCTATAGGCTTAGGAACTGGACAAGCCGTATATGTCCCATGCGGAATGTATTCCTCGTGGGGCATATTTATGACCAAAGGATGATAAATGACGCGAGCTGCGACCGAGGCGACGGAGCAGGATCTGATTCAGATCCTGACTCCGGACGGCCAGCGTCAGTCCCACGAAACGTACGATGCGTATCTGGGCGACGTTGATGATGACATGCTTCGCGGTTTCTACCGCGACATGGCATTGACGCGTCGATTCGACCAAGAGGCCACGGCTTTGCAGCGTCAGGGGCAGTTGTGCCTCTGGGTCCCGCTGCGCGGGCAGGAAGCGGCGCAGATCGGTTCCGGCCGCGCCACCCGCCGAAGCGACTACATCTTCCCCACCTACCGCGAGCACGGCGTAGCGCTGACCCGCGACGTCTCCTTCTCGGAAATGCTGCGCCTGTTCCGCGGCATCTCCGGCGGCGGCTGGGATCCCCGGGAAAACAACTTCCACATGTACACCATGGTGCTGGCCGCGCAGATGCCGCATGCCGCCGGCTACGGCATGGCGTTGAACATGGAGCAGCGAGGATGGGACGAAGCCCGCCGCGCCAAGGAAGGCAATGCTGTTGTCGCCTACTTCGGCGATGGCTCCTCCACCGAGGGCGAAACCCACGAATCCATGGTCTTCGCCAGCTCCTTCAATGCACCGGTGGTCTACTTCTGCCAGAACAACCAGTGGGCGATTTCCGTGCCTTTCGAGGTCCAGTCCAAGGTGCCGCTGGTCAACCGCGCCGCCGGCTACGGGATGCCCGGGATCCGCGTGGACGGCAATGACGTGCTGGCAGTCTTGGCGGTGACCCGCTGGGCGCTGGAACACGCACGCAGCGGCAAGGGCCCGGTGCTCATCGAGGCCGTCACCTACCGTCTCGGCGCGCACACCACCGCCGATGATCCGACCAAATACCGCATGAGCGAAGAAGAAGCCAAGTGGGCCCAGAAGGATCCGCTGGTCCGCCTGGAAACCTACCTGCGCGATAACAACCTGGTTGATGATGCCTTCTTCGAGCAGCTGTCCGCCGACGCCGACGCGATGGCCGCCAAGGTCCGCGAAGACGCCATGGCCTTCCCCGTCCCGCCGCTGGCCAAGTCCTTCGAGCAGGTCTACGCCGAAGCGCATCCGCTGATCCAGGAAGAACTGGCCTGGCATCTGGAATACGAAGCAGGATTCGCCGATGCGGCTGAGGGAGAGCACTAAATGACCACCACAATGACCCTGGCCAAGGCCATTACCAGCGGCCTGGACAAGGTGCTGGAAACCAACGACAAGTCCTTGCTGATGGGCGAGGACATCGGACGCCTCGGCGGCGTGTACCGGATCACCGACGGGCTGATCGACAAGTACGGCGAGCACCGCGTCATCGACTCGCCGCTGGGCGAGGCTGGCATCGTCGGCACCGCTGTGGGCATGGCCCTGCGCGGCTTCAGCCCGCTGGTGGAAATCCAGTTCGACGGTTTCGTCTTCCCTGCCTTCAGCCAGATCACCACCCAGCTGGCCAAGATGCACGCCCGCTCCGAGGGCCGGCTGACCACCCCGGTGGTCATCCGCATCCCGTACGGCGGCGGCATCGGCTCCATTGAGCACCACTCGGAATCCCCGGAAGCGCTGTTCGCCCACACCGCGGGCCTGCGCATCATCACCCCGTCCAACGCGCATGACGCCTACTGGATGATCCAGCAGGCGGCCAACTGCCAGGATCCGGTGATCTTCTTCGAGCCCAAGCGCCGCTACTGGCTCAAGGGCGAAGTGGACACCGAGACCCCGGCGCTGAATGCGTTCAAAGCGCAGGTGGTCCGCCCGGGCACCGACGCGACCATCGTGGCCTACGGCCCGCTGGTGCCGATCGCCCTGGCCGCCGCGGATGCCGCGTTGGAAGACGGACGCTCCATCGAGGTCATCGACCTGCGCTCGCTCTCGCCGATCGACTTCGACACCATCACCGAATCGGTGCAAAAGACCGGCCGGCTGATTGTCACCCACGAAGCGCCGACCTTCGGCGGCCTGGGCGGCGAAATCGCGGCCCGCATCACCGAGCGCGCCTTCCTCTCGCTGGAAGCCCCGGTGCTGCGCGTGGGCGGATTCCACATGCCATACCCGATTTCCAAGGTGGAATCCCAGTACCTGCCGGACATCGACAAGTTGCTTGAAGCCCTCGACCGGTCCTTCGCTTACTGAGCGGAATCCAAGGAGTAGAAATGACAGTCTTTAATCTCCCCGATGTGGGCGAAGGGTTGACCGAAGCGGATATCGCTTCCTGGAAGGTCAAGATAGGGGACACCGTTGAGGTCAACCAGATCTTCGTCGAGATCGAAACCGCCAAGTCGCTGGTCGAGCTGCCCTGCCCCTTCGCCGGTGTAGTCACCGCATTGCACGCGGATGAAGGCGACACCGTGCTGGTGGACAACCCGCTGATCACCATCGACGAAGAGGGCGGCAAGCCGGCCCCGACCGGCACCCCGGAACCAGCCGAGGCGCTGGCTACCGCGGCGCCGCAGGCCAACGAGGAACCCGGCCCGCTGGTCGGTTCGGGACCGACCGCTGATTCCTCGGTGCGCCGCAAGCGCACCAGCCGTCCCGCTCCGTCGGCTGCCGGTGCGCGCACCGCAGCGGTCCGCGCTTCCGGATCCGCACTGGCCGAGACCATCTCGCGCCGCGCGCAGTCCCTGGGCACCGCAGTGACCCGCGAAGTGGATCGCCGCAAGCCGGCGATGGCGAACTTCGTTGACCGCGTGCTGGCCAAGCCGCCGGTACGCCGCCTGGCCAAGGAGCTGGGCATCGACATCAACGATGTGGTGGGCACTGGAACCCAGGGCGAAATCACCCGCGAAGACGTCAACAGCTACCAGGCCCAGCGCGAAGCCGAGCATGCGGCGGCGCCAACCTACTGGGCCCACGGCCAGCTGGCCGACGCCCGCATCGAGCGCACCCCGGTGCGCGGCGTGCGCAAGGCCACCGCCAAGGCCATGGTCGACTCGGCCTTCACCGCACCGCATGTCTCGATCTTCGTGGACGTGGATGCCAGCCGCACCATGGAATACGTAGCCCGACTGAAGAAGTCCCGCGACTTCGAGGGCATCAAGGTCTCGCCGTTGCTGGTGCTGGCCCGGGCCGTGATCTGGGCTGCCGCCCGCAACCCTTCGGTGAACGCCAGCTGGGTGGAAACCGAGAACGGCGCGGAGATCCACCAGAAGCGCTTCATGAACCTGGGCATCGCCGCTGCCACCCCGCGCGGTCTGCTGGTGCCGAATATCAAGGACGCGCAGAACCTGAACATGAAGGAACTGGCCATCGCGCTGAACGAGCTGGCCACCACCGCGCGTGCCGGCAAGACCCGCCCGGAGGACATGCGCGACGGTTCGCTGAGCATCACCAACATCGGCGCGCTGGGCATCGACACCGGTACCCCGATCATCAACCCGGGCGAGGTGGCGATCGTTGCCTTCGGCACGATCCGGCAGAAGCCGTGGGTTGTCGACGGCGAAGTGGTCCCGCGCTGGATCACCACTCTGGGCGGATCCTTCGACCATCGCGTGGTTGACGGCGACCTCTCGGCCCGCTTCATGGCCGATGTGGCATCGATCCTGCAGGAACCTGCCATGCTGCTGGACTAGTTTACGGACCAGTGCCAAGACCCCTGTGAATCTTCCGGATTCACGGGGGTCTTGGCAATTAAAAAAGCAGCTGTTGATATAATCGTTGGATTATGACTTATCTGCTTTCGGCCGCCCGGCGAATCGCGATAGCCGTGCTGTTGCTTCTTGTGCCGGTGCTCGGGATATTTCTTGCAGTGCCAGCGATGGCGGACGAACAGATTTACGAGCCGATCTACCCCGTGGGCCCCAGCAGCGAGCCGTCGAACGGCCAAGGCGACGACAAGGACAAAAAGACGATCCGCGTCCCCGACCTGGTCGCCGAAGAGGGGAACTTCCACCTGGCGGTCATCGACTCGGTGCAGGCCCAGATCGACAACCAGGAGGTCCTGGACGCAGTCCGCGAGATCATGGGGCAAAGCAACGCCAAGATCGTGGTGGGCGTCGATACCGCCGGCAGCGTCATGGAAGGCGGAGCGGCCAAGTTCATTCGCGCCATGACGATGTTCGGCCCCACCTCCTACCTGCTGCTGCACGACGACTGGCCCGAAAGCACCGACACCAAGGGGTACCTGCAGGACGGCTGGATCGTCATCGGACTGGTGCTTCCCGACGCCGACGGCAAGGGCGCGGAGATCGCCATCGACAAGGCCTGGAATGTCACCGGGGAGCGGTCGGCCGCGCTGTCACGCAGCGTAGCGGCGCTGCGCCCGCACATGGACCGCGACGACTATACGCAGGCGGTCATCGAGGCGGTACGCACCGCCACCGACGAACTGAAGGCGCCGCAGGACTTCCGCGGGCGGCTGCTGGTGGGCCTCGGCGTGCTGACAGTGCTGGCCGCCGTTCTTGTGCTGGTGCACCGTCGCCGGACCCGCCAGCGTGCCGAGGACGCCCGGCGCGTCGACCGCACCGGGGAGCTGTTCGCGCGGTTGCCTGCGCAACTGCGCGAGCTGGAATCCTGCACCCCGCCGGAGTCCAGCCTGCAGGCCGGAGGCATTATCCAGCAGCGTGCCGAGCTGTTGGGCCGCGCCATTGCACCGCTCGCCAGCTTCACGCGGGACGCCCTCGCCCAGGGACCCGAGACGGCGGCGCCCAGCGCCGTGGCCCTGGAGCGGCTGGAGGAGGCCAGCGGCTGCCAGCAGGAGCTGGTGGCGGCGTGCAGCGCGCTCAACGGGCTGCTTTCCGGCGGCTCGCGCGGCCACCGGCGATGGGCGGCGATCATCGCCGCGCACCGCGACCTGCTCGAAGGCTGCGCCACGCTCCTGGACCGGAAGGAGCTTGCATCGCTGGATTCCGCTGCCCGCCTGCGCGCGCACCTGATCACCGACACCGACGCGCTCGACGAGGCGCAGCAGTGGCTCAACCGCCCGAAGTCCCGCAGCGTCGAACCGGCCGCCATGCTCGAGCGCCTCTGGGGGCTGCGCCTGGGACTGCAAACGGACCTGGAACAGCTGCTGGAGCAGGTGAAGGGCACCAAGATCAAGCTGCCGCAGCAGCTCACCAAGCATCTGGCCGGCCGCGAGCAGGGCAAGGCCGGCCCGCTGGACGACCTGGCAGCCATTGACCGCGCGGCCCAGCGGATCGAAGGCTGGCTGGATGCACCGGCGGAGGACAGGGCATGAGCAGGCTGGCCTCCTTCGACGCACTCGGCCGCCGGCTGCGCCGTCCGCTGTCGCTGGCATTGATTCCGGCGGCGCTCATGGCGCTGGCCACGACGGTGATCGCCGGGATGGGGATCTACACCTACAAAACGTACGGGCAGGACAACACGCCGCCCTACCAGGTGGAGATCGTTGTCGAAGGGCAGCACGACTGGAACATCAGCCAGCGCACCGTGGATGCCGCCATGGACGGGCCGATCCTTTCCCACCGGCCGCTCACCCTGACCGTCACCGACCGGCTGCTGACCGGAAATGAACTGTTGCGCGGCAGCCTCCCGGCACATGACATCCTGCTCAGCACGCGGCTGGAAAAACTGGACCCCGCAGATGCCGATACCGCGCAACGTTTCAACGGTGTCGCGGTGCGCTCCGACCTGCTGGAGGGGCGCGACCGCAAGGCCTACGACGCGACGGACATCCGCTTCGAGATCGACAATGCGTTCCGGGAAAATCTGGGCCTGGGCCACGGACCGAAGTCCATCATCGCCGCCGCCCAGCGCGCCGCCGTGGTGCTCTACGATCCGCCCAACACCAATCCGGTTTTCTGGATCACGCTGGTTGCGCTGGCGGCCACCGCGACCACGGTGTTCCTGCTCATCGCGCTGCGCTACAACCTGCGCTGGGAAGCGAAACACCGCCGCCTTGCCGCGGCGCAGCGCAAACTGGCCCGCGTGGTGCTGGACCTCGAAGCCCTGGAAGCCACCTACCATGCGGCCCCCGCCGCCGCCCGCCCGGAGAAATTCACCCGGGCCTGGAACGAATTGCAAGACCTGTCGCTGGAGCTTGCGAGGACCGAGGACGACCTGGTGGAGCGGGTCCATGCCCGGTCCAGCGCCTTCGACGAGCGCACCGCCGGGCAGCTCGCCGATTTCGAAGCGACGGCCCGACGGCTGACCCGCCTCGCCGACGCGTTGATGGGCGCAGGTTCCGTGCACGCCCGGATGGCGGGCACCGGCTCGACCCTCGACCGGCTCAGCGCCCCCATTAACACCGTCATGACCTCCCTGCTGATCCGCCTGGAGCGGGCGCCGGGCGGGATGGTCGCCAATACCGACATCGAGCAGCTCCGCACAGCCCTGGGGCAATTGCTGGATGCGTCCGCCGGGGAACCCGGCGACCGCCCGGCCATTGCACGCTGGCAACGCGCCGAGGAACAGCTGATCACGCTGCTGGCCACGCAGCGGAAGAAGATTTCCAAGTACCCGCATGGACGGGTCACGGCGCCGGCCGGGGCACCGCAGGGCTACCGGGAACTGAAAACCTCGTTGGGGCTTGACGTATCGGGGGCCAAGGACGGCTACACGCAGGCGGCCCAGCTGGACGCGCTGGTGAAGTCAATCACCGGCGATACGCTGGCATCGGACAAGACAGAGGCGGGCAAGCCGCGCACGGAGTCCAGTTACCGGCCCAGCGGGCCGAGGCTGGCGCTGATGCTCGGCGCCCTGTTGCTCGTCGGCATGATTCCCGCCGGCATCACCGCCAACGCGCTGGTCGGGGAGCCATTTCCCGAGCGCGAGGGCAGCGGGCGCGGCGCGCAGCTGGAGATCGACGACCCCAGCGGCGAGCTATCCGACACCGAAATCATCCGCGACATGGACACCGATTTCCCCGTGCCGACCAGCATGGTGGTGGCCGTTCGCGACGCCGAAGCCTATCTGGACCTGCGCACGGATCCTCCGGGATCGGAGTACCGCTCGGCTGAACCACTGAGCCTGCTTGGCTCGCTGCATCGCATCAAGCAGGAATATCCGCAGCTGCTCGACCCGGTGACCAAGGAATTGAACAGCTCCAAGGCCATCATTCCGGTGTTCTACACCGACGAGGGGACCACGATCGCTCCCGGGGTGATCAGCCCGGAAGTCAGTACAGGCCGGTACACCATTGGCGGTACATCGAACTGGGAATACGGGAGCATCTTCGAAAGCAAGTACCCGGACATCAGCATCGCCGATGTGGTGGACGACTATGCGCAGGGACTTGAACGCAACGGTTTCGAGGAAGACACCTCCTTGAGCTTTGGCGGACTGTTCTGGCTGCTGACCATGTTGTTCTTCTTCACCGTGGTCAACATCGCGCTGACCATCAGGTTCCTGCTCACCGCCACGGGAAGCCTGGGCCGCTTTGTCCGCGGGACCGGGGCGCTGCGCTCCGCCAAGAAGAAACTGGAGGGCATGCTCCTGGGCCTTGACGAGTCCCAGATCAATGCCGTGGCGGTCCTGGGCTCCAGCAGCAGCGGCCGCACCGATGAGGCGGGCCAGCGGCTCTTCGAACGCGCCCTGGCCATGGCCCTGAGGGAAGAACGGGAACTCGACGCCACCCCGCTGAACGAGCGCCTGCACCGCGAATTCAGCGCGCGGGTTGCGCACCTTGACCAGCTGGTCGGGGTGCTGGCCGAGCGCGACGCCGATGTCGCACGCCGCGCCCGGGCACTGATCACCGCCACCCGCGGTGCCGGTGGGGACGTGCCACCGACGGTGGCACTGCCAGGCGGGATGGACACCACTTCCTAGCCTCGGCTCCCAAACCGGGCCGGACAGCTGGGGGCAAGAGCGGGTTTGCGGAAATTCTTGCAGCCAAGTTGTCACAGTTCGAGCCTTTGGTGCGACGTATGGTTGTAACGAGATGATGAGGAGACAATTATGCGCATGAATCTGGGACAAACCCACGCCAAGGGCTACGCCGCTGTACTGGGAATGGAAAAGTACGCGGCGGCCAATGTACCCACGGAACTCTACGAGCTGGTGAAGCTGCGCGCCTCCATCCTCAACGGGTGCTCCTTCTGCACCGACATGCACTCGCACGATGCCATGGAAGCCGGCATCAGCACCGCCAAGCTCTTCGCCGTGGCAGCCTACAACGATTCGCCGCTGTTCAGCGACGCGGAACGCGCCGCCCTGCGACTGACCGACGAGGTCACCAGGCTGGATCCCGCCACCGGCGTCAGCGACGAGGTCTGGGAAGCGGCGGCGGAGGAATTCAGCGAGGAGGAGATCGGCAACCTGATCTTCGCCATCGCCACCATCAACGTGTGGAACCGCATCGCGATCACCACCCGGATCGAACCGCCGGTGCGTTAGTGGACGAAGCCTCGATAGCCTGGCGGGAAGAACAGCCGCGGCTGACCATGCTCGCCTACAACATGCTCGGCGTCTGGGCCGAGGCCCAGGATGTCGTCAGCGCGGTGGGCGAGCAGGTGCTCGGTGCGCAGAATGTGCGCAACTGGCCCGCCTACCTGACCACGCTCACGACCCGCCGGGCAATCGACGCGCTGCGCTCGGCCCGGCTGACGCGCACCGAGTACGTGGGCACCTGGCTGCCTGAACCGGTCGACGAACGGCTGCTGCCCGAACAAGCCGCGGTCCGCGCCTCGATGCTGCGCCTGGGCGTGCTGTTCCTGCTTGAACAGCTCTCACCGGCGGCCCGCGCGGCCTATGTGTTGCACCACGCCCTGGGTTTCACCTCCGTGCAGGTTGCCGAGGTGCTGGACACCACCCCCGCGGCCGTGCGCCAGCTGCTCAGCCGGGCCGCGAAGAAACTGCGCGATGCCCAGGCACCGACGCGCGACCCGGAGGACGAGCTGCCGCTGCTGGCGCACATCGTGGCAGCAATCCAGCGTGCCGACGCCGCCGGGCTGGCCGCGCTGCTGGCCCCGGATGTGGTGCTTCATTCGGACGGCGGCGGGGTGGTGCGCGCGGCGCGCAATCCCGTGTATGGGGCGCAGAAGGTGGCTCGATTCCTGGTCGGGGTCGAGCGCAAGAACCCCGGCCGGCGGGTGCTGTTGGGACGGGCCAACGGAGCGCCGGCGCTGCTCTTCACCGCGCCCGGGCGCCTTGACGTGCTTGCAGTCGATGGCGCCGGCGGCACGGCCGCCGCTATCTGGCTGGTCTCCAACCCGGAAAAGCTGGCTCGGCTGCTCGTCGAGACGTAGCGCGCCGCGAAGGACGCGGCGGGAGCTAGTTGTTGTCCGCCGTCTCCCGCGAGCCATCGGCGAAAAAGCCATTGCCCCAGGGGTCAACCGGGAGGAGAATAACCCCCACCCAAGTTCCGATGCGATCTGTCGTAAAGAGCGCACGCATCATGAACAATCCAAGAATTTCGCAGGCCGATCTGAGATCGCTAGCTGCCGCCCTGTCCGGAACCCTCGTCACGGCCGCGGATCGCGACTACGACGACGCCCGATCGCTGTGGAACGCCATGATCGACCGCCGCCCCGAACTGATTGTCCGGGCCGGCGGGCTCTCCGACATCCCGCTCGCCCTCGACTTCGCGCGCAGCCACCACCTGCCGCTCGCCGTGCGCGGCGGAGGGCACAACGTGGCAGGGCACGGCACCGTTGACCGGGGGGATCGTCCTCGACCTGCGGGCCTGCAACGGCGTTCTTGTTGATCCGGAATTGCGGCAGGTGAGCACCGGGCCGGGAACCGTGCTGGGGGAGTTGGACACGGCCACGGCCGCCCATGGCCTGGCAGTTCCCGTTGGCGTTATTTCCGGGACGGGCGTCGCCGGGCTCTGCCTGGGAGGAGGCTTCGGGTGGCTGACCAGGGCCCATGGGCTGACTGTCGACAACCTGATCGCTGCACAGATGATCACGCCGGACGGAGAAACGGTGCGCGCCGATGCCCGCACGAACCCCGAACTGTTGTGGGGCCTGCGCGGCGGTGGCGGCAATTTCGGTGTGATGACCTCCTTTACCTTCAGCGCGCATGCCATGCCCCAGAGCGTGCTTGCCGGAAACCTGATCTACCGTGCACCGCATTGGTCCGGGGCATTGCACGCACTGCGGGAATGGTCATCGGAGCTGCCGGATGCGATGACGGTCATTGCGACCGTGCTGGTGCCACCGCTGGAATGGGAGCTGGGCACCGAGGCGATACTTGCGGTGGGCTTCGCCTGGGCGGATCCGGATCACGCGGCAGGCACGGCATGCGTGGAGCGATTCACCCAGCTTGCTCCACCGGATGTGCATGACGTCGCGGCGACATCATGGCCGCAATGGCAATCGTCCATGGACGATGTCTTTCCCAAGGGGGTGCGCGCCTATTGGAAGAACACCGGTATCGATTCCCTCGATGACGACACCATCGCACTGCTGGTGGAGAAGGCCACCGAGCTCACGTGGCCGGGCACGGCCTTTGATCTGCATGTCATGGGAGGGGCCATGGGACGGGTCGCCCAGGAGGCGACAGCGTTTCCCGACCGCTCCTCGGCCTTCTGGATCAACATCTATGGATTCTGGAAGGACCAGGTCCAGGACGCACACCATCGTGATTTCATCCGCGGATTCCATCGGGACATGAGCGCCGTGGCCCAAGGCGGCGAATACCTCAACTTCTCCAGCGTCGATGCCCCGGCAGCCAGCGGCTTCGACGCCCTGGCAGTGTATGGGGAGGAAAAATACGCTCGGCTGGCAGCGCTGAAGCGGCGCTATGATCCGCACAATGAGCTGCGGCTGAACCACAACATCAAGGTCACGGGTTGACCCCAGCCAGTGGCGCATCACGGGAAGCAGATTCGTGATGCCCCACTGCCCGGGCCCGGCCCGGCGCATTGACGGGCTGGTTGCCTGATGTGGCGGTTGGCGCTGTCAGGAACGTTCACTGGGAATCTCTAGGTAGTGGATCTCGGTGAACGTCGTAGCCTAGATAAAAAATGGGCTAACTAAACTGCCTTGGGGTCAGCTCTCATCACTTGAGTCATGGATTGCCATATTGAACACAAAGCCCCAATTAATGGATAAACTGCATCTCAAGATGTGTTGTTCTCTGAGTCTGGTTAGGGAAACATTTGTCAAACAATCAACTGTATGACCAGTAGATTAACGCATTCCGATGCGGTAATACCGCTTGAAGCTCCTCAAGACCACCGGTTCCAACTAGGAATCAATGGCTGATTTTGAAAAGAGAAACATGTTCAGCGTCAACACTAGAAGATCAAATTCCAGATTACTCGTGGCACTAGCCATCGCATGTACAGTCTCCGTGACCGCGGCATCTTCCAGCCTCGCAGACCCTGCCAAACCAAGCGCCACCGAAACTTCAGCTGCAGCAAGTGAAACCGTTCTGGCCGAAGCATTAGCTGCTGCCGGCCAGGAAAACGGTGAGCTCACCGAGCCAGTCCTGAACGACGGCATTCTGGAATTCAGCACCGATGGTGGCGACGTTGTCATCAAAGACAGCGGCACAGGTGAACAGCTGGTTGTGGAAGCGCCAAGTTTGATTCAGGCTTTCAGTTTGGGCCTGCCAACAGAAAGCAGCACTGAGGATGTAACTGTACTCGATGACGGCACCGCACTGTTCCCTGGAGACGACGTAGATCTTGCGGTTCAAACGCACGATGACGGTGCTATCCGAGCTCAGACCATCATCGACGATTCGTCGGCATCCCGAGAATTCCGCTACGACCTTGACTTGCCAGAAGGCGCATTCGCCGAGATTTCGGATGACGGCGGCGTAGATATTTTCGAAAAGCTTCCAGGTGAAAAAGAAACGATCCTCACCAGTCGTTTCGAGCCAGCATGGGCAGTCGATGCCAACGGCGAGGCTGTCAAGACTTGGTACAAATTCGAAGACGGCGCATTGGTACAGGTCGTAGACCACACCGATGAGAATGCCTACCCGGTCGTTGCTGACCCATTCTGGATCCCAGCGATCATCGTTGCAATCAGAGTGGGCACAATCATCATCAAGGTCGGTTCCAGAACCGTCAAGTATGCCAAGGCTCCAGCTTCCCGAGTTGTCAACGCACTCTCCTCGTTCAAGAGCCTCTCGTACCGGGCAGGCTCGCATAGTTTCAAGCTGGACAAAGCTGGAATGAAACACATCCTCCAACGCCATCACCCTAAGTACTGGAACGGTAGCAAAACGGATAAGCAAACCTTCTTCAATCCGAACATGTCCGTGAACGATGTGAAGAACCTCGCGCATGGTGCGCTTAAGCAGGGCCGCAGCAAACTTGCGAAGAACGGGATGAAGAGCACCCGTTGGGAAGGGACCTATAATGGGATCAAGTACAAAATAACTGTTGACAAGGGACGAGTTGTTCAGTTATATCCGCGTTAAGAGTCAGGATCCATGGATGGAAGATACGCTAAAAGCGGTGCACAGCGAAGCCTACATTCTGGTTCCGCACACCGTGGAGGACCTCGACGATTTCGTGGAGAACCCGGATAAATATCTGGTGAACATGTACGAGGCGCCAGAACGTGCTGCCGATATTTGGCGCAATCGGCTCAAGCGAAACCCCTACGGCGGAGAAGGATTGCTCCAGGTGGCCTACTATGGCATCGACCTGATTTCAGCGTCTCTCTGGGATAACCTTCCAAGCCTGTGGATGGATCTGGTCGAAGTCATCGATTCGTTCCTTCGAACGGGCGAGGGCGACGGACTATTTCCAGGTTCTCCAGTTCCGATTCGCCTGCAATCAAAAGGCCGCTCGACACTGTTCACCGTAAATGAGCAGACGAACGTGGTGGATCCGAAGGATTTCATCCCGGGCATGCTTGATGAAGCCCAGCGATATTTCGAATGGATTCAGGAGAACATCGGCACCGACGAGTCCGGTGACCTTGGAGCAATCAGCGAAGTTCGCGACTTGTTCGTTGAATGGTCTGCACGCCGCTAGACGCCGCGTGCGCTGGAAAGCTGCAAGCGGGGCACTCCGCTGGGGTTGGCAATTGGAGGGCTGGCCGGTGGCGCCAGGGGCACTGGGGAGCCTGTGCCGCGGGTTCCCGGCCCTTGGTTCCTTCAACCGTGGTACTGGATCGGTGCGTCGTGGCCGGCACCTGCCTCAGCGGTTGGCGATGTTTATCGCGCCCTTCAATGGGAAAACCCACCAGGCCTTGGCTCACGCCGGGCACTGGTGGGTTTCCGTACCGCCATCAAGAAGCTGGGTTATCCCAGCAGCTCGGGCAGCTCGTCCGGTTCCTGTCCCAACACGTTCTCGGCCAGGAATCCGGTGACTACCTGGTACCAGATTTTCGCGTGCTGCGGGGCGAGCACCCAGTGGTTCTCGTCAGGGAAGTACAGGAAACGGTGCGCGGTGGAGCCGTCGGCCTGTTGAGGCAGCCCCGAATCAGCCAGCAGCTCGTACCACAGGCGCAGGCCCTCGCCGATGGGCACCCGGTAGTCCTTGTCGCCGTGGATGACCAGCATCGGGGTGACGATGCTGCCCACAGAATGATGCGGCGAGTTCAGCTCGCGCATTTCCGGGCTCATCTCGCGGGTCCAGTAGAACGCTGCGTCGGTGGTCTTCCCGAAGCCTTCCAGTGCCCACAGGCTGGCGTGCGTGACGATGGCCTTGAAGCGGTCCGTATGCCCTGCCACCCAGTTGGCCATGTAGCCGCCGAAGGAGCCGCCCATCGCGGCGGTGCGGGTTTCATCGATATCCGCCCGCGCCTCGGCGGCATCGGTGATGGCCAGCAGATCCGTGTACGGTTCCTGGCCCCAGCGGCCCCAGCCGCGCTGGATGAACTCCTGCCCGTAGCCGGTGGACAGGGCGGGATCCGGCAGCAGCACCGCATAGCCCTGGGCTACCAGCAGCCATGGGCTCCAGCGCCAGCTCCAGGCGTTCCACGAGCCCAGCGGTCCGCCGTGGATCCACAGCAGCAGCGGCGCCTTGTTGGCAGCAGAAGCTGATTCAGGCAGTGCCAGCCAGGCGCGGACGCTCGATCCGTCGTCGGCCGTGGTGGACACCTCGGTGAGCGTGCCGGGCAAGGAAGGACGGGCAACCGGTGAGCGCAGCTCGGTCAAGGCAGCGAATTCGCCCGGCTCCAGGTCGCCGGTGTGCGCCAGGTCGATGGCTACCGGTTCGGCCGGGTGCAGATAGCTGGAGCGCAGCGCGTAGGCGGTACGGGAATCACTGCTGATCACCACATCGGTGAACGCGCCCTCGTCGGTAAGCCGGGTGACCTTGTCGTTGTACAGGCTCAAGTGGAAGACCGGGGCATGGCCGTGGTCATCCGCGGTCAGCAGCAGCGAGCGCCCATTGGGAACCCACTGCAAATCGCTGACCCAGCGATCCCAGCCGGCGGCGATCCGATGGGTGGCACCGTCGGCTAGGTCCATCAGCCACAGCTCGAAGACCGGGGCAGTATCGGCGGTGGAACGCTCCCAGCGTGCGTAGGCCAGCTGGGTGGAGTCCGGGCTGATCTTGCCCAGCGTGTATTCGTAGGTGTCGTCGGGGGCGAGGAGCATTTCGTGGGCGCCGGTGTGCAGGTCGATCCGCATCAAGCCCGGGGCCGAGGAGGCCCGGCCTTCGGGAACTTGCCATTCGGTGACCAGGAAGGCCCCGTTGGAAGCGACATCGTAGTAGGTATTCTCCAGATTCGCGCCGATGCCCGGAGTGAGATCGGTGAGCTGGGTGCCACTGGTGTCCTGCACGGCGGGCAGGGAACCGGTGTAGAAATGCGGGGTGGATGGTCCCAGGTCTTCGTCCCAGAAGCGAACCGGGTAGCCGGTGTGCAGGATCGCCGATATCTTCTTGTCCTTGCGGCCTGTGCGCAGCGCCGCTTCGGCCTCCAGATCCTTGGCACGGCTGAAGGCCGAGGTGCGCAGCACGATGGTCTGCGGGGACTGCTTGCAGATCCGCAAGGACTGCACCCCGGCTGGGTGGGAGATCACCGAACGGGCTTCGCCTCCGGCCACCGGAAGGATCCAGCCTTCGGCCTTGGCGTCTTCCTTGGATGAGCGCTTGGCGACGAAGAGCAGGTCGCCGTTGGCGGTGAACTGCGGTTGCGATTCGCCGTGCTCGCCGAAAGTCAGCCGGCGTGCCGGTTCCTGGCCTTTGGGATCCAGCGACCAGAGGGCGCTTTCGTATTTCGTCTCATCCTCGGACAGGGTGCTGAGGGTGGTGACGAGCTTCGTGCCGTCGGACGAGAGCGTCAGGCCGCTGAGGCGGCCCAGGCTGACAAAAGAATCTAAATTATGAAATGAATGCTTAGAGTGTTCCACTTCACATATCTTGCCACTGTTCGCGGCCGGGCACTACCGAAAATCGAAAATTACGCGGCATCGGAGCGAAGGGCCGGATCAACTTGTAACCAAAGCGTGATGCTGCAGCTATTGGAAAACCTGCAAGTCCATGGAGGATGGGTTCCATGGGGGAGCTCGCGATGTCAGCTGCATGACCGGATGATCGATCAAGGAGTTGGAAAAGATGAACCGTGCCAGAACCCGTCTAGGCGCGCTCCCGATGACGTGCGCGGCAGCGCTGATGCTGGCTGCCTGCCAGGGAGCCGAGCCGGAATCGGCCGAAAGCCAGAGCGCAGCACCCAGCGGAACGTCTCCATCGGCAAGCGCCAGCGCGCGGACCGCTTCCAGTCCCGAATCCAGCCCAACGCAAAGTACCGCAAGCGCGGATGCGCCAAGCTCGGCGGCGCCAGAGCTGAGCCAAGTGCATGAAGTGCACGGAATCCGCTTCTTTACCCCCGAGCAGTGGACTGCCACCGGGGACGACTGCGACGGCGAGTGCACCGAATGGGATGAATGGGAGATCAAGGACGCGCAAGGCAAGCACATGCTGACCCTGATCCCCACCACGGCAACCTCTCCGGATGGAGACATGGCGCTGTATGAACGGGAGCTGCTGGATCGCAAGGAACTTGAAAATCCCGGAGCGGACACCGGATTCCATCCCACCAGCCTGATTGCCGAGTTCTGGGAATCGACGGATCAGAAAGATGGGGAGAAGGATTCAGGATTCGACATTGCCCTGGTCGATGACGAAGAGCTCGGCAAGCGCGATGAGAACCCGGACCTGAACTTCTTCAGGATCGGCGAGCAGTCGCCGATGATGTGGGTTGAAGAGGATTATCTGGAAGACCATGGTGTTCCTGACGACCCGACCAAGCAGCAAGCGCAGCAGTTCCTGGGCACCGAGCAATACGCGTTGGTGCGCGACATCCTGCTCAGCGTGGAACCTGCCGTCGGCTAGCCCAGCTGCGGAACGCAGAAAACCGGCCCGGACGCAGCGCGATGCTGCATCCGGACCGGTTCTGCGATCCTGCTACGGCTGGTTGGCCGGCTGCTCGTTGCGCAGCCGTGCCTCGGCGATCTCGTTGATCCGTCCGCGGCACAGGTACCAGCCGCCGATGATCAGCGGGATGATGATCACCAGCGAGGCAATGGTCCAAGTGCCCACCGGATTGTCGAAGGCCATCATCACCAGCACCAGGGCAAGGAAGCCCAGGGTGACCCAGCCGGAAACCGGGGCGAATGGCATCCGGAAGCTCGGGCGATCCTGCTCTCCGCGCTTGGCCGATTTCACCAGCGCCATCTGGCACAGCACGATCATCGCCCAGGAGGCAATAATGCCGATGGCAGCGAAGTTCAGCACGATTTCGAAGGCCTTGGCCGGGACCACGGCGTTGAGCACCACGCCGAACACTGCCACCACGGCGGTGATCACGATGCCGCCGTAGGGCACCCCTGCCTTGTTCATGCGTCCGGCGAACTTCGGTGCCGACCCGTTCAACGACATGGAGCGCATGATGCGCCCGGTGGAGTAGAGCCCGGCGTTCAGCGAGGACAGCGCCGCGGTGAGCACCACCAGGTTCATCACCACGTCCATGCCCTGCACGCCGATGGATCCGAAGAAGGTCACGAACGGCGATTCCCCGGCGCTATAGGCCGAATAGGGCAGCAGCAGCGAGAGCAGCACCAGCGAGCCGACGTAGAACACGGCGATGCGGATGATCACGGTATTGATCGCCTTCGGCATGACCTTTTCCGGGTTTGCGGTTTCGCCTGCGGCGGTGCCGATCAGCTCGATGGATGCGTAGGAGAAGACCACGCCCTGCATCAGCACCAGCACCGGCAACAGGCCGTTGGGAAGCAGCCCCCCATTATCGGCCAGCAGCGAGAAGCCGACCTCATGCCCGTCCAGCGGCGTGCCGAAGATGACGAAGTAGCAGCCGACAACCAGGAAGGCCACCAGGGCCACGACCTTGATCAGCGCGAACCAGAATTCCATCTCGCCGAAGGCCTTGACGGAGATCAGGTTCATGGTGAGCACCACCCCCAGCGCCACCAGCGCCCAGAGCCACTGCGGCACCGAACTGATCCACCCCACGTATTTGCCGAAGAAGCCCATGTACAGGGCGACCGCGGTGATGTCCACGATGGCGGTCATCACCCAGTTCAGCCAGTACAGCCAGCCGGTGGCGAAGGCCGCCTTCTCGCCGTAGAACTCGCGGGCGTAGGACACGAATGAGCCGGTCGACGGGCGGTGCATGACCAGTTCGCCCAGCGCCCGCAGGATCAGGAAGGCAAAGAAGCCGCAGACCGCGTAGCTGATCACGATGCCCGGGCCTGCCGCCTCGAGGCGCCCTCCGGCGCCCATGAACAGGCCGGTGCCGATCGCTCCGCCAATGGCGATCATCTGCATCTGCCGGGAGGACAGGCCCTTGTGGTAATCGTTGTCGCCGGCAGTCAGCGCGGCATCGGGGACGTGCGCCGCGGTGGCGTGCGGGGTGGAATTATCCATAGGATTCCTTGGGTCTAGTCGGTGAGGTTGGCAAGCCGCTCGGGGGAGAGCAGCTCATTGAGGTCTTCGGCCGAAAGCAGTCCGCGTTCGAGCACCAGTTCGGCCACGCCGCGTCCGGTGTGCAGCGCTTCGAGTGCCACCGAGGTGGACGCGGCATAGCCCAGGCGCGGGTTCAGCGCGGTGACCAGCCCGATGGAGTTCTCCACTTCGCGGCGCAGCGACTGCTCGTCCACGGTGATCCCGTCGATGCACTTGCGTGCCAGCGTCAGGCAGCCGTTGGCCAGATGCTTGAGCGAGAGCCCGATGGAGTGCGCGATCACCGGCTCGAAGGCGTTCAGCTGCAGCTGCCCGCCCTCGGCGGCCATGGTCACGGTCAAATCGTGGCCCACTACCTGGTAGGCGATCTGGCTGACTACTTCCGGGATCACCGGGTTGACCTTGCCAGGCATGATCGAGGATCCGGACTGCACGGCCGGCAGCTGCAGGTCGTTCAGGCCAGCGCGGGGTCCGGAGGAAAGCAGGCGCAGGTCGTTGCAGATCTTGGAGATCTTCAGCGCCACTCGCTTGAGCACGCCCGAGAGGTGCACGAAGGCTCCCACATCGCTGGTGGCCTCGATCAGATCCGGGCTGGTAGTCAGCGGCAAGCCGGTCAGCTCGCGCAGGTGCCGGCAGGCGGCCTCGGCGTAGCCGGCCGGGGCGTTCAGCCCGGTGCCGATGGCTGTGGCGCCGAGGTTGATCTCGGTGACCAGCGACAGGGATTCCTCCAGCCGTGCCCGATCCTCGCCCAGGGTCACGGCCCAGCCGCGGAACTCCTGGCCCACGGTCATCGGCACGGCGTCCTGCAGCTGGGTGCGGCCCATCTTCACCACGGTGCGGAATTCTGCGGCCTTGGCGTTGCAGGAATCCTGCAGCACCTCGATGGCCGCCAGCAGCGGCTGGGTGGCGAAGTGGGTGGCGATGTTCACCGCGGTCGGGTAGGCGTCGTTGGTGGACTGCGACAGGTTCACATGGTCGTTCGGGTGCAGATGCTGGTACTCGCCCTTTGCATGGCCGAGGATTTCCAGCGCCAGGTTGGCGATGACCTCATTGGCGTTCATGTTGGTGCTGGTGCCGGCCCCGCCCTGGATCGGGTCGATGATGAACTGGTCGTGCAGCTCGCCGGCGGCGATGCGTTCGCAGGCCGTGTCGATGGCCGCGGCGCGCTGGGAGTCGAGCAGGCCGAGCTCGTGGTTGGCCCGGGCGGCGGCCTGCTTCACGCGCGCCAGTGCGCGGATCAGGTGCGGGTTGCCGGACAGCGCGGTGCCGGTGATGTCGAAGTTCTGCTTGGCGCGCAGGGTGTGCACGCCCCAGTAGGCTTCCGCCGGGATCTCGCGGTCGCCGATCAGGTCATGCTCGGTGCGGTACTCGCCGCTGAGCAAGGTTTCAGGCATGGTGGATTCTTCTCCAGTGTTCATTGAACGGGTGGGAACGGGAAACTTCACAGTGCGGCCAGCAGGCCTACGGGCTGTCCGCCGCCGAGGGCCGGGCTGGTGGCCAGCGGCTCAAGGGCCAGAGCTGCTTCGGAGCCAAGGTGCTCGGCGAGCAACTTGGCGGTGATCGGCATCCGGGCGCGGTCCGAGCCATCGGCGATCTTCACGGCCAGCGCGCTGCCATCGGGCAGTCCCACGGCCTGGATGCCTTCGAAGCCGTCTTTGGCCACGGCGCCGGGCAGCACGCGCATCAGCTCGGTGACGTCGCGGCCTTCGCCTGCCACCAGTTCCGGGTAGCTGGACATGGCCGCGGCCACGCGATGCTCGGCGGTGCCTTCGGCGGCGCTGGCCAGCTTGCCGAAGGCGCGGGCCAGCCCGGCCAGGCTCATCCGGTATACCGGGGTGCCGCAGCCGTCGGTGCTCACCCCGCTGATCTCTTCGCCGGCCAGCTCCTCGACGGTGGACTGCAGCAGATCCAGCAGGCGCGTCTCGTGCAGGTAGTCTGCGGTGTCCCAGCCCTTGAGCTGGCATAGGGCGGCCAGTGCCGCGTGCTTGCCCGAGCAGTTCTGCGCCAGCTGGGTGGCCTTGCCGCCGGCGGCCAGGTGGCGCTGGCGCTCGGCGGCGCCGTAGGGCAGGTCGGTGGAGTTGCGCAGCGCGTGCTCGTCCAGCCCGGCCGCTGCCAGCGTCGAGGCGGCAACCTGCTGGTGGCGTTCTGCTCCGGAGTGGCTGGCCGAGGCCAGTGCCAGCTGCTGGTCATCGAGCTGCAGCCCGGCGCGCAGCATGCCCACCGCGAACAGCGGCTTCAGCGCCGAGCGCGGGTAGAAGGCGGCCTGCGCATCGCCGCGGCTGGCGGCGACGGAACCGGAGGCATCCAGCAGCACCGCTGAGCCGTAGTGGATGGACTCGACGGCGTCACCGCGGGTGGCGATGACCAGCGGTTCGTGCTGGGGCAGTGCCTGATTGGCCAGCGATGCGCGCAGGGTCTGGGGATCGGCGGGGGTCACTTCTTGCTCCTGACTATGGTGGATACTGCGTGCTGCACCGCGTTGAGGTGCTTGGCCATGGCAGCGGTGGCCGCTTGCTCATCTTGTGCTGCGATGGCCTGGTAGATCTCCTGGTGCTCCGTGTTCGAGGGCGCGCGGCGGCCGGCGACCAGGTTCACGGTCTCGGACTGGCGGGCCATGGCCTCGCGGATGTCGGTGACCACCTTGGTGAACACCGAATTGCCGCTGGCTTGCGCGATTGCCGCATGGAAGGCGGCATCCAGCTCCACCCAGGCGGCCGGGTCATCTTCCTGCTCCATGGCCTCGATCAGGCCGCTGATCCGCTCCAGGTCCTCGGCGGTGCGCCGGGTGGCGGCGAAGCTGGCGGCCGGGATCTCGATGTGCGGGCGGGCCTCGTGCAGGTCGTCGGATGAAAAGCTGCCCAGCTTCAGCTCGCGGGTGGGCCGGTGGGAGACCACGAAGGTGCCGCGTCCGGTTTCGGTGCGCGTCAGCCCTAGGGCCGCGCAGGAGCGCAGCGCTTCGCGGATGACCGAACGGCTCACGCCGTAGTCGGCCGCGAGGGCTGCTTCGGATCCCAGTTTCGCGCCAATGGCGATTTCCCGGGCTTCAATGGCTAAGCGGAGTGCATGGAAGACGCCTTCGGCAGCGGATCGGCGTTCGATCGGCTGTTGTCCGGGTGTCCAGCTGTCTGACAGGTTCACGCCTGCCAGTGTGGCAGTGTGATCCACCCTACGTCAAGTCGCTCCATTCGTGATCGCGGACATTCTAGTCAGTACAGTGGCCTAGTGCGGGAACGCAGGAGTAGAACACCTGCGTCCCCGCACCTGGCTGAGCGTTGTCCTGCCTTCAGGACACGCTTGAGCATCCGCAGATCGGCGGTGTTCGCTCGGCGCATCATCGGGGTAGCGCTGGCGCCCGTCCTTCCTGGCGTTGAGCAAACCGGCTTCGATCAACAGCAACAGGTGTTGGGAGATGGCGGACCTGCTGACCGGGAAATGCCTGGCCAGCTCCGTCACCGTTCGTTCACCGGAGCCGAGCATCTGGATCAGGCGCTTGCGTGTCGGTTCAGCGGCGACTTCCAGCACATCGAGCATATGCAATGCGTTAGCCGTTGCTAACGCATTGCATAAGGTCTGCCGGGAAATTAACCGCAAAAGGCGCACGGGCAGATTGCCAGTGCGCCTTTCGCGAAGAAGGAAGCCTAGGGAATGGTGATGATCTGGCCTGCGTAGGCCAGGCCGCCGCCGAAGGCGAACAGCAGCGCCTTGGACCCCGAAGGCAGCGGCTTATCCGAAGCCATCAGCTTGGACAGTGCCAGCGGCACCGAGGCGGCCGAGGTGTTGCCTGAGTAGACCACGTCGGTGGCCACGCGTGCGTTCGGTGCGCCGATCTTCTCGGCCAGCGGCTCGATAATGCGCAGGTTGGCCTGGTGCAGGACGATGGCATCCAGCTCTTCCGGCTTCATGCCCGCACGCTCGATAATCTGCGAAGCGATCTTCGGCAGCTGGGTCACGGTCCAGCGGTAGACGCTCTGGCCGTTCTGCGCGAACTTCATGTCGTTCTCGGCCTCGATGCGCACGGCGTCGGACAGCGACGGGACTGAACCCCAGACGACTGGCGAAATGCCGTTGTCTTCCGACGCGGTGATCACGAAGGCGCCAGCGCCATCGGCGGTGAGCACGCAGGTGGTGCGGTCGGTGAAGTCGGTGTAGTCGGTGAGCATTTCGGAGCCAATAACCAGAGCGTTGGTGGCGGTGCCTGCCGCGATAGCACCTTGGGCGATGCCCACTGCATGGGCGAAGCCAGAGCAAGCCACGTTGACATCCATGGTGGCAGGGCCCTGCTCCATGTTCAGTGCATCGGCAACGCGGGCCGCCATATTCGGCGAGCGGTCGGTGGCGGTGCAAGTCGCGACAACAATCAAATCGATATCTGCTGCCTTGATGTCTGCCGAATTGCCGAAAGCCATCTCTGCGGCCTTGATGGCCATGGAGTCGACGGTTTCAACACCGGTGCCCCAGCGGCGTTCCTCGATGCCGACGCGGCGGGTAATCCACTCGTCGCTGGTTTCCACCAGCTTCTCCAGCTCGGTATTCGGGACGATGCGCTCTGGCTGGAAGTGGCCAAAGGCGACGACTTTGCTGCCGGTCATGGATATAGCTCCTCGGTGGATTCAAAACTTCTCTCTTCAAGGTTAGTCGTTTTGAATGCTACTCGCTGTTCATATGCGCCATAAAGCATGTAATACGGGGTTTTCCCTGTCTTAGATAGCCCATTTGTCCGGCATTCGGGGAACCTTGATTCTTCAGGACTTCATATGGTGTCGGCGCCCTGTTCACCTGCTGGCCAAACCTCCGGCGTTCAATGGGATGAAATGCGGCAGCCGCACGGGAGGGAATAGATGGAGCCTCTGACGATCATCCAATTGAGCGACACCCACCTGCACTCCGAAGGGCAGCTGCTTCACGGGACCATTGATTCGTGGCAGCGCACCGAGCAGGCGCTGGAAGCGGCCGCATGCCTGGAGCCGGATGCCATCGTGGTGACTGGCGATATCGCCGACCGCGGTTCGCCCGTCCATGAGCGGGCCGCCGAGCTGTTCAACCGGACGCAGCGTGTACTGGATTGCCCGGTCATCAGCGTACCGGGCAATCATGACCCGTTGGGAGCGGTGGGGGAGTTGTTCAACACCAGGCGCCTGTCCACCGGTCCCCGTCCAGCCGACACGGTGCACGAGGTCCACGGGCTTCGAATCATCGGACTGGATAGCGGGGGATTCCAACTGGCCCAGGGGAACCTTGAGCGCGAGCAGCTCGATTGGCTTTCCGCGCTCCTGGTGGCGCCAGCGCCGCTCGGATCCCTCCTGCTGTTGCACCATCCTCCGGTGGAGGCCACCAATGAGGCCCGTGCTGGACGCGGACTGCAGAACCCCATGGAGCTGGCGGCCATTACAGCCGGTAGCGATATCCGTGCGATCCTTTGCGGCCACTACCATCAGGCGTCCACCAGCCAGCTGGTGAACACACCGGTGTTCATGGCTCCTGCAGTGTCCTACAACATGAATCCATTCGCCCCGACCCAGATCGTTGCCGAGCCCGCGGCGGCATTCAACGTCATCAATGTCGGGGCAAAAACAGTGGACGCGTTCGCTGCGTCCAGCGACCAGTGCTCTGCGCTGAGCGAAAGCCCGGTCCTGCCCGCGCCAGTCAAGAGTTCGCAGACCAGCAACTGACTCGAAGAACAGAACTGAGCACCGGGCGCGTGTCGCTGCGGTGCAAGCCAGAAAGAAGAAGACGATGAGTGCACAGAAACTAGTACTGATCCGCCACGGACAGACCGAATGGAACAAGGCGGGACGACTGCATGGACGCAGCGACCTGCCGATGAACGACACGGGCATCCGCCAAGCCCAACAGCTCGCCTCCGAGCTGGCGCCTCAGGGACCGTGGGATGCGGTGTATTCCTCCCCGCTGTTCCGTGCCCGCCAAACCGCGCAGATCATTGCCAACAGCATGGGCATCCGCGCCCTGCACGAGAACCCGGAACTGATGGAGCAGGACTTCGGCAATCTAGAAGGCACCCTGGTTGCCGATGGTGCCGATGAGCAGCGCCAGTTGCTGGTGGGCACCGGCGAAACCGAAGAGCACCTGGTGGGCCGGGCAGTGAACGCGTTGTTCAAGATCTGCCATCAGCATCCGGGACAGAATGTCTTGGTCGTCAGCCACAGCGCCTTGATCTGCTCGGTGATTGCCGCGCTTACCGCAGAAAGCAACCCGCGGATGGCCAATGGAACCTACATCGAACTGGATCCGCTGCTGCTGATCAACCACGTATCGCGTGAGCCGCTCTGGCATTAGAAACAAAGCGCAAGGCACAGCATCGAAACATCAGGCGAGCAGCTCGAGAATTCTTGCTCGTGATCCACCGGCACAACGAAAAAGCCGGTGCGGCCTGATCCCAGCAGGACCTGGCCGCACCGGCTTGTTAGCAGGTGGCTACAGCGAGCGCAGGACCAATGCGGTGCCCTGGCCGCCGCCACCGCAGATGCCGATGGCACCCAGCGAACCGGCAGGCAGTTCATGCAGCTGACGGGCCAGGGTGCCTACGATTCGTGCACCGGACGCACCGATCGGGTGGCCCAGGGCGATGGCACCGCCATGCGGGTTCACGATGGAGGCATCCAGGCCCAGCGCCTTGGTGGACTGCACCGAGACGGCGGCGAAGGCCTCGTTGATTTCCACTGCCTTCAGGTCCTTCGCTTCAGCGCCTGCCTTCCGCAGGGCTGCGCTGATCGCGTTGGATGGCTGCTCGTGCAGGGTACGGTCCGGACCGGCAACAAAAGCATGGGAGACGATTTCCGCCAGCGGCTTCAGGCCCAGGCGCTCAATGGCCGCGTCGCTGGCCAGCACCACTGCCGCGGCGCCATCGGTGATCTGCGAGGAGTTGCCCGCGGTGATGGTGCCTTCCTTGGCGAAGGCCGGGCGCAGCTTGCCCAGGGACTCCACGGTGGTTTCTGCGCGGATGCCGTCATCTTCGCTGATGGTGGTGTCGCCGCGGCGGCTGGAAATGGTGAAAGGAGCAATCTCGCCGGCCGCGAACTCGCGGGAGGCCGCAGCGCGCTGGTGGGATGCGGCCGAAACCTCGTCCTGTGCCTCGCGGGTCATCGACAGCTTGGCGTTGTGCTCCTCGGTGGACGCGCCCATGGAACGCTTCTCGGCGGCATCGGTCAGGCCGTCGTATTCCAGGGTGTCGATCATTTCGATGGCACCGTACTTGGCACCGGCACGGGCGCGCTGCACGTGCGGAGCCAGCGACATCGATTCCTGGCCGATGGCCAGGACAACATCTGCTTCGCCGCTGTTGATCAAGCGGGCACCTGCCACTACTGCTTCTGCACCTGAAAGGCACACCGCATTCACCGCGATGGCCGGAACATCCAGCGGAACACCGGCGCCCACAGCAGCTTGGCGGGCCGGATTCTGGCCAGCGCCGCCCTGCAGCACCTGGCCGACGACGACCTGCTGCACCTCGCTGGGTGCTACTCCAGCGCCTTCCAGTGCCGCCTTCGCGGCGTGCGCGCCCAGCTCGGTGGCGGGAACCGCGGCGAAAACGCCATTGAACTTCACGAACGGGGTACGGGCGTAGCCCACAATCTTTGCGGTCATGCTTTCAGATCCTCCACAATATCCACGGCAAATTCCGCTGCCGTGATTTCCTTGATGCTTTCCACGCTTTCCCCCGGGGCTACTGCACGCAGGGTCAAGCTCGAGTCCTCTATATCAAACACTGCTCGATCGGTGATGATGCGGTTGACCACGCCGACTCCGGTCAGCGGCAGGTCGCATTTCTCCACGATCTTGGATGTTCCATCCTTGGCCACGTGATCGGTCAAGACGATCACGCGCGGGGTGCCGGCGACCAGATCCATGGCGCCGCCCATGCCCTTGACCAGCTTGCCCGGGATAGTCCAGTTGGCCAGATCGCCGTTGGCGGCCACCTGCAGGGCACCGAGGATCGCGGTTTGGACGTGGCCGCCGCGGATCATGCCAAAGGAGGTCGCCGAATCGAAGAAGCTGCCGCCGGGCAGTATCGTCACGGTCTGCTTGCCGGCATTGATCAAATCAGCGTCCTCTTCGCCTTCATAGGGGAAGGGACCCATGCCCAGCAGGCCGTTTTCGCTCTGCAGCTTGACCGATACGCCGTCCGGCAGGTTATTGGCCACCATCGTGGGGATTCCAATGCCCAGATTCACGTACTGGCCATCGGTCAGCTCGCTGGCGGCGATGGCCGCCATTTCATCTCGAGTCCACATGTTCATGCCTCCTTTCGGCTGCGCACGGTGCGCTGTTCAATGTCCTTGACGTCATCGGCCTGGACCAGCGTCTGCACGAAAATTCCCGGGGTTTCCACCAATGACGGGTCCAAATAGTCATCGAGGATCTCTTCGGCCTCGGCGAAGGTGTGCCGGCCCGACATGGCGGCCAGCGGGTTGAAGTTCTTCGAGGTCATCCGATAGCGCAGGTTGCCTTCCGCATCCGCCTGGTGCGCCTTGACCAGAGCGATGTCGGCGAAGATGCCGCGTTCCAGGATCGCCGGCTTGCCATTGAATTCCATGACTTCCTTGCCTTCGGCAATCGGCGTTCCCACGCCGGTTGGCGTGAAGAACGCGGGGATGCCGACACCGCCAGCACGCAGGCGCTCGGCCAAGGTGCCTTGCGGGCAGAATTCAACTTCCAGATCTCCATCAAGGAACTGCTGGGCGAACAATTTGTTCTCCCCGACGTAGGAGGCCAGGACCTTGGAAACCTGCTTGTTTTCCAACAGGACGCCCAGTCCCTTGCCGTCGACGCCCATGTTGTTTGAAACGATCGTCAGGTTGGTTGCCTTCGAGTCCCGCAACGCGGTGATCAGCCGGTTCGGGATGCCGGATAGGCCGAATCCGCCTACTGCGATGGTCATGCCATCCTTGACGACGGCAGCCAGGGCGGCGGCTGCGTCATCCTGAAACTTCGTTGTCATCGATTCCTCCATGTGTCCACTATGTGGAGCTCGGATCTGCTTAGTCCCTAAAGTACGTAGTCGCAGGTGAGCATGCAATAGACCCGGAGATTTGCCGGTGAATTGGTCGGATGGTGAGGAGAAGCGGGCACCCTGTCCATATCATGGACGCATATGACGGGAGCTAGACGATGTCGAACTCGTTGCCTTCGATATCGAGCATGCAGATGGCGAAATGGCCCATCTCGGGCATGTCGTGAACGGTCTGGACCTTTGCCCCCAAACTGACCAGGCGCTCTGCCTCGTCGGTGATGATCTGCCGGCGCTGCTCGAAGCGGACACCGCGGCCGCCGCTGACCAGCAAATCCAGATGCAGCCGGTTTTTGATGCTCTTGGCTTCCGGAACTTGCTGGAACCAAATCCGGGGCCCACCACCGTGCGGATCGACCAGCGACTCCGGAACGTCGCCGGCGCCGGGCGGCAATTCATCCTCGGGCACCCCCATCGACCGCCAGTAGGCGCGCCAGGTCGGATGCCCATCAGGAGCGGGCTCAGGAACGTAGCGCAGCGCCTCAGCCCAGAAATCAACCATTGCTTGCGGATCAGCGCAGTCGATGACGATCTGCCATGTATTTTCCATGTGCCAAATTATCCGCCGATCGGCCCCGCGGCAACAGGGGTGCGGCGACAAAGTATGAAGCCGAAATTTACCAGGCCCGAACCCCCATCGTCCATAATGTGGTCATGAGCAATTCCCCGGCTGGAACCCAGGTCGTTGGACGGCTGGCCGCCGTGCTGCGCGTCGTGAGCACTTCCATGCCCGAGGGCATCACCACGACGCAGGCCGCACGGAGCACCGGGCTGGCCCGCCCCACCGTGCACCGGCTGCTCAGTGCGCTGGCTACCGAAGGATTCTGCGACCACGATAACCGCACCGGCCGCTGGCTGCTGGGACCCGAGCTCTACCTCATGGGCGCGGTGGCCGCCGAACGCTACGACATCAGCGAACTGGCCCGCGAGCACGTGGCAGCGCTCGCCGAAGCCACCGGAGAAAGCGCGTTCCTCTCGGCCCGCCGCGGCGACGAAACCGTGTGCTTGCTGCGCCAGGACGGGGCCTTCCCGATCCGCTCCTTCGTCCTGTATGAAGGCCGGCGCTTTCCGCTTGGCGTCGCCTCGGCCGGCATCGCCATTCTTGCGTTCCTGCCCGAGCAGGGAATTGAACGCTACCTGCGCAACGCCGACCTGGAGCCGGAATACGGGCCGGCGCATTCGCGCGACGAGCTGCGCAAGAAGGTCGCCGAAACCCGCCAGCTGGGCTATTCGGTGAACCCCGGCCTGATCGTCGAAGGCAGCTGGGGGATGGGTGCCGCCGTATTCGACAACTCCGGACAGCCAGCCTGGGCGCTGAGCCTGACCGGCATCCACACCCGCTTTGAAGAAGGCCGCCGCCAGGAATTGGGCAACCTCTTGCTGCACCACGCCCATGAGCTGTCCACCAAGCTGTCCAGCCGGCCAGGCACGCTGCCACGCTAGTTCTTCCTTCCCCTATACAAAGCTCCCTGCGGTAGTCTTTCAGATCGGCGGGAACGGAATTTCCAAGGTTCCCTGCGACGCAGTACACGTGCAAGAAGGACAGAAAATTTGGGCATTATCCCGGCCGGCATCAACACCCCGCAGATCATCGTTGACGTAGCGAAGCTCCAGCAGAACATCGACCGGGTGGCCCATCGGGTGGCAAGCCAAGGGCTGAAACTGCGCCCGCATGCCAAGACCCATAAGATGCATGAGATCGCCGAACGCCAGTTGAATGCCGGTGCCGCCGGACTCACCGTGGCCACCGTGGGCGAAGCCCTCGCCTTCGCGTTGCACGGTGTCGCCAAGATCTTCATCGCCTACCCGCTGTGGGTCAATGAATCCCAGGCAGAGCGGATCATGGAGCTGATGCGGCGGGCCAAGCTGAGCATCGGTACCGATTCGGTCGAAGCCGTCCAGCAGATGGCCAAGATGCTGGGGGAGAAGGCCTCCAAGGTCAAGCTCATCATCGAGATCGACAGCGGCCATCACCGAAGCGGCACCAGCCCGCAAGGAGCAGTCGAGATTGCCGAGGCCGCCCGTGCTTTGGGAATGCGCGTGCACGGGATCTTCACCTTCCCCGGCCACAGCTACTCGCCGGATGGCATTGACGCGGCCTTGAACGATGAGCACAAGGCCTTGGCCGAGGCGGCTTTCCTGCTGCGCGAGGCAGGGCATAAGATCAAGCGGATCAGCGGCGGCTCCACCCCGACGGCGGAACTCAGCGACAATTCGGTGCTGACCGAAGTGCGTCCCGGGGTCTATGTCTTCGGCGATGCGCAGCAGTTCGAACTAGGGCGCGTGCGCTGGGAGGACATTTCGCTTTCTGTCGCATCCACCGTGATCAGCCGGCATGAAGGCGATGCGCAGATTCCCCGGCGCATCGTGCTGGACGCGGGCAGCAAGGTGCTGGGAGGCGACCGCCCGGCCTGGGCTACCGGCTACGGGCGCATCGCCGAATGCCCGGACGCCCGGATCAGTGCGCTGTCCGAGCACCATGCCACCGTGCTGTGGCCCGAAGACCAGCCGTTGCCGGCCCATGGCCAGCAGCTGCAGGTCATCCCCAACCACGTCTGCGTCGCGGTGAACCTGGTCGATACCGTGCTGGCCGTGCATGAGGACGGCACCAGCGAAGAATGGGATGTGGCGGCCCGCGGGCTGAATTTCTAGCTGCTCACGGTGTCGGCCGACGGCCACCAATCCAGCGCCGCGTCCAAGGAAATTTGCCGATTCGCGCCACTGGCCTCATCGATGAGTTCCTTCTCGCCGACAACCACCAGCAGGCTGCGTGCCCGGGAAAAGCCGACGTAGAGCTGCTCGGTAGCGCGCTGCATGTCCTTGAAGCCGTTGACGCAGAGGATCACCACGCTGCGTTCCAGCCCCTTGAAGCCGAGCACATGCCCATAGAATTCCTCTTCGTCCTGGTGGAAGGCTGGCCAGTACTCGCTGTCGATCGTGCCGTTCTCGAAGTGGTCCTGGTGAATGGGGTGGCGCCGGTTGGTGGTCAGCAGCGCGATCTGGTTGTTCGCCCACCCCTCGTCGAGCAAGGCGTCAACGCAATCGGAAGCGATGTCCACGGCGTCTTCCGTTGCGCAATTGACGTAGCGGACAGCATAGCCCTCGCCGCCGCGAAGCTTTGAGTGGTTGCCGATGATCTGCTTGAACGTATCGGCGATCCGGCGTGTATTGCGCAGGTTGTCGTCGACGTGGATCGCAACCAGCGGCATGCCATCTCCGGAGAACTGCCCATCCCAGCGCTGGTACACATCCTGGCGGTCATCCATGAAGGCGTAGACGTCGCCGTTTGCCGGATCCTTGGTGCAGGCCAGAAGCGCTTCCCACCAGCTGCCGGCGAAGTCCTGGGCTTCGTCGACAATCACCGCATCAAGCTTCTCTTCTTCGGGCAGGGTCCGGCTCAATGCGAGCAGATGCTGCGGCAATTCCACCTCGAAGTATTCTTGGCCGGTCCCATCGGGAACACCGAGCTTACGGGCGTACTCGTGGAATTCGCCAACGTGCACCGGCTTGTTCTGCCGCCAGGTTCCCACCTCGGACTGCAGGTAGAGCCCGAGGCCCTTGTTGTAGCAGAACAGGCCGACGCGCTTGTCCTCCTTGGCGAGTTCCTTGGCCTTCTTCAACGCCATCCAGGTCTTGCCGCTGCCGGCACCGCCAAGGAACTGAACACGCTTCAGGGAACGGGTGCAGGAGAGCAGGATGGACTGACGGGCGGTGAGCGTTTCCTGGATGTCCTCGTTGGACATGGCCTGGGCGTAATCGACCTCGGCCGGCGTTGCCCCCAGCGGACCGGTGTCCCCATTCAAATGCCTGATCATGCGTTCGGCGAACTCCGGAGCGAGCGTAGAGGAACCGGCACCGCGCTCATTGATGGCGTGGTGCACATGGGTGACGAGGCTTTCGACCTGGCCCCGGTCGATCACCAGATCGCGCGGAAGGCCCACCGATGAATAATCGGCTGGCCAATCGGTATAGGGGAAGCAGACGAGATCAGCGATGCGGCTGGTGAAGCGGCTGCCCATATGCTTGCCCAGCAGCTCGCGCAGCGCATGGGATGCGCTTTGCACCTGGGCCATGGGACTTTCCTTCAACGGATGCTTGTCCTTGGCCCCGGACTGGTACCAGGTGCCGTTCTCCACACTGACCAGACCGCCCTTGACCTCGATAACTGCCACGCCGACTCCGGGCAGGAGTACCAGAAGATCAATTTCGTGTTCCGCCCGCTGATGGCGCAACTGCACGGAATGGAAAAGCAATGCGTCATCCGGCAAATCGCGGCGCAGAATTTCCCACACCTTCTTTTCTGCGGCGGTCTTGTCGGTGAATTCAGGTTCCTGCGGGTAGCAGCGCACCATCATGGCCTCCTCATCTCCTATTGGCAGTCTATCCAGTGACGCAGGCAACATGCGCAAGATAATTCACCGCGCGCCGCCGCCCTGAAATCGCGCCAGGGGCTGCAACAAGGCATGATTGGAGATATGGAAAATAGTGCTGCGCCCGCATGGGTGGCGAATTACCAGCCCGGAGTCCCCGTCGAAATCGAGCTGCCAACCGAACCGCTCAGCCGCATGTTCGAGCGTTCGGTGAGCGACGCCGGTGACAGCCCGGCCACCGAGTTCTTCGGACGCCGCACCAGCTACGCGGATCTGGGGGACCAGGTGGCAAAGGCCGCCGAAGGCTTGCGCAGGCTCGGCGTGCGTGCCGGAGATCGCGTGGCACTGGTCCTGCCCAACTGCCCGCAGCATGTGGTCGCTTTCTACGCGATCCTGCGCCTTGGCGCCGTCGTGGTGGAGCACAACCCGCTGCACACCTCGCGCGAACTGCGCCACCAATTCGAAGACCACCAGGCGCGCATCGTGATTGCCTGGGACAAGGTCGTGGCCAACCTCCAGGAATTCCCCAAGGACGTGCAGCTCGACTCGATCGTCTCGGTCAACCTGCTCGAAGCCTTCCCTGCCATCAAGCGCCTGGCGCTGAACCTGCCGGTGAAGAAGCTGCGCGAAACCAAGGCATCGCTCACCGCCCGCACCTCGGGCACCGTGGCCTGGAAGGAGCTGCTCTCCGGGCCGGCACTGGATGAAAGCCATCCGCATCCGGATGTCAACGACCTGGCGGTCATCCAGTACACCTCGGGCACCACCGGGCACCCCAAGGGCGCCATGCTCACCCACTTCAATCTGTACTCCAACGCCCTGCAGGGCGAGGCCTGGATGCTCGGTGCCAAGGAACGCGAGGAAATCCTCTACGCGATCCTGCCGATGTTCCATGCCTTCGGCATGACCCTGTACCTGACCTTCGGCGTGAAGAAGCAGGGCCTGCTGGTGCTCTTCCCGAAATTCGACCCGGAGATGATCCTGGATGCTTGGAAGAAATCCCCGGCCACCGTGTACTGCGCGGTGCCGCCCATCTACGAACGCACCGCACTGGCCGCCAAGGAACGCGGGATGTCGCTGAAGAGCGCCAAGTACTGCATCTCCGGGGCAATGAATCTGCCGGACCACGTGGTGGAGCTATGGGAATCTATGTCCGGCGGCCTGCTGGTGGAAGGCTACGGAATGACCGAGTCCTCCCCGGTGGCACTGGGCAATCCCTTCCACCCGAGCCGGCGCACCGGCACCATCGGCGTGCCCTTCCCCTCGACGCTGATGAAGGTCGTCGATGTGGAGGACCCCTCCCGCGAAGTGGCCCAGGGCGAGCCGGGTGAATTGCTGGTCAAGGGCCCGCAGGTGTTCCAGGGCTACTGGAACAACCCGGAGGAGACTGCCAAGGCCAAGACCGAGGACGGCTGGCTGCGTTCGGGAGATGTGGTCACCGTGGACGAGGACGGCTTCGCCCAGGTGGTGGACCGCGCCAAGGAACTGATCATCACCGGTGGCTTCAATGTTTCACCGACCGAGGTGGAGATCGCGTTGCGCCAGCATGCCGATGTTGCCGATGCCGCAGTCTTCGGCAAGCCATTGGCCCGTGGCGGCGAAATGGTGGTTGCCGCGGTGCAGCTCGAAGAAGGCGCCGGGCTGAACGAGGACGCGTTGCGCGCCCACTGCCGCGAGCTGCTGGCCGCCTACAAGGTGCCCAAGCGCATCGTGCAGATCGACGAGATGCCGCGCTCGCTGCTGGGCAAGATCCTGCGCAAGCAGGTCAAGGATCAGATGTCGGACCTGGTCTAGGAACTCTGGGCCAACGGGTAGTCATGAGTGGCGGGAGCGCGGTGGAGTTTAGATTTTCAGATTAACCTCTGAGGTCATGCGCAGGAGAAGGCTTTAGTCCGCGCACGTGAAGTCGCAACGCGTTTGCGGCAAACCCTGCGGCCTCCGGGCTTCCGAAGGCGACATGGAAGTCGGGGTTCGTTTCGTACTGGTCCGCGAGACCTCGGATCATGTCGACGGACTTCGCCGTATCGCCTGCGTGGATAGGAGTTCCCGGAATCTCCTTGAACCACTCCATGTGAACGGCCGCGTGCTCCTGGGCTTTGGTGGAGTCCAGTTCATGCCCTTCCTGCTGGATCACGCGCCACCGGGCGAGTAGGGCGTCGGCTCGAGTTTTCCATTCCTTCTGCTGCTGGACCGATTTCCCGTGCCACCACTGATTCGATGCGTCGAATGCATCCCGACCCCAGCGCTCGACGACCTCCTCCTCGTACCGGTCGTTGAACCCCTCCAGCATGACATCCATGCGAGGTTCGCGGCCCTGGCGTCGCATGGACAGGGCGTGCTCCACCGCGTTGATGCGCCGATCCAGAGCGGCGCGTTCCCGAGCCAGAAAGTTCAAGTGCCCAGCGAGCGCTGCGATTTCCACCTCAGGTGTCCTGCGTGCATTCAACACGGCCGCGATGTCAGCCAGCGGCATGCCCGTGTCCCGCAGGAGCAGGATCCGTTGCAGTCGGGAGACCGCGTCGGCCCCGTAATAGCGATAGCGATTGGATCCGACGCGGTCTGGTTCGAGCAGCCCGATCTGGTGGTAGTGACGCAGCGTACGCCCGCTGATCCCCGCACGCTCTGCGAGCTCCTGCACGGTCCACTCCACGGGCTGCCTCCTATTGCTTGTAGTCGTTCTCAGTCTCCCTGATTGATGCGCAAGCCCAACTGAGGCGCGGCAACGCGCAGAACCTCGTCCGCAGGCGCAGCAATGCTCTGCGCTGCGGTGGATCCCGTGGCGTCGAGGTAGGCGCGAACTAACCGTGTGCCGGCTGCGTAGCCAGCACCAGTAGGTAGCCCAACTGGCTCTGCGCCGAGGAGACGTGCGCTCGCATCACCATGCACCCAGGCGGTGAAGTTCTGCATGCCTGTGATGTGCAGTCCGTTTGCGACCTTCGTAAGGACGCCGTCGTCATCGTGGGTGCTCTTGCTGACGAAGTGCGTGTAACCGCGGTCGCCGTACAACTCCGCAGCGAATACATCCGCAAGCCCTTCCGAGATCACCTGTTCGCCTACGGTGACCGTCATCGGATCCCATACGATTCCGCCCGGCGAGTACCGCACGTTGTGGTGCAGTTCATGTACGGAAATCGCTTCGAGACGTTCCAGGACCTGAGGCGTGGGCCAGACGGTGATGGTGATGTAGCCGCTGATTCCACCGAATGCGGACAGCCCCTGGATCTCGTCGACGAAGTGCTTGTTGGCGGGATCGCCTACCACGAGGAGCACCTGCAGGTCGGGCACCTCGATGCCCGGGTTAGCCGACTGCAAGGCCTCGGCTCCGGAATCAAGCGCCTTGGTGATGCGGTTCCACGCGTCTGCCTCGACGAGACGCTCGAGGGCCTCCTGGATCGGTTCGATTGCGCCCTCCCAGTCGAAGCCGAAGTTCTGGCGGTGCACGGTAGCCATGTCGACCCCTCCCGGGATGAAGTGGTACATACCAGCCAGGGGAGACCACATCTCACGGATCAGATCGGCGCGGTCATCGGGCGTCGCTGCGAGTACTCGGCGCATGCTCGACGCGCTCTCAATCACTGAAATAGTCATAATGAGAGACGGTAAACCTTGCCGTTACGACAAGGTCAAACCGGGGGTCGTAGTCACGGTTCCAGAGGTTGGTATGCACTGGAAAGCGGTGCACCTGCACTAACCCTTCACCGGGCTTTGGCTGGTCCAGAACAGCCCGGCGGACCGGGTACCCAGCCACGGAACAACCCTGTTTGCCTCCTCCTACGCCATCGACTTCGTCCAGATCGATGAGCAGGGACGATCCGCGCCAGTGACCGCCAGGACCTGGCTAGGTGCAGAGGAGCCAACGATTTTTTTCGGTTTCGGGGTGCCCATTCTGGCGCCGTGCGCCGGGACCGTGATCGCGGCGGACGACTCGATGCCCGACCATCGCGCCCGACGCGGGCTGGCATCAGTTGGCTATGCGCTGACCCAACGCCAGCGGCTTGCCCAAGGGGGCAGGCGCTTGCCGGGAACCACGTGATGATCCAAACCGGTGCAGCGGTAGTTGCGCTATGCCACCTGAAGCAGGGAAGCCTCGAAGTTCGCGTCGGAGACCACGTCGCGCTCGGGGATCTCATTGCCGCATGCGGTAACTCCGGCAATAGCACCGAACCGCATGTTCATGTGCAGGCTATCGACAGGCTGCCCGTGCACGCAGCCGAGGCGGTGCCGATGCTTTTCGACGGCCAGCTTCCGCGCAACGGCAAGATTCTGGAAATTCCTTGAACGGCCCAAGGGCCGTCAAGCTAAGTATGGATGCCTGCATACTTAGCACGGGAGTCTAATATGTGAAACACATTATCCAGTTCCAGAGATGTTTCGATTCGCAGCAGTGCAGACACACAGCACATGCTCCCACTGTTGGTGTTGGTGCAAGTGCGTGAGTACCTCTCGGGATACGAATGACCCAAGCGATACTGGGACGCGGTTAGAGGCCCTCAGCGCAACCGCGGCATGGCGGAGAGCAACAGCTTCGTGTATTCCTGCTGCGGAGCTGCGAAGACCTGGGCTGTCGTACCCTGCTCGATGATCTTGCCCTGATGCATTACCGCGACGGTATCGCTCATATGCTCGATGACCGATAAATCGTGGCTGATGAACAGGTAGCTGGTCCCGGTCTCGACCTGGATCCTATCCAGCAGATCCAGCACGGTGGCCTGGATGGAAGCATCCAGCGCGGAGACCGGCTCGTCGAGGACCAGCACCGATGGCTTCGGTGCCAGTGCACGGGCAATGGCCAGGCGCTGGCGCTGCCCGCCGGAAAGCTCACGCGGATTGCGCTCCAGCAAACCAGGGGACAACTCAACCTGTTCCAGTAGTTCGGCCACCGGAACGCGGTACTCGGCCGCGCGCTTGGACTTGCCCCGGCTCAGCGCATCGGCCAGTAACTGGCCCACGGAATAGCGCGGGTCGAAGGATCCCAGCGGGTTCTGGTAGATCGCGCCCATTTGCTCGCGCAGCTTCCGGCGCTGCGGCTCATGGGCCGGGACGAAGCGTTCGCCGAGCAGCTCGACCGTGCCGGCATCCGGTGGCTGCAAGCCCAGGACCATGCGGGCAGTGGTGGTCTTGCCCGATCCGGATTCGCCAACGATGCCCAGGGTCTTGCCGCGGGGCACCTCGAAGCTGGCCGACTCGACAGCCGCATGCTTGCCGAAGCTCTTCGACAGCCCCTTGGCCGACAGCGCGTTGGAAGCCGGCGCGGCATCGTTCTGCATCGGTGCGGCCAACGGCCTGCTGGATGCCGACAAGGGTACGAAGCGCGGCACGCCCGAAGGCACGGCGCGTAGCAGCTGCCGGGTGTACTCGTGCTGAGGGTTGCCCAGGATCTGTGCGGTGGTCCCGGCCTCGACAATCTCGCCTTGGCGCATCACCGCGATGTCATCGGCCAGGTGGGCGACCTGGGCCAGGTCGTGGCTGATCATCAGCACGCCGCGGCTCTGCTCCTTCAGCTCGCGCAACTGCGCGAGAACCAAGGCGGTCAGCGCCGAGTCCAGCGCGGTGGTGGCCTCATCGGCGATGACCACCTGCGGGTTGCCGGCCAGGGCCTGGGCAATCAGCGCGCGCTGGCGCATGCCGCCGGAAAGCTCGGTGGAACGCTGCCTGGCGCGGCGTTCGGGTTCGGGCATGCGCACGGACTCAAGCACCTGGATGACCCGCTGCTGCCGCTCGGCCCGGGGCAGCTTGCCGTGGGCCTTGAGCGCGTCGCCGATTTCCCGGCCCACCGGACGCAGCGGATCCAGCGCCATCAGCGCATCCTGCAGGATCATCGAGACGGAATTGCCGCGGATCTGCTGCCAGCTGCGCTCGGACAGCGACAGGGCATCCTGCCCGCAGACTGCCAGCTTATCCGCGGTCGCGATGCCGCCGGAGAGTCCCAGCAGGCTGCGTGCGGTCACGGATTTGCCGGAGCCTGATTCGCCCACCAGGGCCAGGCAACGTCCAGCCTGGACGGTGAAGGAAACGTTCTTCACCGCCACGGTGGAACCGAAGCTGACCGACAGGTTCCTGGCGGTGATCAATGCTTGCCCGTTCATACGGTCCTGGCCTTTCCGCCCAGCGCGCGGCCGATCAGGGTGGCGCCGGCGGCCACGAAAACAATTGCCAGACCGGGGAACAGGCTCATCCACCAGGCCAGGTGCAGGTAGGTGCGCCCGGCCGAGAGCATGGCGCCCCATTCGGGCGCTGGCGGCGGAGTGCCCAAGCCCAGGAAGGACAGCGCGGCGGCCCAGATGACCGCCTGGCCAATCCCCAAGGTCACCAGTGCCAGCAAGGGCTTCAGGGCGTTGGGCACCAGGTGGTTGCGCACGCGCAGCCAGGTGCCGCGGCCCAGCACGGTGGCCGCCTCCAGCATTTCCGAGCCCTTCAACGTGCGGATCTGGCTGCGCACCAGCCGTGCGTAGCCCGGCGCGGTGGACAGGCCTACCGCGACGATGGCAGGCCCGACGCCGGGCCCGGTGAAGGCGATGAGCAGCAGCGCCATCAGCAGGGAAGGGATCGCGTACAGCGCTTCGAGCACCCGCAGGATGATCTCATCAAGCCAGCGCGGGGACAGCGCCGCGGCGGTGCCCAAGACGATGGCCAGCCCCATGCCCAGCGCGGTGGCGGCCAACCCGATGGCCAGCGAGTCGCGGGCGCCATGGATGACGCGGGTATAGATGTCGCGGCCGGATTCGTCGGTGCCGAAGAAGTGCGAGGTGCCGGGCGCCTGGAATGCCTCGGCCGGGTTGATTGCCAACGGGTCGCCGGGAGCCAGTACAGAGGGAGCCAGCGCGACGAGCAGCCACAAGGCGATGAAGCTGAGGCTGAGGATCTTGGCGGTGCGGCTCATGAGCTCGCTCCTGCCGGGTCGATGGCACGTTCGAGGCCTTCGGTGATGGCCATGACCACGATGTACACCAGTGCGGAGAACAAGGCGATGCCGGTGACCATGGGAATGTCGCGGGCCAGCACCGCAGAGAGCAGCGAGCGGCCCAGGCCCGGGCGGGCGAAGACCGCTTCGACCACCACTGCCCCGGAGAGCAGCGAGGAAAAGGCCCACCCGGTCAGACCCAGTGCTGGCAAGGCCGCATGGCGCAGGCCATGGCGCCAGAAGACTGCCAGCCGGCTCTCGCCGCGGGCTCGGGCGGCCAGCGCGAACTGGCTTGACATGGCGTAGCTAAGCGAATCGCGCATCAGCTGGGTGAGGAAGCCGGCCAGCGGCAGAGCCAGGGTCAGCACCGGCAGGATGAGGCCCTGGGTCGTGCCGTTGTCCACCGCCGGCAGCCAGCCGAGCATCGAGGAGAAGAGCATGATCAGCACCGCGCCAAGCCAGAAGTGCGGCACCGCGGCGGCAATGATTTCCACGATATTCCCCACCCAGGCGCCCACCCGGTTGGCGCGCATGGCCAGGGCGGCGAAGCACAGGGACAGCACCCACGCAGCGGCCAGGGCGAGCAGCGCCAGCCAGAGGGTGTTGGGCAGGACCTCGCCCATGATGCCGATCACCGGCTGCTTGAGCGAATAGGAGGTGCCGAAATCGCAGGTGGCCAGCTTGCCCAGGTACATCAGGTACTGGGCGATGAGCGGCCGGTCCAGTCCGTACTCGGCGCGGGCAGCGGCCAGCGCTTCGGCCGAGGCCTGGGAGCCGGGGCCACCCATGATTGCTTCGGCCGGGTCGCCGGGGATCAGCCGGATGGCGATGAAGATGGCGGTGGCGACCAGCCACAGCACCACCAGCGCGCCGCCGATCTTGCGCCCGGCCCAAGCAATCGTGCCCACCGGTTGCTACTCGGTGATGAAGGTGTCGTAGTAGATCGGCGAGGACACGGCGGTCGTGGCGCCGACTCCGTGCACGTTCTTGCCGTAGAGGAAGTGGTTCTGCTGGTCGTAGAGCGGCAGCACGTAGTAGCCCTCGAGCACCAGCTTCTGCGCCTGCTCGTACAGCGAAGCGCGTAGCGCCTCGTCATTGGTCTGCTCGGCCTCGGCCAGGATCCCATCCAGCTTCTCGTTCTTCACCTGCGCGTTGTTGGCAAAGTAGCCCGATGGCGCAGGCACGGTCGAATTGGAGTGGTAGAGGATGCGCAGCACCGACGGGCCGACCTTGGTGTACGGAGCGGAGACCAGGTCGTATTCGTGCTTGGCCAAGGCGCCGTACCAGCTGGAGAGATCCAGCAGCTGGATCTTCACCTCGAAGCCCACGGCCTTGGCCTGGGCCTGGAACTGCTCGAACAGCGACTGCTCGGCGGGAACCGACTGGTTGGTGGAGACCGGGAAGTCCAGGGACAGGCGCTTGCCGTCCTTCACGCGGTAGCCTTCGGCGTCGCGTTCGGTCCAGCCAGCTTCATCGAGCAGCTCATTGGCCTTGGCCGCATCGGTGCCGAACAGCGACTCGTCGGAGTAGCCCAGCGGCTCCACGGAAGAAAGCAGCGAGTAGCTGCGCTGCGCGGTGCCGAAGTAGAGGGCGCTGATGCCGGAGTTGGCATCCACGGTGCGGATGAACGCTTCGCGCACGCGCTGGTCATCGAATGGCGCCTTGGAGCTGTTCAGCTCGATGCGGTTGGAAGCGCCCGGGCGCGGTGCATCCAGGTGGCCCAGCGAGTTGTCCTTCGTCGCGGTGGCAATGGTGTCCGGCTGCGCGTTGTCGATCACGTCGACCTCGCCGGACTGCAATGCGGCGTAGCGGGTGGCTGCCTCCGGGATGAAGCGCCAGGTGATGCCATCCAGATAGGCCTTGTCATCGGCACGCGCCGTGTCGCCCACCGGCAGCACGTAGTCGTCGTTGCGGACCAGGTTCACTGCCTTCTGGTGCTCCCAGGACTCGACCTTGAACGGGCCGGTGCCTACCGGGGAGGCGCAGTTGGTGGCCTGGTCGCGTTCCAGCGCCTTGGGGGATTCGATAGCGGTCCACGGCATGGACAGCGATTCGAGCAGCGCGTTATCCGGGGAGGAGAGCGTCAGCTTGGCGGTGAGCTCATCAACAATTTCGATGTCCACTACCTTGCCCACGGCCAGGTAGCCGGTGGAGGAGGCGGTATTCGGATCTTTCAGGTGCTGGATATTGGCCTTGATGGCCTCGGCGGTGAGCTTGGTGCCGTCGGTGAAGGTGATGCCGTCGCGCAGGGTGATGGTGCGGGTCAGGCCGTCCTCGGACACTTCGGTGCTTTCGGCAAGCCACGGGATGATCTTCCCGTCCGCATCCTTGGTGAACAGGGATTCGAGGTACTGGCTGGCCACCAGGGCCTGCGGGTAGTTGCCGCCCACATGCGGGTCCAGGCAGGACGGCTCGGCATCGCCCGACGCGTAGACCAGGGTGCCGCCGGCCACCGGCTTCACATTCTCTTCGGTGGAATCGGATCCGGCTCCAGCCGAGCAGCTGGCCAGCAGGGATCCAATGAGCGGGAGCGCGATAGCGCAGCCGAGGATCCGGGATGCGCGCGAGTTTCGTTGCATGGGGAAGTGCTTACCTCGATGGACTAGTGGTGATGACCAAACCAACTCTAGTCATCCGGAACGCATTCGTCAGATCGGAGCGTCTCGCTCCGATCTGGCGAATGGCGGGCAGCGGCAGTCTGCGAAGCGGACTACTTTTCGCTGGCTACGGTCATGCGGCGGTTCTCGTGGACCGGGGTTTCGATCTCATCGAGGATCGCTACGGCGAAGTCCTGGGAGGAAACGAAGTCGCCAGCCGGCGAATCGGTGCCCAGGGTGTAGCTGCCGGTGCGGCGCGCTGGCATGATGACCGGGGCCGGGGCCACGACGGTCCAGGTGATGCCGGACACCGAGGTGAACATGTCGTAGACCTCGGCGCTGGTGGTGGCCTCGGCCTTGTATTCCTCGGGGAATCCCGGGGTGTCGAGCAGGCGCACGCCCTCGACTTCGGTGGCGCCGGCTCCGCCGACCACGACCAGGCGGGCCGGAACAAGGGTTTCGGTGATCTGCTCGAAGGCATCCAGGTATTCCTGGTGGTCGCCGCCGGTGCGCGATGGCGGCACGGCGATGACGATTACGTCGTTGCCCTTGCCCAGATCGCGGTAGGCCGCGCCGTCGCCCAGTTCGGCTGCCACTGCGGTGGTGCCTTCGACGTCCTTGCCCGAACGGGTGACCGAGGTGACCTCGTGGCCGCGGGAAATGGCTTCGGCAACAACTTCCGAGCCGACCATGCCGGTCGCTCCGTAAACTGCAATTTTCATGGTGCTCTCTTTCCTTGGGGAAGCAGGTTCGAGTCAATGGTATCTTTTAGATACCGGCCACTACAACGAAATCAGGTTTCCTCATGGATAGCCATGAACCCTTCGACGTGTTCGTGCAGGAATGCCCTTCACGTGAAATTATGCAGCGTCTAGGCGATAAATGGACACCGCTGGTGCTTCTGGCGCTGGCTGGCGGACCGCAACGTTTCTCTGCGTTACGCCAACGCGTCGGAGCTGTCACGCCCAAGGTGCTCACCCATACCCTGCGCAACCTGGAACGCGACGGGCTGGTGCAGCGCACCGTGTTCGCCCAGGTGCCGGTGCGGGTGGACTATGAGCTGACCGATTTGGGCCAGGGGATCCTGGAGCCCATGGAAATCCTGCGCCTGTGGTCAGAGGAGCATGTGCCCAAGGTGCTCGCCGCCCGCGAGCGGTTTGACGCGCGTGGCTAATGCTCCGCTGAAACGGCCGGGTCCAGGGGCAGGAACATGAAGTGCAGGCCCACCAGCCCCTGGATGGGATGCCTGAATGCTCCCGGGATGGTGCCCAGGATCGTGAAGCCCAGCGATTGCCACAGGTGCACTGCCGCCTCATTGGTTTCGACAACCGCATTGAACTGGATGCCGTGGTAGTTTTCCTGCCGCGCCCAGTCGATTGCGTAGCGGCCCAGCGTTCTGCCCACGCCGCGGCTGCGGGCTTCCGGATCGACCAGGAATGAGGCGGTGGCTATGTGGGATCCTGCCCCGGGCTTATTCGGGCCCATCTTCGCAGAACCGATGATCCTGCCGTCTTCCACGGCGACTACCGTTTGGCCTGGCGGCTCTTCCATCCACCATGGACGGGCTTCCTCAAGGGACTGGCCCTGCGGGAAAGCGTAGGTTTGCCCTTCATCCATGATCTTGCGGTAGAAGCCGTAGATATCAGGCCAATCCTCGGCGGTGCTTGTACGGATCTGCATGCGGTGAGCCCAACTTTTCGAAATGGATGCTTCGGAATTCAGCTGATTCGCCCCCAAGTGTATCTTGCGTCACATAGACTGAGGTCAAAGACGCAAGGTGCAGGCAAAGGAGCCGGTGTTGTTTGAAGTAAGCGATGACCAGAAGTCATTGATCGAAATGGTTCATGATTTCGCTGAGACCCGGATTGCTCCCAATGCCCTGAAATGGGACCAGGAGCAGCACTTCCCGGTGGATGTGCTGGCTGAGGCAGGCCAGCTGGGCATGGGCGGCATCTATGTTTCGGAAGACCATGGCGGATCGGGCCTGACCCGCAGCGATGCCGTGCTGGTCTTCGAGGAACTGGCCAAGGCCGATCCGACCCTGGCCGCCTACATTTCCATCCACAACATGGTGGTGTGGATGGTCGACACCTTCGGCAATGACGAGCAGCGTGCCGCTTGGCTGCCGTCGATGACCACGATGGAAGACCTGGGCTCCTACTGCCTGACCGAGCCGGGCGTCGGCTCTGATGCGGCGGCCCTGTCGACCCGGGCCCGCCGGGACGGAGACGAGTATGTGCTCAGCGGGGTCAAGCAGTTCATCTCCGGCGCCGGCAGCTCGGCGCTCTACATCGTCATGGCCCGCACCGCCGATACCGGTTCGCGCGGCATCAGCGCCTTCCTGGTTCCAGGAGATGCCGAGGGCCTGAGTTTCGGGCCGAACGAGAAGAAGATGGGCTGGAAGGCGCAGCCCACCCGCCAGGTGATCATGGAAGGCGTGCGCGTTCCCGCTGGCAATCTGCTGGGCGCCGAGGGGCAGGGATTCTCCATGGCCATGCAGGCGCTGAATGGCGGCCGGCTGAACATCGGTGCCTGCTCGCTGGGCGGCGGGCAGAGCGCGCTGGAGAAGTCGGCGCTGTACCTGAAGGAGCGCCAGGCCTTCGGCGGTCCGCTGACCAGGCAGGAAGCGCTGGTCTTCAAGCTGGCCGAGATGGACATGGAACTGGAAGCTGCCCGCTCGCTGCTGCGCCGTGCCGCGGCCGCCCTGGACGCGAAGAGCCCGGATCGGGTGCGGCTGTGCGCGATGGCGAAGAAGATGGCCTCGGATGCCGGCTTCAATGCCGCCAACAGCGCGATCCAGCTGCACGGCGGCTACGGCTACCTGGCCGACTACGGGATGGAGAAGATCGCCCGGGATCTGCGCGTGCACCAGATCCTGGAAGGCACCAACGAGATCATGTCGCTGATCGTCGGGCGCTCACTGCTGGAGTCCTGAGCCAGGACGGCGGCTAGCGCCTGGGTTGCCGCTCCGAGTCCCGCACCGGGTTTGACGACTGCGAATCTTCGGGATTCGGATGGACCGGGGAAATCACCGGCTTGCTGGACAAGATCCGCTCGATGCTGCCCAGCTCCATCGCATCCAGCAAGGTGCGTTGGGTGGGGCGCATCATCTTGACCTCGCCGCGCTCAAGCGCAGCGAACAGCGCCTCTGGACTGGTCCACTTGGAAATCACCGCTTCGGTGGTCTGGTGGACCGGTTCTTGGCCTGCGCGCAACGCGGCGACGAAGAAATAGGTGTCGAAGCGACGCGGGAATCCGGCTGGGGTGACCCAGTTGGCCCATGGGTGCAGCTGGCCAGGATCCAGCAGTAGCCCGGTTTCCTCGAAGACTTCGCGCCGGGCGGCGAAGAGGACCTCACCGGCCAGGTGCGGCGCGCGTTCCGGGCCTTCGGCAAGGACCGAGGTGTGCGCCCAACGCTGGACGTGGTCGCTGAGCACTAGAGGATCCAATTCGGCCTCTCCTGCCGCCTGCCCGTCCTGGAGATCAACACGTCCGCCGGGATAGACCACCATGCCTGCCGCGAAGTCCATCGTGTTCACGCGGTGCTGGACGAACACTTCGAATCCGGCGGCTGCCTGGCGCAGCAGCAGAACGCTGGCAGCCTTGCGGATGGGGACCTCAGCGGGGGTCTCAGGTATCGGGGAAGTCGTCATTGCCTACCGTGTCCTTGACTCGTGGGTTGGGAAATAGCCTTTGAATGCCAGCTTATCTTCTGGTGCACAGCCAACGCGGATCCAACGGCAATCACTGTGCAAGCCTGCACATTTGCCTGCGGAATCTGCACAGCCAATGCCGTTGACCAGCTTGCTTGCCGGTGCCTACTTTGAAACGAAGGGCGCTGCACGCAACTGCGGCCAGCGCACCGGCACGATCCAGTGGAGCTAAGCAGAGGATAGGCAGCATGGCTGAAGAGAACAGGCAGAGTCCTGAAGGGCTGGCAGGGCGCCGCGCCTTGATTACCGGCGGCGCGTCGGGCATTGGCTTGGCCAGCGCGACGGCATTGACCCGAGCCGGCGCGGCCGTGACCATTGCCGATGTGGACGAGCAGGCGGCCGGGCAAGCAGCACAGGCACTTGGCGGGAAGGCATGGGCCGTGGATCTCTCGGATACCAAATCCCTGGAAGAGCTCAGCCTGGATATCGACATCCTGGTCAACAACGCCGGCGTGCAGAGGGTGGCTCCGATCCATGAGTTCGATCCCGAAGCCTGGCGGCTGATCCACCGGCTCATGCTGGAAGCACCCTTCCTGCTGATCCGTGCTGCATTGCCCGGCATGCGCGAGCGCGGCTTCGGGCGCATCATCAATGTTTCTTCCATCCATGGGCTGCGGGCCAGCGCTTTCAAGAGCGCATACGTGGCGGCCAAGCATGGGCTGGAAGGGCTGTCGAAGGCCACGGCGATGGAAGGCGCGGACTTCGGGATTACCAGCAACTGCATCAACCCGGGATATGTGCGCACGCCGCTGGTCCAGAAGCAGATTGCCGATCAGGCCAAGGTCCACGGCATCGCCGAATCCGAGGTGGTGCAGAAAATCATGCTGACCGAGGCGGCGATCAAGCGGATGGTGGAACCCGAAGAGGTGGCGTCCTTGGTGGCTTGGCTGTGCGGTGATGCGGCGGGCATGGTCACCGGAGCGTCCTACGCCATGGACGGCGGATGGAGCGCACGGTAAAGAAAATGGCTGTGCTTTCGGCAGGCGGCCGGTCCGTGCTATCGAGCCGCCGCAGGCATATGATCGTGATATGGAAAGCGATTCGCCCTCATCGAAAAGCCTGTCCCACTGGCTGCAGATCTCCTCGCTGGAATTGCTGGTGGGCATTGCCGAGCACGGCAGCCTGAGTGCCGGGGCGCGGGCAGCCGGCATGGCGCAGCCCAATGCCTCGCGGGCCTTGAAAACCCTGGAACGCCGCTTGGGATATTCGCTGGTCACCCGGAAAACCACCGGCTCCACGCTGACCGCCGAGGGCGTGCTCACCGTGCAATGGGCCCGGGAAGCACTGGCCAGCTTGGAAGCCTTGGCTGCCGGTGCCAGGTCGCTGGCCGATGCAGGGGGATCCGAGCTGCAGTTCGGGGCGAGCATGACGGTGGCCGAATACTTGGCCCCGCAGTGGATCGGCCGGCTGCACCAGGTGCTGCCGCAGATCACGCCACGCATGCGGATCATGAATTCGCAGGACGTCATCCGTGCCGTGCAGCAAGGCGAGGTCGGCCTCGGCTTCGTGGAAACCCCGCATATACCGCTGGGGCTCACGAGCAAGTCGGTGTTCCGCGACGAGATGCTGATTGTGGTGGCACCCGGGCATGAATGGGCGCAGCGCGAGCAGCCGCTGACCTTGCACGAGCTGCAGAGCACGCCGCTGATCGAGCGCGAGGAAGGCTCGGGCACCCGCGCATTCCTGGATTACATCGCCCATGCCCAGCGGCCCAAGCCCGTGGCCGAATTCAACAGCAATGCGACCATCTGCCAGTGCGCGGCCGCCGGCATGGGCCCGGCGGTGCTCAGCCAATTGGCCGTGGAAAGCCAGCTGGCGGCCGGAACCCTGGTGGAAATCGCCTTTGACGGACCCGCCCTGCTGCGCGAGCTGCACGCCATCTGGCCGGCGGCGCAGGTGCTGGGCCGCACCGAGCAGACGCTGCTGCAGATCGCCGCGGATCACGAGTCCCACTCCGCCTGAAGCAGGAAACCGGGCAGCTGCAACTGCAGCTGCCCGGTTTCGGCTGGGACCTGTGGCTGGGTCTTGCCCCTAGTTGGAGACCTTTTCGACCTTGCTGCCCAGCTCCGTGGTGGGCACCCTGTAGGTTTCGCGCGCGGTCATCGCCGCGGCGGAGGCGATCAGCGAGATCGCCGCGGTGAAGATGCTGATCTGCACCCACCCATTGGCTTCCAGGCCGCCCAGGGCGGCGACGATGGACGGGGCGAAGCCTGCCATCAAGAAGCCGATCTGGGTGCCGATGGCCAGGCCGGAGAAGCGGACCTGGGAGGAGAACATCTCGGCGTAGAAGCTCGGCCAGACCGCATTGGCCGCGGCATAGGCGCAGGAGAAGACCAGCACCGAGAGACCGAACTGCGCCAGTGCGTTATCCGTTTCCATGGAGCGCAGGTAGAAGGGCATGAAGGCCGCGGAGCCCAGCGCACCATAGATGAATACCGGCTTGCGCCCGATCTTGTCCGCCAGCATGCCGAACAGCGGCTGGGTGAATAGCGCGCCGATGTTGCCGGCCACCACCAGCCACAGGGTGATGGACTCGTCCATGTTGCCGATCGTCTTGCCGTAGGAGATGGCCAGCGTGCCGTAGACGGTGGACACCGCGGCGATGAAGGCGCAGAGGATGACGCGCAGCACGTCCTTCCAGTGGAACTTCAGCAGCACCGCCAGCGGGAGCTTGGCGATCTCGTTGTTCTTCTTGGCTTCCTCGAACTCCGGGGTTTCATGCAGCGAACGGCGGATGAAGAAGGTGACGATCACGACGACGGCCGAAAGCCAGAACGGGATGCGCCAGCCGATGCCGTACTTGATCTCATCGGGCAGGGCGACCACCGGAATGAAGATCAGCGCGGCCAGGATCTGCCCGCCCTGGGTGCCGGTCAGCGTCCAGGAGGTGAAGAAGCTGCGGCGGTGGTCCGGCGCATGCTCCAGCGACAAGGAGGAGGCCCCGGCCTGCTCGCCGGCGGCCGACAGGCCCTGGCACAGGCGGGCAAAGACCAGCAGGATCGGGGACAGCCAGCCGACCTGGTCGAAGGTGGGCAGGCAGCCAATCAGGAAGGTGGAGGCGCACATCAGGATCAGCGTGAACATCAGCACCTTCTGCCGGCCTGGGCGACCTCGATGGGACGCGTGCTGATCGCGCAGCTGTCCAAGGCCGAGCAGGAATCCTTCCTGGAACGCGTGCAGCTCAAGCGGTACACCGAGCATACGGTGGCGGACCTGGATGCGCTGCGCCGGGAACTGGACACGGTGCGGGAGCAGGGCTGGTCCCTGGTCAACCAGGAACTCGACGAGGGGCTGCGCGGCGTGGCCGTGCCGGTCTACCGAAAGAACCAGCTGCTCGGGGCGCTGAACATCTCGGTCCAGGCCGGGCGCAACAATCCCGAGGCCATCAACCAGACCCTGCTGCCCAAGCTGCGCGAAGCCGCCGCCGCCATAGCAGATGACTTCGGCGGCCGGCTGGCCTGAGCATCCCTCCAATCATGCCGCCACGGCGACGGGAGCACCATCACCGCTACGGCCAATCCGGTGGGCCCATCGTGGCGCTGCACCACGAGCGGTTGCGGCGCGCCACTGCTACGAGCCGGACGGTGCAGGAGCTGTCGGGGCGTTGCCGGGAGGCATGCCTCCCGGAGCCCAGCTACCGGAAGGCCCGGTGTTCGTATCCACATTGACCGTGAGGCTGACAGCGTAGCCGGAGCCGGTGTTCCCCGTGACGGTTGCCAGTTGGGTGGCTCCCGAATCCTCGCCGAAGACGTTGTCCGACTCCAGGCTCACCCCTTGCATATTCTTCACCGACTGCTCGTAGCCGGTGGTTGCGTAGACCGCGGTGCAGGTATCCTGCGGCAAGGCGACCTGCGAGGTGGCGATCGCAGTGGTGTGATCGGTAATCGAATCGGTATCCGGGTACACCTCGAAGTGGATGTGCGGCCAGCGTCCGGCATAGCATGCCGGGAAGATGCTGGTGTAGCGCACCATGCCGTCGGCATCCGCCACCTGGACCCCGCGCAGGTAGTTCTCATCTTCCAGTCCACTGGAGTACATGGAGTATCCCCCGGACCGGTCGCAGTGCCACACGTACACTGCCACACCGGCGAAGGGCTGGTTGTTGTTGGCCATGTCCACGATCTTCAGCTCAAGGGTCATTTCGATGCCCTCGGCCGTGGTGGTGCTGGTGCCGAAGCTGGAACGGATGTCGCTGCGGACGATTCCGCTTTGCTCCAGCACGTCCGGCCCGTTGGACCCGTCGCCCGGATAGGGGCCGGCGGTCTCGTCAGGGATCTCCGCAGCGGTGGACGACGAAGCGGTGCCCTTGGTGCCGGTTGGGGAGCAGGCAGCCAGGGCGAACGCGAGCGTGCCCACTCCCACACCGGCCAGAACCTTGCGTCGCTCGACCAGGGTGCCGACGTCGAAGGACAGCCCCTGGTCTTCGAGATCTTCCTCGGGCCTCGGTAGCGGCCGGTTTCCAAACCAGCGCGGTGGGGGATTCATAGTGCACTCCTTGAGCCAGGTGAAATGGGGCTGTTTGCCGTGATCACTACCGTATGCAGACGGATCATGGCCCAGCACAGGAGGCGCTGTGGGTTTTCTGAGAAGGGTTGGCCGCTATCCTTGGTTAGAGCCGATGGCCTGCTCAAGCAGCAGCGAGAGCCGGCGCACGCCCTCGGCGATGGTTTCCTCGTCTACCGAGCAGAACGCCAAGCGCAGCTTATTGCTGGCCTCGCCAGAGGGGCTGAATGCCGCACCCGGAATGAAGATGACCCCGGCCTTCACGCCCTGCTGGAGCAGCGTGTAGGTGTCGATGCCTTCGGGAAGGGTCAGCCAGATGAAGAATCCGCCCTCGGGGTGGGTGTGGCTGACCCCAGCAGGCAGGTACTTGGCCAAGGCGGCGAGCATCGCATCGCGGCGCGAACGGTACAGGTCGTTGTACTTGGTGATCTGCCCCTTCCAGTCATGCTCGTTGAGGTAGGCGCTGATGATCATCTGGTTCAGGGTCGGCGGGCACAGGGCTACCGCTTCGCCGGCGAGATAGAAGCGGCGGAACAGGTGGGTGGGGACCGCGGCCCAGCCGATGCGCAGGCCCGGTGCGAAGATCTTGGAGAAGGAACCCATGTAGATCACGTTCTCCGGATCCAGGCTGCGCAGCGTAGGCGCCGGGGTTCCCTCGTAGCGCAGCATGCCGTACGGATTGTCTTCCAGGATCAGGATGCCGGCCTCACGGCAAATCTCCACGATTTCCTGGCGGCGCTCGGTAGCCAGCGTGATGCCGGAGGGGTTGTTGAAGTTCGGGATGGTGTAGAGGAACTTGATGCGCTCGCCGGCTGCGCGCAATTCGGCAATGCGCTCGCGCAGGGCGGAAGGAATCAGCCCGTTCTCGTCCGTGCCCACCGGGCGAGCGGTCACCTGGTAGGCCTCGAAGGTGTTCAGCGCGCCGACGTAGGTCGGGTCTTCGCAGAGCACCGTGTCGCCGGGATTGCAGAACACCTTGCATGCCATGTCCTGGGCTGATTGGGAGCCGTTGGTGACCACGATATCCTCGATGCCCACATTCGTGATTCCCTCGGCCGCCATCACGTCGATGATCTGCGCACGAAGTTCTGGGGTGCCCAGCCCGGAGCCGTACTGCAGAGCTTCGGGGCCCTGCTCGACGATGATGCGCTGGGCCATCTCGCCGATCTTTTCCAGCGGGAGCAGCTGCAGGAAGGGGTTGCCTCCGGCTAGCGATACCAGCGAAGGGTCCAGCGACAGTTCGAACACGTCGCGCACCGCAGATTGCTTGATTCCCGCCGCGCGCTCGGAAAGCAGGGACTCGTGCAAAGTGGTCAGCGATTGTGATGCGGTGGTCATGGTTCTCCTCGGCCGGGGCTCCCGCTGGCGGGAGCGTGATTCCTGCGCTGGGTGCGGCACAAGAATTGTTTTCAAATAGAATACTTTGGTATTCCAGCAGGAAATTCAGGGCTTGGCAAGACCTGGGCATCCAGCAACGCGATTCCGTGCCTCAGCGCGAGGCATGACGCTCCTCGATGGCCAGCTGGGCCAGCGCCGCGTTCACGCGATTGTGGAGTTTCTCCGCAAGACACCGGGGCTTGCTCCCCGCCAGCCAGCACTGCGTGGCCAAATGGGCCAGCAGCTCGACGCAGTGGGCAGAAGCACGGAAATATCCGGACCGGGACAGGGCGATGGCAGCATCGATGATCAGCAATGACGCATCCAGTGCGCTATCGGCGGCTTGCGTGGCGCGCTGCCCGCTAGGTGCGCGGCGCTCCCGCATCACCAGCTCGCGAAGCTCCGTGAGCTTTTCGGGAATGGAAACCACCGCGCGGTGCGCCCGGTTCTGGACTCCCATGAGCTGCAAGGGCCTGATGGCGGCCAGCAGCATGCCGACCATGGCGAAGGCCGACAGACCCGCAACACCGAGCTTGGCCAGCAGAATTCCAGCGGCGATGGCCAACCCTGCCACCCCGAGAATGATGAGGAAGATGGCCAGGCTGCCGAAATGCGGCTTCTTCGGTTCCAGGCGAAGCGCACGGGTCCTGGTGATCCGGTCGAGGCTCGCGCGGATTTCGGACAGGTCGGGAACGCCCAGCCGGCCTTGGGAGATCCGCAGGGCGTCGCGCCACGCCTGGATGCGCCGGCGGCTGCGCAGCACTTGGAAGATTTGCCACCCGGCCAGCAGGGGAAGGGCGAGCGCGAAAAAGAGCAACGCGGCGGCGCCCAAGCTGATGTCGCCTGCCTGGTGCATGCCGTAGGCGCCCATCCAGGCGAACAGCGAATACACGGGAAGGCGGATCAGCAGGCGATCCCACCAGGCGACTTCCTGCGGAGCGCTGGCAGATGCGCCGGTCGGCTTGCTCATTTTCCGGTTTCGCCTCGCGAATCCAGCCATTCCTGAATGGCGCTCGGGCGAATGCGGCGATGCGTGCCGCGGTATTCCACCGGGATGATCCCGGCATCGGCCAGCTTGCGCAGATAGCTGTTGGAGATGCCTGCCATCTGGGCTGCCTGGGAAGTATTGAGCAGCAACTCGGGAGTGCCAATGCTGACCGACTCGCCATCGGCGAAGCGCGAAAGCACCTCGATCAGCGCCTGGTGGGCTTCCTTGGGCAGCTGCAGGGCAGTGCCGTTGACGAATACTGTCGTGTCATTCGACTCGTCCAGCGCACGGCGCAATCGAACCGTGGTCTTCTCGTCCAACGCTTCGAAAGTGCGGACCCTGCCCAGTGCTGAAGTCGGTGATGCCATGGCCCCAATTTTGCCCGAGATGCTCCTGAACCGCACCTCATGACGCAGAGCCTGGACTACCTGCGGCGCTTCGTTTGTGACGCGCATACGACGAAAGGGGGTTGAATTGCGGCAAACGGTTCCCGTATGGTGGAAAACGTAGGTCTAAAGAAAGTACTGACCAGCCATCTTCCGGCACACCATGACGGATCCTGCAGCCTCACCCGGCGTAGCCCAATTGGGATTGTGTACATGGAAGCCTGACGCCCTCCTTAATTGCCTGTGGGTCACGCTCCGTTGCGGTCGGATGAATGGTCATGCGCGTTCCTACGCTCTGCCACCAATTTCGTGGGTACTGCGTTTTCGTCAATCAGAACTTTCTTGAAAGAAGAGCTATTCAATGTCTGTTGAATCCACCAAAGACCTGACCACCATCACCGACGCAGAAGTTTTCGACGCCCACCTCGGTGGCAAGCTTTCCGTCTCCTCGCAGATGCCGCTGAATACCAAGCGCGACCTGTCCATCGCCTACACCCCGGGTGTAGCCAAGGTGTCCCAAGCCATTGCCGATGATCCAGCCAAGCACGCCACCCACACCTGGGCCTCCCGCCTGGTCGCTGTGGTTTCCGACGGCACCGCGGTGCTGGGCCTGGGCAATATCGGTGCCGCCGCCTCGCTTCCGGTCATGGAAGGCAAGAGCGCGCTGTTCAAGGAATTCGGCGGACTGGATTCCATTCCGCTGGTTCTGGACACCACCGATGTGGACGAAATCGTCGAGACCGTCATCCGCCTGCGCCCGAGCTTCGGCGCAGTGAACCTGGAAGACATCTCCGCCCCGCGCTGCTTCGAAATCGAGAAGCGGCTGATCGAAGCACTGGACATCCCGGTCATGCATGATGACCAGCACGGCACCGCCGTCGTGGTGCTGGCAGCGCTGATCGGAGCTGCCCGCCAGACCAAGCGTGACATCAGCTCGCTGAAGGTTGTCATCTCCGGCGCAGGTTCGGCCGGCGTCGCCGTCACCAACCTGCTGCTTTCGGCCGGCGTCGATGATGTCATCGTGCTCGACTCGCGCGGCACCATCCACCGCGAGCGCGACGACCTGAACCCGGTCAAGGCAGACTTGGCAGCGCGCACCAACCGCGAAGACATCATGGGCGGCTTGGCCGAAGCCCTGGACGGCGCCGATGTCGTTGTCGGCCTTTCCTCATCGAAGTTCGACGAGGCCGCGGTGGCGAAGATGAACGAGAATGCAATCATCTTCGCGCTGTCCAACCCGACCCCGGAGATCATGCCGGATATCGCCGCGCAGTATGCAGCCGTGGTCGCCACCGGACGCAGCGACTTCCCGAACCAGATCAACAACGTGCTGGCCTTCCCAGGCATCTTCCGCGGAGCCCTCGACTCGGGCGCCAAGAAGATCACCGAAGGCATGAAGGTCGCGGCGGCCCACGCCATTGCCAACCTGGTCGGCGATGACCTAGCTCCGGACTACATCATTCCTTCGGCAACCGACGACCGCGTAATGCCTGCGGTTGCGGCAGCTGTGGCTACAGAAGCCGAAAAGAACCAGTAGATATTTCACGCGAAAAGCTGCCTGCAACCTACCGTTGCAGGCAGCTTTTCCGTGCCCGGCACCCCTGGATGCGTTGAGCGAAGCTATCCACAATCGCGAAAGATTCTGCTGCGGGTGATGAATGAGCGCGAAACTGAATGGAATCGATTCACCCCAGGAGGAACGCCATGCCAGATCCTGCAGATTTCCACCTCAGTGTCCGCACCTCATTGCCCGACACACAGCTGATTGGCCTCGTTGCGGCCCTGGAAGCGGACGAAAATGGCTATGCCATCATGCTCTGCCATTCCGCCAAGCATCAGAAGGTTTCTGCCTACACGCTGGGGCTGACCACGTTTGAGCATCCTGAAATCACTTGCGTTGGGGGAAACGAGGATGATGTTTTCGCCCTGGTCTCACATGTAGCCGAACAGGTCGTCGAGCACGGGCAGGTCTTCTCCGCAGGTACACACAGCACGTCATTGTTCAGCAAGCTCGCTTTTCATGATTCTTCGGCGAAATGGCACGAGCTTCCATACTCGCGCCTGATTCTTGGCGACGCTCCAGTCTCGTGGATCCAGTGCATGATGCCGTTGGACTTCATTAATATCCAGCCACAGACGCTGTCCGCGGATCTACGGCGCGTTGCTTGAACTAGAGCAAGAGTCCGCTGCGTTCATAGACAGGCACGGTAGGAGATTTTTTGTTGCGCTGGGTCGGGCTTGCCAGTCGTGGGCGTGCGCTGAAGGCCTGAGTCGGAGGTCCCATCCAGGCTTCTTCGGTGGCCGCAGGACGTGGCTGGAAGTACCGCGCTGTTCGGCGGGCTTCTGCTCTCGTGGCGGAGCGAAACTCGCGGTTGCATATTCGTGCCGAGCTACTAGCCTGCCCGATAGACCTCAGCTGCCTCGTTCTCCGCGGCAACCTTTGCCCGATGCGCAGCTCGCAGTGCCTGATGGCCTTCGGACTTGCGCACCTTGGCGTAGGACAGTCCAACGACGAAGAACCACAGCGGAGTAGCCAGCAACGCGGCGCGCGTATCGGCCTGAGTGGTCAATGCCCACAGGATGAAGACGAAGAAGGCGAGCACCATGTATGGGGCTCCCATGCCCCCGGGGACTTTGAACTTCGAGGCATCATGCAGGTGCGGGCGACGCTTGCGGAAGGCCAAATAGCTGATCAGGATCATTGACCAGACGAACATGAAGCACAACGCGGACACCGTGGTGACCAACGTGAACGCCTGGGCCACCGAGTCGCCCGCGTACAGCAGGACCACGGCGGCAAGCAGGAACATGCAGGAGAACAGCAACGCATTGCGCGGCACCTGCGTGGTCGATAGCTTGCTGAACTTCTTCGGAGCATCTCCATCTTGGGACAGGGCGTACAGCATGCGGGAGGTCGAGTAGATTCCGGAATTGGCGCTGGACGCGGCCGCTGTCAGGACAACGAAGTTGACCAGCCCCGCAGCCGCGGCCAGGCCGGCCATCGAGAATATGCCAACGAAGGGCGATGCATCAGCGGAGAACTTGTACCAAGGGGTGACGGCCATCAGGACGGTCAACGCTCCGACGTAGAACAGGATCACGCGCAATGGAATTGAATTGATGGCCTTGGGCAGATTCTTCTCAGGATCCTTGGTCTCGGCCGCCGCAGTGCCAACCAATTCAATGCCAACGAAGGCGAAAACAGCGATCTGGAAGCCGGCGACAAAGCCCATGAAACCGGTGGGGAACATGCCGCCGTGCGCCCAGAGGTGGACGAAGGACGCGCTGTCTCCCTCTGCTGAGTTGAAACCGGTGACGATCATGGCCAGCCCGCAGACGATCAAGGCCAGGATGGCGACGATTTTCACCAGCGAGAACCAGAACTCGGTCTCGCCGAAGGCCTTGACGGTTGGCAGATTCAATCCGACCAATAGCAGGATGCAGCACAGCGCAGGAAGCCACAACGGGATCCCGGACCACCAGTAGGCGACGTACTGGGCGATGGCGACTACGTCGGCAATCCCGGTAACGACCCAGCAGAACCAGTAGGTCCAGCCGGTGAAGAAGGCGGCCCAAGGCCCCAGCAGGTCTCCGGCAAAATCTGCGAAAGTCTTGTAGTTCAAGTTGCTGAGCAGGATTTCGCCCATGGCGCGCATGACGAAGAAGAGCATGAAGCCGATGATCATGTACACGAAGATGACCGATGGTCCGGCGACCGAGATGGTCTTGCCGGAGCCCATGAACAAGCCGGTGCCAACTGCTCCGGAGATCGCCATGGGCTGGATATGCCTGCTGGACAGGCCGCGCTCAAGTTTCGTTCCGGCGGAATCGGTTTTCAGTTGCGTGGAATCGTTCGCCACGGCTGCACCTTTCATGAGCAGATTCCTTCGGTTTTCGAAGGAGACGGCCCGCGGGGAGGAAAGGACTAGACCGCAAAACGAGGTTATCGCAGATGCATTGACCGACTATATTTGGCCGTCACCGCAGACTGCGAGCAGGTTTAACAGTTGTGAAATTCGTTATATGCACCTGGCTCAAAGGATGATGCAAGCTGCTTCGCGCAATGGCTGGGGGAGCAGGCCTCGCCCTTGGGAGCGCTTAATCGAAGTGGCCAGTCGCAAAGCTGGCAGGAACGAGCAAGGAAGAAAGCCAATCAAATATTCATGAAGGAATTTCTCCGGTTCCGGCGAATGGAGTTAGCGTGATGTGCTTGATTAGCTGATTTCGGATAATCGATGATCATTTCCAGCTTTGTGCGCATTGCCATCGAATATCGGAAATGGCAGATCCAAGTAAAGGTGAAACACCAGGATCACTACGAAATCCAAGCACATTTCCGCTGCAGAACAGCCAGTCTGGCGCGCTGGAGCACCACGAAACCCGGTTGCTTTTGCATTGTATTTCAAGGTAGCTGGTTCACTTGAAGCAAATACTGTACATGGCCAGTGGAAGCCATGCGTGGCAAGTGAGTAGTGTAGGACTTATGGCATTCCGAAATCGTCGAGCTGCGGCTCTTCCTGCAAAATTATCCCGTTCCTGGCTCTTGGTCAATGCTGCCAAAGAGGAAACTTTCGCCCCTTCACTAGCATGTGAAGCGGACTCGGTGATTTTCGATATGGAAGCTGCCGTTCCTGATGATCAGAAGATCCAGGCTCGCGACAACGTGGTACGCGCCCTGTCCAATGGCATGACTGCCTGGGTGCGCGTCAACGGCATTGACACCGATTTCTGGGCCGATGACCTTGCCGCCCTGTCGGGGGCCCCGGGCCTGCGCGGAATCATGCTGGCCATGACCGAGCAGCCTGAGCAGGTGACCTACAGCGCGATGCGCCTGCGCGCAGGCACCCCGGTACTTGCCTTGATCGAAACCGCCTTGGGCATCGAGAACGCAACGAAGATCGCTTCAGCGCCGGGCACCTTCCGCTTGGCGTTCGGCATCAACGACTTCCGCAAGGACACCGGCATCTCCGATGAGCCGATGGCCCTGGCCTACGCACGTGGCCGCCTCGTGATCGCTTCGCGTGTCGGCAAGCTGCCCGGCCCAATCGACGGACCACCGCCAGCGGGTGCCGACGCGGCCAAGGTGACCGAGGAAACCCGCGTCACCGCTTCCATGGGCATGACCGGCAAGCTGTCCCTTTCCGCTGACCACGTGGACGGAATCAACGCCGCGCTGGCTCCAAGCGAAGACGAACTGTCCTGGGCCATGGAACTGCTCGAAGCGCACGCTGCCGGCGCATCGGTGGGTGACGGCTCCTACCTGCCTCGCCTGGCCCGTGCCCAGAAGATTGCCGACCTGGCCGACTCCTACGGCTTGTGGAACGCCTAGGGCTTCAGCCGCAGTCCAACTGCAAAGGACCCGTTCGGCATCTGGAATCAACCAGATGCCGAACGGGTCCTTTTCGCTAGCTGCGCCTATGCCTCGTGGGCACCGCGGTTGCGCGAGGAGCCGACGACGTCGCCGGCCTTCCACTCGGCCCAGCCCGGACGATCGATCATGAAGTCCTCGATCTGCGCCTTGGTGGCTTCCAGCTTCGGGTCATGCTTGAGGTACCAGCGGGTTTCGCGTGCCACCATGCCCGACAGGATCAGCAGGCCGACCAGGTTCGGCAGCGCCATCAGGCCATTCATCATGTCCGAGAAGTTCCACACTGCGGTCAGCTCGGTGGTGCAGCCTACGTAGACGACCAGCGAGAACACGACGCGGAACGGCATGACCAGCTTGCGGCCGAACAGGCGCTCGATGTTGCGCTCGCCGTAGTAGCTCCAGCCCAGGATGGTGGAGAAGGCGAACATGACCAGGCCGATGGTCACGATCCAGTGGCCCCACTCGCCAGGCAGGCCGTTGGTGAAGGCCTGGCCGGTCATCAGCGCGGCGGAGATCTGCTCGCCGGTGGCCTCGTCGATCAGGTTCCAGGTGCCGGTGGTGATGATGACCAGGCCGGTGCAGGTGACCACGATGATGGTGTCGATGAAGGTCTGGGTCATGGAGACCAGGCCCTGGCGAACCGGGTGGGTGGTCTGTGCCGACGCGGCGGCGATGGCAGCCGAGCCCATGCCGGACTCGTTGGAGAAGATGCCACGGGCAACACCGTACTGGACAGCGATGATGATGGCCGAGCCGGCGAAGCCGCCTACAGCAGAGGTGCCGGTGAAGGCGTCGGTGAAGATAGTGGCGAAAGCGGCAGGGATGCCTCCGATGTTGGCGATCAGGATGTAGATCGCTGCCGCCACGTATAAGACGATCATCACCGGAACGAAGCCAGCGGTCACACGGCCGATGGACTTGATGCCGCCAACCAGCACCGCGATGGACAGCACGGTCAGGACCACGCCGGTGACCCATGGGGCCACGCTGAAGGAGTTCTCCAGGTTCAGGGCGATGGAGTTGCCCTGGGTCATGTTGCCGATGCCGAAGCAGGCCAGGGTGGCGGCGATGGCGAAGAACAATGCCAGGAACTTGCCGAAGGGTCCCTTGATGCCGCGTTCGAGGTAGTACTGCGGACCGCCGGACTTTTCGCCGGCGGCGTCAGTGCCGCGGTAGCGCACGCCGAGGTAGGCCTCGGTGTACTTCGAGGCCATGCCGAGCAGGCCGGTGACCCACATCCAGAACAGGGCGCCCGGGCCGCCGATGCCGATGGCCGTGGCCACGCCGACAATGTTGCCGGTACCGACGGTAGCGGCCAGCGCGGTGGTCAGTGCCTGGAACTGCGAGATGTCGCCCTCGGCATCAGCGTCCTTGCGCTTGAGCAGGCCAAGGCGCAGTGCGGCGGCGAGCTTGAAGAACTGCAGGCCGCCCAAGCGGATGGTCAGGTACAGGCCGGTGCCCAGAAGCAGCGGGATGAGGACAAACGGTCCCCAAATGACGGAAGAGATATCCCCGAAGAGAGTGCCCAAAGCGTCCATGGATTCAATATCCTTATGTGCGAGTGACTGATGATGAAGAGTCTCAGGCGAGAAGCCGATTCCCTTATGTGAGTGCCATCATATGGCACTCGGGAGAGGTGTGTCACAAAGCGCGCTGGTTCGGGTCATGTCCAGTTCATTAACTTATTTTCACCAATGGATCAGCTGTTTGGGCCGAAAAGGCTCCGCCGGCATCCACTGCGGTGGATGCCGGCAAGTTGCGGGGCTTCAGCCCTGCCGCGCTTTCATGCGCGGATTCTTCTTGTTGATCACGAAGACGCGGCCGCGTCGTCTGACCACTTGCGATCCAGGTGCCTTCTTCAGTGCGCGGATGGAATTCCTAACTTTCATGCCATTCACCTCCCTCGTGATTCGCGGAGTTGAACAGCCCCTTGAGCTCTTCCTCGGTGACCTGGCACTGCTCGAAGACCGTTTCAATCTGCGAAGCTTCATGCTCGGATCCGTAGAGCAGCAATTCTGAAACGGCGATATGCGAATGCCAGGCCCCAGTGTTCTCCATCCAGATGCGCGGACCGGCTCCGCCGATGGCAACGCGTTCGCTCAGCGCGCTGGCTACCCAGAGGACGCCGCGGATGCAGGTGCAGGACTCAGCCAGAGACGGCAGGGCTTGGCGGAAGCGCTCGGGGTGAAGCGGACGTTCCGCGTGCAGACGGATCGGCGCGCTGCTGGCATCAAAGGGTGTTCGCGGCAGATGCCCGGCGCTGGTGCGCTGCCGTGCCGCGGCGGGGTGGAAGGAGCCGAGTTCCCCTTCGTTCACGCAGATTTGCGCATGCGGCGCCATCTGCCGTGCCAGGCCGAGACCGGCTTCGTAGCTGGTGCCGCCAGCACGCCGCGGACCTGCAGCATCCTCAAGCAGCTGGGCTTCCAGGCCTTCAACAGGAATGATCGTATCTGCCTGCATCAGTTCGGTGAAGAAGAACTCTCCGGCAGTCCGCGCATCGTGCTCCATGGCGTTGAATCCCGATTCCCAGAGGGTATGCCGATCCCACATCTGGTTTTCCAATTCGGCTGGATCCAAGGCCAGCGCGATGCTGCTGATCTGCAGATCCAGTGGTTCGAGTTGCGTTTCGAGCATTTGGAGCACCGTGGCGCTATGCCAGGTGGAAGGCAGGCCCAAGACCATGGTGGATTCGGAATCCTGGGGTGCCAGGCGCCTGATGGTCGGCAGGATTTCGAATTTCGTGGCACAGCCAATGCAGGGATGCTCAAGCACTGCTTCAGCGCGTTCGGCGGTCGCCGATCCAAAGACATGGCGCACCAGCCGATTGCCGTCGACGAAGTCATAGCGCAGGAAGATGGCATCGCGGTGGTGGCGTCGCAGGTGCTCCAAGCCGGTGTCGCGGCTGGAGGTGTCAAGTGCGGAGAGGACAATGAGGTTCACGCATCACAGCTTATATGAGAATGAGACTCAATAACAAAAAGAAAAGCGGTGCTTAACGACCAGTGGCCTGCCCGCAGATGCGGACAGGCCCCGAGAGGCAGCGGGAATATCAGTGCTGCGGCGCGTGGAAAACTACCGTCGAGGTACCCAGGCCCTCAATCGAGGTCTCCAACGCGTCGCCGTGCTTGAGCCACGGGTGGCGCCCATTCTCGTCCCGGCGACCCAAGGCGACACCGGAGGGCGTGCCAGTGAGGATGACGTCGCCCGGCCGCAATTCATTGAACGTCGAAAGGTAGGAAACCAACTCATCCGCCGAGAAAATCAGGTCATCGATCTGCTCGTCCTGCACCACCGCGCCATTGACCTTGCTGCTGATGCGCGCCGAAGGATTCAGCTCATCAGGGGTCACGAGCCAAGGACCCAGGGGAGTGGAGTGGTCCCAGATTTTGCCCTGCAGCCATTCCTGGGTACGGCCCTGATAGCCGCGCATCGACACGTCGCTGGACACCGCATAGCCAGCAATATGCGCTGGCGCATCTTCTTGGCTGATGCGACGGCCAGGCTTGCCGATAATAATGGCCAGCTCTGCTTCGTAGTCCACTCGATGGTCTTCAACGGGAATTTCAATCGAGTCATTGGCACCGCAGAGGGTGGAGGCGAACTTTGCGAAAACCGTCGGATACTTCGGCAGCTCTTCGCCGACCTCGGCCGCGTGGGTCTTGTAGTTCAAACCGATGCAGTAGATTTTCTCCGGCTTGGGAATCAGCGGAGCGTAGTCGGCTTCGCCCTCGGCAATGGAATCACCCACCAGGGCCCGGGCAATGACTTCCTGCTGGAAGGCTTCCTCGAGCCGCAGGAAACGCTGCACCGAATCGAGGTTGTCCAAATAGTAGGCACGGCCATCTTCAATGACAGCCGCGGTGGTATGGCCTGGTTCGCTGGCGAGGCGGAGCGTGGCAAGTTTCATGAATCTATCTCACTACATTTCTCGCTGAAAGTGCACCATATTTCGTACCCGTCAGGAGATTCCCATCCGTACTGAATACGGCCAAGCCAGAGCCGTGTTATCGAAACGTGGCTTGGTCAGGCTACGGCAACCCGGCTAAACTCAGGGCAAGCTCGGGTTGCAGTGACCAGTCCTGAAACAAAGATCTAGATACGAAACTAAAGTGAAGCAGGTTTTAATGTGGGTGACTTTATTGGCGAGAGATCTCGCCATATCCTCTTCGCCTCCTGGCAGCATTTCTCGCTCGTCGCGCAGTGCCTGATCCTGGCGACAATTATTTCTGTCCTTATTGCCGTACTGGTTTACCGCAATAAGTCCTTATCCGGTTTGGCCAACGGCATTAGCGCCATCGGCCTGACCATTCCATCCTTCGCCTTGATCGGTTTGCTGATTGTTCCCGTCGGCTTCGGCGTCACGCCGGCCGTCATCGTGGTGACGTTCTTCGCGGCCTTGCCGATTCTGCGCAATGCGATCGTAGGCCTGAACAACATCGAGCCAACCATTATCGAATCGGCACGCGGCATCGGCATGAGCCGGCTGAAGACGCTGCTCGCCGTGGAAATACCGATGGCGTGGCCGGTGATCCTCACGGGCATACGCATTTCTGCCCAGATGGTGATGGGCGTTGCCGCAGTGGTCTCCTACGCCCTGGGCCCAGGCCTTGGCGGATTCATCTTCCAGGGACTGTCGCGTCTAGGCGGCGCGAACTCCCTGGAATCCGTGGTTACCGGCGTCGTTGGCGTCGTTATCCTGGCGCTCATTCTTGACTTGATTTTGCTCGGCATCGGCCGACTGACTACCCCGCGAGGTATCCGTGTCTGATAATAAGATTTCCGAAAACGCCGTGGCCCAGAATGTCACCGGCGCTTCGATCATGCTCGAAGAAGTAACCAAGACGTATCCGGGGCAGAAGAAGTCGGCCGTCGGCGGCCTGACCCTCGAGATCCCCGCAGGATCCATCGTGATGTTCGTCGGGCCATCCGGCTGCGGCAAGACGACCACGCTGAAGATGATCAACCGGCTGATCGAGCCGACCAGCGGCAAGATTGTCATTGACGGCGAAGATGTCACCAGCATGAACGGCGACGAGCTGCGCCGCCGCATCGGTTACGTGATCCAGGCCGGCGGGCTGTTCCCGCACATGACCGTGGCTGCCAATATCGGCATGGTTCCAAAGATGCTGGGCTGGCCCAAGGAGAAGATCGCTGCCCGCGTGGACGAGCTGCTGGAGCTGGTCTCGCTGGACCCGGACCTGTACCGGAACCGTTTCCCCAAGGAACTCTCAGGTGGCCAGCAGCAGCGCGTGGGTGTGGCCCGTGCGCTGGCAGCGGATCCTCCGGTGCTGCTGATGGATGAGCCATTTGGTGCGGTCGACCCGATTACCCGCCAGCGCCTGCAGGATGAGCTGCTCAATATCCAGTCCGAGGTCCAGAAGACCATCGTGTGCGTGACCCACGACTTCGACGAAGCGGTGAAGCTCGGCGACTGGATCGCGATCTTCAACGAAGGCGCGCAACTGGAGCAATACGATTCCCCGGAACGGATCTTGGCCAATCCGGCCAGCGAGTTCGTGGAGAACTTCATTGGCTCGGGCGCGGGCCTCAAGCAGCTGACCCTGACGCGGGTGAACGAAGTGGAGCTGGAAGACGCGCTGACCACGATCCCGGGCAAGAACGCTTCGGATGTGCTCTCGCAGCTGCAGGGTGCCGGACGCAAATACGCTGTGGTGCTCGATTCGCGCGGACGTCCGCTGCGCAGGCTGGACCGCAGGCAGCTGTCGCGTGCCCAGATCATCGAGGGCACCTACGACGAAAACATGCCGGTAGTCGGCGAGCAGGCAACCTTGAATGACGCATTGGACACCATGCTGGTGGCCAGTTCCGAGTCGGCCCTGGTGACGGGGCGTCGTGATGTGCTCACCGGTGTCATTACCGTGCAGACCGTCATGGAGGCGATCGCCGCCGCCAACAATTCCGAGGATGCTGACCACGAAGCTCCGGTGGGCCTGAATTCCGGTGCCATCAATGTCGTGGACATCGACGGTGCCGCCGCCGGGCAGGGTGGTGAACCGGCATGAGATCCGAAACCCGCAGCTTGATTTGGCAAATCGCCGGAATCGCAGCTGCTTTTGCCATCCTGATGGGTTGGCTGGTGACAGCCGATCTGACCGAGACCGAACGGCAAACGCTGGATCCCGCAACAATTTGGGGCTATACCCTTGACCACCTGAAGATCACGGTCATCGCTGCAGTCATCGTCCTGTTGATCGCCATCCCGCTGGGCGTGCTGCTGACCCGCCCGGGACTGCGCAAGGCCGCCCCGGCGGTACGCGCCATTGCAAACTTCGGCCAGGCGGCACCCGCCATCGGCGTTATCGTGCTCTTGGCGTTCTGGCTCGGTTTCGGTCCGAAAACCGCAATCATCTCGCTGGTGATCTACGCGATTCTCCCGGTGCTCTCCAACACCATTGTCGGCCTGCAGCAAGTTGATGCGCGCCTGGTGGAAGCCGGACGGGGAATCGGCATGAGCCAGATGGCGGTGCTGTTCAAGGTTGAACTGCCGTTGGCCGTCCCGGTGATGCTTTCGGGCATCCGCACCGCACTGGTGCTGCTGGTAGGCACCGCGACGCTGGCCACCTTCATCAACGGCGGTGGGCTGGGCATCCTGATCACCACGGGTGTGAACCTGAATCTGAATGTGGTGCTGATCGCCGGTTCGCTGCTCGTGGCCTTGCTGGCCTTGACGGTTGACTGGCTTGGCCGCGTCGTCGAACAGGTGGCCCGACCGAGAGGACTTTCGTGAACCGCAAACTGAAATTCGCTGTCCTGTCCATGGCCGCGCTGATCGGGTTGACCGGCTGCGGGCTGAGCCCCTCGACCGGCACGGTGCCCCCAGCTGGCCCGGCCGAGATCAAGCCGCTGGTCGACAACGCTGCAAGCACGTCCGTGACCGTGACATCCAAGGCCTTTACCGAGCAGCTGCTGCTGGGCAAGATCACCGTGATCGCACTCGAAGCCGCCGGGTATGACGTCACCGACCTGACCAATGTTCCCGGGTCCCAGCCGGCACGCCAGCTGCTTCTTTCCGGAGACGCGAGCGTGCTCTGGGAGTACACCGGTACCGCGTGGCTGACCTACTTGGGCCATGAGAAGCCTGTCGTGGGCGAGGAGGAGCAGTGGCAGGCCGTGCATGATGAGGATGTTGCCAACGGAATCGTCTGGGGGAACCCGGCTCCGTTGAATAACACCTATGCGTTGGCGATGAACGAGGAAACGACCAAGCGGTTGGGGATTAGCAAGCTTTCCGAGCTGCAGAAGCTGGATCCCGACGAACTGACGTTCTGCGTCGACCCGGAATTCAACTCCCGTCGCGACGGGCTGACACCGATGCTGGAGCATTACGGCATCGACCGTGGCTCTGAGGTGAGCGAGGACAATATCGGCTTGTATGATGTTGGCGCCATTTACCAGGCGACTGCTAATGGCGCGTGCAACTTCGGCGAAGTCTTCACCACTGACGGACGCATCAAGGCATTGAACCTAACTGTCCTGGAAGATGACCGGAAGTATTTCCCGAGCTACAACGCTGCCCCGGCTTTCAATGGAGAATTCCTTGACGAGCACCCGGAGATCCAGCAGATCATGGACCTGATCGCTCCGTTGCTGACCGATCAGGTCTTGATGGACCTGAATTACCAGGTCGATGTCGTTGGACGTGAACCAGCCGATGTTGCCTTCGAATGGATGGTCGGAGAAGGCCTGATCTCCGAACCCTGATCCTGGCAACGCAAATTGCAGGCATCAAATACTGGATCCCCGGCATCTCGATGCCGGGGATCCAGTTTAATGTTGCCGAGGATTCACTGGGGATTGGTTCCGCTCCGATGGTTTTGCTTGCAGGATGGAGATAGGTGGATGCCCTCTGCCTACGGCTGATCACGGGTGCCGAGCTCGCCGTCGACTTCATCGGTGATTTCGGTGCTGGCAGCGGTAGTGATGGATTCTTCCTGCCGAATTTCCTCTAGCTCTGCAGATAGCTCGGCTTCCTCTTGGACATGATTGGGGTCTGGGTTATTTGCGTTCATGGCCTCAGTCTAGCCATGAACGTGCAGGAGTAAAGGGCTGATTGAAAAATAATTTCATCGGAAAATTTCCTAGTCAGGTTCGAAAAAAGAACCTTGCGACGATCCAGTTTGAACTTTTTTGCGACAAGAGGTTGACGCTTCAACTTCATTAGTGCCATACTGGTATCAGTAAAACAAATTGAGGCGTCAACTACTTGGCGGCCCGACGAAAGGATGTAGACATGACTGCAACTGCACTGACCACCGGAACCTGGAACCTCGACGCATCGCACTCCGAGATCGGCTTCTCGGTTCGCCACGCAGGCATCTCCAAGGTGCGCGGCAGCTTCACCGAGTTCGATGCAACCCTGACCACCGGCGAGACCCTGGCCGACTCCTCGGTTGAGGCAACCGTCCAGATCGCATCGGTCAACACCAAGGATGCCAACCGCGACGCTCACCTGAAGGGCGAGGACTTCTTCAACGCTGAGCAGTTCCCAACCATGACCTTCAAGTCCACCGCAGTCAAGGGCGACGCCGGAGAGTTTGTTCTCGTTGGTGACCTGACCATCCGCGGCGTGAGCAAGGAAGTTGAATTCGAAGCTGAGCTCGGCGGCGAAGCTGTTGACGCCTTCGGTGCAACCCGCGTTGGCTTCTTCGCATCGACCACCATCTCCCGCAAGGAATTCGGCATCACCTGGAATGCTGCACTGGAAGCCGGCGGCGTTCTGGTCAGCGACAAGGTCAAGATCGAAATCGACGCTTCGTTCGTACTGCCAACCGCAGAGTAATAGTTTCCCGAAAGCCGTCATGGGGATGACGGCGCAAGGGCCGATACGGCAAAGCCCCCGGCTCACGAAAGTGAGCCGGGGGCTTTGCCGTTAAGAGCGTAATTGCGAGGTGCCTAGAACTCGCTGAATGACGGTTCCATGGAGAACATCAGAGCGCCGAAGATCATGAGGGCGAAATACGCAACCCAAAGGATGCCGAAAATGGTGCCGATCCAGCCGGTCACCTTGCCGACCGTGGCTGCCGTGTTGAATTCTCTCTCGGCTTTGTTGGCTTTGGAAATAGCAATCGGCCCAAGAATCACGCCTGCAACGAAAAGGGACAAGATGCCAAGAATCATCGAAGTCTGCGCCAACTGGGCGCCTTCGAAATGGGCTGCAGGCGGATAGCCGAAGTTGCCCTGGGGATATGGACCCGGCTGGCTGTGAGCCTGCTGGTTGTAGTACGGCTGCTGAGGCACGCCATTGAGCTCGTAGTAGCCAGGCTGCTGGTACTGCTGGTTCTGCCCCTGCTGTCCCGAAGAATAAGGGTTTCTCGGTTCTTCGCTTGGACTGGTCATGACAACCTGCTTTCCGTTCGTGAAGCTCATGCGCCTAGTTCAAGATTCTCTCATGCAGATGGCCAAAGCGCCTGAGCGATAGGAACTTTCCGCAACGAAATGAAGGCGCGAACCTGTCAGGATGCCTAGCTTTCAGGATGCTTTCGGCGCCACAGCGCATGGGTGCCGGTCGCCAACGCCACGAGCAGCAGGCTGAATGCCAACCCGAAGCCGAAGATCTGGCCGTAGCCGCCATGCTGCGCCAGATCCGCGGTGAGGTAGGTCGCCGCAGAAGCTCCGGCAAACAGGGCAAAGACGAAGAGCGAAACGGTGGTGGCCCTCGCGTCTGGCGAGATATCGGTTGCCCAGCCCTGCATGGACGAGTGCATGATGGCATTCGTGGCGCCCAGCAGGAATGCCGTGACGGTGTACGAGGCGGGGGATGGTGCGAATGCTGAAGGGAGGAACGCCGCGCAAAGCACCAGTCCGCCAGCGCCGATAAGCCACGTTCGGCTGAAACGTGCCACCAATTGGCGCATCAAGCGCGCGCCCAAGATGACTCCCAAAGCGAAAGCGCAGCCCAGCGCTCCGGCCAGCCCGATGGAGACACCTGATTCCTGCAAGGCCGGGACGATATAGGTCAGCAAGCCCATCAGCAGGCCGCCTTCGAGGAAGACGATGCCGTAGAGGGCCAAATTCATTGGACGTAACGCGGCACGGAAATTGAACCCGGACCGGGAACGCTCCGGCTCTGCGGACTTCCGCAGGGAATACAGGGCAGCAATGCAACCGAGTGCAGGCAAGAAGAACACCAGCCGCCAATCGACATAGGACGCCAATGCTCCCGAAGCTAACGTCGCCAAGGTCGTGCCCAGCGAGGAATAGATCTGCAGGTCGGAAAGGCCCCGCGCGCGTTCCACGCCGGTGCGGGTATCGCCCAACAGGGTCAAAAGGGTCGGGTACAGCGCACCGAACATGAGCCCGGTGACGGAGCGGGCAATGAGCAGCGGCAGGTAGTTGGTGAACAGGATGCTTGCGATTGCGGCCAGCGCGGCACCGATGAGCGCAGCACGCAACACCGCCAAGCGCCCGAAGCGGTCACTGAGCATGCCCCAGATCGGCTGGCCAATGGCATAGAACAAGGCATAGGACGCTACCAGTTGGACCGCTTGCGCGAAGCTGAGCGAGGTGCCGACCGACAAAGCGACCAGCATCGGCGGGGTGCCATAGCGGTCGAAGAAGGAGAGGAAGCCTATGAAGCGCAAAGCAGGATCGGGAACGCCATATGCCCGAGACTGGAGGTCCTGATCTTGCCGCATTCCGGCCTTTCGCATCTATTTCTTCTGCTTACCTACCCATGTAAGCAGAGCGCACCATGCACAACTGCCATTCATGACAGTGGTGCAGGGCACAAGACGAGCCTCACGTCAGGCAGTCACCACGGTTCCGGCCATGAATCGGGCGAAGAACTCCGTCAGAGCCGAGGTGCCGTCCAAGGGCAGCACCATGGCGACGTACTGGCCCGGGCGAACGACCACCAGCGCCCCGGTGGCACGGTCGATGCCGCGAACCTCGTAGATTTCCTCCCCGCCATCAACCAGGTGCGAGGCAAAGGCCTTTTCATAGTCGCGCAGGCCGTACTTGCCCTTGGACGGAACCAGCAGCGCCGGCAGATCCGCAACGGTGGTCTCGGTGTGCGAACCCTGGTGCACGCTGCGCAGGTCGAACACCACCTCGACATCTGCGCCGGCCGGCGTGAACCGCCGTAGCGGCGAGTCCGGGTCCTGCGCCAGGAACTGGATCAGGGCATCGCGCGTTCCACGGCCCACCGGCTGCTGGCCATGCTGGTGTACCGCGGTTTTGCCGACCAGGATGCCGCTCATCGATACATTCCCGGTCCGGCCTTAGGCGTGGCACCGACGGAAATGAGCTGGACGGCAGAGCATCGCCGTCGCGTGCATCCGCATCTGCAGGCACTGGGCCATGAGCTGGACGAGACCGTGAACCTGATGGTCCGCGCGGGCACGCAAGCGCGTTTCCGGGTCACCGTCCAAGGCTCGCGCGCCGCGCGCGTGGGGGATCGGCAAGGCGAGGTGATGCCGGCGCATTCCGCCTCTGCCGGGCAGGCCATGCTGGCCCAGCTGGGTCTCCCAGCGGTCAAGGACCTCTGTACCTGCTCAAATCGAGAATCAATGGTACCGACTTCCCGCAGTCCTGGCTTGCCGGTTTCGAGCAGGAGCTTATTACGGCCAACCGGCGAGGCTTTGCCGTGAATTTGGAAGAGACCGAAATCGGCGCCAACGCATTGGGCGTGGCCATCCGGGGCGGGGCCGGCGAGGTGGTCGCGGGACTGAGCGTTTCCATCCCGCCGGCGCGCTTCCGCCAGATCTTCGAGGCTGGGCTGCCCTCGGCGGTCTTCGCGGCGCGTGAGCGCGTTGAAGCCGGCTTGGAAGATTTCGTTGCCGGGCAGTAACCGGCAATGGCAGCTGAAAGGCATTAATAACTCGCGGCCGGTTCCCTGGAGGTTTAGGAGGGGAACCGGCCGCGATAGTTTGGTGAGCTGGCTTTAGAGGCCGCGGACCATCAGGACGTCCAGCGTACGCGGGCCGTGTACGCCTTCGACGCGTTCCAGCTCGATATCACTGGTGGCCGACGGACCGGAGATCCAGGTCTGCGGACGGGTGATGGTCAACCGGGGCATGGCTTCTGGCAGCAGGCGCACGATCGAGGAAACCGGCACGATGCACACATGGTGATCCGGCACCAGCGAGATCGCGCGGCGTCCCTGATTCGGCTCGCCATCAAGGATGATGGTGCCCGACTCGGCAACCGACACTGCCGAGGAAGTGACCACGGCGCTGGTTTCATCCAGCTCGGTGATGCCCAGGCGTGCGCCCGGGGCATCCAGGCGCTGCTCAACGCTCTCGCCCAGCGCGGAGAGCCAACTGGTGTCCATGCCGTGCGGGTAGACGACGCTGGAGGCGCCGGCCAGCTTGGCGGCCACGAATTCCGGGATCTGCGCGGCGTCGATGACGTCCACTCCGGCCTTGTAATCCACCAGGCGGTCGACCAGCAGCTCGATGAGCTCGGCTTCGCCCATGTCCGAGGTCTTGCGGTATTCGCGTGGAACTTCGGGCGCGACGGGCGCATCGGCTAGCGCCGAGCGGATCCGCCCAAGGATTTCGTCTTTTGCGCTCACTTGGACTCCTTTTCGTCGCTCCACCAGTCGCGGAAGGACTTGCTTGGCGGGGCTGGAATGTCGCGGCTGGCGGTCCAGCCTGCGGCGATGCCCGGAAGCTTCTTGATCTTCTTGTCCTTGCCGGACACCAGCCGACCCAGCGGCAGGGCCTTCTCGAGCAGGCCAATATTCTTGCCCTTGCCCAGTGCCCAGGAGCCGCCCTTCATCAGCAGATCCATCTGGGTAGGGATCTTGTGCTTGCCGCGGTTGGCATCCACATCGTCGCCGCGCAGGTGCACGAGGATCTCGGGGATGTTGATCTTCACCGGGCAAGCGTCGTAGCAGGCGCCGCACAGCGAGGAGGCGTATGGCAGGGAGCCGTTTTCCTCGACCTCGATGCCGGTCATCAATGGCGAAAGAATCGCGCCAATTGGGCCCGGGTAGGTGGAGCCGTAGGCGTGGCCGCCGGTGCGCTCGTAGACCGGGCACACGTTCATGCACGCCGAGCAGCGGATGCAGTTCAGTGCGGTGCGGCCGAAGCGGTCAGCCAACGCGCGGGTGCGGCCGTTATCCAGCAAGACGATGTGCACGTTCTGCGGACCGTCATCTTCGGTCACGCCGGTCCACAGCGAGGTGTAGGGGTTCATCCGCTCGCCGGTGGAGGAGCGTGGCAGCAGCTGCATGAAGACCTCGATGTCTTCCCAGTGCGGGAGGACCTTCTCGATGCCCATGACGGTGATCAGGGTTTCTGGCAGGGTCAGGCACATGCGGCCGTTGCCTTCGGATTCCACAACGCCCAGGGTGCCGGTGTCAGCCAGCGCGAAGTTCGCACCGGAGATTGCGACCTTGGCGGAGAGGAACTTCTTGCGCAGGTGCTTGCGGGCGGCCTCGGCCAGCTTGGCTGGCTCGTCGGTCAGGTCCGGATCCACGGCCGGCATCTCCTTGAGGAAGATGTCGCGCACCTCGGTGCGGTTCTTGTGGATGGCCGGAACCAGGATGTGGCTTGGTTTGTCGTTGCCCAGCTGGACGATCAGTTCGGCGAGGTCGGTCTCGAAGGCTTCGATGCCCTCGGTTTCCAGGTGCTCGTTCAGGCCGATTTCCTGGGTGGCCATGGACTTGACCTTGACGACTTCATTCGAGCCGGTGGCCTTGACCAGATCGGTGACGATCTTGTTGGCTTCGGCCGCGTCGCGTGCCCAGTGGACAATGCCTCCGCGGGCGGTGAAGTTCTTCTCGAACTCCTCCAACCGATCTTCGAGGTTGGCCATGGTCGTGTTCTTGATTGCGCTGCCGGCGTCGCGCAGCTCTTCCCAGTCAGGGAGCTCGCCGACGACATTCAGCCGCTTGTCGCGAATGGTGTGGGTGGCGTGGCGCAGGTTCTTGCGCATCTGGGTGTTGCCCAGTTCGCGGTGCGCCGCCTTGGGGAATGGCTCGGTCTCGAACAGGTTGCCCTGTCCGCCGGCAGGCATGCCGAGGAATACCTGGGTCACAGTGACACCGTCTCTTCCATGGTGCTGGCCAGGATATCGGCCAGGTGCAAGGTCTTTGGCTTGGCTCCTGTGCGCGAAAGGCCGCCGCCGATGTGCATCAGGCAGGAGGCATCGCCGCCCGCGCAGGCCGAGGCGCCTGTGGAGCAGATGTTCTTCATCTTGTCTTCGAGCATTGCCGAGGATACATCGGAGTTCTTGATCGCGAAGGTGCCGCCGAAGCCGCAGCACTGGTCGGCTTCCGGCAGCTCGTTGACGGTGATGCCGCCGACGGTCTTGAGCAGATCCAGCTGGCGGTCGCCGAGCTTCAGCGAACGCATGCCGTGGCAGGAAGGGTGGTAGGTGATGGTCTGCGGGAAGTAGCTGCCCAGCTGCTCTGCCGCGTTGGTGATGCCCAGGACATCCACCAGCAACTGGCTCAGCTCATAGGTGCGCTTGCCGACTGCAACTGCGCGGTCCTTCAGCTCGGGCTTGCCCAGGCGCTCGGCCAGGTAGGGGTGCTGGTGCTTGACCGAAGCGACGCAGGAACCCGAGGGGGCGACCGCGACGTCATAGTCTTCGGTGTCGAAGGCGTTGATGTGGTTTTCGACAACGGGCAGCGCTTCAGGCATATAGCCGGAATTCATATGCATTTGCCCACAGCAGGCTTGCGCCTTCGGGAAAATGACTTCATGGCCCAAGCGTTCCAGGATTTTCACGGTCGACTTGGCGGTTTCCGGATACATAGCATCCACAATGCACGTGGCAAAGAGAGCAATTCGCATAATAAATGACTCTTTCAGGGTGTGGTCAGACCATGCTATTCCACCCGCTTCTTGATAGTCAAGACTTGTTGTGATGGCTCTCACCTTGTACTCTTGGTGGTCGGACCACATATGGTCAGACCACCTCGAGTAAGGACGCCCACACCGTGTTTACACCATCCACGGATCCAATTGCGGGGAGCGTTGCTGTTTCAGCACTTGTCGCGCTGATCCCGCTTGTAGCATTTTTCGTGCTCCTGGCAGTTATCAAGGTCAAGGCCCACTGGGCAGGCCTTGGCTCGCTAGTTGTAGCTATTATTGTCGCCATTTTCGGCTGGAACATGCCAGTCGGAATGGCATTGAATTCCGGACTGATGGGCATGGTCTTCGGCGCCTTCCCGATCGTCTGGATCGTTGTCATGGCGATCTTCCTCTACCAGGTCACCGTCAAGTCCGGCCGCTTCGAGGACCTGCGTCGCGTATTCGACGTCATCGGCGGCGGCGATGTGCGCATCCAGGCAGTGCTGATCGCCTTCTGCTTCGGCGGCCTGCTTGAAGCGCTGGCCGGATTCGGCGCCCCGGTGGCGATTACCGCCACCATGCTGCTGGCCCTGGGCCTGTCCCCGCTGCGCGCTGCCTGCGCCGTGCTGATCGCCAACACCGCCCCAGTAGCCTTCGGCGCCGTGGCGATCCCAATCACCACCGCTGGTGCTTTGACCGGCATCCCTGCTGCTGACATCGGTGCCATTGTCGGCCACCAATCGCCACTGCTGGCACTGTTCGTGCCATCGATCCTGGTACTGATCCTCGACGGCTGGCGCGGTATGCGCCAGACCCTGCCAGCAACCCTGACCATCGGCATTTCCTTCGGTGTCGCGCAGTGGCTGTGCTCGACCTACTTCTCCTACGAGCTGACCGATATCGTCGCGTCGCTGGTTGGCCTGGCCGCAGCCGTCATCCTGCTTCGCTTCTGGACCCCGAAGGGTGCCGATGAGGCTCGCCAGCGCGTACTGACCGCTGAAGCCGCAGCAGTTCCCCATGAGGACAACACCAAGCTGCACATGGGCAACACCTGGATGGCTTTGTTCCCGTACCTGCTGGTTATCGTCATCTTCGGCGTTGCCAAGCTGTGGAAGCTGGGCGTGGACATTCCTGCATGGCTGGCAAGCACCGACATCAAGTTCGGCTGGCCGGGCCTGGATGGCAAGATCCTGAACGCCGAAGGCGAAGCGGTCACCTCCACCATCTACAACTTCCAGTGGCTGTCCTCCCCGGGCACCCTGCTGCTGATCACCGGCCTGATCGTGGCCCTGGTCTACTCGAAGAACGACGGCAACGGCGAATACAAGATGACCTTCGCCGAGGGCGCTGCCGAAATCGGCAAGACCATCTACAACATGCGCTTCGCGGCACTGACCATCCTGTCGGTTCTGGGCTTGGCCTACGTGATGAACCTGTCCGGCCAGACCATCACCGTTGGCACCTGGCTGGCGGGAACCGGCGCGTTCTTCGCCTTCCTCTCGCCAATCCTGGGCTGGATCGGCACCGCGGTGACCGGCTCCGACACCTCGGCCAACGCGCTGTTCGCCAAGCTGCAGCAGACCGCCGGCATCAATGCAGGCATCGATCCGAACCTGCTGGTTGCCGCCAACACCTCCGGCGGCGTGGTCGGCAAGCTGATCTCGCCGCAGAACCTGGCCATCGCCGCCACCTCGGTGAAGATGGAAGGCCAGGAATCGGTGATCCTGAAGAAGGTTGCCGGTTGGTCCGTAGGCATGCTGCTGGTGCTGTGCTGCTTGGTTTACCTGCAGTCCACCCCGGTACTGTCCTGGATGCTGCCGTAGCCCTGACCGGCTAAAATAGATCCGATGTCAATGAATCCAGCTCCGCGTGCGTACCAGATCGTTCTCCAGGCAATTGAAGAAGATCTGCGTACAGAGAAGCTATCCGTAGGGGACCAGCTTCCCGGCGAGCGTGCGCTCGCGGAGCGGCATGGGATTTCGCGGGCTTCGGTCCGCGATGCCATCCGCATCCTTGATGTGATGGGCATTATCAAGACGTCTACCGGCTCCGGGCCCAACTCCGGAGCGGTGATCATCTCCAACCCCTCGGCCGGCATTTCGCAGGCCTTGCGGCTGCACTTGGCGGCCAAGGGCATCAACGTCCGCGAGATCGTCGAGTCGCGCATCCTGCTGGAAACCTGGGCCGCGCAAATGAACCCCCGCGACCCGGTTTACGCCCAGCAGGTCATCGACCGCACCGCGGTGCTGATCATGCGCATGGATGATCCGCAGCTTTCGCGCGAAGCCTTCCACCGCATAGATGCCGAGTTCCATGTGCGCCTGGCATCCATGGCAGGAAATTCGGTGGTGGAATCGATGATGGAATCGCTGCGCAACTCGATCAGCGACTACGTCTCCGACTCGGTCCCCAGTGACGAGGCCTGGCAGCCGGTGGTGCGCGTGCTGCGCCGCCAGCACAAGGCCATCCACCACGCCTTTGCGACGAATCAGCGCGAACGGGCAGCCCAGCTGCTCGAAGAGCACATCAACTGGTTCTACTCGCAGACGCGGTAAGGATAAGCAAGAATTCAGCATGCGCATGGCGCCCCGCATAACGGTTCGGAAATTTTCCGATCCGGCCCCGGGGCGCCATTGCCGTATTTGCTAGCTGGCGATGCTCACCGCGGTTGTCACCGGTACCGGGTTGGCGAACAGGTCCAGTACCGGGCAGTGGGCATCCACTGCCTGGCGCAGTTCTTCATAGCGTTCGGCCGATTCGGGGCCGGAGATCTGGATATCCAGTTCTACCGATGAGAAGCCCGGGCGGATGGACTTGTCGATGCCGAAGAGGCCACGGACATCGAGGTGGCCGTTTGCCTGGATCTTCACCTCGTCCACCTGGATGCCGAGGTTCTGCGCGTACAAGCGGTAGACCACAACCTGGCAGGAGATCAGCGCGCCGAGCGCATATTCCACCGGGCTTGCCGCGACATCATTGCCACCCAGGGCAGCTGGCTCGTCGACCTGGAAAGTGTGCTTCCCGGAGACAATGTTGCTGGCTACCGAATCGAAACCCTCGCCCTGAACGGTAAAGGTCAATTTGGCGCTTTGCGGGGCCGCCGAGATGCGTTCGCCCCAGCCCTTGCCCGCTTCCTGCAGGCGCTGTGCGCGGTCTTCGGACACGGTCAGGGTAGATGCTGCATTAGACATGAGGAATTGATCCCCTTTCTGGCGCAAGGGGCGCCATCGCTTACGCAACTTGGCGTTCAAGATGCGTCGAATCTTCACCTGGGGCACCCCGCACAATGACGCAGGAGGGTTGCCGTCCACTCAGCCAGGGCTCAAAGAGCGGAACTCGTGATTCTGTGCTTCTTTTCTATCGGCCGAGGTGCCAGCGCGTAAAGGGCAGGGGTAACTTTTCGTCATCGGGCAACTTGTCTGGCTGCTCGCTAAGATGGAATCGAGCTCTCGGGCACCCACTGCACGAACAATGAACGGCGAGTATGGAATTCCAGCTGACACTTTCTGCGGCCCAGACCTTGGTGACCGAATCCGAATACAACCTGGGCCAGTTCCTCTGCGATTCCGGAAAAGTGGAGATTGTCCACCGGGACGTGAAGCCGGGATTTTCCCGCATTTCCGCAATGGTGCTGCGCGAATCGGTGATGGCCGAACTGCAAATCAACCGCGGCAATATCAGCTTCACCAGCTTCTGCAGCAAGCATCCGGGCGTTCAATCCTGCGAGGATGTCGCCGCCTTGCTCATTGAAGTCACCACCGAAGAGGACCAGGGCTTCTTCGTCTCCGACTCCGGCGCGGACCCTTTCGCATGGAAACGCAACAGCAAGCCGCAGTGGGAACGAACCCTTGACCGTCTGCTTCCAGCAATCCCAGATGAGCAACTGGTTGACGAGGAACCGCTGGGATTGATCCTTAAAGTGGTCAGCGAACCCCGCTACGGAGGCGCGGACGCGCTGACCTTGCAGGCGCGGCCGGCCCGCCGGGGCACCAAGAGCCCTTGGGTCCAGACCGGAGTCAGCTGGCGCAACGTCGCCTTCGATGAGCGCTTCTCCAAGAAGCAGCGCCGAGCGGTCGTTGAACTGGACCGGTTGCGCGAACACGTGGAACAGAACACCTACCGGCATTCATGGGATCCCAAGGACTGGATCTCGCTGATGGATCTGCCTGGCCAAGACCTGCTGGATGCCTTCGAGGCCCTGCGCGACGCCGGAGTGCAGATCGTCAACGGCGGTTCCGCTGCCAAGCTCCCGGTGGAATTCAGTGCGCAACCAGCCATGGCCCACGTGGATGTGCGACGCACTGAACAGGGCCTGCGCATGGAAGGCAAGCTGCGCGGGCCGCGCGAAGAGCACCACCACCTCTTGCCGATCGGTACGCCACCGACCCTGCTGGCCTACGCCTCCAGCCCCTTGCCGAAGGCCAAGGAACTCGGATTGGCGCAGTTCGCTGAACCTGTCACGAAAGAACTGGCGGCCTTCATCGAATCCGGTGCGCACATCATTCCGGATGGAGCCATCGATCTATTCGAGACCCAGCATCTGGACCGATTGCGCGTGATGGCGCCGCTGAAGAGCGAAAATGGCAGCTACCGCATCCCGGTTCCCGCGCGCCCCAGCCTCAAGCTGTCCTTGGAGAGCATCCAAGCCCCGCTGACCGTGCGCTATTCCTGGGAGTACTCATCTAAGGGGCCTCGCCAGCATGCCGTGGAAAGGGAAATTGCCGCTTCGGTGCAGGACAAGCTCGGCGAGCTGGGCTCGCTGGGGCAACTGACCTCATCAGGGATTTTCCCTCCGAAGGAATTCAGCACCTCTGAGTCCATCGACTTCCTGGTCCACGCACTGCCGCTGCTGGAAGAGCATCCCGATGTCATTATCGAGGAGCAGAATCGGCTGCCCAAATACCGGATCAGCGATGCCCCGGCCACCGTCAGCGTCGAAGCGGGTGAAAGCACGGGTGACTGGTTCGACCTGTCCGTGGAAGTGCTCCTGGGCGAGATCAAGGTGCCGTTCGCGCTGTTGCTCGAAGCACTGACCAAGCAAGATGAATACCTCATCCTCGATGACCTGACGGTGATCCCGATTGATGGTGCGGACTTTGCCCAGCTGCGCCAGCTGATTTCCGAAGCGGGGGAGCTGGGCACGGTGCAGGGCGATACGATTCGCATCCACAAGTTGAGCATCGACTGGTGGCAGGAACTGGTGGATCTGGGAATTATCGAAGCCCAGCACAACCAGTGGCTGCAGACCATGAAGGCTTTGCAAAGCGGCGAAGAGATGAAGCCTGTTGAGCTCTCGGATACCTTCAATGCGCAGTTGCGCCCCTACCAGCGCCATGGGCTGTCCTGGCTGGACTTCTTGCGCTCCCATGGCCTGGGCGGGGTCCTCGCCGATGACATGGGCCTGGGCAAAACCGTGCAGCTGCTGGCCTGCCTGGAACAGGCACGCGTTGAAGATCCCGGCCAGAAGTTCCTGGTGCTTGCCCCTACTTCGGTGGTGGGTAACTGGATCAATGAGGCTCAGCGTTTTGCCCCGCAGATGAGCGTCACCGGCATTACCTCTACGGCAAGGAAGAGCGGCCAGGATTTGGCTGCGCAGATCGGTGATGCGCAGCTGGTGGTGACCAGCTATACGATCTTCCGCTTGGCCTATGAGGATTTTGAGGCCGCTGGATTCAACGTGATGATCATGGACGAGGCCCAGCAGCTGAAGAACCACGCGTCCAAGGGCTACAAGCAGGCCCGGCAGCTGCCGGTGCCGTGCAAATTCGTGGTCACGGGCACGCCCATGGAGAACAACCTCACGGAACTGTGGGCGTTGGTCTCGCTTGCCGCACCTGGCCTGCTGGGTGGTGCGAAGTCCTTCAAGGACAACTACCAGAAGCCAATCGCCGACGGGGACCAGGAACGGATGGAACGCTTGAAGAACCGTCTGCGACCGTTCGTGCTGCGCCGCACTAAGGAACAGGTCGTTCCCGAGCTGCCGGCAAAGACCGAACAGGTCCTGGAAGTCGAGCTGGAGCCAGGGCACCGGAAAGCCTATGACCGCCGCTTCCAGCGCGTGCGGCAAGAAGTGCTGGGCCTGGTTGGCGATGTTGATTCGAATCGGTTCCAGATTCTCCAGTCGCTGACCTTGCTGCGTCAGCTGGCTTTGGATCCCTCGCTGGTAGGCGAAGGCAATGCGCCCAGCGCGAAGCTGGAAATGCTGCGCGAGCTCATGGGGGATGCGGTTTCCGAAGGACACAAGATCCTGGTCTTCAGCCAATTCACCAGCTTCCTGTCCAAGGCACGCGACGTCGCCGAGGAGCTGGGCATTGAGCACGGTTACCTTGATGGGGCCACCAGCGGCCCCAAGCGCAAGGAACTGATTGACGGCTTCAGCGAAGGCAATTTCCCGGTCTTCTTCATCTCGCTGAAGTCCGGTGGATTCGGCATCAACCTCACCTCAGCGGACTATTGCATCCTGCTTGACCCGTGGTGGAACCCCCAGGCCGAAGCACAGGCGATTGACCGTGCTCATCGCATCGGTCAGACCCGGCCCGTCTATGTGTACCGTTTGGTAGCCAAGGACACCATCGAATCCAAGGTGCTCGCGCTGCAGGCCAAGAAGACTCAGCTGTTCAACGATGTCTTGGGCGACACCGCCGAGGGAGCACAGAGCGCTGCGCTTAATGCCGATGATTTCTTGGCATTGATGGATTGATGTACAAAAAGCTGAAGCCTTGGAAACCAGATGGTTTCCAAGGCTTCAGTTGCTTGTGGGGCATTAGAGTATCTCGTCAAAGCTGTGGTTGAGGCGATGCAGGAGATCTCCGAAGTTCTTCAGTTCGGATACTTCCCATTCCTTGAGCTGGCGGCGCAGTTCCTCACGCAACGTGTTGCCGCTCGAACGCCATTTTTCCTTGGCAATATCTGTTGCCGAGACCAGCTGGGCCCGGCCATCGGCAGGATCCTGGGTACGAGTGACGAGGTCCAAGGACTCAAGGTGCTGCACGAGGCGCGAAATGGTTGCCTTGTCCAAGCGCAGCTTCTCTGCGAGCGCCCCCTGCTGCTGCGCCTCATCACGGATGACCACTGCAAGCAAGCGGTACCCCGGGTCCTGCAGATCCGGATGGATGATCTTGGCACGACGGATCAGCATTTGGCGGGCACGCAATAAGATGGCGGTGAATTCTTCTTCGACCGTCTGCATCAATTCTTCTTCTTGCATAGAAACCATTCTAAAGTTCAAGGGCCAATAAGTCTGATATTGGACTCCGTAGCCGTACTAATCCGAAGCGTGAAAAAAGGGACACACTAGCTGAACGTCATTCAGTGCCCGGAAAAGACGAGGTCGGCAAAATCGTCTGCGATTGTCGTTCTTCTGGGGGCGATCATGGATTCAGTAACAATGCCAGTAGCGGGGCCGAAAAATAAAACTTGACGCTTCAACTAACGATTGCTAACTTTGAATCATGACTCAGCGATCCGACACACCTCCCGTCTTGTTCCTTAGCCATGGTGCGCCTCCATTGGCCGACGACCAGCGCTGGACCGGCGAACTAGCCGAATGGTCGGGCGCTTTCGAGAAGCCCAAAGATATTCTGATGATTTCCGCGCACTGGGAAAATGCGCCCGTGACACTGAGCGCCACCCGTCAGAAGAATGAGCTGGTCTACGACTTCTGGGGTTTCCCGCAAAAGTACTACGACGTGCGTTACGACGCCCCGATGGCACCGGAGCTGGCGAATGAAGTCGAGCGCCTCACTTCGGCCTACGGCCACCATGTGGAACGCGATGAAACCCGCGGCTTGGACCATGGAGCCTACGTGCCACTGAAGGAAATGTTCCCGGAAGCCGACATCCCGGTGGTGCAGATGTCCATGCCAACGCTGGATCCCTCGGGGCTTTTCGATTTGGGCAAGTCCTTGGCCCCCCTGCGGGATCGGGGAACCCTGATCGTCGGCTCCGGATTCACTACGCACAACCTCAAGTGGTTCAACCCGGCCGGCGGAGCGGATGCGGCCCCTCCTTCGGCCTCCAGCGAGTTCGACCACTGGGCCGAAGAATCCATGGCCCGCGGCGACGTGGACTCCATCCTCGACTTCCTCCACAAGGCTCCGGCAGCGCGCGAAGCGCATCCGCGTTCGGAGCACTGGGCTCCGCTGTATGTTGCACTGGGGGCGGCGTACGCCTCGGGAGGCATCGATGCCAAGACCGCAATTGACGGTTTTTGGTATGGCCTGTCCAAGCGCTCCTGGACCCTGAGCTAATCGCTGCATGAAGCTTGACCGGCAGGAAGTGCGGCACCGCAAGGTGCCGCACTTCCTGCATTTAAACAGCTTCATCGAGGTGAAAGGCATGGGGGCTGGTGGAGATCTTAGAAATTTTCCGGCCCCGGCTCGCGGGGGACTTGGATCAGAAGAACAAGGTCAACCCAAGTTGCTGTCTGGATAAATAGCCCGTGAATATGTTCTGCATCCGCGATTTTTCGTGATGAGGCTCACCATGGTGACGTGTTTCACGTTATGCTCTTATGGTCAGACCATAGTGGTCTGACCATATATAGGTCATCTTGCTGCAATGATCGAGTCCACGCATGGGCGGAGTTCTGCGCGAGTATGGTCAGAAAGGACCATGGATATGGACAACTTAGGTGTGCTCGCACTGTTGGCATTGGCACCGATTCTTGTGGTGGGCATTCTTCTCGCCGGGCTCCGTTGGCCCGCAAAATACGCCATGCCCGTTGGATACGTCGTTGCGGTAGTAGTCGCGCTTTGGGTGTGGAAAATGGACTTCAACGGGGTGCTCGCAGCGTCCATTGAAGGCCTGGTTATCGCATCAACTATGCTGTATATCGTCTTCGGCGCATTGCTCTTGCTCGCGACCCTGACGGTCGGTCGCGCGATGAACACCATCCGGGCGGGCTTCAATAACATTTCAGCTGACCGACGGGTGCAGGCCATCATCATCGGCTGGCTCTTTGGCAGCTTCATCGAAGGCGCGTCCGGATTCGGCACTCCAGCTGCGGTGATTGCACCGCTGCTGCTCGCTTTGGGTTTCCCGGCGATGGCTGCGGTCATGGTTGGCCTGATCATCCAGAGCACCCCGGTCAGCTTCGGTGCTGTGGGCACCCCGATTCTGATCGGTGTGAACCAGGGGCTTGGCGGCGATCCTGCTGTGGCTGAACGCATCAATGTCCTCGGATTGACCATGCCCGAATTCATCAACACCATCGGTTTCCAAGTTGCATTCATGCACGGCATCATAGGCCTGCTGATCCCGTTGATCATGGTCTGCATGCTCACTGGATTCTTCGGGCCGGAACGCCGCTTCAGCGACGGCTTGAAAATCTGGCCATTCGCCATCTACGCTTCACTGGCCTTCACCGTGCCTTCGGTTCTGACTGCACGCTTCCTCGGCCCGGAATTCCCGTCGCTGTTCGGCGCACTGGTTGGCCTGGCACTGGTGATGTTCACGTCCAGCCGCGGCTTCCTGATGCCGAAGGAGATTTTCGACTTCGGACCACGTGCCAGCTGGAATGAGCGTTGGAACGGCAAGCTCGATCCGGAAAACGCCGTAGACAACACCATTACCGTCAGCATGAAGAGCGCCTGGGCGCCGTATATCCTGATGGGCGTGCTGCTGGTGCTGACCCGTGTAATTCCGGAAGTGAAGACCTTCCTGACAGGACTCCAGATTCCGGTTGCCGACATCCTCGGTACGGGAATCACCACCTCGATCCAGCCGTTCTATCTGCCTGGCTTCATGCTGATCTTGGCCTCCTGCTTGGCCTTCGCCTTGCACAAGATGAACGGCGCGCAGATCGCCCGAGCCTTCAAGGTTTCGGCAGCGCAGCTGTGGGGCACCGCGGTAGCGCTGCTCTTCGCAGTGCCCCTGGTGCGTATCCTGATCCACTCCGGCCCTGAACTGAATAACTCTGGCCTGGCCAGTATCCCGGTGACGCTGGCCGAGGGCGCCGCGGCAGTTTCCGGTGGCATGTGGCCGTTGATTGCACCGTGGATTGGCGCCTTGGGTGCATTCGTCGCCGGATCCAACACCATCTCCAACCTGACCTTCTCCCAGTTCCAGTTCTCCACCGGTGCGCAAATCGGTGTTGCTCCAGAATCGATTGTGGCAGCTCAGGCGGTTGGCGGGGCCGGCGGCAACCCCATCTCGATTCACAACATCGTGGCCGCATCGGCAACTGTGGGATTGCTGGGCCGCGAAGGCGACCTGCTGCGCAAGACCATTTTGGTCACCAGCTACTACTGCCTGGCCGGTGGCGTCATCGCGTACCTGTTCGTCTACGGCATCGGCATGAATCCGGGAACGATCATGCTGGTGCTGCTCCTGTTGGCTTTGGCCGGCATCGGGGCATGGATGCTCAAGCGTGATTCGATTGCGGGACGAGCAGCCGATCTGCGCTAGGCACCGCAGATGGGCTAGAAAGCGAAGAACAGTGAGGCGCCGGATGATTCCGACGCCCCACTGCTCTTAACCGGTAACCAGATGGAGCTTCAGGGCTAGTTCATGGTTACGGATGCATCATCGATGCGGAACAACGTGGCCTGATAGCTGTCTTCCACGCCCTTGAAGCGCAGAGTGACGGTCTTGCCGCGGAAGTTGCCCAGGTCAACGGTCTGCAGTTCGTAGTTCGAGCTGGCATCCAGGTTGGACCAGGATCCCATGTTGTAGGTTCCGTAGTTATCCAGAACCTGGACGGTCAGCTTGTCGTACTGGCTGTAGGCAGTGGTTTCGTTGGTCAGCACATGCAGGTAGAACTCCAGCTGCGCAGCAGAGGCATCTGCCGGGATGGTGACTTTCTGGTCCAGGGTGTAGGTGTTGGAGTTGCCCCAGCCATTCAGGCCAGCCAGGCCGTTGCCGGAACGGGCAGCCGAGCCGGTCTCGAAGGTGTCCGCGCGGTTGGCAGTCCAGTATTCCGAACCATTCTCGAAGCCCGCGTTCTTCAGCAGGTTGCCGCTAGGCTCCGGATCCGGAGTTGGCGTGGGGTCGGTACCTTCCATGGCGTTCATGATCTTGGCGGCATCCACCAGGCCGGCACCGCAACCGATGTTGCAACCGCCTGGCATCGCGCGGGTGCCCTGCTTCAATGCTGTTTCCACTGCAGCCGGGGACATCGACGGGTTTACCGACTTCATCAGCGCGACCATGCCCGCTACGTGCGGGGTAGCCATGGACGTGCCCTGGTAGAAGGAGTAGCCCTGGCTGGACGGGGTGGTGGAGCCGGTGTTGATCGTGGACAGCACGCCCTGGCCAGCATAGCGGGTGTCGCCGCCTGGCGCGGTGACATCAATGGCCGAGCCGTAGTTCGTGTAGTACGACGGAGCGCCCGATGGGTTGCTTGCCGCTACGGTAATGACGTTCTCGCAGTTGGCCGGGCGGGAATTCGAAGCGTTCTGGCTTTCGTTGCCGGCGGCGACAACCACCGACGTGCCACGGGACACCGCCGAGTTGATGGCTGCCTGGTAGGTGGAGCCGCACGCGCCGCCACCGCCAAGCGACATGTTGATGGTGTCGGCCGGGGTCGGGTTGTTCGGAACGCCAGGGACCGAACCTCCCGAAGCCCAGATGATGGCATCGGCGATGTCGGAGAGGCTGCCGCCGCACTTGGCCAGAACGCGCACCGGCTGGATCTTGGCATCCGGAGCAACACCTGCCACGCCGCTGGAGTTATTGGTGACCGCGGCTACGGTGCCGGCCACGTGGGTGCCGTGCCAGGAGGAGCTGCCCGAGTAGCTGCCACCGCATTCGCCGGCGGCGTACCAGTCGCCCTCATCCTGCGGGTTGGCGTCGCGGCCGTTGCCGTCGCGGGCCGAGGCGGAGCTGGAGACGAAGTCGTAGCCGGAAATGACGTTGGCATTCAGGTCGGAATGCGAGGTAATGCCGGTATCCAGGACAGCGACGATGCTGCCTTCGCCGGTGGCGACGTCCCACGCCGACGGCAAGCGCATGCCGTTGGTGCCGCTGTAGTGCCACTGCTCGCCGTAGCGGGTGTCGTTGGGAGTCATGGAGATCTTCATGATGGCATCTGGTTCCACCGATTCCACGAGGCCGGACTGGGCGATATCGGCCATGAACTCCTTGGCGCCGTTGCCCTTGAGTTTCTTGTCGGCCTTCACCACGAAGCTGCCGGTGGCCATGGCGCGCATCTCCTTGACGGAAACGCCTGCCGCCTTGGCTGCCTTGCCCCAGGCCTTGGCGCGGGAGGACTTGCCCGCTTCCTTGGCTGATGCCTTGTAGGTGACGATGAACTGGTCGTAGGCTTCGCCTGATTCAACCGAACCGATCTTGACCTTGTCGTCTGCGCTGGCCTTGGGGAGGGACTTTTCAGCGGGAACCGGAACAGGGGAGGCAGTGGCTGGCAAGGCGCCAATGCCGAAGCCGCTCATGCCGATCACTACGGCCGCCGAGACGGCCAAGGTCCTCCGAAGAGGGGTGGAAAAACGTGCCATTGATGTTCTCCTTGTAGGGTTTTTGGGCGCACAAAAGCCGGTGATCAATCGATGTGGTGTGTGCCGGTAGGAGCGTACCTGCTCTCCAACTCCTAAAGGAAGTACTTTTCAAATAAATCTTTTATATTCACACATGTACTAAAAAGGTGTTTCACATATTTCAGTGCCTTAATGTGGAGGAAAATGCGGGTCTGCGAAATGAATGGAAGTTACTTTGCATGCGAAGTGGATAAAAATTTTCAGATCGATCTGACCACGGTAAATTTGTATGAGAATATTTGAAACATAGTCATTTTCCCGCGACTGGCGATGGATTTCCGGATGGATCTCCTCACCTTCTATCGACTTCACCAAGTTCATGGCGTTAGTATCGAAGCAAAGCTAATCCATTGAATAACCTGTGTTCGGGGATGAGGATGCAGTGGCGGCGATGTTCCTCCGGGAGGTGCAATCGGGAAATCATGCTGTGGGGGACATGAACCGAGGTACAGAACCTAGGCATTTTCATCGAAAAACACATCAGCAACGAAATCGAGCGGGTTCAGAACACAGTTTCGCCAGCAGGCGTAGGCTAATGCTGATTGTGAAGGGAGAAGTGTCTATGGGGCAACGTGTCCTGGCAGTAGACGGCGGGCAGACCGGGATCAAGATCCGCTTCGAACACCGCGGCGAGATCAACGAGCTGCGCTTTCCCGGCGTGCAAACCAACGAGTCGGTCCTGCCGCAACTGGCACGAGCTATCCGCCACGCGCTGGCCGAGACCCCCGGAGTAATCACGATGATTGGTGTCGGCACCACCGGCCTGGTGAAAGCCGAACACGACGCACGGCAGCTCTTTGAACTCATCGGATCCCCAGAGATCACTGATATTGCGCTGGCGCATGATTCGGTGACCAGCTATCTCGGAGCACTGGGCGACCGCCAAGGTGCGGTCGTTGCCGCCGGAACCGGTGTTGTCACCCTAGCGGTGGGCCCTGGCTCGGTTGCGCGAGTCGATGGCTGGGGCTACATCATGGGAGACGCCGGCAGCGGCTACTGGATTGGCCAGCAGGCAATGAGCGCCGCCATGCGGGGCTTCGACAGCAGGGGGCCAGCCACCGCGCTGACCGAGGAGCTCACTCAGCTCTGGCCCGACCTGACCGAGGCGTACATCGAGCTGCAGGCCATGCCCAACAAGGTGGCGACCGTAGCCGCCTTCGCGCAGAATGTTGCCCGGCTGGCGGCTGCCGATGACGTAGCCGCCGAAATCTGCGCGCGGGCTGGAGAGGAATTGGCCTTTTCCGCCGCGGCGGCAGTGCGCCGCGCGGGATTGGAACGTGGCCCAGGACCGCTGCCAATCGCGGCCATCGGGGGAGTGCTCGCCGGGGAATACGTCAGGAACAGCTTCGTGCAGCAGCTGCAGCTGCTCATCCCCGCTGCGCATGTCCAGGACTCGACGGGCAACGGGCTGGATGGGGCCCAAGGTCTGGCGCTCTTGCCGGATGAGCATCCATTGCATCAGCTCGTATCGCGCTTTCGTGCGCAGCCGTAAGTCGCGGACAACGGTGAACACAGGCCTTTAAATAGGTGCTGGCAAACAATAAGTGACAAGATTAGCTCAGAACCTAGTGATTATTAAGGAGTCATCGTGAGTTTCCGAGTTGGTCCCGTAGATCTTGTCCCAGAAGGCGAATCGCTGCTGGTTGAAGCCAAAGACAGTGGAGCACGCGAAGATATCGCGATTTTCCACGCCGAGGACGGCAACTTCTACGCTCTGCAGGATGAATGCACGCACGAGGTCGCCTCGCTGTCCGAAGGATGGCTCGAAGACTGCGCGGTGGAGTGCCCATTGCACTCATCGAGCTTCGACTTGAAGACCGGCAAGGTGCTGTGCATGCCAGCCACCGTGGACGCCCGGACCTACACGGTGAACGTTGTGGATGGCTTCTTGGAGCTTGAAGTCTAGATGCCTTCCGTGCACATCATCGGGGGAGGGGTCGCAGGATACGCCCTGGCCCGCCACCTGGTGCAGCAGAACTACTCCGGATCCATCAAGATCAGCGATGCCCAGGGCCTGCCGTACGACCGCCCGCCATTGAGCAAGTCCCTGCAGGCAGAACCCTTCGCGCCGGTGTCCTGGTACCAGGACAATAATGTCGGGCTGATCCAGGAAGAGGTGGAGCGCCTGCAGCTGCCGCAGGCGGCCGATGACTGGGTGGTGCTGGCGACCGGCACCCGGCCCAAGGCATTGGAGATTACTGGCGGGCACCACGCGCGCAGCCTGCACAGCGCGGCCGACGCGGCCTGGATCTCCGAGGTCCTGGAATCGGGGATGTTCGGCCAGCGCGTGCTGGTCATCGGAGCGGGACTGGTCGGGGCCGAATTCGCTTCCACCGCCAAGATGCTCGGCGCGCAGGTCACCCTGGTTTCCAACTCCAACGCGCCACTGGCCCATGTTCTGGGCCAAGAACTTGCCGAACAGCTGCACGCAGACCATGCCGATCGTGGCATCACCACCGTGACCGGTGCGGTCACCGAGCTCGGTCCGAACCATGCCCTGGTCAACGGCCAGCGCCATGAGGCAGAGCTGATCGTGGCGGCCATCGGAGTCGAACCTGAAACCGCGCTCGCCGAGCAGCTGGGCCTGGAGGTGGATGACGGGATCCTGGTGGATGAGCAGCAGCGGTCGCTCGGCTGCCCGCAGGTGCTGGCCATCGGCGACGCCGCCCGGGAAGAACACCAGTCGCGCACCGTGCATTGGGAAGCCGCGATGGAAGATGCAGCCCAGGCGGCGGCGACGATCATGGGCACTGCCTCTGTGCAGCGATCGGTACCGTGGTTCTGGAGCGACCGCCACGAAATGCACGTGGAAACGGTCGGCGACTTCAGCCAGGCCGCCAGCACCGTGACCCGCCTGAACCGGCGAGGCAAGATCCAGATAATCTTCGGTCTCGATGCCAATGGCTCATTGGTGTCAGCCTCGATGATCGATGGAGGCCTGATGGCCAAGGCAGTGAAACGGCTGATCGCCAAGTCAGCCACCCCAAGCATTGAACGATTGAAGGACCCAACCGTGGGTCCGCGCGAGTTAGGCCGGTAGGAAACTTATGAGCGCAGCCGAACCGATGGAGGTTCCCGCGGCCCTGTGGACGCCCATCAAACGAGTTGGCCCCGGCTGGATCGCCGCGGTGGTCATTGTCCACATCGGCATCAATGTCGGCTTCTTCGCACCGATCCAGGTGCTGCTCGGCTTGCACGCCGAAGCGCTGGACGCCAGCCAGAAGAATGCGATCCTCTCGCTGGTCACCGGTGTCGGCGCGGCCGTCTCGCTGGTAGCCAACCCGCTGTTCGGCGCCCTGAGCGACCGCAGCACCTCGAAATTCGGACGGCGCATTCCGTGGGTGTTCTTCGGAACAATCTGCGCTGCACTGGCCCTGCTGCTGATGTCGACGGCGCACACCGTCAGCACGCTGGTCATCGGCTGGGCGCTGACGCAAGCGGCCGGCAATGCAGCATTGGCAGCGATCTTCGCGGCCATCCCGGACAAGGTGCCGGTGGAGCAGCGCGGCATGGTTGGCGGCCTGGTGGCCCTAGGCCAAACCTGCGGTTCGCTGATCGGCGCGGTGATCGGCATGGTCGCTGCCAGCAACCTGGTCTTCGGCTATGCGATCGTCGCAACCGCTGTGGCGATTTGCTCCATTCCTTTCGTTCTGATGCGCCAAGACGTCGCACTGCCCAAAGGAGCGCTGGAGCCGCTGAAGCCGCTGGAATTCCTGCGCAGCTTCTGGATCAACCCGGTCAAGCACCGCGATTTCGGCTGGGCCTGGCTGACCCGCTTCCTCCTGTATCTGGGCTGCCAGCTCTGCCTGGTCTACCTGCTCTTCTTCCTGCAGGACGCGATCAAGCACCCGGAACCGGCACAGGGAGTGCTGGTGCTGACCGCGATCTACGCCTTCTGCGTCATCTTCTCCTCGGTGATTTCCGGCAAGCTCTCGGACAAGGACGGCAAGCGCAAGAAATACGTCATCCTCTCCTCGGTGATCGTGGCTGCCGCGGCAGGCGTGCTCACCTTCGCTACCTCGTTCACCACCGCCATCGTCGCAGCAGTGCTGTTGGGCATCGGCTTCGGCGCGTATCTGGCGGTGGACTTCGCGCTGCTGACCCAGGTCCTGCCGAATGCCGATTCGCGCGGCAAGGATCTGGGCATGATCAACATTGCCAACTCCCTGCCCCAGGTGGTCGCCCCGCTGATCGCCTGGTTGGCGGTGACCTGGTTCGGCGGCTACCCGACCCTGTTCCTGTGCTCGGTGGTAATCAGTCTCCTCGGCGCCGTGCTGGTACGCCAGATCAAGAGCGTTCCCTAGAACCCGGGCCAAGAATCCTGCTGCATCGCGCAGCCAAAGGAAGGGAAGCTGCGCGTCGCCGGGAACTGGTGGCGGAAAAGGGCCATGGGGCGCTACCTGAGGTCGTATGATGAATCCAGCGATCCGCAATTACGAGGAGCAGGTGCGGCCGAATGCCACTGAACGAACCAGGACGGGAAAGCCGTGCGCCGCAGCTTGACGGCATTGACCGCAAGCTGCTGGCGCTGTTGGCGAAGAACTCGCGGCGGACCAACAACTCCCTGGCAGAAGAGCTGGGCATTGCGCCTTCGACCTGTCTGGCCCGCTTGAACGCCTTGCGAGATTCGGGAGTCATCTCGCGATTCACCATCGAAGTCGACCCGGCGGTGCTGGGCCGCGAATTGGAAGCGCTGATCTTCGTGAAGATCCGACCCGGAGCCCGTCACCTGATGTCGAACTTCGCCAGTGACATGAGAAGCAAGCCCGGGGTGCGGCAGCTGTTCTTCCTTGGCGGCGCCGACGATTTCGTCCTGCACGTCGCGGTGCGCAACTCCTCGGACGTACGCCAGTTCGTGCTCGACAACCTGTCTGCGAATCCTGCCGTCGCGACGACGCAAACGTCACTGGTGTTCGAACACGGACATGGCAGTGGAGGGTTCTGACCCGCATTCTTGCCATTTTTCGACCGTTCGGTGTTCGCAGGAGCAGTCTGCCTCACAGCATTGATCGAAGAAACATGCTAAACTTGATGTTCTTCTCGTAGCATGGCTGCGGCCCGTTGGCCGCTGGGGACCGGTTCTCCAGCACGGCAGTGGAACCTGCCGCAGCTGCGACTGAATGAATGGGGAGGTTGAGAAGTCCATGAATTTTGACGCAACTCTGATCACCGCAGTGGTGACGTTGATTGTTCTGGCCGTTGCAACTGCTGTGCTGGTCATCCGGTACAAGCGCACTCATCAGGCGGAAATCCGCCAGGCGCTGATTGCCAAGGCGCGCAAGCGCGGCGTTACCTCGCCGGAAGACCTGTCGAACCACGACCTGGCATTGCAGATCCGCGCAGCGAAGCGCCAGCGCAAGCAGGATGGCAAGGATCTGAAGACCGCATAGGGTTTGGTCCTTTGCGCTGATTGTGCTAAGCCCCAGTCCATTTTTGGACTGGGGCTTTGCCGTGCCACGGGCCATGTCATCCGCTGGCCTGCGCATTTATCGAAGGCGAATAATCCATGAAATGGTACCGGTAGCAATTCCCTGCGACCTGCGAAATACAGGCCAATAACCACCGCGGAAAAATTGCGGAAACTATGCTTCCCGTCACCAGAAAAGTCGATTTAGCCCCAGAATCTTGCGGATTGCATCACAAGAGCGTGTGGGCTTCTGAACAAACCACTTCTCAGTAGATAGACGGTCGGAAATGATGGATATGACTGGAAATGCGCAAAATGATAATTCCCTAGGAGCAGCAGCAATGGCCTCGATCCCACTCGGTGAAGACATCCTCTTGGCACGCCACGGCGCCAATATCGTCAAGCTTCGCCAGGATCGAAAGAACCGCATGACTGTTGCCTATTTGCGCAGCGGGGCAATCGATACTGCCTCGAACCTGCTCACCGCTCCGGTTCCCGCATTGACCCCGGCAGCCAGCATCACCGAAGGCGCAGCTCGCTACCTGAACGATGAAGCCGAGATCAGCCGCCGCGAGGTCCGCTCGCTGGTCAAAATCTCCCTGGGCTTTTCTGCCCTGATGGGCGTCGTGTTCGGCGGCCTGGTCCTGGCGTTGTACAAGGTCGGCGGCAACGAAGCGCTCCAGTCGCTGAGCTACATGAGCGCTGTACAGTAGCTTTTCCAAGCATTTTCAGAAGACGGGATCCCGGGGCAACTCGGGGTCCCGTTTTTGTGCGTCCCCGATTGGCATCGGTTATGCCTTGGGACTTGCGGCAAGTCTCGTATTTCTGGCCTTGCGGGCATAGGATGGCGGCAACCGACAAGGATGGGAGCAGGCCATGCGTTTTGTTTTGGAAGTCAACTTCGATACCGAGAACATGCAGCTCAAGCCGTTGGAAGAGCTGCAGAAGATTCTGCGGGACTGGTCGACGAACATCACGATGTATCCGATCGTTGCCGGTGCCCAGGAGGACGTCTACGACTCTGACAACGAGCAAGTAGGGGAGTGGGCTATCCTCGACGACTAGTTCCGTCGCTTTGAGAACCGCCCGATGGCGTAGCCTGCCGCCAAGGTGATCAGCAGGATCAGCCACAACGGCGCGGCGGTGTGGAAGAGGAAGAATTCCACGCGCACATAGGTCAGGTTCTGCAGGATGAATACCAGCGCAATAGCCACCAGTGCAATTGAAGCCCACTGCTTGCCGGTGATCCGCGGCGTCGGCTCATTGTCCATGGTCATCAGCTTCCGTTGGCCAGCAGTCCGGATACCAGGGCGGAGAGCCCGCGCTGGAACGAATCATCGCTGGTATCGAGCTTCGAGCGGCGTTGCGCCGCCACGGCCCGGGTGAAATGCGGAGTCAGATCCTGATGGTTGCTGGTATCGAAAATGTCATGGGGCGCGGCGGTGTCCATGGCCGAGCCGAAAATGAACGACTCCAGTGCGACAATCGTCGGCACAATCTCGTTCTCCGCCATGCCGAAGTCCGCCAGTGCTTCGGCCACGCGCTCGTACATGCCCAGGGTGCGCGGGGAATCGGTGACCGGCAGGACTGCAATGACCGGGATCAGCGGAATGTGCCGGGCGAAGACGTTGCGGTAGCTTGTGGCCCACTTCAGCAGTGCTTCCTTGATGCCCGCCTCGTCGAATACCGAGGTGTCGATATCTGCCATGACCCATTCCTGGATCCACTGCAGCAGGTCGTGCTTCGAATCGACGTGGTTGTAGAGCGCCGAGGGCGAGACGCCAAGGGATTTTGCCAGCCGCTGCATGGTCAGCGACTCGTAGCCGTCCCCGGAAACCAGTTCCAGCGCATGCTCGGTGATGCGCTCCCGGTTCAGCACCGCCTTGCGTGGGCGGCCGGCTCGTCTCGCTTCCGTTTCGCTCATGCGGACCTCTTCCTGACGTGGGGTGCTTCACAACTGGATGTTCGTACCCTATGCTATATGACAAGTAAATGAACAATATTCATTTAATTGTGCAAGGGAGCGATCATGGAACATCTGGAACGCGACGTCGTTGTCATCGGGGCGGGGCCATCCGGGCTGACAGCGGCCTATGAGCTGAGCAAGGCCGGCAAGTCCGTCGCCGTGCTCGAAGCCCGCGACCGTGTGGGCGGCCGCACCTGGACCGATGTCATGGACGGGGCGACCATCGAAATCGGCGGCCAGTGGATCAGCCCCGACCAGACCGGCCTCTACTCGCTGATCGAGGAGCTGGGTATCGAGACCTTCGAACGCTACAAGGCCGGCAAGAGCGTCTATCTCACCGAGGACGGAGAGCGGATCGCCTACGAGGGCGAGGACTTCCCGGTGGCTGCCAGCACCGTAGCCGAAATGGAGAAGCTGGTGGCGCTGATGAACGAACTGGCCGCCGGCATGGACCCGGACAAGCCATGGGAGCACCCGCAGGCCGAAGAGCTGGACAAGATCTCCTTCCACCACTTCCTGCGCCAGCACTCTGCCGACGAGCTGGCCTGCAACAACGTGGGACTGTTCATCGCCGGGGGCATGCTCACCAAGCCGGCGCACACCTTCTCCGCGCTGCAGGCGGTGCTCATGGCATCCTCGGCCGGCTCCTTCGACAACTTGGTCGACGAGGACTTCATCCTGGACCGGCGCATCGTGGGCACCATGCAGGGCGTCTCCAAGACCCTGGCCGAAAAGCTGGGCGAGGGCATCGTCTTCCTGGACAACCCAGTGCTCAAGCTCGAATGGTTCGACGGCGGCGTGGTGGCCCACGGCAGCACCGTGACCGTCTCGGCCAAGAAAGCGGTGCTGGCGGTGCCGCCGAACCTGTACTCGCGCATCTCCTACCTCCCGGCGTTGCCGCGCAAGCAGCAGGTCACCCACCAGCACCAGTCCATGGGACTGGTGATCAAGGTCCACGCCGTCTACGACACCCCGTTCTGGCGCGAAGAAGGATTGTCCGGCACCTGCTTCGGACCGGCCAATCTGGTCCAGGAAATCTACGACAACACCTACATCGGCGAGGAAACCGGCACCCTGGTCGGCTTCATCTCGGACCTGAATGCCGACGCCATGTGGGAATTGGACGAGCAGCAACGCCGCGCGGCGATCCTCAAGTCCATGGCCGGCTACCTGGGGGAGAAGGCCCTGGATCCCAAGGTCTTCTACCTCTCGGACTTCGCCGCCGAGGAATGGACCCGCGGAGCCTACGCCACCAGCTACGATTTGGGCGGCCTGCACCGCTTCGGCCCGGCGCAGAACGAGAATGTCGGACCGATCTACTTCTCCTCCTCCGACCTGGCCGGCGAAGGATTCCAGCACGTGGACGGCGCAGTGCGCATGGGCCGGCGCTCTGCCGCACGCATCATCGCCGCCCTGGACGGCACCGATTATGACCCGAGCTATGACGGGGTGGCCACGATCACTCCTGCCAAGGAAGAGGCGAACGCCTAAGCCATGGAATTGCTTGTAGGCTACACCGCTGACCAGCGCGGTGCCGAAGCCATCGAACTGGCCAGCGCCCTGGTGGCTGGCACCCGCGATGCATCCTTGAAGATCGCCATCGTGCTGCCAGCCTCCACCCCCTTCAATGCCGTCTACCCCGGCGGGGATCATGGATTCTCCACCATCCTCTCCGCCCAGGTGGACCGCTGGGCGGCCGAAGCCCTGGCCCTGGTGCCAGACGGCATCGCCGCCTCGGTGGTGGCCCGCTCGGTGCCCTCGGTGGCCGAGGGGCTCATCGCCCTGGGCGAGGAATACGGGGCGCACGGGATCGTGCTGGGCGGGCGCAAGCGCCACCGCGCCGGCTTCTTCAGCCCCGGGGCGATCGCCAACGCGCTGCTGCATTCATCGCCGATGGCAGTATTCATGTCCTCGCCGGCATCGTTGGCCACGCTGCGCGCGGCCAACGGGAAGATCACCCGGCTGACCGCCTTCGTCGGGGACCGGCCCGGCGCACGCGAGGTCATCGGCCTCTCGGCGCGGATCGCCGCCGCCTGCGCTTTGCCGCTGCGCGTGGCCACGCTCATCTCCCAAGCGGAGCTGGCCAACCCCGAGCAGGAGCTGGGCGACCACCTGGCCAAGACCCGCAGCTATCTGGAGGAACTGACCGAGTCCCTGGGCCTGGATGCGGCCATCGAGGTGGTCTCCGGGCAGGGACTGGATGAAGCCACGGCCCAGCTGTCCTGGCAGGACGGGGACCTGGCGCTGCTCGGTTCCGCCCGGCTGGCCGCTCCGCGCCGGCTGTTCATCGGACCCAAAGCCCAGCGGATACTCGGCCAGCTCAACGTGCCCATGGGCGTCATCCCGACCCTTGACGCGGCCCGCTAGGAAACACCGCAACAATCCTGCACCACCCCTTATATTCCCCGGACGCCTGCCGCGAAACTGCGCGGACGGCGCCTCACTGACCCCTGACGGAAGGTGGCTCGGTACTTGTAGCCGACGCACGCACACCCCGCTGAAAGTTTGAAGGTAACCACCATGTCGCAAGACCTGAGGCAGGCATCGCCGCCTGCACGCTCCGAGAGCGGACTGCACGAAAAAGGACTGCCCAAGGGCACCGTGGGCGTATTGGGACTTGTCGTTATCGGCATCTCCTGCATCGCCCCGGCCTACACCCTCACCGCGGGGCTCGGCGCCACCGTGGCCGAAGTCGGCACCAGCCTGCCGGCGATCCTTCTGGCCGGATTCCTGCCGATGCTCCTGGTGGCCCTGGGCTACCGCGAGCTGAACAGCGCCATGCCGGATTCGGGCACCTCCTTCACCTGGGCGACACGTGCTTTCGGCCCGATGATCGGCTGGATGGGCGGCTGGGGCCTGATCGCCGCTACGGTGATTGTGCTCTCGAACCTGGCGGCCGTGGCCGTGGACTTCTTCTACATCCTCCTTGCCCAGCTCACCGGGCAGGATTGGATTGCTGAGCTGACTACCAACTTGTGGATCAACATTCCCACCACGCTGGTGTTCATTGCGGTGGCCGCCTGGATTTCCTATCGGGGCATGAATGCCACCAAGGTCTTCCAGTACGTGCTGGTCGGGTTCCAGGTCGCGGTGCTGCTGCTCTTCGCCATCATGGCGCTGACCTCCAGCCAGCCCAATGATCCGACGCCGATTACCTGGCAGATGTTCAACCCCGCCGGCATCGATACCTTCTCGGCCTTCGCCGCGGGCATCTCGCTGTCCATCTTCGTCTTCTGGGGCTGGGATGTCACCCTGACCATGAACGAGGAAACCACCGATCCGAAGAAGGTCCCCGGACGCGGCGCCACCTGGACCGTGCTGGTGATCATCGCGCTGTACCTGGCAGTGTCGCTCGGGGTGATCTATTGGGCAGGCGTGGGCACCACTGGCCTGGGTGCCGGCAATCCGGAGAACCAGGAATCGATTTTCGCGGTGCTGTCCGGTCCGATCATGGGCCCGCTGGCCATGCTGATGTCCCTGGCCATCCTGTCCTCCTCGGCCGCCTCGCTGCAGTCCACCATGGTCTCGCCGGCGCGCACCTTGCTGGCCATGGGATACTACAAGGCGCTGCCCTCCAGCTTCGCCAAGATCTCGGCGCGCTTCATGTCCCCGTCGGTGGCCACCTTCGCTGCCGCTGCGGCAGCTGCTGGCTTCTATGTGATCACCCGGCTGCTCTCGGAGAACGCGCTGTGGGATACCATCACCGCGCTGGGTCTGATGATCTGCTTCTACTACGGGCTGACCGCGTTGGCCTGCGTGTGGTACTTCCGCGGAGAACTGTTCGATAATGCCCGGAACTTCTTCTGCAAGTTCTTGGCGCCGTTGATCGGCGGCATTGTGCTGCTGGTGATGTTCTTTGCCACCGCCATTGAATCCATGAATCCGGAATACGGTTCGGGCTCCGAAATCGGGGGAGTGGGCATGGTGTTCATCCTCGGGGTCGGCGTGCTGCTGCTGGGCGTGGCCATCATGCTGTGGATGCGCCTGCGCGACCCCGCATTCTTCAAGGGCGAAACCATCAAGACCCGCAAGCTGCTGAAGTAGCACAAGAGCCGCAAACCCAATGGCCCGCCCATGAGCAGATCATGGGCCGGTCATTGGGCTTGCTGCTTGAGGGCAGCAAACTACCGCAGTTCTAGGTTCCGCGAGCTCAGGCCAGCAACGGGACTAGACGTTGGATTTGGCCCCGGCCATGTGCATGGCTACTCCGATGGCTGCCAGCACGGCGCCAAACGGGGTGAGCGCGTTACTGATCAATGCGTTAATGAAACTCAGCGGGACGCTGGCCAATAGGGTTCCGCCATAGCCGGAATTCAGGCCCCATGACATCAAGGCCGGAATGAAGCTGCTGAGGAGAACACCAATCAGCATCACGACCACGCCGGTGACAATGATCTTCTTATGAGCTGCGATCATCTTTTCCTCCTGTTGCCGTGGGCTGAGTAGTCATAACCGTAGCCACATCCACAGCTTTTAGCCATAGCGGCAGGACAACGATGCTGCGTAATGGGGCGCGGCACGGCACTTTTCGCAACCTTTCCGTTGAAAGGCCACCAACCTGCGGGTCAATGGTTCAATAGGTTCATGGCTAACTCGGTACTTTTCATCTGCTCCCGCAATGCCGGCAAATCGCAAATGGCCGCCGCATTGATGGACTACATTTCTGAGGGGAAGGTGACCAGCTACTCGGCTGGAACCAACCCAGGTTCGGGCATCAACCAGGAAGCGGTTGAATCGCTCTCGCAGGCCGGCGCCGACATGTCTCAGGGCACGCCCAAGGCCATTGATCCGCGCGTTGTCGAGCAAGTCGACCGCGTGGTGATCCTTGGAACCGACGCGAATCCGCAGTTCGATCCGTCGATTAAGACCGAACGCTGGGTCACCTATGAACCCAGCGAAGACGGCATCACCGGTGCGGAACGGATGAACATGATCCGCGATGAGATCGCCGACCGCGTGCGTGAACTGTTCCACGAGCTGGAGCGGTAGAAATTACTGTTCTCGATGCTGCCCGTAAGACGACTCCGTGGTGGCTTCCCGGCGTGTGCCTGGTGCTTACCGGATGGTGCGCCAACCAGTACGTTTCGCTGATCAGCTGGTATCAGCAATTCCGCGAACTTAGCGAGTTCGAGGCGATGCTGGTCATGGGCAGCTACCTGGCAGGCATGATCCCTGCCTTGGCATTCGGCGGTCCCTGGGCCGACAGATATGGACGCAAGCCTTTTTCGCTGCTTGCCTTGGCCTGCTCGATTCTAGGATCCTTCGGGCTCATGTTCGGATCGCTTCAGGAGTCCGGCCTCTATGCGGGCCGTATCTTCACCGGCTTCGGCATGGGCTTGGCCATGGTCGCCATCACCAGCTGGGTGAAATTGCTCAGTCCCGGCGCCGCCGGTGCAACGCGCGCCGCGCTGTGCACATCGATGGGATTCGCCCTTGGCCCGGTCATTTCAGGGGCCATCGTCGGAGCCAGCGGTAGTCCGGAACTGGCGTATATCGTTCATGCCGCCACCGCTTTCGCCTGGCTGCTGCTGATGTTCACAACCCGTGAAGCTCCTGCGCTTGAACCAGCACGGCGCAGTTCGCGGGGTGAAGCGACCACCCCGGCAAACCTCCAGCGGTTCTACCGTGTTGTCCTGCCCGCAGCCCCATGGGTCTTCGGCATGGCAGCGACAGGCTTTGCGGTAGTCCCCGCGCTGAGCAGTGGTGCGGGCGAGTCCAGCCTGTTCTACACCACCTTGGCAGTCGCGGTCACCATGGGCATGGGCACAGTGATCCAGCCATTCGTCAAAAGATTCAACGACCTGGGCAAGATCAGGCTGATCATGGCTGGGCTGGCTACCTCGCTGGCGGCGCTGCTGTTGATGATCGCGGTGTCGCTCAGCGGTTCAGAAATTCTGGGAATCATTGCCTTCGCCGTGGCCGGTTCTGCCAATGGCATCTTGCTGGTTGCCGGGCTGAGCCAGGTCCTGGATCTTGCCGGCAGCGCGGACGTTGGCAAGCTCACCGGCAGGTTCTACATGTGCTGTTTCATCGGTTTCACTTTCCCGACATTCTTTGCACTCTGGCGGACGGTCGCGCACCCGGCGTTATTCATCTCGATGCTTGCTGTGCTCTGCGTGCTGTCAATGCTGCAGGTGCTCCGCTCGGCGAAATACCTGCCCGCTGCCAAGCTCCAGGAAGTGCCATCCAGCTCATAAAAACAAACGCCGTTGCCGGCGACCTTTCGGTGCCGGCAACGGTATTGGCGATTCTGCCCGTTACTCGCTTGGAATCAGTCCTTGCTCAGCTTCTTGAGCAGCTCGGTGGTGCGGAACGGGATGACATCGCGCAGGATCATCGAGGTCGAAGTGCGGGTTATGCCCGGGCACAAGCGGATCTCTTCGCTGACACGGTAGAGGTCATCCGGGTCGGTCGCGGCCACGCGAATCAAGAGGTCGGTATCGCCGGCAGGAGCGACGCACTCGAGAACTTCAGGGATCTGGCGCAGCGCGACGATGGCCTCATTCAAGCTGGCCTGGTTCAACTCGGCGCTCACGAAAGCGCTGACGCCTCGGCCCATGGCCGCTGGAAGGATTCGCGAGGTGTTCGGACGCAGGGCACCTGAATGAGCCAGTCGTTCCAAACGCGTCTGCACGGTGCCGCGGGCAAGTCCCAGCTGCTGGGCCAGCATCATGATGGGTACGCGCGGATCTGCATCGAGTGCCAGAAGGATACGCCGGTCGGTTTCATCGAGCTGATACGTATCCGAATTCATGTGGTGGTCTCCTGAGACAGGTTGTGTTGCGCGTGCGTAAGTGCCAACCTAGACTTTAGTCAATATGACCAGTGGATCCCAAATGTATTGCGCGGATTGGCTGATAGTGTTGCGCGCGACTCGGCTACTGCGGCCAATAGGGAGAACGGCCGGGCGGAATGCCATCTTTAATCCACAAATTCAGCAAGCTGGGATCAAATGGCCGCTAATAACAGTAACCTGTTGATATGAGGTTTTTGCGGTTGGAAGACGTGGCAGAGGAACTGAATGTGAAGCTGCCGCAGGTTCGCGCTCTGGTGAAAAGCGGCGAGCTGCCGGCCATTCAAATAGGCGGGCGCGGGATGTGGCGAGTGGAACGCGTCGCCTTGGAGAACTACATTCAGGAACGGTACGCGCAGGCCCGCGAGGATATTGCGAACGAAACCCAAAGCTGACCGCGCTGGCCGCGGCTGTTCCCGAGCGCATCGGGAACAGCCTCAGGCTAGTCGAGCTGGATAGTGCGTTCGGCAAAGATCTGCAACGCGTCGCGAACGAGTTCCGCATAACCGCCGTAGTTCTTCGCAAACCGCGGATCAGCCACATACATCTCGCCGAGATTGCAGATAAATGCCTTGCGCTGGGCCGGATCACCGGAATCCAGCGGGGTACCCTTGGTGCTCTGAAGCCAGCGCACATGGCGAGCGGCTAGTTCCTGGGCTTCGACGCTGCCTGCTGGGACGGAATTCTTGCCCGCCTCGATCCAGGCCTGGTTTATCATTTTGACTTCTTCCATGAATGCGCTTTGCTCGTCTCCTGATTTGGAGCGCCACCAGCGATTCGATGTTTCGTAGGCGTCGGCGCCCCAGCGTTCGGATACCTCGTGCTTGTACTGCTCGTTGAAGCCGTCAAAGCTCTTTTCTGGTTCCATTGCTCCTCCTGTAATTAGTGTTGAAATGCTGTGATCCAGGGCCGCGATTTGCCGGTCCAGCGCCTCACGTTGTCTGTGGAGCTGTTCCTTGTGGGTGCGCAGCGCGGCTAACTCATTGCGTTGCTCGTCCAGGATTTCAGCGATGGTTTCCAGCTTCATGCCCAACTGCTTCAGCAAGAGAATCCGCTGGAGCCGGACCAGCTGTCTGTCGGTATAGAAGCGATACCCGTTGGCGGCCACGTGATCAGGCTCCAGCAAGCCGATCTGGTCGTAGTGCCGCAAAGTGCGGCTGCTGACTCCAGCGGATTTCGAGACCTGTGCGATCGAGTGGCGGACTTGTTTCCGACGGCCAGTTGAATCGTTCATGGCTACCACGCTACTGGTTGACGATACGTCAAGGTCAAGTGCTTTGCTGGCAGGTTCAAACTGATTCTTGTGATTCAGCTCTCAGGGCAGATTGGCGAATAATCGCGATATATTTCTTGTCCAGTTGATCATATTGACTAATTGCATGCTTGCCTGTTGCACACGGTGATCTATGTGTTGTTCACTGAGAGTAGAGAAAGTTGAACGGGTTACCGCCGAATTCGACGAAGACCGCCTGATGACGTAAACCACCTGCATTTACGCATTCCAGGAGCAGTGGCCACCCACGCCAAGGCACGGTGAAAGCAGTAGTCCAGATGGCTCGTGGGCATTCCAGTTCGGTGGAATGCGCACGGGCCATCTGGCGTTCCCGGCACAGTTCCCGGTGCGGGAGTCTGCTGTCTGGAGCAACTTGGGGGAAACGCCTGCCGGGATTCGCGATGCTCCGCGCTGGCTCTGGAACAATGAGCGCGTAGGAACACTGAGGAGTAAGAGTGGGTTCAATGAGACGCATCTGGCACAACTGGTGGATGCAATTGGTCGCTGGATTGCTGATCACTGCGATCGTGGTGTTGCCGTGGTTGTGGATTGGGGAAGAAGACCGGTCGATTCTCCCGCATGCCAGCGACGACGCCCAAGGGCTGTTGGTAGTTTTCTCCGTCATAACCTTCTGGGGCAGCTGGTTTGCCCGGCGCATTGGGTATGGGCGTACAGCGTTCACCGTTGTGACATCCGTGGGCATGGTCCTGGGACTCTTGGGGCTCGGGTTCCAGGGCCTTCACGCGTTGGAGCCTGGGCTCGTGGGCGGGGAACTCTCCGCGGCATCGATTCGACATCTTTGGGTATTCGGGGGTCTGCTGCTGGTCAGCCAAGTCTGGTACTTCATGGCAACCAAATTGCGGCTGCCCATTGCAGTGCTTTTCTACGCGACGCTTACGGTGGGCGTCAGCTATTGGCTGCAGATCATCGCGTCGCTCGTCGCCGGCGCCCAGTCGTACTATGTCTACCTCTGGTATGCCGGGCCGCTGATCCTCGGCCTCATATTGGGCTTCGTCGGATTCTTGCGAATATTGAACCTGCTGATGTGGGTATTCGCGCTGGCGATCCAATGGGTCATGCCGGCCGTCGTGGAAAGCACCGCTCGAGTTATCGAATCGAAGGCAACAGGCTGGGATGCCATTGGTTCCTTCTGGAAAAAATTCGCCGGAAGCGTCCTGGACGTTCCGTGGCAGACTCCGCTTCTGGTCAGTTTGGCCACTGCCATGCTGACCAGCTTCGTGCTGCTGATCGTGCGCAAAGTTCGGCGACGCTAGGAAAATCTCTGCCATTGACGGTGCGGTCGATGAATAATTGGGTGATGTGATCCGTCGGTAAGGCAGCCTTGTGCGAACCATGACGGGGTACTGGCGCTAGCGAAGTATTGAAATTTGTTACGCACACCAAGAACAAGACCGAGGTGCGATGCGGGTCGCGCGCTGCAGTTGCGTTGGCAGCACACATCCCGACGGCAGCCTCCGTAGCCAGGGCGAGAATCTCTATACTGCGAACCAAGGTGTGAGACTCTGCAGTGCGAGAACGCGAACAGCGTCTTGATTCAGGCTTCGATCTTGGTAGAACCCGGCACGTCACGGTCCCCGGATGGATATCACTTTGTCGAGATGAACGCGTTGCTTCTACTTGCGGCTGTCGACGAGACGGGCATTAAAGCAAGGGGTGGCAAGTTTCACGAGACAGTTGGCTCCTGAAGCGAAAAAAGAGCATGCTGGTAGTTAATTCGACGTGGATTCAAAAGCACCGGAAGGCGGGAATTGCCTTGACTGAAGATATTATGGACGGACAATTTGAGCTGATTTCGTTGTCAGCGGCGGGCAATGCCGAGCGCAACCCAATCAAGCCAGGCAAGTATTCAGCCAAGAGAATTTTTGCCGGCGAGAAAGCGCAGATTACGGAGATAGCTTTCGACTCAAATGTTGAGCTGAAAGAGCACGTAGCGCGCACCCCGATCATCGTTTCTGTCATTGAAGGGGAAATCGAGTTCACGGTGGAAGGACGCAAGTTCCCGTTGGCTGTTGGGGGTAGCATCTTCGTTGAAGCCAACGTCCTTCACGCGGTGTACGCGCAGATCCCGGCGCGCATTACGGTGACCTTCCTCAGCGCATAGTATTAAAGTTGCAAGCTGAAGCTTTGCAGTCCGAAAATTCGGTTCTCTCATTCGCCATAGAATAAAGCCATGACTGAACTGCGCGATCGCGACCCCGGGGAATTGGTACAGCCCATCATCCTGCGAATCGACAAGGAGGATCCGTCGAGCGAGGATGAGGGCCTCTCGGCGGTGGCACGCGCAGCCGTGATTGCCTACCTGCAAAATCCGCAGAACCCGGATTGGCAGCAGTGGGCTTCGCAGGCATTCGCCAAGTCGGTGCGCCGGGCCAATCCAAAGATGTTCGCCAAGGTGCTGGAGATGTTCCCCGAGCAAATGGTCAGCGAAGTGGGCAAGGCGCAAGCTGTCGGGCTGCCACCATTGCCGGCCGCCGACTTGCCGAAGCTGATCGCCAAGCTCCAGGTCTCCGGCACGCAACTGCCAAAGGCCGACGAGGTTTTGAACGCGGAGATCAACATCGTGTTGAACAAGTCCTTGGACATGTCCACCGGCAAGGCAGCCGCGCAGGCGGCGCACGCGCTGTTCGCATGGCTGACCGAGGCCCCTGCGAAATCTGTGGAAGCGTGGCTTCAATCCCATGCGCCGGTAGGCATCAGGCACCTGCCGCGCAAGGATTTCGAGCAATTGTCTAAGCAGGCCGCCGGGCCGGTCATCCATGACGCAGGACGAACCGAAATCGAGCCGGGATCCGTCACGGCATTCGTCATGTCCAAGGCGAGCTAGTTTCTTCGAATTACAGCAGGGTGAAATCACTCTTGTTGTGTCATTAATTTTCTTGGCGATCGCAATATCGCCGTCGACAGCGGAATGCCTTGCGCTTCTGCTGACCGCAGGAAACGGCAGTTTGCCCTTGCTCGAAAGCACCCTCATTGAAATATTCGAATCGCGTCCTGGGCCTGCTGCTGACCCTGCTCCTGGCTTTTGGCACCGCAGCTGGTGCCAGCGCATCGATGCAGGCTCCGGCCGGCGTTGCCCAGCTTGCTGCAGCTCCTGCGGGGGTCGCCAAGCTGACTTCTGCCAACCTGAATCTGCGCACAGCGCCATCGGTCCACTCCGCGTCGCTGCTGGTCATTCCAAAGGGCGCCAAGGTTCTCGTCTCCGGGAGTTCCTCGGGATGGGTGCAAACTACCTACAAGATGAAGTCCGGCTGGGTCTCGGCGAAGTATCTGACCTCGCCCGCAGCGCCGGCGAAGCCCAAGAGCTCAGCCACCCGCTATCTGCTTTCCTTCCAGCCGGTCCGCAAGAAGGCGTCGTCCGTCTCTCCGGCCTTGGCCGGAGCCATGCGCAAAGCCAAGGTGCAGCGTCTTGGCGCAATTGGATCGTGGAGCCGGATCAAGATCGGAGAGGTCACCGGTTTCGTGCCTACAAGCCAGCTGTCCAGCTCACTGCCGGCACCCGTGTACCGGTATTCGAAAACTGCCCAGGTCTTGCGGAAGTCCACCTCGGCCAAAGCGGCACGCGTGGCAAGTGTTCCGGCGGGAGCCAAAGTCGAGTGGCTGCGCACCTCTGGCTCGTGGAGCTATGTAGTTACCGCCGGGAAACGCGGATGGCTCCCTGCCAAGCAACTGTCTACCCAGCCTGTAGCAACCCAAAAGACGATAGGGAACCGTTGGCTAGTCAGCAGCAGCGTCCTGCGCCGATCGAATCACAGCTCCTCGGCTTCCCTTGGACGCCTCGCGCCGGGCGAAAAAGTCGGCTTGTACACAACCAGGGGATCCTGGTCCCAGATCAAGTCCACCCGTGGCATCGGCTGGGTGCCAACCGCCATCCTGTCCAGCACCGCCTATAAGCCCACCAACCCGGCACCACGCTGGATCCTGTCCAGCACGGCCGTGCGCGCCAACGCTTCGGGTACCGCCAAATCCCTGGGGACCGTGGCAGCCGGATCCAAGCTCACCCTGCACGGAACATCGAACGGCTGGGCGAGGGTGAAAACCGCCAAGACAACTGGGTGGGTTCCATCCAGCGCACTGGTGGACAATGCCTACACGCCGCTGAAAGCTGCCAAGCGCTGGACGACTGCCAACGTGCACCTACGCTCCGGGTACTCCACCGGCTATAAATCGCTCGCGGTTATCTCCAAGGGGCAGCAGGTCAGCATCCTGGGAACGGCAAACGGCTGGTCACGCGTATCAACAACGAAGGGCACCGGATGGATCAGCAATGGCTATCTGGCAACCCGCAAACCCCAAGCGCCGCGACCGGCCCCGACGACCAAATACCGCTGGACCACTGCCAACGTCAATCTCAGGGCCGGCGCGGGAGTCAGCCACCTGAGCAAAGCCGTGCTGCCGGCCGGGCAGAAGGTCAGCTATCTGCGCAGCGAAGCCGGCTGGGCCGAAGTCTCCGCGACTCAAGGACGCGGTTGGGTCAGGGAAACCTACCTCTCCGAGAGCCAGCCGGGCGTCTTGCAACCCGACGCGCAACGGGTCATTGCAGCGCTGAAGGGGAGAACCGGCGATACGGTCAGCGCTATCCACACCATTCGAAGCGGTTCTTCCGGGCACAGCTCCGGAAAGGCCGTGGACCTGATGATCCGAGACTACAAGAACCAGGCGCGCGTCGCACAAGGCGATAAATTGGCCCAGTTCCTGCTGGACAACCGAATCCAGCTGGGGATCTACTACCTGATCTGGCAGGACCGGATCTGGCTTCCCACCACTGGCTGGACCCCGTATTCCGATTCCGGGAAGTACGGAAACCAGTTCACCGGCAACTGGAATGACACCACCCGGCACATGGATCACATCCATGTTGAGGTCTACGGCAATGCGGCCACGAAAGGGCCGCTGGACTACAGTGCGCTGAGTACCCGATAAACATCTTCTGTCCGGTGTTTCAGACGGAGAACCGCAGAAGGCATGGCGCGCTCGGGGCGCATCTGGTCAGCTGGAAGCATGGAGAATTTCGAGCCGCAACTGGCGGTTGACCGGGCACCTGCTATCTGGACCGGACGCAATGACGGTGCCGGCGAGCAGCATTTGAGATGGCACCAGCAGGTGAACCGCCAGCCTGCTGGCACCCCCGATGGTCGTAAGCCCGCGGCGTTGCTCGGCTTCGCCTCTGATGCGGGCGTGCTGCGCAACAAAGGCCGAGTCGGTGCCGCCCAGGGACCGCAGGCGCTGCGCGCCGCCCTGGGCTCGCTGGCCATTCACCAGCCGCGCCCGCTGGTAGATGCCGGCGATATCGAGGTGCTGGGTGACGAGCTCGAATCGGGGCAAAAGCGACTGGCGCAGTCGGTGAGCGCCTTGCTCGCTGGAGAAATGCTGCCAGTGGTGCTCGGCGGCGGCCACGAAACAGCCTACGGTTCATTCACCGGGCTGTTCGAGCATTTCTGGGACGAGCCGGGAACCCGGCTGGGCATCTTGAACCTTGACGCGCATTTCGATTTGCGCAGCGCACCGCGCCGGAGCAGCGGCACGCCGTTCTTGGATATCGCCCGGGATCTGCAGGCCGAAGGGCGCAATTTCAACTACGCGGTAGTGGGAATCAGCAAGCCGAACAACACAACGGTGCTCTTCGAACGGGCCCACAGCTTGGGGGTGCGCTACCTGCTTGACGAGCAGTGCACGGCAGGTCAATTACCTGCCGTCCTGGAATTCGTCGAGGACTTCCTGGCTGGCATCGACAAGCTGTATCTGACCATCGATCTCGATGTGCTGCCTGCGGCGGTGGCTCCGGGGGTCAGTGCCCCTGCCGGTTTCGGGGTGCCCCTGGAAGTGATCCACGGGCTTTGCGCAATGCTGGCGGGCAGCGGCAAATTGGCATTGATTGACGTGGTGGAACTGAACCCGGGATTGGATATTGACGGGCGTACCGCACGCACTGCCGCCCGTCTGGTCAATACCCTGCTGGGGGTCTGAGACAGCACCCACAGCGAAATCTGCCGACGCGAACTTGCAATATTCGACCCCTCGAACATTATGATTGAGAGGGGCGAACTAATCGCCAGTTCGAGAAGCGGAATGGTGTGCAATGGTGCAAACGGCGAAACGACGATCAGGGGCGGGGCAACGCGTAGGGTTTCTGGCCGCTGTTCTGTCCTGCCTGATCGCCCTCGCTGGCTGCGCGTCCAAGTCCAGCATTGAGCCCGCAGCCAGCCCGGACGACCGGCCGGTGGTGCTGACAACCTTCACGGTCCTGCAGGACATCGCCCAGAACGTCGCGGGCAAGCATTTGCGCGTCGAATCAATTACCCGACTCGGCGCAGAGATCCACGGATACGAGCCGACCCCGGATGACTTGCGCCGCGCCTCGCATGCCGACCTCATCCTCGATAACGGCTTGAACCTCGAAGCCTGGTTCCAGCAATTCGTCGAGGACAATGACGCCCCGCACGCCACCGCCAGCCGGGGGATCAAGCCGATCGATATCGTCCAGGAAGAAGGGGCCGGAAAGCCCAACCCGCATGCCTGGATGAGCCCGCTGAACGTCAAGATCTATGTGGACCGCATCGCAGAGGCCTTCAGCGAACTGGATCCGGCCAATGCGTCCAGCTATCGGGAGAACGCCAGGGCCTACCAGGCCAAGCTTCAAGATGTGCATGATGAGCTCGAGGCGGCGCTGGAGGAAATCCCCCAACGCCAGCGTGTGCTGGTGACCTGCGAGGGAGCCTTCAGCTACCTGGCGCGCGATGCCAACATGGCCGAAAAGTACCTGTGGGCGGTCAACGCGGAATCACAGGCCACGCCGCGCAAGGTCGCCGCGGCCATCGACTATGTCAGGGACAACGATGTTCCCGCGGTCTTCTGCGAATCCACGGTCTCCGATGCGGCCATGCAACGAGTCGTGGAATCCACCGATGCCGCCTACGGCGGAACACTCTATGTGGATTCGCTGTCCGAACCCGGCGGTCCGGTGCCCAGCTACCTGGACCTGATCACGCATGACACCAGAACCATTGCCCGTGCTTTGAAAGGCGAAACACCATGAACGGGAAGCCTGGCACCGCCCTGGCCATCGACGTGTCGGGCGCGACCGTCCACTACGGCCCCGTGCTGGCCCTGGACCACGCCTCATTGCAGCTGGGCCGCGGCCGGGTCTGCGGATTGGTCGGGATGAACGGCTCGGGCAAGTCGACGCTGTTCAAGACCATCATGGGGCAGGTCAAGCCCGACACCGGCAGCGTGCGCATCAACGGCACCGACCCGCTGCAAGCGCGGAAAAGCGGCCAGCTGGCCTACGTGCCGCAGAGCGAAGCGGTGGATTGGAGCTTCCCGATCTCGGTGCGCGAGGTCGTGATGACCGGACGCTACGGACAGATGGGGTGGACCAGACGCGCCAAGAAGCAGGACCATGCTGCCGTGGACGAGGCGCTCGAACGGGTGGAGCTGGCCAGCTTCGCAGATCGGCAAATCGGCCAGCTCTCCGGAGGGCAGAAGAAACGCGCATTCGTGGCCCGGTGCATCGCCCAGGGCGCCAGCATCATGCTGCTCGATGAGCCTTTTGCCGGCGTGGACAAGCGCAGCGAAGCGACTATCACCAAGCTCTTGCGAGAGGTAGCCGATGACGGCGGCAGCGTGCTGATCTCCACCCACGACCTGCATGCGCTGCCGGAACTGGCCGATGAAGCGGTGCTGCTGATGCGCAAGGTCCTGATGCACGGACATCCGGACGTGGTGCTCCAAGCGGAGAACCTGGCCCTGGCCTTTGGCCTGGATCCGATGAAACGAGGCGGGGAATGAACCTCATTGAATTGCTGGCCGAGCCCTTGGGGTACACCTTCATGGTGCGCGCCCTGCTGGTGACCATCATCGCCGCTGCCCTGTGTGCGGTGCTGTCCTGCTGGCTGGTGCTCATCGGCTGGTCGCTGATGGGCGACGCGGTCTCGCATGCCGTCCTGCCCGGGGTCGTGCTGGCCTACATCGCCGGCGCTCCCTTTGCCCTGGGCGCTCTGGTCTTCGGATTCCTCGCGGTGGCATTGATCGGGGGAGTGCGCGACACGACGAAGCTCAAGGAAGATGCGGCCATCGGCATCGTCTTCACCACGCTCTTCTCCATCGGGCTGGTGCTGATCTCGGTCACCCCGAGCCATGTGGATCTGAACCACATCATATTCGGCAACCTGTTGGGAGTCTCGGGCAGCGACCTGTGGCAGGTTCTGCTGCTTAGCGCGATCACGTTCGCGATCCTGGTGCTCAAGCGCAAGGACTTCACGCTCTATGCCTTCGACCAGACGCACGCGCATGCCTTGGGAATGAACCCGCGGCTGATCGGTGCCGTGCTCCTGGGGCTGTTGGCCATGACCTCCGTGGTGGCGCTGCAGGCCGTGGGCGTCATCCTGATCGTCGCCATGCTGATCATTCCCGGCGCCACGGCCTACCTGCTGACTGACCGTTTCGGGAAGATGCTGGTTATTGCACCGGTACTGGCAACCTGTGCCGGAATCCTGGGCGTCTACGTGAGCTATTACCTCGATGCATCAACCGGTGGAATGGTGGTGCTGGCCCAGGCAATGATCTTCGCAATCGCCTATCTCTTCAGCCCGAAGCAGGGGCTGATCGCCACCCGCCTGGCCCGCAAGGGACGGCGCAAAGCGCTGGCCGCCAGCCGCTGAGCGGCGGCTGGCCAGCACTCCTTCCCGACCCGCAGGCGCGGGCGTAGGTTGAGAGCCACGCGCGCAGGATCCTGACGCGCGTCCGTGCAGTGCTGCCAAGGTCCGCGTGACAGGCAGCCGGGTGCCGCGGTATTGGGAACGGCAGTCACGATGCGGCGGTCCTTGCGCCCGCCGGACCGTCCATCCGGGGAACCGGGTGCCAAGCGAGGGCAATCCCTCGCGAACGGTTCGTGACAAGTGACATTCCGATGACTGGCAAGGCAAGAACTCGCATTTACGCTGTGATCACCGCTGCCTGCGCGGCCTGGCTGGCACCGGCCGCCGCGCAGGCGGACCCGGAAGGGAGCATCAGCTATGTGAACCTGGGTGATTCCTGTTCGGCAGGCTTCGGATCGGGGGCCATCGTGCCCGGGCCGCTGCCCGGCTGCCTGCAAACCACCGGCCCCTCCCATGTCAGCCAGATTGCGGCGCTGCCCGGGGTGGACCTGGGCATCAACGCGGCCTGCGCCGGGTTCACCGCCGAACAGGTGGGGATGGCGGCCGCCGCGCTGGCCGTCCCGCTGTCCACCGCCGACCTGGTGACGCTGACCCTGGGCGGCAACGACCTTCCCCGGGGGCAAGCAGTAGCCGCGTGCAGCACACAAGGCAGTGACTCTGGCTGCGACCAGGCGACAGCCGCCTTGGCGGCGGCCATCGGGTCCGTCGAACCACGGGTCCACCGGACCCTGGAACGAATCGACTTGCTGAGCCCGGCAACCATCCTGGTAGCCGGATATCCACGCCTGTTCACCTCGTCCACCGGCGACCAGCCGCTGATCAGTGCCGCACATGCCCGGATGCTGAACCGCCTGGGCGATGAGCTGAACCGGGAGATTCGCGCGGCCACCCGCGGCACCAGTGCCAAATTCGTTCCGGTGCTCGGGGCATTCAACAACCACGGGGTCGGGGCGAGGGAGTAGTGGATCTACTTCAATCCGGCCAACCCGGTCGACCCCTTTAACCTCCACCCGACCAGCACCGGATACAGCCAGGGAAATTTTCCGGCACTGGCGCACCGCATCGACCTCGGGGAATTGGCCGGCTGAGCGGAGCGCAGCGGCGCAAGGCGCTGGCGGGCCGGGCGTGGGAGAACTGCAGAAGGCCCCACGCGTGGACGTGAATCCACCCATGGGGCCTGCGCGAGTGCTGCTGAATGTGCGGGCTAGGTGAGAACCGGCAGACGGCAGCTAAATCCGCCAGCGCAGTTTGCCGTTGGCATCGGTTTTGCAGGTGTAGTACTTGCCGGCCTTGGACTTGCCGCGCTTTCCCTGATCCGACTTCTTGCAGTAGGCGCCAGGATGCACGGTGCCCTTGACCACGGAAGGAGCCTTCTTTGCGTCCTTCTTCGGCGAGGCCTTGGGCTTGGACCCGGCAGGCTTGATCGGGGTGACCTTCGCGGCCTTCTGGTTGCGGCACGTCTTCAGCACCTTGGACATGGCATTCTTCTCGGCTTTGGTCACCGACAGCGCGTACTTCTTCTTGACGCTGATCTGGGTTGCCACATACTGGCACCGGAAGGACTTGTTCTTCGGGAGCCATTCGGCGGTGTTCTTGTCGCCCTTCTGGCGATTTGCCGAGGCGCTGGACGCCATCAAGTTCAGCGGGTCATTGGCCAGGGCCTGGCGCTGGGCCTGCGACAGCTTCTGGCCGCCGGAGATCCACGCGTTCTTCAGGGAGACCACGTGGTCGATGTCGACGCTGCCTGACTTGACCTTCCAGTTGATCTTCTTGCCGGTGTAGCTGTCATGCAAGGTGCCCGAAGCCACGGTGCACTTCTTGCGGTCCTTGAACTTCACCTTGGACATGTCCCGGGACAATGTGTCCTGGCGCTCGTCGCACTTGTCCTTGTCGAAGTCCTTCCAGCCATTGCCGAATTTCTTGTTCCGGTTGTATCCAGTGACGGCCGCCTTGCCCTTCACCGGCAGGGTCGCCAGCATTGCGGTGGCTTTGGGGCCATTGAGCTTCGCCCCGGGCTTGACCTTCTTGCTGCTGGTGGCAACCCGTTCCACCTGCAACGGCTGGTCTGCTGACAACAGGTTGTCGGCCTGTGCGATTTGATTGTTCTGAAGAGCAGGAGGATCTGCCGGTGCGCTGCAGCAAGCAAGCACCAATACTGCGGCGCAGAGCGCAGCGAAAAGTTTTCTAGGCAAGGCGGAGTCTTTCACATGAAACGCGAAGTGATGGATGGCCAAGAATGCTGCAATGCACCCCCCATGTAAAACTTGTACATTGCAGTATCCCGGGCTAGTCAACACTGTATTCCATGAAACGGACAAATTATCTGTTGGTGCTGAAAGGTGACGATGCCGCCAGGTCAATGACTAGATGGCATGGGGCGTAAAAAGGCTACTCGGAGGAACGCGAGACCCACACCGCGGCAGCCGCACGCGATCCTAAGCGCAAGGTTTCCCCAGTCGCGCAGACCTGGACATTCACCGTCTCGGAGAACTGCTCTCCGGGCGTTACCTGCAGACGTGCGCCGACAACGATCCGATGATCGGAGAAATACTGCAACAGCTGCGAATCATCATCGGCAATGCGCTCGACCTCCACCCGGGCGTCATCGACGGCTTCGCTCAAATTGAAAGCCTGCGGAATGGAAATGCGGCCTTCGGCGGTCGGGATGGGGTCGCCATGCGGATCGCGGGTGGGGTGCTCGAGCAGGCTGTCGATGCGTTCGATCATGAAGTCGGAGACGGCATGTTCCAGGCTCTCGGCCTCTTCATGCACCTGGTCCCAGCGGTAGCCCAGCATCTGCACAAGGAAAGTTTCGATCAGGCGGTGGCGGCGGACCATGGTCAGCGCATACTCGCGTCCCAGCTCGGTGAGCGTCACGGCTCCATAGGGCGCATGGTCGAGCAGGCCCTGCTGGCGCAATTTGCTCAAGGCGCCGGACACCGTGGAGAGCTTCATTCCCGACTTGCTGGCAATGATGCTCGTGGTGACCGGATCGCTGGACCACTCGGTCAGGCCGAAAATGATCTTGAGGTAATTCTGCGCGCTATCTGAAAGCTGGTTGACCGACACAAACACTATCTTAGCGACCGCCGCGCCTGCTGGCTCGAAGTGACTTTGGTTATGGGAGGTTTTGCTTTGAAACCACGAGGCAACTAAAAGCAACTAGTCACCAACTTGAAAAATATAGTCTCTGGGTAGGGATTATTGGTAGGCCAGTGCAGTGTATTGACTTAATTTTCTTTGTGAGGAAAACTGTGTAATCGATTCCATGGAATCGATTGCACAATAAGCAAAGGGGCTTATCGCCATGAACGCTGTCACCATCAAAGATGTGGCACTTGCAGCCGGAGTATCCTCCGCCACTGCCTCGCGGGTGCTCTCAGGCCACCCCGCCACCTCGGCAGCTTCCCGGGAAAAGGTGGCAGCCGTTGCCAAGGAACTGGGATTCGTTCCCAACGCCCAGGCCCGCTCCCTGCGCTCCACCAAAACCGACACCATCGCGCTACTGATCTCCGATGTGCGCAACCCCTACTTCTCCGACCTTGCCCACGCTGTCGAGCAGCAGGCGCACGCCGCGGGAATGATGACCTTCATCGGCAACGCCAACGAGGACACCGAGCAGCAGGACCAATTCCTCGCAGCGATGCTCTCGCGCCGCGTCGACGGTCTGATTGTCGTGCCCCAGGGCCTCGACGAAGATGCCGACCGGCCCAGCCCGATGATGCAGCGCATCATCGCCTCGGGAACCCCCCTGGTCTTCGTGGACCGGACCCTTCCAGAGCAGCGCATCCCATCGATCACCGCCTCCAGCACCGGCGCCCTGGAAGAAGTCATCGCCCAGCTGAAGCACCTGGGCCACACCAGCATCGCCTTCCTCGGCGGCCCGGATCACGCCTCCACCGCTCGCGAACGCCACAGCGCCTTCGATTCGGCGATGGCGGCCAACGGCTTGAGCATCAATCCCGCCCTGCATTTCGCCGGCGACTTCCGTGCCGCCTCCGGCGCGGATGGCGCCCGCTGGCTGCTGGAGCATGAACTGCAGCCAACTGCGGTGGTCATCGCCGATGCGCCGATGGCCATTGGCGCACTAACCGTGTGGCGCGAAGCCGGCATTCGGGTTGGAAAGCAGCTTTCGGTGATCGCCTTCGACGAGGTGGACGCGATGCTCATGCACGATCCACCGATTGCCACGATCAGCCACGACCTGACCAGCATGGGCCGCGCCGCGGTCACCGCGCTGCAGGAAGTGATGGCCGGCAAGAGCCCGCAACCCCAAGAATTCATCAGCCGATTCACCGCTCGTGAGTCGCTGGCCCCAACGCAAGCAGCCACCGGCGCATAGGTGAGGATGGAAGGAACGAGAATGGGTAATGACGCTCTGCTGGTCCTGGACAAGGTCTGCAAGTCCTTCGGCCCGGTACAGGTGATCGACGAGGTCACAGTCGAGGTGCACGCGGGCAAGGTCTCCGTGCTGCTCGGCGAGAACGGCGCAGGCAAGTCCACGCTGATCAAGATGATCGCCGGCGTGCACGAGCCGGATGCCGGCCAGATCCTGATGGACGGCAAGGCCGTGAAGATCCCCAACACCAAGGCCTCCGAAGCCCTGGGCATCGCTACCATCCACCAGGAACTGAACCTGGTGCCGTCGATGACCATTGCCGAGAACATCACCCTGGGCCGCGTGCCGCGCAAGTTCGGCATCATCAACCGCCGCGCCATGCGCCAGATCGCCCGCGACGCGATGGACAAGCTCGGGCTGAAGCTGGATGTGGATACGCCGGTGGGCGAGCTGGGCCTGGCCCAGCAGCAGCTGGTGGAAATCGCCAAGGCCCTGAGCCTGGACGCCCGCGTGCTGATCCTCGACGAGCCCACCGCGGCCTTGACCAAATCTGAAATTGCGCACCTGTTCTCGGTGGTCAACACGTTGAAGGCGCAGGGAGTCGGCATGGTGTTCATCAGCCACCACCTCGATGAGATCGCCGAAATCGGCGACTTCGTGAACGTGCTGCGCGATGGCAAGTTCATCGCCACCGTCCCGGCCGACACCGAGGAGAACGAACTGGTCAGGCTCATGGTCGGCCGCGACATCGACGCCCAATTCCCGCGCGTGGCCACCGAGCCGGGAGAGCAGCCGCTGCTGAGCGTGAAGAACCTGTCCGACGGCATGCTCAAGGACATCTCGCTGGAGGTCCGCCCCGGCGAAGTAGTGGCCCTGGCCGGCCTGATGGGTGCCGGGCGCACCGAGCTGATCCGCGCGATCGCCGGAGCGGACAAGTACTCCAGCGGCAGCGTGGCGGTGAACGGCAAGAAGCTGGCCAGCTTCGACGTCGCGGCAGCCACCCGCGCCGGCATCGGCCATGTGCCCGAGGACCGCAAGACCCAGGGCCTGGTGCTGGATGCCTCGGTGGCCGAGAACATCGGCTACGCCACGATGGCTTCCACCGCCAAGAGCGGCCTGGTCGACCGCAAGGGCCAGAATGCCCGCGCGCAGCAGGTCGCCGAACGCCTGCGCATCCGCATGGGCAGCATCGACCAGCCCATCCGCTCGCTCTCGGGAGGCAACCAGCAGAAGGCGGTCTTCGGCCGCTGGTTCACCGCAGGAGCCAAGGTGCTGCTGCTCGACGAGCCGACCCGCGGCGTGGACGTGGGCGCGAAGGTCGAAATCTATGAACTGATCAATGAGATCACCGCCTCCGGAGGCTGCGTCTTGATGGCCTCCAGCGAACTGCCCGAAGTGCTGGGCATGTCCGACCGCGTCCTGGTGATGAGCCAGGGACGCATCGCCGGGGAACTGGCTACCGAAGAAGCCACCCAGGACGCCATCATGTCCCTGGCCGTCAGCAATGTGCACCGCGAAGAAGAAATAGGAACCAAGTAATGAGCAGCGTAGCTACAGCCCCGAAGAAGGGGTTCGACTTCAAGGCATTCCTTGCCAATAACGGAGCCTTGGTGGGCCTGGTCATCCTGTGCCTGGCCCTGTTCATCGCCACCCCGCGCTTCTTGACCGGGCCGAACCTGCTGAACATCGGCATCCAGGTCTCCACCATCGCGGTGATGGCCTTCGGCATGACCTTCGTGATCGTCGCTGCCGGCATCGACCTGTCCGTCGGCTCTGTGGCCGCGCTCTCGGCGATGGGCTCCTCCTACGCGATCACCACCGCCGGGCTGCCCGACGGGCTGTCCATCCCGATCGGACTGGCCGTGGGCGCGCTGTGCGGCTGGGTCACCGGCGCGATGAGCGCCTACGGCAAGCTGCCCACCTTCATCGCCTCGCTGGCGATGCTCACCGTGGTGCGCGGGCTGACCTTGGTGATCTCCGACGGCCGTCCGATCTCCACCAGCTCCTCGGTATCCTGGTTGGGCGATGACCTCGGCCCGATCCCGATGCCGATCGTGATCCTCGTGGTTTCCGGCCTGCTTGCAGCCTTCGTGCTCAACCGCACCGTCATCGGCAAGAACGCCTTCGCAGTCGGCGGCAACACCGAAGCCGCACGCCTCTCCGGCATCCCGGTCAAGCGCGTGCTGGTCACCGTATTCGTGATTTCCGGCGTGTTCGCCGCGCTGTCGGGCATGATCCTGGCCGGACGCCTGGACTCGGCCCAGCCGACCTTGGCCTCCGGCTACGAGCTGGATGCCATCGCCGCAGTGGTGATTGGCGGCGCCTCGCTCTCCGGCGGCGTCGGCCGCATCTCCGGCACGCTGATCGGTGCGCTGGTGCTGGCAGTGATCCGCAACGGCCTGAACCTGCTCTCGGTCTCCGCGTTCTGGCAGCAGGTAGTCATCGGCGCCGTGATCGCGATCGCCGTCGGCTTCGACGTGCTGCGCCGCAAGAACGTCAAGCACTAGATTTTCCACCCCGAATCCAATAATCCAACAGCAGTTCAAAGGAGAACCCCCATGAAGAACATCGTGCGCAAGACCGCAGCCGTCACCGTCGGCCTGGTCCTGGTGCTGGGCACCGCCGCCTGCAACCGCGGCGCCGAAGCCGAAGCCGGCTCGGCCACCTTGGCAGTGTCCACCCTGAACAACCCGTTCTTCGTCGACCTGCGCGATGGCGCCGAAGCCGAGGCCGAAGCCCAGGGCATCGACCTGTCGGTGGTCGACGCGCAGAACGACTCCGCAACCCAGGCCAACCAGCTGGCCACCGCCGCAACCAACGGTTCCGCCGGCCTGATCATCAACGCCGTGGACACCGAAACCGCCGAAGCCGGCCTGGCCCCGGTTGTCGAGGCCGGCCTGCCAATCGTTGCCGTGGACCGCGCCGTAGGCGACACCAAGATCGCTTCCTTCGTGGCGTCGGACAACGTGGCCGGCGGCGAGCAGGCAGCCAAGGCGCTGGCCGAGTCGCTGGACGGCAAGGGCAAGATCATCGTGCTCGAAGGCGTTCCCGGCGCTTCGGCAACCAACGAGCGCGGCGAAGGGTTCGACAAGGGCCTGGCTGAGTACAAGGACATCGAGGTCGTCTCCTCGCAGACCGCCAACTTCGACCGTGCCGAGGCATTGGACGTGGTCACCAACCTGATGCAGGCCAACCCGGATGCCACCGGCATCCTGGCGATGAACGACGAAATGGCTTTGGGCGCCATCCAGGCGCTGGGCGACAAGGCCGGCAAGGACGTCAAGGTAGTCGGCTTCGACGGCACCGAAGATGGCTTCAAGGCCGTCGAGGACGGCACCCTGGTTGCCACCATCGCGCAGAACCCTGCCGAGCTGGGCAAGCAGTCGGTGCAGATCCTGGCCAAGGCCATCAAGGGCGAGGAAGTCGAAGCCAACGTGCAGGTTGCCGTTGACACCGTCGACGAGAAGAACATCGCCGAGTACGCAGGCGAGTAATCTGCTGTCTAGCAGGAATCAAGCAGGACACCGGCACCCATCGGCCGCCGGGCAACGAGAACCAGGGGAATAAGAATGCAACAGGACATCCAGGTCACCATTGTGGGCTCAAGCAACGTGGACATCACCGCGTTGATGGCCCGCCTGCCCGGACCGGGAGAAACCGTGCTGGCAGATTCCTACCAGCTCTCGCCCGGCGGCAAGGGTGCCAACCAGGCGCTGGCCGCGCAGTTGGCCGGCGCAGCTACCGAATTCATCGGCGCGGTCGGCAACGACTCGCACGCCGGCATCGCTTTGGGACAGCTTGAGGAAGCCGGCGTCAAGCTGGATCGCGTCACCCGCGCCAGCGAGCCGACCGGCGTCGCCATCATCCAGGTGGACTCCGCTGCGGAGAACTCCATCGCCGTGGTCTCCGGAGCCAACTCGACGGTCACCGGTGAGGCAGTGCAGGCCGCCGGGAGCATCGAGGGCATCCTGGTGCTGCAGGGGGAAATCCCTGCCTCGGGCATCAAGGCAGCCATGGATGCCGCCACCGACCGCATCGTGCTCAACCTGGCGCCGGTGATCGAATTGGACCGCGAGTACCTGCTCAAGGCCAACCCGCTAGTGGTCAACGAGCATGAGGCAGAGGCCGTGCTGCAGCAGCTGAACCCGAACCGGAAGATGAAGTTCGAAAACCATTACGAGCGCCTCGCCGGGATGCTGGTGGATGAAGGCATCGACAGCGTGGTGATCACCCTCGGCGCCAACGGCTGCCTGGTCGCCGACCGCGCACCCTTGGAAAACGGCGGAGCGCAGGTTCGCGCGCTGCCCGCGGTGAAGGTCAAGGCCGTCGACACCACCGGTGCCGGCGACGCGTTCACCGGTGCGCTGGCCGCCCGCCTAGCCAATGGGGATGACTTGGCGCAGGCAGCGGAATTCGCCGGCAAGTTCGCGGCCCTGACGGTGCAGGCCCACGGAGCCCAGTCTTCCTACCCTCGTTCGCTTGAGAACCTCTAAGACAATTCACTAAGCAAAATTTGAAGGAAGCCTTCGTGCTGAAATCCGAAATTCTCAACGCGCCCTTATTAGGTGCGTTAGCCACCTGTGGCCACACGGATACTGTGGTCATCGCCGACTGCGGCCTGCCGATTCCAGAAGGGCCAGCGGTTATCGACTTGGCACTGGTTCAGGGGCTGCTCAGCTTCGAGCAGGTACTCGATGTACTGACCCGCAACATGGTGATCGAACACAGCACCTTGGCAACCGAGGCGAAGGGCGGCTCTGTCCAGGAACTTTGCGAGAGCAAGGGGTTGGAACCCGGGTTCATCTCCCATGAAGAGCTCAAAGCAGAATTGCCGGCAGCCAAGATCATCGTTCGTACCGGCGAATCGACCCCCTATGCCAACGTAATCTTGCACTGCGGAGTCGCTTTCTAGGCTGGCCGAGCTAGCTTGCAGCCAAGCGCTGTTCCTCCAACAATGCCGTCAACTCTTCAAGGGTTGGCGGCATTGCACCAGAACGGCGGACCGCCAGCGCCCCACCGGCCACCGCCCGTCGGCCCAGATGCTCCAGCTCGGCAGTCGACAGTTCGGCGCTCCCGTGGGCCAGCAAGCCGTAGAGCAGCGATGACATGAACGAGTCGCCGGCTCCGATGGTATCGGCCACTTCACTGCGCGCCGCCGTAATCCTCACCTGGTCGCTGCCGGTGGCCAACAGCGCCCCTTCGGCACCGAGCGTGAGAACAACCAAGATTGGGCCAAGCTCCAGAATCTCCTTGGACACTTGCTCCAATTCAAGCTGCGGATATAACCACTGGGCGTCTTCATCGCTGAGCTTCACGACATCGCACAAGGCGGCAGTTCGTTCAAAGGTCGTCAGTGCCTGACCGTGTTCGCCCACCAATGCCGGACGGATATTCGGATCATAGGTCACCAATGCGTGGCCCTTGGCTTGAGCTAGGAGAGCAGCTACCGCTGAGGCGCCAGGCTCGAGGAACGTGGCGATGGAGCCGGCATGCACGATCTTCGGCATGTGATCCAATGTGTGCGGCGCGAGGTCCCAGTTGATGTCAAACTCGTAGCGGGCTGAACCATCGGCAGCCAGCACCGCGGTCGCCGAGGCGGTGCGTTCCAGATTCAAGCACCCGGGCAGCAACTTGACGTTGGCGGTGCCCAGATGGTCCTGGATCATCGTGCCGAACTCGTCATCGCCCAGCGCAGTGAGCAATCCAGCGTCCACTCCGAGCCGTCCCAACCCAAAGGCCACATTGGCTGGGGAGCCGCCCGGATGGGCAACCGTGCCTTGTTTGGAAGCGACAATATCGATCAGGGCTTCGCCGATGACCAGGATCTCGTGGGAATCAGTGTTGGGGCTCGTGGCATTCATCAGGGATCTCTTTACTGTGCGAAATATGGCGGAAAAATGGGCACTGGGCACGGTGTGTTCTTCCGTGTCCAGTGCCCATGAATAGTGCTGGGCGTCAGCTGGCCTTAGGGAGTAGCTGCACCGGTCATGATCGCTACCGCGTCGGTCATGCTGTGCGACTGCGGGGTGATGGTGGCAGCGCACTTGCCTAGGCGCTGGATGTGGATCCGGTCAGCCACGTCAAAAACATGTGGCATGTTGTGGCTGATCAAGATCACCGGCAGGCCACGCTCACGCAGGTCGCGCACCAGCTGGAGCACCTGGATGGATTCGCGCACGCCCAGTGCCGCGGTGGGCTCATCGAGGACCACGACCTTGGAGCCGAAGGCAGCGGCACGAGCTACAGCCACTGCCTGGCGCTGGCCACCGGAGAGGTTTTCCACTGGAACGGTCACATCCTGCAGGGTGGAAATGCCCAGGCGTGTCAGCTCTTCGCGGGCCTGCTTGCGCATGCCCTTGCTATCGAGCATCCGCAAGACGCTGCCCAGCAGACCCGGCTTGCGGATCTCGCGGCCCAGGAACAGGTTGGATGCCACGTCCAAGGCGGGGGAGACCGCCAGGTTTTGGTACACGGTTTCAATGCCATGGGCACGCGCATCCTGCGGACGCTTGAAGGAGACCTGTTCGCCGGAAACGTAGAGTTCGCCGGAATCCGGGACCTCCGCTCCGGTCAAGCATTTGATCAAGGTGGACTTGCCGGCACCGTTATCACCGATGACCGCCAGCACCTCGCCGGGGTACAAATCAAGGCTCACACCGTCCAAGCCAACCACGCGGCCGAAGGTCTTGACCAGGTTGCGGGCCCGAAGGATTGGTTCGAGGGTTTCTGATTTGGGGGTAACTGAATCAGTCATGGTCATGACTTCGCCTTTCGAATCCACTGGTCAACCGACACAGCGACGATGATCAAGATGCCTACGGCCAGGGTCTGGTAGAGCACGTCCAGACCGGCCAGCGACAGGCCGTTGCGGAACACGCCGACAATCAATGCGCCGAGCAGGGTGCCCCAGACCGAACCGCGTCCGCCGAAGAGGCTGGTCCCGCCGATCACCACAGCGGTGATCGAGTCGAGGTTCAAATCCAAGCCCGCATTAGGGCTGGCCGAGTTGGTGCGACCGATCTGCAGCCAGGCGCAGATGGCCAGTACCGAACCGGCTGCGAGGTACACGCTCATCAGCACGCGGTTGACCGGGATGCCTGCCAGGCGGGCTGCTTCCTTGTCGTCGCCCACGGCGTAGACGTGGCGGCCCCAAGCGGTCTTGCCCAGGATGTAGGCGATCACCAGGTACAGGGCCAGCATGACGATCACGCCGGTGGAGATGCGCACCGAACCGATTGGGAAAGTGGTTCCGGTCCAGGTCATCAGGCCAGGCATGTCGCTGCCTCGTACAGTGGCACCGTGCGAGTACAGCAGCGTCAAAGCCAGATAGACGTTCAGCGTACCGAGAGTGACGATGAAGGGCGGCAGCTTGAAGCGTGTCACCAAGAAGCCGTTGATTGCACCCGTCGCAAGACCAGCCAGCAGACCGATCAGCAGAGCAAGAAGCGCTGGAATTCCTTGATTGACTGCCGTCTGAGCCATGACCATCGAAGCCAAAATCATGCCTGCGCCGACCGACAAATCAATGCCGGCGGTGAGGATGACCAAGGTCTGCGCGATGGCGATGGTGCCCACCACCGAAACCTGCTGGGTGATCAACGACAGGTTCTCTACACGCAGGAAACGCTCGTTGAGCAGTCCGAAGACAATCACCGAGATGATCAGCACGAGTGCCGGGCTTAAGGCGGGGTAGCGGTGCAGGGTTTGACGAATCTTGCCCAGCGTCGTTTGGCGGTCAAGGAATTCTTCGGCGAGGTCAGTTTTCCCGGCTTTGGGGGGACTGACGGTATTTTGCTGTGTCACGATAAATCCTGATCTTTTGGTAGATGCAATCCTCGGGGGCTACTTGCCCCAGCAGATCTTTGAAGCTTCGGCTGCGTCGATGCTCTCCACGCCACTGACCTTTTCTTCGGTCACGAGCTTGCTGCCGGTGTTGAAAAAGTCCAGACCTTCGGAGGTCTCTGGCTTCTCGCCGGTTTCGGCCAGCCTGGTGATCGCTTCGACACCCAGCTCAGCCATCTTCACCGGGTACTGCTGCGCAGTGGCATCGATGATGCCCTCCTTGACGTTGGAAACACCCGAGCAGCCACCGTCGATGGAGACCACGAGGGTGTCCTTCTCCTTGCCCGCGGACTTCAGCGCCTCGTAAGCGCCGGCAGCGGCTGGTTCGTTGATGGTGTAAACGACATTGATATCCGGGTTGGCAGCCAACAGGGTTTCCATTGCGGTGCGGCCGCCGTCTTCGGCGCCCTGGGATGCCTGGTTGCCTGCGATTTCGTAATCGCCGCCCTTGCCACCGGTGTACTTGCCCGACTTGGCTTCGTCGCCGTTGACCTTTTCGTCAGCGGTGTCGATGCCCAGGCCCTTGAGGAATCCTTGGTTACGGGTGTAGTCCACGGAGACGAGCTTGTCATCGAAGAGGTCGACCATGCCGATGACGGCCTTTTTGCCGTCCAGCTTCTCGGCGGTCCACCGGCCGATCTGCTCACCAGCGGCGAAGTTGTCGGTGGCGAAGGTGATGTCAGCGGCATCGGCAGGATCTGGCGGGGTGTCCAGTGCGATGACGTAGAGGCCGGCATCGCGGGCCTTCTTCAGCGCGTCGACCACCGAGGGGCCGTTCGGGGTGATCAAGATTCCCTTGTCGCCGTCGGAGATGGCGTTTTCGATGGCCTGGATCTGGGTGGCTTCGTCGCCATCGGATCTTCCGGCGGCCAGTTTCAGATCCACGCCGCTGGTTTCAGCTGCTTTCTTGGCGCCGTCCTGCATGGAAACGAAGAATGGGTTGGTGGTGGTTTTCACGATCAGCGAGACACCGACATTGCCGTCGTCCGATGCGTCTGCGGATGAATCACCCGAGCAGGCGGACAGCGACAGGGCGGCGAGCCCCAAGACTGCTCCTGCTGCCAACATGCGGGTGGTGCGGGTGCGACGAGTGGTGAAACTTACCATTTGGTGCTCCTTTGCGAGTGGGCTTCACTGATGCCCTGACAACGTGATCATGTAGAATGTAAGCTGGATCACAAACGGTAGTCAATAGAAAGAAGAAAAGATTTGACAACGATGTCAAAACCCAGTGTCGGCGGCGGGGCTAAAACCCGCCCAACTATGCGACATGTGGCAGCTTTGGCCGGCGTTGGCGTCAAAACTGTTTCACGCGTCATGAACGAGGAACCTGGAGTCTCTGAGTCCACCAGAGAGAAGGTTCTGCTCGCTTCAAAGCAGCTGAACTATGAATTGGATGTCACCGCCGGAAGCCTGCGCCGCTCAAGCAGGCGCACCCAAACGGTGGGCCTGTTGCTTCCCAGCGTCTCCAACCCATTCAGTGCCGAAATCCATCGGGCCATGGAAGATGCACTGAATCTGAAGGGCGTAGCAGTTTTTGCTGCCAGCCTGGACGATGAGCCCGAGCGTGAAGAGGCGATGGTCCGCGCGTTCCTCGGGCGCCGTGTTGACGGCATGGTGCTCACGCCCATCGCGAGCAATCAGGCTCATGTGATCCCGGAGCACTCCCGGGACTTGCCGGTGGTTTTCATTGACCGCGAACCGGCAGGTCTTACGGCGGACGCCGTGGTGACGGACAACGCCGTGGGTGGCGCCAAGGCGGCACGGCATTTATTCGACGTCGGACATCGGAAGATTGCTTATCTCGGTGACCGGACGGATATCCAAACAGCGCGGGAGCGTCGCCGGGGGTTCATCGACGCGCTGGGTGAACTTGGTGTTTCGACAGCCAGTGTTCCCGTGAGGGAGAACCTGCATGATGTTGAAAGCGCCCGGCTTGCAGCCGTTGAAATCCTCACCTCCGATGATCCGCCCACGGCCTTGTTCTCCAGCCAGAACCTTGTGACCTTCGGGTGCATGAGAGCCCTGCGCGAACTGGGGTTAAGCCACACAGTGGCACTGGTCGGATTCGATGACTTCACGCTCTCGGACATGATGGACCCGGGGGTTACCGTGATCGCCCAGCACCCGGAAAAGATCGGCGCGCTGGCTGCCGAGCGGCTCATGGCCAGGATTGAAGGCGATATCCAGCCGCCCAAAACCTACATTATTGAAACCACCTTGATCATTCGCGGCTCCGGGGAAATCCGGCCCGCAAGCTAATCGCCTCACCCGCTAGGAAGGACAATCCGTGGAGCAGAAGACCCTCTATGCAGAATTCACTGTCAAGGAAGGCAGTGAAGCACGCGTGGCAGAAATGATGAATGAACTTGCGCAGAAGGTGCGCGAAGAACCAGGGAATATCCTCTTCCTTCCCTACGTACGCGAAGAACGGCCACGCGAATACTTCGTCTTCGAGATCTACGCCGACGAGCAGGCATTCCAGGAGCACATTACGGCCGACTACGGTGCGGTCTTCAATGGCGAACTCGCCGAGCATATCGAAGGTGACGCCTCGGAATTGACCTGGCTTCGCCCGGTCGAATAGCAAGTTGTAAAGCCAGGACAAAGCCTCGCCAGCGGTGGCTGGTGGGGCTAATTGTCATGCCAAAAATAGCCTCTGACCTGTAAAATAATACTTTTTGGGGACTCTTGAATTGTCTGCTGGACTTCGCTTACAGTCCTTGCTGTCGACAACGTTGTCTACAACGTCGCCCTTCAACTAGAGAGTCCAGCAATGCCTCAATGTACTGCTCGAACTAAGCAATCGATCTCGCTTGTCACCGCCGCCAGCCTGTGCTTGGGCGCGGGGCTAATCAGCGCTATGCCAGCTGCCGCCGCAGAACTGGGTGATGAACCCTACCGCCCCGGGATCCACTTCAGCCCAGAAAAGAACTGGATGAACGACCCCAACGGCATGGTTTATTACAAGGGCGTCTACCACCTGTACTTCCAGCACAATCCCAAAGGCAATGTTTGGGGAAACATGTCCTGGGGGCACGCCACTTCCAAAGACCTGGTGCACTGGGAACAACAGCCCCTGGCCATTGCGGGCGATGCAGAAGAAGACGTATTCTCGGGCAGCGTTGTCGTCGACGCCAATAACACCTCAGGGCTTGGCACCGCCAAGAATCCGCCACTGATTGCCGTCTACACCAGCGCATTCAAGGCAGGATCCGAACATGCCGGACTGCAAGCGCAATCCCTGGCCTACAGCCTGGATGACGGGCAGACCTGGACCAAATACAAGAACAACCCAGTGCTCAACCGCAACTCGGCCAACTTCCGCGACCCCAAAGTCTTCTGGTACACCGGCAAAGACGGCCAGGGCTACTGGGTGATGACGGCGGTGGAAGCCACCGATCACAAGGCCGTGCTCTACAAGTCCAAGAACCTCAAGGACTGGACCAAGCTCAGCGAATTCGGCCCGGCCAACGCCACCGGCGGCGTCTGGGAATGCCCGGATCTGTTCCCGCTGGCAGTCGATGGCGACCCGAACAACGTCAAATGGGTCATGGTCATCAACATGAACCCGGGCGGCGTCTCCGGTGGTTCCGCTGGCCAATACTTCGTCGGCGACTTCGACGGCACCACCTTCACCTCGGAATCCACCAAGCCAGCGCCAACCATGCCCGAGGGTGAACTGCTCGCCGGGTTCAATGACGGCACCTACGACGGCTGGAGCGTCACCAACGATCCGAACAGCGACCAGGCAGGGCCCTTCGGAACCAAGCCAGTGGCCGGAACCGTTCCGGGGCAACAAGAAGTCACCGGCTACCAGGGCGCAGGACTGGTGAATTCCTTCCTTGGCTTTGACCAGCCAACAGGCACCATGCTCTCCGACCCGTTCATCGTAGACCACGACTACCTGAACTTCCTGGTCGGTGGCGGCAAGCATGCACGCGTCAGCGACAAGCGGGATAACAAGGCCCCGGCAGGCGACTTGCTCTTCGAGGGATTCGAAGTCCCAGAAGGCTCCGACCTGTCAGAATTCGGCTGGAGTGGAACCGGCTCGCTGGTTCCAGAGAACCTGCCCTTCGCCGGCGGCGGCAACATGGCCATCGGTAGCCATGTCATCAACACCTGGGAAGCCGGCGGTGGCGGCGATGACCTGACGGGCACCGCAACGTCACCGGAATTCACCATCACCAAGCAGCGGATCGGCATGCTGATCGGCGGCGGACACCGGCGCAACGATCCAAGCCAAAAACTTGAAGTCCAGCTGATGGTCAACGGCGACGTGGTCCAGTCCCTGGCCGGTGACAACGCTGGTGCGATGAACTGGAAGTCCTTCGACACCGCCAGCTATGCAGGGCAGAAAGCCCAGATCCGGGTCGTGGACCAGGCCACCGGCGGCTGGGGCCACCTGACCCTGGATCACCTCGTGCAAACCGATGAAGAAGTCGTTCCGCGCTCCGATGAAACCACCGTCAACCTGGTGGTGGATGACAAGACGGTGCGTACGGCCACGGGTACGGACAGCGAGAGCCTGGACTTTGCCTCATGGAACGTGAAGGAATTCGCCGGCAAGCAGGCCCAAATCGAAATTGTCGATAACAACAAGGAAGGCTGGGGCCACATCCTGGCCGACGAATTCACCCAGTCCAATACCGCGGCCAAGTCATCCCTGGAGAACTATGACTGGCTGGACTACGGGCGCGACTACTATGCGACCGTGTCCTTCGGCAACATGCCACAGGACCAGCGCATCATGCTGGGATGGATGAACAACTGGGACTACGCCAACGACATTCCAACCTCGCCATGGCGAAGCGCCATGACGCTGCCGCGCAAGGTGGGCCTGACTCAAACCGCTGATGGTCCCCGTTTGACCCAGGCGCCAGTGACACAGGTCAACAAGCTGAGTCGCAAGACAAAATACAGGGAAAACAACAAGACAATCGTTCAGGGGACACGCATCCTGCCACCGCAAGCGGCTGGATCTATCGCGCAAGTTGACGTGGTCCTTGATCCCGGCACCGCCACGACCTCGGGCATCACTGTTCATGGCGATGCCAACAGCTCCACGGTGATCGGTTACGACGCGGACAGCAAAAAGGTCTATGTTGACCGTAGCAATTCGGGCAATGTCGGATTCCATCCTTCCTTTGCCTCGGTTGAAGAGATGCCCGTCAAGTTGAACAGTAAAGGGGAAGTGACCCTGCGGATTTACCTTGACCGTTCTTCGGTAGAAGTCTTCGCGCAGAACGGTCAGCGAACTCTGACCGATCAGGTCTTCCCGAATGCGGGGGCCGACCAGCTTGGCGTCTTCGCCAACGGTGGCACGGCGAAGCTGAAGTCGCTGAAGGTGACCGAGCTGCAGCCGTCGATGTTCACCTTGGCAACGAAGTAGGACAGCAGCTGCAGCAAACACGGTGGATGCTCTCACGTCGCACAGGACGTGGCAGCATCCACCGTGTTGCTTAAAGCCGCAGCACAGCCTCAAGATCTAGAATCGAGAACATGGGCCCGAACGCAGGAAAAACTGATGGAACAACCACTTTCTCTCGCGTTGCCCCAGAAGCCGGATTGCTGCTCGGGGCCGGACGAGCGATATTGATGCAACTGGCCCACCCCCAAATCGGCACCGCTATCGCCCAGCACTCCGACTTCGCCAGCAACCCGCTCAGTCGCCTCATACATACGCTCGGCTATATCTACGCCTTGAGCAACGGCACTGCCGAACAGCAACGCACGATGATTGATTACGTCAACAAGGCGCATCAGGACGTCCGTGGAACCCGCAACGAAACCGCTGGGACTCCGGCCTATTCGGCCCTGGACCCCCGGCTTCAACTCTGGGTTGCCGCCACCCTCTTCGACTCGGCACGTGTCATCGCGGAGCAGATCTTGAGCGACGACCTCGCCCACGATGAAGGGCTATATCAGCACTATTCGCTGCTGGGTGATGCCCTGCAGATGCCGGTGGACTATTGGCCCGCAACGCTGCACGACTTCGACCTCTATTTGGAGAAGACGCTGGCAACGGCGAGAGTCACCGATCAAACCCGCCAGCTTGCCGAAGAACTTTTTACCGCGCCCGAGGCACCGTGGTGGATTCGAGCCGGCCTGCCGCTGATGCGGGACGTCACCATTGCCCAGCTGCCGGCAGCGGTGCGCGAGGCGTTCGGGTTTGAATTGGGCGAGAAGGTACTCCGGCGCAACAACAGGACAATTGCTGTTGTACGATTCGCCACCCGCTGGCTGCCCAGAGCGATCAGGCACCTTCCGATGAAGCTGATGCTCAGGCATGTGGATCGGATGAACCACAGCTAGCGCAGGTCAGTCAGCATCCTTCGCCTGTTTCGGACGCAGGATGCGCGGCAGTGCCACCAGCAGGAACAAGGTCACGACGACTAGCCCGCCGCCAACGGATGCGCCTAGTTGCCAGCCGAACAGTACCTGCAGGACAAACCAGACGCAGCCAGAGACCAGCAGGCCTACGCCGATGCCCACGATTTTCATCACAGCATGTCCGAGGCTGACTGTCTGTTCCTTGAGCCGCTGGCCGAAGAAAAATCGGTGGACTGCAACCGGGGTGATCATCAGGAGGATCAGCAGTGTCGCCGCGACCAAGAGCACGATGTAGATCATCTCTTCCGGCCGGTTCAGCATGTTGAATCGAGCTTGGAAAGGGAGAACTACCAGGAATGCTGCGAGGATCTGCACACCGGTTTGCATGACGCGCATTTCTTGGAGCAGTTCGTTCCACTGACGGTGCGCGGCACCATCGCTGGTGTCCGGGTGGGACCGTGTATTCATCGGAAAGACTCCTAGACTCGGCTCGGTGTGGATTGGCTTGCTACTGATCACTTGAACTATGCCAACACTAGGTCGAACAGGCAATAACCAAAGAGTGGGCACGTCCAAAATGTCGGAGCCGCAGCCTTCATTGGGCACAGCGGGTTGGATAGAAAGGCGGCGAAGACGATGGCACAAGGTACCGGTTCCGAAGGAAGCCTTCCCGAATGGATGATTTCTTCCCAGATCTCCGTGGATGCTTTGGATATGCCCAGCCGAGGCATCAAATGGTGCGATTGCGGAGAGGACCATGAACTGACGGAAGACTTCGTTTTCAGTACTTTAATCGATATCGGCCTGCAGCCTACTCGCATGCTGACTCACCCGGAACGGGTCCAGCTCACCGCAGCGGTATGGAACTACGAAGAAGTCTGCCGCTTCTTCGAACTGGCGGTGGAAGATTCCGCCAAAGCCATGCACGGTGGTGTCGACGAGTTCTACCCGCTTCGGCATACCCTGCAGATTGTCGGTTACTTCTCCAAGACCCGGCAAGGATGCCCCGAAACGGTCTGCCAGCTATAGGGTCTCGACTCTCATTTCATGCAAAAACGGCTTCATGGCAATGAAGTCCATTGCCATGAAGCTGTTGAGCGATCAAGCTGTTCCGCGTTGCTGGTTAGTGGCCGCGTAGCTGTGCGAACGGGGGAGTCTGCACATCCGCGGCGACAGCCTCGGCAGGATCATCACCCAGGTGGATGATCCGGTTATCGGCATCCACATGCACCACGCTGGGCACGTAGCTGCGCGCCTCGGCATCTTCCATCTGCGCGTAGCTGATCAGGATGACCAGATCCCCTGGGTGCACCAGGTGCGCGGCCGCGCCGTTGATGCCGATAACCCCGCTGCCAGGCTCGCCGGCAATGGTGTAGGTTTCCAGACGTGCGCCGTTGGTGATGTCGACGATGCTGACCAGTTCACCGGGCAGGATATCCGAGGCTTCGAGCAGCTCAGAGTCAACGGTGACCGAGCCTACGTAGTGCAGGTCAGCCTGGGTGACAGTCGCCCGGTGGATCTTGGACTTGAACATGGTGCGTTGCATTAGATGATTCTTTCACGCGAGGTAAGTGGTTTCCCGGTATCCAAGTTTACGCCCCTTGCCCGCAGAAGCCCCAGCAATGTCCGGCACCCCACACAGTGGCCCTCGAACAGCTACTTCGCCAGATGGGTTTCCAGCACGCGATGCACTTCGCCGGTAGCCAGCAATTCGCAGGCCGCTTCCAGCTCGGCAGAGAGGAAACGGTCTTCGCCTGGACCTGCGACTTTGCTGCGCAGCAGCTCCAGCACGGCACCGGTGGCCGGGCCCGGCTGCAATGGCTTGCGCAGGTCCAGCGCACGGCCGGCAATCAGCATTTCAATGGCGAGGATGCGGCGTAGGTTGCCCACCGCGGTGCGCAATTTGCGGGCCGCATGCCAGCCCAGGGAAACATGGTCCTCCTGCATTGCCGATGACGGAATGGAATCCACGCTCGCCGGTACGGCCAAGCGCTTATTCTCGGCAACCAATCCTGCTTGGGTGTACTGGGCGATCATCATGCCCGAGTCCACGCCCGGGTCATCGGCAAGGAAAGCCGGCAGGTCGCGGGACCGGGCTGGGTCGAGCATGCGGTCGGTGCGGCGTTCGGCAATGGAACCCAGATCTGCAACCGCGATGGCCAGGAAATCCAGGACGTAGGCGACCGGAGCGCCGTGGAAGTTGCCGTTGGAGGTGACCTCGCCCGATGGCAGGACCACTGGGTTGTCGATGGACGCCGCCAGTTCGCGGGTGGCAACCAGGCGGGCGTGGGCGATGGTGTCGCGCACGGCGCCGGTCACCTGTGGTGAGCAGCGCAGCGAGTAGGCATCCTGCACCCGGCCGTCGCCTTCGCGGTGCGAGGCGACAATGGGGGAACCGGAAAGGAAGTTGTACATGTTCGCCGCGCTGCGGCCCTGTCCCGGGTGCGGGCGCAGCGGCTCGTGCAGTTCGGCGCGGAAGACCTGGTCGGTGCCCATCTGGGCTTCGACGCTCATGGCCGCGGTGGCATCGGCAATGTCTGCGAGCTCTTCGAGATCTGCCAGTGCCATCAGCAGCTGGCCGAGCATGCCGTCGGTGCCGTTGACCAGCGCCAGGCCTTCCTTCTCCGCCAGTTCGACAGGCTGAATTCCTGCCTCTGCGAGGAGTTCCGGCACAGAGCGCTGCACGCCCTCGCGGTCGGCGGCTTCGCCTTCGCCCATCAGGACCAAGGCGCAGTGGGAGAGCGGAGCAAGATCGCCCGAGCAACCCAGCGAACCGTATTCGCGGACCACAGGGGTGATGCCGGCGTTGAGCAGTCCAACCATGGTCTCCAGCACGACCGGGCGGACGCCGGTGCGGCCGGAGGCCAGGGTCTTGGCGCGCAGGAACATCAGCGCACGCACCACTTCTCGCTCCACCGGTTCCCCCATGCCGGCTGCGTGCGAGCGGATCAGCGAACGCTGCAGCTTGGCGCGGTCCTCGGGCGCGATATGGCGGGTAGCCAAGGCGCCGAAACCGGTGGAAATGCCATAGACCGGGGTGTCGGCCGAGGCGAGGGCATCGATGTGGGCGCGAACCGTGGCCAGTTCTTCGAGGACCTGTGGTGCGATGCGGATCTGCGCGTTGTGCCGTGCTACCGCAATGACGTCATCGGCGGTGGCGCCAGCCAGGTCGAGGGTTACGTTCGGGGAAGCAGTCATGGTGTTCAATCCGTTCTCTGCGCTGCAATGAGGTCTCTAAACTCCATTGTTCGGCAGAACGGGATGGCACGGCATCGATAATCGGGTCATCTGTCCGAAATGCCAGACAGCGCCACGGAGGCAGAAGGGAACGGACCGCAAATGGCATGCCAATCGCGGTCCGTTGAAAATTCCGGGTTCTAGAAGGTGATGCCTTCGAAGGCGTCCTCGCCGAACTTGTTCGACGAACCGTTGTCAGTGAACTTGGCGTTCTCGTTGAGGGATGCGGCCGAATTACCGATGCCGCTAAAAGTTGCCTGCTTGATATTCTTGACCGCTGCGATATTTCCGATGCCGCTTAGCTCGAGGTTCGTGATGTGCGGAGCGACGATCATGTTTCCGTCTCCAGAGACGGTGACGTTTTCACAATCACCGACGAGCTTGAGCATTTGGCCCATGTCGGTGATATCCATGCTGCCCGTGCATCTGACTTCGGTCGCTTGCGCATCGAGGAAATCATAGACGGACTGGAACGAGCTGTCCGCAGGTGATTTCGGAACATTAGGCGTGCCGGTAGCCGCGCCCTCCGAGGCCTTGGCGCTCGGGGTGACGGTACCTTCGATGGGACCAGCGTTCTCCGGAGCCTTGGTCTCTTCGTTGGAGGATTCAATGCTCACGCAACCTGACAGCGCTACGGCAAGGAATCCAACCGCCAGCGGGCCAGCGAAGCGATTGGCAATTTTCGAGAACATTTACATCCTGTCAGTCGAACCGGCCAGCACATTCGGATACACGGTGCCTATATCCATTCTGCGTCGAACAGCAATTAATAACCAACGGGAGTGGCAGAGGAACGAACGAATATTCAGGTCTGGGAGACCCAACCCGAGAAGATCTGCTGGCGATTCTGCGTCGCAAAAAGAATAATCGCTTCACCAGTTGCCCGGTGCAAGCAGTGAAGCGATTACAAGTGCCCAACTGCAGAATGGGCCACAAATCTGGCTAGCAGGAGGACCTGCCGAGCTGCAAGCTCCCTAGGACTCTTGGCCTTGTTCTTGGGAACCAAACTGGCTTTCTTCGTTGCCGTACGCCTGGCCAGACTGGCTATCGCCCAAGGATTCCTGCCCCGAGTTGCTGCTGCCGTAAGACTGGCCCTCGTCCTTTCCGGATGATTCTTGGCTGGATTCGTTGTCGCCGCAGTAGGATCCTCCTTGGCTTTCGCCGCTGAATGATTCCTGGCCGGATTCGTTTCCGCCTCCAAAGGACTGCTGTTCTGACGGCTGGCTTTCAAATCCGCCATTGCTTCCTGAATCGAAATCTGAATTGGACTGGCTCTCATAGCCTTCAGATTCGTTGTTGTCGAAGTTCCCGAATTGCTCGTTTGCATCCCGCTCAGACATGTCGTCCTCCGTGGATCGGTGATTCCTGACGTGCCTAGGGCTAGGTGCCTGAAGGTGCTTGCTCAAGCTTTCCGGGAAGCTCTGAGCAGCTGGCAACCTGCAGATAATGCAATCCCCATGCAACTTGCAGAGACAGGCCAACATCCACCAAGTTGTGCTGCGACTGGAGCTGGCTCCAGCCAATTCCGTGAATCCGAAAGGCAGGCAGCATGGCTCGCGCTGGGATTGCAGGAGAACCTCGGCACGAGAGAAGAGAAAGCTGGACGTTGCCCGAAAGAAAGATCCACTCGTTCGGAATCGGGGTGCCAAGTCGATAGTGTCAAAAGTGGGACACCGAGAAAGGTCTTGCCCCAAGCGTCCATGACAACGTAAGGAGAAGCATTGGCTAATTCGAAGAATACTCCAGCGAAGAAAACCGATCGCGAGAACGCAGAGAATGGCTTCGTGGCCCCGGAGGTGCTGCGCGATTCCTTGCAGACCGTGCTGGTCCAGCTGCTGGATCTGCAGTTGGTAGGCAAGCAGATCCACTGGAATGTTGTCGGTCCCAACTTCCGCGACCTGCATCAGAACCTTGACGAAATCGTTGATATCGCACGTCGCGGTTCCGACGAAATCGCCGAGCGGATGCGCGCATTGCATGCCACTCCCGATGGGCTGGCGGCAACGGTCACAAAGTACACCAAGTTGGAACAACCGGTGAACACCGAAATCCTCACGACTAATGCAGTGGACATGGTTGTCAAGGCGTTGCAGACAACCGTGGGCGTCATGCGCGAGGTCCATGATCCGGTAGACGAGGCGGATCCAACTACGGCCGACATCCTGCACCAGTACATTGCGGATCTGGAACAGCAGGCATGGTTCATCAGTGCCGAAACCCGCAAGCCATAGTGCCGGAAGTGATGACCAGCAATTAGATGACAATAGCTTGAGGCGCCACCTCGGTGGCGCCTCAAGCTGATTTAAAAGGGTGCTACTTCTCCTGCGCTGCCATCGGAATGCGCACTCCGCGCTCGGCGGCGACCTCGGCGGCACGTTCGTATCCGGCATCCACGTGGCGGATGACGCCCATGCCCGGATCATTGGTGAGCAGCGCTTCGAGCTTCGCGGCAGCCAGTTCGCTGCCATCAGCCAAGGAAACCTGGCCGGCGTGGATGGAACGGCCCATGCCGACGCCGCCGCCATGATGGATCGATACCCACGAGGCACCGGAGCTGGTGGCGGTCAGCGCGTTCAGCAGCGGCCAGTCGGCCACGGCATCGCTGCCGTCCTTCATGGCCTCGGTCTCGCGGTATGGCGATGCTACCGAACCTGAATCCAGGTGGTCGCGGCCGATGACGATCGGAGCGGACACCTTGCCTTCGGCCACCAGCCGGTTGAACAGCAGGCCCGCCTTGTGGCGCTCGCCGTAGCCCAGCCAGCAGATGCGCGCCGGCAGGCCTTCGAATTCCACATGCTTCTCGGCGGCATCGAGCCAGCGGTGCAGGTGCTCGTTCTCCGGGAACAATTCCTTCAGCGCCTGGTCGGTGACCTTGATGTCTTCCGGATCTCCGGACAGTGCGACCCAGCGGAATGGGCCCAGTCCCTCGCAGAACAGCGGGCGGATGTAGGCAGGGACGAAGCCCGGGAATTCGAAGGCGCGGGTGAAGCCGCCCTTGCGCGCCTCGTCGCGGATCGAGTTGCCGTAGTCGAAGACTTCGGCGCCTGCATCCTGGAACCCGACCATGGCCTCGACATGCGCGGCCATCGCGGCCTGCGACTTCTTGGTGAAGCCCACCGGATCCGCTTCGGCTTCGGCGTGCCACTGCTCCATGGTGTATTCCACCGGCAGGTAGCTCAGCGGATCGTGGGCGCTGGTCTGGTCGGTGACGATGTCGAAGGCGAATTCGCCGGCTTTGTGGCGCTTGAGCAGTGCCGGGAAGACCTCTGCGGCGTTGCCGACGTAGCCCACCGACAGCGGACGTCCCTCGGCCTTTGCGGCCAGCACCTTCTCCAGGGCCTTGTCCAGATCCAGCTCGACCTCGTCGAGGTAGCGCTTGGATGCACGGCGGCGCAGGCGGGTTTCATCGACGTCGACAATCAGCACGGCACCGCCATTGAGGGTTACCGCAAGCGGCTGGGCGCCGCCCATTCCGCCGCAACCGCCGGTCAGGGTCAAGGTGCCGGCCAGCGTGCCGTTGAAGCGCTTCTTGGCGATCGCGGCGAATGTCTCGTAGGTGCCCTGCAAGATGCCTTGGGTGCCAATGTAGATCCAGGACCCTGCGGTCATCTGGCCATACATCATCAGGCCTTCGGCTTCGAGCTTGCGGAAGTGCTCCCAGTCGGCCCAGTCGCCAACGAGGTTGGAGTTGGCAATCAGCACCCGCGGCGCCCACTTATTGGTCTTGAAGACGCCCACGGGCTTGCCGGACTGCACCAGCAGCGTTTCGTTCTCTTCCAGATCCTTGAGCGTCTCGACAATGGCGTCGAATGCTTCCCAGGAACGGGCCGCCTTGCCGGTTCCGCCGTAGACCACGAGATCCTCGGGGCGTTCGGCAACTTCCGGATCCAAGTTGTTCATCAGCATGCGCAGTGGGGCCTCGGTGGCCCAGGACTTGGCGGTCAGTTCGGTGCCGCGCGGGGCGCGGACGACTCGTGGTTCGTGGCTCATGGCAATTCCTTAAGATGTAACGTAGCTAACTGATTCCATCATTGGCCATGAGCCATGGGTTGGACACCGGAGAATCGGCAGAGCTGTCCGGTATATCAGATTCATAGGAATTTACGGGTGCGTTCGGCTGTCATCTGGTTCAGATCAGCGCCAGCGCGCTGCTCTCGATCTCCTGCGGTCTAGGCAGGACGCTTGCCCTGCACCCGCGAGGTGATCGCCGCCGCGGTGGCGCGGATCTGGGCCAGCAGGGCCTCCCGCTTCTCTTCGGGAACCCGGTCAGCCAGGAAGGTGACGGCCACAGCAGCCACCGGCCAATCATTGGAGTCCCGGATTTCCATCGCCAGCGAGTGGAAATCCGGGGTGACATCCCCGCGCTCCACTGCGTAGCCGCGCTGCGTGCTCTGCTCCAGCTCGCGGCGCAATTGCGCGTAACTGGAGATCGATGATTCGGCCACGCGCTCAGAGAAGCTGGCGGCGCTGGGGTAGAGCGCACGGACCTGCGATTTGGGCAGCGCTGCGAGAATGGCCCGGCCTGAGGCGGTCAGATGCGAGGGCAGGCGGACACCCACGTCGGTGACCAGCGATGGGCGGCCCTTGGCGCGTTCCTCGACGATGTAGAGCACGTCCGAACCGTGTAGCACTGCCAGGTGCGCGCTTTCACCGACCTTGTCGACCAGCTGGGCAATCAGCGGAGCGCCCAGCCGGGCCAGCGGTTCCTGGCGGGTATAGGCGCTGGACAGCTCGAACGCCGAGACCCCCAAACCGTAGGACTTGTCCTCTGGATAGTGGCTGATGAATCCGTGTTCCAGCATCACGTTCAGCAGCTGGTAGACGCTGGAGCGGGGAAGCTCCAGCAGCGTGGCGATCATCGCCGCCGGGGTAGGGGTCTTCCGGCTGGCCAGCAGCCTGAGGATCCGCAAGGTGTTGTCGGCGGCTGGAACCTTGCTCCCCATGGGGCCTCCTCGATGAATAAGGCAAATGCACTGCTAAGGAACTCTAGCAACCTGATCTGCATTTTTCGCGCTGCATCCAAGCCGCCCCGGCAGGACACGCCAGCAAAACACCTTCACCCACCTGGATGAAATGAAAAGCCGCTGGGATCAGCGCCTTTTCCAGGCGCAGATCCCAGCGGCCAGCTGCCATAACCAGAAGGTGCTAGCGCGTCGTAGTGCTGAGGAACTGGTTGAGCTCGTCTAGCGTTGGCGGGTTGGCGCCGGTGCGCGAGACGGTGATTCCCGCGCACACCGCAGCGATCTGCATGACCTTCTCCAGCTCCACGCTGTCCAATTCCGTGCCATCGCGCAGCGACTGGGCCAGCGAGCTGTCCAAGATGGCGTGCAGCAGCCCGGCCATGAACGCATCGCCCGCGCCAACCGTATCTTCTGTGCGCACCGAGATCGACGGGACCATGACTTCGGTGTGCTTGGTCCGTGCTTCCGCGCCGCGGGCACCGAAGGTGATGACCGCCAGGGATGCCCCGCGATCCAGGAAGTGTTCCAGGATGCGGTCGGTATCCCACCCCGGGTAGAGCCAGAGGGCGTCCTCGTCGCTGAGCTTGACGATATCCGCCAGCCCGGCCAGCTTCTCGATCTGCTTGACCGATTCGGCCCGGTCCTCAACCAGTTCCGGGCGCAGGTTCGGATCGAAGCTCAGGATCTGGCCCTCAGGGGACGCTTCGAACGCCTCATGGATCCGCGCGGCGCTGGGGCCCTGGAACGCTGCCACGGAACCTGAGTGGAACAATGCGGCCTGGGTTGACGCCATGCTCTGCAAGGTGCAGTTGAGCTGGAACTCGTAATTGGCGTCTCCCGACTCGTCGAGCATCACGGTGGCACTGGATGTCTGCGCATCGGTGTGCGATCCGGCAGCGAGTTGAACGCCAGAGGCCGCCACATGCTCAGCGATCAGCCTGCCATGCTCGTCATCGCCGATGTCGGTTTGGAGCAGGACGTCGTGGCCCAGCCGGCCCAGTCCAACAGCAACATTCATCGGGGAACCGCCGGGATGCGTTACGCCATCGACGATGTCGACCAGCGCCTCTCCGGCAACCTGAATAGTAACCATGACACCGATCCTACGTAACCCGGCGGGAAAAAGCCCATTCGGGCGATCAAACGTTCAGCCGATACCCGCGTTTGATGACCGTGGCGATGATTTCTGGCTGGGGCAATGCCTTGCGCAGGCGGCTCAAGGTCATGTCCAGGGCATGCTTGGAACTGGCTTCGGGCAGGGCCGCCCCCAGCTCGTCGCGTGAGAGCACGCTGCCGCCAGCCTCGATCAGCACCCGCACCAGCTCGGCTTGCCCGGGCGTCAGCTCGCAGTCCTCGTCCTGGACCGTCAGGGTGCGCCCGCGCAGCTGCACCGGGCCGTGAATTGTCTGTGCCTGCAAGGTGCCCAGCGAATCCAGGTGCTCCACGAGCTGCCCGATCATGGCACCCATGCGATAGCGCTCGGGCACCAGCGGGCTGATGCCAGCATCGATCAGCGGCGCCGCGGTCACCGGTCCAACGGTGGCCACCACGACGCGATCGGCCAGGGAGCGCAGCAGCGCGGGCAGGCGGTTGCGGGCCTTGGCGGCAGCGAACAGCGCGTGCACGCTCGGCGCGCTGGTGAAGGTCACCGCGTCGAAGCGGGCAGTGCAAAGCCCTTCCACCAGGGCGGAGATCCCGCTGTCGCTGCTGGTGTCCTGCCAACGGTAGGGCTCCACCGCCATCACCCGGCGAGCGCCGAGCTCACGCAGGCTTTGCGGCAGGCCGTGATCGGAATCGGCATGCAGCTGCAGGGCGACGGTGGCCCCGTCGAGCTTTCCTTCAAGGAGCTGGAGCATGGAGGCGCTGCGCCCGTCCGCGGCGACGGCCGCCGGTTCCAGCCCCAGGGCCTTGACGGCGCCGTGGGCCTTGGCGCCGCGGACGTAGAGCCGCGCCTGGCCGAGCGCATTCAGCAGCTCGTCGCCGATGCCGGCCGCTTCGGCAGTTTCGACCCAGCGGCGCAAGCCGTAGGCGGTGGTGATGACCACTGCCTGCGGGCGCAACTCGATCAGCTTGCGGGTTTGCGCGATCAGCTGCTGCTCATCGTCCAGCGGTGCCAGCTGCAGCAGCGGGGTATGGGTGACTTCTGCTCCGCGGCGCTCGAAGGCTTCGATGAGTTCTGCCGAACGCCGGTCGCTGGTCACTGCCAGCCGGAAGCCGGCCAGGGGCTTGGGGCTGCCCATCAGGCCACCTCCAATTGCGGTGCCAGCAGGCTGGCCGGCAGCCCGGCAACCTCGCCGATGACGATGACCGCAGGGTTTGCATGGCCGCGGGCGGTGTCGGCCAGTTCGGCCAGCCGGGTGCAGCTGGTGCGCTGGATGTCGGTGGTGCCGGATTCGATGATGGCGCAGGGCATGCGCGGGTCCATGCCGACCCGGCGCAAGCCAGCGGCGGTCTGCTCGACGGTGCCCATGCCCATGAGGATCACGATGCTGCCGCCCAGCTTGGACAGGTGCTCCAGCTGCGCTTCGCTGAGCGGGTCGTGGGCCGAGACGACCGTGAACATGGTGTTCACGCCGCGGGCGGTCACCGGGATGCCGGCCGCTGCCGGAACGGTGATGCAGGAGCTCAGCCCGGGGATGACGCTGACCGGGATGCCGGCTGCGGTCGCGGCGGCGACTTCCTCGAAGCCGCGGCCGAAGACGAAGGGATCTCCGCCCTTGAGCCTCACTACTCGTGCTCCGCCGCGGGCGGCATCGATCATCTTGGCTTCGATGTCGCGCTGGGTGAGCTTGTGGTGCCCGGGGCGCTTGCCGACGTCGATGATGTCAGCTTGGGGCGCGAGCGCCGGCAGGTGCGCTGCGGGGCCGAGCCGGTCGGCGAAGACGATCTCGGCTTCGGCGAGCGCCCGGACCCCGCGCAGGGTGAGCAGATCCAGTGCGCCGGGCCCGCCGCCGAGCAGCGTGATGGATCCGGATTTGGGTGTGGGGCGCAGGCGAATCACTGGGATGCACGCTGCTTGCGCCAGGGAGGTGAAGCGCAGCGGGTCGGCATCGCAGATCACCAGCATTCCTGCCTGTTCCAGCAGCTGTATTGCCTCGAAGGGCTCCTCGGCGGCGAGCACCGTGGCGCCCTCTGCTTCGAAGCGTTTCGCGGTATTTTTGCTCCCGGATTTACTTCCAGCGATCAGTACCGTGCATCCGTGCAGTTCGAGGTCGATGCCAATCATGGTGTCCTTGATTCTGCTTGAGTTGCTCGGGGTGACATGGGGTTCTCCTTGAACTAGTGGATGCACTCAGCTTAGGTGCCCAGGTTTTCCCAGAGGTATCGCAATTGTTTCAAGCGCAATAAATCGAATAAGGGTTAACCTCTTCGAAATCTTTGCGGGGGCAAGACGAAACACAAAGTCACTATCGTCAATATTGTTGCAAGGCACCGTGCCGGCTTATCCTGCAAAGTTCAGTGAGCGAATACGCAGGAGACTTGCCGAGCCCTGCCCGCAACGGGCACGCTGGAAGCATGGAGTCGCTTTTCGATGACAGTGCGTTGCCCCGCACCGGGGGAGCGGTGCGCCCAGGCGCCTGGCACTTGCCGGGATGGCTGGACGCGGCTGCGCAGCAGGGGATCGTGCGGCGTTTCTTCGAGTGGGGCAGCGGGCCGGTTCCGCCGCACCGTACTCGTATCAACGGGCATCCGATGAGCGTGCAAAGCCTGTGCCTGGGCTGGCATTGGAGCCCGGGCAGCTATTCAAGGACCGCTGGCGACCTGGGCGGCCAAACCGTGGCGCCCATGGAAGACTGGCTGGTCCGCCTGGGCAAGCAGGCGGTAGCCGAGGCTACCGGGGATCCGCAGCGCGCGCAGGAGTACCAGCCGGATGCCGCCATCGTGAACTACTACGATGCGCACGCGGTGATGGGCATGCACCAGGACGCCGAAGAGCGGATTAACGCGCCGGTGGTTTCATTGTCCATCGGCGATTCGGCAACGTTCCGCTTGGGCAATACGGAGAACCGCAACCGGCCATGGCAAGAGATCCGGCTGGCCTCGGGAGACCTGTTTGTCTTCGACGGCCCCTCACGCTTCGCCTATCACGGGGTGACGAAGATCCATGCCGGGACCGCGCCGGCAGGCCTCGGACTTGGTGGCGGGAGGATCAACATCACGTTGCGCCAGACCGGGCTGGAAGCGGTCTAGTTCCCCAGATCGATGGTGGCCGCCAGCGCGTAGTGGTCGGAATCGGCGATTTCCAGACGCTCCAAGCCGGCTGATTCGACTCCGCGCAGCATCACATGGTCGATGCCGAGCATCGGGAACATCGTCCGCGGCCAGGTCAGGGCCAGGCCCCAGTCGCTGTAGTGGGCTTCCTGCAACTGGTTGGCGACCGGTGCGAAGTGGCGGTCGGACCTGGTGGCATTGAAATCGCCGGCCGCTACGATCTTCGAAGAATCGTCTTCGGCCAAGTAGCCGGCCAGCGAACTGAGCATCATGTCCCGCTCGTGGTGACCGGTAGGCCTGGCCGACGCTGCATGCACCGCGTACAGTCGCACGTCGCCGTTGCCGCTGGCCACGTCAACCCGCAACGCGCGGTCCCAGCCCAGGCCCAGGTCCAGGGGTTCCGGGTTTTTCAGCGGATAGGCGCTCCACACCCCGACGGTGCTGACCATGTAGCGGTAGGGGTGGGTTTCGGCCAGCTCGGCGGTGATCTCAGGTTCTTGGCCTTCGCCGATTTCCTGTAGGGTGATGACCTGTGCTCCGTGCGCGGCCAGCTCGCGGGCGGCTTGCACACCGGCGGACTCGTGGACGTTTTGCGTCCCGACCTGCAGCGAAGCGTCCGGGACGCGCTGATCCGAGGGCAGGAACGCCGGTCCGAAGAGGACAGCCCAGACGGCCATGGGCACAAGCAGCGCGATGAAGCTGATGCGCCCGCGCACCACCAAGGCCATCAGCAGGAGCGCTGGAATTCCCAGGCCCATCCACGGGGCCAGATTGTCGACGATCAATCCAAGGCCCATGACATCGGGGATCTGCTGGTGGAACACCATCAGTCCGGCCAGCGCGAGGCAGAGCAGGGCAAAGAAGAACCTCGCGATAATTCGCGAGGCCGACAGGCGTTGATGCGATGAATGAGCCATAGGACTTAATAGAGTGGCACAAAATACTGTGGGAATCGTAATTTTCGGCTAGGGGATTGCCAGTCTCGCACGATGCAGTCACTACGATGGGTAAGAGCGCCGAGGGAGCCGCGTCCCAAGACCCTGCCACGAATTGAGAACTTGAATGACTGCCTACTTATCTGGCGGAAAATTGCTGCTGGCAATCCTCGCCTTGGCGATGGGCGGCGTCGGCATCGGCGTCACGGAATTCGCCATGATGGGCCTGCTCCAGGAAGGCGCTGCCGATCTTGAGGTGAGCTATGCGCAGATGGGCCTGATGATCAGCGCCTACGCGATTGGCGTGGTGGTGGGCGCGCCGGTGCTCACCGCGCTGGCCGCCAAGATCCCGCGCAAGCGTGCGGTGCAGCTGCTGATGCTCTTCTTCACGCTCGCCAACCTCTCCTCGTTCTTCGCCCCCGACTACAGCACCATGCTGGTGACCCGTTTCCTTGCGGGCCTGCCGCACGGGGCCTACTTCGGGCTGGCGGGTGTGCTCGCAGGCAGCCTGGTTCCTGCCACGATGCGCGGACGCGCCATCGCCTGGGTCATGCTCGGGCTGTCGGTGGCCAACGTTGCCGGTGTTCCGCTGGTGACCCGCTTGGGCCAGGAATATGGCTGGCGTTCGATGTTCCTGGTAGTCACCGCGGTTGGCGTGTTGACCGCCGTGCTGATCAGCGTGTTCGTGCCGTGGCGCAAGATTGACGCCGGAGCGAGCATCCGCCGCGAGCTGTCTGCCTTGCGCAGCGCCCAGGTCTGGTTGGCGATGCTCACCGGCATTGTCGGATTCGGCGGCTTCTTCGCGGTGTACTCGTACATCTCGCCTACGCTGACCGAAGAGGCGGGCCTGCCGATCGAGCTGGTACCGCTGGCCCTGGCGCTCTACGGCGTGGGCATGGTGGTCGGCTCGCTGGTCGGTGGCAGGCTGGCCGACTGGTCGATCTTCGGCGCAATCAAGCTGTCGTCGGTCTTCATGATCGCGACCATGCTGATTTTCGCTGCCGTGACCAGCTGGGTCGTTCCCACGATGATCATGGTCTTCGTGATGGGGGCGGTGGGTTCCCTGCTGATCCCTGCATTGCAGACCCTCCTGATGGACTCGGCTCCGCATGCGCAGTCGCTGGCCGCCTCGCTGAACCACTCGGCGCTGAACGTCGCCAATGCGTTGGGCGCCGCGCTGGGTGCCGCGGTGATCGCTGCCGGCTATGGCTTCCGTGCCCCGTCGGTGGTCGGTGCCGGCTTGGCCGCCCTGGGCCTGCTGATTGCGTGGATCACCCAGATCCGCGCGAAGAAGGTGGGCCTGCTCGTGGGCCGCGAAGCCTTGGAAGCCCGCGAGCAGGCAGGCACCCACTAGCTGCTTGGGCTAGCTCGCGACCGCGGTGATGTTGAACATCCAGATTACGCCGAACTTGTCGCGCAGCTCTCCGAAGGAGTCGCCCCACGGTGCCTTCTCCAATGGCATATTGATCTGGCCGCCCTCGGCCAAGCCTTCCCACCACTTGGTCAGGGTTTCTGCATCGGCTCCGGTTGTCCCGTCGCTGCTCAGCGCCATCACGCCGTTGCCCCGGACGTCCATTTCCGGCGGGGTGTCCGAGGCCATGAGGTGCAGGCCGCGCTCGACGAATAGCGAGGAGTGCATGATCTGGTCGGCGAAGGCTGGATTGCCTTCATTCGCGCCTTCCCGGAAGGTCATCATGGAAAGCTCGCCACCTAGTACCTGGTGGTAGAACTCCATCGCTTCTTTGGCGTCTCCGGCGAAACGCAGATAGGGGGTCAGTCCGATGCTCATGGGAATGCGCCTTTCGAAGGAAGTGGTGGGACCGGTAGGTCCCGCCCACATTCTTCCACTACGAGGGCATCGTGTGAATAGCCGGATGTGATCAGCGTCTCGAGTTCCCGGTTTGGTGTTTTCGATAAGGCTCCGGTAGAGTTTTATCTCGGTTCAGGAGTTGTTCAAACTGCTGAAACCGCCTCATTTGGGGGTATGGCGCAGTTGGTAGCGCGTCTGCATGGCATGCAGAAGGTCAGGGGTTCGAATCCCCTTACCTCCACCAAATGAAAAAACCGGGAAGCATCCAAAAGGTGCTTCCCGGTTTTTTCATTCTCCCCAGCTCGCGCTCGCCAGTGCGGTAGGGTTAGCCCAGAATTCACCTGGCCTCCGGCCATGAGCCAAGGGAGAAGAATGCGGGAACTGACCTACTTCGTTGCAATGAGCCTGGACGGATACATTGCCGGTCCGAACGGCGAATTCGATGCTTTCGCAGTGGAGGGTGAGCACGCAGCGCCCATCTGGGAGCGCTATCGCGGCACGGCGCCGACCCAACTGGCGGAGGCAGCCGGACTGCCCATCGACGGGTGCCCCTTCGACACGGTGCTGATGGGTTGGAATACCTACGCCGTCGGCTTGCCGGCACTGCCCAACCCCTATGCGCATCTGAAGCAGATTGTGTTCACGAGAGAGCACTCGTCACCCGAGGGGAGCGAAGCGGTGCAGTTCACCAACGCGGATCCGAGGGAGGTCATCCGCGATCTCAAGGCCCAGCCAGGGGAGGGCATCTGGCTATGCGGCGGCGGGCAACTGGCGGCCAGGCTGCGCACAGACATCGACCGGCTGGCGTTGAAAATCCAGCCGGTGATGTTCGGGTCGGGAGTCAGGCTCTTCGGAGACACCGGATATGCCCCGGAGAGCTGGAAGCTGGAAAGCATGCAGTCCTTTGCCTCTGGTGTTTCCCTTGCCGAGTACTCGCGGGCCTAGCGGCCGTTAGCGGCGACTACATACCTTCGTCGCCGATGTGGCCCGGGGCGGTTGAGTCGAGCACACGCTCTACGAACGCCGCATACTCGCCCATGTAGTGGGCCAGGAACTTCTCCGTGTCCGCGTTGCTGATGCTTCCGTCCTCGCCGAAGTCCTCGGGACGGTACTGCAGATAGACCTCGGGGGAGTTCAGCTGAGGGGCATCCAGGAAGCTGAGCACGCTGCGCATGCTGGACTGCATGACCGCGGTGCCGATAGCTCCGGGTGAGGCGCCGAGCAGGCCGGTGGGTTTGCGGGCGAAGGAATTGGTGCCCCAGGGCCGGGAACCCCAGTCGATGGCATTCTTCAGCGCACCGGGAATCGACCGGTTGAACTCCGGGCTGATGAACAGCAGCCCGTCCGAGGCTTCAATGGCCTTTTTCAGAGCGGTCCCTGCTTCCGGGTAGTCGGCATCGTAGTCAGCACTGTACAAGGGCAGGTTGCCGATCTGGATTTCCGTGAAGCTGAGGTTTTCGGGTGCCAAGGCAATCAACGCCTTGGACACGACGCGGTTGATGGAGTTCGAAGCGAGCGAACCAACGAAATAGCCGATGTTGTAACTCATGGCACCACTTCAGCACCGGGCATGCACCCAGCCAAAGAGCCTTGGGCATACTCCCAGCTAAGCCACGCCGCCGGCCCGGTCCCGTTGCGCTAGCTGGTGCGAACCGAAGGCCGAGAAGTCGGCATCGCCCGCAGGCCCCCAAACGACTAGGACTCGCAGGGCATCCGTACCGGTATTGCGCAGGTCGTGGCCCACCCCTGCATAGGCCAAGATGCTGTCGCCCGGGCTCAGCTTGTATTCGCGCTCGCCGACCCGCATCGTCTCCTGCCCCTCGATCACCTGGTAGAACTCCTGCAACGCCGCCTGTCCCTCGTGGCGGTGGAAGCCCTCGAAGCCGCCTGGTTCAATCACCCAGGTCTGGATGGCCACCGGCATCCCGGTGTGCCCGGCGAAATGGTGGCTGACTTTCATGGCCGAGCCTTCGTGCATCCGGTAGTCGAAGGCGTAGGCATCACGTGCTTCGAACGGGCCCATGGCTAACCTTCCGTGTGGTATCCGAGCCTCGTGCTGATGCGCCGTGCCGCGATCCGGGTGCTGGAGCACAGCTGCTCCAGTTCGTCGGCGCCGATGCGGTAGTACGGGGCGGCGGTCATGGCGCAGGCGACAAGCTCACCCCGGTGATCGAGAATTCCAGCGGCCACCCCGACTTCTTCTGCGGAGGTCTCTCCGTAGTTGACCGCATAGCCGCGTTCGCGCACCAGATCCAGGCGTGCCTCGTATTCAACGGGGGGGATGCCGGCCAGATCGATCTCGCCGCTGGAGATCAGCTCCGCGCGGCGCGTTGGTTCCTCGTTGGCGAGGAATACCTGAACGGTGGCGCTCAGCCCCGAACGGTACCGGGATCCCATGACCGAGGTGTGCTTGACCGGATGGGTGGATGAGAGCTGTTCCACGGAAATCGACTCGCTGCCGTCCCAGATGTTCAGCACTGCGGTCTCGCCGGTCGCTTCGCGCAGGTCTTCCAGTAGGGGGTAGGCAACCTGGCGCACGTCCAGATTGGCCAGCAATGGGCCGGCGATGGCAATCAGTCCTACTCCCAAACGGTACTTGCGGGTTTCCTCTTCCCTATCCACCACGCGTTCCTGCTCGAGCGTGTTAAGGATCCGCGAGACGCTTGACTTGTGAAGGCCTACCTGTTCAGCGATTTCGGTGACGCCGACTACCGGGTGCTCAACGGTGAAGCATCGAAGCACATCGAGCACGTTGACGATTACCGAGGCACCTCGTGTCTCGCTACGGGTTTCAGTCATTTTCCCTCCTGAGTTGCTACTATCCTACGGCTCATGCCAACGGTTTGCGGCTGGTTTCCACTGAACAGGCTACTGCCACGAGCGAAACAACGGCTGCAGCCATCAAGTACCAACCTGGAGCCAGGACATTGCCGCTGGTGGCAATCAGCAAGGTTGCGACGAATGGCGCGGTTCCGCCAAAGAGCGCATTCGAGAGATTGAACGAGACCGCGAAGCCCGAGTAGCGGACCTTGGTCGGGAACATTTCGGCGAGGTAGCTTGGTAGCGTGCCGTCGTTGAGTGTGAGCATTGCGCCGAGCAGAATCTGGACCAGGACGATCACTAGGAAGTTTCCCGATTCCAGAGCCATGAAGGCTGGCACGGTGAAGAGGACGAACATGACTGATGCGCTGATCAATACCCGCCTGCGGCCGAAGCGATCCGAAAGCATGCCGGTGAGGAAGATGAAACCAACATAGGTCAGCAGTGCAACGGTGGTGGCCAGGTAGGAACGAGTGGCGTCCAGTCCGAGTTCCTCGGACAGGTAGGTCGGCATGTAGGACAGGATGACGTAGAAGCCGACGGCGTTCAGCAGGACCGCCCCTGCGGCCTGGAGCAGCTTGCGCCAGTGGTTCTTCAGCAATGACCCGACCGGGGAGCTTTCAGGTGCACCGGACTCGGATGCTTCAACGAAGGCTGGAGAGTCTTCCAGCTTGGTGCGGATGTAGCGGCCGATTAGCCCCAAGGGAGCCGCCAGCAGGAACGGAATGCGCCAGCCCCAGGTCTCCAGATCCTCAGTTGAGAGCAATCCGGTCAGCCCGGCGGCCATCAACGAACCGAAAAGCAGGCCGGTGGCAGTGCTTGCCGGAACGACTGCTGCGTACAGGCCGCGCCGGTTGGCTGGGGCGTACTCGACTAGGAAGGCCGAGGCTCCGGCATACTCGCCGGCGGCGGAGAAGCCTTGGACCAGCCGCAAGGCCAAGAGCAGCAGCGGCGCTCCGAAACCGATGGACGCGTAGCCAGGCAGCAGCGCGATACAGAAGGTGGCGCCGGTCATCAGCAGAATCGACCAAGACAGGGCCTCGCGCCGGCCAATCTTGTCACCCAGATGCCCCCAAATGAAGCCTCCAATGGGGCGGACCAGGAAGGAGAGGGCGAAGACCCCGAAGGTCATCAGCAGACCCGCCTGCGGATCGTCGCTGGGGAAGAACACCGCGGCGATGGTAACGGCCAGATAGCCGTAGGCCGCGTAATCGAACCACTCCACGAAGTTGCCAATGAAGCTGGCAGTGATCACCTTGCGACGGGTCTTCGAATCAATGGTACGGGATGCAGCTGTGCCGGTGGCCGGCGCGGCCGCGGTTGCGTCAGTGGCTTGCAGTGGGGAGTTGCTGGAATGGTTCATGGTGCGAAACCGCCTCTGGAGGGTAGCGGCTTGGGCCAGTTCTGGCTTCTTTGCCGCTGGAATGATGAAGTGTTCCTATGGACCAGGTAGGTGGTCCTCGGTTCTTGGCGCAGCCCCCGTGCATGCCGCGCATCAGTTGGTTAAGGCAACCGTGGGGCGGGGTTCGGGCCCCGCCCCACGGTTATCGCTCGCCTTTAGGCGTCGATGATGTTGTTCTCCGGACCGAAACCGAACTTGGTGATGTTCTCAACGGTGTTATCCTCGCCGATGACCAGGATGTCGTGCTCGCGGTAGCCGCCGGCACCTGGCTCGCCGTCCATGACGGTGATCATCGGTTCCATCGAGACGACCATGCCTGGCTCCAGGACAGTCTCAATGTCCTCGCGCAGCTCCAGACCGGCTTCACGTCCGTAGTAGTGCGAGAGCACGCCGAAGGAGTGGCCGTAGCCGAAGGTGCGGTTCGGCAGCAGGCCGTGGGCGATGTAGATCTCGTTCAGCTCGGCGGCGATGTCCTTGCAGACAGCACCGGGCTTGATCAGCTCCAGGCCGCGCTTGTGCACCTCGACGTTGATGTTCCACAGTTCCAGGCTGCGGGCATCCGGCTCGCCCAGGAACAGGGTGCGCTCCAGTGCGGTGTAGTAGCCGGAAGTCATGGGGAAGCAGTTCAGCGACAGGATGTCGCCGCGCTGAAGCTTGCGGGTGGTGGCCCAGTTGTGGGCGCCGTCGGTGTTGATGCCGGACTGGAACCAGACCCAGGTGTCGCGCACTTCGCGGTGTGGGAAGGTCTTGGCGATCTCGTGCACCATGGCCTCGGTGCCGATCAGTGCGACCTCGTATTCGCTGATGCCTTCGCGGATCGCTGCCTTGATGGCTTCGCCGCCCAGGTCGCCGATGCGTGCACCGTGCTTGATGACCTCGATTTCCTCGGCGGACTTGATCATGCGCTGGCGCATGGCGTCCTGCGAGACATCCACCAGGGTTGCGCCGTCGAAGGTGTCGGCGATCTGCTGGCGGGTGCGGCCCGGCAGGAAGTCGTCTTCCACGCCGATCCGGGTTGCCTTCACGCCGTCGCGCTTAAGTGCTTCCTGCAGGCCGTAGAAGAAGTTGTCGCGCTTCCAGTCGGTGTACACGATGTTGTCGCCGTAGCTGGTGCGCCATGGCATGCCGGCATCGATGTTCGCGGTGACGGTGGTGGAGTTGCTGGCGGTGACCACCAGCGCGTAGTTGCGGCCGAAGGTGGTGTACAGGAAGTCCGAGTAGTACTTGATGCCGTGGTAGCTGGTCAGGATGACCGCGTCCAGCGACTTCGCGGCCATGATCTGGCGCAGGCCGGCCAGGCGGCGCTCGAACTCGGCATCCGAGAAGGTCAGCTGCTCCTTGGCGCCGTTGTGCAGGGTCTTCAGTCGGGCCAGTTCGGAAACATTGGTGGCGATATTGGCGGTAGTCATGGTTTTGGCTCCTTGTGGGAAATCAACTGTCAAGGGAGGCCGGCCCAATCAGATGGATTGCGAGGATTCATGGGAATCGCCGGAGAAGATTTACGTGTTGCGCTCACTGCAACGCCGTTGCATTTAGATTATGTGTGCCCTGCGTCACTGTCAAGGGTGCTTGTGAAAACTTTTTCCCGAAGCCGGAAAATCGGTGTTGGCCTGTACGCATGAGGCGGTAAAGCGGCAATTAAGAAGGCCGCGGAACTCAATATGACGAGTTCCGCGGCCTTCGTTCCGATGCCGGATCCACTGCCTAGGTGTGCCGTTCCTGCCCTGGGACTTCCTTGAGGATCGCCCCATCGCCGTCGGGATCAGCGACGAAAACAAGGTTCGGGTCGGGGTTGTTGATGTCCTTCTCTAGCTGCTTGATTGCCTTGTCGCGCTTGAGCAGCCTGCGGATCAGGTTGATGATCATCAGGATGATCACGAAGGAGAACGGGAAGGCTCCGATGATGGTGCCCGTCTGGACCGTATCGACCACCGCCGTGCCGCCCAGGGTGAGCAGCACCGTGGCGACGGTGGCGATGCTCAGCACCAGCACCACGCGGAAGACCGGTCCGGACTTGTTCGGCGCCGAGACGAACTCGCTGAGCGCATAGATCCCGGAATCCAGCGAGGTGACATAGTAGGTCGCGACCAGGATGGTGGAGACCACCAGCAGGATCGTGCCGACCAGCGGAAGGTGCTCGAGCATCGCGAACAGGCCGGCCGAGGTGTCCGCGGACACGGCATCGCTGATGCTCCGGTTGCTCGCGTCGTCATAGTAGATCGCGCTCGCCCCGATGACTCCGACCCAGATCATCACGATGAGCGTGGGGATGATGGTCACGCCGATGACGAATTCGCGGATGGTGCGGCCGCGCGAAATCCGCGCGATGAACCCTGCCACGAACGGCGAAAAGGCGATGACCCAGCACCAGATGAATACCGTCCACCAGCCATTCCAGCTGTCCTGCCAGCTGGCTAGGGGGCTGGAGGTGATGCTGGCATCGGTCCAGAGGCTCATATTCACGAAATTGGCCATGAAGCTGCCAAAGGTCTGCGAGAGCATCGAGACGATATATAGCGTCGGGCCGAAGACCAGCACCGCACCGACCAGCACGATGCTCAGAATGGAGTTCAGGCTGGAAATGCGCGCCATGCCCTTGCTGATGCCCACGATGGCGGAGATGCAGGTGATGCCGGCGAAGATCGCGATGACCACCAGCCACAGTGCAGGACTGGACGACAGGCCGGTGAACGAGGAAAGCCCGGAAGTGAATTGCAAGGCGGCGAATCCGAACGAGGTCGCCAGGCCTAGCACGGTGGCGATGATGGCCAGCAGCTCGATGACCACGCCCGCACCGCGTCGCGACCAGCGGGGCAGGAGGTCCACGGTGGCTTCGCGGAAGGTCAGCGTCTTGCCCAGGTTGTGGTGCGAATAGGCCAAGCAGACCGCCACCACGCAGTACATGGTCCAGGCGGTCAGTCCCCAGTGGAAGTAGGTCCACACGATCCCGCCTTCGGCTGCGCCGGCAGGCGTGGTGGATGGGATGACAGGGTTCTCGTCGCGCAGCATGATCGGTTCTGCGACAGACCAGAAGATCAGGCCGATGCCCTGGCCGCAGGCGAAGAGCATGGAATACCAGGCGAACTTGCTGTGCTCGGGCTTGGCCTTGGGCCCGCCTAGGCGGATTCTGCCCACCTTGCTCATCGACAGCCAGAGGCACATCACCACGGTGAAGACCGAGTACAGGATGAACAGCCAAGTGAATTTCCCGGTGACAAAGGTGCGCATCTCGGAGATGGCCGCCGATGCCTGCTCGGGGGAAAGCAGTACCCAGAGCAGCACCGCGACGATCAATGCGGGCGGGATAATCCGGATGAGCAGGCGATCCAAGGGCGGGATCACGCGTCCCATGAAACGGGGCACTTCGACGGGCGCCTGGCTTGAGCCCTCGCCCTTCCGGGCGTTCTTCCGTTCGGTTTCGTTGAGGGACATGCTACTCGACCTCCACCTGGATGGATCCCAGGAGCAGCTCGCCCTGGAGCGAATCGGCTACGGCAGCCGTGACCGCATCCAGCAGCAGTTGGCCCTTTTCGGCGCTGGCGCCGGCGGCGCTGGAGAGGCAGCCGGTAGCCGGGGTGCGCGCGGGATCCTCGGGGAAGATGTCGTACGGGGTCAATTTGGCCGGCGGGTGGTCCACCACGCGGGTCATGTCCACTTTCTGCGGATGCAACAGGAGCATCAGCGAGGTCTCAAGCACCCCTCCGTGCTCGATATCCCATCCCAGGAAGCCGTCAGGGAATACCTTTTCCAACGTTGCCTCGTCGACGAAGTCCCAATAGGACAGCAGTACGGCACGGGATTCGGACCCCGTGGCGCGGGCGCGGGCGACGGCGTTGTCAAGGCCCTCGTAGATGAACTGGTAGTTCTCGAAATGGCCGTTGAGCACGACGACGTTCGTGAAGCCCTGGGCGATGAAGGACGTGACCACGTCGTCGACCATGCCAGTCAGGGCCGCGGCGCCCAGGCTCGTCGTGCCGACCCGGTGGTTGCCGCCGCCGGAACGCGGCTGGGACTTGTATCCGTAGGAGAAGACCGGAGCAACCAGGGCGCCGATCTTCTCGGCCACGATGCCGGCGATGGCCCTGGACAGCATGGCGTCCACGCCTAGTGGCATGTGCGGGCCGTGCTGCTCGGTGGCTCCGGTCGGGATGATGATGGTCGAGCCTTCGCGGGTCACCATTGTGGCGTAAAATTCGGCGTCGAGTTCTTCGATGAACACAGAGGGCATCGTTGCCTCCTAGGCAATGGCAGGAGTTGGGAAAGGGTGATCGCCTTGCGAGATCCTGGAAAATTTTGGTTGCGATGAGTGCAACACTGTTGCACTGAATCATTCCAGTGGTGCATCTCACAGTCAAGAGTGTTAATTGCCAATAACTGCTGAATTCCTTTCGCGGGCCGCGGCAAGCGCTCAGCTGCCAGCCGGCTCCTCGGCAATGTCCTCGTTCCAGATCTCGGGGTGCTCGGAGATGAAGCGCTCCATCAGCGCCTGGGCGCGCTCGTCCTGCAGGACCTCGACCTGCACGCCGCGCTCGCGCAGCCAGGCGATCTCCCCGCCGAAGGTGTGGGCCTCGCCAACCACTACCCGCGGGATCTTGAACAGGACTATGGCTCCGGAGCACAGGGCGCAGGGAGCCAGTGTGGTGTACAGGGTGAGGTCGCGGTAGCTGGTGCGCCGTCCGGCCGAGCGCAGGGCGTCGATTTCGGCATGCCCGGTCGGATCCGACTGCTGCACCCGCCGATTGTGCCCGGTGGCAATGACTCCTTTCGCTCCGGCCAGGCTGGAGCCAATCGGCACTCCGCCTTCGGCAGCGCCGGTGCGCGCAGCCTGCAGCGCCGCCTCGTAGCCTGCCTCGTCAATCATTTCCTGGTTCATCAGGTCATCCTTTCTTCCTGCGCCAGCCTATTCTTTTATTCCGGCAGGTCAGTTGCCAGCCGGGGCCTTCTCTGGAGCGGCATCTGGTTCGGGAAGAGCAGCCGGCCTGCTGGCCACATGCTGCTCCTTGCTCCTTGCGCGGGTCCTCGGCGCTGCTGAACTCCTTGATGAATGCACCCTCGGACAGGTTCATCTTCAGTCCCAGCGGAACTCCGGCGTTGATCCGGGCCCGGAAGCGGGGGTAGCCCAGGGCGAAGTAGACCGCGGCGCTGGTAAGCGTTCCGCCCGGCCATGAGAAATCGATGCCGCCCACGGCGCTTGCGATCGGGCCCTGCAGCGCCGGGACCGAGCCGTACATGCGCATCCAAATCGTCATGAGGCCGGCGGCGAAGGCGATGAACGCCGACCCGTTGACCGACGCCAGGAGCGAGGACTTCGGATCGAGGAATAGGTAGGAGAAGTCCTTGTGCTTGCGCTCGAAAATGAAGTAGGGCACTGCCATGATGCCGCCCCGGGTGACGACCCGGGCCGAGATGGAGGCAATGAAGTTGTGCAGAAGTTCGGCATTGCCGGCCTGCTGCACTGCAACGAGCTGCTGCTCACGACCGGGGAAGCCGTTTTCCACCTGAAGCCCGAGGCGCAGCTGGCCTATCTGGATTCGCTGTCCGAGCGCGGCGTGGCGGCCTTGTTGCTCGAGCCGCTGGTTCCGGAAACCAGGATCCCGGCGCGGTTCATCGAGCATGCCCAGCAGATCGGGCAGCCGGTTTTCCGGCTGGAAGTCACCGTGCCCTTTGTGGAACTGGCCGAGAGAACCAACCGCCGCATCGTCTCCGAGCACGCCTAGGCCCTGCAGCAGGCCGACGAGATTGCCCAGCTGCTGGCCAGGCACATGGTCTCGGCTGGACCCAACTTGCGGAAGCTGCTGGAAATGATCGAGCAGGCGCTGGGATCGTGCGCGGTGCTGTAGGATTTGGGCGGCCGGATGATTGCCGAATCCAGTCCGGCGGCCGGGGCTGGCGTGGCGCAGGCCGAAGCGTTGGAAGTGGCCACGGACCTGTTCATCGGCAGCGATAATGCAGCCCGGCAGGTGCTCCCCGGCTCCGAGTCGGTGTCCGCCGAGCGGCTGGAGCTGGTGGCTGAACGGCTGGGCAGCATCGTCGGCCTGGCCTATGCCCAGCATTACCGGCCGAGTGGGGTGCAGGCGGCCAATGCGTCGCTGCTGCAGGCCATTGCCAGCGGCGCCGACGGGCTCTTCGTGGCTGACTTGGCGCGGCAGGCGCAGATCGGCAGCGACGAGCCGGTGCTGATGCTGGTATTCCAAAGCTACGACATGGCCAGGATCCGCGCCAGCTGCACCAGGCGCTGCCCTCGATCCGCACCTAGCTGGAGAGCGGACGGCTCCAGGCGCTGCTCGCGCTCGCCTCGGGTGATCCGCACGGGGCCCGGCGGGAAGCGATCGCCAGCCTGCGCCGCGGCCTGGCGGGACTGTCGGTTGAATGCTGCGCCGGCCCTTCGGCCGAGGGGATCTGGCGCGCGCAGTGGTCCCTGGCCGAGGCACTGGTCTTGGAATCATTTCCCGAGTCCACCCTGGACCAGGGCAGGGTGCGCGATGCGTCGGACCATGCGCTGGAGAGGCTGGCGGCGAAGTTCGGGCACCGGGAGGATCTGGATCATTTCATTACAGAGCAGCTGGGGAACTTGCTGCAGTACGAGGACCAGCGCGGCAACGTGCGGCTGGCCACGCTGCTGGTGTGGCTGGATGCCGGATGCAATACGACGAATGCAGTCCATCAGCTCTATCTGGAGCGCCAGACGCTTCATAAGCGCCTGGCGAGGATCTTCGCGCTGCTCGGCGGCGACCTGCATGAAGGCGGCCGGCTGCTGCGGGTGCATTTGGCCCGCTGGCTGGCCATGGGCAGGCCGCAACACGTGCGCACGCCGCGTGTAGGGACCTAGAGAACGGACCGAACCGACTTCTCGAAATGGACGATATGCTCCCGGGCCAGTTCCTGCGCGCGTTGCGCGTGGCCATCGAGAATCGCCTGGAGCAATGCTACGTGCTCGCCGATGTGCTCATCGATACTGGGCAGGCGATCCAGCGCCATGCACCAGATACGAGTGGCCAGATTATCCAAGCGGATCAGCGTCTGCTCCAGATGATGGTTGCCGGCTGCCTGGTAGATCAGCCGGTGCACTTCGAGGTCGTTTTCCATGAGCGTGCGTCGCAGATTTTCGCCCGAGAGCTGCTGGACCGCCTTCAGGGTGGCCTGGATGCCAGCCCGCGCGCTGCCTCCCCGGAGCGTGGCGGCTTTGGCTGCGGCCAAAGGCTCGAGGGCCTGCCGGACTTCGGTGATATCAGCTAGTTCGGTGATATCCACGCGGCTAGCGAAGGTGCCGCGGCGCGGGTAGGACTGCACCAAGTGGTCGACCTCCAGGCGCTTGAGCGCTTCGCGTAGGGGAGTGCGGCCGATTCCGAGCTCGGCGACCAGCTGGGCTTCGTTGATCGGGTCACCGGGGGCGATGTCCATCATGATGAGTCGGTCGCGCAAGACCTGGTAGGCGCGCTCAGCCATCGATTCGGCACCCAGGGGGAGCTGCGTGGTGATTGTCATCCTGACTCCGATTTCTTTGCTCTGTTCCGCAGGGTTACTGCGTGCTGAAATATTTTCGGTTACCCATTGACCGGGGTGTGAGTTCCATCATACAGTGAATTGCAGATTGATATATCAGTTGTCGGCAATTCATACATTTAGGAATGGGCAATGGCACAAGCTTCAACACTCGCGGCAGATTCCCTGACCGCAGACCTCGCGCATCTCGACCCGGAGGTGGCGCAGCGCATCGACGCTGAGCTGGCTCGCCAGCAGCGCGGCCTGGAAATGATCGCCTCGGAGAACCACACCGCCCAGGCCATCATGCAGGCGCAGGGTTCGGTGCTGACCAACAAGTACGCCGAAGGCTACCCGGGCCGCCGCTACTACGGCGGCTGCGAAGAAGTCGACGTCATCGAGACGTTGGCGATTGAGCGCCTCAAGGAGTTGTTCGGCGCGAAGTTCGCGAACGTGCAGCCGCATTCCGGTGCCCAGGCTAATGCGTCGGTGTACCACGCGCTGGTTCGCCCAGGCGACACCGTACTGGGCCTGAACCTGGCTCACGGTGGACACCTGACCCACGGCATGAAGATCAATTTCTCCGGCCGCCTGTTCAACATCGTTCCTTACGGCGTGAACGAAGAGACCAACGTTGTGGACATGGACGAGGTCGAGCGCCTTGCCGTGGAGCACCAGCCAAAGATGATCGTTGCCGGCTGGTCGGCGTACCCACGCCAGCTGGACTTCAAGCGCTTCCGCGAGATTGCCGACAAGGTCGGCGCCTACCTGTTCGTGGATATGGCGCACTTCGCTGGCCTGGTCGCAGCAGGCCTGCACCCGTCTCCTGTGCCGCATGCCCACGTGGTCACCTCGACCACCCACAAGACCCTCGCCGGTCCTCGTGGCGGCATCATCCTGTCCAACGACGCTGAAATCGCCAAGAAGCTGAACTCCGCAGTCTTCCCAGGCCAGCAGGGTGGCCCGCTGGAGCACGTGATTGCTGGCAAGGCTGTAGCCTTCAAGATCGCTGCGTCCGAAGAGTTCAAGGAGCGCCAGCAGCGCACCTTGGCTGGTGCCAAGATCCTTGCCGAGCGCCTGACCCAGGACGACGTGGCAGCCAAGGGCATCAGCGTGCTGACTGGTGGTACTGATGTGCATTTGGTGCTGGTGGATCTGCGTGACAGCGAGTTGGATGGCCAGCAGGCTGAGGATTTGCTGGCGCAGGTGGAGATCACGGTGAATCGTAATTCGGTTCCGTTTGATCCGCGTCCGCCGATGGTCACCTCGGGCCTGCGCATTGGTACTCCGGCATTGGCGACGCGTGGTTTTTCCGAGGCTGCGTTTGCTGAGGTTGCGGAGATTATTGCGCAGGCGTTGATTGCTGGGGCCGACGGCAATACGGCTGCACTGCCAGAGCTGAAGGAACGTGTTCTGGCGTTGGCTGAAGCCCACCCACTCTACCCAAATCTCAAGAAAGTAGCGGAATAATCATGGCTGATTTGCTCCCAGAACACCCGGAATTCCTCTGGAACAATCCGGAACCGAAGAAGTCCTACGACGTAGTCATCGTCGGCGGCGGCGGGCACGGCCTGGCCACCGCCTACTTCCTGGCCAAGAACCATGGCATCACCAATGTGGCGGTACTGGAAAAGGGCTGGCTGGCCGGCGGGAACATGGCCCGCAACACCACCATCATCCGTTCCAACTACCTCTGGGACGAGTCGGCAGGCATCTACGAGAAGTCGCTGAAGCTGTGGGAACAGCTGCCCGAGGACCTGGAATACGACTTCCTGTTCTCCCAGCGCGGCGTGATGAACCTGGCCCACACCCTCGGGGATGTGCGCGAATCAGTGCGCCGCGTGGAAGCCAACAAGCTCAACGGCGTGGACGCCGAATGGCTGGACCCATCGCAGGTCAAGGAAGCCTGCCCGATCATCAACGTGAGCGACAACATCCGCTACCCGGTCATGGGCGCGACCTGGCAGCCGCGCGCCGGCATCGCCAAGCACGACCACGTGGCCTGGGCGTTCGCCCGCAAGGCCAACGAAATGGGCGTTGACATCATCCAGAACTGCGAAGTCACCGGATTCATCAAGGATGGAGAGAAGGTCACCGGCGTGAAGACCACCCGTGGCACCATCAATGCCGGCAAGGTCGCTCTCGCCGGTGCCGGGCACTCCTCTGTGCTGGCCGAAATGGCAGGCTTCGAGCTGCCCATCCAGTCCCACCCGCTGCAGGCTCTGGTCTCCGAGCTGTTCGAGCCGGTGCACCCGACGGTGGTCATGTCCAACCACATCCACGTCTACGTCTCCCAGGCTCACAAGGGCGAACTGGTCATGGGCGCGGGCATCGACAGCTACAACGGCTACGGCCAGCGCGGCGCGTTCCACGTGATCGAGGAGCAGATGGCCGCCGCGGTGGAACTGTTCCCGATCTTCGCCCGGGCACACGTGCTGCGCACCTGGGGCGGCATCGTGGACACCACCATGGACGCCTCGCCAATCGTCTCCAAGACCCCGATCCAGAACCTGTACGTGAACTGCGGCTGGGGCACCGGCGGATTCAAGGGCACCCCGGGCGCCGGCTTCACCATGGCGCACACCATCGCCCACGACGAGCCTCATGAGCTGAACAAGCCGTTCAGCCTGGAGCGCTTCGAAACCGGCCACCTCATCGACGAGCACGGCGCAGCAGCCGTCGCACACTAGGAGCAACCGCCATGATGCTGATTGATTGCCCGAACTGCGGGCCACGCAACGAGAACGAATTCAAATACGGGGGAGAAGCCCACGTTGCCTATCCGGAGGATCCGAACGCGCTGAGCGACAAGGAATGGTCGCGCTACTTGTTCTACCGGCAGAACGAGAAGGGCATCTTCGCCGAACGCTGGGTCCACTCCGGCGGCTGCCGCAAGTGGTTCAACGCCCTGCGCGACACCGTCACCTACGAATTCAAAGCCGTCTACCGTGCCGGCGAAGCACGTCCAGAAATCCAGGCCACCGAAGGAGGCACCCGATGAGCAAGTCCCAGCGCCTTGCCGCCGCGCACAGCGCCGGCGCCCGCATTAACCGCGAGGAAGCACTGGCCCTGAGAGTGAACGGGCAGCAGCTTTCCGCCTTCCGCGGCGACACCGTGGCCAGCGCAATGCTGGCCAACGGGATGCGTTCATGCGGCAACTCGCTGTACCTGGACCGCCCGCGCGGCATCTTCGCCGCCGGCGTCGAGGAACCCAACGCGCTGATCACCGTCGACGCCCGGCACAGCCAGGACATCGCCGAGTCGATGCTGCCTGCCACCACCGTCCCGGTCACCGAATCGCTGAACGCCACCCTGCTCTCCGGACTGGGCGTGCTGGATCCGAACGAGGACCCCGCCTACTACGACCACGTCCACGTGCATACCGACGTGCTGGTGGTCGGCGCCGGGCCTGCAGGCCTGGCCGCTGCCCGCGAGGCCTCGCGCTCCGGCGCCCGGGTAATGCTGCTCGACGAGCGTGCCGAAGCCGGTGGCACCCTGCGCGATGCGGCCGGCGAGCAGATCGACGGCGTGGACGCCGCGGCGTGGATCGACACGGTCGCCGCCGAATTGGCAGCCGCCGAGGAGACCACCCACCTGCAGCGCACCACCGTCTTCGGCTCCTACGATGCCAACTACCTGATCGCCGCGCAGCGCCGCACCGTGCATCTGGACGGGCCGGCCGGCGACGGCGTTTCCCGCGAACGCATCTGGCACATCCGCGCCCAGCAGGTCGTGCTGGCCACCGGCGCCCACGAGCGCCCGATCGTGTTCGAGAACAACGACCGCCCGGGCATCATGCTCGCCGGCGCGGTGCGCAGCTACCTGAACCGCTACGGCGTGCGCGCCGGTCAGCAGATCGTGGTGGCCACCACCAACGACTCGGTCTACCCGCTGGTCTCCGACCTGGCAGCCACCGGCGGGGTGGTTGCAGTGATCGACGCACGCACCACCGTCTCTGCGGCCGCCGCGGAAGCAGTGGCCGACGGGGTCACCGTGCTGACCGGCTCCGTCGTGGTGGACACCGAAGCGGATGCCTCCGGCGAGCTGTCGGCAGTGATCGTCGCCGAGCTGGACGAGCAGCGCAACCTGGGCGCGCCGCAGCGCTTCGAGGCCGACGTGCTGGCCGTGGGCGGCGGCTTCAACCCGGTGGTGCACCTGCACTCCCAGCGCCAGGGCAAGCTGGACTGGGACACTGCGATCCACGCCTTCGTCCCGGCCGCCGCAGTGGCCAACCAGCACCTGGCCGGCGCTGTCACTGGCCGTTTCGACACCGCCAGTGCGCTGAGCACCGGGGCCGCCACCGGCGCCGCGGCCGCCAGCGCAGCAGGCTTCCAGCGCATCGCAGAAGTTCCGCAGGCGGTAGCAGCCCCGGCCGGGGAAACCCGTCCGGTCTGGCTGGTGCCGTCGCTGAACGGCGACGACGCCGCGAACTACAAGACCCACTTCGTGGATCTGCAGCGCGACCAGTCCGTGGCCGACGTGCTGCGCGCCACCGGCGCCGGCATGCAGTCCGTGGAGCACATCAAGCGGTACACCTCGATCTCCACCGCCAACGACCAGGGCAAGACCTCGGGCGTCGCGGCAATCGGTGTGATCGCCGCGGTGCTGGGCATCGAGAACCCGGCACAGATCGGCACTACCACCTTCCGCGCACCGTACACCCCGGTGGCCTTCGCGGCGCTGGCCGGACGCACCCGCGGGCAGCTGCTGGATCCGGCACGCATCACCCCGATGCACTCCTGGCATGTGGAGCACGGCGCCGAGTTCGAGGACGTCGGGCAGTGGAAGCGCGCCTGGTACTACCCGCAGCCGGGCGAGAGCATGGACGAGGCGGTCTACCGCGAATCCGCCGCGGTGCGCGCTTCGGTGGGCATGCTCGATGCCACCACGCTGGGCAAGATCGAGATCCGCGGCAAGGACGCCGCCGAGTTCCTCAACCGCATCTACACCAACGGCTACACCAAGCTGAAAGTCGGCATGGGACGCTACGGCGTGATGTGCAAGGCCGACGGCATGATCTTCGACGACGGCGTGACCCTGCGCCTGGCCGAGGACCGCTTCCTGATGCATACCACCACCGGCGGCGCCGCCGACGTGCTGGACTGGCTGGAAGAATGGCTGCAGACCGAATGGCCTGAACTGGACGTCACCTGCACCTCGGTGACCGAGCAGCTGGCCACCGTCGCGGTTGTCGGGCCGAAGTCCCGGGAGGTCATCGCGAAGCTGGCCAGCTCGGTGGACGTGTCCAACGAGGGCTTCAAGTTCATGGCCTTCAAGGACGTGGTGCTGGACTCCGGGATCGAAGCGCGGATCAGCCGCATCTCCTTCTCCGGCGAACTGGCCTTCGAGATCGCGATCCCTGCCTGGCATGGGCTTCGCGTCTGGGAAGATGTGTACGCCGCCGGCGAGGAATTCAACATCACCCCGTACGGCACCGAAACCATGCACGTGCTGCGCGCCGAGAAGGGATTCATCATCGTCGGCCAGGATACCGACGGCACGGTGACCCCGCAGGATGCAGGCATGGAATGGGTGGTCTCCAAGCTCAAGGACTTCGTCGGCAAGCGCTCCTACAGCCGCGAGGACAATGTGCGCGAGGACCGCAAGCACCTGGTTTCGGTGCTGCCGGTGGATTCTTCGCTGCGCTTGCCCGAAGGCGCCGCGCTGGTGGCCGCCGACGCGCTGGCCACCGATGGCATCACCCCGATGGAAGGCTGGGTCACCAGCTCGTACAACTCGCCGGCCCTTGGGCGCACCTTCGGCCTGGCGCTGATCAAGAATGGGCGCAACCGCATCGGCGAAGTGCTCAAGACCCCGGTTGGCGGCCAGCTGGTCGACGTCCAGGTCTCCGAACTCGTTCTCTTCGACCCGGAAGGAAGCCGCCGTGATGGCTAACGACACCCTGATTGACACCGACGTGCGCCGCTCGCCGGCGCAGCACCTGGCAGCCCAGATGGACGCGGCCAGCGTCGCTGGCCGAGTGTCCCTGCGCGAAATCGCGTTCACGACCCAGATCTCGCTGCGCAGCGCACCGGGCGGGGCAGCCCACGTGGCGCTGTCCGCGGCCACCGGCGTGGGCCTGCCCGCCACGGTGGGCCAGGTGGCCGGCGACGTATCGGGCACTGCGGTGCTCTGGCTGGGCCCGGACGAGTTCCTGGCCACCAGCCCGGAGAACGCCGAACTGGCAGGTGCGCTTGCCGACGCCCTGGGCGATGAGCCCGGGCAGGTGGTCGACCTCTCGGCCAACCGCTCGGTGCTGGAACTGGAAGGCCCGGATGCGCCGCTGGTGCTGCGCAAGAGCTGCCCGGCGGACCTGCACCCGCGAGCCTTCGGCGTGAACCAGGCGATCACCACCTCGCTGGCGAACATTCCGGTGCTGCTGTGGCGCACCGGCGAAACCAGCTGGCGGATTTTCCCGCGCGCATCGTTCACCGAGCACACCGTGCATTGGCTGATCGACGCCATGGCGGAGTTCGCCGCACCACCGGTTCCGTAGCCGCACCGGCTGATCCGGCCCCGTCCCGACGCCGGGGCGGGGCCGGACTGGCCTGTACCCGCAAAGACCAAAGCACAAGCATGCAAAGCAGCAACCCGGCCAGTTCGTGGCGTTCGGACACCGGCTCTGGCACAGTGCTGTCTAACCCGCTAGCCGAAAGGACCTGAAGCAATCATGAGCGAGCAAATCCGCCACGTGCTGACCCTGCAATGCCCCGAGGGAATGGGGATCGTCAACGCGGTCACCGGATTCCTGCTGAAGCACGAACGCACCATCGTCGAGCTCAAGCAATTCGACGACATGGCCGCCGGCCGGCTCTACCTGCGCGTGGACTTCGCCGGCGAGGGGCAAGCCGACCTGCTGGAGCAGATGAGTGCAGAATTCGCCGAGGTGGCGCAGCAGTTCGAGATGGACTGGCAGCTGCGCGAACGCGGTGAGAAGACCAAGGTGCTGATCATGGTCTCGAAGTTCGACCACTGCCTCAACGACCTGCTCTTCCGTGCCCGCACCGGCGAATTGCCGATCGAGATCGTCGCGGTGGTCTCCAACCACCCGGACAGCCGGTCGCTGGTCGAGTGGCACGGCATCCCGTACTACCATGTGCCGATCTCCAAGGAGACCAAGCCACAGGCCGAGGCGGAGCTGCTCTCGCTGATCGCCAAGCACGAAGCGGAGCTGGTGGTCCTGGCCCGCTACATGCAGGTGCTCTCCGACGAGCTCTCGCGCGAGTTGACCGGCAAGACGATCAACATCCACCACTCCTTCCTGCCTTCCTTCAAGGGCGCCAAGCCATACCACCAGGCCTGGGAGCGCGGCGTGAAGACCGTGGGCGCCACTGCCCACTACGTGAACTCCGAGCTGGATGAGGGCCCGATCATCGCCCAGCAGGTCGTCGAGGTGGATCATACCTTTGGCCCGCAGGACCTGGTGGCTGCCGGCCGCGACACCGAGTGCAAGGCGCTGTCCAATGCGGTGCGCTGGCACTGCGAGGGCCGGGTCTTCCTCTACGGCAACCGCACGGTGATCCTGCGCTAGCTAGCTAGCTAGCCCTCCTCGCCGATCGCCCGGTAGTGCTGCTCGGCATCCACCGATTCGACCGCGTCGAGCTGGCGCAGCGCTGCGGCCACCTGCTCGCTGCCCTCGCCGATAATCTGGCCCAGGGCAGCGAGCACCTGTTTAACCCGCAGCCCGTGGGCCGCCAGCTCATCAACGATGGACTCGGGGGCCACCGTGGCCGCCACGGTGATCACATAGATATGCACTGTGTCGCCGCACATCCTATTGGCCTTCCGCTCCGGCCGGGGCCTGGACCAGCCCGGCTCCGGCATCCATGGCCGGCAGGGAGATATCGCGGGAAGTTGCCACCAGCTTGTCCCACAGCTGCTGGGAGCGCAGGCCGGTGGATTCGGCCAGCAGCGCTGCCACGCCGGCCACATGCGGGGTGGCCATGGACGTTCCGCTGATGGTGTTGTACCGCTTGGCGCCGGGCCACGAAGAGTAGATAGCAACGCCGGGGCCTGCAATATCCACCTCGCCGCCGTCGGTGTCCAACGCCTGGGCCGAGAAGTCCGCCACGGCCAGCTTCGAGTCCAAAGCCGCTACGGCCATGATGTACGGGCTGTTGGCCGGTGCGCCGACGAATCCCGGGTTCCCGGCAGAGCGCTGTGCATTATTTCCGGCGGCCGCCACGATCAAGGAGCCCAGCTCCAAGGCGCGGCGTCCGGCAGTGACATAGGGCGGGTGCACAGTTCTCACATCAGCACCCAGCGACATGGAGATGACCTCGCACTTGTTTTCCAGTGCCCAGTTGATGCCGGCCAGGATCGTGGAGTCCGAACCTGAGCCATCGGCGCCCAGCACCTTTCCAGCGAATATATTGGCTTCCGAGGCGACCCCGTAGCCCGGACCCTGCTGCGGTTCGCGCGGACCGCAGGCGCTGCCGATGCAGTGGGTGCCATGTCCATGGCCGTCAGTGGCGTCCTCGCCTGCGACAAAGGACTTGGCGGTCACCGTGCGGCCTGCGAAGTCCGGATGCGCACTGTCAAAACCGGTATCCAAGACGGCCACGTTGATGCTCTTGCCGGTGTAGCCCGAAAGCGAAGCGCCTACGGCCTGCAGGCCCCAGGTGAGTTGGCCGGTGTCCGCATAGGACTCCGTAGCGGCCGGGGCGTCGGGCAGGATCCGGTAGACCAGCTCGGGTACCACCGAGGCTGGCAGCTTGTGCCCGGCGCAGCGCTGGCGGAAGTCCTCAAGCTGGTCAGCCGAGCTGGTGACCACAGCGATGCCCAGCATCGGGAAGTACTCGGTACTGGAATAGCCCTGTTCAGCCAGCAGCTGCGGAAGTTCTGATTCGCGCTGGGCTGCTGCGATGCCCGGGGCTCCGGATTCCTGCGGGTCGAAGACCAAGACGTAGCGGTTGGGAATTTCGGCGACGGTTGCTTGACGGGTCTGGTTGCTGTACATGACGGGGCTCCTTGCTGGTTCCGAGAGGCTTTCATGCCAAGGCCTACGAGGTACCTCGCACTGTACCCGGCGGCATGGACAAGCTGCCATGCCTGGCAACAAGCACCTATGCAGCGCACAGCAACCGCGGCGCACGGCCCGGCGATGCCCGACGGGCAGAAAGAAGCCATTATTCTTCGCTGGCCACTTGATTCTTCGCGGCGAAAGAACAAGGGTGGAAGTCCTAGGGCATTTCTCTGAGTGAAGGAGCCTGGACCATGACGAAGAACATTGACGAAGTTGAACCTCCCGAAGCAGATAATGGGCAGCACGCAGATGCTGTGCTGGAAGCATCCCCGCATACCGCGCCGATCCCGGTGCACATGCACATTGCCGAGGACGACACCGACGAGCAGATCACCGCGAAGCTGCGCCGGCAGGGCGTGCGCCTAGGCAAGGGCGGGATCGCCCCTGCGGTCTTCTGGCCGGCGCTGCTGGTGATCCTGGCTGTGGCGGTCTTCGCGATCCTCGCGCCCAACGCGGCGGACACGACTTTCAACGCCGTGCAGAACTGGATCGTAGCCAACCTGGGCTGGTACTACATGCTGATCATCGGCGGCTTTGTGGCGCTGGTGATCGCCATCGGCTTCTCCAAGCTCGGGCGGATCACCCTGGGCAATGACGGAGAGAAACCCGAATTCGGCCTGTTCAGCTGGTTCGCGATGCTCTTCGCCGCCGGCATGGGCATTGGCCTGGTCTTCTACGGGGTCGGCGAACCTCTGATGTACGCCACCGTGGATCCGAAGCCGGGTTGGGAAGGCAGCGAATCGGAGCTGGCCGGACTGGCCATGGCGCAGACCTTCATCCACTGGGGCCTGCACCCGTGGGCCATCTACGCGGTGATCGGCTTGGCTTTGGCCTACGCGATCCACCGCCGCGGGCGCCCGGTGTCCATCCGCTGGGCGCTGGAACCGATCCTGGGAGATCGGGTCAAGGGCTGGCTGGGAGATGTGATTGATGTACTGGCCATCTTCGGCACGGTGTTCGGCGTGGCCACCTCGCTGGGCCTGGGCGTGCAGCAGATCAGCTCGGGCATGAAGGCGATCGGACTGGTCGGTGCGGTGGATAACACGCTGCTGGTCATCCTGATCGTGGTCATCACGTTCCTGGCCACCATGAGCGTGGTCAGCGGCCTGGGCGCCGGGATCAAGTGGCTGTCGAACATCAACCTGTCCATGGCAGGCCTGCTGATGATCAGCGTGCTGCTGCTGGGCCCGACGCTGTTCCTGTTCCAGAATTTCGTGCAGTCCCTGGGCGTGTACCTGGCCAACTTCATGAACATGACCTTCGACGTGGGTGCCTTCCAGCAGGGTGAGGAATCGGCCACCTGGTTCTCCAGCTGGACGGTCTTCTACTGGGGCTGGTGGATCGCCTGGGCACCGTTCGTGGGCATCTTCATTGCCCGCATTTCGCGCGGGCGTACCGTGCGCCAGTTCGTCACCGGCGTGCTGCTGGTGCCGACCATAGTCGGTTTCCTCTGGTTCTCGGTCATGGGCGGCTCGGGGCTGTACCGCCAGTTCTTCGGCGCCGGAGATATGGTCGAGGATGGCGCGGTCTCCGCGGAGGGGTCGCTGTTCCAGGTGCTTGAAGCCTTGCCGCTGGGTTCGATCCTGTCGGTGGTGGCGATCTTGCTGGTCGCGATCTTCTTCATCACCTCTTCGGACTCCGGCTCGCTGGTGGTCGACATGCTCGCCTCCGGCGGGCACCCGAACCCGCCGACCTGGTCCAGGGTGCTGTGGGCGGTGCTCGAAGGCGTGCTGGCCGCTGCCTTGCTGGTGGCCGGCGGGCTGCAGACGCTGCAGGCCGGTTCGCTGGCCACGGCCTTGCCATTCAGCATCATCATGATCATGATGTCGGTGGCCACGATCAAGGGGTTGCGCCATGAAAGCCGGGCCTTGGAATTCATCGAGCAGAAGCGCCGGCTGGCGCGGGTCACCGAGCACGTCTCCGATGAGCTGTGGGGCGCCTTGGACGAGCAGCCCGAACTGCGCCGCTACGTCGATGACCGTATCGACTACCGGGTCTCGCGCACGCGCGGGATCTTCGGCAAGCGCGTGGAATCAGAAGCAAAATCCCGGCACGTGAAGCCAAGTGACGACTAGGTCCGTGGCCTGGCCTCCGATGCCTTGCCAAGCAGGGCATCGGGGTGTGAGGATCAAGGTGACAAGCACTATCCACTGGCCGCGGGCCGTCACCGCGGCGGGAAGCAGAGGGGTTGTTCCATGGACCAGGAGTCGATAGTCATCGTTGGTGCCGGGCTTGCCGCCGCCAGTACGGTGGCAGCACTACGCGAGCGGGGACATGCCGGCCCGATCACCCTGATCGGCGAGGAATCGCACCTGCCCTATGAGCGTCCGCCCCTGTCCAAGGGCTTCTTGCAGGGCAATGACGAGCCAGAAGACTTCACCGTGCATGACGCGCAGTGGTACGCAGCGCAGGAGGTCACCCTCCGGCTGGGAACCGCCGCAATCAGCGTGGAGACCGGCAAGCAGCAGGTGCTGCTGGCTGATGGCAGCGCGGTGGACTACGACCAGCTGGTTTTGGCGACCGGTTCGCGGGCCAGTGTGGGCGGCGAGAATCCGATGCCCGGCTATGACCTGCCAGGCGTGCACGTGCTGCGCACGCTGGAAGATGCCCAGTCGCTGCGCGAAAAACTGGTCGAGGGTGCCCAAGTGGCCGTGGTCGGCTCGGGCTGGATCGGCATGGAAGTGGCCGCCACAGCCCGCCAACGCGGAGCCCGGGTCACCGTCTATTCACCGTCCGAGGTGCCGTTGGCCAAGGTCTTCGGAGAACGCTTCGGGAACCACCTGCGGGAGCTGCACCAGTCCAATGGAGTGGATGTGCGCACCGCACGCGTGCAGGGCATCGAGCAGGTCGACGGGCACCTGCAGGTGCTTTCGGATGCCGGCTCATCGCGTGCCGATGTGGTGCTGCTGGCTATTGGTGCCAAACCCAATCTGCAACTGGCCGAGACTGCCGGGCTGGCAGTGGATCACGGGGTGGTGGTCGATGCGTCGCTGCGCAGCAGCAACTCTAAGATTCTGGCCATCGGGGATATCGCCCAGGCGTTCAATACCAAGCTGCGCGCCCAATTGCGCGTGGAGCACTGGGACAACGCGATCCGCCAGGGCAAGCTGGCGGCCGCGACGCTCACCGGTGCCGACGCATCCTATGACTGGTTGCCGTATTTCTTCACGGACCAATTCGATCTGGGAATGGAATATGTGGGGCATAATTCCCCAGATAACGTCTCGGTAGTCCGCGGCAGCATGGAAAGCGGAGAATTCTTGTTGTTCTGGCAAGATGGCGAGAAGATCACCGCGGCGGCAAATGTGAATATCTGGGACGTCAATGATCGCCTGCGTGAGCTGGTGGGTAAGACGGTGCCAGCCGCCTCGCTGGCGGATCCGGATATCGACCTCGGTGATTTATAGGATTTTCAGCAAGGAATGGACCGACTAGGAAAGCAGGAATAGCTGATGAGCACCATGGTCGTTGGCGTGGAAAAAGGCATGTCGCCGGCGGTATTGGCGGCGGCCGCCTCGCTGGCTCGCGGGCTGGATGCACGATTGGTGTGCATCCATGCAGATTACGGACGACTGGTGACCGACAAACTGTCCGAAGGCGACTTGCTGGCCTCGGCAGATTCGGTCTCCGAGGAGCTCGCCTGGGAAATCGCTTCGGTGGTGACCGGCGTGGAGTTCGAGAGCTATACGGTGCCCGGTGAACCGGCCAAGGTGCTGGCGGCGGTGGCCGAGCAGCTGGATGCGCAGATGATCGTCATCGGCACCCGCCGTCCGGGGATCCGCAGCAAGATGGCCCAGCTGCTCGACGGCTCGATTGCCGTGGCGCTGGCCCACAAGCAGCATCGGCCGGTGCTGGTGGTTCCGCAACAGCCTGCAGAGGAGAACGACCTGCCGTGGGACTAGGCTCCAGATTCCACCTCGAAGTACAGGTGCCGATGCGCCTTGCAGCCGGGATTGAATAGCGCCTGGCAGTTGGGGCAGGAATCGGCTTCCAGATACTGGGCAGGGCTCAGCTGCGTGCTGCAGACCCCGCAGAGCACCGCAGGCTCATCAAATTTGTCCGCCGGCCACGGCATCGCTTCGTGGCCGGCCAGTTCGCCATGGCATAGGTGGCAGGGATAGTAGATGCCGCAGCAGTGGTGCTTCAACGCAATCACATCGATCAGCGAGTGGTAGTGGGCGCAACGGGTGTGCACGTCCATGCGCACGCCGCGCAACGTGACCTGGTGCGCTGGGTTTTCCCAAGCTGTCATCGTAACCCTTCCGCGAGTGGCCATGCCATGTGCAAAAATGCACGCTGAATGTGCAGAAACTGCCTCCAACTATGCCTCTTTCCGCCTATCTTTCGCCATGTGATCTAGGCCATACTCGCTGATGAAGCTGGTCCCGCAGGAGGTACTGGCGAAGGCGGAAGGAACGCACAGTGGCAAGTGAAACGTCATCGAAGGCCGAGCGCAAGGGATTGCGCCGGGTCGTAGCAGCCTCCATGGCTGGCACCGTCGTCGAATGGTATGAATTCTTCCTCTACGCGACGGCGGCGACGCTGGTCTTCAACAAGATCTTCTTCCCGGATACGGGCAACGATCTGGATAACATCATCAAGGCCTTCCTGACCTACGCGGTCGGATTCATCGCCCGCCCGATCGGCGGCATCGTCTTCGGCCACTTCGGTGACAAGTACGGACGCAAGCACCTGCTGCAGGTGGCGATCGTGCTGGTCGGCGCAACCACCTTCCTGATGGGCTGCCTGCCCACCTTCGATTCCATCGGCTACGCAGCACCGATCCTGCTGATTGTGCTGCGCTTCGCCCAGGGCTTCGCGGTAGGCGGGGAATGGGGCGGCGCGGTGCTGCTGGTTGCAGAGCACGCACCAAACAAGGAACGCGGATTCTGGTCTTCCTGGCCGCAGGCAGCAGTGCCGGTGGGCAACCTGCTGGCCACGGTGGTGCTGCTGGTGCTCTCGGCAACGCTCAGCGAGGCTGCCTTCCTGGCATGGGGTTGGCGCATCGGCTTCTGGCTTTCGGTGGTCATCGTGGTAGTGGGCTATTACATCCGCACCCGTGTTTCCGATGCCCCGATTTTCAAGGAAGCCAAGGCGGAGCTGGAACAGAACGCGGCCGCCGGCTATGGCGTGGGCGAAGTATTCAAGCGCTACCCGCGCGGGGTGTTCACCGCCATGGGGCTGCGCTTCGGCGAGAACATCATGTACTACATGGTGGTCACCTTCTCCATCACCTACATGGCCACCCAGCTGAAGATGGACACCTCCACAATTCTGGGCCTGATGCTTGTGGCACACGTCTTCCACGCCATCCTGGTGCCAATTGTTGGACGCTTCACCGACAGCCGCGGACGCCGACCGGTCTATGCCACCGGCGTGGTGCTCATGGCAGTGTGGGGCGTGGCAGCCTTCCCGCTGTTCAACACTGGAAACGATGCGGTCATCCTGGCCACCATCATGCTGGGACTGTTCGTGCATGGCCTGATGTATGCCGGGCAGCCGGCCATCATGGCGGAAATGTTCCCGACCCGCATGCGCTACTCGGGTGTCTCGCTGGGCTACCAGGTCACCTCGATTGTTGCCGGTTCGATGGCACCGATCATCGCAACCTTCCTGCTGAAGGTCTACGGATCCTGGGTACCGGTCGCCGGGTATATTGTCTTCGCCGCAGCAGTCACCATGGTGGCGGTGTACTTCATGAAGGAAACCAAGGGGCTGGATCTCGGCGAGATCGACGAGGCTGACCGCTTGGCGTTGAACGGCGGGGACGCTTCGAGCGCCGAAATGAAGATGCAGAAGTAAGTCGGAGGAGCGAACATCAAGCCGGAGGCCAGTTCCGTTGCAGGGACTGGCCTTTGGCGTGCCCGCATCCAACGGGCAGAGAGATTGTTTGCCGGGACTGGTTCGATCTGCAATTCTGGTAGCCACATGCTGCTGGTGGCATCGGAGCCATCGGGAGAACAATGAGAAAGCAGCCAGGCAGGGGATCTCCAGATGAAGCAGTGCAGGCTGAATATCTTCGGTGCCAGCGGCAGTGGTACGACGACTCTTGCCCGTGCCGTGGCGAACGCCTGGTCAGTTCCGCATGCCGATAGCGACGACTATTTCTGGGTCCCCAACGACCCGCCGTACTCCCAGCAGCGAGCGCCAGCTGAACGCTCCAAGCTCATGCATGAGATCTTCGTGCCACGCAGCGCATGGGTGCTTTCGGGATCCATGCAGGGGTGGGGGAATGATGTGCTGGCCGAATGCGATGCCTTCGTGTTCTTGACGCTGGATCCCGACGTGCGCCTGCGACGGCTTGCCGAACGCGAGCAGCTTCGGCAGTCCGGGCAAGCCCCGGATCCAAAGGCTGTGGAGCAATTCATGCTGTGGGCGGCTGGCTACGATGACTCGGAGTTCGCCGGACGCAGCCGCGCGCACCACGAGGCATGGTTGAAGGACGAGTCCCGTCCGGTGCTCCGCCTGGACAGCGCGCAATCAACAGCACGGATGTGCCAAGCCATCATTGACTGGGAACCAGCCCGAACGCCCTAGCTTCCGGACGTGCTCGGCACGGGGAACGGCGGAATGAACCAGTCGCCGGCGGTGGCAGCATCATTCAGTGCGCGAACCGTTTCCTGAACCGCACGGCTGCGCAAAGCCTCGTCGCGTCCCACCAGCCAATATTCGGAGCGGAAGGTGAACTCGTCGTGCAGCACCGGAATCATATTGGGATAGTGCCGGGAGAGGAATGTTGGCAGCAGCCCGATGCCGGCATGGTTCATGGTGGCCGCATATTGCACCGCGATGCTCGTGGAGGAGATGGACCGCCGCATCGGTGGCAGTGCGCTGGTGGCATCATCAAGCTTGTCCACCGTCAGAGCGGTATCGATGTAGTAGTTCAAGCTATGTCCTGCCAGATCCTCGATGGATCTTGGCGTTCCGTGGCTTTCCAGATATTCGGCAGTGGCGAAGAGCCGCAACTCGTAATCCAGGAGCTTCATCGAAGCCGCCTTGCGGACATGGGGTTCGCCGATGACAATCTCCAAGTCCATGCCGGTACGCGTCTGCCGTGCACGGGTGGTTTCCGAGACGATCTCGAAGACCAATTGCGGATGCTTTACCTGGAGCCTGGCCAGTGCCGGGGCAGCGAGGTGCGCGCTGAATGCATCGGGGGCAGCGACGCGCACATGGCCTGCCAGCGCTCCGGAGTCCTTCTCGGCGCCGATGGCCTCCACTGCCTGCTCGATGGTTTCTGCGCTGGCCATCGCCCGGCGTCCCAGATCGGTCAGTTCCCAGCCGTTGGGGGTGCGCGTGAGCAGGTGGCCGCCCATCGCCTTTTGCAGGGCATCGATGCGGCGGGAAATCGTCGAGTGGTTCACCCCGAGGACATTCGCGGCGGCGGTGTAGCGGCCCAGTCGTGCAACGGTCAGCAGGGCAATGAGTGATTCGAGATGGCGGTAATCGATCTGACGGTCCATAGACCACAGTCTGCCATGGACGGTGTGCGCTAGCGCACACCGGGCTTGCGCAATTGCCGTGCCGGGGTCCATTGAGTCCGGCCCGACCGTCATCCTACGCTGGCCTGAACGGGTAGTACACAACGATGAAGGGTGTGCAGATGAGCACGTACGCATGGATTGGCCTGGGCAACATGGGCGGACCGATGACAGCGAATCTGGTGGCCGCCGGGCACCAGGTGCGCGGCTACGACCTGGACGCGGAGGCCTGTGCCGCCGCGGCGGGAGGCGGGGTGCAGATCGCCGGCTCGGTGGCCGAGGCCATGGAGCATGCCGATGTTGTATTCACTATGCTGCCCAAGGGCGCGCATGTGCGCTCGGTATACGAGGGCGAGGCAGGCATCTGGGCCAACGCCACCAAGGACATGCTCCTGCTGGATTCCTCCACGGTGGACATTGAAACTTCCCGCTACATCCACGCAGGCTCCACCGAACGTGGACTGCACTTCGTTGATGCCCCGGTATCCGGCGGCATCTCCGGGGCCGCGGCCGGAACACTGGCCTTCATGCTCGGCGGTGCACCGGAACTGATGGAACGGGCCGCCGGATTCATCGCCCCGATGAGCGGCAAGACCATCGTCGCAGGCGGGCCCTCCATGGGCATTGCCGCCAAGATCTGCAACAACATGATGCTGTTCATCGACCTGATGGCCAGCGCCGAGGGTTCCCAGCTGGCCGAGGCATTGGGCCTGGATCCCGAGGTCTTCTGGCAGATCGCCTCGGTCTCCTCGGGCCGGTCCTGGGCGCAGCAGACTTGGTACCCGGTGCCCGGCATCATCGATACCGCTGCGGCAAACAACAACTTCGAAGCGACCTTCCGCACCGATCTGGCACGCAAGGATGTCGGGCTGGCCCTGGATGCCGGCGAAAGCACCGGGGTGCGGCTGCCGGCAGCAACCCTGGCCCGCGAGCACTTCGACGAACTGATCGAGCAGGGGCTGGGGGACAAGGACTGCTCGCTGATCGTGAAGAACCTGCTGCCTGATGGCGCCGTGCGCGGGTGGAGCCCGGAACCGGCCAACGCCAACCAGCCAGCTGAGGGCTGAGCATGCGCCAGATCCAGGCAGCGGTGCTGGGGCACACGCAGAACCAGCGTCCCTATGCCGAGCACCGGCCGCTGGCCATCCGCCAGCTGAAGCTGGGCGACCCCGGCCCCGGGGAAGTGCTGGTGCGCATTACGGCTGCCGGACTCTGCCATTCGGATTTGTCGGTCATCGACGGGAACCGGCCGCGTCCGGTGCCGATGGTGCTCGGGCATGAATCGGCCGGCATCATCGAGCAGGTTGGCGAAGGGGTTCAGCTGGACATCGGCCAGCAGGTGATCTCGGTCTTCCTGCCACGCTGCGAGAACTGCGCAGCCTGCGCCACCGGAGGCAAGCTGCCGTGCAGCGCCGGCACCGCGTCCAACACCGCTGGAACCCTGCTGACTGGCGCTCGCCGGCTGATGCTCGATGGCAAGCCGGTCCACCACCACCTGGGCGTCTCGGCCTTTGCCGATTACGCGGTGATGGATGCGCGCAGCCTGGTTCCGGTGGGCGTGGATGTGCCGGCCGAGGTGGCTGCGGTGCTGGGGTGCGCGGTGCTCACCGGCGGCGGCGCGCTGCGCAATGCCGCCAGGGCAACAGGTGCCGAGGATGTGGCCATCATTGGACTGGGCGGAGTGGGCATGGCCGCTTTGCTGGTGGCCGCCGGGCAGCGGACTACCGGCAGGATATTGGCCATTGATGCCAATGATCAGAAGCTGGCGGCCGCGCTGGCCTTGGGTGCCGATGAAGCCTGCACGCCGCAGGAGCTGGGGCAGCGCAGTGCGCAGATCGTGGTTGAGGCCGCCGGTCATCCGCGGGCCTTCGAAACCGCATTGCAGGCCACAGGCGTGGGCGGAACCCTGGTGACTGTGGGGCTGCCGGCCCCGGGCGCGATGAGCAGCATCGAGCCATTGGCCCTGACCGCCGGCGCCCGCACGATTATCGGCAGCTATATGGGCTCTGCGCTGCCAAAGCAGGATATCGGCTACTACGAGCAGCTTTGGCGCGCAGGCAGGCTCCCGGTAGAGAAGCTGGTGGAGACCAGGCCGCTGGCGCAGATCAACGAAGCCCTCGACGATCTGGCTGACGGGCGCTCGATACGCCAAGTTCTGCTGCCCGGAATCGGGGAGGAAGCCCAGTAGGATTGGTGGGTGACTGATTCCACTGCGGGGCCCCGTGCCCTGGCAACCCTGACCGACATCCGGGTCTTCGACTACCTCTGCAAGGCCCCGGCGACACGGACCCGGATCGCCGCGGATCTGGGCATCTCCAAGCCCACCGCATCGCAGGCGATTTCGCGCCTGCAGGAGAACGGGTTGGCATTGGCCATCGAGCGGGAAAACGAGCCCAAGCGCGGACGCGTACCAGAGCACTATGCGCTGGACAGCAGCTTCGGCCACCTGCTGGCCCTGTGCCTGCAGGCTGAATTCCTGCAGGTCCGCGCCACCGACCTGGCCGGGCAAACCCTGGTGGACCGCCTCTACCCGCTCACCGCGCAAACCACTGAAGCGGAAGTAGCGCAAATGGGGGCCAGGGAGATTTCGCGCGTGGCCGCCGAGCTCGGCTCCCCGCTGCTGGCCGCGGCCGTGAGCCAATCGGCCCCGGTGGAGCGCGATGGCGAGCTGCGCGTGCTGGCTACCCCGATTTTCCCTTCCTCCGGAGCTGACCTTGCAGGCCAATTTGCTGACGGTGTTCCGGTGCTGCTGGATAACGACGTGAACTGGATGGCCCTGGCCGAAGCGGGGGAGCAGGCAGACTCCTTGATGATGATCTATATCGGATCTGGCCTGGGCGCAGGACTGGTCATCGACGGTGCGCTGCACCGCGGCAAGCACGGCACCGCTGGCGAGCTGGAGACCCAGCTGGTGGGCGGGACAAACCTGCGCGAAGCGCTCGCCGAGGCGGGGATGTTCCAGACCCGCGTGCTCTGGGAGAAGCTGGCCGACGAACGGAACTGGTCGGCATTCCTTGCGCCGTTCGGCCAGGTCCTGGCCAACTTGATTGGCTTCGTCGATCCGCAGCGGGTGGTGGCCATCGGTCCGGGCCTGACCCCTGAATTGTGCGCCGCACTGGAGAGCGAGCTGAATGGGTTGCTGCCCAAGCCGGTCCATGTGCAGCTTTCCGCATTGGGAACCGAAGCCGCGGCACGCGGGGCACTGGCTGGTGCCCGGGAGCTCGCCTTGGGCAACTTGTGGGAAAACTACCGGGCACGTTGACCAAAGTGATCCAAGCTATATATTGTTAAGAGTCCTTAATTTACATGTGCATCACCGGGGAGAGAACTGATGGCACCATCTGACGCATCGGAATCCACGTCGCAGTTCGCTGCCATCGGCCTTGATCTGGGCGGCTCGTCGATCAAGTACGGGTTGGTTGGAACCGACGGCAAGCTCGTTGAGAGCACCTTCAGCAAGGCCGCCACCCCAGAAGGCGCGCATCCGGAGGCCGTCGCCCAGGTGATGACAGGAATCATTGCCGACCTGCAGGAGCTCACCGGCGATGAGCTGGCCGGGATCCCCGCCGGTGTCACCGTGCCAGGTATCGTCATCGACGGCGTCGTGCACTCGGCGGCCAATATCGACAAGGCCTGGATCGGCTTGGATGTCACCGCCTCGTTCAGTGCGCTCCTGGGCCGCGACGTCTTTGTGCTCAATGACGCGGATGCCGCCGGCGTCGCCGAGGTCTACGCGGGTGCGGGAGCCGAGAATGGCAAGCCTGTCAAGGGCAGCACCTTGCTGCTGACCCTGGGCACCGGCATTGGCTCGGCCTTCTTCCGCGACGGAGTGCTCTTCCCTAACGTCGAATTCGGCCACCTCGAAATCGACGGCTTCAATGCCGAGAGCAAGGCCGCCGCGCGAGTCATGCGCGAGGAAAACCTCAGCTGGGAACAGTACATCGCCCGCCTGCAGCGCTACCTGTCCCATGTGGAATTCCTCTGCAGCCCGGATCTGATCATTATCGGCGGAGCGATCTCCGAAGACCACGAGAAATTCCTGCCGCAGCTGGAACTGCGTGCCAAGATCGTGCCCGCCCGCTTCAACAACGCCGCCGGGGTATTGGGCGCCGCGCATCGCGCGCTGAATCCCGGCAACTAGGAACCTATGCATACGATAGACCCGAACGCCCAGATCAAGCTCGTCGCCGTTGACATGGACGGCACCTTCCTGGACGGCGAGGGTCAAATCCCGGAGGCATCCTGGGCGCTCATCGACCGGCTCCAGGAACGCGGCATCAAGTTCGTGCCGGCTTCCGGGCGCCAGTTCGCCACCCTGCGCGAGCAGTTCGCCCCCTTAGGCGAGATCGCGATCATTGCCGAGAACGGCACCGTCGTGATGCATGGCGAGAACGAGATCTACTCCAACATCATCGGCAAGTCCTCGGTTGACGCGGTCATCCAGGCCGTCCGCGCGCAATCTGCGCTCGATGCCGGATTGGTGCTATGCGGACGCCGCACCGCCTATGTTGAGCGCGCCGATGAAGCGTTCGCCGCAGCCATTGCCCCGTATTACCGTGCAGTGCAGGTGGTGGATGACCTGGCTTTGGTCGCGGACTCGATCATCAAGATGGCAATCAACGTCGGCACCGGTGCAGTGAAGGACATGGCGACGGCGCTGGAAGTTCCGCTGCAGGTGGTGATCTCGGGGAGCCACTGGGTCGATGCGATGAATCATGGCGTGCACAAGGGTTTGGCCCTGAATGCGTTGCAGGACAAGCTGGGAATCAGCGCCGATGAAACCGCAGTTTTCGGCGACTACCCCAACGACCTGGAAATGATCAAGGCCGCCACCTACTCCTTCGCAATGGCCAATGCCCATCCCGTGGTCGCCGAAGCCGCGAATTTCACTGCGCCGTCCAACCTTGATCACGGCGTGCTGCAGGTTCTCGGCGCCTACCTCGACGGGCGCGCCCAGCTCTGACACGCCGGGTAGCTGAAACAGCTCAGGGCCTGGGTGAAGGAAATTTTCCTTCACCCAGGCCCTTCGCGCTCTTGTTGGCTAGTTAGGCGCCGAGATAATGGCGAATTCCGGCCAAGGCTGCGCGCACGCCGGAATCCAACGCTCCACGGTACTCAGGTAGGAAGAATGGGGAGTGGTTGCCTGCCGGTGCCGGGTCCTGCGGGTCGGCGCCGCCGAACATCCAGAACACATTCGGCACGCCGATGGCATCGCCCAGCGAACCGAAGTCCTCGGATCCCATCATCGGCGGCACCAGGCGGACCTGCTCCTCGCCAAACTCCTGGCGCAGCGCGCCGACGACATTGCCGGTGTGCTCCGGGGCGTTGTACAGCCGCGGGAAGGCGTAGAGCTGTACGATCTTCGGCTGCGGTGCTCCCGAGGCGTCTCGATTTTCTGTACCCGAATATCTGTTGTTGCATCGTGGATAGGAGAATCAGGCTTGTTGTATCGCGGCTTTGATTCCGCACGTTACCGAACGATCTGCCGTTGTCTGGCTCGTAGAAATCTTTGCCCTAGATGCTCTAGATGCTCTAGATGCTGAGCAAATGATTAATGATGGGCCGTAGCGCCGTGCGTAGCTCCTCCGACTGTCGTGGGTCATACAGAAGCCGAAGCGCAAAGCCGTCCGAAACAGCAATAATGCCAGCCGCAGCAGCTTCCGGATCTGCCACCCCGAAAGCCCGCAAAGCCTCCACCAACTGCCCAGAGGCCAGCTCATCCTGGCCTATAAGGATTTCAGCGATCCAAGGCGTGTGGACAGCCTCGGCAGCAAACGCATTCCAAGCGATGGCCTCTTCCCTGCGCTGCTGGTCGAGGGGCAAGGTCTCTTCAACCATGCGAACCAGGTAGTCCACCGCGTCACCAACGAAAAGGAGAGCATCCATACGCGCCTCGGCCCTGGCGATCACCAGATCGACGGCGGCACGGAGCAAGGCTTCCTTGTTAGGGAACGTCTTTTGTAAGGCTCCGACGGACCAACCTGAATCTGCAGCAACGGTCCGAATGCTGACAGCTTGGATACCGCCGCGGACGATCAAGTCCAGCACCGATGCAGCAAAGACGTCCCGCTTGTCTACACCTGATTTCATAAACCTAGAATACGTGTGTATTCTCTGAATATGAAATCGCCTCCCCACACTCACAGCGATCCCGTGCGCCAGTCCGCAGCGAGGTGGTCGGCAGCGCTAGTCGGTGGCCCCGCTGACTTGCTGGATTTCTTGATCCCCTTATGGGCGGGAACCGCACTCGGGCTAGATGCAGCGGTGATTGGATTGCTAGTTGCAGCTGAACTGTTTGTTTCATTCGCCGCAAGGTTCCCTGCAGGACTGCTGGCAGACATTTGGGAACACCGGAATATTGCAGCTGCTGGAGCAGCGTTGTACGGGATTTCGTGCGTTGGGTACGCGCTATCCACGGGCCCAACAATGGCATTCATCTCCGCCATATTTGGAGGCATCGGAGGCGCGCTGCTCTGGGTGTCCCTACGGGCGATAGTCAGTGAATCAGTGGGCTCAGATTCATTTGCCTTCCCGAAGCTTATGACGTGGCAGGAAACCGGATCATGGGTCGCTTTCGTCGCTGGCCTGACACTCATGGGCTCCCTGAACTTCCAGGGTGTCTTCTTGGCTGCTTCCGGCGCATGCTTTGTAGCAGTGGCGATGATCGCAGCAGCACCTCGACGCCCCTCAAAGCTTCCGGAACCAGGAGAGTCAAACTTTCCGACGCAGCGGCTGCGACCAATGCTGATTGCCACCGCACTGACTTCGCTGGCTGAAGCCGCCATTGGATTACTGTTACTGCTGCACCTCCAAAGGGCATTCGAGCTCGACGTAGTTTCCATCGCGCTAGTGTTCCTGCCTGGAGCCATTGCGATGAGCATCATTCCAAGACCAGCACACCAGCTCACCATGCGCATCGGACGGCGAAGAGTCGCAGCAATCGCGTCGCTATCCAGTGCCACATTTGCGTTCGCATTGGCCTTCGCACCCTCACCTTTGCTCATTGCCGCCATGTGGATTCTGAGTGCTGCAGCATGGGCAGCGATCATCCCGATCGAGCAATCTGTCGTCGCCGAGGTTTCAGGTGATCGCGCCGGAAAAGGGTTTGGTCTTTACGAGTCGGCCAGACTGGCCGGCGCGGGAGCCGGGGCGCTAATAGCCGGGGTCAGCTATGAGTCAACATCGTGGCAGGTTGCCTGCATCCTGTTTGCGGTCGTGATCGCCGCTGGGGCCATCGTTACGCCGTGGGCTGTCCGCCGGGCTGGCGTCACCAACCACCCCAGTCACGAAGCAACCCCGAACATCACACCGACAGTTTTCGTTTCAGAAGAAATGAATACGCCAGTCCCCCAGGTCAGGGAACCAGAAGACAACCAAGAGGAAACAAAAATAGCAAAGTCCAAAACCAGTAACTCCGAGCTCACGGGCCTTGGCTGGCATCTGCTCATCTTCGCCATCGCTCAGATCGCATTGGCTTTCATGGGCTTGTCCTGGATTGTGGACTCATTCAGCACCAACGACTTCGGCGAACACCTCTCTTCCGGTGGGCGACCAGACCTCGAAGGAATCCCAAGCTTCCTGGCCGGGGCAGGAAAGATATGGGTCATTGTCTTCGTTATCGACGTCATATGGACTCTGGTCGCTGGACGCAAAAGCAATCAGTCTCCGAAGGAACAAGAGCAGTGAGCGACCCCAGTCGCATACACTGGTCGCATTAGCCCAAATTTTTCATGAGGCCGCTGACGGCCACCGGAATCCAGTACCAAAGGATTCCCGGTGGCCGCCGTCGATTCCACCCACGACAAAAAGCGCCTGAACCACCAGCGCAGGGTGCCAGGCTCCACCATCCTGGACTGAAAGGACCTTTCAAAAACAAGGAACAATAGGACAACTGCCAATTCAGGCGGCCAGCTCACCATGCCGCCACCGATGGAACAGCAAGCCAATACTCTGTTGAAGCAGGAATAGCAGTTGCGCTTCTGGTGCACTTTCATGGATCAGTAGCCGGCGCTGCCTACCGCCAGAGACGATCTTCCCCGCCGTGGAAAACAGTCGGTACCGCCACCGTTTCACATCCCAGCAACTTGCCTCATGCCCGCTGGGCAGCACGGCCAGCTGCAACCAGGCCACCAGATTCAGTGCAAGCATCGCCAGGTCCGCCCACGCCTGGTTCGCGGCAAAAGACCAATACGGCAGCTTGCCCAGCCCCGTGTTCTTCAACGACTTGATCCTGTTTTCGCACCGGCCCCGCGCCCGGTGCCTCGCATCGAGGAACGCCACGTTGAACCGCGGGGCATTGGTCAAGAACGCGGTCACCCGGTTCCCGTCCGTGTCGAACAGGTTCGCTTTCGCCCCGGGATGCAACGGCTCAGCACGCAAATAGATCCGGGTTCCTGGCAGGTAGTCCTTCAGCTCTATCACCTTGGACGCGTCGATCACCCACGCGTTATCACGCTGATCCCCGTCAGCGTCCAGGGCTGGTTCCCAGTATTTTGGATCGCTCCGGGTTTAATAGACGCAAGAAATTGGAAAAGGAACACTTCTCTCTTGCCGATCAAATACACCGACGAAATCAAGATCCGCGCCGTTGACCTCGTGATCCACACGCAGGCCGACCCCAGCACCGCGAACGGCGCAATCCGACGCGTCGCCAAGGAGCTGGGCCTGAGCAGCGAAACGCTTCGCACCTGGGTGCGCAACTACAAGAACAGCGGCGCGGTGACACCAGCGCAGTCCATTGACCTGGAAGCCGAGAATAAACGGCTGCGCGCCGAACTGGCCGAAACCAAACGTGCCAACGAGATCCTGAAGAAAGCAGCGACTTTCTTCAGGGTGGAGCTCGACCGCCCCTCAAAGTAACTGTTGATTTCATTGATCAGCACAAGGACGAGCTCGGGGTCGAGCCGATCATCCGCGCGTTGCATGGAACCCGCGCGCAGATCGCCGTGAGCTCGTACTATGCCTTCGAGAAACGACAGCCCTCAGCCCGCAGCGTGCGGGATGAGCAACTACTGCCGAAACTTCTTGACGTATACGAGGAGAACTACTCCTGCTACGGGCTACGAAAAATGTGGCACGCAATAAACAATGAGCATGCCTATCAGTTCGGGCCCATTGCTCGGTGCACCGTGGAACGATTAAAGAAAATCGCTGGTATTGACGGGATCCGCCGCAATCGGAGAAAACCGAGAACTCGCTCCGCAGATCCAGAGTCATGCCCGGTGGATCTGGTGGACCGCCAGTTTGCCGCGGACCCCCCTGCAAGCTTTGAGTAGCTGACATCACCTATGTTCCGGCCCAGGCCGGGTGGGTCTATGCCATGTCTATCCTTGATGTGTTCACCCGCGAAATCGTGGGCTGGCAAGTCACCAACCATATGCGGGAGTCATTGGCCAGGGACGCGTTAATGATGGCTTTGGCAGGGAAATACAGGGATGGTGAGGACGTGACCGGCCTCGTGCACCACTCAGATCGTGGCGTGCAATTCCGGTCTATTAGGGCGTGTTGCTAAAGGATTCGGGGACGGTGAATGCGCGAGTCTGGAGTCATGTCGCGCGATGCCATCAGACCCGTGGACATGGTGGACGCGGTGCTAGTCACGGCGGCTAACCTACCCGGCCCCCTTCCCACCCACCTTCGGGAGTGCATGGCCATAGACCCGACCGAATCCTCCCCTGGGGTGCGCCAGGCACCCGGCCCACGCCCGGGCGCGACTGAGGCAGAGTCGGTTGTTTCTGGAAGGCCGAAGCCGCACCACAACCCTCGCCGGCGAGCCGGGACATGCTTCCACCCATACCCGCCTGGACACCCACGTCGAGGCCCCCATGGGATGATAAACTCGGTCACACGCGGACGGAAGGGATCCGATGACAACGCACACCACCACGGCCGGCCGCCAGCCATCCGAGACTCCCACGGCAGTCCGCGGGATTAGCGCGCTGCGCCACCCCGTGGTCTCCGGCGGGCTCATCGGAGTCATCGGCGGGACAGCCTTCCTCTTCGCCGGCGTCCTTGGGGTGTCCTCACCGACACAGGGCCCACTGCGCGGGCTGGCTGCCGCCCTGGCCACCTTCACCCTTGCAGTGATCCTGTTCCGCCGCAGGGTCTTCCCCGAGCTGCGCCCGCCTGCACCGGGGGCGGCACGTGTTTACGGGGTCGCCGTCGTCGTAATGCTCCTGCTGATGCCGGTCACGCGCCTGGTCGCTCAGGCCTTACATGCCCCGACGGCCCAGAGCGCTTTGGTGGCCGCCGTCGTCGGCGCGCACTTCCTCCCCTTCGCTCGGGTCTTCCATGCCCCGGTGTTCTGGTGGATCGGCGGGTCCATGGTCGCCCTCGGCCTCGGCGGGGCACTCCTGGCGGTCCTGGGCATGCACGTGGCCGGGCCGGCCGGCGCCGCGGCGGCCGGTGCGGCGATGCTCGTGATCGTGGCAGTGCAGGCGTTCCGACAACACGCCCCGGGCACCACAGCAGCCACAGAACAGTCTGCCGCGTGACCCAATCCGGGCTCACGCCCTAGGGCGTGTTGCTAAAAGGTTTCAAGGGGTGGATGCGTCAGTCTTGAGGGGTGTCGCGTGATGTCATCTCGGACGAGGTCTGGGCCGTGATCGGCCCACTGTTCCCCGAAGCCAAGACCACCGGGCGTCCGCCCGTGGATCGGCGCATCGTGGTCGAGGCCACCGCGTGGCGCTTCCGCACCGGCGCGCCGTGGCGGGATCTGCCCGAGCGGTTCGGGAACTGGAACACGATCTACAAGAACTTCAACCGGTGGGCCGCTCAGGGCGTGTGGGAGCGGGTGCTGGAGAAGACCCAGTCCTTGGCACAGCAGGCTGGCGAGCTGGACTGGGTGGCCTCGATCGATTCCACGATCGTGCGCGTCCACCAGCGCGGGGCGACCCTGCCCTGCCCCACAGGGGGCCCTGATGAACTACAAGAAATCCGGGGCGGAGCCGGCTGATCATGCCATCGGACGCTCCCGCGGCGGTCTGACGACGAAGTCGCATCTGGTCTGTGATGGCAAGGGCAGGGTGCTGGCGTTCTTGGTGACCGGCGGGCAGGTGGCCGACACCTCGATGTTGGCCACCACGCTGGAGCAGATCAGCGTGGCCGGCGCCCGTGGGCGGCCCCGGACACGGCCTGACCGCCTGATTGCGGACAAGGGCTACCCCTCGAAGGCGAACCGTGCCTGGCTGCGCCGGCATGGCATCGCGGCCACGATCCCGGAGCGAGCGGATCAGATCGCGCACCGGCGCCGCCGCCCAGGAAGACCGATCGACTTCGGTGAAGACCAGCGCCAGCGCTACTGGGGACGCAATGTCGTGGAGCGGTGCTTCAACCGGCTCAAGCAGTGGCGAGGAATCGCGATGCGCTCGGACAAGTACGCCCGGAACTATCACGCCGGGCTCTGCCTCGCCGCGACACTGCATTGGCTGACTACTACCCTTTAGCAACACGCCCTAGGTACGGGCAGGCCTTGGCCGAGTCTAAGGTCGTTGCTTCGGTGGGTTCCAGGGGCGATTCCTACGATAATGCCATGGCCGAAGCGCTGAATTCGGTCTATAAGGCGGAGCTGATCGACCGGAAGCAGTGGTCTGGACAGGTCGAGGTCATGGCTGAGACGTCTAGGTGGGTTGGCTGGTACAACTCCCAGCGGCTGCATTCGGCTCTCGGGTATAGATCGCCGGCTCAGGTCCATCAACAGTGGACCGAACTGTCCCTGACGGACCTTGCGGCTGCTTAGAAAAACAAGTTAAAGAGCCTCTACAAAACCCGGGGCTTGACAATATGTCGCAGCGGTGGCCGGTGATGCTCAGCTCCTGGTGGACGTCATCGTCCCCACCCAGCGAGATCTGTATGAATTCATCGCCACGACCAACTTGGGCGAAATGGTGCAGCTGCGCACCTCGATGGTGCTCGGGGCGCGCAAGAGCGGTGGGCAGCCAGCCGGATCCTGAGCGGTCAGCCAGACAAAGAATTCAGCATGAATTTACCTGGTTTTCGCCATCGAATCCGGACTGGGCCACCGGCGGTAAACGCGGAGTGAACACTTATCCGAAAGGCAATAATGAACGCGTAATATCGCCGCAATGGTTCGAAACGGTTCCAGAAGTGGCATATTCTCACGATACCGAGCGGCGCAGCTTCGCTCGTGCGGTTAACAACCAGTTAACCCTGCAGGGGTGAAAGGAAGACCGGCAACCGTGAGCAAGAGGTTGACCTACGGGAAGAACCAAGGAACAGCTACGCCTGAAAGCGCGTGGCGCAAGCGCAAGGACGCGTGGGAACACCTTGGCTATCTGCTCAGCGAGATTTCTTCTGAATTCCAGGGGGAAGCACGCCGTGCAGAACATGAATTGGAAGCCGGCCGGTTGCTGGGACTGCTGGCTGCCATTGAACCATACTGGGCGAATCCCGGCATCGAATTCTTCAATGAGGTTTCCCGGCTCATGTCTGTCGGACAGTACGATAGTGCGTTGAAGCTGGTCTACCAAGCGAACCAGGCGTTCAGGACCCAGGCCCAATACATGGATCTGGAAGGCCATGAAGGGGCGGAAACGGATCCGGCCCAACTGGTCACTGGCGCACCGAGCCACGGCAAGGTGCAGGTCCCAATGGTGGAAATCCTGCTGGTAGACAATGGGCCGGCGGATGAAATCGAGCGTTTCAAGGAAGAAATCGCCGAGCAGCGCCAGCACACCGATCCGTTCCATTACAACTTCGTTGTGGTGCCGAGCGTGGAAGACGCCTTGGCCGCGATAATAATCAATTCCAGCATCCAGGCGGTGGTCCTCACCGCCCGCTATGATATCTGCACGCGTCGCCGGCTCTCCTCGACGCTGAAGAATTTCATCGCCCGCCGCATGGAGCGCTACTTCCAATCCACGAAGCCGATCCGTGGTCTGCTGGACCTGGAGAACATTTTGGACGGCCTGCGGCCCGAAGTCCCTGTCTACCTGATCGCCGGGGTCGCCCTGGAATCAATTGCCCATGAAATCACCGGCCGTTTCCGCAGGATCTTTTCCCGCAACGACCGTATGGATCTGCACCTTTCGATCCTTGCGGAAATTACCGACCGCTATGACACCCCGTTCTTCGCGGCGCTGCAGAAATACGCGAAGCGCCCTGGCGGGGTCTTCCACGCGCTGCCGATCTCCCGTGCCGCCTCGGTCAAGAACTCGCCCTGGGCCCGCGACTTGGTGGACTTCTACGGCAAGAACCTGCTGCTGGCCGAGACCTCGGCCACCTCCGGCGGCCTCGATTCCCTGTTGGACCCGCAAAGCTCCATCAAGAAGGCCCACGAGCTGGCGGCCCGCGCCTTTGGCAGCCACCGCACCTACTTTGTCACCAACGGCACCTCGACGGCGAACAAGATCGTGCACCAGTCGATCCTCGCGCCGGGGGACATCGTGCTGGTGGACCGCAACTGCCACAAGTCCCACCACTACTCACTGGTGCTTGCCGGGGCGAACGTCAGCTACCTAGAGGCCTACCCGCTCAACGAGCACTCGATGTACGGTGCGGTGCCGCTGGAGGAGATCAAGGGACGGCTGCTGCAGCTGCGCCGCGAGGGGCTGCTGCACAAGGTCAAGATGCTGACCCTGACCAACTGCACCTTCGACGGGATCATCTACGATCCGCGCCGGGTGATGGAGGAATGCCTGGCGATCAAGCCGGATTTGGTATTCCTCTGGGACGAGGCATGGTTCGCCTTCGCCGGATTCCATCCGATGTACCGCCAGCGGACCGCGATGACGGTGGCCGGGGTGCTGGAAGCAGAACTGGAAAGCGCTGAATACCGCGAGCGCTACGCCGCGCAGCAGGTTGCGCTGCCGGAACCCGGCACCATTGTGCACCCGGAGAACGACCAGGCCTGGCTGGACACCCGGTTGATTCCGGATCCGGAGCAGGTCCGCCTGCGCGTGTACTCCACCCAGTCCACGCACAAGACCCTGACCTCCTTGCGCCAGGGCTCGATGATCCACATCTATGACCAGGATTTCGCGGTGCGCAACCTCAACGCCTTCCGCGAGGCCTACATGACCCACACCTCCACCTCGCCGAACTACCAGATCCTTGCCTCGCTGGATATCGGCCGCCGGCAGGCAGAGCTGGAAGGCTATGCGCTGGTGCAGCGACAGGTCGATTTGGCGCAGTCGATTTCGCGGGCCATGGCGCGCAACGAGCTGCTGGGCAAGTATTTCAAGATCCTGCACTCGACGGATCTGATTCCGCAGAAGTACCGTCAGTCCGGGACGCAGAACCCGGTGCGTGACGGCCTGGCGGCTTGGGACGAAGCCTGGGCGGCAGACGAGTTCGTGGTGGACCCCTCGCGCTTGACCCTGGACATCAGCCGCACCGGCGTGGACGGGGACACCTTCAAGCACGAGTACCTGATGGATGGGCACTCGATCCAGGTCAACAAGACCAGCCGCACCTCGGTGCTGCTGATGACCAATATCGGCACCACGCGTTCCGCAGTGGCGCACCTGATCGAGGTGCTGGTGAAGATCGCCGAGGAACTGGACCGCAAGCGCCGGCTGGATGGCCGCGTGCTGGCGCTGGGGAAGAAGCCTGCGGCCGAAGAGGTTCCACTGCCGGACTTCAGCGCCTTCGCTCCTGAATTCTCCGGAGGCGGCGGAAGCGGCGACATGCGCTCGGCCTACTACCTTACCTACCAGGATCCGGCGACGCATTTCCTGTCCTCGGCGCAGATCCGCACGCAGCTGCTGGCGGGGGACCGCGTGGTCTCGGCGGTGTTCGTCACCCCGTACCCGCCAGGCTTCCCGGTGCTGGTTCCGGGGCAGGAGATCACCTTGGGCATCTTGGACTACATGGACCGGCTCGATACCCGCGAGATCCACGGCTACCACCAGGATCTGGGCTATCAGGTGTTCACCTGCGAAGCCCTGGAACAGGTCGCGGCGCAGCAGTCCTGAGCGTGCAGAGCGGCTTGAGCTGAACACAGTGCGAATCCGCCCGGTTTTGCCGGGCGGATTCGCGCATCAGTTGTGCAGGGACTGGAGCGCTGGATGGCCGCCGGCACAACGTCCTAGGCCCTGGTTCGCGCACGATGCGCAAACCAAGGCCTTGGCCAGTGGCCTGGAGGCTATATTTTCCGTTCCGCCAGATGCGCCGAGATCGCCTCGAACGCGCGAATGGTCGGGAACAGCTTGGAAGCGTCCTGCGGCAGCGGCCAGCTGGAGAGCTTGACCGCGACCAGCTTGGTCGCCGGATCCATGTAGATCATCTGTCCATGGATGCCCAGGGCCACCGCGGCCCCGGTGGCAGGGTTCGGGAACCAGATCTGGTTCCGGTAGTGCCCGCCGGGCATCATGTTGTCGCCCGGCGATTGGGCGAATGCCCGGACCAGCGCGGGATCATCGATGAAGGTATCGGCAATCCATGCTTCGGAGAGCACCTGCTTGCCGGTCAGCGCCCGCCCGCCATTGACATAGAGATGGCCGAACCGCGCCAAATCGCGCAGGCAGGCGTTGAATCCGCCATCGAACATGCCGGTTCCGAACTGGTCAACACCCATCACCAGGTCTTGCTGGGCTCCGAGCTTCGACCACACATAGTCCGAAAGCAGTTCCTGCATCGGGGCGCCGCCGGCGGCTTCCAGCACCCAGCCCAAGGCATCGGTTTCGCAGGAACGATATTCGAACACCGAGCCGTGCGGTCCCTTGGCCTTCAAGGTCAGCAGGAACTCGTACATCCCGATCGGGCCGATGCCGCCACGCTCCGGCGCCCAGCCGATGGCTTCCTCCAGCTGGCGCACCTCGGCCTGCGGATCCAGGTACTCCTCGGAAAAACTGATCCCCGAACGCATATCCAGCAGGTCGCGCACGCGTGCGCCGGCATAGCCGCTGCGCTCCAGAGCCGGCACGTAGGTGGTCACCGTCTGCTCGGTATCGAGTTTTCCGGCATCCGCCAGCGCACCGGCCAGGGAGCCCACCAGGGTCTTGCTGACCGACATCAGCAGATGATCGGTCAGCGAGGTCATGGTGTTGTAGTACTTCTCCCAGAGGATCCGTCCATTGTGCATGACCAGCACGGCATCGGTATTCGTCGCGTGCATTACCCCGCGCACGGTCAGTGCAGGGTCGGTAATGCTAGCTTTGGCAACTTCCAGCTTGCCCAGCTTCTCCTCGGCCAGGTGCAACCTGACGATCGGGCCGTCTCCGCGCGAAACCTTCACGGTGGGATGGATCCGGGCGATGTTCTGGAAAGAGCGCTTGATGTTCTGCGGGTACTGCCAGGTGGCGATGTTCAGCGCCTTGCTCGGAGGACCTGCGAGGTTAGCTGCCATTTCCCCGACGGCATCAGTCGCTTCAGTTGCCATGCTCTGATGGCGGAACGTCAATTCCCTTGTACTGGGATCGGATGCAGGAGATGAAGTGCTTGGCATCGATGCTGAGCTTGGTTTTCTTCTTGCCTTCGTACTGCAGCTTGGCCTTGGTGACCAGGACCCCAAGATCGGCTCCCTTCCATCGGTAATCCTCAACGCCGTAGATGCGCAGGAAGAATGCTTCCTTGTGGGTCTGCAGCTGGTGCCAGTCCAGGGCGGAACGGGAGAACTGCAGCTTGCCCCGCGAATCGAGGTAGTAGTTGCCAGTGCGCGGCGCGTGGGTGATGTACTGCAGGATGTCATCGGTTTCCTTGATGATCATGTGGCTCCAGACATCGGCCCCGCTCATCTCTTCCCAGCGGGCATTGATCTCGTCGACATCCAGTTCGAAGTCCACGTCGAGGTATTCGAGCAGGTGGAAGAGGAACAGCGGCACGTCGGCGTATGCGCCGGCGGTGACGTTGGTGATGGCGCTGGCTCCGGAAATGCGCGGGTTCAGCTCGCCGAGGTACACCTCGTCGGTGTCGGTGTCCACCAGCACGTCCACCTCGAAGAAGCCGCGGTAGCCGGTGTCCTTCAGGCCGTTGCCGACCTTGCGCACCAGGTCGATGGCGCGCGAGCGCTGGGAGTCGGTGACTACATCCGGGTGCATCTCGTTGCCGCACCAGCCGCCCTTGTACGGGGTCAGCTCCTTGTATCCTGCCAGTTCGGTCAGGATCGGACCGACCACGGTGCCGCATTCGGTCAGCACCGCTTCGACGGCCACCGGCTGGTTGTTGATGCGCTTCATGATCTTCAGCTGCTCGCCGATGATGTTCTTGGAGTGCTGCTTGAACTGCGCCTTGGAATCGATGAAGAAGGTCGTCTTGCCCGAATCGCCGTAGGGGGTTTGCACCACCAGGTCATCGCCCAGGCCGGCTTCCTCGGCCAGTACCATGAGCTCCTCGTAGCTATCGGCGGTGCCCAGCACGTTGGGCACCGATGGGGCGCCGGCCGCATTGCCCAGCTTGGTGGTGACGATCTTGGAATCCAGTTCGGTGCGCAGTGCCGCCGAAGGCAGGATCAGGTCGTAGCCCAGCTCCTCGCAGATCGCTTCGGTTTCCTCGTCGAAGAAGACCATCGCGATCTTCGGCCGTGGACCGCCCGGGGTGCACTGGGAATCGATGTATTCGCGGACTTCGGAGTTCTCCAGCAGCCAGTTGTTGATCTCTTCGGCGCTCTGGAAATCGACATAGGGCTTCTCGGCGGGGGTGAAGACCCGCGGGTGATGGCCATCCCAGCCGTCGTAGTAGGTGATGTAGCTGAACTTGCGGACCCAGCGGTCAAGGCCCAGCAGGTTGACCGGGGTGGCGCCGAGGAAGAAGATCGGGGTGGTGTTGGTACGGAAGAAATGGCGGACTTCGCTCATGTTCTTCAGCTTGCGGTCCATGTGCAGGACCTTGGCCGGGAGATTTGCCGGTTCGGACTCGTTGTAGGCCGCGTCGACCGCGACGTTGGCGCTGAGCTGATCGGTGACGGTGCGTGCCTTGTGGCGCAGCTTGTCGAGATCGCTGGGTTTGGGCATGCGGTGGCGAGAAGCCGGGGCGTGGGCTTCAAGAATGTTGGCCATGATGTGGAGATGTCCTTTGAAACTGTCCGAAGTAGGGCAATGGCACGGCGCAATGCGTGACAGTTTCATGCTCAGGGCTCTTTGCAAGCACCGGCACACGTTCTGCTTAACGGGTGGTGAACATTGCGCCAGCACCCGCTGTTGCAGCTTGTGACTTGGCATGCAACGGCGGGCGCGGGATCAATGCGCGGTGAAGATCACTCCCCATTGCAACAGCGCACGGACGCTAGCTGGATACCGTGGCCGCGAAATCCAGCTGCTGGAACTCGAATCCTGCCTGCTGCAGGACTTCGCTGGTGACCTTGCGTCCGGTCAACGCGACCCGGGCGTTGGAGCCCATGACTGCGGCGCCGACCTTCGGAAGCACCGAACCGGTGGGCAGGCCAGGCAACCCGGCGATGGAGCGCAAGGCTGCCATGACCTCGGCATTGCGCAGCGGTTTCGGGCAGGCTGCATGCACCAGGCCGGCAGGGATGGCCGGCTCCTCGAAGCCGAGCAGGCAGCGGATCAGGCGCAACCAGTCTTCCAGCCCGATCCAGCTGAACCACTGCTTGCCATCGCCCATCGGACCGCCCAGGCCGGTATTCACCAGCAGGTTCAGCGGGCCGAGCAGCGGAGCGTCGGGGTGCATCACCAGCGAGGTGCGCAGCAGGTAGCGCTGCTCGGCATTGACCTCGGCCTCGGTGAAGGCCTGTTCCCAGGCGGAGGCGACTCCGGTCATTTCCGGCAGGGCGCGCTGGTCGGTGGGGACCGGGCTGGATTCGGTCAGCTCCTCTTCGCCGGCATCGCCGAAGATCGCGGTGGTGCTGGCCTGGATCCAGGTGGCAAGCTTCGGTGCCGTCGCAGCGGCTTCGGCCAAGGTCTGGGTGGAGGCCACGCGCGAACCGGTGAGCGCCGCCAGGTTTTCCGGGGTGTTGCGCTTGTCGACGCGCTCGCCGGCCAAGTTGACCAGGTGCACCGGATGCTTGCTGGCCAGCACATTGGCCCAGGCACCCTGGTGGACTCCGTCCCAGCTGTACTGCTCGGCAGGGAAACCATCCTCGGGGTTGCGCGTCAGCACCGAAACCGAGAGTCCGCGGCAGACCAGGTCCGCGACCAGATTGCGGCCGAGGAATCCGCGTCCGCCGGAGATGACCACCTGGCCATCGCGCTTGCGGTGAGCGCTTGGGGCGATGATCCGGTAGAGGCGGGCCGCGGCGATGGCGAAGTCCTTGCACAACGCGTTGGCCACGGTGAATTTGAAGGCGGTGGTGCCCGGGCCGTTGAGCTCAACGGTGAAGCGCAGCACGCAGCCGTGCTCATGCGGCTCGACCTGCCAGCGCAAGACCATCTCGCCGGCGGGCTGCGGCTGGGTGAACTCCACCATCAGGGTGTCCTGGTTGCGCCGGGTGATGGAACCCGACGGGGCGGTGCTGCGGTGCAATGGGCCGAAGAGCTTGCCCGGCGGCAGCAGGTCGACCTTGGTGCCCACCCCGCGCTGGTCATCGTGCACGATGAAGCCGTCGAAGCTCTTCATCCACTGCCCGGTCTGCGACAGGTTGCCCACGATCGAGTAGACGGCTTGCGGGTCAGCGGCCAGGAATTGCGACTCGGTGCGCTGCCAGTGCGTGAACTTGCTCGTGGTGCTCATCTTGGAATCGTTCCTTCCAGCTCGGTTGCTCGGGCATAGCTCTAGGCTACTGTGCCCGGTGCGCTTCGGCTGGCAGGAGCTGAAAGCCAGGCCGAACTGTTACACCGGGCCCTGCAACGGGAAAGCTCCCCTGGCCCAGAATACCAGGGGAGCTTTGCACCGGGATGCCGGCTAGGCGGTGACCTTCGCGCCGACTTCCTGTTCCATTTCGGTGAACTCGGCTTCGATCTCCGCGTTCGGGCGGTAGGTGGCCTTCGAGACCAGCCATGCGACAACCAGTGCGGCGAGGAAGCCCGGGACGATCTCGTACATGGCCGCGGACAGCGGCTTGACGTTGCCCCAGATGAAGACCACGACGGCGCCAGTGACCATGCCGGCGAAACCGCCTACGGCGGTCAGCTTGCGCCAGTACAGGGCCAGCAGGACGACCGGGCCGAAGGCGGCGCCGAAGCCCGCCCACGCGAAGGAGACCAGCTTGAGAATGGACGAGCCAGGGTCCAGCGCCAGCAGGGCCGCGATGATGGCCACTAGGAGTACGCAGGCGCGGCCCAGGTTGACCAGGGCCTTCGGCGAGGTCTTGCGGCCGGTGATGTTGTAGAGGTCCTCCACCAGTGCCGAGGAGCAGACGATCAGCTGCGAGGACATGGTGGACATGATGGCTGCGAGCACCGCTGCCAGCACCAGGCCGGCGATCAGCGGGTGGAAGAAGATCTGGCTGAGCAGCAGGAAGACGGTCTCGCTGCTGGCCTCATCCAGCGGCTCCTTGGCAAAGTAGGCGACGCCGATGAACGCGGTGGCCACGGCGCCCAGGGTGGTCAGGAACATCCAGCCGATGCCGATGCGTCGTGCGGTCTTGGCCTCGGCGGGGGTGCGCAGCGCCATGAAGCGCACGATGATGTGCGGCTGGCCGAAATAGCCCAGGCCCCAGGCAGCGGTGGAGAAGATGGCCACGGTGGCAAGGATCGCACCGTTGTCATTGAAGGAGGAGAACAGGTTGAAGGCTTCGGGATTGACTTCGGTGACCTTCGAGGTGATGTCCCCGATGCTGCCGATCTGGATGACTGCCACGATTGGCACGGCAATCAGCGCCGCGAACATCAGCACGCCCTGGACCATATCGGTCAGCGAAGCTCCGAGGAAGCCGCCGAACAGGGTGTAGAGCAGGGTGATGACTGCGACGAAGATCATGCCCGCAAGGTACTGCCAGCCGAAGGATGCCTGAAAGAACTTGCCTGCGGCCACCATGCCCGAGGAGACATAGAAGGTGAAGAACACCAGGATGATCAGCGAGGAGCCGATGCGCAGCAGGTGCGCCTTGTCCTTCAGGCGCTTTTCGAAGAAGCTCGGGATGGTGATGGCGTTCTGCGCGATTGCGGTGTAGGAGCGCAGGCGTGGGGCGACGAACTTCCAGTTCAGCCAGGCGCCGATGAGCAGGCCGATGCCGATCCACGACTCGTGCAGGCCGCCGAGGTAGATGGCGCCGGGCAGGCCCATGAGCAGCCAGCCTGACATGTCGGAGGCGCCGGCGGACAGGGCGGCAACCCAGGGCTTCAGGCCGCGGTCGGCCAGCATGTAGTCGTCAATGTTGTTGGTGCGGCGATATGCAATGTAGCCGATGCCAAGCATCGCGGCCATGTAAATTGCGATCGCAATCATCTGGAAAGTCTGGTCGGACATTTTTCCTCATTACCGTTTGTGCCCGCGGCTATTCCCAGCCGCCAAAGGCGCGGATTTCTGTGGTGCGAGTCACCACTATGGCACTATTTCCCGGGTTTGTCGCCGGGTGTCATTCGGTCTGTGATCTATCTGTCATCTAGTCGACCGTATCGAAGTCTGCAGGTGTAGCCAAAATCGCCGAGTTGCTTGCATCACTCATTCCGGGCTGCGCATGCAGCGATTTGCGTACCGCGCGGATGGCCGGGGACTGGAAGGAAGAATGCCGCATGGCGGTGAAGATCGTGCGCTCGGGAGCGCCGGGAAGATCCACCGTGCGCAGCGCGTGGCGCTGGTCGCGCAGCACCAGTTCCGGGAGCATCGCCACGGCATTGCCCGAGGCGACAAGCTGCACGTGAGCCTGCAAATCAGCGGTTTCGTAGCGCAGGTCAGGCTCGAACCCGGCCAGCCGGCAGGCCTGCAGTGCCCAGTGCCGGCTGGCGGCCCCGTCGGGCTCGACCACCCAGGGCAGGGAAAGGGCATGCTCCAGGTGGTGCACCCGGTCGAATTCGGCGTTCCCGGCTCCGCCTCGCGCCGGCAGGGCCAGGCGGATCGGATCGTGAGTCAGAACACGCCGGTCGAGGTTGTCGTAGTGCGGCGCCGAGTGCCCCGAGTACTGCTCGGCGACCACCAGATCGAAGTTGCGGCTGCTGGTTTCATTCAACGCATCGGCTGGTTCCTGCTGGCTCATTTCCACCCGCAGGTTCGGGTGCTTGGTGCGCAGCTCGCGCAGCACCGGCGGCATGAGACGCAGCATGGCGGTCTGGAAAACTGCCAGCCTGACGGTGCCTGACACCGTGGACATGGCCGAGGACAAATCGGCTTCGGCACGTTCCATCGAGTCGAGCAGCTCTTCGGTGTGGGCCACCAGGATCTGCGCCTGCGGGGTGAGCTTGAGCGTGCGCCCTGTGCGCCGCAGGAGCTCCACCCCGGTTTCCGCTTCCAGCTGGCTCAGCTGCTGCGACACCGAGGAGGGCGAGTAGCTCAGCGCATCGGCCACCTCGGCAATGGTTCCGCGGATATGCAGCTCGCGAAGCAGGCGCAATCTTCTCAGTTCAAGCAAGGTTTTCCCGCCATTCAGTTAATGCGGACTCACCGAGCCCGGATACTTTGGCAAAACCGAACGATTATCTTCAGCTTTGTTCACTTTTGCTTAAGACAATAAGGGTTCATACTCGATCTTGCACACAGCTTTTTCTTGCGCTCCGCCGGCAACGGCCAAACGCCGGGAAAAGCCATAACGACATCAGCGTTCGGTGCCGAACCACAAGTACGAATTGCATCGAAGGGACCACCAGTGTCTTTCACCCATACCCAGCAGGCAGTGCCAGCCGCACTAGATGCCGACGGGAACCCGCTCACCTCGCCGGCCGAACTTGCTGACGACGTCATCAAGCTGGTGCGCCGCTGGCTCACCGAAGCCTCCGACTACCCGGTGGATGCCGCCGCCGCCCGCCTGGCCGGCGTGCTCAAGGATCCCAAGGGCCTGGACTTCACCGTGGGCTTCGTCGATGGCGTGATCCGCCCCGAAGACCTGAAGGTCGCGGCGGCCAACCTCAAGCAGCTGGCCCCCATGGTTCCAGGCTTCCTGCCCTGGTATATGCGCAAGGCCGTCGCCGTCGGCGGCGCCCTGGCCCCGGTTATGCCGCAGGTAGTTGTCCCCATCGCCCGCAGGGTCCTGCGCGAAATGGTGGGCCACCTGATCATCGACGCCTCCGACGCCAAGCTCGGCGGCGCGATCTCCAAGATCAAGCGCGAGGGCGTGCACCTGAACGTCAACCTGCTCGGCGAGGCCATCCTCGGCGAAGGCGAAGCCGCCCGCCGGCTGGATGGCACCACCAAGCTGCTTGAACGCGATGACGTGGACTACGTATCGATCAAGGTTTCCTCCACCGTCGCCCCGCACAACCACTGGGCCTTCGACGAAGCAGTGGAGCACATCGTTCAAAAGCTGCAGCCGCTGTACCAGCTGGCTGCCAGCAGCCCGAAGAAGAAGTTCATCAACCTGGACATGGAAGAGTACAAGGACCTGGAGCTGACCATCGCGGTCTTCACCAAGATCCTGTCCAAGCCGGAGTTCAAGGAGCTGCCAGCCGGCATCGTGCTGCAGGCCTATCTGCCCGATGCCCTGGGCGCGATGATCCAGCTGCAGGAATTCTCCGCGGCCCGCGTGGCCGACGGCGGCGCGCCAATCAAGGTCCGCGTGGTCAAGGGCGCCAACCTGCCCATGGAAACCATGGAAGCGGACATCCACGGCTGGCCGCTGGCCACCTGGCACACCAAGCAGGACTCCGACACCAGCTACAAGTCGGTGCTGGAATACGCACTGCGCCCGGAACATGTGGAGAATATCCGCATCGGCATTGCCGGGCACAACCTCTTCGATGTCGCCCTGGCCTGGCTGCTGGCCAAGTCGCGCAACGTCACCGATGGCATCGAGTTCGAAATGCTGCTGGGCATGGCCACCGGCCAGGCCGAAGCGGTGCGCAAGGAAGTTGGCTCGCTTCTGCTCTACACCCCGGTGGTGCATCCGCAGGAATTCGACGTGGCCATCGCCTACCTGATCCGCCGCCTCGAAGAAGGCGCCAGCCAGGAAAACTTCATGTCGGCAGTCTTCGAGCTGGCCAAGAACGAGGAATTGTTCGAACGCGAGAAGAACCGCTTCCTCGCGTCGCTGGAAACCATGACCAATGTGGTTCCCGCCCCGCACCGCGTGCAGAACCGCCAGGTCCAGGACCCTGAGCTGGGCGCCCGCGTGGCAGGTTTCGCCGACGGCACCACCAAATTCTTCAACACCCCTGATACCGACCCGGATCTGGCGCAGAACCGTGCCTGGGGACGCGAGATCCTGTCCAAGATGCAGGACTCGCCGCTGGGCAAGGACCTGGTGAAGGGCAATACGCTGAATAGCGCCGCCGAGCTCGACGAGGCTATCGCCATGGGCGTGGATGCGGCAGCCGGCTGGCAGCAGCTGGGCTCGGCCGAGCGTGCGCAGATCCTGCACCGCGCCGGCCTGCTCTTCGAGGAGCGCCGCGCCACCCTGCTGGAGGTGCTGGGCTCCGAATGCGGCAAGACCATCGACCAGGGCGATGTGGAAGTCTCCGAAGCCATCGACTTCGCGCATTACTATGCCGAACTGGGCCGCGAACTGGATGCCGTGGACGGCGCGAAGTTCGTCCCCTCGAAGCTGACCGTGGTGACCCCGCCATGGAACTTCCCGATGGCGATCCCTGCCGGCTCCACGCTCTCCGCGCTGGCTGCCGGGTCCGCGGTGATCATCAAGCCTGCCACCCAGGCCGCCCGCGTGGGCGCCGTCATGGTGCAGTGCCTGTGGGATGCCGGGGTGCCCAAGGACGTGCTGCAACTGGTCTTCGTGGGCGACCGCTCGCTGGGCCAGCAGCTGGTTGCCGATGAGCGCGTTGACCGCCTGATCCTCACCGGCGGCTACGAGACCGCCGAGCTGTTCCGCTCCTTCCGCAAGGACCTGCCGCTGCTGGCCGAGACCTCCGGGAAGAACGCCATCATCGTCACCCCGAACGCGGACCTTGACCTGGCCGCCCGCGATGTCGTGGCCTCGGCTTTCGGCCACGCCGGCCAGAAGTGCTCGGCCGCCTCGCTGGTGGTGCTGGTGGGCTCTGTGGCAGAATCCCGCCGCTTCAACAACCAGCTGATCGACGCGGTGAAGTCGCTGAAGGTCGGCTACCCGTGGAATCCGGAATCGCAGATGGGCCCGCTGATCGGCGAGCCGGGCGAGAAGCTCAAGCGCGGTTTGACCACCCTGGGCGCCGGGGAGCGCTGGGCTATCGAGCCGAAGCAGCTCGATGATTCGGGCAAGCTCTACTCGCCGGGCGTGCGCTACGGTGTGGCCCGCGGCAGCGAATACCACAAGACCGAATACTTCGGCCCGATCCTCGGCGTGATGACCGCCGATACGCTGGAAGAAGCGGTAGAGATCGTCAACGAGGTGGATTACGGACTGACCTCGGGCCTGCACTCGCTGGATTCGGCGGAGATGGGCTACTGGCTGGAGAACATCCAGGCGGGCAACATCTACGCCAACCGCGGCATCACCGGCGCCATCGTGCAACGCCAGCCATTTGGCGGCTGGAAGAAGTCGGCCATCGGCGCAGGCACCAAGGCCGGCGGCCCGAACTACCTGGTCGGCATGGGCTCGTGGACCGATGCCCCGGCCAAGCAGGGCGCGGCGCTCTCGGCCTTCGACGAACGCCTGCTGAACACCGCCGAACTGGAAGCCGATCAGGCGCAGTGGCTGAGCTCCGCGCTGGCCAGCGACAAGCTGTGGTGGAACAACGAGTTCAACCAGGCCAAGGACCGCTCGGGCTTGCTCGCAGAACGCAACATCCTGCGCTACCGTCCGGTCGATGTGACCGTGCGCTTCGAGGAAGCCACCAGCGGCCACGGACTGGCCGAGGCGCTGCGCGTTATCGCCGCCGGCGTCACCGCAGGGTCCCGCGTGCTCTTCTCCGCTGATGTGCCGCTGCCGCTAGGCGTGCGCAACTTGCTGGCCGAGAACTCGGTCACCGTGGTGCGCGAGGATGCCGCGGCCTTCGCCGCCCGCGCGGCGAAGCTGGCTGCGAAGACCGGCCCGGATTCCGCTGCCCGCATCCGACTGATCGGCGGCTCGGTGAAGGCGGTTGCCGAGGCGACCAACGGCAAGCCGGACGTGGCCGTCTATGCTTCTCCGGTGACCGCTGCCGGGCGTGTGGAAATGCTTCCGTTCCTGCATGAGCAGGCGGTATCCATTACCGCGCACCGCTTCGGCACCCCTAATCACCTCAGCGATGAGTTGATCTAGCGAGTAAGCACATATGGCTGTGGCCAGCATCCAGGTGAATGGATGCTGGCCACAGCCTTTTTCTTGAGAACTATCTACTTCTTGCGTTCCTTGAGCTTGGCGGCCAGGAAATCGGCCGCGGCGGCGAGCAGCGCAGGAACAAGGTAGCGCGCCAAGGTCGCCAGGGTGAAGGCGAAGACGGATCCGCTGGCCGAACCAGCTACCGACAGGGCAACGAAGCCCAGGCCCACCGCGGAGAGCAGGCCGACAATCCAGCCGGCGAGCTTGCGCGGACGCAGGATGAACCAGCCGGCCAGCGACAGCACCGGGAGCACGATGCCCCACACGGTGAAGTAGCCGGTGTACATGCCGGTCAGATCCAGCGCGGAGACCAGGAACCAGTCGCCGTACTCCACGGTGTCCAGCACTGGCAGCTTCAGCAGGATGTCCAGGACCAGCGACAGCAGGACCACCAGCATCGCGAAGATCTTCGTGTCCTTGCGTGCTTCGAGCAGCCAGAAGCTGCCGATCGCCACGAGCCTGATCACCCAGAGGGCAATCAGCGAGAACAGGCTGCCACCGGTGACATAGTCGGCGGTGGACAGCAGCGTGGATCCGGTAATGCCAACGATCAGCACCAGCCAGACAATGATCAGGCGGGCCGGCAGATGCAACAGTGGTTTTTCTTCGCTCACTTGTTCAAGTCTAGTGACGCTGGCTGTGCAACGTCTTGGTCCCGCTTCACCGGCTCAGACCTCGAGCTTCAGTGCCTTGCGCAAAGTCAGCGCGCCACCGGTGTGCATTACCGCCCGGCGGTAGATCCGCTCCGCGAACAGCAAGACGAGCCAGCAGGCGGCAAGCAGGATAGCCAGGGAAAGCACCGGTTCCCAGATCGCTACCTCGCCGGAGAGCAGGCGGATGGGCATCGCGGCCGAGGAGACGATGGGAATGTAGGAAGCGACCACCAGGAAGCTGCCCTTGGCATACAACCCGATGAACAGCACCGCCATCAACAGCCCTACCACCGGCCCGCTGGACTGCTGCAGATCCTCGGTGCGGGTAGCCAAGGACCCCAGGGCCGCCCAGATCCCGGCCAAGAGCAGGAAGCCGCCGAAGAAGAACACCACGAACCATCCGGCCACCTGGGTGACAATTCCGAGGAACGGAATCTGGATCGGGGAAATATAGGCGGCCAGCAAGCCGATGCTGAGGAAGGACAGCAGCTGGAGCATCGCCAGAATGACATTGCCGATGATTTTTCCTGCCAGCAGCTGGCGCAGGCGGATGGTGCTGGCCAGTATCTCGACCACGCGGTTCTGCTTCTCCTCAATTACCGAATTGGCAATGGGCATGCCGAACAGGAACGCTGCCATGTAGAAGAGGAAGGAGAAGACCAACCCCATGACACTGGCCATCGCCGCCCGTTCGGAATCGCCGTGAAGCTGCTCAGTGACCAAATCGTCGTTTTCCGGCATGCTGGATGAGTCCAGCCCGGCCTCGGCAAGCAGCCGATCGGTCATCACCGTTTTCATCGCCTCGCGAACCAGTGAACTGAGCTCCTGATCAACCTCGGCGAAACCGGTCAGCGTGAATTCCTGCGCATCTCCCGAAGCGGACAACGTGGCGCTCAATTGCTCGTTGGAGAGCTGCTGCTTTGCATTCTCGGCAGTGAGCCGTGAAATGCTCATCTCCACGTCATCGGGGTGATCCTTGATCACCTGCTCCAGCACCTGGTAACTCGTATCGTCGGTGGCCGCCACGGCGAAATGCGAGGTGCGATTTCCCAGGACACCGGTAATGGCGACCGAGCCCACGATGAAGAGCAAGGTCACGATGGTGCTGATGATGAAGGCCTTGTCGCGCAGCTTCGTTTCTACTTCGCGCAGGGCAACGATGAGCCATGGGGCTGTGGAAGCGTTCACTTGATGATCTCCCGGTAGATGTCGGCCAGCGAAGGGCGGTGGACCGCGAACTCTGCCACCGGGCCGCGGCTCATGGCGGTGGCCAGCACGCGCTGGGCATCTGATTCGGAATGGAAATTCACCAAAGCCTCGTGGCCTGAAATATCGATGACGGTGACGCCCGGTTCGCTGCGCAGCCACCCGGTGTCGGATCCCAGGGAGAGCCGGTGCCGGGAAGCCTGGGTTGCACGGAGCTCGGCAGCTGAGGAATTAGCCAGGATCCTGCCGTCCTGGATGATCACCAGGTGATCCACCAGCACATCGAGCAGGTCCAACTGATGCGACGAGAAGAGCACCGGAACGCCGCGCGCCGCATAGTCGCGCAGGATGGAGCTCATTGCATCCACTGCGATCGGGTCGAGGCCGCTGAAGGGTTCGTCGAGGATCAGCACGTCGGGTTCGTGCAGCAAAGCAGCGGTAACCTGCACGCGTTGCTGGTTGCCCAGGGACAGCGATTCGAGCTTCGACTTGGCCCGGTCATCGAGTCCGAAGCGGGCCAGCAGGTCCATGGCGCGTTCGCGCGCACCGGACCGGGAGATGCCATGCAGCTGCCCGAGGTAGACCAGCTGGTCGATAACGGGCTGCTTGGGATATAGGCCGCGCTCCTCGGGCATGTAGCCGAAGTTGGGGCGCGTAGCCCCGGTCAGCGGCTGGCCGTTGAGCGTCACGGAACCCGAATCGGCACTGAGCAATCCCATGATGATGCGCATGGTGGTGGTCTTCCCGGCACCGTTGGCGCCGACGAATCCGGTCAGCGCCCCGCCGGGAACGGTGAAGCTGATGTCGTTCAGGACTGGATTCTGCGCGAATGACCGCGAGACATGATGTAGCTCAAGCATGCTTTCCTCTGCCAGATATTGTTCCTGGTCATCAGCTTAGGAAAAGACGGAGCATTTGCGCTCCCTCTGGGGAATGAAACTATTGGATGAGTCCGGCGCGGTGGGCGAAGAGGACACCCTGCACCCGGTCGCGCAGGTGCAGTTTTGCCAACAGGTTGGACAGGTGGGTCTTCACCGTGGCTTCAGACAGCGAGAGCACCGCGGCGATTTCCTGGTTGTTCTTGCCCTGGGCCAGCTCGGACAGGACTTGGCGTTCGCGTTCGGTGAGCGTTTCAAGCTGCTGTGCTTCGGCAGATGGCTCTGCCGAATCCGCGCCAGCGTCAGCCCCGGTCCCACGCTGGATGAGCTTCAGCGTGACTTCGGGGGAGAGCAGCCCATGGCCGGCGGCGACCTGGTGCACAGCGGTGACCAGCATTTCAGGGTCGGCATTCTTCAGCAGGAAACCGCTGGCGCCGGCATCCATGGCGTCAAAGAGGTAGTCGTCGCGGTTGAAGGTGGTCAGCACGATGACCTTGGTCTGCGTGGTGCTGGCGATGAGCTTGGTGGCTTCGATGCCGTCCATCTGTGGCATCTGGATATCCATCAGCGCCACCGTGGGATTCAGGTCGCGGACCATGTCCAGGCCCGCTTGGCCGTTCTCTGCGGTGCCGATGACCTGGATCTGCGGGTCGGTTTGCAAGATCAATTTCAGCGACGACAGGATCAGGGACTGATCGTCGCAGATCACCACGGTAATTTTGCTCATGATGACAGTCTAGTTGCCGCGTCGGAGACCACCCGCAACCGGGCTCGGGTACGCCAGCCGTGCGGAATGCGCGGGCCGATTTCCACCAACCCGTGATGCAGCTTGGCACGTTCGCGGATGCCTCGCAGACCGTAGCCGCCTCCGGCTGAATCGGGACGCGGGCGGCCGTTGTCGGTGACTTCGACTTCTACCCATGCGCCCTCCGCATCGGTTCCCGAGCGCAGCGAGAAGGTGGCTGTGCGGGCAGTGGAATGCGCGCGGACGTTGGCCAAGGCCTCGCCGCTGATGCGGTAGAGCGCGAGCGACAGGCCGGCTGGCAGGGAAGAAATGAAGCCGGGCTGGTGCTCATCGCACGAGAGCTGGATGCCCAGTCCCTGCCGTTCATTCGTGGCGATCAGCTCATCGAGCTGCGCCATGGACGGTTCGGGGTTCCGTGCGCGCTCGGCCGAGCCCGGCACATCATCCGGGTCGTCATGTTCGCGCAATACGCCCAGCAGGGCGCGTGTTTCGCTGACCGCGCTGCGCGCCGAGGATTCGATGCCGCGCATCAGCTCGATTGACTGCTGGGGATCCCGGTCATGCACCATGCGGGCGGCCGAAGCCTGGACTCCCACCGAGGCGATGTGGTGCGCGATCACATCGTGCAATTCGCGGGCAATGCGCAGCCGTTCCTGGTTGACCGCGCGGTCTGCCAGCTGCTGGGACTGCTCGGCAATGCGCTGCGCCTGGATTTCGACGATCTGGCTGGCGTAGGCGTTGGTCCAGCTGACCATGCCAAGGAAGATCGCACCACCGAAGAACATCAGGTTCATCAGCAGGTTGTAGAGGACGAAGGCCGTGGCTGCGGGCAGGACGCCTGCCGGTTCTTCGACCATGGAGGTGCCGGTCGCCTTGAACAAGTCCGAGGAGAAAAAGGAAATGATCAGCCAGGTGGCCATGAACAACAGCACCAGGCTCATCGCTGTCCACAGTCCCCGGCGGTTCTTCGACCAGGTAACCGCCGTGTAGATGCCAATGAAATAGGCCAGCTGCGCGCAGAGTTCCATGCCGACCCGGTAGGTGTTCTCGTTACCGGCGCCGAAGAAGGCAGCCGAGCCGATGAGCATCATCGAAATCGGCCAGCGCCGGCGGAACATCAGCGGCACGATCAAGGACGCCAGCACCAGGTAGGAGAGCAGGCGATCTGGCGCGTCCTCCCGTTCGGTCAGGGACTGCATGAGTTCGTGCATGGCCAGCGCCAGCAGCAGGAAGCCCGCGGCAACGATCACATCGCGGCGCAGTCCCTTCCGACCGGGAGCGGGGCGTTCCCAATCCACCGGAGGCAGCGTCGGGAGCCGACGGTGAACTAGCTCGGGCAGTCGGCGCATGATGTTCCTTGTTTGTTGCGTTGGCCAGGCATTGGAACCGATTTTACCGTTTTGCGCTGTTCCGGGCATGAGCCTGGAGGCTTAGTCTCGATGCTGAGCTGGGAAGGACATGATCTAGGAATAAAGGTTACTAACGAGTAATGTGATGGTATGCACATGATTTTCCGAATCCTCCTGGTCTACCTGAAAAGCAAGACGGCTTCCAAGCTGACCTTGTTCGACACCGGCTCAGTGGACATGCGCGCCACGCTGACCGATATCGACTTTGCCGGCCACATCAACAACGGCATGTACTTCTCCATCTTCGACCTCGGACGCTTCGATCTGATGTTCCGCTCAGGCGTCTGGGACATCATGTCCAAGAACAAGTGGGTTCCGGTCGTGCAGACCGAGACCATCACGTTCCGCAAGTCGGTCCGCCTGGGAACCAAGTTCTCGCAGGAAACCCGGCTGATCGGCATGGACGACAAGTGCATCTACTTCGAGCAGCGCATCGTGGTGAAGGGCGAGATCTACGCCCGCGCCTACATTGCCACCCGCATGACCTCGAAAAAGGGCGCAGTTCCCAATGAGGAAATCCTGTCGGCTGTCGGCTTGGAAATGCCGGAAGACCTGGTGCTGCCTCAATGGCTGCACCAATGGCGCGAGGACGGTGCGCTGCCCAGCACCCGCAAGCCCGCCCCGCATAACTGGATCCGCTGAATCAGCTGTCGCGGGGAGCTTGGCTAGGACTTGGCTGCTTCGATGAAACTGGCGATCAGCTTGGGATCCTTGACCCCGCGCGCTGACTCCACGCCGGAAGAGACATCGGCGCCGAAAGCGCCGGAGGCGTCCAAGGCTTCAGTCACATTCTGCGTGGACAGCCCGCCGGCCACCAGCCAGCGGCGTCCCGCGGCCAGGTCCTTCACCGCCGCATAGTCCCAGCTTTCGCCGCTGCCTGGAACCGAGGCGTCGATGAGCAGCAGCTCCTCGCCCCAATCGGCGAACTGCTCTTCGGGGTCATTGCGGCGTACCGCACGGATGACCTTGAACCCCGCCTCGTGGGCGGCGGCCACATCCGTTGCGGTGCGCTGGCCATGCAGCTGCACCCAGCCCACGCCGGCCTGTCCGGCCCGCTCCAGCACCTTGCCGATGTCCTCGCCGCGGAAGACTGCGACGGTGGCAATGCCTGCGGGAACCGCCTTGACCAGTTCGGCAGCGCGCTGGACCGGAATTTCGCGGACGCTTTCGGTCAGCACGAACCCGACGGCATCGGCGCCGTGGGCCACGGCGACGTCCACGTCCTGGGCTGTGGAGAGGCCGCAAACCTTGACGAATGGCTTATCTGTGCTCACTTGGCGTTCTCCTCGGCCAGATGCACTGGGGTGTAGCCGCCGGGCGCGTTCGCGCGGATGGCCAGCAGGTCGCGGGCGTGATTCCAGAGCCGCCGGTCCTCCTCGGAGACCGGGACCCACGGCTTGACCGGAACAGCAGTCCCGGTTTCATCCCGCGTGACCATCACGGTCAGGCAGTAGGTTGTCAGCTGCATGTTGGTGGTCTTCGGATCGCCCGAACGCACATGCACGGCAATGTGCATGCCCTTGTTGCCGGTATAGACCAGGCGGGCTTCGACCTCCACCAGGTGGCCGATCAGCAGCGGCCGGTAGAAGCGCACCCCGCCGGAGAACACCGCAACGGTTTCCTGCTGGCAGTAGCGGGCCGCGCACAGCTCCGCGGCATCATCGATCCACTTCATCACGATGCCGCCGTGCACCTTGCCGCCCCAGTTCACATCGGTCGGCGCCGCCAAAAAGCGCAGGACAACCCGCTCGGCGGTGCCTTCATCGGTGTAGACCTGGCCATTCATGGACGCGACAATCTGCTCGCGGATCTCGATACGGGCCAGCGCATTCTCGCGCATGGCGATTTCCTTGGCCGTGCCCGGGGTGAACGTTGGAACCGGTGTCGGCTTGCCCCCCTCGTCCACGGCTACGAAGATCACCAGGCAGCTGCTGGATTTCACCGGCCGCAATTCGCGCGGATCGCTGAAGGACACCTCGGTATGGATATGCATCGAGCTGGTGCCGGTGTACACCACCGAAGCGGTGACCTCCACCAGATCCCCGGAGTGGATCGGGTCCTCGAAATGGATGTTGCCGACATAGGCGGTGACGCAATAGCTGGAGGACCATCCCACCGCTGCGGCGTAGGCGGCCTTGTCGACCCATTCGAGAACGGTGCCCGCAGCCACAATCCCGGTCACATCGACGTCGGTCGGCGCGGCGAGGAACCGCAAGGTGACAGAATGCGGACGTTGTTTCAGCTCCGGAGTGCTCATGCACTCCAGTTTCGCGCACTTCGCAGGCCACAGGCAACGTATGACGCTTCACGGCCCGCGCTTTGACGGCACATTCCGCGGCGGGCGGCTGCCGGGTGGCTCTGGCCTAGGATAGGAGGGTGCGTAGGGTCTTTGGAATTTTTTCGGCGTCAACAGCCATAGTGGTGGCACTGAGCCTGATTGCCGCGGCCGGAACCGCCGGCCTGGTGATCGTCGTGGGCCAGGGCCTGGATGAGCTCTTGTCCCATCGCCGGCTGGGCGCCCAATGGTATTTCAGTGCTATCGGCGAGCTGCTGGCCGTGGCCGTCGCCACCTTCCTGATTCCCGTGGTGATCTCGCGCAACGGCCAAGACCTCACCGAGCACCACCGCCTGAAGCTGCTCAAGCACTATCTGTCCATAGGCCCGCTGGCGGCGCGTGCCGCAGGCGAGGGGGAACTTGTCCATGCGGCCATGGATTCGGTGGAACGATCGGTGAAGTACCGTTCCAGCTTCATCGGCCCGGCTGTCTCCGCAGTGGCCACCCCGGTGTTGATCCTGTGCTTCATCGCCTTTGCCATTGACCCGCTCAGCGCACTGCTGATGCTGGTTCCCACCGCCCTTGTCCCGGTCATCGTGCTGGGCTTCCAGCGGCGCTTCGGCGCCTCGAACGGAGAATACCGCCGAGCCCAGGGCATCCTCTCAGCGACCTTCCTTGATGCGCTGCGCTCCCTGGGCATGCTTAAGCTCAACGGCGGCAGCCGCTGGATGGGCGCCCGCATCGAAAAGGCAACCGAACGGGTACGACAGCAGGTGATGAAGCTGCTGGCCCGCAACCAGCTGATCCTGCTGGTCATCGATTCAAGCTTCGCCGTGCTGCTGCTTGCCACCGCCTGCCTGCTGGCCTGGTGGCGCGCCGGCTCCGGGGCCATCTCGCCCGGTGCAGCGCTGTCCCTGGTGATCCTGAGCTTCTTGATGCTCGCCCCGGTGAACTACGTGGGCAGCTTCTTCTACATCGGGATGACCGGTAAAGCCGCCGAGAAGAAGCTGGCGGAAGTCGCTGGCATCCCGATGCACCGTTCCATGGCCAACCCGCTGGACGTGGACCTGCGCCATCGCGATCTGCTCCTGGAAGGCGTCAGCGCCGGCTACGACAGCGGGCAGCATGCGCTATCCGGCATTTCCTGGCATTTCCCGGCAGGCTCGCGGACGGCCATCATCGGGCCTTCGGGCAGCGGCAAGACGACCCTGCTGCGCGTGCTCCAGGGCCAGCTCGAGGCGTCGGAGGGCACTATCCGCGATGCCCGCCAGGCCATGGGCCCGGCAACCCTGAAAGCCAGCACCGCCGTGGTGGAACAGCAGGCAACGCTCTTTGGCATGAGCCTGCGCGAGAACCTCCTGCTCGGCGCGCCCGGCGCCAGCGACGGCGAACTGCTCCACACGCTGCGCCGGGTCGGGTTGGGACCGTGGTTCGACGGACAGCCCGATGGATTGGACCAACGCCTGGGCGAAGGAGGGGCACGCCTCTCTGGAGGCCAAGCCCAACGCCTGGCGCTTGCCCGGGCTTTGCTCGCGCAGCGGCCGATACTGCTGCTCGATGAACCGACCAGCGCCCTGGATGTGCAGAGCGAAGCGGAGGTGCTCGGAACCCTGCGCGGCTTGGACCGCAGCACCACGGTCATTACCGTCACCCACCGTCTGGGTCTGCTCGCCGACTACGACTATGTGCTGGTCATGGACCAGGGACAGCTCATCCAGGCCGGAAGCCGCGAAGAACTGCTTGCCACCGATGGCTATCTCAAAGAGGCAATGGACGGATTCCGCCACCGCGCCGAAGCCCTGCACACCGGCGGCCGGACCGAAATAGGGGAGGGAAACTGATGCATACGCGGAAAACCTCCACGCTCAAGACCGTCGCCTGGCTGCTGGGCAGCACCAGGGATCTGCTCCCGCCGCTGCTGCTGGCCTGCGTGCTCGCCTGCGCCACCCGGCTGGCGTCCCTGGGAATCTACGTCATCGCCGGCCTCGGCCTGGCCAAGGCCTTGCAGCTGGACACCGGGATGCTGCCAGCCGGCACCGACTGGGGCATGCTAGCAGCCGCGGTGATCTTCCTAGGACTGGCCAAGGGAGCACTGCGCTACCTGGAGCAGTATGTTGGCCACCGGGTGGCGTTCCTTTCGCTGGCGCGATTGCGCAACCGCATGTACGAGGCCTTCGAACGCCAAGCGCCATTCAATGCGGGCACCAAGAATTCCGGCGGGATGCTCGCCAAGGCCACCAGCGACATCGACAAGGTCGAGGTGTTCTTCGCGCACACCCTGCCCCCGGCCGTGGCGGCCGTGGTGGTCAGCGTCCTGGCAACATGGGGCACCTGGACGCTCTTCGGCAGCGAACCAGCCCTAGTGCTGCTCGCCGGCTATGTGCTCATTGGCGTGCTCATCCCGGCCATCGGCGTCGGCTCCCTGCGCTCCAGCGCCAGGAGCACCGCCGCCGCCCGCGGCGTCCAGAATCAGCTGCTGACCGACACGCTGGCTGGCATCGACGTGATCCACGGCTTCAACGCCGGCAAATCGGTCATGGAGAGCCTGCGCGGCAGCCTGCAGCAGACCAGGAAGGCCACCCGCTCGGCCGGTATCTGGACCGCAGTACGGGCCACGCTGACCCAGCTGGTGATCTGGGGCAGCCTGCTCACGCTCTTTGTCCTGCTGGGATCCGCCGGGGAATTCGGCACGCTGCTCCTGGTGTGCTGCGCCCTGGTCCCGTCCTATGAAGCGGTGCGCGCCGTGGACGGCTTCATCCTGGGCCTGCAGGATTCGCTGGCCAGCGCTCGCCGGCTGCATGCCACCGCAGCAGCAAGCCATCCGGTGCATGAAACGGCCAACCCGCTGCCACTGCCTGCCACCGGCACCTTGCGCGTTTCGGATCTCTGTGTTGAATTCGACGGCTGTCGCGCCGTTCAGGGCGTGGACTTCGACCTCGAACCGGGATCCTTGATCGCCATGGTGGGCGAGAGTGGCTCCGGCAAGTCCTCGATCGCCGCCGCCCTCGTGGGGTCGGTGGAAGCGGAAGGCATGACGAGCTTTGCTGATGTGCCGCTGGAAGCGGCGAGCTTGGCGCAATTGCGCCAGCGAATCATCCTGGTCTCCCAAGAGGCGGTGATGATCCGCGGCACGCTGCGCGAGAACCTGCTGCTCGGTGCCGAGGGGATCAGCGACGCGGCGATGGAAGCGGTCCTTGAAGAGCTGGGAATGGGGCCATGGCTGCGCAAGCAGAAGGACGGTTTGCAGACCCGGCTGGGGGATCGCTTTGCACGGCTTTCCGGCGGCCAGCGGCAGCGGGTGGCCCTGGCCAGGGCGCTGCTGCGCCAGCCTGCGGTGCTGATCCTCGATGAATCCACCAGCGCGCTGGACGCCAGCAGCGAGCAGCTGGTCCTGGATGCTGTGGAGCGCCGGCGCGCCGAAGGGATGGCGGTGCTGATGATCAGCCACCGGCTCTCGATCCTGCACCGGGCACAAAGCGTGCTGGTGCTCCGCGATGGCCGGGTGTGCGAACGCGGTGCGGCGCAGGATCTGCTGGCCGACGAGCAATCCTTGTTCTCCCGCATGTCCGTGCGCGAAGCAGACAGGGTCCTGCCCAGCTGATTCATGGGCGCTGGTTTGAGGGGACTGACAAGCTGGAAGGGACGTACTAGGCTCGCAATATGATGCGAATAGTGGTTCTCCTGTTTCTGGCTGTCCTATTCACTGGCTTCGTGGTGACGGCGATCCTTGCCGGCACCTCCGGAGAATGGGTCTGGTGGATCCTTGTCGTGCTGACCGGCTTGCTGGTGCTGCTGGGCATCAGGGACCTGTGGCAGAAGAAGCACGCGATCCTGCGCAACTTCCCGATCGTCGGGCACGCCCGCTACCTTTTCGAGTTCATCCGCCCCGAGATCCAGCAGTATTTCATCGAGCGCAATACCGATGGACGTCCCTTCAGCCGCGATACCCGCTCGCTGATCTATGCACGGGCCAAGGGCGCAGATAGCCACAAGGCCTTCGGCACGGAGCTGAACGTCAATGAAGTCGGCCACGAATACCTGCTGCATTCGGCGGCCCCGGTGGCTCCGGCAACCTCGCAGCACCGCGTCCGGGTGGGCTCCAGCCAGTGCTCGAAGCCCTATGAGATCTCGCTGATGAACATCTCCTCGATGAGCTTCGGGTCGCTGTCCGCCAACGCCGTGCTCGCCATGAACAAGGGAGCGGCGATGGGCGAGTTCGTCCACGAAACCGGCGAGGGCGGGCTGACCAAGTACCACCTGGAATACGGTGCCGACCTGTTCTGGGAAATCGGTTCGGGCTACTTCGGTTGCCGCACCCCGGAAGGCCGTTTCAACCCTGAAACCTTTGCGGCCAAGGCGAACCACGAGAACGTCAAGGGCATCACCATCAAGCTCTCCCAGGGCGCCAAGCCCGGGCTCGGCGGCGTGCTGCCAGCTGCCAAGGTCACCGAAGAGATCTCCGCGGCCCGCGATGTCCCGATGGGCGTGGACTGCATTTCGCCCGCAAGCCACGCAGAGTTCTCCACCCCGCGCGAATTGATGCATTTCGTGGCGAAGCTGCGCGAACTGAGTGGAGGCAAGCCGGTGGGGATCAAGTTCTGCGTCGGTTCCCGCACCGACGTCATGGCCTTGTGCAAGGGCATGCTGGAAACCGGAATCCTGGTGGATTTCATCACCATTGACGGTGCCGAGGGCGGCACCGGCGCCGCCCCGCTGGAATACGAAGACCATGTCGGCGCGCCGCTGACCGAAGGGTTGATGCTGGTGCACAACACCCTGGTGGGTGCCGGATTGCGCGATGAAATCCGCCTCGCCGCCGCGGGCAAGGTCGCCAACGGCTCGGACATCATCAAGCGGCTGATCCAGGGTGCGGACTTCACCTTCTCGGCACGCTCCATGATGATGGCCACCGGCTGCATCCAGGCCCAGCAATGCCACACCAACCACTGCCCGGTGGGCGTTGCCACGCAGAACAAGCGCCTGATGCGCGCACTGGATGTGGAGGACAAGGGGCACCGCGTCTACAACTACCATCGCCTGACTGTGACCGAATGCGCGCAGATCATGGCCTCGATGGGGCTGACCAGCCCGGAACAGCTGAACACCAGGATGCTGCGCCGCCGGGTGAACCTGCAGTCCACCCGCTCCTACGCTTCGCTGTTCCAGTGGCTGCGTCCTGGCGAGCTGCTAGAGGACATTCCAAGTTCCTGGAAGGACGATTGGGACGAGGCGGATGCGGACCACTTCGGCGAGCATGCACCGCTGGACTATGCGGCACCCAGGAGCGTGGACATCACCCCGTCGACGGTCTACGAACCAGAAGATGCGGTGAGCGCACCGCGCATCGAGCCGCGGGAATCAGCGAAGGTGCGTCCGGTGCATGCGGATGTGACCCGGCCAGAAGGCAAGCCCGGGGCCGACAGCTAGCCTTCGGAACCAGTAGCCAGGGACCGCAAGGCCGCGTGGTCGACTTCGTCCAGCGAAGACGGAATCCATGTGGGATTGCGGTCCTTGTCAATGACCTGGGCACGGATTCCCTCGGCAAGATCCGGGCGGTGCATCAGGTAGCGGGCCGAGCGCAGTTCGCGGTCCAATGCCGAACGCAGGTCCTGCTCAGCACGGGCGGCACGCACGTTGTAGAAGGCGCTGGCCATGCTGGTGGGGCAGTTCGCTGCCAGTAGCTGCGCTGCACGCTGCGCCGCGGGATGGATCATCTGCTCCAGTCGCTCGATGACTTCCTGCGGGGAGCCGGCGCTGAAAGCATGGTCGATCCAGCCGCGGTCCATCTCCAAGGCGAAGGATTCCGGGGCTCCGTGCATGACCTCGATGGCTGCCGCGATCTCGCCGGCATTCAGCCCGGCGAATTCCTCTAGCTCATCGAGGATGTTCGCGGCGAATTCCTCGGTGACCACGACGTCGGCGAAGCCGAGAAGCACTGCATCTGCTCCGGTGAAGGACTGCGCGCTCATGGCGTAGTATTCGCCGAAGTGTCCCGGTGCGTTGGCCAGCAGGTGGCTGCCGCCCACATCAGGGGTGTAGCCGATCTTCGCTTCGGGCATTCCCATGGTGGCGTTCGGGGTCACCAGACGCACCGGTGCGTGCGAGGCCAACCCGATGCCTCCGCCCATGGTGATGCCGTGGGCCAAGCTGATCAGCGGCTTGGGGTAGGCGGAGATCAGATAGTCGAGCTCGAATTCGGCGGAGAGCAGATCAACAAAATCCTGGTGCCGTCCGGTGGTGACCGCTGCATGGAAATCGGCAATATCCCCGCCGGCGCAAAAGGCGCGCTCGCCGCGGCCGGTGAGCAACACCAGGGAAATCGAAGGGTCCGCGGCCCATGCGCGCAGCACCCGGCCCAGCTCGGTAAGCATTTCCAGAGTCAGCGCATTGAGCTTGCCGGCGCGGTTCAGCTGGATATGGCCAATGGGGCCATGCACGGCCGAGATGACCACGCTGTCGCTGGAGGATGCAGGGCTTGGGTTCTCCACCGGGATACTCCTCTTTCTTGGGACTCAGGCGGCCATCGCTGGGGCCGCGGCGCAATGAATTAGCGGGAGAGGACCTGGGCGAGCCGGTCCAAGACCAGCGCTGCCTTCGGTTTCCTTGAATTCTCAGGCTTCAGCGCGAAGATGGAGCGGGCCAGCCGGATTTCGGGCGCATCCACGATGCGGATGCCTTCCGGAGCGTTGGCCATGGCCAGATCGGGGACCAATGCGGCTCCCAGACCCGAGGACACCAGGCTCAGCGACGCATTGAAGTCATCGCAGTAGGCGGCCACCTGCGGGTGGATGTTGTAGGACGAGAACAACCGGGAAATCAGGGTGGCGTCCGAGGTGCCCGGGTGGTGGAAGATCCATGGCCATTCGGCCAACTGGTCCACGGTCAGCTGGGAGTCTTCGGCGATTGGCCAGGATGCCGGGATGACCACGCGGAATTGGTCATCGCCCAGCCAGGTGCGTTCAAGGGATGCCGGCCAGGACAGTCCGCCGGGTCCCACCTGGAAAATCAGTGCGAGGTCGAGGTCGCCGCCGGTGCCGAGCCCCGCGACAGTCTGCTGGGGTTCGCCGATCCACAGGCGCAGGTTGATGCCCAAGGAGGACCAATCCGGGGCCTCGAGAATTTGCGGCAGTGCGTAGGTGGCCAGCGATGGGAAGATGCCGAGCTTGATTTCCTCAAGGTCAGTAGGCTCGGTGGATATCGTGGCGACGTCTGCCATGAGTGCGTCGAGGTCGGTCAGGACTCGTTTGGCGTGGCGCACCATGCGCACCGCCCCTGGCGTCGGGGTGATGGAGCGTGCGCCGCGCAGGAACAGCGTGGTTCCGGTGCTCCGCTCCAATGCTGTCATCTGCTGGGAGACAGCGCTGGCCGTGTAGCCCAAGCGGGTTGCGGCCGTGGCAAAGGAACGATGCGCCACCACTTCGAGCAATGTGCGCAGATGAACTGGATTAATCACTTCTAAAGTCTATGGCCTTTAGCCCAAGGTTTGCTTAGCCCGCGGACTAGAGTTCGTCCTCAAGATCAACGAGCTCCGAATTTTCCCCGTCCTCGTCTTCTTCTGAGGTGAATTCGTTGTCCAGATCATCCTCGGTTTCCAGATCATCGTCATAGAGGTAGTGGCGTTGTGCCAGCGGGTCGAGATTGCGCATCGTCTCGGGCATGTCGCTGGAGCCCTCATAAGCCTGGGAATCCCGACCGTCATCGGGTTCGTAGATATCGTTGCCGTACTCCGGCGCAAATTCTGTAGTGTCGAAATCCTTGCTCATTGCGTACTCCTTCGTCGAATACGAGGGATCCGCCGGAAGCCGGGGATTTACCTCGTGACTTCTCGTATTCCCAGAGTAGGACCCGAATACTCGAAACGAAAGACTTGTTTTCTGCAGTGGATAGTGAATGACTTCCTAGTGGTCATGTTCCGCATAATGCTCCAGCAGGGGAGCGGCACGGTAGGCCAAATGCGTATGGAGCGCGAAGGTGGTTTCCGAACGGGTGACCCCCTTGATGCGCAGGATCTGGCGCAACGCCGACTGCAGCTGGTGGGTGTCGGTGGCGATGAGCCGCACCCAGACATCGCCGCGTCCGGAGGTCTCATGGATTTCGAGCACGTTGGGGATCTGGCGCAGTGCGGTGATGACCGAATCCAGGTCGCGGTGGTTCACCTCCAGGGTCACGAAGGCCAGGACGTCATAGCCGAGCTTGCTCAAATCGACGTCACGGCCGCCATCACGCAGGATTTCGGCACGCTGCAACCGGCGCAAGCGCGACTGCGCTGTGTTGCGCGCAACACCGACCTCATCTGCGAGTTCAGAGATCTGGATGCGGGGATCCATGATCAGCGCGAGCAGCACTTTCAGGTCTACATCATCTAATCGCACTATATGCTCACTCCGGGTCAACTGCGGGGTCAATTTTTTGAACAAACTGCTCAAATTCTATCAAGAAAGATCCCTGCTTGCTTCTGGTGAGCGGATATTAGTGATTGAACGCTCTGTTGCAGTAGACAAACGCAAGCAGAACGCTCAACTCACCGGTGGGGCAGCGAGTGGCCCCACCGGTAAAAACTTTTCCGGGCACCGTTCTTGCCCAATTGGTAGTGGCTACTTTGATTCTGGGAGTGAATTTGTCGGTCATCAGCGAGCTGCGCATGCAGCCCATGAACCATCGCGTCCTCTCTTGGAACCCGGGGCTCACCGCCCGGCTGGTGATCACCGTGGCAGTCAGCTTCCTGTTGCTGGTCGGGGCCAACCTGGCTACCCCGTTATACCCGGCACTGCAAGCCGAATTGCGTCTGGGTGCCATGGGAACCACAGTGGCCTTCGCAAGCTATGTCTGTTCGCTGATGCTCTTCCTCTCGACGGTGGGACACTGGTCGGATCATATAGGCCGCCGTGCAGCGCTGGTGGTAGCAGTCGTCGTCTCGATCGCCGGTACCCTCGTGTTCGCTTCGGCCAGCAATCTGCTGGAACTGTGCCTTGGCCGTGGACTGCAGGGCACCGGGGTCGCCTTGGCTACAGGCGCCAGCGCAGCGGCGCTTCGCGAGCTGCTTCCATCCCGGCCCGAGTGGGCCTCGCGCTTCACGCTGCTGGCATCTTCTGGAGGTGTCGCCTTCGGTCCGGTGCTCGGCGGCGCCCTCGCGGATCTGCCCGGCGGACGGCACACAGTGTTCGTGGTGCAGGCATTCTTGCTGCTGCTGGTCTTGATTCCCTTGAGCACCCTGCAGGCACGTCCCGCAATCGCACTGGCCGAACGCGGTCAGCGGAGCAAGGCGCTGGCCCCACGCCCCTTGGGCATCCCCAGCTCGGCCCGGGAGCAATTCTGGATCGCTGCCCTGGTCGGCTTCTTGAGCTTTGCCATCTTCGGGTTCGTGCTGTCGTTGGCCCCGGGCTATTTCGCCAGTGCCTTCGGCCTGGAGTCGCTGTTGGCCATTGGCTTGATTGCCGGCCTGCCACTGGGCATCTCCGCCCTGTCGCAGCTGGTGGTGCGTGGCGGGAAGGAGTTGCTGCCGATTGGACTCGGGCTGATGGCAACCTCCACCGTAGGGTTGGCGGTGGCCGCCGAGCATCGCCAGCTGGCCTGGGCGATCGCTGCCTTGGTGCTCCTTGGCCTGGGCCAGGGCATCGCCTTCCGCACCGCATTCGCCTCCGCTGTGGATGCAGTCAGCGACCATCAGCACGCCCAAACGGTGTCCACCATCTACCTGGTGACCTACCTTGGCAGCGCTGTTCCGGTCATCGCGTTGGGCTGGGCCGTGGGAGTCTTCGGACAGCAGCAAAGCATCTTGGTCTTCTCCCTCTTCTGCTCCGTGGTGGCCGCTGCGCTCACGATCTGGGCATGGACGGGACTGCGCCGAGCACGCTAGGATCCGGCGTACTGTGGAAGCATGACTAGTTCTTTGCACGCGCTTGCCAGCACGGGCGCCAAGTGCGCTATGGCCGCACGGATCTACATTCCTGCACTGTGGCTCGGCCTGATTATCGGCATCTCGTTCATCGAGGCTCCACTGAAATTCACCGCACCCGGGATTACCATTCCCTTGGGCTTGGGCATTGGCCGCCGGGTCTTTTTCGCCATGAACATGGTCGAGATCCTGTTCTTCATCGCCCTGCTTGCCGGTTCGCTCAAGCGTGGTGCCGGCAAGGCATGGAGTTGGGGCGTAGGGCTGGTCGGATTGATGCTGCTGCTTAAAACCGCAGCGATCCGCCCTGGACTTTCCGCGCGTACCGATGCGGTACTTGCAGGAAATTCGGATGGCGGATCGCTATGGCACTATGCCTATATTGGCGTCGAGTTCTGCTTGACCCTCGCCCTGGTGGCGCTGCTGGTGATGGCAGCAAAGCGCTGGATCGGAATTACTGGGCAATAGCCAGCTGGCAGGCCTCGGCGGTAATCATCACCGAATCCAGCCGGGCCTGCTCCTCGGTGGGGTAATGGATGGTGATCAGTTCATCCGCCTGCGCTGCCGAAGCGAAGTGGCGCAAGTATTCAGCTACCTGCTCCCCGGTGCCCACTGCCGTGTAGCGCATCATGTCCAGGATCTGCTGCGCCTGCGGAGTATCCATGAGCATATCGACCTCTGCTTCGGTGAACTCCTTCTTCGCCGAGCGGCCGATGAAGCTGGCCACCCGATGGCGCTGGGCAACTTCCAGCAGTTCATGCGCGCGCTCGGCAGTTTCCGCAGCCAGTACGCCTACTCCGGCAATGACATACGGTTCAGCCAGCTGCTCTGATGGGGTGAATTCGTCGCGGTAGATGCGGATTGCCTCATGCAGCGCCGCAGGTGCGAAATGCGAAGCGAAGGAATATGGAAGGCCCAGCTGGGCTGCGAGCTTTGCGCCGAAAAGCGAGGATCCCAAAATGTACAGCGGGACGTTGGTCCCTGCACCCGGAGTGGCTGCCACGGTGGGAACCCGGGATTCGCCGGCCAGGTAAGCCTGCAGTTCCAGCACGTCATGCGGGAAGGAATCTGCGGCCGAGGGATCGCGGCGCAAGGCGCGCAAGGTGGTCATGTCGGTGCCCGGGGCGCGGCCCAAGCCCAGGTCGATGCGGTCGCCGTAGATTTCGGCCAGCGTGCCGAACTGCTCGGCGATCACCAGCGGGGAGTGGTTTGGCAGCATGATGCCGCCCGAGCCCAGCCGGATGGTTTCGGTGTGGTGGGCAATGTGGCTGATCAGCAACGAGGTCGCACTGGAAGCGATGGTGGGCATATTGTGATGTTCCGCGTACCAGACGCGTTCATACCCGTGGCGTTCTGCGGTTTGCGCCAGGCGGACGGAGGACTTGAAAGAATCGGAAATCGTTGACCCGGGTGCAACCGGTGCCAGATCCAGGATAGAAAGCTTCACATCCGGTACAACCGCCGATGGCTAGGAAATATTCCTTCAATTTCTGCCGCAGACGCAGGAAACGGCTACCCGCTGTGCGGATAGCCGTTTCCTAGGCTAAGTCTGGCGTAAGTGCCAAAGCCCTGCTTTAGAGAGCGCGAATGTCTGCAGCCTGCAGACCCTTTGGACCCTCAACGACTTCGAACTCCACCTTCTGGCCCTCGTCCAGGGTGCGGAAGCCCTGGGTCTGGATTGCGGAGAAATGTGCGAAGACGTCTGGATCGCCGCTGTCTGGAGCGATGAAGCCGAAGCCCTTTTCAGCGTTGAACCACTTGACGATTCCGGTTGCCATATTCTTATTTGGTCCTTTCAGACGTTTCTCGCCGTTTAGCTGGCGAGCTTGGTTGTAATCTACGCACCGTTCGGCATCCGGGAAGGATTACGAATGATGCGAAGCAGCCAAGTCATTCACTTCACGTCTAGAAGGGGCTCGCGTCAACCGAGGTGGTAAGACATTCACAAACTTCTAACGGGTACTTCGCGAATTACTTTGGAACTACATTGCCTAGCCTACGTGTTTGCTGACGACAAATGAACAACTTTGAACCAATTAATCAAAAATTTGGGTAACTGGTTCGGGGAGTTCATCGAAATGCGGGTTTGATAACGCGGAACACCACTGCTGCAGCGACCAGTGACAAGACTGCGGCGATACCGGAAGTGAGCACCACGCCGTGGTCGAAAGCCAGCGCGGCGGAGTCCAGCAGGGCCTGCGCGTCGGCAGGCTGCAGCGAAGCGGCCACATGGTGTGCACCACCCAATGTTTCACCTGCCAGCTGCGCCTGGGTGTCGGTGAGCGAGCCCGGAACCAGCAGCCGCGAGGAATAGACAGTATTCAAGATGGTCCCCAGCACCGCGACACCCAGTACCGACCCCACCTCGTAGGCGGTTTCAGAGATGGCCGAGGCCGCGCCGGCCTTGGACGCTGGAACCGCGGCGAGCACCATGTCATTGGACAAGGTCTCGGTCATGCCGATGCCCGTGCCCAGGACTGCAAATGCGGCCAGCAGCAGGAAAGTGTTGGAACCTTCTCCTGCCATGATCACCATGAGGTAGGCGGCCGCGGAGAGGATCAGTCCAATGGCCATGACATTCGGCGTGCCGAAGTGGCGGGACAGTGCCACCGAGAGCAAGCCGAAGCCCATGGTCAGCGCCAGACCGGGCGTCATCCAGAGCCCCGCCTGGAGCGGGGAGAACCCTGCAATGAGCTGCAGATGCTGTGAGACGAAGTAGATGAAGCCCACCAGCGAGAAGATGCCGATCAGGTTGACCATCAGCGCGCCCGAGAACAGCGCGTTGCTGAACAGCCGGACATCGAGCATCGGCTGCTGGGTCTTGAGCTGGCGGCGCACGAAAGCAACGCCGCACACAATGGCGAGGACGATGGCCGCGGCTGAGAAGTACCACGGCGCGCTGACCGCGGTCTTGATCGCGTAGACGAAAGGCAGCAGGGTGAAGACCACGAGCAGGATCGAGAATGGATCCACACGGCCAGGGTTCGGGTCCTTGGATTCGGGAACAAGGATCATGCCGCCGATCAGCAGGGGAAGCAGCATTGGCACGGCCATCAGGAAGACCGAGCCCCACCAGAAGTGCTCCAGCAGCACGCCGCCGACAATTGGGCCCAGCACTGCGCCGCCGGAAAATGCAGCCGCCCAGACCGCAATGGCGGTGCGGCGTTCAACATCATCCGGGAAGATGTTTCGGATCAGCGACAGCGTGGCCGGCATCAGCATGGCGCCGAAGATGCCCAGCAGGGCGCGGGCTGCGACCAGCTGTGTGGGGTCCGTGGCGAATGCAGCCAGGGCAGACACCAGCGCGAAGCCGGTAGCGCCGATCAGCAGCAGCTTGCGCCGGCCGATGCGGTCGCCCAGTGAACCCATCGGCACCAGCAATCCGGCCAGGATCAGCGGGTAGATGTCGATGATCCACAGCAGCTGGTTTCCGGTTGGGGACAGTGCTTCGGTGATTGACGGCACCGCGAAGGACAGCACAGTGTTGTCGACAGAAATCAGCAGGACGGGGAACAGCAGGACAACCAGCGCCGCCCAACGGCGCGGCTTGCTGAGCATGAGTGCGCGTTCGGAGATATTCGAGGTCATGACGTTCGCCCTTGGGTAGGAAGTGGAATGCGCGGCTCTCTGCCGCAGTTAATAACTGTACCGTCTAGACGGTATAGTTACAATTGTTGGTAAAGTCAGATCGATCACGAACTATGCCCTGGAAAAGGAGAACTATGGCTCGCCCACCCGCTGCCCGCGGCAAAGTGCTTGACGCCTACATCGCACTATTGTGCGAAGAAGGGGAGCGGGCTGCCACGCTGGACGCCACGGCCGCACGCGCTGGAGTCTCCAAGGGAGGGCTGCTGTACCACTTCGCCTCCAAGGAAGCCCTGGCCGACGCAGTCATCGAAGCCGCGGAGGAGCATGTTGCCCGGGATGCGGAGTCGATGCGCACCGCGGCGGAGGGCGCGTCGGTTTATTACGTGCGCACCAGCGCGGAAGTCGATACCGAATTGGACCGGCATCTGGTGGCCCTGCAACGCCTGGCCCAGGCCGGGGTCAAGGCGGCGACGGAGAAAATCGAGAGCACCAATGAGCGGTGGTACCGGTGCATTCTGGATGAAGTCGGCAGCAAGGACATCGCGCATCTGGTGATGCTTGCCGGCGAGGGGCTCTACGCAAACCTGGCCCTGCCCGGGACTTGGTACGAGCGCAATTTTGATGGTGAGCTCGATCGCTTACTAGAGTTAGTTTCGAAAATAAAAAAGTTGGGAAACCTCAACGAATAGCGAGCAGGTAGAAATCAATGAAGAACCAGAGCGTCGCTTCTCCAATCAGAGGACGAGTTGGAGCACTGCTTGGCATCCTGCTGCTGGCGCTCTCGCTCCGCGCCGCAGTGGTCTCCGTATCCCCACTGCTCTCCCGCATTGAGTCGGACATTGAATTCACGGAGTTCACCATCGGCCTGCTGGCCATGCTCGCACCCATTGCGTTCGCGGTCTTCGGGCTGCTCACCCCGCGGCTGATCAAGGCGTTCGGTCTGGAAAAAACCCTGATGATCTCGCTGGCATTGGCAGTCATCGGCCAGGTCGCCCGGGTCTTCATGCCCGAGGTCTACTCCTTCCTCGCCCTGTCGATCATTACCTTGGCCGGCTACGGCATGGGCAACGTGGTGCTGCCGCCATTGGTCAAGAAGTACTTCCCGGACCGCATCGGCATGGTCACCAGCGGCTATGTCACGATGCTGGCCGTCGGCACCTGGATGGCCCCGCAGTTCTCTGTCCCGCTGGCCAACCTCAGCGACTGGAAGGTGTCCATCGGCTCCTGGGCCGCCCTGTCGGGCATCGTTCTGGTGCCCTGGGTGGTGCAGCTTTTCGCCGACCGCGGGACGCAACGCCCGGATAACCCGGTGCACCCCAGTGGGCTACCGCAGCCGATCGCCAAGATCAACCCGTGGACGTCCAAGGTGGCATGGGGCCTGGCGATTTTCCTGGCGGGCAACTCGGCGCAGACCTACGTCTACTTCACCTGGCTTCCGCCGTACCTGCAGGACCGCGGCCTGGACGAACTGGCTGCCGGCAACATGCTCGCGCTCTTCGCGATCCTCGGCTTGCCGGTCAGCCTCCTGGTCCCGCTCTGGGTACCGCGCTTGAAGCATCCGATCATTGCAGTGCTGGTCTTCACCGCCTGCTGGATCTCCGGCCACCTTGGCATCTACCTGTCGCCAACACAGAATACGGCGCTGTGGATCTGCCTGGCCGGGCTCGGGCAGGGCACCTTTGCCGTCGCCTTGCTGATGATGAACTTGCGCTCGCGCACTACATACGGCTCGGGGGTACTCTCCGGTTTCGCCCAGGGCCTGGGCTACGCAGGCGCCGCAGTGGTTCCGATGCTCTTCGGCGTGGTGCAGAAGGCCACCGATTCGTGGGGAGCAGCCTTCTCCATGCTCGGTGGCTGCGTCGTGGTGATGCTGATCGGTGCGATCATCATCAACCCGCCACGCACCATCGAAGACGATTCGCCAGGCACCGAAGAGCTGGGCAAGCTCGAGCGCATCGACTAATAGTGGCGCTGGGGACCATCACTGGGCCCCGGCGCGGGATGGGATCGATGCCAATGGCCAGCGGCCAGCGGCACCGACCAACTGAAGCGGATGGACGCGACGCGGATAGCGAAAGCCAAAGCGGCAATGCCCGCACCCACCGGAACGTTCATCACACCCAGATGCCATGCCACGGCGGTAAGCGCCGCGCCCACCATGGCGGCCAGCGCATAGATGTCGCGCGGGTTGAACAAATCAGGGGTGACATTGGAGATGACATCGCGCATCAAGCCGCCGCCCACGCTCGTGATGACACCGAGCAAGACCGCCGTAACCGGATTAAAGTTGTTTTCAAGGGCCTTGAGCGTACCGGTGACGCAGAACAGGCCCAGCCCCGCCGCATCGAAGAGCTGGACCAGTCGGTGCAATTTCTGCACCGCTGGGGTAAACGCGTAAACGCACAGTGCAGCGAGCAGCGGGGGCACAAAATACACTGGGTGCTCGAACGTCGCCGGTGATTGATTGAGAATCAAATCCCGGACCACTCCACCGCCCAAACCGCAGACTCCGCCGAGGAAGGCGGAGCCGAGCAGGTCGAATCCGCGGCGCGCGGCCATCAAGGAACCCGCGACGGCGAAGAAGAAAATGCCAATGAGTTCGAACAGGATGTACATTCCGAAGCCTTTTGCAGGTCAATCAGGGGGACAAGGCTCAATTATTGCTCACCGGCGATCTCAGCCAAGAATCTTTGCGACCTTGACCAGGGTGTTGTGGTTCCTGGTCGTCACCAGGCGTTGCTTAGCCTGGGCGTCCATGAGCTTCCCGACGGGATTCGTGGTGCTCTGCCCCTTGCGGACAATCCATGCCACGGCACGGTCCTGGACCAGATGGGCTGCGGGCTCAGCCAGGTCCTGGATGGCAGAGCCCAACGCCTGGGCATCCGCAGCTGATTCGCAGAGCGAGTAATACCCGTGGTGCTCGCTGGCCGGTTCAGGCAAAGGCAGCGGGAAAGGCTGGGAGAGCCGTTGGATTTCCTCTACGGTGCAGACAATCGTGGGAATCGGCCGCTGATAGTGTTCGGCCAGGACCGCATCGCATTTTTCCTTGACGGCCAGCAGGTCAGCACTGCGCGCACTGAGCACGACATTGCCACTGGCCAGAAGCGTTTTCACATCGGTGAAACCAGCATCTTCAAGCAGGCGGACCAGATCTTTCATCAGGACCTTGACCCCGCCGACGTTCACACCACGCAGGAAAACTGCATATCTCGTCATGGATCAATCCAAGCGCATCGAATTGATTCTTGTCGAGGGTCGTGATGAATCGCAAAAATCGCTAGGATCAAGAATATGCCTACGCACTTGCCATTTGGATCCTGGCCATCATCGATTTCCGCGCATGACGTTGCAGCAGGAACCAAGCCACTGGGCGGTGCCTGCTTCTACGGGGACAAATTGATTGTCCAAGAAGGCCGTCCCGCCGAAGGCGGGCGCATCACGCTCATGGAATACGGCACCGACGGCACGCCCGGCGCAGAACTCATCCAGGCCCCGTACAACGTGCGCTCCCGAGTCCACGAATACGGCGGCTCCAGCTGGATGCTCATTGAAAGCAGCACGCCGGCCATTGTCTTCGCGAACTTCGCTGACCAGCGGGTGTACTCCCAGACTGCAGGCACGCACAACCCCACGGCACTGACACCGGCCAGCGGCAACGGCGCAGACCCGCAGCTGAGATTCGCAGAATTCACCGAAGGCCCGGAAGGCACCATCCTGGCCATCATGGAAGACCTGCGAGCAGATCCGGTACGCCATATCGTGCAAATCCCGCTGGACGGCAGCGCAGCCGAAGACCTGGACAAGATCCGCATGCTCAGCGCCCCTGCGCGATTTGTCGCAGCGCCTCGGATGAATCCAGCTGGAACCCGGTTGTCCTGGATCAGCTGGGAACACCCGAATATGCCGTGGGACTCCACCGAACTGCACCTGGCCGATTTCGCTGGCGAAGGCGAACTCAAGGACACTGTCATTGCCGGTGGAACCGATATCTCGGTCATGCAGCCAGAGTGGCTTGACGATGACCAGTTGACCTTCATCTCGGATGCCAGCGGCTGGTGGAACCCTTATCTCTACCAGGACAGCTCAGCGCGCATCACCCGGCTCGTTGACCGTCCCGCAGAATTCGCTGGCCCGCTCTGGCAGGTAGGTACCGGGTGGTACCTGGCAGAAAGCGCCCGCACCATGCTCTGCTCCTACGGCACGGGAACCACCAGACTGGCACGCCTGCACGCGGATACCGGTGGACTGGAGGACCTCGACCTGCCGTTTACCCGCGTTCGACCGTTCGCGGTGCGTGAGGGCTGGCTGCTCGCCGGCACGTCATCGATGACCCAGGGCGAAGAAATTACCTTAATCAACCTAGATACGCTGGAGCATCACGCGGTGACCCGAGCGATCGCCCAGCTGCCGAACCCAGCGATGCTTCCAGACGTCGAGGAATTCGAGTGCAAGAACCTCGCGGGACAATCCGTCCATGCCCTGCTCTACCGCCCATCCCAGGAAGGCTATGCAGGAATGGAAGGTGAACTGCCGCCATTCGTCACCTTCGTGCACGGCGGGCCAACCAGCCAAGCCTCGCCGACGCTCAGCGCCACGGTGGCCTACTACACCTCGCGCGGAATCGGTGTTGTCGACGTGAACTATGGCGGCTCCACCGGCTACGGACGTGAGTACCGCAACCGCCTGCGCGGTGCCTGGGGCGTGGTTGATGTGGCCGATACTGTCGCCGTGGTCAATGCGCTGGTGGCGCAGGGGATCGCCGACCCGGCACGCATCGGCATCGAAGGAGGCAGTGCTGGCGGGTGGACCGTGCTGTGCGCACTGACCTTCTCAGACGCCTTCACCGCAGGCATCAGCCGCTACGGCGTCTCGGATCTGGTGGGATTGGTACAGGACACCCACGACTTCGAATCCCAGTACATGTTCTCGCTGGTGGGACCGTACCCTCAAGCCGCTGAACTGTATGAGAAGCGCGCGCCAATCAACCACGTATCCAAGATTTCCTGCCCGGTACTGCTGCTGCAGGGTGATGAAGACAAAGTGGTGCCGCCGGCGCAGTCGCAGGTGGTAGCTGACGCGCTCGCCGAACGCGGCATCGACCATGCCTACATCCTCTTTGAAGGGGAACAGCACGGTTTCAGGAAGTCGGAAAACATCATCAAGGCGTTGGAAAGCTCCTTGGCTTTCTACGCGCAGATCTTCGGATTCACCACCGACGTTCCGGCGATTGAACTGTCCTAGAACAGATCAGAACCTGATTGAGGGGCCTGCCAGGAATCCCGCAAGCGATCCATTTCGCGGCGGTCCTTCTTGGTGGGCCGGCCGGCGCCACGCTCGCGAATCGGTACCTGGGGAATGACCAGGCGCTCGCGGGGCGGCGTGTGGTCGATGTAGCATTTGGCGGCAACTGGCGCGCCAACACGCTTCGAGATCAGCCCGCTGACTTCCAGGTCACGGTCGAAACCGTCTTTGCGCACACGGATGCGATCACCGGAAACCACAGCTTGCGAAGCCTTAACCGGGTCGCCGTTCAAGCGGACATGCCCGGCGCGGCAGGCAGTGGTCGCAGCCGAACGGGTCTTGTAGATGCGCACCGCCCACAGCCAGGCATCGAGACGTACTTTGCCGCTTGTTGGAATGTCGACCATGAGAGAAGTCTAGATCACCGGATACTTGGTGCAGCCCACGGCGGCTAGTTGGAAATTTCCGCTTCGTCGCAAATCTCGACCAGGCGCTGCTGCAGGGCTTCGGGTGCCTGGTCTCCGGAGTTCGCCAGCTCTTGGAGCACATCAACCAATTCCTGTGGCAGGCCGCCACCTTGAACTGATTTCACTATGGATGAGAGGACGCGAAGTTCGCTTGCGTCGATCGTGCCGTCCTGGACGGGAGCGCACGCCTGGCGCACGATTTCCTTGGACGCTGCATCAGTCAACTGATTGGCTGCATCGGCTGCAGTGTCCTCGACAAATGCGCATCCGCTGCTCAAAAGCGCCATGCTTGAAATAGCAATTAGCGCCGCTGACTTTCGAACTTTCACAATCCCCATGACAACAAATCATAGCTACGGAGATTGAGTTTCTGCTGAATGCCAACCGAGTCGATCATCAGAAGATCGGACCGCATGATGCACAATGGATCGGTGACTAGCGAGCAGAAGAACACCGCAAAAGACAGCGCGACCGGGCAGCACATCATCGCCCAACTGGCCCGGGAACTTTCCAGCGAATCCGCTGTGGCACCATGGCAGATCAAGGCCGCGATCGAGCTCTTGGACTCCGGATCAACGGTTCCCTTTATTGCTCGCTACCGCAAGGAAGTCACCGGCATGCTCAGCGATAGCCAGCTGCGCTTGCTCGAAGAACGTCTGCGGTACCTGCGCGAGCTGGAGGACCGCAGAGCGGCTGTACTTGAAGCCATTGCCGAAGCCGGAAAGCTGACAGACCAGCTGGCCCAAGCGATTCGTGAGGCGGGCACCAAGGCGGAGCTCGAAGACCTGTATCTGCCATTCAAGTCAAAGCGCCGCACCAAAGCCCAGATTGCCCGCGAAGCCGGACTGGAACCCCTGGCTGATCTGCTGCTCTCTGATCCATCGACGGATCCGGTGCGGGCGGCTGCCGGCTACGTGAACCCGGAGGCAGGTTTTGCCACCGATGCCGATGTGCTGTCTGGCGCACGTTCCATCGTGACCGAGCGGGTATCCCAAGATGTAGTTCTCGCAGGGGAATTGAGAGAACGCCTGTGGAAGACCGGAAAGATCGGTGCCAGCGTCGCCACCGGCGCGACCGCAGAAGGACAGGGAAAGTACTCCGATTACCTGGACTACGTGGCAGATCTTGATCGCTTGCCCTCTCACCGGGTCCTTGCCCTGTTGCGTGGCGAACGTGAAGGGGTGCTGAATCTGCAGCTTGCCGAAGCTGACCCACGAGATGAACAGGCTTTGGCCGACGCCCGAGGCAATTACGAGAACGCCATTGCCGCGTCCCTGGGGCTGAATGTTCCTGGCGATGCACCTGCAGCCAAATGGATTGCGCAGACCGTTCGGTTGGCGTGGAAAGCCCGCCTGCTGACCCGTTTCGAATCCGACCTGCGTTCGCGATTGTTCGAAGCCGCCGAAGATGAATCGGTGAAGATCTTCGCGGCAAACCTGCGCGACGTCTTGCTGGCTGCACCGGCTGGCAACAAGGCCGTGCTGGGCTTGGACCCAGGCCTGCGCACCGGTGTGAAGGTTGCCGTGGTGGACCTGACCGGCAAATCGGTGGAAACCGCGACGATCTATCCGCACGCACCAGCAAATAAGTGGAATGAATCCATCGCAGTGCTGGCTAATCTGGCAAAGAAGCACGACACGACGCTGATTGCGGTGGGCAATGGCACGGCCGGGCGTGAAACGGACCGACTGGCGGCTGAAGCCATCAAGGCGCTGGGCGGCGAGGGCATCAGCAAGGTCATCGTTTCGGAAGCTGGCGCTTCTGTGTACTCGGCCTCGGAACTGGCCAGCCAGGAACTGCCGGACATGGACGTGTCACTGCGTGGCGCGGTATCGATTGCCCGCCGCTTGCAGGACCCGCTGGCCGAGCTGGTGAAGATTGATCCGAAGTCCATCGGCGTGGGGCAATACCAGCATGATGTCACTGCCTCGAAGCTGGACCGCGCACTGGACGCGGTGGTCGAGGACTGCGTGAATGCCGTGGGTGTCGATGTGAATACCGCATCTCCGTCGCTGCTGGCCCGTGTGGCCGGCGTGGGACCGCTGCTCAGCCGCAACATCGTGGATCACCGCAACGCAAACGGACCGTTCGCCACCCGCAAGGATTTGCTGAAGGTACCGCGTCTGGGAGCCAAGGCTTTCGAGCAGTGCGCGGGATTCCTGCGCATCACTGGAGGCAAGGAGAAGCTTGACGCTTCCTCGGTGCACCCTGAAGCCTACGCGTTGGCCAAGACCCTGCAGGCCAGCGCCGAGGCCCAGGGCCGCCGGCTTGAGGAGCTGAACCCGCAGGACTTCGCCACTGAGCAGTTTGGCGAGCCAACCATTCGCGACGTGATCGCGGAGCTGCGGCGGCCTGCCCGTGACCCCCGTGGAGAGTTCGTGACGGCCACGCTGAAAGAAGGCGTGGAGACCATCAAGGACGTCAAGCCGGGGATGATCATGGAAGGCACAGTCTCCAACGTCGCGGCTTTCGGTGCGTTCGTGGATCTCGGTGTCCACCAGGACGGCCTGATCCACGTGTCGGCCATGAGCAACAAGTTCATTTCGGATCCTCGCGAGGTGGTCAGCTCCGGCCAAATCGTCAAGGTCAAGGTGCTGGACGTGGACATTGCACGCAAGCGCATTTCGCTGACCTTGCGCCTAGACGATGAACTGCCCGCGGCCGGGGAAACAGCCAAGGGCTCCGGACCGCGCGAGCGGAAGGGGCAGGGAATCGATGGTTCTGCACGCACTGGCCAGCACCGGAACGGGCAGAACCGCAATGCCCGTTCCGCCCAGGGCAAACCTGCTGCACCGGGCAACACCGCGATGGCTGAGGCACTGCGTCGGGCAGGGTTGGGCAAGTAGATTGCGAGCGGTTCGGTTGACCTAACCTAGGTTAGTATCGGCTATGTTAACTTGATCCCAACTTGGGATGATTCCCTAATTCAGGTTGGACTAAGTGAGTCCAAACTTCGGTGACAAGGCCCTTGTCCAGGGTTATTCTGGAGGCATGGAACTTACAGGAAAACTGGCAGAAGCCTTCAGTACCCAGGTAACTCTCGAACTAACCGCAGCCACGGTTTACCGTCAGCTGGCAGTTGAAATGGACGTTTTGAGCCTCCCAGGCATTGCTGGCTGGTTCCGCGCCCAGGCTGGCGAGGAAATTGTGCACGCGGAAAAGTTCATGACCCACATGACCGACCGTTCGGCCCACCCGAAGATTGGCGAGCAGCCTGCACCGACCGTCAACGTGAACAGTGTTGCCGACGCGTTCGCTGCCTCGTTGGCGCACGAGCAGAAGGTCTCCGAAGCAATCCGCGAGCTGTACCGCTTGGCACAGACCGAGGGAGACATCGACTCCATGCCGCTGCTGCACTGGTTCATCGACGAGCAGGTGGAAGAGGAAGCCACTGTTGGCGAAATCCTGGACCGCGTCAAGCTGATCGGCAGCGACGGAAGCGGCCTGCTGCGACTGGACGCAGAACTCGGTTCGCGCTCTTCCGCATCCTAAGAGGCTGCGAAGCACGCATCTTCTAAATATGGAATAAACTTAGGGAAGCAACCGGTGGTTGCTTCCCTAAGTTTTTCAGTTGAGGTGGTCGTGAACCAGGTGGGCTTTCCACATCAGTCGGCGCGGACGTCGTCCGTTGCCAATACCCACCGGACGACTGCCCCGCTCAAGCTACGCAAGGGCGCCGGCCGCCACTATGTAGTGCAAAGCCATTTGGAGCAAGGCACCGAGCTAGTTCTGATCGAGGTCAAGGGCTCGTGGGCGCACGTTCTCGTGCACCATACGTATGGTTGGTTGCCGAATATCTATCTTGAACCGATTCCAGCGGTATTCGACGAGCCGGCAGTTGCAGAAGACGATGACGAACTGGCCGAGCCGGTTCTTTCACGTTATTCATTGATCGAAGCCACCCATGTGACGACAGCTACGTTGAATCTGCGCAAGGGCGGCGGCACCGGTTATCCGGTACTCAAGGTCATTGACCAGGGATCCAAGGTCCGCTCGATGCTCCAGCAGGGCCTATGGTCCCAAGTGCAGTGCGGCAAATTGCTCGGCTGGGTTCCAAGCATGTACTTGCAGGAGATTCCATCGCGTCCAGCCAAGGGCGGTTTGATTGCCGTTCCCAACCAGCGTGCACTGACCACCATTGGCTTGAACGCGCGTCGTGGTCCTGGCGACCATTATTCGTTGGCGCGAATCCTGCCTGCAGATACTGCAGTTGTCATTGTGGCCCGACAGGGCGCGTGGCGGCGGATCGACCGTGACGGCGAAGAAATGTGGATCCCTGCCAGCCAGCTGCGTACGGTGTATTAACGAACCGGGCAATAACGCTAGGCGATCTGCAGATCTGCTGAAGAAACTAGTCCGCATTCTGTAGCAATGACCGCAAGCTGCACCCTGTTGGTCACATCAAGTTCCTCCATGATGCGTGCCAAGTGGAGCTTAACCGATCCCTCGAAGATGTGCGAGATACGCGCGATCTGCGAGTTCGTCATCCCCGCCGCGACCAAGCGCGTAAAGCCGCGATCGCTGAGCTTGCGTACGGCAGTTTGCTGCGTTGCTCGGCGGACAATACTCGTTGTCGGCTCCCAGCCATCTTCGGGTTGGGTAAACAGCTGGTACCCGGCGATGAGCATCCGCAACGCGCTGGGCAATTCAGTGCTGATGGAGCTTTTCGACAGCAAAGCAGAGCTGCCAGCATCGTAGGCCTGTGTGATCTCGTCGCGACGGTATCGGGTAGCCGGTACAACGATCTTGGTAGTTGGGGTTTTTCGGATATTTCCCGGATCGAGCAGAGCAGGTCTGTCCCGTTGAGCGACGATTCCAAGATGACAACGTCAGGCTTCAACTCGCTCGCCGCCTGAACAGCTTCTGACATGCAATCCGAACCATACTCGATATCCATGTCATTGGCAGCAGCCAAGACGCCAGCAATCCCGGCCCGTGAAAAAGGTCACTATCGGCCAGATTAATACGCTTATTCGCACCACGATGGGATGGTCTGTGGCCATCGCGAGTATTGGATCAATCGTTCTGCAAGTCAGCTTCCCAGGGGCACTGCTATTCCGGTGGACACGAGTACCGGTGCTTTTCGCGATGGTGTCGTTCCATATCGGTATTGCCATCTTTATGGGTCTTCCGTGGTTCTCCTTGGCAATGGTTGGCGTAGATGCCATCTTCATCCGTGACGTCACCTGGAGCCGCTTAGCGAATTGGTTCAAGAAGGCAGCCAAGGATACGCCTGCCGATGTTGCCGTTCCAGAGGGGAAGAGGACTGTGGACGACGAACGGAATGAAGAGCTGCACGAAAAAGTCAGCGTCTAGTACCCGATAAAACCGAGGGGCCGTCTCCTGAATAATCAGGAAACAGCCCCTCGCTGCGCTTGGCGGACTATTCGCCTACGTAGAACAGGCGCTTGTTCACGAACTCGTCCATGCCTAGCGGGCCAAGTTCGCGGCCGAAGCCTGAACGCTTCACGCCGCCGAATGGCATTTCTGCACCCTCCGCGCTGGCCACATTCACGTTAGTCATGCCGGACTGCAGCTTCTGCGCCACCTTGGAGGCACGCTCGACGTCGGTGGAGTGCACCGAACCGCCCAGGCCGTAGATGGTGTCGTTAGCCAGCTCAGTGGCTTCCTCATCGCTGGAGACCTTGTAGACCACAGCTACCGGGCCGAACAGCTCTTCGTAGTAGGCACGCATGTCCTTAGTGACACCGCTCAGCACCGCAGGGGAGTAGTACGCGGAAGGGCCGTCGTGCAACACACCGCCGGCATGCAGGGTCGCGCCCTTGGAGACCGCATCCTGCACCTGTGCGTGAAGATCCTCGGCGGCCTTGCGCGAGGACATCGGGGCGAACGTGCCTTCCTCTTCCTTCATCGGGTCGCCGGCCTTCAAGCCCGACGCACGCTGGGTCAGCTCGGCAACGAAATCATCGAAGATGTCTTCCATGACGATCATGCGCTTGTTCGAGTTGCAAGCCTGACCGGTGTTGTCGATGCGGAAGCCCCACGCGGTCTCGGCAATGCCGGCGACGTCGTCGGAGTCGAGTACGACGAATGGATCCGATCCGCCCAGTTCCAGCACTGCCTTCTTCAGGTTGCGGCCCGCCTGTTCGCCGATGATCGCGCCCGCGCGTTCCGAACCGGTCAGCGAAACGCCCTGGATCCGGGGATCAGCGATGATGGTCGAGATCTGATCGTGGGTGGCGAACAGGTTGTTGTAGACGCCTGCAGGCATGCCGGCCTCATCCATGATTTCCTGGATGGCCAGAGCCGAGCGCGGGCAGGACTCTGCATGCTTCAAGATGATGGTGTTGCCCAGCATCAGGTTTGGCGCCGCGAACCGGGCCACTTGGTACAGCGGGAAGTTCCACGGCATGATGCCCAGCAGCGGGCCCACCGGGCGCTTCTGCACGATAGCTTTGCCGCCGGAGAAGGACTTGATCTCCTGGTCCGCAGCCAATGCAGGGCCCTCGGTGGCGAAGTACTCGAAGATCTCCTGGCAGAATTCTGCCTCGCCCACGGCCTCGGACAGCGGCTTGCCCATCTCGGTGGTCATGATTTTGCCGAGCTCGGCCGCGCGCTCGGCGAAGAGCGCTCCGACCTTGGAGACGATCTTGGCGCGTTCGTTGATGTCAACGTCCTGCCATGATTCGTAGGCGGTCTGCGCTGCAGCCAATGCCTGCTCGACTTGCTCGTCGGTTGCTGCTTCGAACTCCTCGACAACTTCACCGGTAGCCGGGTTCAAGACCTTGTAGGTTGGGGCGCTCATCAATGCTCCTGTCGTTTGCACAAAAAGTGGCCAGCGAAAGCCGCGTGGCCCTAACGTTAGCGGACTCCACACAATAAATGAATGTAATTCACTTCATATTGCGTCTACTCCGAGCTTATCCGCAGAAACAAGTTTCAGCCACCAAGGAACAGCAGGAATTTCGCTTGCGAAAAAGATGCAGACAGAAGCGAGCGAAAAAGCCGTGGTTTCCAAGTCATGTCTTGGAAACCACGGCTTCAGAACACAGATAATTACACTGTGATCAGTGGATCGCTAGCTGATAGCGGAAGTTCGCCACCAATCGATTCCTGCATCGCCCTGGGCAATCGTGGCAATCTGGGTCAATTCAGCCTCGGAGAAGTCGAGCTTCTCCAACGCACCAAGGTTCTCGTCCAGCTGCTTGGTGGACGAAGCGCCAATCAAGACTGAGGTTGCCGCACCATCGCGCAGCAGCCAAGCCAAGGCCATCTGCGCCAGCGACTGCCCGCGCTTCTTGGCGACCTCGTTCAGGTTTCGGATCTTGGCGAGGTTCTCATCGGTCAGCTGGGCTTCGAGCGTGCGGCGTCCGCCCTGGCGCACCACATCGGTGGTTTCCAGATACTTGTCGGTGAGCAGGCCCTGGGCCAGCGGGGTGAAGGCAATGGAGCCCATGCGTTCCTTCTCCAGGGTCTGCAGCAGGCCGTGCTCCACCCAGGGGTTCAGGATGTTGTACGACGGCTGGTGGATGACCAGCGGGGTCCCCAGGTCCTTGGCGATGGCGGCGGCTTCAGCAGTGCGTTCTGCCGAGTACGAGGAGATGCCCACATAGGTGGCCTTGCCTTGGCGGACCAGAGTGTCCAGTGCGCCGATGGTTTCGTGCAGGGGAGTCTTCGGGTCGAAGCGGTGCGAATAGAAGATGTCCACGTAGTCCAGATTCATCTTCTTCAGCGAAGCCTCGCAGGAGGCCAGCAGGTACTTGCGCGATCCGAAGGTGCCGTGCGGGCCTGGCCACATGTCGTAGCCGGCCTTGGACGAGATGACCAGCTCGTTGCGGTAGGGCTTGAAGTCCTTGAGCATCATGCGGCCGAAGTTCTCTTCGGCTGAGCCTGCCGGGGGGCCGTAGTTGTTGGCTAGGTCGAAGTGGTTGATGCCGTGGTCGAAGGCGTGGCGCAGGATCTCGCGCTGGGTGTCGAAGGGGCGGTTGTCGCCGAAGTTCCACCACAGGCCCAGGGACAGCGGCGGCAGGCGCAGGCCGGACTCGCCCACGCGGCGGTAGCCGAAATGCTCATAGCGGTCTGCCGCGGCGGTGTAGGGGCGGTGCAGTTCAGGGATGGACGGGAGGCGTTCGTATTCCACGAGGCACCTTTCTGCCAGGCCAAGCACTGGCGTGCGGAAGTCGATGTGAAGTCAATTTCCACAATAGGCCAGAGGCTGAACTAAACAAACAGAGGGCAGATAAATCCGCTGTGTGCGTAAAGGATTAGTGGATCGCGTTAAATGATGAACCGACCCGCCAGGCCAAGGAGGTAACGCCTGTGCGGGTCGGTTCATCTAGATCACTCGCACCTTGAGAAGGTATTAACAACACTAGGAGCTGATTCTTGTAAATAGCTGAGCACTACGTGTGCGGTCTCTCAGGGAATGTTGTTGCTAATAATTCGAGGGCGGATCCGAAGCGGGGAATGATTCGTCTTCCCACTCTTCAACGAGCGCTTCATCGTGCTCGTCATGGTGCTTCTTTTCCTCTTCCGCAAGCCGCAGCTTTTCCTCTTCAACGCCTTCGGGCTGCCCAGCAGCTGATTGTTCAGGCATGCTCTTCCTCCCAACTTCCGTGGGCCACCCCCAACGGGTGGCTTGACCCTGTGTCTTCAGTGTTCACCTATTCGGCGCGGTTGTCGAGGGCGGGACGGAACTCTGATTTCGACTTCACCGTCGCCACAGGATTTAATCGGAGGCATGCCGATGATCAATAATCCCGCCGACGGTTCCGAAATCTTCTTTGACGATGACGGTGCTGCCGGGGAACCGATTCTGTTCCTCCACGGCTCCGCCCTGTCCCGCTCCATCTGGCGGGGACTCGGCTATACCAAGGCGCTGGGCAAAGACCGCCGCACCATCCGCATGGACCTGCGCGGGCATGGGAAATCAGCCAAATCCCACGACGTTGCCGACTACACCATGGACAAGGTGGTCAGCGACATCCACGCCATGATGGATCACCTGGGCATCGAACGCATCCATATCGTCGGCTACTCCTTCGGCGCACGCACCGGATTGCACATGGCCATGCACCACCCGGAGCAGGTGATTTCGTTGATCATGCTCGGCGGCACCTATGAAATCACCCCCGGGGAAATCGGGAAGCTTTTCTTCCCCAGATATCTAGATGTCCTGCGCAGCGGCGATATCGAAGGTTTCGTCACCGGGCAGGAAAAGAATGGGCGTCTGGATCCATCAACCCGCCTGGCCTTCAGGTCCAATGACCCGCTGGCGCTGGCCGCCTACTACGAGGCTGCCGAGACCCTGCAGAACATCGATGTATCCGAGCTGGCGAAGATCCGGATCCCTACCTTGCTGCTGATCGGCACCCGGGACCAGCCGCGCTTCGACCAGAACAAGATCATGGTCCGCACCCTGCCCAATGCGCGCATGGTCGCGCTGCCGGGCAGAACCCATGGCAGCACCTTGTACCCGATTGAACCGGTAGTGAGCGCCATCGAGTCCTTCTGGGCAGGTCGCCAGGCATGAGTTTTGCCCCCTTCGACCTGAACCGGATCTCTTCCGGTCTGGCCTTCGGGCCCAGCAGGGAAGTGCTCTTCGCATCCGTGGCGGCCAATCCCGCACAGCCGCTGGTGATCCAGGCTCCGCCGGGATCCGGCAAGACGACCATCGTTCCGCCCACGGTAGCCAACGCGCTGCATCAGGCCGGGTTAGCCGGCAAGGTCATCGTGACCCAGCCGCGCCGTGTCGCCGCACGCGCGGCAGCCCGACGCCTCGCCCAGCTGGACGGATCGGAGGTGGGGCTGCGCGCCGGCTTCGCCGTGCGAGGCGAACGCAAAGCGTCGGCGCAGACCCGTGTGGAATTCGTGACAGCGGGCCTGATGCTGCGCCGGCTGCTGGCGGATCCGGATCTTGATGGTGTGAGCGCGGTGATCATTGACGAGGTCCATGAGCGGTCGATTGATACCGATTTGCTGCTGGCCATGGTCAACCAGGTCAGCGAATTGCGCGATGACTTCTCGCTGATCGTGATGAGCGCTACCTTGCATGCACGCGAGCTGTCGGCGCTTATGGTGCGCGATACGGCAGCACCGGTGCTCAGCGCGCAAACCGCCCAGTTCGAGGTGCAAGAAGCCTTCGACAGTTTCGCGGGGATCAGGAATGCCGAACGCGGGCTGAACGACGACTACCTGCGCCATGTAGCGTCCGTCGCGGTACGCCATGCGGCGGAGGCCAATGCGGCCAGCGGCACCCCGGTGGACACGTTGGTCTTCGTGCCCGGCGTTCGGGAAGCCGAACGCGTCTGCTCGCAGATCACTGCCGCCGGCGTGCCGGCCTTTGCCTTGCACTCGCAGATTTCTTCCAAGGAACAGGACCGGATCCTGGGCGAACCGGAACCCGGCAGCGACCCGCGCATCATCGTCTCCACCTCCATCGCTGAATCATCGGTTACGGTGCCGCGGGTGCACCTGGTCATCGATGCCGGCTACGCCCGCGAGCCGCGCCGAGACAGCTCGCGCGGTTTCTCCGGGTTGATGACCGTGGTGGCCAGCCGTTCCGCAGCCACCCAGCGGGCGGGCCGTGCAGGACGCCTGGGGCCGGGCACGGTGGTGCGCACCCTGGATCCGAAATCCTTCGCGGCGGCACCGGAGCACTCCACGCCGGAAATCCGCACAGGAGATCTGGTGGCAGCGGGCTTGTCGCTGGCAGCGTGGGGAACCCCGCGCGGCGAGGGGCTTGCCATGTGGGAGGCACCGCCAGCTGGAGCCATGGCCAGCGACGAACAGGTCCTGCGCAGCCTAGACGCAGTGGATGAGGCAGGCCAGATCACCTCGCTGGGCGAGCAGATGATGAAGATTCCAACGGACCCGCGTGCCGCCCGCGCGCTGCTGGAGGGAAGCCGGATCTTCGGTGCCCGGGCTGCTGCGGATGCTGTTGCCTTGCTGGCCAGCTCCGAGCGCATCGCCAGCGCGGACCTGAACGAGCTGCTGGCCGCGATGGCCCGGAATTCGCATCCGGCGCACCGCGCCTGGAAGCATGAAGCGCAGCGCCTGGAAAAGCTCGTGGGAGCTGCGGGGCCGAGCACCGGAAGGCAGGCTGCATCGGCAGCCACGGCGTTGGCAGGGGTGTGCGCGCTGGCGTACCCGCAATGGATTGCCCGCAAAGCCGGGCCGGACGAGTACCTGCTGGCCTCGGGAACCCGGGCCACACTGCCTCGGGGCAGCGCGCTGATGCATGAAGAATTTCTCGCGGTCGCCGAGGTGTCCCGCACCGGATCCAAGGCCATGATCCGGCGGGCCATCGGCATTGACCTGGAGACGGCCATAGACCTGTTGCCGCAGATGCACCAGATGCGTGAGGTGGCAGAAATGTCCGACGGCAGGATCACCGCCCGCCGGATCGAAAGCTTCGGCGAGATCGAGCTGGCAGCCCATCCGATCAAGGCCACCGAGGAACTGGGGATGCAGGCTGTGGCCAGCGCCCTTGCCACGCATGGCATGCGCTTCTTCGGTACCCACGAGAAATTCGATGCCTTGCGCCGGCGCATGGCAGTGGCCCACCGCTTGCTCGGAGAACCTTTTGTTCCGGTTGACGACCAGAGCCTGGTTGACGCGGCGGATCATTGGCTGCAGCCGGTGCTGCGGAAGATTGCTTCCGGCACGAACGCGGCCAAAGTCGACCTGTATTCGGCATTGCGGACATTGCTGCCCTGGGAGCATGCCCATGATTTCGATTCCCTGGTGCCTGAGCGGCTGCAGGTGCCTTCCGGATCGAGAATTTCCGTGGCCTACCCCGAGGTCGGTGAATCTGGTCCTGCGGTTGTTGCGGTGAAACTGCAGGAATGTTTCGGGCTGGAGGATTCGCCCCGCCTGGTCAAAGGCAAGCTGCCGGTGCAATTCCACCTGCTGTCGCCAGGTGGCAGGCCGCTGGCGGTAACTGATGACTTGGTGAGTTTCTTCAATGGACCCTATGCCCAGGTGCGTGCCGAAATGCGCGGGCGCTACCCGAAGCATCCCTGGCCGGAGAATCCGTGGGATCACGTGGCCACGGCAAAGACCAAGAGGCGCTTGGGCGAGCAATAGAAAAAGCACGCCCGGACCGCGGCTCAGAAGATTGAGTCAGGTCCCGGCGTGCTTTTCTGCGTCCGGGTACTAGGCGAAGGCGGAGAAGCCGGTGATGTCGCGGCCCATGATCAAAGCCTGCACGGTTTCGGTGCCTTCATAGGTGTGGATCGCTTCCACATCGGCGAAGTGGCGGGCCACGCGGTTGCTGGTCAGGATGCCGTTGCCGCCGAGCAGGTCGCGGGCATTCGCCGCGATGGAGCGTGCGGTGCGGGTGGCGGTGTACTTGGCCAGCGAAGCCTGCGGCCCGGTCAGCTCACCGGAGGTTTCGCGCTTGGCCGTCTGCATCACCAGAACCTGGATGGTGGCCAGCTCGGACTGCATGCGCGCCAGCCGTTCCTGGACGATCTGGCTGGCAGCCAGCGGGCGGCCGAACTGCACGCGCTGCTTGGCATAGTTCACTGCAGACTCGTAGCATGCGGTCGCGTGGCCCACGGCAGACCAGGCGACGCCCAGGCGGGTGGCGAACAGGACGCGGGAGGTGTCCTTGAAGCTCTTGGCTTCCGGCATCACATCCTCATCCGGAACGAAGACGTTGTCCATGCGGATGTGCGCCTGCCAGATGGCGCGAAGGGACAGCTTGTTCTCGATGGTGGTGGCCTTGTAGCCCTCGGCATCTTGGTGGACGATGAAGCCGCGGACCTTGCCCTCGTCATCACGAGCCCAGACGATGCTCACGCCGCCGATGGAGCCGTTGCCGATCCATTTCTTCTCGCCGCTCAGACGGTAGCCGCCCTCGACCTTGGTTGCGCGGGTTTCCAGCGATACCGAGTCGGAACCGTGGGTGGGCTCGGTCAGCGCGAAGGAGCCTGGGAGCTCGCCGCGCAGCATGGGGATGGCGTACTTCTGGATCTGCTCTTCGTTGCCGCAGTACAGCACCGAGCGGAGGGCCAGGCCGCCCTGGACGCCGACAATAGTGGAGACGGAGCCGTCGCCACGGGCCATTTCCATGTTGACCAGGCCGGCAGCCAACGGACTCATTTCCTCGTAGCCCTCGAGATTCAGGCCATCGCGCAGGAGATCTGCATCGCCAAGCTTCTTGACCAGGTGCAGCGGGTAGTCGGCCTTGTCCCAGTACTCGTGGATGTCGCGCTTGACCTCATCGAGGATGAACTTGCGGGCCTTGTTACGCCAAGCATTGTCCGCTTCGCCGACTTCGGCAAAGACTCCGGTCGGATCGATGTTGACGTCCTCCGACCACAGGTCGTATTCGGGTTCGACAACGCCTGCGGGAAATTCGAATTCGGGCTCCAGCTGGGACATTTCGGGTGCTCCTAATAGCTAGGGTGAAAAAGCTTCATTCACTAGACTAGTGGAACGCAGTGCCATGTCAAGAAACTAGGTTTCAAAGTGTGGGGATTGATTGTTCTCCGTGCTCTTTGAGCGCGCGCGATACCGCCTGGAGAATATCCTTCTCCTCGGCACCGGCGTCCAGCACCGAGACCACCACGCTGGGGGCCGCGGGCTTGGCAGGGGCTGCTTTCTGGTCCGGATCGAGCAGATCTGCGAAGCGGTTCAGGAACTGGCGTACATCGTTGGCCAGCTTGGTGCGGTCAGTGCTGTGCGCATCCTTCAGCCAGCTGCGCAAATGGTCATTATGGATGGCCACCAGACCGGCGCTGACGCCTAGGCACAACGACTTCTCCGTTGCGGTCTTCGCCAAGTCGCGGCGCTTCAAGAATCCATAGAAAGCACGTTCGTAGCGGTGGGTGGAAACCAGCTCGCGCTCGCGCAACGATGGCACAGAGGAGAGCAGCTTGTGGCGCAGCGCGGCTCCTTCGGGATTGACCGTGTACTGGTCGAAAACTACATGCGCAGCATCGATGAGCGTAGTGATCGCATCCACCGACGAGGCTGCAAGCGTGGTCTCGACGTGCGCAATGATCATTTCCTGGTCGGCAAAGACCATGTTCTCTTTCGAACCGAAACGGCGGAAGAAGGTGGAACGGGAAATACCGGCGGCAGCTGCCAGCTCGTCGACGCTGGTGGCATCGAAGCCCTGCGTAATGAGCAGATCTAAGGCTGCTGGGGGAACTGCGGAAGAAGCGATCATGATTCACGAATTTAGCATGATTCAAGCTGGGAGATTCTTGGGTTCAGCTTTGCGCGCCGCCCAAATGATTGTGAACTACTGCGCCCGTGACTACGCTGAACATCAGGGCGTTCTATAGAAGATCGCCATTTCTGGACGAAAAGAAAGAGAAGTGAGGGCCCATGGGAATCTCGATTGCAAACGCCGCGCTACGTTTGGTCAGTGGCGCGTTCATTCTCAACAGCGGCATTAACAAGTTGCGCATCGATGAAGCGAGCGCGTCAGGCCTGCAGCAGATGGCAGCCAACGGCGTGCCGCAGCTGGCCGAGCTGGAACCAGCAGTTTTCGGCAAGGCTGTCTCCATCAGCGAGATCTCGTTGGGTAGCGCCCTGCTGCTTCCCTTGATTCCATCGCGTCTTGCCGGCTTGGGCTTGGGTGCCTTCTCCGGCGTGCTGCTGGCTTCCTACCTGCGCACCCCGGGCATGACGGAATCCGATGGCATCCGTCCGACCGCGGACGGCACCGCCCTGGCCAAGGATGTCTGGCTGGCAGGTATTGCTGTGGCCTTGATCTTTGGCCGCAAGGCAGCCAAGAAGATCAAGAAAGCGAAATAAACGCTTGAGCAAAGTGCTCAGCTGGCCTTAAGTTGATCTTGAAGACTGCGGTTTTCAGCGGCCATATTTGAACCACAAGCTAAGAGGAGAACCAATGGGTTTCTTAGATGATGCAAAGAAGAAGCTGGGCGAGGCAGTCGAAAACGCGAAGGAATTCGCCGGAGACGCCAGCGAGAACATCAAGAGCTTCGCAGCTGATGCCCAGGAGAAAATCGGCGAGAAGGTCGACGAGTTCAAGCACGGCGACAACGAAGAAGATCCTGAAGACAAGGTCTAAGGGCCATAAGGCAAGCGCCTGATCCACCGACGTTCACGTCATTGATCAGGCGTTTGCCTTTTACGCTTTGCCTAGCGCCGGGCCTTCTGGCCGTCGCTGAGGAACGACACAACCAGCACGGCGGCCACGGCGATGAAGCCTGGCAGCATCAACGCCTGCCCCAAGCCGAGAGACATGGCTTCCATGATCACCGCAGGTTCCTTGGAGTCCGCTTGCGCGATCTGCGCAGAAACGCGGGCATCCATCATGACCGCGATCAGCGCCGAACCAAGGACCGAGCCGATTTGCCGGGTGGTGTTGTAGATTCCCGAACCGGCACCGGCATCACGTGCGGTCAGATCCTTGGTGGCTGCCAGCGACAAGGACGGCCAGATCATGGCTGAACCGACGCCTTGGACCGCCGATGGGATGAGCAGGGCCCACAGCGGGATATCGGCGTGCATCATTAAGGCATAGGCCACCGTGGCACCGCCAAACAGGAAGAACCCGGGCACTGCCAGGATCCGCGGACTGAGCTGATTGACCTTCTTGCCCAGCTGAGGAGCGATGAAGATCGCCACCAGGGCCATTGGGGAAATCATCAATGCGGATTCGGTCGGACTCAGACCGCGCACGTTCTGCAGGAAGAACACCATGGGCAGGGCGATGGTCGCGATCGTCAGGCCCATGAACGTGATAGCGACGTTGGCCAGGGAGAAATTGCGCACCGTGAACAAGCGCAGCGGAACCAGCGGTTCGGACTTGGTCTTCGACTGCCACCAGACGAAGACACCCATCAGCAAAATGCCGATGATGATCAGATGCCACGAATTCAGCGGGCCAATGAATGGTTCCCAATTGGTGGCGTCGCCTTCCTGGATGCCGAAGACCAGGCAGAACATGGCCAGCGCCGAGAGGAAGACGCCGAACCAGTCGAAGGAATGCGCATGGGCTTCAAGAGCGGGAACGAACTTGAAGACCATGGCCAGACTGAGAACCGCGATGGGCAGGTTGATGAAGAAGATCCACTCCCAGCCAACGGAGTCCACCAGCAAGCCGCCGGCAATCGGTCCGATCAGCGAGGCGATGCCCGCTACCGCACCCCACAATCCCATGGCCGCGCCGCGGTGCTGATACGGGAAGAGCCTGGTAATCAGGGTCATGGCCTGCGGGGAAATCATCGACGCGCCCAGGCCTTGGACGGCGCGTGCTGCCACCAATGAACCGAGGGAATCGGACAGGCCGCACCACAGCGAGGCCAGCGAGAAGACCACCATGCCGATGAGATAGATGTTGCGCGGGCCAAAGCGGTCGCCGAGCCTTCCGGTGACCAGCAGCGGCACGGCGAAGGTGAGCAGGTAGGCGCTGTTGACCCACAGGATGCTGGAGATGTCGGCATCCAGCGATTTCATGATGGCAGGCATCGCGGTGGACACGATGGTGGTGTCCAGCAGGATCATGAAGAAGCCGATGACCAATGCCCAGAGGGCGCGCCACGCGGTTTTTCTGTCGAAGTGTGATTCGGGATTCGCAGTATCAGGCACCGCTCAAGGCTAGTCCCTATTCGCCGGATGCGGAACCGATAGCGAACCTATGAAGGTTAATCAGTCGAAGCTCACATCACCCGAGATGCGGGTGGCGACATCACCGCTGACCCAAACACCACGTTCGGTCGCTTCGATATGCAGGATCGCTGCACGACCCAGGCGGGTGCCCTGGCGTACCGTATAGCGCTGCGGCGCATACCCGGATTGCGTCAGCCAAGTGCCGAACGCCGCGTTCAGCGAACCAGTGGCAGGGTCTTCAGGAACGGCCTCGCCGGGGATGAAGGCACGGACCTCATAATCGGCCGGAGGCTGGAGCACAACATTGCGGAAACGCTCCTCGGAACGCTCGAAGTCAGAGAAGTCCAAGGGCCGCAGTTCTTCACGGGTCCCGGAAATCCGCGGGATGACCGATCCGTGCGGTTGCCACACGCTCTGCGAGACGCTGGAGGCCGTGTAGGGGCCGATCACGCCGACTTCCAACCCCTGGAGCGCCACGTAGTCCGGTTCGATACCCAGCACGATATCGGCGTCACGCAGCACCAGGCCGGCAGGATGCGGGCCGTTGACCAGCCACTGGTGGTCCACCACGTCTTCCTCGCGAATGCCCAGACCGGCAATCGCCCATTGCAGGACATCCGGCTCCAAAGGACCGGAGCGGGTCAGCGGGGGAGCGAGGAAAGCCAAGCGCCGCGAGTGCCGGTCGTTGCTCTCGCGCTCCACGCGCACCGGGATCAAGCCGGCGCCGCACTGTTGGATCAGATGGCCGGACGGGCCGGCTTCCCCGCCGGATTCCAGCCAGGCATGAGCCGCGCCAAGGGTGGGATGGCCGGCAAAGGGAAGCTCGGTGCTCGGGGTGAAAATGCGGATGGCGTAGTCGGCTTCCTCGTCGGTCGGTTCGACGAAGAATACGGTTTCAGCAAGATTCATCCACTGCGCAAAGTGCTGCATCTGGACATCGCTCAGGCTGTCAGCATTGAACACGACTCCCAGGCCATTGCCGTTGAAAGCAGTGGGTGCAAAGACGTCAACCTGCTGATATGAGAATGTGCGCGACATATTTAGCATGGTGGCACATTAACCAGCAGGTTGACCCGGTGTTACGTGGTAGGTCACGCAAAAAGTTGCGAACGCATCATGCAAGCGAACCTTCTCTACCAATGATGCGCAACATCGATGACCAAGCGGGAACCGTCGCCAGGTCCAGCCAGGGTGAACACCCGCATCGGAAGCCGGGCCCTGGTGGAGATCCCCACCTTGGTCTGGCCTTCAAAGCTGCCCAGCCAGATCAACTGGCGGAACGTCGTATAGCCCAGATTCTTCACCTTCGCTCCAGGATTGAACCCCGGAGCTGTTGGTGCCTGCACCAGGATTTCCAAGTTGGCCCCACCCGTGGTGGCCACCGGCAGTCCGGAACCGATTCCAGTCAGTTCGCTGACATACCTTGCCGAGTAGCTGGCAGCCGGTCCTGCCAGATCAATGACCAGCCGGTCAAAGCACAAATGGCGTCCGGTACGCAGATCCTGAACCGTGGAATGCGTGGACAAGGAACCGGTTTTGGCCAAAGAACCCCAATAGACCGTTGGACAGGAAGTGGATGCCTGGGCGGCCGGTGCGGGAGCCGCCGCGGAAGCCGGCGTCACCACGAGCAAGGCTGCCGCCACCGCGCCCAGCGCGATTCCGATTTTTCCGTGGCGCATAGGGATCACCGTCTTTCTTGGTTTGCGCCTGCAGGCAGAGCATACTGCCAGTGAATCTACTAAAGGCCTGGAGCATGTGAAGCACAAGGGCAAAAAGGAATTGGAACCACACTGAGACGGTTCTGCAATGGTGCTGGAAACCTCCCGAGCCCTAGGGTGGAAAGAAGGTTCCGCACAGCATTTATTTAGCGCCTTATGACATGCTTAAAGCATGTCTCCTACCCCCGTTGAACCTCTAGACGAAACCGTCGAGGAAGTCATTACAGCATCAAGCTTCCTCCCCGAATCGTTGCAATTCTGGGTTGTCCTGCTGATTGGTGCGCTCGTAGCCGCAATCTTGGCATTCGTTTTCAGTGGCGTGGCACGCCGCGTGCTGCGCCGGATCGGCGTGGATGAAGCCGATGTGAAAGCCACCAGATTCCCGTTCTTCGGCATGGTCACATCGATCATCGCGAAGTCGGCCTTCGCGGTCTTCTATAGCGATCGTCCCTGGTACAACCCCTGGCAGTTCGCCATCCTTATCGTCCTGGTCTTCTTCCTCACCTGGTTCATCATCAAGCTGGTGCGCGTGATTGAAGCCGGAATGATGGCACGCTTCGAGTCGAGATTTGGCCCAGGGCGCAGGCTTGCCAAGGTCCAGACGCAGGTCGGCCTGATGCGCCGCGTGCTGATTGCGGTGCTGTGCATCCTTGCCGTCGCCGCGGTTCTGCTGACAATCGAACAGGTCAGGGCGCTGGGCGCCGGCCTGTTGGCTTCGGCCGGTCTGGCATCTGTGGTCGTCGGCTTGGCCGTGCAATCAACTTTGGCCAACGTCTTCGCCGGCTTGCAGGTCGCCTTTACCGACTCCATTCGCGTGGATGACACGGTGGTGGTCGAAGGGGAGCGCGGCACCGTCGAGGAAATCACCCTCTCCTATGTCGTCGTGCATCTGATCGATGGGCGCCGGATGATCCTGCCATCGACCTATTTCACCACCACGCCGTTCGAGAACTGGTCGCGGCGCAGCACCGAGATTTCCGGAAATGTCGCACTGCAACTGAAGCTCAATGCGCCGATTGCCTACCTGCGCCAGCGCAGCACCGAACTGCTTGAGTCCTCCGACTGGTGGGACGGACGGGATAATGAGCTACTCGTGACGGATGCCCAAAATGGCTTGCAGACAGTGACCATTTATTTATCTGCGCGCAACGCCGGGGACCTGTGGAACCTGCGCAACATGCTGCGGGAGAAGCTGCTGGCCGAGCTGGTGGAAAACTACCCTGACTGCCTGCCAGATCCCCGGATGATCCCGAGCAACCCGGTCTGATGGCAAAGAGATAGCCACTGATTCCAGTCCTTCGAACTGGTTTCAGTGGCTATTGCCGTTTTCCGGTGAAATCAGAGCCGTAACGCCGCAGGCCCGTAGTCGTTGTAGCGCTCCTGACGGGCCGTCGCCTCGCGCAATGCGTCGATCAGCGACTCGGCCTTGCTAATCAGATCGCTGATCAAATCATCGTCCCGTTCCACCCATAGGTATTCTGGAACCGCGCGCACCGGCACGAAATTGTCGTGTTCTTCCCAGACGAACAGCGTGCGTTCGGCACCGATCACGTGCTGCTGCCACAGGATCTGGCGCAGATAGTTCTTCGGGATCTTTTTGAACGGCTTATTGGTGGTCTTGATTTCAGCCAATACCGGAACCCTCGAAGCATCAAAACCAAGGCCATCGGGAGTTGCCAGATGCAGCTTCGATTGCTGCGAGTGGAAGAGCTGGGTGGAAGGAAAGATATTGAAATTCTCCTGGACCCAGGCGGCAATGACCGGTTCGCGCTTGCGCCCATGGTCGGTGTAGGGATTGCCGGAGAAGCCATTGCCGTACAACTTGTCCCACGCGGCATTCTTGATGGACTTCTCGGTGGACAGCTTGGCCACGTCTGTTGCCGTGATGCCCTGCGCTCGTGCCCGCAGCCATTCGATGCGGTTGGAAGAGTCAGCTAAAACACGTTCGAAGCATTCATGGTGGACGCCGGGCACAGTAATCACTTGATCTATTCTTCCCCATGAAGGGACAAAAATCGTGCACCTTGGCCTCGCAGCCGGCGTGAGACTACTCGCTGGATCCGGCGATAGCGGTCAACAGCTGATTGATAGTCGGCGTCTCACTGGCACGGAATTTCTCTGTGCCATCCTGCAATAGACGGATGACCGGGGTGCTGGTGATTCCCAATTCCTCGCCACGGGTCACCTGCTCCACGACGTTGATCTCTTCGACCTCCAACGCGGGCAGCAATTCCTGCACTCGGGCGACGGTTTGCCGAGTGCGGACGCACGGCGCGCAAAATGGCTGCGTATACAATTCCAGCTTCATTTGCCGCTGACTGCTCCTGCTGTAGTTGTGAACAAGGTGCCGGCAACTCCTACCGGGGGATGAGCCCGGCTGGAGGCGACTTGGCCCCCTGCGCCGATGCGCGCGAGGACCCATGATTGAAAACATTGGGTCATGCTTGAAAATTCCCTTGGCCATCCAGCCGTCCTCGACGCTCACGGACTCTACCGCAGCTTCGGCTCCACCGCCGCACTGAACGGCATCGACCTGCAGATTGCACTGGGCCAATCGCTGGCCATCATGGGTCCCTCGGGGTCCGGCAAATCCACGCTGCTGCATGCACTGGCCGGTATCGAACTTCCGGATGCCGGCAGCATCATGCTGAGCCTCCCGGGCCGAGCACCAAAGGATATCCAAGGGCTCAAGGACAAGGCGCGCACCAAGCTGCGCCGCGAATCCTTCGGCTTCGTCTTCCAATCCGGACTGCTGATTCCCGAGCTTACCGCCGAGGAGAACGTGGCCATGGCCCTGATGATCAACGGGGTGCCACGCAATGCCGCCATTGCCAGCGCCGGATCGGCGTTGGCCGAACTGGGCCTTGCGGGGATGGAGCAACGCCGCATCGGCCAGCTCTCGGGCGGGCAGCAGCAACGCGTTGCCATTGCCCGCGCGCAGGTCACCGGGGCCATGGTGGTCTTCGCCGATGAACCCACCGGCGCCCTGGATTCAACCACGGGATTCGAAGTGCTTGATACTTTGCTGCGTTGCACAGTCGGTGCTGGAAAATCACTGGTGATGGTGACCCATGATCCCAACGTGGCCGCACGCTGCGACCGCATTGTGCAGCTGCAGGACGGCCAGCTGACCAGCGACAGCCTACACCCGTCGAACGCCGCGAAGGGCGGTGTCCAGCAGTGAATATTCTGCACCTTTCATGGATGCTCGGCCGGCCGGCGAAATCCCGGCTGGCACCGCAGATCCTGACCGCCAGCGCCTACGCCATGGTCAGCGCGATCCTGCTGATTGTGCTTGGCGGCGCGTACTCCTTCACCAGTTTCGAGCTCGAAGCCCAGGGGACCTATCTGCCATTGGCCATCTTCGCCGTGGTGCTGCTGGTGGTCCCGCTGCTGGTGCTCGGCTCGGCCGCGGCCCGGCTTTCCGCACGCTCCAATGACCGTGCACTGTCATCGCTGCGTTTGCTCGGCGCCACCGGTGCGCAGATCAGCCTCGTGGCAGTGCTCCAGGCAGCAGGCACGGCACTGGCAGGTGCGCTCGCCGGTATCGCGCTGTATTTCCTGGCAGCCCCGTTGGCGTCCTTGATCCAGTTCCAAGGTGCGCCGCTTGGCACGGCCATCTACTTGCCGCTGTGGGTGCTGGCGATAGCAGTAGCCGCTATCGTGCTCCTCTCGGCGGGCAGTGCAGCTGCCGGCCTGCGCAAGCTGGTCATCACCCCGCTGGCAGTAGCAACCCGCAGCACGGTGCCCACGCCCAGCTGGCTGCGCGCGGTGATCTCCGTCGGCGGCATCCTGCTGCTGTACGCGCTGTTCTCGAACATGGGCCAGTTCATGCAGTCCATCGCCGCGATCATCGCAGTGATAGCTGGCGGTTTCGGCCTGGGCTTGCTGGTGATGAACCTTCTCGGCCCGTACCTGGTGGCCAAGGTGGGCAAGGGCAAGCTGCGCAAGGCCAGCACTCCGCAGCAGCTGCTGGCGGCCCGCATGATCCTGGAAAGCCCTGCCGAGTCATGGCGCCAGGTCTCCGGGGTGGCCATGGCTTCCTTCGTCGCGGTGGTGGGCGGCAGCGGTGCCGCCCTGATGGCATCGCCCGGCAATGAATTCGGCCAGGGCACCTGGATGGAGCATGTGCCGGCAGATATCGTCACCGGCGTGCTGGTGACCCTTGCCATCAGCTTCATCTGCGTGGCCGCCTCGGCAGCGATTTCGCAAAGCGCCAGCACCTTGGACCGTGCCCCGCTGTATCGGGGGCTGAACCGCTTGGGCATGCCCTACACGACGATGAACGCCGCGCGCACCAAGTCGATCATGATCCCGGCGCTGACTGCCTCGATCAGTTTCGCCATCGCCTCCACAATCCTCGTGCTGCCCTTGGCCGGGGCCGCCGTCCTGCTCCAGCCGCTGACGGTCATCACCGTCATCGCCTGCGTCGTGCTCGGATTGCTGCTGGTGCGGACGGCAATTTCTGTTGCCGATCCGCAGAAGCTGCTAGCAAGTAGAGAATAAATTCTCTGGTCAGCACACCGAAATAATGACCCGATTTGGTTAGGGTCACTTCCGGGTCGGTGATTAGAGACGTTTCGTGTTGCGTAATGCTGATAAAAACGCGTATTGTGGCATACGGCGCGGATAGGCTTGCCTAACCTTGCTGACCGATACGCTTACAGTAACCTCGCATAGTCTGGAATTACCGACCCATGAAAAATTCACGTCGCGCCGGAATTTTCGCCGCATCATCCGTCATCCTCGCCCTCGGCCTGACCGCCTGCGGCGCGTCGAGCAACTCGGCGGATCCATCGGCTGACACCTCTGCCAAGGCTGCAGAAGACTTCACCCCGGTCACCATCGAGAACATCTATGGCGAGACCACCATCGAAGAAGTCCCAGAACGCATTGCGACCATCTCGTGGGTCAACGCCGACACCCTGCTGGCACTGGATACCGTGCCGGTAGGCATGGACACCGACACCTACGGCATGAACGAGAACAACTCCACCGCCTGGAAGGACGCCGCGCTTCAAGAGCAGGGCGCCGCCATCGGCTCCGAGAACGCTCCCGTGCAGTACAAGGTGGGCGACGACATCGACTACACCGGCATCGCCGCCAGCAAGCCGCATGTCATCTTCGCCCCATACTCGGGCCTGAAGAAGGAGCAGTACGAGAAGCTGCAGGAAATTGCTCCGGTGGTTGGCCCCATCGAGCCGAACTACCTGACCAGCTGGGAGCAGGTTACCGAAGCTGCCGGCCAGATGCTGGGCAAGGAAGAAGAAGCCGACGCCCTGATCGAAGAGATCGAAGGCAAGCTGGCCAAGGTCGGCGAAGACAATCCAGTGCTCAAGGACACCACCTTCATCGCCGCCGACCTGTCGGCTCCGGACACCGCCTACGTCTACTCCGAGGGCGACACCCGCCCGCGCTTCCTGAGCGCGCTGGGCATGACCCAGGCCGAGTACGTGCAGAAGAACGCCGCCAAGGACACCTTCTTCTTCACCGTTTCCCCTGAAAAAGTCAACGAGTGGGACTCGGACATCGTCTTCGCCTCGGCAGTTGCGGGCAACACCATGGACGACATCGTCAAGGGCCAGCCGCTGTACGGCCAGATCCCTGCCGCGAAGAACGATGCAGTGGCACTGCCAGGCACCGACGAGGCAACCCTGGCCATATCCGCGGCATCGCCGCTGTCCATCGAATGGGCACTGGAGAACGTGGTTCCAGGCATCGTGAAGGCTGCCGAAAACGCGGCTGCCGCGAAGTAGCTTCGGGCTAGGGATTCACTGACAGATAGTGCAATTGCGCTTCCAGGGAATGGGTAGCCGCGCCCACCAGGCGCGCATCGAGGTCGGGGTAGACATGCTCCAGCAATTCTGCTGGCTGCGTGTCCGCCCCGGCCTTGCCGAGTTTCTGCAACGCCGCACGCACCTGGTCCAGCCGGGACTGGCGGTGCTCGATATACATCTGCAGCAGCGGATGCGAGGACTCATGCTGTTCGCCGTGCGCCGGATGCAATGCCATGTCGGGCAGCGCCAGCAGCCGCTGCAGGGAATCCAGGTAATCGGCCAGCGTGCCATCGGGATGCTCCAGGATGGTGGTGCCACGGCCCAGCACCGTATCCCCGGTGAACAGGTGGGCGCGTTCGCCCTGGCGGATGAAGCACACCGAGTCCGAGGTGTGTCCCGGGGTGGAGAGCACCTGGATGCTGGCCCCGGCCGCATGGATCACCTCGCCATCGGCGAGGACCGGCGCATCCCGGCAGTACTCGGGGAGCTTGGCGCGCACCGGCGCCGCGGCCATCCGGTAAAGCGCATCGATGCCTCCGGTGTGATCGGCATGCCGATGGGTAATGAGCACCAGCTGGATGTCGAACACCGCCAAGGCCTGCAGATGCTCTTCGAGCTCGGGGCCCGGATCGATCAGCACCACCGGTGTTCCCGGCGCAAGTTCGCCCGCAGCCGGGTCGAACAGCAGATACGAGTTGGTCCCGTCCAAAGTCATTTCAGAAGGATTCGGCGCGCACAGCACGCCAATGCCGGGGGCGATAATAGTGGGCAAGGGAAGAAGAGCCATAGCCATGAGTGTAGGAACCAATGACCGCGACTGAAAGCGTGACGCGCCAATCACCGGGGGCCGGGCCGGCGAAAACCACCCGGAAGCTCGGCGCCGTGCTGCTGCTGATCGCGCTGCTCGCACTTGCGCTGTTCGCCTCGCTGCTGCTGGGTGCGCGCAGCGTCTCGATCGGCACCGTCATCGATGCCATCTGGAATTTCGACCCGTCCAATGGAGACCAGGGCGTGGTCGCCTCGCGCTTCGCCCGCACCGTCGGGGCCATCGTGGTGGGCGCCGCCCTGGGGTTGGCCGGGGCCGGCCTGCAGGGGCTGACCCGCAACCCGCTGGCCGATACCGGTATCCTCGGACTGAACGCCGGATCCTCCATGGCAGTGGTGCTGGCGATCGCCTTCCTCGGTGTCAGCTCGCTGGGCGGAATCATGGTCGCCGCCTTCATCGGCGCCGCCGGGGTGATGGCGCTGGTCTACCTCGTGGCGAATGTGGGCCGCGACGGCGCCACCCCGATCAAGCTGGCTTTGGGCGGCGCCGCCATGGCGGTGGGCGTCGGCGCGATCACCAATGCGATCCTGATGATTTCCGATGCCACCGTGGACCGCTTCCGCATGTGGCAGGTGGGCACGCTGTCCAGCAGCGGCATCGACACCTTCCTCGGCGCCATTCCGGTGGTAGCCGCCGGCGCGCTGATCGTGCTGTCCACCGCCAGGGTCTCCAACGCGGTGTCCATGGGCGATGACACCGCGATCGCCCTGGGCTTCAACCTGAACCGCGCCCGGCTGATCGGCTCCATCGGGGTGGTCATCCTCGCCGGCACCGCCACCGCGGTGGCCGGGCCGATCGCCTTCGTCGGCCTGATGATCCCGCATGCGGTGCGCCTGCTGGTCGGTTCCGACTACCGCTGGCTGATGCCGGCATGCCTGGTCGCCGGACCGATCCTGCTGCTGGTCGCTGATACGGTGGGACGGGTCATCGCCCCGCCCAGCGAAATCCAGGTAGGCGTCATGTGCGCCATGCTCGGCGGACCGATCTTCATCATCATGATGCGCAGCGGCATGAAGTCGGTGAGCCTGTGAGCACGAGCGAAATGGAAGCAACCACCATGACCCAGCCGACCAGCACCGGGGAAGCGGACGTGCCGGCGAACCCGGCTGCCGCCCAGTCCGGCACGACGCTGGCGGCCCGGCGCCGCTCCCGAATGCGCCGCACCGCCCTGTGGATGGTCGTGGCGCTGGCGCTGGCCATCGTCGCCTACCTGTTCTGGGGACGGGACCGTCTTCCGGCGGCCGAGGTGCTCCAGGTGCTGGGCGGCGAGAAGGTGCCGGGCACCAGCTTCATCATCATGGCCGACCGCCTGCCGCGCATCGCCGTGGGCGTGCTCGCCGGTGCTGGCCTGGGCATTTCCGGAGCGTTGTTCCAGCGCTGGCTGGGCAACCCGCTGGCCAGCCCCGACGTGATCGGCGTGGGCTACGGCGCCTCGGCGGCCGCCGTCTTCGCCATGATCATCCTCGGCTACACCGACTGGAAGCTCAACGCCTTCTCGCTGGCCGGCGGGCTGCTGGTCGCAGCGCTGATCTATTGGCTCTCGGCCGCGGGCAAGCGTACCGGGTCCCGGCTGATCCTAGCCGGCTTGGCCATCGGCGCAATGCTGCAGGCGCTGATCCAGTACTTGCTCACCCAGGCGCAGGTGAACACCGCCAGCGATGTCATGCACTGGCTGACCGGTTCACTGGCCAGCAGCAACTGGGGGAACGCGCTGCTGCTGCTGGTCTCCCTCGGCGCCATCGGCATCTTGCTGCTGCCGCTGGTGCTGCGCCAGCTGAAGATGCTGGAGCTGGGCGAGGACGCCGCGGCCGCCCTGGGCCTGCATGTGGGCTGGGCCCGTGCCCTGCTGGTCTTCGTGGCCGTGGCCATGGGCGCCCTGCCGATCGCTGTCACCGGGCCGATGGCGTTCGTCGCCTTCCTGGCCGGCCCGATTACCGCCGCGCTGACCCGCGGACCGATCAACATCCTGCTGGCCGGCCTGACCGGAGCCACGCTGGTGACCATCGCCAATTTCTTTGCCGCGAACTTGTTCGCGGACCTGTCGCTGCCGGTGGGCGTTATCACCGGCGCATTCGGCGCACCCTTCCTGATTTGGATTCTGGTGCGCGCCAACTCAACTGGAAGCGGGGCATAACCCATGGCCACTTTGCAGGCTAGCGATCTGACCTTGGCCTATGACAAGGTCACCATCGTCGACGAGCTGTCGCTGGATATCCCCACCGGCCAGGTGAGCATCGTCGTCGGAGCCAACGGCTGCGGCAAGTCCACCCTGCTGCGCGCCCTCTCCAGGCTGATGAAGCCGGCCGGGGGACAGGTGCTCCTGGACGGCGCGGATATCCACTCGAAGCCGGCCAAGGAGGTCGCCAAGACCCTGGGCCTGCTGCCGCAGTCGCCGACAGCGCCGGACGGCATTACCGCCCGCGAGCTGATCAGCCGCGGCCGCTACCCGCACCAGGGCCTGTTCAAGCGCTTCTCCGCCGAGGACGAGACGGCGGTGAACCGCGCGATGGAACTGACCGGAACCACCGAGCTGGCCGACCGCTCGGTGGACGAGCTCTCCGGCGGGCAGCGCCAGCGCGTCTGGATCGCCATGGCCCTGGCCCAGGAGACCGACCTGCTGCTGCTCGATGAGCCGACCACCTTCCTGGACGTGGCGCACCAGCTCGAAGTCCTGGACGTGGTCAGCGAGCTGAACCGCAGCCGGGGGATCACCGTGGTGATCGTGCTGCACGATCTGAACCTGGCTGCCCGCTACGCCGACTACCTGGTGGCCCTGCGCCACGGCAAGATCTACGCCGCCGGCCACCCCAACGACGTGGTCACCGAAAAGACGGTCAAGGACGTCTTCGGCATGCCAAGCCGCGTGATCCCGGACCCGGTGGGAGGCACCCCGCTGGTGCTGCCCATTGGCCGGCACCGCGTGCTGCGCACCGAACAGGTCCTGGCTTCCAAGGGCATCTACCGCAGCGAAGCGTCTGCGCAGGACACCGCGGTGAAGCAGGCCGCCAGTGTGAAAGAAGCTGCCGAAGTCGCGGCGCAGCTCGATCCGCAGGCCATGCGCCCGGCCCATGAGCATGTGCCGACCCTGGCCTTCGACACCACCGTGGTCAAGAGCCAGCAGCTGGCCCCGTCCTTCCGCCGGCTCACCGTCAGCGGCGAGGATCTGGAATACTTCGGCACCAACAGCCACCCGCTGGATATGCGCATCAAGCTGCTGCTGCCGCCGGCAGGCGGAACCGCGCTGACCGATGAGATCGCCACGATGCGCCCGGAGGCGCTGACCAGCCCGGCCGAGCAGCAGGGCTGGTACAAGCGCTGGCTGTCCATTGATCCGGACACCCGAGGCTACATGCGCACCTATACGGTGCGGGCCTTCCGCGAGGCAGGTCACCGGGACAATATCGGGGCCACCGCGGAGCTGGACATCGACTTCGTGATGCACGGGCATATTGTGGACGGCCAGCTGCAGGGCGGACCAGCGACGGAATTCGGCGACCGGGCCAAGGTCGGCGACCAGCTCTTGCTGCTGGGCCCGAACAAGACCCTGAACGACTCCACCTACGGCGGTATCGAATTCCGCCGCGGCGAGGCAACCCGGGTGGTGCTGGCCGGCGACGAAACCGCCGCCCCGGCGATCTGCGCGATCCTCGAAGAGCTGCCATCGAACGTGACCGGCCATGCGCTGATCGAGGTTCCGGAGACCACCGATATCCTCGGTGCCTCCACCCGCTCGGGCGTTTCGGTGCAGTGGCTGACCCGCGGCAGCCACGAGCATGGCGAATTGCTGCAGACCGCCTTGCGCCAGGTGGTCGCGATTCCGGCCGCCGGAGTGGTGCATACCAATGCCGAGCCGGAAGATATCGATGTGGATGCCGACATCCTGTGGGAGACTGGCCAAGCGAACACCGCGCCGTTCTACGCATGGATTGCCGGCGAGGCCGGCACGGTCAAAGAAATGCGCCGTTATCTGGTGCGCGATGCCGGTGTGGACCGCAAGCAGGTGGCTTTCATGGGCTACTGGCGCCGCGGAAAGACCGAGAACTAGACGGCAGCGTCAACCAGTACCAGGGCCCCGGCACACTGTGCCGGGGCCCTGGTTCGTTCTGGCAGCGGTCCGCTATTTTTCTTTGGCCGGGTTCTGGCACGCGCCGCGTGCAGGCCGCGGGTTTTCGCGGTCGAGGATTGCCAGCAGCCGGGTGAGCTCTGCGCGGTCCTCCTCGCCGAGCTTGTCGAAGTAGCCATCCATGCTGGAACGGCGCAGCTTCGTGATCTCCCCGAGCTGGGCGCGGCCCGTGGCGCTGAGCGCGATCAGCGTGGCCCGGCGGTCCGCTGGATCAGGGGTGCGCACGACCAATTTCTTGGCCTCCAGCTGGTCGACCACCTCAGTGGTCGAGCGGGCGGCGATATGCAATCGTTCTGCAAGCTGCGAGTTGCGCAGCCCTGCGTCTTCGGCGCGGGCCAACAGGGCCAGCACCCGTGATTGGTGCGGAGTGATTCCCAGGGGAATCAAGCTGTCCCGCCACCTGCCGCGAAGCATGCGCGAAACGTGGAGGAAAAGATCTGCCAAGTCAGGCTTGGACTCGTCGTTCTGCATGTCTTCAAGAATAGTGTGTTTCCGCGGACATTTTCAAGAAGCAACCTCATAGTGAGGTTCCCTCTGTTATTCTGGACTTGAGAAATCCAGGACGAGGAGGGGGCTTATGAGTGCCATGGGAATGCCAGGTCCGCATCCAGGCGGTGGCGGACGGGGCCGGTCCGCGAATGCCGCAAGGGACAAGCAGTGGCTCTCCGAGCATCCGGTGTCGCTCGCACGCATCGCCGGGCTCTTCCGTCCTCATCTGGGGTCGGTGATTGCCGTCATGCTGCTGATTGTGGCATCCTCGATCATCGGCTTGGCCCAGCCGTTCATCATCCGGGAACTCATTGACGACGCCATTCCCAACAGCAACGTCCGATTGCTGCTCTGGGGCGCCGGGGGACTGGTGCTGATCGCCTTGGCCACCGCGATCCTGGAAGTCCTCCAGACCTGGCGGGCGACCCTGATGGGCCAACGCGTGATGCATGGCCTGCGGACCGGACTGTTCACGCACCTGCAGAAGCAATCCCTGGGATTCTTCACCAACTCCCGCTCCGGGGACGTGCAGTCCCGCCTGGTCAACGACGTGGGGCAGATGCAATCGGTGATCACCAATTCGGCCACGAGCATTGCCTCGAACCTGACCACGGTCGTTGCCACCGCCTGCGCGATGGTGGCGATTTCGTGGAAGCTGAGCCTGATCTCACTGGTCGTCCTGCCGCCAGCTGTGCTGCTGGCCAAGCAAACCGCGAAGCTGCGCCGCGCCGTGACAGGAAAGCGCCAGCGCGAGATGTCCAACTTGACCTCGCTGATCGAAGAACGCCTGAGCATCTCCGGGGTCCGGCTCTCCAAGATCATGGGCACCGGCACCGCCGATGCCCAAGCTTTCGGAGACTCCAGCCGCAAGCTCATCGACTTGGAAATGAAAAGCGCCTTGGCCGGGCGTTGGCGCATGGCCACGATGAGCATCATCTTCGCTGCCATCCCCGCGGTGCTCTACATCGTGGCTGGCCTGCCCGTAACCGGGCAGGGCATGAGCATCGGCACCCTGGTGGCCTTCACCGGACTGCAGGCCGGGATCTTCCGTCCAGTCATGGGGCTGATGCAGATTTCGGTCCAGTGGATTTCGGCCTTGGCCCTGTTCAGCCGCGTCTTCGAATACCTCGATACCGACCAAGCGCTGCCGGTACCCGAGCACCCGCGGGTGATTGAGCCCGAGAAGCTGCGCGGCGAAGTGCAGTTGCGCAATGTCAGCTTCCGCTACCCCGAAGCCGATCGCGCCACCCTGGATCAGCTGAATCTGGAGCTGGAAGCCGGGACCATCACCGCGGTGGTTGGCGCGACCGGCTCGGGCAAATCCACCCTGGGATCCTTGCTGCCCCGGTTGCTTGATCCCACCGAGGGCCAGGTGCTGCTCGACGGCATTGATCTGAAGGAATTCGACCCCGAGGGGATCGCGCAGGCAGTCTCCGTGGTGGCTCAGGAAAGCTACCTGCTGCATGCCTCGATTCGCGAGAACCTCTTGTGGGCGGCGCCGGAGGCAACGGAAGAAGAGCTCTGGGATGCATTGGAAGCCGCGCAGATTGCGCCACTGATCCGCAGCCTGCCACGCGGCCTGGACACCCAGGTGGGGCAGCGCGGGCACCGCTTCTCCGGTGGTGAGCAGCAGCGACTGGCCATTGCCCGCACCATGCTGCGCAAGCCGAAGGTGCTGGTGCTCGATGAAGCCACCAGTGCGCTGGATACTGTCACCGAGGCACTGGTGCAGCGGGCGCTGGATGAGCTGGCGGTGGGGCGCACCACCTTGCTCATCGCGCACCGGTTGAGCACGGTGATGCGGGCAGACCGCATCGTGGTGCTGGAGGATGGCCGGATTGCCGAATCCGGTACCTTTGATGAACTGGTCCAGCGTCGGGGCCAGTTCGCCCAGCTGGTAGCCCAGAGCGAACTAGCCCAGAGCGAACTAGCCCAAAAGGCCAGCTAGTACCCGTCCGGCTTCAGGCCCTGCTGCTCCAGGGAAGCCAGGATCTTGGGCAGCGCCGATTCGAAGGCGGCGCGCTCGGATGGGTCCAGCGAGTCGAAGATGGTTTCACGCACGAAGTTCACGTGGCTTGGCGCGGCCTCTTCGATGGTCTGGCGCCCTTCGGCGGTCAGCGTGATCTGGTGGCCGCGGCGGTCGGTTTCATCCGAGCAGCGGCTGATCAGGCCCTTGGCTTCCATGCGGCGCAGCAGGTGGGAGAGGCGGGAGCGATCCCAGCGCAATGCGGTGGCCACGTCGGCCGGGCGCAGGCTCGGCTCGGTCGTTTCCGAGAGTACGGCCAGCACCGAGTATTCGCCGGTCTGCATCTTCGAATCGCGGAGCATCTGGCGGTCCATGGCGCTGGGGAACTGCCAGAGGAATTCGCGCAGGGTGCGCCAGAGGTCCTGCTCGCTATCGGTGAGCCAGCGGGTCTCTTCGCTCTTCATTCTCTATTCCTAACCATGTTCTGCCCAACGGGGATGTTGAAATTTTGTTGACGCATCAATTATCTCCTGTATAGTGGGAATTGGCAAGAGATGATGACGTGTCAACTAAATTGGTTGGCCGCAGAGCTCCAAGGAGAATTGAATTGTCGAAGATCGCTATCGTTACCGGGTCCACCCGTCCAGGCCGCGTCAACCAGTCTGTCGCGCATTGGGTTCTGGCCAAGGCCGAGGAATTCGGCGGTGCCGACTACGAGCTGGTGGACATCGTGGATTTCAACCTGCCGATGCTCGATGAGCCGTTCCCGGCCGCCTACCAGAACTACCAGAACGAGCACACCAAGGCCTTCGCCGCCAAGATGAGCGAATTCGATGGCTACATTTTCATTGTTGGCGAGTACAACCACTCTGTCCAGCCTGCCTTGGCCAACGCACTGAGCTACCTGAACGCCGAGCTGAACAACAAGGCCGCAGGCATGGTCGGCTACGGCTCCGCCATGGGCTCGCGCGCGGTGGAGCACCTGCGTGGAATCCTCTCCGAACTGCAGCTCGCCCATGTGCAGAAGACCGGCATGTTCTCGCTGTTCACCGACTTCGAGAACTTCTCAACCTTCGCACCGACCGAGCAGTCCGCTGGCAGCGTGCAGCCGATGTTCGAGCAACTTCTTGCCTGGAGCAAGGCCATGGCTACCGTGCGCGACAGCGCCTCGGTCAACGCCTAAGGAAGGTCGAATATGGCGGGTGCTGGCAATCGGCACCCTGCCATTTCCAAACTTGTCCAACTGCCATAGTCTCGACATGAATGGTTTATGCACGGGACCGCAAAATTCTTTGGAAGGAATGCGATGAGCGACGAATACTCGACCAAGGGCTCCTACGTCACCGGCGGAGAATTCACCCGGGACACCAACTACATCCAGGATCGCATCGTCGCTGATGCCAGCGCCGAGCACTATGGGCATAAGGACAGCCACAGCAAAATCGGGCATCCCGACGCAGGGATATCCGAAGGTGCCCAGCTCTGGCCGGTGGAGGCCGGCCGCTACCATCTGGTGGCTGCCCGCGCATGCCCATGGGCCAACCGAACCCTGATAGTCCGCCGCCTGCTCGGCCTGGAAGACGCGCTGTCCATCGGACTGCCCGGTCCCACCCACGATGCGCGCAGCTGGACCTTCGATCTGGACCCGGAGGGCAAGGATCCCGTGCTGGGCACCGAGCGGATCCAGGAAAACTACTTCAAGCGCTTTGCCGATTATCCACGCGGGATCACCGTTCCGGCCATTGTCGATATCCCCACCGGCGCGGTTGTCACCAACGATTACCCGCAAATCACCTGGGACATGTCCACGCAGTGGAAGGAATTCCATCGTGAAGGCGCACCGGATCTCGTTGCCCATGACCAGCTCGATGAGATGCTGCCGCTGATCAAGCGGATTTTCACCGAGGTGAATAACGGCGTCTACCGTGCCGGGTTCGCGGGGGACCAGAAGTCCTACGACGACGCCTACGACAGGCTATTCACCACGTTGGACCACCTCGAAGAACGGCTATCCACCCGCCGTTTCCTCATGGGCGATTACATCACCGAGGCCGACGTGCGGCTGTTCACCACTCTGGTGCGATTCGACCCGGTCTACCATGGCCACTTCAAGGCCAATCGCAACAAGCTCATCGACATGCCCAACCTCTGGGGCTACTCCCGGGATCTGTTCCAAACACCAGGCTTTGGCGACACCATCGACTTCGAGCAGATCAAGGCCCACTACTATGTGGTCCACGAAGACATCAACCCGACCGGGATCATTCCGAAGGGACCGGACTTGGCGAACTGGCTCGAAGCCCCTGACCGGGAAGAACTGGCAGAGCACGGCCCATTCCTGAACGGCACGGCACCGGACGAAGTCCGTGCCGAGGAACGTGTCCAGGCGGGACACAACCCGCTGTACCCTGCCTAGGCTCCGGAAGAACCAGCCTGGCGGCCCGGGATCCGCTCCATACTAAGGAGCGGATCCCGGGCCGCTGTGCTTTATTCGAAGTCGAAGCCCTGCGCTTCGCATGCCTTCTGGAATGCTTCCAAGTCGGTGATCTTCGGCGTGCCGGCGTTATCGGTGGCCACGGCGGCGCTGATTTCTCCGGTGGCTGCCTTCGCTCCATGCTCAGCGGCTTTCGCCATGTTCGTCGCGCCCATGCCCTCGGGGTCAACCATGCCCCCGCCAAAGTGCACGCACGCCGTATGGCCCTGCGGATCTTGCTCGCGCAGCTCATCGATCGACGGGCTGCCGCAAGCGGTGAGCGCCAAGGCTAGGGTGGCCAGTACAGGCATAATTTTCTTCACAACCCAATCCTACGCGTGGATCAGCTGGGATGCTGCGATCCTCTCTGCAGGAATTCGCTGGCGACATGGCCCTATGCCTGAAACCCCGAGGTGCGGTGAACGTGGCAGGATTAAACCATGACAATCATTGCAGCGGCGGATGGATCAGCCTTAGGGAATCCCGGACCAGCAGGTTGGGCCTGGTACGTGGACCAGGACAACTGGGCCGCTGGCGGTTGGGACCACGGAACCAACAACATGGGCGAGCTCCAGGCGGTGCTCGAGCTCTTCCGGGCCACCGAGCACCTGCCAGACGAAGAACTGAAGATCCTGTGCGACTCGCAGTACGCGATCAACTGCATCAGCAAATGGATGCCAGGGTGGAAGAAAAAGGGCTGGAAGAAGGCCGACGGCAAACCGGTACTGAACCAGGACATCCTCAAGGAACTGGATCAGGCTATCTCGGGGCGCAAATACACTTTTGAATGGGTTAAGGGCCATGCCGGCCATGAGCTGAATGAAGCAGCAGACGGACACGCCCGCGCAGCAGCCACCGCGCACCAGCAGGGTACGGCAGTAGAGGCTGGACCAGGCTACACTGCCGGTGGATCAGCCCCTTCCAGCTCACCGGCCGAGGCGGATGCGGCACCGGCACCGGTGGAAGAAACCGCTGCCACGCCAGAACCCGGCATGGACATCGCGGCCGCCGTCTACGAGCTGGAGCAGGGTTTTCTCGACCCGCAGATCCGCGCCAGCTTCGCCGAGCTCACTGACTTCCTGCATCCTGGGTACCAGGAAGTGACCCGCCATGGTGGTCTGCTGGATGTGGCGACGGTCCGATCCATGCTGGAATCCGGGGCAACTTTGCCAAGCACCGGTGCGGTGCAGGTGCTTGCCGCGCGTGAAGTGGATGCGCAGATGGTGCTGCTTGCCTACCGCATGAAGCCCGCGGATTCCCCGGTGCTCGTGGTCTCGTCGTGGTGGCAGCGCACCGAACGGGGCCTGAAGCTTCGTTTCCGCCAGGAAACCGTCGAGCAGACGGCGCAGAAAACGCGCTTAACGTAGCGATGCCCGCCGAATCAATCGGCGGGCATCGCTACGTCAAGAACCAGGGATCAGTACTGGCCCGGGCGGGTTTCAATGACGCCCTTCTTGTAGCTGATCCGGTTGACCAGCCAAGTGACGGCCCACAGTGCAACACCGATCACCAGCAGCAGGCCGGCAATCTCGTACTGTACCCAGTCCTCGCGCGCACGAGCCCACGGGCCGGCAAGGAACAGGCAGAAGACCACGCCGAGGATCGGGATGATCGTTGGCGCACGGAATGCGCCAGGCTCCGGCTTGTCGCGGCGCAGCACCAGCAGGGCGACGTTCACGACAGCGAACACGCACAGCAGCAGCAGCGCGGTGGTGCCGCCCAGCGAGCCGACGATGCTGCTGCCGTTATCCAGGTTCACGTAGGCAATCAGTGCGATGGCCAGCGCGGTGCTGAACAGGATTGCAACCCATGGGGAGCGTCGGGTCGAGTGCACTTTGCCCAGGAACTGCGGCAACACGCCCTGGCGGGCCATGCCGTAGAGCAGGCGGCTGGCCATCAGCATGTTCATCAGCGCCGTGTTGACCACCGCGAAGACGGTCAGGAACGGGAAGATCGCGTCAACCGGCAAATTCGGCAGGCCAATGCGCACCACATCCAGCAGGATGCCGGCGTCCGGGTTCTTCGGATTCAGCAGATCACCGGTAGGGATCACCATGATAACGGTGACGGCCACCAGCATGTAGATCACCGCGCAGATGCCCAGGCCAATGAGCATGATCTTCGGGAAGACCTTCTTCGGGTTCTTGGTTTCCTCCACCAGGTTCACCGAGTCCTCGAAGCCCACCATGGCGAAGAACGCAACGGCGGTACCCATGGTCACTGCGGCGAAGACGCTGCGATCGGTCGGGGTCTCGAAAACCACCAGACGGGAGATGTCCCCGTGGCCCGAGGCGATCACGGCGAAGCCGATGCCGATGATCGCGGCCATGATGGCCAGCGACACGACGGTCAGGAAGAGATTGAACTTCACGCTCTCGCCGACACCACGGAAGTTGACGATGGCGAGGATGACGATCACCGCAATAGCCGCCCACATGCCCGCTTCGGGCGTGTTGGGAACGCCCTCGACGAACTGGCCGATGCCGATCAGCAGGTTCCGCCCGACCAGGGTGGCCGAGGTGGCGGCGCTGGTGATGCCCGAGCAGGCAACGGTGAAGGCCACCAGGAAGGTCACGAAGTGGATGCCGAAGGCCTTGTGGATGTACAGGGCGGCACCCGCTGCGTGCGGGTACTTGGTGACCAGTTCGAGGTAGCTGAAGGCGGTGAGGGTCGCGATCGCGAAGGCGATCAGGAACGGCAGCCACGCGGCTCCACCCACCTGGCCGGCAACCTTGCCGGTAATGGCGAAAATGCCGGCGCCGATGATATCGCCCATGATGAGGAATAGCAGCAGCTTCGGGCCAATCACCCGGTGGAGTTCTGTTTCCTTGCCGTCGGTAACGGCCGTGTCACTGTTCACAGTCATGCGATCGAGATCATCTCCTTCAAATTTGTAGGCAAACGTTACAACTTTAGGGTCAGCGCATGAAGTGGGCAAACCGGGATCTGAGCTGGCTCACAGAATCGCGGGACGAAAGGCATTGCTACGTCGGCGAGTGGCTTAATTGCTTCAAAGGTGTGAGCTGACCTACCTATATGCTGGGTGGTGTACAGCATGTGGAACCTTCGGGAAATGGGAGCACTGCGGTTAGGGTTGGTTGTTGAGGAACAAGCACTTTAAGGATTTAGATGCAATCGGTGATCACTGAGGATTTCGCGCCCCTGGCCCAGGCTTTGGAAGCGCGTGCCGCTGAGGAAGAAGGCTACTCGGCGCAGCTGGCCGTATACCACCGCGGAGAACTGGTGCTCAGCCACACCGTCGGAGAGCACCTCTCGGGCGACGCGTTGACCTGTGTTTTCTCCTGCACCAAGGGCCTTGGCGCGCTGGTCGTGGCACTGCTGGTGCAAGATGGCCTGATTGATCCGAATGCGCCCATGGCCACCTACTGGCCTGAATTCGGCGAGAACGGGAAATCCCGGCTCACCGTCGGCGAGGTGCTCAGCCACCAGGCCGGCGTGCTGGGCGTTCCCGGGGGCGTGCCCAGCAAGATCCTCCTGGACTCCGCCGAGTACGCCAAGGTGCTCGCTTCCATGCCCAGTGTCTGGCCGCTGGGGCAGAATATCGTCGGCTACCACGCGATCACCATGGGCGTGCTCATGGAAGAACTGGTCCGCCGGGTCACCGGCAAGGAGCTCAAGGAGGTCTTCGAGGAGCGCATCCGCAAGCCGCTGGGCGCCGAGGCCTACATTGGCCAGGACCCAGCGCTGGAATCGCGCTACCGCGATGTGCTGCCAGCTGCCGAAGCTGCCACCGAATTCTTCGACCCGTTTTCCCCGGCCGGTCTGGCGGTGAATTCGGCCTCCGGGTTCGCGCTGGAAACCGGCCCGGTCTACAACTGGCACGAACTGGCCAACGCGCCGCAGGTGCGCGAACTGGGTCCGGCATCCATGGGAGCGGTGGCCAACGCCCAGGGCCTGGCCGCCATCTATGCCGCCTCCTTCGGTGCAGTTCCGGCACTGGGAACCACGCGCGGATTCCTTTCCGCCGACACCTGGTCCCAGGTATCCACCGAACTGGTCTACGGCCATGACCGGACCAATGGACTGCTGCAGGCCTTCGCCCTGGGATTCATGAAGGCCACCGCAAGCAACAATTACGGCTCGATTTTCGCCTACGGCCATGACGGTGCGAACTCCTCGCTGGCCTTCGCCGATCCGGCCCACCAGCTGGGCTTCGGATTTATCCCCTCGCGCAATGAAGGTCTCAAGGAGACCTCCACCGGGGTGAAGCTCAGCCAGCTGGCGCGCCAGCTGATCATGCAGAAGAACATGGCGGCCCAGTCTGCCGGCAACAACGCATAGCCGCCCCACCGGGCAAGGAACGAAGCAGGAGCGAAGTGAAGAAGTTTGTGGCACTGGGTGACTCGTTCACCGAAGGCGTTGGCGACGCGGATCCGGTCCGCCCTAACCAGGTGCGCGGCTGGGCGGATCGGGTGGCCGAGGTGCTCTGCGCCGAAGGAGAATGGGAATACGCCAATCTGGCCGTGCGCGGCAAGAAGATCGGCCAGGTGATCAACCAGCAGCTGGACCAGGCCCTTGCGTTGGGCCCGGACCTGGTCTCCATCTACGCCGGCGGCAATGACATCCTGCGGCCCAAGGCCGACCTGGATGCGCTGATGCGCGGCTATGCCGGCATGGTGCGCCGCTTTTCCGAAGCCGGAAGCACGGTGCTGCTGTTCACCGGTTTCGACACCGTGGACTCGCCGCTGTTCTCCAAGACCCGTCCGCGCACTGCCGTCTACAACGAGAAGGTCCGCGAAATCGCGGACGAATACGGTGCGCTGATCGCCGACTACTGGCGATGGCGCGAATTCTCTGACCTGCGCTACTGGGCGCCGGACCGGCTGCACATGAATGAGCTGGGTCACACGCTGATGGCCTCCAAGGTCCTGAACGTGCTCGGCGCCGGGCAGATCACCGAGGAGAACTGGTCCGCGAAGATCCACCAGCCGTCGCTGCCGGAGCTGGCGGTGAACTCGCGCGGCGAGAAACTGAAGCAGGAATTGGGCTGGGCCAGGGAGCATTTGGCTCCGTGGATCAAGCGACGGCTCACCGGCACCTCATCGGGAGATTCCTTATCAGCGAAGTATCCCGATTACATCCGTTTAACTGCCGGCGCAAACTGAACGCGTTTATGACTTTTCCTGTTCCTGCTCCTGTTTGACGTTGGGGGCGAGGCGGGTAACATGGTGGTGTGCTGCAGGTCTCCGGCCGGCAGTACACGCCATAGACGGATGGCGGGAGAGTCCCGTTCACACCATGGACGGGCGCCGTAGGAGCAATTCCTCCCCAGGAAACTCTCAGGCACCCGTACCGCCATCATGAGGCAACTCTGGAAAGAAACCGGCCCGTTCCGGTTCACCGAAGGTGCAAGTACCCGGCTTGGTTTGCTGGATGCGTAAAACTCTCAGGTTATGAAACAGGGATGGGGAGGTAAAAAGACCTTCCTTTGGCATGCGCCAAGACAGATCCCATGGAGATACCCGCACCATGACCATCACGCAGACTTCGGCACCAGCGAATACTGAATTCGTCTCCCGCCATATCGGCCCGCGTCCTTCCGACGTTGCCACCATGCTTCAGACCCTGGGCTACGACAGCCTGGAAGCACTGATCGATACCGCCGTTCCGGCAGGTATCCGCCAGGACTCCGCACTGGATATCCCTGATGCGCTGAGCGAAACCGAAGCCTTGGCCCACCTGCGTGCGCTTGCCTCGAAGAACGTCATGAAGACCCAGATGATCGGCCAGGGATTCTACGACACCATCACCCCAGCGGTAATCCGCCGCAACATCGTGGAAAACCCTGCCTGGTACACCGCCTACACCCCGTACCAGCCAGAAATCTCCCAGGGCCGCCTCGAAGCCCTGCTGAACTTCCAGACCATGGTCATGGACTTGACCGGCCTGCCGATCGCCAACGCTTCGCTGCTGGACGAATCCTCGGCCGCCGCCGAAGCCGTGCTGATGATGCGCCGCGCCAACAAGAAGAAGGCCAAGGGCAAGACCGTCCTGGACTCCAACATCTTCCCGCAGACCCTGAAGGTCGTGCAGGGCCGCGCCGACGCGCTGGGCTTCGAGATCGAGGTCGCCGACCTCTCCGCCGGCCTGCCCGAGGGCGACATCTCCGGCATCGTGCTCCAGCAGCCGGGCAATGACGGCTCGATCGCCGACCACGCCTCGATCATCGCCGCCGCCAAGGAAGCCGGCGCCATGGTGACCGTGATCGCCGACCTGCTGTCGCTGACCATGATCACCCCTCCGGGCGAGCAGGGCGCCGACATCGCCGTGGGCAACACCCAGCGCTTCGGCGTGCCGCTGTTCTTCGGCGGACCGCACGCAGCCTACATGGCTGTTGCCGACGGCCTGACCCGCTCCATGCCAGGCCGCCTGGTGGGCGTTTCGGCCGATGACGCCGGAGTTCCCGCCTACCGCCTGGCGCTGCAGACCCGCGAGCAGCACATCCGCCGCGAGAAGGCCACCTCCAACATCTGCACCGCGCAGGCCCTGCTGGCCATCTGCGCATCGATGTACGCCGTCTACCACGGCCCAGCCGGCCTGAAGCAGATCGCAACCCGTGCCAACAACCACGCCCGCGTGGTCGCCAGCTCGCTGGTCGCAGGCGGCTTCACCCTGGCCTCGGATACCTTCTTCGACACCGTTGTGGTGAACGTCGAGAACGCAGATGCCATCATCGACAAGGCCGTCGAAGCAGGCATCAACCTGCGCAAGGTCGGCGAAACCCAAGTGGGCATCTCCACCGACGAAACCACCACCTCCGCCGTGGTCAAGACCCTGCTGGAGGTCTTCGGTGCGGAACTCTCGGCTCCGGAAGGCTTCGAGCTGCCCGAGTCGATGGTGCGCACCAGCGACTTCATGACCCACCCGATCTTCAACTCGATCTCCTCCGAGACCCAGATGATGCGCTACTTGCGCCGCCTCTCGGATCGCGACCTGGCACTGGACCGCACCATGATCCCTCTGGGCTCGTGCACCATGAAGCTGAACTCGGCCGCCGAGATGGAATCCATCACCTGGCCTGAATTCGCATCCATCCACCCCTACGCACCTGCCGCGCAGACCGCCGGCTGGCGCGAGCTGATCACCGACCTGGAAGGCCGCCTGACCGCCATCACCGGCTACGCAGGCGTCTCCATCCAGCCGAACGCCGGCTCGCAGGGCGAGTACGCCGGCCTGCTGGCCATCTCGGACTACCACCGTTCGCGCGGCGAAGGCCAGCGCGACCTGTGCCTGATCCCTGCATCGGCGCACGGCACCAATGCCGCTTCGGCGGTGCTGGCAGGCATGCGCGTGGTCGTCGTGAAGACCGCGGCCGACGGCACCATCGACGCCAATGACCTGGATGCCAAGATCGAGGCCAACAAGGACGTTCTTGCCGCCATCATGATCACCTACCCATCCACCCACGGTGTCTACGACGCCGACGTGCGCGAGGTCTGCGACAAGGTCCACGCCGCCGGCGGCCAGGTGTACATCGATGGCGCGAACATGAACGCCATGGTGGGCCTGGCCCAGCCGGGCAAGTTCGGCGGCGACGTGTCGCACCTGAACCTGCACAAGACCTTCTGCATCCCGCACGGCGGCGGCGGTCCGGGCGTTGGCCCGATCGGCGTAGGCGAGCACCTGCTGCCATTCCTGCCAGGCGACGCCTCGGGCACCTACTCCGAGCGCGACGGCGTGCCGGTGGTGGCTACCGCCTTCGGATCGGCCGGCGTGCTGCCGATCTCCTGGGCCTACATCGCGATGATGGGCGGCGACGGATTGACCGAAGCCACCAAGCACGCGATCCTGAACGCGAACTACATCGCCAAGCGCCTGGGCGAGCACTTCCCGATCCTGTTCACCGGCAACCAGGACCTGGTCGCTCACGAGTGCATCCTGGACCTGCGCGAGCTGACCGCCAAGACCGGGGTCACCGCCGAGGACGTGGCCAAGCGCCTGATCGACTTCGGCTTCCACGCGCCAACCCTGTCCTTCCCGGTCGCCGGCACCCTGATGGTGGAGCCGACCGAGTCAGAAGACCTGGCCGAGATCGAGCGCTTCATCGAAGCCATGATCACCATCCGCCAGGAAATGGACGAGGTGCTCTCCGGTGCCTACAGCATCGAGGAATCCCCGCTGCGCAACGCCCCGCACACGGTCTCGGCAGTGGTCAACAGCAACTGGGACCGCAAGTACTCGGTGGAGCAGGCAGCCTTCCCGGTAGCGAGCCTGAAGTTCGACAAGTACTTCCCGACCGTGGGCCGCATCGACGGTGCCGGCGGCGACCGCAACCTGATCTGCTCCTGCCCGGCTCCCGAAGCCTTCGAAGACTAAGGAAGAGTTAGAGATGACTGAGACTACCCGAGCACTCAAGCACACCGCACTGCACGCCCAGCACGAAGCTTTGGGCGCGAACTTCACCGACTTCGGCGGCTGGGACATGCCGCTGAAGTACGGTTCGGAACTGGCAGAGCACAAGGCTGTGCGCTGCACCGCCGGCCTGTTCGACCTGTCCCACATGGGCGAGGTCTACCTCACCGGCCCGGAAGCCGGCGTCGCGCTGAACACCGCGCTGGCAGGCAACCTGAGCATCATGAAGGTCGGCAAGGCGAAGTACTCGCTGATCCTGAACGCCGAGGGCAAGATCATCGACGACCTGATCGTCTACCGCCTGGAGGAGGAGAAGTTCCTCGTCGTGCCGAACGCCGGCAACGCACCGGTGGTCGCAGCAGAGCTGGCAGCCCGCGCCGCTGATTTCGATGTTGTCGTCGATGACGCATCGGGCCGGCAGTCGCTGATCGCGGTCCAGGGTCCGAACGCCGAGGCGATCGTGAGCAAGCTGGCCGCCGATGAGGCAACCGCCCAGGCCGTCGCAGAGTTGAAGTATTACGCGGCTGTGAAGCTGGTGCTCGGCGGCATCGACGTGCTGCTGGCCCGCACCGGCTACACCGGCGAGGACGGCTTCGAGCTGATCATCGAGAACGAGGATGCGGCAGCCCTCTGGGAGAAGACCGTTGAGGCAGGCAAGAACCACGAGCTGGTTCCTTGCGGCCTGGCAGCTCGCGACTCTCTGCGCCTGGAAGCCGGCATGCCGCTGTACGGCAACGAGCTGTCCCTGGAACGCACCCCATTCGATGCGGGCTTCGGTCCGGTGGTTTCCTTCAAGAAGGAAGAGAACTTCGTGGGCCGCGAGGCACTGGAAGCGCTGCGCGGCACCACCCCGCCACGCAAGCTCGTGGGCCTCAAGGGACTGGGCAAGCGCGCCGGCCGCGGCGGCTACGCCATCGTCAAGGACGGCGCCGTCATTGGCGAAATCACCTCCGGACAGCCATCGCCAACGCTCGGCTACCCGGTGGCACTGGGCTACGTCGATGCCGAATTCGCTGGGACCGGAACCGAGCTGGAGGTCGATCTGCGCGGTAAGACTTTGCCATTTGTCGTAGTCGAACTGCCGTTCTACACCCGAGCCAAGTAACGTTAAACATCAGTAGGGCTAAGCTAAGCGCCCGCTAATTCCCTTGGGAGAGGAAATACCGTGAGTAAAGTTCTTTCGTCATTGCGATACTCGGCTGAGCACGAGTGGATCGATGCATCGTCCCCAGCAAAGATCGGCATCACCCAGGTTGCCGCTGACGCCCTGGGCGACGTGGTCTACGTCGACCTGCCAGAGGTTGGCGGCGCCGTGACCGCAGGCGAGACCTGCGGCGAGGTCGAGTCCACCAAGTCGGTCTCCGACCTGTACTCGCCAGTGACCGGCACCATCGTTGAGGTCAACCAGGAAGCCGTGGACAACCCGGCCATCCTGAACGAGGACCCATACGGTGCCGGCTGGCTGTTCACCGTTGAGGTCACCGAAGAAGGACCGCTGCTCTCGGCAGCAGACTACGCAAGCGCGAACGGTGGAAACGTCGAGTAATGAGTAACCAGACCTTTGAAACCGTTGCCTCGAGCTCGCTGACCCAGTCGCTGGCATCGCTGGACCCGGAGGTGGCGCAGCGCATTGACGCTGAGCTGGCTCGCCAGCAGCGCGGCCTGGAAATGATCGCCTCGGAGAACCACACCGCGCAGGCCATTATGCAGGCGCAGGGTTCGGTGCTGACCAACAAGTACGCCGAGGGCTACCCGGGCCGCCGTTACTACGGCGGCTGCGAAGAAGTCGACGTCATCGAGACGTTGGCGATTGAGCGCCTCAAGGAGTTGTTCGGGGCGAAGTTCGCGAACGTGCAGCCGCACTCCGGTGCGCAGGCTAATGCGTCGGTGTACCACGCGCTGGTGCGTCCGGGTGATACCGTCCTCGGGTTGAACCTGAACCACGGTGGGCATTTGACCCACGGGATGAAGCTGAACTTCTCGGGCCGCCTGTTCAACATCGTGCCTTACGGCGTGGATGAGGAAACCTACCAGGTGGACATGGATGAGGTGGAGCGCCTTGCGGTTGAGCACCAGCCGAAGATGATTGTTGCCGGCTGGTCGGCGTACCCTCGCCAGCTGGATTTCAAGCGTTTCCGCGAGATTGCCGACAAGGTCGGCGCGTACCTGTTCGTGGATATGGCGCACTTCGCTGGCTTGGTGGCCGCCGGGTTGCACCCGTCGCCGGTGCCGCATGCTCATGTGGTGACCTCCACGACGCACAAGACGTTGGCTGGTCCGCGTGGTGGCATTATTCTCTCGAATGATGCGGAGATTGCGAAGAAGCTGAATTCGGCGGTGTTCCCTGGTCAGCAGGGTGGTCCGTTGGAGCATGTGATTGCTGGCAAGGCTGTGGCGTTCAAGATTGCTGGGTCGCCGGAGTTCAAGGAGCGCCAGGAGCGTACCTTGGCTGGGTCGAAGATCTTGGCTGAGCGTTTGACCCGGGAGGACGTTGTTGCCAAGGGCATCAGCGTGCTGACTGGTGGCACCGATGTGCATTTGGTGCTGGTGGATCTGCGTGACAGCGAGTTGGATGGCCAGCAGGCTGAGGATTTGCTGGCGCAGGTGGAGATCACGGTGAATCGTAATTCGGTTCCGTTTGATCCGCGTCCGCCGATGGTCACCTCGGGCCTGCGCATTGGTACTCCGGCATTGGCGACGCGTGGTTTTTCCGAGGCTGCGTTTGCTGAGGTTGCGGAGATTATTGCGCAGGCGTTGATTGCTGGTGCTGACGGCAATACGGCTGCACTGCCAGAGCTGAAGGAACGTGTTCTGGCGTTGGCTGAAGCCCACCCACTGTACCCGGACCTGCCAAAGGTTTCCGAGTAGCAGCAAGCTAGTGAAGATGCGGGCCCGGAAGGTGGAATTAGGCGCTTTTCGGGCCCGCAGTCTCTCACCATCCAAAGTTCCACCAGCCGCCGCGATACCTGCAGCGGCCCGGGGGGAATTTGGAACCACACTTCATAGATCCGGGGCCCAAGCTCTCGGATTACCAAAGTTCTAAGGATGTGACCCGCATGGCGGTTAGCGTATTCGATCTTTTCTCGGTTGGCATTGGACCATCGTCCAGCCATACCGTGGGACCAATGCGTGCAGCGCACGCATTCATTGCCCAAGTAATCCGAGAAGGCCAACTGGACGCACTGGAAAATATCCGTGTGGACGTCTATGGATCCCTGGCTGCTACCGGCCGCGGCCACGGCACCTTCACCGCCATCATGCTCGGGCTCGAAGGCTTCGAACCTGAAACGGTGCTGCCAGCACAGGTCGATCAGCGCCTGGCAGACATGGAAGCCACCGGCGTGCTGCGCTTGGCCGAACAGCTGGACCAGCGCAAAGACCTGGACTACAAGGTCGAGGACATGATCCAGCACCCGCTGACCGTGCTTCCGCGCCACACCAACGGGGTAAAGTTCATTGCCCTGGATGCCGAAGGCAACGAAATCGCCAACGAGACCTTCTTCTCCGTGGGCGGCGGCTTCATCGTGCGCGAAGGCGCCGAAGACCGCATCGAGAAGAACCTCGAAGAGAAGCTGAACAAGCAGCCTTACCCGTTCACGACAGCAGCCGCACTGCTGGAACATGTGAAAGAAACCGGCTTGTCCATTGCCGAGATCATGATGGCCAACGAGGAAACCTATCGCACCCGCGAGGAGATCCGATCAGGCCTCATCCACATCTACGAAGTGATGGAAGGCTGCAAGGACTCCGCGCTGGAACGCACCGGCGTGCTGCCCGGCGGCCTGAAGGTCCGCCGTCGCGCTCCAGAATGGCATGAACGCCTGCGCAAGGAAGACAAGGACCGCGATCCGGTCTACTGGCAGGAATGGATCAACCTCGTCGCGCTGGCCGTCAATGAGGAGAACGCCTCCGGCGGACGGGTTGTCACCGCTCCCACCAACGGCGCCGCCGGCATCATCCCGGCAGTGCTGTTCTACGCCACCCACTACGCGCCGGGCGCGAAGTACTGGAACGAGGAGGAAAAGCACGACGCAGTCGTACGCTTCCTGCTCACCGCAGGCGCCGTCGGCGTGCTGTACAAGGAACAGGCATCGATTTCCGGAGCGGAAGTCGGCTGCCAGGGCGAAGTCGGTTCGGCCTCCTCGATGGCCGCCGGTGGCCTGGCCGAAATCCTTGGCGCCACCCCAGCCCAGGTGGAGAACGCCGCGGAAATCGCAATGGAACACAACCTCGGCCTGACCTGCGACCCAATCGGCGGCTTGGTCCAGATCCCATGCATCGAACGCAACGCCATTGCCGCTTCGAAGGCAGTGAATGCGGCGAAGATGGCACTGATGGGCGACGGCGAACACCACGTCACCCTCGATGAAGTCATCATCACCATGCGCGAGACCGGCAAAGACATGAGCGACAAATATAAGGAAACTGCGATGGGTGGCTTGGCCGTCAACGTGGTCGAATGCTAATTCGCTAAAACTACGCAGCGTGCCACCGGATTTCTCCGGTGGCACGCTGCGTTTTTGGTGGTTGAGGGGCTTTAGGATTTGGCCGTTATCAGGGGCGTCCATTCTTGGGGCTCGCCGATAGTGTTGGCACCTGCCTGGAAAAACAGTGCAACGGTGACCGCTCCTGGATCCAGCACACCGCGGGCCAATTCGCCCACGTAGCTAGCACGCCCGCGGGCGGCAATCAATTCTTCGGTGGATTCGGCTCCCTTGCGAGCAGCCTGCGCCGCAGCCAGAAGACCTTCGGCCAGCGTGCTGCCCTGTTCTGCCGAAGCGCTCAGGGCTACAGATGCCGGTTCTAACGCGTCAACCATCGTATTGTCGCCCACCTTGGCGCCACCAAGTTTCTGGATGGTCGCCAGACCAGCAGCGATACCTGCCGCGAGGTCTGAAAGAGAAGCGCTCTCATCGGTGGCACTCTTGGCAATTGAGCGGAACCACATGCCAAATAGTGGACCGCTGGTGCCGCCGGTGGCCATGAAACCACTACTTGCGCCCTTGAACACGGAAGTGAAAGTGGCCTCGGATTCAGCCGGTAGAGCCTCGTGGGCCCTACCCAGGGCCGAGGATATATTCGTCCCGAAGTCGCCATCACCGGCAAGTCGATCCAACTCAGTCAGACTTGCCTGAGCCGAGTCGAAGTCTTGGGCAAAGGACGTGAACCAAGCCAGAGCCAAAGTTCCGTTGATTTGCGTAGTCATGTTCTCTCCTTGATAAGTAGTGGTGGTTACCAGCTCAGGGCACTGGTGCGTACCGGAGCATCCCAGAGCTTGACCAATTCGTCATCGGCGACAGTGAGCGTCACCGATAATCCGTGCATATTCAGTGAGGTCACGTAGCTACCGGCCAGTGAACGAGCGACGCTGATACCGCTGGCGTTCAGCAGCCCGTGCACCCTGCGGGCAGCGATGGATAGCTCGAGTGGGTAGGCTCCTCCGAGTCCGTTCACGAGCGCGATTACCGACTGACCGCGTTTGATTTCCAAACTTTCCACTAATGGGGTGACCAGCTGTTCAACTAGTTCATCTGCGCTGGCGTAGTTGATGCGTGCGGTACCGCGTTCACCATGAATGCCAATCCCGAATTCGACCTCATGTGGTTCAAGTTCAAAGGCTGCGGTGGACTCACCCGGGTGTGCGCCAGCGTCCAAAGCGATGGCCAGGCTGCGCGAACGAGAAACTACATCGCGTCCGATCGTAGCGATAGTTGCACGGTCAGCTCCGCGTTCGGCCAGCGCTCCACAGATTTTTTCGACGGTCAGCACCGCGGCAGTCCCACGACGTCCGGGCCCACCCTCACTTTTCTGCGAGGCCAGATCATCATCAACGATGATCTGCTCGACAGCGATGTTCTCATCGTCAGCCAATTCGCCGGCGATACTAAAGTTCAAAACGTCCCCGGTGTAGTTCTTCACGATCTGCACCACACCTGCTCCGGTGTCTGCGCCGACGGTGCCAGCTAGCACTTGAGCAGCGGTGGGACTTGCAAAGACTGCGCCACAGACTGCGACGTCCAGCATGCCGTTACCGACAAATCCGGCATGCAATGGTTCGTGGCCAGAGCCTCCTCCGGAGACCAGCCCGACTTTTCCTTGCGCCGGATTCTTGCGCAAAATCAGGTTGTTTTCTGGATCAAAATTCACCAGATGAGGATTGCTCAAGGCGAAGCCTTCCAAAGCTTCATCGATGACATTTTGTGGGTTGTTGATGATGTGACGACGCACTGCGTTGGGCATTGGACTGCTCCGATTCCTATTGCGTGGTGAAATGGGATTTATGGTCGGACGGGGTTAGGCGATAGCTGGCCAAAACCCTGACGAACCAAGTTTTTTATGGCCTGCACGGCTTGGGTGGCATCAATGCCTTGGGCTTTGATGAGGATTTTGTCGTTGTTCTGGGCTCCGAGGGAAAGAAGCTCAATAAGACTGCTTGCGTTGGCTGGTCCTCGTCCAGAAGTGGTATCGCTCAACCAGATCTCAGAGCGATACTCGGCTGCCAGTTGCACCAGCGCAGAAGCAGTGCGGGTATGGATTCCGAATTGGTTGATCAGTACCTCTTGGCTGCTGGCTACCTCGGTGCCCCGGGGCATATTCGAGCTAGCAACATCGGCTGCTGCACCGGAGCCGACCGTGGATTTGGCCGCCAGCGCGTTGTCCGCCTCATAGGCAACTTCGGTTAAGGTTCTTCCCGACCTTGCACCAATCACCGCTGCCATGGTTCCTTCAATAAATGGTCCGATGCTGATGAGCACCGGGTGGTTGGTAGTACGAAGATCCATGGCCAGCGTCGTACTCAGTTGCGCCGATCCAAGATCGGTCATGACCACCACACCCTGGGTTTCGGCCAGATCATCAATGGCTTGAGCGATGGCCGTGGCGTCGGTACCGAATCCTCCATCAGCTCCTGCAGCAATCCGAATCGGTGGTGGTTGCCCCTGAATCATCTCCAATGCCAGTACCATCGTTGATTGCGCGAGTGCCAAACTATGCGAAACGAGAACGATGCCAATCACAGGACTGATCCTGCCCGAATACTGGCGTGCAGTGCATGAAGCAGGATATGCGCAGATGCTGCTCCCGGATCGATATGATCGACACTGCGTTCGCCTAAATACGAGGCCCTGCCCTTGCGGGCCACCAGCGGGAAGGTACTCTGGGTGCCCGCATTGGCTGCACTGACCGCTGCTGCGATCGAGTCGTTGAGTCCCACGCCGTTCGCTATTGATTCTGTGAGCACTAACGACGCGGGTTCCAGTGTGTCAATCATGGTCTTGTCGCCAATGACTGCCTGTCCGCGGGAGACCACCGCGTTAACTCCGGCGCGGAAAGCTACCTGAAATTCTGAGGCCTGAATCTGTGTTCCGCTCGGGCTGCTAGTACTCATCTCTAGGAACAACGTTCCGTACAATGTGCCGCTGGCTCCGCCAACACGAGAAATCAGGGTCATACCCACGACATTGAACGATTCGCGGATAGTGTCCGGTGACCCCTTAGCAAGTAATGACGAAATTGATTGAGCTCCGCGAACCATATTAACTCCGTGGTCGCCATCCCCGATGGCAGAATCAAGTTCGGTCAACCAGGGTTCATTGTTGATGATCTCGGTGGAGAAGTGGTGCATCCACCCTTCGATTGCTTCTAAAGTCAGATTCTCGGACATGTTAATCCTTCCAACGCAGTGCAGGTGTGTTTACGGGTGCATCCCATAGGTCAAGCAATTCGTCAGTCACCGGAACCAAGGTTAAAGAACACCCTGCCATGTCCAGGCTCGTCATGTAGTTACCGACAAGTGAACGTGCCACGGGAATTTGGCGTTCGCTCAGTCGGTCGTGAAGTTCGGCAAACATTGAATACAGCTCGATCAGGGGTGTTGCGCCTAGACCACTGAGCATGGCTATCACTTGCCGGCCTTGAAATGATCTCTCAGCGGTAATCGACTCGACTATCGTTTGGGAAAGTTGGGTGGCGGACTGCAAAGGAACTCTTTGTCGTCCAGGCTCACCGTGGATGCCGACTCCTAGTTCCATTTGCCCCTCCGGGAGATCGAAGGTTGGTCGGCCAAGAGCCGGGAGACTACAACTGGAAAGTCCCGCACCCATTGAGCGTCCAGAATCCGCGACTTGTTGGGCAATTTCTCGGACCTGCTCCAAAGGCAAACCTCGTGCCGCGGCAGCGCCAGCGATCTTGTCAACGATCAGGGTGGTTCCCATTCCTCGTCGGCCTGGGCCGTCGCTAATAGCCTCGGGTGTTGCTTCATCACCAACGATTACGGTTGCGACATGAATGCCTTGTGCTTGGGCTAATTCTGCAGCCATTTCGAAGCTGAGTACGTCCCCTGTGTAGTTTTTGACTACGAATAATACGCCAGCACCGGTGTCTACCTTCAGTGCTGCACAGAGGATCTGGTCGGGGGTTGGTGAGGTGAAGATTTCTCCGATACAAGCGGCGTCCAGCATGCCTGCTCCGACAAAACCACCGTGCATGGGTTCATGACCAGATCCACCACCGGCGACAATGCCGACTCGACCGGCACGGCTTATGGTGCTGAAGATAATGCGCTGTTCAACGTCGACCATCAGCTGTGGGTAAGCAGCGCTGAATCCTCGAAGCGAATCCGCGATCAGCGTGCTCGCTGAATTTTGTAGTCTGTTCATACCTTCACGCCCTGCATAGTCAAAAGACGTGACTGGTGAAAAAGGTTTGCCTCGGTGCCCCTAATGGTTTCCCGAATTGAGTCAGCAAAATGCTGGACGCTGGGGGAGGAGGTAGGAGCAGAAAGTATTGGTGTGTCAACAAGAACGCGCTGAGCTGTACCGATCACTTTGGTCGAACTCTGGCGCTGCATACGGTTTTCACCCATGCCTTCGGTTCTCCTTTGAACAACGAACGTCAACGACGAAAAATAAAATTCGACAATGTCGAATTCAATTCGGTAATATCAAATAATGCCGTTCGGGTTCCTTGGTTGTCAAGGGTTCCAACGGATATGTTGAACAACGAAGTCAACGGATGATGGGAGCATGCGCTGTGATTCAGTCAATTGACCGTGCAGCGAAAATACTCGGTCTACTCCAGGGCGCAAGACGTCTGGGTATCTCGGAATTAGCATCTGCGTTAGAGCTCCCGCCATCGACGGTTCACGGGATAGTTAAATCCCTTCAGGCCCATGGATTGGTGGCCCAAGAAGCAACAGGAAATCGCTACGTTCTCGGCCCAGCACTACTCAAACTTTCCAGTGTCTATCTTGATACGCTCGATGTTCGGGCCCGTGCCATGCGATGGATGCACGAACTGTCGCGGAGCACAGGTTTTGCCGCGCGACTCGGTGTGAACCTGCTTGGTGAAGTACTGATCATTCATCATGATCCTCGCCCAGATGGAACCGAACAGATGCCTGAAACGGGGCTCAATCTGCCAGCTCATGCCTCCGCTCTAGGCAAGGTCCTGCTTGCGCACATCCCAGAGATGCAACTCGACGTGCACAGCCGCCCGTTGACCGAACTTACCGGTTGTACGATCACTGAACCAGAACTCCTAAATGCCGAACTTGAGCAAGTGCGCTTTAACGGAATTGCGCTGGAAAATGAGGAAGCCGTCATTGGTGAGTCCTCTCTGGCGGCGCCGGTGTTTGGTGAGAATTCTATGATTGTCGCCGCCCTGTCTCTGGTGGTTCCGGCTAACCAGTGGCCAGTCGACGAGAAAATAGTTCAAGATCTTCGTGATGCTGCACGGACGATTTCCAAGGAGCTGGGAGCGCAGGTTCGAGCTGTGAACCCCGGAGAATAGCCAGGGGTTCCCGCTGTTCTTTTGCTTCACTTTGATAAGTGACTAATCTACTGAATATTGTTCGTGCCCATGTCTGTGGTTCTTTGGGGGAAACCGCGGAATCACCGGGAGTATGATGAATTGTGGAATTGAAAACCGGTTGACTTTTCAGTTCGTTGCTCGGGAGTGAGCGTTAAATCGGACTCTGGCTGTTGGGGTGGACTTGTTGCTGTTTTTCTGACCGTTGAGTCAGAGGTAAAACGCTTTATTGCTGATCCTGTTGAGCGTTTTTTGAAATTCGTTGCAAGCGCGGGAATAATACTTGCGCGCGCAATGTCGTATCAGGTATGCCTGAAAGCAAGTTATTTAGCCCCGTAACCATTCCAACCAAGTCCGGCGAAGGACTGACGCTACGCAACCGCGTTGTTTTGCCACCAATGTGCCAGTACGTCATTGATGAGCGCAACGGCGTTCCAACCACCTGGCACCTAGCCCATTTGGGCTCCATGGCACACGGCGGATTCTCTCTGGTCATCACCGAAGCCACCGCAGTTGCTGCCGAAGGTCGAATCTCAGACCGAGACGCTGGGCTGTGGAACCAGGCACAGGTTGAAGCGTGGAAGCCTGTGACCCAGTATGTGCGTTCGCACGGCGCTGCCATTGGCGTTCAGTTGGCTCATGCCGGCGCCAAGGCTTCAACCTATGGATGGCTCGAAGAGCTAGAAGATGCCGGCAAGCTCGGCAGTATCAGTGCAGAAGAAGGTGGCTGGGATACGGTCACCGCAAGTTCCAGCGAGATTTTCGGTTTGAAGCCCTCGACGGCAATGAGCACCGAGCAGATCGCTGCTTCGGTCCAGGACTGGGCCGCTGCCGCACAGCGTGCCGACGCTGCAGGTTTTGATCTGATCCAGATCCATGCGGCCCACGGCTACTTGATCCACCAGTTCCTCTCTCCGCTGACCAATAAGCGCACCGACGAATATGGTGGAAGTTATGAAAACCGAACCCGCTACTTACGCGAAATAGTTCAGGCTGTCGCCAAGGTTTGGCCGGCCCACAAGCCGCTGGGAATCCGCTTCTCCGGCGAGGACTGGGTCGAGGAAGGCTGGGGCATTGCCGATACGGTCAAGCTGGCCCAAGAATTGTATGAGCTTGGTGTCCGTGCCTTTGATCTTTCCAGCGCGGGCATCGGCGCATTCCATGGCCCAACCGGACCCGGCTACCAGGTGTCGCTGGCGCAGGCAGTCAAGCAGGCACTGCCTGAAGACGCGTTTGTCACCGCGGTGGGAGTCATCACCGACGCCATCCAGGCAGAACATATCGTGGTCTCGGGCCAGGCCGATGGCGTGAGCATCGGACGGGCCGCCCTGGGCAATCCGCAGTGGCCGAATCACGCCGCGCAGCTGCTTGGAGCCGAGAAATCACACCCTCCGCAGTACTGGCGCGGCCGCTGGTAAACACTTGCTGTCATGCTGATTTCATCCAAACAACGACATAGTTTCTGGTTACCTCTTCCAGCCACTGAATAGTGATGTTAGGTTAGTGCCACGGATCTAGTCGCACCGCGGCCAAGGCTCGCGTGCGGAAGGGAGTCAGCATGGCACTACGCGCGGATTCTAACGGAATCGACGCTTCGCTCTATCGGAGAAACGGCTCGTGGAGCACCGCCCTCGTGGACGCATCGTTGGGAACCACTGCCGCCCAAGAAGCCGCAGATCGGCTTCCGGACGAAGTCGCCAAGCTGCTCAAGAGCCAGCAGGCACAGCCGGACGATGTCCAAGCACTGATCGGCGCACTGGAACCAGCCGAGGGCCTGCGAGCACCCGTAGCAAGATTCGTCGCCGTTCATGACGGCGAAGTCGTGCTCAACGAAATCATTCCAGGACTCAAGGTCCAAACTCCATCGGTGGATGTGGGTCCATTCCCGAACTTCACGGCGCTGGCTCGCGCTCGTGGCGGATCGTTCTCCTACCTCGTAGCCGAAGTCAGCAGGGACGGAGGTGAAGTGCACCTCTATAACACTGCGTCCCCTGAACGCCTTGGTAGCCGTGGCATTGTCGGATTGCCCGAGGAAATCCACCATGCGCGCAAGGTGCCCGGCGAATATGACCAGCCGAAGGCCCAGGCAGCCGCCGATGAGATGGTACGTCGAAATGCTGATGAGGTCGCCAGCCTAATCAGCGAGATGTCCACCGAGAACTACGTCCGTCTGGTCATTCTTTCCGGCGATATCAAGGCTCGTGAAATAGTGCTCGGGGCACTTCCGGTGGCACTGAAGGAATACGTAGAAGTCATCGACTCGCATACGCGTACCGGAGGTGCGGACGCCAAGCAGGTCGATGCCCAGATCACCAAGCTGGTGGAGGAGGTCAAAGCCAAGGATCTGGCTGAATTGGAGTCGAAGGTTGCCGCCCAGTCCGGCAACGGCCGAGCTCAATTGGCTGTCGGATTGAATGAAGTCGTCACTGCACTCCAATCGGCGCAAGCCGAAATGGTGCTGGTTGGGCAATACCAAAGCGAGCATACCCTGCGGGCCTTGAGCGCAGAACCGTGGATTGCCCATCAAGACGGAGATGACCATGCAGAATTGGTGGTCGGCGAGTGGCCAGCGCCGGAAGTGCTCTTGCGCGCGACCGCGCTGACGGACGCCAGCATCCGATACGTACCGGAATCGATGATCCCTGACGGAGCAGGAATCGCGGCCTTGCTGCGCTGGGCAAAGTCCTGAATAAGCACACTAGATGAAATTGCAGGAAACGAAACGATCCGCACAGGAGCTCCTGTGCGGATCGTTTTTTGCGCTTGAGCTGCGTGATGCCTAGCGGTCCGATGGGTCGGGTGCCCGAGGCGCTGGTGGGGAGTCCACCGGCGGGTTGCCGGCGTTCGGCTGCTGCTCTGGCCGATATGCCGGAGGAGCCCAGTATGGCTGGTTAGGGTGAAGCGACGGCTGGTTCATTTGCCATGGCTGCAGCATCGGACGGCGGTCTGCTACCGGGATCGGGCCAGCCGTGCGGGCGATGCCCTGCCTGTCCGCAAGCTTGACAAGCATGAAGGTCAACAGGGCCATGAAGCACACCGAGAAGACTAATGAAACCGGGTTGGATTCCGTGGCGTTCAGATCGACAACGCCCACTGCGCCGAGCAGGAACAAGAAGGTGTTGTTGATGATGTGCATGGCCATCGCCGCTTCCAGGCCGCCGGTGCGCCACGTCAGATAGCCTGCCGCGATAGCGAAGGCTGCCACATCGAGAAGCCCCCAGATGTCGTAGAGGTGGCCGATGGTGAACAGCGGCACCGGAAGCAGGATGGCGAACAAGGGATGCTTCAGCCAGCTGCCGATGACCTGCATGAACGCACCACGGAAGACGAGCTCTTCGGCTGCGCACTGGAACGGTGTCAAGAGGATAACCAGCAGGGCATAGAACAGCGGATCCGTGGGCAGGCTGCTGGCAGGCACGGGCTCGGACGCGCCAATTCCCACTGCGCCCAGCCCGAAGTTCACCCCGAAATACAAGGCGAACGAAACGGCGCTGGCAGCCAACGCCAGGCCGAACCATCGCCAGCGCAATTTGCCGGTGACCGAAATCAACAGGCCGACAGGCTTCGGCCCGATAAGCAAATAAGCGAAAAAGACCGCAGGGATCATGATGATCAATGAGGCCATGGTCATCGAGAAGTCCGTCGCCGATGCCATATTCAGCATTGGATCCATGAGGACTTGGTCGGGGGCCTCTTCCGGATTATCGGCAGCCCACGTCATCGGGTTCATGAGCAGTGCGGCGAACATCGCCAGCATTGCAATGAGCAAAGCTGCGAGGTAGAAGCCAATGCCGACGCCGGAGAACGCCAGCGGACGCCACCAGCGATAGTTCGCACTGCGTCTCATCAGGCGATGGAACGGATAGCTCATTTCACCTTCGGCGCCCTGCGGCGAGGGTGGCAAATTCATTGGCAAGCTCATGGTTCAATTCTCTCGTTCCGCGATGCTGGAAAGCATGAACCTTGGGGAGGATTTATCGCGTCATCCTTTTGAGCGTCCACGCACAGCGCGGGAAGACGCGGACTGCGTCCATATGAAACTCCCAGGGGCCAGCTCTTAGACTTGGTAAGGACGAATCGCCTTTATTGATTTGGAGCAGCGCCACGTGGGCCATCATCACCATGACGAACCGATTTTGCAGGATCCCAAGCGCCGACGGCGTGCCTCTATCATCCTTTGGGCTCTGCTTGCGCCCATAGGTGCTTTGGCCATGGTCATGGTCATCCTGTTGTGGCCGCAAGGCAACTACGACAAGTTCGCCCTCAACGGAGCCATGGATACTACCGGCGGAGCGACGATGGAAGTTGGCACCGTTACGCGCAGCGCCGTCCAGGATTGCCCTTCCTCCCAAGGGTTGGAAGAAGTAGGCGGCAAGGTGCTCGAATGCCAGGTCACCTATGTGATGCCCGAATCTGGTGGCGCTGAAATCCAGTTGGAGATCCCGCCGGAAATGCTGCAATCACGGGATGCGCGCGCGGGCGACAGCATTCGTTACCTAGATCTCTCCGCGGTCGACACCACCAGCGGTAGCCCGTACGTGTTCGTTGACTTCGTCCGGACATTGCCCATGGCCCTGCTGGCCATCGCCTACGGCGTGGTGGTGGTGCTCGTCGCCGGTTGGCGCGGCACCCGGGCCATGATCGGACTGATCGGCGGCATCGCCTTCATGATCGTCTTCATGGTTCCGGCCTTGCTTGAAGGCGGTAATCCGGTCTTGGTGGGACTCACGGGCTCCACCGCCATCATGTTCGTCGCGCTGTATTTCGCCCATGGACTTAACGCGAAGACATCCACAGCGCTGCTGGGAACGCTCTTCGGTCTAGCGGTGACGGCAGGGATGGTGCTCTGGTTGACCGATGCGGCCGCGTTGACCGGGGCCAATGATGAATCGGCAATCACCTTGTCGACGGTGGCCCCGCAAATATCCTTGCCCGGCTTGCTGATCTGCGGTGTACTGGTCGGCGGCATGGGTGTGCTCAATGACGTGACGATTACCCAATCGGCCACCGTGTGGGAATTGGCCGAGAGCTCGCCCAAGGCTTCTGCCAGGGAATTGTTCTTCCGGGGCATGCGCATAGGCCGCGATCATATCGCTTCGACTGTTTACACGATTGCTTTCGCCTATGCTGGTGCGGCCCTGCCAGTCCTGGCCATTGCCGCATTGAGCAACCAGAGCTTCGGGGTCACCCTGGGCTCCGGCGCCATGGCCGAAGAAGTCATCCGCATTCTGATCGGCTCCATTGGATTGGTCCTGGCAATTCCGGTAACGACGGCAATTGCGGTCATGGTCGTGAAGGCGACCGGCACCGGCGGTGCCCACGGCAAACGCTCCTTGCAACGCGTGGGTTCCGACTCCTAGGTGCGAACCATTCTCATATGTAATGTAGAATAGTTCTCAATAGCGATCCGATTTAGATGGAGACACCCATGAAGAACCACCGCTCGCTGCTCGCAGCGGCTGTCGCCCTGCCTGCTGCTGGACTGATCCTCGCCGGATGCGGTAGCAGCACAGCCAGCGAATCAACGGAAGCGGATTCTGCTGCGATCAGCGTAGTGGCCACGACGAACGTCTACGGACAGATCGCCCGTGCCATTGGCGGAGAAAGCGTGGAGGTCAGCGAGATCATCACTTCGGCTGCGCAGGATCCGCACTCCTACGAGCCAACCGCCCGAGATAAGCTGGCGATCTCCAATGCCTCGTTGGTGCTGGCTAATGGCGGAGGGTATGACCAGTTCATGGACTCCCTGGTTTCCTCGATTCCAGAAGGCAAGGCTGGCGAGATCACGCTCGTGCACGCGGTGGATTCCTCGCCGGTAGCCGAGGACTCGGAAGCAGCTGGGCATGAGGGTGAAAGCGCCGAAGAGCATGCGCAGCACGCCGAAGAGGATCCGCATGAGGGCCACGACCACGCGGCCTACAACGAGCACATCTGGTATGACCTGGAATCCATGGGCGAACTGGCTGATGCGCTGGCTGAATCCTTCGCAGAAGCCGATAGCGCCAACGCCGAGCAGTACCAACGGAATGCGGTTTCCTTCAACGAAGGAATCGACAAACTGGAGCAACAGCTCGAAACCGCGAAGCTGGATGGCAAGAGCTTCGTGATGACCGAGCCTGTACCGTTCCACCTGTTGCATGCTGCAGGCATGGAAGATGCCACCCCGGAAGGGCTGAGTGAAGCCATTGAAGAGGGCGAAGGCATTGCACCGATGACCATGAAGAAGGCCGAAGACCTTCTTTCCGCAGGCAATGCTGACGTACTTGCCTACAACGTGCAGACTGAAGGCAGTGAAACCAAGGCGCTGAGGAAGAGCGCAGAGCAGGGGCAGATCCCCGTGGTTGACTTTGCAGAAACCATCCAGGATGACTCCAGCTACCTCGACTGGATGGAATCCAACATTTCCGACTTGGCTTCCGCGATCAACGGCTAAACCTACGTAGACTAAATGCATGGCATTGTTCTCCTCCCAGATAACTGAAGCGACAGGAAAAGCACGCTCCCTCCTCGCGGAGCGGTCAGTCCGAGCAGAAATCGCCCACTTGGACCGGGGAATCGAACAAGCCGACCATGTGCTGTTCTTCGCCGAAGGCCCCGGCCAGTTCTACCAGCTCGGAGTCTGGCTGGGGACCTTTGAGCGGTTGGCTGCCCAGGGCCTGAGCATTGGAGTGGTGCTCATGGACGCCCTGAGCGCACGCCACGCGCTGGAAGCGACGACTCTGCCGATCATGTTCTCGCGTTCCATGGAACAGATCGAGAACAAGCTGCGCGAGTGGGATGCCAAATCCATCAACTATGTGAATAACGCCCAGCGGAACTTCACGATGCTGCGTTTCAATGGGCCGGCGCACATTCACCTGAACCACGGTGAAAGTGAAAAGGCGTCGATGGTCTCCAACCAGCTCAAGGCCTACGACTTCGCCTGCGTGGCGGGTGCCGCTGCGGTCGAGCGCATCACCGAAAGCATTGCCCGTTTCGACCCAACGCATCTGGTGCAGATCGGCCGCCCGCAGCTCGACAGCCTGGAATGGCCCGAGCCATCCGAGAAGATCCGGGTGCTCTACGCGCCGACATGGGAAGGCGATTCCCAGGCCATGGCCTACTCGTCCGTGGCCACATTGGGGGAGCGGATCCTCGCCCAGCTGAGTAACGATGAACGCTTCGACGTGCGTTTCCGACCTCATCCGAAGACCGGAGATGTTTCCGCTGAAGCGAAGAAGGCAGTCCTCGGCCTGAAGAGCAATTATGCCGCCACGTTGGACCCGATCGGCGATGCTGCGCAGTCATTGGTGTGGGCGGACGTGGCCATCTGCGACACCTCGGCGATGGCCTATGACGCGGTAGCGCTGAACATCCCGCTGCTGTTGTCGGGGGATCCCGAAAGCAAGCTCCATGCCGGGCTGCCATTGAACCAGCGGCTGGGCAACGCGAACGCCCTGGCCCAGAAGGTAGCTGACCTGGCCGCCTCGCCCGTGGCCGGGGCGCAAAAACAGCTGGCCCAGTACTTCTTTGCCACCACCGAACCGGGGGTGGCAACCAAGAAGCTGAACCAGCTGCTTTCCAGTCTCTAGTATTTCGCGCCTAGCGATGCTTGAAAACCGTATCCTGCCATTCACGGTGGGCACGGGGATCGTGGGAGATCATCACGTGCTTGACGTTGGTGTACTCATCGAAAGAATACTGGCTCATGTCCTTGCCCATGCCGGAAGCTTTGTAGCCGCCATGCGGCATGTCTGAAACGATCAGAATATGCTCGTTGATCCACACGCAACCGGCCTGGATCTCCGCGCTGGCACGCATCGCCCGGTCCACGTTCTTGGTCCATGCGCTCGCCGCCAGGCCATACGGGGTATCGTTAGCCAGTTCGATGGCCTCATCGTCGGTGCTGAACGGCAGAGCCACCAGAACCGGTCCGAACACTTCCTGCTGCACGATCTCCGAATCCTGGGCGGCTCCAACCACCAAGGTAGGACGGTAGAAGAAGCCATCGCCCTCAAGCTGACGGCCGCCAGCCAGTACCTGCGCTCCTTGATCCTTGGCCCGCTGGACCATCGAGGAGACCTTCTGCAGGTGCGCTTGGCTGATCATCGAGCCCATGTCGGTTTCGGGGTCGGTGGGATCTCCCACCACCATGGCCTCCATCAGCTCGGCCACACGGCTGGTGAACCGCTCGAAAACCGAGGAATGCACATAGGCGCGGGTGGCCGCGGTGCAATCCTGGCCTGAATTGATCGTCGAGCCGGCTACCGCACCGTGCGCGGCGGCTTCGATATCCGCATCATCGAAGACCACCAGCGGGGCCTTCCCACCGAGCTCCAGATGCACCCGGGTACCGCTCTCGGCGGCCATGGACATGATCTTCAGGCCCACCGTGGTGGAGCCGGTGAACGAGGTCATCTTCACCAGCTGGTGGCGCACTAACGGCGCACCGACGCTGGGACCGTCGCCAACCACAATATTGACCACCCCGTCAGGCAATCCTGCATCCTTGGCAGCCCGGGCAAAGAGCACAGAGGTGCCCGGGGTCAGCTCGCTGGGCTTGAGCACAATCGTGTTGCCGGCGGCGATCGCAGGCAGGATCTTCCATGCAGCCATCTGCAACGGGTAGTTCCAGGGGCTGATCGAGCCGATCACGCCGATGGCCTCCCGACGAATCATCGAGGTGGTGTTCCCGGCATAGTCCCCGGCGGCCAAGCCTTGCAGGTTGCGTGCGGCGCCAGCAAAGAAGTTCACGTTGTCGATGGAACCCGGCACATCGAACTGGGTGGACATGCGGATGCTCTTGCCGGTTTGCGCGGTCTCCACGGCGGCAATCTCATCGGCATGCTGCTCAAGTTCGCGGGCGAAGGCCAGCAGGTGGTCGGCACGCTCGCCCGGGGTGAGCTTGGACCAGGTTGTGAAGGCCTCGGCTGCCGCGTGCACTGCCTGGTCAACCTGCTCAAGGCTTGCGGTATCGACGTCCAGCAGCTTTTTCCCGGTGGCAGGATTCACGCGTTCCAGCACTGGGCCGAGCCCGCGGACTTGCTGGCCGTTGATGAACTGGTGTCCGAGGGAACTATCGTAGTAGGCCATGTGGATTCTCCTAGGGATGCTCAGAGGGTGAAGTAGATCTTGCGCAGGGTTTCGGTGACGGTCCAGAGCGTGCTCATGCCAGCATGAAGCCTGGCAACGCTGCCCGGAACCAGCCGGAGTTCCTGGGCGCCGAAGCCGCCGGCTTCCAGGATCTGCACGGTGGCGCGGCCGGAAAGCACAACAAAATATTCGTCGGATTCGATATCCCGCATGGCGCCGCCAGACATTTCCCAGATGCCGACTTCCGCATTCCCGAGGGTGCCCAGTACCGCATAGCCTGTGGTCGCGGGTGCCTGACCATCAGCCCGCTGGTCTTCGCCGATCGGTTCGTGGCTCAGCTCCACATCGCCGGCCTGGACCATACTGGCTCGAAGATCTTTGGACGACATCAGGAATCGAACCCCATTCCGATCTTGTCCATCAGCTTCAAGAAGGCTGAGCGCTCGCCGTGATTGCGGTCGGCTTTGGCCAGCTGGCTGGTCATGAGTTTCACGCCCACCCATGCGGCAGGCTCGGGAGGGAAAGGGATCGGCTTGGTGCGCACTAGTTCCAATTCGGTCAGCTCCGTCTTCTTCCCCGAGAGCAGATCCAGCATGACCTTGGCACCGAACCGCGTGGCGCCCACACCGAGGCCGGTGAAGCCTGCGCAGTAGGCGACCTTGCCGCCATAGGCCAGATCGAAGAACGTGAAGAATCGCGAGCAGGTATCGATGGCGCCACCCCATGCGTGGGAGAACTTCACATCCATCAGGTCCGGGAAGCTGCCGAAGAAATGCGCGGCCAGCTTTTCGAAGGTCCGCTGGTTGGTGTCGTAGCTGGAGCGGACCTTGCCGCCGAAATGGTAGACCGCGTCGTAGCCGCCGTAGAGAAGGCGGAAGTTCCCCTCGGCGTCGATGGTGGGGCGGGCATAGTGGAAGCGGTTGTTCAGATCTGCAAGGCCCACCATGTCCGCCCAGCCGATGGCTGTGCGCTGCTGGGCTGTGAGCGGTTCGGTCATCAGCGCGTAATCGTAGACCGGGATGACGCGTGCGCGGTGGCGCTTGAGCAGCGAGGGGAAGACGTTGGTGGCCAGGGCTACGCGCTGGGCGGTGATCTGGCCGTCGGCGGTGAGCACCTGGACCTGCGTGCCGGTATTCTCCATCTCCAAGGCGTGGGTGTGCTCGTAGAATTCAACGCCCAGTTCGCGGCACACGCGGGCCAGTTCCCAGACGAGCTTGGCCGGGTGGATCAGCGCGGTGGAATGATTGTCGCGGGAGCCGGCCAAGAAATCCGGGGAGTTGATCAGCTGCTTGACCGCGTCGGCGTCCAGGTAGTCGACGCCCGGGGCTTCAGCTTCCTCGGCCACCCAAGCGATCTGATGCTGCTCGGTGGCCACGTTGATCGAGCCTTGGCGGATGAAGTCCACGTCCATGGCGTAGCGCTGCACCGTTGCTTCGAACTCGTCGAGGTTCTGCGCCCCGAGCTCGGCGAGCAGCTCGTTTTCTTCCGGCAGGTGGTTTGCGCCGTTTGCTTCGCCGTGGACCAGCGATGCTTCACAGAATCCGCCATTGCGACCCGACGCGGCCCAGCCCAAGCACTGCCCCTCGATCAGCACCACTTTGCGGGAAGGATCCCGTTCCTTGGCTTGCAGCGCGGTCCATAATCCGGTGTAGCCGCCACCGATAACCAGCAGGTCGGTGGCGATTGACCCGTGCAGTGCCGGATGTGGAGTGGGGCGCTGGCTATTGTCCAGCCAGTAGCTGGTGCGCTTGGCATCTGCCAGTGCCCGGGCGATCAGGGCGGGGGAGACTTCGGCTTCATGCCTGTCGAACGTCAATTCATTGTTGGTGGCCATTGGTACTTTCCTCGAAGATAGCTGGTTCGGTGGACGCTATCGATGCAGGGGAACGACCAATGGTCCTTGCGGCTTTGCGGTCTGCTGGGCACCGAGGATGCCAGATGAGTGCCTGTCGGCGGTCAAGGCTATCCCTCTTCTCGGAAAAGTTGAACACAAATTGAATGTGATTCATTACTCATCTAAGCCCGTGCAACTCGGGGTTGTCAAGATCCGGAAGCAGGCAGAAACCCGGCCTTGAGAACAGCGGAGCGTTGCATTCAAGACCGGGTCTGGCTAGGCGGGAAGAGCCGCGGGTTCTGAGCTATCCGGTTGATCGGCACGGCGTGGGACGCTGCCTGCGGTGTGGCGGCTGAGCCAAGCGGCGCCGAACATCACGAGGAATTCGGCAGCCGCGATGCCCAGCATCACCGGCGCATGGTGCGTGACATGCCCCGCATGCGCTCCGTGATGGCCGGTGAACCAGGGCATCCCGATCACCATCGCCACGTGCGAAGCACCCATCAGCGCGCTCATCACCAGCAGGCTCATGGGAGAGCCGCCGCGCAGCACGCACCAGGAGCATTTGACGCACCAGACCGCCATTGCCAGCAAGGCCAGGGTCCCCCACAGCGTGTGCGGCAGCACTGTCAGCACCAGCAGGTGGGCCGCCGCCAGGCACAGCGAGCCGATGCCCAGCGCGCGGTGCCCGGCGGAAACCCTGGCAGTGAGACTAGTCGCCGCTGCCACAGCAGCCGTCGGATTCCGTAGTGGCACAGCAGCCGTGCTGGACCGGTGCCGGGACATCAAGCACAGGGGAGCGGTCGAAGAATCCTTCGGGGCGGATGGTGAATCCGACCTTGTCCACTGGCATCATCGGCCAGTCCTCGGTGCGCGGGAAGTGGGTCAGCGCGAAGGTGTGCCACAGGCTGATCTGCTCGCCATCGATGTTCTTGTCGTCCTCGATCCAGGAGCCGATGCCGTCAACGCCAGGGTTCTGGTTCACGAAGTCGCCGGTCGGGTAGCGCTGGCTGTCATGGCGCTTGGTCACCCACAGGGCCTTGGAAGCGAATTCCGCGCGGCGGTGGATGGAGGATCCCTCGGCGGCCAGCAGGGTCGGGAGTCCCTGGGACATCAGCTTGTAGCCTACCGGCTTGCCCAGGTAGTTCTGCTTCTCGGGGTTGGTGACCACCCAGGTGCGCCCGGCGGTCGGGTTGTTCTCGCGTACCGCCTGCTTTTCGGTGGCAAGCACAGCATGGCTGCGGGTAAAGGCGTTGCCGCGCGGATTCTCCTTGCTGATCGGCAGGCGGACGGCTTCTTCCTCGATGACGCGGCTCGGACCGCCATCCAACGCGAAGTCCAGGCGGGCGCCGAAGATGTGCTGGTGGAACGGCGCGGTCAGCCCCGGAGCCATCTCGGATGAGAAGCGCTCGTCGCCCATGGCCGAGGTGAACACGATGCCGGTGGCCTTGGCCTCGAATTCGATGGTGCCATCCAGGTAGAGGTACCAGTAGAAGCCATAGTCGTAGTTGCCCACGGTGCTGAAGAAGCTGATCACCAGGCGGCGGTTGCGCCGGGTGTACTTCACTCCGGACCAGTCATCGGCATGCTTGGAGAGGATCGAGGCGTCCTCCTCATGCATGCAGATGCCGTTGGCGATCGTCTGCGCATTGCCGTCGGCATCGGTGACCACCGGTGAGATGTAGTGGATTTCGCCCAAGCAGTCGCAGCCGAGCTCCAGGGAGTTGGCCAGGCGCCCGATGAGGTATTCGCCGGTGTCGAAGTAGTTCTGCCAGCTGCGTACCGGCGACGGATCCCCGTAGGGCACGACCATTTCCGCGATGGAGGCCCGGTCGGCTCCACCTCATACACATGCGCAGTGCCGTCCAATGCAGCGATTTCGGCTGCCAATCCTGCGCCATCGGCTAATACGGTGAAGTAGATGTGGTTCATGGTGACTTCGGGCCGATAGTTCGAGGGGAAACCGGGAGATAGCAGATCCCCGGGGCGCAATGCTGCCTTGGTGCCGTGGAAAAAGGTCCCTGGTCAAGATCCTGGCTCATGCGCACTGAGCTTAGCCGATGCACTGGCAGAGCGAAAGAGCAACCCAAACGTGCCCTGATTGCCGTTGCGGCTTTGCGGGATGCACCAGTCAGTGCACGTATATTGGAGATGAACCGGCCACCACCACTGGAGATCCCCGCGTGCCCATTTTGAACAAAGACATGTCCCTCTGCATTTCGCTCTCCGGGCGTCCATCGAATATCGGGACGCGTTTCCACAACTACCTGTATGACGAGCTCGGCCTGAACTTCATCTACAAGGCCTTCTCCACCGAGGACCTGCCAGGAGCAATCGCCGGGGTACGTGCCCTGGGCATTCGCGGCTGCTCGGTCTCGATGCCGTTCAAGGAAGAAGTCATGGAACTGGTAGACGAAATCGAGCCTTCTGCAGCTGCCATCGATTCGGTCAACACGATTGTGAATCACGGTGGCCGGCTCGTGGCATCGAATACCGACTTCGAGGCGATCGCCGCCCTGATTGCCCGCCATGGTTTGAATGCGCGCAGCAGCGTCCTGGTGCGCGGTTCCGGCGGCATGGCCAAGGCAGTGGTTGCCGCTTTCCGTGAGGCCGGATTCAGCGACGTGACGGTGCTGGCGCGCAATGAGCGCGCAGGCAAAGCGCTGGCCGCCAAGTATGGTTACCGCCACGCTTCGGCAGATCCGGTTCCGGGCCACCAGATCCTGGTCAACGTCACTCCGCTGGGCATGGACGGCGAGAACGCCGAAACGCTGTCGTTCACCGCTGAGCATATTGCTTCGGCACAAAGCGTCTTCGACGTGGTCGCCTTCCCCAGCCAGACGCCGCTGATCCGTGCCGCGCGAGACGCCGGCAAGCAGGTCATCACCGGAGCCGAGGTCATCGCGCTGCAAGCCGCGGCGCAGTTCGAGAAGTACACCGGGCACCCGCTGACCGAAGAACAAGTCCTGCGCGCGTCGGAGTTCTCACGGCAGTAGGAACGAGGCTACGGTTCCGCGCCAATTTCGGCAATTGCAGACGGAGTAGGTAGAAAACTTTCCAGTGACACGAATAAAGTGATTGGAACCAGCTGAACAGAGTCAAGGCAACAGAGGGGGTGGCCAGTTTGCGCGGCAAATTATCAACGCTCAAGGAAATGGAGTACGACAACTATTCAGCTTGGAAGCGCCACCGGCCGTGGATATTCCGTGTGGCTTCTGCCTTACTCTTCTTCTGCGCCAGTTGGTTGCTTCTGCTCAATGCGTTTTCGCTCACCAACACGATTGACAACACTGCCCTAGCCGGGATGGCTTTCGGCTCGATTATTCTGTTCGGTGTTGGACTCTTCTTCTTGATGACTTCGTTCGGGAAGATGCGACTTGCCTGGCGGGCATTTCGCCGTTCTAAGGGACACTACACGAAATCCGAAATGGTGATCGTGAATGAAAGAGCTGAGCTTGCGCGGGCACAGATTGCTGCCGCCCAGTTGGCGGGCGACCTTTATGACGGAACATGGCGACCTCAAGACCCGCCATGGGACGTTGTTACGGAGTCGAATGAACTTGTAATTTGCGCCGCCAACGCCAACTATGCGCGATTTTACGGTTCCGATGTCACCTACATGCAGAGTTCGGGATTCCTGATGGGGCATCCAACTTTCGTCGCAGTTGGCGTACTGGCTATGGCGTGGGGAAACAGAACGCGTCGTACTCAAGCCGAAGCGTTGGCAAAGGAACAGTGGCGTGAGCAGCAGGAGGTGTTAGCAGTGATCACGAATCACCGGGTGATCTGCCGACGCCAAGATGGCGTTTGGCTAAGCTTCTACTTCCACGGAGCCAGCAGCATGGACATCGACAGCTCAACGGGCACGATGATCATGCAGTTCCCGGATACCCAGCCGCTGATACTAGGAGGTACCGGTGGTTTATACGCTGCCGTAGCCGCAGTCTGGGCAGTACGTGGAGCACGTGGGTTGGAAGGACATCCAGGGCTTGCCTACCTGCGTTCTTTGGAAGAGGCTCCCAGCGCCTGACCGGTCAAGCAAGCAAGAGGGCCCGGCGCTTGCGCGCCGGGCCCTCACCGCTGGTCAGCTGCTAACCGCGCAGCACAACCTCAACTTCTTCCATCTGCTGTCCGGCAGGATATTGGCCGTTGAACAGCTTCGAGCCAGCCTCGGTGAGCACCGCCGAGAAACGGGTCTTGACCAACCCAAAAGCGTTCGAAACGCTGGTTTCGGTAAGCTCGGCAATGGCTACGCGCTCGCCGGCCTCGTCAATGGTGAGGGTGATGCGGTCATCGTGGTTCACGATGCGCGGCTCAATGAGATCCAGCTTCATCATGCCTCCGTGCCCGGAGAAGGAAACACGGCCGTTGAACCAGATTTCATTCTCCGGAACCTCGGTAGCGGAGGAGACAGGGAACGCCAACGCGTTGCCTGCCTGCCACACCCCGTTGGCGGCCTCGATGCGTCCGTCGGCGAGGGAAGAAATGTAGCTCACGAACGAAGCCTTCAGGCGCCATTCAAGATGCGGCTGGAACGGATCGCCTGCTGGCGCGCCACTTCCGATCATGGTCTTTTCCCTCCACAGGATATTGGCGTGAATAAATGCTGTGGTCAGTATTTCACACTGAAGTCAGATCCGGGTTCGCAGTTCTCTGCCAGCTAATCCTTCGTCATCTTGGGCTCGACCAGCGGGCGGTATTCGGCCTGCATGGAGATCTGGGCGTCCTCGTAGCTGGTGCCATCGGGGAGGGTGATGTCCGCAGTGGCCCACGACCCGTTCCAGTACTTGATATCCAGCTTGGTCGGCGAGTATTCCTTGTGGATATTTGCTTCGAGATTGCTCATCGCGGTGCTGTAGCCGGTGATCCCCATGACCAGGAAGACGGCTGTCGCGACTGCTGCAAGTCCGGCTGAAATGAATTCGGTGCGAATGGACGAGCGCCGGGCATAGGTCTGCTCCCCGTCACGCAGGCCGGCGAACGCCCTGCGCCGGATCAGCGCGTGTACAGCCAAGGGTACCGCGATCAGCAGGAGGACCACGGACAACGCCACGGACATGAGCGGAAGGCCGAAGGCTACTGGTAGATAGTCATCCATGTACTTACCCTACCCACGTCAGCGCCTGACTTCCAGAGTCAGACCGCCTTCCCCGGGTTCAAGATGCCCTGCGGATCGAACACCGCGCGCAGCCGCCGTTGCAATGCCAGCGAGGTCTCGCCCAGCTCCTCGGCCAGCCAATCCTGCTTGAGCAGGCCGATGCCGTGCTCGCCGGTCAGCGTGCCGCCCAGCAACTGGGCAAGGTGGAACATGTCGCCCAGCGCCGCTTTCGGCGCACCACTGGTGATCGATTGTCCTTCGGGCACCACGATGATCGGATGCAGGTTGCCGTCGGCGGCATGGGCAATGGTGAAGATCGAAACTCCGCGCTCGTCCTCGATGCGCTGCAGGCCGGCGAACGCCTCGGCCAAACGGTGCCGCGGCACGCCGATATCGCAGATCGAGGCGGTGCCCAGCAGCTCCATGCTCGGGATGGCCTGCCGCCGGGCCTCGATGAGCGCCTCGGCCTGTCCCTGGTTGCTCGCAATCTCGATGAACCCGGCCAGCGGGGCAATCGCCTCCTGCAGCGCCTGCATTTCCAGATGCGCGCCGTAGCCATCGGTCTGCGCGAGCAGCAAGGCGCCGCCGCGCGACTGGTGATCCGTTCCCAGCGCCGCATCCACCGCCTTCAAGGTCTTGCCGCACATCAGCTCCAGCACCGAGGGAGTCAGCCGTTCGGCGATCACCGCCGAGGCAGCCTTCGCCGCGGCATCTTCATCGGGGAAATAGGCGACCAGGGTGGAGGTGTGCTTGGGCTTGGGGCGCAGCCGCAGCAGCGCCTCGACCACGATGCCCAGGGTGCCTTCCGAACCAATCATCAGAGCATTCATGTCGTAGCCGGCCACGCCCTTGATGGTCCTCCGCCCGGTGCGCAGCAGCTGCCCGTCGGGCAGCACCACTAGCAAGCTAAGCACCGACTCGCGGGTCACCCCGTACTTGGCGCACCACATGCCCCCGGCGTTGGTGGCGATATTCCCGCCGATGGAGCAGATCGCGGTGCTGGCCGGATCCGGAGCGTAGAACAGCCCATGCTCACCGGCCGCCTGGTTCACCGCTGCATTGATCACCCCGGGCTGCACCACCGCGGTGGCCTCCACCGGATCAATCTGGAGGATCTTGTCCATCCGGGACAGATCAAGCACGATCTGCCCAGCCTGCGCGCTGGAACCTGCCGCCAGCCCGGTGCCGGCTCCGCGCGGCACGATCTCCGCCCCATGCTCATGGGCCAGCTTCATCGCCAGCACCACGTCATCGATGCTCTGGGCAAAGATCACCCCGTCGGCGAAGCTCGGGGGCACATAGCCGGAGCGGTCAATACTGGCTGTTTGGCGCTCGGCCTCATCGAGCGAGGCACGCGGGTGGGCGCTGAGTACGGCGTGGGTGGCGGCTGCATTCACGGTGGACTCCTGTTAAGAGAACTGGCAGGACAGCGGTGCTGTCCTGCCAGTAGGGGATTATTGAACGAACGTGTCGGCCACGGCCAGTGCCTGCTCAAGGCGATCCAGTGCTTCGATCAGCACGTCGTCCTCGATATTCATTGCAGGCACCACATGCAGCCGGTTGAAGTTGGAGAAAGGCAAAAGCCCTGCGGACTTCGCCGCGGCAACCACCTGGTTCATTTGTGGGCTGCTGCCGCCATAGGCAGCCAGCGGCTCACGAGTGTCCCGATTCTTCACCAGCTCGATCGCCCAGAACACCCCGGTGCCGCGCACCTCTCCCACCGATGGGTGCTCGGCCGCGAACTGCGCCAGGCGCGGCCCGATGATCTCCTCGCCCAACCGCTTGGCGTTCTCCACCATGCCTTCATCTTCCATCGCGGTGATGGTGGCTACCGCCGCCGCGCACGCCAGCGGATGGCCAGAATAGGTCAGACCGCCCGGGTAGACCCGCTCGCGGAAGGTCTCGAAGATTTCCGGGCTGATCGCCACGCCGCCCAAAGGCACGTAGCCGGAGTTCACGCCCTTGGCGAAGGTCAGCAGATCCGGAACCACGCCGGCATGATCCACCGCGAACCACTTACCGCTGCGCCCGAAGCCGGCCATCACCTCATCGGCGATGTACACGATGCCGTGCTTCCTAGTCAGCTCGCGCACCCCTTCAAGGTAGCCCGGAGGCGGCAGGTAGATCCCGGCCGTGCCCGGAATGGATTCCAGGATGAGCGCGGCAATGGTGCCCGGCCCCTGAAGCAGAATCGTGTCTTCCAGGTGCTTGAGCGCCCGTTGCGTCTCCTCTTCGGGAGTCGTTGAATTGAAGTAGGAGCGGTACGGGTAGGCCGGGAAGAAATGCACCACCCCGTCGGTTGCATGATCCGAGGCGAAGCGCCGCGGATCCCCGGTGATGTTCACCGCCAGGTGCGTGCCGCCATGGTAGGAACGGTACGCCGAAAGCACCTTGTGCTTGCCGGTATGCAGCCGCGCCATGCGCACCGCGTGCTCCACTGCATCGGCTCCGCCATTGGTGAAGAAGATCTTGTTCAGCTCACCGGGGGTGTGCTTGGCAACCAGGCGTGCTGCTTCCGAGCGCGCGTCGTTGACATGCTGCGGGGCGATGGTGGCCAGCTTGCCGGCCTGTTCCTGGATCGCGGCGATGACCTTCGGGTGCTGGTGGCCGATGTTCGTGTTCACCAGCTGGCTGGAGAGGTCGATGAGCTTGTTGCCCTCCCCGTCCCACACGTACGAGCCCTCGGTCTTGAGGATCGTCATCGGGGTGAACGGGCCCTGGGCCTGCCAGGAGTGGAAGACGTGTTCGCGGTCCAGCTCGTAGGCGCGCTTCCCGGCGGCGATCTGCTCGCCGGTGATTTCTTCAGTCATTTGCTCGCTCATGGTCCTAGTCGTTCTGCGGGAAGCCGAGGTTGATGCCGCCGTGGCTCGGGTCGAGCCAGCGCTTGGTGATCACCTTGTTGCGGGTGAAGAACTTGAAGCCCTCCGGTCCGTAGGCGTGCTGGTCGCCGAACAGCGAGGCCTTCCAGCCGCCGAAGGAGTGGTAGCCCACCGGTACCGGAATCGGCACGTTCACCCCGACCATGCCCACCTGGATCTCGTCTTCGAAGCGGCGGGCCGCGCCGCCGTCGTTGGTGAAGATCGCGGTGCCGTTGCCGTACGGCGAGGAGTTGATCAGCTCGATGCCCTCGTTGAAGCTCTCCACGCGGACCACCGAAAGCACCGGACCGAAGATCTCCTCGGTGTAGATGGACATGTCCGTGCCCACGCGGTCGAACATCGTCGGATGCAGGAAGAAGCCTTCGCCATCGGCGTCCACCGTGCCGGTGCGGCCATCGAGCACCATCTCCGCGCCGGCGGTGATGCCGGCCTCGATGTAGCCGGACACCTTGGCCTTGTGCTCGCCGGTGATCAACGGGCCCATGTCGCAGCCGCGGGTGCCATCGCCCACGCGCAGGGTCTTGGCGCGCTCGGCGATCTTGGCGACCAGCTCATCGGCGATGGTGTCGAGCGCGACGACCACGGAGATCGCCATGCAGCGCTCGCCGGCCGCGCCGAAGCCCGCGTTGACCGCCATGTCGGCGGCCAGGTCCAGGTCGGCATCCGGCAGCACCAGCATGTGGTTCTTCGCGCCGCCGAAGGCCTGCACCCGCTTGTTGTGGGCGGTTCCGGTGGAGTAGACGTACTGCGCGATCGGGGTGGAACCCACGAAGGACACCGAGTTCACCCGCGGATCGGTCAGCAGGGTGTCCACCGCTTCCTTGTCGCCGTGCACCACATTCAGCACGCCCTCGGGCAGACCGGCCTCGGTGAACAGCTCGGCCAGCCAGTTGGCGGCCGACGGGTCCTTCTCCGATGGCTTGAGCACCACGGTGTTGCCGGCGGCGATGGCTACCGGGAAGAACCACAGCGGCACCATGGCCGGGAAGTTGAAGGGAGAGATGATCGCCGAAACGCCGACCGGCTGGCGCAGGGACTGCACGTCGATGCCGGTTGAGGCGTTCTGCGAGAACTCGCCCTTGAGCAGGTAGGGGGCGTTGCAGCACAGCTCGACGACCTCCAGGCCGCGGGCCACCTCGCCCAGCGCGTCATCCAGCACCTTGCCGTGCTCGGCGGTGATGATCGCCGCCAGCTCGCCCTTGCGCTCGGCCAGCAGCTGGCGGAAGTTGAACATGATCGCGGTGCGGCGGGCCAGCGAGGTGTCGCGCCAGCCCGGGAAGGCTGCCGCGGCGGCGGCGATCGCATGCTCGGTGGTGGCCCTCGAGGCCAGCGCCACGTGGCGGGAAACCTCGCCGGTGGCGGGGTTGTAGACTTTGCCGGTGCGGTCATCGGCGGAGTAGCTGGCGTTGTTGATCCAGTGCTGCAAGGTGTCGGTCAGCGTTGCGGTCATCGTGTCGGCCTTTCGAAGTTGGTTCCTGCATTCATCATGGGTCATGGATGTGAGGGGCAACACCATCACTGTGTCATGATTTAAGCACTATCGATGACGGAGTGTAAAAATGCTGACGGTGAACGACGTGCTGCACCTGCCGGTGGTGCAGGCCGCCGACCCCCAGGTGCTCTGCGCCGCCGGGATGGACGCGCAGCTGCGCTGGGTGCACGTCACCGAATCCACCGAGAACATCGACCTGCTGCTGGGCCGCGAGCTGATCCTCACCACCCTGCGCAACGTGAGCGATGTGCGCGCCTTCATCACCGCGCTGCGCGAGGCCGGAGCGGTCGGGGTGATCATCGAGGACTTGTCCGGCGCCGAGCTGGATGTCGCCGACCTGGGCCTGCCGGTCATCGCCCTGCGCACCACCACCCGCTTCGTGTCGATCACCGAGGTCATCCACCAGAAGCTCGTGGCCGAGCAGCTCGAGGCCGTGCAGTTCTCCCGCACGGTGCACGAAATCTACACCGGGCTCTCGCTGACCGAGGCCGACGAGGCGCAGATCGTGGCCCGCACCGCGCAGCTGCTCTCGGCCCCCGTGGTGCTCGAAGATGTCCGCCACCATGTGCTCGCCGAAGCCGGCGCGCAACTGGAAGACTGGATCACCCGCTCCCGCTTCGTCGGGTACCTGGAGCACACCGGGCGCGCCACCGGCACCGAGAACTGGCTGCAGACCCCGGTCGGGGCGGTGCGCAGCCGGTGGGGCCGGCTGATCGTCCCGGCCGTGCTGGATGACGACGATCGCGCCGCGCTGGTCCTGGAGCGTGCCGGCCAGGCGCTGACCATCGCCCGACTTTCCGGGCGCGACCAGCGCGAACTGCTCTACCAGGCCCGCACCTCCACCCTGCACGAACTGCAGTCGGGGCACAGCTACAGCGACAAGGAGATCGCCATCCGCACCCAGGCCCTGGGCCTGGCCGCCGCCCCCTACTACGTCCCGGTGGTCATCTCGCTGGCCGGCTCCGGCACGCCCACCGAAACCCAGCTGGCCGACCGCGCCCTGCTCGAAGTGCTCGACCAGCTCGCCGACACCCTGCACCTGGGCATCCTGGCCGGCTCCTTGAAACCCGGGTACCTGGGGTTGATCCTGCCGCTGCGCGCCCGCGAACTGGTGGACTCCACACTGCAGGGCTTCACCCGGCGGCTGGCCGAGCAGCTCACCGCACCGGTAGCCATCGGGGTGGGCCCCGAAGGCACGCTGGCCACCAGCATCGCCGGGCTGGAAGAGGCCGCGCACGTCGCGCAGATCGTCCCGCACCTGCCCACCCGTGCCCAGCCCTATTACCGCTTCGCCGACCTGCGCCTGCGCGGGGTGCTTTCGGCCATGGGCGGCGACCCGCGGATGCGTTCCTTCGCGCAGGCCGAGCTCGCCGGCCTGCTCAACCCGGTCGACGAGCAGGGCCTGGACCTGCTCGATCTCTACCTGGCCCACGGCGGGAACAAGACCGCACTGGCTAAGGCCGGCTACCTTTCGCGGCCGACCCTGTACTCCCGGCTGGCCAAGCTCGAAGCAAAGCTGGGGGTGCAACTGGACTCCGCCGAATCCCGGGCCTCGCTGCAGGTCGCGCTGCTTTGGTACCGCATGCACGGCTGAGGTTTTCCACATTCCGCCCCGGCGCACCCGCGGCACGACATTTCGGGCGCATGCTGGTTCCCATGAGCACAGACATCGCGCAAGCACTGAAGGACCTGGCCAACGCCAAAGCGTTGGCCGCTTCAGCGACCCGGCGCCTGGCCCACGCGGGACTCACCGCAGGCCAGGCCGCCTATTTCGCGCTGCTCACCGAAGAGATGACCCAAGAACTCACCCGTACGCAGGTCCACGCGGCTGCCGCCCTGCGGAGCACCGGCGCGCACAAGCTGGACCAGGAATCCTTCCAGGCCATCACGGACCTCGGGCCCGACCCCACCATCGAGGAGATCGATGCGGCGAAGGGGCGCACCACCACGGGGCGCACGCATTTCAAGGATGCCAAAGGGTTGATGACCGGATGGCTGGATATCCCGCGCAGCACCGCGGCCGCCCGGCTGGTGCAGGCCGACTGCCTGCTCGGCGGCGTAGACGAAGCAGGAGAACCAACGGAACCATGGCTGCCCGAACTCGCCGTGCAGTTCGAAGACCCGGGCATCGATCCGCGGCTGGTCGCCTCGGCGGCGATGAAGCTGCATTCGGTGCGCAAGGACCTGGGCGAAGGGAAAGCGGCCGAAGCGAAGAAGCAGCAGCTGCAGGCCGAGTCCGCGGCGTTCCTGCGGTCGGAGCCGAAATCGGCGCGCAAGCACATCAACGACCTGGTCGCGCAGGTCAAGGCCGGCAAGCGCCCGCTCAAGGCCCTGCTGGATGGGATCGGGATCTTCAAGCGCGGGATGCGCAAAGGCCTGGTTGAGTATCTCGTTCGTGTTCTTCCTTCGCAGTCCGCTTATATCGAGGCGTATTTCGCGAATTTGGATAATCCTTCCACCGTTGCCGGCAACCGGCAGGGGTTGAAAGACGTCGATGCCCAGTTCACCGGCGGGGGAACCAGTGGCTGGGATGATGAGGACAGCAAGCCGGATTGGGCGAAAGACAGACCCGGTGAAGAGGACATCGAGGACATCGAGGACATCGAGGATGACCCGCCGGACGAAGATGATCACCACTCCGAAGAAGAGGACATCCACCCGGAAAACGAGGATCTCCATTCCGAAGAAGATGGACTACCGACGGAAGATGTTTCAACAGAAGCGGAGCTGGCAAGCGGTGAATGGGAAGATCTGAAACCCGAGCGGCGGCGGCTCGTTGGTTTTATGGCTTTGCTGATGAGCGAACGAAGACCGAATGGTAGCCCGCCGGAACAGCAAGCCGGGTTTGCCAGTTCGCAGGTGAGCGTCATCTTGGATTGGGAGAAGATGCAGGAGCAAGCCGAGGATTTCGCGGTGACGTCTTCGGGGATCCAGCTGTCCCCGGGCGAGGCGCGGACGGTATTGTGCACTGCCGGTGTTCTTCCGGTGGTGCTCAACGGCAGGAGCTTGCCGTTGGATCTGGGACGGACCCAGAGGTTGTTCTCCAAGGCGCAGGTGCGTGCTTTGCGGGCGGCTTATCGGGGGTGTTCGTATCCTGGGTGCAGCATGCCAGCACAACGATGCGAAGCGGATCATCTGGATCCGTGGGAGAAGGGCGGCCGGACTGATATCGAGTCTGCGGTGTTGAATTGCTTGATTCACCATACGGCCAGGCATTGCGGGTTGTTCCATGCGGTGAAGATCCCTGGCAGCCGGCCGATGGTGCTGTTGCCTCCGGAGTTGGATCCGGAGCAGAAGTTGCGGGTCAACACGTATTTCATGACTCCGGCTGAAGCGTTGGAGGCTGAGGCGTTGGCGGAGGAGAGCACTGCGCGGTGGCGTGCGGGATTGCTGGACGTAGAAATCGCCGAGCCTTAAGACTCCTTCCCATACGGCCAGCGCACATCCTCGCGAACCTCATCGGACCACTGGGCGATCCAGACGCCGGTGCCTTCAGAGGCATCGCGGACCCCTTCTTCCAGCCACTGGAACTTGCCGCCCAGCAGGTCGGCGGCGAGCTGCCCGTCGGAATGCGTCGTGTTGTTCCAGAGCTTCTCGAAGTGCTCCTCGCAGCGCTGCGCAGCCTGCTCGCAGAAGGCCAGGGCAAGGCACTGCGCCGAGTCGCGCTGTCCAGCAGGAGACTGCGGCAGCGCGGTGGTCTTGGCAATCACTGCGGACATGGCGAACAGCTCCGCGCCGATATCCACGATATGGCCGAGGAAAACCTGCTGCTTTTCCATGCCTGCCTGCCAGCGTGCCATGCCGGCGAACGTCTGGCGAGCGAGGCGGCGCGAGGTCCGTTCCACATAGCGCAGATGCTTCGCCAAGGGGCCATGCCCGGAATAGGACGTCGGCACCGAGCCTGCGCCCACGGCGAGCTTGGGCAGCCAGCGGACATAGAATGCCGACGCGGATGCCGCGGCCCGAGCCTTTTCCTCCATGCTCGCCCCGGCACGAGCCAGGTCTCCCGCGGCCTGCAGGTGGGTATCCACCGCCTCGCGGGCAATCAGCAGGTGCATGATTTCGGTGGAGCCCTCGAAGATGCGGTTGATCCGCAGATCGCGTAACAGCTGCTCCACCGGCACCGCCCGCTCGCCGCGCGTCGCTTGGGACCGGGCGGTCTCGAAGCCGCGGCCGCCACGGATCTGCAACAGCTCATCGGCGATCGTGCACGCGACCTCCGAAGCCCAGAGCTTGGCCAGGGCCGCTTCGATGCGGATATCCTTCGTGCCGGCATCGGCCAGCCGGGCCGAAACCTCGAAAACCGCTTCCAGCGCATAGCTGCTGGCAGCAATGTAGGCGAGCTTGCCGGCGACCGCCTGGTGCTTGCCGACCGGCTTGCCCCACTGCACTCGCGCCGCGGACCATTCGCGGGCAATCTTCGTGGACCATTTGCCGGCCCCGGCGCACATCGCCGGAATGGACAGGCGCCCGGTATTCAAAGTGCTCAGCGCGATCTTCAGCCCCGAGCCTTCCTTGCCCAGCCGGTTGGCCACCGGGACGCGCACCTCGCGGAAGCGTGTCACCCCGTTCTCGATGCCGCGCAGGCCCATGAACTGGTTGCGATTCTCCACGACGATGCCCTCGGTATCAGCCTCGATGATGAAGGCGGTGATTCCTCCGCGGCCCGCCGGCTCTTCACCCACGGCCTCATGCGGCTTCACCGCGGCCATCACCACCAGCAGCTCGGCGACCACCCCGTTGGTGGTCCACAGCTTTGCCCCGTCCAGGAGATAGTGGGTGCCATCGTCGCTGAGCCGGGCCGTGGTGCCCAACCGGGCAGGGTCCGAACCGACATCATTCTCGGTGAGCAGAAAGGCGCTGATTGCTCCGGCCGCGCAGCGCGGCAGGTATTCGCGTTTTTGCTCCTCGGTGCCGAAGGACTTCACCGGCTCGGGGACGCCAATGGACTGATGGGCCGAAAGCAGCGCGCCGAGCGCGGGGCACACCACGCCGACCCGCATGAGCGCCCGGCCGTAGTCAAGCAGGCTCAGGCCCAGCCCGCCGTATTCAATCGGGATCTTCATGCCGAAGGCGCCGATGCGGCGCAGCTGCGCAATGTACTCATCGGGGATGCGTGCCTCGGCTTCGATGCGTTCCGGGTCGATGGAATCGAGCACCGCTTCGAGCTGCGGCAGGAACGCCTGGCCGCGTTCCGGGTGCACGGCACCCGGCAGCGGTTCGATCAGGGAGAAGTCCACGGCGCCCATGTACAGGCCCTTGGCGAAGCTGGGGCGGTTGAACTGCTCGCGGGATTCCTCGGCGATTTGCCGGGACGTCTCGGCGTTGGCTTGCATGGCGATCCCCTTTTGGCTCGGCGATCGGCCGCGGCGCCATCGCCTGGTGGCACCAGCGTAGCCCCGAATCCGCGGGGTTGCTAGAGCGCGCGCAGGTGGCCGCGGAGTCCCTCGCCGGCTTGATGCAGGTTCCCGCCGTCGAGCACCACGAAGGCCTGCCCAAAGGTGAGCTCATGGATCTGCGCAGCGGTCTGCCCCAATTCGCGGGCGATCCGTGCCGTGCTGGCCCGATGATCGAGCTGCAACGAGGGGAAGACCAGCGAGAACACACGGGAGACGAGTTGCTGGTGCCCTGCGGCCGGTTCCAGAGCCAGCTCCTGGGACAGCCAGCGGTAGTTGCCGTCGCCCAGCAGGCCGCAGGCCCGGGCGTGGGCCAGGATCGCCGTGGCAGGTGCCCCGAAGTGCTCTTCGAGAACCAGCAGCTGCGGGATCTGCGGCGAGTCTGAAACCCTGACCTGCAGGGACAAGGAAGGCAGCAGCAGGCGTGCGGCGAATTCATCGGCCTCGCGCTCGGCGGTGGCCATCTGCTCGCGGTTCTCGCCCAGCGAGGAGTGCATCAGCAGATGCCCCAGCTCGTGGGCCATGTCCAGACGTTGCGCATTGCGGCTGCCGGCGGCCAGGAAGATGAAGGCCTGTCCGTCTTCCCAGAAGCTGAAGGTCTTGACCGCGTCCAGCGAGGCAGGCAGGCTCAGCACCCGCACCCCGTGGGATTCGAGCAGGTGCAGCAGATCGGGCAGCGCGCCGCAGCCCAGATCCCATTCGGTGCGCAGCTGCGCTGCTGCATCTTCCGGGGTGAAGCCGCACAGCTCGGGGATCTCGGTTTGCGGTAGACGGAAGTTCCGCGTGATCAGGTGGTAGAGCTCCACGCCGTTGCGGCCCAGGGCGGCGGCTGCCACTTTCTGCGCAGTGCTGGTGCGGCGAGGGGAGCGGAAGAAGATCCGTTCGGTGTCGATGCCCCGGGTGGCGGGAAGCCGGAAGTACTGCGGTGCGCAGTCCAGCGCATCGGCCAACGCAAGGGAAAGATCCTCGGGAGCACGAGCTAGTTCGCGCTCGCAAATGCCCAGCGAGGCGGCCAAGGCGGACCGGCTCAGCGCCGCACGTTCGCGTGCCAGCCTGATTCTGGTCGGTTCCAAAGTCATGGGGTTCCTGCAATCTTCCAAAAGGCGATCTTAATCGTCTAATGACCTCAGAATAGTGGCCTATGCCACAAAGTACCAATTGGGCGTAGCTTCGTGAAGTAACACGCTCTGACTAGTGCAAAAGGCCCGCAGGTGATGACTGCGGGCCGTGCCGCACCTAGATCTTGCTGGACGCTTCCTGCAGCACGGTGCGCAGGATTGATTCGATCTGGTCGAACTCCGGCTGCCCGATGGTGATCGGCGGAGCCAGCTGGATGACCGGGTCGCCACGGTCATCTGCGCGGCAATACAGTCCGGCCTCCCATAGCGCCGGGCTCAGGTACCCGCGCAGCAGCCGTTCGGACTCGGCATCGTTGAAGGTTTCCTTGGTCGCCTTGTCCTTGACCAGCTCGATCCCGTAGAAGTACCCGGCACCGCGCACGTCGCCGACGATATCCAGGTCGGTGAGCTTGGAGAGCGTGGACTTGAACGCATCGGCATTGTTCTTGACGTTATCGTTCAGGCCCTCGCGTTCGAAGATGTCCAGGTTCGCCATCGCCACCGCAGCCGCCACCGGATGGCCGCCGAAGGTGTAGCCGTGGTAGAAGGTGGTGTCTCCCTTGGTGAACGGCTCGAACAGCTTGTCGGAAACGACCATCACGCCCAGCGGGACGTAGCCGCTGGTCAGCGCCTTGGCCGAGGTGATGATGTCCGGGACGTAGCCGAAGTCGTTGCAGGCGAACATCGATCCGATGCGGCCGAACGCGCAGATGGTCTCATCGGAGACCAGCAGCACGTCATGCTCGTCGCAGATCTCGCGGACCCTCTCGAAGTATCCGGGAGGCGGCGGGAAGCAGCCGCCGGAATTCTGCACCGGCTCCAGGAAGACCGCGGCCACCGTGTCGGGGCCTTCGAATTCTATGGCTTCGCGGATGCGCTCGGCGGCCCACAGCCCGAAGTCCTTCTCGTTGTCCGCGAACATCTCCGGGGCGCGGTAGAAGTTGGTGTTCGGCACGCGGAAAGTGCCGGGCACCAGCGGCTCGAAAGGGGTCTTCATATCCGGCAGCGAGGTGATGGCCAGAGCGCCTTGCGGGGTGCCGTGGTAGGCCAGGGCGCGGGAAATGACCTTGGTCTTGCCCGGCTTGCCCTTCATCTTGAAATGCTGCTTGGCCAGTTTGAAGGCCGATTCGACAGCTTCGCCGCCGCCGGTGGTGAAGAAGACGCGGTTCAGGTCGCCCGGCGCATAGCTGGCCAGGCGTTCGGCCAGGTCGATCGCCGGCTCATGGGCGTAGGACCACAACGGCATGAAGGCCAGCTTCTCGGCCTGCTTGGCCATGGCCTCGGCAAGTTCGGCGCGGCCGTGCCCGGCGTTGACCACGAACAGCCCTGCCAGGCCGTCGAAGTATTCGCGACCGGCATCGTCGTAGATCTTGTGCCCCTCGCCGCGCGAGATGATCGGCACCTGCGCGCCGTTGGAAATTCCGGAGTGCCTGGCCATATGCATCCATAGGTGATCGCGAGCGGCCTGCTGGCGATCGGTACCACGTGGTGTGTTCATCGTGTTCCCCAGTTGTATTCCTGTTTTTTGAGTGAAAGGTAGGTGTACGTATTGGTGCTGACCACGCCTTCGAGCCCGCGGATCGTTCCGATCACGCGCAGCAGGTCTTCATCGTTCGAGCAGATGACCTCGGCGAGGATGTCCGAGCTGCCGGCAGTGACCACGCAGTAGTCGACCTCCGGCAATTCAGCGATCCGGTCGGCGGTGTCGCTGATATCGCTGGCGGCGACGATGCCGATCATGGCCTGGCGGGTGAAGCCCAATTCCAGTGGATTGGTGACTGCGACGATTTGCACGACGCGGCTCTCGATCAGCTTCTGCACGCGCTGGCGCACAGCCGCTTCGCTCAGGCCGACTGCCTTGCCGATGGCGGCATAGGAGCGCCGGCCATCTTCCTGCAGCTGCTCGATGATCTCCTTGGAAATTTCATCAATGGCCTGCGCGGTATGCGAGGGCAGCGTCATATCGACCTCCTAGGTCTAAGGGACTTTCCACAGACCCTACCTTTACTGAATCAGTTGCGAAAGAGGTGTTTTCAAAAGATTTCAGTTTTCGTAACGCAATTTTTACAAGGAAACTTGCGTTCAGGTCTTGTTGCACCTGCGCATTGCTGGCAGGATGATCGTCAACACTTTCATGTGTGGCCGATCACATTCGTCGTTAGGATTCCAGCCATGTCGCACTCGCAACGCCGACTTCCGCAAGACCCGCAGATCCGCGCACTCGTACAGGCCATGGGCCAGCGCAGCTACTCCCGCCGCTCGGTGCTTTCCGCCGCCGGCGCCCTGGGCCTGACTGGGCTGCTCGCGGCCTGCGGCACTGGTGGCAGCAGCACGCAAGCAGCCCCGTCGATCACGGACATTTCCGAAACCGATCCGACGGTCAACTGGGCCAACTGGACCCTGTACCTGGATTACGACGATGAGAAGAAGACCTATCCGACCCTCGATGCTTTCACCAAGAAGACCGGCATCGCGGTGAACTACCGCGAGGACATCGACGGCAACGACACCTACTACGGCAAGGTGCAGGGCCAGCTTAAGTCCGGCCAGGACATCGGCCAAGACATCATCACGCTGACCGACTGGATGGCCGGGCGCATCATCCGCCAGGGCTACGTCCAGGAACTGGACCTGGCGAACATCCCCAACTCCGCCAACCTGCTGCCGAGCCTGAAGGAAGTCGACTTCGACCCGGGGCGCAAGCACTCGCTGACCTGGCAGTCCGGATATGCCGGCATCGCCTGGAACAAGAAGGCGTTTCCGAAGGGCCTGAAGTCCGTCGAGGACCTCTGGGATCCGAAGCTCAAGGGCCGTGTCACCGTACTCGACGAAATGCGCGACACCATCGGCCTGCTGATGATGCAGAACGGCGTGGACATCGCCGGCCAGTGGGGCGAAAGCGAATTCGGCGCCGCGACCGACGTGTTGCGCGAGAACATTGACAATGGCCAGATCCGCCAGGTCAAGGGCAACTCCTACAAGGAGGACTTCATCTCCGGCGATGCGATCGCCGGCATTGTCTGGTCAGGGGACATCGTGCAGATGAACTTCGAGAACGACGACCAGTGGGAGTTCGTGCTCCCCGAAGCCGGCGGCACCCTGTGGAGCGACAACCTGATGGTTCCAGTCGCGTCGCCGCGCAAGGCCAACGCCGAGAAGCTCATGGACTTCTACTACGACCCGGCCGTGGCCGCAGAGGTTGCGGCCTACGTGAACTACATCTGCCCGGTGGTCGGCGCCAAGGAGGAAATGGAGAAGATCGACCCGGAACTGGTCAGCAATCCGCTGATCTTCCCGACCGATGCCGATCTGGCCAAGGCGCGCGTCTTCCGCTCGCTGGAGGCGGAGGAAGAGACCACGTTGAACTCTGAATTCCAGAGTGCCATCGGCGCCTAGAAGCGGGGAATTCCATGCGACATCGAGCCCATATCTGCACGCGCAGAGGCGCAGTCCAGGCGCCTCGCCGTTCGGCGCCAACCGTTGACCAGAACCAGTTCCAGGAAGTGATAGGGGCATGACAATTTTGGCACCGCGTACTGAAACCACTGCCACGGGTGCGGACCTGCACCTGTCGGGGATCACCAAGCGCTTTTCCAGCTTCGTGGCGGTCAAGGAGCTCGACCTGGTTGTCCCTTCGGGCACCTTCTTCGCCCTGCTCGGTCCGTCGGGCTGCGGCAAGTCGACCACCCTGCGCATGATCGCCGGCCTGGAAGCGCCCAGCGAGGGCAGCATTTCGATCGGCGGGCAAGACGTGACCGGGTTGGCCAGCCACCAGCGTCCGGTGAACACCGTGTTCCAGTCCTATGCGCTGTTCCCGCACATGAGCGTGCTGGAGAACGTGGCCTTCGGGCTCAAGCGCAAGAAGGACAAGCAGGCAATGGACAAGGCGAAGGCCGGGCTGGAGCTGGTGGAGCTGGGGCATCTTGCAAACCGCAAGCCGATCCAGCTCTCCGGCGGCCAGCAGCAGCGGGTGGCACTGGCCCGCGCGCTGGTCAACCGCCCGCAGGTGCTGCTGCTCGATGAGCCGCTGGGAGCGCTGGATATGAAGCTGCGCCGGCAGATGCAGCTGGAGCTGAAGAACATCCAGACCGAGGTGGGCCTGACCTTCATCCACGTCACCCACGACCAAGAAGAGGCCATGACCATGGCCGATGTGGTCGCGGTGATGAATGGCGGGCGAATCGAGCAGATGGGCCCGCCGCGCGAATTGTACGAACTGCCCAAGACCGCGTTCGTCGCGAACTTCCTGGGCAAGTCCAACCTGATGCGCGGCACGGTCACAGGCCAGGAGGCAGGGATGCTCAGCGTCCTGGTCAACGGGCAGACGATCCTGCTGCCCGCCGACCGCGCGGTGCAGGCTTCGGGCGAAGTGGTCGTCGGCGTGCGCCCGGAGAAGATCTCGATCTCGCGCGACGGGTATGCGGGGGAGAACCGACTGTCAGGGACCGTGATCGACGTGTCTTTCACCGGCACCACCACCGAATACCTGGTCGAGGTGGACGGCATCGGCACCATCGGGACGTTCGCGCAGAACCGCGGCCAGCAGCCGGCCGCCGAAGGCGACACCGTGCACCTGTCCTGGGATGCCCAGCATTCCTTCGGCCTGGCCGGCGCCGAGCATGAGGACGCGGGGGTGGACCAGACATGACGCTGATGACTAGGAAGGGGATCGCCGACCTGCGCAGCCGCGAGGAAATCCGGGCGGAACGGCGCAAGGGGCGCACAGGTGTCTACCTGATTGCCCCCGGCATGCTGGTGCTGGCCCTGTTCTTCGCGCTGCCCGTGGTCGTGCTGCTGGCGATGAGCCTGTATGTGAAGCCCGAAGGCGCGGAAATCGGCGAGTTCGTGCCGGGCTTCGAAATCGGCAACTACGCCACGGTGCTCGCCGCCTACTGGCCCGAGCTGCTGCGTTCCTTCGGCTTCGCGCTGATCGCCACCGTGCTGGCGCTGCTCATCGGCTTCCCGATGGCCTACCTGGTGGCGGTCCGCCTGCGCGAGAAATCGCTGCTGCAGGGCATCTTGCTGGTGCTGCTGATCGCCCCGTTCTTCTCCAGCTTCATCCTGCGCACCCAGGCCTGGAAGCAGATCCTGGCCGACGAGGGGTTCATCGCCCAAACACTGAAGTTCCTCGCGATCCTGCCGGCCGACGGGCACCTGACCGCCACGCCGTTCGCGGTGGTCGCCGGCCTGACCTACAACTTCCTGCCCTTCATGGTGCTGCCGATCTACGCGAACCTGGGCAGGCTGGACACCCGGCTGCTCGAAGCCTCGGGGGACCTGTATGCCAGCCCGATGACCTCGTTCTTCAAGGTGACCCTGCCAATGAGCGCCCCGGGCGTCTTCGCCGGCACCCTGCTGACGTTCATCCCCGCCGCCGGCGACTACGTCAACGCGGCCCTGCTGGGCAATAACCGCAATACGACGATGATCGGCCAGGTGATCGACTCCAGGTTCTTCAAGGTCATCGATTACCCCGGCGCCTCGGCCCTGAGCTTCGTGCTGATGGTCTCGATCCTGATCCTGGTCACGATCTATATCCGCCGCTTCGGCACCGAGGAGCTGATGTAGCATGAAGCAGAAAATCGGACGCTGGTTCATTCCAGCCGTCGGCGGGCTGGCCTTCATCTACCTCCTGGTCCCGATCGCCTACATCTTCGTGTTCTCCTTCAACGACGCAGGCCGCACCAACCTGGAATGGCGCGGCTTCACCCTGTCGAATTGGCAGAACCCCTGCGGCGCTCCGGCAGTGTGCGAATCGCTGGTTCACTCGCTGCAGGTCGGCACGGTGGCCACCATTGTCGCCACCGCCCTGGGCACGCTGATCGCCATCGGCCTGGTCCGCTACAAGTTCCGTTTCCGCAAGCTCACCGACGTGCTGATCATCCTGCCGCTGGCGACGCCGGAAGTGGTGCTCGGCGCTTCGCTGCTGGCGCAGTTCCTGAACCTCGGTTGGGAACTGGGCTACACCACCATCGTGATCGCCCACATCGTGTTCTGCATGTCCTTCGTGATCGTCACGGTCAGGGCGCGGGTTTCCTCGCTGGACCCGCGATTGGAGGAAGCTGCCGCCGATCTCTATGCCTCGCCGCGCACAGCTTTCTGGAAGGTGACCTTCCCGTTGCTGCTGCCGGGCATCGTGGCCGCCGCGCTGTTGTCCTTCGCGATGAGCTTCGACGATTTCATCATCACGAACTTCAACTCCGGCACCTTCCAGACCTTCCCGAAGTTCATCTATGTGGCAGCGACCCGCGGCATTCCAGCCCAGGCGAATGTCATTGGCTCGGCGATGTTCATCCTCGCCCTGCTCGTGGTGGTCATCGGGCAGGTGATCAGCTACCGCAAGAGGAAGCAGCTGGAAAATTCCTAGCTGCCCCGGAATCCGTGCCCGGGTCCGCGCTCCTGGAGCGCGGACCTTTGGCATGCCCTGCGTGCCGGTCCGGCAAAGCCGTCGGGAGACCCTGGCCTGGTACGGAGCGTGGGCATGCGCATCGGCCGGTGGCAGTTCTTCCGCTTAAACGCAGGAAGCGTGCCGGCGCAAAGAGCCCGAGACGAGAGCCCATTAGGATGGCTAGCGGATGGAAATATTGGCACAGAGCTGATTTATGGGCATCTGACATATAGTAAATACTTAGCTTTACGGTATGTACCCTACTGTTTGATACATTCCCGAACCGATAATTGCAGTTCTCGAAACGATTGGAAACTTCATGAGTGATAAGCCAGTTTGGCTCTCTCAGCCTGAACGCGACGCCTGGCTTGGACTACATGCGGTCATGACTTTGCTGCCGGCTGCCCTGGATTCCGATCTGCAGGGACTGGAAGGCATCACGCTTTTCGATTATCACATGCTCGCCATGCTCTCCGAGGCCAAGGACCACCAGTTGACGATGACGACACTGGCCTCGCATACCAGCGCCTCGCTGTCACGGCTGTCGCATGTGGTGAAGAAGCTGGAGAAGCGCGGATGGGTGATCCGCGAGCAGTCTGGGGAAGACGCCCGTGTGAAAATCGCCTCATTAACGCAAGAAGGGTGGGAAGCTGTGCAGCGCATGGCGCCTCATCACGTCGCCTCGGTGCGCGGGCTGCTCTTCGATACCCTCGATGACAAGGATGTTAAGGATCTCACGCGGATCACGCGCAAGATCACGACAGCTCTCGATGCTGATCATTGGATCCTGAACTCAGAGAATTCCGATTTGGAACACTGAGAAATTCTCGATAAGCTAATCAGGCGTTAATCGCGTGTGTTGCTATGCCGTCTGACGGCAGAACGACTGCGCGTTGCCCGTAATACCGAATATCGTGGCCAACTGAGTACGGGGAAATTGCTCGACCGGTTGCGAAGTTCACCGACTTACATACTTTAAGGCTCTTCGGTTGGTTCTCACCCAGCCTGGTTACCTTCCTAGTGTGCAGTATTAACGGTGTTTCACTGGTTGGCGGGACTCATAACGCATCAAGCCGTGTCGATATTTAGGTATGGGCACTGTGCGCGAGTACCGCCGAATTTTACTACTAACTAACTGAGGAGTGATCATGGCAGCTGTTTGCCAGGTAACCGGTACTACTCCGGCCTTCGGACATAGCATCTCCCACTCGCACCGTCGCAACAAGCGCCGTTTCGATCCGAACATCCAGAAGAAGACCTACTACGTGCCTTCGCTGCGCCGTAAGGTGACCCTGACCCTGTCGGTCAAGGGCATCAAGGTAATCGATGCTCGCGGTATCGACGCTGTTATTGCTGACCTGATTGCGAAGGGTGTGAAGCTCTAAACATGGCAAAGAAGGATAAGGACGTACGTCCGATCATCAAGCTGAAGTCCACCGCTGGAACCGGTTTCACTTACGTAACCCGTAAGAACCGCCGTAACAACCCTGACCGCATGGTCATGAAGAAGTACGACCCGGTAGTCCGCAAGCACGTAGAATTCCGAGAGGAGCGCTAAGACATGGCCAAGAAGTCCAAGATCGCAAAGAACGAACAGCGCAAGGTCATTGTCGAGCGTTACGCTGCAAAGCGCCTCGAACTGAAGAAGACCCTGGTTGATCCAAACGCAACCGACGAAGCTCGCGAAGCTGCACGCGTAGGACTGCAGAAGCTTCCACGCAACGCTTCCCCAGTGCGCGTCCGCAACCGCGACGCCATCGACGGTCGCCCACGCGGTACCTTCCAGAAGTTCGGCATCTCCCGTGTTCGCTTCCGCGACATGGCACACCGTGGTGAGCTTCCGGGCATCACCAAGTCTTCCTGGTAAGACCTGCAAGTCTTTTGACTTAGCAAGCCGCCTTCCCGTTTCGGGAGGGCGGCTTCGCCATTTAACGCCGCCACCACCGGCGTTTCGGGGGCGCTTGCTCTTCCTGCTGTGCAGGTTTCTCCGCGCGGCGCTGTTGCCAGCCAAGCACCTCGGCAGTGGAATCGCGCAACGCGGTGATCACCGGAGGTCCGCCCAGCAGCTGGCGCCGGGCCTCAATGATGCGGGCGTTGAAATCCTCGATATGCTCCCGCACCGCACGCTCGGTGGGCAAGCGGTCCAGGGTTTGCTCCATCTGCTCATCCTCAACCCGCAAGGTCAGCGCAGGTGGCCCCAGACCGGTGAGCTGCTCACGGCGCATCATCGACTTCAGCCACCAGTCGGGATCGTCATTGCTGGTGATGTGGTCGATCTTCTGTCCGGCAAGAGCCAGATTGTCGAAGTCGCCGCGGGCGAAGGCCTCATCGAGCACCGAGTTGGCCACCTCCCAGGCCTCGTCTTCGGCATGCAGCTGCAGGGGAGTCTTCTGCTTCTCAACGGGAGCCATCCCGGTGGCCTGCGCATACTCATCCACGGGCAGCGGCTCGCTGTCCTGCTTCATCTTGTACCGGGCCGCATTCAGCGCGGCATCGTTATGCTCCATCTTCCAATGATCCCACCGCGGGCCGGAACCCGGCAATGCGCGTGCAGGCTTTCCGGAGCAATCCACGCAGGAGCTGGGCGAATAAAATCAATCCTCGCGGGTCCGGGCGGATCGCCGAAGATCATGGGCACCACATGCTGCTGCGAGGTAGCTGCGGGGTTTGGCTCAACTGCCATGTCCCACCGGCATTCGACCGCCGGCCCTGTAGTAGCGTGTAACCATGAAGCCAGCGACCACCTATCCGCAACCCGCAGCCGACATCTACGCGAACCGGAAGCGGTGGGCGCCACTGGGCCATGGCAAGACCGTCGTAGTGACCGGCGCGAATAGCGGCCTCGGTTTCTTCGCCAGCCTCGGCCTGGCGCAGGCCGGCGCACAGGTCATTCTTGCCTGCCGCAACCAAAGCCGCGCAGAACATGCGATGGAGCAGATCCGGCGGCGCGTTCCGGAGGCCCGTGTCGAATTCATGCAGTACGACTCCTCACGCATTGAATCTGCCATGGGACTGGCGGCCGAGCTGCGCAATCGGCCACTGGACGCGCTGATCGCCAACGCCGGGATCATCCGGGCGCCGCGGGAACGCCAAGCGGGCCTGCTCGGTTACGAGCTGACCATGAGCACCAACTTCATCGGGCACGCACGATTGGCCGGCGAACTCGCCGACCGCTTCAGCCAGCCGATGCGGTTCATCGGCCTGGGGTCGATGTCCACCCGAATGCTGGCCACCGATCCGAAGAATCTGGCGTTGGCCCGCGATTACCATCCCTACCGCGCCTATGTGCAGTCCAAGGCGGCAGTGCAGGCGTTCACCCTGGCCCTGGACCACCGGCTGCGCCAGCTGGAACTGCCGGCTCGTGCGCTGGCGATCCATCCGGGATATGCGCTCTCCGGGCTGTCCCCGCAGGTGCTCAGCATCAATGAGCCGGACTATGCCAAGCGGCTGATCGGCCAATTGCAGGCTGGTTTCGCGCAGGGCAAACACGAAGGAGCGGTGGCCTTGGTCGAAGCGGCCTTGGCACCTGAATTGGATGCCGCGCCACGAGGCTGCTACCTGGGGCCGAAATTCCTGACGAAGGGCCCAACGGTACTGGCCAGCCCGGCGAAAGCGACCCGCGGCAAAGAGCTGCAAGGCAAAGCCTGGGAGCTGTTCGTGAAGGCAAATGAGGGACTCGATCCATTCGCGCTGTAGGTCCCGGGTGAACTTTCACACCTTCGATTTGGCTAAGAATTCAGCAGAATCCGCATGATGATGCACTTTTTGTCGCCGCCAGCTGGTAAGTTCAACTCTTGATAAGTCCGTGCGACCGCGCGGCGTCCGGGCCCGGAAGAGGGTCTTGGATCACTAGTCCAGGAGGACCATACATTGGCTATGAACCGTAGCGAACTTGTTGCTGCTGTTGCAGCGAAGACCGAAAACTCCCAGATTGCAGTCAACGGTGTTCTGGATGCAGTCTTCGAGGTTTTCGTCGACCAGATTTCCAAGGGTGAGAAGGTGTCGATCCCAGGTTGGTTGGCTGTAGAGCGCACCGATCGTGCAGCTCGTACCGGCCGCAACCCGCAGACCGGTGAAGCAATCCAGATTCCTGCTGGCCACTCGGTCAAGCTGACCGCTGGTTCGAAGCTGAAGGCTGCTGTAGCCAAGAAGTAAGCTTCATGTAGAGCTTTGCGCAAGGCCCGCCATCCGTCCTCGGTTTGGCGGGCCTTGCCGCGTTAAGCAGCGTTGCAATGGCTTTCATTCAGCTCGAAAATGGTGCCGTTGAGCCAAGAAATCTGCAATTAGTTGAAAAAATCCCGGTTTTCCGCCTGTTTTCCGGTGTTTCGGGGCAAAACGTTTGATATGTTCTCACTGATAAGTCCGTGCGACCGCGCGGCGCCCGGGCCCGGAAGAGGGTCTTGGATCACTAGTCCAGGAGGACCATACATTGGCTATGAACCGTAGCGAACTTGTTGCTGCTGTTGCAGCGAAGACCGAAAACTCCCAGGTTGCCGTCAACGGTGTTCTGGATGCAGTCTTCGAGGTTTTCGTCGACCAGATTTCCAAGGGTGAGAAGGTGTCGATCCCAGGTTGGTTGGCTGTAGAGCGCACCGATCGTGCAGCTCGTACCGGCCGCAACCCGCAGACCGGTGAAGCAATCCAGATTCCTGCTGGCCACTCGGTCAAGCTGACCGCTGGTTCGAAGCTGAAGGCTGCTGTAGCCAAGAAGTAAGCTTCCTGTAGAGCTTTGCGCAAGGCCCGACCCGCTCCGGAGAAATCCAGGAGTCGGGGACGGGCCTTTCGCTTTATCTGATGCCATTTGGGCACCGTTTGAGGCATACTTCTACTTCGCGTAGAATCAGCCATGATTGAAGATTTCCACTAAGAATGGCTGCCCACCGTGTCACAGAAACCCGCTGCCCGCGTACTGCGCGGCTGGTTAGCGGCAAGCGTGTGCACCTGGACAGCTTTTGCCGCCCACGCCCACAGCGCGCCCACTGCGCTGTCGGTCGTGGCCATGGTGCTGATTACCTGCGTTTCCGCGGCGATCAGTGTTGTGCTGGTTGGCCGTAAATTCTCCCTGTGGGCAACCAGCCTGGTCGTGCTGCTCAGCCAAGGGCTCTACCACTTGAGCCTGTCGGTGATGAGCCACCCGAGCGGCGATGTTTCCGGCATGGAGCACGTCCATCATGCGGGACGAAATCTGGAGCTGGCGCAGAACATCACCGCGCAGTACGCCAACGTGCATACCGAATCGATGCTCTACGCCCACGTGCTGGCCGCGATCGCCAGCGTTGTGGTGCTCAACGGCGGTGAACGCCTGCTCAAGGTCTTGGGCAGCTGCCTCACACTGTCAACGGCCCGGCGGATCCTCGCGCGCATTCGCGTGCAGGCTCCCGCTGCCCGGCCGCTCCGCGCCTACTTCCCCTTGCGCTTCCAACTCAAGCTGGCGCAACTGGGAAGGCTGCCGGAGCGCCGCGGTCCTCCCTGCTTCATTCTTGCCGCCTGAGAAAAGAATCGAAGCGCCCCGACAGGGGCTTGGAAGGAAAACCATGACCGTAGCAACCAAGAAGATCTCGCGCGTGATCGCCGTATTGGCGTTCTCCCTGCTGGCCTTTGCCGGCTCGATTAGTGCCGCGAACGCCCACGACCAGCTGATCGGCTCCACCCCGAAGGACGGGGCAACCGTCAAGCAGGCCCCGGAAGACATCACCCTGGAATTCTCCGGTGTGCTCCAGAGCTTATCCGACGTGGACTCCACGGTGGTCTCGCTGACCCTTGATGGGGAAAAGATCGACGCCGAAGCGCAGACCAAGGGCACCAAGGTCACCATCACCCCGGCACAGGAACTGGCCAACGGGGAGTACCAGCTGGCCTACCGCGTGGTGTCCTCTGACGGGCACCCGATCGAGAACAAGATCGGCTTCAGCATCGACGCGCCGCAGGCCGAGCCGACCCTGGTCAGCTCCAGCGAGCCAGCCGCTCCAAGCGAAACTGCCGGGTCCGCCGACGAGGAACCAGGCCAGAACCCGGTCCAGGAACTGGGCAGCTCGATGAGCCCGGTGATCTGGGTGATCATCGGCGTGGTCATCCTCGGCGGTGCGCTGGGCGTGCTTGCCAAGTTCATGCGCCAGTCCAAGTAACTCCCGCTCTTCCGGTGCGCCAGAGGCCACCGCTGCCTTTGGCTTGCTGCTGACCGGCTGCGCACAGGGCGCAGGCTCGCCCGCACCGGGCAGCGAGCAGGAAACAGGGCGCAGGCTCGCCCGCACTGGGCAGCGAGCAGGAAACAGCGCGGCAAGCCGACGCCCTGTCCACCAGCGAGACCTGGGCCAAGGCCGCCGAATCCGGCATGAGCGCGGCGTTCGGCATCCTGCACAACACGTCGGCCACCCCGATTGCGCTGCACCAGATCAGCAAGCCTCAGGGCGACGAGATCCAGATCCACGAAATGCGCGGCACCGGCACCGGGATGACGATGGCGCAGCTCGAAGGGGACCTGGTGATCGAACCCGGGAAGGACGCGGTGCTGGCACCGGGCGGAAACCACCTGATGTTCATGGACCTGCAACAGCCGCTGGTGGTCGCCCAGACGGAGAGGCTGACGCTGGAGTTCGCCGACGGGTCGAGCACCGAGGTCGATTTTCCGATCCGCAACTTCGACGGAGCCAAGGAAAGCTACGACGAGCATGCCGGGCATTAGCGTGGATCGCCGGACACTGCTGGGCACCACAGCGGCCGCCGCGCTGGGCGGAATGCTCGCCGGTTTCGGGACCGGCAAGCTCAGCGTCCCAGCGGCCGCCGCCGTGCCTGGCTACCGCCCGTTCTACGGCAAGTACCAGTCGGGGATCATCGATCGCCAGCAAGCCCACGTGGTGTTCGCCGGATGGGATCTGCATTGGCGCGAAGGATCGAAGAAGGGCCAGCTGCGCGCGATGCTGCAGATGATCACCGATGATGCGGCCAGGCTGGCCAGCGGCCGCGGAGTGCTGGCCGACACCGAACCGGAAATGGCGCAGCCCGGATGCGAACTGACGCTCACCGTGGGGCTGAGCCAGAGCCTGCTCGACGTGGCCGGACACGGGCAGGTCGGCACGTTGCCGCATTTCGCCGGCGACCGGCTCGAACAGCAGTACGGGCAGTGCGATTTGCTGATCCAGTTCTGCGCGCAGGATCCCACGGTGCTGCAGCATGCAGTGCGGGCGGTGTCCAAGAACCTGCGCGGCCTGGCCTCCCGCCGCTTCGCCCAAACCGGGTTCGCCAGCCCCGGCGTGCACGGGTTCCGCAACCTGTTCGGCCAGCTGGACGGGATCAGCAACCCCGAGGGGGAGCTGCGCGAGGAAGCGGTGTTCGGCCAGCCGGGCTGGATCGAGAACGGGACCACGCTGGCGCTGCGCAGGTTCGAAATGGACCTGGACGGCTGGGACGAGGTGGACACCGCAGGACGCGACCACGCGCTGGGCCGGCGGCAGGCCGACGGTTCGCCGCTGTCCGGCAGCAGCGTCGATGACCCGGTGGACCTGGCCGCGGCCAATGGGCTGGGGCTTCCGGCAATCGCGGCCAACGCCCACGTGGCTCTGGCCAGGCCGGGCAGCGCCGATGAAGTCATGCACCGGCGGGGCTACAACTTCGCCGGGCAGGCTTCGGGCCTGCTGTTCGCCAGCTACCAGCGCGACCCGGCAACCAGCTTCATCCCGGTGCAGCACCGGCTGGCGGCCGCGGATGCGCTGAACACCTGGCTGAAGCCGGTGGGATCGGGCCTGTATGCGATCCTGCCCGGGGTGGCTGAAGGCGGCTACCTGGGGGAGCAGCTCAAAATGTGAGATGCGCCCAACCCGACCGGCCGCACGGTGACCGGCCGGGCGAACAATGAGATGATGAGAAGGTTATGGATACACAGCGTACAGTTTCAATTGCCCGCTTCATCCTGCCCGGAATCATCGCTGCGGCGGTGGCCTTCCTGGCGGCGGTGTTGTTCACCGGGATTGCCCGGCCGGCGGAATTGGCCGATCCCGGGGCGTTCGTGCGCTGGTCGCTGCCCATCTCCCGGGCCATCCACCACGCCTCGATGTCGCTGAGCATCGCAGCCCTGGTCTTCGCAGCGGCGATCATCCCGCGGGCCGCCAAGGTCACCCGCGATACCGAAGGGGACGCCCATCCGGTGTTCACCCGCACGATGAATATCGCGGCCGGGGCGGCTGTGGTGTGGACCCTGTCCGCGGCCACCGTCATGCTGCTGACCTTCTGGGACCTGGCCGGCATCCCGATGAGCCTGGATCCGCAGTACTCGGCAGCGATCCTGGACTACATCCTGTCGATCACCACCGGACGGGCCTGGGCCTGGATGGTGGTGATCGCGGCGATCACCAGCTCGCTGGCGCTGGCCGTGCGCTCCAAGACCACGGTGGGGCTCAGCGCCCTCTTCTCGCTGCTCGGCATCCTGCCGCTGGCGTTCATCGGCCACGCGGCCGGGGGAGACGACCACTTCGCCGCGGTGAACTCCATCGGCCTGCACCTGCTGGCCGTGGTCCTCTGGTTCGGCGGCATCATGGTGCTGGCCCTGCTCGCCCCGACGCTGGCAGGCGAAGCGCCAGGCCGGGTCCGCGGGCAGGTGCTGGCCGGGGTGGTGCTCAAGCGCTATTCGGCGCTGGCTACCTTCGCGGTATTCCTGATGATCGGCTCCGGGCTGGCTTCCGCGGTCATCCGCATCACCGACTGGGACCAGTGGCTGACCCCGTATGGAACCCTGGTGATCGTGAAGCTGCTGATCACCCTGGCACTGGGCATGCTGGGCCTGTGGCACCGGCGGATGGTGATCCCGAAGCTGCTGGAAGGCAAGTTCACCGCGCTGCGCGCGGCCTGGCAGGTCGTGGCCGCCGAGGTCGTCCTGATGGCCGCAGTGATGTCGGTGGCCACCGTGCTGGCGCGCACCGCCCCGCCGACCTCCGATGCCCCGCCGGCCGAAGCGACCCCGGCACGCCTGCTCACCGGCTATGACCTGCCGCCGGCACCGGACGCGGCCGCCTGGTTCACCACCTGGCGGATGGACTGGATCTGGGTGGCGGTCTGCCTGTTCGGCCTGGCCGTGTACCTTTGGGCGTTCATCAAGCTCGTCCGCCGCGGGGACAAGCCCAGCGTGCTGCGCCTGGCCAGCTGGATCGTCGGCCTGTTCGCGCTGTTCTACGTGACCAGCGGCGCGGTGGCGGTGTACGGCAAGATCCAGTTCTCCACCCATATGGTCGATCACATGTCGCTGACCATGATCGTGCCGATCTTCCTGGTCCTGGGCACGCCGGTCACGCTGCTGCTGCAGGTGCTGCCTTCGCGCGCCGATGGCACCCGCGGCCCGCGCGAATGGATCCTCTACCTGGTGCACTCGCGCTACTCGAGGGTGATCACCCACCCGATCTTCGCTGCCGTGAACTTCGCCGGCTCGATTGTGGTCTTCTACTTCACCCCGTTGCTCGAACCGGCCATGCGCTACCACGCCGGCCACGAGCTGATGAACCTGCACTTCCTGCTCACCGGCTACCTGTTCGCCCTGTCGCTGGTGGACGCCGACCCGGTTCCCAAGCGCTACCCGTACCCGATGCGCCTGGTGGTGCTGCTGGCCACCGTCGCCTTCCACGCCTTCTTCGGCGTCGCGCTGATGAGCACCGAAACCCTGCTGGCCCCCGACTACTTCGGGAACATGGGCCGCACCTGGGGCGGCACCGCGCTGGAGGACCAGGTGGTGGGCGCCGGGGCGATGTGGGCGATCGGCGAGGTGCCGACGCTGGTGCTGGCGATTTTCGTGGTCATCTCCTGGCTGCGCCAAGACAAGAAGGACACCAAGCGCTACGACCGCCAGGCCGAGCGCGACAACGATGCCGAGCTGGCTGCCTACAACGAAATGTTCGCCCGCTACAAGCAGGCCGACCGAAGGGACCCCCGTGCCTAGCACCAAGAAGATCCTCGCCTCCTCGCTGCTGGCCTGCGCGCTGCTCGCGGCCACCGCCTGCTCCGCGGAGCAGGAGATGCCGCAGGACGAGACCCACAAGATCGCCGTGCAGGGCACCGCGACACCCAGCGCCTCCGAGAAAGCTGAAGAGCCTGCGGAAATGACCACCGCGCAGGTGGCCACCACCGCCGGGGCAGTGATGGCCGCCGAGCTCGGCTTCCCCGCCAGCGCGAAGATCCAGGGCAAGGACCTCGAATCCCTGGCCACGCCGCCCACCGACACGCTCAAGGACATCGTGGTGCTGCCGGCCCAGTGCTCGGCCCCGATCGAGGATTTGAACTGGTCGCCGGTGCAGCTGGGCACCGAGGCGGCGCGCACCGACTTCACCAACGAGAACCAGTCGATCACCGGTTCGGTGGAGGTCGCCAAGCTCGGCGACCAGGCGGCGAAGTTGGCGGCGCACAACAAGAACGTGGCCACCATCCTGGACGAATGCAAAACCGTGAAGCTCAACGGCCTGGATTACCGCGAGACCCTGAAGTTCTCGGATCCCGGCGTGCCGGAAGCCGATTCGGCCCTGTACTACAGCCGCGACGGGCAGTATGCGCAGGATTCGCTGGTGCTGATCAAGAGCACCGATCAGTACGCGGTGATGGTTTCCTTCATGTCCGCGACCTCGCTGCAGGATGCCACTTTCAACAAGGTGGCCACCAGCATCATGGACACAGTGCTCGCGCAGCTGCCCTAGCGGGAATACCCGGCCCGGGCCGGTGGTTGCACCAGCAAGAACTTCACACTTTTCTCAATGTTGCTTAACACCGTTCGCCCGTTCGGGCGGCGGTGGCAGATAATTGAGGTTCGAATTGCCGCAGCCGCGGTGACAGCGAAAGGACCACCATGAGCACTTCCGAATCCGTCCGCGCCAATTACAAGGTGCGCGCCAGCGAGCTGCTGGGCCGGAACTGGCTGAATACCGGCGGCAAGCAGCTGGATCTGGATGCCTTGCGCGGCAAGATCGTGATCCTGGACTTCTGGACCTTTTGCTGCATCAACTGCCTGCACGTGCTCGACGAGCTGCGCCCGCTGGAGGCGAAATACTCGGATGTGCTGGTCACCGTCGGCGTGCATTCGCCGAAGTTCGAGCACGAAGCCGATCCGGACGCGCTGGCCGCAGCCGTGGAACGCTATGAGATCCACCACCCGGTGCTCGATGACCCGGAGCTGGTCACCTGGCAGGCCTATGGGGCGCGTGCTTGGCCAACCCTGGTGGTGCTGGATCCCGAGGGCTACATCGTTGCCCACCTTTCCGGCGAGGGCCACGCCCAGGGCCTGGGCTCGCTGATCGAGGAACTGGTGGCTGAGCACGAAGCCAAGGGCACGCTGCACCGCGGCAACGGGCCGTACGTGGCTCCCGAGGCCCGCGAAGGCGACCTGCGCTTCCCGGGCAAGGCCATCGCCCTGGCCAATGGCAACTTCCTGGTGGGCGACTCGGGCCACCACCGGCTCGTCGAGCTGGCGGGCGACCTGACCGTCGTGCGCACCATCGGCTCCGGGGTGAAGGGCTACGCCGATGGCGATGCGCAGACCGCCCAGTTCAATGAGTTGCAGGGGCTGGCCGCGCTGCCGGCCGAGCTGGCCGCGGAACTCGGCTATGACGTTGTGGTCGCCGACACCGTCAACCACCGCCTGCGTTCGGTCAACCTCGCCACCGGGCAGGTGGGCACCCTGGCCGGCAACGGCGTGCAGCGCCTGCTGGACTCGGAGAACGCCCGCCAGGAAGTCCAGCCCACCGAGCTGGGCACCGACGCGCTGAACATTTCGCTGTCCTCCCCATGGGATGTGCTCTACCACCCTTCGGGCAAGATCATCATCGCAATGGCCGGCACCCACCAGATCTTCGCCTTCGACCCGCGCACGTCCGCTGTGTCGGTCTTCGCCGGCACCGGCCTGGAAGGGCTGGCCGACGGGGCACCGGACCAGGCTTGGTTCGCCCAGTCCTCGGGCCTGGCCCTGGATGGCGAGAACGTGTGGATCGCCGACTCGGAAACCAGCGCCCTGCGCTGGATCGAGGTCGAGGACGGCCAGGCCCAGTCGGTGCACACCGCGGTGGGCACCGGGCTGTTCGACTTCGGCTTCCGCGACGGCGACGCCGAGGCGGCGCGCCTGCAACACCCGCTGGGCGTTGCGGTGCTGCCTGACCACTCGATCGCGATCGCCGACTCGTACAACGGGGCGGTGCGCCGCTTCGACCCGGCCACCAAGACCGTTTCCACCCTGGCCAAGGGGCTGAAGGAGCCGGCCGACGTGCTGGTGGACGCCACCGTGGACGGCGACCCGGTGCTGCTGGTCGTGGAGACCAACACCCACCAGCTGGTGCGCATCCCGATTCCTGCCGAGGCCCTGGTGGTGGACGAAGGCGCCAGCCAGACCCAGCGCCCCAAGACCCGTGTGCAGGCCGGAAAGCACGAGATCCTCGTGCGCTTCGCCGCGCCGAAGGGCCAGAAGCTCGATGACCGCTGGGGCGATCCGACCCAGCTGAAGATTTCGGCCAGCCCAGAGGAGCTGCTCCTCGATGGGGCCGGCACCTCGGTGGGCCTGACCCGCACCCTGGAGCTGAACCCAGAGGTGGCCGACGGCGTGCTGCACATTACCGCCCGTGCGGCGGCCTGCGACGGCGAGCCGGGCGGCGAGATCCCCGATCACGCGGCCTGCCACCTGTACCAGCAGGACTGGGGGATCCCGGTGGTGCTGGACGCGGACGGCGAGAACGAGCTGCTGCTGGATTTGCGTGGCGTGAACTAGAAAAAGGCGCACCCGAGGGTGCGCCTTTTTGCATGCCCGGCGAAAGGTGGCATCACAGCGATAATCTGAGGAAACCTCAGCATATTCCGGCCCAAGTCGCTAGACTGGAGGGCGGGAGGAGCCGGAGGGATCCGGCGATATGTATGGCGTCGAAAATGTTCCGTGCACTGGAAATACCAAATTACCGGTTGTGGGTGATCGGCGCGCTGGTCTCCAATATCGGAACCTGGATGCAGCGCGTGGCCCAGGACTGGCTGGTGCTCACCGAGCTCACGGACCACGATGCGGTGGCCACCGGCATCACCACAGGCCTGCAATTCCTGCCGGTGCTGCTGCTGGGCCCCTATGCCGGACTGATCGCCGACCGCTTCAACAAGCGCCGGCTGCTGATCTTCACCCAAAGCTTCATGGGATCCTGCGCCCTGATCCTCGGCCTGCTGGTAGTCACCGGCACCGCGCAGCTCTGGCACGTCTACGTGCTGGCCACCCTGCTGGGCATCGGGTCCTCCTTCGATGCGCCGGCACGCCAGGCATTCGTCTCCGAAGTGGTCCCCGGCTCCCATCTGGCCAACGCGGTGGCGTTGAACAGCGCGAACTTCAACCTGGCCCGGCTGGCCGGTCCAGGCGTGGCCGGCGCGGTCATCGCCCTGGTCGGTACCGGTCCGGCCTTCCTGCTCAATGGCGCTTCCTTCCTTGCGGTGATCTCCTCGCTGGTGTTCATGCGCAAGGACGCGCTGAACCCCTCCAAGCCGGTAGAGCGGGCCAAGGGGCAGGTGCGCGAAGGCATCGCCTATGTGAAGAATCGCAAGGACCTGCTGCTGATCTTCTTCCTGGCCGGGGTAATCGGCACCTTCGGGCTGAACTTCCAGATGACCAACGCGCTGATGGCCACCGAGGTTTATGGGGTGGGAGCCGGGGAGTACGGGATCCTGGGCTCCATCATGGCAGTGGGCACCTTCGGCGGCGCGCTGCTGGCGGCACGGCGTTCGGCTCCGCGTTGGCGCTACTTGATCGGCGGCGGCGTGTGCTTCGGCATCGCCGGGGTCGCCAGCGCATGGATGCCCAACTACATCGCGTTCGCCCTGGTGCTGATCCCGGTGGGACTGGGGTCGCTGACCTTCCTGAACAGCTGCAACACCATGGTGCAGACCTCGGTGCCGCCGCAGTACCGGGCGCGCGTGCTGGCACTGTACCTGATGGTGGTGATGGGTGGAACGCCCATTGGCTCGCCGCTGATCGGCTGGTTCGCCGAACTGTTCGGGATCCAGATCGCCGTGACCATCGGGTCCGGGCTGTCGCTGGCCGCCAGCCTGGCGGCGCTGCTGGTCTGGCAGAAGTTCAAGACCAACGCGGTGCCGCTGCGCAGCCAGTTCCGCGAACTGCTCGGGCGCTAGCGGGCCACCTGTTCGCCGCCGGCCACCGGGACCACCGACACTTCGGTGGTGCTGGTTGTCAGCTGGGCAGTGAAGGAGTAGTCCTCCTTGACGGTCTTCTTGGCCTTGGCACCGGTGCGCAGATCCTGCTCGGTCAACGTCAAGGTGGCGGTGGTCTTCAGCGGGGAGAGTACCCAGGCGCCGTTGTAGTAGTTCACTTCAATGGTCGGGTACTTCGAAATGGACCAGTCGATGGTTGCCGGGTCCACGCGCGCGGAGGTGTTGTAGGCGAACGGGCAGCCCGAGGGCATCAGAACCTGCTCCTCGGCGCAGTCGTTGAGGTACTTCTTCACCTTGGTGTTGATGGCTGCGATGAATTCCTTGGTCGGCTCCGTCTTCAACGCGATCTCCACCGGTTCCGCGGCAGGCCTTGTGACCACTATGCCGCGGGTGTCGGCCGCGAAATTCTTGGTGCTGAAGCTCGCGTCGAGGATCGCAGGGTAGAACACCGGCAGGGTGCTCACGCCGGCGGACAGCGGGATCTTCTGCTCGTTGACCGTGACCTCGTTGACGGTGTTGGCCTTGATCCTCACGCTGGGCAGCGTGCTCGGCTCGAAGGCCCACTTGTCGAACAGCAGCCAGGATTTGCCGGCGTGGCGCAGCGTGTAGGTGGAATCCTTATCCACGCCGTGGGCCTTGTAATGCGCGGTGACGGTGCGCAGCTGCTCATCGCCGTCGACCGGCTGGGCCTTGTCCGTGGTGAATTCCGTAATCCCGGCCTGGGTGCGCTTGAGCACATCCCCGTCCAGGGCCACCGCGTCGCCCTCCGGGACCTGGGCCTGCATCAGGCCCAAGGCCTCGGCGCCTTCGCCTTTGGCCAAATGCTGCTGCAGCGCCTTCACCTGATGCTGCGGGGAGAAGAGCGTGCGGTTGGCGGCGATCGATCCGGCAATGACCAGAACGATGACTGCCACTGCGGCCAAGGCCCAGCGAAGGGCCAGGCGGGCAGCGGAGATCGGCATGGAATTACGAGTGTTCATCAGTAGCTAGGCTATCTGGTTTCCGGGCGCAGTGAGTAAACGGCGTGCTGGAATGGCGGGTAATACTACCGGCGGCGGCGCTTGCGGTTGCCGAAGAAGCCGCGGATCAGCTCCCGGCCAATCACCTTCGCGGCATCCATGGCCATGTCCATCATCGGGTTCTCCTCCTGCCGTGGCCGGCTCTGGCGTGGGGCGCTTTCCCTGCGCGGTTCCGGCGCCGCCTCGGGAACAGCTTGCACCGGCTGCGCGGCCCGTGCTTCGAGCATTTCACGGGCGGAATCGCGATCCACCGCGGCGGAATACTCCGCAGCCAGCGTCGAGCTGCCGCGGACCTGCGCCATCCGCTCCGGGGAGGCTGGCCCTATGGTGGATCCCGGCGAGGACATCTTGGTCCAGGCGACCGGGGTCGGCGCACCCTTCTCGCCCAGCACGGTGACCACCGCTTCGCCGACACCAGCCTGGGTCAGCGCCTCCTGCAGGTCCAGCTCGCCGGAGGGGAAGGTCTTGATGATCTGCTTCAGCGCGCTCTGGTCCTTGGCCGTGAACACGCGCACCGCATGCTGGATGCGGTTGCCCAGCTGGCCGAGCACCTCATCGGGCAGGTCGGTCGGGGACTGGGTGATGAAGAACAAGCCGACGCCCTTGGATCGGATCAGCCGCACGGTGCTGATGATCGCGTCGGTGAACGCCTTGGTCGCATCCTTGAAGAGCAGATGGGCTTCGTCGAGGAAGAACACCAGCTTGGGTTTGTCCAGGTCGCCGGCTTCTGGCAGGTCTTCGAACAGGTCGGCCAGCAGCCACATGAGGAAGGTGGAGAAAAGCATGGGCTGGGAGCTGACCGAGGGCAGTTCCAGGATGCTGATGACCCCAGCGCCGTCGCGCACCTGCAGGAAGTCGGCGGTATCGAACTCGGGCTGGCCGAAGAACTGGTCCAGGCCCTGGGTCTGCATGATGGTGATGCCGCGCTGGATCACCGACGCGGTGGACGAGGAAACCCCGCCGAGGCCCGCCAGCGCCTGGGCGCCGTCGTCGCTGAGCAGGAAGCTGATGACCGCCTTCAGGTCGCTGAGGTCATCGAGCGGAAGCTTGTTGGAGTCGGCGTAGTGGAAGATCAGCTGCAGGCATTCTTCCTGGGTCTCGTTCAGTTCCAGGACGCGGGCCAGCAGGATCGGTCCGAAAGCGTCTACGCTGGCGCGTACCGGAACGCCCTCGCCCTTGCCGCCGAGGCTGAGGAATTCGACCGGGTTGGTGCGGGCGGTGAATTCGTGGCCCAATTCGGCCAGCCGGGCAGTGAGCTTGTCCGACGGTTCGGCAGGCTGCGCGAGACCGGTCAGATCGCCCTTGACGTCGGCGAGGAATACCGGAACGCCGGCCACTGAGAGCTGTTCTGCCATGGTCTGCAGGGTGACGGTCTTGCCGGTGCCCGTGGCGCCGGCGATCAGGCCGTGGCGGTTGAGCATCTTCAATGGCAGGCGGACCTGCGCAGTCGGCTCCGGCTTGCCGTCGATCAGTGCGGCCCCGAGCTCCAGGCATGCGGATTCGAAGGCATATCCTTCAACGAGGCTGGTCAGCAGGGTATTCGATTCCTGTGTCATGGTTTCACTCTATTGCTTTTAGAACGGGTGCAAAAGACGCTGGACGAAACTTTGAGTCCGCGGGTTCCTCGGCGTGCCGAGCACCTGTGCGGCTGGGCCGGTCTCCACGACCACCCCGCCATCCATGAACACCACGGTGTCGGCCACATCCCGGGCGAACGCCAGCTCGTGGGTCACCAGCACCATGGACCAGCCTTCCTGGGCCAATTCCTTGATGACAGTGAGCACTTCGCCGACCAGCTCCGGATCCAGCGCGCTGGTGGGCTCGTCGAAGAGCAGCAAATCAGGCTGCTGCATCAGCGCGCGCACGATTCCTACGCGCTGCTGCTGTCCGCCGGACAGTGAATTCGGGTAGTCATCGGCCTTGGCTTCCAGGCCCACGCGGGCCAGCAGCTTCTTCGCCTCGGCCAGCACCTGGTCCCTGGGACGCTTCTGCACCTCGATCGGACCGATGCTCACGTTCTGCAGGACCGTCAGATGCGGGAACAGGTGGTGCCCCTGGAACACCATCGCAGAGCGATTGCGCAGGATCTGCGCGGACTTGGGCTTCATCCCGGCGCTGAAGGACACTTCCGGGCCGCCGGCGAATCCGACGGAACCGGCATCTGCGATTTCCAGGCCGTTCAGGCAACGCAGGGCGGTGGTCTTACCGGAGCCTGACGGGCCGATCAGGGCCAGCACCTCGCCGGAATGCACGGTGAAGTCGATGCCCTTGAGCACCTGGTTCGCCCCGAACGCCTTGTGCAGGCCGGTGACCGCCAGCAGGGGGGAATTACTTGGCGACATACTTTTCAAGCCTTCCTTCAACAGAGTTTTGCAGGGCCGAAAGCACCAGGCAGATCACCCAGTAGATGGCCGCTGCTTCGCAATAGAGCAGCAGGAACTCATAGGTGGAAGCCGTGATCTCCTGGGCCTTGCGGAACATTTCGGTGACCAGGATGGTGGAGGCCAGCGAGGTGTCCTTGACCAGCGAGATGAACGAGTTCGACAGCGGTGGCACGGCCACCCGGGTTGCCTGCGGCAGGATCAGCCGGTAAAGGGTGCGCGTGCGCGACATGCCAAGGGTATAGCCGGCTTCCCATTGGCCCCGGGGGACCGAGAGGATTGCCGCACGGATGATCTCAGCGGCGTAGCCGCCGATATTCAGGCTGAAGGCGATGATGGCGCTGGGCCACGGGTCGATGACCAGGCCCACCGAGGGCATGCCGTAGAAGATGACGAACAGCTGCACCAGCAGCGGTGTGCCGCGGATGATGGAGATGTAGATCCGGGCGATCGAGGAGACCACCGGGTTCTTGCTGATCCGCATCAGCGCCATCAGCAAGGCGATGACCAGGCCCAGGGCCATGCTGATCAGGGCCAGCGGAATGGTTGCGGTGATCGCACCGAGGGCCAACGGCCCGAGCGAGTCGAGGAATAATTGCCATTTCGGATCCATGGGCTACCTTTTGCGCAAATGAGACTGGCTCCACGCGTTCTCACGTGTGGAGCCAGTCTACTGATAGTGCTTGCTACTTGCTGACGTCTTCGCCGAAGTACTTCTCGGAGATCTTCGTCAGTTCCCCGTCGGCGCGCAGCTCGTCCAGGGCAGTGTCGATGGCCTTGGCCAGTTCGGTGGAATCCTTGCGCAGGGCGACAGCGGATTCGCTCTTCTGATCGGATTCAGCGGCGATCTTGATGCTGTCATCCGGGTTGGCCTTCTGCGCGTCCAGGAAGGTCAGTTTGTCGTTAACGGTGGCATCGACACGGCCCTGCTTGAGCAGGGTGATCGACTGGGCCCAGCCTTCAACCGGTTCGACATTCGCACCGGCATCCTTGGCGGTCTCGTAGAAGTTGCTGGTCAGCGACTGCGCGGTGGTCTTGCCCTTGAGCGTGTCGAAGGACGTAATGTCGGTATTGTCGCTCTTGGTCACCACCACGCCGGTGGAAACGGTGTAGGGCTGGGTGAACAGGTACTTCTCTTCGCGTTCCGGGTTGATCGAGACCTGGTTGGCGATGACGTCGAAACGGCCGGCATCCAGGCCGGCGAAGATCGCGTCCCACTGGGTCTCTTGGAACTTGACTTCGACGCCCATCTTCTCGCCGACGGCTTCGATCACCTCGACGTCGTAGCCGGTCAGCTCGCTGCCCTCATGGTATGAGAAGGGACGGTAGGTGCCTTCGGTGCCCACGGTCAGCACTCCGGAATCCTTGACCTTCTTCAAAGTGTCGCCGGTTTCAGCAGAGGCGCCACCCGATGCGCTGGGGGAGGCCGGCGAGCCGGAGGACCCGCAGGCGCTCAATGACAGGGCGACGATTGTGGCGGCAGCCAGCAGGGGTGCAGTGCGCTTCATGATGACCTCACTAGGGGAGCGGATAAAACCAGTAGTCCATACAACACTCTAGTGATGATCGATTATTCCTGCGGTGCGAAGTTACCTCAGATTCCGAGGATGATCGCCAACAGCATCATCAGGGGGATCGCGCAGATGGTGGTGACCAGCACCGTGTCTTTCGCAACGACCACCCCGTGGTCGTAGCGCATGGCCGTCACGAAAATGTTCTGCGCGGTCGGCAGGCCGGCCATGATGACCGAGGCCACCAGCAGCTCTCCACGCAATCCGAACACCCAGTAGGCCAGCACCCAGGCCAGGAACGGGTGCAGGAGCAGCTTGGCTGCCGCGGCGATCAGCACGTCGGCGCGGCGGCCGCATTTCTTTTCCAGCGGCTTAGAGCCCACCAGCGAAATGCCGAAAGCCATGAGCATGGCGGGAATCGAGGCGCCGGCAATCAGATCGATGGGTTCCAGCACCATCGAAGGCAGCTCGACGCCGGTCAGCGCCACGACCAGACCGAGCAGCGAACCGATGATCATCGGGTTCTTCGCGGTAGCCAGCAGCAAGGCGATTCGGGTGGTGCGGTGCCGAGAGGTGTTGGCATCCAGCATCGCCAGATTGACCGGCTGGTAGAGGGCCAGCTGGAAGAGTATGATCGGGGCCGCATAGGACATGTCGCCGAGCACGTACAACGCGATGGGCAGCCCCAGGTTCGCGGAGTTCACCGTGGAGGCGGACATCGCGGCGATGATGCTCTCCGATGCCGGCCGCTTCAGCGTCCGCACCGTCGCCAGGTAGTAGATCGCCGCGGTCAAGGCCGCGGACAGCGCAGCCACCCAGAGCAGCGGCCCGAGCACGGAGACCGGATCGGACTCGGCCAGGGTGGTGAACAGAAGGGCCGGGCTGGCCACGAAGAAGGTGACCCGGCTGAGAACGTGGCGGCCCTGGTCGCCGAGGACCCCGGTGCGGCCCACCAGATAGCCGACGAGAATGACGACCCAGATGATGGAGAAGCCTTCGAGGACTCCGGTCATCGTGCTCCTTCGCTGGCTGCAGGGACAGAAACGCCGGAGCACCATTGGTGCCCCGGCGTTCGCTTGAGCGGGCGACGGGAATCGAACCCGCGTATCGAGCTTGGGAAGCTAGCGCTCTACCATTGAGCTACGCCCGCAGTGCTCCGAGCGGCCTATTGACGGCCCGGGCATCAAAAGCATATCCCACGAATCTTGCGCACCGGCAAACGGCACGGGAAATCGTGGCAAAAGTTACGAAATGCTATTCCGGACGCTTCTGGTTGAGCAGCTGTTCGCGCAAAATCGCCACCCCATCAGCAGGGACTTCGAAGCTGAGCTCGTCGCCTGGGTTCACCACGAAGCCGGTGTTCTCCAATGCGCGCACCACGGTGGCGCCCTGGACCTTCACGCCGTAGGGTGCCATGTCGATGTACGAGGAAGGGATGCGCTCCAGGGTGGTGAAGACCGCTACCACCGCTTCGCCCGAAGGGTTGGTGAGCATCATCGGCTGGGCGTTCTTGTTCTCGCCGGTGACCTCTTCGCGGGAGAGGAAGTACACCTCTGCACTCATGAAAGCGCCGATGACCGAACCGGAGAGCTCGGGTTTGTTAAGCCCGGCCTGAAGCATCATCTCGAAGTGCGTTTTGGGCTGAGCCCGCTGCTTGTCCATCGGGGTTTCAATGACCGCATCTGGGCCCTGGGCAGGCTTTTGGTTCTCGTGCGCTTCGGAGGCGTTCTCGTTGCTCATGCATTACAGCATGTCGCGATAAACCCTCAGGTGCAAACGGCGAATGCGGTTAATTCGGGGTAAAGGCATAAAATGGCAGGTGAGCACCCACGATTGAATCAAGGACTGAGCATGCCTGAATTCCGTTATGAGGATCTTCTGCCCATTGGCGAAGACACCACCAAATACCGCAAGATTTCCTCCGAAGGCGTCGAGGTTGTCGCCGGCCCGGACGGGAAGAACTTCCTGAAGGTCGCACCGGAAGCCTTGGAGCAGTTAGCCGAGACCGCGCTGCACGACATCTCGCACTACCTGCGCCCGGCCCACCTGCAGCAGCTGCGCAACATCCTCGACGATGAGGAAGCCAGCCCGAACGACAAGTTCGTGGCCTTGGACCTGCTGAAGAACGCGAACATCGCCGCCGGCGGCATCCTGCCGATGTGCCAGGACACCGGCACCGCGATCGTCATGGGCAAGCGCGGCCAGCGTGTGCTCACCGAAGAGCAGGACGAGATCTCGCTCTCGCGCGGCATCTACAACGCCTACACCCGGCTGAACCTGCGCTACTCGCAGCTGGCTCCGATCACCACCTGGGAAGAGAAGGCCACCGGCAACAACCTCCCGGCGCAGATCGACCTGTACGCGAACACCAAGGACGGCGCTGACACCAGCTACAAGTTCCTGTTCATGGCCAAGGGCGGAGGATCGGCCAACAAGTCTTTCCTCTACCAGGAGACCAAGGCGATCCTCAACGAGAACTCGATGCTGAAGTTCCTCGACGAGAAGCTGCGCTCGCTGGGCACCGCCGCGTGCCCTCCGTACCACCTGTCCATCGTCATCGGTGGCACTAGCGCCGAGATGGCGTTGAAGACCGCGAAGTACGGTTCGGCCAAGTACCTGGACTCGCTGCCTACCGAGGGCGCGATGACCGGCCGCGGCTTCCGCGATACCGAGCTGGAAGACAAGGTGCTGGAGCTGACCCGCCACTTCGGCATCGGCGCCCAGTTCGGAGGCAAGTACTTCTGCCACGACGTGCGCGTGGTGCGCCTGCCGCGCCACGGCGCTTCGATGCCGGTGGCCATCGCAGTATCCTGCTCGGCCGACCGCCAGATGCTGGCCAAGATCACCGAGGAAGGCCTATTCGTCGAGCAGCTGGAAACCGATCCGGCCCGCTTCATGCCGGACGAATCCCACCCGGCTATTGCGGCCCACGACCACGAGACCGATGGTGTCACCGGCACCGGCGGTTCTTCAGTGGTGAAGATCGACCTGAACAAGCCGATGAACCAGATCCTGGCGGAGCTGACCAAGTACCCGGTCAAGACCCGCCTGTCGCTGACCGGCCCGCTGGTTGTGGCCCGCGACATCGCGCACGCCAAGATCAAGGAGCGCCTGGACGCCGGCGAAGAGATGCCGCAGTATCTCAAGGACCACCCGGTGTACTACGCAGGTCCTGCCAAGACCCCTGAGGGCATGCCGTCGGGTTCCTTCGGCCCGACCACCGCAGGCCGCATGGACTCCTATGTCGACCAGTTCCAGGCTGCCGGCGGCTCGATGGTCATGCTGGCTAAGGGCAACCGCTCCAAGCAGGTCACCGATGCCTGCAACACCCACGGCGGCTTCTACCTGGGCTCCATCGGCGGCCCGGCCGCGCGCCTGGCCCAGGATTGCATCAAGAAGGTCGAGGTGCTCGAATACGAGGAGCTGGGTATGGAAGCGATCTGGAAGATCGAGGTCGAGGACTTCCCGGCCTTCATCGTCGTCGATGACAAGGGCGAGGACTTCTTTGCCGAGACGCTGAAGCCGACCTTCACCGGCATCCCAGTGCGCGCGAAGTAGGACTTCAAGCTGCTAGGAGCCGCCAGCAAAAAGCTGGTGGCTCCTTTTCCAGTTCCGGCTGCTTTGTCCCGTCGCCGGGAACCAGGTCCGTGCTTGGCAGCGAATCCTGCCTCGGGGTGGCTACTGCGTGAAGCCGAAGCCCCAGTCGCGGTACGGCGGAAGGAAACGCAGGACCAGCAAGTCCTCGTCCACGACAACACCTTCGCCAGCCTTCTGGGATTCTTCCTTCGGCTTTTCGTCCTTGGCCTTTGCCGGTTCCTTCTCGATGGCAACCTCGGCTTCGCGTTGCTTGGCGCTCTCCATCGAGTCGGCGAGCATCTGGTGGTACTCCTCGAAGGTTTCTGCGCCGGAGGCCAGCATTGCTTCGGCGTGCTCGGTTCCGATGTAGCGCACATGCCACGGCTCGTACTTGTAGCCGGTGATCTCTTCCTTGCCCTGCGGATAGCGGATGATCAGGCCGTACTCCACTGCATGCTCGGCGATCCACAAACCGGCCGGAGTCTGGCCGAACTCTGCCTTCAATTCGGCATGGCTGTTGGTGTAGCCCAGATCTGCGGCCAAACCGAGCTGGTGCTCGCTGGTCCCGGGGCGTGCAGAAATGCGCTCGGCATAGGTAGTGCCGTATTTGGCTTGGTACTGGTTGAACAGCACCGCCTGGCGCTCGTAGGAACGGTAGGCGCTGAGCAGCTTGATCGAGTGGCCAGCGGCGCGTGCGTCGGCAATGAGCGCTTCGACCGCCTTGGCTGCCTCAGGTCGCAGGGTCATCGAGCTGCCGGCAACACTCACCAGCTTGCCTGGAACGTAGTCTTCTGGCGAAAGCTTCGTGCTGGGGTTGATCAGGGCCAAGGGGCTCGATGCCTTCGTCAGCTGCGAGCTCTCCACCGCAGGCAGATCCTCAGCCGGCGCAGCGAATGCGGCGGTGCCGGAGAGCAGCAGTGCCGAGGCGAGAACGGTGCCAGTCAGCGCGGAGGCTAGACGCATCTTGAATAAACCCTTGTGTTGCGGAGCGATGATGGGAAACCCAACTTAACGATAGCTGGAAACACTGGGTATTTGGTGAGAAATCCGCCACCAGCGGGTGAACAGGAAGCGCCCGCGGGAATCGACTCACCGTACATATTTGGCCCAATAGTTCGGCTGCCGGGGAAAGTCAGGATAAATTTATATCCGTGTTGTATTCAGATGGTGATATTCGTCGAGAAATAGCGTCAGGTGAGATCGGGCTGGAGCCCTTCGAGCCGGCGATGGTCCAGCCCGCGTCCGTGGATGTTCGACTTGACCGGTTCTTCCGGCTTTTCGACAACCACAAGTATGCGCACATCGACCCTTCTGTGGAGCAAGACGAGCTCACCCGCCTGGTCGAGGTCGACCCCGATGAGCCATTCATCCTGCACCCGGGCGAATTCGTGCTCGGCTCGACCTATGAAGTGGTGACCTTGGGCCACGGCGTGGCGGCCCGTCTGGAGGGCAAGAGCTCCCTGGGACGGCTCGGACTGCTAACCCACTCCACCGCAGGCTTCATCGATCCGGGCTTCTCCGGCCACGTCACCTTGGAACTGTCCAACATGGCAACCCTGCCCATCAAGCTGTGGCCCGGTTCGAAGATCGGCCAGCTGTGCTTCTTCAAGCTGACCTCGGACACCGAGCACCCTTATGGTTCCGGCCCTTACGGCAACCGCTACCAAGGCCAGCGCGGCCCAACGGCTTCGCGCAGCCACCTGAACTTCCATCGAACCAGCATCGAGAACTAGCGACAGCACGCCTGGTCATCTCGCAAACGGCGCTGGCTCCCAACGATTGTTGGGAGCCAGCGCCGTTTGCACTCGGGTTCGCTCAGGTGGCCTTCTTCGGCGCGCGGATCGGCAGGAGCAGCAGCAGGCCGAGAGCCAAGACCACCAGGATGCCCAGGATGCCGTAGCGCTGAGCTTCACCGGATGCCACCAGCGGGGTGGCGATGGCGATGGCCCCGGCGAACAGCGCAGGTGCCAAGAAGGACACGGCGCGGCCGGTCGTTGCATACAAGCCGAAGAGTTCCCCTTCGCGCCCTTCGGGAATCAAGCGCGAGAGATAGGAACGTGAAGCTGCTTGTGCCGGTCCGACGAACAGGCACAGCAGCAGGCCGAAGATCCAGAAGCCTGTGGCTTCGGGCGAGAAGAAGACGCCGGCGCCGGCCACCAGCAGGCCGATGAGCGAACCGACAATGACAGCCTTCGGTCCCGCCCAGTCATCGACTCGGCCGCCAAGCACGGCACCCAGGGCGGCAACCACGTTGCCGACGATCGCGAAGATGATCACTTCGGTCAATTCGAAACCGAAGGTGCCGGCGGCAATGACCCCGCCGAAGGTGAAGATCGCTGCCAGCCCGTCGCGGAAGACGGCCGACGAGCACAAGAAGAACAGCAGGTTGCGGTCGCTGCGCCACAGTTCCTTGATGTTGTTGAACAGCACCTTGTAGGTCTGAACCAACGGGATCTTCTTCGACGTGCTCGGCGGTGCTTCAGGGATCACGAAGAACAGCGGCAGCGCGAAGAGCAGGCACCATGCGGCCGAGAATATTGCCACCCAGCGCAGGTTCAGGGATTCATCGGTATTGGCACCCGGCCATTCCACAATGGGTTGCACGAACAGGAAGAGCACCAAGGCGAGGGCAAGGATGCCGCCGACATAGCCCATGCCCCAGCCGAAGCCGGAGACCTTGCCGACCGTTGCCTTGGTGGAAATCTGGTTCAGCACCGCGTTGTAGTTCACGCCGGCGAATTCGCCGACGACAGACATGCCCGCGATGAGAATAGCGCCGAACCAGAGGTAGGAAGGGTCGGGGTAGACGAAGAAGCAGACCGCGCAGATCACCACTAGAATCAGCGTGTTGACCACGATCCACAGCTTGCGCCGTCCGGCAACATCGGCCCGGAGCCCGGTGACTGGCACCAGCAGGGCGATGGCCAAACCGCCGATGGCCAGTGCCTGCGAGAGCACCAATGAAGCATGATCGGTATCGCCAAAAAGCTCGCTGGTCAGATAGACGGTGAAGACGAAGGTAATCATTACCGCGTTGATCGCCGCTTGGCCCCAGTCCCAGCTGGCCCAGGCCCATGTGTACCTATTAAGCCACTTTTCGCGAATCGCTGACGGTTCGACCTGATTGATTCTCATGCTCGCATCGTACCGGCAACTGGTAATCAGGAAATGAATAGGAACGAATTTTTAGAGAAAATCGAGCGATTCAGAAAATCAGCTGATTGCGGAAAACGCGGGGAACATTCCTTAAACGACACATTCCTGCAATGGCAGGCAGCTGCTGGCTGATAAAATTACAGATGCAGACGCTTTTTGCGGCGTTCTGGATACTCTGCCCACCACCAGCCGACAGAGGAAATGCGTGCTAATAATTCTCACTGCGCTGTTTGTGACCGCTCTTTTATGCCCACTGATATTCAGGGCCCTGAAGCGTAACGGTTTCTACGTTGTGGCGGTCGTTCCTGCAGTGGGATTCATTTGGTTGCTGACCCGCATGCCTGCGGTGCTTTCCGCTGACAATTCACTGGCCAATGGTGCGCCGAATGCGCCGCCATCAGTTCAGATGGAATGGATTCCCGGGCTGAACATCGCCCTGAATTTCCGCATGGATTCCTTGGCCGCGACAATCCTGCTGCTGATCCTGGGCGTGGGCGCGCTGGTGCTGTTCTATTGCGCCCGCTACTTCAAGAATGATGATCCGCAGATCGGCGGCTTCGCGGCGAAGATGGTAGCTTTCGCCGGGGCCATGACCGGCCTGGTGACGGCAGATGACATCATCATCATGTTCATTTTCTGGGAAATCACCAGTGTCCTTTCCTACTTGCTGATCGGTTTCAGCCAGGCCCTGATCACCGCGCGCCGTTCGGCCATGAACGCGCTGATCATCACGACCCTCGGCGGTCTGGTGATGCTCGCCGGCATCCTGATGCTCGGCGCGGCGGCCGGCAGCTACCAGCTGTCGGAAATCCTGGCGTCAGCCGATGCGCTGGTGGCGATGGGGACCTTCACCGATGTTGCGGTGGCACTGATCATCGTTGGGGCGATCTCCAAGTCGGCCCTGGTGCCCTTCCACTTCTGGCTGCCCGGGGCCATGGCGGCCCCGACTCCGGTCTCCGCGTACCTGCACGCGGCGGCCATGGTCAAGGCCGGCGTCTACCTGATCGCGCGCCTGGCCCCCGGCTTTGCCGAGACCGCGCTGTGGGCACCCATGACCGTCGGCATCGGCATTCTGACCATGCTCATCGGAGGATACCGGGCGCTCAAGCAATACGACCTCAAGCTGATCCTCGCGTTCGGCACGGTCTCGCAACTGGGCTTCATCATCGCGGTCTTCGGCTTCGGCACCCACGAAGCCGCCTTCGCGGCACTGGCCATGACGCTGGCGCACGGACTGTTCAAGGCGACGCTGTTCTTGAGCGTGGGCATCATCGACCACAACACCGGTACGCGTGATATCCGCAAGCTCACCGGTTTGGGCCGGGTCATGCCGATCCTGGCCACGACCACCGGCATTGCCGCCGCCTCCATGGCCGGCGTGCCGCTGCTGTTCGGCTTTGTCGCCAAGGAAGCTATCTACGAGGCAGTCCTGCACCTGGATACCGGGTGGTCGCTGGCGGCGCTCATCGGCCTCCTGCTCGGCGCGGCGCTGACCATGGCCTATTCGCTGCGCTTCTTCTTCGGCGCGTTCGGCGTGAAGAAGAAGAAGCTGCCTGCGCTGCAGTGCAAGGCCCCGACGCTGATCTTCCTGGCCCCCTTGCTGGTTCTGTCGGCGGCAACGCTGTTCCTGGGGCTCTACCCGCAGCTGGTGGAGCCGTTGGCCATCCACTGGTCGGCCGCGCAGGGCGGACCGGGCAAGATGCACTTGCTGCCCTTCGCCGGCTTCAACGCGGCCCTCGGGCTGAGTGCCATTTCCGTGGGCCTGGGCCTCTGCTTCTTCTGGCTGCGCCACCGCACCGACACCGGCGCCCCGCTGCGCCGGATGATCACCTCAGCCGAGGAAATCTATCGCATGTCGGTGAACGTGCTGGACAAGGTGGCCATTTGGATCACCGGTCGCACCCAGCGTGGTTCGCTGTCCTTTTACCTGGGCGTCATCCTGGCCGTGGTACTGGTGATTCCGCTGGCCATCGCGCTGACCGTCTACACCCCGTGGCCGACGAACTGGATCATTGCCGACCATCCGGCGCAGCTGCTGATCGGTGCGGTGATCATCGCCGGTGCGGTGGTTGCCATTACCGCGCCGAAGCGCTTCATGGCGGTGCTGATGGTTTCGGTAACCGGCTATGGCATGGTCGCGATCTTCGCCCTGCAAGGTGCCCCCGACCTGGCACTGACCCAGCTGCTGGTGGAGACCATCGTGCTGGTCTCCTTCGTGCTCGCCCTGCGTGCCTTGCCCAAGCGGCTGTGGGTAGGACTGACCAAGATCAAATGGGGCCGGGCGATCCTGGCGATCTCACTGGCCTTGACGGTCGTCTACATCGCCATCGCGATGATGGCCGCGCGCACCGAGGCACGCATTTCCCTGGCTTGGCCCGATCTGGCCTACTACGACGGATTCGGCAAGAACATCGTCAACGTGGCCCTGGTGGATATGCGCGTGTGGGATACCTTCGGCGAAATTACCGTGCTGGCGGCGGCAGCCACCGGTGTGGCGTCGCTGATCTTCGCCGGACGAAGCTTCGGCAACCGGGTACGCGCCCACCACGTGGCTCCGGGCAGCATCGACGCCGGCTCCGAAGCCATCGGCACCAAGGACTCGAAGGAAACCGAACTGCGCATCGCCCGGCGTTTCGCTTCCAGCTCCAACCAGGACTGGCTCATGGCCGGCAACACGCTCGTCGCTGAACGCCGCTCGATTATTTTCGAAGTTGTCACCCGGCTGATGTTCCACACCGTGCTGATCATGTCGGTGTACACGCTGCTGACCGGGCACAACACCCCAGGCGGCGGCTTTGCCGGCGGGCTGATTGCCGGTTTGGCGCTGACCATCCGCTACCTGGCCGGAGGCCGCGTGGAACTGTCCGAGTCGATGCGCATCGCTCCGGGCATGCTGATTGGCGGCGGCATTGCGCTGGCCGGCCTGGCCGGCATCGTGCCGCTGCTGCTGGGCGATGGAATCTTCACCACTTATGCCCTGGAATTCTGGTTCTTCGGCGAGCATAAGTTCGTTTCCTCAACGATTTTCGATATTGGAGTGTATCTGGTGGTCCTTGGCCTCGTGCAGGATGTGCTGCGTTCCCTGGGCAGCGAAATCGATTCGCTGTCCGAAGGCCGCAGCCCGGTGGACCGCCACGATGAAATCCAGGCATCACGGACAGGAGTTGGCCGATGAGCGTGAATATCACCTTCCTCGTCGTCACCGGCGTGCTGCTGGCTGCCGGCTTCTACCTTGTGCTCGAACGCACACTGACCCGCGTGCTGCTGGGCATCATGCTGCTGGGCAACGGCATCAACCTGCTGCTCCTCACCAGTGGCGGCCGCAAGGGAGCGGCACCGCTGTTCAACCCCGACCTGCCTGCGGACGAGTATTCCGATCCGCTGCCGCAGGCGCTGATCCTCACAGCGATCGTGATTACCTTCGCGGTGACCGCGTTCCTGCTCGCGATGATCTACCGGTCCTGGACCTTGACCAGCGCCGATGAGCTCACCGATGACACCGAAGATATCAAGGTGTCCCAGAAGACCGCCTACGACGAGGAAGAGGACTCGCCGGTAGCTGAGGACACGACCGAATTCGTCGATGAAGAAGGCCGCCCAGTGCGCGAGGGGGAAGAGTGAATTTCCTGGATCTAGCCCCGTTGGCTGTGGTGCTGCCGATCTTCGGCGCCGGTGCCGCGTTCCTGGCCCGCCGCCAGGTCCGCATGCAGCGCCTGATCACTATCGGCATCCTCACCCTGACCCTGGTGCTCGAAGCCGGGATGCTCGCCGCCGTGTGGGGCGGGGAAAGCTACGCCATCCACATTGGCGGCTGGGACTCGCCTTTCGGCATCGCGCTGATGGTCGACGGGTTCAGCTCGTTCATGCTGCTGGTATCCACGGTTGTTTCGCTCGCCGTGCTGCTCTTCGCCACCAGCCAGGGCCTGGCCGATGGCGATGAGCCCGGACCGGTGTCGATTTTCCATCCGGCCTACCTGATCCTGCTCGCCGGCGTGTCCAACGCCTTCCTGGCAGCCGACCTCTTCAACCTGTATGTCGGATTCGAAATCCTGCTCACCGCCAGCTATGTGCTGCTGACTCTGGGCGGCACCGCTGAACGCATCCGCGCCGGCACCACCTATGTGGTGGTATCGGTGGTCTCCTCGGTGATCTTCCTGATGGCCATCGCGATGATCTACGCGGCCACCGGCACGGTGAACATGGCAGACCTCGCGGTGAAGCTGCCTGAATTGGGCCAGGGCCCGCAGCTGATCCTGCATGTGCTGCTGCTGATCGCCTTCGGCATCAAGGCCGCGGTCTTCCCGCTGTCGCTGTGGCTTCCGGACTCCTACCCGACCGCGCCGGCACCGGTCACCGCTGTGTTCGCCGGGCTGCTGACCAAGGTGGGCGTCTACGCGATCGTCCGCACCGAAACCCTGCTCTTCCCGGGCGGCTCGGTCAACGCCGGCCTGCTGGTGGTGTCCGCGCTGACCATGGTCATCGGCATCCTCGGTGCGCTGGCGCAGACGGACTTCAAGCGCATGCTCTCCTTCACGCTGACCAGCCACATCGGCTACCTGATCTTCGGCGTGGCAGTGGGCGGGCCGCTGGCCATCGCCGCGACCATCTACTATGTCGGCCACCACATCATCGTGCAGACCTCGCTGTTCATGGTGGCGGGCCTGATCGAACGCCGTGCCGGCAGCTCGAATGTCACCCGGCTCGGTTCGCTGGCCAAGCTGTCCCCGGCGCTCTCCCTGCTCTTCTTCATCCCGGCCATCAACCTGGGCGGCATCCCGCCATTCTCCGGGTTCCTGGGCAAGTTCGGGCTGCTGCATGCTGCCGCGCAGGACGCCGACCCGCTGACCTGGGTCGTGATCGGCGCCGGGCTGCTGACCAGCCTGCTGACCCTGCTGGCGATCATCCGCGTGTGGGCCCGCGTGTTCTGGCGCCGTGCCGCCGATGCCGAGGTGCCAAACCAGGAGCTGGTGGCCGAAGCGACGCAGGTCGCCGACGAGACGCTGGCCGGCGGCGCGCAGAACCCGCGCCTGGGCTTGAAGCTGGCCAAGCAGTTGGAAGCCGACTCCTTGCCCTGGGGCATGCGCTATGCCACCGGTTCGCTGGTGCTGGCGGGCATCGCCCTGACCGTCTTTGCCGGGCCGATCTTCGAATTCTGCGAGCGGGTGGCCGCTGAGCTGATCGCACGCGAACCATATATCAGCTCGATCTTGCCATTCTGATTGGAGGGATGATGCCGAACAAGAACTTTGAACCGCGCGACCAGCGCATCGATGATGCGCTGGATACCTCCGGCGTGCGCCACCGTGCGACACTCAAGCAGGAGTGGCCGCTCCTGCTGCTGCTGCTCTTCGTCTGGGGCGCCCTCTGGCAGGACTTCTCGCTGGCGAACATGATCTTCGGGGCGGTCATTGCCCTGGTGATCGTGAACCTGTTCCCGCTGCCGCCGGTAGTCCTTTCGGGCCGGATCAACCTCTGGTACTGCGTGAAGCTGTTCATCTGGTTCCTCGGACAGGTTGTCGCGGCCAGCGTCCACGTGGCCTGGCTGGCGGTGGCACGCGGAAAGAGCACCCGCAGCGCGATCATCGCCGTCCCGCTGCGCACCGGCTCGGACCTGATCGTGATGACCGTGGGCCACATGCTCACGCTGATCCCCGGATCCTTCGTGATCGACGTGGACCGCAGCTCCTCGACCCTGTACCTGCACTACATCAACATCCAGTCTCAGGAGGATGTGGAGAAGGCACGGGCAGCTATCCGGGACATCGAACGCCGGCTGATCATGGCCATCGGCAGCCGTGACGAGTACGAGGCGATCAAGAGCGAATGCGGACCGGACTTCGTCGCGAGGAAGGGATAAACATGCTGGATATCGTCATCTGGATCTGCGGCATCATGCTCGGGCTGGGCGCCATCGCCTGCCTGATCCGGGTTGCCAAGGGGCCATCAATCCTTGACAGGGTGCTTGCCCTGGACGTGATGCTGCTGATCATCTCCGCCGCCCTGTGCCTGGAGATGGTGCTGCACGAGCACACCGACTACATGCTGTTCGTGGTTGCCGCGTGCATGCTCGGCTTCATCGGCTCTGTGACCGTCTCGCGCTTCGTCTCGGATCAGAGGAATGCCTAATGGAACTCTTCCTCGATATCCTCGTCGCCATCCTGCTGATCCTCGGCTGCCTGATGTCCTTGATCGCAGGCATCGGCTTGCTGACCTTCCCGGACATGCTCACCCGCATGCATGCGGCCACCAAGCCGCAGGTGCTCGGCTTCCTGCTGATCTTCGCCGGGTTGGCCATCTACCTGCGCAGCTGGGCGGTCATCCCGGTCCTCGCGTTGGCTTGGGGCATGCAGCTGCTGACAGCGCCGGTTTCCGCCCACATGATCGGCCGTTCCGGCTACCGCACCAAGCACGCGGCCAAGGAAACCCTGTTCTCCGATGAGCTCAGCCTTGTGGTCAACAGGGTCAATGGCTCACCGCCCACCGGAGCAACACCGATGTCCAAGGCCGAAGGGCCAGAGGACAAGTAATGCGAAAAGAGCGGGAGCAGTTCAGCTGAACTGCTCCCGCTCTCGGCTTGCCGCCGAAGCCTATTTGGTGAACTTGGCAACAACCTTGTTGGCGCTGCGGTCGGCCACGGTCTGCATGATCGCTGCCACCAGGGCCGAGACGATCGCGAAGCCCAATGCGCGGCGGAAGGACGCTTCAGCCGCTTCCTCGGTGCCCTTGCGTGGCGCCTTGCTGCCGGTTGCCTTCAACCAAATGAAATCAACCAGCTTACCACCGAGCATGCCCGCGCCAACGGTGATGCCGGTAGTGACAAGTTTCTGCACTTTATCCATTTTTTCCTCGCGATCAAGCTCGTGACACATCGTTCCTCTGCCCAGCATACCTGCGGTATGGTGGGGGAGCAGTAATTATTCCGACAGGGGAGCGTCAGACTTCTACGAAGTCGCAGGACGCTGAGAGTGCGATGGATCGCAGACCCTCGAACCTGCCCCGGCTAGTACCGGCGAAGGAAGTCGAGCATCTCGGATGCGGATAGGCGCAGCATGCCCTCATTCCGTGCATCCCCCCTCCTTTCCACAGGAGGACCAACAATGAACGAAACAATTTCGAAGCATCGTACCGGCTGGCGTGTCGTCGATATCGTCGTGGCATCGGTGATCGCCGTGGCTTCAGGAGTCATTTTCTGGGCATGGAGTGCCGGCTACGGCCTGTTTTCGCTGGCCTTCGCGGCTTTCCCTCCAGCTACCGCGCTGCTCACCGGCATGTGGCTGTTCCCCGCGGTGCTCGGCGCATTGATTATCCGCAAGCCTGGCGCCGCGATCTACTGCGAGATGCTGGCCGCCGTGGTTGAAGCGCTGCTCGGCTCGCACTACGGGTTGACCGTGCTGATCTCCGGCCTGGTCCAGGGCCTGGGCGCGGAGCTGGTCTTCGCGGCATTCCGCTACCGCAAGTGGAACCTGGGCGTGGCACTTCTGGCAGGCCTGTCCTCCGGCCTGTTCGCCGGCGTTACCGAGGCATACATCCTGGCCTACTACGTCGAGTACACCGCCGGGATGAAGATCTTCCACGTGATCGCCACCGGAGTTTCCGGTCTGGTCATCGCCGGGCTGCTGTCCTGGCTGGCCACGCGCGGACTGGCGAAGACCGGTGCCCTGAGCGCACTGGCGAGCCGGCGTGCGCACCTGGAAACCGCAAAATGAGTTCAGTTGCCAATTCCGATGCCGCCTCGCTGACCCAGCGCGGAGCGTCAATCACCGCAACTGGTTTCGGCTGGCAGCACTCGGAGCGGCAGGAACCTGCCATCTCGGGGCTGGATCTGCAGATCCACGCCGGTGAAAAGGTGCTGTTGCTCGGTCCATCCGGTGCCGGCAAGTCGACGTTGCTGCATGCAATGGCCGGGCTGCTGGAAGCCGATGAGGATCAGCAGCTTGCCGGACAGCTGCTGATTGATGGCAACGATGCGTTCAGCCGGAGCCACCCGGTGGGCTTGATGCAGCAGGACCCGGAAACCCAGGTCGTGCAAAGCAGGGTCGCCGATGATGTGGCCTTCGGAGCGGAGAACCTCGGGATGGATCCGGGCGTGATCCGCCAGCGGATCCCCGAAGTGCTGGACGCGGTCGGATTGGGCGCGCTGTCCTTCGACCACCGCACCCAGCAGCTCTCCGGCGGGCAGAAGCAGCGCTTGGCCCTGGCTGGCATCCTGGCCATGGAACCCGGCCTCATGCTGCTCGATGAACCGACCGCCAACGTGGACCCGCAGAGCATCGGGCCGTTGCGCGATGCGGTGCTGAACGCCGCGAAGCTATCCGGTGCCACGCTGGTTGTGGTCGAGCATCGGCTCGAAGCCTGGGCAGAGCATATGGACCGGGTTATCGTGCTGGAACCGGGCGGGGGAGTCGCGCACGACCTGGATCCGCGTCAGCTGTACACCGAAGAACCCGTGCGCCAGGAGCTGGCTGCCGCCGGGCTATGGGTTCCCGGATATGTTCCGCAGGTGGCACCGGCCGAGAACCTTGCCGGAGCTATGCTGCTTGAAGCGCGGCAGCTGGTCTGCGCCCGCACGGCTACCGCGCCGCATACCCAGGCGGTGGATATGGAAGTGCAGGCGGGCACCGCCACGGTGATTCTCGGCGAGAACGGCGCCGGCAAATCGACGCTGGCCCTGGCCTTGGGCGGTTTGCTGGCCCCGGCCAGCGGTGAGCTGACGGCCACCGCGCAACTGGCCGACGGCCTGGGCAATTCCCCGTTTGCTTGGAAAGCCGGTGCACTGATCGGGCGGATCGGCTCGGTCTTCCAGGAGCCCGAACACCAGTTCGTGACGCAGAGCGTCCGCGAAGAGCTGGCTTTCGCACCCAGCCGTGCGCAGGCGAGCAGCGCCAACGCGCCGAAGTACGACCCGGCCCAGGTCCAGGCGCGCGTCGATGCGTTGCTTGAACGCTTGGGGTTGGCGCATTTGGCTGAGGCGAATCCGTTCACGCTCTCCGGCGGAGAGAAGCGCCGGCTGTCCGTGGCCACCGTTTTGGCAGCCGCGCCAGAGGTGCTGATCCTCGATGAGCCGACATTCGGGCAGGATGCGAACACCTGGCGGGAGCTGGCCGGGTTACTGGTCGAAGAGCTGCAGCAGGGCACTGCGATCATTGCAGTCACCCACGATGAGCATTTTGCCTCGGTGCTCCAGGCCAATCAGCTGGTGCTCGCTTCCGGCACCCCGGATGCTGATGCCCCGCGCCAAGGGCCGGTGCTCGATGCGCCGGTAGGGCACAGCTGGCTGGCGAAGATCAATCCGCTGGCCAAGCTGGGTGCGGTGGCCGCGGCAACGCTGCCGCTGATCACCACCTTGGATTGGGTCTCGGCACTGGTGATTATCCTGGCGACCGTGGTGTTCTTCCCGCTGGCCGGGCTGAGCCTGCTGAAATTCCTCAAGCGTGCGTGGCCGTTGCTGCTTGCCGGGATCTTCGCGGCCTGGGGCATTGCCCTGGTGGGCCAGGACAGCGGCATGGTGTACGCGCAATTCGGCGCCTTCAGCATCACCGAGGGATCGGTAGCCGGCGGCATAGCCACCGGACTGCGCGCCTTCGCACTGGCCATCCCGTGCATCTTGCTGCTGGCCACCACGAACCCCAGCGATTTGGGCGGGGCGCTGTCCCAGCAGCTGAAGGTCCCGCACCGGTTTGTGCTCGGGGCGCTGGCAGGCATGCGATTGCTTGGGCTGATGGTGGAAGAATTCACCACGCTCACCCTGGCCCGGCGTGCTCGCGGTGTCGGAAACTTCGGCACCGTGGGCCAGCGTATCAGGGCAACCCTCGGCCAGGTGCTGGCGTTGCTGGTGCAGGCGATACGCCGCGCCGGACGGCTGGCAACCACGATGGAGGCCAAGGGGTTCGGCACGGCCAAGCGCACCTGGATTCGCACGGCCACCTTCACCTGGCGTGATGGCATGGTGCTGGCAACCGGAATCCTGCTTGGCACGGCCGCCATGGCTGCGGCCGTGCTGGCAGGGACCTACAACCTGGTGTGGTCCTAGCGGATTGCGTCGCTCAGGGCGCTGAGCTCCTCATGGAGCTCGGCGTCCAGCCGCAATGGCTTGGCATCGATGGTGCGCACCGGGGTGAGCAGGCGGATCGATGACACCAGCCACACGCCGTCGGCCTGGTACAGGTCCTCAGGGCGAAGCGGGCCATAGCCCAGCTCCCAGCCGTCCTGCGCCGCGGCATCGAAGATCGCGCTTTGCGTGGTGCCTGGCAGAATGCCGGTTTCCAGCATCGGGGTGAGCAGCCGCTTGGTCTCGCCATCGCGCTGGGCAACCAGCACGGTCGAGGTCGGAGCTTCGAGGATGATGCCGTCAGCCGAAGTGAAGATGACGTCATGGGCGCCGTGCTTGTGCGCGTAGCGCAGGGCGGCCATGTTGATCGAATAGGAGAGGGTCTTGGCGCCCATCATGAGCCATGGTGCGCGTTCGGCGAGCTTCGAGTCGTAGCCGCGGTCCAGCAGCAGGACATCCACGCCGGTTTCGCGCTGTTCCTTGCCCAGCGCCGGTGCCGGGGTGACGGTGACCCAGCAAATGGTGGGATCGCTGTCGTGCTCGCCGCGTGCAGCAACCAGCTTCACCACGGCCTCTTCGGCGCCGCCGGTGGCGTCGAAGTCGGCAACCGCGGTGTCGACCGCGGCATACCAGCTGCGCGAATCGGGGATGGCCAGGTCTGCAACTTCAGCAGAGATTGCCAACCGTGCCAGATGCGCTTCGAATTTGCGGACGGCCTGGTTGGTGTAGAGCATCGATTCGAAGATGCCATCACCTCGCGTGACTCCCTGTGCGGTGACCAGAAGTTGCGGTGCGGTGATATCGGCAAGACGTCCAGCCGGATAGGCAGGATCCAAGAATACAAGTGAGCTCATAAAGACAGATTATCGAACCCCAGCGTCTTCTGCGTGATTTCTGCGGGCGGAGATTCAGACAAGCAGGGGATTGTTCGATAAGCTAAGCGAAGGATTTTGGCCTGTATATCGCAGATCAGAGGCCGAAATGCCAACTTCGAGTGTATAGCCAAAGGGGGTGCCTACGTGTGGCCAAGCAATGAAGTCTTCTTGCAGATCGGCGGCGTTCTCTGGAGCGTGCTGGTGGCGATCGAGCTAGCGGTCCGCTACTTCATGATCGGGATCGTTCCGGGCAACCGGCGCCCCACCACCGCAATGGCATGGCTCTTGGCCATCTTCTTCCTGCCCGTGGTGGGACTTGTCGCCTATTGGCTTTTCGCCAACCCGCGTCTGTCGCGCAGCCGGCTGGAAAAGCAGCGCCGGGCCCATGATGAAATCATGAAGGCCACGAGCCACATGCAGCTGCCCGAAGAGTTCCATTCCCAGGAGGAATGGGTCGAATCGGCGGTCATGCTCAATCGCAACCTCGGTGCCATGCCGCTGGAAGGCGGAAACCAGGTTGAGGTCCTCTCCGATTATCGTGCCTCGCTTGACGCGATGCGCGTGGAAATCGAAAAGGCCACCCGCTATGTTCATATCCAGTTCTACATCATGGGCGATGACCCGGATTATGTTGGACCGGTACTCGATGCGCTGGAAGCGGCAGCGGATCGCGGCGTGCACGTCCGCTTGCTCTTCGACCACTTGGGAACCTTGCGCGTAAAGGGCTACAAGGATTTCAAGAAGCGCCTGAAGAAGTCCAATATCAACTGGCGCCCGATGCTGCCCATCGACCTGATTGGCCGTCGTTGGCGACGTCCGGATCTGCGCAACCACCGCAAGATCCTGGTGGTTGACGGCGAGGTGGCTTTCACCGGGAGCCAGAACCTGATCGAACCTGGCTACAAGCGCGAGTCCGCCCACAAGGTTGGCCGCGAATGGGTTGAGATGATGTTGCGCGTCGAAGGCCCGCTGGTGCGCAGCCTGGACGTCACCTTCGCTACCGACTGGTGGCAGGAGGACGACGACCAGGAAGTGCTGATGGACATGGCTGAGGCTCGCCACCCGCTGGCCTACGAGGAACGCCCGGGCTCCACCCTGGCGCAGCTGCTGCCCAGCGGCCCAGGCTACGGGACCGAGAACAACCTGCGGCTGTTCAATACGCTGATCTATTCGGCTTCCGAACGTCTGGAGATCACCAGTCCCTACTTCGTTCCCGACGATTCGTTGCTCTACGCCATCACAACTGCCGCACAGCGCGGGGTGGAAGTCGAGTTGTATGTTTGCGAAGAAGGCGACCAGTTCCTGGTGCACCATGCACAGCAGTCGTATTACCAGCAGCTGCTGGAAGCCGGCGTGCGCATCCACCGGTACCCGGCTCCCATGGTGCTGCATACCAAGTGCTTCACCGTGGATAACGAGGTGGCGGTGGTGGGATCCTCGAATATGGATATGCGTTCGTTTAGCCTGAACATGGAAATATCCGTGATGCTGCTGGGCCAGGAAATGGTCGATGCGGTCAACCAGGTGCAGAACCACTATCGGGATATTTCTTCGGAGATCACCCTGTCGCAGTGGCGTCGCCGGCCGCGCATGCAACGTTGGATCGACAACGTCGCACGCCTGACGGCCACCTTGCAGTGACGCGTAGCGCTTAGGATTCGTCCGGGAAGCTGGCCCCCAGCGCCTGGAGCACACCACGGGATTTGGTGATGACCTCGTCCCATTCGTCGGCGGGTACCGAATCTGCGGTAATCGCTCCGCCCAAGCCCAAGCTCAAGCGCCATGACTGGTCAGCCAGCTGGTCGCATACCAGGGTGCGGATCACCACTGAGAAGTCGGCAGCGCCATCAGCACCCAAATAGCCCACCGCCCCTGAGTACAGTCCGCGGGCACGATGGTCTTCCAGCTCATCCAGGATATTCATTGTGGACAGCTTCGGTGCACCGGTCATGGAACCGGGAGGGAACGCTTCACGCAGGGCCTCGGCGGCCAAGCGCGGGGAGGACAGCGTGGCGTCGATGGTCGAGACCATCTGGTGCACCGTCGCATAGGATTCCACCGCGCACAGCCGGGCTACCTTCACCGAACCGGGAACCGCATGGTGCGACAGGTCGTTGCGCAGCAGGTCGACGATCATGATGTTCTCGGCCCGGTCCTTGGGATGCGTAGCCAAATCATGCTTCAAAGCGAGATCCGATTCTTCATTCTCGCCGCGCGGACGGGTGCCCTTGATCGGCTCGGCCCGCAGCTGCCCGTCCTTGGACAGCGCGAGGAAGCGTTCCGGCGACATGCTGGCGATCTGCAGATTGGCGAAGCGCAGGTAGTGGGCAAAGGGTGCCGGGCTGGAGCGGCGCATGCGGCAATAGGCTTCGAATGGATCGAACTGTTCGGCATGGGCGGTCAACTCGGTGGTCAGGCACACTTCGTAGGTGTTGCCTTCATAGATCTCCCGTTGAGCTTTGCGGATCTTGTGCTTGTATCCGGTTGCAGTATCCGCGCAGCTGAATTCCGGGATGGGCAATTCCCGCCCGCTGCGCAGTTCTGGCGGGTTGCCCAATAGCATGCTCACTGCCGCTGCGGGCTCGGCAATGCTGTGCAGATGCATCTGCTCTTGGTGATGGTCGATGACCACCACGGTGTCCGGCGCGAAGAACTGGGCATCCGGGCGTACCCGTCCGGGTTCAACCACAGCCTGCAGATCTGCGGCGCCGACCTCGCGTTTCAGCTCATACCCGAGATACCCCACCCATGCGGGCAACGGATAGCCGGTTTTCGCATCGATAGGCGAGCCAGGCCAGCAGCCAGCCAGGGCGCGGAAGAAATCTTTGCCCAGCCGTACTTCCGCGCCGGGCAGTCGGATGCTCGTGCCGTGGCTGGTAGCGCTCAGCAACGGCGGCTGCTGAGCAGTGGAGAGAGCAAGCACCGAATAGCGATTGCGTCCCAATGGGTCGCTGAGCTTGTGGCTTGTCGATTCCAATAACGCGGCATGCGGAAGGGCAGCGGCCAGTTGCTCGAAAAGCGAGGCCGCATCATCTGGCGCCTCGTAGCTCTGGCGGAATTCCAGGACGCTGGGAGCCGTGTTGGGGCCTGCGCACCGCTGGCGTATTCCGGCGGGCAGGTATCGGCAGGCCAGTGCCCAGATTTGCATGGGATCGCGGTCGCTGGTGGCGTCCATCACCAGGTCGGCCGCGTGGTGCGGGTTATGGGCCTTCAGGTACCGATCTTCCTGCTCGGCCCACATGTCCCAGTACGGGCGGTAGGTCTCGCCGTCGCGGGCCAGCGCCCGGTCGCGGCGGCAGTTTTCCGGGGCCTCAAGCCAGATTCCGAGGTCGAGGTACTTCCGGGCTGCGACATGGAGCGCGCCGACGCCTTCAACGACAACGATCTCGGCAGGCGAGAAGTTGCTGGATCGGCCGAGGGTACTCGATTCCCAATCCCAGGTGGGGTATGCAGCGGTGATCCCTGCTGCCAGCTGCGGCAGGATCCGTTCATACAGCTCGAAGGAACTGTGCAGTCCATCCCAACCGTGGTACAGGTCTTCAAGGCGCAAAATAGCTACGGAGGCGGTGGCTTCCAAGTATTCCGCTAGGTCTGTTGCAAAGGTGCTTTTGCCGGATCCGGAACGCCCGTCAATGGCAATAAGTGTCGGTCTAGCGGTTTCCACGAGAGGTGATATTACTCCGCACGTAATCTACAAGGGCAGGCAGGGAAGCAGAAATGAGTTTCCAGGTCTCGCGGAAATCTCCCGCGTCACCGTACCAAGGGTCGTAAATGCCCTGCTGGTCGTGCGGGGAGCTCGCGGTTCCCGGATCGAAGGAACGGAACATCCTCAGCTGCGGGCGTTCGCTCGGATCGATCTCGGCCAATTCGGGAACGAGATCCTCGAAGTGGTCGGTGTCCATTGCCAGGACAAGATTCATCTTGGCAATTTCGTCCGAGTCGATCTGGGCGGCAATGTGCTCAGCAGCATCAAGCCCATGGCTGCGCAGCGTACTGGCGGCCCGCTCATCGATGCGCTTGCCGACTTCGCCGTCGGTGATGGCTCGCGAAATGACCTCCACCTGCGAGACTTCGGCGTCCTTGAGCGCATTCTTGAGCATGTACTCGGCCATGGGGGAACGGCAGATATTTCCCGTGCACACGATCATTATCCGGAACATGGCATCAGTCTATGGGCACAAGGCGATTCGATCGATAGCTACGCGCCCGTTTCCCGGCAACAAAACGGCAACGATTCGGTGCGCAGGGCCATGAATGGGTTACGACTAGGGGTTCGAGACGGCTTTGGGGGAGAAAAATTAGTGGATCAGCAACAGCAGCGCGGCGACCAGGATGAATAGGATGCCGAAGAGGATGTTCAGCAGCTTGGCACCCCGGTAGGTGGCGGTGAAGCGCTGGAAGGTACGGGCGGTGCCGGCAAAGAAGAAGAACATCACCAGGATGTCCACCACGATGACCGTGCCGATGAAGATGGCGTATTGGGGCAGCAAAGGCTGATCGGTCCGGATGAACTGCGGGGTGAATGCCAGGAAGAAAACGATGGCTTTCGGATTAAGCAAGTTGACCAGGATTCCGCGGTTGAGCATTGCCCAGCGTGTCAGGCGGTGCCCGGTGCTGGTCCCGTCAGAGGCTACTTCCGGTTTGGAGAGCATCATGCGGATGCCCAGATAGACCAGGTAGGCGGCGCCGGCGTAGCGGATGATGCTAAAGAGCAGCGGGGAACTGGCTACCAGCAGTCCCACTCCTGCCGCGACAATGACCACATGGATCAGCAAAGCGATCTGTTGCCCGATGACACCCCAGATGGATGCACGCCAGCCTTGGCGCATCGAGTTGCTCATCGTGTTTATTGCTCCGGCGCCGGGAGTGAAGCTGATGATGATGCAGGCGCTGAGCAGGGAAATCCAAAGTGAAAGTGTCACCTGATGATGTTAGTACCCGGCTATGGCGCGGCTGGTTTGGTCGCACGCTGTGTTACGACTTCTTCGCGGGCGCTGTCCACACCGGCGACGGCTTCGGCCATGAATTTACTGATGACTTGCAGCTGTTCTTCGTCATATCCGCTGAGGATGTCGAGCATCTTGATCCCCAGCGGCATGAACATTTCCCTGCCCTTGGTGCGGGCCTTGGAGGTCATGGCGATGCGGATGACGCGGCGGTCGCGGTCAGAGCGCTGGCGCTCGATCATGCCCAGCTTTTCCAGACGGTCCAGCATCGCGGTAGTGGCCGGTGAACTCAGCTGCAGCTCGCGACTCAGATCACGCGGGGAGGGCAGCAGGCCGCGTTGCTCGTAGTTAATAATGATGGACAGCGCATTCATATCGGTTCGGTGGGTCCCGTAGATTGCTCCAGTGGATTCAACGTAGCGGTCCGAGGCTTGGCCGAATTCCTGCAGGAGCCTAACCACGTGATGGTGTTCTCGTGCGCTCATAATCGTAATCGTAGCTGGAAAATAATTTAATAGCTTGGCGAGTATTTCTATAATGGAAATAAATCTTGTACTATTGCCTTCTGGGTCGCTGTGCGATCCGCTGCCAGCAATCACGAGTGAGGATAGATCAGTGGCGCACCTAGCGAAAACCGATCAACCAGCAAGCAGGAAGCGGTTGGATAAGAAGGGTATTGGCCTCAGGGCAGGGATTTACGCCCTGCTGATCATCCTGTGGCTGGCAGTGGCCGGTATCGGCGGCCCGACCTTCGGCAAGCTCTCCGAGGTCCAGACCAATGACCAGACCTCATTCCTTCCGGCGAGCGCCGAAGCCACCGAGGCGCTGCAGTGGCAGGGTAAATTCCGCTCCACCGAAGCAATCCCGGCCGTAGTCCTGCTTACTAGCACCCAGGGGGTTAGCAAGGAAGATGCCGGGCGGATCGGCGAGGCCTTGAAAGACTTCACCCATCTGGACGGCGAAATCACCGGCCCCTTCCTTTCCGAGGACGGCAAGGCTGCTGAATTCATCGTTCCGGTCTCCGGCGAGGTGAAAGCCGACGCCGGAGTCGAAGGGCTGCGCTCGCTGATCGCCGCCGAAAAGCCTGATGGCTCCACCGCCTATGTCACCGGACCTGCTGGCTTCAGCGCCGATCTGGTTGAGGCCTTCGGCGGCATCGACGGCGTGCTGCTGGGCGTGGCCCTAGTGGCAGTGCTGGTGATCTTGCTACTGGTCTACCGCTCGATCCTGCTTCCCTTCACTGTGCTGCTCACCTCGGTCGTGGCGCTGTGCGCAGCTATCCTCGCCGTGTACTTCATGGCCTCCGAAGGCTGGATCAGGCTTGATGGCCAGGCCCAGGGCATCTTGTCCATCCTGGTGATCGGCGCAGCTACCGACTATTCGCTGCTGTTCGTCGCCCGCCACAAGGAAGCCCTGGTCGCAGGCCAGGACAAATGGCAGGCTGTGGCGACAGCCTGGAAGAGGTCCCTGGAGCCGATCCTCGCCTCGGGCGGCACCGTGACAGTGGGCCTGCTGTGCCTGCTCTTCTCCGACCTGAACTCCAACAAGGCATTGGGTCCAATTGGCGCCTCAGGCATTATCTTCTCGATCATCGCCGCGCTGACTTTCCTGCCGGCAGTGCTCGGGCTGCTGGGCCGGGCAGCCTACTGGCCATTCGCCCCCAAGCCTGCGGTCGTAGATGCCCAGGGCCAGGAGAAGGAAGGTATGTGGGGCCGCATTGCGCGTTTCGTTGCCAGACATCCGCGTCCAATCTGGATCATTACCGCCGTGCTGCTCGCCGTGGGAGCGCTGGGCATGACCCAGCTCAGGGCCCATGGCGTGCCGCAAAGCGAGCTGGTGGTTGGCGGTTCCGAGGCGCGCGACGGACAGATCGCCTTGGGCGAGCATTTCCCTGGTGGTTCGGGATCCCCGGCCACAGTGATCGTCGATGAAGCCCAGGCGAAGGTGGCCTTGGAGAAGGCGCTGGATGTTACCGGCGTGGATTCGGCCTACCTGCAGGCCGAGGATGGTGGCCCGGCAATGCCCGCCCGTGGTGCTGATCCGATGAACGTCGAAGGCCGGAACCTGATCTCGGTGACCCTGGCTGATGCGGCGGACTCGGATGCCGCCAAGCAAACCGTGCTTGAGCTGCGTGAGCAGATGCATGCGGTGGATTCGGATGCATTGGTCGGCGGCACCACCGCAACGCAGATCGATACCAACGAGACCGCGATTGCGGACCTGTTCAAGATCATCCCGATCACGTTGCTGGCGATCTTGCTGATCCTCATGCTGCTGCTGCGCTCCATCCTGGCCCCGGTGCTGCTGATCCTGAGCACGGTGCTGTCCTACGGCACGGCGATGGGAGTCAGCGCACTGGTCTTCAACAACGTCTTCAACTATGTTGGCGCGGACCCTTCAGTGCCGCTGTTCGGCTTCGTGTTCCTGGTGGCCTTGGGCGTGGACTACAACATCTTCTTGATGACTCGTGTGCGCGAGGAATCCTTGAAGCGTGGAACCCGTGAGGGCATGCGCGTTGGCCTGAAGGTCACTGGTGGGGTGATTACCTCCGCCGGCGTGGTGCTCGCTGCAACCTTCGCCGCCTTGGGCGTAGTGCCAATCATGTTCCTGGGCCAGCTGGGCTTCATCGTGGCATTCGGAGTGCTCTTGGATACCTTTGTGGTCCGCAGCCTGCTGGTTCCCGCGCTGGTTGAGGAAATTGGACCAAAGGTCTGGTGGCCCTCGAAATTGGCGAAGAAGAAGTTCGAATTGAACTAGCAAGAAGTTCGCAGAATCCGGGAGTGCAGGTGGTGAACATCTCCCGGCATAGCAGTGCAAAGCGGGGCCGCTCACAGACGTGCCCCGCTTGAGCACTGTAGTATGGATCTTTGTGCGTCACCGGAAAATTCTGTGGCGTATGCGTCGACAGTTTTGATTTCCCCTCCAGTAGATCGCCCGGACAACCTCCGCCGGTTCACTTTTGGTAGCAGGCCTTGGCCTTGCACGTTGCGGACTTCCTCCTGGCTCGGCGAAACCCAACGCCTGCATCAGGCGTGCGAATCAGAGAGAAAGTTTGAATATGTCCGTAACTTTTAGCGCCCTCGGTGTGCCCGAATATCTTGCCAAGGTCCTTGCCGACAGCGGAATCGAATCCGCCTTCCCGATCCAGGAAGCGACCCTGCCTTCGACTCTCGCCGGCGGCGACGTCCTGGGCCGCGGCCAGACCGGTTCCGGCAAGACCCTGGCTTTCTCGCTTCCACTGGTAGCGCGTTTGGCAGATCGCCCGCAGCGCCGCAAGGCTCGTTTCCCCCGTGCGCTGATCATGGCTCCAACCCGCGAACTGGCAACCCAGATCGCCAAGACCGTTGAGCCTTTGGCGAAGGCTGCCGGCCTGCGCACCACCGTGATCTACGGTGGCGTGGCCCAGAGCCGCCAGGAAAAGGCCATGAACGAGGGCGTTGACATCGTCATCGCCTGCCCAGGCCGCCTCGATGACTTGATCAAGCAGAAGATCGTCGACCTGTCCCAGCTGGAAATCTCCGTGCTGGACGAGGCCGACCACATGGCAGACATGGGCTTCTTGCCTGTAGTACGCCGCATCATGGACCGCATGCCAACCGGCATCCAGCACATGTTGTTCTCCGCCACCTTGGATAACGGCGTGGACAAGGTAGTCAAGCGCTACCTGAGCCACCCGACCATTCACTCGGTGGATGCGCCCGAGGCCGCTGTGAACACCATGGAGCACCACGTCTTCGTCATCGGCAACGATGATAAGAAGGACCTGATCCGCGTCCTGGCTCAGGGCACTGCCCGCCGCATCATGTTCATGCGCACCAAGCACCACGCCAAGAAGATGGCGCTGACCCTGTCCAAGGCTGGCGTTCCAGCAGTGGACCTGCACGGCAACCTGTCGCAGAATGCCCGTGACCGCAACCTTGCTGCTTTCGCTTCAGGCGAGGCGAAGGTGCTTGTCGCTACCGACGTTGCCGCTCGTGGCGTGCACGTTGATGGTGTGGAACTCGTGGTTCACATTGATCCACCTGCGGAGCACAAGGCTTACACCCACCGTTCGGGCCGTACCGCACGTGCCGGTTCGGATGGAACTGTAGTGACCATCTGCACCCCTGATCAGCAGGGCGACGTTTCGACTTTGCTGAAGCAGGCCGGGCTGAAGGTACCTTTCGAAAAGGTCAACCTGAACTCGCCAGTTGTGGCTAAGGTCGTCGGCGAAGTTGCTGAGCATGTTCCATACGTTGCTCCAGTGCAGCAGAAGCGTAACCCGGCGAAGAAGAAGCCTGCTGGCGAAACTTCGAACGCACGCGGTGGGCGTGGCGGCGGACGAAATGCTCGTGGTGGGAAGCCTGCCGGTGAGGCACATGGCCGCGGTGGAGACCTTCGCCGTTCAGATCGTTCCGGTGCATCGAACCAGTCGGAGCGTCCAGCACGCGAATCACGCGGTGCTAACGCTGAGCGTCCTTCACGTGGTGCCAACACCGAGCGTCCTTCACGTGGTGCCCGCGGTGCTAACGCGGACCGTCCAACAAACTCCTCGCGCTCAGCACGATCCGGTGGTCGCAATGCTGCAGGTGCCGCAGGTGGCCGCTCACGTGGACCACGCCGTGCATCAAGCCCTGCTACCGGCGGGCGCTAAGAACTAGTACCCAAAAGAAGCTCCAGACAGCCAAAAGCTGTCTGGGGCTTCTTTTTGGTGGTGGGGTTGCGAGCGGATCGGAAAATGAGAATCGGGACTTTTACACCAGATTGTGCAAGCGTTTCCTATGTAATAAGTTGGAAAATTACTGAAAATTTTGATGTTTTACCTGCATCCGAGTGTAAAAGTTGGAAACGCTTGCACTTGATGGAATTCGCTCAGTAGTGTGGGATGAATCACTGGCAAGCCACCTAGTGTGGCCTGCCGCTCGCACCTTCGAATTCAATGGAGCATTTCATGAACAGCAGAAACGCTGCTTCCTCCGTGCGCAGTCAGTCACTGCCACCAGGCCTTCATAAACGTAGTTGGCGTCGTTGGGTCACCGCCTTGGCCGCGACCCCGATGCTGGCGCTCGCACCCATGGCGCCACTGGCTAGTATTCCTGCCGCGGCAGATGAAACTTCTGTGACTCTGGCCGGTTCTTTTCAGTCGTTGTTGGGATGTTCCGCTGACTGGATGGCTGACTGTGAAGCTACCAGTCTGCAATCCACGGACCAGGAAGGGCAATACAGCCTGGAAGTGGAAGTTCCGGCGGGGAACTATGAATACAAAGTAGCGTTGAACAAAAGCTTTGACACGTCTTATGGACTCGACGGGGGCGAAGAGAACATTCCCCTAGCACTGAGCGCGGATAGCCGATTGCGCTTCACCTTTGATACGGCTACGGGGCTGACGCAGGTTGTACCACTGGACCTTCGCGGAGAATATTCCGATACTGACGCCGATTTGGTCTCTGCGCCGGTCAGGCAAGCCGGCTCTGGTGAGCAGTTTTATTTCGTCATGACAGACCGCTTTGCCAATGGGTCAACGGCTAACGACACCGGCGGTTTGGAAGGCGATCGGCTAACCACCGGGTTTGATCCGACGAACAAAGGATTCTTTCAAGGCGGTGACATCGCAGGCTTACGCTCCAAGCTTGACTACATTCAAGGCCTTGGCACCAGCGCTATCTGGCTCACACCCAGTTTTAAGAACATGCCGGTTCAGGGTAGTGGTGATGATGCCAGCGCCGGATACCACGGCTATTGGGTCACCGATTTCACTCAGATCGACCCACATCTAGGCACCAACGAAGAACTCTCCGAACTGATCGATGACGCCCACAAACGTGGCATCAAGGTGTATTTCGACATCATTGTGAACCACACCGCAGATCTCATCGATTATAAGGAAAAGAAGTATTCCTACGTTGAGCAATCTTCCGTTCCTTATAAGGATGCTCAGGGCCAAGCCTTTGACCCGGCGGACTACGCAGGCAGTGATACCTTCCCAGAGCTAGATGCTTCCAGTTCCTTCCCCTATACCCCGGTTGTTTCTGATCAAGTCAAGAAGGTTCCCGACTGGCTCAATGATCCAACGCTCTATCACAACCGCGGGGACTCAACATGGGAAGGCGAGTCGGTCACCTACGGCGATTTTCAAGGTCTTGATGACCTCATGACCGAAAATCCTAAGGTCGTCAACGGTTTCGCAGAGGTCTACAAAAACTGGGTGGACTTGGGAATTGATGGCTTCCGCATAGACACCGCAAAACATGTGAATTTCGAATTCTGGGAACAATGGACCAAACAAGTTCAGGACTACGCACGAGCCCAGGGTAAAGACGACTTCTTCATGTTTGGCGAAGTTTATGATGCCGATGCAAAAAAGCTATCGCCCTACGTGCGTAAGACGGAAATGAATTCCGTCCTTGATTTCACGTTCCAATCTGCGGCTGCCGGTTTCGCGGGAGGAAATTCAGCCAAAACGCTAAGCACGCTGTTCTCGGCGGATGACTACTACACCACGGCAAACACCTCAGCTGATGCCTTACCAACCTTCCTCGGCAATCACGATATGGGCCGCATTGGGTACTTCCTGAACAACAGCAATCAGAAACTCAAACGTGTTGAACTGGCCCATGAACTGATGTTCCTGACCCGTGGCCAGCCGGTGGTTTACTACGGTGACGAACAAGGATTTGCCGGCACCGGTGGAGACAAGGATTCTCGCCAATCACTGTTCGCTTCTCAAGTCTCGGACTATCAGAACCAAGAATTGATTACAGGAGAAAAGCTCGGAACCCAAGATCGTTATGACAGTGATTCTCCGCTGTATCAGCACATCGCGGCCCTCTCTAAACTTCGCGAATCAAACAAAGCGCTGAAGGGAGGGGCACAAGTAGAGCTATACGCCCAAGATTCCAAGGGAGTTTATGCTTTCTCGCGTGTGGACCGTGACGAGAAAACCGAATATTTGGTGGCCCTGAACAATTCGGAAGAATCCGCTGATGTCGAGTTGACGACTCTGACCTCCGACGCAAGTTACTCAGCGCTCTATGGTGCGGAAGACAAACTCAGCAGTGCTGCGGACGCTAAACTCAACGTGACGGTGCCAGCGCTATCTGCGGTGGTTTATAAAGCTGACAAAGACGTAGACAGTGCTGCCTTCACACCTGAGATTTCCGCTCCAAAATCTGGGGCAGGGCTCAGCGGCGTATCACCCGTATCCGTGGATCTAGGCGAACAGGCGTGGGCTGAGACAAGCATGTCGTGGCGTGAAGTAGGCACCGAGAAGTGGCACCTACTGGGCGTGGCAGAAGGCCACACCCCACGAGTCTTCCACGACGTTTCATCGCTACCACAAGGCACCTTGGTGGAATATCGTGCGGTGAGTACCAATGCCGCAGGTGAACACAGCGCCGCTTCCACTTATGCTTCCGTGGGCAACGATGTATCCGGGTTCGCGAAGGAAAAACCGGTTGAATCGGACATCTCCATGGTCACCGTGCCAGGAAGCCATAACACCGAAATGGGTTGTGTCACGGACTGGGATCCGGCCTGCGAGGCCGCCAAACTCACTGAACAGCCTGGCGGGGTCTACTCTGGTGAATTCGAAGTCCCGGCAGGGGACTATGAATACAAGGTAGCCATCAACGGATCATGGGATCTGAACTACGGCGTTGGTGGCGTTGCCGGTGGTGACAACCTCAAATATTCTCACGAAGGCGGGTCCGTCAAGTTCTTCTTCGATCCACGCAATAACATCGTACAAAGTGATCAACAAGGTCCCATGATCACCTTGCCAGGAAGTTTTCAAGATGAGTTGGGCTGTGCTTCCGACTGGGATCCAACCTGTTTGGCAACTTTGATGGCTGACCCAGATGCTGACGGTACCTACGAATTCACTACGGAGAAAATTCCGGCCGGCACCTACGAGTTTAAGGTGTCGCATAACTTCGGGTGGGAGGAAAATTATGGCGTTGACGGTGCTGCCGGAGGTGCTAACTACAGTCTCTCGGTGACCGAGGGGAAGCCGGTGAGCTTCAGCTATGACTCGAAGACTCACTTGCTGCAGATTGGTTCTGACACCCAAACGGTCGACGGCGTTGGTCAAATGAAAGCGCAGTGGATTTCTGCAGATACGATTGCTATTCCCCGTGATCTGGGTAGTGGCGAAAGCTATGCCCTCTACGTTGCCAAGGACGCCGGCTTGAAATTGGAGGGAAAAGAGATCTCCGGTGCGAAGCCACTTGAGCTCAAAGAAGTTATTGGCGGGTTGAGTGCAGAGCAACGTAAGAAGTTCCCGCATCTTGCTGACTACCGTGCTTTGCGTATTGACCTTAAACGCGAGGACGTAGCCTCTGCATTGCGCTCACAAATGGCCTTGGCACGATTCGACGGTGAAGGAGATTCCAAGAAACTCACCGCCTTCACCGGAGTCCAGAGTGCTGGTGTCATCGATGATCTCTATGCCAAGGCGCTTGAAGATGTAGAACTCGGCGTGAGTTTCACCGGGAAACGCCCTACTTTCAGGCTCTGGGCACCCACGGCCCAAAACGCAACACTGCTGATTACTGATAAGAAGGAGAAGACCACACGATACGCTGCTAGCTATTCGGAGGACAGCGGTGTGTGGACGGTGAAGGGCAAGCCTCAGATGGCTGAGGCGAAGTACCGGTGGGAAGTCCTAGTTTATGTCCCGGAAACCGGCAAGATTGAAACGAACATCGTGACGGATCCTTACTCGGTAGCACTCACGACTAATTCCACCCACTCGGTGGCTGTGAGCTTGGAAGATCCTCGCCACCAGCCAAAACAGTGGCGTAAGGCCAAAGCCAAAAACGTCGAAAAGGACGTGGACCGCAGCATCTATGAACTGCAGATCCGTGACTTCTCAATTTCAGATGCTTCGGTGCCCGAGAACCAGCGCGGCCGCTACGGAGCGTTTGGAGCCAACGGAGCCGGAAGCAAGCAGCTCAAACAGCTCTCCGAGGCTGGCCTGACTACCGTTCACCTGCTGCCAAGTTTTGATATCGCCACCATTGAGGAGGAACAGTCTCAACGTGTTGAGACGGACTGTGATTTGAAGTCGCTGCCGGCAGCCTCGAGCAAACAACAAGAGTGCGTTACCGCTCATGGTGATGAAGACGGATTCAACTGGGGCTATGATCCCTTCCATTTCATGGCTCCGGAAGGTTCATACGCAACGAACCCTGAAGGCGCTAATCGGGTGGAAGAATTCCGCTCAATGGTCGGTTCCTTGCACAGCATGGGGCTAGAAGTAGTGCTTGATCAGGTGTTCAACCACACGGCAGCCTCAGGTCAAGCCGATCGCAGTGTGCTCGATAAGATCGTGCCTGGTTACTACCACCGACTTGATGCCACCGGGAAAGTCGAAACTTCGACCTGCTGCCAGAACCTGGCTACGGAACACGCTGCGGCGCAGAAACTGATGGTTGATGCCGTGGTGGTGTGGGCCAAGGACTATAAGGTTGATGGATTCCGTTTTGACCTCATGGGCCACCACTCGCGAGAGACTATGGAAGCGGTACGCAGCGCATTAGATGAACTGAAACCGGGACGTGACGGAGTGGATGGCAAGTCCATTTACCTCTACGGTGAAGGATGGAACTTTGGGGAAGTGGCGGACAATGCTCGCTTCTATCAAGCGACTCAAGGGCAATTGAACGGTACCGGCATAGGGACCTTTAATGACCGACTGCGCGATGCCGTTCATGGTGGCAGTCCTGTTGATTCATCCTCAACATTCCGTCAGGGCTTTGGTACTGGCTTGGGCACGGATCCCAACGGCAATAAGGTCAATGGGAGCACCGAGGAAGCATTGAAAGACCTCGGCCACGAAACAGACCTGGTGAAGCTCGGCTTGGCTGGCAATCTGGAAGGGTTCGAGTTCCTCACTTCGGATGGCAGCGTGCACCGTGGTGATGAGTTGAATTACCGCGGAGCGAAAGCGGGCTATGCCTCGCAGCCGGGGGAAGTGATCAACTATGTTGACGCGCACGATAACGAAACGCTCTACGACCTCACTGTGCTCAAGTTGCCACGAGATACTTCCATGGAAGATCGAGTGCGAATGAATACCCTCTCGCAGGCAACCGTTATGTATTCACAAGCTGTTCCGTTCTGGCATGCCGGAACCGAGTTATTGCGTTCAAAGTCTTTGGACCGAAATTCCTATAACTCGGGGGACTGGTTTAACCGCATCGACTTCTCCGGCGTGGAGAACACTTTTGGCTCCGGGCTTCCACCCAAGGCGGACAACGGTGAGAAGTGGGATCTGATGGCTCCACTATTAGAAGACCCTGCGCTCAAGCCGGATGCAAAGGCCATGGCTGCTGCTGAAGGCGCTGCTCTGGACTTGCTGCGGACTCGTAAAGAGGTAGGTCTCTTGCGTTTGGGCTCAGCTGATCTCATCGAGCAAAAGGTGAGCTTCCCGCTGGGTGGGTCCGAAGCCGAACCAGGAATTATCGTGATGCGTATCGACGATACCGTGGGCAAGGATGCTGATCGTAAGCATGATGGGGCCTTGGTGCTCTTCAACGCCTCGCCGAAAGATAGCACGCAGACCCTTGAGGAATTAGTAGGTCACGATTATTCGCTCGCTAAGGCGCTCGCGGGTGGAAGTGATGACCGGGTGAAGTCGGCTTCGTTCGACAGTGCCACCGGTGAGCTGACTATTCCGGCGCGCACGGCGGCAGTCCTAGTGGAACCTCAGGGGTCGGCTAAGTAGTAGATCGGAGCATTCCTACTGGATCATCTGTCGGGATTATCCGCAGGAACATTGTTGGTTGACGATCTGATCTAGCCAGTGTGGCAACCGAGGTTTTCATTGCCAAAGCGTCCACGCTGACAGCGAACAACCCGTTCTCGTTTTCGCGAGAGCGGGTTGTTTCATTGTGCCTGTAGATCAGTTTTGAGGGTCTTTGCGACGACCAAGAATGACGTAGGAAAGGCTTCCCAGTACGTTGAGGCAACTGAGCACGGCCCACAGGGGTTTTGGCCCTCTTATCAGCTGAGCGGGGCGCCGACGAAGATCGTGCAACGCTGCAAACATCAAAGTCAGTTCGATAATTCCAGCGGCGACTGCAGCAATTTGAGTTCGGCGATCCAGCTCCCGGAAGGACCGTTTTTCGGTAGGTTGTGGCGCCGGGAGCGCAGGGTGGATTGTCCTTGAGTGCCTTGCGTGTCCTGTGTCTGAAAATTATTTTTCGGCATGGGAATCAATCTTGCACTTTGTTCGTTGAACAAGGCAGAACGCAAAGTTGAGTGTGATTGGCTCAAGTTAATTTGACAGTCGAAACGGGCTGAGTAAACTTGAGTGCAGAACGCTCAATGGGGTAAATCCTCAGCGTTAGTACTTTCAACCAAGGCAAAGGAGAGACATTATGTCGCGTGCCGTAGGCATTGACCTGGGAACCACCAACTCGGTCGTATCCGTGCTCGAAGGTGGTGAGCCAACCGTTATCGCAAACGCGGAAGGCAACCGCACTACCCCGTCCATCGTTGCTTTCTCGAAGAGCGGCGAAGTCCTGGTTGGCGATATCGCCAAGCGCCAGGCAGTAAACAACATTGACCGCACCATCGCTTCGGTCAAGCGCCACATGGGTACCGACTGGTCCATCGACATCGATGGCAAGAAGTACACCGCACAGGAAATCTCGGCTCGTACTCTGATGAAGCTGAAGAACGACGCTGAGTCGTACTTGGGCGAAAAGGTCACCGACGCTGTGATCACCGTTCCTGCTTACTTCAACGACGCTGAGCGCCAGGCTACCAAGGAAGCCGGCGAGATCGCTGGCCTGAACGTGCTGCGCATCGTCAACGAGCCAACCGCAGCTGCACTGGCTTACGGCCTGGAAAAGGGCAACGAAGACGAACTCATCTTGGTCTTCGACCTCGGCGGCGGTACCTTCGACGTTTCCCTGCTGGAAGTTGGCAAGGACGATGACGGCTTCTCGACCATCCAGGTCCGTTCCACCGCAGGCGACAACCGCCTGGGCGGCGACGACTGGGATCAGCGCATCGTAGATTGGCTGCTGGCTCAGGCCAAGGCCAAGGGCGCAGACCTGTCCAAGGACAAGATTGCCCTGCAGCGCCTGAAGGAATCCGCTGAGCAGGCCAAGAAGGAACTGTCCTCGGCTACCAGCACCAACATCTCCCTGCAGTACCTTTCGGTGACCCCGGAAGGCCCAGTGCACCTGGACGAGCACCTCTCGCGTGCCAAGTTCCAGGACCTGACCAAGGACCTGCTGGAGCGCACCCGCAAGCCATTCAACGACGTTATCGCTGAAGCAGGCGTCAAGGTTGCCGACATCGCTCACGTGATCCTGGTTGGCGGTTCGACCCGTATGCCAGCCGTTGCTGAACTGGTCAAGGACCTGGCCGGCAAGGAAGCTAACAAGGGCGTGAACCCTGATGAGGTTGTAGCTGTTGGCGCAGCACTGCAGGCAGGTGTACTGAAGGGCGAGCGCAAGGACGTTCTGCTCATCGACGTCACCCCACTGTCCCTGGGTATTGAAACCAAGGGCGGCGTGATGACCAAGCTGATCGAGCGCAACACCGCGATCCCGACCAAGCGTTCGGAAACCTTCACCACCGCTGAAGACAACCAGCCTTCGGTTTCCATCCAGGTCTTCCAGGGCGAGCGCGAGTTCACCCGTGACAACAAGGCTCTGGGTACCTTCGAGCTGACCGGTATCGCACCGGCTCCTCGCGGCATCCCACAGGTCGAGGTCACCTTCGACATCGACGCCAACGGTATCGTGCACGTATCCGCTAAGGACAAGGGCACCGGCACCGAGCAGTCGATGACCATCACTGGTGGCTCCTCGCTGTCCAAGGAAGACATCGAGCGCATGGTTCAGGAAGCTGAAGCACACGCCGAAGAGGACAAGGCACGCCGCGAAGCTGCTGAGACCCGCAACGCTGCCGAGCAGGCAGCCTACTCGGTGGACAAGCTGATCAAGGACAACGAAGACAAGCTGCCAGAAGAGGTCAAGACCGAGGTTCAGGCCGACGTTGACGCACTGAAGGCTGCTCTTGAGAAGCAGGACAACGACGACGAGGTCAAGGACGCGTTCGAGAAGCTGCAGGCTTCGCAGACCAAGCTGGGCGAGGCAATCTACGCCAACACCCAGGCTGAGGGCGCTGCTGCACCTGAGGGCGAGCAGGCTCCAAATGCTGATGAAGATATCGTCGACGCCGAGGTAATCGACGAAGACGAAGCTGACAAGAAGTAGGGAGTTAGGGAATATGTCCGAGGCACAGGACCAGAACGAGAACTTCGACGAGCAGTCGGAGAACCAGCCAGAGGCAGCTAACGAGCAGCCAACCGCTGACGCCCTGGGTCAGGCCGAGGCGATCCTGAACGAAGCTGCTACTGGCGCTGACGCCGAAGCAGAGCAGCCAGTAGAGGCCGGTGCGGTGGAAGCCGAACTGCGCAACGACTTGCTGCGTCTGCAGGCTGAATACGTCAACTACCGCAAGCGTGTGGAGCGCGACCGAGCTGTAGCGCGTGAAAACGCCGTGCAGTCCGTGCTCAACACACTGCTTCCGATTCTTGATGACATCGATGCAGCCCGAGCCCACGGTGACCTCACCGATGGCCCGTTCGCATCGATCGCCAACAAGCTTGACTCCGTGCTGGCTCAGCATGGCTTGGAGCGTATCAACGAGGCCGGCGTCGAATTCGACCCGAACGTCCACGAAGCGCTGCTTCGCCAGGCTGTTCCGGAGATTCCAGCTGACCACGTGGGACAGGTGCTTCGCACCGGTTACCGCAAGGGAACCACCATCCTGCGTGCGGCCCAGGTGCTGGTAGCAACCGGCGAATAGCCACGAATAATCAATTGAAACTGCCCACTGCCGATACTTCGTCAGTGGGCAGTTTCGAATTGGCATTGAAAGGATGGGGCCCTGATGGCAAGTCAGGACTGGATCGAAAAAGACTTTTACGCCATTCTGGGCGTCTCCAAGGACGCCAGTGAGGCGGACATCAAGAAGGCGTACCGCAAGCTTGCGCGCCAGTACCACCCCGACACCAATCAGGGTGATGCGGCCGCTGAAAAGAAATTCAAGGACATCTCGGAAGCCAACTCGGTGCTTTCGGATAAGGAAGAACGCGAGCAGTACGACGCAATCCGCGCCATGGGCGGCGGAGCTCGCTTCTCGGCCGGGGGACCAGGCGGTGCCCCGGGAGGACAGGCCGGTTTCGAGGACATCTTCTCCAACCTCTTCGGAGGCGGGGGGAGTGGCCCGCGGGGCCGCGGCGGACAGCCGGACTTCTCCGACCTGTTCGGCGGGGGCGGCGGCTTTGGCGGTGGCGGCTTCGGACAGAGCGCCCCACCGCGCAAGGGTGCTGACCGCACGGCCAGCACCACGATTTCCTTTGCCGGATCCATCAAGGGCACCACTATCGGCCTGCGCGAGCAGAACGGCGAAGTCATTGACGTGCGCATTCCTGCGGGTATCAAGGACGGCCAGTCGGTGCGCGTGCGCGGCAAGGGCCAGCCAGGGGCCGCCGGCAACGGTGACCTGCTGGTCAAGGTCAAAGTCACTGAGCACCCGTTCTTCAAGCGCGAAGAGAACAACATCCGCATCCACGTGCCGGTGACCTTCGACGAAGCGGTACTCGGAGCAAAGATCCATGTGCCGACCTTGGACGGGGAATCCGTCGCGGTGAAGGTGCCAGCCGGATCCAACTCCGGACGAACCTTGCGCTTGAAAGGCCGCGGAGTGAAAACTTCCAAGGCCGCCGGCGATTTGCTGATCGTCTTGGACATCGCGATCCCGCAGAACCTGTCGGATGCTGCAAAGAAGGCCGTAGAGGAATTCGCCGCAGCCACCGAGGGCGAGGATCCACGAGTGGACTTGGCCGCCAAGGCCAAGCTCTAGGCTCAATAGGCTGTTTTCCCTGACCGGCCATCGAATTGGCTGGGCGGGGAAGATAGACTCACAAACAAAAGGGCCCGAACCCGGGCTCCTTGCAGAAAGGTGGTAGAAGCAACGTGAACGGGGAGTACCTGCGACCTGTCTTCGTCATTTCCGTCGCCGCCCAACTTGCAGACATGCATCCGCAGACGCTGCGCCAGTATGACCGCATCGGCTTGGTCTCGCCGAGCCGCCAAAGCGGGAAGCAACGCCGCTACTCGCAGCACGACGTATCGCTGTTGCGCCAGGTGCAGTCGCTGAGCAAGGAAGGCGTCTCGCTGGAAGGCATCAAGCGGATCCTGGATCTGCAGGACCAAGTTGCGTTCCTGCAATCCGAAGTCAATGGACTGCGCCAGGAACTCAGCGCAGTACGCCAGGGCCAATCGCGCATTTTCGCCGCCGGAACCTCTGGCGGAGACGTGGTTTCGCTGGCTCGGGGCATGAGGCCCGAACGCCGCGAGCAGCCTTACACGTTCTTCGCCGCCCGCCGGGCCATCGGACGCTAGATGCGGCCGTGGCGCGCTAGGCGCGCGTTCAACTGGGTGCGCACGGCAGGCCATTCGTGGGGGAGTATCGAGAAGAGCACGGTATCGCGCAAGGTGCCGGTGACCGGATCATATTTGTGATTGCGCAAGACGCCATCCTGCTTGGCACCCAACCGGGTAATTGCCGCCCGTGATGCGGCATTATGCCAATGCGTGCAGAACGCCACCGAATAGCACTCCAGCTGCTCGAAGGCCCGCTGCAGCAGCAGATATTTCGCTGCGGGATTGATCCCGGTGCCCTGGGCGGATATGGCCAGGAACGTTGATCCGATTTCCACGCGGTGATTGGCCGCGTCGATATTCAAAAACGTCGTGGCACCTACGGCCCTGCCGGTAGCCAGATCAATAATGGCAAAAGGCGCCATTTTACTGGCCTGCTGCAAAGCCAAACGGTGCTCAATATTTTCTGCCATTGCCTGGGCCGTAGGCGTGCTGGCAAACCACGCGTCATCCAACTGGCCCTGCTCGGCAAGGGCCACCAGATCTGGCGCATGCTCCAAAGAGAGCTGTTCCAAGCGGACCCCGGCATATTCCATCGTCGGGGCTTGGGCATGGGGAAGATTTTGCGCAGCAGAAAGGGCCATGGAATCCATTCTAGAATTCCATGGCCCTGACTAAGGTTTCATTACGGCGGTTAGCCGATGCGGGTGTAGGCCAAGTCGAAGACCAAGCGGCCGGCCTTCAAGGCCTTGCCCTCGAAGCTGGTGAGAATGCGGCGTTCGAAACGCGGCGCCCAGCCACCTTGCCCATCGACGAATTCCGGCTCCGGGTCGAAGCCTTCCATTCCATCGCGGCGGACCTTGGTCAGGTTGCTTTCTTCGCCGGCCAGATTCCCTGGATGCTGGTTTTCGAAGTCTGGGTGGGCATTGAGCACTTCACGCATCTGCTCTGCGTAGTTGGACCAGTCCGTGGCCAAACGCAGGGTTCCACCTGGCTTGAGCACGCGCGAGACCTTGTCCAAGAACGAAGCCTTGATCAGACGGCGCTTGTGGTGGCGCGGCTTGTGCCATGGGTCGGAGAAGAAGATCCAGATCTCGTCGGCGCTGTTTTCATCAAGCATGACGTCCAGAACTTCTGGAGCGTTGGCCTGAACGGCGCGGACGTTGCTGATGCCGAAGGATTCGACCTTCAGCATCAGCTGGGCCAGCCCCGGACGGTAGACCTCAACTGCCAGGTAGTTGCGCTCCGGATCATCCTTGGCGGCGTTGGCGATGCACTCGCCCAAACCGGTGCCGATCTCCACGATCAGCGGCGCGGTGCGGCCAAAGGCCTGGGCCGGATCGAGCTGGAAGTCATCAGCTACCGAGGTGTCGGCAATCTTGCGAGGAGGCTCGATGACGTACTGCTCGGCATTGCGCTCCCACGCGCTGGCGCGGCGGCCTTGCAGGCGGTTGCCGCGACGCACGAAGGACACCGGCTCGGCACGGAAAAGGTCTGGGTTCCTGGGGGCGGAGCCATGGGGTGGACGCTGCTGCTCGCTCGATTCGCTCATGATGATTAATCCTAGCCGAGCAACCTGCATCGATGCTTGCCGAACGGTGGGGGATTGGACACCCCTAGCGGGAATTCGGGGTGATCCCCGATGGAGCATGAGAGGCAAAAGAAGGAGAATGTAGCCATGACTGATTTAGTGCGCGGTATTCTCAACATTATTTGGCTGCTGTTCGGCGGCCTGTGGCTGGCCCTGGGTTACGTGCTGGCAGGCATCATTTGCTGCGTGCTGATCGTGACCATTCCCTTCGGCATCGCCTCGTTCCGCATTGCCGGTTATGCGCTGTGGCCCTTCGGCCGCACCGTAGTCGACAACGGACCGGTCGGCGCGTTCTCCACCCTGGGCAACATCATCTGGATCATTTTTGCCGGCATCTGGATTGCCATCGGGCATCTGCTGACCGCGATCCCGATGTTCGTATCGATTATCGGCATCCCGCTGGGCATCGCCAACCTGAAGATGATTCCGGTGTCCCTGATGCCCCTGGGCAAGGTCATCGTACCTTCGGATAATTTCATTGGCGACGTGCGCCGCTAAGCAGCACCAAAACAGCCATGGCTGCCAACTCCAATGAGTTGGCAGCCATGCCCTTTAAGCCTGAATCGGATCAGCTCTTCAGGTACTCATCGTGCTGGCGGTGCGCCTCGGCGACCTCGACGCGGATCTTTTCCACGTCCTTGGCCTTGTCGCGGTATTTCTTCTCCATGGTCTTCACATACGCTTCTTCTTCCACCAGGGCGCGGTAGATGCGTTCGCGTTCGTTTGGATCCGAGGTGTAGCTCAGGTCGTTGTAGCTGCTGGCATGGCGGCGAAGGTTGCTGATGGCGGTTTGGGCCTTGCCAGCCTTGCTGAACAGCGAAGCGAGAATGGTCAGCACGAGGACGCCGATGATCACGCTCAGCGACAGCCCGGTGCTGATTTCGATGACCATCACGTGCTCGCCGTCATTGATGAATGGCAGGTTGTTCTCGTGCAGCGCGTGCAGGATCAGCTTCACGCCGATGAACGCCAGGATCGCTGCTAAGCCATAGGACAGGTAGATCAAGCGGTCCAACAATCCATCAAGCAGGAAGTAGAGCTGGCGCAGGCCCATGAGCGAGAACGCGGTAGCGGTGAACACGATGTAGACGTTCTGGGTGAGTCCGAAGATCGCTGGGATGGAATCCAGGGCGAAGAGGATGTCGGTTCCGCCGATGGCCACCATGACCAGCAGCATCGGGGTCAGGACCTTCTTGCCGTCGATCATGGTGAACAGCTTGTCGCCGTCGTACTTGTCGGTGGTGTGGAACAGCTTCTTGGCCAAGCGGATGATGAAGTTGTTGGCCTCGTCGGATTCGTCGTCCTTCTTCAGCAGGTTGCCTGCGGTGAGCAGCAGGATCAGGCCGAACAGGTAGAAGACCCAGGCGAACTGGTTGATCAGCGCCGCGCCGACAAAGATGAACGCGGTGCGGGCGATCAGCGAGAAGACGATGCCGAAGAGCAGCACTTTCTGCTGGTCTTCGCGGGGGACCCTGAAACTGGCGATGATGATCAGGAAGACGAACAGGTTGTCGACGGACAGGGCCTTTTCGGTGATGTAGCCGGCGAAGTATTCGGCGCCCATGTCGATGCCGCCGAAGATGAGCACCAGCACACCGAATATGAGGGCCAAGCCGACATAGATGCTGGACCAGATCGCTGCTTCACGCAGGGATGGAACGTGGGCCTTGCGGATGTGGAAGAAATAATCGAAGGCCAGTAAGGCGAGAACCACGACAATCGTGATGCCCCAAATCATAGGGGAAGCTCCCATAGGGATTCCTGCTTTCGTAAGTTGCGCGCTGACGCGTCCGAGTAAGTCTCTTCACCGACACTGTGGTTGGCCGTAAAACCCGGCAGGTCCATGAAGTCCTGCGTATTGACGGATTCAACGATTGTGAATACTCCCTTACGATCGTTAACCCTAACCCGAAGCGGTGCTTCTGGAAAAATTCTGGTCTAAGGATGTCATGTTGATCTGTAATGTACTTCGTCTTTGCCCAGTTGGGTAGGCGTCATATGTAATTCGAAGGATGTGGTGGGCAAAGTGATCGACTGCATTCTTCGGCCCAGGTCTCGGGTCGCCTTGGAAATCCTCGCAGGACTCGGAGCGCTGGCAACAGCATGCGCGGTACCTGCCGATGATGCGTGGCCGGCTATTTCCGTGCGGACAGGATTTGCTCACGCAGGATATCGGCGTGCCCGCAATGCTGCGCCAATTCGCGCAGCATGTGCAGCTGGATCCAGCGCAGCGGCAACGACCCGCGCCGATTGCCGGAGAAAACGTGATCCCCGGTCTTGCCCTTGACCACTTCACGTGACAGTTCGATGGCCTGGGCATAGTCACGCCGAATGGATTCGATGGTGTCGGACGCGGACAAGTCGAAGGACTTGCTGGGCGACGACGCAATGCCCAGTTTGGCCCGGCTCTTGCCGGTGGCTGCTTCGCCAAACCAGACACGTTCGACGAAGATCGCATGTTTCACCAGCCCGAGCAACGTGGTCTTGGATTCAACCAGCTTCAACCGCGCTTCGTGTTCGTCCAGCCCGTCGAGGCTGGAAAGCAGCATCTGCCGGTGCTGATCGATGAATACCTGGACCATCTCATCGTGGGGCAGGGAAAAAATATCTTGGGAATCCGGGTTGGCCATGCCTCATCCTAAGACTGCAAATCGCGCTCCACAAGGGGTTTTGCCGCAGAGGCAAAGAGAAGAAAAAATATCTCGAGAATCTTGCTCTAGCTGGAATAGTAGGACTAGGAGTAGAGTTGAGTTAAGTACACTCAAGTTTATGGGTTCACTCCATTAGAGAAAGGATGCGCGTGGACACGAAACTCACCACTAAGAGCCAAGAAGCTCTCTCAGCCTCCGGGATGAACGCTTCAACCGCAGGCAATCCGCAGATTGAACCTGCGCACCTGCTGAAGGCATTGCTGGACCAGCGCGAGTCCGTCGCAGTCGCCCTGCTGAAGACTGCCGGGTTGGATGTCGACGCGCTATCCGTCAAGGCAAGCGCTGTCATCAACGCGTTGCCCTCCAGCTCTGGCACCTCGGTCGCCCAGGCGCAGTACTCCCGGCAACTGCTGCAGGTCGTAAGCAACGCGCAGGCCGCCGCCGCGGAAATGGGGGACACCTACGTCTCCACGGAGCATCTGCTCATCGCCCTGGCATCGGACCAGACCAACGCAGGTGAAGCCCTGCGCGAGTTCGGCGCCACCCGTGAACTGCTGGTGGGTACCTTGCCGACCATCCGCGGCGACCGCAAGGTCGATAATCCGGATCCCGAGGCCACCTTCCAGTCCCTGGAGAAGTTCGGCACCGATATGACCGCCCTGGCGCGCTCGGGCAAACTGGATCCTGTCATCGGCCGCGACCGCGAGATCCGGCGCGTGGTGCAGGTGCTCTCCCGCCGCACCAAGAACAATCCAGTGCTGATCGGTGAACCCGGCGTGGGCAAGACCGCTGTCGTGGAAGGGCTGGCCCAGCGCATGATCGCTGGCGACGTCCCGGAGTCGCTGCGCGGCAAGACCTTGATCTCCTTGGATCTGGGTGCCATGGTCGCCGGTGCCAAGTACCGCGGCGAATTCGAAGAGCGGCTGAAGTCGGTGCTGGAAGAGATCAAGGCCTCGGATGGCCAGATTGTCACCTTCATTGACGAGATCCACACCGTGGTCGGTGCTGGCGCCTCCGAGGGTGCGATGGACGCCGGCAATATGCTCAAGCCGATGCTCGCCCGTGGCGAGCTGCGCCTGATCGGTGCCACCACACTGGACGAGTACCGCGAGAACATCGAGAAGGACCCGGCCCTGGAACGCCGCTTCGCCCAGGTATACGTGGGCGAGCCGAGCGTGGACGACACCATCGCCATCCTGCGTGGGTTGAAGGAGCGCTACGAGGCGCACCACAAGGTCTCCATCGCCGACTCCGCACTGGTGGCTGCTTCCACGCTGTCCAACCGCTACATCTCCGGACGCCAGTTGCCGGACAAGGCCATCGACCTGGTCGATGAGGCCGCCAGCCGGCTGCGCATGGAGATCGATTCGGCGCCGGAGGAGATCGACGAGCTGCGCCGCGAGGTGGACCGATTGACCATGGAAGAACTGGCTCTGTCCGATGAGACGGATCCAGCTTCGGTGGAACGCCTGGATGCCCTGCGCAAGGACATGGCTGACAAGAAGGAAAAGCTGGATGCGCTGAATTCCCAGTGGGAAGCGGAGAAGGCTGGCCTGAATCGCGTCGGCGATCTGAAGGTCAAGCTCGATGAACTGCGCAGCCAGGCCGACAAGGCCCAGCGCGAGGGGGATCTGGAGAAGGCATCGCGTCTGCTCTACGGGGAGATTCCGACGCTGCAACAGGAACTGGATGCGGCGGCCGCCGCCGAAGCCGACAAGGCCGAGACGCACACCATGGTCGCCGAGGAAGTCACCGCGGATGACATTGCGGAAGTCATCTCGGCCTGGACTGGCATCCCGGCTGGTCGCATGCTGCAGGGCGAAAGCCAGAAGCTGCTGGAGATGGAAGAGATCATCGGGCAGCGCCTGATGGGCCAGAAGCAGGCCGTCGCCGCGGTCTCCGATGCTGTGCGCCGTACCCGTGCCGGAATTGCCGACCCGAACCGGCCCACCGGTTCCTTCCTGTTCCTCGGTCCAACCGGTGTCGGCAAAACCGAGCTGGCCAAGTCGCTGGCGGACTTCCTCTTCGATGATCCGCGCGCGATGGTGCGCATCGACATGTCCGAATACTCGGAGAAGCATGCGGTGTCCCGCCTGGTCGGTGCCCCTCCGGGCTACGTGGGATACGAAGAGGGAGGACAGCTCACCGAAGCTGTACGCCGCCGCCCGTACTCGGTGATCCTGCTGGACGAGGTGGAGAAGGCGCACCCCGAAGTCTTCGACATCCTGCTGCAGGTACTCGATGACGGCCGGCTGACCGATGGCCAAGGGCGAACGGTGGACTTCAGGAACACCATCCTGATCCTCACCTCCAACCTGGGTTCCCAGTTCCTGGTGGATCCAAGCCTGGAAGACGACGCCAAGAAGTCAGCGGTGATGAACGTGGTCAACGCATCGTTCAAGCCGGAATTCTTGAACCGCCTGGATGAGGTCATCCTCTTCGACCCGCTGAGCATCGAGGAGCTGGGCAGCATCGTCAAGCTGCAGATCGACCTGCTCGCGCAACGCCTGGCCGATCGCCGCCTGAACCTGGAAGTGGACCAGGCCGCCAGCGAGTGGCTGGCCCTGACCGGTTATGATCCGGCCTACGGTGCTCGTCCACTGCGCCGATTGGTGCAGCGCGAGATCGGCGACCGGCTGGCCAAGGAGATCTTGGCTGGAGCGGTGCAGGATGGCGACACCGTTGCCGTCACCCTGGACGAAGCCGGCGACCAGCTCAAGGTGGCCAAGAAGTCCTAGGCAACTGGCAACGGCGAGGGCGTGAACAGATGGAAATCCGTTCACGCCCTCGCCGTTACTGCGCTAAAGCTGCTTAGCTGTCGGTGGTCTCTTCGCCATCGGACTTGTCGTCTGCCGGCTTTTCGTCCTCGGACTTCTTCTCTTCGGAGCTCCCCGATTCTTCATCGGTGGCGCCCTCGGGCAGCAAGGAGTTGCGGACGTTGCCCTCCGACAGGCTCAGGAAGCAGGAAACGGTGCGGTCGCCCTGGGCCCAGGTGCTCTCCGATGGGCGGGAGAAGTGGTAGGTCCAGGTGGAGTCCAACCCTGCACGCGGGTCCAGCGAGACCGACTTGCACAGGTCTTCGGACTGGGTGAGCAGCACGTTGGCACCGGGGTACTCCTCGCCATTGACCTGGAAGATGCCGATCACCTACGCATTGTGGGAGGAATCACAGGTCACGACGGTCTGCGGATCCAGTGGCGACGTGAATCCCCGCAGGCAATCGCCTTGCTCCAGCTGCGTAGGCGGCATCCCGGTGACAATGATGCCGTCGAGGCCTGGATTCTCATTGCGTTCCACATTGTTCGCAGTTGGCGAAGCAGGTGGATCCACGAGCCTTAACACCACGAAAACCACTGCAGCGGCCAGCGCCAGAACGGCGACAATCATCAGGGCCCATTGGGCACTCTGCCGCTTCGGCTTCTCCGGTTCTGGCTGCAATGGCGGCAAAGCCGCCTGCGGCTCGGGCAGATTGTTTTCCACCACCAGTTGAGCTCCTTCGTGGTTGGGGCAGGCGATCGCTCGCCGGCTCAATACATAGTCGTTGGACTAATCCACAGTCTAGCTGTTTCGTTGGGTGTTGCATTCAGCGCTCGCCGGTGAATCGTGTTAACCTTTAATTACGAAAGAACTGATCACATATTCGGGGGCCTTCACTTCTTACCGGTGGACCACCTCCCGACTCTACTGAAAAGAGGGGGTCACGCCATGGGGCGCGGCCGTCAAAAGGCTAAAGCACAGCGTCAGGCGCGAGATATCAAGTACTACTCGCCATCCACTGACCTTTCGGCACTTGAACGCGAGTTGGGCGTTCGGTCCGATCATCATGCTCAGAATTCTGAGCGTAATGATTCATCGTATGACGACGAATACTCGGAATACGACGAGCTGACTAAGAAGTACTCGGGAGATGACGAAGACGAGTAGCCTCGTCTTCTGATGCCGGGAGTCCTTGGCTCAGAGTGCCACACCTTAAGCATTGAGTGGTACAGCTCTTCAGTACATTTTGCGACAAGCCGCAGAGACTAAGCTAAATTAGCTTTTAGTCGCTGCGGCCTTTGTCGTGCCCAGCAATTCTAAGGTGGAACGTGAGCACTCCAGAAGAACTGTCGATCCAGATGGCGCATCATTCGGCGATCCGCTCCATGCAGCGCATTGTGGAGCAGCAAGCGGCGCCCTCGCCGGAAAACGAGGCCCGGGACGGAGTCCAGCGGATGCTGAATGCCGGGAATGTGCTCGTGGTGACTGGCGCCGGCGTATCCACGGATTCGGGAATCCCGGATTACCGCGGCCCCAATGGTTCATTGCAACGCCACCGGCCAATGACCTATCAGGAATTCCGTTTCCGCCCCGAAGCCCGTCAGCGCTACTGGGCCCGCGGCTACGTCGGCTGGCGGCATATGGACAAAGCAGAGCCCAACCGCATCCACCGGCGCCTGGTGCAGTGGGAAGAACAGGGGAAAATCAGCGGCATCATCACCCAGAACGTGGACGGGTTGCATCAGCAGGCAGGATCCAAGCGCGTGATTCCGGTGCATGGCGACCTGTCGATTGTCCGCTGCCTGGACTGCGGGAACAGTGAGAACCGCATTGACTTCGATCTGCGTCTCCAAGCAGCCAATGAGGGATATCCGGAAGCCGTGGAGATCGATCCCAGCGCGGTGAACCCCGACGGCGATGTGGAGCTGCCCCAGTACCTGGTCGACCGGTTCAACATGGCGGCCTGCTTGCGCTGCGGATCGCTCGTGCTGAAACCTGACGTGGTGTACTTCGGCGAGAGCGTTCCAGCCGAACGCAAGGAGCGTATCGCGGCACTGGAAGCAGAATCCACGGCGCTGCTGGTGATGGGCTCCTCGCTTGCGGTCATGAGCGGCTACAAGATCCTGTTGAACTTCGTCAAGCGGGATTTGCCGGTGGCGCTGATAACCAATGGCCACGTCCGCGGCGAGCAGAAGGCCACTTGGCGCTGGCGGGTGCCGTTGGAAGACGCGCTGGAGCAATTGGACTAGCGGAGAATATTTCGCTCCGCAAGGCCATGGTGGTTAAAACCCGATGCGCCGCACTGAAATCAATGCGGCGCATCGGGTTTATAGGAGCTTTCGGTGGCCTACTTGGCGTAGTTGCCGGTCAGCAGCACTGCGCCGCCGTCCACGCCCTTGGCACCCTGGACAAAGTCCAGTCCGGCATCGGCAGCCGACGGATCGATGTTCTCGACTCCGCCCATGACCCACGCGCCCATGCCCGCAGCGTTCAGCAGCTCGACTGCACGATCAGCGACGGCTGGGTCAACGACAGCAACCATGCCCACGCCCAGGTTCAGGGTGCGCTCCAGATCAGGCTGCGGCACGTTGCCCAGCTGCGCGACGGTGGAGAAGACTGCTGGCAGCGCCCATGTGGAGCGGTCCACGCGGGCCATCAGGCCGCGGGGCAGCACACGCGCGAGGTTGGCAGCCAGGCCGCCGCCGGTGACGTGGCTGAAGCCGTGCACGCCGAAGTTCTCCCCGTTGTTCAGTGCGCCGACCAGGTCCAGGCAGGCGGTGGTGTAGATGCGGGTCGGAACCAGCAGCTCCTCGCCAAGGGTCTTGCCGAATTCGTCGACCTGGCGGTCCAGTTCCCACTTGGCGTGGGCGATGACGCGGCGCACCAGCGAGTAGCCGTTGGAGTGGATGCCGGAGGAGGCCATGCCGATGACCACGTCGCCGGCTTTTACGCGCTCCGGGCCGAGCAGCTGGTCGGCCTCGATGACTCCGGTGGCGGCACCCGCTACGTCGTACTCGTCCTCAGCCAGCAGGCCCGGGTGCTCGGCGGTCTCGCCACCAACCAGCGCGGTGCCCGCCAGCTTGCAGCCCTCGGCGATGCCGCGCACGATGTCGGCAATGCGCTCCGGGACGACCTTGCCGGTGGCGATGTAGTCGGTCATGAACAGCGGCTTGGCGCCCACTACGACGATGTCATCGACCACCATGCCGACCAGGTCCTGGCCGATGGTGTCGTGGATGTCCAGCTTCTGGGCGATGGCGACCTTGGTGCCCACGCCGTCGGTGGAGGTGGCCAGGTACGGCTTCTTGTAGCCGGTGAGGAACGATACGTCGAAGAGCCCGGCGAAGCCGCCGACCCCGCCCACGACGCCGGAGGTGTGGGTTGCCTTGATCGCGCCCTTCATCAACTCAACGGCACGGTCACCGGCCTCAACGTCAACGCCGGCACCGGCATAGGTGATGGAAGTTGGCTGCTGATCATTGCCGCTCATGGCAGTCGGTTCCTTTTCTGTTCGGGGCGCCGCGGATGCGGCGCCCTTTGCAACGGGATGGTTGGGGATCGTGAAGGGACTAGCTGTTGATTTCGAACTCGGCATCAGGGCCCGGCTCGCAGCCGGCCTGGTTGCTGCGCTCCAGCAGGTTCTTGCCGCGGCGCTCCTCATTGGCCAAGGCGATCGGATAGTCGCCGGTGAAGCATGCGGTGCACAACCGTTCGCGCGGCTGGCGGGTGGCCTCGATCATGCCGTCTTCGGAAATGTACGCCAGCGAGTCGGCGCCGATGGAGGTAGCGATCTCGTCCACGGCCGCGCCGTTGGCGATCAGCTCGGCACGCGACGCGAAGTCGATGCCGTAGAAGCAGGGCCACTTCACTGGAGGCGAGGAGATCTTCACATGCACCTCGGCGGCACCGGCCTCGCGCAGCATGCGCACCACCGCGCGCTGGGTGTTGCCGCGGACAATCGAATCGTCCACCACGACCACGCGCTTGCCGCGCAGCACGGTCTCCAGGGCGTTGAGCTTGAGCTTGATGCCCAGCTGGCGCAGGGTCTGGCTCGGCTGGATGAAGGTGCGGCCCACATAGGCGTTCTTCACGAAGCCGTGGGTGAACGGGATGCCGGATTCCTCGGCGTAGCCGATGGCGGCCGGGGTGCCGGACTCCGGGACCGGGATCACGATGTCCGCCTCGGCGCTGTTCTCGCGGGCCAGCTGGCGGCCCATCTCCACGCGGGACTCGTACACCGAGCGGCCGGCAATGGCGGCATCTGGACGCGCCAGGTAGACGTACTCGAAGACGCAGCCCTTGGGGGTGGGTTCGGCAAAGCGGGTGGAACGCACGCCGTTCTCATCGATGGCGATCATTTCGCCTGGCTCGATTTCGCGGATGAACGAGGCACCGACGGTAGCCAGGGCCGGCTGCTCGGAGGCAACCACCCAGCCGCGGTCCAAGCGGCCCAGGACCAGCGGGCGCACGCCATGCGGGTCGCGGGCGGCGTACAGGGTGTCCTCGTTCATGAAGACGAAGCAGAAAGCGCCTTCGATCTTCGGCAGCAGCTCCAGCGCGGTTTCTTCCAGCGACTGGCCTTCGGAGCCGGCCAGCAAGGCGGTGACTAGTGCGGTGTCGGTGGTGTTGCCCTGGGCGAGTTCGCCGCGGACCTTGCCGCCTTCGGCCTGCTGTTTGGCGGAGACCATGTCGGCCAGGTCGGCGGAGTTGGTCAAATTGCCGTTGTGGGCCAGCGCGACGGTGCCGGTCTGGGTCGGGCCCAGGGTCGGCTGCGCATTGGCCCAGTGGCTGGCACCGGTGGTCGAATAGCGGCAGTGGCCAATGGCCAGCTGGCCGGTCATGGAGTTCAGCGTATTCTCGTCGAATACCTGGGAGACCAGGCCCATGTCCTTGTAGACATTGATGCGCGCGCCATCGCTCGTGGCGATGCCGGCGGATTCCTGTCCGCGGTGCTGCAGGGCATACAGGCCGTAATAGGTGAGTTTTGCGACCTCTTCGCCAGGAGCCCAAACGCCGAAAACGCCGCATTCATCCTGCGGGCCCTTGTCGCTTGGAAGCAGGTCGTGATTTAAGAATCCATCGCCACGCGCCATGTTGGTTATTCTCTCATGTTCCGGTTGGTCGACACCGACCAAGAATGTGGTGGGTGGCGGCCAGGTGCGCGGCCGCCTGCTCTTCTAACTCAGGAGAAAAGCTGCCTAGCCTTGCTGTCCGCTGGAGTCAGTGTCCTCGGCCAGAGGAACTGCCAGATGCTTGGTGGTTTTGCGTGAGGTCACGCGGTCAACAATCACGTATGCCAGTGCGCCGATGCCTACGCCCAAGCCTGCGCCGAAGATTGCAAAGAATCCAGAGGCCGAGGCACGGGTGTATTCCTGCGACGGTTCGCCAAGCAGGCCAATGATGAGGCCGACTAGCGCACCGAAGACCGCGAAGGTCAAAATGAACGGCCAAAACTTGGGCGATGAGTGAATTTGCACTTCAACGCCCTGATCGGCAGGCGACGGTGTAGCGGGGTGTTGCTCCATGCCCTTAAGGGTACTCAATAAGTGGTAGGTGTGCTGACAAGTCTGCCCTAAGTCCCGAAGCGTGCAATTGCCCAGTTTGCAGGGCTTCGGCCCAACTTATGCGGCCAGTAGCCAAGGAAAGCCAGAGTTCAGCAGGCATTTCGACCACATTCGGGGGAGTTCCGCGGGTATGCCGAGGCCCGGCTATGCACTGAGTCACACCGAAGGGCGGAACGCGCACCTCGACCGAATTGCCTTCGGCGCGGGAAGCCAGCTCCTCCAGCGAAAACCGCACTGCTGTGGCCAGCACCGGCCGGGCTGTTTTTCCTTGTCCCTGCGCGGTTGAGGACCATTCTCGCAAGGCCGCTCGGCCAGCGGTTTCATCAACGCGCCTTTTGATTGCCATGGGTCGATTCCACTTTCTCTCAATGACAGAGAAACGTCATATTCCTCTGTTCAAGATCTCTGCCGCGGATCCGGGACAACCGTAAATCCAGCCATGCCAACTCTAGTCCAGCTGGCCGAACGCCAGCTGACAGCTTCGAAGGTGCTCAGGTGCAATACCGGAAGCGAACTCGCCCGGCGTGCGGGGACCCGGCAGCCGTTCGAGTGCAGGGCTGGACGCTGGCCTCGCGTGCGTCATAGACGCGGTTGGCCCATGGATTCTCCGGTAAACTCGACCGCGTGAAGGTACTGGTTATTGGCCCAGGCGGCCGTGAACATGCAATTGTCCGTGCACTGAGTGCAGACCCCTACGTCAACGAAGTTCATTGCGCCCCCGGCAACGCCGGTATCGCACAGGACGTCACCACCCATGCAATCGACGCGCAGGACCCTGCAGCAGTCGTCGCGCTGGCCCAGGAACTCGGCAGCGACCTGGTGGTTGTCGGACCTGAAGCGCCCCTGGCCGCGGGCGTCGCCGATGCCCTGATCGCCGCGCAGATCCCGGTCTTCGGCCCGACCCAAGCCGCCGCACAGCTCGAAGCCTCCAAGGCTTTCGCCAAGAACGTCATGGCTGCCGCCGAGGTTCCCACCGCGATGGCCCATGTGGCCGCGACCCGCGAGGAAGCCGCCAATGCGCTGGATGACTTCGGTGCACCGTACGTGGTCAAGGACGACGGCCTGGCCGCCGGCAAGGGCGTGGTGGTCACCAGCGATCGCGAGGAAGCCCTGGAGCACGCAGATGCGTGCTTCGCTGCCGACGGCACCGTCGTCATCGAGGAATTCCTCGACGGCCCGGAAGTGTCCCTGTTTGTCATCTGCGATGGCAAGCATGCGGTTCCGCTGTCCCCGGCGCAGGACTTCAAGCGCATCTTCGACAATGACGAAGGCCCGAACACCGGCGGCATGGGTGCCTACTCGCCGCTGGAATGGCTGCCGGAGAACTTCGTCGACGAGGTCATGGACCGTGTCGCCTACCCGACCCTGCGCGAGATGGAAAAGCGCGGCACCCCGTTCACCGGCGTGCTGTACTGCGGCTTGGCCATCACCAAGCGCGGCATCCGCGTGATCGAGTTCAACGCCCGCTTCGGCGACCCGGAAACCCAGGCTGTGCTGGCACGCCTGAAGACCCCGCTGGGCGGGGTGCTGCTGGCTGCCGCCACGGGCCGGCTCGATGATGCAGAGCAGCTGACCTGGTCCGCGCAGACCGCTGTCGATGTGGTCATCGCCGCCGAGAACTACCCGGACACCCCGGTCAAGGGGGCAGCGATCTCCGGTCTGGAAGCAGCTAACGCAATCGATGGCGTGCACGTGATGCATGCAGGAACTTCTGCCGACGCGGACGGGAACATCATCGTTTCCGGCGGCCGCGTGCTGGCAGTGGTGGGCCTGGGCGATGGCCTGGCCGCGGCCCGCGCCGCGGCCTATGCCGGGGTAGCCGAGATCAGCTGGGATGGCGCCCAGTCGCGCACCGACATTGCGCTGAAGGCCGAACGCGGCGACATCGTCATCGCCAACGACAGCAAGTAGAGGACAACAGAACTCATGGCAGGATTCCAGACCGAAGTGCTCGACCTTAAAGGTTGGGATCATTTCTACTCGGGCAAGGTACGCGACCTGTACGTGCCTGCAGGAGCCAGCTTCGAGGAGACCGACCGGGTCCTCGTGGTGGCCTCCGACCGCATCAGCGCCTACGACTTCGTGCTCGCCAGCGAAATCCCGGACAAGGGCAAGGTGCTCACCCAGCTCAGCCTCTGGTGGTTCGAGCAGTTGGGCGGCTTCGCCAACCACGTGATCTCCACCGATGTGCCGGCCGCCGTGGACGGCCGCGCGATGGTGTGCAAGAAGCTTGAGATGTACCCGATCGAGTGCATCGCCCGCGGCTACCTGACAGGTTCCGGCCTGGCCGAATACAAGGTATCGCAGACGGTGTGCGAGCTGCCCCTGCCCGAGGGCCTGGTGGATGGTTCGCGCCTGGAACCGGCGCTGTTCACCCCGTCGGCCAAGGCCGAGGTGGGGGAGCATGACGAGAATATCTCCTTCGCCCAGACCGTGGACCGCGTGGGTACCGAGGTAGCCGAAGCGCTGCGCGAAAAGACCGTGGCCTTGTACGAGCAGGCCGAGAAGATCGCCCGCGCACGCGGCATCATCCTGGCCGATACCAAGGTTGAATTCGGCGCCGATCCGGCGACCGGCGAGATCACCCTGGGCGATGAGGTGCTGACCCCTGATTCCTCGCGATTCTGGGATGCCGAAACATACAAGCCGGGCCAGGCGCAGGCCAGCTTCGACAAGCAGTTCGTCCGCGATTGGCTGACCTCGGCCGAATCGGGCTGGGACAAGAACTCGGGCGAAGAGCCGCCGCTTCTGCCAGCGGAGATCATCGAGAAGACCCGTGCCCGCTACATCGAGGCCTATGAACGGCTGACCGGACAGGCCTTCAACGCCTAGCCCAGATGAACAGCGACAGGACCCCGCACCGCCGATTAAGGCAGTGCGGGGTCCTTGGGCTTAAGCCGAGCCATCTGGCGGCGGTTGGAAACGGGTGGTTAGACTCGAGGCATGGCTGGCAAAGCGGCAACGGTGGAAGCGTATCTCGATGCGCTGGAACCGGATTTCCGGGCGGAGCTGGAAAGGATTCGCGCCCTGGTGAAGGGACTGGTTCCGGAAGCGGAAGAAACCATGAGCTATTCGATGCCCACCCTGAAGTACAAGCAGCGTGCCTTGGTTTACTTCACCGCGTCGAAGAAGCACCTGAGCTTCTACCCATCCTGCCGGGCCATTGAGGAACTGGAAGACCGGTTGGAGGGCGTCAGCAAGACCGTCCATGCCATCCGATTCACTTAGGCCGCGCCGTTGCCCGACGACCTGGTCAGGGACCTCGTGCTCGTCCATGTCCGGGAGATTGACGCGGGAAGGCAGTAGGCGCCCGCCAAGCTACACCAGCGAGTCCTTCCACGCCTTGTGCAGGGCCGCGAAGCGCCCGTCATCGGCAATCAGCTGGGCCGGGGTGCCGTCCTCGGCGATCTTGCCGTCGTGGACCACCAGCACCCGGTCAGCGATCTGCACGGTCGACAGGCGGTGCGCAATGATCAGTGCGGTGCGGTTGCCCAGCAGGGTCTGCAATCCGCGCTGCACTGCCCGTTCCGAAGGGATATCCAAGGAGCTGGTGGCCTCATCCAGGATCAGCACCGCAGGATCGGCCAGGAAGGCGCGGGCGAAGGAGATCAGCTGGCGCTGGCCGGCCGAGACCCGTCCGCCACGCTTGTTCACGTCGGTGTCATAGCCTTCGGGCAGTTCCATGATGAACTCATGGGCACCGACTGCGCGGGCCGCATCCTGGATCTGTTCCAGCGATGCGCCGGGACGGCCCAGCGCGATATTCTCGGCCACCGAGCCGGAGAAGAGGAAGGCTTCCTGGGTGACCATAACGACGTGCTGGCGCAATTCCTTGTTGGACAGTTCGTTGACCGGCACCGAATCCAGTTCCAGGGTGCCCGAACGCAGGTCGTAGAAGCGGGCAATGAGCTTGGCCAGCGTGGACTTGCCGGCACCGGTCTGACCCACCACCGCCACGGTTTGTCCGGCCGGGATCCGCAGGTCGAATTCCTCCATGATCACCGGGCCGTCGCCGTAGCCGAAGACCGCGTCCTTGAAGACCAGCTCGCCGGCCACCTTGCCGATGCTGCGCGGGACGGCAGGCTCGCGCACGCTCGGTTCCTCCTCCAGCAGTCCCGAAACCTTCTCCAGTGCGGCGGTGGCAGACTGCAGCGAGGAGTAGAACATGGCGATCTGCTCGACTGGCTGGAACAGGCGCTTGGATGCGAGCAGGATCGCCACCATCGCGCCGACCTGCATGGTGCCGTCAATGATGCGGAACCCGCCGTAGGCCAGCAGCGAGGCCACCGTCAGGTTGCCGATCAGCACCAGGCCGGGCTGCAGCACGCCGAAGAGGTTGAAGGAACGTACCGAGTTCACCCGGTACTGCTCGGCGAGATCCGAGTAGTTCTCGTCGTTGGCTGCCTCGCGGCGGAACGCCTTGACCGCGCGGATGCCGGTCATCGTCTCCACAAAGGTGGAGATGACCCGGGCCGACACCACGCGGGATTCGCGGTAGAGGACCTCGGATTGGCGCTGGTACCAGAAGAACAGGAGCGTGACCGGGATGGCTGCAACGCAGACCACCAGGCCGCTGCGCCAGTCGAGGAAGAAAATCGAGGCCAGGGTGAAAACCACGAACACGCAGGAGGAGGCCAGTTCCGAAACGCCCTGGTCCAGCAGTTCGCGCAGTGTTTCCAGATCAGAGGTCTGCCGGGAAATGATCCGCCCGGAAGTGTAGTTCTCGTGGAATTCGAGGCTCAAGCGCTGGGTATGGCGGAAGACCTGCTGGCGAAGATCCAAGAGCATCGCCTGGGAGATCCGTGCCGCGCTGGTGATGTACCAGGAGAGCAGTACGCCGCTGAGGACCGCACCGAGGATGTAGCCTGCACCGGTCAGCCCCAACGCGCCCCAGTTGCCTTCGCGCACCTGCGGCAAGGTCCAGTCGATGGAGAAGGCGATCAGCACCGGAAGCAGCACGCGCGCCGCATTGGATACCAGCACCAGAACCACGGTGAGGATGAAAAGCTTCTTCTGCGGCATGGCCAGGGCGGCCAGCAGCCGGAAGGAGCGCTGGCGCACGACCTTGCGTTCGGCCGCAGAGAGCTTGATGGCGTCTTCATTGGCAACGCCCAGGGGCTTGCTCATCGGGAAACCTCCGAGGTGGCTGGCTGCTCTTCGTCGTCCAGGCTGGCGATGACGAAACGGTAATGCTCATTGGTGCTCAGCAGATGGGTGTGGCTGCCCACCGCATCGATGCGGCCGTCACGCAGCAATGCCACCCGGTCGGCGAGCATCACGGTTGAGGGCCGGTGCGCCACGATCAGCGTGGTGGTCCCGGCCAGCACTTCGCGCAGCCGCTCGGTGACCAGTTCCTCGGTGCGCACATCCAGGGCCGACAGCGGGTCGTCGAGAACCAGGACGCTCGGGCGTGCCGCGATGGCACGGGCCAGGGCGATGCGCTGGCGTTGCCCGCCGGAGAGCGAAAGGCCCTCCTCGCCGATCAGGGTGTCCACCCCGTCGGGCAGGGTATAGGCGAACTGCGCCTGGGCGACGTCCAATGCTTCTGAAAGCAGCGCTTCGCGCTGCCGCTCATCGAGGTGTTCCGGTGCGCCGAGCAGCACATTGCCGCGAATGCTGGTGGAAAACAAGGTGGTGTCCTCGAAAGCCACGGCGATTTCCGCTCGCAGCTGCTCAAGGTCCCAGTCCTTGACGTCCTGGCCATGGACCAGCACCTTGCCAGCGGTGGCTTCATGCAGGCGAGGCACCAGGTTCAGCAAGGTGGACTTGCCCGAACCGGTGATGCCCACCAGCGCCATGGTTTCCCCGGGGCGGATTTCCAGATTGATGTCGGCCAGGATCGGCCGGCGGGTGCCGGCGGTATCAGGGTAGGCGAAGCGCACATGCTCCAGCTTCACGCTGCCATCGCGTTCTGCCGGGATCTGCGGCTGTGCGGGGGAGGCGATGTCGTTGATTGAATCCATCACTTCGAAATGCCGGTCCAGGGCAGTTTTGGTGCTCAGCGTCATGCCCAGCAGCATGCCCATGCCTTCGACGGGGCCGGCGATGACCGCGGCGATCGCGAAATAGGCCACCAGCGAGCCGACGCTCAACGTGCCGTTGGCGACCTGGGCAAGGCCGATGACCAAGCCGATGCCCAGAATGGTTTCGGGGACGGCAACGACGGTGAGCAGGAAGCTGGCCAGCGTCTTGGCCTTGGTGATTTCGGTTTCCTGCAGGGACTTGGCCTGGGCGTTGAAGCCCTCGTAGACGTGCGGCCCGCGGCCAAAGGCCTTGATGACCCGGATGCCGTGCACGGATTCTTCCACGGCGGTGGCCAGATCGCCGGCTTGGTCCTGGCTTCGCCGGCTGGCGGCCCGGTAGTCGTTGCGGAAGCGGTAGGCCTTGATGGCAATCGGGATGGAACCCAGCAGGTAGAGCAATCCCAGGATCCACGAATGGGTGAACATCAGCACCAGGCCGGTGATGACGGTGACGGTTTCAACTACCAGCATCATCGCGCCGAAGGCGAGCCAGCGGCGCAAGAGGGACAGGTCCGACATGGACCGGGAGAGCAGCTGTCCCGAGCCCCAGCGTTCGTGAAACGCCACAGGCAGGCGTTGCAGGTGCTTGTAGAAGCGGATGCGCATCTGCGCTTCAAGGCCTGCTGCGGGATTCAGCACGAATTGGCGGCGCAGGAAGATCAGCAGCGCTTCGACGAAGCCCAGCGCGGCGATGATGCCGACGGAAATCCACACTTCCGAGGCCGCTCCATCACGCTGCAGCACGACGTTCACCAGCCAGGCGAGGACCTGTGGGATGGCCAGGGCGACAATGCCTGCTCCGAGCGCGCAGAGGAAACCGCAAACGAGCCGAGGGAAAATCGGCTTGACGAAGGGAGCGAGACGCTTCAGTGTTGCAGTGAGCGGGACCGGATCATCGGATCCATTCGGTTGAGCCTGAGCCACGGTACCCCGCATTCATCCAGAAGTTTGACAGATCTACAGACTACCGGCAGTAGTTGGGATAATTCAATCAATACGCCACTTTGGGAAAGAAGTGCTTCACAATGGATGCTAATAATCCCCGGCCGAGCACCAGCAAGGTGCTAGACCGGGGATTATCTGGAAGAATTTCCTGCTTTAGCCGCGGGCCGCCAGGGTGACCAGCACGGCCTCCGGCGGGCAGGCAAAGCGGATCGGAGCGAATCTCGAAGTGCCGATGCCGGCGGAAACGTTCAACGGAACGGTGTTGCCGTTGTAGTCCCAATCGGTCAAGCCGCGGGCACGCCAAGTCGGCAGGTCGCAGTTGGAGACCAATGCGCCGTACCCGGGGATGCAAACCTGGCCGCCATGGGTGTGGCCGGCGAAAATGACATCGGCCTGCGCCTCGGTGAATTGGTCCAGGACCCGCTGGTAGGGAGCGTGGGTGAGCGCGATCCGCACGTGGGGCGCCTGGTTGCTGGAGGAGGACCCGCGCGGCCAGCCCGCGAAGTGGTCGAGATCGAGGTGCGGATCATCGACACCTGAAAGGTCCAGGCGCAGGCCGTTGAGCACGGTGGAATGCGCGCGGTTGGACATATTGATCCAGCCGGCGCTGCCGAAGGCACGGTGCATCTCTTCGAACGGTAGCTTGTCGCGGGAGGCTGGACTGGGGGTTCCGGTTGAGGGAGCCAAGTACTTGAACGGGTTCTTCAGCTTCGGAGCGTAATAGCAGTTCGAGCCGGGAACGAACGCGCCGGGGAAAGCCATCAGCGGTTCCAGCGCCTTGATCAGGGCCGGTACGCCCTTGCGGTGGCTGAGGTTGTCGCCGGTGTTGATGACGAAGTCGGGCTCCAGATCTGCCAGGCTGCGCAGCCACCGGGTTTTGGCTTCCTGCCCCGGAACCATGTGGATGTCCGACAGGTGCAGGACCTTGATGTCGCCGTATCCGCGCGGCAGGACCTTGAGCGTCTCATGGCGCAGCCCGAACTTCTGGGCCTCCAGCATGCCGTAGCCCACTAGTGCGCCGCCGATGGCCAGGGCGCCGCTGGCGGCGAGGGCCGCCGTGCCACTGGCGTGGCGCAATGCCGAAACGAAATTATTCTGTTCAACCATGACTTCTGTGCCATCGTCCTTTCAAGCCCTGCGGCCACTTCTGCTGAAGTTCTCCTATGCCAATCTAAACCGGAAGGCCGCGTTCAACCAAAGTTGAACGCGGCCTTCACAGCTCACGAGCTAGTCATCGGACTTATTGCCGTTTCCGTTGCCATTCCCATTGCCGTTGTCGTTTCCCCGGCCAATGTCGCGGGCGTCAGGCTTCGAGGAGGATTCTTCCTTCGGCTTGGAATCGTCATTCGACTCTTCCTTGTCGTTGTCCTTCTCATCCGAGTTGGACTTGGATTCCTCTTCTTCCTTCGGCTTTGGCGGAGGCGGCTGGCGGCGGGCCGAGCCGAAGGAGCCGCGGTCGTATTCGTACACTGCCTCTTCCATGAAGTCCACCCAGAGCGGGGCGGCGTAGGTCGAGGAGTCGACCATCCACGGTGCCTTCTCGTCGTTGATCATCGCGCCGTGCATCTGGTTCTTCTCTTCACCGGCCTTGCCATCCAGACGGCCTACCCACGCCGCGGTGGAAATGCCGGTGGTGTAGCCGACGAACCAGGTCGATGAGGCGTAGTTGTTGGTCCCGGTCTTGCCAGCGATCGGGCCGGCTACCCGGCCCTTGGAGACGCGCTTGGTGGCGATCTTCTGCAGGGTGCCGTTCAGATCGGCAATATAGGTCGGGTCGATCTGCTGGGAGCAGGATTCCTTCTTGACCTTGTACTCGTTGCCGTCCTTATCGGTTACGCCGGTGATGGCGCGTGGTTCGCAGTATTCGCCCTTGTTGGCGAACGCCGCAAAGGCCGCGGCCTGGGACAGCGGAGTGATTTCTGCCGAGCCAATGACGAACGAAGGGTTCGCCGGGCTGATTGGAGCTGGCCCGCCCTTGGCACCTTGATCGAGCACCCCCAATTTCTCGGTGTAGTCGGCGATGGTGCACAGGTCGGTCTTGAAGGCCTCCTGGACAGTTGCGGAGTTAATCGACCAGTACAGGCCGGTATCCACGGTCATCGTGCGGTAGAAGCCAGGCGATGCATTCCTTGGTTCCCACTTTGAACTGACAGATGTCGTGCCGCCGGGAAGGCATGACGCACGCCACTTGGTTCCGGGCATGAAGGCCTGCTTCTTGGCATTGATCTTGTCGTACATGTTGTTGCCTTCGGACAGCCAGCCCAGCGTGGTGTACGGCTTCATGGTCGAGCCGCCCTGGAAGCCGCCGGCACCGCCAAGCGAACGCTCTACAGCGAAATTGTAGTAGGTGTTCTCGCCCGAGTTCTTAATTTCCGGACCGTAAGTGGTGTTCTGCGCCATGGTCAGGATCTTGCCGGTGCCCGGCTCGACCGAAACGATGGAGGAGTAGACATCCGTGTTGGACTTGGCCTTCGGATCAATGGCCTTCGCGGAGTCCTTGGCAGCCTTCTTGTTCAGCTTGCTGTTCAGGGTGGTCTTGACGGTCAGGCCCCCGCGGTACAGCAGGTTTTCGCGATCTTCCTTGGTCTTGCCATAGGTGTCATCGGCAAGGATCAAGTTGGTGACGTAGTCGCAGAAGTAGGCATTTTCCTTGGCCGCGGTGCAGCCGGAAGGCGAGATGCTCGGATCCAGTTCAAGATCCGACTTGACTGCCTGGTCGTATTCCTTTTTGGTGATCGCGCCGGTGCGGTACATGTTGCCCAGCACCTTGTTGCGGCGATCGATGGAACGCTCAGGGTTGTTGATCGGGTTGTAGACGTTAGGCAGCTGGACCATGCCGGCAAGCATGGCAGACTGCTGCAAGTTCAAGTCCTTGGCGTCGACCGAATAGAAGCGCTGAGCGGCAGCCTGCACGCCATACTCGCGACCCGAGAAGAGGACCAGGTTCAGGTAGCCCTCCAGGATCTCGTCCTTGGACATTTCCTTTTCGATAGCCACCGCATACTTCAGTTCGCGGATCTTGTCTGCATAATCCTTCTGGCCGGAGACGGTGGATTCTTCCGCACCAGTGAGCACCTGGTTGTTCACCAGCAGGTTGTTGACGTACTGCTGGGTCAAGGTGGAAGCGCCAGAGCGGCTCGAGGAGGTGAGGTTGCCGACAACTGCACGGGCGATGCCCTTGGGGTCGATGCCCTTGTGCTCGTAGAAGCGCTCGTCTTCCACCGAGATGATCGCCTTGCGCATGTTCGGCGAGATGTCATCTAGCTTCACAGGCTGGCGATTTTGCTGGTAGAAGGTCGCAATCGTCTTGCCGTCCGCGTCAAGGATCGTGGAAGGCTCCGGGATAGGGAGCTTCTCGAATGAGCTCGGGAGGGCGCTGACGATGTTGTTACCAGTGGTCAAACCGGTTTTAGCGATAGCTGCAATGGGCACGAGCATGCCTGCTGCGAGCACACCACACAGGGCGCTGATTCCGAAGAATGCAACGACTTTTCCCAGAGTGGTAGCTGTATCAAAAAAGGGGGACTTCTTGGCTGCCATACCCACTAGTTTACAAGGACGCGCTAACGTATCGAGTATGACTAAATGGGAATACGCCACTTTGCCGCTTTTGATTCACGCTACGAAGCAGATTTTGGACCAGTGGGGTGATGACGGCTGGGAGCTGGTAACCGTCGTTCCTGGACCCAATGGCTCATCTCCAGTGGCCTACATGAAGCGTCCGAAAGCCTAACGGGCATCAACATTTACTGAAGGAGAAATCCCATGCAAGAAGCTACTTCCTCGCGTGTCGAGGCTCGCCTGGCCGAGCTTGGCCATGCCTTGCCAGCTGTGGCAAAGCCGGTTGCGGCGTACCTGCCTGCCGTTACTTCCGGCAACTACGTTTACACCTCCGGTCAGCTTCCGCTGATTAAGGGTGAACTCACAGCGGTTGGAAAGGTTGGCGCCGAAGTTTCAGCCGAGGAAGCAAAGGCCCAGGCACAGACCGCCGCGCTCAACGCGCTGGCAGCCATCAAGGCGGAAATTGGTGATCTAGATCGCATTAAGCGCATCGTGAAGGTTGTCGGTTTCGTGTCGTCGGCACCGGACTTCACCGGACAGCCAGGAGTCATCAACGGAGCCTCCGAATTCTTCGGCGAAGTTCTCGGCGATGCAGGCCTGCATGCACGTTCGGCCGTCGGCGTAGCCGTACTGCCGCTGGATGCACCTGTCGAGGTTGAGGTCATCGCCGAATTTGAGTAATTCAGGCCAGTTTCCCGTTGCGCGGTCCCGACGGGCTTTCCCGTCGGGACCGCGCAGCGGCATGGTTCGACGGCTCTTCGACCTGCCGCCGCATCAGATTGCCACCGCCGAAAACTGGTTCTCTTTCGGTTCGCGCACCCCGCGCACCCCGCGGCGAGCGTCCTCTGTGTGCCTTGTGAGGGATTCCTCCCACGGTGTGGAAACCTACCTGACTTATCGCCCCGGGGGCTCTCCTCTGGGCAACGTAGCCTTCCCGGGCGGCAGCCATGAGACGAGCGACCGTGCCACCTACCAATGGTTCGGCCCGAGCCTGTCCCAATGGTCCAAGCGCATGGACTTGCTGGATCAGCAGCTGGTTCAGGCCTATCTTGTTTGCGCCATTCGCGAGCTCTTCGAAGAGACCGGGATCCTGCTGGCCGGAACCGACGAGCAATCCGTCGTTGAAATGACCGATGCCGAAGACTGGATGACCGCCCGCGAAGCCATCGCCGGACAAGATCTTGCCTTTGACGAATTCCTGCGCCGCCGCGGACTCGGTTTGCGTACCGACCTTCTGCGTCCTGTATCGCACTGGCTCAATCCGAACTTTGCCCTGCGCCGCTTCGACACCTGGTACTTCACCGCCACCGTGCCGAACCGCCAGGAAGCCTCATTGCTGCGTGGCAAAGGAAAATGGGGACGTTGGTCTGCTGCCGGAGACATCTTGGCAAAGCGCGGCACCAGCGAGCTGGGGGACAGCATTGGCCAACCGAACACGGTGAACCTCACGCTCTCGGAGATCAGCTACCCGGCGGTGGAAATGATCCTGGAGGCCATGGCGGAAGCCAACGGAGTGATCGCCTACCTCTCGCGGGCGCGATCGCTGAACCTCAAGCATCCGGATCTGCTGGTGCGCGATGGAATCTACTACCTGGAAGTCCTGGGATCCATCAGCGCCGAGTCCTCCCGGCCGTGGCAGACCACTGCCGGGCACTGAGCACACTGCTTAAAACACAACAGGCCGAAAATCCTTTGAGGATTTTCGGCCTGAAATGCTTTGTCGTACTTTAGCGCGAACGCTGGCGCAGGCGCTGGATGTCCAGGATCACGACGGCGCGTGCTTCCAGGCGCAGCCAGCCGCGCTGGACGAACTCGGCCAGGGCCTTGTTCACGGTTTCGCGGGAAGCACCAACCAGCTGAGCCAGCTCTTCCTGAGTCAGTTCGTGGGCAACCAGGATGCCGTCGGTAGCCGGGCGGCCGAAGCGGTCAGCCAGATCCAGCAGCGCCTTGGCAACGCGGCCAGGAACGTCAGAGAAGACCAGATCGGCCAGGGACTCATTGGTGCGACGCAGACGTGCAGCCAGAGCCTGCAGCAGCTGGATCGAGACCTCAGGGGAGTTCAGGATAGCCTTGCGCATGTTCTCGTGGCTCAGGCCAGCCAGGCGGGTTTCAGACACGGCGGTGGCGGTAGCGTTGCGTGGGTGTGGATCGAACAAAGCCATTTCGCCAAACAGTTCGCCCGGGCCAAGAACAGCAATCAGGTTCTCGCGACCATCCGAAGAGGTGCGGCCGAGCTTGATCTTGCCAGAAACGATGAAGTACAGACGGTCACCCTGATCGCCTTCACGGAACACCGATGCACCGCGGGACAGATCAACCTCGGTCAATTCTTCGGTTAGCGCGGTGAAAACTTCGTCACCAAGCGACGCAAACAGTGGCGCGCGACGCAGTACCTCGATATCCATTAAATCTCCTGTCAACAGTAGTAGGCGCTTACTTCATTGTGCCGTATTCGGTAACAATGTGACAGTTTCCACACGTGGTTTAACCAAGAAAATGTTGAAAATCACGCACATTCGACTAAAACTCGCGAATCTGCTCGCAGAAATCCATCAGCTTCTAAGGGTACCTTGGGTCTATACGAACTTAATGAATGAACTGGGGTCTGGGTGCTGGGAATTTTCAGCTGGCTCGATGTAGTCATCTGCGGTGTGTTGCTGATGTTCTTCATCGTTGGAGTTCGCCGAGGCTTCCTCCTGACAGTTGGCGACATGCTCGGCCTGCTCGTCGGTGGCGTCGCCGCATTCTTCGCGATCCCGTTGGTCTCCACTTTTGCCACGAACCCCTGGTGGCGTGTCGGGCTGATGATCGCCACCGCAGCGGTGCTGATCATCCTCGGCCAAGCGCTGGGACGGGTGATTGCCACCCGGATCCGGCACTGGATGAATGTCGATTTCCTGCGTGCGGCAGACCGCATTGCCGGTGGCGTGCTGTCGGTGTTCATCACCGCCACAATCATCGGTGGCTTGGCCTTTTCCACAGCAAGCATGGGCATTCCGAGGCTTTCGCTGGAGATCAGCAAGTCCAAGATGATCGACTCGATTCGCGGCCTGACACCCGAGTTTGTCGATGCGGCCATATCCACCGCACGATCCAAGGTGATCGCTGAAACCCTGCCAGCGTTCCTGGAGCCATTCGCGCCTCCGGTACAGGCGCCAGTGGACACCGAATGGGCCGCCAATGACCTGCAGCTGGCGGCCGCGCAATCGGCGGCCAAGATCTCCGGCACCGCCGTGCAGTGCGGCGTGAACCTGACCGGCTCGGGCTTCGTTGTCGACCACCAATTGGTCATGACGAATGCGCACGTGGTGGCCGGATTGAGCGCGGCAACCGTGGAAGTCGGCGGTGACGAAGTTCACCGCGGAAAGGTTGTCTATTTCGATCCCCAGGCGGACATCGCGCTGCTTTACGTCGAGGGACTGCAGGCTGAGCCCATCGACCTGGCCACCGATGACCTGATGCGTGGCGACTCGGCAACATTCGTCGGCCACCCGTCGGGAGGACCGCAGCAGATCCGCGGAGCGCTGATCGCCTCGCGCGCCTTCGTCTCCATCGCCAACATCTATGGCGAAGACCCGTCGCGGATTTCGGTCTACCAGCTCAGTGCGGAAGTGGCGCAGGGCAATTCCGGCGGACCGCTGCTGGATGAATCCGGCGACGTGGTGGGTCTGATCTTCGCCAAATCCCGCAGCGATGACGAGGTGGGCTTCGCCCTGAGCCTCGAAGAGATCGAGCGAGCCTTGGAACTCGGCAGCCAGCGGCGCACCAGCATCAAGACCGGCGACTGCGTTTCCGGCTGATGCCTGCGGCTACTTGCCGAGCAAATGCGCGAGCTGCTGCACCGCAAGCTTGTAGCCATGCACGCCCGCACCGATGATGATCGAGCTGGCTACCGGCGAGATATAGGAATGGTGGCGGAAGGCCTCGCGCTTGTGCACATTGGAGATGTGCACCTCGATGGCCGGCAGCTGCACGCCGCTGATCGCATCGGCCAGCGCTACCGAGGTATGGGTGAACGCACCGGGGTTCATGATGATGCCGACCGCGGTCGTGCGGGCATCGTGGATCGCGTCGATGAGCACGCCCTCGTGGTTGGACTGCACCGCGCGCACTTCCAGGCCGTAGGCGGCAGCGGTGTCGCTGGCCAGCTGCTCGACATCGGCCAGCGTGTCGTGGCCATAGATTTCCGGTTCCCGGGTGCCCAGCAGATTCAGATTGGGGCCGTTGAGCAGCAAGATGGCGTTCGATGCGTTCTCAGTCATGAACCCAAATCTATTACACGGAAGGCATAATCCAGCGTCGTTGCGCCGGGTCCGTAATACAAGAAGCCACCGTTCTTCCGCACCAGCGGTGCAGATGAACGGCGGCTCTTGGGGCAGCGCGTGCAGCGGCTACTTGCCCATGGACTGCGCGATCTGGCTCATGACCGTCGAATCCGAGAGCGTGGTGGCGTCGCCGACCTCGCGGCCTTCGGCCACGTCCTTGAGTAGGCGGCGCATGATCTTGCCCGAGCGGGTCTTGGGCAGCTCGGGCACCACCAGCACGTGCTTCGGCTTGGCGATCGGACCGATGTCCTTGCCCACGTGGTTGCGCAGGGTCGCCACGACATCCTCGCCCTCGGCAGGCTCGGTCTGCAGGATCACGAACGCGACGACTGCCTCGCCGGTGGTCTCGTCCTTCGCCCCGACCACCGCGGCTTCGGCCACGTACGGGTGGGCTACCAGCGAAGACTCGATCTCGGTGGTGGACAGGCGGTGGCCGGACACGTTCATCACATCGTCCACGCGGCCCAGCAGCCAGATGTCGCCGTCGTCATCCTTCTTCGCGCCGTCGCCGGCGAAGTACATGTTCTCGAAGCGGGACCAGTAGGTGTCCTTGTAGCGTTCCGTGTCGCCCCAGATGCCGCGCAGCATGGCGGGCCATGGTTCGCGGATGACCAGGAAGCCGCCTTCGCCGTCGGCCACGGATTCGCCGGCTTCGTCCACCACGTCAATGGCGATGCCCGGTACAGCGACCTGGGCCGAGCCCGGTTTGGTGGCGGTGACGCCCGGCAGCGGCGCGATCATGTGCGCACCGGTTTCGGTCTGCCACCAGGTGTCCACGATCGGAGCCGGGTGCTCCTTCTTCTCGCCGTTCTTGCCGTTGTTGGAGCCGATGACATCGCGGTACCACATCCAGGCTTCTGGGTTGATCGGTTCGCCCACCGAACCGAGCACGCGCAGCGAGGAGAGGTCGTAGCCGTCCGGGATCTCGCGGCCCCACTTCATGAAGGTGCGGATGGCGGTCGGCGCGGTGTACAGGATGGTGACGCCGTACTTCTCCACGATTTCCCACCAGCGGCCCTGGTGCGGGGTATCCGGGGTGCCTTCGTAGATCACCTGGGTGGCGCCGTTGACCAGCGGCGCGTAGGTGACGTAGGAGTGGCCGGTGACCCAGCCGATGTCTGCGGTGCACCAGAAGACATCGGTTTCCGGGTGCAAATCGAAGGTGTCGCGGTGGGTGACCGCGGTCTGAGTGAGGAAGCCGCCGGTGGTATGCACGATGCCCTTGGGCTTGCCGGTGGTGCCGGAGGTGTAGAGCACGAACAGCGGGTGCTCGGAGTCGTGGGGCACCGCGGTGTGCTCAGTGGCGGCGTTGCCGACCACGTCATCCCACCACTTGTCCAGCGCGCCGAATTCGGTAGGTTCGCCGTTGCGCTTGACCACCAGCACGTTTTCCACGGTGTGCCCCGGTGCTTCCAGGGCGGCATCCACTGCAGGCTTCAGCGGGCTCGGCTTGCCGCGGCGCCAGGTGCCATCGGCGGTGACCACGAGCTTGGCGTCGGCATCATCGATGCGGCTGCGCAGCGCGTCGGCGGAGAAGCCGCCGAAGACCACCGAGTGGATGGCGCCGATGCGGGCGCAGGCCAGCATGGTGATCACCGCTTCGGGGATCATCGGCAGGTAGACGGCGACGCGGTCGCCCTTGGCCACGCCCAGGGACTCGAAGGCGTTGGCGGCCTTCTTCACTTCCTCGGCCAGCTGTGCGTACGTGTAGCTGCGGGTATCGCCCGGCTCGCCTTCGAAGTAGATGGCCACGCGGTCGCCCCGGCCGTTCTCCACATGGCGGTCCAGTGCGTTATAGGCTGCGTTGAGCTTGCCGCCGACAAACCACTTGGCAACCGGCGCTTCAGACCAGTCGAGGGTTTCGGTGAAATCGGTGTCCCAGTCCAGTACCTGGCGGGCCTGGTCTGCCCAGTAGCCCAAGCGGTCTTCCTTGGCTGCGCCGTAGCGGGCCTGGGTGGCGATGGCTTGATCGCTGAAGTCCTTGCTTGGGGCAAAGGAGCGGGTTTCGGTCGACAGGTTGTCCAGGGTTTTCGAATCACTCACTGTGTTCGCGTCCTTCCACGTAGTCACAAATGTTTCTCTGTGATCAAAGTTACAGCCTCGGAGGATGAAGGTGTGCTTTGCGTCACTGCGATAACGGAAATCGGGTAATTTGTGCGCCAAGCGGTGGATTGAACGCGATGAACAGCATGCCGGGGCAGTGTCCCGGGGTGAAAACCCAGCGAGCTCATGACACGATCTAAAGCGTGGCGAAGAAACGTGAGAATGAAACCGAGCTGGGGCTGACGCGCCGGGCACGTAAGATCAACCGGGAACTGGCGCAGGCCTACCCCTACGCGGTGCCCGAGCTGGACTTCGAGACTCCCTTCGAACTGCTGGTAGCCACCGTGCTGTCGGCGCAGACCACCGACGTGCGGGTCAATGCCATCACTCCAGCGCTCTTTGCCCGTTTCCCCGACGCCCTCGCAATGAGCCAAGCCGAGCGTGCCGAGCTTGAGCAGCTGATCCGCCCCACCGGCTTCTTCCGCGCCAAGACGGATTCGCTGCTCGGGCTATCCGCTGCGCTGGTGGAACGCTTCGACGGCGAAGTGCCAGCCAAGCTCGACGAGCTGGTGAAGCTTCCCGGAGTGGGACGCAAAACCGCCAACGTCGTGTTGGGCAATGCCTTTGGCGTCCCCGGAATTACCGTGGACACCCATTTCGGGCGGCTGGCCAACCGCCTGGGCTGGACCGCTGAAACCGACCCGGTGAAGGTCGAGCACGCGGTGGGTGAACTATTCGAGAAACGCGACTGGACGATGCTCAGCCACCGGGTGGTCTTCCATGGCCGGCGCGTCTGCCATGCGCGCAAGCCCGCCTGCGGGGCGTGCGTTATCGCCAAGCTGTGCCCGTCGTACGGCATCGGCGAGGAAATACCGGCCAAGGCCAAAGCGTTGCTCAAGTATGAGCTTGCACCAGGACGGGAAGAACTGCTGGCGAAAATGATCGCCGGAGCAACTCGCCGCGAGCTGAGGGCTGAAGGATACGGATTGGACGCATGAGCGCACGCTTGGAATTGGAACAAGTCATCGCCCGCCACACGGCGCAGGTCGGGGCAACGCAGCGGCTGCCAAACGAGTGGGTGATGAACGAGATGGAGCTCGGTGCCGCGCGCCGGGCCGCGGTGCTGATCCTGTTCGGCGCGGCCGGCGAGGCAGTGCTGGAACCGCAGTCCCAGATGGACGACCTGGACCTGTTGTTCGTGGAGCGGGCAGCGACCCTGCGCAAGCATGCCGGGCAGATCGCCTTCCCCGGCGGCGGCATCGACCAGGTGGATCCGAGCGTTGCCAGCGCCGCTCTGCGCGAGGCATGGGAAGAAACCGGCGTGGATACCGCCGGCATCGAAGTGCTGGGTACCTTGGGGGAAACCGAGCTGCCGGTGTCGAACTTCCTGGTCACCCCGGTGCTCGGGTGGTGGCATACCGAATCCGAGGTGTATCCGGCGGACCCGGAAGAAAGCGCTGGGGTATTCCGCGCCCCGGTGGCGCACCTGCTGGATCCGAAGAACCGCTTGACCGGCGTGGTGCATCGCGGCACGCGGAAATTCAAGTCCCCGGCCTTCGATTTCGAAGACCGGATCATCTGGGGCTTCACCGCGATCGTGCTGGACCGTCTGTTCAACGAGCTGGGGTGGACCCGTCCGTGGGATAATCGGCGCGAACTGCGCATGGCCTGAGGCCGGCTATTTCGCGTCCGCGTAATTCCCTGAAATCGCTACGCTGACCGGGAAACGCGGCGAGGCCTGGCCGAACAGCGAGCGTCCGGCGAGCATGGCGGCGTGGCGGATTAGCTCCTGCAGCTGCCCGGCTAATTCGGTGGGGCATTCGAAGACAATTTCGTCATGGACGAAGAACACCTGGCGGCAACTTCGGCTCCACCCGGCCTGATGGATCAGGTGGCGCGCGTGGCCCATCCACACCAAGGCCCACTCGGCCGCGGTAGCCTGCACGACAAAATTCCTGGTGAACCGGCCACGGGCCCGCGCCGCCGAGTCAGCGGCCCGCTGCGATGCCTCATCGCTGGTTGCCCGCTGCGCCGCCAGCCACTGCTCATCTGCGGGAGGGCAGCCGCGGCCAAGGAAACTGCGCACACCTCCACCCTGTTCGCCAGCCTGTGCCGCCTGTCCGACAAAACGCATGGCGGTGGGAAAGCTGCGGGTCAGCGCCGCGCCGACGGTGCCCGAAGCACCGCCACCTCCGCCATAGATGACCGAGAGCATGCCCAGCTTGGCTTCATCGCGCGAAGCGACAAGCTTGGCGTCCAGCAGCCACTGGTACAGATCGTCTTGCTGGCCAGCCTTTTGCAGCTGCTGGTCATGGGAAATGGCCGCCAGGATGCGCGGTTCCAGCTGCCTGCCGTCGGCCACCACAAAGGTCGAACCTGCTGGGGCGCGAACGACCTGCCGGATGGAATGCGGCAATTGGAGCGCACCGCCACCTGAGGCCGCCCAACGTCCTGAAATGACGGTTCCCAGCACATAGTGCGGATGGAACCTGCCATTTTCCACCCATTGATCCAGCCAGGCATCGCCGTGGGTACTCGCAAGGCGGGAGAGCTTCTTGTATTCGAGGACCTCGGTAATCAGCGGATGCTTGATCTGCTCAAGTTCCCATGCCCGCACCGAGCTCACCGCGAAGCCGGCCTTGTGCAGGGCGCGCAGCAGTTCCTGCGGCGAATCGGGATTGAGTCCGGGACTGCCCAACGCCTCAGCCAGCTGCTGGGCCTTGGCAGCCAGCTTGGGAGGTCGTCCGTAGTCGGAGACGCGTTCGCCCAATTGCTCGCGCAGCAGGGCGCGGTGCCCGGCTTCATCCCACGGCAAGCCGGCCTCTTCCATTTCGCAGGCAATCACGGCGCCTACCGATTCGGCATGGATCAATAATTCCAGCCGACGGCGGGCATCGGGTTCTTGCGGCAGTGCGTCGCGTTGGGCAAGGTACATGGCGATCAGCTCGGCCAGCGACTCGCCGGTGACAGGTGCGGAGAAGAGCGCATCCTGGTTGGCCCATTCCCTGCCCTGGGGTGGCTGTTCAAAGTTGAAGTCATCGAGCGTCTTCGCGCTCAGCGGGGAACGGTGCAGGATGCGCTGCGCCAAGGAGAGAATGTAGGCCTTGGCCAGAAAAACCCCGGCTGCCGCGAGCGGCTGCATCCATGGGGTGGTGCGGAACATGGCCCAGCGGGGCGAATGCCGTGCCTCGGTTTCAGCGACGAATCCAGCCAGCTCTTCGCGGGAAACAGAGGAGACCGGCTGCAGCGAGTTGCCAGTGAGCTGGTCGCGGAGGTCGATGAGGGCATAGCCATCCGGGTCGGCGGCAAGGAAGGCGATGACACTCATGGATCTATTGTGCCGTGCCAGTGGACGATATCCCCAGCCGGTTGGCTGGCCGCACGCAAATGATTGGATGGATGCCACGCTCGATGCATGAAATGGCTATCAGAATCCCCATCGGCCCAGCCGCTGAAGGTTGCGCAACGATTTGTGATGACAGAATCGGATTTCGAACAGCTGCCTCCGAAGAGAACCGGCGCGCCGGCGGCTGGTGAACGCACTGCGGAGGATGAGCCGGTCTGCACCATCGTGAGCAACGACGCGCGGATTATTGAGCGATGCGCGGTGATCGCGGTCGGCGCGGCGGTGCGAATCAACCAATGCGCTGATCCGCAGCTTTTGCCCGGCGATGGCTCGGGACCGGTGCTGTGGGGCAGCGACATGGCAGCACTGGCCGAAAACACGAGCCGGCCGGTAGATGTGCTGGTCGGCATGGAAGATGGCGAGTCCCTCATCTGGACTCTGGCCAGCAGGATTCCCAAGGCACGAGTGGCTGTTCTGCCATCGGCGAGCCAATGGCTCGGCGAATACCTCGGCCTTTGGGCCATGCGGGCAGGACACGGGCACACGCTGGCGCTGAGTTCCACGGCCGGCGGGTTGGGGACGACAACCCTCGCCGTGCTGCTGGCGCACGCGGGAACGCTCAGCGGCCTGCGTAGCGCCATGATTGATTTGGATCCGCATTCACAAGGTGCATGGCCACTGGTGTGCGCGCAGCCGCCCGCCGGAATCGGCTGGGAGGAATTGCAGCAATCCGGCGGCGCGCTGGCGGCCCATCAACTGGCCGAAACTTTGCCGAAACTGCGCGATACAACCATCCTGACCTGGTCCCGAGCCAACCGAACGCAGGAGCTGGAAGACCAGCTGGTGATTCGGCTGCTGGCTGCGGCCCGGCAAGGATTCGATCTCGTCGTGGTGGATGCCGGACGTGCACCGCATCCGCAACGGTTGGCGATGAACCAGTTCATTGACCGGAATATCGCCACTGCCAGCTCCATGACCGTGCCAGCTTTAGGGGAAGTGGTGCTGTGCGGGGAGCAGAAACTGCGATGCACCCCTCAAGGTTTTCCGGAGATGCTTGGCGCCTTCCCTGTCATTCCGCGGATCAGCAAGGCCCTGGAGCGCGGACAGCTCTTCGACACTTTCAAATCCCGGGCACTGCGCCAGCACCTGTCCAACCTGTGCCTGATACCGCAGGTGAAGGAGCAGCGCCCATGAGCCCGGGACGGCACAGCCACAACGCCACCCCAGCAACGGTCGGACCCGTGCTGGATGCCAAGATTCTCGAATCAGTGCGTGAACGCGCGCTGCTCACCGGCGGGCAGCTGGACGCGATTGCCTTGGCCGGAGCCGTCCATGACTCGGGCGTGGCCCTCGGATCGCAGGGCGCCGCCCAGTCATTGGAATCGCTGCAGCACGAAGTGGCAGGACTGTCTGTCCTTGAGCCATTCGCCCAGCGGCCGGAAGTCACCGATGTCCTGGTGGACGGTCAGGGGAGGGTCTGGACTGATTCTCCGGCCGGACTGGAACCCACTGAATTCCGGTTTTCCTCTCCGGAGCAGGTGCGGACGCTGGCCGTGCATCTGGCGACCCTCGCTGGACGACGGCTGGATTCAGCGAGCCCATTCATGGACATGAGCTTGAAGAACTACCGCGTCCACGCCGTGCTGCCGCCGATTGCCACGGCCGGTCCTTTGATCTCGATACGAGTCAAGCGCAGTGCCCAGCTTGAACTGGGCATGGTCCTGGAAGGATCCCACGGGTTCTGGCTGCCGCTGCTCCAAGCCCTTGTCCAGCGCCAGATGAACTTCCTGATTACCGGCGGTACGGGCAGCGGAAAAACAACCCTGCTGCAAGCCATGCTGGCCGAGGCCAACCCGCAGCACCGATTGGTCATCGTCGAGGACTCGCAGGAACTGCAAGTGCCGCACCCGCACGTCGTATCCTTGCAAACCCGTTCGGCCAACGTCGAATCCGCCGGCCAAGTGGAACTGAAGGATCTGGTTGTCCAGGCCCTGCGCATGCGCCCCGACCGATTGGTCGTTGGCGAGTGCCGCGGGTCGGAGATACGCGATTTCCTGGCAGCGATGAACACCGGGCATCAAGGAGCGGCTGGCACCATGCACGCCAACAACCCGCAATCGGTTCCGGCACGCCTGGCGGCGCTGGGTGCGCTCGCCGGATGGAGTGTGCAGGCAACCGCGTTGCAGGCCTCCAGCGCATTGGATCTCGTCATTCACATGAACAGGGGCAGCCATGGGCAGCGCGGACCGGTGGCACTGAGCAGCTTGGAGACCGGTAGCGACGGCCAGATGCAGATGAGGCACCTGATCGATCTGGAGGCTGCCGAACCGTTTGCCGAATACGGTCGACGCTTCTTGGCGGACAGGTTCGGCCATGCACTCGCACGCAGCGTCGCCACGGCGCTGGATAACGAAAGCATCAAGGAGCATTGAACCATGCTGATCCTCATCTTGGGCGCGTTGGCCTTGTGGTTCTGGATTCCCGCGCACCCGGCCAGCAAAAGGGCTCCGGGCTCATTACTCAGTCGCTGGAACCGCGGGGGAGAACGCCGCCCGGCAGGAGAGCAGCTGCTGAGCACCGACGCACGGATCATCCGCGAATTATCGGCGCTGCTCCGAAGCGGTCTGGGGTTTCATCCAGCTGTTGATGTGTTGCTCGAAGCCGAAGACGACACCGGGGACATTATCGGTGCGCTCAAGGATCTCCAAGCGACACATCGGCTCGGCAACAGCGCACCCGGACCGGATGCAGCACAGGGAAAAGGACAGGGACCGGCGGTGCAACGGCTGCACTGGTGCCTGGAACTCTCCGAACGCAGTGGTGCCAGTCTTGCCGACGTCTTGGAACGGCTTGCCGAAGACCTCGAAAGCGCACTGGTAGCCCAGCAGGCGTTTGACGCGGCCATGGCTGGACCGAAAGCAACGACCAAATTGCTGACCTGGCTGCCGCTGGTGGGGTTTGGATTTGGCCTGCTTCTGGGCATTGACGTGCTGGGCACGATAGCGCGATCATGGGCGGCGCAACTCAGCGTGTTCATCGGGGCATTGCTGTGGATCGCCAATCGGATCTGGTGCGAGCGGCTCATGCATGCAACCTCTAGCCAGGCAATGTCATGATTCTCTTGATTCTGCTCTTTAGCGCTCTTGCCATCGCTTTGGCACTGGGGCCGTCCACTGCGCGAACAAGCGGAGAAGGCAAGGCAGCCCAATGGCTTTGGAACAGACGGCAGGACAACGACAAGCCAATCGAGCTGGTCCTGGATCTCAGCGCCAGCCTGCTGGATTCGGGAATGCCCATCACCGAGATCCTGGATCTGCTTGGAAACAGCATTGAACAGTGCGCGGTGCTACGCAGCGTCGCGCGCTGCCTGGAAATGAACATGGAGTGGGACAAAGCGTGGGAAGCCGTGCCTGCCTGGCTCGCGCCGCTGAGGAAGGCCCTGCACTTTGCGCACAGGACGGGCGCTCCGGCAGCCAACCTGCTGCGCAATACTGCGATTCTGCAACGCCGTGAGCATACGCAGAAAGTTGCACGCCTCGGCGCGCAATTCGGTACCCGTCTTGTGCTTCCCCTGGGAGCCTGCGCATTGCCGGCCTTCATCGCCCTAGGCGTCGTTCCACTGATCATCGCGCTGTTCCCAAGCTTCCAGTAAATCCCGGTCCAAGGTTATGCCCAGCTCGCAAGAAACCGATCTCTGCGCCGTCTGCGCTCGCCGAAGGTAGTAGCACAAGGTCCCCGGCATCGGCGCCGGGGACAGGTATCCAGAAAGGAAAACACAATGAACCGACGGTTCCGTGAAATCAGGGATCTGCTCCAGGAAGAGCAGGGATCCACCACAGCCGAATTCGCTATGGTCACCCTGGCTGCCGTAGCTTTTGCCGGCCTGCTGATCAGCATCCTGTCCAGCGGCGATGTACGCGGCATGCTGATGGGCCTGATCACTAAAGCACTGTCGCTGTAGGCCATGAGATTCAGTGATGAATCTGGCAGCAGCACCGCAGAATTTGCGGTGCTGCTGCCAGCAGTTGCGATCATGCTGTCCTTGGCTCTGTGCTTTGGTGTCGTTGGGATCCAACAGATTCAAGTTCAGCAGGCAGCCGGGGCCATGGCCAGGGAATTGGCCCGCGGCGAGGATGATGCCACCGCTCGCGCCAGCGGGGTTCGGCTAGCAGGAACCCAAGCCCGATTCTCGCTGTCAACATTCAACGGCTACTCGCAAGTGCACGTTAGCAAAACCGTGCGGCTTCCAATTGTCGGCAGCCTGCAGGTTCACGGACAAGCCAGCGTGGCAGTCGAATGAGCAAGCTGCAACGCCTCCGAAACGAACAGGGCAGCGGGACTGTCATGGCGACGGCGCTTGTCGTTGTTGCGCTGCTTATCGCTGGTGCGGTCTTGGCATGGGTTGCAGCAACACGAGCTGCGATGCAGGCAGCCAGCGCTGCAGACATGTCGGCGCTGGCTGCCGCAGATACGGCCCGTGGGCTGCGTCCTGGCGAACCCTGCACCGTAGCTGCGCAGCTTGCGCAATCCAGCGGTGCGCAGTTGGCATCATGCACGGTGGAACCCGGTGGCGAGTCGGTGCGTGTAGCAACCTTTGTTCCTGTCGGATTCCGTGCCATGGGCGTGGAACTGTATCAGGCCGAAGCCCGGGCGCGGGCCGGAGCGCCACCGCTGGATGCTCCGATGCCCTGAGCAGGCACATGGGTTCAGCGGTGGTGGGCTGGTTCCACGTCATCGAGCACGGCGGACAACAGCAAGATGGCGCCAGCCTTGTCCAACGGATTATTGCGGTTGCCGCACTTGGGGGATTGCACGCAGCTGGGGCACCCGTGCTGGCATTCGCAAGCCTGGATGGCATCTCGGGTGGCCCTAACCCAATCGGTGAAGCGCTCGAAACCGCGCTCGGCAAACCCTGCACCACCGGGCTGGGCGTCGTAGACGAAAATTGTCGGATGTCCGGTATCCATATGCAGTGCGGTGGATACTCCGCCAATATCCCAACGGTCGCTCGTGGCAACAAGGGGCAGCAAGCCGATCATGGCATGCTCGGCTGCATGCAAGGCTCCGGGGAATTGGTCAACCGCCAAGCCAGCTCGCAATAGCCGCTGCTCGGTCAGCGTGAACCAAACGGACTTGGTGTTCAGATCCCTGGCTTCAAGTTCCAGGGGCTCTTCTGAGAGCACCTCGTTGGAAACCACCGACTTGCGCTGGAAGGAAACGACCTGGGTGGTCACCGTCACTTCGCCGAAATGAATCGTCAGGTCCCGATGGTTGCGCTCGCGTTCCTCGGAATCGATGGCGACCGTGGTGAGATCGCGAGCTGTGGTGTAGTAGTCGGGATTGACCCGGGTCACGATCACAACGTGGTTCTGCTCGTCAAGTTCTTCCACATGGTAGCTCGCACCCTGGTGGACATAGATGGCTCCCGGATGCGCCTGATAATGCGTTTGCAGGGAATCCATGGTGCCGAGCAATGCGCCGGTTTCCGCATCGATGATGTCAACTGGTCCACCGCCATCGGCGCGGATGGAGAACATCGCCGCCGCATGCTGCGGATGTGTCCAAAACCATCCGGCAGGGCGTCGGCGCAAGTATCCGCGTTGCACCAGCGAATCCAGAAGCTGCTCGGTTTGCGGACCGAAAAGTTCGAGCTCTTCAGGGCGCAGGGGAGATTCTTGCGCGGCCGCGCAGAGGTGGCCGCTGAGCACATACTTGTTTTGCGGATCAAAGACCGTTGCTTCTACTCCCAAATCGAAGATGGCTTCGGGGTGATGCGCCAGGTAGGTGTCCAACGGATCTTCGGCCGCGACAAAGATCGCGAGCGCATCCTGGCCGGAACGTCCGGCACGGCCGATTTGCTGGAAGAACGACGCGCGGGTACCCGGCCAGCCAGCCACCACAACGGCGTCCAGACCAGCAATGTCGATGCCCAATTCCAGTGCCGAGGTCGAGGTGACGCCCAGCAGCTCGCCGCTGCGCAATTGCTTCTCCACCGCTCGGCGCTCATTGGGCAGGTAGCCCGAGCGGTAGGCCGCAAGCCGGACGGATAGTTCTGGAGCAAATTTTTCCAGATGCTTGCGAGTGAGCGTTGCGATGGTTTCAGCGCCCCGGCGAGACTTGATGAAGACAATGGTTCGAACATGGTCGGCCATCAGGTCGGTGAGGATCGAGGCGCTTTCGGCAACGGCGGTGCGACGTACTGGCGCACCGTTTTCACCTCTGTGCTCGCTCATCGGGGGTTCCCACAAAGCCATCACCAGTTCGCCGCTGGCAGAGAAATCATTGGTTACCGCTTGCGCTGGTGCTCCGATGAGGCGCCCGAAGGATTCTTCCGGGTCTGAGCTCGTAGCGGACGCACCGATGAACACCGGGTAATTGCCGTAATGGGCGCAAACGCGTCGCAATCGGCGCATCAGGTTGGCGACGTGCGCGCCGAAGACTCCGCGGTAGGAATGCGCCTCATCAATGATGATGTAGCGAAGGCGCTTGAAGAACCGGGACCAAGCCGGATGGTTGGGCAGGATGCCGCGATGAAGCATATCGGGATTGGTGAAAACGAAGTTGGCATGCTGGCGTACCCAGGCACGCGTTGCCTGATCGGTATCCCCATCGTAGGGAGCGGCTCGGACACCGGGAACCTTCAAGGATTCCACCGCGGATAGCTGGTCGGCCGCCAGCGCTTTGGTGGGGCAGATATAGAGCACCGATGCTCCGGCATCGGCATCGTTGAACCCGCTGTCCTTGGCTCTAAGCAATTGTTCCAAGCTCGGCATCAGGTAGGCCATGGACTTGCCCGAAGCGGTACCGGTGGAAACGATGGTGTGATGGCCGGCGTGGATGAGATTAGCCGCCTGGGCTTGATGCAGCCATGGCTGCTGGATGCCCAGGCCCTGGAAGATCTCGATGAGCTCGGCGCTGAGCCACTGGGGCCATGGGCTGGTGATCTCGTCCTTGGCAGTCCTGGTACGGCGGTGCACCACACCGTCAGGATCATTGGTCCGGTCGAAGGGATCTAAGAGAGAACGCACTGATTTCACGAGGACGCCTTCCGGACCGGGAACTGCTGGAGTTAAAGACTATCGCCGCGCTTGACGCGGATACGTCAAGCACGGCGATGAGAGCAATTGTGGAGGCTCTAGGCCTTGAACATGACAACCTTGCCCAGCGAAGTCCAGCCAAGTGAAGCATAAAGCTGCTGGCCATCGACCGAAGCGATCAGCAGGCCTTCATCCACGTCGTGTTCCTGGGCCAGCGAAGCCAGCGCACGCATGATCAATGTGCCTAGTCCCTTGCGGCGGAAATCGGCGCCGGTGATGATGCGGTCGAAGATCGCATATCCGTCGACTGCCGAGACGTGGCCGGAGGCGGCAACTACTTCCTGGTTGTCTTCAGGATGCAGCGACACATAGGCATGCGTGCCATCGCGTTCAATCTGGAAAACGAAGCCGTCTGCAGGCAGCGGGACCTCGACGTCGTGCACGGCTAGTTCTGTGACCATCAGCGCTTCGTCGTCGGCGGTAACCTGCAGCCCAACCTCGGTCGCCATGGCGACCAGATTTTCGGCGGAGTCGTCGAATGCCGTCAGGCGGCGATTTGGGTGCTTCGCCAAGGTCTCGGCGACTGCGGCGAGTTCCTCTTTGGAAGGGCCATAAATGACGTATTCCCAGTCTTCAGTGGTGTCGTGGCGCAGCGCAGCGTGGACTCGTCCTTCGTTACGAGTTTCATAACCACGAGCCCCAGCCCAGCCTGCTACCCAGGTGCCAATCAGTTCATCGCTTGCGTTTGATGCCATAATTTGACCCTACCTTGTCTTTCCTAGGAATTAGCTGACATTGAACTAATCGTTGCCTACTTGAAACTATCGCACTGTCCGAGAGCCGATATTCCCGGGAAAGATCAATGTGACATTGCTCTTTTCCTCGGCGTTTCGCGGCCCGAAGCTACTAACATTGTAGGGTGGCCATTCATCGCATAGTTCTGTATTACGCTTTTACTCCGCTCCCAGATCCGGAAGCAATCCGCCTTTGGCAGCGCTCTCTGCTGGAGCGCTGGGGCCTGCGCGGACGCATCATCATCTCCAAAGACGGCATCAACGGCACCGTGGGTGGCGAGATCTCCGCAGTCAAGGCCTACGTCAAGGCCACCCGGGAACTTCCCGCATTCAAGAAGATGGATATCAAGTGGTCTGAAGGCTCGGCTGAGGACTTCCCGCGTATCTCCGTCAAGGTTCGCGACGAGATCGTCACCTTCGGCGCCCCTGGGGAACTCGAAGTCGACGAGAACGGCGTGGTAGGTGGCGGCACCCACCTGCGCCCCGAAGAACTGCACGAACTGGTTGACAGCAGGAAGAAGGCCGGCGAGAAGGTGCACTTCTTCGATGGCCGCAACGCCTTCGAAGCGCAGATCGGCAAGTTCAAGGACGCGATCGTTCCTGACGTGGAGACCACCCGTGATTTCGTTGCAGAACTGGATTCGGGCAAGTACGACCACCTGAAGGACCAGCCGGTCGTCACCTACTGCACCGGCGGCATCCGCTGCGAGGTGCTCTCTGCTTTGATGGTCAAGCGCGGCTTCCAAGAGGTGTACCAGATGCAGGGCGGCATTGTCCGCTATGGCGAGAAGTACGGCGATGCAGGACTCTGGGAAGGTTCGCTGTACGTCTTCGACAAGCGCATGCACACAGCATTCACCGAAGACGCGGTGACTATCGGTGAATGCGTTGGCTGCCAGGGCCCGACGAACAAGTTCGAGAACTGCTCGAACCCCGCCTGCCGCAATCTGCGCCTGTTCTGCGAGGACTGCGCGAAGGATGAAGAGCTGCGACGCTGCCCAGAGTGCAGCACCGTGGACGCCTGATCACCGCATGGACCAACGGCGGCCCGGAGTGTCGAAGTCCGGGCCGCAGTCCTATCTTTCCGTCGCCGGCCACAAGCCGGTCGAGGCGTCCTTGACCTCGGTCTGTTCCACCTCGGTCCGGTAAATCTTCAGCCCGCGGGCTTGGTAATTCGGCAGCGCCGCCGGCCCGTCCAATGAGCACGTATGCAACCACACCCGGCTGACCGCAGGCAGCTGCGTCCAGCGCGAGCCCAGGGTCCAAGCCTGCCGCAGTGCTTCGCTGAGCAGCACTCCGCCGAGGCCGCGACCGGTAGCTTCAGGAAAGAGCCCGAAGTAGAAGATCTCGACTTCGCTGCCGGCTTCCACGACTTCCGTGACGAGCTCCACATATCCCTTGGGAGCACCCTGCTGGTAGAGCACCCACGTTTCAGAGCCGGGACGTCGGAGCACTTCGTCCCACTGCTCGCGGGTGGAATCCAGGCGATCAGCCCAGTTCAGCTCGCTGCCGACGCTCTGGTAGAGGAACCGCGAAAATTCCGGGGTGATCTCGTCGGCCAGTTCAATCCGGGCGTCCTCGGGCAGGGATTTGGACGAAGGGATGACCTCCGCAGGATTGAGCTGTTGCAGATAGGTCACGGTTACTTGGGTCATGCCCACATCATAGGCCGGGCCAAGTTGACTAGCCTAGCTCCCGCCGGTTGCGTTACTCGGTAGACTTGGCGTTGTGAATGCTGCTGAATTTTCTTCCATTGATGACGCTCCGCAGAGCCATAATCAACTGCTCATCGACTCGCTGGCCAAAGACCTGACTGCTGTCGGGTACAACTATGAAAATGTCGAGGGGCTGCTGGGCGAGGAAGCCGCCGCAGCATTTGCGCGCGACCAGCTGCACCCTGCATTGCGCAATCTGGACCGGCGCGGGGAGGATGTTCCTCTGGCTTGCGTAGTTCGCCTCTTCCAATTGGGCCAGACCCAGGAAGAAGCTGCCATCAATGCCGCCTTCCCGACGCTCAAGACCGACGGCCTGCTCAAGCTGGGGCTCGTCGAGTCCTGGGCCAGCGGTTACCGTGCCAAGATCGCCTTGGCACTGCATTCATCGGATGCCGATGGCGAATTGTGGGTGGCCCACGACTTGGGCGCACACCAGCGCCCCGGCGTGCTGCGCACTGACCATGTGCTCGGCATTGGCCAGGCTTCGCTGACCCTGGCGCAGATCACGATCCGCGCAAAGGTCGAGCGCGCGCTGGACTTGGGCACCGGCTGCGGCATCCAGCTCTTCCACCTGCTCTCGCATGCGGAACACGTCACCGCCACGGACCTGTCGGCCCGAGCCCTAGGATTCACCCGGTTCAACCTGATGCTCAACCACCAGGCCTTGGCGCTGGATCCAGAGAACCTCGATTCCCGGGTCACCTTGCTCCAGGGAAGCCTGTTCGAGCCGGTGGCGGGATCCACGTTCAATTTGATCGCCAGCAACCCGCCGTTCGTCATCACCCCGCGAAGTAGCACAGAGCGGGCCAAGGACCGTTTCACCTACCGTGATGGGGGAATGGCTGGCGACAGCTTGGTGAGCACCCTGATCGAGCAAGCACCCGAATTCTTGGAGCCGGGTGGTTCCATGCAAATGCTTTCAAACTGGGAGATTCCTCTTCTAGACGATGAATCGAACCAAGCATGGGATGCCCGGGTGCGCGAGTGGTTCGGCGACAAGCTGGACGTGTGGGTGATTGAGCGCGAGCAGACGACCCCAAGCGGCTACGCCGAAACCTGGTTGCGCGACTCTTCGCAGACCGAAGACAGTAGCTCGTATGTCTCCGCCTACAACGCGTACCTCGATGACTTCGAGTCCCGCGGCGTGGGGGCCATAGGCTTCGGCTTGGTGTACTTCCGCCGCCCGGTTGCAAGCCGCCCAGTCCTGCAACGCTACGAGCAGATCTCGCATCAGGTGGAACAGCCGCTGGCCCCGACATTGCAACGCGATATTGCGATGGCTGACCAGCTGGCAGCGGCCGGCGAAGGATACAAGGATTGGCACCTGCTGGTGCCTGAGGACGTCACCGAGGAACGCCACCAGCGTCCGGGAGCAGAGCACCCGGGCGTGATCTTGCTGCGCCAGGGTGCTGGCCTGCGCCGAACTGAATTGCTTGATACTGCGCAGGCAGGATTTGTTTCCGCCTGCGATGGCGAATTATCTGTATCGCAACTAGTCAATGCGCTGGAATCGCTGATAGGCGAGGGGCAGGAAGACTTCTCAGACGTGCTTTATGAAGCAGTGAAGCGGCTCTTGCGACATGGCCTGCTTCAGAAAATGTGAAACAAGCGCTAAAGTTTTTCCCTATGACACGGAACACAATTGAGGAACAAGGTGGAGCCGCCTCGCAAGATGCGGCAAAAATTCCACAAGTTGTCTCGATCACTGACCCCCAAGCGATTCGAGCGTTGGCGCATGACGCTCGACTGATCGTCTTGGATGAGCTCTTTGCTTCGCAGACCACCCGCACCGCTACGGAACTTGCATCGCTGTGCGCGTTGACCCCCAGCGCAATGAGCTATCACCTTCGAGCTCTGGAGAAGTACGGATACGTGATTCGTGCGGCCAGCGAGGGAGATGCCCGCGAACGCCGCTGGCGTGCGGCCGGTGAACGGCTTGAACTGAACACGCAGATCGACTCGGCCAACGCCAAGACCGCGTACTTGAACGTGCAGTTGAACGCATTCCGCACCCGTCTGAACGCTGAAGTGCAGCGTCGCGAGTCGGAGGCGAAGGCCGGAATCGCTCCAGACCCGGATCGTCCGCCGATGCTGACTAGTGGTTTGGTCTTCCTTTCTGAGGCCAAGCAACTGGAATTCAACCGGAGAATGCACGAGCTTGTCTGGGAATATGAAGCACAGGCAACGGCCGAGGAACGCAGTATTGATTCGCGGCGTATGTTCTACTTAATCTCGTTGCTTCCCGAATACCAGAGCAAGGGGGAGGCAACATCATAAAGATGCTTTGCTCAAAGCGCACAAATCCTTCGGTGTAAGATCATCGAGAAATGTGGCTATAGAGTAGGCATGAAGAACGAAGCTGCGATGGCGGATCGAGCAAGCCCCGGGAATGGGTGCCGAAGATCCGTGTTGTCTAAAGGAGTGCTGTGCCCCCCAAGGCCAAGGAAAAGACTGGTAAGAAACTCGTAATCGTGGAGTCTCCTGCCAAGGTGAAGTCGATCGCCAAGTATTTGGGCGAAGGCTTTGACGTGGATGCCTCTGTGGGCCATATCCGCGACCTTCCGCAGCCCTCAGAACTGCCAACCGAGCTGAAGAAAACCTCGGTAGGCAAGTTCGCTGTCGACCTGGACAACGACTTCGAGCCGTACTACATGGTCTACCCGGACAAGAAGAAGCGCGTTTCCGAACTGAAGGCGAAGCTCAAGGAAGCTGACGAACTTTACCTCGCAACCGATGCGGACCGCGAGGGCGAAGCCATCGCGTGGCACCTGCTGCAGGTCCTGAAGCCAAAGGTTCCGGTACGCCGCCTGGCCTTTACCGAAATCACCAAGGAAGGCATCGCCCGCGCCCTGGAGAACATGCGCGAACTGGATACCGACCTCGTCGACGCCCAGGAAACCCGCCGTGTCCTGGACCGCCTCTACGGTTACGAAATTTCTCCGGTGCTCTGGCGCAAGGTGGCCCGCGGCCTGTCCGCAGGCCGTGTGCAGTCCGTGGCAACCCGTCTGGTCGTTGAGCGCGAACGCGAACGCATGGCCTTCATCCCCGCCGGATACTGGGACGTGAAGGGCAACTTCGCTACCACTGACGGCGAAGCTTTTGCGGCAAAGCTGTCGGCAGTTGACGGCGCCCGTGTCGCCACCGGCCGCGACTTCGATGACCGCGGCCAGCTGAAGACGACCCGCAACAAGCTGGCTCACCTTGACCAGGAATCGGCCCAGTCGCTGGTAGCCAACCTGTCGAAGACCGACTTCGAGGTGACCTCTGTCGAGGATAAGCCGTACACCCGTCGTCCGGCAGCGCCGTTCACCACTTCCACGCTGCAGCAGGAAGCATCCCGCAAGCTGCGCTGGAGTTCAAAGATCACCATGCAGATCGCCCAGCGCCTGTATGAAAACGGCTACATCACCTATATGCGTACCGACTCGGTCTTCCTCTCTGGCGAGGCAGTGACTGCCGCGCGCAAGCAGGCCACCGAGCTGTACGGAGCAGATTCCGTTCCGGCCAAGCCACGCGTCTACAAGGCGAAGAGCGACGCGGCGCAGGAAGCCCACGAAGCGATCCGCCCGGCCGGCGACATGTTCCGCCGCCCGAAGGACGTCCGCTCATCGCTGTCCAAGGACGAATACGCGCTCTACGAGCTGATCTGGAAGCGCACCGTCGCCTCGCAGATGGCCGATGCCAAGGGCTTCACCGCTACCATCAAGCTGCAGGGCACCGCCAGCGATCAGCGGGTGGCAGAATTCTCGGCTTCCGGCACCGTCATCACCTTCCGCGGTTTCCTTTCCGCCTATGAGGAGGGCAAGGACGAGCAGCCTGTGGAAGCCGCGGCAGAGAATGCCGAGGCTCGTCTGCCGCAGCTGGCCGTGGGCCAGCAGCTGGCTGGCGACGAGCTGACCGCACTGGGCCACGAGACCACCCCGCCAGCTCGCTACACCGAAGCGTCGATCGTGGCTGAGCTGGAAAAGCGTGAGATCGGCCGCCCGTCGACCTACGCGCCAACCATCTCCACCATCATGGACCGCGGCTACGTCACCAAGCGTGGCGGCGCCCTGGTGCCGAGCTGGATCGCGTTCTCGGTGATCCGCCTGCTCGAAGAGCACTTCGCGAAGTATGTGGACTACGATTTCACCGCCCGGCTGGAAGATGATCTCGATGAGATCGCCAACGGCCAGCGTGCCCGCACGGACTGGCTGAACCTGTTCTACTTCGGCAAGGGCGCGGATGCCGAGACCGAGGGCTTGAAGCATGTGGTCGACAACCTGGGCGATATCGACGCCCGGGCGATCAACTCGATCAAGGTCACCGATGACATCACCTTGCGTGTGGGCAAGTTCGGCCCGTACCTGGAGCGCGCCATCCCGGAAGGTGCCGAGGAAGGCACCGAGCCGCAGCGCGCCAACGTGCCTGAGGACCTGGCTCCGGATGAGCTGACTGCCGAAAAGGCCGAGGAGCTCTTCGCCAATTCGCAGGTCTCGGAGAAGGATCTGGGCAATGATCCGGAAACCGGTCGCAGGATTGTTGCCAAGGATGGCCGCTACGGCGCCTACGTCACGGAGATCATCCCGGAGCCAACCGCAGAGGAATTGGCGGCGCTGCCGGTCGAGTACTACAAGAATGGCAAGCCCAAGCCGCCGAAGAAGCCAACCAAGGTCAAGCCGCGCACCGCGTCGCTGTTCAAGTCCATGACCGTGGAATCGGTGACCTTGGAAGAAGCCCTGAAGCTGATGAGCCTGCCACGTGTGCTGGGTGCTGACGCCGAAGGCGAAGAGATCACCGTGCAGAACGGCCGCTTTGGCCCGTACCTGAAGAAGGGCAGCGATTCGCGCTCCATCGAGAGCGAAGAGCAGATCTTCACGATCACCCTGGACGAAGCGCTGGAGATCTACGCGCAGCCGAAGCAGCGCGGCCGGCGTGCCGCAGTGCCTCCATTGGCTGAGTTCGGCGTCGACCCGACCAGCGAAAAGAACATCGTGGTCAAGGACGGCCGCTTCGGACCGTACATCACCGATGGCGTCACGAACATCACCGTGCCACGCGGCACCTCGCTGGAGGAGCTGACCCGCGAGCAGGCTATTGAACTGCTGGCGGACAAGCGTGCCCGCGGACCGGTGAAGCGCACGGCAAAGAAGGCCCCGGCCAAGAAGCCGGCAGCCAAGAAGGCCCCGGCGAAGAAGGCAACGGCCAAGAAGACCACCGCAAAAAAGACTGACTAGTCTTTCTTGTCAGGCCTAACGAGGAGAGCACCATGAGACTCGGTGTATTGGATATCGGTTCAAATACCGTTCACCTCTTGCTTGTCGACGCATATCCGGGCGCACGCCCGGTTCCCTATGCCTCGCACAAGCGACCCCTGTCCCTGGTGCGCTACCTCAATGAGTATGGCGCCATCACCGAGGAAGGCCAGCTCGAGCTGATCTCCTTCATCAAGGAAGCTGCGCAGTTTGCAGAAAACCACCAGGTCGAGGACTTCATGGCTTTCTGCACCTCGGCGATCCGCGAATCCTCCAACGGCGCTGCAGTGCTGGAACGCGTCGAAGCCGAGACGGGCGTGAGCCTGATGGAACTGACCGGTGAGGAAGAAGCCGGCATGACCTTCTACTCGGTACGCCGTTGGTTCGGCTGGTCATCTGAATCCATCTTGAACCTGGACATGGGCGGCGGCTCGCTGGAGCTGGCCCTGGGGGTTGACGAGTTCCCCCAAACCGCATTCTCCGTGCCACTGGGCGCCGGCAGGCTGACCCGCGAATGGCTTCCCAACGATCTGCCGTCGATGAAGGAAGTCAAGGAACTGCGTACATACGTACGCGATGTCCTCGCCGACCCGACCACTGAACTGCGCCAGTACGGCAAGCCCACCTTGGCCACCGCGACTTCCAAGACTTTCCGTTCCCTGGCGCGCATCACCGGCGCCGCGCCAAGCACGGAGGGGCCTTACGTCAAGCGTGTGCTCCATCGGGATGCACTGAAATTATGGACCAACCGCTTGACGGCGATGAGCTGGGCAGAACGTGCAGAATTGCCCGGCGTTTCAGAGATCCGCGCCCCGCAATTACTCGCTGGCGCGATCGTAGCCCACGAGGCGATGAGTGCCCTGAAGCTGAAATCTGTGCGAATTTGCCCTTGGGCTATCCGTGAAGGCTTGATGCTGAGACGATTTGATCACGTGATGTTTGACTCTGCGACACCGCTCAGTAGTAGCGTGGGAGTTGGGGAAGTAGCGCTGGACAACGAGAAGTACAAGTTTCTCGCCAAACCCAGCAGCTAACCTTCTTGGCTAAACGGTGCCTGCAAAGTGGGCACGGTAACAGGAGGTAAGGCATGGAAGACCAGAAGAGCACAATGAAGGTGCCAGTCACCCTCTCTAGCGCGTCAGTTTATCCGCTGACCGTCCATGATGCCTTCGCTATGGCCAAAGACGTGGGATACGACGGGCTGGAAGTGCTGATTACCGGCAATGCGGCCAGCCAATCTGCCACCGCGCTCAAAGCCTTGATGGACAAGTACCAACTGCCGATCCTGGCCATTCATGCTCCGACACTGCTGCTCACCCAGCAGGTGTGGGGCTCTGCCTGGGCAAAGATTGAACGCTCGGTCATCCTGGCTCAGGCCGTCGGCGCCAGCGTGGTTGTCGCCCACCCGCCTTTCAGGTGGCAAGGTTCCTACGCCGAGGAATTTGCCGAAGGCGTGCAGCGGCTGACTGACTCCACTGGGATGAAGATCGCCGTGGAGAACATGTATCCGTGGCGTGCCCGGGGCCGAGAAGCCAAGATGTATCTTCCGCACTGGAACCCCGTCCCGCAGCACTACCAGAATGTGACCTGGGATTTCTCCCATGCCGCCATCGCCAATATGGATTCACGCCAAGCAGTCGAGGATCTGGGCCAGCGGCTGGCTCACGTGCACCTGTGCGATGGCCTGGACAACGGCAAGGACGAGCACCTAGTGCCAGGCCTGGGAACCCAACCAGTGGCCGAAACTCTGCAATACCTGCGAGATGCCAATTGGGGCGGGACTATAGCCGTCGAGGTGTCCACCCGCAAGGCGCGCAATGCGGGGCAAAAGGAAGAATGGCTGGGGAAGACCCTAGAATTTGCCCGCCAGCACTTAACAGTCGGCAGCGACCCCAAGCCAATGACACAATAGCCATATGAGTGAAGCAACAAAGAATCTGTCCCTGTCCTTCCTCGGTGCTGGCTCCATGAACGGCGCCATCCTGCGTGGCATCATCGGATCAGGCCATGATCCGAAGCTCATCACCGCCACCGTCCGCAGCGGCAAGCGCGCTGCGGAACTGCGTGACCTGGGCATCAACGTCTTGGTCAGCGCGGACGACCCAGAATCCAACCGCAAAGCCGCGGCCAGTGCAGACATCATCTTCCTGGGAGTGAAGCCGGTCGGCATCACCGACCTGTGCGAAGAGATTTCCGGATCTCTGGACGCGCAGAAGGTCGTTGTTTCCGTGGCCGCCGCAATCAGCCTGAGCAGCATGCAGGCACATCTGCCGCAGCGCCAGCCGGTGATTCGCTCCATGCCGAACACCCCGTTGATGGTCGGTGCAGGCGTTGTGGGCATCAGCCCGGCTGAAAGCGTCAGCGAAGAGCAGACCAAGCTGGTCACCGACCTGCTCTCCGGCTCCGGCGATGTGCACGTCATCGGCGAGGAGCAGCAAAACGCGCTCTCCGCAATTTCCGGTTCGGGTCCTGCCTATGCCTTCTACCTCGCTGAAGCCATGGCCAACGCCGGTGTGGCCATGGGCTTGGACGAGAAACTGTCCATCGCGCTGGCCCGTGCGACCGTGGCCGGTGCAGGCAAGATGCTCTCGGACCCTGATGCGGATCCGGCGACCCTGCGCAAGGCAGTGACCAGTCCGAAGGGCACCACCGAGCAGGCCATCGCTACCTTCGATGAGCACGGCATTCCAAAGATTATTGCTGCCGGAACCCAAGCGGCAGCGGCCCGTGCGGCCCAATTGAGCGACGAGCTCGGCTAGATGCCAACACGTGAAACGGCGGTGGCCGGCAACCAACTGGTTGCCGGCCACCGCCGTTTTCGAATCCGTTGACTCTAGGGGCGTGCCGCGAAACGCTCCAGTAGATCCACGTGCCCCGAGACGATCAGGACATCTCGACGCGTCACCATGGTATCGGGGATGGCGTAAGTGAAATCCTCACCAGGGGGCTTCACCCCGACAATGGTCACCCCGTACTTGGAGCGGACCTGGGACTGGGCCAAGGTGAAGCCCTGGGTCTCCTTGGGCGGGTACATTTTCACGATGGCGAAGCCGTCATCGAATTCGATGAAGTCGAGCATGCGACCGCCGACCAGGTGCGCGGCACGCACCCCGGCATCGGCTTCCGGATAGATGACATGGTTGGCTCCGATGCGCGTAAGGATCTTGCCATGGGACGGAGTGATCGCCTTGACCCACAGGTGCTCGATGCCCAGATCCACCAGGTTGACGGTGATCAGCACCGAAGATTCGATGGAAGTGCCGACACCAACGACAGCAGAGGAGAATTCCTGGGCGCCGAGCTGGCGCAGCGCATCGATGTTTGTTGCGTCTGCGGCGACAACGTGGGTCAGGGTGCTGGCCCACTGCTGGACGAGCTCCGGGCTGCGCTCGATGGCCAGCACTTCGCGACCCTGCTTGACCAGCGTCTCGGCGACAGAGGCACCGAAGCGGCCCAAGCCGATCACCAGTACCGGGGCATTGTGGTCCATGTTCTTGTCAGCCAATGAGCGGCCTTTCTTCTGGAAGTCTGAACAACGTGTTGCGGTGGCGCATGGTCAACGCGCTGGCGAGTGTAATGCTGCCGATGCGTCCGGCAAACATCAACGCACTGAGCACGTATTTGCCAGCCGGAGGCAGTTCTTGCGATACGCCGGTGCTCAGCCCCACGGTAGCAAAGGCCGAGATCGACTCGAACAGGGCACGCGAGAAGCCCACCGATTCGTCAATAGTCACTAGAGCTCCGGTAGCGACCATCACCAGTGAAGCGCCCATGGCGACCACTGAGATGGCCACGCGCATCGTGCCCTGCGGAATCTGCCGGCCGAAGGCCTTCGTATCCGTATCGCCGCGGACCTCGGCCAGAATGGCCAAGAACATCACGGCAATGGTGGTGACCTTGATGCCGCCTGCGGTGGAAGCTGAACCGCCACCGGCAAACATCAATGCGTCGGTCAGCAGGACGGTCACCTGGTGGATGTCGTTCTGGTCCACCAGATTGAATCCACCGGAACGGGTCATGGTGGAGGCGAAGAATCCATGAACGATCTTGTCGCTCAAGGACAGGCCCCCAATGGTCTTGGGATTGGCCCATTCGAATACCGTCCACAGGAAGGATCCGGCAAAGAGCAGGATCGTGGTGGTGAGCATGGTCAGCTTGGTATGCAGGTTCCATTTCTTGATGTTGAACTTGTGCGCCAAGAGCACCATGATGACCGGGAACCCCAAGGAACCGGTGAAAACGCCGGCCATCAGGGGGCCCAGGATCCACAGGTCGGTTTCATAGGGAACCAAACCATCGGAGTGCGGGGTGAAGCCTGCATTGTTGAAAGCCGAGACGGCATAGAAAATTCCGTGCCAAATGGAGGACAGCACGCTTTCACCCAGCATGTAGAAGCGCGGGATCAAGAACAGCGCGATCACCGCCTGCAGGCTGATCGCCGTGAGAATCACGATGCGCAGCAGCGAGCTGACTTCGCCTAGCGCAGAGGCTCCAGAACTGTTCATGGAGTTCTGAGCCATCAGCTTGGCGCGCACGCCCAGCTTGCGCGATACCGCCAAGGACATGATAGAAGCCAAGGTCAAAATGCCCAACCCGCCCATGAACGTCGCGATCAGCATGATCAGCTGGCCGGCAAATGACCAATGCACCGCGGTGGAGACGGTGGTGAGGCCTGTAACGCACACGGCCGACACGGCCGTGAACAAAGCGTCATGCAGCGCGGTGGCTTCGCCTGTTGCCGAGGAAAACGGTGCGGCCAGCAGGGAAGTGAACAGCGTGATGGCCAAGAGGAAAGCGCCAAGAGTCAAGCGCGCAGGGGAGCGCACGGTGAAGTCGGCGACTGCGATGCGAACCGCCAGCCATTTCTTGCGTCGCCGTTCACGCATTTCAGCTGCCCGGGCGCTGGGGCCCGGTGCACTGGCTGTGCTCATTTATTTCTCGCCGTTTCCTTGGGAACAGTTCTTTGCCATGCGGAGTTGAAGTCCTCCTAGTAATTTACGCGTTTCCACCGCTTAACGCTTGCGTTGCCCGCCTGAAGACCCGACAAGCCTCGCATTCTGCCATAAATTCATGAGTTGGATCACTATCGGGTAGCCTGAAATCGTGTTAGATCCGCAGCATGCCCCACGGCCCACCATGGTGATGTGGGATGAACAGTATCTGAAGTACAAGTTCAGCGACTGGCATCCGATGCACCCTTCGCGGCTAGAGCTGACCTATCGGCTCAGCGACGAGCTGGATGTTTTCGATGCGCAGAACGTCTCGATCCAGGCGCCAGAAGTTGCCGAGGACGCGGTTATCGGCACGATTCACGACCAGACCTATATCGACCAGGTGCGGCGGGTCAGCCAGGATCCGGCACTGGTTGCCGAAGAATTCGGCTTGGGCACTGAAGACGACCCGGTATTCGCCGGGATGCATGAAGCAGCCGGACGCATCGTGGGAGGGTCGGTGATGGCGGCCCAAGCCATCATGGATGAAGATGTTGTCCGTGCAGTGAATTTCGCCGGCGGCATGCACCATGCAGCGAAGAGCAAAGCCAGCGGTTTCTGCATCTACAACGATGCTGCCGCCGCGATCCATCGCATGCTGGAGCAGGGCGCGAAGCGGATAGTCTACATCGATGTCGACGCGCATCATGGGGATGGCACCGAATCGATCTTCTGGGATGACGAACGTGTGCTGACAATTTCCATCCATGAATCGGGATTGTCGCTTTTTCCGGGAACCGGATTCGCCAATGAAATCGGCGGCAAGGATGCCCAAGGCAGCGCAGTCAATGTCGCTCTTCCGGCCATGACCGGGGACTCCGGGTGGATGCGTGCTTTCCATGCGATCGTTCCCCAGCTGGTGCGCGCCTTCAAGCCGGAAATCATTGTCTCCCAGCATGGATGCGATGCGCACCGTGAAGACGACATGACCAATTTGAAGCTGTCGGTCGATGCCCAACGCCAAGCCGCCTTGGATATTTCCCAGCTGGCGGACGAACTGTGCGAAGGCCGTTGGCTGGCTACCGGAGGCGGGGGTTATAACGTCACTGCCGTCGTTCCGCGTACCTGGACGCATCTGACCGCGATTGTTGCCGGCAAGCCGGTGCCATTGCGCACCTATGTCCCCGAGACTTTCCGCCGTTATGTCCTGGAGAAGTACGGGCGTGCCATGCCTTATCTCATGGGCGACGATGCCCAGTTGTGGTGGCGCAACTGGGAAGTTGGCTATGATCCGGCCGATCCGGTGGACAGGACCATCATCGCTACCCGCAAGGAAGTTTTCCCGCTCTTTGGCCTTGATCCCTGGTTTGACTAGCCTCGGGTCGATGCGACCACTGGGCGCAGCAACAAGACTTCACATTTTTTCGACATGGAAATCGATTGCCATTAGTTCATATGCCGTTAGGGTTATGAGTGTGGCAATTGATGGAGTATTTTCGGCGTTGGCTGAGCCGACCCGACGAAAGATTATCGAGGCGCTTAAAAACGAGCCGAAGGCCGTGGGCACTCTGGTTACCGAACTGGAGATCTCCCAGCCAACCGTTTCCAAGCACCTCAAGGTATTGCGCGAAGCTGAGCTTGTCAGCATGGCCGCTGCCGGGCAGCGACGCATCTACAGCATTGACACCGCTGCGCTGGAGGATCTCGTGCATTGGTGCACCGAATTGGTTCCTGCACCCGAGACGGGCCAGGAATCGGCAACGGCTGAAACCGGAACCGAGAGGCAGCTGGCTGTGGCATCGAATCCGACTGCCCAGCAGATCGGCCGCCGCGTGGGCCAAGGTTTGGAACAAGTTACGGGACGTGCGCAGGAGTTCTTCGAGAAACTTCCTCGGTTCGGGCGCCGCCGCTAGGCGTTGTCCAGTCTTCGACGTTGCAACCGGGCAAAATGGTCAATCTTTTAAGTTACGCGCGCAATCCTGTTTTATAACAAGAAAATTTTGTTCAGAATGCACAGCGTGGCATTCTCGTGTGCGGGGCAGTGACGCCGGCTATGAGGCCCCTTGTGCGCCTGTGCCTGCCCCAAGTGATGAGGAGAAGAACTTGGACAAGCACTTAGCGACGATTCGCGACGAAGTCTTCCGCCGCAATCCCGGCGAAGCAGAATTCCATCAGGCCGTCACAGAAGTATTCGAGAGCCTTGAAGCCGTATCGGTCAAGCACCCTGAATACGCTGAAGCCGCAATCCTGCAGCGTTTGTGCGAACCTGAACGCCAGATCATCTTCCGCGTGCCATGGGTTGACGACGACGGACGCGTGCAGATCAACCGTGGCTTCCGCGTTGAATTCAACTCGGCACTAGGCCCATACAAGGGCGGTCTGCGCTTCCACCCATCGGTCTACCTTGGCATCGTCAAGTTCCTGGGGTTCGAGCAGATCTTCAAGAACTCCCTGACAGGCATGCCAATCGGCGGCGGCAAGGGCGGCTCGGACTTCGACCCCCGCGGCAAGTCCGATGGCGAAGTCATGCGCTTCTGCCAGTCCTTCATGACCGAGCTCTACCGACACATTGGCGAGTACACCGACGTGCCGGCAGGCGATATCGGCGTGGGTGGCCGCGAGATCGGCTACCTCTTCGGCCAGTACAAGCGCATCACCAACCGCTACGAGTCCGGCGTGCTGACCGGCAAGGGCTTGAGCTGGGGCGGTTCCCTGGTTCGCCCGGAGGCCACCGGCTACGGCGCAGTGATCTTCACCGAAGAAATGCTCAAGACCCGCGGCCAGACCTTCGATGGCCAGCGCGTGGTCGTTTCCGGTTCGGGCAACGTGGCAATCCACGCCATCGAGAAGGCGCAGGCACTGGGAGCCAAGGTAGTCACCGCTTCCGATTCGGCCGGCTTCATCGTTGACGAAGGCGGCATCGACCTGGATCTGCTGCGCCAGATCAAGGAAGTCGAGCGCGGCCGCATCTCCGAGTACGCCGAACGCCGTGGCAGCAAGAAGGTCAAGTACGTCGCAGGCGGCAGCGTCTGGGACGTTGAAGGCACCGTGGCGCTGCCTTGCGCAACCCAGAACGAGTTGGGTGCCGAGGCTGCGAAGAAGATGGTCGCCGCTGGCACCATCGCCGTCGCCGAAGGCGCCAACATGCCTACCACCGCTGAGGCAACGTCGATCTTCCAGGATGCCGGAGTGCTCTTCGGCCCGGGCAAGGCTGCCAACGCTGGCGGTGTTGCCACCTCGGCCCTGGAGATGCAGCAGAACGCCAGCCGCGATGCATGGACCTTCGAGCACACCGAGCGACGCCTGACTGAAATCATGGTCGGCATCCACGACAGCTGCGCAGCCACTGCCGACGAGTACGGCATGCCAGGCAACTACGTTGCCGGTGCCAACATCGCAGGCTTCGTGAAGGTCGCTGACGCCATGCTCGCACAGGGCGTCATCTAGTAATTCAGTCTGTTGCAATCCGCGTGGATACATCGGAACCCCGGTGAATCCACGCGGATTATCTCGTTCTGGCATCGAAATATGTGATTCAGACGGTCGCCGGTGTGTTTCGTGATGCAAAAGTTACAAAAGTGCGATTAGACTAGTACAAAGCGAACGTGAACCTGAACCGCCGATGTTGATCCAAAGTCGTGTAAGTTCATCTTCGCTAAAATAACGCGACGAATTAGAGATCAGCGTCAGGAGAATATCCCGCATGACGGATAAACAGAATTTTGCCGGAGCCCGATTCATGACTGTGGCCGAAGTTGCCGACATGATGCGTGTTTCCAAAATGACCGTTTATCGGCTGATCCACGCCGGTGATCTGCCAGCTGTTCAGTTCGGTCGCTCCTATCGCGTTCCGGAAAACGCCGTGGAATCATATCTGAATGCCGCGGCCATTGATCCGCAGCACGGTACCGGTTCCTACGGTCGATAGTCCGCGCGATGGTCAGAGCATGGCCGAAAAGCGGGTAATCTGTTAAGGAACGTTTAACGTCCGGTCAACCTTGTCCTTGTGCTCGCGCTCAAGCAGGCGTTTAGGGTTGACGCATTTATTTAGTTTGTGAGGAACCACTATGGGCTCTGTTATCAAGAAGCGCCGCAAGCGTATGTCGAAGAAGAAGCACCGCAAATTGCTTCGCAAGACCCGCCACCAGCGTCGCAACAAGAAGTAAATCTGCTTCTGAGCATTTGCCGTTTGGCAATCATCGCCACCGCTTCACAGTGAAACTGCTGAACGGTGGCGATTGCTTTATCCAAAACCGCTCAATGCCCGACTAAGAGCCGGAACGGCGCAGGAATGAACGTCGGGCAGCCCAGAGCGCCCCAAGGACGCCAGCGGCCTTCAGGCCCAGTTTCGCGGCCCGCTGGCCGGTGCGGAAGTCATAGACCTGCCAGCCGCGGCGCTTGGCGTAGGCGCGCAGGCGTGCATCGGGATTAATGCATACCGGATGGCCCACGGCTTCAAGCAGGGGAACATCATTGTAAGAATCCGAGTAAGCCCAGGACTTCGATAGCGAGATTCCGCGAGCCTTCGCCAAGGAGCGCACAGCCTGGGCCTTTTCTGCTGCATGCAGGATCGGGCTGGCCAGCGCTCCGGTGTAGAAACCGTCTTCGCTGGCCACTACGGTGCCCAATGCGCCGGTCAGGTCCAGGCGATCCGAGATGACGTTCGCCACTTCCAGGGGAGTGGCAGTGACCAGCCAGACTTCACGCCCCACCGTCCGATGCTGGCGGGCAATGGCTACCGTTCCGGTCCACAGTTTGGGTTCGATGTATTCGTCATAGATCTCGTTGCCGATTTTCTCGATCTCGGATACTGGGATCCCGCGGACCATCATCAACGCGCGGTCGCGGATCTGGTGGATGTCCCCGAGGTGCTCGCCGCGGGCGGCGAAGCGCAGCTGCTTGAGGGCGAACCAGAGGATTTCGCGGAACTGGAAGAAACGGCGCTCATGCAGCTTCCGCGCCAGCAGATACAGCGACGCACCGCGCACAAGGGTGTTGTCGACATCGAAAAAAGCGGCGACCGTTTCCGGAGCCAGGGCGGAATTCGGGCTGGGGTGAGGATCGATGGAAGGCATTTGATCCAGTTTATTTCATCGCCAAGTTTAAGCGTGGTTACGGCTCGTGAGATTATAGGCAGGTGAGTACTTTGCATCAGATCCAGCTATTGGTTCGAGAAGGCTGCCACCTGTGCCACGCGGCACGCGCAACCGTGGCCGAGGTGACTGGACGGTTGAATATGGAGTTTTCGGAACTCGATATCGACCAGCACCCTGAACTGCTGGCAAAGCACCACGAAGAAGTGCCGGTGCTGCTCATCGACGGAGCTGTCCGCGACTTCTGGCACATCGACGCACAGCGTCTCGAACGGCTGCTGCGCAGCTAGGCGCTGCGAAAATCATGAATATGCGTTGTGCTCGTCCAGGGCACCGAAAAGTGCGGGAGAACGAAGATGTCAGAGCTTGAAGCCCGGGTACTGCCTGAGGCTACCCTGGCTCGACTGACGCAATACCTGCGCGCGCTGAACGCTCTGGAAGCCCAAGGCCTGGAACGCACCAGTTCCGGAGTGCTGGCCAAGGAAGCTGGCGTTAACCCCTCCATCTTGCGCAAGGACCTATCCTGGCTGGGATCCTACGGAACCCGCGGAGTGGGCTATGTGGTCCGCGAGCTGGCAGAACATATCAGCCGCACCCTCGGCTTGAACCAGGACTGGCGTGTGGCCATCCTCGGCGCAGGCAACCTCGGCCGCGCGCTCAGCGGCTATGCAGGGTTCAGCACTCGTGGCTTCAACGTAAAGGCGATCATGGATGTCGACCCAGCTTTAGTGGGCAGCGCAGTTGGCGAATTGCAGGTGGAAGCCATCGCGAACTTGGCCGCTGTTGTGGAACGCGAGGAAATCAACATTGCTGTCCTTGCCGTTCCCGGAGAAGCAGCGCAGGATCTGGTCTATGAACTGGCCGAGCTATCGGTCCGCTCGGTGCTCTCCTTCGCACCGAAGCCGCTGCGCGTACCAGCGGGAATGAATCTGCGGCGCGTCGACCTGTCCACCGAATTGCAGATCCTTGCCTACCTCGCCGTCCAACGCTGAAACCCCGGCAAACAGAACGGCGCAGCCGCACCATCCTCCGATGGGATGACGCGGCTACGCCTTGATTGTTCTTGCGGGGCCTAGCGAAGGTGCAAGGCCGCGGGTTTAGCGGAAGCCCGCGAGACGGGCCTGGCGGCGCTGCGCAATGTATTGCGAAGACGGGCGCAGCCAGGAGAAGACCACGCCGGCGACGCCCAGCAAGATGCCCACAACGTAGACGGCGTTGATGATTCCGGCTTGGGTGTCGGCGAACATGCTGATCATTGGAACAGTCGTCACCAGGTTCAGCAGCGAAATCGCAGCGAGGATCGTGGCAATAATGCGCATGGCGCCGACGCCGCGGCCAACGAAGAAGCCCACCAGGAAATACAGGCCCAAGGTGATGATCATGCCGACAATCACGAAACTCGACATCATGGAATTGACCTGGGACATGAACGCTTCAGGGCTGGCCATCATCTGCTCGACCATCGGATCCTGCTCCATGCCAGGGGTGCTCTGCATCTGCTTCTGGAACTCTTCTTGGACCAAGGACCACTGCTGGCCAATCATGTTCGCCATCATGTTGGAGCTGGCCATCAACCAGCTGGCCAGGGCGCTGAAAATGCCGGCGAGCATGATCAAGCCGAAGGCGATAGCCAAGGTCCGCGGACGCTCGGTCGGCGGCTGCACGCCAGCGTAGCCTCCCTGCTGGCCATACTGGTCGTAGCCCGGAGCCTGCGGCTGCCCGTAGGGAATCGGATTCTGGCCGTATGGGTTTTGGCCATATGGGGAGGGCTGCTGGCCATAGGGGTTTTCGCCGTAAGGGTTCTGCGATGGACCCTGGCCCGAAGTGTTCGGGTTGTAGGGCCGTCCCGGCTGGTTAGGATCGTAGTCGCTCATCATGCATCCTTCTGGGTCGAACTATCTTATTTACCAAGCGTAGTGGCAGGTGATTGTGAGCAACCCCTCCGAAAGGATGGTTTTTGCATATGGGATTCCAATGCGTGTCCTGTGAATAGTTGATGGTGGCCACAATATGGCTAATTCGCACCGATTATTTGAGAGACTGGAAACATGCTTTTATCGACTGTCCATTTGTTGCGCCATGGGGAAGTTTTCAACCCTGACCGTATGCTCTACGGCAGGATCCCTGGCTTCGGGCTCTCGGACCTGGGATTCCAGATGGCCGATGGGGCAGGCGAATATTTTGCCAAGCGCCAGGCAGACGGCGGCAACGTGGTCCGGTTGGTAGCTTCTCCGCTATTGCGTGCCCAGCAGACGGCCGCACCGACTTCCAAGGCCTTGGACCTGCAGATCCACACCGACGAGCGGGTGATCGAAGCGGGCAACAAGCTCGAAGGCCTGTCCAAGGTCGCCGAGCACCTGCGCCAGCCGAAGTATTGGCCGCTGCTGGTCAACCCGCTGAAGCCTTCATGGGGCGAAGCCTACGTCGAACAAGTAGCCCGTATGCGCCAGGCCATGGACGAGCATCGCAAGGCTGCGGTCGCCGAACACGGCGAAGGCTCCGAGGTCATCATCGTCAGCCATCAGTTGCCGATCTGGGTGACGCGCCGAGCCGCCGAGAAGAAGCGTCTGTGGCACGATCCACGCCAGCGAGAGTGCACGCTGGCATCCATCACAAGCTTTGATTTTGAGGGAGACGAATTGGTCTCCGTGCGTTACACAGAACCGTGCCCCGAGCTGCTTGTCGGCGCGGCGAATATCCCAGGAGCCTAAAGCAAAATGACTGATCCCGTGCCTAATCCTCGCCCGTTGAGCCGCCGTACTATGCTGCGTTCGCTGATGGTTGCCGCCGCCGTGGTGCCGCTGGCTGCCTGCAGCGGCAAGGAAGATGCGCTGACCGCGCAAGCGAACAGCGGCGACGGCAAGAACTACATTGCCGGCGACGGTGCAGTGGAAGAATACGAAGTCTCCAAGCGCAGCGAACCGGTGGCCATCAAGGCCACCACGTACCATGGCACGGACATCGATTTCACGCAGTGGCAGGGCAAGCCGGTCGTCATGAACTTCTGGTATGCCGCCTGTGCACCGTGCCGCATCGAAGCGCCGGATCTGAAGGAAATTGCCGAAGAGTTCGGCGAGAAGGTCGAATTCATCGGCATCAACGTACGCGACGAAGCCGAAGCCGCGAAGGCCTTTGAACGCACCTTCGACATTCCCTACGAGTCCGTGCAGGACACTGACGGGGCGATCCAGCTGGCGATGACCAAGTACGTGCCGCTGCAGGCTGTTCCATCCACGCTGGTGCTGGACCGCAAGGGACGTGTCCGTGCCCGCGTGATCGGTGCGGTGGAGCCGGGTACTCTCAAATCGTTGATCAGCACCGCTCTGACCGAAGAGTTGTGAGCTGAGCAGTGACCTCTAATCCCTTTGCCGACATCGTCCTGGACGGGTCGTTGCTCCTGGCCGCACCCGTGGCCCTGCTGGCTGGATTGGTCTCCTTCCTCTCGCCTTGCGTCCTTCCGCTTGTGCCGGGCTATCTCGGCTACGTCACTGGATTGACCGGCGCAGATTTGAAGGACCACCGCCGCGGCCGGGTCGTCTCCGGGGTGCTGCTCTTTGTCCTGGGATTCTCTGTGGTCTTCATTGCCGCCGGCGTGCTCTTCAGCCAGGCGTCCGCATGGCTGAGGTTCAACGGCTCCTGGGTCACCCAGGCGTTGGGGTTGGTCGTGGTCTTCATGGGCATCGTCTTCATGGGCGGATTCTCCTGGATGCAGCGGGACCGCAAGATCCATAAGAAACCGCCTGCCGGCTTGTGGGGCGCCCCGGTGCTGGGCTTGACCTTCGGGTTGGGATGGGCGCCGTGCATCGGCCCGACGTTGAGCGCGGTATTGATCATGTCCACCGGAGTGGACGCGAACGTGGGCCGCGGAACCCTGCTGACCGTGTTCTATTGCCTCGGGTTGGGCCTGCCCTTCATCCTGATCGCAATGGGTCTGCAGCGCGGCATGCAGGCGCTGGCGTTCTTCCGCAAGCACCAAGTACTGATCATGCGTTTGGGCGGGGGACTGCTCATCGCCTTGGGCCTGGTCATGGTGACAGGGCTCTGGGGAACATGGGTAGCAGAACTGCAAAACTGGTTTGCCAATGAAGTGAGGTTGCCAATTTAATGGCGAAACAACAACGGAAGTCCAAGGGAACCAGCGACGCGCCTGCCTTGGGATTCGTGGGTTCCATGCGCTGGATCTGGACCCAGCTGACATCGATGCCCACAGCACTGTTCCTGCTGCTGCTGCTCGCTGTCGCTGCGGTGCCGGGCTCGATTTTCCCGCAGCGCGATGCCAACCCCGAATCTGTCGCCCAGTACCTGGAGCAGCACACCACCGCCGGCCTCTGGCTGGACCGCTTCCAGATGTTCGACGTGTACTCCTCGGTGTGGTTCTCCGCGATCTACATCCTGCTGTTCATCTCGCTGATCGGCTGCATCCTCCCTCGTGTGAAGAAGCACGCCAAGGCCTTGCGCACCCCGCCACCGCGGACCCCGGCGCGCCTGGACCGCCTGCCCCAGTACAGCACGCATGAAATTCTTGAAGGCGAAGCCGATACGCCCGATGACCAGCAGGTCATCGATGATGCGTTCAGGATCCTGAAGAAGCGCGGCTACCGCGTCGAGCGCCGCGAGGATGCCACCGGTGCCTCGGTGGCCGCCGAGCGCGGGTACACCCGCGAAATAGGCAACCTGCTCTTCCACATCTCGCTGGTGGGTGTCCTTGCTTCCGCGGCGATCGGCGGCTCCCTGGGCTACGACGGACAGCGCGTCGTCGTCGAAGGTGAAACCTTCGTGAACTCGCTGGTCGCCTATGATTCCTTCACGCCTGGCACGAACTTCAACGCCGATAACCTCCCGGGCTACGCGGTGACCCTGGACAAGTTCGATATCGTCTTCGACCGCGAATCCGAATCCCACTTCGGCCAGCCGCTGGACTTCACCGCCCACGTGCAGGTGCGCGAATCGGCAGACGCGGAGCCTGTGAAGCAGGAGCTGAAGGTCAACCACCCGCTGCGCATCAAGGGCGCCGGCGTCTACCTGGTGGGCAACGGCTACGCCCCGGTGATTACCGTCAAGGACGGCAACGGAAACGTCGCCTACTCCGGCCCGGCGGTCTCCATCCCGCAGGACTCGGTCTACACCTCCATGTTCGTGCTGAAGGTGCCGGACGCGGAACCTTCGCAGCTGGGCTTCCAGGGCTTCCTGCTGCCCACCGCGCTGGTGGACGAGAACGGCTTCGGCATTTCCGGCGACCCCAATGCCATCAACCCGCAGCTGCACCTGAACTCGTACTTCGGCGATCTCGGACTGGATGACGGCAACCCGCAGAACGTGTTCGTGCTGGACACCGACAAGATGGAGCCGCTGAACAGCCGTGATCTGGATGCCGGCGGCATCATTCTCGAAGCCGGGCAAACCTACGAGCTGCCCGACGGCAAGGGCTCGATCACGTTTGACGATCTCAAGCGCTATGTCGCGTTGGATGTGAACCACGACCCGGGCAAGCTGCCGATCGGCATCTCCTCGGCTCTGGCCTTGATCGGCTTGTCGATCTCGCTGTTCACCCCGCGTCGCCGCGTTTGGGTGAAGCTGAAGAATGAGGACGGCAAGCGTAGGATCGAATACGCATTGCTGGCACGTGGCGAGGATCCGCGTCTGGAACGCGAAGCCGCAGAACTACAAAAGATCTTTGACAAGGCTTGGCCATTGGCAAGCCAGGAGCAGAACCAAGGAGCCGTAAATGGATAACGCAGGGGCATTAGCGCCTATCAATGAAACGCTGGGTGAATACAGCCAGCTGTTCATGCTGCTGGCCGCCATGGTCTATGGGGTCGTCTTCATCATTTTCGCCTTGGACCTGGCAAAAACCAACAAGTCCATCAGCGAAATGGATTCCCAGGCGCTCAAGCGCGACGAGGAACTGCTGGTCAGCGCCGGCAGCGCCGCGGTGGGCACCAAGGCCCGTGCCCGCAGGGGTGCCGCTGAGCGTGCCGATAACGTCGGCGAGCACATCGTGACCGACAAGATGGAATACACCCAGCTGTCGTCCAAGCGTCCGATGGCCCGCATCGCCGTGGTGCTGATGTGGCTGGCAGCGGTCCTGCACGGCGGCGCAGTGGTTTCCCGCGCACTGGCAGCACACCGCGTGCCGTGGGGCAACATGTACGAGTTCCTGTCGACCGGTGCTTTCCTGGTGGCCCTGGTGTACCTGCTGGTGCTGATCTTCAAGGACCTGCGCTTCATGGGATCCTTCATCTCCGGCCTGGTGACGTTGATGCTGTGCGGTGCCACCATTGGCTTCCCCACCCCGGTGGGCCACCTCGTTCCCGCTTTGCAGTCGCCATGGATCGTCATCCACGTTTCCATCGCCGTGCTGGCTTCGGCACTGTTCGCCATCAGCTTCGCCATGAACGTGCTGCAGCTGATCCAGCACGCCCGCATGAACCGCCTGGCCGCGGGCCAGAAGGACAAGCTGCCCTTCATGCGCGTGGTGCCGGGCGCCGGTGCGCTGGAGAACTTCGCCTACCGCATTAACACCATCGCCTTCGTGATGTGGACCTTCACCGTGATCGCCGGAGCCATCTGGGCCGAAGCCGCCTGGGGCCGCTACTGGGGTTGGGATCCAAAGGAAGTCTGGTCCTTCGTGATCTGGGTGGTCTACGCAGGCTACCTTCACGCACGCGCCACCGGCGGCTGGACGGGTCCGCGCTCGGCCTGGTTGTCGATCATCGGCTTCCTGTCTGTGGTCTTCAATTTCACCATCGTGAACATCTTCTTCAACGGCCTGCACTCCTACGCCGGAGTCTAGACCCAAAAGAAATCGGCACTGCGAGCGGTTTCCCTTTCAGGGGAGGCCGCTCGCAGCGTTTTAACCGCGCAGTGCAGGGCGCCGTGTCCAGCTAGGCGCAAGTAGCCTGCAAGTGGCCCATTGAGCCCGTCCGGAGCCCGGAGAAGCGGTCCGGGGCTAGTCCTGCCACACGGTTGCCCCGGGGCTCCAGGGCACAGATAAAGCCCAGCTGCGCTGGCTAGGCGTGCTGGGCTGGTTGCCGGGAACCCCGGCAGGTCGAGAGGGCTATTCGGAGTCAGGCGAGGCGCTGTCTGAGCCTTCTGGGTTGTTCTTGTGCTCCGCGCTGGGCTTTGGCTCCTTGGCCTCCGGCTTGGCTGGTTTCGCGTCGTCGGCCTTCTGCGCTTCCTCGCGTTTGGTGAGGTCTTGCTCACGCGCCTTCAGGTCGGCTTCACGCTGCTGCTGGCGGCGCCAGATCTCCAGCTGGCGCAGGAAATCCTCGTCATCGTCCGGAGCCATGGACTTCTGCGCCGGGGCATCATGAGATGCTGCAGGGCGCCCCAGGAGGAACCACAAACCGGCTCCGACGAGCGGTAGCAGGATGATGACCGCGAACCACGCAGGCTTAGGCAATGAACGTATGCGGCTGCGTTCTGCACGAGCGCATTCGATCAGGGTGTAGATCGTCAAAGCAACCGAAACCACTGCGGCGAAAATTAAAATGCGGACCATGCTTCCATTCTAGTGATAATCCTGTTCACAGGTTCATCGGTAGACTTGAGACTATGCAGTTCGTGAAATATACCGTTATCCGCCTAGGCGTATTCCTTGCCGTTTTTCTGGGCCTCTGGTGGGGTCTGAGGTGGCCAATCTTCGTTTCCGGAATTATTGGCCTCATCGTGGCCTTCGCGGTGGCCTACCTTTTCTTCAACAAACTTCGTCTACGGGCGAACGAAGATATCCGCAATGCCTTCAACAAGACCTCGGCCAACAAGACCAAGAAGCAGCTGGACGACGAAGCTGTCGAGGATGAATTCGACGAATCGCAGCGCAAGCAGACGCCTCACGCCGAGTAGTTCCCGCTACGCAGGTCAATCGAGAACTGCATGGCCCAGCCAACCACCCTGGCCGGCACGGCAATTAACGAGATGGGCTGGCCGGATCGCATGATCCGGCCAGCCCATCGTCTTATGCAGTCACTGCTGGAGCCTAGGCTAGGACCTCGATGGCGATTGCCAAGGCAAAGAGTACCGCGTAGACCATATTCACAATGCCGGTCTGCTTGAGCACCAGCACCAGTTTGGGAAGCCGCTGTTCGCGAAGCATCAGCAGCGATGGCGCTACCGCAGGAATGAAGGTGACCAGGATCAGCCACATCCACGGGAAGTCACCGGTGGCCAGCAATGGCAGCAGGATGGCTATCGCCAGCATCAGCACATAGCTCAGGCGGGCGTTGTGTTCGCCAAGGCGTACCGCCAAGGTAATCTTCCCCACCTCTTTGTCGGTAGGAATGTCGCGCACGTTATTGGCCATCAATAGGGCGCAGCCAATCAGCCCGGTGCCGGTGGCACCCCACAGCGACGCCATGGTCAGTTGGTTGATCTGGGTGAACGTGGTGCCCAGCGTGGCAACCAGGCCGAAGAAGATGAAGACGTAGATATCGCCCAGGCCGCGGTAGCCATAGGGATTCTTGCCGCCGGTGTAGCCCCAGGCGGCGAAGATCGCGGCAACGCCGACCAGCAGCAGCGGCCAGGCCGAGGAAAGGATGACCAGGATCAGGCCGAAGACGGCGGCCAACCCGAAGCAACCAAAAGCGGCATTGCGCACGTTCTTCGGTTCGGTGAGCTTGGAACCGGTCAGGCGCAGCGGGCCGACACGTTCGTCATCGGTGCCGCGGATGCCATCCGAGTAGTCGTTGGAGTAGTTCACTCCCACCTGGAGCAGCAGGCCCACGAGCAGAGCCAAGATGAAACGGAACCAGTGAATGGTTCCGGTTTCGCCGAGCGCGGCCGCGGTGCCGATGACGACCGGGGCAATGACGATGGGCAAGGTGCGCAAGCGCGCACCGGAAACCCATTGGGAAAGTGTGGCCACTTCCTGTCCTTTCAGGGCAAGTGAAAACTCGTACCCTCTAGTTTCCCGCGATTAGCCGTGCAAGGCGAATTGAGGCTAGTCGCGAATGCCCAGTTCCTCGATGAGCAGCCGCCGATTGAACTTGCCGTTGGGCAGCTGCGGCAAGCCGCGGGGGTAGTGGCGCACGTGCTTGGGCACAGCTTCCTTGCCCAGCGTCCGGCGCACCGCGTCAAAGGCATCGGCAGTGCTGGTCGGGCCCGAATATGCCAGTCCCACGCTTTGGCCCCATTGCGCATCGGGCACCGGAACCACAATTGCCTGCGTGAAGAATTCCTCCAGCAGCCCTTCGATCTTCGATGCCGAAAGCTTAATGCCCCCGGAATTGATCACGTCGTCGATGCGCCCGATGATCTTCAAGCGCTGTCCGTCAACGGTGCCCAGATCATCGGTGACATACCAGCGCGCACCATCTCGTTCAACGAAGTGCTCGGCCGTGGCTTCGGGAGCGTTGGCGTATCCGTCGGCCAGCATCGGTCCGGAAACCCAGATTCGCCCCTCGTGCTCGGCCAGCAGCACGCCGGGAAGCGAGGTGCCATTGTAGACCAGGCCGCCGGAGGTTTCCGAAGAGCCGTAGGTCTGGAAAATCTTCAGCCCGTGATGCCGGGCGCGGGTCAGCAGATCCCGGCTGGCTCGGGCCCCGCCCAGGAGGATGGCATCGAAACGCTTCAACGCCTGCAGGGTTTCCGGAGCCGGGTTGTCCAGCAGCCGGGCCAGCTGGGTCGGCACCAGCGAGGTGATCCGGCGGGACTCGACCATTTCATTGGCCGCTTCGGTGAAAGCCGTGGCCGAGAAGCTGCCCCTGGTGTCCATGGCCACTGGCTTGGTGCCGGCGAACAAGGAACGGGTCAGCACGCTCAGGCCCGCCACATAGTGCACCGGCAAGGCCAACAGCCATTGGCCTTCGAAACCGAGGAACTCGGCCGTGGCCTGCGCGCTGGATGCCAACGCCGAAACGCTGAGCACCGTGCGCTTGGCCCGGCCGGTGGAACCGGAGGTCCGCACTACCGCCATGGGCTGCTCGAAACCCGGCAGGTCCGTAGGGGTCAAGTACTCGATGCGCCAGCCGCTGGGGCTGCGCTCATCGAGCAGCACCTCAACGGCCGGGCCCTCGTCATTGGCCGCCTTGGCCAGGGCCGCGAGCAGTTCAGCGAGTTGTGCGTCCATATCCGGTCCTCGTTCCTCCGCGCTCGATTAGAAGTAGTAGGGGTAGCTGGACCAATCCGGGTCGCGCTTGCCCAGGAACGCGTCGCGCCCCTCCACTGCTTCGTCGGTCATGTAGGCCATGCGGGTGGCCTCGCCTGCGAAGACCTGCTGTCCGGACAGGCCATCGTCGGCCAGGTTGAAAGCGAACTTCAGCATGCGGATGGCCTGCGGGGACTGGCGCGCGATATCGGCTGCATACTCCAACGCCACCTCTTCGAGGCGTTCGTGATCCACCGACTCGTTGACCGCGCCCATGCGGACCATGTCATCGGCCGAGTACTCGCGGGCGAGGAAGAAGATTTCGCGGGCCGTCTTCTGCCCGACCTGGCGGGCGAGCAGAGCCGAACCGTACCCGGCATCGAAGGAGCCGACGGTGGCATCGGTCTGCTTGAACTTGCCGTTCTGCTTGGAGGCGATGGTCAAATCCGAGACAACGTGCAGAGAGTGCCCGCCGCCGGCAGCCCAGCCGTTGACGACGCACACGATAACCTTCGGCATGGTGCGCATCAGGCGCTGGACCTCCAGGATGTGCAGGCGTCCGGCACGGGCCGGGTCGATGGACTCGCGGGTCTCGCCTTCGGCATAGCGGTAGCCGTCGCGGCCGCGGATGCGCTGGTCGCCGCCGGAGCAGAAGGCGTGCCCGCCGTCCTTCTCCGATGGTCCGTTGCCGGTCAGCAGCACGGTGGCCACATCGCTGGACATCCGGGCGTGGTCCATGGCGCGATACAGCTCGTCCACGGTGTGAGGGCGGAACGCGTTGCGCACCTCGGGACGGTTGAAGGCGATGCGCACGGTGGGAAAGTCGCGCACGATGCCGCCATCAGCGGCTCGCTCAACCTGGCGATGGTAGGTGATGTCGGTGAAGTCGAATCCCTCGACCACGCGCCAGCGCGTTGGATCGAAGACATCGGAGACCTTCTCGGGCAATGCGGAATTATTCAGGCTACTCACCCTATGAATGCTAGTCGGTTTCTTCGCGAACTCTAAGAAAGGGGGAGCAGACTCTTCACGGTCCGACTCGCGGTCGCGCGCGGAATTACCGCCACGAAGCCTTGGACCATCCAGTGACTCACCGGATTCATTTCACGATTTTGCACGGATTCATCCAACGCGTCCGTAGGCCAGGAGTTCATCTATGCCATCTGCCCAGCATCAACCGGCAGCCCCGGAAATCAGCGCCGAGGGCTACAAGAAATCCCTGAGCCGCCGCCACGTCCAGATGATCGCGATCGGCGGCGCCATCAGCGTGGGGCTGTTAATGGGCTCCGGCGGGCGGCTGGCCTCGACCGGGCCAGCGCTGGTGCTGTCCTATCTGGTGGCCGGCGCGCTGGCCTACCTGCTGATGCGGGCCCTGGGTGAATTGATCATGTACCGCCAGACCTCCGGCTCCTTCGTCTCCTACGCCGCTGAGCTCTTCGGCCCGAAGGGCGCCTTCGTCTGCGGATGGATGTACGTGCTGAATTGGATCATGACCGGCATCGCCGAATTGATCGCCATCGGCCTGTACTTCCAGTACTTCTTCCCGACTGTTCCGGTGACCGTGTCCGCATTCTGCGCGCTGCTGCTGCCGGTGGCCATCAACCTGTTCAGCGCCAAGGCATTCGCGGAGTTCGAGTTCTGGGCGGCCTGCATCAAGGTTGCCGCGATCCTGCTGTTCCTGGCCGTGGGCACCTACATGGTGGTGAACAACGCCCAGGTCGGAGAGCACACCGCATCGGTGGCCAACCTGTTTATCAGCGATGAGAACGGCGAGGGCGGCATGTTCCCGCGCGGCTTCTTCGTCAGCATCCTGGTCCTGAATTCGGTAATCTTCGCCTACAACGCCATTGAACTGGTGGGCATTGCCGCCGGCGAGATGGAGCACCCGGAAAAGGAAGTTCCTTCGGCAATCCGCGCCGTGGTCGTCCGCGTCCTGGTCTTCTATGTCGGCAGCGTGTCCCTGTTGGCCATGGTGCTGCCCTGGAACGAGTATGAATCCGGGGTCAGCCCATTTGTCATGGTCTTCGAGAAGATGGGCCTGGGCTGGGTGGGAAGCGTCATGAACCTGGTCGTGATTACCGCCGCGCTGTCCTCCTGCAATTCGGGCTTGTACTCCATCGGCCGCATCCTGCGAACCATGAGCGGCAAAGGGCATGCCCCGCAGTGGCTTTCCAAGATGAACAAGCAATTTGTCCCTTCAGCCGGCATCATCACCGTGGGCGTGGTCTATCTTGCCGGCGTCATCCTGAACATCTGGCTTGGCGATTCCTTCGCTTTCGACCTTGCCTTGAACACCGCATCCATTGGTGTGCTGTTCACCTGGGCCTCGATTTTCGGATGCCAGCTGATGCTGCGCAAGAGAAAGGGCGCGGTGTCCTCGCTGCCCATGCCGGGTTCGCCCATTACCGGCTGGATCGGCTTGATTTCCCTGCTGGTGATCACCGTCCTGATTTCCTTCGATACGCTGACCGGGGAGGACGGCGAGGTATTCCCGGTAGGGCTGTGCACGATCGCCGCGATTCCGCTGTTCGCGGTGCTGCTGTGGGTCGGCTGGCGGTTCGCCCGCAGGCACGCCCAGTCGAGCATCGACTTCTAGCCGCCGGGCTTTCGGCACCAAGCACCAAAGGGGGCGCATCTGCACTGCAGATGCGCCCCCTTTGGTGTTGCGCTGGCTCAGGACGTCCGGGTTTCGTCCTGTTGCACCGTGGCCAGGATGCCGGTGTCCAGGGCGTCGGGGATTTCCGTGCCGCGCAGCGAGGCGCCGGCGGTCTCCGGCATGAACTTGATGGCGATCGCGCCGATGACGCAGGCTGCCATCATGTAGATCGCAGGGAAGAGCAGGAAGCCGGTGGAATCGATTGCCGCTTCGTTGACCATCGCGGCGGTACCGCCGAAGATGGCGGTGGAGATGTTGTAGGTGATCGCGAAGCCCGCGAAGCGCACCTGCGAGGGGAACATCGCCGGGAAGGTCGCGGTGATGGTCGCCAGCTGCGGGATGTACAACAGGCCAAGCACGGCGAAGCCGACAATGGCCAAGGCGAAGGACTGGCCCATCAGCCAGAACATCGGCAGTGCCAGCACGAACAGTCCGATCACCGAGGCGTACCACATCGGACGGCGTCCCACCTTGTCGGAGAGCGAGCCGGCGAACGGGATGACCGCCATCATGGCAACCTCGCCGATCAGGATGGTGGCCAGCGATGCGCTGGAGCTCAGCCCCAGCTGGGTTTCCAGGTAGGTCGGCATGTAGCTGAGCAGCGTGTAGTTCACGACGTTCAGCGCGATGACCAGGCCGCTCATGGTCAGCATCGGGCGCCAGTACTGCATGACCAGTTCCTTGAGCGAACCGCCCTGCTGGGCCTCGCCGGCCTCTTCCATCTCTTGGAAGACCGGGGTGTCTTCCAGCTTGCTACGCAGGTACAGGCCGATCAGGCCCATGGGCAATGCGAGGAAGAACGGGATGCGCCAGCCATAGGCCATCATGGCCTCTTCGCCGAGCATCAGCTGGAGGGCCAGCATTACCGCGGTACCGAGGGCGAAGCCGCCCAAGGTGCCGAATTCCAGGAAGGAGCCGAAGAAGCCGCGCTTGCGGTCCGGCGCGTATTCGGCCATGAAGGTTGCCGCGCCGCCGTATTCGCCACCGGTGGAGAAGCCCTGGACCATGCGCAGCAGCACCAGCAGGATCGGGGCTGCGACGCCAATGGCTTCATAGGTGGGCAGGACGCCGATGAGGAAGGTGGCCAGCGACATCATGATGATCGTCAAGGCCAGGATCTTCTTGCGGCCCAGCTTGTCGCCCAGCGGGCCCCAGACCAGGCCGCCAATCGGGCGGACCAGGAAGGAGAGGGCGAAGGTGGCCAAGGCCATGAAAGTGCCGCCCTCGGTGGGGAAGAAGTGGGCGGTGATGTAGGTGACGGCTACGGCATAGACACCGTAGTCGAACCATTCGGTCATGTTGCCCATGGCCGAGGCGGCAGTGGCCTTGCGAACCTCTTGCCGGCCTTCCTGCGTGCTCATGTCCGGGCCAATGTCGTGGTCCAGGTCGGGAGTGAAATTATGAGAACTCGAATTGTCGTTTGGCTGGCTATGTTCCGGTTGCATTACTGCTCCGTCGTTTTCAGCTTTCCGTCGACCGATCGCCCAAAGGCCAGATGGAAATTCATCGCCTTGGCCGCGGTCCACGATCCGAGGGTTCCCCGGAGTCGGTTAAATACCAGAGGCTATTCGAATCATTTTGCAAAATCAAGCACTGACATGGAATTGGTTCCGAGGGTTCGCGGATAAAACGGTGGTTGGCCCGTGGGCTGGCCATGTGGAGCCGGCAACCTAAAAATGTTCAATTGTGTAAAAGCGGCCATCCGCGACTTTATTATTGAACGAATGGTCGGTAAGTTTAGGTGTTGAGGGTCACTAACCATTTCGGCATAAGGAGCATAAATGACCGAGGCATTTCTCGTAGGTGGAGCACGCACGCCGGTAGGACGCTACGGAGGGGCGCTCAGTGCTGTGCGCCCTGACGACCTGGCTGCGCTGACGATCCGCCGCGTCATCGACGACGCAGGCATCGACCCGGCAGACATCGATGAAGTCATCTACGGAAACGCCAACGGCGCCGGCGAGGAGAACCGCAACGTGGCCCGCATGGCCGCGCTGCTGGCAGGACTTCCCGTCACCGTTCCGGGTATCACGGTCAACCGCCTCTGCGCCTCCGGCATGAGTGCCATCACCATGGCCAGCCACATGATCAGGGCCGGTGCCGCCGACATCGTCGTCGCTGGCGGCACCGAATCCATGTCGCGGGCTCCCTGGGTCATGGAAAAGCCGGCCAAGGCTTTCGCCCAGCCGGGGGCAACCTTTGACACCTCCATCGGCTGGCGCTTCACCAATCCGCAATTCCTTTCCGGGGAGTATGCCCGCGATGGCAAGGCCACCTTCTCCATGCCGGAAACCGCCGAGGAAGTCGCCCGGGTCTACAGCATCTCGCGCGAGGACTGCGACCAGTTCTCCGTCGAATCCCACGCCAAGGCCATCGCCGCTATCGAGGCTGGGCGCTTCCGCGATGAAATCGTTCCGGTGACGGTCAAGGGCCGCAAGGGCGACACCATCGTGGATACGGATGAGGGGCCTCGGCCTGGCACCACCATGGATGTGCTTTCCGGACTGCGCCCAGTAGTCAAGGGCGGCAGCGTGGTCACCGCAGGCAACGCCTCGACGCTGAACGACGGCGCTTCGGCGATCCTCGTGGTTTCCGAACGCGCCATCAAGAAGTACGGCCTGACCCCGCGCGCACGTATCGTCGACGGGCAGGCCGCAGGCCTTGAGCCGGAGATCATGGGCATGGGCCCGGTCCCGGCGACCCGCAAGGTCCTCGAACGCGCCGGCGTGGGCATCGAGCAGATCGGTGCCATGGAAATCAACGAGGCCTTTGCCAGCCAGTCCCTGGCCAGCATGCGCGCGCTGGGCGTGGACGCCTCAATCGTCAACCGCGACGGCGGCGCCATTTCGCTGGGCCACCCGCTGGGTTCCAGCGGTTCGCGCATTGTCATCACCCTGCTGGGCCGCATGGAACGCGAACTGGCCTCCGAGCAGCGCAAGCTGGGTGTGGCCACCATGTGCGTGGGCGTCGGCCAGGGCGCCGCAATCTTGCTGGAAGGCGTCTAGGCATGAGCGATCTGAAGAGCGAATTCACCACCCTCAAGCTGTCGGAAACCGATGACCGGCTCTGGGTGCGCCTGCACCGGCCGGATGTGCGCAACGCCATCGACCAGGCCATGGTCGACGAGCTGCACGCCATCTGCGCCTACCTGGAGAAGAGCCCCAAGATCCTGATTATCGCCGGCACCCCCGCACAAGCGCCGAGCGAAGCCAACCCCAAGGGACGCAAGGGCATTTTCGCTTCGGGCGCGGATATTGCCCAGCTGCGCGAACGCCGTCGCGATGATGCGCTCGCCGGGATCAATTCGGGCATCTTCGACAGGATTGCCAAGCTGCCGATGCCGGTGATTGCAGCCCTCGACGGCTTCGCGCTGGGCGGCGGTGCCGAGCTGGCCTATGCCGCGGACTTCCGCATCGGCACCCCCGAGCTGCGCATGGGCAACCCTGAAACGAACCTGGGCATCATGGCCGCCGCCGGCGCCACCTGGCGGCTGAAGGAGCTGGTCGGCGAACCACTGGCCAAAGAAATCCTGCTGGCCGGCAAGGTGCTCACCGGCGAGCAGTGCCTGGCTGCCAACCTGGTCACCGAATTGCATCCGGCTACCGAGCTGGATGCGGCGGCCGACGCCTTGGCTGACCGCATCGGAGCCCAGGATCCGCTGGCGGTTCGCATCACCAAGTCGGTCTTCCATACTCCCCGCGAAGTCCACCCGGTCATCGACACCTTGGCCCAGGGCATGCTGTTCGAGTCCCAGGCAAAATTCGACCGCATGCAAGCATTCCTAGATCGAAAGAAGAAGTAAGCATGAGTGCACAGACCAGCTTCACCTCCGGCGCACTGCCGCAGCAGATGGGCGTGCTCGGCGGAGGGCGCATGGGCGCCGGCATCGCCCACGCGTTCCTGATCAGCGGCAGCTCGGTGACTGTTGTCGAACGCGACAGCGAGTCGGCGCAGGCCGCCTATGAGCGCGTGGCAGCATCAGTGGACAAGTCGATTGCCCGCGGCGGGGTGAGCGAAAGCCGCGAAGAGCTGCTGGCTCGTTTCTCCACCAGTACCGATTACGGGCAATTCGCCAGCGCGCAGCTGGTGATTGAAGCAGTCCCTGAAATCTGGGATCTGAAGGTCTCCTCGCTGCAAGCGGTGGAGCAGGCCTTGGGCAGCGATGCCGTGCTCGCATCCAACACCTCGTCGCTGTCGGTCAGCGGACTGGCCGAGGAATTGCAGCGTCCGCAGAACTTCCTGGGCCTGCACTTCTTCAACCCGGTCCCGGCTTCCACCCTGATCGAGGTCGTGATCGGCAAGCAGACCGACCAAGCGCTGGTGGGTGCATCGCGCGGTTGGGTTGAAGGCTTGGGCAAGACCGCGGTCGTCGTCAATGACGCTCCGGGCTTCGCATCATCCCGCTTGGGCGTGGCAATCGCCCTGGAAGCCATGCGCATGGTGGAAGAAGGCGTCGCCAGCGCCGAAGACATCGACAATGCGATGGTCCTAGGGTACAAGCACCCGACCGGACCGCTGAAGACTACCGACATTGTCGGGCTGGATGTGCGCCTGGGAATCGCAGAATACCTGCACGAGACGTTGGGGGAGCGCTTCGCCCCGCCGCAGATCCTCAAGGATATGGTCGCCGAGGGCAAGCTGGGGCGCAAGAGCAGCCAGGGCTTCTACAGCTGGTAGGAAACCCGCCATATAACCTTCAGCGACAATGGCCTCCGTCGGTCAGGAATGACTGGCGGAGGCCATTGTCCCTCTGGATCCTAGAAGAGATGTCCTAGCAGTGAAGCAAACAGCTCATCTAGATCATGTGACAGTCCCTTGGAATCAAACCACTCGCACAAATTGACGCAGTCGCGGTGCAAGAAGTCCATGCCTTGCGGATTGCCCGCCAGATCCACGCACTGCGGAACATCGATGACCACTAGACGCTCGCCGGAAACCAGGAGGTTGTAGGCGGACAGGTCGCCATGGGCAATGCCCAATCCAGCGAACTTCTCAAGGGCGTCTGTGAGTTGATCCCATAGTGCGGGAAGCCGTGGATCAAAGCGCGCAAGCTGTTGCAGGCGGGGTGCTGCCGCCAGCGAATTGTCCGGGTCGGCAATGAATTCCATGAGGATTTCGGTGCCGTCAATCTGTACCGGATACGGCACCGGAATGCCGGCTTCGTAACAGCGCAAGAGGTAGGTCCATTCCGCGTTGGCCCACTGCAAAGCGGCGATGTCCCGGCCGTAGGCGGACTTGTTGCTGATGGCTCGATTATCGCGCGAGCGCCGGGCAGACCTGCCATCGCTATAAGCTTGCGAACGGCTGAATTGCAGGTGGTCGCGGGAGCGATAACGTTTGGCGGCCAGTAAGCTTGAGCGCTCCTGCGTTGCTCGTTCCAACAGGAAGACGTCGCCTTCTTTGCCGGTTTTGAGGATGCCTAATTCGGTGTCTACGGCACCGGCGTCCTCAATCAGCCATAGCGGGTAGGGCTGTGGCCCGCGCATGCCTTTTTCGATAAACGGCCAGGTGGAGTAGCGCTGGCCAGCCGGTGACTCATCCGAGGATGATTCGATCCATACGGGCTTGTGCCTGCGGAATTTGAGTTTGGTATCTGCGTCAGCGAAGTTGGACGAGGTTACCTGTGAGCTGGTGGTTGGTTCTCCAGCAGGAAAATGCATGGGGATAAGTCCTTAGAAAAAGAGATCAATGACCGGGAACGGCGGTAAGCCATCATCGTTACCCCTCCTTCAATAGACTGATTGGCAGTTGCCAATGAGTAGAACTCTACAACAGGGAATCAATATGTTGCAATGGGTAAATGAGCCAGAGCCTGAACTATCAAATGCAAAGCGGAGATCTGGAATGGGAAGGATCCGTGAATGCGCGGCATATTTGCGGAGCCTTTTATCGAATGGGTCGCCACGAGTGGATTAGTGCCCGGGGCTGGCAGCAACTGCACGAGGGCGGAGTCAGCAAGGTCGTGGACCTGCGCAACCCCAACGAGATCCGCCGGCGGGAGCATGACCCCGCCGTACCCCAGGCAGCGTTCTCCGGCATTGAACTGGTGAACCTGCCGCTGGAGACGCCCGGCAATCCGAGGTTCGAATCGATTGCTGTGCCATATATGAATCACACCGCCATGTACAGGTTGGTGTGCGAAGAATTCGGCAACCAACTGCGTGCAGTCTTCGAGAATTTGGCGAACTCCCAAGGGGCAACCTTGATCCACTGTTCGGCAGGCCGCGACCGCTCTGGCTTGATTGCCACCATGCTACTGGATCTCGCAGGTTCCCGGGATCAGATTCTCATCCATGATGAGCTGGCGGTGCGGGGCATCAATGAATGGCATCGTGTCTCGCCGCGAAAGCATCCCTACGAGAGCTATCGGGGTGAAGAAGAGCTGCGGGAAATCATTCAAGAAAGAGCCACGGCCCTGTCGGAATTCTGTGCATGGCTTGGTTCGGCCCGCTCCTATCTGCTGTCCCAGGGCATGATCGAGGAGGGTCTCGATCACCTGAGTGGTCTCGCGCGGAATTCCTGAGTAGCGGGCGGGGTGGAGAATTCTCGCGAACAACAATTTGAGGTGTTCCCGGCCACTCTCTTGCTGATAAGGTTAAGGTTAATACTGACCGACCGTTCAGGAAGGAATTGCGTCAATGTCGACAAAACAGATCAGCGTGGTACCCAGCTTTATCGCCGGAGAATGGCGGACCCCGCAGTCCGAGGGCGGAACAGAAGTCCGCGACGCCAACACCGGAGAACTTCTAGCCACTGTCACCAATGACAAGCTGGATGTTGCAGCGGCGGTGGACTATGGCCGTGGCACCGGGCATCAGGAACTGGCCAAGCTCTCCTTGCATGAGCGCGCACTCAAGCTCAAGGAACTCGCGCTGTATCTGAATGAGCGACGCAAAGACCTTTACGAGATTTCCTTCAAGACCGGGGCCACCAAAATCGATTCCATGGTGGATATCGATGGCGGAATCGGTGTTCTGTTTACATTCTCATCCAAGGGCCGCCGTGAACTTCCCAATAGCAATGTCATTCTGGACGGGCCAACGGAACCGCTGAGCAAGGACGGCTCTTTTATCGGCACGCATATCTACACCGCAATGAGTGGTGTCGTGGTGCAGGTCAACGCGTTCAACTTCCCGGTATGGGGCATGCTCGAAAAGTTTGCCCCGGCGTTTATCGCTGGTGTTCCCACCATCGTCAAGCCAGCGACTCCAACGGGGTACCTCACCGAGGCAGCCGTGAGGATGATGCTGGAATCAGGCATCCTTCCCGAAGGGTCCCTGCAGCTTCTCTCGGGATCAGCCCGCGACCTGATGGACCACCTCGACTACCGTGACATGTTCGCCTTCACCGGCTCGGCCGCCACGGCCAGCAAGCTGAAGTCCCATCCAAATGTCATCGACGGGGGAGTGCGCTTCGCAGCAGAAACCGACTCCCTGAACGCGGCCATTCTCGGCCCTGATGCAGAGGAGGGAACAGCGGAATTCGAGGCCTTCGTCAAGGTCGTCGTCTCTGAGATGACCTCCAAGGCCGGCCAGAAGTGCACCGCGATCCGCCGCAATATCGTGCCTTCCCATCTGGTAGAACCGGTCATTGCCGCCATCGGCCAGCGAATCGAGCAGCGGGTTGTCATTGGCGACCCCCGCGTCGAGGGCGTGACCATGGGCGCCTTGGCTTCGCTGGAACAGCTGGCTGATGTCCGTGCTGCAGTGCAAGACATGATTGACGCTGGTGGCGAGCTTGCCTATGGCCGCCTGGATGCCCCAGCCGTACGCGTGGCACCAGAACGTGACGCCGTGGCCGAATCCGGTGCTTTCATGTCTCCGGTGGTTCTGCGATGGGCCGATTCCCGCAACCCGCTTGTGCACTCTCGCGAGGCCTTCGGACCGGTCAGCTCCGTCATCGGCTACGACAATCTTGACGAAGCCGTGCAGCTGGCCGCCATGGGTGCAGGCTCGCTGGTAGCCACCGTGTGCAGCAATGACGCCGACACCGTGCGTTCACTGGCCCTGGGAATCGCCGCCCACCATGGCCGCGTGCACATCCTGAACCGGGAAACCGCGCGATCAACGACCGGTCACGGTTCACCAGTGCCACACCTGGTCCATGGTGGCCCAGGGCGCGCCGGCGGCGGCGAGGAGCTGGGCGGAATCCGATCAGTGAAGCACCATATGCAGCGCACTGCCGTTCAGGGCTCGCCGAATATGCTCACTGCGCTCAGCGGCGTGTGGCATGCCGGCGCTGAACAGCGCCTGGCCGGATGCGAAAAGTTCGGCGGACAGGAGCAATACGCGCACCCGTTCCGCAAGTCGCTGGCCGAGCTGCAAGTAGGTGATGGCTTCGCCTCTGATCTGCGCGTAGTGAACCTTGAAGAGATCAGCGAATTCGCCAAGAAAACTGGCGACACCTTCTACGCCCACACCGATGCAAAGGCAGCCGAAGTGAACCCGTTCTTCCCGGGAATCGTCGCCCACGGGTACCTTCTCGTGTCGTGGGCTGCCGGCCTCTTCGTAGAGCCAGCGCCGGGGCCAGTGCTAGCCAACTACGGATTGGAATCCCTGCGCTTCATCACCCCGGTGGCTGCCGGAGATTCAATCCGCGTGACCCTGACGGCCAAGAAAATCACGCCGCGAGTCACCGATGAATATGGCGAGGTCGCATGGGATGCGATCTTGCACAACCAGAATGATGAGATTGTCGCGACCTACGATGTCTTGACCTTGGTGGAGAAAGAAAACCTCACCTACGCCAACTTCGAAGGCTAAAACGCAACTTCAGCAAGGGTGGATGCCGTCAACCACGGCATCCACCCTTTTGCGTGCTCGGAGCCAGGACAGCTTCGCCGGATATTTATGAAAGCGTTTCCAATTTTGGCAAGATTTGGCGTGGAGTGAAAAAATTTTAGGGCAATTTACGCGGACAGTTTCGAGGGTTTAACGTATTTACAGAAATTTACTTATTGGAGAGAGCTAAGAAAACGCTTACAGTTGTGTCGCAGGCCACGCGTTGATGGGGAATGTGTGGTTGAGCGATCCCGACGCTGTCGCGTCGAGCTATCGCAGCCCGATCATCACAATAAAGGAGTTTTTCTATGGGACTTTTGCCATCACGCGCCAAATCAACACAACGCCGGCACGGAGCCAGGACGGTGAAGCCGGTGGCAGCACTCGGCGTCTCGGTCGCCCTGCTCGCCGCACCGTTGTTCGCGGCACCCGCCCAAGCCGCCACCCCATCCAACGACGGCAAGGATGTCATCCTCAACCTGTTCCAATGGAACTGGAATTCGGTAGCCCAGGAATGCGAGTCCAGCATCGGTCCAGCAGGATATGGCTACGTCCAGGTCTCGCCTCCAGCTGAGCACCTGCGCGGCACTGCATGGTGGACCTCGTACCAGCCGGTGAGCTACAAGGTGGACTCGAAACTGGGCAACCGCGAGGAATTCTCCGCCATGGTCAAAAGCTGCAACGATGCAGGCGTGAAAGTGATCGCAGACGCCGTGGTCAATCACATGACCGGAGCCGGGCAGTCCGGTACTGGAACCGCAGGCTCGGCTTTCTCCGATGACAACTTCCCAGAGTATTCGGCCCAGGACTTCAACGATTGCCGCACCAACATCACCAACTATGCCGACCGCTGGCAAGTGCAGAACTGCCGCCTTGTGGGCTTGCAGGATCTGAAAACCTCCAGCAGCTACGTCCAGCAAAACATCGCCGACTATCTCGATGACCTCGTCTCGCTTGGGGTATCCGGATTCCGCATCGATGCCGCGAAGCACATGCCCGCAACGGACCTCGAAGGCATCAAATCCAAGATGAAGAACCCCGGCGTGTACTGGGTGCACGAGGTGATCGGGGCGTCGGGTGAACCGATCCAGGAAAGCGAATACCTCGGCAGTGGCGACTCGCACGAATTCGACTATGCGCGGCAGCTCAAGCATGATTTCGACGCGCAAATCGCCAACTTGCGCTTCATCGGCGACGGTAAGCTCACCAGTGACCGGGCCGGGGTTTTTGTCGCCAACCACGACACCGAACGCAACGGCGAATCCATGAACTACAAGTGGGGCGCCAAGTACCTGCTGGGCAATGTTTTCATGCTGTCCTGGCCCTACGGGTCACCCACCGTGTATTCCGGATACAAGTTCACCGACAAGGATGCAGGCGCTCCGGGCGCCAGCGACGCATCGGTACCCAATGCCAGCTGCGACTCCTCCGCCTGGACCTGCGAACAGCGGCAAGATGAAATCACCGGAATGGTGGGCTTCAACAACGCCGTCGGCGACGCGGCTGTCAGCAATTGGTGGGACGATGGCGGCAACCAGATCGCATACGGCCGCGGCAATAAGGGCTTCGTAGCCATCAACAACACCTCGGCGGCAACCACCCGCGAATACACCAGCTCGCTGGCCGCTGGCACCTATTGTGATGTGGTGGCCGGAGGCGATTGCTCGAAGACCATCACTGTGGGCGCCGACGGCAAGTTCACCGCGACACTGCCTGCCTATGGTGCCATGGCCCTGCACATCGGTGCAGTATCCGATGGCGGATCAGGAACGCCGGATCCGGTCGAGGACACCGCTGATGTCAGCGTCGCAGTCACCGCCCAAACCGTCTGGGGGCAGAACATCCGCATCGTCGGCAACCAGCCGGAACTAGGCAGCTGGGATCCGGCCAAGGCGCCACAGCTATCAGCTGCCAGCTACCCGAGCTGGAGCGGAACGGTGGACCTTCCGGCAGGAACGCAGTTCGAATACAAGTACGTCAAGTACGACCAGAGCGGCAATGCCAAGTGGGAATCAGGGGCCAACCGCATCGCGACCGTGAATGCGGACGGTTCCCTGAACCTGAACGACAGCTGGCGCAATTAGCCACAAAAAATGATCCCGCCCCAGTTCACACTGGGGCGGGATCATTCTAGGTTCAGCTACTTTTCGGTTTTGGCATTCAGGTTCTCCAAGGTTGCCTGCTTGGCTTTTTGCAAGGCCAGCTCTTCCTCGTCCAGCTCGACCTGCACCGGCTCGGCAGCCTGGGCAGGAAGGCCGCGCCACAGGAAGTAGCCGTACGCGGCGGCCAGGGCGATGAAGACGTAGAGGCCAAGCATGCCCAGCATTGGCGAAATCAAGAAGTACACCACCAGGTCCGCGATAGCTGCTACAGCCAGCAGCAGCCAGCCTTCGCGAACACCGCGCGCAATCATGACGAAGGAAGCGAAAATGGCGGCGTCAGCGAAGTACATCACCCAGACTTCCGGGGTGGCGGTCAAGAAGCCGGAGTTGAAGAGGAATGGGCCGAAGCGCAAGGCCACCAGCAGGATCAAGCCGACAACCATGCCCACGGCAGACCAGAGGGTGACCGGGGTCTTGGTCACTTCGCGAGTGAACTTGCCGTTGAGCTTGAACTGCGAAAAACGCCATAGGCCGAAAATCGGCAGGAGTAGCAGCGGGATCGCGTAGATCAGGCCCAGCAGGTCATACTGCAACGCGGAGATCATGGGGCCTCCGAAAACCGAGAGGATCAGCGTCCACCAACCCAAATCATTGCGGTGCCCAAGAAGGATTGCGGAGACGAAAACTAGCAGCATGCTAGCGGCTGACAGCAGGATCTGGACATAGGAACTACTGCTGTCTGCAGTAGCCATGAACAGGGTTTCTAAGAAGGAATCCACGGTGCTCTTCACTCGATCGATTGGCAACGACAGGTGCACAAGGCACCCCTTAGATGCTAACGGTGATTCCTGTGAGTCCGTAAATTCCCAAAGGTTGGATGCGCCACAGCGACCAAGTGTTAATTCCGCATCAACGCATTGAGGCTCCCTGCTCAAAAAGCAGAGAGCCTCAATAATGGCAAATGAATGCGGCTACTTCACCACGGTGTGCAGGCCATGGAAGAGCAGTGACACCGCTTGTTCTTCCAGCGCCGAAGCCTCCAGTGGGCCATCAACCCGGTACCAATCCACTACCGAGTTGATCATGCCGAACAATAGTCGGGCCGTGGCGCGGGGCTCCAGGTCATCGCGAAGCTTCCCGTCGCTTTGCGCGGACGTGACCAACTCAGCGAGCTGGCGGTCCATGGCGCGGCGCCGTTCCAGCGCTTGGCGCTCCAATTCGGTGTTGCCACGCAAGCGCAGCAGCAAGGTCACGTAGGGGCGCTTTTCGATCAGGATGCGGATGGTTGAGCGCAAGAAGAATTCCAAACGCTCGTCGGCACTGCCCTCGTGCGTGCGCACTTCGGTGATGACCGCTTCCAAGGGGAAGAGCGCTTCGTCCAAGGCGCGGCGCAGCAGGTCTTCCTTGGAAGGCACGTGATGGTAGATCGCGGACTTGCTGATCCCCAAGCGGTCGGCAAGCTTGCCCATGGAGGTCGCGTCGTAGCCGTATTCGTTGAATGCCTCGACGGCAATTCTCAGTACGGTTTCCTGGTCGTACCCGGGGCGCCCGCGTTTCACCGGGCGGCTGGCAGTGTCGGTTGTGTCCATGATGAGTCGATTATTCCATGTCCCTGCGCATATTACTGATTACGCAGATCATAGATTCGCTTGAGCTTGCCCATTGATCGCTCCAGCGACTCGGGCTCAACGACATCGATGGCGCAGGACGAGCCGATGTGGATCTTGATGAGCTTGGCCAGTTCCTTCCCTGCGTGTTCAGCCTGCTCGGCCGTCGCATCCATGCGGCGTTCGACTTTCACTGCCAGTTGATCCATGCGGTCGGGGCGCGAAAGGATGAGCTGGAAGTGAGGAGAGAGGCCTGGAACCTTGAGAATCAGCTCTTCGATCTGGCTGGGGAAGAGATTGACTCCGCGCAGAATGATCATGTCATCGCTGCGCCCGGTGATGCGGCCCATCCGGCGGTGTCCCGGGCGGACGCTGCCAGGCATCAGGCGTGTCAGGTCATGGGTCCGGTAGCGGATGATTGGCAGGGCTTGCTTGGTCAGCGAGGTGAAGACCAGCTCGCCATGTTCTCCATCGCCCAGGACCTTGCTCGAATCGAAGGCGTCGATGATTTCGGGACGGAAATGGTCTTCCCAGATGTGGCTTCCATCTTTGCGTTCATTGGATTCGCCGGCTACACCTGGGCCCAGGACCTCTGAGAGTCCGTAGATATCGCAAGCATCGATATTGAACATCTCTTCGAGTTCATGGCGCATTTCTTCGGTCCATGGTTCGGCGCCGAGAACAGCGACCTTCAGCGACGTGCTGCGCGGATCGAGGCCCTTGCGCTGCATGGCATCGCCGATGGTCAGCAGGTAGGTCGGGGTGCACAGGATCGCATCGGGGGCGAAGTCCTGGATCAGTGAAATCTGCTTATCGGTTTGCCCTCCGGACATGGGGATGACCGTTGCACCAAGATGTTCCGCAGCAGCGTGGGCTCCCAACCCGCCGGTGAACAGCCCATAGCCGTAGGCGTTGTGGACCTTCCAGCCCGGCTTGACTCCGGCCATGCGCAGGCATCGGGCACCGAGCTTGGCCCAGTCTTCCAGGTCCTTCTTGGTGTAGCCAACCACGGTGGGCTGTCCAGTGGTGCCCGAGGAAGCATGGATGCGGGCGACTTCATGCTGCGGAACGGCAAACATGCCGAAGGGATAGTTCTTGCGCAGATCTTCTTTGTCCGTGAACGGGAACAGCGCAAGGTCACCCAGTTCCTTGAGATCCTCGGGGTGGACTCCTGCCGCATCGTATTTTTCTCTGTAATGCGGGACGTTGGTGTAGGCGTGGTGAAGGGTTTCCTTCAGCCGTTCAAGCTGGATGGCTTCAATTTCATCGCGACTCATGGTCTCTTCTGGATCCAGGGGATTGGGGAGAGCGTCGCGGTTGGAAGTCTGAGACATGCTGGAACTTTCGTGTCGAGTGAACTGAAGGGTGGCCTTAGCGCGGCTTGGGCACGGTGCGGGAACGTCCGCGGAATTCGGCTAGGACTTCGGTACTGCCGTCGCTGGATTCCTGGGTCACCGTGATGTCATAGATCCCGCTGCGTCCTTGCTGCGAGACCCGTTGGCCGGTGGCGGTGAGTGTTCTTCCGGGAATGGCTGGCCGAAGGAAATTGATATCTGCTCCGGAGGCGACGGTGATGCTCTCATCGGAGCCTTCTACGGGGTTGCAGCTCAAGGCAAAGGCGGTGTCTGCCAGAGCGAAGATCATTCCGCCGTGGCCGATTCCAAAACCGTTGAGCATTTCAGGGCGCAGTTCCATGGTGATGACCGCATGCCCTTCGCGAACTTCGACGACGTTGATGCCCATCCATTGAGTCGCGTAGTCATTGCGGAGAATGGCGTGGGGTGCTGGTTCTTCTACCTGGGTATTGGTCATCATTGTCCTTCGCCGATTTATTTACCGAACGATCATTAGGTAATAACAAAATGTGAGCTAAGTCAAGTTATATAGCGGTAAACAATGATCTGTTGCGAAGCGGAAAGCTGGAAGCTACGAGGCGAAGAGCTTGTGATGCAAGGCCAAGATGAACGGCTCCTTGATCCGGTTGTAATCCATGACCAACCCATCTTCGCCCTGCTCGGCCAGCAACTGGGCCGCGGCCTGTCGCTTGACCTGCGCGTAAGCCTGCCGGTCAGCGGCATCGCCCTTGAGGTGTTCGCGGAAAATGACCATGCGCAGATACTCCGGGCTGCCGGCAGAGAACACGTGGATATTGGCATCGATGCTGCTGCCAGCTGGCGGCTTGAACATGCGGTGCGCGTACCAGCCGGGCTCGCGATGCCAGAACACCAGGCCAGCACCCTCCAGCGCCGGAACATAGCTGGGCTCGACATTGGCGTCGGGGACCAGCAAAGAAATATCGATAATCGGTTTTGCCGGGAGCCCCGGAACCGACGTGGACCCAGTATGCTCAATGGCCAGAGCCTGCGGGCCCAAGGCACCAGCGATTAGGCGCGCGAAGTCCTCGAAATCCTGCGGCCAGCTCGGCGAGGGCTCAACAATGCGAATATTGCCCCGGGTCAGCTGGCCATTGACCGCCTCGTACTCCGGGTCTTCCGTCGGCTGGTTGTTCAGCAGAGGAAGATATGGAAGGGTGCACAAGTACCGCGCGACGCCGGGCCACCTGGGGTCCTCGGCGGAATTGGAAACCACGCCGCCCAATGCCCGGTAGAAGTCGATGGCATCATCATCTGTTGTGGCCCAGACGTTCTTGCGGTGCATCGAGCGCAGTTCCTCAACCAGGGCCCGGCCCAACCCGCGTTGCTGGAATTCGGGCAGCACCGCAAGATATTCCAAGCACAGCGAGTACTGATCGCTGTGCCGATAGGCTGCCAGCGCTGCGATGGTCCCGTCCTCGGCGATATGTGTCAGGACCTGCAGGTCCTGGCACTCATCAAGCAGGTCTTCCAGGCCTTGTTCGCCTGCGGGATCGGCGGCCAGCACCAATAACCGGCGTACCGACGAATCGTCACGATGGTCTTTGATCTTGATGTGGCGCATGGCCGCCGTTCCTCCGGTTGTCAGATTTCTTCAGTGCATCCCAGCGCATCCAAGGCGAAGGAATAGTCCCACGCACGGGACTTCCAGGACTCGTAGCGCCCCGACGCGCCGCCGTGCCCGCCATCCATCTCGGTCTTCAGCACAATCGGTTCCTGCCCAGTGCCGATTTCACGCAGCTTGGCCACCCATTTGGCTGGCTCTACGTACAGTACACGGGTGTCGTTCAGCGAGGTGACCGCAGCGATCTTCGGGTAGTCCTGTGCAGTGACATTTTCGTAAGGGGTGTAGGACTTCATGTAGTGGTAGACCTCCTTGCTCTCGATCGGGTTGCCCCATTCTTCCCATTCCAAGGCCGACAGCGGCAGCTCGGGATCAAGGATGGAGGTCAGCGCATCGACGAAAGGCACCTGGGCGATGATCGCCGTATACAGCTGCGGGGCCATATTCGCGATGGCACCCATCAGCAGTCCGCCGGCCGAACCGCCTAGCGCGGCGATGCGCTGCGGATCGGCCCAACCGGAATCGATCAGGTACCGGGTGGAATCGATGAAGTCTGTGAAGGTGTTCTTCTTGTGCAGCTTCTTGCCCTGCAGGTACCAGTTGCGGCCGAGCTCCCCGCCGCCGCGCACATGGGCGATGACAAAGACCACGCCGCGATCCAGCACGCTCAAGCGGGGAATGCCGAAACCAGGATCCATCGAAGCCTCATAGGAACCGTAGCCGTAGATCAGCACCGGCTGGGGAACCGAGGTGTCCAGGTCGGCCCGGCGCATGATGGTCAAGGGAATCCTGGTGCCATCGGTGGCGGTGGCCCACTCGCGCGTGGACAGGTACTTGGCCGGGTCGAAGTTGTTCACCGGAGTCTGCTTGCGCAGCACCAGCGACTGGTCTTCCAGCCACAGGTCGTAGACGCGTGCGGGGGTGAAGTCAGCGGTATAGCCGATGCGGATCAACGGCGCCTCCAATTCGGCGAAGGTCGCCGAGGCGGTGAACAGCTCATCCTCGAAGTCCGGTTCAATGGCCGCCTGCTGGGCTGAGGTGCCCAGGCCGTCCAAGGCCAGCAGCTGTACGCGCTCGCAGGTGTCGCGGCGAACCGAGAGCACCACGTGCGAACCGGTTACTGCCGTGCCTTCGATCTTGACCGTGTCCTCATGGGCCACCACGGTGCGCCACTTGGCGGGGTCGGTGTTCTCGCCCAGCTGGTCCACGGACGCCAACGACACCATATTGTTCGGTGCTTCATGGTCGTGGGTGATCAATGCCTGGCCAGCGCCCGGCATCAAATCGATTCCGTGCAGCAGGCGCAAGCTGCGCGGCACCAGCAGGACCACTGCCGCCGAAGGATCGAGCAGATCCAGCATGCTGGTTTCGGCGAATTCGGAGTTGCCGCTGGAGATCATCAGAGTCTTGCGGTCCGGGCTCAGATCGAAGCCGAGCCACATGCCTGGATCATTCTCCTCGAAAATGATCTTGTCGTCCGCTGGGAGGGTGCCCAGCCGGTGGGCGCGGATCTGGTGCGGACGCCAGGTTTCGTCAACTACCGTGTAGAAGATCGTTGAAGAATCGGGGGAGAAGGCCAGCCCGTAGAACACCCCTTCAATGGTGTCGCTCAGCAGCTTGCCGGTTTCCAGGTCCTTGATGAACAGGGTGAATCGTTCATCGCCGGCATTGTCGACGCAGTAGGCGAGCAGGTTGCCGTCCTCATTCAGGGCCATGCCGCCGAGCGAGAAGAACGGCTGCCCCTCGGCCAATGCGTTGCCGTCGAGCAGCACCTCTTCGGCAGGCAGCGCGGTTTCCGGGTCGATGACCGGGGGAGTCCAGTCGGCCACCAGGTCCCCGGTGTCCGAGGCTTTGACACGGCACTGGATCGTGTAGGGCTTGCCTTCGGCCGAACGGGTGAAGTACCACCAGCCGCGACGACGCACCGGAACCGACAGGTCGGTTTCAACGGTGCGGCCCTTGATCTCGCTGAACAAGGCATCGCGCAACGGCTGCTGGCCAGCGGTAATGATGTCGGTGTACTCGTTCTCCGCGGTCAGGTGGGCGATGACCTCCGGGTTGGATTTCTCGCGCAGCCATTCGTAGTTGTCGATGAAGTCGTCGCCGTGGAAGCTGCGGGTGGTGGGCAGCTTCGCGGCACGAGGAGCATTTGCGGTCAATGATTCAGGAGTCATACCACTATTCAATCCCACCGCCGATGCTTGCGGGGGTAGCTATGCTCAGCGCGGACAGAACCGCGGTTTCAAACCGGTAACGATGCAAATGCAGGCGAGTCGTGGGGTACCGGCTAGGCTTTATTCGTCCTAGGCTTGCAGGCAGAACGTATCATCTGCACCTTGGGCCATTCGCCCTTCAGCACGAGAAAGCGATTCATCAGTGGATAAGAAAAGAACAGCTGCCCCGGCCGGGCGCCTGGCCAGGTGGATAGCCGCGGCTGCCATCGGTTTGATGGCATTGGTCGTGGGCGCACCATCGGCCATGGCCCAAGGCAGCGAAAGCGTCGAGGGCCAAACCTATGTCATCGGCACGGATACGACGTTCGCGCCGTTCGAGTTCCGCCAGAACGGCGAGCTGACCGGTATCGACATGGATCTGCTGCGCACCATTGCGGAAGACCAGGGATTTGAAGTCGAAATCAGGTCCTTGGGCTTCAACGCCGCCTTGGCAGCCCTCTCCTCCAACCAGGTGGACGGCGTGATCGCCGGCATGTCGATTACCGACGAGCGCAAGGAGATCTACGACTTCTCCGAGCCCTACTTCGAGTCCGGCGTGCAGATGGCTGTCGCAGCGAACAATGACGAGATCACCAGCTACGAGGACTTGAAAGGCAAGACCGTTGTCGCCAAGACCGGTGCCGAGGGCGAGACCTACGCCAAGTCCATCGCCAAGGAATACGGCTTCGAGGTCAAGTCCCTGGACCAGTCAGCCACCATGTACGAATCGGTCAAGGCCGGCTCCGCCGTTGCCGTTTTCGATGACTACCCGGTGCTGGCCTACGGCATCGCCCAGGGCAATGGCCTGAAGACCGTCACCGACAAGGTTCCTGGCGGTTCCTACGGCTTCGCCGTGAACAAGGGCGAGAACACCGCGCTGCTGGCGGCCTTCAATGACGGGCTGGCCGAGCTGAAGGCCAGCGGAGAGTACCAGCAGATCCTGGACTCCTACCTTGCCGATCCGACCGCGGCGCAACCGAGCAACTTCTTCGATCTGCTGGTCAAGTCCATGCCGGCGTTGATGACCGGTTTGTGGCACACCCTGCTGGTGACAGCGATTTCCTTCGCCATCGCCATGGCGTTGGGCCTGGTCTTCGGATTCATGAAGATCTCCGGGAACATCGTGCTTCGCGGCATCGCCACGACCTTCGTGAACATCTTCCGCGGCACCCCGCTGCTGCTCTGGGCATTCATGTTCTACTTCGGTCTTCCGCAGCTGACCGGCTGGGAGATCAGCGTCTGGACCGCTGGTGTGCTGACGCTGTCGTTGAACGCCGGCGCCTATGTCGCCGAAATTGTTCGCGGTGGTATCCAGTCGGTGGATCCGGGCCAGCTCGAAGCGTCCCGTTCGCTGGGCTTGGGCTACGGAAAGTCGATGCAGAAGGTCGTGATCCCGCAGGCCTTCAAGATGATGACCCCGTCGCTGATCAACCAGCTGATCATCAGCCTGAAGGACTCCTCGCTGCTGCTGGCTATCGGCTTCACCGAGCTGCTCTACCAGGGCCAGCAGATCTACGCGGCGAACTTCCGTGTCACTGAAACCCTGCTGATCGTGGGCATCATCTACTTCATCGCCATCATGGCGCTGACCAAGTTGGCAAATTATGCCGATCGGAGGTTCAACAAGTGAGCACCTCAACCGTGCAAAGCGACAACGTGAAGATCCAGGTCAAAGACCTGCACAAGTCCTTCGGATCCAACAATGTGCTCAAGGGCATCGACATGGACGTGCGCGAAGGCGAAGTGGTGTGCGTGATCGGACCGTCCGGGTCCGGCAAGTCCACCTTGCTGCGTTGCCTGAACAAGCTCGAGGACATTACCTCAGGCAAGGTGGTTGTCGACGGCTTCGATGTCACCGATCCGAAGGTGGACATCAACGAGGTGCGCCGCCATGTGGGCATGGTGTTCCAGCACTTCAACCTGTTCCCACATATGAGCGTTGCAGAGAACATCATGCTGGCTCCGGTCGAGCTCAAGAAGATGGGCAAGGCCGAAGCCCGGGAGCGTGCCCTGGAGCTCTTGGAACGCGTGGGCCTGCGCGAGAAGGCCAACGCCCGTCCGGCCTCGCTCTCCGGCGGCCAGAAGCAGCGTGTGGCAATCGCCCGCGCGCTGGCCATGGCTCCGGGCATCATGCTCTTTGACGAGGCGACCAGCGCTCTGGATCCCGAGATGGTCGGCGAAGTGCTGCAGGTCATCAAGGAGCTCGCCGATAGCGGAATGACCATGGTCCTGGTGACGCACGAGATGGGCTTCGCACGTGAAGTAGCCGACCGGGTGGTCTTCATGGCTGACGGAGTTGTCTGCGAGCAGGGCAAGCCTGAACAGCTGTTCGGCAATCCGCAGCAGGCGCGCACTCAGGACTTCTTGTCCAAGGTCCTCTAGGCAGCAGCCGCACAGCCAGCCGGAAACCGTGCTGTCCGCAACTAGTTGAATCTGGTTGCGGGCAGCACGGTTTTTCGTGACTAAGCTCTTCCGTGGCAAATTCCCTCATATTATTAAAGTTTCAACTAATGTTCCAATAGGGTTGGGGCAGTAACTGAACGGGACTTGTCCCTGCATCTCAACCATTAGGAGTCCACTAATGCCCGCTCTGGAAAATAACGCAGGCCTGCAGACCGCTGCCCGCACCCTGCTTCGCTTGGCTTTCGGTTTCCTCTTCCTGGCCCACGGCTGGCAGAAGTACTTCCAGTTCACCATCGAGGGAACCATCGCGGCCTTTGGCCAAATGGGTGTTCCTGCCGCCAACCTGCTTGCCCCGGTGGCTGCAACCTTGGAGATCGCTGGCGGTGCCGCGATTATCCTCGGCCTGCTTACCCGCGTGTTCGCAGGCCTATTGGGGGTGCAGATGATCGTCGCGCTGTTCATGGTTCACGCTGCAGGTGGAGTCTTCGTGGAAAATGGCGGCTTCGAGCTTGTCTTGGCACTGGCTGCCGGCGCACTGGCGCTGCTTCTGGTGGGCCCTGGCCGGATCTCGCTTGATGCGCTGATCTTCAAGGGCAAGAAGGCGGGCAAGGCGCTCGTCAACGCCTAAGCCCCAGCTTTCGCAAACCCCGGGAAACCTTTCCCGGGGTTTTGTTGCGCCTGGAGGCGGGTTCATGTTGACGTGATCGAGCGCACTCTGACATACTGAACGAACGGTCAGTATGTAATTTGTTTTCGATGAGGTGAACCCATGGCCCCGACCACACCGCAGGAGCCGGGACTGAGTGCCGTCCCGAGCTACGAAGAAGAGCAGTCCCAAGCGCGTTTCGACGCCTTGATCGATCAGGACTCCCGCGTCGAGCCACGCGATTGGATGCCTGAGAAGTACCGCAAGACCCTCAGCCGTCAGATCTCGCAGCACGCGCACTCCGAAATCATCGGCATGCAGCCTGAAGCGAACTGGATTACCCGTGCTCCATCGCTGAAGCGCAAGTCCATTCTGATGGCCAAGGTGCAGGACGAAGCCGGTCACGGCCTCTACCTCTATTCGGCCGCCGAGACCTTGGGCACCACCCGCGACGAGTACAACGAGCAGCTACTCTCCGGCAAGGCCAAGTACTCCTCGATCTTCAACTACCCCGCACGCACGTGGGCGGACATGGGCGCTATCGGCTGGCTGGTCGATGGGGCGGCGATCGCCAACCAGGTTCCGCTGTGCCGTGCTTCCTACGGCCCCTACGGTCGCGCCATGGTCCGCGTGTGCAAGGAAGAATCCTTCCACCAGCGCCAGGGCTTCGAGATCTTGCTCTCGCTCTCGCGCGGCACCGATGCGCAGAAGAAGATGGCGCAGGATGCCATCAACCGCTTCTACGAGCCAGCCCTGATGATGTTCGGTCCGCCAGACGAGCAGTCGCCGAACTCCCAGCAGTCCATGGCCTGGAAGATCAAGCGCTTCTCCAACGACGAACTTCGCCAGCGTTTCGTCGGCATGATCGCCGAACAGGTCAAGGTTCTCGGCCTGACCCTGCCAGACCCCGAGCTGCACTTCGATGAAGAAAAGAAGCAGTGGATCCATAAGGATCTGAACTGGGACGAATTCATGGCAGTCATCAAGGGCAACGGCCCAGTGAATGCACAGCGCATGGAACGCCGCCGCGAAGCGCACCGCGAGGGCGCCTGGGTCCGTGAAGCCGCCGCAGCATACGCAGCAAAACAAGCACAAAGTGAGGTTGCCTAGCATGAGCCAACAGAGCAATTGGCCCCTGTGGGAAGTATTTGTCCGTTCGTCCCGTGGACTCTCGCACGTCCACGCCGGATCCCTGCATGCACCGGATGCCCAGATGGCCGTGCGCAACGCCCGTGATCTGTACACCCGACGCAACGAAGGCGTGTCCCTGTGGGTTGTGAAGTCCACCGACATCATCAGCTCCGACCCTGATGAGAAGGACGCCTTCTTCGAATCCCCTCAGGGCAAGGACTACCGCCACGCGACCTATTACAAGGCCAGTGAGGGAGTGAAGCACCTGTGAAGCACGAAGAACTCGACGAAGCCCTCGACAGCTTCGGTGATGCGCTGGCCTCGGCCACCCGCGTCACCCCGGGCAACGCCTTGCGTCCGGAAGACATCGCTGTGGACGGCGTCAAGCCGAGCGAAGAAGTTGCGCAGTATGCACTGACTCTGGGCGATGATGCCCTCATCCTGGCGCAGCGCATGTCGCACTGGATTTCCCGCGCTCCCGAACTGGAAGAAGACGTTGCCCTGGGCAACATTGCACTGGATGTCCTGGGCCACGCCCGCTCCTTCCTTACCTACGCCGGGCTGGCGTGGGACAAGACCGAAGACGATCTAGCCTACTGGCGCGAGGAAGAGGAATTCACCTCGCTGTGGATCGTCGAGCAGCCCAACGGCCACTTCGGCGTCACCATCATCCGCCAGCTGATCGTCTCGATCTTCCAGAACCTGCTGTACAAGCAGCTGACCGAATCCAAGGACGAAACCCTGGCCGCCATCTCGGCCAAGGCAGTCAAGGAAGTCGACTACCACCGCGACCACGCCATCCAGTGGACCATCCGCCTGGGTCAGGGCACCGAGGAATCGGCCGCCAAGATGCGCCACGCCCTGGAAATCCTGTGGCCATACGTCGATGAGATGTTCCGCGATGAAGAAGTTCACCAGAACCTTCAGGGCATTGCCGTGCTGCCTTCCACCCTGCGCTCCGCGTGGGAAGAAGAAATCACCGCGGTACTGGACGCAGCCGGCTTGGAGATTCCTTCCACCGGTCAGGCCATGGCCTACGGCCGCCGTGGCGAGCACTCCGAACACCTGGGCTACCTGTTGGCGGAGATGCAAGTTCTCGCCCGCAAGCACCCCGGTGCCAGCTGGTAATTACGCAACTTTTGCCCGAATAAGGGGGGAAGCAGTCTTGAGCAAAACGATCGCTGATGCCAAGGATCTGTTCGCTATCGCATCGAAGGTGACCGACCCGGAAATCCCGGTGCTGTCCATTGCAGACCTGGGAATCCTTCGTGAAGTGGACATGGCCGAGGACGGAACCGTGCAGGTGGTCATCACCCCAACCTATTCAGGTTGCCCGGCGATGGATGCCATCAATGAGGACCTGTACGCCGTTTTCGGCGATGCCGGATATGAAAAGGTTGACGTCAAGCTGGTGCTGACCCCAGCGTGGTCAACTGATTGGATGACCGAGGAGGGGAAGAGCAAGCTCGAAGAGTACGGGATCGCTCCACCCACCGGCAAGGGCCATGCGGGCCGCGTCACCCTCGGCATGAGCGTGAAGTGCCCGCGGTGCCACTCGCTGAACACCCGCGAGCTGGCCCGTTTCGCCTCGACTTCCTGCAAGGCGCTCTACACCTGCAAAGACTGCTTGGAACCCTTCGACTACTTCAAGGTGCTCTCATGACCGAACAAACCACACCCACCCGACGCCGGGCGTCCTTCCATCGGCTCACTGTCTCGAACGTGCGTCGGCTGACCAAGGACTCAATCGAAGTCACTTTCGCCATTCCCGCGGAACTGAGCGAGGAATACGACTACGTTGCAGGCCAATACGTGGCACTGCGCAAGGAAATTCCCAACGCCGAGGGCGAACTCGTCGAGCTGCGCCGCTCCTATTCCATTTGCGCCGCTCCAACCGGGGATGAGATCAAGGTAGCGATCAAGCGCGACCTCGGAGGCCTGTTCTCCACCTGGGCCAACGAATCCCTGGCTGCGGGCGACCAGATCGATGTGATGAGCCCCGCTGGTGCTTTCATTTCCAAGCACAAGCTCACGGAGATCAACGATCCATCGACCATCGACACCACAGCGCAGGACCGCTTCGTGGCCGTGGCCGCCGGCTCCGGCATCACCCCGGTGCTGGCCATCGCCCGCACGATCCTGGAAGCCAATGACCACACCCGCTTCGACCTGATCTACGCGAACAAGGCAGCCATGGACGTCATGTTCCTTGAGGAACTGGCTGACCTGAAGGACCGCTACCCATCGCGTCTGGCGCTGCACCACGTGCTCAGCCGCGAACAGCGCATCTCGCCGCTGCTCTCCGGCCGCATCGACGCAGAGAAGCTCACCACGTTGCTGACCAACGTGGTCCAGGCGCCGAACGTGGACGAATGGTTCCTCTGCGGCCCCTTCGAGCTCGTTCAGCTGGTCCGCGACCAGCTAACCAGCCTGGACGTTCCCGCGGAAAAGGTCCGTTTCGAGCTGTTCACCACCGGTGAGCCGACCAAGCCGCAAGGGCATATCGGCCGCCCGGTCGAGGTGGACGAGAACGAGGAAAGCTATCAGATCAGCTTCAACCTCGATGGCCTTAAGGGCGAAGTCAAGTCACCGGTGCGTGCCAACGAAACCGTGCTGAACGCCGCACTGCGCGTCCGGCCGGACGTTCCGTTCGCCTGTGCGGGCGGCGTGTGCGGCACCTGCCGCGCCAAGGTCACCAGCGGTTCGGTCACCATGGCCGAGAACTACGCGCTGGAACCGGACGAGGTCGAGGCAGGCTACGTGCTGACCTGCCAGTCGCACCCGACCACCGAAAAGCTCAGCGTCGACTTCGACGCCTAGTTCAGGCAGGAAGACTTCATGATCGAACTGACGATTGCCGATTCCATCGCACGGGTGGTGCTCAATGCGCCGCAGAAGATGAATTCACTGGATGAGGCGGCATTGGCCGAGTTGTCCGAGGCCTATGACAAGGCCGCAGCGGCCGTGGAAACCGGAGAGGTCCGCGCCCTGGTGCTATCCGGCGAAGGCCGCGGCTTCTGTGCCGGACGCGACATCTCAGGGGTCAACCCGGCAGATGACGACGTCATCGGCTACCTTGAAGGCAAGGTGCAACCGCTGCTGGAGAAGATGTCCAGGTTCCCTGCTCCCACCTTCGCCCTGGTGCAGGGTGCCTGCCTGGGCGTCGGCCTTGGCCTGGCCGTGGCCACCGACGTGGTGTACGTGGCGGAGAGCGCCAAGATCGGCTCGCCGTTCGCCAACCTGGGCGCGACCTTGGACTCCGGAGGACACTGGCTTTTCACCGAGCGCCTCGGGGCTCACCGCACGCTGGACATGATCTACACCGCTGAGCTGATTTCCGGTGCCGAAGCTGTGCGTTCGGGCCTGTTCTCCCGCGCCTTCCCGGCCGAGGAATTGGCCGAGCGTGGCGAGGAGATCATCGCCAGGGTGGCACAGGGGGCCACCCAGGCGTTCGTTGCATCCAAGCAGCTGGTGGCGGAAATCCGCGACCAGCGGGTGGGCCTGTGGAATTCAATGCGCACCGAAAACCGGGCGCAGGCAGCCTTGTGCGACACCGCTGATTACGCCGAGGGATTCAAGTCATTCCAGGAAAAGCGCAAGCCGGTGTTCACTGGCAAGAAGTAGTTTCCCAGCAAACACGAGAAGAGCACCTGGATGGCCTCCAGGTGCTCTTCTCGTGCGTTAAACGAGCCGGCTATCGGGTATCGGTGTCTTCGAAAATCAGCAGGGTTTGCGTATCCAGAACCGTTGGCAATGACTGCAATTGCTCAAAGACCACACGGCGCAGGTCCAGATTGTCTTTGGCGCGCACCAGCAGGATCACGTCGAAATTGCCGCCGACCAAGCCCACATGGTGCACCTCGGGAATCGACGCCAGATGGTCACGCAACTCGCGCCAGGAATGCTGGCGGAGCTTCAACGTCACATAGGCGCTGGCCTTGAGCCCGGCCTTGACTGGATCAATGACCGCCGTATACCGGGTAATCACCCCGGAATCCTGGAGCTTTGCGATACGTGAGTAGGCGTGGGCCCGCGATACGTGCACCTTTTGCGCCACGGTGGTGACCGACTGGCGTCCGTCGCTGGTCAGCTCCGCGAGGATCGCATGATCGACATCATCGAGTTTTAGCTCCGCTTCCGCGGCCATTGATTCTCCTTGTTGACGTGCCGGACGTCTCTATTCCAAACACAATCTATTGACACTTTTCGTCTACGAGTATACGGATACTATTCGCAACTTTCCACGATTCCCCGCCGGACTGGATACAGAATGCCACTCATACCCATAATTGATTGCAAATGATGTTTAGGTGAAGTGAGTCACAAGGGGTTGTGCTCATGGACCAGCCAGAACCACGAAAGGTGGGAGAACATGAGCACTGAAGCGCATGCGGATCGCATCTCTGAGGTCAGCAAGAAATTCGGGATTACCCCTGAAGACTACATGCTGCCAGCACGCCACATGATCAACCTGTTGAACCCGGACGGAACCCTGCGCCCAGAGGATCAGCAAGGCACTGAGCCGGGCCACGAGTACCCGCTGCCGAGCCCGGCCCGGCTGCTCGAAGCCTACGCTGCCCTGGTCACCGGCCGACGCGTCAACGACCAGAACTCCGCGCTGGTCCGCCAGGGCCGCATGGCGGTCTACCCCTCCAGCCATGGACAGGAAGCCTGCCAGATCGCGGCGGCATTGTGCCTGGGCGAGAACGACTGGCTCTTCCCGACCTATCGCGACACCGTAGCGGTGCTGACCAAGGGTGTTGCACCGATGGAAGTCATGACCAGTTTCCGCGGCGAATGGCACTGCGGCTATGACCCGAAGGCCTATAACTGCGCACCGATGTCCACTCCGCTCACCACCCAGCTGCTGCACGCAGTGGGTGTTGCACACGCTGCCAAGCTGCGCGGCGAAGACACCGTTGTCGTGGCGATGTGCGGCGATGGCGCCACGAGCGAGGGCGACTTCCACGAAGCGCTGAATTTCGCAGCGGTCTTCAACCTGCCGGTGATCTTCTTCGTGCAGAACAACAAGTACGCCATCTCGGTTCCGCTCTCGCAGCAGAGCGCAGCCCCATCCTTGGCTCACAAGGCTGTCGGCTACGGCATGGCCGGCGAGCGCGTGGATGGCAACGACTTGATGGCCTTGATGGCCATCATGACCCGCGCGGTGCGCATGGCCCGCGAGGGCAACGGCCCGCTGCTGATCGAGGCCCACACCTACCGCATGCAGGCGCACACCAATGCCGATGACGACAAGCGCTACCGCGAGGACTCCGAAGTCCAGGAATGGATCGCCAAGGATCCGGTGACCCGGATGAAGGCATACCTGGATGATGCAGGACTGTTGACCGATGAGACCGTCGCCAAGATCACTGCGGATGCCGAAGCCGTTGCCAAGACCCTGCGCGATGGCATGAACCAGGAAGCTAACACCGATCCACGCGAGCTGTTCGAGCATGTGTACTCGGCCAAGAGCCAGCAGCTTGCGGAACAGCAAGCCATTCTTGTCGACGAACTAGACCGTGAGGAAGCCTAGGATGACTGCCACTACTTCGCGCGTGAACCCGAACGTCAGCGCTGCCACCGCACGAGCCGCAGCAAAGGTTGCCAACGAGAACCAGCCGGTGACCTTCGGCAAGGCGCTGAATACCGCCTTGGCCGATGCGCTGGTTGCCGATGACTCGGTAGTGATCTTCGGAGAGGATGTGGGAACCCTCGGCGGTGTCTTCCGCATCACCGATGGCCTGACCGCGCGCTTCGGCTCCGAGCGCTGCTTCGACACTCCGCTGGCCGAATCCGGCATCGTCGGCATGGCCGTCGGCATGGCCATCAACGGCATGCGACCGGTCATCGAGATGCAGTTCGATGCGTTCGCCTACCCGGCCTTCGAGCAGATCGCTTCGCATGTTGCCAAGATGCGCAACCGCACCCAGGGCAAGCTGAATCTGCCAATGGTGATCCGCATTCCTTACGCCGGCGGCGTCGGCGGCGTGGAGCACCACTGCGATTCCTCGGAAGCCTACTACGCGCACACCCCGGGCCTGAAGGTCTTCACCCCCTCGTGCGTCGAGGACGCCTACCTGATGCTGCGCGAAGCCATCGATTCGGATGATCCGGTGGTCTTCTTCGAGCCGAAGAAGCTGTACTGGTCCAAGGAACAGGTTGACCTTGGGCAACTGGCCGAACAGTACGAGGCGAAGAAGAGCGCCACGACCGAGGGGCAGGCACGCATCGCCCGCCCGGGCAGCGATGCCACGCTGATCACCTATGGTCCAAGCGTTTCCACCGCAATGGAAGCCGCCAAGCTGGCAGCCGAAGAAGGCATCAGCCTGGAAGTAGTTGACATCCGCAGCATTGTGCCATTCGATGACGAGACCGTCTGCGCATCGGTGCGCAAGACCGGTCGGGCCATCGTGGTCGCCGAAGCCCAGGGCTTCGCCTCGGTAGCCAGCGAAATCGTAGCCCGGGTGCAGGAACGCTGCTTCCACTCGTTGGCGGCTCCGGTGCTCCGCGTGACCGGATTCGATATTCCTTATCCGGCACCAACGCTGGAAAAGTTCCATCTGCCAAGCGCCGAACGAATTCTCGACGCGGTTGACCAGCTTCAGTGGGAGGCGTAAATGAGCATCAAGACTTTCCTCTTGCCAGACCTTGGCGAAGGGCTGACCGAAGCCGAGCTGGTGCGTTGGATGGTTGCCGCCGGTGACGTCGTTGCGGTCGACCAGCCCATTGCAGAGGTGGAAACCGCGAAGTCGCTGGTGGAAATTCCTTGCCCATTCGAAGGCGTCGTCTCCACCTTGCATGGGGATGCCGGCCAGATGATGCTGGTGGACGAGCCCTTTATTTCGGTGAACACCGGCGGTGAAGACGCAACGACTCCTGCAGGCGAAGAAGCCGGACGTGCCCAGTCCTACCGCGAGGAAGAGCGTGCCGGCACCCAGGTTCCTGCCGAGGAGGATGCAGAATCCGATGAAGGCAGCGGAAATGTGCTCATTGGCTACGGCACCTCCTCTGCCCAGCGCAAGACCAGCCGCCGGCGCAAGCCGCGCTCAGGGGTCGCGTCGGCCGCAGTCCAGGCACCAGCTGAAGCGGTGCGCGTGATCAACCCGCTGGTACGCAAGCTGGCTCGTGACAACGCATTGGACATCACCACGGTTCAGGGCACCGGTCCAGAAGGGCTGATTCTGCGCGCAGACGTGGAAGCCGCCTTGTCAGCTGATGCGGTGCAGCCTGAAACGGCAACACCTGCAGCGCCGATGCCAACTCCCGCAGCCTCAGCTTCGGCCTCGGTGGCGGTGCCGGTGGCCCAAACTGGGGAAGCTGATGCGAAGACCGGCCTGCCTGTAGCTTCCTCACAGGTGCTTTCGGGCGTGCGCAAGACCATCGCCAACGCGATGAGCACGTCGCGCCGGGAGATCCCCGAAGCGACCGTGTGGGTGGATGTCGACGTCACCAAGCTGCTGAAGCTGCGTTCGAAGATCAAGGAGGCAGACGGCCAAGCCCCGAGCGTCATGGCGCTGGTCGCGCGCTTCGCTGTGGCCGGATTGCAGCGTTTCCCGGAACTGAACAGCCGCATCGACGTTGAGGCTGATGGTGGATTGCGCCATACCCTCTTCGAGGGCGTGAACCTTGGCTTCGCCGCCCAGACCGACCGCGGCCTGGTTGTGCCCAATGTGCGCGATGCCCACAAGCTGAATGCCAAGGAACTGTCGGCCGAGTTCGCTCGGCTGGCTTCGGTGGCGCGCGAGGGCAAGGCCGGCGTTGCAGACCTGTCCGGCAGCACCTTCACCATCAACAACTACGGCGTGTTCAATGTTGACGGCTCCGCGGCCATCATCAACTACCCGGAAGCTGCTATCCTGGGGCTTGGGCGCATCGTCGAGAAGCCGTGGGTGGTCAATGGCAAGATCAAGGTCCGCTCCATCTGCGAGATGACACTGAGCTTCGACCACCGGGTTTGCGATGGCGGAACCGCGGCCGGCTTCATGCGCTATGTCGCTGACGCGATGACAGATCCAAAGGCCGCCTTGGCGTCGCTATAGCGTCCACAGTTCCCAGTTCTCGCTCTTGCGAGTGAGCATGGTGCCCGTCGAACCTCAGGAGGAACGGCGGGCATCATTCTTTTTGTTGACATTCTGTCAATGCTCGACGAATCATTCCCATGTCAACCGCTAGTTGGTAGAGTTAGATCGATAATCATTTCTATGCTGGAAATAAGTTGAGCTCGGCTGCTTGCTCGGAAAGTGGGCCACCCAGCACAAGGCAGCGAAAGCAGGGGAATTGGGATGGCAACTGCAGGGACAGGAATCAAGAATCGTCCACTGACCTGCTTACTGTTGCTTCTCCCAGCAGCCATTGTCGGGGCCACCGCTGCGCTGCTTGCTGGCGACCTGCCGGACATGACCGCAACGCACTGGAGCTCAACCTACCCTGACGGGTTCACCCGAACCGCCGTCTTTGTCCCGGTCTGCATCGGGCTGACCATCGTTGGTGCCATCACCGGGATGTTCTCCTTGAAGCTGCGCAATAAACCGGCTTTGCTTATGATGCTGCTCTTTGCCGGTGGCCTGCTCGCGTGGAGTGCAGCTGGCGTGTTCGTCAGCTCGGCGGCAGCGACAGCGCTCGCCGAAACACCTGAAACTGCAGTGCTGGGCGGCATGATGTTTTTGCTCATTGCCTGCGCGTTGCTGGGCATAGCGCCGCTGTGGGCCAGCGGCATCTACCAGCAGTACACACGGCAATTCAACGAGGACCGCCAGCAACGAATCGATGCAGCCCAAAGCGTACAGCGGACTGACGCGGCGGAGGCATTCGCCGAGCCACAGCCAGATTCCAGGCAAGCGGAGTTCAAGCAAACTATGGCCGCACCATGGTGGATGTGGATGCTATGCCTCGTGCTGTTCGCGGCACTGTTCTTTGCTGTAGTGCTGCCCTTTCTGGCCGGTGGAAGCCACGACGGCAGCTTGGCGAGCGTCATCCTTCCCGTGGCCCTGTCAGTCGCAGTCTGCGTGCTGATGCTATGCGTGATCTGGATCCGGGTATCCATCATCGGTGATCGTTTCCGGGTATCTTCCGCGCTCTTGGGGATCCCAATGCGAACTATCAAGATCACTGACATTGAATCTGTGACCAGTGAGAAGATCAATCCCATGATGTGGGGAGGCTGGGGCTGGCGGATCATTCCAGGCGGTTCGGCCATCGTGATGAGAGAACACGAAGGCCTCGTTTTCGACCTCAAGAACAAGAAGCGATTCGCCGTGACCATTCCGGACTCACTGCAGGCCGCGGACGTTCTCAATGCCCGCATGGGCTAGGCGGAACAGCAGCCTGCTTGATTCCTGTGCCGGTGCCCTATTTCTTCAGGGTGCGCATGGGGCCGATAACCACCGAGCGCAGCACTAAGCCGGATACCAGCGATGCGGCCACGACATGGATAATCCCCAAGACAGCGTAGGCCAATTGCAGGAACTCCGGAATTTTCTGGATGTGCGGGTGCGGCAGGACGAATGACAATCCGATGACCGCAGCCCAGAGAACCAAGCTGCCCGCCCCGACATTCCTCGACCAGGATCCTTTGGGAACTTCGTGGCTCAGCGGCTGGATGCGCTGGAGCACGGCCGAAGCCAGAACCAGCCAGAATCCTGCCACCACGAAACCAGCGGCAATGTCGCTTGGGCGGTGCCAACCGCAGATCAGGGTGGCCAGTCCCGTCACCGTGGCGAATAACCAGGCAATCGGTTGCACCACTGGACGCAGCTTCGGTGGCGACACCAGATACATCAGTCCCATGGCGGCAGCGGCGGCGGTGGTATGTCCCGAGGGGAAGGAATTTCCTGTGGTGCCGAAATTGAAATCCGGGCGGGTCAAGACCTCGTGCTTCAGAAGCTGCGTGGTGCCGGCTGCGGCTGCGGCCGCGATGATCGCTACGATGGCCCGAAGGAAATGGCGGTCGCGAATCACCCGATACAGCAGGAATACTGCAGCAATCGCGCCACAAATTGCTGGCAAGAGATCCAGGAATTCGCGGACCGGATTGAGCAAGTCGGTCCGGGGCCACCATTGCGACCACGCGATGAATCCTGCCTGATCCGCCCATTGCCCACTGCGTTGCTGGACGAAAAATATGTACTCAAGACAGAAAAGCGCAACCAGCAGCAGCAAGGCCCACCACCACCTGATATGGTGCGGGCGCGTGGAGGCTGAATGGCGTGGCATATCTCTAGGGTGTCATATCCGGCAGGCGGAACGGCACCGTTCAGGCATGTAACCATGCCCACGCTCGCTAGGCTTGGACTATGAGCTTTGAACTACCGCCCCTTGAAGAATTGCTGGCGCATTCCCATGTTGTCCGCCTTCCGATGCGCGTGAAATTCCGTGGCGTCACCCAGCGCGAGGCCCTGCTGATCGAAGGGCCGGAAGGCTGGGGCGAATTCTCTGCCTTCACCGAGTACGGAGCTGCGGAAGCCGCACGATGGCTGGCCGCCGGAATCGAGGCCGCCTACCAGCCGTTCCCCGAACCGCTGCGCACCAGCATCCCGGTCAACGCCACCCTGCCAGCGGTTGCGGCGAAGGATGTAGGGGCGGTTCTTGAACGCTACGACGCGCCGCACACCATCAAGATCAAGGTGGCCGAACAGGGCCAAGGCCTCGACGAAGACCTGGCCCGCGTGGCTGAAACCCGGCGGCTCTACCCGCAGGCAGCGCTGCGCGTGGACGCCAATATGGGGTGGGATATCGCCCAGGCCGTTCCCGCACTGAAAGCACTGAGCGAGTACGACCTGCAATACGCAGAGCAACCGGTGCCTGGCATTACCGGGCTGGCGGAAGTCCGCGAGCAACTGCGCAAAGCCGGAAACCCGTTGAAGATCGCCGCAGATGAAGCGGTACGCAAGCACACCGACCCCCTGGAAGTCTCGCGGTTGGGCGCGGCGGATCTGATGGTCATCAAGGCCCAGCCGCTGGGCGGCATCAGCGCTGTGCTGGACATTGCCAAGCACGCGGAACTGGATGTCGTCGTCTCCAGCGCATTGGATACCTCGGTAGGCCTGGCCCAAGCGGCAGCCTTGTCCAGCGCACTGCCAGCATTGCCCTATGCCTGCGGCCTGTCTACCGGTACCTTGTTCGCCGAAGACGTTTGTGCCGAGCCGTTGCTGGCTACCGCCGGATATTTGCCGGTGCGCCGCATTGAGCCGGATCACCAGAAACTGGAGAGCCTGCGCCCAGAAGAGGCGCGCGTAGGCTGGTGGCGGCAGCGGCTGGAGTCCTGTTATGCGGAACTGGCTAGGGAATAGCACTACTCAGGAATCTGTTTCCCTGGCGTTCACCTTTGCGTCGCTTTTAGAACACTTCCAAGTGAAAACCTCAGTTCGAGTCATTCCCCTGACGATGAGCCACATACTGAGGAAGTGAGCGGATCATGAATCCAACCCGTACCTTTTTGCCAATGCTGGGCCACACCCGCGGCGGCCGTTCTGCAGCTACTTGCCACTTCAAGTGCGCTGACGCCTGCACCAAGCCGGATTGCAACACTTCGTCCAATGGCTACTTCAAGGACATCGCCGACAAGTCGATGTCCCGCCGCAGCATGCTTGGCCTGGGCGCCGTCGGCGCCTCGGCACTGGTCATCGGCCCGCAGCTCTTCGGCGCAGCCGACGCGACCGCGGCGCCACTGGTGCCAATGAAGCCAGGCAAGGGCGGACACCTTTCGTTCGACGCCATTGAGCCGGTGTCGCGTTCGGTAGATACCGTTTCAGTTCCTGACGGCTACGACTGGAACGCCATCATCCGCTGGGGCGATCCGCTCTTCAAGAACACCCCGGCATTCGACGCCTCCAAGCAGTCGGCCCGCAAGCAGGCCGAGCAGTTCGGCTACAACTGCGACTACCTGGACATCATCGTCGACAAGTATTCGGGCCGTACCGGCGTGCTGGTGGCCAACCACGAATACACCAATGAAGACATGATGTTCGACGCTGCCTGGTTCGAAGCGAACAAGGACGAAGCCCGCAAGATCGCGATGAACGCCCATGGCTTCTCGGTCGTCGAGGTCAAGCGCAAGAAGAGTGACAAGAAGTGGAGCTACGTGCAGGGTGGCGAGCGCAACCGCCGCATCACCGCCAGCACCGAATTCCTGGTAGACGGCCCGGCGGCAGGCAGCGACCTGCTCAAGACCGCCGCTGATCCAACCGGAACCAAGGTCCTTGGCACCCTGAACAACTGCGCCGGCGGCACGACCCCGTGGGGCACCGTGCTCTCCGGCGAAGAGAACTTCGACCAGTACTTCCGCGGCAAGGGCACCGCTCAGGAAGCCCGCTACGGCATCGGCACCGGCGCGACCGGCCGAGGCTGGGAAGACATCGACCCGCGTTTCGGCCTGCACAACGACGGCTACGAGAACGAGGCTAACCGCTTCGGCTGGGTCGTCGAAATCGATCCGCAGGACCCAACCTCCACCCCGGTCAAGCACACCAGCCTGGGCCGCTTCAAGCACGAAGGCGCCAATGTGCGCATTGCCAAGAACGGCAAGGTCGTTGCGTACTCCGGCGACGACTCGCGCTTCGAATACCTGTACAAGTTCGTCTCGAAGAACACCTATTCCAAGCACGATCGCAAGCACAACATGGGCCTGCTTTCCGAGGGCGACCTGTACGTTGCGAAGTTCGAAGGCAACTCGCCAGCAAGCGAAATCGACGGCAGCGGCGCTGTCCCGTCCGATGGTGCCTTCGACGGCATGGGCACCTGGCTGCCGCTGGTGAAGAATGGCGAATCCAAGGTCGAGGGCATGAGCATCGACGAGGTGCTGGTCTACACCCGCCAGGCAGCCGACAAGGTCGGAGCCACCAAGCTGGACCGCCCGGAAGATGTCGAGCCGAGCCCTGTCTCCGGCAAGGTCTACGTGGCGCTGACCAACAACACCGACCGCGGCAAGGAAGGCAAGGAAGGCGCCACCGAAGTCAGCCCGCGCGTCCGCAACCGCGATGGCCACGTACTGGAAATCACCGAAGCCGGAAACGACGCCACCGCGGCGAAGTTCACCTGGAACATCCTGCTGGTGGCCGGTGACCCCAATGTGAACGGATCGACCTACTTCTCCGGCTACCCAGCCGACAAGGTCTCGCCGATCTCCTGCCCGGACAACCTGGCCTTCGACTCCAAGGGCAACCTGTGGATCTCCACCGACGGCGCACCCGGCACCATCGGCTACTCCGATGCACTGCACAAGGTCACCCTGACCGGCAAGGATCGCGGCCGCGTCGAGCAGTTCCTGGCCGTGCCAACCGGCGCAGAGACCTGCGGCCCGCTGATCCATGACAAGGACAACTCGGTCTTCGTTGCCGTGCAGCACCCGGGCGAAGGCGGCAGCTTCGCCAGCCCTACCTCACTGTTCCCCGATTTCGTGAAGAACGCGGCAGAAGCAGGCAGGGGCCAGTTCTACGGTCCACGCCCATCGGTAGTCCAGGTCTTCAAGGAAGACGCGAAGCCGGGCAAGGGCAAGGGCCGCAACAAGTAGGCGCAGCTCCAGGCCAAGCTTCCAGGGCGCCGGCAGGATCCATCAGAGGAACCTGCCGGCGCCGTGGCGCATTCCAAGTCGGTTCTCCGGCAGCCCAAGGCATAGACTTGGATAATTGCCTTCAGCTATGGAATCTAAGGAGTCACGCAGCGTGGGAATGCAGCAACCTGACGAGCAACGCGCCATCACCACCGCTCGCCACGTACTCTCCGCAGTGATCCAGGCGGGAATCAGGGATCTGGTGATTTCTCCCGGTTCACGCAGCGCCCCGTTGGCCTACGCCGCGGCCGAGGCGGCGGCTGCCGGGATCCTGGATATCCACGTGCGCATCGATGAACGCTCCGCCGCGTTCATGGCACTGGGCCTGGCCCAAGGCACCGGGCGGCCGGCAGCAGTGGCCGCCACCAGCGGCTCGGCCATCGGGCAGATGCTGCCGGCGGTGATGGAAGCCAACCACACGGCGACACCGCTGCTGGTTCTTTCTGCTGATCGCCCCGATGAATTGCACGGCACCGGGGCAAGCCAGAGCACCCGCCAGAAAAACCTCTTTGGCGAGCACGTGCGCCTGGCGGCCAATGTTCCTGCCGGTGCTGACCCGCAGCATGAACTCGCACAGGTCTTGGCTGCCTTGGCCGGCAACGAGCAGGATCCGGCCGGACCGGTCCAATTGAACCTGCAGTTCCGGGATCCGCTGACTCCAGCACCCCAAGAGCGCATCGAGGAACAACGCTGGACTGCGATTGAACCCGGGCAATGGCCGGCACCGCGCCAGCCGGATATGTCGACCCTGCCCGTTCAACAGCTCAAGCCACGCCGGAGCGTGGTCGTCGCCGGGCATGGGGCTGGCGAGGAGGCGCAGCAATTCGCCCAGGACCTGGGGCTGCCATTGTTCGCCGAGCCATCGTCCAACGCACGTTTCTCGGCCAATGCCATAGGCCACTACCGCCCGCTGATCACCGTGGGCCTTGAGCGCATTGAACGCGTGGTGCTTTTCGGCCGCCCGACCCTAAGCCGACCGGTGGGCAAGCTGCTGGCCGACCCGGCAATCAAATCAGCGATCTGGCAGCCGGTGCCGGTGGCCTGGTATGAGGAGGGCCGGCGACGCGAGACCCCGGTCAGTTCCTGGAGCGAGCTGCGCCAATTCGCAGGCATCGGTGCAGAGGGCTGGCTGGAATCATGGCAGCAGCTCGATGCGCAGGCGCTGGAGGTGCGCCAGGGCCTTAGCCGTGCATCGTCAGTCAATGGGGCAACTGTCGCCGAGGCCATTTGGGAACACGCGCCGGAAGTTCTGTTGCTCGGATCGTCGAACATTGTCCGCGACTTCGACCTGGCGGCTCGCCCAGCACCAGCACGGACCATGAGAGTGCACGCCAATCGCGGCCTGGCCGGGATCGATGGAACCATAGCCACCGCCCTGGGCCTGGCCCAGGGCAGCAAGCGTCCGACACTGGCGGTGATGGGGGACATCACCTTCGCCCATGACGCCAGCTCGCTGTCCTGGACTCCGGGTGAAGACCAACCCGTGGTGGACATCGTGGTCTACAACGATGGGGGAGGAGCAATCTTCTCCACCTTGGAGCACGGTGAAGTTGACCGTTCGGGCCGCTACGCCGATGCGGTGGAACGACTCTTTGCCACCCCGCAGCGGGTGAGCCTGCCTGCGCTCGCCGAAGCCTATGGCTGGCAGTACGCCAAAGCAGAAACCAAGGAAGAGCTTGGCGCCGTTCTGGCCGCACAGCGCACGGCGAACCTGCGGCTGATTGAAGTGCCGGCCTCGCGCAGCAGCCTGCGTGCCGAGACACTCGAGCTGAACCAGGCGATCGGGCAGCTGCCCTGGCCAGCTTTCTGAAGGCCACTGCGAGGCGAAAAGGAATCCCCTGCGCTGCCAGTCCATTTCACTGGCAACTCAGGGGAATCCTGATGCGCTGTGGTGCTTAGATGTCGACGTGCGTCGGATCGAGCACGCGGCGCAGGAAGTCCTGCGTACGCGGCTGCTGCGGATTGCCGATGACATCCGCTGCCTTGCCTTCTTCCACCACGACTCCGCCGTCCATGAAGAACACCCGGTCCGCAACTTCCTTGGCGAATGCCATCTCGTGGGTGACCACGAGCATGGTCATGCCCGTCCGGGCCAGGTTCTTCATGATGGACAGCACCTCGCCAACGGTCTCCGGGTCCAACGCACTGGTTGGCTCATCGAAAAGCATCAGGGTCGGTTCCATGGACAGCGCGCGTGCGATGGCTACGCGCTGCTGCTGGCCGCCGGAAAGCTGATCCGGGTAGCGGTCGCCGAAGTCGCCGAGCCCTACGCGTTCCAGGTGGCCCAAGGCGATTTTCTCCGCCTCGGCCTTCTTGCGTTTGAGCACCTTGATGGGCGAAACGGTGCAGTTCTCCAGGACCGTCAGGTGCGGGAACAGGTTGAACTGCTGGAAGACCATGCCCACTTGCTGGCGCATCTTGTCCAGGTTCACATCGGGATCGGTGGCGTTGAAGCCGCCGACCATGATGGTGCCGCCATTTGGCTGCTCCAGCAGGTTCACGCAGCGCAGCAGGGTGGACTTTCCCGAGCCGGAAGGACCGATCAGGCAGACCACTTCGCCCGGAGCAACATTCAGATCAATGCCCTTGAGCACTTCGTTGCTGCCGTAGGCCTTGCGCAGTCCGGTGATTTCCACGCCCGAAGCATGGACTGAAAGCTTATTGGTGTCGCTCGACATTTCCAGGTCCTCTCTATCGCTTGGTCTTTGCGGCGCGGGATTCGAACTTCCGGGCCACCAGGCTCAGCGGGATGGTGATCACCAAGTAGAACAGGCCGGCGACAACCAGCGGTGTGATGCCGGCGTCGATTTGCGAGATGCCGTCGCGGCCGAACTTGGTCATTTCGTACTGGGCCATCGATGCACCGAGGATGAAGGCCAAGGAGGTGTCCTTGGTCAGCAGGATGATTTCGTTGGTCATCGGCGGCAAGACGATCTTGAAGGCCTGCGGGATCACGATGGTGACCATGGCGCGCCATGCTGGCATGCCCAGTGAACGAGCGGCTTCGGTCTGCCCCTTGGGCACTGCCTGCAGGCCTGCACGCAGGGTTTCTGCAATGTATGCTGCCGAGACCAAGCCCAGGGCGCACATGACGTTGACCGGCTGCGGCCACTGTGTTCCAAATGCCTGCGGCAAGCCGAAGCCGAAGGCCAAGAGCACCAGGATTGCCGGGATGCCGCGGAAGAATTCAATGAATGCGGTGGCGAACCAGCGGTAAGGCGCAAAAGACGCCATTTTCATGAGTGCCAGAAGCAGGCCAAGGACCAAGCCGAAGGCGAAGGAAATGATGGTGTAGAAGATGGTGTTCTTCAGGCCGACCAGGATCATGCCTGGGAACATTGGCCCCAGCTTGTCGAAGGAGAAGAAGGCGTAGACAGCCTTGTCCCAGTCGACTGCCAAAATCAATGCGATGATCGCAATGATGAAGATGGCGATCTGGATGGTCTTGCTCATGCGGGCGCGCTGACGGGTGGTCATTGCCATGCTTGAATACCTCTCATGCAGGAAGCGGAGGCAGGGCTGCCAACCTGTGGGCGCAGCCCGATGCCCCCGCTTGCCTTGAAATCAGATGATGCTCGAGAATTACTTCTCTCCGAACCACTTCACGGTCAGTTCTTCCATGGTTCCTGCATCAGTCAAGCGCTTAAGGGTGCCATTGACCAGCTCCAGAGTCTCTGGCTGGTCCTTTGGAACTGCAACGCCCAGCTGCTCGCCGGTCTTGAAGTCGGCAACAACGCTGAAGCCTTCTTTGTCCTTGATGGAGTAGCCGAGTACCGACTGGTTGCCCAGCAGCGCGTCGACCTGGCCAGCCAGCAGCGCCTGGGTCTGCAGCCCGGCATCCTCGAAGCCGATGATGTTGGTCAGGCCCTGTTCCTTGGCGTACTTCTCACCGGTGGTCGCCTGCTGGACGCCGACCTTTTTGTCCTTGGCGGTTTCAAGATCCTTGATGCCGGAATCGTCTGCCGAAATCAGTACCAGGTCGTCATCCATGTACGGGGTGGAGAAATCCATCTTGGCCGAACGCTCTTCGGTGATCGAGATGGAGGAGATCGCGATATCGCATTGGGTGTTGAACAGGCCGGATTCGATGGAGTCGAAGCTGGCGTCGATGACGTTCAGATCCAGTTCTGCATCCTTGGCAATCTCAGCTGCGATGTCCATGTCGAATCCGACGTTCTTGCCATCCTTGACGAACTCGAATGGCTCGTAAGGAATATCTGAGCAAATGGTGAGCTTGCCTTCGTTGAGCGGGAAGGAACCAGCTTCGGCTTCACCTTCAGAACCGGAGCCGGAACCGCAGGCGGTGAGCGCCAGCAGTGCAACGGAGGTGACGGCAACTGCGGAGGCGAACTTCTTCTTGAGACTACGCATAGGATCAGAACCTACTTTCGGGTAATGCGAGTGGATCACTGCGTAGCCATAATCATAACCACGCCAGCACTAGGCTGAGATTCACCTCACACATGACGCGCCGAGAGTAAGGATTGTTTATGCTCAACCGGGTGCTACCCGGCCATCGTCCCTCGCACGGACTGGGCCTATTCGGCTCCCAAGGCTTGGCGCATGGGACGCATCTTGGCCCACGACTCGGCTAATTCATCTTCCGGCACCGAGCCGGGGACAATGCCGCAGCCGGCGTACAGGCGCATCAGCTTCTCGTCTTCCAGGATTCCGCCGCGCAAGGCGATGCCGAATTCGCCATCTCCACGGCTGTCAACCCAGCCGACCGGACCGGCATACGGGCCGCGGTCCATTCCTTCCAGTTCGCGCAAGAGCACGCCGGCCTTCTTGGTCGGGGTGCCGCACACGGCTGCGGTGGGATGGAAAATCTCGGCAACATCCAGTGCATTAGGCAGGATACCGGCGCCATCTGCGCGCAACTGGGCACGGACATCGCTGGCCAAATGCCACACATTGGGAAGCTGGAGAATGAATGGTTCGTCCGGAGCATTCATGCCGTGCGAAATGGGATTCAAGGACGCGGTAAGCGAATCAATAGCCAGCTGGTGCTCATTGCGCTGCTTCGGATCTTCGAAGAGGTTGCGGTGCGCGAAGTCGGGATCTTCGGCACCAGCGGCAGCGCGGTCCAGGGTTCCGGCCAGGACGCGGGCCTCGGCCAAGCCTCCGGTCACGCGCACCAGCATCTCCGGGGTAGCGCCCACCAAGCCGTCAACAGAATAGGTCCAGCAATTGCCATACTGCTCGGTCAGCGCATCGACAACGCGGGCCAAGTTGATCGGGGTGGAACTATGTGCCAATACGTCACGGGCCAGCACCAGTTTGGAGATTCCGCGTTCCTCGAAATAGCCCAGCGCACGGTCCACGGCTTCAAGATAGGAACCGGCGGTGAGCTGTCCGCTGGTCAGCTCGATGCTGCCCTGCTCGCCTGCCGGCAAGGATGCATCTGCCATCGCTGATTCGGCGCGTGCCAGGGCCTGCTGGTAGGTCAGCCCGTCAAGTTCCTCGGCGCTGCCGGTAACGGTGACCCAGGACGTCTCCTCATCACGGCCGATAACCAGCTGGGGGATGACCATGCGCGATTCGAAGACGCTGGTGAAGGAAAACGCGAAAGAGCCAAAAGACACCAGGCCGCTGCCCGGGCGGGAGATCGGGTCGATGATCCGAGCCTGCTCGGTGACCTGCGCGAACCAGGCTCGCGCACGCGCAAAGCGCTCTTCTCCGTGGGTGTGCAGCCGGGCGGCAGTGCCGAAGCCGACCAAGCCGTGGCCGTTGCGGGTCCATACCAGGCTTCGGTGACGCAATGAGTCGGCCAGCAGTGTTTCGGGGGCATCGAGGTATTCGAAGGTGATGCTGGTGAGAACAGGAGCCGACGGCTGATGAGCGCTGGCGCTAAGAACGGGCGAATCTGCAGACATGATAAGGCTAAGCCTACCGCGCAATGCCGGGGAAAAAGGCTTGCGGGTGTCTGTGGTCACCCCTGTGAGATCGGCCGGGTCGGGTGAGAACTGCAGGGGGAACCCGGTAAACTCTAAATCGACCTCTCAGGTCGCTGGTACCAGACCGGTAGGCCCGGCTCCGGCCATGCCAGCAATATGCAGTGGAAAGCATCGGCTAGAGTGAAGAGATGTTTGCGTGCATCTTGCAGGCAAGATTGCCTTCGCACACCGCGATGGCCAACCCGATGAAAGATAAGTAAGCCGTAGAACAGTGACTGATTCGAAGAGCAACTGGACCGCAGCCGGACATGACGTGTCCGACTCGATTGAGCTGAATCCTGAAACCGCTGCATTAGCTGCGGCCATCAATCTTCCCTCGGGCTTCGCTTTGCTGGCCGAGGATCCGGACTTCGGTCCGGCTATTTCCATGGGCATGGCAAAGGTGGAGAAGCTGCTGCGTGACGCGCTGGCCAACTCCGATCCCTTGATTGACGCATCCAGCCGCCACCTGGTCGAGGCCGGGGGCAAGCGCGTACGCCCGTTGCTGGTGCTGCTGACCTCCCTGCTCGGCGATGGCGTCAACGATGAGGTCATCAAGGCGGCGGCTGTCGTGGAACTCACCCACCTGGCCACTTTGTACCACGATGACGTCATGGACTCCGCTCCGATGCGCCGCGGCGCACCGACCGCACACGAAGTGTGGGGAAACTCCGTTGCCATTCTCGCAGGCGACCTGATCTTCGCCCGTGCCTCGGTGTTCGGCTCCGAGTTGGGCCCAGAAGCAGTCATGTGGCAATCACGCACCTTCGAACGCCTGTGCCTGGGACAGCTGCATGAATCCATCGGCCCTCGCGAGGGCGACGATGCCATCGAGCACCACATCCAGGTGATCAGCGACAAGACCGCATCGCTGCTTTCGACCTCCGGTGCTTTCGGCGCGCGTTTCGGTGGCGCCCCTGACTACATCGAGGTGCTGCGCGAGTACGGCGAGAAGGTTGGCATTGCCTTCCAGGTCGCCGATGACGTGATTGACCTGGCATCCAAGGAAGCCGATTCGGGCAAGACTCCGGGCACTGATTTGCGCGAAGGCGTGCCGACCCTGCCGATTCTGCTGCTTCGCCAGGCGGCTGCGGACGGCGATACCCAAGCACAGCAGGCTGTCGAACTGGTCGATGCGGACCTGACCAGCGATGAAGCCCTGGCGGCCGCTGTAGAAGCCGTGACCGCCCATCCGGCAATCCACGATGCCTGGAAGGCCGCGCGCAAGTGGGCCGATGATGCGATTGCCGTCCTGGCTCCGCTGCCGGAGGGCACCGTGAAGCAGGCGCTGATCTCTTTCGCCGATGCGGTGGTTACCCGCGAAGCCTAGACGGGATTGAACAAGGAAACCCCGGAAGACTGCGAAAGCCTTCCGGGGTTTCCTTGTGCTCCGGGCCTGCTTCTGCCCACGTGCATGCTCCTGCTTATCTGACGATATCCTCGCAGGTTAGCGGCTGCGGATGATCGGGGGAGAAGAGCGCCTGGCGCAGCTGTTCCGCTTTGCTCGCCCGCTCCTGGATTGAAACCCGGTGGCGCAGCTGCCGATAGAGCTCGTCATCGGCGTAGCGCGGGAAAACATGCTGGTGATAATGCCACACGTGCTGATTGCCCGCCGGCTCATTATGCTGCCGGGTACTCGTGCCTTCCGGATCCCAGGCCAGCTTCATCGCCAAGGCGACGCGCTTGGTCTCGCGCATGACCGCGGCACCAGTGGCCTCATCGAGGTCATAGAGCGCCTCCAGATGCGCGGTAGGAATGATCATCACATGACCGCCGTAGTTCCCGAACCCATCACAAGCCATGATCGCTGCCACAAGTTCGGTCTGATAGATCAGATCTGTGGGCGCGCACAAGTTGTCCTGGCTGAAGGGCAGGTCGTTGACCAGCTCGCAGAAAGGGCACGCGTAATTGGCTGGTTCATGGGAACGGTGGAGCACTAGTCCTCCAATTCGGCGGCCAGCTCTTCGAAGATCCAGGCGAACATGTCCAGGGTGAATTCGCTGAAGGTGCCTTCCTCGCTGGTCCATTTGCCCTTGGCATTGTTGCGGCGGTAGACGATTGGATCGGGAACATCGAGCTGGGACGCCTTGAAGCCCCAGACGAACTTCTCTTCCTCGTCTTCCAGGAACAAGAGGTAGCCGTCTTCGATTTCCAGTTCTTCCGGATCGAAGAAGTAGTGGTAGACCTCCATGAAATCTTCATTATTGCCCAGCGCACGATAGAACTCTTCAAGGACGAAGGGAATTGGCACCTCGGACTGCGCCAGCCCTTCGCGCAATTCTTCGGCGCTCAGGCCATCGGCCTCGTTCCACTGGTCTTCCAAGTACTTGGGAACCAGGGAACAGAACTTCTCTAGAAACATGTCTGCCATGTCTTTATCCTATCGAGATTAGCCCAGCTCAAGGGCGCTCAACGCGATCCAGAGCTGGACTCGGTCGCTAGTCACATTCGGGTCGTAGCCGGAAAGGTCTGAAATCTGCTGGATCCGGTAGCGCACCGTGTTGCGGTGCAGGCCCATGGACTCTGCCACCGCGCCCACCGAGCCATCGCGGTTGAGATACTCGCTCAACGTCAGCAACAGGTCGGAATCGTGGGAGGCATCGAACTCCTGCAGCGGCCCCAGCGCTTCGATGGCCAAATCCTGCAGGGGAACATCGTGGGCGGCGAGCAGGAGCGAGGTGAGTGACAGCTTGGTGGGCTCGTTGACCCGTTCGCCGTGGCGCAATGACTCCAGGGCCTCGAAGTAGCTCCAGCGGATGCCTGTGGTATTCGGGTAGCGTCCGCCGTAGCCCACGCGCGCCGGAATGCCGGCCGCGAGCAGATACTCATCGAGGTGCTTGACCGACAGCTGCACCTTGCTATGCGCAACGATGATTGCCAATCGGCCATCGATGATCGCCGAAACCTGCGAGGAGAGATCGGAAGGCAGCGGCAGGGTTTGCAAGCGCTCGATCTGGCTTGGCGCCTGCACCAGGACGACCGAGTGCTCGCGCTGGGTGTTCAAGCCCAGAGCGCCCAGGCGTGCAGCCGCATCGGCGCCGACCAGGGCGCCGCCGGCGAGGTCTTCGAGCACTTGGCCGTTGGCGTGGCGCTGCGAAGCGCGTAGCCGGGACTTGTTGGCCAGTTCCAGTCCGATCAGCGACTGCGCGTAGTCGACTACTTGCTGGTGGACGTAGGGTTCGGCAATATGCAGGGTGCACTTGTCGCGCAGCCCGGTGGCCACGGGGCGTTCATGCCAGGACTGCGCCGGATCATAGTTGCCGCTGATCACTTCTCCGTGCAGTGTCAGCGCCACCTGGGTGCCGAGCATGCGTTCGAGTTCCTCGAGCATGCTGTCAAGATCCGAGGAGAGCAGTGTCTGGGCCAGCTTCTGGTGGGACTTCAGCAGGCCTTCAACGCGCTTGAGATGATCAGCATTCAGTGCTTCGGCGATCAGCCGGGTGATCGCCGCAAAAGGTATCTGATAGGGAACTTCGAAGACGGGAAGTCCTACTTCTCGGGCGGCGTCGACGGTCGCCTGCGGTACTGAATCGTGCTCCAGGCCTGTACCAAAACCCAAAGCTACGGCATCATTGGCCGCAAGGACATTGACGAACTGCCGTTGCGCGGCTTTGTTTTTCTGGCGAACGCCAGTAGTCAAGACAATTTCGCGTCCGGTCAAGAACTGAGACGGGTCGAGCAGCTCGGTCACCGCACCCCAGGTGATGACCATGCCATCGCGGTGACTGTTTTCAGTTAGCGGCCGAAGATCGAGCTCGTCATGTTCCAGAAGACCGCGTAAACTAATTGCCATATAGTCATTCTAGTGGGAACGCGAAAAGTTCCCGATTTAGCAAAATGCTCAAAATGTGGACACGCAAGCTCTAGACATGACCACAATGTGAAAGTTTTGCAGTAGCTTAGACACATGAGCACTCCATCTTCATCGCAGGGCGCTCCACTCGCAACAGAGAAGCGTGAGACTTTCAGCTCCCGAAAGTTGTTCATCCTCTCAGCGATTGGTTCGGCCGTTGGTCTGGGAAACATCTGGCGTTTCCCCTATGTCGCCTACGAAAACGGCGGCGGCGCATTCTTGATCCCGTACCTGGTCGCAATTCTCTGCGCCGGCATCCCGCTGCTGTTCCTCGACTACTCGATCGGCCACCGCTACCGCGGCTCCGCCCCGCTGGCTTACCGCCGGGCTAACCGCAAGGCTGAGGTCCTGGGTTGGTGGCAGGTACTGATCTGCTTCATCATCGCCATCTACTACGCGGCCATCATTGCCTGGGCCGCCATGTACTGCTGGTTCTCTATCACCAAGGCATGGGAAACGAACGCAGACGGCGCCTCCGGCTTCTTCATGAACGACTTCCTCAAGGTCTCGGACAACGTCAACCTCGGGTTCGACTTCGTGGGCAACATCTTCATCCCGATGTTCTTCGTCTGGCTGGTCACCATCGTGATCATGGTCGCCGGCGTGAACAAGGGCATTTCCCGAGCCAACGCGGTCTTCATGCCGCTGCTCATCGTGATGTTCCTGATCCTGGTCGTCCAGTCGGTCTTCCTGCCAGGGGCCATCGATGGCCTGAATGCCTTCTTCACCCCGGACTTCGCGGCACTGTCCAACCCAGCGGTGTGGGCTGCAGCCTTCGGGCACATCTTCTTCTCGCTGTCCGTTGCCTTCGGCATCATGGTGACCTACTCGTCCTACATGAAGCGCAAGAGCGATCTGACCGGTTCGGGCTACGCTGTCGCCTTCGCCAACTCCAGCTTCGAACTGCTGGCAGGCATCGGCGTCTTCGCCGCTCTGGGCTTCATGGCCTACAACGCCGGCAGCGCCGTGGACGAGGTTGCCACCTCCGGCATCGGCTTGGCTTTCATTGCCTTCCCGACCATCGTGTCCGAAGCGCCGCTGGGCTCGCTGATCGGTGTGCTGTTCTTCGGCTCGCTGGTCTTCGCAGGCCTGACCTCGCTGATCTCCATTCTTGAGGTGATCGTGGCGGCATTCCAGGACAAGCTGGGCTGGAAGCGCGTCCCAGCGACCCTGGTCGTGGGCATTCCGGTTGCAGTGATTTCGCTGGTGCTGTTCCCGACCACCACTGGCCTGTATCTGCTGGACACTATGGATGCCTTCGTCAACCAGTTCGGCATCCTGGCCTGCGCCTTGGTACTCGTGATCGTCTTCGGTGCCGGCCTGGGCATGCTGCCGAAGCTGGCCAAGCACCTGAACCGCCATAGTTCCATCAAGCTGGGAACCGGTTGGAAGGTCCTCGTTGGTGGCATCGGACCAGCAGCCTTGGGCTACATGCTGATCAACGAATTGCAAAGCAAGATGGCCGAGTCCTACAGCGGTTACCCTGTCTGGTTCAACGGCATCTTCGGCTGGGGCATGGCCGGTGCGCTGATCGTTGGCGCGATCGTGCTCTCGCTGATTCCATGGAGCAAGAACTCGAAGATCGATGACCCCGAGTTCGACCAGCATCGTGCGAATGTCGAGGCCGAGGAAGTTCCTGAAGTCGCTGGAAAGGAGTACTAGCCATGAGTGCCATCGCGATTGTCTTCATGATTATCTCCATGCTCACCATCTGGGGCGGCCTGGCCGTCTCGCTGATCAACCTGAGTCGTCATCCTGAAAAGCAGGACGACGATGTGATTGAGCCAGCTGGCTCGGCAGGAAACTAGAACCTGTACGCAGCATCAGGATTAGAGGCCTCTGCGCTTCAAGCTACGGCTTGGAACGCAGAGGCCTCTTTCTTGTGCAAATGCACTAGGCGACACGGAATGCGTTGTGCCATTCAGCGTAGTCCGCTGGTGGCCAGGAGAATACTCTCTAGTTATAGAGAAAACTGGGCAAGCGAGCTCACCAACAAGTTCTGGAAGGACAAGCACATGGACGTTACCTACCGCATTGATCAGAAGCGCAAGATCAACGGTCCGTTCCCCGGCCCGAAGTCGCAGGAACTGACCGCACGCCGGGCCAAGGCAGTTGCCGCAGGCGTAGCATCCAGCCTACCGGTATACGCCGCAGAGGTGGATGGCGGCATCATTGTCGATGTCGACGGCAACCAGCTGATCGACCTGGGATCCGGCATCGCGGTGACCACCGTTGGCGCTTCGAATCAGGCGGTAGCCAAGGCCGTCGCCGAGCAGGCGGCCCGCTTTACGCATACCTGCTTCATGGTCGCCCCGTACGAGAACTACATCGAGCTGGCCGAGAAGCTCGCCGCCATCACCCCGGGCAACTTCGAGAAGCGTGCGGTCTTCTTCAACTCCGGTGCCGAAGCGGTAGAGAACGCCATCAAGGTCGCCCGCATTGCCACCGGCCGCCAGGCAGTGGTCGCCTTCGACCACGCCTACCATGGCCGTACCAACCTCACTATGGGTCTGACCGCCAAGGCAGCCCCATACAAGCGCGGCTTCGGACCGCTGGCACCGGAGATCTACCGCATGCCAATGAGCTACCCGTTCCGCGAGGAAAACCCGAACATCTCCGGCAAGGAAGCTGCCGAGCGCGCCATCCTGGCCATGGAGAAGCAGATCGGTGGCGACCAGATCGCGGCGATCATCATCGAACCGATCCAGGGCGAGGGCGGCTTCATTGTTCCAGCCACAGGCTTCCTGCCGCGCATTGCCGAGTGGGCCAAGGAAAACGGCATCGTCTTCATTGCCGACGAAGTCCAGGCAGGCTTTGCCCGCTCCGGCGCATGGTTCGCGTCGGATATCGAGGGCATCGAGCCTGATATCGTCACCCTGGCCAAGGGCATTGCCGGTGGCATGCCGCTGTCGGGCATCATCGGCCGCGCCGAACTGCTGGACTCGGTGCACGGCGGCGGACTGGGCGGCACCTACGGCGGCAACCCGGTAGCAGTGGCCGCAGCCCTGGAATCCATCAAGTTCATGGAAGAGCAGGACCTGGCGGGCCGCGCCCGGCAGATCGAAGAGAAGTTCTTCACCCGTTTCGGAGCGCTGCAGAAAGAGATCAAGGAACTGGGCGACATCCGTGGCCGTGGCGGCATGGTCGCGATGGAATTCGTCAAGGCCGGGGGCAAGGAGCCGGATGCCGCACTGACCAAGGCCATTGCCGACGAGTGCCTGGCCCAGGGCGTGCTGATCCTGACCTGCGGCACCTACGGCAACGTGGTGCGTCTGCTGCCGCCGCTGGTCATTGGCGACGAGCTGCTCGAAGATGCCTTTAACGTGCTGGAAGATGCCATCCGCAAGGCTGTCGCCTAAGCAGCCGCGTTCTAGGCCGAGCACGGCGAAAGCCTCGAATCTCCTTTTCGGAGATTCGAGGCTTTCGCTTAATCAGTGCTCATGCCAATTGGCGCTCAGCCCAGCCTCTTTGGTTCGGGCATGGATCCAGTGCGTGGAATCCGCATCATGTCCACGAGCACGAAGATGACTGCAACCCATACCAGAGCGAAGCCAACCCAGCGTTCGAATGGCATGTGCTCGCCGAAGACCAATAAGCCCAAGATGAACTGCAAAAGCGGGGCGAGGAACTGCAGCGAGCCCAGCGTGCTCAAAGGCAAACGGCGTGCCGCACCCCCGAAGAGCAACAGTGGAACAGCGGTGATGATGCCGCTTCCGGCCAGGAGCAGGAGACCCGGAACGTCAGCCGAGAACAGTGCCGACTGATCGGCAGCAGCCAGCCAGATCAGATAGCCAAAGGCCAGCGGGGTCAGCCAGACGGTTTCAATGGTCAAGGATCCCAAGGCGGTGCCGCTTTGGCCTACTTTGTTCTTCACCAGACCATAGAAGCCAAAGGAGAAGGCCAGCCCGAGGGAAATCCATGGAACCCGCCCCAGACCGACGGTCAGGACCATCACGGCAACAGTGGCTACGCCGACTGCGATCCACTGCAGGCGACACAATTTTTCCTTCAAAACAACGACGCCCAGCAAGATCGCCACAATCGGGTTGATGAAGTAGCCCAGCGATGCTTCCAGCACATGCCCGGTCAAGACTGCCAGCGCATAGAGGGTCCAGTTGGCCGCGATCAGCACACTGGCCAGTCCCAACTGCCACATGGCTGTGGAATCCTTGAACATGGCCAGGAACCCCTTGAACTGGCGGGTGAACGCCAGCAGAAGCAGGCAGAAAACCAGCGAGAAGATAACCCGGACGGCAACGAATTCGAATGCCGAGATGGCAGGCAGCAATAAGAAGTAGGCCGGGAGCATGCCCCAAATCAGGTATGCGGAGGTGCCTTGGATCAACCCATAACTATGTTCTGAACGGATCGGTTTGGCAGTACTTAAGGACATGCAGGGCGCACACTTTCAGAATCGCAATAGGGCGGGGGAGCGGACCAGCCGGAAATAAACTGTGGCACCGCATCTTAAAACTACAACGTCCAGCCTCCCGGTATATTCCCCTGCCCTGCGGATGCCTGCAACCGGGTGCGCCGATGTGATCTTCTCACCGGAACATATTTGGATTTCCAGTCGTTGACTAGACTAGAGAACACCAACTTGGTTTGCTTCATTGAGGGAGTGCATCGCCGTGCATGGACATAACAACGGACTCAAGACCGCCTTTTTGATGGGCGGGATGTTCGCCCTGCTGCTGGCCATCGGTTCGCTGATTTCCGCGGGTACCGGCCGTTCGATGTTCATTTGGATCTTCGCCCTGATTGGCCTCGCAAGTACTGCCTACAGCTATTGGAATAGCGACAAGCTGGCCTTGCGCTCAATGCATGCCTACCCGGTCAGCGAAGCGGAACAACCGGGAATGTACCGCATCGTGCGCGAGCTGTCGATGAACGCGCAGCAGCCGATGCCGCGCCTGTATGTTTCGCCAACTACCTCGCCGAACGCCTTTGCTACCGGTCGCAACCCGCAGAACTCGGCGGTGTGCTGCACCGAAGGCATCTTGCAGCTGCTAAATGAACGCGAATTGCGCGGTGTGCTGGGCCATGAACTGATGCACGTCTACAACAGGGACATCCTCACCTCGTCGGTCGCCGCGGCAATTGCCGGCGTGATCACTTCGGTGGCGCAGTTCCTGATGTTCTTCGGAGGCGGCAACAGCAATGACAACCGCGGGGTGAACCCGATCGCATTGATTGCGTTGTCGCTGCTGGCACCGCTGGCTGCGTCCATCATCCAGATGGCCGTGAGTCGTACCCGCGAATACGATGCCGATGAAGATGGTGCCAAGCTGACCAACGATCCGCTGGCACTGGCAAGCGCGCTACGCAAATTGGAATCGGGGATCTCCCACGCTCCGCTGGCGTCGAATGACCAGAAGCTGGTCAACAGCTCGCACCTCATGATCGCGAACCCTTTCGGTTCGCGCCTGAAGCGCATGTTCTCCACCCACCCTCCGATGGAAGATCGCATCGCGCGGCTTGAAGCAATGGCCGGCGGCCGCGGGTACTAAGCCGAATGCGCTGGAGCAGGTGACCGCTCCTGCGGATCGACCTGTTGTAGCAGTGCTCTACGGGCGATCGGAGACTCGCGTCTGCGGGAAGTTGAAGCCCTGGGGGAAGCCTGAAAGGCGTTAACCCAGAACCGTGATCGCGGCATGCTTCTCATCAACAGACCACGAGGAGAAAGAAAAATGACGGACGGCGAAATCCGTTTTCCTACGCTGGGCGATGCGATTGCTGGCCGGTTGACAACGGGGGTTGTAAAGGGAGCTGTTGCCCTCCTGCTCGCGTGGATAATCACACTGTTTATCGATGTCGACGTGACCTTTGACAGGATCGCGGTCTCGCTTGTTCTTGCATTTGTCATATCCGAGGTTGTAGGCGCAGTCATTGAGCGGCCCATCGTCCTCCGCGAACGCAGGTCCAATCCCGGCGGGTTTGCCTATGTTTTTCTGCCATTCACTGCGTCCATTGTGATCAGTTTTGTTGCTTCTTTCGCACTCGACCGTTCAATCATCGCTAGCGCAGTGGTGACGGCGGCCGTAGCCATGTGCAATTTGGCAGAGTTGCTCTGGATGAAAAGTTGGATTCCTGGGCCGACCCCTGAAGAAGAGCAGGCCACGTTCGATGAATTCAAGGCAATGACGAAGGAGCATTTTGCTGACGATGTGGAGGAGATCAAGCGTCGTGCCAGGGACAGGACCCGCGACAGGTACTACAAGAAGAAGGCCCGTGACGAGGCCAAGGCGCAAAAACGCAAAGGCGATGGCAAACGGATACGTTGAGCAGTCGGACGAGAGTTTTCGGTAATCCAGCAAAGAGCCGAGGGCTGTCACCCATCCACCACGGATGGGTGACAGCCCTCGGCTCTTGCGAAGTACTTCTAGCAGGCTGAGATGTGCCCTACCGGAAGTTCACGAACTGCAGGTCTGCTTCCTCGAAGTCGCGCAGCAGAGCCATGGTGGCCTGAAGATCATCGCGAGACTTGGACGAAACGCGCAGCTCGTCGCCCTGGATGGTGGACTTGACGCCCTTAGGCGCCTCATCGCGGATCAACTTGTTGATCTTCTTGGCGACATCCTGGGCAATGCCCTCCTTGATGCTTGCTTCGATGCGGTATTCCTTGCCCGAAGCGAATGGGTCACCGGCATCCAACGACTTCAGTGAAATGCCGCGCTTGACCAGCTTGGACTGGAAAACATCCAGCACAGCGTTGACGCGCTCTTCCGAGTTGGCCTTCATCAGGATCTTCTCGCCGCTGAAGTCAATTTCAGCGCCTACGCCCTTGAAGTCGTAGCGCTGGGCGATTTCCTTCTGGGCCTGGTTCATCGCGTTGGCGACTTCCTGGCTATCAACCTTGCTTACGACGTCGAATGTGGAATCACTAGCCATGTGAATACTCCTAGTTGAAACGGGTCTGATTCGCTTCATAGCCTACCGGTATTAACCTTCAAATTCGGGGTGTGATCAGGCTTACAGCAAAAATACCCCTCCCGATTTCACAACGCCGGAAAACTCCTGTAGAGTTATTTCTCGTTCCGACAAGAGCAAATGTTCTTGAAGCGAACATACTCGGCAGATTACCCGAGTGGCCAAAGGGGGCTGACTGTAAATCAGCTGGCAACGCCTTCACTGGTTCGAATCCAGTATCTGCCACAAAATAACTCCCGGATCCCAGGATCCGGGAGTTTTTGCATACGGAGAACTTACGCGGCCATCGGGTTGGTTTTATTCCCGTGCTCAACCAAGATCACCTTTCTACGTATTTCAAATAAGGATCGGCTACCGTATAACCATGGCAACGAAAAATGTGAGCGAAGACGAATTCGCGCAGCTGATTGATGAGAACGACATCGTCCTGGTGGACTTCTGGGCTGCCTGGTGCGGTCCATGCCGCAATTTTGCGCCGGTGTACGAGCAGACCTCCGAGAAGTTCACCGACGTAGTATTTGCCAAGGTGGATACCGAAGCGGAACAGGGCTTGGCCCGCGCTGCGAACGTCACCTCGATCCCGACCATCATGGCGTTCCGCGAGAACGTCCTCGTGTTCTCGCAGGCTGGTGCGCTGAACCAGACCCAGCTCGAAGACCTTGTTACCGCCGTCAAGGGCATTGACATGAGCGAAGTGCATAAGCAGATCGCAGAGGAAGCCGCGCAGGCAGACTCCTAGGAATTCCCAGAAACTTCGGGCCCCCTTACCGCCGCCGGTGATCCAGCGGTGCGTATCGGGGCCCGAAGCTTTGTTTTCTCTGCCCTGAAAGCTGCAGCAAACGGACCACGCGTTGCCGATGCGGGGCATAGGGCGCCAGCAGGTCAAGCATCTGCGCATCGCTGATTCTCGAACCGGCCAGCACCTGGCCAACGAAATCTGCCAGATGGAAATCTCCGACGGAAATGTGATCAGCAGATCCATGGGAACGCTGCAGCGTCTCGGCAATGGTCCATGGTCCGATGCCCGGCACCGACGCCATCGCCGCTTCCAGGGTTCCCGGTGCCATTGCCGCGGGCTTTGGTTGGTTTATCGGCTTATCCGCCCACCACTGCAAGCTGCTGGCAACCCGCACCACACGCGCCATCGTGGTAGCCCGTTGCCCCTCAACACGCGCTGCTTGCCAGTCCCACCGCTTCATCGTTGCCAATTTCTGCGGACCGGGGAAAATCATCAGGTCCTCGGGCGCCGGGCCAGGTGCCCGGTGGCCCAGATGGCGGATCAGCCAGCGCCACGCGTAATTCGCTTCGATCCCGGTGACCCGCTGTTCCAGAATCGCCCCGGCCACGTGCTCGAAGATCCTGCCGGTGCTGGGCAGAACGAAATCAGGATGCTCGAAGCGGGAACGCGCGATGATCTCCGGGAACTTGCCTTCTTTGACTCCCGCGTCGAAATCGGTCCAGTCATCTTTCGCACCCAGCAAGTTCGGTGCCGATTCCATGGCCCACTGGGCGCCAGGACCCCAGGCCTGCAATGCGGCTGGCGAGCTCGGGGAGGGCTTATGAATATGCAAAGTTGCATCCCCTAGCGGCGTCGCAAAGGCCAACCACGCCTCGGTCTGCGACAGGCGGATCGTCGGATCGCCCAGGCCGCGACGCAAGATGCCCAAGGATTTGGGCAAGGCCACCGGACGCTGCGGATCGTAGCTGGCGCTCAACGACTTCTCCATGAAACGCATCCTATAACTTTGCCCCCGGGATTCCTGGACGGTATCCCTATCACCAGAGAAAAGCGTGCGTCCACTGCGTGACGTTTCGCTACGCCTCGGAACGACATGTATGACATCCGCCGGTAAAGTTCTTGACATGAAGTATGCGTCCACAGTTCTAGACCTGATCGGCAATACCCCTTTGGTGAAGCTCAACCGAGTCACCGACGGGATCACAGCCACCGTACTGGTGAAGCTCGAGTACCTGAATCCGGGCGGTTCCATCAAGGACCGTATCGCATTGAAAATGGTCGAGCGTGCCGAGGAATCCGGCCAGCTCAAGCCTGGTGGAACCATCGTGGAACCGACCAGCGGCAACACCGGCGTCGGCCTGGCGATGGTAGGCCAGCTCAAGGGCTACAACACCATTTTCGTCACCCCCGATAAGGTCGGCGAGGAAAAGCGCGACGTGCTGCGCGCCTACGGTGCCAAGGTAGTAGTTACCCCAACCGCGGTGGCTCCGGATTCCCCCGAGTCCTACTACGGCGTATCCGACCGCCTGGTCACCGAAATCGATGGCGCATACAAGCCCGACCAGTTCTCCAACCCGGGAGCGCCTGACAGCCACTTCGAGACCACCGGCCCGGAAATCTGGAATGACACCGACGGCAAGCTGACCCATGCGGTCATCAGCGCAGGAACCGGCGGCACCATCACCGGCACCGGACGCTACCTCAAGCAGATCTCCGCTGACCGCGCTTCCGGCCCGGTGAAGATCATCGCCGCTGACCCGGATGGCTCGGTCTACTCCGGCGGCACCGGACGCCCCTACTTTGTCGAAGGCGTCGGCGAAGACATGTGGCCGGGAAACTATGACCCCTCGGTGCCGGATGCCGTGGAGCCGGTCACCGATGCCGAAGCATTTGAGATGACCCGCCGTCTGGCCAAGGAAGAGGGCCTGCTGCTGGGTGGTTCCTCGGGCATGGCTGTCGTCGCCGCGTTGCGCGTCGCCAAGGATCTGGGCGAAGACGACGTGGTTGTCGTGATCGCACCGGATGGCGGCCGCGGCTACCTGGCCAAGATCTTCAACGACCAGTGGATGCTGGACCAGGGTTTCACCACCGATGAATACTCCGCGCTGGACTTCATCGGCGAGGCGCTGGCCAAGCAAGGCACCGCGACAGTGCCATTGGACACTACCCTGGCCGAGGCGGCCAAGGCGCTGCGCGAGCAGGGCGATGACGCGCTGGTCGTAGCCACTGCACCACTGCCTGCGCGAATCGGCGAGATCCGCGGCGTAATCGGTGCCAGCGACATCACCGACGCGCTGTTGGCCGGTGCAGAACCAACCAGCACGCTGGCAGATCTGGGCGACCTGGCAATGCCATTCATTGGCACCGCAGACACCCCGGAGCATGCGCAAGACTTGCTCAAGAGCCACCCGGCCGTGCTGCTGACCAAGGGCGGCGAAGTGATTGCCGCGGCCACCGCAGCCGACCTTCTGGCCTACACCACCCGCTAGAGACTTCACCACAAAGGATTGATATCGATGACTGAAAACCATCAGGGCGCAAACACCCGCTTTGTCCACGCGGGCCAGGAATTCGAACCGGTTACCGGCGCGGTAGTTCCGCCGCTGCACTTCTCGTCCACCTACGCGCAGGACGGCATTGGCGGCCTGCGCAACGGCTACGAGTACGGCCGCGGCACCAACCCGACCCGCGACTCGCTGCAGGCGCAGCTGGCCGGCGCCGAATTCGGCAACCACGCTTTCTCCTTCAGCTCGGGCCTGGCCGCCGAGGATTCGCTGATCCGCGCAATCCTGCGCCCGGGCGACCACATCGTGCTGGGCAACGACGCCTACGGCGGAACCTTCCGCCTGATTGACCGCGTCCTGGGTGCATGGGGCATCGGCAACACCCCGGTGGACATGGGTGACGAGGCGGCCCTGGCCGCTGCCATCGAGAAGAACAAGGCGAAGCTGGTGTGGGTGGAAACCCCGTCCAACCCGATGATGAAGATCACCGACATCGCCAAGGTCGCTCAGATTGCCCACGCCGCCGGCGCACTGCTGGTCGTGGATAACACCTTCGCCAGCCCGTTCCTGCAGCAGCCGTTGACACTGGGTGCAGACATCGTGGTGCACTCGACCACCAAGTACATTGGCGGCCACTCCGACGTGGTGGGCGGTGCGGTGATCGTCAAGGACGCCGAGCTGGCCGAGAAGATCGGCTTCATCCAGTTCGCAGTGGGCGCTGTTTCGGGCCCAATGGATGCGTTCTTGACCACCCGCGGCCTGAAGACTCTGGGCGTGCGCATGCGCACCCACTCGGAGAACGCCGCACAGGTTGCCGGGTGGTTGCGCGAACGCAGCGAAGTCGAGCGCGTGCTCTATCCGGGCTTCGAAGACCACCCGGGCCACGAGATCGCCAAGAAGCAGATGTCCGGCTTCGGCGGCATGGTCTCCGTCCAGTTCAAGGGCGGGGAATCGGCGGCCCGCAAGATTGCCGAGAGCACCAAGCTGTTCACCCTGGCTGAATCCCTGGGTGGCATCGAGTCGCTGATGAACTATCCATCGGAGATGACCCACGCTTCGGTGAAGGGCACCGAGCTGGCAGTGCCAGTGAACCTGCTGCGCCTGTCGGTCGGCATCGAGGATCCGGCAGATCTGATCGAAGATCTGGAGAAGGCCTTCACCAACCTGTAAATGCGCATAACGCAAAGGACCTGGGTTCTGCTGCCCGCCAAGGGCAGCAGAACCCAGGTCTTTCGTGCATTGAACCGGGTTCCGGTTCGGCTACCGGCGGCGCTTGGCCGGCTTGGGATCGACGATCTTGAAGTACCTGTTGCTCGCCGGCATCCACATCAGCACCACGCTGAACATGATGATGGCCGCCAGCAGCGAGTAGCGTCCGAACCGCAGCAGCAGCGGCAGTGCGGCAATCAGTCCCAGCCAGGACAGCTGGGCGCGCGCTGCCCGGTCGCCGGTGAACAGCCGGTATCCCAGCACGCCGCAGGCGATGCCCGCTGCGGCGAAAAAGACCATCAGCGCAATGCTGCCGAAATCCAGTGTGGAATCCCGGCTCTGCTCATAGGCCAGGAAGCCGCCAAAGCCGAGAAAAAGCACTCCGGCCAGGAACCAGAGCATTTGGGCGACGAACAGTCCGCCGGGGGTGGGCTCATTGGGACGCCTTGGAAAAAGAGGTTTCTTCACGTGCTTAACCCTACGTGCTCTGTCGCGGTGCCCGATCTCACACGGCTTCGACACTGACAACTCAGTGCCGTTCAAGCTAGCATTAAGTGTTCGCGAACATCAGGGTATCCCTCTCGCATCCAGCCCAATTTTTGAGGTTGGAGCCTTCTCGTGTTGTATTTTCCGCAAAGTGTGTGCGGGTCTTTATGTCATAGGGGAGCGCTTGATGAGCGTGACTTGTATCTGACTGTGCAGCCTATACGTCGTTTCTTTGGGGACGGCCAAGGCCTATCCCCAAACGAATGAGGTAATTCTTCGTGTCTTCTGACATGCCCGTAAACACCAACGACAACCAGACCCCGGAAGAGCCAACCGTGCTCTTCTCCGAGCTTGGCCTGGATGCCCGCGTGCTTGCATCGCTTGCCGACCTTGGCTACGAGAAGCCATCGCCAATCCAGGCAGCGACCATTCCACTGCTCCTCGAAGGCCGCGACGTTGTCGGCCTGGCCCAGACCGGTACCGGCAAGACCGCTGCTTTCGCACTGCCTGCCCTGTCCCGCATGGCCGAACTGGCTGACACCAATGGCCCAGCCAAGACCCCGCAGATCCTGGTCTTGGCTCCAACCCGCGAGCTGGCCCTCCAGGTCGCCGAGGCCTTCACCTCCTACGCCAAGTACCTGCCGAACTTCACCGTTCTGCCAGTGTACGGCGGCTCCCCATACGGCCCGCAGCTCAACGGCCTGCGCCGTGGCGCACAGGTAGTCGTGGGCACCCCAGGCCGTGTGATCGACCATATCAACAAGGGTTCCCTCGACCTGTCGAACCTGCAGTACGTGGTGCTGGACGAGGCCGATGAAATGCTGCGCATGGGCTTTGCCGAAGAGGTCGACAAGATCCTCGAAGCGACTCCGGAAGAGAAGCAGGTTGCCCTGTTCTCGGCCACCATGCCGCGCACCATCCGCCGCATCGCCTCTGAATACCTGCGCAACCCGCAGGAAGTTGCCGTGAAGTCCAAGCAGTCCACCGGTACCAACATCACCCAGCGCTTCCTGCAGGTCATGGGCGCGCACAAGCTTGACGCCATGACCCGCATCCTCGAATCCGAGGAATTCGACGGCGTGATCACCTTCGTGCGCACCAAGATGGCTACCGAAGACCTGGCCGACAAGCTCAAGGCCCGCGGCTTCACCGCCGCCGCCATCAACGGCGACATCCCGCAGCAGCAGCGCGAGCGCACCGTCGAGAACCTGCGCTCGGGCAAGATCGACATCCTGGTGGCTACCGACGTGGCAGCCCGCGGCCTGGACGTCGAGCGAATTTCGCACGTGATCAACTTCGACATCCCGCATGACACCGAGTCCTACGTGCACCGCATCGGCCGCACCGGCCGTGCCGGCCGCAAGGGCGACGCAATCCTGTTCATGACCCCGCGCGAGAAGTACCTGCTGCGTGCCATCGAGAAGGCGACCCGCCAGCCGGTGACCCAGATGCAGCTGCCGTCGCTGGATTCGGTCAACGACCGCCGCATCCAGAAGTTCACCGACCGCATCGACAAGACCATCAGCGGCCAGGACCTGACTACTTTCCGCGAGATCGTGGAGAAGTTCGCTGCCGAGCACGAGGACCTGGACCACCTCGAAATCGCGGCTGCACTGGCTTTGATGGCCCAGGGCGGACGCCCGCTGCTGATGACCGAGCCGGTCATGTCGCCTGCGAAGAAGGCCCGCATGGATCGCCCGGAGCGTGGCGAACGCGGTGAGCGCGGTCCACGTGCCCGCAAGACCGCTGCCGAGGGCAACGCCATGTACCGTCTGGCAGTTGGCCGCCGCAACCGCGTTCAGCCAGGCTCGATCGTTGGCGCACTGGCCAACGAGGGCGGCTTCGATTCTTCGGAAATCGGCGGCATCGACATCCGATCGGACCACACCCTGGTGGAGCTGCCAGCAGAGCTGAGCAAGGACCAGTGGCGTGCACTTTCCAAGACGCGCATCGGCGGCGAAGCCATCGATCTCCAGCTCGACAATGGCCGCAGCCCGCGCCGTGATGACGATGGCGACCGCGGAGGTTTCCGTGGTAGCCGTGGCGGCTACGGTGGCGGACGCAATGGCGGCCGTGGTGGATTCGGTGGCGGACGCAATGGCGGCCGTGGCGGATTCGGTGGCGGACGCGGCGGCAAGGACCGCTACAGCGAATCGAACCGCAGCGGTGGACGTCGCGACTACTAAGCCTGCAGCTACAGCTGAGTAGCACTGGATAACGCCCTTGGGGCAAGCCGAAAGCTTGCTCCAAGGGCGTTATCGCATGCCGGGCTAATTATTCGGCAGGGGTCCCTACCGGAATCTCATCCCCGAGATAGACCGTGCCGCCGCTTTCCAGGAACTGCCGGCTCTTCTGCGCCATCCCGGCCAAGGCCGCTTGTGCCTCGGCCGAGCCGTATTCGTCGCGGATGTCCTGGGAAATGCGCATGGAGCAGAATTTCGGCCCGCACATGGAACAGAAGTGTGCGGTCTTCGCCGGCTCGGCCGGCAGAGTCTCGTCATGGAATTCCTGCGCGGTGACCGGGTCTAGGGATAACGCGAACTGGTCATTCCAGCGGAATTCGAAACGAGCCTTGCTCAGCGCATCATCACGGGCCGTGGCACCCGGATGCCCCTTGGCCAGATCTGCCGCGTGAGCCGCGATCTTGTAGGTGATCACGCCGGTCTTCACGTCATCCCGGTTGGGCAGCCCCAGATGCTCCTTGGGCGTGACATAGCAGAGCATTGCGGTACCGTAGCGGGCGATCTCCGTGGCACCGATGGCGCTGGTGATGTGGTCGTAGCCCGGCGCGATGTCGGTGACCAGCGGGCCCAAGGTGTAGAACGGGGCCCCGTCGCACAATTCCTGCTGGCGCTCCACATTCTCGCGCACCAGATGGAACGGGATATGCCCCGGTCCCTCGACCATCACCTGCACGTCGTAGTGCCAGGCGCGCTTGGTCAACTCGGCCAGCGTGTCCAGCTCGGCGAACTGGGCTGCGTCGTTTGCGTCCGCAATGGAGCCCGGGCGCAGCCCGTCGCCCAGCGAGAAGGCGACGTCGTACTGCGCGAATATCTCGCACAGCTCATCGAAGTGGGTGTAGAGGAAATTCTCCTGGTGGTGCGCCAGGCACCATCCGGCCATGATGGACCCGCCGCGTGAAACCATGCCGGTAACCCGGTTGGCGGTCAGTGGGATGTAGCGCAGCAGCACGCCAGCATGGATGGTCATGTAGTCCACGCCCTGCTCGCACTGCTCGATGACAGTGTCGCGGAAGATCTCCCAGGTCAGCTTGTTGGCTTCGCCATTGACCTTCTCCAGCGCCTGGTAGATCGGCACGGTGCCGATGGGCACGGGGGAGTTGCGGATGATCCATTCTCGGGTGGTGTGGATGTCATCTCCGGTGGACAGGTCCATCACCGTGTCGGCACCCCATTTGGCGGCCCATTGGAGCTTGGAGACCTCTTCTGCGATGGAGCTGGTCACCGCCGAGTTGCCGATATTCGCATTGATCTTGACCAGGAACGCCTTGCCGATGATCATCGGCTCGGATTCCGGGTGGTTGATGTTCGCCGGGATGATGGCTCGTCCGGCCGCGAGCTCGCTGCGCACCAGTTCTACATCGCATTCCTCGCGCAGCGCCACATAGCGCATTTCCGGGGTGATGATCCCGGCACGTGCATAGTGCATCTGCGTTACGCGCGCTCCGCCAACGGCCCGCAGCGGAGGGGCTGAACGTCCAGCCCATTCCGCGCTGGCCGTGCCGCGGCGGACCGCCGAGCGCCCGTCGTCGTGCAGATTGCGCTCGCGGCCTGCGTAAGCCTCCACATCCCCGCGCTCCAGGATCCATTGCTCGCGGAAGGGCGGCAAGCCCTGGGTCGGTTCGCTTCCCGGTCCGCTGGTCCGATACACCGACAGCGGCTCGTTGGGCTTTCCATTGGGAGAGTCTGCCAGATGGATCTGCGTGACGGGAACAGAAATTCCCGCAGATTCGCGGTAGGCAAGGGTGTGGGCAGGGTGCTGTTCAAATTGTTCCACTGGGGAAACTCACTTCCTTCGCCGGCATGACCCGGACAGGTTCAACGGTCGCGGACGGCGATAGCCCGATCTCAGCCCTTGCCAGGGCACCCGTGTGGTCGCGAACAACATAGCACGCTTGGGAGGAGGAAACGCAAATCCAGTGGTCAGAAGGGTGACAGCAATTCAGGATGCGGGCACTGGCCCGGCGGCAGGAGCTAGCTTGTACAAGCGATCAGCCTCTTGCAGCGCGAATCGGGAATCTGGGGAAGACGGCGTGGCAGAAGACTGGCGAAGCAGCGCGGGCGAAGGCTGAGGCGATGGCCGCGCGATGGGGCACTAAGAGCGGCAGATAAACGAAAAGAGAAGCAATCTGGAATCAGATTGCTTCTCTCATTGCGAGCCCCCTGCCGGAATCGATCCGGCGACCTCGTTCTTACCAAGAACGCGCTCTACCACTGAGCTAAGGGGGCAACAGGTAAATACTTTACACAGGTTTTCGAGGTTTGCAAAATCCCCCGGGGATTTGTTGCTGACGTCACAATATTCCTAATCAAGACGGAAATGGGAGTCGGGTTGCCTAGGTGAATTCCGTGCGCGTGAGAGCTTGCTTCATGCTTCCTGGATTACTTTCGCGGCGCGTTGTGGCGACTCCGCGCACCGGATGCCAGATGCCCTTCCAGGCAATCCATAATCCCAGGGTCGAGGGACTGGGGGAGTTGAGCCTCCTGTGTTTTGCGTGGGAGGTCTGTGGTTCTGCCACGAGGGAAAGTGTCGCGGGATCTTATCCTGCGAGTCTGGTCGAATCCGCGATTGACCACAAGGGACACCTCAGTGAGCATCGTCACCCGAGCGCCTTTTGTCCCAGTCTTCGTCCTTGAAGGTCTATGGTGAGTGGCTAATCTCAATTTGACTAGTGGTTTTATGGAAATTTCGGGGTGTTTTCCAGGTCGGTTTGCCGATTTTTCTTTGCCGGGAAATGCGTGTAGAGTATTTACTCGTTGCCCCCTTAGCTCAGTGGTAGAGCGCGTTCTTGGTAAGAACGAGGTCGCCGGATCGATTCCGGCAGGGGGCTCTGAGTGAGAAGCTTTCTTGGCTTCTACTGGATTGTTTCTCACTTGTGGCGGCGTAGCTCAGCTGGTTAGAGCGCACGACTCATAATCGTGAGGTCCCGGGATCGAGTCCCGGCGCCGCTACCAAATCAAAGATCCTCGGCTTCGGCTGAGGATCTTTTTTGGTTTCCGGGTTCGAAGCGGTCTTCAGGGACCCGTCGTTTCGAAGCCAATAACGCTTAGTTGTCCGCACCCTTTTCAGGGCTCCTTGTGCTGGCTTGCTGTGCCAGCGAGAGCAGTCCCTGGAAGGCCTTCGTATCGAAATTCGTCTCTTGTCCTGCTGCATCATTGGCATCATGGCCGTGTACTTCGGTATGCAAGCGTTGCATTTGCATATCGAGTTTCGTTGCAACAGCTGCCGCATCGGCGAGCTCCTGTACTAGATGTTCTGGAACCTCCCCCTCGTACTTGTAGAAAATTTTATGCTCCAGGCTTGCCCAGAAATCCTGGGCGATCGTGCGGATTTGCAACTCCACTACGACGTCGACAGGGCCGTCGGATAAGAAGACCGGAATTTGCACAATTGCATGGACACTTTTATAGCCGCTTGGCTTCGGGTTCTTGATGTAATCCTTGATCTGGATGACCTTCAGGTCATTTTGAGCGGTCAAGGTGTTCAGGACCTTATAGATGTCCTTGACGAAACTGCAGGTAATGCGCACACCCGCAATATCGCTGATGTTCTCGCGTATGGCAGTAAGGGACGGCGCGATGGCCCGGCGGGCAACCTTGCGCATGATGCTCTCCGGAGTTTTCACCCGGGAGCTGACGTGCTCGATTGGATTGTATTTGTGCAAGTACAAGAACTCTTCACGCAAGATCGAGACCTTGGTCAGCACTTCGTCCACCGCAAACTGGTATTCCATCATGAAGCGCTGGAAATCGTGGTGGAAGGCCTTCGTCAATCGCTGCAACTCGGCCGGGGACGGGGTAGTTCCAGCAGCCGTGATTGCCACTGCACGCGTCTCGTCATCAAATGGGACTGAAATCCTGGATCACCTCAACAGATTGTGGCCCGGTCCGCGGTACGTTTCCGGTGCAGTTTCAGCCTAAGGGCATCTCCTAAGAATTAGGCCAGAACCAAACGGGAATTCGTCCAGCTAACTTTCGGACTTTGCGAATCGGCCAACCTGCCCACCGGACCTGGCCCTCTGCAGTGAACTATCGTTGGAGGTGAAACTTCAGAAAGGTCCTGATGGAATTCGCTTCAGCTACCCGGCAGCTATGCCACGGCATCAGCTTCGCAGAACACGAACCCGCTCCGATGCTCCGGCTGCGCAGCGGCGAAACCTGGGGGACCGAGTACCTGGAAGCGGGGCGTTCACTGGCCCTGGAGATCGGAGAACTGAAGTTCTGCCTGGGCTACATCACGATGAACGCCGACGGCTCGCGCAATACGCTGACATGCCCCAAGAACAAGGCCCTGCGCACCGGCACCCAATGCGAGAGCTGCCGCCGGCTGGACCAGTCGAAGTTCATGCACCATTTCCACAAGACCGGCGAAGCCCCCGAAGGCCTACGCAAGTACCTGGAACAGCCGCACTTCTTGTATATCGCCAGCTTCGCCCACGGAGTGACCAAGGTCGGCACCACCTCGGCCCAGAGCAAATGGACACGGCTGGCGCAGCAGGGCGCAGTCATTGCGCGCTATGTCGCCCGCGCCACTGACGGGGCGGCCATCCGGGTGATCGAAGACCTGGTTACCGAGCATGTGGGCCTGAGCCAGCAGGTGCGGCAGAAGTCCAAGGTCAAGGGCTTGGCCAGCTGGGAACTGGACTACGCCCAGCTTGATCAGATCAACGCCGACGCGGCAGGCCGGGCCAGGGACTTCCTCGGCGCGCAGCGCGGCATGGAGATCTTTGGCGTGCAATTGCGCGACGAGCTGTGGGAGCAGCCGGCCTTCGCCCGCCCGGTCATTGGCGCCTGGGATGCGCATGCGCTGCATGCCTGGACCACGACCCTGCCCGGAAGCACCGTGAACCTGCGCATCCGCGGCGTGCTGGGACAGAGCATCCTCGCCGACAGCGGCGATGGCACCACCCTGCGCTTGCTGGATGCCGCCGAGCTGAAAACCCGCGAGGTCGCGGTGGTGGAGCAGCGCGGGGACTTCAAGGAAGAGCAATCCGCCCTGTTCTGAGGCCGGAGCGCTGTCGGGGGAGTCACGCGGAAATGCCCCGGCGGCAATGAGCGCTCCCGGCCCGGGCTGAACTAGACTTGAGCCATGACCAACACTCCTTGGGAATCCGCCTCGCCCCGCTACAAGAAGCTCGTCTTCGCCGCCATGGGGATCATGGGCGTGGGCATTATCCTGGCCATCATCGGCGCCAACATTCCGTCCCTGCCCACGGTCTACATCGCGATCGGCATCATGGTCATCGGCATGCTCTGCCACATCGCCAGCCTGGTCGTCCGGGCCAAGGACGCACGCCAGTGGCGCATCGACAACGGCCTCGCCGCGCCACAGGCCAACAAGCGCCCCGCCGACGGGCAGAACTAGGCTCTCGCAAGAATTCCACAGTGTGACCGGGCAGCTGCGCCCGGATTTCGTATCCAGCGGCATCCACGCCCGGCCACGTCCAACAACGTTCAGGAGAACCCATGGGTATCAACCCCGACCTGGTAGGGCGCATCTACCCTGCCGGCGAGTCCTACCAGGTAGGCCGCGAGAAGATCCGCGAATTCGCCGCCGCCACCAAAGCCGCCAACCGGGCGCATTACGACGTGCAGGCAGCCCGCGAGCTGGGCTACAGCGACGTTGTCGCCCCGCCGACCTTCGCAATCATCATCGCCCAGCGGGCCGACGCGCAGCTGATCTCCGACCCGGCCAGCGGCATCGACTTCTCCCGCGTGGTGCATGCCGACCAGCGCTTCACCCACCACCGACCGATCGTGGCCGGCGATGAACTGCTTGCCGAGCTCTACGTGGACCAGATCCGCGAGATGGGCGCCGGCGCGATGATCACCACCCGCGCCGAAATCACCACCGCGGCCGGCGAGAAGATCGCCACCACCGTTTCATCGCTACTGGTACGAGCTGAGGACTAAGCATGATTGAATTCGAAAGCCTCGAAAAGGGACAGGTCATTGGCTCGCACACGGTGCAGGTCAACCGCGCGGACCTGGTTCGCTATGCCGGAGCCTCGGGCGACTTCAATCCGATCCACTGGAATGAGCGCTTCGCCAAGGAGGTGGAACTGCCTTCGGTGATCGCCCATGGCATGTTCACCATGGGTTCGGTCATCGACCTGGTCTCGCAGTGGGTAGGGAACCCGGGCGCCATCATCGACTACCAGACCCGTTTCACCAAGCCGGTCGTCGTCGAGGACCCGGAAGGCTCCAACCCATCGGAGCATGAAGGCACCACCATCTCGGTGGAAGGCAAGGTCGGCGCCTTGGACGCCGAGGCCCGCACCGCCCGCATCGACCTGGCAGTCTCGGCCGATGGAGCCAAGGTGCTGCTCAAGTGCCAGGCAGTGGTGCAGCTCTAGGCATGCAGCTTCCAGGTGATGCGCAGCGGCCGGCAACCCAGTGGCGCAATGCGCTGATGGCCGCCTACCTGGCCAGCGGCCTGCTGATCTCGGCACTGGTCTCGCGCTTGCCAGCGGTGCGCGATGCCCTGGCGCTGGACCACGCCAGTGTCGGCCTGCTGCTGCTGTGCCTGAGTGCAGGGTCCTTCCTGTCCGTGTCGGTCTCGGGGCAGCTGGTCCTGCGGCTGGGCGCCACCAGCGTCATGCGCATCGCCGCGACTCTGGCCGCCGGCTCGCTGATCCTCGTCGGCGTCGGTGCCGGGATCTTCGGCAGCGCCGTCATCTGTGGCATCTTCCTCTTTGCCCAGGGACTGGGCACCGCCTCGTGGAATGTCGCCTCCAACGTCCAAGGCGCGGCCATGGAACGGGCTCTGGGCAAGAGCATCATGCCTGCCCTGCACGGCTTCTTCTCCATTGGCACGGTAATCGGCGCCGGCGCCGGCGCGCTGGGCGCACGCCTGCAGATCCCGCTGCAGTACCACTACGGCTTCATGGGCCTTCTCATCATCGCCACGGTCCTGTTCAGCGCACGATTCTACGGCGAAGACTTCAGCCGGACCCCGCGCACCAGCAGCAACGGGTCCACGCTGAAGAAGGCCTGGACCGAACCGCAGACCGTGCTCCTGGGCGTGCTGGTGCTGGGCATGGCCCTGGCCGAAGGCGCTGCCGGAGACTGGGTGGCCATGGCGCTGGTGGACGGGTACCAGACGAAGGAAGGCATGGGAGCCATCGGCTACGGCGTCTTCGTGACCGCCATGACCCTGACCCGCCTGCTCTCCGGCGATTTGATCCTGCGGATGGGCAGGGTTTTCATGATCCGTGCCAGCGCCATCAGCGCGCTGGTTGGCGTGCTGCTCTTCGCCTTCGGCAACAATCTGCCCCTGGCCTTCGTGGCCTTGGCCATCTGGGGCATGGGCGTGGCCCTGACCTTCCCGTTGGCCATGAGTGCTGCCTCGGATGATCCGGTGCATGCGGCGACCCGCGTCTCGGTGGTGTCCACCATCGGGTACGGCGCGTTCCTCGGCGGCCCGCCACTGCTGGGCCTGCTGGCCGAAGTCATCGGACTGCTGCCCGCCCTGGGTTCCATCTCCATCCTGGTGGTTGTGGCCTTCTGCCTGTCCTCGAATGCCGCCGGAAGCCGTGCCGGCGGCGAGCCCAAGGCCTAGCACGCGACCCTGGCCGCAGACCATCGTCCTCATACCGAAAGTAAACTGAAGCAATGCTGAAGAACCTGACCACGACCCGCGTCGGCGGGCCAGCCAGGCTTATGGTGACCGCAACCAGCGAAGCCGAACTGGCTCACGCAGTAGCCGCAGCCGATGCTGCTGGGCAGGACGTCCTGCTCATTGGCGGGGGCTCCAACCTGGTGATCTCGGATGACGGCTTCCCGGGTGTTGCCGTGCAGATTGCCACCCGTGGACTGCACCTGGACGAGCAGCCGAATGGCAAGGTGCTGCTGCGTGCCGCCGCCGGCGAGAACTGGGACACGACCGTTGAATACAGCTTGGCTGAGGGCCTGAGCGGGCTGGAAGCGCTCTCGGGCATCCCAGGGTGCACCGGTGCCACCCCGGTGCAGAACGTTGGAGCCTACGGTGCAGACGTGTCCCAAACCTTGGCGTGGGTGCGCGCCTATGACCGCGAGAGCGACCAGGTACTCAAGCTGGATAACGCCGAACTTGAATTCGCCTACCGGGAGTCGCTCATCAAGCGCACCAGCAACAATGGGTCCCCGCGCTATGTGGTCCTGGAGGTGGCGTTCCTGCTGGCCCGCGAGAACGAATCGGCTCCGATCCGCTACGCAGAGCTGGCCCGCCGGCTCGGGGTTGAAGCCGGAGACCGCGCCAACGCGCTTCAAGTGCGCCAAACAGTGCTCGAATTGCGCCGTTCCAAGGGCATGGTCTTCGATATCAAGGACGCCGACTCGCATTCCACCGGTTCCTTCTTCACCAACCCCATCGTTGAATCCAGCGTCCTGGACAAGCTTCCGCCGAACGCCCCGAACTACCCGGTGGAACTGGCCGGCTTCGTGAAGCTGTCCGCTGCGTGGCTTATCGACCAGGCCGGTTTCTCCAAGGGCTACGGCTTGGAGGGGACCGGCGGATTCGCGCTCGCCGATGGTCGCGCCTCGCTGTCCACCAAGCACACGCTGGCCATCACCAACCGCGGGGAAGCCACTGCCCAGGACATTCTGGCCATCGCCCGCTCAGTACGTGCCGGCGTGCAGGAACGTTTTGGGATTGAACTGGTCAACGAGCCGTTGCTGATTGGCGAAGTGCTCTAGGTGAAATGCTTCCCGGCGGTTGCCGGGGCAAGAGAGGAATGCCGTGGCGGAAGTATCCCTGCGCAAACTCTGTCCAACAGATATCGACCTGCTGGAGGTGAACTTCCAATCCGTCCAGGGCGCCGGCGAAGCCCAATGGTTCGGCTTCTGGGATACCAGCAAGCTGCGCAACCGCGTGGCCCAAGACCAGATGATCGGCAGCGCTGACGGTGCGCTGGCAGTTTGCCTGGGAGAGCAGGTCATCGGCAAAGCCGATTGGTTCACCGTCACGTCGTGGGGCCGGGCCAACACCTCTGCCTGCTGGGAAATCGCCATCGGCATCTTTGCCGAGTTCCGCGGCCAGGGCCTTGGCACCCGAGGGCAGGAGTTGCTTGTCGATTACTTGTTCTCCCATTACCCGCGCCATCGGATCCAGGCCACGACAGCCGCTGAAAACCTGGCCGAGCAGAGGTGCCTGGAGAAGCTGGGGTTCACCCGCGAGGGTGTCATCCGCCAAGCCCAGTGGCGGGCCGGTGCGTGGCATGACCAGCTGATCTATTCGGTGCTCAGGAACGAGTGGGCCCACTAGCGCTCACCTGCAGGGAAATGGCAAACAGCCCGGAACAGAAATTCTGTTCTGGGCTGTTTGCCATGGTTTGCGCTTCAGGGATGGCTAGAGGCGGCCCTGGGCGATAGCGAGCATGCGGCGCAGCGGTTCCGCTGCGCCCCACAGCAGCTGGTCGCCGACGGTGAAGGCAGAGATGTATTCTGGGCCCATTTCCAGCTTGCGGATGCGGCCCACCGGGATGTCCAAAGTGCCCGAAGCTGCGACCGGAGTCAGCTGATCCACGGTGGCTTCCTTCTCGTTCGGAATGACCTTGGCCCACTCGTTGTCGGCTGCCAGCAGCGACTCGATTTCGGAGACCGGCAGGTCTTCCTTCAGCTTCAGCGTCAGTGCCTGCGAGTGCGAGCGCATGGCGCCAATACGAACGCACAGTCCGTCCATGATGATCTGCTTGTCGCCGGCAGTCTGCAGGATCTTGTTGGTCTCAACGCCTGCCTTCCATTCCTCGCGGGACTGGCCGTTGCCCAGATCCGCATCGATCCATGGAATCAGCGAGCCGCCCAGCGGAACACCGAACTGCGACGCGTCGAGGTTTCCACGCTGGGTTTCCAGAACCTTGCGGTCGATTTCCAGGATGGCGCTGGCCGGATCAGCCAGTTCGCTGCCCACCGACGCGTTGATGTCGCCGAACTGGGTGAGCAGTTCGCGCATATGGCGTGCACCGCCGCCCGAAGCAGCCTGGTAGGTCATCGCGGTGCCCCACTCGACCAGGTTGTTCTTGAACAACCCACCCAAGCCCATGAGCATGCACGAGACGGTGCAGTTGCCGCCAATGTAGTCCCTGGTGCCAGCGGCCAGGGATTCATCGATCACCGAACGGTTGACCGGATCCAGGACGATGACCGAATCATCGTTCATGCGCAGCGAGGATGCGGCATCGATCCACAGGCCGTCCCAGCCGGACTTGCGCAGCTCGGTGTGGACCTTGGTTGTGTAGTCGCCACCCTGGGCGGTGACGATAATCGGCAACTTCGACAGCGTGTCAATGTCGAACGCGTCCTGCAGCGGGCCGGCGCCCTCAGCGAATGCCGGGGCGTTGCCGCCAGCATTGGAAGTCGAGAAAAATACCGGGTCGATCTGGGCAAAATCGCCCTCGTCGAGCATGCGCTGCATCAGCACGGATCCAACCATGCCTCGGTAACCTACAAAACCAACAGATGAAGTCATGTCTCCATGGTAGGTGCGATGATCGGGCAGAGCCCGGTTCGTTACAAGAGTTAAAGCAGAATCACACCCAAGCCCCAGCAGGGTTCAGGTGTGATTCGGTACAGCGAAAGTTTTACTTTTCCTCAAGCAGCAGCTTGCGGTTCTTGATCGCCCACATCGCCGAGAAGATGAAGATCTGCGTGGGAACCAGCAACAGGATCAGTCCGAAAATCTTGTGGCCGCCCAGAACCATGAAGAAGCCGAGTGCGGCCACTACCAATGCCAGCAGCGGGAAGAGCATGTATCCGAGAATGAAGAGTGCCTCGGGGTGCTGCTTGAGCTCTCCGATGTATTTTTTCATGGTCGTTCTAGTCCTTTTGGCGAAGCCAGGTTTCGAAGCGGTAGCGGGTACCGGTGGAGGAAACATGCCAGCGGGCAGCTTCCGAATCTTGGGATGGATCGCAAGCACCCAGAGCGAAGTCGGCGGTGAGCGACGGCGCGGAGGTATCTCCTTCGGGGGAGACATCAAGCTTGGTGACCACCGCGAGGTCCAGCAGGTCCAGTGCCTGTGCGTAGACGTTGCCGCCGCCAATGATCCAGACTTCTTCGCCGCCTTCGCTGCGCTGTGCCAGGGCAATGGCTTCTTCCAGGCTCGAGACGGGGACTGCGCCATCCTTGCGCAGTTGCCCATGTGCATCGGCCTGCGTGGTCAGCACGATGTTGGTGCGGCCTGGCAGGGGGCGGAACTTCGCCGGGAAAGAATTCCATGTGGCGCGACCCATGATTACCGGATGACCTGCCGTGGTGCGCTTGAAGTGGGCCAGATCCTCGGGAACATGCCACGGCATGGCGCCGCCAGCGCCAATGATGCCGTTCTCGGCTTGGGCCCAAATGGCGCCAATCAGCGGTTGCACCTCGTGCGCGTGGCGCGGATTGCGGGTCATACGGCTACGGTGCCCTTGATGGTTGGGTGGTGCTGGTAGTCATTGACGCTGAAATCTTCCAGCGTGTAGTCGAAGATCGACTTTGGCTTGGAATTGAGGCTGAGCGTCGGATATGGGTAAGGATCGCGGGAGAGCTGCTCCTGGACCTGTTCCAAGTGGTTGGTGTAGATATGCACGTCGCCGCCGGTCCAGATGAACTCGCCTGGTTCCAGGTCGAGCTGATGCGCTAGCATGCGGGTCAGCAGGGCATAGGAAGCGATGTTGAAGGGCACGCCCAGGAACATGTCTGCGCTGCGCTGGTAAAGCTGGCAGGAGAGCTTGCCATCGGCGACGTAAAACTGGAAGAACACGTGGCATGGCGGCAACGCCATGTTGTGGATTTCTGCGACGTTCCACGCCGAGACGATATGGCGGCGGGAGTCGGGATTATTGCGCAACGAGTCGACCAGCTGGGAAATCTGGTCAATGTGGCCGCCTTCGGGAGTTGGCCAGCTGCGCCATTGGACGCCGTAGACCGGGCCGAGTTCGCCGTGCTCATCAGCCCATTCGTTCCAGATGCGAACGCCTTGGTCCTGCAGCCACTTCACGTTGGATTCGCCGCGCAGGAACCAAAGGAGCTCGGCAGCCACAGACTTGAAGTGCACCCGTTTGGTGGTGATCAGCGGGAAAGAATCCTTCAGATCGAAGCGGATCTGGCGGCCGAATACCGACAGGGTTCCGGTTCCGGTGCGGTCTTCCTTGGAGGCGCCGTTTTCCAGCACGTCTCGAAGCAGATCTTCATAGGGGGTCGCGATTGAACTCGTCATCATACCTGTCTGCTGGTCGTCGGCGCTGGCATATTCACACGTTCCAGTTTAGATCAATTGGAATGCCGCCGAAACTACGGACATTGATGACTCTGCTCGCATTCGAGGCTAGCTGGCGGAAACCACCATGTCGTTGTATTCCGGGTAGCGGTGCAGGTAGTCCTGGACATAGCTGCATTCGGGAATGATCTTCAGCCCTTCGTCGCGGAACTTGTCCAGAACCAAGGTCACCAGGGCACGAGCGTATCCTCGGCGTCCGAATTCCTCGTTGACGATGGTGTGCTGAATCGTGGCGATCCCGTCTTCTTCGTGGTAGCCGAGGAAGCCGACGAAAGTGGAACCGTGCCACAGCGAATAGCGGCCACGGCTCGCGTCGTGATCCAGACGCAGGCCATGGTGCACAATCTTCTCGACTGGCTGGTGCGGCTGCTTGGCAGTCATGGCATTACCTCATTCTCGGCTGTGACGTGTGTCCTATTTACAGTCTTATCCCTAATCGGAGCCAGATGCAACGGGTTTCGCCAAGCCATGAGAGAACACCTATGCACGGCACGCATTGGACGGGTAGCGGCCGCCGAGGCTAGTCGTGGTACGGCGTGTGGATCTCGAATGAGACGATGCGCGGCTTGCCGGCTTGGACCTGCTGTGCAACGATCAAGGATCCTGGTTCCAAATAGGGATCTTGATCCGGCAGCGCCTGGGCCAGTTCAGCGGTGGAGTTCTTTACGAGGACCTCCAGTACGAAGGGCAGCACCGGCCGATGCGTGCAAATGACCTGGGAACGGTACTTGTCGAACAGCTTCTGCACGGCCTTGCGGGCTCGCTCAGGCTTGCGCGTGGCAGCGTGTTCGGTCAGTGCCTTGATGCTCTTGAGGTTCAACGCGTGCAAGGCTGCGTAGGGCGTAATCGTCTGTACGCAACGCATCCACGGCGAAGAAGCCACGTGCATGGGTTTCCACGCTTCGAGCATCCGCGAAACAGCCTGCGCTTGGCGCCGTCCGGTCGCCGCCAGCGGGCGGTCGCCCTCGGCGCGCGTCCATTTGCCACGCGGCTTGGCCTTGGCATGGCGGACGATCAGCACCGGGTGCGTATCGAGCACGCCAGCGTCATGGGCCCGCACCAGGTCGTCCAGCGGCTGGTTGTCGGTGGCCGCGGACAGCATCCCGGCAGCTTTCTTGGGGCTGACCCAGCGCGTCTCGTCGCATTCTGCGCCGTCGGGTTCAATCACCGTCTGCGGATCGGTCTTGGCCGCCCAGTAGTAGACGACCTTGGTTTTCTGCCCGACTGTGTAGGCAGTGGCCGAAAGCGGGATGCCCAAGGTTATGCGCAACCCGATTTCCTCGCGGACCTCGCGCAACGCGCACTCTGCGATGGATTCGCCCTGGTCCAGCTTTCCCTTGGGCCAGGACCAGTCGTCGTACTTGGGACGGTGGATCAAGAGAACTTGCAGTTTGCCGTCCTTCAGCCTCCAGGGGATCGCCCCGGCAGCCACGATGTCGTATTCGCCAAGGCGGATTTCCTCGGCGTCTGCGGATCTGATGATGTCACGAGCCCTGGTGCGGGTATCGCGCAGCTCTGATTCGTTCACTAGCTGTTACGTCCACTGTTCCGTCGGCGGGCATGTTCTTCTACTAGCCAGAACTGGACATCGGAGAGCGGCTTGCCATCCTCGTCCTGGTAATGGCGGATCCATTCTCCATCGGAGTTCAGGTGCCAGGAAGCGGTCTTGTCATCCATGTAGCGGGCCAGCAGCGTGATCATGCGATCGATGTCTTCCGGGTTGCGCAGCGAAACCAGGGCTTCCACGCGCCGGTCCAGGTTGCGGTGCATCATGTCTGCGGAGCCGATGTACACCAGTGGATCTCCACCATTTTCAAACATGAACACGCGGCTGTGCTCAAGGAACCGGCCAAGGATGGAACGCACTTCGATGTTCTCGCTCAGTCCGGGGACGCCCGGGCGCAGGGCGCAGATGCCGCGAACAATGACTTCCACCTTGACGCCTGACTGGCTGGCCCGGTACAGCGCATCGATGATGGCTTCATCCACGATCGAGTTGACCTTGATGACGACCTTCGCCGGCTTGCCCGCGGTGGCGTTGACGATTTCCTTCTCGATGTGCGCCAGCAGTCCGGTGCGTACCGAACGCGGAGCAACCAGCAAGCGGTTGTATGTCGAGCGCGGGGCGTAGCCCGAGAGCTGGTTGAAGAGCTTGGAGATATCCTCGCCCACCTCGTCGTCGCAGGTGAGCAAGCCGAAGTCCTCGTAGTAGCGCGCGGTGCGCGGGTGGTAGTTTCCGGTGCCGATATGGCAGTAGCGGCGCAGCTTGTCGCCTTCGCGGCGAACCACCAAGGAGAGCTTGGAGTGGGTTTTCAGGCCAACGATGCCGTAGACCACATGCACTCCGGCCTGCTCCAGCTTGCGAGCCCAGGAGATGTTGGCCTGCTCGTCGAAGCGCGCCTTGATTTCCACCAGGGCCAGGACCTGCTTGCCGGCTTCTGCCGCGTCGATCAGCGCATCGACAATTGGCGAGTCGCCGCTGGTGCGGTACAGGGTCTGCTTGATGGCCATGACCTTCGGGTCAGCTGCGGCCTGTTCCAGGAAGGCCTGCACGCTGGTGGAGAAGGAATCATAGGGATGGTGAAGCAGGATGTCGCGGCGGCGTACGGCCGCGAACACATTGGCGGCCTTGGCAGTTTCCGATTCGTTCAGGTAGTTGGAAGTATGGCCGACATGCTTGGTGTAGTGCAGCTCGGAACGATCCAGCGACGCGATGACACCGAGGCCGCGCAGGTCCAATGGGGCGGGAAGCTTGAAGACCTCGTCCTCTTCCACACCTAGTTCGCGGGTGAGCAGTTCCATGATTTCGGGGTTGATGTCATCGGCGACCTCCAGGCGAACCGGTGGACCGAAGCGGCGGCGCAGCAATTCCTTCTCCAGCGCCTGCAGCAGGTTTTCTGCATCGTCTTCTTCAACTTCCAGGTCTTCGTTGCGGGTAACGCGGAAGAAGTGGTGCTCAACGATTTCCATGCCGGGGAACAGCAGCTCCAGGTGTACCGCGATGAGCGCTTCGAGAGGGATGAAGCGGGCGGTGCGCAGCGACGAGTGCGCAGCGCGGGTGCCGTCGATGCTGATCAGGCGGGCGATGGTGTCCGGCACCTTCAAGCGGGCGAAGAGTTCTTTGCCGGTCAATGGGTTGCGGACTACCACGGCCAAGTTCAGCGAGAGGCCGGAGATGTAGGGGAATGGGTGGGCGGGGTCAACGGCCAGCGGGGTGAGTATCGGGAACACCTGGGAAACGAACCATTTGGAAAGCAGTTCTCGTTCGGAGGCCGAAAGGTCTTCCCATGTGGTGATGCGGATCCCTTGCTCGGTCAAATCCGGGTAGACCGAGTCGGCGAAGACCTTGGCGTGGCGGGTCTGCAGTGCGTGGGCCGAGGAGAGTAGCAGCTCCAGCTGGTCTACCGGGTTCATGCCGTTTGCCGCTGGCACTGCCAGTCCTGCGTGGATGCGGCGCTTCAGCCCGGCAACGCGAACCATGAAGAACTCATCGAGGTTCGAGGCGAAGATGGACAGGAAGTTCACACGTTCCAGCAATGGCAGATCGGTGTCTTCGGCCAGTTCCAGGACACGGGCGTTGAAGTGCAGCCAGCTGAGCTCGCGGTCAAGGAAACGTTCATTTTTGAATCCGCCATCAGGATGCAAGTCCGGCAACGAATCGGCAGGTTCTATGCGGTCCTCGTTGACTTTCGAAGAAGGGACATCGCGTAGTTGAGTACCAGTTTCCTTGGGGTAGCTATTCATCTGCTGAACTCACTTCTTTCCTGCAAGTGGACGCTAAAGACACCGCTAGTGGGAGTCCCGAAATAATCGGAACTGCCGGTACCCCTAGTCTATCTTCTGCGGACCGTACATGATGTCGGCATCCCAAAGTGTGAAGCCCAGCGAGCGGTAGAGCTTCACCGCTGCCTCATTATCGGCATCGACGTACAGGATCACCGCATCAACGCCCAGTTCAAGCAGGTAGTTGACGCCCGTGGTGGTCAAGGAGCGGCCCAAGCCTAGTCCCTGCGCTTCGGGAACCACCCCGACAACATAGACTTCGCCGGTGGGACGTGCCGCGTCACCGGAGGCAGGATGGATCTTGGTCCAGTGGTAGGCGAGCAGATTCTCCTCCGCATCGAATGCGAGGAAGAAGCCGGTTGGATCGAACCAGTCCTCGGACATGCGTGCTTCGAGGTCGTCAAGGGTCAGCGAGCCCTGCTCGGGATGGTGGGCGAAGGACTTGGCGTTGGCTTCCAGCCACTGAGGCTCATCCTCGCCAACGCGGAACGTGCGAACCATGATGCGGCGGTCAATCGGGGATTCTTCCAAATAATCGGTGCCTTCGCGGCGCATCCGGAACAGCTCGCGTACGCGGTTCAGTCCTACGCCGGCGGCCAGCTTCTTGGCCGCCTCGTGGTCGCCGTGCGCCCACGCCTGGATTTGCGAGAGGTCCAGCAGCTCGCCGAGCTTGCCCAACAGGGCGCGGCCAATACCGGCCCGACGATGCTCAGGGTGGACCACCAGTTCCATGACCCAAGGGTGCTCCTCGGATTCCCGAACCGCGACAGCCACACCGGCCAACGTGGAATCCGCACCTTCACCGGCTTCAGCGAGCAGTGCAATTAGATTTCCGTTTGACTCATCGGCTGCCAAGGCCACCAGGGTCTGATCGCTCAACGGCGGATTGCCATCGGCTTCCTGCGCATCGAGTGCTAGTTGACGCACGTCGGACAGTACCCGTTCATCAAGCTCACCCGGGACGTGCTGAATGGAAACAGTGTTCTGTGGCAGTTCGCTCATGCATTTCACGATAGTCGCAAAATGTGGGAAGTGGGTAGGAGTTATCCGAAAGTTATGATTCGGCGTGGAAGCGGTAGCCGACGTTGCGCACCGTTCCAATGAGCTGCTCATGATCGGTGCCGAGTTTCGCGCGCAAACGGCGCACATGCACGTCAACCGTACGGGTGCCGCCGTAGTAGTCATAGCCCCACACCTCATGCAGCAGCTGCTCGCGGGTGAAGACCCGACCGGGAAACTGCGCGAGGTACTTGAGCAGCTCAAACTCTTTGTATGTCAGGTCCAGCATGCGGTTATCGATACGGGCGGTGTAGCTCAACTCATCGATGCGCAGGCCCGAAGAGCTTTCGGGCTCGACCTGCGCCGGGGCAGGGGCCGATGCGCCTGAGAGCATCAGACGGATGCGTGCATCAAGTTCGGCAGGAATCGCGGAAGGCAGCAGGAAATCCGTCGCGTGCCAGTCCGAATTCAAAATGCCCAGTGCGCCCTCGCTGACAACCAGCAGCAAGGGGAGATTCAAGTTGGCGTGCAAGAGCTGTGCCAAAGAGCGAGCCGGAATCAGATCGGTGCGGGCATCGAGAATGAGCGCATCGCATTCCGGGAGTTGGCTCAGCGACTCTGTGGTTGCAGGGAAGAATGAAATCTCGTGCATCAACAGTTCAAGTGCCGGAAGAACTTCAGCGGCATTTTCGGCATGATTACTTAGGAGCAGTAGGTGAGCCAATCGGTCTGCCTCCTGCCAGATAGTTGCGAAAAAATCACTTTTACGTGTCACAGTATAAGGAATGAATCAGTTGAAGCACGCATGTGAACACGCAAGTGCGGACACATTACCGTCAGGAATCGGAATTTGAGAATCAAGGTTTTATTCAGTGGGCTCGTTGCAGCAGCACTGCTTGTCGTTGTCGCAAGTCTGGATTCGATGAGCTGGCTGATGGGTGTGCTCACCGCGGTATTGCAGCTGATTTTCGCCTATACGTGGCCCCGCATGGTTCGCTCCGATGCGCCATGGCCGATCACCATCATCTTGGCGCTATGCTCGTTGGCTGCCACGGCCTTGGCCATGTTCTTGCCGGGCAGGTCGATGATGTCACATAGCGTCGAAGTCATCGCGGTTGGCGTGCTTCTGGTATTTATAAGCCAAGTATTGCGCGGTGCAGAAGCCGAAGGCCGGTTGGCCGGCGTGGTTTCCGGTGTGACTGGCATTGTCCTGGGTGTGCTCGGGTCTGCCTGGGCCGCCAGCGCTTACGCGCCATACGGCTTTGGGTTGACCGTGATCACCGTGGTCGCGCTGCTCGGGGCTGGTGCGGTGTCCGCAACCCGTCTGCCGAACCGGATGACGATGATTCTTGCACCTGTGGTTGCTGCAGCTTTGGGCGCGGCGTCCAGTGCGTTGCCGATAGATATCCTTTGGTACCAGGGCGCGATCCTCGGGTTGCTTGCAGGACTGCTGGTTGGTTCGTTACGCGCCTTGGCTTTGGTCAGCCGCAGCGTGCGCAATCTAAGTGGAATCCTGGGCTTGGCCTGCGCCATCTTGCTGATGAACGGTGCTGTCAGCTGGTATGCAATGGAAGTGCTAGCATTCATTTAACGGTGAGCGGTTCAAATATGATGCAAGCTGCGTCACGCGTGTCGAAGTTCTCCGGGCTCGCACGCTAAGATGAAGCCATGAATGAAAATTACCTTGCAATCGAAATTTTCTTCCAGGCACTTGTAGTGATCGCCGGTCTCGGAATGGCCGGGTTCGCAGGCCTGGTAGTGAAGCGCCTCTTCCAGGGCCAGAAGTAGAAACAGCGCACACAACAACGTGTGCGCTGTTTTCATTTCATCACTAACTGAATTAGGAGCGAGTAGTCCATGGCCTTTGACCTACCTACGGACCTCACCCCGGAACTTGTACCTTTCGCATGGCTCATTGGCACCTGGGAAGGTGCCGGCCGTCTTGGCGAAGGCGAAGCCGAGGACGAGTTTTTCTGGCAGCAAGTCACCTTCCGTGACCTTGGCGGCCCTTACCTTGAATACCGCAGCGAAGCCTGGCTGACAGAAGCCGATGGCACGAAGCTGCGCATCCTGGCAGTTGAATCCGGATTCTGGTCGCTGGACCGCGAACAGCAGGATGCCGATGCCGGTCCCGGCATGGTGCCGGGGGATATCTTCCCGGTATTGCGTTCGGCGGACGATGTGCAGAAGCTGCACACCGAGGACGGCTTCAAGATCCAGGCGCATATCGTCCGGCCTGATGGCATCTCAGAGCTGTATTACGGCCTGATTGATGGGCCGCGTATTCAGCTTGCCACCGAGAGCCTGCTGCGCAGCAAGAACGCCCAGGCTTACGCATCGTCCACTCGCATCTACGGCCTGGTCAATGGCGAGCTGTTCTGGCGCTGGGACGTCTCCAAGGGCAATATGAACCTCCAGGCGCACGCCTCCGCGGCGCTCAAGCGCGTCACGGCCGAAGGAACGGCGAACTGATCATGGCCGCTGGATACCGTTCAATTCTGATCGATCGCGCTGGGGCTGTGGAAGCTGGCGGTGTTGATGCCGGTGTCGCAGCCCACTACGGCGCTCCGACCCGTGAAGCACGCAAGCTCGCCGAGGGCCAGGCAATTGCCGATCTGAGCCACTTCGACGTTGTCGAGATCCGAGGCGATGATCGCCAGAGCTGGCTCGATACGCTCAGCAGCCAGCGAATTTCCCATCTGAAGCCAGGGGACAGCACCCAAGCGCTGCTGCTTTCGGTCCAGGGTCGCATTGAGCACGAGATGAAGGTGCTCGCCACCGAAGACCGTTTGCTGCTGATTGTTGAACCGGGCGCCGGGGCAGCGTTGGAGCAGTTCTTGAACTCGATGCGCTTCATGCTGCGCGTTGAGGTGAATGACCTTTCCTCCAGCTATGGCGTTCTGGCAGCTCCCCGCAAGATCGGCACCGCTGGATCGCTGGTCTGGGAGAACCCATGGCCGGGCATTACCGAGGGCGGTTGGGCCTATTCCCGCGAAGACCACCCAGGCAAGGAACGTCCATGGTTCTTGCACATCGTGGAGCTGGAAAAGCTGGCCGAAGCCGTAGCTGACGAAGAACTATCCGGCATGATGGCGGTCGAAGCCTTGCGCATCGCCGCGTGGGAACCGCGCTTCGGCGCTGAGATCGACGACAAGACCATTCCCCACGAGCTGGACTGGCTGCGTACTTCGGTGCATTTGAACAAGGGCTGCTACAAGGGCCAGGAAACGATTGCCCGCGTGCACAACATCGGCCACCCGCCGCGCCGACTGGTCTTCCTGGACCTTGACGGTTCCATGCACACGTTGCCAGCCGCAGGGGCCGAAGTGAAGCTGGGCGAACGCACGGTAGGCCGGATCACTTCCGCGACCCTACATTATGAAGCAGGCCCCATTGCCTTGGCCGTGGTCAAGCGCAACGTTGACCCGGAAGCGGTGTTGTCCGTGATTGACGGCGAAACGAGCTATCCGGCTACGCAGGACGTCATCGTGGCTACCGATGCCGGCCAGGTGGCTGGGCGCTTTACCGGGTTCCTGAGGACCCCGCCCCAAGGCTAGAAGCCAACAACAAGGGCGTGGGGTGAAAAGCATATCCAATGCATTTCACCCCACGCCCTTGTTGCGTCTCCAGGATCAGCCGAAGAGCACAGCGGCTTCTTCGTAGCGTTCCATGGGCACGCGCTTGAGGTTGTTCAAGGCGGCCCGCAGAGGCACACGCAGCACCTTCGTGCCGTGCAGGGCCACCATGGTCCCCCAGGCCTTGGCGTGAATGGAATCCACAGCAGCCATTCCCAGCCGGGTGGCAAGGACACGGTCGAATGCGGTAGGCACGCCGCCGCGCTGAATATGGCCCAGCACCGTTGCACGCGTTTCAATGCCGGTACGTTCCTCGATCACTGGCGCGAGCATCTCGCCAATGCCGCCGAGGCGAGCACGGCCGAAGGAGTCGAGGCCGCGTACCGAGAACGCCTCTTCCATGCCTTCGGGCACGAAGCCTTCGGCGACAACTACCAATGGGGCGCGTCCGCGTTCATGGGCTTCGTTCACCCACTGGCAGATCTGCTCCATGGTGGTGGACACCTCTGGGATGAGCACGGCGTGCGCACCGGATGCCATGCCTGCGTGGAGGGCAATCCAGCCCACGTGCCGTCCCATTACTTCAGCGACCATGCAGCGGTGGTGCGAGTCGCCGGTGGTGCGCAGGCGGTCGATGGCTTCGACGGCGATCTGGTTGGCGGTATCGAAACCGAAAGTGTAGTCCGTGGCGTCCAGGTCATTGTCAATGGTCTTGGGGACGCCAACGATAGGCAGGCCTGCCTCGCAGAGGCGCTGGGCGCCGGCTAGCGTGCCTTCGCCGCCGATGGCGATCAGCGAATCGATGCCATTGGACTTGAGGACTTTGGAAATGTTCTCGGCGCCACCGAGATCACCCTCGAACGCATTCGTGCGCGAGGTGCCCAAGATGGTGCCGCCCTGCTTGGCAATGCCGCGCACAGCGGTTCGGGGAAGATCAAAGAAGTCGCCTTCCTTGACGCCACGCCAGCCGTCACGGAAACCGACGAACTCGTAATCGTAGCTTTTTATGCCGTTCAGTACCGCTCCGCGGATGACAGCGTTCAAACCTGGGCAGTCGCCGCCGGAGGTCATGATTCCAATGCGCATTGGTCCTCGCTTAGTAAAGGGGAAAGCCTTGTGCAGCAACTGGAGCAAGCAGTCTCCCGATCTAGCTGCGACAGCAAGGATTTCCATTCGGATGTCATTCAATATCCGCGCGCCATTGAGCATCTACTCTGCGTGCCATTGTACGTGCTTAAAGCCACTAGGGCGAGTCTCACGTCACGGAAGTGCGTGAGACCCGCCCTAGTAGGATCATGGCGCCAAGCTTCGTTCGCCGAGTTGGCCGGTCGGGACCAGAATTTAGAATTTGCGCAGCCAGTTCTGCAAGATGATGGTGTTGTCCTGTGCCGGGATCAGGATCCACGCCAGAATATATGCCGCAACGCCCATGACCGGAAGCAGGAACGAAAGCAGCAGCGCAATGCGCACCAAGGTGACATCCCATCCGAACTTGTCGGCAATGCCTCCTGCGACGCCGCCGGCCAAGCGGCCTGGTCCGCGGCGAAGCGGCATGGAACGAAGCGAGTTGAAGAATGCGTCCATCAGATAACTCCTAATAGTTGGAAAAGCGTGGAAACTTAGAGGTTGGGGTCCGTGGGCAGTGGTGGTTCAGCTGCGGATTTCCGGGCCTTGCCGGCCGCGGCCAGACCGGAGAAGATCATGGCAACACCGGCCAACGCGACGATGGTGATGAAGAACAACGGCATGTCGAAACTCCATTGCAGAACCAGTCGGCTGAGCGATGCCAGGGCGACAACGATCATGATCAGCCCGAAGACCAAGGTTCCGGTAGGGAATTTTCTAGCTGGAGTGGAAGAAGTATTCATGAAGCTCAGTCCTTAGAAATCCTTGTTGCTGGGGTTCAGGATGGTGGGAGTATCCACGCTGGTGGAGAAGGAGGAAAAAGCGCCGTCGACTTCAACGGTCAGCGTTGGTGCATCGCCGGGCATGGACCGTAGATCCTGAGGCAGCTCCAAGTCCATTTCGGACAGGAACGCGCCTTCAGTTTGTACCTTCACCGGAACATTCTCCGGCAGGAGCAGGTCCAGCTTGGAAAAAACGGAGTCGATCTCTACCGTAGTGGGCTTGGTAATCCTGCCCAAGTGGGTCAGGTCTACCGTGGAGCTGCTGAATGCTGCACTGTACCGGCTGTCGTCTCCGGTAGCCGAGCGAACGAACCCGCGGGTTGAATCACCGAAGGACGTTACAGAGAAGATCACCGTCAACACCAGCAGAGGAATTGCCAAGCCTAAAAGGCCTCCACTGGTGCGCCCGGAAAGGGCGGCCAGGACTATGACGAGCCCAACCAGCAGCAGTCCGCAAGCCAAGGCCACCGTCCAGCCCGAACCAGGCAAAGCAACGATATCCAAGTAATCGGCCAGCATGACCACAGCGATCACCAGCACGGTGAGGCCGAAGACGGTCGTTCCGAGCCATCCCGGAATCGGGTGGCTGACCGGCTTGCGATTCACCTTGGAACTGTAGGCCTTGGTGTATGCAAGATCTGGTGAGTAGCTAGTCTCGTGCTGGCGTGTGGGGCCAGAATCAGCTGAACTCATGGGGTACTCCTTAGTTGGCGCATCTGGATTACCGGCCGCAAACCGGTTCGCCGCGCTTGCATTGAAACTCTGGGGGCCATCTTCACGCCATGGATGCTCCAACGCCGTCGTCTTGCCGGCAGGCTTGGGCGAGGCGACAGGACTGGTACCGGTTGGCGCCGTCTTTCGTGCCCCGTCCGGACGTGCAAATCTGGTGTTTTTCCTGCTGAAGATGATGAATGCGATGGCCGCGACAATCGCCACGGGCCACAAGATCGGTGCCAGAGAATCCAGGAACCAGGGAGCCGGGAAGATGCCCACCGCCAAGATGATGACTGCGCCGGTCATGCCGCTGGTCCAGTTGCGATTCACTGCACTTTCCAAATGGATCTTTCCAGCGGCATCTGGCAGCAACGCCCAAGCCAGACCATAGAGCACCATGCCCAAGCCGCCGAGGACACCGAGCACCACGAAGATGCCGCGGATCAGGACCACATCGACCTTGAAATAATCGGCCAGGCCAGTTGCGACGCCACCGAGCCACTGAGAGTCCTGGCGGATGACCGGTGATTTGCGCAGCTGTTCGTAGATGCCACGACGACGTTGAGACCCTTCGTTATTCATAGTTCAATATTCTCGCTTTGCCGGGGTCCCGCGCTATGAGGGGATACCCTGAACTTCCCCTAGGGGTGCCCCCTAGATCCGGTGATCAACCGCGAAGAAACGCCAAGAACGTGCTTGACTTAGAACTATGGAAAGTCCTGAACGACCTTTGATGGTTCGCAGCGAAAACCGGCTCATCGCTGGTATCTGCGGCGGCCTCGCGGAGCATCTGAATCTGCCGCTGAATTACGTCCGGCTGGGGTTTCTGGGACTATCCGTATTGGGCGGCGTCGGCATACTGCTCTATGCCTGGCTCTGGGTATTCGTCCCGAGCGCCGAAGAAGCGCACGCGGATGAGCTCCGCTCCTGGGGCACCAGGTCACGCAGCCTTGCTGAAGAGATGAACCGAGTGCAGCAAGGCATTTTCCGTCCACGCGAAGGGTGGGAAAGGAACTCCACCTGGCGTGACACGTTAATAGGTGCGAGCTTGCTGGCGCTCGCCGTCCTGGCCTTCGGACAATGGACCGGCTGGAATATCCGCTGGGATTTGATCTGGCCTTCCTTGTCCATTATTGCCGGCATTGTGCTGGCCTGGATCCAATTCGACGAAGGGATCACCGAAGGCAAGAAACGCCTGGCCCTGCCATTGTTGCTGCGCTTGGCTTTTGGACTGGTCTTGGTCATCGGCGGGCTGCTGGCCTTGCTGGGAAACGTTGTCGGAGCCGCGGACCTGCTCGGCGGCCTGTGGGCGGCTTTGGCGATAATTGTCGGCGCGACCGTTGTCTTGCTTCCTTGGGGCACGCGGCTATGGCGGGACTTCATCGCTGAACGAAGCTCGCGCCAGGCGGCGGCCCAACGTGCAGAGTTCGCCGCTCACCTGCATGATTCGGTATTGCAAACCTTGGCGGTGATTCAAAAACGCAGCGAAGACCCAGCTGCGGTGAGGGCCTTGGCACGTGTCCAGGAACGTGAACTGCGCCAATGGCTGTATGGCAATCAGGACCTAGATGACGAAGATGTCATCGTTGAGATCCAGCACGAGGCAAGCCACATTGAACAGCTGCTTTTGCGCGATGTTGAAGTCGTTGCGGTCGGAAATGCGCAGGGCTTTGCCGGACAGCAGGCACTGGTGGCCGCTAGCCGCGAGGCGATGATGAACGCGGCCAAGCATGCTGATGGCAAGATTTCTGTTTTCATCGAATGCTCGTCTGCCCAAGTAGAAGTGTATGTGCGCGACCGTGGCACGGGTTTTGATATCGATGGAATACCTGCGGATCGTCACGGTGTCAGGGAATCAATTATTGGCCGCATGGAACGCGCAGGCGGTACGGCGCAGATCCGCAGCGGCGCATCCGGAACTGAAGTGCAGTTGAGCATGCCACTGGACATGGAGGAAGAATAGGAATATGAGCGCAGAAAACGCCTCCGGGCTTTACCGAGTGGTGCTGGTGGATGACCATGCCATCTTCTGCTCGGGATTACGTGCCGATTTAGCCAGGGATATCGAGATTGTCGGCGAAGCCGGCACCGTGGAAGAAGCCATTGAGGTGATCAACGCGCAGCAGCCGGATGTGGTGCTCTTGGATGTGCATCTGCCCGGCGGCCGTGGCGGCGGCGGCGCCGAAGTGCTCAAGGGCTGCACCGGGCTGCTGGGGTCAACGCGCTTTCTGGCATTGAGCGTTTCCGACGCGGCGCAGGACGTCGTGACGGTTATTCGTTCCGGTGCCCGCGGCTACGTCACCAAGAGCATTTCCGGGGCAGAGATTTCCGATGCGGTGCGGCGCGTGGCCGGGGGAGATGCCGTGTTCTCGCCGCGCTTGGCCGGGTTCGTCTTGGATGCCTTCGGCAGCAACGCACCGGTGGCGGAAATTGATGAAGAACTGGATCTGCTGTCCGACCGCGAATTGCAGGTAATGCGGCTGATTGCCCGCGGATACAGCTACAAGGAAGTCGCCAAGGAGCTGTTCATCTCGGTGAAGACCGTAGAGTCCCATGTCTCGAATGTGCTGCGCAAACTGCAGCTATCAAACCGGCATGAGCTCACCCGTTGGGCTGTGGACCGCAAGATATTCTGAGCAGCACTGGGGAAAACAATGAAGCCGGGAAATCCATGATCGTGGTGGATTCCCCGGCTTCTTGCGTGGTGACTTTTGCTTACTTGGCTTCGTCCAGCAACTTGGCCATCCGTGCAACGCCTTCTTCAAGGTCTGCATCACCGAGCGCATAGGACATGCGGATGTATCCGGACGGGCCGAACGCTTCACCTGGAACGACGGCAACTTCTGCGTGCTCCAGGATGAAGGCAGCCAGTTCTGCACTGGTGTTGTTCACGACTCCCCGGATCTCGCGACCCAGCAGTCCGCGCACGTCCGAGTAGGCGTAGAACGCGCCCTCCGGGGTTGGGCAGTGCAGTCCGTCAATTGCGTTCAGCGACTCGACGATGGCCAGCCGGCGACGGTTGAAGGCGACCTTCATTTCGTTGACTGCATCCAGTGGCCCGGCAACGGCTGCCAAGGCGGCGCGCTGCGAGACGTTGGAAACATTCGAGGTCGCGTGGGACTGCAGGTTAGTGGCGGCCTTGATGACATCCAGTGGACCTGCCATCCAACCCACGCGCCAGCCGGTCATGGCATAGGTCTTTGCGACGCCGTTGAGGATGACAACTCGGTCTTCGAGCTCTGGAACCAAGGTCGCGATGGAGCTGAAAGAGGCATCGCCGTAGGTCAAGTGCTCGTAGATTTCATCGGTAACGACCCACAGGCCCTTGGATGCGGCCCACTGGCCGATCTCGCGGACCTGCTCTGGGGTGTACACCGCACCGGTCGGGTTTGACGGGGAAACGAACAGCAGCACCTTGGTGCGTTCGGTCAGCACGGACTCGAGCTGTTCGACGGTCACCTTGTAGCCCTGCTCTGGACCGGCGAAGATCGATACAGCCTTGCCTCCGGCAAGCTGGATGGCTTCAGGGTAGGTGGTCCAGTAGGGCGCTGGAACGATGACCTCGTCGCCTGGATCAAGCAGCGTAGCAAACGTGTTGTACACCGCCTGCTTGCCGCCGTTGGTGACCAGGACCTGGTTGGCGTTCAATGCGTAGCCCGAATCGCGCATGGTCTTCGTGGCGATTGCTTCACGCAGCTCGGGAAGACCGGCAGCAGGGGAGTACCGGTGGTTCTTCGGATCCTGGGCGGCTTTGACCGCTGCTTCAACAATATAGTCAGGGGTTGGGAAGTCAGGTTCACCGGCACCGAAACCGATGACTGGTCGACCTGCTGCTTTAAGAGCCTTCGCCTTGGCATCTACTGCGAGAGTCGCGGATTCGGAAATTGCGCCGATGCGGCGAGAAATGCGAGACATTGGGGATTCGTCCTGAAATCTATGGAGACAGCTGTTACACCTCAGTTTAGTTTGCGACCTTGCACTTCAGCATCACAATCTTGAAAATGACACAATATGGTGCAGATCGGGGTCCGGGAACGCGTTCTGCGCCACACCGGAGGTTGTCAGTTCGACATTTCCGATTTCGTTGCGTAAAGTTATTTCTCGTTGCCGAGACATCGCAACGGACAAAGCAGAAAGTTTTATCCGCTAAGATGTTCTAGGTGGGAGCGGTAAAAAGCTCCGAAGGGTAGTGGCGCAATTGGTAGCGCAGCGGTCTCCAAAACCGCAGGTTGCAGGTTCGAGTCCTGTCTGCCCTGCGCAATAGCGATTTATCGCTTAGCGAATTATCTCATCACGGTGTGTTGCAGTCGAATAGACTATGGCACACCGTGATTGTTTCAACTGGCCAAATTTTTGAAACGAGGAAGAACATGACCGAATCTGCTCTCAGCTCCGGTAAGGGTGGACAGAAGTTGGGTTTCTTTGCCCGGATCTTCTTGTTTTTCCGTCAGGTAATCGCAGAACTTAAGAAGGTCGTCACCCCGACCCGCAGCGAACTGGTGAATTACTTCCTGGTTGTTGTCGGTTTCGTGGTCGTGGTGATGCTGATCGTGACGGCCCTGGACTTCGTCTTCGGACAGGGGTCGATCCTCCTGTTCACCAACAAGGTAGAACAGTAATTTTGTTGCCTCGGCGGTATGATTACCCCGAGGCAATTTAGTGTCATTCAGTCAAAGAAAGCAGGAGCTGCAGTGTCCGACAAGGAACTCGAACCGCAGATTAATGACGAGGTCGATAACGAGTTCGTTGAAGCCGCCGGCGATCAGGTAGAGCCAGCTGTTGAAGCTGGCATCGACCCAACCGAAGCACCAGCACAGGACGCTGAAGACGCTCAGGTTTCCGAAGGTGCAGCTGAAGAAGCTGAAGGCGAAGACAACGAAGCCGAAGCTGAAGACAACGTAGCAAAGCTCAAGGAAGAATTCCGCGCTAAGCTCCGTCGGCTTCCGGGTGACTGGTTTGTGATCCACACCTACGCTGGCTATGAAAACCGTGTGAAGGTCAACCTTGAGACCCGTATCCAGACCCAGGACATGGATGAGTACATCTTTGATATCCAGGTTCCGATGGAAGAGGTCGTTGAGGTCAAGAACACTCAGCGCAAGATCGTTCGCCGCGTGCGCATTCCGGGCTACGTCCTGGTTCGCATGGAACTGACCGATGCTTCTTGGGGTGTTGTTCGCCACACTCCAGGTGTTACCGGATTCGTTGGCAACGCCCACGATCCAAACCCATTGAACCTTGATGAAGTGTTCTCCATGCTGGAGCACACCATCGTTGATCCGGTAGAGCAGCCTTCGGCTTCGAAGCCAGGCCGTGCTCCAATTACTGAGGTCACGGTTGATTTCGAAGTCGGCGAATCGGTCATCGTGAACGACGGACCGTTCGAGACGATGCCGGCAACCATCTCGGAAATCAAGCTGGATGCCGCTCAGCTGGTCGTGCTGGTTTCGATCTTCGAACGCGAAACCCCAGTGACCTTGAACTTCAACCAGGTCACCAAGATCCAGTAGTATTAAGTCTTCGTGCTCCATATCGGTCGCTTATCGATGTGAGAGCACGGTTGGCTGTCGCGCCACGACAGCCAGATCCCCGTACCACGCTCCTGTGCTGCGGGAAACGCAAGAGTAGAAGGACCCGACATGGCCCCAAAGAAAAAGGTCACCGGACTCATCAAGCTGCAGATCCAGGCAGGTGCTGCTAACCCAGCTCCTCCAATCGGTCCAGCCCTTGGTCAGCACGGCGTCAACATCATGGAATTCTGCAAGGCTTACAACGCAGCGACCGAGTCGCAGCGCGGTAACGTGATTCCAGTTGAAATCACCGTATACGAAGACCGTTCGTTCACTTTCATCACCAAGACTCCGCCTGCAGCTGAGCTGATCAAGAAGGCCGCTGGCATCGCCAAGGGCTCGGGTGTCCCGCACACCAACAAGGTCGCCAACCTGACTCAGGCACAGGTTGAGGAAATCGCCAACTCCAAGATGGCTGACCTGAACGCCAACGATCTGGCTGCTGCAGCCAAGATCATCGCCGGCACCGCCCGCTCCATGGGTGTGACCGTAGAAGGCTAATTCCGCCTTCCGCTATTCACCTCGTGAACAGCAACAAAGAATTTAATCTAAGGCGTCTCGATCCGTTGATCGATTCGCCCGTGGCAGGACCGGGCGCGGTCCATATGACCACGACTGCATAAGGAGATAACGCAGATGGCAAAGCGCAGCAAAGCATACGTAGCCGCCGCGGCTAAGATCGACGCGGACAAGTTCTACGCTCCAGCCGAGGCAATCGCCCTGGCCAAGGAGATCGCAGGCGACAAGGCAAACTCGACCGTTGAGGTTGCTTTCCGCTTGGGTGTTGACCCACGCAAGGCTGACCAGATGGTTCGCGGTACCGTGAACCTTCCACACGGCACCGGCAAGACCGCCCGCGTGGTAGTTTTCGCTAACGGCGACAAGGCAGAAGCAGCTCGTGAAGCTGGCGCCGACTTCGTTGGCTCGGACGACCTGATCGAAAAGATCCAGGGCGGCTGGACCGACTTCGACGCAGCAGTTGCAACCCCTGACCTGATGGGCAAGGTTGGCCGCTTGGGTAAGGTTCTGGGTCCTCGTAACCTGATGCCAAACCCTAAGACCGGCACCGTGACCATGGACGTGGCCAAGGCTGTCACCGACATCAAGGGCGGCAAGATCGACTTCCGCGTCGACAAGCACTCGAACCTGCACTTCATCATTGGCAAGGTTTCGTTCGATGCAAAGCAGCTGACCGAGAACTACGCTGCAGCCCTGGACGAGGTTCTGCGCCTGAAGCCTTCGGCTTCGAAGGGCCGCTACATCTCGAAGGCAACCATCGCTACCACCTTCGGTCCAGGTATTCCTGTTGACGCGAACGTAACCCGCGTTGAGGCCTAAGCCTAGTAGCTAGCTAGCTAGTTTGAGGGAGCATGTCGAAATTCGGCATGCTCCCTCGACTTTTAAGCCAATAGATTCGCTCGCTGCCGGCACTCGAAGGCATGGCTGCGTTTCATGCCGGGCGGCCGCCGGTGATAAGCTTTGACTACCGAGTATTCGGTCGTCCGCGTATGGATCCCCCAAGGCCCTACGCGGGCGAGGCACGAAAGTTTCCCCAAGACTTTCATGCCGGCGGGGCTTGTTGCCAGCGTTCCCCAAGCGCGGGCAAACGAGTCCCGCCATTCTAATTTTTATCTTCCCAGTGACCAGGATCATGGGGATGCTTCCGGCATTGATTTGCTGTCGCGTCGACTGCTCCTATAAACTGGAACTACCGAAGACCGTCGGTTGAACATCTGGTTTCCATTTGTTCCTAAGGATCCGCAAGGATGACCAACGCAGGTTACATAGATTTTTTGACTTTGAATAAGTTGAAACGCCCTGTGCTCCTGCGCGGGGCTATTTTTATGGCCTCGCCGGTTTTGAAACGGTACCGAACAAATCCCCGGAAGGAGTGTTATGGCAACCCCAAGCAAGACTGCAGCGATTGAAGAGATCACTGCGGAATTCAACGATTCGTCGGCGGCTGTCTTGACCGAATACCGTGGGCTTACCGTTGCACAGCTCAAGGATCTGCGCCGCTCGCTTGGTCAGGAGACCAAGTACGCAGTCGTGAAGAACACCTTGACCGCAATCGCAGCGAAGAACGCTGGCATCGATGCTTTCGATGAGCAGCTTTCTGGTCCAACCGCAATCGCCTTCATCAAGGGCGACGCAGTTGCTGCCGCTAAGAGCCTCACGGAATTCGCCAAGACTAACGACAAGCTGGTCATCAAGACCGGTTGGTTCGAAGGCAAGGCACTGGATCAGAGCGGCATCGCTGCTCTGGCTGCGCTGGAATCCCGCGAAACTCAGCTCGCCCGCGTTGCAGCAGTGCTGCAGGCTCCAGCTTCCGCTGCTGCCCGCGCTGTCGAAGCTCTGCGTGCAAAGCTCGAAGAGAACGGTGGCGAAGCTGCCGAGGAAGCTCCGGCAGAAGCCTAAGCTTTCGAGTTCTCTCGCAACGTAAACCCAAATTCATCGGCCCTCAAGGCCAAAAACCGAAAGGACGCCCATCATGGCGAAGCTCAGCAACGAAGAGCTGCTTTCCGCATTCAAGGAAATGACCATCATCGAACTGTCCGAGTTCGTTAAGGAATTCGAAGAGACCTTCGACGTAACCGCTGCTGCTGTTGCAGTTGCTGGTCCAGCTGGCGGCGGCGAAGCTGCTGCTGAAGAGAAGACCGAATTCGACGTAATCCTCGAATCGGCTGGCGACAAGAAGATCGCAGTCATCAAGGAAGTTCGCGGCATCACCTCCCTGGGTCTGAAGGAAGCTAAGGAGCTCGTTGACGGCGCTCCAAAGGCTCTGCTGGAAGGCGTTGCCAAGGACGCAGCCGAGAAGGCTAAGGAAGCTCTGGAAGCTGCCGGCGCAACCGTCACCGTTAAGTAAGTTCAGCGGTCACTCGCAACTTATTGCCAAAGGTCCACAGACGAAAGTCCGTGGGCCTTTGGCCGTTAAGCTGGGAAATTGATACCAATAGTTTTATAACGTTTCTATTAACAGGGTTCATTCAAGTTCATTGTTTACAGTGAAAATGTGCCAAAAACCGTAGCTACCCAGACCCAGAAGCCAGCACCGCGCCTAGGGCTCCTAGACGCCCTGAGAATCACTGCTGCGCTGATTGTCGTGCTCTACCACTACACCGCATGGGGACACGATCATTGGGGAACGCAAGCTGCCGAGTTCTGGCCGGTGCTCTCCGAATTCACCCGCTATGGACAGCTGGGCGTCCAGCTGTTCTTCCTGATATCGGGCTTCGTGATCCTGATGTCCCTCCAGGGGAAGAACGTCATTGGCTTCATCGGATCGCGCGTCGGAAGGCTCTACCCGGCGTACTGGCTCGCGGTGATCGCAGCGGCAGTACTCTCTCTTCGCATCTGGCCCTCCGGTAATGAAGGCAGGTCTGCCAGCGATATTCTTCCCAACCTGTCCATGATGCAGGCTGGATTCGGCATCACCGATATGGACGGTGTCTACTGGACACTGTGGGTCGAGTTGCGTTTCTACGTGCTGCTCGCCGCGCTCTTGTCCTTGGGCTTCGTGAAGAACAAGCACGTCCTTGTGCTTTCGGCTGTTTGGCCAGCATTGGGCCTGTACCTGCATTTCACCAACCTGGACAAGCTGCAGGAATGGATCGCAGGACAGTACGCGGCATTGTTCGCCGCCGGCATGGTGCTCTTCTTGATCTATCAAAGCGGCCATAGCCTTCTGCGGTGGTCCATGGTCGCTGCCAATACGGCCATCGCAGCATTCTTTACCGGCATCAAGGGGCGCAGCGACGCAGACTTGCTCTCCGGCCTGGATATCCCCGCTTGGCATTTCCAGCTGCTGACCGTACTGTGCGTAGCCCTGTTGGCAGCATGCACCTTGACCCCGCTCAAGAACGTCCAGGGCAAGTGGCTCTCGGTGGCAGGTTCCCTGACCTACCCGTTGTACCTGGTGCACCAGTTGTGGGGATGGTGGCTGATCAACCAGCTGCACGATGCAGTGAACAAGTACGTCCTGCTAGCCGGTGTGATGGTGCTGATGCTGGTCGTCGCCTACCTGGTGGCGCGCTTCGTCGAGCAGCCATTGGGACTGCCACTGCGCAATGCAACGATCAGGGGATTGACTGCGGCGCAGGCCTGGACCAAGAAATTATTTGCCAGGCCTGGACTGGTTATTCCGGAGTCGAAATATCAGCAATCGTGGCATCAAATCCGCTAACCAAATCCTTGGCGCGAACGAGAAGCCCATGAGCGCGGTCGCCGCTGCCCAATCCGATCTGTTCTGGAGCAGGCTCTTCGAAGACGCTGGCATCGACGTATACCGGCAGTACCGTGTGGGAGCCGAAAGGAGTGATCGTTCCGCTCTCGTAGTGCGTGACATCCCAAGCGATATCGGAGGATGGCAGCGAGAGCTTGTTGACTCCCATGACGCCACGAAGCTTCGCCCAATCAAGTTTCCGTCCACCGGGAATGAGCGCGAAGACGAAGGTGCCATCCGCGCGTTTGATCACGAGTGTCTTGAGCAGTGCCGAGGTCGAGATACCCATGGCGTCCGCTGCCTCTTCCAGCGAACGGACCTTGTCGCGAGGGACAATCTCAATCGGGACGTTCCTGCGCGAGGCGTCGAGGGTGACTCGGGTCAGTGCTTCATCTGATTGCAGCTTATTCACTTCGTCTCCTAACCGTGGATGTTTGCTCGATCATAGCTAGTGGCCATGGAAGAAGCCACCGGACACACGACGGCGTGGACGCTTCTTACCTGCTCGGGAAAAAGCGGTACAACGTTCCCGGATGACCAGGTAAGGTTCGCAGCGAAGCTTACCGGGACGCTGGAATCCCGGATTTTGATGGTTTTGGAACTCTTCGAACTTGGATGTGACAAAACGCATAGCGATGCCGGATGTCCGGAATATGAACCATGCTTTCAACGCATCCAGAGCCTCTGCTTTTCTGGGCAACCCGCGCAAACTCGCGCATCAGTTGGGAAAATGCGTGAGGTTCTCGTGGAACGATCACGCCAGAATTCGTGACGGAGCTGAGCCGAGGCGACGAAATGGGGGACTGGGCGAAAGCGGGGGCGAAAACTATAGCACGAATTTCTGCACCGAGTATCGACAACCGGATTTTCCTCCGGTAGAGTGGAAATTTGCGCCTTGCTGTTTGCGCGCGCGGCCTTCATATAGCGGTGGGTTCGTGCGGACGAAAAAGAGGAACTGCCCTACGGCAGGAACCTTAGCACGGTAAGCGTTCGGAAACCTGACGGTCTTTGGAAGGATCCATCTTGGTCGCCTCGAGCAACCCTAACAACCAAACCGCTAGTTCGGCTCGCGATGCTGCATACGCTGGCCGACTTTCTTTTGCAAAGATTCACGAACCCCTTGAAGTGCCTAACCTGCTGGCATTGCAGACCGAGAGCTTTGACCGCCTCGTCGGCAACCAGAACTGGGTAGAGCGCCTGGCCAAGGCAGAAGCCGCTGGCGACTTCAGCGTGCCCAACACCTCGGGCCTGGCAGAAATCTTCGAGGAAATCTCCCCGATCGAGGACTTCCAGGACACCATGTCCTTGAGCTTCTCGGATCCGGAGTTCGCTGATCCGAAGTACTCGATCGCAGAGTGCAAGGACCGCGACGCCACCTACGCGGCACCGCTGTATGTCAAGGCCGAATTCATGAACAATGAAACCGGCGAAATCAAGCAGCAGACCGTGTTCATGGGCGATTTCCCGCTGATGACGGAAAAGGGCACCTTCATCATCAACGGCACCGAGCGTGTCGTTGTCTCCCAGCTGGTTCGTTCCCCGGGCGCATACTTCGAGTCCGCGCCGGACAAGACCAGTGACAAGACGATTTTCTCGGCACGCATCATCCCATCGCGCGGTGCATGGTTCGAGCTGGAAATCGACAAGCGCGACCAGATCGGTGTCCGCCTTGACCGCAAGCGCAAGCAGTCGGTCACCGTCTTGCTCAAGGCCCTGGGCTGGAGCGAAGAGCAGATCCTGTCCGAGTTCGGCCAGTACGATTCGATGCGCGCTACCTTGGAAAAGGACAGCATCAAGGATCAGAACGAAGCCCTGCTGGACATCTACCGCAAGCTGCGTCCAGGCGAGCCTCCTACGGTTGAGGCTGCCGAGGCACTGCTGAAGAACTTGTACTTCGAGCCAAAGCGCTACGACCTGGCAAAGGTCGGCCGCTACAAGCTCAACCGCAAGCTGGGCGTGGAGACTCCGGTCAACGCCGAAAACGCTTCGGTGCTGTCGCTGGACGACCTGGTGGCCATGATCCGCTACCTCGTTGCACTGCACGCAGGCGAGCAGACTGTCCAGGGCACCCGCAAGGGCGAGATCGTCGACATTCCGGTGAACGTCGATGATATCGACCACTTCGGCAACCGCCGCATTCGCGCCGTGGGCGAACTGATCGAGAACCAGGTCCGCACCGGCCTGTCCCGCATGGAGCGTGTTGTGCGCGAGCGCATGACCACCCAGGACGTCGAGGCGATCACCCCGCAGACCCTGATCAACATCCGCCCTGTGGTGGCAGCGATCAAGGAGTTCTTCGGTACTTCGCAGCTCTCGCAGTTCATGGACCAGAACAACCCGCTGGCCGGACTGACCCACAAGCGCCGCCTGTCGGCTCTGGGCCCAGGCGGCCTGTCCCGCGACCGCGCAGGCATGGAAGTCCGAGACGTGCACCCTTCGCACTACGGACGCATGTGCCCGATTGAAACTCCCGAAGGCCCGAACATCGGCCTGATCGGTTCGTTGGCTACCTACGGCCGCATCAACGCCTTCGGCTTCATCGAGACCCCGTACCGCAAGGTCGCCAACGGCCTGGTGTCCAACGAGGTCGAGTACCTGACTGCCGACGACGAGCTGCAGCACTACATCGCGCAGGCGAACGCGCCGCTGGATGAGAACGGCCGCTTCGTCGAAGACACCGTGCTGGTCCGCGAAAAGGGCGGTGGCGGCGAGCCTGTCATCGTCGACGCCGATGAAGTGACCTTCATGGACGTTTCCCCTCGCCAGATGGTGTCGGTTGCTACCGCGCTGATTCCATTCCTCGAGCACGACGACGCCAACCGCGCACTGATGGGCGCCAACATGCAGCGCCAGGCTGTGCCGCTGCTGAAGTCTGAGCGCCCGCTGGTGGGTACCGGCATGGAGAAATTCGCCGCGGTTGACGCCGGCGACTCCGTCGTCGCGTCCAAGCCAGGCGTGGTCACCGAGGTTTCGGCCGACCTGGTTGTCGTCATGAACGACGACGGCACCGAGTCGATGTACCCGATCATGAAGTTCGCCCGCTCCAACCAGGGCAACGCCTACAACCAGCGCGTGCGCGTTTCGGAAGGCGACCGCCTGGAGTACCAGTCGATCATCGCCGACGGTCCTTCGACCGACTCCGGCGAGCTCTCGCTGGGCAAGAACCTGCTCGTGGCATTCATGTCCTGGGAAGGCTACAACTACGAGGATGCGATCATCCTCTCCCAGCGCATGATCTTCGACGACGTGCTCACCTCGATCCACATCGAAGAGCACGAGGTCGACGCCCGCGACACCAAGCTGGGTGCCGAGGAAATCACCCGCGACATCCCGAATGTCTCGGAAGACATCCTCTCCCAGCTCGATGACCGCGGCATCGTCTACATCGGTGCAGAGGTCGAGGCCGGCGACGTGCTTGTAGGCCGTGTCACCCCTAAGGGCGAGACCGAGCTGACCCCGGAAGAGCGCCTGCTGCGTGCCATCTTCGGCGAGAAGTCCCGCGAAGTGCGCGACACCTCCCTGAAGGTTCCGCACGGCGAGTCCGGCACCGTGATCGGCGTGCGCATCTTCGACCGCGACAACGACGACGACCTCTCGCCTGGTGTCAACCAGCTGGTCCGCGTCTACGTTGCGCAGAAGCGCAAGATCTCCATTGGCGACAAGCTTGCAGGACGCCACGGCAACAAGGGCGTCATCTCGCGCATCATGCCGCTGGAGGACATGCCATTCCTCGAAGACGGCACCCCGCTGGATGTCATCCTGAACCCGCTGGGCGTGCCAGGCCGCATGAACGTCGGACAGGTCATGGAAATCCACCTGGGCTGGGCCGCAAAGCAGGGCTGGAAGATCGAGGGCGAGCCTGAGTGGGTCAAGAACCTGCCGAACCTGCCTCGCGAGACCGGTTCCACCACCGTGGCAACCCCGGTCTTCGACGGCGCTTCGGAAGAGGAAATCCGCGGCATCCTGGATTCGACCAACAAGACCCGTGACGGCGTGCGCCTGATTGGCAACTCCGGCAAGGCGAAGCTGTTCGACGGCCGCTCCGGCGACCCGCTGCCTGATCCGGTATCCGTGGGCTACATGTACATCTTGAAGCTGCACCACTTGGTGGACGACAAGATCCACGCCCGTTCCACCGGTCCATACTCCATGATCACCCAGCAGCCGCTGGGCGGTAAGGCCCAGTTCGGCGGCCAGCGCTTCGGCGAAATGGAAGTTTGGGCACTGGAGGCATACGGTGCCGCTTACACGCTGCAGGAAATCCTGACCATCAAGTCGGATGATATCCACGGCCGCGTGAAGGTCTACGAAGCTATCGTCAAGGGCGAGAACGTTCCAGAGCCTGGTGTTCCAGAATCGTTCAAGGTGCTCATCAAGGAAATGCAGTCGCTGTGCTTGAACGTCGAGGTACTCGGTACCGACGGCAACACTATCGAAATGCGTGAGTCGGACGAGGAATCGTTCCGCGCCGCTGAAGAGCTGGGCATCGACCTTTCACGGTCGGAGCCGAACTCCGTAGAGGAAGTGTAATCTGGCGCCCTGCCTGCAGGACCTGCAGGCAGCGGCGGCACATTCCCAACCTCATTCGTATCGACTTCAGACACCACAGAAGAGAGAAAAGGACCATATGTCCAGCGATTCCTCATTCGGCCTCATGCGAATCAACCTTGCCACCGCGGATGAAATCCGTGGCTGGAGCTACGGCGAGGTCAAGAAGCCGGAAACCATCAACTACCGCACCCTGAAGCCGGAGAAGGACGGTCTTTTCTGCGAAAAGATCTTCGGCCCTTCCCGCGACTGGGAATGCTACTGCGGCAAGTACAAGCGCGTGCGCTTCAAGGGCATCATCTGCGAGCGTTGCGGCGTCGAGGTGACCCGCGCGAACGTACGCCGTGAGCGCATGGGCCACATCGAGCTTGCAGCCCCAGTGACCCACATCTGGTACTTCAAGGGCGTTCCATCGCGCTTGGGCTACCTGCTTGATCTGGCTCCGAAGGACCTCGAAAAGGTCATCTACTTCGCTGCCTACATGATCACCAGCGTGAATGAGGAACGTCGTCACGCCGAGATGCCGAACCTGCAGGCCCAGCACGACCTGGAGCTGCGCAACCTTGCGAACAACGCGGAAGCCGACAAGAAGGCTGTTGCAGCCGACCTGGAAGCCGAGCTGGAGCGCATGGAAGCAGAAGGCGCCAAGAACGCCGAGCTGAACAAGGCACGCACCCTGGCCGAGAAGACTGTTCTGCAGATCGACAAGCGCGCCAAGGCCGAGGCCGAGCGCCTGCGTGCGGTCTGGGAGCGCTTCAAGAACCTGAAGGTCGCAGACCTGGAAGGCGACGAAGGCCTGTACCGCACCATGCGCGAGAAGTACGGACTGTTCTTCGAAGGGTCCATGGGTGCAGAAGCCATCCAGAAGCGCCTGGAGAACTTCGATCTGGTGGCAGAAGCTGAAGAGCTGAAGACCGTGATCGAGAACGGCAAGGGCCAGAAGAAGGCCCGCGCCCTCAAGCGACTGAAGGTCGTCAACGCGTTCCTGGCCAACGGCAACTCGCCTAAGGGCATGGTCCTCGACGCTGTTCCGGTGATCCCGCCAGAACTGCGCCCGATGGTCCAGCTCGATGGTGGCCGTTTCGCCACCTCGGACCTGAACGACCTGTACCGCCGCGTGATCAACCGCAACAACCGCCTCAAGCGCCTGCTTGATCTCGGTGCCCCTGAGATCATCGTGAACAACGAAAAGCGCATGATGCAGGAAGCTGTGGACTCGCTGTTCGACAACGGCCGCCGTGGCCGTCCGGTCACCGGTCCGGGCAACCGTCCACTGAAGTCCCTGAGCGACATGCTCAAGGGCAAGCAGGGTCGTTTCCGCCAGAACCTGCTCGGCAAGCGCGTTGACTACTCGGGCCGTTCGGTCATCGTGGTTGGCCCGCAGCTGAAGCTGCACCAGTGTGGTCTGCCTAAGCAGATGGCTCTGGAACTGTTCAAGCCTTTCGTGATGAAGCGCCTGGTTGACCTCAACCATGCACAGAACATCAAGTCGGCTAAGCGCATGGTTGAGCGCTACCGTCCACAGGTTTGGGATGTTCTCGAAGAGATCATCACCGAGCACCCGGTACTGCTGAACCGTGCACCGACCCTGCACCGCTTGGGCATCCAGGCCTTCGAACCACAGCTCATTGAAGGTAAGGCACTGCAGCTGCACCCACTGGTGTGTGGCGCGTTCAACGCTGACTTCGACGGTGACCAGATGGCAGTGCACCTGCCGCTGAGCCCAGAAGCACAGGCTGAAGCACGCATCTTGATGCTGTCCTCGCACAATATCTTGAAGCCTTCCGATGGCCGCCCAGTGGCACAGCCTTCGCAGGATATGATCATCGGTCTGCACCACTTGACCACCAAGCGTCCAAATGAAATTGGCGCCGGTCGCGTGTTCTCCAGCGTTTCCGAGGCCATCATGGCCAAGGACCTGGGCGAGCTGCACCTGAACGCACCGATCAAGGTCCGCGTGGAGAACTTCGTTCCTTCCGCAGACCAGCCAGCCCCTGAGGGCTGGGAGCCAGGCACCCCGGCATTGCTGGAGACCTCGCTCGGCCAGGTGCTGTTCAACGACACCCTGCCTGCGGACTACCCATGGGTTGCCACCGTGGCCGGCAAGGACGCGCTTTCGGAGATCGTGAACGACCTGGCAGAGCGCTACCCGAAGATCGTTGCCGCGGCCACCCTGGACAACCTGAAGGACGCCGGTTTCTACTGGTCGACCCGTTCGGGTGTCACCGTGGCGATCTCGGACATCACCTCGAACATGGACAAGACCGCAATTCTTGCTCCATACGAGGAGAAGGCCGCCAAGGTCCAGGCTTCCTACGACAAGGGCCTGATTGCCGATACCGAACGCCGTCAGGACCTGATCGACATCTGGACCAAGGCTACCGACGAGGTTGCCGAGGCGATGAAGAACGGCATGGAAGAGCTGAACACCATTAACCGAATGGTGACTTCCAAGGCTCGTGGTAACTACCTGCAGCTGCGTCAGATCGCGGGTATCCGTGGTCTGGTGTCCAACCCGAAGGGCGAGATCATCCCTCGCCCGATCAAGTCCTCGTACCGCGAAGGCTTGTCGGTTCTGGAGTACTTCATCGCTACCCACGGTGCCCGCAAGGGCCTGGCGGATACCGCGCTGAAGACCGCGAACTCGGGTTACCTGACCCGTCGCCTGGTCGACGTTTCGCAGGATGTCATCGTTCGCGAAGAGGACTGCGGCACCAAGCGCGGCCTGACCGTTGCCATTGCGGACAACTCCGCCGGCATCCGTGTCAAGCACGAGACCGTGGAGAACTCGGCCTACACCCGTACGCTGGCTGCCGACGTGAAGGACGCTGAAGGCAACGTGCTGGCTACCGCCGGCTCGGATGTCGGAGACGTGCTGATCGACGAGCTGTACGCTGCAGGCGTGGACGAGATCCGCGTCCGCTCCGTGCTGACCTGCGACTCGGCTGTCGGAACCTGTGCACTGTGCTACGGCCGTTCGCTGGCCAGCGGCAAGACCGTGGACATCGGCGAGGCTGTGGGCATCATCGCCGCGCAGTCCATCGGCGAGCCTGGTACCCAGCTGACCATGCGTACCTTCCACACCGGTGGTGTGGCATCGGCTGACGATATCACCCAGGGTCTGCCTCGTATCCAGGAATTGTTCGAAGCCCGTACCCCGAAGGGTGTGGCTCCGATGTCCGAGGTCGCCGGTCGCGTGTCGATCGAGGACGACGAGAAGCAGCTGCGTGTCATTGTCACCCCGGACAACGGCGACGAGAAGCAGGCCTACCCGGTTCTGCGTCGTGCTCGGCTGCTGGTTGAAGAAGGCGAAAGCATCGTTGCCGGAACCCAGCTGACCAGCGGTACCCTGGATCCGAAGCAGGTTCTTCGAGTCCTCGGCCCGCGTGAGGCACAGAAGTTCCTGGTCCGCGAGGTCCAGGACGTGTACCAGTCGCAGGGTGTGGGCATCCACGATAAGCACGTGGAAGTCATCGTCCGCCAGATGCTGCGCCGCGTCACCGTCATCGAGTCCGGCGAGACCGACTTGCTGCCAGGCGAGTTGGCCGATCGTTCGCGCTTTACCGCGGCGAACCGCAAGGCTGTCTCGGAAGGCAAGCGTCCAGCTGCCGGCCGTGACGAGATGATGGGCATTACCAAGGCATCGCTGGCCACCGATTCGTGGCTGTCGGCTGCTTCCTTCCAGGAAACCACTCGCGTCCTGACTCAGGCCGCGATGGAAGGCAAGGAAGATCCGCTGCGCGGCCTGAAGGAGAACGTGATCATCGGTAAGCTGATCCCGGCCGGTACCGGCCTGGACCGCTACACCCAGGTCAACGTCGAGCCAACCGATGAGGCAAAGGCAACTTTGTTCACCGGTACCTCGGCCTTCTCCTCCGGCCTGTACGACGATGCGCTGGAAGGCGGGCTGTCGCCTGAATTCCGGGCCATCTCGATGGACGACTACGACCACGGCTCGGACTTCCGCTAAACCGGAAAGCCCGGCGCCGTAAGGTAGCCTGAACCGATGCCTGCCCGCACACTGTGCGGACAGGCATCGGGCGTTTAACCGGGAATGCGCGCGACGGGCGGGGGAGAAGCCAACCGCCGTCATGGCAGATAATTAGGTGACAAATCGTCTGGGAGATCTAGCTCCTGGATAACTGTGCAAGCGAATCCCACCGGCAGCAACAGGCGCTTATCAGCTGGAGACCAGTGCGGGGTTCAAGTAGTTTTCACCTGGCGGCCCAGTGGCGTTCAGCTGCGGGAGATAGCGTGGTCACTACCCAAGCCGGCTCGATGGCGGATGAGGCTGGAGGGGCCTGGGCGGTGAGTTAGCTTACTGTACATGGTGGCTCGGTGGATTAATGATAGACTGAGATCAATTGTTTTATGTGTGGCAAAATGGACTCCGTCCGGGTTGCGGGTAGGTTGCGCAACGAATGCCACACTTTCGCACGCCTAGGGACTTTTGATTCTGAGTGCGCGGTAAAGCAAGCAGCTAGCTACATTGCGAAGCGCTAAAACTTTTCTAGGCTTAGGCGTTTTCGTCGTGTTGCCGAAGAACTTAGACAATGGAAGGACACGAAAGTGCCTACTATTCAGCAGCTGGTCCGCAAGGGCCGCTCGCCTAAGGTCGTCAAGACCAAGGCCCCTGCCCTTAAGGGCAACCCAATGCGCCGTGGCGTGTGCACCCGCGTGTACACCACCACTCCGAAGAAGCCAAACTCGGCTCTGCGTAAGGTCGCACGTGTGCGCCTTGCCGGTGGCGTCGAAGTTACCGCTTACATTCCAGGTGTCGGACACAACCTGCAGGAACACTCCATCGTGCTCGTTCGCGGTGGTCGTGTGAAGGACCTTCCAGGTGTCCGCTACAAGATTGTTCGTGGTGCTCTGGATACCCAGGGTGTGAAGGATCGTAAGCAGGCTCGTTCCCGCTACGGTGCAAAGAAGGATGGTAAGTAATGCCTCGTAAGGGTCCGGCGCCAAAGCGCCCACTAGTTTCTGATCCAGTCTTCGATTCCCCATTGGTCACCCAGCTGATCAACAAGGTTCTCGTAGACGGCAAGAAGTCCACTGCAGAGCGCATTGTTTACGGTGCACTCGAAGGTGCCGCGGCAAAGTCCGGCACCGATGCTGTTTCGACCCTCAAGAAGGCCATGGACAACATCCGTCCAGCCCTCGAGGTTCGTTCCCGCCGTGTCGGTGGCGCTACCTACCAGGTTCCTGTTGAGGTCAAGCCAGGCCGTGCAACCGCACTGGCTCTGCGCTGGCTGGTTGGCTACTCGAAGGCTCGCCGCGAGAAGACCATGATCGAGCGTTTGATGAACGAGATCCTGGACGCATCGAACGGTCTGGGTGCCGCTGTGAAGCGTCGCGAAGACACTCACAAGATGGCTGAGTCCAACAAGGCCTTCGCCCACTACCGCTGGTAAGAACCGCTCGGAAAAGCTGGGCATCAACCGATGCCCAGCGATTCCGGCCTCACCTTATAGGGAGACAACGTGGCACAGGACGTGCTTACTGACCTTAACAAGGTCCGCAATATCGGCATCATGGCTCACATTGACGCCGGTAAGACCACTACTACTGAGCGCATCCTGTTCTACACGGGTGTGAACCACAAGCTCGGTGAAACCCACGACGGTGCTTCGACCACCGACTGGATGGAGCAGGAAAAGGAACGCGGTATCACCATTACCTCCGCGGCCGTGACCTGCTTCTGGAACAAGAACCAGATCAACATCATCGATACCCCGGGCCACGTTGACTTCACCGTTGAGGTGGAGCGCTCGCTGCGCGTGCTCGATGGCGCCGTTGCCGTCTTCGATGGCAAGGAAGGCGTTGAGCCTCAGTCCGAGACCGTTTGGCGCCAGGCCGACAAGTACAACGTTCCACGTATCTGCTTCGTCAACAAGATGGACAAGCTGGGTGCTGACTTCTACTTCACCGTAGACACCATCATCAAGCGCCTGGGTGCCAAGCCGCTGGTCATGCAGCTGCCAATCGGCTCCGAGTCGGACTTCATCGGTGTTGTCGACCTGCTGACCATGAAGGCTTTCGTTTGGGAAGGCGACGCCAAGGGCGACGTTTCCCTGGGTGCCGCCTACGAAACCCGCGAAATCCCTGCAGACCTGCAGGAAAAGGCTGAAGAGTACCGCGCCAAGCTGGTTGAAGATGTCGCTGAGGCATCCGAAGAGCTCATGGAGAAGTACCTCGAAGGCGAAGAGATCTCCCTCGAGGAACTGAAGGCTGGCATCCGCAAGCTGACCGTGAACTCGGAAGCTTACCCGGTATTCTGTGGTTCGGCGTTCAAGAACCGCGGCGTGCAGCCAATGCTCGACGCTGTTGTCGACTTCCTGCCAAGCCCGCTCGACGTGGGCGCAATGGTCGGTCACGATCCAAAGAACGAAGAAATCGAGCTCACTCGCGAGCCTTCCGAGGATGCACCATTCTCGGCACTGGCATTCAAGATTGCCGCTCACCCATTCTTCGGCCAGTTGAACTTCATCCGCGTTTACTCCGGCAAGGTAGAGTCCGGCGCACAGCTGCTGAACTCCACCAAGCAGAAGAAGGAACGCGTTGGCAAGCTCTTCCAGATGCACTCCAACAAGGAGCAGCCGGTAGACGAGATCCACGCAGGTCACATCTACGCTGTGATTGGCCTGAAGGACACCACCACCGGTGACACCCTGTGCGATCCGCAGAACCCAATCGTTCTTGAGTCGATGACCTTCCCGGATCCAGTGATCTTCGTGGCCATCGAACCAAAGACCAAGGGTGACCAAGAGAAGCTGTCGACTGCTATCCAGAAGCTGTCGGCAGAAGACCCAACCTTCACCGTGTCCCTGAACGAAGACACCGGCCAGACCGAGATCGGCGGCATGGGCGAGCTTCACCTGGACATCCTCGTTGACCGCATGAAGCGCGAATTCCGCGTTGAGGCCAACGTTGGCAAGCCGCAGGTTGCATACCGCGAAACCATCAAGAAGGCTGTGGAGAAGGTTGACTTCACCCACAAGAAGCAGACCGGTGGTTCGGGCCAGTTCGCAAAGGTCCAGGTATCGTTCGAGCCTCTGGAAGTTGTCGACGGCGTAACCTACGAGTTCAAGAACGCTGTGACCGGTGGTCGTGTTCCTCGCGAATACATTCCTTCGGTTGACGCAGGTATCCAGGACGCAATGCAGTACGGTATCCTTGCAGGCTACCCGCTGGTTGGCGTCAAGGCTACCCTCATCGATGGTGCTTACCACGATGTCGACTCCTCGGAAATGGCCTTCAAGATCGCTGGTTCCCAGGTATTCAAGGAAGGCGCACGCCGCGCTAACCCTGTTCTGCTTGAACCGCTGATGAGCGTTGAAGTCCGTACCCCAGAAGAGTACATGGGTGACGTTATCGGTGATATCAACTCCCGCCGTGGTTCCATCCAGGAGATGTCCGACGCTGCTGGCGTCAAGGTCATCCGCGCTGGCGTGCCGCTGTCCGAGATGTTCGGTTACATTGGTGACCTGCGTTCCAAGACCCAGGGTCGCGCAGTTTACTCGATGACCTTCGACAGCTACTCTGAGGTTCCGAAGGCAGTAGCCGACGAGATCATCCAGAAGTCCCGCGGCGAGTAATCGTCTCGGAATAAAACCTGGCCGTGACCCCCATTGCGGGGAAGTGGCCGATCGCGGGCCGGTTCCGTTGGGAAACGGAGCCGGCACCGCAAACGGCCAACGAGGGATTTGCATCACAATGCAGGGCCCGCAGAGGACCGGAATTTCCTAAATTATCCAAGCCCCCAGTAGACTATTTCTAGTTCGTTTGCGAACCGCGCAGACGAAGAATGTCTTCTGTAAATGTTTCTAGGAGGAACTTGTGGCAAAGGCAAAGTTCGAGCGCAACAAGCCGCACGTCAACATTGGTACCATCGGTCACGTTGACCACGGTAAGACCACTCTGACCGCAGCTATCTCCAAGGTTCTGGCTGACAAGTACCCAGACCTGAACGAAAAGCGCGACTTCGCTAACATCGACTCGGCTCCAGAAGAGCGCCAGCGCGGTATTACCATCAATATCTCGCACATCGAGTACCAGACCGAGAAGCGTCACTACGCACACGTTGACGCTCCAGGCCACGCTGACTATGTCAAGAACATGATCACCGGTGCTGCTCAGATGGACGGCGCAATCCTCGTTGTTGCCGCCACCGATGGCCCAATGGCTCAGACCCGCGAGCACGTTCTGCTGGCCCGCCAGGTTGGTGTTCCAACCCTGATGGTCGCACTGAACAAGTCGGACATGGTTGAGGACGAAGAGCTGCTCGAGCTCGTGGAGATGGAAGTTCGCGAACTTCTGTCCTCGCAGGGCTTCGATGGCGACGACGCTCCAGTGATCCAAGTTTCGGGCCTGAAGGCTCTGGAAGGCGATCCAAAGTGGGTTGCAGCTGTTGAGGAACTGATGGACGCTGTTGACAGCTTCATCCCGGATCCAGTTCGCGACCGCGACAAGCCATTCCTGATGCCAATTGAAGATGTCTTCACCATCACCGGCCGCGGTACCGTTGTTACCGGTCGCGCCGAGCGTGGCACCCTGGCAATCAACTCGGAAGTTGAGATTGTCGGCATCCGCCCAATCCAGAAGACCACCGTTACCGGTATCGAGATGTTCCACAAGCAGCTCGACGAAGCATGGGCAGGCGAGAACTGTGGTCTGCTGCTTCGCGGTCTGAAGCGCGACGATGTTGAGCGTGGCCAGGTTGTCGTAGCCCCAGGCTCGATCACCCCGCACACCAACTTCGAAGCTAACGTCTACATCCTGTCGAAGGACGAAGGCGGACGTCATAACCCGTTCTACTCGAACTACCGTCCGCAGTTCTACTTCCGCACCACCGACGTTACCGGCGTTATCACCCTCCCAGAGGGCACCGAAATGGTTATGCCAGGCGACAACACCGAAATGTCGGTTGAGCTGATCCAGCCAATCGCTATGGAAGAGGGCCTCGGCTTCGCAATTCGCGAAGGCGGCCGCACCGTTGGTTCGGGCAAGGTTACCTCCATCACCAAGTAGTCATTACTTGACGGTGTAGTTCCTTAGCGGACTGAGAAGATCCCCCAGCACTTATGTGCTGGGGGATTTTTTGCTTAATTGCGAGCGTCAGCTAGTGAATATATCTAGAAGGTGGTCTAATTGAAGAGCGTACCAATTCATTAACTGGGGGAGTGGCTTCAATGATCGGCTGGGTCATCGTATCTATCATGTTGATCCTGCTGGCCTTCGGCCTTGGCCGACACCAGGGAAAACGAGCTGCTTCGCACAGCCAGCAACAGCTGGATGCTCTGGGCGAAGCCTGGCAGAGAGGCTACGACGAGGCCGTCAGATACTTGGAACAATCCGGTGGGAAGGCTCCCGCGGAGCCAGCCGTCGACGAAGCCCTGGGGGGCCCGGTACCGCCGGATAATGCGCAACCCGCGCAGCCGCAACTGGCAGCCGTCAGTAACACCGCGCCGGTCGCTTCAGGGGCCGAGGCAGTTCGTGGCAACCAGCCGTACCTCCAGCAAGTTCCTGCTAATGCAGCTTCCGCCTACGGCGCCCCTGCCCCCGCGGCGGCGACCGGGTCTACGGTGCCGGCAAAGCCGATGAAGGTCCTGACCAAGCGCGAGCGCGAATTGCGCAATATCAATATCACGCTCTACGTCGCGGCTCTAATGATCGTTGCTGCCGGCGCGCTATTCCTGAGCTTCGCGTTGCCGCCGCTCTCCAAGCTCATTGCCATCTTCCTGATCTCGGCTGCGTTCTATGGCGGCGGCCTGATCACCTATGCAGTGAAGGCTTCCTTGCGGCCAGCGGGTGCCGCCTTTGCCGGCACCGGTTTGGCCTTGCTGCCGTTGTGCGCCATCGCCACGTACAGCACGCTGGAGATCTCCGGGCCAGCGACCTGGCTGGTATTCTCGGCCATCGGCACGGTAGCAGTAGGCTATGCGACGCTGGCGCTCAAGTCCCGTGTCTTGGCCTGGGTTGCCGTGCTGATTCTGGTCAGCACCGCCATGGCGGGCGCGGCCACGATGCAGCGCGGAGTCCTCTACTACATGCTGATCCTGCTGGTGCTCTCGATCGTGCTGATGCTTCTCGCCTCACGCAGCGAAAGGATCCGCGCCTCGATCTTCTTCCAAGCGCTGCTCGGCACCGCGCAGCTGCTGCCTGCGTTCGTCTTCGTCCTGGCGGCGATCCTTGCCGAGATGCTCACCAGCCGGGATCTGTTCTGGATCTTCGCCTTGCTCACCGCCCAATTGCTGCTCAGTGTCAGGCTGCTCGCCAACCTGCGTTTGCTTCGCACGTATGCTGCCCGCGCCGCGTTCATGGGGGTTCTCGTCTCTGGCTGCAACTATCTCGGCATGACCGCAACGAGCACCTGGCTGGTGCTTGCCTACGCCTTTGGACTCCAGGCCGTGGCAGTCCTGCGCTGGGCGACCGGATACCGGCAGAGATTGGGATTGGCACTCAAGCACTTGCAAATTGAACGCGCGGTGCTGTGGAGCGCCGGGATTGCCTCGGTCGCTTTCGCGTACTTTGCCGCAGAGGGCTTCGAGACCTTCATGCTCAGCTGCATCGCGGTCCCCATCTTCATGGCGTTGGCAGTGACGGGCCTGCTGCGCGGAGCCAAGCTGGAAATTGGAGCCATTGCGGTTCTTGCGCTCGTGACGCTGGTGGATCTGCAGATTTACACCTGGCGTCCGCTGCCGGCCTTCGTGCTGGCGCTGCTCGCTCTTTCGCTGGCGCATCGCCGCACTCGCGGCCTGCTTAGGGAAATCACCAGCCACGTGCGCTGGGTACTGGCGCTGGTTGGCGCAGGAGTGCTCGGCGTGGCGCTCCAGGAGCTCGCGACCGAGGGCGACGGATCTGCGAATGGCACCGCCTCGTTGATTGCGGTGCTCCTGGTGATGTTCATCGTGTGGGTGGCGAATCTGGCGAGCCGATCCTTGCTGGAACGAGGATTGGCGCAGGCGCACCGGCTGGGCCGCGTGGGTGCTTCGGCGCTGCTCGGCGTGGTACTTCTGCTCGGCCTGAGGGTGCTGTCATCCATGGGCGAAGATGGCTACGGTGCAAGTTTTGTGGCGTTCCTCGGGCTCAGCTCGCTGGTCTGGTTTATCGTCGGCCTGGTGATTGCAGTGGGCCTGGTCATTGCCTCGGCGTGGCGGCTTCGCGATCTTCCTTCCCAACGACCCGGGCTGGGACAGCCGATCAGCCTGGGGGCCGCCGGCTTGCTGCTGGGGCTCTATGCGCTCAGCTTCGGTAGGGATTTCTGGCCGCTGGCGATCTTCGTCGGGGCAGCTTCCTTGGGTTATTTCATCTGGTGCCTGCGCCGTAGCATCAATCAGCAGTGGAAGGTCATCTACGCCGCGTTGGCCCAAGTGTTCTTCAGCTCCATGGTGTGGTGGGTTGCCTACAGCATGGAATTCGACATCCACGGCAGGTTCTGCCTGCTGCTGGTTTCGGTGGCCATCCCGCAATTGGTCCGCTTGCTGGCCGGCATCCGCAGAGGCAATGCGCTGCGTAGCGAATTGCGGTGGATGGCAGTTGGGCTACTGGCGGGCATTCCAGCAGCAACGTTGGCTTACGGGCCGTTCGCCGGCGGCTTTGATCGGGGAGCGGTTCTTCTTGCCTGCTTGTTCTTCGGACTGCACGGACTGGCTGCATTCAAAGCTGAGACCGGCCTAGCGGTAGTCAAGCGACAGCTCTATCTGGTGGCCCCGACTCTGTCGCTGATCCTGCTGATCAGCATTCCGGCGCTGGCGATGCCTGACGCGACCGGGTGGGTCCGCACCAGCTGGTGGAGTTCGCAAGCTGCTTGCGCCATGCTGCTGGCGCTGGGCCTCGGCGCCCTCATCCTTGAATGGCGTTTGCGCGCCAAGAAGCAGTATTCGCTGGCAGTGGCGCTGGCCATCTTCCTTCCCGCGGTATGGGCCGGCGCATGGCAGGCAGGTTCTTGGTGGGCAGTTGCTGCGCACTTGTTGATGGCTTGCGCGTTCATCCTCATGGTGCACACGCGCACGAGTGCCTGGTATGCCTCCGGATCGAGCATCATGCTGGTTGTGGCAATCCTGCGTGCGGTCTTCGAAGTGCGGCAAGCTGGCGGGGCCCTTGCGATGGAAGCGATGGATGCCGCATGGGCGCTGGCAGGCGCCGGCATGGCGCTGTATCTGCTTGCCATCTTCCATGGGCGAATGACGGAACCAGTACCGGGATATCCTCATTTCGGCTACCTCCATGCGGATCCGCCCGGTGCTGCTTCGCGATTGTATTTTGCCGGCATGCTCCTCGCGTTGCTGCTGGCAGGTGGGATCGGCCACCTCGATGCTGGCGCAACCTGGCAGGTGGTCGGCGGCGCGCTGCTCATCTTCGGCGTTGCGGTGCTGGTGCGGCTCTACGAGCTTCCCCAGGCGCTGGTGCCTTTCGCGGTGGACGGCTTCATTCTCCTCGGGGCCCTGCTGGCGTTCAGCAGTTATGCGCAGATCGCCGGCGCGCCGCGGGCCAGCAGCGTGGCAGCCTATGCCTGCGTTGTTGCAGTAGTGCTGGTGGTGTGGCGCAATGCCAGAGCCGATGCGCGATTGCAGAAGATCTACCTGCTGGCTGCATCGGCTGCCGGCAGCCTGGCTTTGCTTACGGCGCTGGTCGAATCCAATGGTGCAGCCCAGGTGATCGGCCTGGTCTTCTTCGGCGCACTGGTGGCGTGGGGGTTGAAACTGGGGGAGCGGCTGTTCATCTGGTGGGGTGCGGCAGCCATCACCCTGGCAGTCTTGTGGTTCCTGCGCGACCTGGCGTTCCTCTGGCTGGTGATCATCGGCCTGGGGCTGATTGCCGCCGCGGTCTTCAAGCTGGTGAAAGTTGACAAGCAGGAATCCGTGCCGGCGAAGCAAGGAAGCCTGGCAGATCCACCGCTGCCTGCGGGGCCGGAGCGGACCGGACAGGATGGGCCAGAGTCGTCGTGAGGTCAAGATCACGGGCACGGATAGGCATAAAAGATTTGCGCGATCGTGGCCGACCTGTCAGACTAGATAAGTTGCTTCAGTGCAACCCGATCCCCATTTATGGGGTAACCGGATCTGGTTTGAACGACCGGGATCGACTCTCACGCAGGATAATGCCTGGGGTTCGGGATCGATACAACTGCTTCAAACTATAAGGCCCCTCGATAAGGTGAAAACTTTGTGGGTGTTTTGTGACTGAAATTTTCACGACACGCCCGAGCGCGGGGGTCGGAGCCTCCTGCGGGTGAGGAACCCGGATCTGATCCGGATTCAGCCGCAGAGCAAGGCGTGCCGGTCCGGAAGGACCCGTATACAGGCACAGAAACTTTAGATAGTGCTAACAGAAAGAGGCATGACGCCATGGCGGGACAGAAAATCCGCATCCGGCTGAAGTCGTATGACCACGAGGTCATTGACGTTTCGGCCCGGAAGATCGTTGAGACGGTCACGCGCGCAGGCGCAACCGTAGTCGGCCCAGTGCCGCTGCCAACGGAGAAGAACGTGTACTGCGTTATCCGTTCGCCACACAAGTACAAGGACAGCCGTGAGCACTTCGAAATGCGCACGCACAAGCGTCTGATCGACATTGTTGATCCGACCCCGAAGGCTGTTGATTCGCTGATGCGTCTCGACCTGCCAGCGGATGTCAACATCGAAATCAAGCTTTAAGGGGAGGTGGCGAGAAAACTATGACCGCAACCCGTAATTTCAAGGGCCTGTTGGGCACGAAGCTCGGCATGACCCAGGTTTGGGATTCGAACAACAACCTGATCCCTGTCACCGTCGTGCAGGCTGACAGCAACGTTGTCACCAAGCTCATCACTGAAGAGCGCGATGGCTACACCGCAGTTCAGATCGGCTACGGCCAGATCGATCCTCGCAAGGTCACCAAGCCAATGGCTGGCCACTTCGAGGCTGCTGGCGTTACCCCACGTCGCCACCTGGTAGAACTGCGCACCGCAGACGCTGCCGAGTACACCGCAGGCCAGGAGCTCTCCGTAGAGGTCTTCGAAGCCGGCCAGAAGGTCGACGTCGTAGGCACCTCGAAGGGTAAGGGCTTCGCCGGCGTTATGAAGCGCCACAACTTCTCCGGTGTTGGCGCATCGCACGGTGCTCACAAGAACCACCGTAAGCCAGGTTCCATCGGCGGCGCATCGACCCCAGGTCGCGTATTCCGCGGACAGAAGATGGCCGGTCGCATGGGTGCTGAGCGTGTTACCACTCAGAACCTGACCATTCACGCTATCGACGTTGAGAAGAACCTCCTGCTGATCAAGGGTGCCGTTCCAGGTGCCCGCGGCCGCGTCGTTCTCGTACGCAACGCCGTGAAGGGAGCATAAGTAAATGACTAAGGCACTTAACGTCGAACTGCCTGCAGAGATCTTCGACGTACAGACCAACGTCCCGCTGCTGCACCAGGTTGTCGTCGCACAGCTTGCTGCTGCCCGCCAGGGTACCCACAAGACCAAGGACCGCTCCGAGGTTTCGGGTGCAGGTCGCAAGCCGTTCAAGCAGAAGGGTACCGGCCGCGCCCGCCAGGGTTCGATCCGTGCTCCGCACATGACCGGCGGTGGCATTGTCCACGGTCCAACTCCACGTGACTACTCGCAGCGTACCCCGAAGAAGATGAAGGCTGCTGCACTGCGCGGCGCCCTGTCTGATCGCGCACGCTTCGATCGCGTCCACGTGATTGAGAACCTGGTTGCTGGCGAAACGCCTTCGACCAAGGAAGCTCTGGCTACCTTGCGTTCGCTCACCGAGCGCAAGAACCTGCTTGTCGTCATCGATCGCGCCAACGATGTTGCAGCCCTCTCGGTTCGCAACCTCGTCAATGTGCACGTTCTGTACGTCGACCAGCTGAACACCTACGATGTTCTGGTTTCGGATGACGTAGTCTTCACCAAGGCTGCCTTCGATGCCCTGGTCCAGAAGGAGGAAGCCAAGTGAGCGCGTTCTCAAAGGCTCCACACGACGTGGTCATCGCACCTGTCGTTTCGGAAAAGAGCTACGGTCTGATCGACGAAGGTCAGTACACCTTCGAGGTAGCACCAGGCTCCAACAAGTCGGAAATCAAGTACGCCGTTGAAGCCATCTTCAACGTCAAGGTTGACTCCGTTAACACCATCAACCGAGCTGGCAAGCGCAAGCGCACCCGCTTCGGGTGGGGTGCGCGCAAGAACACCAAGCGCGCCATCGTCACCTTGAAGGACGGCTCGATTGACATCTTCGGCGGTCCGCTTTCCTAAGCGGAGACCACTTTAACGAGGAATATAAATAATGGGAATTCGTAAGTACAAGCCGACTACCCCGGGCCTTCGCGGCTCGTCGGTAGCCGACTTCGCAGAAATCACCCGATCGACTCCGGAAAAGTCGTTGGTTCGTCCACTGACCAAGTCAGGCGGCCGTAACAACTCCGGTAAGATCACCACCCGTCACAAGGGTGGCGGACACAAGCGCGCCTACCGCGTGATCGACTTCCGTCGTCACGACAAGGACGGCGTTCCGGCAAAGGTCGCTCACATCGAGTACGACCCGAACCGTACCGCACGCATTGCGCTGCTCCACTACGTGGACGGCACCAAGCGTTACATCATCGCACCGAACAACCTGAAGCAGGGCGACGCTATTGAGGCCGGCGCAAACGCCGACATCAAGCCAGGCAACAACCTGCCACTGCGTAACATCCCGGTTGGTACCGTGATCCACGCTGTTGAGCTCCGCCCAGGCGGCGGCGCCAAGATGGCTCGTTCCGCTGGTGCATCGATCCAGCTGGTAGCCCGCGAGGGCCGCTACGCTCAGCTGCGTTTGCCTTCGGGCGAAATCCGCAACGTTGATGTGCGCTGCCGCGCAACCATCGGCGAAGTTGGCAACGCTGAGCAGATCAACATCAACTGGGGCAAGGCCGGCCGCATGCGCTGGAAGGGCGTACGCCCAACCGTTCGCGGTGTTGTCATGAACCCAGTTGACCACCCACATGGTGGCGGTGAAGGCAAGACCTCCGGTGGTCGTCACCCGGTCAACCCTAACGGTAAGCGTGAGGGACGCACCCGTCGTCCAAACAAGGAAAGCGACAAGCTCATTGTGCGTCGCCGCAAGACCGGCAAGAACAAGCGATAGGAGCCTGGAAACATGCCACGCAGCCTGAAGAAAGGCCCCTTCGTCGATCAGCACCTGTTCCTGAAGGTCGTTGCTGAAAACGAAAAGGGCACCAAGAACGTCATCAAGACGTGGTCCCGCCGTTCGATGATCATCCCGGACATGCTGGGACACACCATCGCCGTACACGACGGTCGCAAGCACATCCCAGTGTTCGTCACCGAATCGATGGTTGGACACAAGCTCGGAGAGTTTGCCCCAACCCGTACGTTCCGTGGCCACGTGAAGGACGACAAGAAGGGCAAGCGCCGCTAGGCCCCGCGAGGGTACTAGTATCGCTTAGCACTTCTTCGATAGACGAGAGAAGGATAGCAATGGAAGCCAAGGCAATTGCGCGTCACATCCGCGTAACGCCTATGAAGGCCCGGCGCGTCGTCAACCTTGTTCGTGGTCTGCAGACCAACGAGGCACTGGCCATCTTGAAGTTTGCCCCACAGGCAGCTTCGGAGCCGGTATACAAGGTTGTCGCATCGGCAGTGGCTAACGCCCGTGCCGCCGCGGACCGCGCAGGTGAAGCATTCAATGAGGACGAGCTGTTTATCAGCGAAGCGTTTGTTGACGAAGGTCCGACCATGAAGCGGTTCCAGCCGCGTGCACAGGGTCGCGCATTCCAGATCAAGAAGCGCACCAGCCACGTGACTGTGGTTGTTTCAACCACGCAGAAGGGTGGGGAGAACTAAATGGGACAGAAGATTAACCCGAACGGTTTCCGTCTCGGCATCACCACCGATCACGTTTCCCACTGGTTCGCTGATTCCAGCAAGCCAGGCCAGCGCTACGCTGACTACGTGAAGGAAGATGTCCAGATCCGCGCCCTGCTGTCTAACGGCATGGACCGCGCTGGCATCGCCCGCGTCGAGATCGAGCGTACCCGTGACCGCGTACGTGTGGATATCCACACTGCACGTCCAGGTATCGTCATTGGTCGTCGCGGCGCAGAAGCTGACCGCATTCGCGGCGAGCTGGAAAAGCTCACCAAGAAGCAGGTTCAGCTGAACATCCTCGAGGTCAAGAACCCTGACATGGAGGCCATGCTGGTCGCCCAGGGCATCGCCGAGCAGCTTGCTTCCCGCGTGGCTTTCCGCCGTGCGATGAAGAAGGCAATGCAGTCGGCAATGCGCGCTGGTGCCAAGGGCATCCGCGTTCAGTGCTCCGGTCGACTTGGCGGCGCAGAAATGTCCCGCAAGGAGTTCTACCGCGAAGGCCGTGTGCCGCTGCACACCCTGCGCGCGAACATCGACTTCGGCAAGTTCGAAGCCAAGACCACCTTCGGCCGCATCGGCGTGAAGGTCTGGATCTACAAGGGTGACGTTACCGCCAAGGAACTAGCTGCACAGCAGGCTGCTGCTCCAGCTCGTGGCGGCCGTGGCGGCAACGACCGTCCACGTGGCGGCGAACGCCGTCGTCGCAACGATCGCAAGGGCGCTGCAGCTCCGGCTGCGGAAGGAGGACAGGCTTAAATGCTTATCCCACGTCGTGTGAAGTTCCGCAAGCAGCACCACCCGAAGCGTTCGGGCGCTGCTAAGGGCGGCACCACCGTAGCATTCGGTGAGTTCGGTATCCAGGCGTTGACCCCGGCTTACGTGACTAACCGTCAGATCGAAGCCGCTCGTATCGCCATGACCCGTTACATCAAGCGTGGCGGTAAGGTCTGGATCAACATCTACCCAGACCGTCCGCTGACCAAGAAGCCTGCCGAAACCCGCATGGGTTCCGGTAAGGGTTCGCCGGAGTGGTGGGTCGCCAACGTCAAGCCAGGACGAGTCATGTTTGAACTCGGTGGCGTCAGTGAAGAGGTAGCTAAAGAGGCATTGCGTCTTGCAATCCACAAGCTGCCAATGAAGGCACGCATCGTGCGTCGTGAAGGTGGTGAATAGGGATGTCTATCGGTTCGAAGGACCTTAGCATTGAGTCCCTGGACGGCTTCGATACCGCTCGTTTGAACGAGGAATTGAAGAAGGCCAAGGCAGAACTGTTCAACCTGCGTTTCCAGTCGGCTACCGGCCAGCTGGAATCCCACGGGAACCTGAAGGCAATCAAGCGCGATATCGCCCGCATCTACACTGTGCTGCGCGAGCGCGAGCTGGGCATTCGTGAGGATGTCGTTGTTCCGGTTGAAGAAACCAAGAAGGATTCCAAGTAATGAGCGAGAAGGAGAACGGTGTGGATAACGCTACCGAGCGTAACGACCGCAAGACCCTCCGTGGTTACGTGGTATCCGACAAGATGCAGAAGACCATCGTCGTAGACGTTGAGGACCGTGTGAAGCACGCCCTCTACGGCAAGGTTATGCGTCGCAACAAGAACGTAAAGGCTCACGACGAGAACAACGAAGCCGGCATCGGCGACTTGGTTGTCATCGCTGAGACCCGCCCGCTGTCCGCTGACAAGCGCTGGCGTCTCGTTGAGATCGTAGAGAAGGCTAAGTAAGCTTCTCCGCGATTTCACGGATCTCGTGATTGAAGAATGCCCCGAACACTTCGCAAGAAGAGTTCGGGGCATTTCTGAATTTAAAACCAGTGGAGCTACATTGAAGGTAAACATGCTCTGCATGAGGGCCGCATGGAGGGCACTGACCAGATACGGGTTGGTGCAAATTATTCCAAGCCAACACTTAGTCGAAAACAAAAGGGTAGCCTTAGCACTGTGACTGACCAGAGCCTTGAATTGTCCGAAAAAACTTCAGTATTCCCAGAGCGGGTAGACCACATCTACTGTGTTTCAATCGACGCGACCGAGACAGAGCCAGATAACGTTTATATCGGCCAATCGGTCACCCCAGGAAGAGCGCTTAAGCACTTCAAGAGCCATAACGGAAGGCTCCAACAGCGTCTTGCACATACAAGTTCGTGGACGATTAGTTTTCAAAGCCTGGCAAGAGCATCGGCAGAAGATCTCAACATTTTTGAGTCTCTTGCGATCGACATTATTTCCCACGATCACAGGTTTAATTCCTTGAACGGATCGCTGGGAGCTCAAATTTTTCGGCCTCGATCGTTCTATCCCGAAGAGAACTTACCGGTGAAAAACGGTGTATATGTCCTTTGGGAATACAGCAACGGCCATAACCAAGTCGTCGAGGTAACCGACCTCGCGCCAGTCCATGATCCGTCGACTGACACTCAAAGAAAGCGCTGGTGGGTGACTCCATCCTTGCACCCTGAGAATATCGAATCAGTTGTTGAGGGCATCGAATCGTTGCTGCAGACAGTTGCCACGAATGAATCTGTCACCTTGCAGAGCCCGTATTTCCAATATCTGGGCGAGATGGGATTGCAGCCCTCGTATAGGCTTCCGGCATCGGGTGGCATGGTTGAACTTGGAGACCTCTATGAGGAGCTCAAGGGATCTTTCATTTACGTGCAAATAAACGACCAAGTTTTTGAACAGCCAGGCAACATTCGCGGGGGACTCAAGCCAGGACTGGATCACAACGTACTGCAGGATCGGTTAGAAAAGTTCTGGCACAAGGGTTCGTCTTCTCAATCCGGAACACGAACTATCAGTAAGCTGCTTACGTATCAGGACCGAGTTACATTGCCCGAACACTCAATTCCCCGATATCTGGTGGGAGTAGTCAGTGGGTCGCGAGTAGTTCTTGGAATCTGGAACTTGGATGCTCTATCTTCAAATTCCTGGCTGGACGACGAAACGGGAAAGGTTATTTTCCCAATCCAGGCAGCCGCCGACCCACGGCTCCTAAACAAGTTTGTGGGAGCGCGGATCGGGTCGAAGCTTTCGTTGAACAGTAAAGCCGTAAAGTGGATAGATGTGATGCCATGAAGCGATTCCATGAGTGTCGGTTGTCTTGCTTAGTCTCTTAATTCAGCTGAGTCGATTGGGCTCGGGAAATACGACCGGCCTTCCTGCAGCGTCGGGCATGGAAATCGATCAAGAAATTTTTTGAGTTGTCGATTTATATCGAATAAGGATGTAATCGAATTGCTCATGGGGGACTCTCACTGTGCTTTTGGCGAGAAAAGCTAGTCTGAGCGAGCGGTGCAAAAAACGAAATTCCCCATAATTCTGGGATTCTTTAGCGATACGAGTGTGACCAACGACGCTCGCCTCTCTCTTACCACACCATTTCGGATTCGCGCCACTCTAGGCTAGACTTAAGAATCTGTGCGCATGATGTTCGAGGACTATCCACCTTCGGCATAATGCAGTGCGGTCCAAATCCGTTTGGCCGCGCAAGCGCAGCCTCGATATTTTACGCCTCGGCCCTGCCGGCAATTGGGATCAGCATTCGGTGCGCCCGCGCCAGTGGGGGTAAGCGATACGTATCGTGGAGACCATATCCGTTCCGCAAGGCTCATTCATGAGAACCAGCGAGACGACAGGAGTAAGAAGTGATTCAGCAGGAGTCGCGACTGAAGGTTGCCGATAACACCGGTGCCAAGGAAATCCTTGCCATTCGTGTTCTTGGCGGCTCGAAGCGTCGCTACGCAAGCATTGGCGACACCATTGTCGCTACCGTCAAGGATGCAATTCCTGGCGGCAACGTGAAGAAGGGCGATGTCGTCAAGGCAGTCGTCGTTCGCACCAAGAAGGAAATCCGTCGTGCAGACGGTTCCTACATCAAGTTCGACGAGAACGCTGCAGTGATCCTCAAGGGTGACGCTGCCGATCCTCGTGGCACTCGTATTTTCGGCCCAGTGGGCCGCGAGCTTCGTGACAAGAAGTTCATGAAGATCGTTTCCCTGGCTCCGGAGGTGCTGTAACCATGGGCGCAAAGATCAAGAAGGGTGACCTGGTCCAGGTCATCGCTGGCAAGGATCGTGGCCTGCAGGGCAAGGTCCTGAAGGTCATCACCGAGTCCAACCGCGTGCTGGTCGAAGGCGTCAACCGCGTCACCAAGCACACCAAGGCAGGTCAGACCGAATCCGGTTCGGCCACCGGCGGCATCGAGGTTGTCGAGGCTCCAGTGCACGTTTCCAACGTTGCAGTGGTTGACCCAGAGACCAAGAAGCCAACCCGCGTCGGCTTCCGCGAGGAAACCGTTGAAAAGAACGGCGTGTCCAAGACTGTACGCGTCCGTTACGCCAAGGCTTCCGGAAAGGATCTGTAATGACTGAAGCAGCCACCAAGATCCAGCCACGTCTGAAGGCTAAGTACGCAGCAGACATCCGCCCTGCCCTGCAGGAGCAGTTCAACTACGCCAACCCAATGCAGGTACCATCCCTGACCAAGGTTGTCGTGAACATGGGTGTTGGCGAAGCAGCCAAGGACTCGAAGCTCATTGAAGGCGCCGTACGCGACCTGACCGCAATTACCGGTCAGAAGCCAGTGGTTACCAAGGCCCGCAAGTCGATCGCTCAGTTCAAGCTGCGTGAAGGCATGCCAATCGGTACCCACACCACCCTGCGTAACGATCGCATGTGGGAATTCGTCGACCGCCTGATCACCCTGGCACTGCCTCGTATCCGCGACTTCCGCGGCCTGAGCGACCGCCAGTTCGATGGCAATGGCAACTACACTTTCGGTCTGACCGAACAGTCGATGTTCCATGAAATCGATGTGGACAAGGTTGACCGCGTACGTGGTATGGACATCACCGTCGTTACCACTGCCAAGACTGATGAAGAAGGCCGCGCCTTGCTCAAGGCTCTGGGCTTCCCATTCAAGACCAACAACTAATCTCACTACGTTACAGGTCCGCTAAGGAAACCGTAACGAGGAAGGGCTGAAGCCCACATGTCTATGACAGATCCAGTCGCAGATATGCTGACTCGTCTGCGCAACGCCAACTCGGCTTACCACGACACTGTGTCGATGCCGTCGAGCAAGCTGAAAGTGCGCATTGCCAACATCCTTAAGGAACAGGGCTACATCGCCTCGTTCGAGGAAGTTGCAGCAGAAGTCGGCAAGACTCTGACTATCACTTTGAAGTACGGCCCATCGCGTGAGCGTTCGATCGCTGGCGTACGCCGTATCTCCAAGCCAGGTCTTCGCGTTTACGCAAAGTCCACCAACTTGCCTCACGTGCTCGGTGGCCTTGGCATCGCTATCCTGTCCACCTCCTCCGGTCTGCTTACCGACCGTCAGGCTGCAAAGAAGGGCGTGGGTGGGGAAGTCCTCGCCTACGTCTGGTAACGGGAAAGGGGAAACATACAATGTCACGTATTGGACGTCTTCCGATTTCCGTACCTGCCAACGTTGAGTTGAATGTCGACGGCCAGCTGGTCGCCGTCAAGGGTCCCAAGGGTGAACTTTCGATCACCGTCAAGGCTCCCATCACCGTTGCCAAGGACGAGAACACTGTTACCGTCAGCCGCCCGAACGACTCCCGCGAGTCTCGTTCGCTGCACGGTCTGACCCGCACCCTGATCAACAACATGATCGTTGGTGTGACCGAGGGCTACGAGAAGAAGCTCGAAATCCACGGTACCGGTTACCGCGTACAGGCTAAGGGTGCCGACCTGGAGCTTGCTCTGGGCTACTCGCACCCAGTGAAGGTTGCTGCCGTTGACGGCATCACCTTCTCGGTCGAGGGCAACAACAAGATCACCGTTGCTGGTATCGACAAGCAGCACGTCGGTGAGGTTGCCGCTAACATCCGCAAGCTGCGTAAGACCGAGCCTTACAAGGGCAAGGGCATTCGCTACGCTGGCGAGATCATCCGCCGCAAGGTCGGAAAGGCTGGTAAGTAATCATGGCTATCGGAATCAAGGGCAAGAGCAAGTCCGCTCAGCGCGGTCGTCGTCACCAGCGTTTGCGCAAGCACATCGTTGGTACCTCCGTTCGTCCACGCCTGGTTGTCAACCGCTCGGCTCGTCACATCTTCGTACAGATCGTAGACGACTCGCAGGGCATCACCCTGGCCAGCGCATCGACCATGGAAGCAGATCTTCGCGCAAGCGATGCCGACAAGACCGCAAAGTCCAAGCGTATTGGCGAGCTCGTTGCAGAGCGCGCCAAGGCTGCTGGCATCGAAGCAGTTGTCTTCGACCGCGGTGGCAACAAGTACCACGGTCGCGTGGCTGCTGTTGCTGAAGGCGCACGTGAAGGTGGGCTGGCACTGTGAGCGAAGCAACTAACAAGAAGGAAACTCAGGTGTCTGAAGCTACTGAAGCAGTCGAGACTGCATCGGCTCCCGCTACCGAGAACGCAGGATCCCGTCGCGGCGAAGGCCGCGGTCGTGGTGAAGGCCGTGGACGTGGCGAAGGCCGCGGTCGTGGTCGCGACCAGAAGGATAACCGCAACGAAGACAAGGACAAGTTCCTTGAGCGCGTTGTAGCTATCAACCGCGTCTCCAAGGTCGTCAAGGGTGGTCGTCGCTTCAGCTTCACCGCACTTGTGGTCGTTGGCGACGGCAACGGTCTGGTTGGCGTTGGCTACGGTAAGGCCAAGGAAGTTCCTGCTGCTATCGCCAAGGGCGTTGAAGAGGCTAAGAAGTCCTTCTTCCGCGTTCCACGCGTTGGCACCACCATTCCACACCTGGTCAAGGGTGAGGCCGCCGCTGGCGTCGTCTTGCTCCGCCCAGCAGCTCCTGGTACCGGTGTTATCGCCGGCGGTCCAGTGCGCGCCGTGTTGGAGTGCGCAGGCATCCACGACATCCTGTCGAAGTCGATGGGTTCGCAGAACCAGATCAACATCGTTCAGGGCACCATTGCTGCACTGAAGGCTCTGGAAGAGCCTCAGGCTGTTGCTGCTCGCCGCGGTCTTCCGCTGGACGAGGTTGCACCAGCAGCAATGCTGCGTCACATCCAGTCCCAGAAGGCAGGTGCTTAATCAATGGCTAAGAACATTGTTCCAAGCGACGCCAAGCTGGCAATCACCCAGGTCAAGTCCATCATTGGTGGTAACCAGGGCCAGCGCGACGTTGTTCGCTCGCTGGGTCTGAAGCGCATCGGTCACACCGTTGTCCGCACCGCCGATCCTGTGACTGTTGGCATGGTCAACAAGGTCCCACACCTGCTGAAGGTCGAGGAGGCGAAGTAGAGATGGCTGAAGAAAAAGCACTTAAGGTTCACCACCTGCGCCCAGCTGAGGGTGCCAAGACCGCTAAGACCCGCGTGGGTCGCGGTGAAGGCTCGAAGGGCAAGACCGCAGGTCGCGGTACCAAGGGTACCAAGGCTCGTTACCAGGTGAAGGCAGGCTTCGCAGGTGGTCAGCTTCCGCTGCACATGCGTCTGCCAAAGCTGCGCGGCTTCAAGAACCCATTCCGCGTCGAGTTCCAGGTTGTAAACCTGGACAAGATCTCGGAGCTGTTCCCAGAAGGTGGCGAAGTCACCGTCGAGGCACTGGTTGCCAAGGGCGCCGTTCGCAAGAACCAGCCTGTCAAGGTCCTGGGCACCGGCGACATCACGGTCAAGGTTGACGTGAAGGTTGACGCCTTCTCGACTTCCGCAGCCGAGAAGATTGCTGCTGCTGGCGGCTCGGCAAACACCCTCTAATCCAGGGTCAAGCCTTTGAATAGTCCCGGTTCGGGTTGAGCAATCAACGCGAACCGGGACTTTCTTTTCCTCTCGGCGAAACATTCTAAGATTTCTAATAATTGCTTGGCTGATTAGTCGGTTTAGTTCCAATTCTGCAAACATTCCTGAGCTTTTCGTGTGGCGCATTTGGCAGGATTGCCTAACTGACCGCTAGAATCGTTAGATCTGGGAAGAATCTCTTCCCCAGACTCAAGCACTTACTTCAGGAGGACGCTTGTTCAGCGCCATAGCCCGAGTTTTTCGGACGCCTGATCTGCGTAACAAGTTGCTGTTCACGCTTGGGATCATTGCGATCTATCGTGTCGGCGTATTCATTCCCGCACCGGGCATTGATTACAGCAACGTTCAGCAGTGTCTGGCAATGGGTGAAACCACCGGTGGACTTTATTCATTCGTGAACCTGTTCAGCGGCGGAGCCCTGTTGCAGGTATCGGTTTTCGCAATGGGAATCATGCCGTATATTACTGCGGCAATTATTGTCCAGTTGTTGCGTGTGGTGATCCCGCACTTCGAGGCACTGCACAAGGAAGGCCAAGCCGGCCAGGCCAAGATGACGCAGTACACGCGTTACCTGACCATCGCCCTGGCACTGCTGCAGGGAACCACCTTGGTCACCCTGGCGCGTACCGGCAGCCTGTTCCCAAGCTGCACCCTTCCGCTGATCCCGGATGACTCGCTGATCGTCATCTTGCTGATGATTATCACCCTGACGGCAGGCACCGGCCTGATCATGTGGATGGGCGAGCTGATCACCGAACGCGGCATCGGCAACGGCATGTCCATTTTGATCTTCATCTCCATCGCTTCGGGCTTCCCATCGTCGATGGGCGCGATCTTCCAGGCGCAGGGCATCATGACCTTCATCGGCGTGCTGCTGGTGGGCCTGCTGATTGTGGCCCTGGTGGTCTTCGTTGAGCAGTCCCAGCGCCGTGTCCCGGTGCAGTACGCCAAGCGCACTGTGGGACGCCGTACCGTGGGCGGCACCTCCACGTATATTCCACTGAAGCTGAACATGGCGAACGTGATCCCAGTGATCTTCGCCAGCTCCATCCTGGCGCTTCCGCAGATGATCGTTCAGTTCAACCAGAACGACGACGGCACCCTGCCCGAGTGGGCGATGTGGCTGCAGGAGCACTCGGCGACGTCCTCGCCGTGGTACATGCTGGTGTACACCCTGCTGATCATCGGCTTCACCTACTTCTACGTTGCGATTACCTTCAACCCTGAAGAGGTCGCAGACAACATGAAGAAGTACGGCGGATTCATCCCGGGCATTCGCGCAGGTCGTCCGACCGCGCAGTACCTGCAGTACGTGATTTCCCGTATTACCTTCCCGGGTGCCCTGTATCTAGCGTTCGTTGCGTTGATTCCACTGATTGCCTTCGTGCTGTTCAACGCTGATCAAAGCTTCCCATTTGGCGGTACATCGATCCTGATTATGGTTGGTGTGGGTTTGGAAACCGTCAAGCAAATCAATGCTCAAATGCAGCAACGGAACTATGAAGGGCTTCTGCGATGAGTCGACTGCTAATTATTGGACCTCCCGGTGCCGGCAAAGGCACCCAGGCCGTAAAGATCTCCGAGCGCTTGGACATTGTTGCCATCTCGACCGGTGACATCTTCCGTGCCAACGTCAAGGGCGGCACCCCGCTGGGCCTCGAAGCCAGCAAGTACATTGACAACGGGGACTTCGTCCCTGATTCGGTCACCAACAACATGGTTGAAGACCGCCTGAACCAGGACGACGTAGCCAACGGCTTCCTGCTGGACGGCTACCCGCGCACCAGTGCGCAGGTCGATGCACTTGATGCGATGCTGGCCAACAAGGGCATCGCCCTGGACGCAGTGCTGCAGCTGACCGCCGATGATGACGAGCTGGTTGCCCGCCTGCTGAAGCGTGCCGAAATCGAAGGCCGCGCCGATGACACCGAAGAGGTCATCCGCCACCGCCTGAGCCTGTACAACGAAGAGACTCGCGTCGTTGTAGAGCGCTACGAGGAACGCGGTATCGTGCGCAAGGTCGACGGCCTGGGCGCTATCGACGAAGTCACCGAACGTGTTCTTGCGGCGTTGAACGTCAACGCCTAGACACAAGCGTTACAACGCGCAGGGACCGTGCAGCAACAATGGATGTTGCAGCCCGGTCCCTGCGCACTTTTTGCATTGATGGACCTTGCAGATGCCGGCAACGGCACAGGGCGGGACAACACACTTTAAGGCAGGGGAATCACATTGGCATTAGGACAGCCGAAAATCGAGTACAAGTCCAACTCCGAGATCTTGAAAATGCGCAAGGCCGGGTTGGTTCTGGCTGAAGCACTGGACGAAGCTGTCGCGATGGCCCGCCCGGGCGTGCGGACCGAAGCTATCAACGAGGTTTTCGGCAAGGTGCTGGAACGCCACAACGCAACCAGCAACTTCCTCGGCTACCACGGTTTCCCGGCCAACATCTGCGCGTCGGTCAACCATGAGGTAGTCCACGGCTTCCCGTCCGACTACGAGCTGAAGGACGGCGATGTGCTGAAGATCGATGGCGGCGCCGTCGTGGAGGGCTGGCACGCCGACTCGGCCCGCACCGTTCTGGTCGGGGAAAACATCGACCCGGCTGACCAGCGCCTGAGCGATATCACCGAGCAGGCCATGTGGGCCGGCATTGCTGCCGCTGCCAACGCACGCTTCGTCGGCCAGATCGGGCAGGCCATCGATGACTACGTCACCAGCCAGCCAGGCGACGAGCTTGGCATCCTCGAAGACTACTGCGGCCACGGCATCGGCTCGCAGATGCACATGGCACCGGACGTGCTGAACTACAACTCCGGGCACCGCGGCCCACGGATCAAGCCAGGTATGTGCTTGGCCATTGAGCCAATGCTCGTACGCGGCGGCATCGAGACCTCCGTGCTGGAAGATGACTGGACGGTAGTCACCAACGACAAGTCCAACGCCTCGCAGTGGGAGCACACCGTAGCCTTCCACATGGGCGGCATCTGGGTATTGACCGCTCACGACGGGGGAGCGGCGGGCCTGGCTCCATTCGGCGTGACCCCATCGCCGATCCAGGGCTAACGCCACACCGGAAACCATGGGATCCAGTACGCTACCGCGTTGTGGCGTGCTGGATCTAACATTTTAAATATCGATGAACGATTGGCACTGCGAGAACTAATGCCGTATCGTTGTTTGTTGGTTCTTGATTTAATTGCGCCTAAAACCCTTAGGTTTTCGGCACAGGGATCAAGAGCCGGAACCAATTACTTGTTGGTGGAAAATGCCAACAAAAAAAGTTAGCGGGGAAAATGGGCAAGAAGGAAGGCGTCATCCAGGTAGAGGGCACCGTCTCGGAGGCACTGCCGAACGCGATGTTCCGCGTGGAGCTGCCAAATGGACACGTAGTGCTCGCCACTATCTCGGGTAAGATGCGTCAGCACTACATTCGAATCCTCCCAGAGGACCGAGTGCAGGTTGAAATGAGCCCATACGACCTCAACCGAGGTCGCATCGTCTACCGCTACAAGTAAATCTGCACAACCCAAGACATTCCCAGCAGGCCAAAGCGCAGTCATGCGCAACAACCGCTGGATGATTGTTCTTGGGCGAAGCTATTTACTGCTCCACATTTAACTGCAACCGCAAAAGGACAAAGCCTTGAAGGTTAACCCTAGCGTGAAGCCGATCTGCGACAAGTGCAAGGTGATCCGTCGTAACGGCGTGGTCATGGTGATCTGCGAGAACCCACGCCACAAGCAGCGTCAGGGCTAATTCCGTTCTTACGGGATTCCCACGCGTAGTCAATTAGGCAGTATCAGCCAGGACGGAAGTTCTGGTGCACCCCCGGATTCGGAGGCCGGGGCCGTGAGCAATCACGGAAGATGCTGCTCCAGACCTCCGTTCGTTGAAAGGTAGCCACTTGGCTCGTTTAGCAGGCGTGGATATTCCACGCGAGAAGCGCGTAATCATCGCGCTGACTTACATCTACGGCGTTGGCAAGACCCGTGCAGAAGAGACCATCGCAGCGACCGGTATCAACCCGGACACTCGCGTCAAGGATCTCACCGATGACCAGCTCGTGCAGCTGCGCGACTTCGTCGAAGGCACCTACAAGGTAGAAGGTGACCTGCGCCGCGAGGTTCAGGCCGACATTCGCCGCAAGGTAGAGATCGGATCCTACGAAGGTATTCGTCACCGTAAGGGCCTGCCGGTCCGCGGTCAGCGCACCAAGACCAACGCACGTACCCGCAAGGGCCCGAAGCGTACCGTCGCCGGTAAGAAGAAGACTCGCTAAATCTTAGCGATCTAGTTCAAATACTTTTTTCGTAGGAGAAGAAATGCCCCCAAAGACTCGTGGAGCGGTACGTAAGCCGCGTCGCAAGGACAAAAAGAATATTGCGCAGGGACAGGCGCATATCAAGAGCACCTTCAACAACACCATCGTATCGATCACCGATCCGACTGGCGCTGTGATCTCGTGGGCTTCGGCTGGCGAGGTAGGCATGAAGGGTTCGCGCAAGTCGACCCCATACGCTGCCCAGATGGCTGCCGAGTCCGCTGCAAAGCGCGCTCAGGAGCATGGCATGCGCAAGGTTGACGTTTTCGTCAAGGGCCCAGGCTCGGGACGCGAAACCGCGATCCGTTCGCTGCAGGCTGCTGGCCTTGAGGTTGGATCCATCCAGGATGTTTCCCCAAGCGCTCACAACGGTTGCCGCCCATCGAAGCGTCGCCGCGTCTAATTGATTCGCTAGGCTTAGCCTAAGAAGTCACCGAAGCATTCACTCGTTGGTGCTCCGGTGACTATCTTGGACTTATTAGCCTGCAAAAGACGAACGGCCACCTCAGGCTACCGTCGTTTCCACCCCCGTGAGGCGTCATATAGCGGACGCTCGCTGAAAGGAAATGTAAGTGCTCATTACGCAGCGCCCAACCCTGACCGAAGAAGTAGTTGCCGAAAACCGCTCCCGGTTCGTTATCGAACCACTGGAGCCAGGCTTTGGCTACACCCTTGGTAACTCGCTCCGCCGTACCCTGCTCTCTTCGATTCCTGGTGCTTCCGTCACCAGCATTCGAATTGACGGTGTACTGCACGAGTTCACCACCGTAGCCGGTGTCAAGGAAGACGTCACCGAACTGGTCTTGAACATCAAGAACCTGTCGGTGTCTTCCGAGCACGACGAGCCAGTCGTTGCCTACCTGCGCAAGCAGGGCCCTGGCATCGTTACTGCAGCGGACATCACCCCTCCAGCAGGTGTGGAGTTCCACAACCCTGATCTGCACATCGCCACCCTCAACGCCAATGGCAAGTTCGACATGGAACTGACCATTGAGCGCGGCCGTGGCTACGTGTCTGCCGCTCAGAACAAGAACATTGATGGCGAGATTGGCCGAATCCCAGTTGATTCGATCTACTCCCCAGTTCTGAAGGTGACCTTCCGCGTGGAAGCAACCCGTGTTGAGCAGCGCACCGACTTCGATCGCCTGATCGTTGACGTGGAGACCAAGGAATCGATCACCCCGCGCGATGCAGTTGCATCCGCAGGTACCACCCTGGTTGAGCTGTTCGGTTTGTTCCGCGAACTGAACACTCAGGCTGAAGGTATCGAAATCGGTCCATCGCCAACCGATGCAGCCATGGCTGCTGACATGGCGCTGCCGATCGAGGATCTGGAACTCACCGTTCGTTCGTACAACTGCTTGAAGCGTGAGGGCATCCACTCCGTGGGTGAACTCGTTACCCGCTCCGAGGCCGACTTGATGGACATCCGCAACTTCGGTGCAAAGTCCATTGACGAAGTCAAGGCCAAGCTGGTTGAACTGGGTCTGGCCCTGAAGGATTCCCCTCCAGGCTTCGATCTGGCCGCTCGTAGCGCCATCGACGATGGCGACGAATACGACGAAGGTCTGTAAGACCCGCGTCTAGCGACACACTACTTCATCCGACTGGACGACAGATTCGTCCAGTACGGGTTATTCATCTAGGAGAACTACCATGCCTACCCCTACCAAGGGTCCGCGTCTCGGCGGCAGTGCAGCACATGAGCGATTGATTTTCGCTAACATGTCGGCACAGCTCTTCGAGAACAAGAAGATCACCACCACTCTGACCCGTGCCAAGCGTCTGCGTCCACACGCAGAGCGCCTGATCACCTTCGCAAAGCGCGGAGACCTGGCTTCGCGTCGCCGCGTCCAGGCCGTCATCGCTTCGCGTTCGCGCACCAACAAGTCGATCGTTCACGAACTGTTCGAGAACATCGCACCAGCAATGGCAAACCGCGAGGGTGGCTACACCCGCATCACCAAGATCGGCAACCGCAAGGGCGACAACGCTCCTATGGCTGTTATCGAGCTCGTGATGGAGCCAGTTTCGCCAAAGCAGGCTGTCGTCAAGGAAGCCACCCAGGCTGCCGAGAAGGCCGCTGAGACCGAAGAGGCCTAAGCTTCTTCGAGCTGAAGCTCCCTCGCCTGCAAGGGCAAAAAGAGTCCCGTTGGATCCGCAAGGAGCCAACGGGAATCTTTTGTTTAAGCCTGTTCAGCGATGCTTGCCGGAGCGCGTGCCCGTCAGATGGCGGGTCACGAACATCCGCAACGTGGAATTTCCTAGCTGAACGAATCCATGTCCGGGCATGCCGTATTCAGGTATTCAGTAGACTCCGAGGCTTCGGCAGTGTCGAGCTCGGCGACTTTTTGCGAAATCTCCATCATATTGGTGCCGTCTGTTTCAGCCAACAAGTCTGCCATTTCCTTGTTCTGCCCGGCAGCTGCGTTCAACGACGCAGCAAGCTTGTTGTCTTTGGTTTTCTCAGCGGCTTCACCCAAGATGGCATCGAACTCGTGCATGACCTCAACGTATGCCGAAGTATCGCCCGCCATGAGTTTTGCGCTGGAATCATCTGCCTTCTTCTGCAGCTCGCGTTCGGCTACCTGGTCGCTAATGAAAGCGCAGGTGTCCTCTGTGGACATTTTTCCATCACCGCAGCCGGTGAGCATTAGGGAAGCAATCGCGAGCGCAGCTGCAGGTGCCGCGAACTTTTTCAACATGGAGATCCTTAGATGATGAACCGCTGGTCTAGCAGGGTAGCCATTGATGACTACTTGATTATTCTATAGTCAGGATTTACTGCACGCGGTGCCTGACGTGCTTGGGTCTGCGGACGAAACGCTTTTACGGCTCGACCGTGCCGGATTCCTCACCGGAAATCGCGCAGGCCTGATCCACATAGTCCGAATATTGGTCTGTCAGATCGACCGCGGTCGCTTCAAGGTCTGCCTCGAACGTTGGATCATCGAAAGTGCGGCCCTCAATGAGGTCGACGAAGTCCTGGACCCTGCTGATTTCTGAGTCCAATGCAGTGCGCAGTTTCCCATTGCTGGTCTGCTCGGAAACTTCTTGGTAGATGCCGATGGTGGCTTTCATGGCATCTACGACAGGTTGCGTGTCTTGCTCAATAACGCCCATATATGCCAGCCCCACTTGTCCCCGATCGATTGCTCGATAGCCAATTCATTAAGCAGGTTGCATGACTGCTCGGTGTTCAGCTGGCCGGAACTGCAGCCACTCAAGCAAAGCCCAATGGCGGTTGATGCTGCAATGATGCTTGCGGTAGTCCTTCGCATGGGAAGTCCTTAGAACGGTGATGATGGCCTTGCCGCCTAAGTGGCAGGACGTTGGATGCACACAGGCTACCTCCGGGGAGAGTTGCGTTTTTGCGCCTGTGGATAACCGGCCGTAAGGCGGCCGTTGATTCGACGGTTGCGCAGGTCCTTACGCATAATTGAATGCATGAGTATCCAGCCAGAGAGCATCGATCCCATGGGCACCAACGCATTGGGGGCCACTGCCGCACCAGCGTGGCTCCGGATGCGCATGGTCCTCGGATACGACGGCGCCGCCTACAGCGGTTGGGCACGCCAGCCCAATGTCCTAGGCGTGCAGCAGCTGGTTGAGGAAGCATTGGAAATGCTGGTCCGCCGCCGTGTGCGAGTGGTTGTCGCCGGCCGCACCGACGCAGGCGTGCATGCGCGTCACCAGGTGGTGCATTTCGACCTGACCGATGACGAATACGCGGGTCTGCCGCGCAAGGCGCCCCTGGCTCCCGGCCCAGCGCTCGTACGCCGCATCAATGGCATTCTTGGCCGCCAAGAGGGTGCCGTGTGGGTCCATGAAGCCGAGCGTGCTCCAGAAGGCTTCGACGCCCGGTTCTCGGCGCTGGCCCGCCGCTACTCCTACCGGATCGCCGATGGCCAGCAGCGCTGGGATCCGCTGACCCGACACCTGACCGCATGGCACCGCGAAGAGCTCGATGTCGAGGCCATGAATCGCGAGGCGCAAAGCGTGCTGGGCCGCCATGACTTCTTGTCCTACTGCAAGCCTCGTCCGCACGCCACGACCATTCGCACCTTGCAGGAATTCTCCTTCACCCGCGGTGCCGACGGCCTGGTGCTGGCGCACCTGAAAGCCGATGCCTTCTGCCACAATATGGTCCGTGCGCTGATTGGCGCTGCAATGATGGTGGGGGACGGGCGTGAGCAGCCGGGCTTCTTGGCCCAGCGGCTGGAGCAGATGGTCCGTGACTCGAAGACCAAGCTTTCGCACCCGCGGGCGCTGGTTCTCGAAGAGGTCTATTATCCGGAAGCGGGAGAGCTGGCAGAGCGGGCACTTAGGACCCGCGCGCTGCGCACCGATGATGAAGTAGATACGGCCCGCTCGGAAGGCTGATTGGCGTTGAGCCCCGGAATCTTAAGGGTGTTGTTGCTCACGGCATACATCCTTTTTTGGCCGGAAACACTTTAATCCGCTAAACTTTTATGAGTTGTGTATGTCCACGTTCGACACTACACGCCCAAGCGTGACGGCTTAGTTGCATAGTCGCTGGTCTGCTGGGTGTGCGAACAGCATATGGACGGCCGGTTATCATCAGTCCTCACCTGACGTACTGGTCTAAACACAAGAACAACACGACAGTGCCTGTCACTGGGGGATCTCACCGCCTTCAGCCAAGCGACTGTTTGACCAGAAACGAATCAACGTAAGGCAATTACTGTGCGTACGTACACCCCAAAGCCGGCTGACCAGACTCGTCAGTGGTATGTCATTGACGCCACCGACGTAGTGCTCGGCCGTCTCGCCGTCCAGGCCGCAACCCTGCTGCGCGGCAAGCACAAGCCAACCTATGCTGCACACATGGACATGGGCGACCATGTCATCATCATCAATGCAGACAAGGTTGCACTGACCGGTAAGAAGCTGCTGAACAAGCGCGCTTACCGCCACTCCGGTTTCCCAGGTGGCCTGAAGAGCATCAACTACGCAGACCTGCTGGAAAAGAACCCAGTACTGGCTGTTGAGAAGGCTATCAAGGGCATGCTGCCTAAGAACAAGCTTTCGGATGCCCAGCTGTCGAAGCTGAAGGTATACCGCGGCGCAGAGCACCCACACGCTGCTCAGTCGCCGAAGGCACTGGAAATCACCCAGGTCGCTCAGTAGTCCTGGCCCCGAGAAGAAATACTTAATAGGAGATTATCGTGGCTCAGAACGCTGAAGAAACCACTGAATTCGAGGGTGAGACCCCTTCGACCTACACTACCGAGACCGCAGCTTCGACTGTTGTTGCTGACACCGAACGCGCTCCGCTGACCGTGCCAGGTGCAGCTGTTGGCCGTCGCAAGCAGGCTATCGCCCGCGTTCGCCTGGTACCAGGCTCCGGCAAGTGGACCGTAAACGGTCGCGAGCTGGACAACTTCTTCCCAAACAAGCTGCACCAGCAGGATGTTAACGAACCATTCAAGGTTCTGGGTCTGGAAGGCGCATACGACGTTATCGCACGCATCAACGGCGGCGGCATCTCCGGTCAGGCTGGCGCACTGCGCCTGGGCATCGCCCGCGCCCTGAACGAGATCGACCGCGACGCTAACCGCGCCACCCTGAAGAAGGCCGGTTACCTGACCCGTGACGCACGCGTCATCGAGCGTAAGAAGGCTGGTCTGAAGAAGGCACGCAAGGCTTCGCAGTTCTCGAAGCGCTAAACCTTACTTCAAGGTCTTTCCGAGGGCCCTGTCATCCTGCAAAGGATGTCAGGGCCCTTGGGCATTTAACGCCGAGGAACGCAAAATGCTATTAAACTTTTCTCATATCACTGTAATTCCGGGGCTTTGAGCCATTTAAATCAATGCAGAGGGCATATGATTGAATGCGATGGCAAGGTTATTTGGGACCGATGGGGTCCGAGGAAAAGCAAACGAACTGTTAACTCCCGAGCTCGCGCTGGAACTGGCGCAGGCGGCATCCGTGGTGCTGGGCTTGAGCCAACCAGAGGACGGCTACAAGCCAGTCGCAGTGGTTGCCAAGGATCCGCGCATCAGCGGTGACTTCCTGTCCGCCGCAATCGAGGCCGGCCTGGCTGCCTCCGGCGTCGACGTGATGGATGCCGGCACGCTGCCCACTCCCGCGGCGGCATTCCTGGTAGGGGACTTGAACGCTGACTTCGGCGTCATGATTTCCGCCTCGCACAACGCGGCTCCGGATAACGGTATTAAGTTCTTGGCCCGTGGCGGCAAGAAGCTGGACGATGCGTTGGAAGACGCCATCGAAGCCTGCTTGAAGATGCCAAAGCCACGCCCAACCGGCGGCGAAGTAGGACGTGTCTCGCGTTTCGCCGACGCTGAAGACCGCTACATCATGCACCTGCTGCAGGCACTGCCTAACCGGCTCGACGGCTTGAAGGTAGTCCTGGACTGCGCCCACGGCGCTGCTTCGGGATGCTCCCCGGAGGTCTTCAAGGCTGCCGGCGCCGAAACCATCGTCATCGGCGCAGATCCGGATGGCATCAACATCAATGACGGCTACGGCTCCACCCACCTGGAGAAGCTGCAGGCCGCTGTGCTGGAGCACGGAGCGGACTTGGGCATCGCCCACGACGGCGACGCCGACCGCTGCCTGGCCGTTGACCATGAAGGCACGATCGTTGACGGCGACCAGATCATGGCCATCATGGCACTGGACATGAAGGACCGCGGCGAGCTGAAGGACAACACCCTCGTTGCCACCGTGATGAGCAACCTCGGCCTGACCCTGGCCATGGAAGCTGCAGGCATCACCGTCAAGCAGACCGGCGTGGGTGACCGCTACGTGCTTGAAGGCATGCGTGAAGGCGACTTCTCCCTGGGCGGCGAGCAGTCCGGCCACGTGATCTTCTCCAAGCACGCCACCACCGGCGACGGTGTCCTGACCGGCCTGATGATCGCGGCTCGTGTGAAGGCTACCGGCAAGACCTTGAAGGAACTTGCTGCTGTGCTGACAGTCCTGCCGCAGGTCCTGATCAATGTACGCGGCGTCGACAAAGCCGGAGTTCCGGACTGCGATCCGCTGCAGGACGCTGTTGCCGCCGCCGAGGCCCGCTTGGGCACCACCGGTCGAGTGTTGCTGCGCCCTTCGGGTACCGAGCCTGTAGTCCGCGTCATGGTTGAGGCGGCTACCCACGACCAGGCCCAGACAGAAGCTGAAACCCTGGCCGAGTCGGTCAAGGAGCACCTGTCCCTCTAGGCTCTGCAACTGCCCAGCAACCACTACGTAAATATCAAGAAAACTCACACCCCCGCAGTGCGTTCCATGCCGGAACACGTTGCGGGGGTGTGGCATGCTAACTAGTAGGAACCGATCTGGGTTCGCGTTCTCGGAGAGAAGGACTTTCGTGACTCTACGCATCAGCGTGATCGGCACCGGCTACCTCGGTGCAACCCATGCCGCCTGCATGGCTGAACTGGGCTATGAAGTCATTGGACTGGACGTGGACAGGGCCAAGCTCGAAGCCTTGGCCGCTGGTGTTCTGCCTTTCCACGAGCCGGGCCTGCCCGAGCTGCTGCGCAAGCACGTGGCCTCCGGGCGCCTGCGGTTCACCGACAGTTACGCAGAAGTCGCTGCCGGCGCGAATATCCACTTCATCACCGTGGGAACGCCGCAGCGTGCTGATTCGCAGTCCGCAGACATTTCCTACGTCGATGGTTCCGTGGACTCCCTGCTGGAGCACATCACCGGCGAAGCGCTGATTGTCGGCAAGTCCACCGTCCCGGTAGGCACCGCACGACGGCTGAGCGAGAAGATTGCCCAATCTGCCAAGCCGGGAAGCGACATAGCGCTGGCCTGGAATCCAGAATTCCTGCGTGAGGGTTTTGCTGTCCAGGACACCCTGCGCCCCGACCGGCTGGTCTATGGATTGCAGGATGGGCGAGGCCTGGAACTGCTGCGCAAAGTCTATGCTCCGATCCTCGCCTTGGACACGCCGGAGATCGCCACGGATCTGGAAACCGCGGAACTGGTCAAGGTCGCGGCCAACGCCTTCCTGGCTACCAAGATTTCCTTCATCAATGCTTTTGCCGAAGTCACGGAGACCGTGGGTGGCGACATCAAGGTCCTCGCCGACGCCATTGGGCACGATAAGCGCATTGGACGCCGCTTCCTGAACGCCGGGGTGGGGTTTGGCGGTGGATGCCTGCCGAAGGACATCCGCGCGCTCCAAGCCCGGGTCAGCGAGCTTGGGTTGAGTCAGACCATGGGCTTCTTGGCAGAAGTCGACCAGATCAATCTGCGCCGCCGTGACCGCGTGGTCTCGCTCGCCTCGCACATGCTCGGCAACGAGCTGGCAGGCAAGCAAGTGTGCGTACTCGGCGTGACCTTCAAGCCGGACAGCGACGACGTGCGCGACTCTCCAGCCCTGGATATCGCCGTACGCTTGTACAACGAAGGCGCTGAAGTCTCGGTCTACGACCCAGAAGGCAACGCCAACGCTGCCCGGCGCTTCCCGCGCTTGAACTATGTGGACTCCTGCAAGGAAGCCGCGCAGAAGGCAGATTTGACCTTGGTGCTGACCGAATGGAACGAGTTCCGGGAAATGAACCCGTCCGACCTTGCCGACGTGGTTGCAAGCAAGCAGCTAATCGACGGTCGCAATGTCCTGGACCGCCCAGAATGGCGGAAGCAGGGCTGGACCATCACCGGCCCGGGAGAGTACTTCGAGCTGGGCAACATGGCTCCGGCGACCACCTCGATTCCGGCGCAGGCCTGAACGGTGTAGCCGGACATGGAAGAGGCGGTTCTCCGCATTAGGAGAACCGCCCCTTCTACGTGTTGCATACGCAGGCTAGAAGCCGAACTGCTTCATGACCTTGGGAAGATTATCGATCAGGCGAGAAGCATTCACGGTGCCGTCCGCGGCGGTCACCCTGCCCAGATGGCCGTGGATGTACGCCGCGCACGCAGTCAACTCCATCATGCGGCGGTTGGGCACGGTTCGCAGGCCTTCGGTGCCCGTCAGCGAGCTGTCGGAGAGCATGTAGCCGAGGATGCCGGTCAAGACATCTCCGCTGCCCGCAGTGGCCAGTTCCGGTGCTGAGTGGCTCACCATCAGGCTGTCGCCGTTAGGCGCAACAATGTAGCTGGTCGGGCCCTTGAGCAGGACTACAGCGTTGTAAGCCAAGGCGGCCCAACGGGTCCAGCGAATCGGGTCCTGGGAAAGCTCATCAGGGGTGATCTTCACGCCCGCGCGGCCGAGCAGCATACGAAGTTCCTTTGCATGGGGCGTCAGCACGCGGGGCTGCTCGCTGGGCCCGGCAGGAACCACATCCAGGCCGGATGCGTCGATGACAGCTGGCTGGGGGCTGGCGAAGACATCAGCGATGGCACCAGTCGGGGGAGTGCGTCCATCCAAGCCCGGACCAATAGCCCACGCCTTGATCTTGGCGCTCTTGCCGTGGATCTGGCGGCGCGAGAATGACAGCGCTTCCTTGATCTGCTCATCATCCAACGGCACGGACTCCGGCACGGAGACTGCCATAAGCGGCTGGATGGAATCGGGTACGTGGGTGCGGAGCAGCCCGACTCCGCAAGCCACGGCGGCCTTGGCAGTCAGCTGGGCAGCTCCGGGATACAGGTCGGAACCGGCGATGAGGCCAAGGACTCCACGCTGGTATTTGTGGCGTCCGGCATCCCGCCAGGAGCGGTGCTGGTCCAGCAGCTCGCGGGCAGCCTGCTCGTCCACTAGCTGGGTGCCGGGCTGGACGGAAGAAAAGTCGAATTCCAGATCAGCCACGGTGATCTCGCCGGTAACCAGCGGTCCATCCACGGACAGCAGGCCGGCCTTCATGGCGCCGAAGGTCACCGTGCGTTCAGCTCGGAGAACCGAGTCCTGCGCAACGCCGGTTTCAGGGTCCAACCCTGAGGGAACATCGCAAGCCAGCACCCGTACGCCAGCCGGAACCGACGGCACGTCGGAACCGGCTCGATATCCAAGACCATAGATGGCGTCGATAACGAGCGAGGCATTCGCTAGTTCGCCGTCGCCATCTGACAGATCCAGTATGGTGCCGCCGGCGGCTTGGTACGCTGCAGCAGCCTCTGCGTTAATCTGCTCGTGGCATTGCAGAGCCAGCGTGGAAATCTTCTGCTGCTGAAGCTCTGCCAGTGCATACAAGCCATCGCCACCGTTGTTGCCCGGGCCGATCAGTCCGACCACGAACGCCGGTTCGGTGCTGTGTCCTTCGGCCAGCATGGCGACAGCCGTTGAAGCCAAATGGGCGGCGGCTTGCTTCATTAAGCTGGTCTCGCCCCGCTTGGATTTCTCCTGGGCTTCAACCGCACGAATTTGCGCAACACTGTAGACAGGAATCATAAGACAAACAATACTCAAGGCTTCTGTGCGATGCCCTATTTAATGAGATACGTGTCGTTATTCCTTCGTCGTGGCGTTGGTGCTCAGCGTTCGGCAACCACCATTGCGATCGCCATGTCGCCATCGTGGGACATGGTCAGGTGCCAGGAATTGATGCCGCGCAGCTCGCTGGCTGCGGCCACTGAGCCGGTGTTGTGAATCTGGGGATCACCGGCTTCGTCCTTGCGGATGGTGCAGTCCTGCCAGTTCATCCCGGCAGGAGCGCCCAGTGCTTTGGCGATTGCTTCCTTGGCTGCGAAACGGGCTGCAAGAGAACGCAGGGGCAGGTCCCGTTCTTCTTCGGTGAAGAGCCGGTCGCGCAACCGTGGAGTCTTCTCGAGCTGACGACCGAAACGTGGCACATCAACGATGTCCACTCCAATACCTACAATCATGCCTATCAGTTTATCCAGTGCCTGCAAGGCAAAAAAATTACAGACTAGTAGGGAAATAATTCAGATTGTCGGTGGTGTGATGTTTTATTGATCTTGGAGAAAGAACCGAATCTGATGAAAGCGCCTGATGGAAACTCACACACGCAGCCCACGCGACCTTTTTGAAGGAAAAGAGCACTACGAAATCCCGGCTTTTCAGCGTCCTTACGTATGGACGGAAGAAGATCAATGGGCACCTTTATGGGACGATGTTCGAAAGGTTGCAGAAACCTACATCGCAGTGAAACTGGCAGATTCCGAGGCGGAGCCTGAAATCCAACACTTCATGGGTGCTGTAGTTTACGAGTCAAAAAAGCCGATTGCAGGCGATGTTACTCGCCACGATGTCATTGATGGTCAGCAACGAATGACCACAATCCAGATCCTTCTTGATGCTGTGCACGTCGTCCTAGAGCATCGCGGACACATTGATCAGGCTGAATCCTTGGAAGAGCTGATAATCAATGGCGCGGCGCGGTTCAAAGGTAAGCGGGAGAGATTTAAGTTGTGGCCTTCTCAGACTGACCGCAAAGCATTTGAATTTGCTATGGATCCTGCGTCGGATGACAGCGTCGAGCACAGAATCGTTGAAGCGCACAAGTTCTTTCACAATGAAGCCAAAGATTGGATCCTTGGGACTTCAAATGAAGATGGGATCGTCCCGCCTGGAGACGAATCCTTACGAGTTGAAGCCTTGAGCTCAACGCTTCAAGACAGATTGCTCCTGGTCGCGATAGATCTAACCGGGCACGATGATTCTCAGCTTATTTTTGAGACACTGAATGATCGCGGCACTCCGCTGCTCAAAGCAGACCTAATCAAGAACTGGGTTTTCCGGAAAGGCGAGCAAATTCAGGCCGACGTAACTAGGTGGGCCGACGACCTTTGGGCCGAATTCGACGGAGAATGGTGGCGATCTGAGGTCCGCCAGGGCCGACTCACACGTTCTAGGGTCGATATCTTCTTGCATTATTGGATGACCATGCGCATGCAAGATGAATTTAAAGCAGATCAGGTTTTCCGCGCATTTAAAGAATACGCAGAGCCGTTTATGCGGACCGCGACTGACGCAGAGCGTTTGCTGAACGAACTTCGGAAAGATGCTGATACGTTCCACGAGTTCTCGATACTTGAAAAAAGCACTCCGGAAGGTCAGTTCTACGTTCGCGTGATTGATCGTCTGGATATGGCCGCAACTACTCCGGTTTTCCTCTGGATGCTATCGGCGAACCACGCTGTACCCGCCGAGCAACGTCGCATCGCGTTGGAGGCGCTGGAAAGTTGGGCGATCCGACGTATGCTACTTCGGTTGACTTCTAAGGATATGAATAAGTTTGCCATTGTAATTCTCAAGATGCTGGAATCCTGTAGCAAAGATGAAGTGGGCGACAAGCTGGTCGAGTTCCTCGCCAACCAAACGTCTGAAACGAGAAGGTGGCCAGTTGATTCTGAGATGCAATCAGTTCTCTCAACTCAACGTGTTTATGGTTTTATCCGGCAGGACCGTCTGCGTGTTATTTTCATTGCTATTGAGCAGCACCTTAGGACGCAAAACTCGAAATACGAAGCCATTAGTCTGCCAGAAAAACTCGAAATTGAGCACTTAATGCCACGAGGCTGGCGTACTCATTGGGACACTGACCCGAAAATGGAACTGGAGCGTGCACAACAACGAGATGTGCTCGTCAATTCTCTTGGAAACCTAACTCTAATTACGAAATCGTTGAATGGTTCCTTATCTAACCGTCCTTGGACCGATCAAGAAGCGAAAGGCATGAGGGACGGTGGAGCGCCGGGTACTGGAAAGCACAGCCTTTTGGATGAATATAGTCTGCTGGTTTTGAATAAGAAGATACTCTCTAATCATGTAGAGGGCTGGAACGAGAACGATATTACAGCCCGTTCGGCATCATTGGTCGAGAGCATTTGTGAAGTTTGGAAAAGGCCGAATGAACAAGAACTCTCGACTGTCGACCACTTTTCCAAAGAGCCGTAAATAAAAATGCGGCGTCCTCTAAGAGGACGCCGCATCTACTTGATACTGGGTGGATTACTCCACGGTCACCGACTTGGCCAGGTTACGTGGCTGGTCAACGTCGAAGCCCTTCGCGGATGCCAGCTCGCAAGCGAAAATCTGCAGTGGCACAGTGGCCAGCAGCGGCATCAGCAGTGTTGGGGTTTCAGGTACGTAGAAGACCCACTCGGAGAAGTCCTTGACGGCGGAATCTCCGTCTTCGGCAATAACCAGGGTCTTGGCGCCACGGGCGCGGACTTCCTGGATATTGGAGACAACCTTGGAGTGCAGCGAGTCGCGGCCACGAGTGGAAGGAACTACCACGAACACCGGCTGGCCATCGTCGATCAGCGCGATAGGACCGTGCTTCAGCTCGCCGGCGGCGAAGCCTTCGGCGTGGATGTAGGCGATTTCCTTGAGCTTCAAGGCGCCTTCCATTGCCACCGGGTAGCCGACATGGCGGCCCAGGAACAGCACGGAGTTGGCTTCCGACATGTTGCGTGCCAGATCCTTGATCTCGTCCGCACGGTCCAGGATGTCCTGGATCTTGGAAGGGATCTTGCCCAGGTCGGCAAGGATGTCCTTGATCTGGCCCTGGAACAGGTTGCCGCGCAACTGCGCCAGGTACAGGCCCAGCAGGTAGGTCGCGGTGATCTGCGCCAGGAATGCCTTGGTGGAAGCCACTGCGATTTCTGGACCAGCGTGGGTGTACAGCACCGCGTCCGACTCGCGCGGGATGGTCGATCCGTTGGTATTGCAGATCGACATGGTCTTGGCGCCCTGCTCCTTGGCGTAACGCACGGCCATCAAGGTGTCCATGGTTTCGCCGGACTGGGAGATCGATACGATCAGGGTCTTGTCGTCAACGATTGGCTCGCGGTAGCGGAACTCGTGGGAGAGCTCGACCTCGACCGGGATACGGCACCAGGACTCGATCGCGTACTTGGCAACGGAGCCGGCGTAGGCCGAAGTGCCGCAAGCAAGAACCACGATCTTGGAGATGGCAGCCAGCTCTTCCGGAGCGATTCGCAGTTCGTCCAGGGTCAGGCGGCCATCGGCGTCCGAGCGGCCCAGCAAGGTATCGGCAACAGCTGCCGGCTGGTCGAAGATTTCCTTCTCCATGAAGGATGGGAACCCGCCCTTTTCAGCGCTGGCGGCGTCCCAGTCAACGGTGAATTCCTTGCCTTCGGCAGGGTTGCCGTCGAAATCGGTGATGGAGTGGGTATCCGGGGTGATGGTGACGATCTGGTCCTGACCCAGCTCGACGGCACGACGGGTGAAGTCGATGAAGCCGGAGACATCCGAACCCAGGAAGTTCTCGCCCTCGCCCAGGCCCAGAACGAGAGGGGAATTGCGGCGGGCCGCGACGACAACGCCTGGGTGGTCCTGGTGAACGGCCAAGAGGGTGAAAGCACCTTCGAGCTGCTGAACAGCAAGCTGCATGGCGCGGGTCAAATCGCCCGCTGCCTCGGTGCTGTAGAGCTTGCCCAGGAGAGCTGCGGCAACCTCGGTATCGGTATCTGAGAGGAACTCAACGCCCTCCGCTGCCAAACCGGCCTTGATGCCGGCGAAGTTCTCAATGATTCCGTTGTGGATCATGGCAAGCTTGCCACCATCGGCCAGGTGAGGGTGAGCGTTCTGATCGCTCGGCCCACCGTGGGTTGCCCAACGGGTATGCCCAATGCCGGTCATCGACTGAGGCAAAGGAGACTCGGCAATCTCATTTTCAAGGTTGACCAGCTTGCCGGCCTTCTTCCGAGAATGAATGGCACCGTCGGCAACTACCGCGACTCCAGCCGAGTCGTAGCCACGGTATTCCAACCGACGCAAACCTTCAATTAGAACGTCGAGGGCGCCGTGATCGGCGATCTGGCTCGAGGTTCCTGCATATCCAACAATTCCGCACATGAGAAAAATCCTACCGGTTCAATCCCCATCGATGGGAATAATCGTGGCGCAGCACTCAAAATTACTTATGTCTTAGCTCACCAGGCCGCCGTATTTCACCGAAACTAATTGCCTTGTTGATCTTGCTAATTGGGATGTGGAGCATATTCTTGGCAGAATTTACCCTCGTGGAACCACACGGAACACTAGAATCATCCATCTCGCCGTTTGTTGAACTTGAACGCGAGACATGGGCGCGACTGTCCAACAAGATGGAACAGCCGCTGAACTACTCCGACATCGAACGCCTTCGCGGCCTCGGCGATCAGCTGGACCTCCAGGAGGTCCGCGACGTCTACCTGCCACTGAGTCGCCTCCTGTCGCTGTACGTGGAGGGAGCCGGTGCAACGCATCAGGCGACCACTACCTTCTTGGGTGAGCAGACCAATCGGACGCCTTTTGTCATTGGCGTCGCCGGATCCGTTGCCGTGGGAAAATCCACGACCGCTCGTGTATTGCAGGAAATGCTGCGCCGCTGGCCGCATACTCCTGATGTCCAGCTCATCACTACTGACGGTTTCTTGTACCCCAATGCGGAGCTCGAGCGCCGCGGTATCATGCACCGCAAGGGTTTCCCTGAATCCTATGACCGTCGTGCATTGCTGCGCTTCGTCTCGGCAGTGAAGTCGGGTGCCCCGGAAGTCAGTGCCCCGGTGTACTCGCACCTGACCTACGACATCATCCCGGGGGAGCGCAATGTAATCCGCTCGCCGCAGGTGCTCATTGTCGAGGGATTGAACGTGCTGCAGCCGGCGCGTACTCGTTCCGATGGAACCGCAGGACTGGCGTTGAGCGACTTCTTCGACTTCTCCGTATATGTAGATGCACGTACGGCGGATATCGAAGAGTGGTACATCAAACGATTCATGCGCCTGCGCTCGGGAGCCTTTTCCGATCCGGCGAGCTACTTCCATCGCTATTCCCAGCTCACCGATGTGGAAGCGCGGGAAACGGCGCACGGCATCTGGAAGCGCATCAACGAGCCGAATCTCAAGGAGAACGTCTTGCCCACGCGAGGACGGGCGCAATTGGTACTGCGCAAATCAGCCGATCATTCGGTGCGGCGAATGCTATTGCGGAAAATCTAGGCTTCTCACCGGATATTTAAGCAAACGAATCCTGTGAATTTGCCGAACCATTGGAAATCGCTCCGCAAAATCGTAGTGGTGCTGTGTTTTGCCTGTGTATGCTCTAACTATGCTTAAAGGTTTCCGCGATTTTATTATGAAGGGCAACGTTGTCGATCTGGCCGTTGCCGTCGTTATCGGCGCTGCCTTCGGCGCCGTCGTTACCGCTTTGGTCGACAATGTGCTGATGCCGTTGATTGCCGCCCTGGTTGGTTCTCCAAGCTTCGACAGCTTCCTGTTGCTAACTATTAACGGGGTAGAGATCAAGTTTGGCGTCTTCCTGACCGCCCTGGTCAACTTCCTGCTGATTGCCGCAGCCGTTTACTTCGCATTGGTTCTGCCGATGACCAAGCTGAACGAGCGCATCGCAGCGCGCCGTGCTGCAGGTGTAGAAGAGCCTGAGGAAGAAGTAGACCCACAGCTGGAGCTGCTTGCCCAGATCCGCGATGAGCTGAAGACTCTTCGCTAACCCCCGAAAATCATCCGTCTTCAAGGAGCGGGTTCGAACAGCAAACTTGTTCGTACCCGCTCCTTCCGTCTTTAACCAGCCTCATGTGCCGAACTGCGCATGGGTGAACAAAGCAAGTGATTCCGAAAAGTGCGAAGATGAATGGGTGAACTCTGAAGCGCTTGAAGAAAGCAACATGACAAACAGCACCAGCAGTGCACAGGCGATTGGCTTTGAACGCCGCGCAGTCATTGACCTGTCGGCCATCCGCAACAACGTCAAGCAGATTTCTGATGTTGTGGCCCCAGCCGCAGTCATGGCCGTCGTCAAAGCTGACGCGTACGGGCACGGAGCCATCCCAGTAGCCAAAGCTGCCTTGGAAGGCGGAGCCCGGTGGATAGGTTGCGCCCATGTCACTGAAGCACTCGCCCTGCGTGACGCGGGAGTCGATGCGCCCATGGTGGCCTGGCTGCATACTGAAGACACTCCGTTCGAGGCCGCCATTGACGCCGGTCTCGACCTCGGAGTATCAGGCTGGGAGCTTGAATACGTTGCCGCCGCGGCACGTGCAGTGCAGACTCCGGCACGGATCCATATCAAAGTAGACACCGGGCTTGGCCGCAATGGCTCCACCATGGATGCCCTGCCGGATCTGCTGAACCGCGCCAGCGATTTCCAAGAAGAGGGGCTGTTGCGTGTAGTTGGCATCTTCTCCCATCTGGCGGTGGCAGATGAACCTGAGCGCCCGGAAACCGATGAACAGCTGGAACTCTTCGACAGGGCCATAGAACTAGTGGAAGCTGCCGGCTTCGATTTGGAAGTGCGCCATATCGCCAACACTCCTGGGATTCTTTCCCGACCGGATTCACATCACGAAATGGTTCGCCTGGGACTGGGCCTGTATGGCCTTAGCCCGTTTGACGGTGAATCGCCAGAGAGCTTTGGGCTGCGCCCAGCTATGACAGTGAAGACCCGGGTTGCGAATGTCAAGAAGGTTCACCCGGGGCAGGGTGTTTCCTATGGCCTGAATTACAAGACCGAAGGGGAAACCTACCTCGGCCTGATCCCCATGGGTTATGCCGATGGACTGCCAAGGATCGCAACCGGTGCTCCAGTGACTGTCAATGGGCGCACCTATCCAGTACGTGGTCGCATTGCCATGGACCAGTGCGTCATCGATTTGGGAGCAGGCATCAACCCAGAAGAATTCCTGGGAGCTGAAGCAATTATCTTCGGTGACGGCGGGCAGTCGGTTAACACCTGGGCCTACGCAGCGAACACCATCAACTACGAAGTGGTGACCCGCATTTCGCCACGTGTACCTCGCTACTACATTGAAGGCAGCTGGGGTGAGGCCGGTGAATAACCCGATATCGGAATTCTCCTGCCAGCTGGATGACCTCACCGTCACCGAAGCGATGGGCGAAGCCCTAGGCGCTCAGCTCAAGGCCGGTGACCTGGTCATCCTTACGGGTGCACTTGGAGCTGGCAAGACAACGCTGACCCAGTCGCTGGGCGTGGGACTGAACGTCCGTGAAGGAATCATCTCCCCGACGTTCGTACTGGCTCGCCAGCACCCATCACTTGGGGATGGACCCGGTCTGATCCACGTAGATGCCTACCGTCTCAAGGACCATGATGACGTGGACACCCTGGATCTTGAATCCACGCTGGCAGATTCAGTTACCGTCGTGGAATGGGGCTTGGGGAAGGTCGAACACCTTACCGATTCACGCTTGGAAATCCAGCTGGATCGCGAAGCCCTGGCCGCACCAGTCGGCAATCCATGGGAAGAAGCTGAAGAGGAACTGGATGAGCCGCGGTTGTTCAGCCTGAAAGCTATCGGCCCGCGCTGGGACGAAGATGCCTTTGCCCAGCTGAAAGATTCATTGCTGTCTGCGGTTGCTGCACAGCGCACGGAAGAAAAACATGTCTAATTACTTAGCAATCGACACCTCGGCCAACGCCTCGGTGGCACTAGTTGACGAAACCACCGGTTTACTTGTCGACAAGCGTGTTTCCTCCAAGGGAAACGACCAGACCGAAACCTTGTCGGCATACGTCAAGGAGCTATTGGACACCCACGGCCAGAAGGGCCAAGACCTTGCGGGCATCATCGTCGGCGTTGGCCCGGGTCCTTTCACCGGCCTGCGCGTTGGCTTGGTGGCCGCGCGTACCTTCGGATTCGTATGGCAAGTACCTGTGCACGGAGTGATGTCGTTGCATGCGCTCGCCGAACAGGTGCTGGAGTCCAGCGATGTTCCTGCTGAATTCGTTGTCGCCTCGGACGCACGACGCAAAGAAGTCTACTGGGCACGCTACGACAATTCCGGAACCATGGTTGGAGGGCCGCACGTTTCAGCAGCGTCAGCTCTTCCAGCGATGCCAGTTTTCGGTGTCGGGGCCGGCATCTACGCCGAGCAGCTTGAGGAAGCCGGTGCCAAGCCAATGCCTGAGTCCTTCGAATGGATTGCCGACGTCGGCTTCCTGGCCCGCCGGGCATTGAGCGACCTCGCTGGAGGCAAGGACCTCTCAGATACTTCGCCTCAGTATCTGCGCGAATCCGATGCCCAGATTCCTGCCTTCATGAAGCAGGCCAAGGCGTGAGCGAGCAGCACGAGGTTCTCCTGCGCCGCATGCAGCCAGATGATCTGCAAGCCGTCCATGATCTTGAGCAGCAGCTTTTTCCCGAGGATGCATGGCCCCTTGCCGGTTTCGAATCCGAGCTGGCGCAACGCGATACCCGCACCTACTGGGTCTATGAAGACGCTGGTCGAGTTGTCGGCTATGCAGGGCTTTGCGTGGTCTTGCCGATAGCCGATGTCCAGACCATAGCCCTGCACCCGGATTACCAAGGCCGGGGCTTGGGCCGCAAGCTGTTGTCATTGCTTGTCCAGACGGCCGGTGAGAAAAATGCACTGGATGTGATGCTCGAAGTTCGCTTTGACAACCCCACCGCCATTGACCTGTATGAATCCTTTGGATTCACTACTATCCACCGCCGCAGGGGGTACTACAAGGGCGGGGTCGATGCACTAATTATGAGACTCCCGCTGGATGCACAGCACGGACAAGAGGAAGAACGCAACGCATGAGCTTCAACGAACCCGTAGTACTAGGCATTGAGTCCTCTTGCGACGAAACCGGCGTAGGCATCGTGCGCGGCAACAAGCTTCTGGCCAACGCTGTCTCCAGTTCCATGGATGAACACGTGCGCTTTGGCGGTGTCATTCCCGAGATTGCGGCCCGTGCGCACTTGGAAGCATTCGTGCCAACCTTGCAGTCCGCGTTGGACACAGCCGAACTGGCTCTTGACGATATTGATGCCATCGCTGTAACCAGTGGTCCGGGCCTGGCTGGAGCGCTCATGGTGGGCGTTTCAGCGGCCAAAGCCTTGGCCCTGGCAACCGGCAAACCGCTCTACGGCATCAACCACCTGGTTGCCCATGTAGGCGTAGGTGTTCTCGAAGGAACCGTATTACCATCGACCTTCGGAGCTTTGCTGGTCTCGGGCGGGCATACCGAAATCTTGAAAGTCACTTCGCTGACCAACGATGTGCAACTGCTGGGCTCGACCATTGATGATGCGGCCGGCGAAGCCTATGACAAGACTGCTCGTCTGCTGGGCCTGGGGTATCCTGGCGGGCCAGCCATCGACAAAGCGGCCAAAGACGGAGACCGCAAGGCATTCCGCTTCCCTCGCGGCTTGTCCTTGCCGAAGTTCGTCGGCAGCGCCGCGAATCCTGGCAAGCACCGCAACAACTTCTCATTCTCGGGACTCAAGACTGCTGTAGCCCGCTGCGTAGAGCACTTCGAGGCCAATGGCGAAGAAGTCCCAGTCGCCGACATTGCTGCGTCCTTCCAGGAAGCAGTCGTGGATGTCATCACCTCGAAGGCCGTGCGTGCCATGCAAGAACAAGGCCTGAAGACCTTGCTTTTGGGCGGGGGAGTGGCAGCTAATACCCGCTTGCGCGAACTGCTGGCAGCGCGTTGCACCTCGGCGGGAATCGAACTCGTGGTTCCGCCGTTCAGCCTCTGCACGGATAATGGCGGCATGGTCGCTGCTCTGGGCGCTCAGCTCGTCGCTGACGGCGTGGCTCCCTCGGGGCTGGACTTCGCGACAGATTCATCGCAGCCGGTAACCAACATTGTTCTGAGCTAAACCTCTTCGCTTCTTCCGTCTCGCGAAGTTCGTGGTTTACCCACGAAAATAATCATCATTGCCACCTGGCTTGCGTCCTTAGATACAAGCCAGGTGGCATTTTTGCGTCTTGTCTAAGTTCTAGGGAATCGAAACGAATTTATCGGATGACCATCATTCCTACCTCCTCGTCGCGGTGATCGGTACATCGTTTACCCGCCGCGAGTGTCTACAAAACGACAACTTGTCGTTGGAATACTGGCCCTCTTCTTGGGTTGCCTAGCGCTTTTTGACCTTCAAAAAAATTCTCAAGAAAAGTTTGCTTAACCGATTGACCATCTGTGATTCGCGCCACTAAGGTTGTTGCTAAACCGATTAACCTCATAGAACGGGCAAGCAATGACTGCACAAGGTTTCTACCAACCCAACGGTGCGTGGGTAGGCGATGTCATTCCCTGGCAGGAGGATGGAGTCTTCCACCTCTTTTACCTTCACGAAGACCGCGGAGTCTCCGGAGGCGGAATGCCATGGCATCGCATCGTGACCAAAGACGTAGTGAACTTCGAAGAAACCGGAGAAGCAATTGCTTCCGGCGGGGCCACGGCAGATGACTACAACATCTACACCGGAAGCATCATCGTGGACGCTGAAGGTACACACCACGCGTTCTACACCGGCCAGAATCCAAACCATCTCGGAGCAGACGGGCGTGCACTACAGCTGGTCATGCACGCAACGAGCCACGACGGAATGGAAACCTGGCAACGCCACCCCGAAGATACCTTCGGTGCCAGTGCAGGTTATGAGACCGGTGACTGGCGAGACCCATACGTCTTCTGGGACGCTGAATCAAACCTGTGGCGCATGCTCATTACCGCTCGCCACAATTCTGGAGCAGAACGACGCCGCGGCGTCATTGCTCAGTGCACCTCCGCTGACCTAACCACGTGGGAACCGGTAGAACCTTTCTGGGATCCACGCCGCTACATCGCCCACGAATGCCCCGAAGTTTTCCAATGGGGAGACTGGTGGTACCTGGTCTACTCGGAATTCAGCGATGCCTTTACCACCAGATATCGAATGTCTCGCAGCCTCAACGGACCATGGATTGTTCCAGAATTCGACACTTTGGACGGACGAGCATACTACGCATCCAAATCGGCAGAACGAGACGGACGCAGGTTCTTCTTTGGTTGGATTGCTTCTAAAGAAAACTCATGCGATGCCGGTGCCTGGCAATGGGCAGGAACCCTCTCGGTTCTTGAAGCGGAGCAACGTGAGGACGGAGCCCTAGCGTTCCACCCACCAGCCGAGTTCCGATCAACCTTCCAAGAGACAGAAGATGTACTACCTGCTCAAACCCGTTTGGTAGCTAACGACGGTTATGCCGATCTGCTCACCGAAGAAGACACCCCAACTTCCTTCCGACTGCGTGCTCACTTCGAGATTGAAGAAGGAACCCGTGAGGTAGGCGTCCTGTTGCGGGCTAGTGCTGACGGGGATGAGGGCTATGCATTGCGCCTCGAACCACAACGCAACCGCCTCGTTTTGGACCGGTGGCCACGCCGAGTTCCAGGTACCGAACAATGGCACATCGATGGAGACGTACCCTTCGCGATTGAGCTTGAGCGACCAGCAGTCATTGGAGGTGGTCCTCACGAGCTAGACATCATTGTCGACGGTGATTTGTGCGTTGCCACCCTGGATGATGCAACGGTGCTGAGCACCCGACTTTATGACAGGCCGACCGGTCGTGCCGGTGCCTTTGTCGGTGAGGGAGCAGTCACCATCTCACAATTCACCATCGCAACACGCGATATCGAAACCACTACTGAAGCACCTCAGGAAAGCCTGGCTTTCACTCCATCGGTATAACCGACCTTCGTTTTCAGAATTCCACTTGCACTACGACTTCAATGGAGAAACTCATCATGTCTAAGACAACTCGCCGCACCAAGTTCCTGCCCATCCTCGCAGCAGCATCCCTCGCGCTCTCTAGCTGTGGAGGAGGAGCGGGAGCAGACCCATCCAACGTGAACCCAGAAGGGGAGATCAAGCCCCGCGAAATTTCTTGGTTGCTCTCACGACCCGCTGACGGCGGAGTGATCAAGACGATGGAACAGATCGCTGACGAATACGCGGAAACTCACCCAGGATTCTCCCTGAACCTCGTCACCACACCAGACCGTCCTTCTTACATTCAGAAGTACGAAACCCTAGCCGCCGCGAACAAGCTTCCAGAGCTCTTCGACACTGATGCCACCCCTTTCGCTCAGAAGTTGGCCAGCAAGGGGCAGATGATTGATGTTGACAAGCTGCTCACAGATCTTGGCTTGAGCGATGAATACCGTGAGGCGGCACTGAACTACCAGCGCTTCGATGACGGCTCTCTGTACATGGTTCCCTTCGAGTTCCAGCTGGAATTCTTCTGGTACAACAAGGACGTCTTCAAGAAGGCAGGCATTGACATCCCAGCCTCACTCGATGATTTCCCGGCTATGTGCGAGGCGCTAAAAGAAGAGGGTGTCACGCCTATCGCGCTGGATGGCAAAGACCAATGGCCACTGGAACGTTACATGTCCTACTACCCATTCCGCATGTCCGGACCGGAGTACGTACAAAAGCTGAAGACCGGTGAAGCAAGCTTCTCAGATCCGGAAGGTAAAGCTGCTGCCCAGTGGCTCTCAGATCTGGGTAAGGCAGGATGCTTCCAGAAGGGCTTCTCTTCCGCTGGCTACTCGGACGCACAGGGACTATTCACCAGTGGCAAGGCCGGCGTCTACAACATTGGTACTTGGGAGTTAGGCAACTTGGCTACCGATACCTTGGACGCTAAGGTCCGCGATGACGTTGACTACTTCACCCTGCCAACCATTGATGGTTCTGCCACCGCGGAGAACGAATACGTCACCCCCTCAGGCATTGGTATGGCCGTGAACGCTATAACCTATGACCCGCTAGTACGCGACTTCCTCGCCTTTGCCCTAGAACGCTACCCAGAGCTCTACGCTTCCACCGGTGCACTATCACCAACCACCGGTGCGGAGACCACCGTGCCTAAGACGGCCACCAAGCTGTACGACCAGGCCATCAAGCAAGCTGATGAAGTTGGCAGTGCCATCGCGATGCCGTGGGACACCCAGCTGGATCCAGCAACCAATACCCGACTGCAGCAGGAACTGACCCTGCTGGTCCAAGGTGACATTACTCCAGATGAGTTCGTCACCACCATGGACGCCGCACTAAAGGAGAACGTCGGTGACTAGCGTTCTAGACACTGCCCCAGCAGCTCAGCCGGCGCGCGCTCGCCGGCTGAGCCGAAAGGCACCAACATCAATGTTGCCTCGTCGTTCCAAGCTTTCGGTGGCGGTATTCCTTCTGCCACCACTGGTGATCTACGGCGTTGCCGTACTACTTCCTATCATTCAGTCCCTGGTCCTGAGCTTCTTTAGCTGGGACGGCATTACCGACATGGACTTTGTCGGTCTTGATAACTACGTAAAAATGCTCTCTCGTGATGATGTCTTTTGGACCGCATTTATCAATGCGGTGGGATACCTCATCATCTGCTTGGTCCTCCAACTTGGGGGAGCGCTAATAGTTTCCAGCTTGCTCACGGCTTTGCCTAAAGCGCGCGAACTGGTCAAGACCCTGTACTTGTTGCCTGCAGTGATCTCCACTGTGGCCATCGCCTTCTTGTTCCTGCGGGTGTACTCGCTGGAGCCAGTAGGTATGTTGAACCAGCTACTTGAATGGGTTGGCCTTGGCCAATTGCAAACGGCGTGGCTGTCCAATGTTCAGACCGTTCTGGCAGCAGTATCCATTCCTGAAGGATGGCGCTACACCGGCCTATACATGCTGATCATCTACGCGGCGCTGATCTCGGTTCCTCGCGAACTTGAAGAAGCCGCCCGCTTGGATGGCGCCTCGTGGTGGCAAGTCTTCTGGAACGTCCGCTTCCCACATATTCGTCCAGTCTGGACGACCACAACCATCATGGCGACCACCTTTGCCTTGCGTGGATTCGATATCCCGTACCTGCTGACCAACGGTGGCCCAGGGCAATCCTCGGAACTGCTCACCACCTACATGTATAAGACGGCCTTTGTGCACACAGACTACGGCTATGCCAGTGCAATCTCGGTCTTCATTGTGATCGAGTGCCTCGTAGCCGTTGGCCTGATCCTTCTAATGCTGCGACGAAAGGAAGACTCGTGAGCACGACAGTTGAAGCTAAGCCTGAGGAAGCCATGATTGAGCCGCCTGTCGCCAAGAAGCCACAACCTTCGCAGGGGAGGCCACGAAAGCTCAAAATACAGCGCACTCTACTGACCGTGACCATCGTGCTCATCGTCATTGTGCAGGTCTACCCGCTGTTGTGGCTGTTCTTGACCAGTTTCCGCACAGCAGCTGATTTTGCTGGTGGCAATGCCTTCTCCTGGCCCAGCGAATTCACCTTGGAGAATTATTCGCGAGCATTTGAGACCGGAAATCTCGGCCTCAATATCGTCAATAGTTTGATTGTCACTCTTGGAGCCAGCGCACTGATCGTAGTCGCAGGAATGATGGCAGCCTACGCATTGGAAGTCCTAGGTTTCCGACTCAGTCCGCTGGTCAGAGCCCTGTTCATGCTGGGCATCATCGTTCCAGTACAGATTGCCCTGGTGCCGTTGTTCATTGACTATTCGAAAGTCGGGTTGCTCGATACTCACTTGTCGATGATCGTTCCGTTGGCTGCCTTCTCGCTACCGATGTCCATTTATCTGTTCTCTTCGTTCTACGGATTCATTCCGCGAGAGACTTACGAAGCAGCTTCTCTTGATGGCGCCGGACCGTACCGCATCTTTGCCCAGATCACTCTTCCGCTGTCGTTGAATACCATCGTCACAGTGGTGCTGGTTAACAGCATTTTCATTTGGAATGATTTCATCTTCGCCAATACCTTTGTGCTTTCTGATGGGCTGAAAACCATTCCACTTGGCCTGCAGAACTACATTGGCGCCATGGGAAATACGGACTGGACAGCCACCTTTGCAGCTGTGTGTGTTTCGGTCACGCCACTACTCTTGGTATTCCTCGTGCTGAACAAGGCGATGATTCAAGGCTTGGAGAGCGGAGCAACTAAGGGATGAGGACAGAGAGACACAGTAAACACGGTGCTCCTGTCACCATGCGAGACATTGCCAAGGAAGCCGGCGTATCGGTGGCAACTGTCTCGCATGTAGTCAACAACAATCAGGGTGCACGCATTGGTGAGGAGACTCGCCAACGCGTGCACGAGGCCATCGATCTTCTGGGGTATCGAACCAACGCTTTGGCGAAAACCCTATCGGTAGGATCCTCACGGTTTATTGGATTGGTTGCTGACGCCATCGCAACCACGCCCTTCGCAGGTCAGATCATTCACGGTGCTCAAGATGAGGCATGGAAACACGGCTACGTGTTGTTGGTGGCCAACACCGATGGCAATAAAGCCGCTGAACATGATGCCATCGCCATGATGCTTGAACATCAAGTGCGCGGCATCCTGTACTCCACCTGGTACCACCGCGAAATTGAAGTCCCGGAATCATTACACCAAACCGACACCGTATTGGTTGACTGTTTCTCCACCGGAAGCGGCCTTCCAGCGGTGGTTCCTGATGAAGTACAAGGAGGCAAGGCAGCAACTCAAGAACTTATCGATGCAGGCCACCGACGAATAGCGTTTATTAATACAACTACCCCTTCACCGGCATTGACCGGCCGCTTAGCTGGCTATCGCTCAGCACTTGAATCCTCAGGGCTCGAATTCGATGCGTCCCTTGTCATCTCGGCCGTACCTGAGCAAGAGGGAGGTTATGAGGTAACTAGCGCGATTATCGCTTCTGGTGCGAGCGCTGTCTTCTGTCACAACGACCGAGTGGCTATGGGCCTCTACGACGGACTGAGGGTTCGAGGTCTAGATGTCCCTAAAGACATTGCCGTGGTGGGATTTGATAATCAGGAAGTCATCGCGGCCCACCTGAGGCCACCACTGACCACGGTGGCCTTGCCACACTACGAGATTGGAGCCGCCGGAATACGAGTTCTCTTAGGTCTGGAACGCGAACAAGACAATGCATTATATCTGATCAATTGTCCGGCTATTAAACGCCAGTCCGTTTAGCAGCGACATAATTCTTCAGGCACATTCAGAAGCCTGATTCTCCATAATTTTCTACCGGCAGTGCTGCCGGATTTCTCAAACTATTCCTCTCCCGACTATGCATAGACGCACACGGGGGATAACAGGAAGGAACGCGCAATGATGCACGAAATTTCTCGACGTAGTTTGTTTCAAATTGCTGGTGTTGGTGCACTCGGACTGTATGCCGCCGGTGCACTACCGGCAGCAGCCCGGGCGCAAAGCTCTCAACGGGCCTTTTATCACATGACGCCGCCTAAAGGATGGCTGTGTGACCCACAACGTCCGGTATATCTCAACGGCACTTACCATCTTTACTATCTTCATTCCGGGGTGAACAACGGCAACGGCGACTGGGACCACGCGACAACTGCGGATGGGGTTTCATTCACTCATCACGGAGTCGCAATTGCACAAAAACCAGACTTTCCCGTGTGGACCGGATCAACGGTAATTGATGAAGATGATACGGCTGGGTTTGGGCCAGGAACCCTCATCGCATTGGCTACCCAGCCCACCGATGGCATCCGCAAATACCAGGAGCAGTACCTGTACTGGTCAACCGATGGTGGCTATACCTTCCAGGGCCTGCCAGACCCGGTCATCGTCAACACCGATGGTCGTAGTGCCGCAACGCAGGCTGAGATTGAAAACGCAGAATGGTGCCGTGATCCGAAAATTCACTGGGACTCGGCTCGCAACGAATGGGTTTGTGTCATAGGACGAGCCCGCTACGCAGCGTTTTACACCTCAACCAATCTGCGTGACTGGCAGCTGAAGCGGAACTTCGATTTTCCGAATCATGACTTGGGCGGCCTCGAATGCCCAGATCTCTTTGAAATGACCGCTGATGATGGAACCAAGCACTGGGTTCTTGGCGCCAGCATGGATGCCTACAGTGTTGACCTGCCAATGACGTACGCGTATTGGACAGGAGAGTGGAACGGCGAACAATTTATCGCTGATGACCTAGAACCGCAGTGGTTGGACTGGGGTTGGGATTGGTATGGGGCTGTCTCTTGGCCTTCTGCTCAGAACCCAGAAACTCGGCGACTGGCGATCGGTTGGATGAATAACTGGAAATACGCGAATCGTAATGTCCCTACCGACGCCACAGATAACTACAACGGGCAAAACTCCATCGTGCGCGAACTAGAGCTTTCCGCACAAGCAGGTGGGAAGTATTCCTTGCTCAGTAGCCCGGTGAGGGCGCTGTCTTCCTATGCCACGTCGACGGTCCCCTTTGAGGATCAGAATGTTGACGGAAGTTTCGTCCTTCCTTGGAATGGACGCGCCTATGAACTTGAACTCGACATTAGTTGGGACTCTGCAGCGAATGTCGGTGTTTCTGTAGGACGTTCGGCGGACGGGAATAGGCATACAAATATCGGCAAATATGGAAGCGATCTTTATGTGGATCGTGGGCCATCAGATCTGGACGGATATTCATTGAGCCCCTATTCAAGGGCTGCCGCGCCTATCGATGCTGGTGCACGGTCGGTGCACTTAAGAATCTTTGTAGATATGCAAAGCGTCGAAGTGTTCGTCAATGATGGTCATACAGTGCTTTCGCAGCAGGTGCACTTCACGGAAGGAGATACCGGTATCTCTTTCTATACTGACGGTGGCCCGGCAACATTCTCAGGGATCAGCATCAAGGAATTTGCTGAGCGGATCTGAGATGCAGATACTGCTTGCTGCTATTTGAGCTACATGGATAAAGTCTCCGGTCCGAATGAAACATTTCGGGCTGGAGACTCCGAAAATTAGACAGTGAGAATTCGATTTCACATTAAATCCGGGAAAGGTCGACCTTGGGGCATCAAGGTCGAGCTTTCCATACGTCAACAAGGACTTTCGAACTATGGTCCTATGCGTCGACGGACACCTTCGAATGGCGTAGGAACGGATCACCATCTACTTGTTGATCATCCTTCTTCAGTGCGAAGAAGCCGTAAATACCGGCAACCAGTACCACCGCCGAAATGGTGATGAATGTTTGCTGGTAACCCAGACGATCGTGGAGTGCCCCCAGAGGAGTGGAAAGAACAACGTTGCCAATCTGTGCCGAGATCTGGAACCCAACCATGTACAAGGTGGCCGACAGAGCTGGGTTGAAGTGCAGGGTGAAGTAACGGAACACCGGCAGGATAAACAGCGGAGTTTCAATGGCGTGCAGCATCTTGATCGCTGATACCCACAGAGGATCATCGACCAGTGCGCATCCAAGGATACGGATGAACATAATGGAGACGCCCATGAGCAACGACGTGCGCACACCAACACGACGCATGACGATAGGTACGATGCCCAACATGGCTGCTTCTACGAAGACCTGAACCGAGTTCAAGATGCCGTAGACTTGCTGGCCAATCTCTGGTGTTTCAAAAAGCCCGGTGTAGTAGTCAGGGAACATCTGCTGGTCAAAGACGGTGTAGAAAGTCCAAGACAGCATGACGAAGAGAATAATCAGCCAGAGGCTTGGCAAGCGGAATAGCCTGAACATATCGCGCAAGGTCGGGGTGGAAGCTGGTGACAAGATACCGTCAACAGGAGCTTTCTTGATGACTGGTGGTTCGCCGTTGCGGGAGAAAATCAGCAACAGGAGATGGATCAGACCAAGTGCGGATCCAATCCAGAAGTTCAGTGCAGGGTTGATGGTGAATAGGAAGCCAGCAGCCAGTGCAACAATGGCGTAACCGAAGGATCCCCACATACGAGCTTGTCCGTATTCAAAGTTAAAGCGACGGCTAAAGCGTTCGGTGAGAGCTTCAAAGAGACCAACACCTGCAAGGAAGCCAACCGAGAGCACGATGGAGCCCAAAACTACGCCGGTCATAAAGTGCGACTGAAGTAGAGGCTGATAGACCCATGTACAGAATGGGCCAATTAGTGCTGTGACGGCAGCTAGAACTATTGCTAGGTGTTTTCTAATGCCGAGCCGGTCCTGGATGGTACCGTAAGCAAACATGAGCACGAGTGTTGCAAGAGAGTTCACTGAGTAAACGGTGCCCACCTGAGCGCCACTCAATGCAAGTCCAGCGGATTCGCTCGTGAGCCAGATTTGGAAGAAGGACCACCAGATGCCCCACGATGCGAAGAACAAGAGCATCGAGAAGGAGCTTTGGAGGTAGGTAGGATTTTTCAGAGAAGTCGTAAAGACAGCCATCTTTGTCCTGGATTCTTTCGTTAATGCTGTGAAGCGTAGTTATTGATAGCGAGGGAGAAGTCTTCAATCCAAGGGGGATTGGCTCCAGCTTGTGCCACTGTTAGTGCAGCTGAGGTTAACGCATGACGAAGCGCAACTTCAACATCTTTAGAATCGGCAGTTGTTCCACTACGAAGCGCAAGAGCCAATTCCGGATTAGCTAATACTCCATAGAGCAGACCGGACATAAAAGCATCACCGGCACCAATAGTGTCAACCAGAGTGGTAGGTGAAGCCTCGATATCAATACGGCGTCCAGAAGTCAGCGCTAGGCAACCGTCTGCTCCTTGGGTCATCACGACCAGACCAGGTCCGAGGCTCGCGATGTGCTCTAGTACTTCCCAAGCTTCAAGTTCGGGGTAGAGCCACTGGCCATCAACATCGCTGAGCTTCACAATGTTGCTTAGTGACATCAACTGTTCAATGCGCTCAACCGCCGAGTCTTTCTCCTGAACGAGGTCAGGACGGAGGTTCGGATCATAGCTCCGTAGCGAGTGAACCGATGCATTCATGAATGCATCAACAATGCACTGACTTGAAGGTTCAATCCATGCGGCGATGGAACCTGTATGAAGCAACTCGGTGGCATCATCAGCTTGCATGGCAGGGATTTGCTGGTGGATATCGAAAGTGTAATGAGCATTGGAAAGCTCATCCATCTCCACTTGCGCTACCGATGTGGAACGTTCAGTGACGGAGCCGGCAATAACTTTTACTCCGGCATTCTGAAGGTGCTCGTCAATTTGGTTGCCGTAAGTATCGCGTCCGAACTCGGTGGAGAAATGAACCTCATGACCTAAGCGGGCCAGCCCGACGGCCACGTTTAGAGGCGAACCTCCGGGGTGAGCTGTTCCGCCAACAACGTCGACAAGCGATTCACCCATAACTTCGATGTGACTCATGCGTTGATCTCCATCGTCTCACCCGAGAGCTGTTGAACAGTGAATGAAATGCTCGTGCCAGAAGCTACATGCAAGCTCGCAAAGGCGGGGGAGTCTTCTCCCGTCAACTGATCTGTCAGGGAACGCAGACCATCGGCGGCAAGGATTTCAATTGATCCATGATCCACTACTACCTGTACGACGAGCTTGCCTATATCTGTTGGCAAAGGCATGCGCTGGTTGGATGCATAGAGTTCATGATCCACCTTGCCAGCCTCGCGACGATGCTCAATCTTTTCGGAATCGATAGTCAGTTCACTGATCAGCGTGTTATCCGAACGATAGAAAGAAAGTACCGTTGGATCACTGGAGCGCTCAACAACGCTCAACTCAATCAAGGCAGGGGAACCCAGCTCAATACGGGTGTCACCGCTTGGAGCTGGTGTACCGGATTCTTGTGCCGTGGGTAGTCCGAGGATGCGCTGACGAATCTCGAACTTGCCATCGTTGTTCTTGACCAAGTCCAGATGACGGGCCGCACTCATGGAACCACGCCATCCGTCGTGGGGGAGCTCGCGAGCGTAGTCCCAGTTGCTCATCCAAGCAATGAGTGTCTGTTGATCTACTGGAAGTCCGTGGAAGCTGACACCAGCGTAGAAGTCGCGGCCCCAATCCAGCCAGTCACCTTGCTTCAAATCCTTGTACTCGAAGCTCTCCCAACCGGGTTGAACCTGATCAGGCGTGAAGGTGGTGCCATCAAATTCACCAACGAAGTATTGAGTGCCGGAGCCACCTGCAACACCGCCAGGGTTCAACGAAACAACCAGTACCCATTTGAGCTCATCGGTGCCAGTTACGGGTAGTTGGAAGAGGTCCGGGCATTCCCAGATTCCTGCCACAGCTGCCTGTGGGCCAAAGCTGGAAAGTTCGGTCCAATCCTCCAGGTTCTCTGATCGGTAGAACAGTACCCGGCGTTCAATTGCTTCTACAGCAACCATGACCCAGTAAGAACCTTCTGCAGATTCGTAGCGCATGACCTTCGGGTCTCGGAAGTCTTTGGAGCCACGATCAAGTACGGGGTTGTTCTCGTACTTGGTGAAGGTGGCGCCGCCATCAACTGAGTACGCGATGGCCTGAGACTGGTTGGTTTCGTCCTTGGCGGCCGCCGTGTAAATCGCAATGACCGGAGCAATCGTTCCATCGCCGATGCCAGTGGTGTTTTCATGATCCACCACGATGGAGCCTGAGAAGATGTCTGCGGCATCGCCGTGGAGAATCGCGATCGGTAGTTCTTCCCAGTTCACTAAGTCAGTGCTGACCGCGTGACCCCATGACATGTAGCCATGGCTAACGCCGTGCGGGTTGTGCTGGAAGTAGAGGTGGTACTGCTGTCCATCAAAGAAAAGCCCGTTGGGATCGTTGATCCAGTTTTTCTTTGCTGTGAAGTGTAGCTCCGGTCGCTTCACCGCGACCTGCTGTGTATTGGGCAACGCTGCCATCCTTCAATAAGAGTCGGCTAAATCCATTTAGCAAAGAACTTTAGCAGTGTGACCCAGACCTCGCAATAGACTAGGGTCGAATATTGCAGGTAAGACAGTGGCAAGAAGGAAAAGTGGAAAAACCGAAAACTAAGCGGGTCACCATTGCTGACGTTGCGCAGGCCTCAGGTATGTCGAAGGCTGCCGTCAGTATGATCCTGAACAATAAGCCCGGAACGCGCCTGTCTGCAGAGACCAGCGAACGTGTTCGCGGTGTGGCTAAGAAACTGGGATACCGTCCGAATGCCGCGGCCCAATCACTACGTAGCGGAAAGACTCGAACCCTCGGTTTTATTTCAGATCAAGTAACTGTTACCCGCTTTGCCTCGGAAATGATCACCGGCATCTTGCGTGCCGCCGAGGCGCGCGACCACACGGTTCTGATTGCTGAAACCTTTGGTAAGCCAGATCAATTGGCTGAAGCTGTTACTCAAATGGCGCACAGAGATGTTGATGGATTGATTCTCGGATTTATGGATTCACGTCAACGTGAACTCAATCTTCCATCTACTGGTCTACCCACGGTTTTGGTTAACGGACTTGATGCGATTCCGAGAACCGCAGTACTTCCCAACGAATATGAATCCGGCGCCAAGGCGGTGCAGCGTGTGATTGAATCCGGGGCACGCAGTGTCGCAGTCATCGGTGAACTGGCGAACGCTGAAAAAGATCCACGGACGTACCCCAGTATTTCCCGTCGGTTCAGTTCATTGCGCGGCGCCCTGGCCGAAACGAAACTCGAAGTCCTTGGCCACTGGGTGCTAGATGACTGGAACCCTACTGATGGTTATGAAGCCACCACGCAGTTACTTGCTCAAGGGCACAGCCCGGATGCCATCATTTGCGCCAATGACCGTGTAGCCATGGGTGTCTTCCAGGCGCTCGCCGAACAAGGGCTGACCCCGGGCAAGGATCTATCTGTGCTGTCTTTCGATGATGAAATCATTGCCAGTTATCTTCGACCCCAGCTGAGCTCGATTCGTCTTCCTTATGAAGAAATGGGTTCGCTCGCTGTTGAGCTGCTGCTGGATGGAAATCTAAAGCCTGGCGAGCACCAGATTGATATGCCGCTTATCGAGCGCGACTCAATGATGGCTCATTAGCCGGATCTACTTGGAAACTGGCGGGAATTAGACTCTTAATCTCCCAGAAAGTCCCACTAGTGGGTTTGTGAGCTGTTCCGCCAGGCCGCTCCTGTTCTTGACTTGCCGTGGGCCCTTGGGCCATGCGGCAAATGACCAAATCAAGGGCAAATAACGCTCGGAATGCCGGCACGCCTACCGCTTTTTACTCACGTGCTTTCCTTGTGGCGCGCTCTCGCGACCTCCCGAAAAGTTCTTTCTTGACACTCGCAAGTGATGTGGGTTACCTTATTTCTCAGCGTAGTAACGCGCGTTACTGAATCGTGTTAGCAAAACGTTTGCACGTCAGTACACGCACTGATCTCAAAGGGGAGGAGGGGGCATGCCGCCACAGTCTGTGACCATGGCAGACGTTGCCAAAGCGGCCGGCGTCAGCCGAACAACGGTTTCGTTTGTACTCAACGGACGGATGGCATCGAGCATCCCCGAGTCCACGCGAGAGAGAATCAACCAGGCAGCTCGCGAGCTGGGCTACCGCCCCAACGCGGCTGCACGTACCCTGGCTAGCAAACGCAGCTCATGGTTCGGCCTGGTTACCGAAATTGCCACTTCTCCCTTTGCTACCGACGTGATCAAAGGAGCACAGCAGGCAGCATGGAAAGACGGCAATTTTCTGCTCGTCGCGCCAAGCGAAGATGATCCGGGCATGGAACAACTCGCCGTGGAAAAGCTACTCGAGCAACAAGTCGGCGGACTGATCATCGCAACCACGTGGCACCGTGAAATCACAGTGCCGGAGAACGCGAAATCGGTTCCCTGCGTTTTGGTCAATTGCTTTGACGCTGAGAGAGAATTCCCCTCAATTGTTCCTGATGAGATCGGTGGCGGTTACGCCGCGGCCGAAATTCTCGCAGAGGCGGGACATACCAACATCGGGCACATCACCCTCAAAACAGGAATCCCTGCACAAATCGGGCGCCAAACCGGTATGAAGCAGGCCTTGTTGGACCATGGGATCGAGCCGGACGATTCAAAAATCGTCCCTGGCGATGGAACCGCGGACAGCGGCTATCACGGGACGCAAACGTTGCTAAGCCAATCAGATCCTCCGACCGCAATTTTTTGCGGTAATGACCGGATCGCCATGGGCGCCTATGACGCAATCAAAGAACGTGGTTTGCGTGTAGGAGAAGACATTTCAATCGTCGGATTTGACGATCAAGAAATCCTGGCTCCGCATATGCGACCAAAACTGACAACGATTGCCCTGCCCTTTGAAGAATTGGGTATGGCAGGAGTAGCTCTACTCAACCAAATGGTAGAGGGCTCACCGATTGAGAATCGCCAAATTACCATCGGCTGCCCTCCACGCATTCGTTCATCTGTGGCCATGCACGGCCGTAGATGAGCTTCCCCTCCGCTACACATCACATGAATGGATGAGGAACTTCAATGATAATCAAATACCTACGTCGTGCGCACCTTGCTGCGGCTGCCACCGCAGTGGTGGGTGCTCTCGCCTTGAGTGGATGCGTTGCATCTAATCCTGGCGGAACTGAAAGTGGCAACGGATCAGCAAGCGCTGCGTTCCTCACCATCCCACGTGAAGATATGGGCACTTTCTCCCGAAACTTCAACCCATTCTCACCAAACGCCGCGCCAATGACCGGCCAGTCCATCTATGAATCCATGCTGGTTTACAACCCGGCAGGCGGCGACACCGTGCCTTGGTTGGCCACGGACTGGAGTGCAGGCAAAGATGGAAAGTCGCTGGCCTTCATTCTGCGTCCGGGCGTTAAATTCTCCGATGGCACCCCGCTGACGTCCAAGGACGTCAAGCTCTCAGTTGAACTGCAAAAGGAACTGCTCGGCGGCTATGACTACCTGAAGTCCATCAAGACTCTCGATGACTCGACCATCGAGTTCCACTTCAAGCAGGCATTCACCCCGGCCCTCTACGAACTGGGCCAGCAGGTGATTGTCCCGGCCCACATCTGGTCCAAGTTCGACAAGCCCGGAAATGAAGAGAACCCGAAACCAGTAGGCACCGGACCATACACCGAAGTAGCCAATTTCCAGGCGCAGTCCTTCGAATTGGGCAAGAACCCATACTATTGGCAACCCGAGAAGCAGAATATCGGCGGCATCCGCATGCTCGCTTTCGCCGGCAATGACGGAGCCAACCTCGCCGCCATCTCCGGCGATGTTGACTGGACGCAAACCTACATGCCGGATATCCAATCGACCTACGTGGACAAAGATCCGGAGCACCGTCATTTCTGGTTCCCGACCACTGGCGCCGAAATCAACTGGCAGCTGAACACTACCAAGAAAGAATTCTCGGATGTTCGCGTACGCAAGGCGTTGAGCATGGCCGTAGACCGCGAACAGATAGTCAAGGTCGGCATGTCCGACTACGCCAAACCAGCGGACTGCACCGGACTGTCCGGCAACTACGACAAGTGGCGCGACGCTGCGGTCGTCGAACAGTGCGACTGGACCACGCGGGATGTGGAAGGCGCAAAGAAGCTTCTTGATGAAGCAGGCTTCAAGGAGAATGCACAGGGGCAGCGCACCACCGCCACTGGCAAGCCATTCACCTTCGATATCTCCGTGGGTTCAACCTCCTCGGATTGGCTTTCGGTAGCGAATATCATCGCCCAAAACCTCCAGGACGTGGGCATCAAGGCCACTGTTGATTCGCCGGATTGGGCCGCGGTGACCGCAAGCTACGAAACCGGTGAATTCGACACCGGAATCGTTTGGAGCGCTAACGCTCCGACTCCTTACCAGTACTACCTCAACCTCATGGGCAGCCAGAACGTCAAGCCCGTGGGCAAGCAGAGCTTTGACAACTACCACCGGTTCAGCGATAAAAAAGCAGATGAGCTGTTGAACAAGTTCGCTGCTGCCAGCGATGAGAAAGAACAGAAGCAGATCGTTAACGACCTGCAGGCTCGCTACAGCGAACTGGCACCGGTAGTACCGCTATTCGCCGGCCCGGAATGGGGTGCCTACACCACTGAGAACTTCGTGGGTTGGCCAACCGAAGATAACCCGTATGCCACGTTGAGCAACCGGGCCCCGACCACCGTTCTGGTGCTCACCAGCCTGGAACCAGCGAACTAGCAACATTTTCCCTTCGCAGCGGGCGGATACCGTCCGCCCGCTGCGTTGCGATCCTTAGCCAAGGACACACAACATGAGTTTCCTCCTACGGCGCTTGGGCTTTTATCTCCTAGCCTTCTGGGCGTCAATCACCCTGAATTTCCTTCTACCGCGGCTGATGCCAGGCGATCCCGTCACCCGCATGCTGTCCCGCTCGCAGCAACGGCTTGAGCCACAACAAGTCGAAGCACTTCGAACCCTGATGGGAGTGGACGGCGGCCCCATCATCCCCGAATACTTTGGCTATCTTGGCCGTGTCTTGACCGGCGACTTTGGGATGTCGATTTCCCGTTTCCCCACTCCAGTCTCCGAGGTCATCGCCTCGCAGCTGCCGTGGACCTTGCTGCTGGGACTGACTTCATTGATTTTCGCCGTGATCCTCGGAAACCTCCTGGGCATCCTTGCCGCCTGGCGCCGTGGCGGCTTCTTGGACTCGGTTGCTCCACCGCTGCTGGTGTTCATCGGTTCTTTCCCGTATTTCTGGCTAGCCATGGGGGCCTTGTACATCTTCGGCATCAACATGGGCGTCGCCCCGATGCGCCATGCCTTCTCCGTAGGCCTGGTTCCCGGATTCAATCTCGAGTTCATCCTGGACGTTGCAGCGCACCTGGTCCTGCCTGCGCTGACCATCGTGCTGGTTTCCCTGGGCGGCTGGATGCTGGGCATGCGCAACACCATGATTGCCACCAATTCCGAAGACTATATTTTGATGGCAGAGGCCAAGGGGCTGCGACCGCACCGCATCATGCTGAACTACGCGGCACGCAACGCGATGCTGCCATCGGTCACCAGCATGGGCATGAGCATAGGCTTCATCGTCGGCGGCGCACTGCTGACCGAAGTGGTATTTGCCTACCCAGGCGTCGGCTACCAGCTGCTCGGCGCTGTCCAAGGCCTTGACTACCCGCTGATGCAGGGCATGTTCCTGACCATTACTGCCGCGGTGCTGATAGCCAACTTCCTCGTAGACCTTGTCTACGTCCGACTCGACCCTCGCGTGCGGAAAGGCTGATCGCCATGACCCAGAATGCTACAGATCCACAGACGCTGGCTGCCTCGCAACCAGCGGAGGAAAGCGGCTCCGCGCGTGCCAGAGTCAGTGCTACCCGATTGCTGCGGACTTTGCTCCGCAACGGCAAGGCCTTGGCTGGGCTCAGCATCCTGCTTGCCTTTATCATCCTGGCCTTGCTTGCCCCGGCGCTCTTCCCCGGGGATCCGTCGCGGATTACCTCGGCCGGTGCCAGCGCACCAAGCATGGAGCATTGGCTGGGTACCACCAGCAAGGGCCAAGACGTTTTGGGGCTGACCCTGTGGGGTGCCCGCTCGTCGCTCTTCGTCGGCTTCGCCGCCGGCATCCTCTCCACCATTGTCGGCGTGCTGGTCGGGTTGAGCGGGGCCTACTTCGGCCGCGGCCTGGACGAGGTGCTCTCCCTGGTTACCAACGTCTTCCTGCTGGTGCCCGGCCTGCCGTTGCTGGTGATCCTGGCGGCATTCATGCCACCTGGACTTGGCACGGTGATCGTGGTGCTGATGATTACCGGATGGGCAGGCAGCGCACGCGTCATGCGTTCCCAGGCCATGTCCATCCGCGGAAAAGACTACGTTGCCGCGGCTTTGGTATCGGGCGAGCGCCCGCTGCGCATCATGGTCCGCGAAATGCTCCCCAATATGGCCTCGGTCGTCATGACCACGCTGCTTGGCTGCATCATCGGCTCCATCGGCGCACAGGCTGGGCTTGAATTCCTGGGCTTGGGCGACGTGAACACCATCTCCTGGGGTACCAACCTGTTCTGGGCGACCAGCGACGGATCGCTGATGCTGGGCCAATGGTGGATTTTCGTGCCATCGGGCCTGGCCATCGCCTTGGTCGCCTTCGCCTTGGCCCTGTGCAACTACGCGGTGGATGAAATCACCAATCCGCGCCTGCGCCGCCCGAAGCATGCAACGAAAAGCACCGCGGCGACTACCGTGGTGCGAAAGGAAGAAAAATGAGCGTCCCGGTATTGGAAGTTCAGGAACTGACCGTCGAGTACGTCAGCGACGAGAGAGCTGTGCGCGGCGCTGACCGGGTCAGCTTCGCCATCCACTCCGGTGAAATCTTCGGTTTGGCGGGGGAGTCCGGCTGCGGCAAGTCCACCATTGCCAACTCGATCATGCGCTTGCTGAAAGATCCTGCGCGGATCACCCACGGCAAGATCCTCTTTGAAGGCCAAGATGTGCTGGGCATGGACGAAGCGGAACTGCGCGTCTGGCGCTGGAACAACGTCGCCATGGTATTCCAGTCGGCGATGAACTCATTGAACCCGGTCACCCGAATTGGCGAGCAGTTTGTCGATGTGATCCGCACGCACCGTGGCGGCACCCGTGCTGCCGCGGTGCAGCGCGCCGAAGAGCTGCTCACCATGGTGCGCATCGATCCGGCGCGATTGCGGGCCTATCCGCACCAGCTTTCAGGCGGACAGCGCCAGCGCATTGTCATTGCCATGGCCTGTGCGCTGAACCCGCGGTTGCTGATCCTGGATGAGCCCACCACGGCGCTGGACGTAGTGGTTCAGCAAGAAATCCTAGAGCAGATCAGGGAACTACAAAGCGAACTCGGATTCGCCATCCTGTTCATCACCCATGACATGTCGCTGATGCTGGAGCTCTCCGATCGCATTGGCATCATGTACGGCGGGCGCATCGTGGAGCTGGCACCGGCGCCGTCGTTGCGCCATGGTTCGAAGCATCCCTATACGCAGGCGCTGCTCGGAGCGTTCCCGCCCCTGCACGGCCCGAAAGTCAAGCTCACCGGTTTGGCCGAAGGCACCAGATTCACCAACATCAAGGACCTTAGGCAGGTAGGCGAAGGCCATTGGGTCGCCCCGACCCAAGCCCCGGTCCTCACTCAAGGAGAATTGTCATGACCTCGACAGCTGCCAAGCACGCATCTATGGTGCCAGTGGTGCGTATCCGTTCGCTGAGCAAATCTTTCACCAGCACCGCACTGTTCCGTCGCACGAAGGTTCCGGCCCTGAGGGGTATCGACCTGGATCTGCACCGCGGTGAAATCTTGGCGCTGGTGGGCGAATCAGGTTCCGGTAAATCGACATTGGCCCGCTGCTTGGCATTGCTTGAGGTACCGGATTCCGGGGAAATGCTGGTCAACGGAAAGGATATATCCGGGCTCAAAGGATCAGCGGCCCGGAACTACCGCAGTGAAGTGCAAATGGTGTTCCAAGACCCTTTCGGTTCGTTGAACCCGGCCTTCCGAGTGGAGCACATCCTGGAACGCGCCTTGGCGCTGCACCAGCCAAGCATCAAGTCCAAGCGCGCGGAAATGGCCAAGCTGGTGTCCACCGTCGGGCTGAGCCCGGATGTGTTGTCCTCATTCCCGCACGAGCTCTCCGGCGGACAGCGCCAGCGCATTGCAATCGCCCGCGTGCTGGCAGCCAAGCCGAAAGTCATCCTGGCCGATGAGCCGACCTCCATGCTGGATGTCTCGGTGCGGATCGGCGTGCTGAATCTGCTGCACAAGCTGCGCGATGAGCATGGGATCTGCATCCTCTATGTCACCCACGACTTGGCATCCGCCCGCTATCTCTCGGACCGGATCGCGGTACTTAACGAGGGGCGAATAGTCGAGTCGGGCGAGTCCGTGCAGCTGCTGGACAATCCCCGGCATCCATACACCCGGCTGCTGGTGGGCGCGGTACCCGACCCGGACCGCGACAGCAGCCAGGATGCGTCGAAGCGCGCGGCCCTGCGTGAACAGAGCCACCGCTGGTCGGCCAGCACCACCCTGAAAAAGCACATGATCGATGAATCACGCCAGCACTGGGTGCTGGCCGGCGAAAGCGAAATGAATTGAATCTGGATATGAATGCCGCCTATGGCAGCGCCTCCCGGAGAAATGTTGTCAAAACCCTGGCTGCAGCCACCGCTTTGGGGCTGGCCGGGGTTGGCCCAGATGCAGCCCATGCCGCTCCAAGACCAAGAAGGGCGTTTCCCCGGCCATGAGCTATCGTCCCAGCTACCACTTCAGCGTCCCCGACAATTGGAAGAACGACCCGCAGCGTCCGGTGTATCTTGATGGCGAATACCTCTACTACTACCTCTACAACGAGGACTACATTCTCGGCGGCAATGGGACCAGCTGGCGCATGGCGAGCACCACTGACCACGTCAATTTCACTGACCGCGGCGTAGCTATCAGCAAGCATGAGAGCCCCAACGGGGACTGCTGGTCCGGATCAATTGTCATCGACCAGCAAAACACCGCAGGATACGGGAAGGGCACGCTGATTGCTTTGGTCACCCAAGCCCCCAATGGCGTGCAGGCCCAGTACCTCTGGTACTCCACCGACAAGGGACGCAGCTTCAAACCCGGAGGGACCGAACCGGTTCTGGCCAACCCGGGCACCGATGCCTTCCGCGACCCGAAGGTGATCTGGCATAAGCAGAGCTCTCAGTGGGTCCTGCTCAATGCCGAGGGAGACCGCATCGGAATCTATGCTTCGGCGGATCTGAAGCAGTGGACGAGAACCAGCGAATTCGTGCGCACCACTCTGGGCATTCTTGAATGCCCGGATCTCTTCCAGATCCAGGCTTCGGATGGCTCCAGGCATTGGGTGCTGGGAACCAGCGCTAACGGCAAGCCCCGCGATTTGCCCGCTACCTACGCCTATTGGATTGGCGACTTCGACGGAAAGGCCTTCACTGCTTCTCAGGCCGAACCGCAATGGCTGGATTGGGGCTTCGACTTCTACGGCGCAGTGACCTATCCGGACCACCACGCCGATGGCAGCGAAAATCCCGGAATGCGTCGCGTCATTGGCTGGAACAACTTCTGGGATTATCCGCATAATGCTCCGAGCATGGCCACCGATGGCTACAACGGAGACGACATGATTGTGCGCGAGGTGCGGATGGTTGCCGGACCGAATGGCAACTACCTCGCTTCTGTTCCGGTGGCGCAGCTGGACAGGCTAGCCCGTGCAACCACCAAGTTCGGCAGCCCTGTGGTTTCGGGGGAGAAGATTCTCCCGTTCTCCAGCAGTGCTTATGTGCTGCAGTGCGAATTGCAGTGGGACCCGGCCAACCCGCCGGAAAACATCGGTTTCGAGCTGTGCCGGGCCGTATCCGGAACGCGCCATGTGGCAACCGGGCTCTATTTGGCCGGCGGGTTCGCCTATGTGAATCGCAAGCCGGGCTTCCATCCTGGGGATAAGGGCGAATCCAAGAGTCCGCTGGAGGTACCGAGCTGGAAACTCGACGTGCGCATCCTGGTGGATCGCTCTAGCGTCGAGGTGTTCTTCGGCGACGGGCGGCTCGTCCACTCTCATCGCGTGTTCCCGTTGTCCACTGATGCCGGGATCAAGCTCTTTGTCTCCGGCGGGAAAGCGTCATATAAGAATCTCACGGCGCGCGAGCTGGGCTTCGCATAGGAGGCTGGCTGCTGCCAGGATCCAGGAAGCCCGAGGGTGGCTTGGGGTAAATCGGGTCGCGGGCCCTCCTGAGGTGCTTGCCATGTGCACGACGCAGCCGGAGTTCGAGCCCGAGCAGCAATACTTGGCGGACGGAAGCGGGCACGTAGCGAGGTTCTGGTGCGCTGGATCACAGGATTTGCCGCGTGAAACATCAAACTTCTAATGTTTAAACGCGATCGACAACGCACCAGAAGCCGTGGCCCCGCCTCCTGCCAGCAATGCCGCCAAGCATCCTTGGCGGGCAAGCGCACTGGCAGTTGCAGCGGTGATCCTCGTCGGGCTGAACCTGCGCATGGGTATTGCCTCGGCTTCTCCGCTTTTCCACGACCTGCAGGAAATGATGGGGTACGGCACGTTCACCGCGTCGCTGCTGCCCACGATCCCTGTGCTCTGCTTCGCGCTTGCCGGTGCCGCAACCAGCATTGTGCTCCGCCGCACCGGACTCGAGCTCGGGATCGCCTTGTCCCTGCTGCTGTTCACTGCCGGTTTGGCGCTGCGCGTTGTCGATTCAACTTGGGCCTTGCCGGCCGGCACCGTCGTGGGCATGAGCGGCTTGGCCATCTGCAATGTGGCGATGCCGTCGTTCATCCGAGAGCACGACAGGAATCGTGCTGCGTCGATGACTGCTGCTTACACGATAACTATGTCCATTGGCGCGACGCTGGCCTCGGCGGTCAGCGTTCCACTGGCGGTCCAGGCAGGTTCTCCGACAACCGCCTTGGCCTTGTGGGCTATTCCCGCAGGCATGGCGTTGCTGGTCATTGTGCCGCTTTCCATTTCCGGGAAGGGGCCTGCCGTTGAAAAAGGGCCGCATGTTTCCCCATGGCCGTTGCTGGCCACGAGCAAGGGCTTGCTGTTCACCGCTGTTTTCGCTCTCCAGTCGCTGCTGGTCTACACCGTGGTCAGCTGGCTGCCGCATATTCTCATTTCGCGCGGGCTGGAGCCAGTTGATGCCGGATTGATGCTCGGCATCGTGCAGGGTGTCAGCATCCCTACAGTCATGATCATGCTCTGGATGGCATCGAAGCCGAATCTGCTGCGCACGGCTTTCGTGCTGACTACCAGTTGCTCTGTCCTCGGCTTTATCGCGTTGCTGCTGTTGCCCGTGGAGCTTTCCTTGATCAGCTCGATATTCATCGGCCTGGGTTTCGGAGTATTCCCACTGGTGATGCTCATGATCAGCCGCAGCGGCGGCAGCGCGGCAGAAACGACCGCACTGTCCACCGTGGCCCAATCTGTCGGATACCTGATTGCGGCCATCGGCCCTTTCGCACTGGGATTCATGCAAGGTGCGCTGGGGTCGTGGACAGCTGGCCTGGTAATCATCCTTGGCTTCTCGGTGATGCAGCTCTTGTTCTGCTTCAAGCTCGGGGGATTGCGTACCGAAGCCGATGAGCATCAGCTGATTGAAGTTGACAGCTCGGCCGAAGCGGAGCGCTCATGAGCAAGATTCCGTTGCGTCCTCCGTTGTCCGAAGAGGTTGGAACGAAGCTGCAGGCCGCGGTAGCCCAAGGCCGCTGGAAGGTCGGGGACCGCATCCCGGCAGAGCCCGAGCTGATGGCTGAAATGGGAGTCTCACGGGGGACCTTGCGCGAAGCCATCAAGGCGCTGGCCAGTACTGGCATCTTCGAGGTTCGCCGCGGTGATGGGACCTATGTGCGTGCGACCAGCGAGATCAGCGGCACCGCTCAACGCGTGTTCCGCGACCACTCCGACCAGGACGTGCTCCAGGTGCGTTTCGCCCTAGATACCCAATCCGCCCGGCTCGCTGCGAAAGCTGCTGATGCGAAAGTCATCGAGAAGCTGCGCACGTTGCTGAGCCAGCGAAGCGAGGCTTGGGAAGCCCGGGACTATCCGGCCTGGGCGCAAGCCGACTGGAAGTTCCACTTGGAAGTGGCGCGTGCATCCGGAGTTCCGTTGATGAGCGAGATCTATGAGAGTTTCGGGGATGTCTTCCACGGTACCAAGATGGTTCAGCGGCTTTCCGCTGGATTCGATGGTTGCCTGCATGAGGGCCACGAAACATTGGTGGACGCAATCCAGGCAGGCGACCCTGAGGCCGCGGCCCGAACCGTCATCAAGAACCTCGACTACTGCATGAGCTGGATGCCGTAATCCGAGGCATCAGCGGTGCTGCCCAAGCTAGACGGCCTTCATACGACGCACGTTCTCCTGAACCACGGCCTTGAAGTCCCCGCCCGAAGCCGCAAAGGTATTGCGCTGCAGCTGGTATTCGGCACCGCGCTCAATCAAGCGGATGATGCCCTGCAATTCTTCGGAGCATCCCAGCTGCTCGGCGATCGGCGCCAGTCGCTTGACCTCTGAGCGCAGGTGGTCGGTCACCAGCATCTCATCGCCCTGCGCATTGAGGATGATGATGGCATCCAGGCCGTAGCGGGCGGCGCGCCACTTGTTCTCCACACGGAACCAGGCTGGCATGACCGGAATCTTATAGCCGGCTTCGATGGACAGCGACATATCGTGCACGAGGCACTGGGTTAGCGCGGTGATCGCGGCAATGTCCTCCAGCGAGCTGACGCCATCGCAGATGCGCATTTCCACGGTGCCCAAACGCGGCACCGGTCGCACATCCCAACGGATTTCCGAGACATCGTCAATGACTCCGGTGTGCAGCATGTCTGCCACATGGGCTTCGTACTCGGACCACGAATCGAAGTGGAAAGGAATCCCTGCCGCCGGCAGCTGCTGGAACATCAGCGAGCGCTGCGATGCGTAGCCGGTGTCTTCCCCGCCCCAGTAGGGGCTGGAAGCGCTGAGGGCCTGGAAATGCGGCTGGTAGTTGATCAGCCCGTCGGTGATGGGCAGAGCCTTCTCGCGGTCATCGAGTCCCACATGAACGTGCACGCCGTAGATCACCATCTGCCGTCCCCACCACTGGGTACGGTCAATCAGCTTGGCGTAGCGATCCTTGTCCGTCACGGGCTGCAAGGTCGGTGCGGCAAACGGATGCGAACCGGCAGAGTACAAGTCCACCCCGTGATTGCCCGCTACCTCGTTGAGCATGCGCACATTGGTGCGCAGTTCCTCGGCCGCATCGGCCACGGTGGTGTGGACGCCGGTGACTACCTCGACGGTATTCATCAGCAGCTCCGGCTTCACCGTGGGATGCTCTTCACCATGGTCGAGGCCGGCCTCGTCCTTGAGCTGGTTGAGAATGTTCTCGGCAACCGAGCACAAGTCCGCATTCTCGCGATTGACCAAGGCGATTTCCCACTCGACACCGATAGTGGATTGGGAAGACTGGACGAACTCGATTTTCTGCACGGCGCTCCTATTGATGACATCTCGGACGGAATGCTCCGGAGCCGAACAAGACGGATGGAACATGCACCGATTCCCCGGTGTTTCTCCATATTCATTGTATGTATTGCGCCGCTCCCGCCAGGACAATCTTCCGGTGGGACCTGCGTCACCCCAGATTAGTGCGGGATGACCTCGAATGCTACGCGTTTCTCTCCGAGGCGGGCCAAGATCAGCGTGGCCTTGTTCTTGGCACTCTTGGGAGAGCCTGCCAGTAGAATGCGCCGCAGTTCTTCCGGAGTGACATCGACTCCGCGCTTCTTGATATCCAGCGTGCCGATGCCGTTTGATTTCACCCAGCTGCGCAGCTTCTTCACGTTGTAGTCGTGGACTGCCAGGACTTTGTAGCCGCGCGCAAACGGCGTTGAAATCTGCTGTTCATGGGTGAAGTAGGCGATATGCTCATCGAGCAGATGGCCGCCAGTCTGCTCCAGCAGCGTCGAAATCAGGTGTGAGCGGATGACTGCGCCATCGGGTTCGTAGATGTGCGCTTCCAAGTCGCCTACCGGTGCTGGCTGGTCATTCTCTGCCGTTTCAGCACTGGACAATTCGTGGGCGCCGTCCTTGTCGATCACCAGTGCGGCGCGGGCAATGTCCTTGCGCTTCAGCTTGCCGAACCAGAGGCAGGCCTCGATGACCGAGCCGTGGTCGGAGATCCAGACCGCCTCGGCATTCGCCGGGATCGCTTCATGAGGAAGGCCAGGGCCCAGCTTCACTCCGACATCCAGCCCCGAGTCCACCAGTTTCTCCACGAAAGACAGAGGAGGGGAGAACGCCTCGGGGTCGAAAAGCCGACGGGTGCTCCCTTTCACGTCGGTGCGCCGTGCAGGATCCAGCCAGACACCATCAATGCCCGTCAGGTCCGTATCCTCGGCACTGCCGTGGATCACTTTGGCGTTGTCAAAAGGCATCAGGTTCAAGGTTGTGGCGGCCGCAGTCGTTTCATCCAGCTCAACGGCGGTGACCTGCAGTCCTGCGCTGGCTAGCGCAATCGAATCGGTGCCGATGCCGCATCCGAGGTCGGCCACATGGGTGGATCCGGCATTCGTGTAGCGACGGGCATGCAGCCCGGCGATGGTCAGGCGGGTCGCCTGCTCCAATCCGGCCGGGGTCAGGACCAGTGAATCGGCGAATGGGCCGAATTTCACCCGCGCCCTGAATCGCAGCTGGGTCTGGGCCATGACGGCGCGGACAACCTTGGGGTCGTGGCCCTCCTTGCGCAGCTTCTCATTTAGCGCCCAAGCGGCATCCTTTGTAGCCACCATGGATGGATCGATGGTGGAAAGCAGCTTCCAGCCATCTTCCGAAAGCAGAGCGGCGAATTGTTCATTCAGCGTGGAGTCATTTGAAGCCTGGGCCATGACCCAAGACTATCGTCGATGAGCCTCGGGGATGTGCGGGCATCATGGTGCGTCCAGGCCGCAAAGAACGTGATCTATATGACAAACGCGCGTCATATTCGGAATTCACAGAATCACCGGGAAGGCATTGCCGCGCCTTGGTACGCGGACGGGGCGCGCCCGGACAAGAGGCATCTTGGAGCCGGAGGATCTGAAATCCGGAACCGTCTAGAGAAAGGGATGCTTTTTCATGAGCATTGAAGTGGTTAGAAAGCGTAATCCTTATTGCCATCTGGTGCATCCGACTAACAAGTAGTGCTCTCGCTGTTCTACAGTTCACCGTCGCCGAGCACCGGTTATCGGGACCGCGGAGCAGTATCGCCGGCAAGCGGGCAACTACCTACCGCAAAACGTGAAGTGATCCGCGTCGCATTCCGTCGTGCGACTGGTGTTGTATGGCACCTGTGATGAAACCTATGCAGCGAACGACAACGACGTCGACTATCGACCAAAAGACCGCGGACGTTGCGCCGGGGGATCCGGCGCCTCTGACCCAGAACCAGCTCAAGCGCGGCATGAGCAGCCGCCACCTGCAGATGATCGCCATTGGCGGATCCATCGGCACCGGGCTGTTCGTGGCCTCGGGCGGCACGATTGCCCAGGCGGGACCCGGCGGCGCATTGCTGGCCTATGCGGCCGTAGGACTCATGGTGTACCTGCTCATGCAGTCCCTGGGCGAGATGACCGCGAAGATCCCGGTGGCAGGATCTTTCCAGACCTTCGCCACCCGCTTCGTCTCTCCGTCCTTCGGATTCGCCATTGGGTGGAACTACTGGTTCAACTGGGCCATCACCGTCGCGGCGGAACTGGTCGCGGCCGGCATCGTGATGAGCTTCTGGCTGCCCGATGTTCCCGGTTGGGTCTGGGCCGGAGTCTTCCTGGTTGCGCTGACCGCCTTGAACGCGCTGTCTGCCAAGGCCTTCGGAGAGGGCGAGTTCTGGCTCGCCCTGATCAAGGTGGCCACCGTCATCGCCTTCCTGGCCGCTGGCGTGCTGATGATTTTCGGCGTCCTCGGATCGCACACCGATCCGCTGGCGAACTGGCGTGAAGGCAAGGATGTATTCCATGGCGGCTGGCTGTCCATCGTCTCGGTCTTCATGATTGCCGGTTTCTCCTTCCAGGGCACCGAACTGGTGGGTGTAGCCGCCGGCGAGGCCAAGGATCCGCGGCGCGAAGTGCCCAAGGCCATCCGACGGGTGTTCTGGCGCATCATGCTCTTCTACATTGGCGCCATCTTCATCATCGGCTGCCTGATTCCCTTCACTGATCCGAGCCTGCTAGCCAGCGGCGAAGCGGACGTGGCTTCCTCGCCCTTCACCCTGGTCTTTGAGCGGGCCGGCATCGCCTTTGCCGCTGCTGCCATGAATGCCGTCATCCTCACCGCAATCCTGTCCGCCGGCAATTCCGGGCTCTACGCGTCGACCCGCATGCTCTATGCCATGGCCCACGACGGCAAGGCGCCGAAAATCTTCGGGCGCACCAACTCGCGCGGCGTGCCGATCATGGCGCTGTTGGCCACCGCGGCGGTCGGCCTGTTCGGATTCCTCACCGCGCTGGTGGGCCAGGGTGCGGCCTATACTTGGCTGCTGAACGTCTCGGGCCTGTGCGGGTTCATTGTTTGGGTGGGTATCGCCGTCTCCCATTACCGGTTCCGCCGCGGCTACCTCGCCCAGGGCTACAGTGCGAAGGACCTGCCCTATGTGGCCCCGCTCTTCCCGCTGGGACCGATAGTGGCATTCCTGATGCTCATCGCCGTGATCATCGGGCAGAACTACCAAGCGGTGCTGGCTGGCCATGGGCTTGAAGTGCTTTCGGCCTATATCGGCTTGCCGTTGTTCCTCGGGTTGTGGCTGGTGCATCGCATGGTGACCAAGTCCAAGCTGGTGAAGCTCACCGACATGGATCTTAATGCTCCGGAGGACATCGAGGAGTCCGCGGCTGTGCGCTCTGCGCGAACCGGCATGAAGAACTAGGGCAATGATTAGCACTCGCCTTGACCGAGTGCTAATGCTCGTCCTAAAGTCATGTGTGGGTGTCGCATTGGAAGTTGCATCTGCAGCTTGCAGCGTGGCACACCGCCTGACTGGATACCACCAACTGGCACCGCGACGACGGTTGGTCCAATGCCATAGGGCGCACCCCTACAACCATTGGTTCATACACGAAAAGGAGAGACCATGTCTGTCTCCATCAAGCCGCTCGAAGACCGCATTGTCATCAAGCAGGTCGAAGCCGTAACCACCACCGCTTCGGGCCTGGTCATCCCAGACTCCGCTAAGGAAAAGCCGCAGGAAGGCACCGTAGTTGCAGTAGGCCCAGGCCGCATCGACGACAACGGCAACCGCATTCCTCTGGACGTTGCTGAAGGCGACGTAGTCCTGTACTCGAAGTACGGCGGAACCGAGGTCAAGGTCGGCAACGAAGAGTACCTGGTGCTCTCGGCTCGCGACGTACTGGCAGTCGTCGTAAAGTAACGCCAACCTCTCTAAAGTTTCAGGAGAAAATGCATGGCTAAGCAGCTAGCATTCAACGAGGATGCGCGACGCGCCCTCGAAGCGGGCATCGATAAGCTCGCAAACACGGTGAAGGTCACCCTCGGCCCACGTGGCCGCAACGTGGTGCTTGCCAAGACCTGGGGCGCCCCGACCATCACCAATGACGGTGTCACCATTGCGCGTGAAATCGATCTGGAAGATTCATACGAGAACCTTGGCGCGCAGCTGGCCAAGGAAGTAGCCACCAAGACCAATGACGTAGCAGGCGACGGCACCACCACCGCCACCGTGCTCGCCCAGGCCCTGGTCAAGGAAGGCCTGAAGAACGTCGCCGCTGGCGCCGCTCCGGGCGATGTCCGCAAGGGCATTGAACTGGCTGTCGAGATCGTCTCTGACGCACTGGCAGCAAACGCCGTGGCCGTCGAGGACAAGGTCGCCAACGTTGCCGCGATCTCCGCGCAGTCGGATGAAATCGGCGAACTGCTGGCCAAGGCCTTCAAGACCGTGGGCACCGATGGCGTAATCACCATCGAAGAGTCCTCGACTACCGCCACCGAGCTGGTCCTGACCGAGGGCATGCAGTTCGACAAGGGCTACCTCTCGCCGCAGTTCATCACCGACCAGGAGCGCCAGGAAGTTGTCCTGGAAGACGCACTGATCCTGATCAACCCGGGCAAGATCTCCACCGTGGCAGAATTCCTGCCGTTGCTGGAAAAGGTCCTGGAAGCGAAGAAGCCGCTGCTGATCATCGCCGAGGACGTCGAGGGCGAAGCCCTGTCCACCTTGGTGGTCAACAAGCTGCGTGGCCTGCTGAACGTGGTAGCCGTCAAGGCCCCGGGCTTCGGCGACCGCCGCAAGGCCATGATGCAGGATCTGGCCATCCTCACCGGTGCCCAGGTTGTCTCCCCGGAACTGGGCCTGTCCCTGGACCAGGTTGGCACCGAGGTGCTCGGCTCGGTACGCCGCGTGACCGTCACCAAGGATTCCACCACCATCGTTGATGGCGCTGGCACCGACGAGGATGTGGCAGAGCGCGTAGCCCAGCTGAAGGCTGAGCTGAACCGCACCGATTCGGAGTGGGACCGCGAGAAGCTCTCCGAGCGTCTGGCCAAGCTGTCCGGCGGCATCGGCGTAATCAAGGTGGGCGCTTCCACCGAGGTCGAGCTGAAGGAACGCAAGCACCGCATCGAGGACGCAGTGTCCTCGACCCGTGCGGCGCTGGAAGAAGGCATCGTTGCCGGTGGCGGTACCGCCCTGGTTGACGCGCTGGCTTCGCTGGATACCGATGCCCGCATCGCGGCCACCGAAGGCGACGTAGCAGCAGGCGTAGCGATTGTCCGCCGTGCCCTGGTGCAGCCACTGTTCTGGATCGCTACCAACGCAGGCTTCGACGGTTCGGTAGTTGCCTCCAAGGTCGCAGAGTCCGGCGCCAACGAAGGCTTCAACGCCAAGACCGGTGTCTACGAGAACCTGTTGCACGCAGGCGTCATCGACCCGGTCAAGGTCACCCGTTCGGCACTGCGCAACGCAGCGTCGATCGCGGCCTTGGTGCTGACCACCGAGACCCTGGTGGCCGAGAAGGCCGAAGAAGCAGACGAAGAAGCGCACAGCCACTAAGGCCAAGCGCCAAGCGCGGGACCAGTTTCCCGTGCGCGAAAGCCGTCGCCGGGACCAGCCTCATGCTGGTTCCGGTGGCGGCTTTTTCACGTTGCCTGCAAATAGCGAGACAGGTTGGAAAGTATGGAGCTGGAAAAGCACGCCGGTCCAAGCTGTGGCCAGGTAGTATTCTTGGCCAAGCTTTGAGCGGAGCGCCATGCATCTGGCAGAGTACATGCATCTTCCTGTCCTGAGCCGTAGCAACTGCCTTTTCGGCATCCCAATTGCGCCGCGTCGGGCCCAAGGCAAATTGCGCCATTGCATGATGGATCAGCCCGCGATGCGTGGTTTTGAGCATGAACCGCCGGAATTCCGGTGACATTTTCCAAGGAACCGCAACTAAACCATCACAAGTCAGCAGTATGGGAGCTTTCAGCGTTAGTGGCAGAACACGTGCGGAAAGCGCTAGACGGGGAAGAACGCATGGTGCGGATTGATAAGATGGTTCGTTGTCTGACGTGATTCGAGAAGAAAGCGCCGAGGACAATTACCTGTCCCCGACGAAAGCGCAGCCAGTGAGCCATACCTTGGATCAGTCTCGGACAAGCACCCAGCGTGCCGGTTTCCGAGTTGATTTGCAGGGACTTCGCGCCCTCGCAGTCCTGCTGGTGATGTGCTATCACATCTGGTTCTCCCGGGTCTCTGGCGGTGTGGACATCTTCTTGATGCTCTCCGCCTTCTTCCTCACTTCTTCCACTGCCCGGCGCATTGCCCGCGGGCAGCGCCCACCTCTGCTCGATGGCTGGCTGCATCGATTCTCGCGCCTGATCCCGCAAGCGGCGGTAGTCATCATTGGCGTGGTCATCGCTGCGTGGATCATCCTGCCTAGTACGCGCTGGCTGGAGCTGATCGACCAGTCCAATGCCGCGCTGTTCTATTGGCAGAACTGGTACCTCTCGGATCACCAGGTGGACTACTACGCCTTCAACACCGCTGCCGCCTCGCCGCTGCAGCATTTCTGGTCCTTGTCGGTCCAGGGCCAGATCTTCATCATCTGGCCGCTGGTGCTCGCCGGCAGCGCACTGGTCTGGAAGAAGTTCTTCTCCCGCCGCAGCTTCGCGCTGGTAGCCGGCAGCGCCTTCGGTGCCATCTTCGTAGGCTCGCTGGCATATTCCATCCACATCACCGCCACCAACCAGCAGGTCGCGTATTTCCACACTGGCGCGCGACTGTGGGAATTCGCGCTCGGCTCGCTGCTGGCTTTGGCCTTGCCATGGCTGTCCACCCTGCCGGAGAAGATCCGCCGCATTGGCGGCTGGGCAGGACTGGTCACCGTGATCGGTAGCGGTGCCGTGCTGGATGTGCAGGGACAGTTCCCGGGCTTCATGGCGCTGGTTCCCACCGTCGCCGCCGCGCTGGTGATTGCCGCCCCGGCTCCGCGCAGCTGGGCCAACCCATCCGGCCTGCTTTCCCTGCCCCCGTTGGTCAAGCTGGGCGACCTGTCCTACGGCATGTACCTGTGGCACTGGCCCATGCTGGTCTTCTACCTTGAGGTCTCCGGCAATGAGAAGGCCTCCTTCCTGGCTGGTGCCATCCTCATCGCGGCATCCATCGGCGCCTCGTGGTGCACCACCAAGTTCATTGAGAAGCCGGCCGTCGCCTGGCAGGCCAGCCCAAGCTTCTCGCGCTTGATACCGCAGGCCGGCTTCAAGCTGATCGCCCAGTTCGCGGTTGTTGCATTGGGAATTGGCGTAGCCAGCCTCCCTGTACTGGCATGGGAGAACAATGTCGAGCACCGCCGTGCCCTGGCTGCGGCGCAGACCGATACCGACAACCCCGGTGCCAACGCGACCGAGGACTGGGATCCATCGCCTGCTGCCTTGACCTTGCCGCTGGCCACCGAACTGGATGGCGAGTGGCAGACCCCGGGCATCGCCTGCGAAGGGCCCAACGCCCCCGAGGATAAGCGGATCCACTTCTGCGAGCAGGGCGGCGACTTTGACGGGGGAGCACCGGACCTGGTGCTGCTCGGCGATTCCCACATGCAGCACTGGTCTGCGGCGGCATCGGCAATGATCGAGGAAGCCGGCGGAAGCTGGATCCTGGTCTACGAGCCAGGATGCCGCTACGGTTCCGATGCGGATCGCGTGGATGAAACCTGCTCCGACTTCCAGGATGCCGCGCAGGACTATGTCGCGGATTTGGCGCCGCAAATGGTGCTGACCACCGCCAGCAAAACCGTTGCTGCCCCGGATGCCATGCTGCGCAGCCCGGGAGAGCAGGAAACTCTGGTGGACAACTACGCCGAGATGATCCAGCCGCTGCTGGATGCGGGAAGCCGAGTTATCGCGATGCGCGATACCCCGCGCTATACCTACTCCATTCCCGAATGCGTGGATTCCAATAAGGGCGAATTGGACAACTGCGATGGCTCGGCCGGCTACGCCTTGAATAGCGTGAACCCTGTAGAGCAGTTCTTAGATTCGAAGGATTACGGGAACCAGGTCGTTTCCCTCGACATGACGGGGTTGCTCTGCCCCGACGGGGTCTGCAAAGCTGTCATCGGAAATGTCCTGACGTATCTGGACGATTCGCACCTGTCCAAGACCTTCGTGCTCAGCGCCAAGCGCCAGTTCGCCACCTCCTTCAAGGAAGCAACAAACTGGGAATAAGTCACCATGGATACGGCGTGAAGCATGAGCTTGAACACAGTGCACCACGAAGGAATAACTGGAACGCCAAAAGAGCTCTACCATTTAACCAACCTCCGCTGTCGCCCCGAAAGGTTTCCACGTGACTGAGTTCAACCCCTTTGCTTTTGAAGGACTCACCTACGACGACGTTCTGCTGTTGCCTGGTCCGACGGATGTGATTCCTTCGGAGGCGGACACCACCACTCGCTTCACCAAGCGCATCAACATCCAGGTGCCAATCAGCTCCGCCGCCATGGACACCGTGACCGAGGCTCCAATGGCCATTGCGCTGGCACGCCAGGGCGGCATCGGCGTGATCCACCGCAACCTGTCCATCGAGGACCAGGCTAAGCAGGTTGACCAGGTCAAGCGCAGCGAATCGGGCATGATCACCGACCCGGTCACCGTCCACCCGGGTGCCACCTTGGCCGACTGGGATGAGCTGTGCGCGCAGTACCGCGTCTCCGGCCTGCCGGTAGTCGACGAGAACCGCAAGCTGATGGGCATCATCACCAACCGCGACACCCGTTTTGTTCCACGCGAGCAGTACATGACCACCAAGGTCTACGAAGTCATGACCGGCATGCCGCTGATCACCGCCAAGGAAGGCGTATCGCGCGAGACCGTTATCGAGCTGCTGTCCAAGAACCGCATCGAGAAGCTGCCGCTGATCGATGACGAGGGCAAGCTGACCGGCCTGATCACCGTCAAGGACTTCGACAAGGCAGAGCAGTACCCGTTGGCCACCAAGGACGAGGACGGCCGCCTGCGCGTAGCCGCAGCCGTGGGCTTCTTCGGCGAAGGCTACGAGCGCGCCATGACCCTGATCGACGCCGGCGTTGACGCACTGGTTGTCGACACCGCCAATGGCCACTCGCAGGGCGTGCTCGACATGATCGCCCGTCTGAAGAAGGACCCAGCCGCTGCGCACGTGGATGTCATCGGCGGCCAGGCAGCAACCTACGACGGTGCCAAGGCGCTGATCGATGCTGGTGCCGACGCGATCAAGGTCGGCGTTGGCCCAGGCTCCATCTGCACTACCCGCATTGTTGCCGGCGTGGGCGTCCCGCAGGTAACCGCGATCTACGAAGCAGCCAAGGCCGCGATTCCAGCTGGCGTGCCAGTGATCGCCGACGGCGGTCTGCAGCACTCGGGCGACATCGGCAAGGCACTGGTTGCCGGCGCCGACTCGGTCATGCTCGGCTCCCTGCTGGCAGGCACCGCAGAATCCCCGGGCGATCTGGTCTTCATGGGCGGCAAGCAGTTCAAGGCCTACCGTGGCATGGGTTCGCTGGGCGCCATGGAAACCCGCGGCAAGAACACCTCGTACTCCAAGGACCGCTACTTCCAGGCGGATGCCCCATCGAACGAGAAGCTGATTCCTGAAGGCATCGAAGGCCAGGTGCCATACCGCGGCCCGCTGTCCGCAGTCACCCACCAGCTGGTTGGCGGCCTGCGCCAGACCATGTTCTACGTTGGCGGCCGCACCGTTCCGGAGCTGAAGGCACGCGGCAAGTTCGTCCGCATCACTGCTGCAGGCCTGAAGGAATCCCACCCGCACGACATCATGATGACCGTTGAGGCTCCGAACTACCGTTCGCGCTAAACGCATCTGATACGGAAACCCCACCAAGCAAAGAGTTCTGCTTGGTGGGGTTTTTCGTTGCAACTTTCGCCGGGGTTCTCACGTCGACAGCCCAGCGTGACAGTGGCAGCTAGGAGGTCGGTTGCCCAATGCCAGGAGCAATACGGTTCGCAGCGGGGCACGAGCCGAGGTGCCCACCGGCGCAACGCCGCAGGCAATACGTTCAGAAACGAATCAGGCTAGGGATGATCGTGTTTCCTAGAGGTCTGGTGGCCGATGGGGTTCGTCTTCAGCTTTCGAATGGAGGCCAATCTTCACGAGTTGCCACGTATTCGAATTCTCCATCTTGTGTAACCACTGTGACAGAGCGAAGGTTCTTGTCCTGTTCTCCGACACGAAGCATCGTGTTGCTGCCTACATAGGCCAAATCGGACCGGGCGTCGACTTCCCACTCATAGGGTTCAAGGGTAACCAGCAATTCACCGTATTCGGGCGCTTCAAAGGGAAGCATATGCCCATGTGGATCCGTTGGGTACCACTTCAGGAAATCCGCCGGTTCATCGATGTCCATGACAACGTCCTCCCAGCCCTCATTGATTTCGTCCATCCATTGCTGCATCTTTTCATCGGCCCAGTCCTGCAGCTCTTTGTCCGAATAGTCCTCGGGGGCTTTCGAAGCCGACGGTTCTGCAAGTGCTGGCAGTTCGGATGTTTCCTGTTGCCAAGGAGCAGGCTCGACTGCAGTTGTGGAGGCCCGGACCTGCTCAAATCCGGTAGAAGTGCAAGATGCCAAAGCCAGAGCTGCGATGGCAAGCAGAGGCAAACAGGTCAGCGATTTGCGCACGGTTATCTTTCTGAAGACGAGGGGAGTGATGCTAGACGTCAGTCTAAGGGAACACAGGGACAAAGACGCCTCATCGCGATCTAGTGGACTCATGCGTGGGACTGACTTGTCCAGAAGCACAGTGCACAAGGCATCCAGTACCAGCGACCCCACGTAGAATGAAAGCTCGGCAATACCTCTCGGTGCGCGGGAACCACCCGCAAGTGAGCGAACGTCAACGAAGGACATCAATTTGGGCCAGCCAGCCAATCTGAAGAAGCAAACTCGCCAGCGAATGGAGCGCACGGGGGAGAGCTACACGACCGCGCGCAAGAACATCCTGGCCGGCAAGCCTGAAAGCCCGCGGGCAGCCCGCGCCGCGGCCGCACGCGACTACGCCAAGGAAGCACGCGAGAAGGCCAAGGCGCAAGCCAAGAAGGACAAGGAAGCTCCGGCAGCTTCGCCAGCTGACGAGTTGCCTGAATACCCGGCCCCAGAAGATGTCATCCAATACGATGCCGCGCTGTGGCACCGCGTGCTGGTTCAAGCAGGCGTCACCAACATGCGCACCGGCCAACCGCTGAGCCAGGCGCTGCTCGCCGGTCTTGCTGGCGGCATTGGCTTCATGGCCTTCACCCACGAAGGCGGCGAAGAAACCGCAGTAACCCTGGTGACCCGGCACAACCCGGAGCCGTACACCCAGAACCTGCTGGCCCGCTGCGGTGCCACGGTCACCGAACGCACCACCGGCTCAGCTGAACGCGCCGCCGAATACATGGACGCCGCCCTGGACGCAGGCCGCGCCGTCGTGGTTCGCGTGGCAATCAGCGCGCTGCCATGGATCGACGGCACCACGGTGGATGAAGCCGAGACCCTGGACCTCGCCGTGGTTGGCGAGCACAAGAAAGACCTGCTGGTCGATGACGGATCCGGTGCCCTGAACCTGATCAGCCCCAAGGAGTTGGCCATCGCCCGTGCGATGCGCAAGAAGGAAAAGCACTGGCAGGCGTGGATCCCGTCCTCGCGCTCGCCGAAGACCGAAACCCTGGCCGCCAACGCTGTGGAGGCTATCGAGGAAACCACCGCTCGCTTGCTGGGCACCAGCGAGCTGTCCGGGGTCCCGGTGCACTTCGCCAAGAATTTCGGCATTACCGGAATGCGCACCTTGGCCACGCGACTGCGCGATTCCGAGTCCAAGACCGGCTGGTCCCAGATCTTCGCAAGCCAGCAAGCGCTGGCCAATGGCCTGGACCAGCTGGCCGGGTTCTTCTCTGATACGCGCTTCAGCGGTGAAGGCGCATTGCGCGGGCTATACTCCGACTTCCTTGCCGAAGCAGCCGAACTTCCGGGTCTCTCGGCGCTGGCAGCGCACGTGGATGCGTATCAGCAGTTGTCTGCGCAGTGGGACGAATTCGCTGATCTGATCGATCCAGAGATCGAATTCTCACAGCGCGCAGAGCACTTCGCGTTACTGGCAGACGCGATAGAGCGGATTGCCGAAGCCGAGGAGCAGGCCGCGACCGCCTTGGCCGCAACAGCAAAGCAGCTGGCAGCCAAGACGGCGAAGTAAATCTGGCTCAACATTCGCCCCGGCATCCGGTGATATTGCTCACCGGTTGCCGGGGCATTGTTGTCCCGGTGCGCATCCAGCCGCCGGATGCCTCGAAGCTGCCGACGCCGCATCATCTATGGCCAGCGCACTGCCAAAAGCGGGATTATCCCGGAATCTTGGTAACCTAGTTAGGTGAGTAACGAGATTGAGATCGGCCGCGGCAAGCGGGCAACTAAGGCATATTCCCTGGACGACGTAGCGATCGTACCGAATCGCCGTACCCGTGATCCGAAGGACGTATCGGTGTCCTGGCAGATCGACGCCTTCCAGTTCGACACCCCTATCCTGGGCGCGCCAATGGATTCGGTGACCTCCCCGGCGACCGCCATTGCACTGGGCAAGCTCGGCGGCCTGGGCGTGCTGAACCTCGAGGGCCTGTGGACCCGCTACGAGAATCCGGAAGCAGTGCTGGCTGAAATCGCCGGCCTGGAATCCGAGGCGGCTACCCGCAACGACCCCAAGATCACCGCCAAGCTGCAGGAACTGTATGCGGCTCCAATCCAGCCAGAGCTGATCACCTCGCGCATCTCCGAGATCCGCGACTCGGGTGTTGTTGTTGCCGGCTCGCTGACTCCGCAGCGCACCCAAGAGCACTACAAAACCGTGGTCGCCGCTGGCGTTGACATCTTTGTCATCCGCGGCACGACAGTCTCGGCCGAGCACGTCTCGAAGACCACCGAACCGCTGAACCTCAAGCAGTTCATCTATGAACTCGACGTCCCAGTGATCGTCGGCGGCGCAGCTGGCTACACCCCGGCCATGCACCTGATGCGCACCGGCGCAGCAGGCGTGCTGGTCGGCTTCGGTGGCGGCGCATCCTCGACCACCCGCCGCACCCTGGGCATCCATGCCCCGATGGCTACAGCAATTGCCGACGTGGCAGCTGCACGCCGCGACTACATTGAAGAGTCCGGCGGACGCTACGTCCATGTCATCGCCGACGGCGGCATGGGCAACTCCGGGGACATCGTCAAGGCCATTGCCATGGGCGCCGACGCAGTGATGCTTGGTACCGCGCTGGCCCGCGCCGATGAAGCGCCAGGCGCTGGCTACCACTGGGGCATGGAAGCTGTTCACGAGGCCAGCCCACGCGGCGACCGCGCCAAGGTCGGTACCGTCGGCTCGCTGGAGAAGGTACTGCACGGCCCATCGCATGAGACCAACGGCACCTCGAACCTGGTTGGCGCGCTGCGCCGCTCGATGGCCACCACCGGCTACTCAACGCTGAAGGAATTCCAGCGCGTCGATGTCGTGCTTTCCCCTTACGAATCGGATCGCTTCTAGCGGATCTCGATCTGGCCCCGTCCTTCTGCTGAAGGGCGGGGCCAGTGCCGTTTGCACGCTGGGTCTCAACGGATGGATAAGCAAGTTGGTTCCACCAGCGGAAAATAAGGCAACAGGGCTAATCTCACGCCCTTGCATTTCGAGTTCTACGCCAAATAGAAGTACCGTTAGAGTGTGCTTAAAACCGCTCTGAAGCCCAAATGGATCGCCGCCCTGCTTGCCGCGCTAGCGATCGCCACCGGATTCGTCCTGCTCTCCGGATGGCAGTTTGGCGCCTCCGAAACCGAGCCGCCGGTCAAGATCGACAAGACCGAGAAGCCGGTTGCGCTGATCGAGCATCAGGAAGTCGGCAAGGAACTGCTGGGCATCAAGGCAGACCAGATCATCACCATGGAGGGCGAATTCGTCGCCGGCACCGATCAGCTGATTTCGCCGCGGCTCAATGGGGAACAGCGCGGTGTCTGGGTGGTCACCGAGTTCAAGGTCGAGGGCGCGGACAAGGACGCCGGCATCGCCGTGGTGCGCGGCTGGCAGCCTGAAGCAACCAAGCCTGCACCGGCACCGGAGGGCGAACTGGAAATTACCGGCCGCCTGCTGCCAAGCGAAGGCCCGGAATTCCGCGTGGACCTGCGCAGCCCGACGCTGCCTACGGTCGCCTCGGCGCAGCTGGCGAACATCTGGGATTCGATCCTCTATGAAGGATTCGTCTCGGCCCACGAAATCACCACGGCCAAGGGCGAGGCCGCAACGCAGGCGGGCCTGGAGCTCGTCTATGTCGGCCCGCAGCCCCAAGAAGGCCAGATCAACTGGCTGAACGTCTTCTACGGCCTGGAATGGGTCCTCTTCGCAGGCTTCGCCATCTTCCTCTGGTACCGCATGGTGCGCGATGACTACCAGCGAGACCTTGACGAGATTGCTGAGCGCGCCGCCGAAGCACATCACAAGGGCGGCAATGCCACCCAGGCTGACAACAGCAACGAATAGCATTTCACGCACACCGCACTTCTTACCGAAATCGGAAGGAACCACCAACGATGTCCAGCACCACCCCGGCACCGAAGCCCCGGAAATTCGGCGGCACACCTAAGCAGATCCGCGCAGCCGCGAACTTCTACAAGGTCTTCGCCTACGTCACCGGCGTGATGCTGCTGCTGCTCGTGCTGGAAATGATTTTCAAGTACTTCTGGTCCTTGGAACTGTTCGTGGGCGGCACCCTGGTGGATGGCACCGCCAACGCCATCGGCATGTACAACCGCGCCGAGGTAGCTGGGGGACTGAACCTCTCGCTGGGCATCCTGATTGCGCACGGCTGGCTCTACGTGGTGTACCTGTTTGCAGACTTCCGCCTGTGGTCGCTAATGCGCTGGCCGTTCATGCGCTTCATTACGATTGCGCTGGGCGGCGTGGTTCCATTCCTGTCCTTCTGGACCGAAGCCAAGGTGCACGCTGAAGTTGATCGCGAGCTGGCGGCCCATCCGAAGGCGGCCAAGCGCTACTGACACAGCAGCGCATTGCATTGCAAGGGCGGATCGGTTCATCCCAGATGAATCGATCCGCCCTTGCTTTTGCCAAAAATGCACTTGGTGACGCTGATGACATCACCTTGGCTGTTTCGCGCGCAGTGAACCGCGTAGACTGTAACGGTGACTACTGCTCCCCTCAACCCAGAACATAAGCCGGTTCTGGTCGTCGACTACGGGGCCCAATACGCGCAGCTGATTGCTCGCCGCGTACGCGAGGCCCGTGTGTACTCGGAGATCGTTCCGCACACCCTGTCCACCGAAGCCATCCTGGCCAAGAACCCTGCTGCGATCATCCTTTCCGGTGGTCCTTCCAGCGTCTATGCCGATGGCGCCCCTTCCGTAGGGGCCGACCTGTTCGAGGCCGGCGTACCGGTCCTGGGCATCTGCTACGGCTTCCAGGCCATGGCCAACGCCCTGGGCGGCACCGTGGCCGAGACCGGCCTGCGCGAGTACGGCCGCACCGCAACCACCTTCGAGGGCGAAGCCCGCTCCATCCTGGCAGGCGCCGCACAGGCCCCTACCGTCTGGATGAGCCACGGCGACGCCGTCTCCCAGGCGCCGGAAGGCTTCGAGGTCCTGGCCACCACCGCTGGTGCTCCAGTGGCGGCGTTCGCCAACGAAGCCAAGCGCCTGTACGGCGTGCAGTGGCACCCGGAGGTGAAGCACTGCGAGTACGGCCAGGACGTCCTGGAGAACTTCCTGTACAACGGTGCCGGCCTGAAGGGCGACTGGACTGCCGACAACATCGCTGACGAGCAGATCGAGCGCATCCGCGCCCAGGTCGGCACCGGCAAGGCCATCTGCGGCCTGTCCGGCGGCGTGGACTCCGCTGTGGCAGCTGCCCTGGTGCAGCGCGCCATCGGCGACCAGCTCACCTGCGTGTTCGTGAACCACGGCCTGCTGCGCGAAGGCGAAGCCGAGCAGGTTGAGAAGGACTTCGTCGCTTCCACCGGCGCCAAGCTGTACATTGCCGACGAGCGCGAGCGCTTCCTGACCGCTCTGGACGGTGTCACCGACCCGGAGACCAAGCGCAAGATCATCGGCCGCGAATTCATTCGCGCGTTCGAAGCAGCCGAAGCTGCGATCATCGCCGAGGCCGCTTCCGAGGGCGAGCCGGTGAAGTTCCTGGTCCAGGGCACCCTGTACCCGGACATCGTCGAGTCTGGCGGCGGCGAAGGCACCTCCAACATCAAGAGCCACCACAACGTGGGCGGCCTGCCAGAGGATCTGCAGTTCGAACTCGTCGAGCCGCTGCGCACCCTGTTCAAGGACGAAGTGCGCGCCGTGGGCCGCGAGCTGGGCTTGCCTGAGGAAATCGTTGGCCGCCAGCCGTTCCCCGGCCCGGGCCTGGGCATCCGCATCATCGGTGCGGTCAACGAGGAGCGCCTGACCATCCTGCGCAAGGCCGACGCGATTGCCCGCGCCGAGCTGACCGCCGCAGGCTTGGACGACGAGGTCTGGCAGATGCCGGTAGTGCTGCTCGCCGACGTGCGCTCGGTAGGCGTGCAGGGCGATCACCGCACCTACGGCCACCCGATCGTGCTGCGTCCGGTATCCTCCGAGGACGCCATGACTGCCGACTGGTCGCACCTGCCATACGATCTGCTCTCGAAGATCTCCAACCGCATCACCAATGAGGTCGATGGGGTGAACCGCGTGGTGCTGGACGTCACCTCCAAGCCACCAGGAACCATCGAGTGGGAGTAATCCCGTAGCCTGGAATTCCCCTGCCTGCTGCCGCGCTTGCGGCAACAGGCAGGGGATTTTTTGTGTTCTGGCGCGCGGGACCCTCTTGAGGGCCAAGGCAGCGTCGCGAAGCGGACGTCGCAGGTGGAAGGTGGCCGCAAGCGCATCATGGCCCATGGGCAGGGGATCGTGCACGAGAGCGCGGGCCACACGCCACGGCTTCATGAAATCGCGCATCCAATATCCGCAGTTTGCTTAGCGAGGCCCATAAGCGAACACCGCGAGCATGAGCTTGCGCATCCCGCGGTTAAAACGTGTTTCGCGCACCGGTTCTGCACGGTCGGTGCACTACGTTAGAAAGAGGCGTATCTGCATCTGTGTTGCGCCCGAATGTGGTCGGTTCAGTGAAGGGAATGACTGTCGTGACTAGTGGACAGAATGCTGCCGCCGAGCGTGTAGCTGCCTGGGTCAAATCGCTGGGGCAGAGTGCCGGGGCGGATACGACCTTGCGGTTTGCTCCGTCGACCTCCAATAGCATCGACATAACCCATGCCAATCCATCGGGCTTGGCCCAGTTCCTTGCCGGACGGCGCACCCGCCTGTCCACCCTGCTGCATGATGCGGACCAGTACGCCACCGCGCGCCGCACCGCCCGTGCGCTGTCGGCCAAGATCAGCGAACTGTGGGAAGAACGCGGCATCGACGTCGGCTACCTGGCCGCCGGTGTCGCCAACTGGCGTGCCGTCCATGATGGCAAGAGCGAGCCGGTTTCCGCCCCCATCATGCTCGGACGCATCACGCTGACCAAGCACGTGGATGCCGACGACTACGACCTGCAGCTCGTAGGGCGCGCAACCGTGTCCCCGGCCTTCGTGCGCCAGTTCGAAGCCGACCACAACGCCAAGGTCGGCGTCGACGCCGTTGACGCCGCCGCCTATTCCATCGCCCGCTTTGATCCGGTCCGGGGCATGGATGCCCTGCGCCACCAGATGGCCGAGGTCCCCGGCGTAGTCGTGGGCCACCGCCTGCTGCTCTCCACCTTCTCCGAACTGATGGACCCGGCAGACCCGGCCAAGCTCAACGGCTCCCACCCGGTCATCGACGCCCTGATTCGTTATGACACCGTGGAAAAGCAGGCAGGGAACAGCCAAAGCAGCAAGACCTCGGAGGCGCTGGCCAACCTGGTTGCTTCAAAGCCGGGCGCCGCCAAGCCCGAGGGTTCGAAGGCCGAAGCATCGAAGCCCGAGGACGCCACCGAGGATCCTGCTGCAAAGAAGCAGGATGAGCAGGCTGCCGCGCAGGCTGCCGAGGCCAAGGGCAATGAAGGCTCCGGTTCGAGGCTGAGCCGCGTGAAGAACATCCTCAAGGAAAGCGCGCGCTCGCGGAAGCAGGGCGCAGTTTCCGAGGAATCGTCGGCCCGCAAGGTCCATACCGGCACCACTACCATTGCGAAGTCTTCTGATGACCGTGATCCGGAAGACGAGCTGTTCCTGCTGGACGCCGATGAATCCCAGTCCAAGATGCTCGACTACATCGCCGCCGGCGAATCGGTGGCCATCAATGCCGCCGCCGGCACCGGTGCCACCCAGACCGCCTTGAACGCCGCAGCGTTGCTGGCAGCCCAGGGCAAGCGTGTGCTGGTCGTTGCCGAACAGCGTTCAGCTGCCGAAGAGTTCGTGACTCGTTTCAACGAGCAGCTGGATGCCGGCAGCATGCTGCTGGAACCGAACGAGGATCCAGAAGCGCTGCGCGCCATGCTGACCAAGGCGATCCTGCGCAATGAACGCGCCGCCGAGCCGCAGCTGGGCTCCATGTTCACGCGCCTGCGCGAATCCCGCCATGCGCTGCACGAGCATGTGAAGTCGCTGCACTCGGTCCGCAGCCGCTGGGGCTGCTCGCCATACCAGGCGATGCAGGAGCTGGCACGCCTCTCCGCACTGGAACCAGCGCCATCCACCACCGTGCGCCTGAAACGTTCGGTGCTCGATTCCATGGGCCAGCGCGGACATGTCGCCGCGCAGCTCAAGCGCGCCGCCCAGCTCGGCGCCTTCTCCAAGGTGCATACCACCAGCCCTTGGCACGGTGCACCGCTGCGCAACACCGAAGCCACCGAGAAGGCCCTGAACCTGGCCAGTGGCCTGGGCCGCGACCTGCCAATCCTGCATGATCACATGCTGCAGATTGCCGAGCGTTCGCAGATCAGGCTGGAAGAAAGCTACGACAAGTGGGGAGACCAGCTGCAGCTGCTGGTCGCCGTCCGCGGCTCGCTGGACAAATTCGAAGCCGATATCTTCGAGGGCGATATCGACGATTTGATCGCCGCCACGGCAACCAGCGCATGGCGCCGTGAACACGGTGTCGAGATGGGTTCGATTGTCCGTTCCCGGCTGCGCAAGATCGCCAAGGAATACGTCCGTCCAGGCATGCACGTCGCCGACCTGCAGTCCGCGCTGCAAGCCGTATCGGTCCAGCGTGATGCGTGGCGTGCCATCGCCACGAGCCAGCGCAACCCCCAGGTCCCGGGGGGACTGCTGGATGTCGAGGCCGGCTACCATGACGCCGGTGCCCGCATCGACAAGCTGGCCGAAATGCTGCCATCCTCCCTGGGTTCGCGCCTGCGCGAAATGCCCATCAAGGAATTGCTCTCGGTGATCGCCTCGCTGGTTGAACGCCGCGAGGACCTGGGAGAGCTGCCCGAACGCACGCTGATCTCCGAGCAGCTGGCCGAAGCCGGTCTCGGCGACTTGCTCGATGACTTCGCCGAACGCGAGATCGATGCCGACCAGGTAGACAGCGAATTGGAACTTGCCTGGTGGCAGTCAGTGCTGGACGCCATGATCTCAGGCGATGACTTCCTTGCCATGAACGACGGATCCAAGCTGGAGAAGATCGAAGCGGACTACCGGCTGGCTGACGGTGCGCATATCGCCGCCGGACCGCAGCGCATCCGCTGGTCGCTGGCTCGGAACTGGAAGGCTGCGCTGGCTGACCACCGTGCCGGCTCGCGCGCGCTGCGCGAGATGCTCAAGGGCGGAACCCCGAGCATTGCAGGGCTGCTGGATCTTGGTGCGCCGCTGGCCAATTCGCTGACTCCTGTCATCGTTTCGGCACCGCTGCTGCTGGGCAGCGCCCTGCCGGAGGACACGAAGTTCGATGCCGTCATCCTGCTTGAAGCCAACTACCTGACCCTGCGGGAAGTCCTGGATGCGATCCGCCGCTCCGAGCAGGTCATTGCCATCGGCGATGAAATGCTCGGTGGCCCGAAGCGCTTTGAAGTCTCCGTGGACCCCACCGCCCGTGTTCGCGAGCAGGGCGTGGACCGTTCCGCGCTGGAAGCGTTGAACAAGGTGCTGGTCACCGGTTCGCTGTCCACCGTGTACCGCGGAATCGACGAAGGCCTGGTGGAACAGCTGTCCACCACCTACTACGACGCTGCGCTCTCGCGCTTGCCGATGGCGGTGAACCTCACCGGCAACTCGTCGCTGCTGCGCGGCGAATATGTCCCGGATGCCACCGGATCGCTGTCCAGCAGCGAAGACGGCGTGCAGACCACCGCCGCTGAAGTGGCGCGGGTAGTGGATCTGGTCTTCGAGCATTTCAAGAACCACGGCGGAGAATCGCTGGCGGTCATTGCCTCGAACCGCAGCCACGCCTCGGCCATCGCCGAAGCGATCCGTGTCCAGCTGCCAAACCACAAGTACGCGATGGAGCACCTGCGCTCCAAGCGCGAACCGTTCGTGGTGACCACCATGGACCGGCTGATCGGCTTGCGCCGGGATTCGGTGATCTTCGCCTGGGGCTACGGACGTACCCCGCACGGCAAGACGCTGCACGAATTCGGCGCCTTGTCCCGCGAGGGCGGCGAGCAGCTGTTCGTCGCCGCGATGACCCGATCGCGCACCCGCATGACCCTGGTTTCCAGCCTGCTGCCGGAGGATGTCGACCTGAACCGCGTCTACCGCGGAGCCCGCCAGTTCTTCGAGCTGTTCGGACGCGTACAGGCCGGGGATTCCGGAGTCAGCTCGATGCGCAACCCGCGCTTCGACCCGTTGGTCTCGGATCTTGCCCGACGCTTGCGCGAAAGCGGTGCGATAGTTTCCGAGGATTACCGTGGTGTGCTGGATTTGTCGGCACATGCCTACGACTCGGCGCACACCGGCATCCGCCCGTTGGCCGTGGTCTACGACGGCACCGAGCACTATGCAGGCCTGACCGTGCGTGAGCGCAGCCGCCTGCGCCCGGAATTCTTCGAAAAGCACGGTTGGCGTTATGTTCCGCTGTGGACCATCGATGTCTTCACGGACCCAGGTGCAGTCGCCGATCGCCTGGCCCATGCCCTGGGCCTGAAAAAGACGACGGCTGCTGAACAGCCATCGGCCCGCAGCGGCATGGCCGCCGCTCGACCAGTCTCGGCCCGTGAAGTCACCACCGAGCCGGAGGCGCCGAAGGAAAAATCGAAACTGCTGAAGTCCACCAAGACGCGCCAGGAACCCACGGCAGAGAGCAAGCAGGAAGCGCCGGCTGCCGGCAGCGCGGCCAAGGCTGGAACCGAGTCGCCTGCCAAGGACGATGCAGGCAAGCCGGTGACCCCAGCACCTGTGCCAGCCACCAGCAAGATCGATGAATCGGAACCAAAGAAGCCATGACTTCTGAGCAAGGACCAACGCGCGGCCGCCGCAAGCGGCCGCGCGTTGTGGCACCGCCGCAGCATTTGGCTGCACGTGTCGAACTGACCGGCAGCTACACACCGGTGCCCCATTCAGAATCCGTCAACCGTGCGCTAGCGGGCCCGCAGAGTGCCGGTGCGCCCGAGAACACGATGGCGGCAGGAGCCAAGAAGCGCACCACCGATCCGCTGGCTGATTTGCTCGCCAAGGACCAGGACCCGCGAAATTGGGGCGACTCCAAGGAAGATCTTGCTGAAATGATGAAGCGCGAGAAACCGCCGCACTGGGGCTGAACGCCTAATTCACCAAGACGGCTGAAACCTTGCCGCGCGATACCGCCCCTGCCAGATCATCCGAGAGGCTGTTGGCCGCCGCAACCACGACAATCCCCTCGCCGGTCGGGTCAGCACTGCTGAGCATGCCGAATTCAGAACCAGTGGTATTATCCGGAACCCAGAGCACCGGCACCGCTTTGGCGATGGTTTGCGAGCTGATTTCCTTCTCAAAACCGTCGCCGGTGGTTAATACAATATCCACCAATTGCCCTGGATGCAGCAGCGTCACCGTGGCCGGGTCGCTCAGACGCAGCGGTACTGCGACGGTACCTTCTGGTGATCCGTGCAAAAGCTGCGGTCCCACCAGCGAATAGTCGCGCAGCACCGTTCCTGCACGCAGTGCCACGGCCGCGCGTTGCCCTGCTACGGCCTCAATGCCTTCAAAGACCTCGGCATCATGCGGGTCGAGCCGCACAGTTTGCATCTGCAGCTGGTTGGCGGATATCCGGGAACCGGCAGGAATGTCGCTGAGCGCCACTACGACCTCGCGTTGGGCCAATTGCCCGGAAGAAAATACATTGAGCATGCCTGCCAAGGCGAGCAACGCGCAGGCAATGGCCAATGGCTTTCGATAGCGGCGCAACAGCTCATTGCGATTACGGACCGGCCTGATTTTCGGCTTGGGAATCACCGGAGGACGGGGCGCGGCTTGGGTCCTGGAGAAGTAGCTCATATTCCCATGCAACCAGCCATCACTGGAACCCGTGGCCCGCCGCCCGCGAGCTGTGGGTAAATCAGATGATCTGATGCACCTGCTGTGGCGTGAACACCAAGTCCACCGGCTGGTCATGTTCGTCGATCCGGAAAGCACCGGGTGGAACATACTCATGCTCGTACACCACCGCAGCTACCCGTACCGGGGCGTCTTCGATCAACGGCAGGAAGCGATCGTAATAGCCACCGCCCTGGCCCAGGCGCAATCCGTCCTCGTCGATGGAAAGGGCTGGCATGATCAATGTATTGATCTCGTCGAAGAGTTCCGTGCCGATCCGTTCGCCCACAGGTTCCAACACCGGGGCCAAAGCGCTCGGCGCGAATTCCATGCCGGGGGTGTATTCGACCCATGACAGCGCATAATCCGGTTCGCACACCGGCAGATAGACGTCAATGCCCTCATTGACCAGTGCATCCAATAACGCCTCGGTTGGCGGTTCATCCGGACCGGAGCAGTAGGCCGCGACCTTCTGGACGACGCCGGTGCTTTGGCTCAGGTAGCCGATCACAGTGCGGGTCAGATCTTGGCCGAGCTGCTCGCGCTGGATCGGATCAAGCGCCCTGCGCCAACTGCGGACGGCGGCACGTGCGGCCTTCTTGTCGGATCCAGGATGCTGGTCAGCGGTGAGGTTCATGCCTACAGCTTACGCGTACGCAATGAATCGCTGCCCGCTGGTGCCGTTGGCGGCTGCGGGCATGACGAAGTAATACGATGTGCACATGTTCATCTCTCGTCGGGCAAAGCACCTGGTTCCGGATCTGGCCTCGGAACGGCTGCTGCTGCGCCAGCTGACCGCGCGGGATGAGGCCGAGTGGATCAATCTGCGCTATGCCAATGCCAAATGGCTCAAGCCGTGGGATCCCACGAGTCCCTTGGGCCCGCCGGAATCCATGACCTTTCGGGAGATGCTCAGGGCAAGGGACGAATCGGCAATTGACGGAAGCGGATACTCCTGGGCACTGGCCCTTCCCCAGCTGCACCGGGGGCGTCCGCCACTGATCGGGCAGGTTTCCGTGTCTTCCGTGCAATACGGGGCCGCACGCACAGCGTCCATCGGTTATTGGATTGACCGTAATCATGCCGGGTTCGGTCTGATGCCGGAAGCCTGCGCCTTGGTCATCGACCACTGCTTCGAGCAGTTGCAGCTGCACCGCATGGAAATCAATATCCGTCCGGAGAATGCCGCCAGCCTTCGCGTTGTGGACAAGCTCGGTTTCCGCGATGAGGGCCTGCGCAAGGGTTATCTGCACATCGACGGGCAGTGGCGGGATCACCGCACCTTCGCGTTGACCCGCGAAGAGCTGAAAACTCCGATGCTCGAACGCATCTACGAATACTGACCCGGATTCCGTGCTATTTCGATCAATCAAGCTCTGATATGAGCGAACCGGATCGAAAACATGCGGACACGCCTAGGGATGTGCGTGAGCGCGCACCCAAGGTTGCATAGTGTTGATTTGACGGAACCATATTTGGTTCCACAAGGATTTGACCGAATCAATCGGTGATGGAGGACCCACATGGCTGGCACGTCACAGAGCGCTCCGCAGGAAAGTGCTGCGACCAAACTCAAGATTCGTGTGCGCTATGGCCGGTTGTCCGTCGCACTCGTTGGTGCCTTGGCAGTCATCGCGACCGTTGTCGGTCTCATCCTGGCTCCGTTCACGGCTCTGACCTTTGGTGCCGTCGGCTTGTTCGCGCTGGTTGCCGTCGCTTCCTTCGCCACCCTGCGCGGCCTGGCTGTGCGCGACCGCAACCGCAAGCTGCTTGAGCACCTCGAAGCCACCCGGCAGAAGGCGCTGCAGACCCCGGCCTTCGACGATGCCGCCAATCAGGTCGTCTCGCGCAAGCATGAAAAGGACGAGGTCTTTGACGCCCGACCAGGTTCTTCCCGCCGTGCTCCAGCAATTACCGCTGAAGAGCTGCGTGCCGAAGCGCTGCGCGTGGCGCACGGCCACGGCGGCGTGAAGCAGCCAGAGACATGGGAGCCAACGCGTGTCCCAAAGCCTACCTATGTGGAAGCCACTGAGCGGATTGCCAAAACTGCGGAAAAAGCAGCTGAGCAGGGTGCACATCGTACCCACAAGCCTGCGCTTCCAGTCCAGCAGCAGTTGCGCCCGAGCAAGCAGATCAGCCTGAAGGCATCGGAGGACGCCAAGCGCCTGGCTGCCGAGGTATCAGCTGAAGAGCGCGCAGCAGTTCCATCGGTTGCTGCCAAGCGTTCCGAGAGCGCTCCGGCAGGCAAGGAAGCCGTTGCTCCGGTGGCTCCGGCGCCAGAAGCCGCGCCGGCAGTTTCCGCAGCTTCCAAGCCTCGGCTGAACCTCGATGCGGTCATGCAGCGCCGTCGCGCATAGGACATCCAAGCTCAACGACGTGTGGCCCGGACCCTTTTCCCAAGGTCCGGGCCACACGTCTATGAATTGCTGTCAGCTGATCATGTCGTCGAATGGCAGCGGTCCGCGATTGCCGCGGTGATGAGCGAAGACTAAGGTGGTTTCGGTATGGCCCACCGACTCATCGGTCGCCAGGTTATCAAGCACCCAATCCCGCAGCGCATCGGTGGAGCCAACCGCGATATGCAGCAGGTAGTCGGTGCCGCCGGATACATGGAACATGGAGAGGACCTCAGGCAGCTGCGGAATGCGTGCCACGAACGCATCGATTTTCTCGCGATCGTGCGCCCGCAGCTTGACCGAGATCAATGCCTGCACGGTACGGCCGACAGCTGCCAATGACACCTCGGCGTGGTAGCCGGTGAGGATGCCGCGTTCGACCAGGGAACGGGTACGCAGCAGCGCAGTGGATGGTGCGATGCCGGCACGCTGTGCGAGGGTCGCGTTGGAGATACGCGCATTCGCGACCAATTCGTCGATGATGATTCGATCGATTTCGTCCAGATCGACGTTTGATGAAAGCTCTGATTGCTGGGCCATAATAATATTTCATCATATTCGCAAGGCATCAGCGGGATCTTTGAGGTAAAAATCGGAGTATGCCGTCCGCGTACGAACAAATAATCGGTGAACAAACGGATATATTGGGGATATGACACGTCGTTCTGAGCACACCGGTGAATCCTTCGATACCAGGCTGGCAGCCTATTGCTTGGTGGAACACGAAGGAAAGGTACTGCTTACGCTCTGGGATATGCGTCATCGCGATCCGCGCTTCACGCCGCGCTGGTCCCTTCCAGGTGGCGGTATCGACTTGGGGGAGCCTATCGAGGAAGGCGCCCGCCGTGAGGTCTATGAAGAGACCGGCTACGCCGTAGACGCATTGGAGCTCCTGGATGTCACCACGGGAGTTATTCCCGGTTCGAAACGCTACTCGGGCGAAGGCCACGCCATGCAAACGGTGGCCGTCACCTATCGTGCTAGGCTGACCGGTGGCGAATTGCGCCATGAAGTCAACGGCTCGACCAGCCAGGCGGCCTGGTTCACGCGCGAGGAGATTGCCAAGCTGAACTGCATTGAACGCGTCGAGAGCATTTTGCGACTGACCGCACCCGGCAAGTAGCAACGGATCGCAGGTGACCTGCCCTAGAATCAATAGGGACATGAACTTGCGAAATTCCATCACCGTCGGCACGCTCAGCGCAGCACTGCTGCTCACCCTGTCTGCGTGCACTGAAGACGAAACCCTAACAACAGAGCCGAGCAAGGAGATCACCTTGCGGATTGCTGCCGGCACCCAGCCGGCTGACCAGGCCCTGGCTCATGTCTACGCCAACGCCCTGAAAGCCGAAGGCTATAAGGCATCGCTGAACGAGCCAGCGGCGAATCCCTACCAGCAGGTTGTTGATGGAAAAGCCGATCTGGCGTTGGACCAAGCGGCCAAAGCACTGTCCCTCGCTGCTGATCCGGCAGCTATCACCGGCGAAGACCAGCTGCTCAGTGCCGAGGAATCCCAAAGCCTGCGCAGTGCCATCAATGACGCTGAGGGTAAAGTGACTGCTTTGGAGCTCAGCCCTGCTGATGCCGGCAAGATCCTGGTCATGAGCCAGGCTCAGGCAACCCTGCACAAGGTCGATTCCGTAGAAACCCTGATTGCTGCCTGCGCTGATCTGACGATCATCAGCGATGAAGCCAGCTCCGAATCCTTGAAAACTGCATTGAAGGATGCGGGCTGCGAGAAGCCAAAAGTCGTAGAAGAACAGACCGCGAAATTGGCAGGCAAGCTGCGCACTTCGGTGGACAGCGCGGTGGTGCTGAGCGCCGGAAACGCAGTCATCTCGGATGAGGGCTTCTACACCATTCCCGGAAGCGCAAGCTTCTTCAACGCGGAGAATTACATGCTGCTGGCCGATGACGACGTGGATGACAAAGCTCGGGCGCAGTTGGACAGCATCACCGGTGAATTCTCGCAACAGTCGCTCGTTGACCTGAATCGGATGGTCAGCCAAGAAGACGGCCTGAGCCCGGAACAAGCGGCCGCCCGTTGGGAATGGATCATCGAAGAGTAGGCCCTAGCCAGCGCTCCCAAGATTTCGGCCGCTGACCATAGCGGTCGGGTAATAAGGTGTGTGGATCGCACCTGACGTGAGAAAGTGTAATCATGGCAGAATTCAAGCAATCAACGAAACTGCACAATGTCCTCTACGATATCCGTGGCCCGCTGTTGGAGCATGCCACGCGCATGGAGTCCGAAGGACACCGCATCCTGAAGCTGAACATCGGCAATCCCGCGCCGTTCGGCTTCGAGGCGCCTGATGCGGTGCTCGTTGACATGATTCGCAACCTGCCTAATGCCCAGGGCTACTCGGATTCCCGGGGTATTCTCTCGGCACGCACCGCCGTCTCCCAGTACTACCAGACCCGTGGCATCCAGACCATTGGCGTGGATGACGTTTACCTGGGCAATGGCGTGTCCGAGCTGATCACCCTCTCGCTGAACGCGCTGCTGAACAACGGCGACGAGATCCTGATTCCAGCCCCCGACTACCCGCTGTGGACCGCATCGGTTTCGCTGGCTGGTGGCACCCCGGTGCACTACCTGAATACCGAAGAAGAAGGGTGGCTTCCAGATCTTGAAGATATGGAAGCGAAGATCACCGATCGCACCAAGGGCATCGTGATCATCAACCCGAATAACCCCACCGGTGCGGTGTACCCGAAGGAAACCCTGGAGGGCATCCTCGAACTGGCGCGCAAGCATGGGTTGATCGTGTTCTCTGACGAGATCTACGAAAAGATCCTCTACGACGATGCAGCGCACATCAATACCGCTTCGTTGGCAGATGACGTGCTGATCCTGACCTTCTCCGGCCTGTCCAAGGCCTACCGCGTGTGCGGCTTCCGTGCGGGCTGGATGGCGATCTCCGGGCCCAAGCACCAAGCCGGGGATTACATCGAAGGCATCAATCTGCTGACCAACATGCGACTGTGCGCCAACGTGCCGGCGCAGCACGCAATCCAAACCGCCTTGGGCGGCTACCAGTCGATCAACGACTTGATCCTGCCTGGCGGACGCCTGCTCGAACAGCGCGACGCGGCCTACAACTTGCTGACCGCCATTCCCGGCGTGAGCGTGCAAAAGGCCAAGGGCGCGCTGTACATGTTCCCGAAGCTCGACCCCGAGGTCTACCCGATCCACAATGACGAGACCTTCGCGTTGGAACTGCTCAAGGCCCAGAAGATCCTGATTTCCCAGGGCACCGCCTTCAATTGGGTCCGTCCAGACCATTTCCGTCTGGTCACCTTGCCCAATGTGCGGGATTTGACCGACGCGGTAGGACGCATCGGACAGTTCCTGGCGGACTGGCGCGCCCGCGCCTAAGCCACACGCTGCTTTGCCGGCCCGGAATCAATAGGTTAATTCCGGGCCGGTTTTGTGTTGAAAGACCAGTAATATTCCAGCGGTGTTGGAGTGCTACTAGGCCGAGATCCACCTAGACAGCTCCATAACGATCCGTGGTTCTGAAGACGCGAATTCCTTAGGGAACAACAAGTACGATTCTTCCTGCGCAGCAGTGCGAGCCCTCTTCTCAGGGGTTAGTTGGGACAGTAGGCTGACAACTACGTAGAGCATGACCTTGAACAACGCTTGAGGAGTTTTTGATGAGCGCTTATCCTGCCAGCCTGATCCAAGCGCTGCGTGCTGAGCCAGGGCTGAAACTCTCTGAACGGGCAACCAAGAACCCTGCCTGGTGGCCCAAGGATGCGCCCGGCGATAAGAACGCGGCCGAGAAGCGCCTGGAAGAATTGGCGCCGTTGCTTTCAGATCTGCAAGAACGGCTTTTCGCCGCATCAGTTTCCGGAGGCCAAGCCCCGGCGGTCCTGCTGATATTGCAGGGAATGGATACCGCCGGAAAGGGCGGCATTGTCCGCCACGTGCTGGGCATGCTGGATCCGCAGGGCGTGGAGCACCATGCTTTCAAAGCTCCGACTAAAGAAGAAGCCGCCCATGATTTCCTCTGGCGCATCACCAAGGAATTGCCGGCCGGGGGACTGGTGGGTGTCTTTGACCGTTCGCACTACGAAGATGTGCTGGTCGCCAAGGTCAAGGGCTTCGCGTCTCCAGAGGTCATTGAATCCAGATACGGGAAGATTGTCGACTTTGAAAAACAGCTGATTGAGCAGAACATCCACCCCATCAAAGTGATGCTGCATATCAGCCGCGAAGAGCAGTACGAACGCCTCTCAGAGCGGTTGGAACGTGCCGACAAGCACTGGAAATACTCTCCCGGGGATGTGGATGACCGTCTGTTGTGGGACGGCTACCAGTCAGCCTATGAGACCGCGATCAACCGTACCGACAACCAGAGCGCACCGTGGAATATCGTTCCGGCGGATCAGAAATGGAAGGCGCGGTTGTGCGTTGCCGAATTGCTGTTGGCCACCCTAGAACGCATCGCTCCCCAGTGGCCCGAGGCAGCCTTTGATGTAGTGAAAGAGAAAGCGCGGCTGGAGGCTGCGAAATAGCTCGCAGCCAAGTGCAATGGCTACTGGTCTGAGGCCTCGTTGTGATTGGCGCGGGCCTGCTCCAGGCGCTGGGAGACTCCGTTGAGCCAGTTCTCGCAGTGCGCTGCCAGCGCTTCGCCGCGTTCCCATAGGGCCAGCGAGGCTTCCAAGGCCACGCCGCCGGTTTCCAGCTGGTTCACTACGGTCAGCAGTTCTTCACGAGCCTGTTCGTAGGAAAGCTTGGCAATATCTTCAGGGATCTGTGCAGTCATGATTACTCCAGGTCAGTGATCGGCGTGCTTAGTTGGCGGTCTCGCCGGCGGGAATTGATTCAAGGGTCTGTGCAACCAGCTGGCCGGAGGCCACACGGATGAACAGCTTGCTCTCAGCTGGAGCTTGGGCGGCTTCACGCACAATGCTTCCGTCTTCAAGCTGGGTCACCGAGTATCCGCGGTCCAAGGTTTGCTGCGGGGACAGTGCGCGCATCTGATTCTTCAGATGACTGATTTCGTCACTGGCGCGCGTCACCCGGTGACGCAGCAAATCGGTGGAACGCTGCTTCCAGCGTTCCAGATCTTCGGCACGGCTGGTGACCATCACCTGCGGATTGGACAGCACCGGGCGCTCGCGTACCGAGGCGAGCAGCTGGGCCTCGCGCTGGAGCAAATTGTTGATGGAGCGGTCCAACCGGTTCCGCGCCATCTCCAGTCCAGCGAATTCCTCATTCAGATCTGGGACGATTCGCTTGGCTGCGTCGGTCGGTGTTGAAGCACGCAGATCAGCTACGTCATCCAAGATGGGGCGGTCCGCCTCGTGGCCAATGGCCGAGACCACCGGGGTCGAGGCGGCAAAGACCGCGCGGACCAGATCTTCATTGGAAAACGGCAGCAGATCCTCTAGGGCACCACCACCACGCGCGATCACAATGACATCGATTTCCGGATCCGCATCCAGCTTTTGCAGTGCGGCGATCACTTGATTAGCAGCATCCATGCCCTGTACTGCTGTATTGATGACTTTGAATTGCACCGATGGCCAGCGCAGCGTCGCGTTGCGCAGCACGTCCTTTTCGGCATCCGAATCACGTCCGGTGATCAGGCCGATGCGGTGGGGCAGGATCGGCAACGGGCGCTTGTGCTCGGGGGAGAAGAGACCTTCTGCCCCCAGCACCTGGCGCAGGCGTTCGAGGCGTACCAGAAGCTCGCCTAGGCCAACTGGGCGCAGGTCACTTGCATTCAAGGACAATCTGCCGGTCTTGGCGTAGAAACTCGGCTTGACCTGGGCCACCACCCGCGAGCCGACCTGCGGGGTAGAATCCAGCTTTCGCATGGACGAGGCCCAGATGGTGACCGAGAAAGAGAAATCCGCATCCACATCGCGCAGGGTGAGATAGGCATGCCCATTACGCACATTGGCTTCGAGCAGCTGGCCTTCGACCCAAACCACGGGTGAGTTCTCAATGTGGATTTTCAGCTTCTCGGAAAGCAAACGCAACGGCCAAGGATTATCCGCGGTGGTCTGCCCGGCGGTCGCCGGCAAACTGGCAGGGGAGTTCGAATCCATTCGCCGCTCCTTAGAAGCTGGTTGATACGCGACGTTGTGCATCTCGCGCACTTGTGACGCTACACCAACAAACGGACAGAATCAGGTATTTTTCTTCGCTTCAGCTCCAAGGAAACCTACTCAGAGGTAGAACTCACAGCGAATAGGGCGTGCTTCAGCTCATATGAGCATGCGCTAACTTGCATGCACTTCGTAGACTAGAGGTATGGCTACTTCCACTTCTACTACGGTCTCGCTGTCAATGCCTCGGATCCCGCGGGTGCGCCGCACCCCGGCCGAAATTGCAGCCGCCTCTCCGACGGTCACCGAGCGCAAGGTTCTGCTGGCCGCTCCTCGCGGCTACTGTGCAGGCGTGGACCGGGCAGTGGTTGCCGTTGAAAAGGCATTGGAGCACTACGGCCCTCCGGTTTACGTGCGCAAGCAGATCGTGCACAACCTGCACGTGGTTTCCGAACTGGAGTCCCGCGGCGCAATCTTCGTCGAGGAGAACGAGGAAGTGCCCGAAGGGGCACTGGTGGTCTTCTCCGCCCATGGTGTTTCCCCGGCAGTGGTGCAGTCCGCCGCGGACCGCAACCTGCAGACCATTGACGCCACCTGCCCGCTGGTCACCAAGGTGCACCGCGAGGCCGTGCGCTTTGCCAAGAACGACTACGAGATCCTGCTCATCGGCCACGAAGGCCATGAGGAGGTCGAAGGCACCTACGGCGAGGCTCCGGAAGTCACCACCATCGTGAACAACCCCGAGGAAGCCGACACCGTCCAGGTGAAGAACCCGGACAAGCTGATCTGGCTCTCGCAGACCACGCTGAGCGTGGAAGAGACCATGGAGACCGTGCGCCGATTGCGCGAGCGCTTCCCGAACCTGCAGGATCCGCCCAGCGACGACATCTGCTACGCCACCACCAACCGCCAGGCAGCGATCAAGAACATCGCGCCGCAGTCGGATCTGGTGATCGTGGTCGGTTCGGCGAACTCCTCGAACTCGGTGCGCCTGGTCGAGGTGGCGCTGGACCACGGTGCCAAGGCCGCCTACCGGGTGGACTTCGCCAATGAGGTGGACGAGGCTTGGTTCGAGGGCGTCTCCACCGTCGGCGTGACTTCCGGCGCCTCGGTGCCCGAGGTGCTGGTCCGCGAGGTCGTGGCGCTGCTGGCGGAGTACGGCTTCACCGACGTTTCCGAGGTCACCACCGCGCAGGAAGACATCATCTTCTCGCTGCCCAAGGAAATCCGCGGCAAGCTCAAGGAAGCCGGGGACGAGGATCGTTCCCTGGGCGGCCACGCTCGCCCGCAGGCCTGACTTCACCCTAAGAATTCAAGCGCCAGTACACCATTGCGCGCTCATCACTAGTAAAAGGTAGAATTTTCTCCCGTGGCTCTTACTATCGGAATCGTCGGACTGCCCAACGTCGGCAAGTCCACCATGTTCAACGCGCTGACCCGTGCCCAGGTGCTGGCGGCCAACTACCCGTTCGCAACCATTGAACCGAATGTCGGTGTCGTGCCGTTGCCCGACGAGCGCCTAAAGGTGCTCGCCGGAATCTTCAACTCGGAGCGCATCCTGCCGGCAACCGTGTCCTTCGTGGACATCGCCGGCATCGTCAAGGGCGCCTCGGAGGGCGAAGGCCTGGGCAACAAGTTCCTCGCGAACATCCGCGAAGCCGACGCCATCTGCCAGGTGACCCGCGCGTTCGTGAACGATGACGTGATCCACGTGAACGGCAAGGTCGATCCGGAGTCGGACATTGAGACCATCGCCACCGAGCTGATCCTCGCCGACCTGCAGACCATCGAGAACCAGTTGCCGCGCCTGGAGAAGGAGCTGCGCAGCAAGAAGATCGAGAAGTCCTTCATGGACAACCTGCTGGCAGCCCAGAAGGTGCTCGAGGACGGCAAGACCCTGTTCGCCGCGGGCAAGGCCGCCGGCATCGACATGGACGAGCTGGCACCGATGCAGCTGATGACCACCAAGCCGTTCATCTACGTCTTCAACACCGACGAGGCAGGCCTGGCCGACAAGGACATGCAGGCCAAGCTCTCCGAGCTGGTGGCCCCTGCCGAGGCGATCTTCCTGGACGCCCAGTTCGAGGCCGAGCTGGCCGAGCTGGAAGAAGACGAAGCCGCCGAGATGCTGGAAGACGCCGGCATCGAGGAATCCGGCCTGGACAAGCTGGCCCGCGTCGGCTTCGACACCCTGGGACTGCAGACCTACCTGACCGCAGGTCCGAAGGAATCGCGCGCCTGGACCGTCCGCAAGGGCGCCACCGCCCCCGAGGCTGCCGGCGTCATCCACACCGACTTCCAGCGCGGCTTCATCAAGGCCGAGGTCATCGGCTTCGATGACTTGGTCGCCGCAGGTTCGGTGGCCAACGCCAAGTCCGCCGGCAAGGCCCGCATCGAAGGCAAGGACTACATCATGAAGGACGGCGACGTCGTCGAGTTCCGGTTTAACGTGTAGTCGAGTTTCGCTTTAACGTCTGGTTCAAGTGCCCGGATCTCCCTGTGTGAGATTCGGGCACTTGATTTATATGCCACAAGCAAGCAGTTCGCCGTCGCCAGGGCTAGCGGAATGTTCGGCTGATCGCGCTGCCAGTTTGGAACAGGGTGATCCACACCAGAAACTTTTGGATTGGACGTAGCGGCCATGCGACAAGTCCTCGCCACCCTTGGCGTCGCGACCATGACCTACTAATTCGTACATGGGTGCCACCGGTCGTGTTCACTAAGGTGAATTCCGTCAGAACCGAATTACTTTGTGCGACGTCGGGATATCCGAAGCTCCATGCGATCCTCTCCGGTTGGTGAATTGCGATGAGTTCAACACTGCGTCGACGAAACTGAGGTTTGATCTTCACAGGCTTCCCGTCCGGGTAATTTGTGGGCGCAACGCCTTCCCAAACCGTACCTGGCGTCGCTTCCTGACTGGTCTGATCGAGGATGCCGATGCTCGGTTCCCACTCGGGGATACGTGCGGGGTCTGCGAGGAACGCCCACACTTCGTCCAGCGGTGCGGATACGAAAGTCTCAGTCGTTCCCGTGGTCCGCCCCTTCACTTTCGCTGTGGCGGGCATGGACTTCGTGGAGGGCGAGTCTGCCCGATCGAGGCGTTCGATGAGCGCATCGGATGTCGTGCCAAGGCGGCCGAGGATATCCGTGATCAGACCGCTGGGTTCTGCGACGAGTTCCCGGAGAACGGCGGCTGCGTCGCCTGACTTGCCTTTGCTGCTGGACCTCGCGATGAGGTCCCGAGCGCGAGCAGTCCACTCGTACCCATCTGTCTCGTGGAACACGATGCGCCCGGCCTCAGGGAACGACGCCTCGATGTCGAGTGAGGCCAGCTGTGCATCACGTTGTTCCTCGACGGCGAGGCGGGCGCTGTCGATGTCGATACCCAGCTCGCGCAGTGCGCGGCCGGCAGACTGGTCGTTGATGACCAATGCGAGGAACAGGTGGTCGATGTCGGCTTCGCGGAGCCCGAGCCGGGATGCTTCCTCCATGGCGGCCAGGGAAAGCGATTGGCTGGTTTGAGCGGCGCGGACGAGTTTGTTCATTTGTTCCTCCTGGGTGTCGAGATCGCGGGATCAATTCTTTTGGAGTGCTTCTTGTGGGCGGCTTGTCGCGTCACTCCGAGCGCGTCGGCGATCTCCTGCCAACTCATGCCTGAACGCAACGCGGCCTCGACCTGCCGAAGTTCCAAGGTGTCCGCGAGTACGCGTAAGGACGTTACGGCCCGCAATCCTGCTTTCGGGTCGCTGGTATCGGCTGCTACTGCTGCGATCCGCGGAGACTCCATGCCGTCAACCTACGTTGCTAAGCAATGGGTTGTCAACCTGGGTTGCTTCCTTGCTCGGCGGGCTCGATAATCGCAGGGCCAGGAGAAGGTCGGCACTTCGAGGGATTCGCCGGGTTCTCAGAGGTTGGTACGTGCGGCGACGCAGTTGAATTTAGGTTCAATGTCAAATACAGGCTTCTTACCCACCTACCTGCGCATCAGTCCCTGACACCGGGCACTCCCGTAACATTGAGGGTATGAATGTGGCGTTTTCAAGGGGCCGAGCGAAGGTGCCACCGGCACGAGCTGGCCGACTCGACTCCACGGACCGCCGGTACGAGCCTTTCGTCCGCCTCGTCCCTGCACCAGTGCGGCGGGTGGCCTCATCGTGGAGGTGGGATGCGCCGGACGGGGGTGGTTCGTGGGACCTGCACATCGAGCACGTGGGTGCCCCGGCGGCTCCGGTCCGAATGCTGCTGGTCCATGGAGCGGGAGGGAATGCGGCGGCGATGTGGCCCTACGCTGCACACCTGAGTCGCCTGGGTGCTCGGGTTACGGTTGTCGATCTGCCCGGTTACGGGCGAACGGTCCGGGTGCGGCGTGGACGCCGCAGCGTCAGTTATGGCGACTGGCTGCAGCTGCTCGTCGATCTCGTGGGTCGCGAGCATGACGAGCGGCCACTTGTCGTCGTCGGGGCGAGCATGGGTGGTGCTCTCGCGGTCGACACGGCTGCAGTGACCGGACTGGCCAAGCGGGTCATCGCGACCTGCCTGCTCGACCCGAGTCGGCCGGGCATCGCTGCCGCCATCGTGCGAGCCCCGTGGATAGCGCGGCTGGGATTGCCACTGCTGCAGTTCGCCCGGGGGCCAGCGGCGAATCTACGGATCCCGGTCCGCGTGCTGACCCCTATGTCTGCGATCTCAAACGACCATGGCCTCAGTCATGCAGTGCTCACCGACACGTGCGGCGGTGGTGGCTCGATGCCGGTGGGCTGGTACCGCTCGTTCCTCGAGGCGGGTCCGGCTATTCGACCCGAGCAATACCAAGGACCACCGGTCGTGCTGTTGCATCCGGCCGAGGATCGTTGGACTATGCCGGAGCTCAGCCTCGACTACCTCGGTCGGCTTCACGGCAAGACCCGCGTCGTGATGCTTCCTGGCTGCGGCCACTTCCCCCTCGAGGAGCCCGGCTTCCAGGTCCTCCTGGACGAGGTTTCGGATGAGTTTGAACAGGTGCTGGATGACCATCGGAGAGGCAGCTGAGTCGGCCGTGCGAGGTGAGGGACCGTAGCCCTGAGACCGGTCTGGCCCGGTGAGGCGTGCATGCGTTCCTAGCTGTGGCGACGTGCTTGAGTTCCGCTTCAACGTCTAGAATCGCGTGAACTCAGCACTCCTCCTTCCGCCCTGAACCGCGGAAAGGGGGAGAGTTCGTATTTAATGCCAATCTCGCCAGAACTTGTCCTGCGCGTGACCCTGCTATCGGCCGGGAATAACTGCCTGGAAACGAGTCGCGGTGTACCTCGGCGTCTCGATCGTAGGTCTGGCCTTGTTCCTTGCAGCCTATTGCCTCATTTCGGGCAGGCAGTTGCTTGAAGCGCTTGACAGTTTTTGGATCGCAATCACGATTGCAATGGCCGTTTCAGGAGTTACTGCAGTTCGCGACCAACGGGAGGACGCTGGGAGCATGCCTGGTGAACAGGACCTTTAGCTTTCGTGTTTGGCTCACTTGGAGGGTTTTGTCGCGATGCCGTCGAGCCAAAGCACATCTGATTCGTCATTGTGCGTGCCGCCGGATCCAACATGTTTGCTGGAGATGCCAGATCCCTTCTGGATGACATGCACCAATGCCATGCCATGACCTCTTCCCAGTTCGTAGTCAGCCTTGAGCCAAGCCAGGATTTCCCCTGCTTTGACACCCTCCTGGTCAAGACCTTTTTCGTGGGCGATTTCGACAAGCTGGCGCGGAGTAAGTCCGGTCTTTTTCTCGATGGTGTCCAGATAGGCCTGGAATGACATGGCGAATCCCTTCGATGGCCTGAAAGCGTGGCATGAACATTACTACCGTAACCGCATGCGAACAATAGAAGCATTGGCTGAGTGCGCTTCAGGTATGTTCGGCATCAAGCGGAGGTTCCGTGTTCTTGCTATGAAGTCTAGTTCCGTCCGACGAATTCCAACGTGTAATTTTCGGAAGTTGGCAGGTGCCCGGGATCATTTTCCCAAGGTATGTAATCGACCGGGTGAAGGTATCCGCCAACAACCCAAAGGTTTAGTTGCCCAAGGTGTTCTCCACCTTTTCCAACGTCGACGGTGGAGAATGGGCCACCGCCATGCCGGATACTGCGGCAATCTCGCTTGCTAGTGAACGAAATCAAGAAGCACTCGCAGTCCTCGAACTCGTAGCCGCCCCAGCGCGCATACTCCAGCTGCTGTCGGGCTAGAGCCGATTCTGCATCTGTGCCGCTGCAGAGCAAAGTCAGCAGCTCTAGTTCAGAAGGCCTAAGTTCTTCGCCTGGTGTACGGGGCGGCATATGGTCCATGAGGAAAGTCTATACTGGCCTGTGACTAGTGCTCGAATCGCTGCTTGCCTACAGGTGCAGCATTGAATCAGCAACTTGGGGGATTGCCGAAGTCGGTATGGCAGTCGAAGCGTTTTCAAGCACGAGCAAGGTAGCGTTTGGGATCTCCCGGGCCAGGGCTTCGCCATTGCCGAGGGGGAAGAACGGATCCTTGGCTCCGTGTACGACCAGTGCGGGGATGGCTAACTCGGGAAGCCGTTCGCGCCAGCGTGGAGCGCAGTCCAGCTTGGAAAAGACAATCCCGATCTGGTTTGCCATGTGGACTTCTGGATCTGCGCTCGCCGTACGGTCCCAGATGCGGGAGGCTAGATCCAGTGCAGCTTCCGGTTCGTTGCCAAGGATTTGGGAGCCCTCGGCGGAGTGTCGGGCAACGGACTCGCGGTCTGCCCAAACTGGCATGGGGCGGGAGAATAGCTTGCCCATGGTTGCTTGGTCATGGTCTGGCAGATCCTTGTCCACCGGTCCTGGAGCGACTGGCCGTGTGCCAACCAATGTCAGGGCGCTAAATCTTTCAGGGTAATCCAGCGCCGCCACCTGGGCGATCATCCCGCTGACCCCAATACCCGCCACATGTGCTGGACGGTCATCCAGCAGTTCAGCCAGTGCCGCGGCATCAGCAGCAAGATCACGCAGGTTGTATCCGGGTTTCATCGGGTTCCCTGCGGTTGATTCTCCGCAATCCCGGAGGTCGTAGCGCACCACATGGCGCCCACCAGCGGCCAATGCCTCGCATAGGGCCTCGGGCCAGGCAAGCATGGTTGCGCCGCCAACGAGCAGAATCAATGGATCGTTTTCGTTTCCGAAGGATTCGACACCGAGGTCTACCTTGTTTGCCTTGAACGTTCCCATGTGCGACCTGTCCTTTGCTATCCGACTCCAAGAATGGCTTGCAGGCTGCCTTGCGGTCAACAGAAAACTCCATGCTAGAAAAGCGGCCAGGGCACGGCAGGCATCTGCCCGCGATGCGCAGGGAATCGCCCTTCACTGAGCAGATCTGTGCAACGGTCGGCGAGCGCCGCGACTTCTTCACCGGTCAGCAGCGCGGCCAGTTCTTGCCCAAGATCCGCGTCCAGTACATCACTGACCCTCTGGATACCGGCCAGTTCGTCCTCCGTCAGCGGTTGGCCAACCCACCCCCAAAGCACGGTGCGCAGTTTGTGCTCTTCGTTGAAGCAGAGGCCGTGGTCGACACCGTAGCGGTGGCCATCTGGCATGGCTAGCACGTGATCGCCTTTGCGGTCGGCATTGTTGACCAGCACATCGAAGACTGCCATGCGTCGCAGGGCAGGAGTATCTTCGTGAAGCAGAGCCATAGGATGCCCCGATTCGTCCTCTCCGTGCAGGACGGTCTTCCAGCCGTCTTCAGGCACCTCGTCCGCGGCGACGATGTCTACCGGGCGCTGTTCTCGATCAATTTCTTGCCATAGCTGCACCATGCCTTCGCCGAATCGCCCGTCGCGCAGCCACGTCTGGGGGACTAGGTTCCAGCCCAGGGCTTCAGATACTCGGAAGGCGGCAACCTCGCGGTAGGCCAGCGATCCATGGGGAAAATCCCAAAGGGGTTTCTCTCCAGCTATGGGCTTGTAGACAACGCTGTTTTGACCGATGTTGCCCAAGAACGTCGCATTGGAAGCGGTGGTGATGCGGCCGGTCAGTTCCAGCTGCGCAGTCAGCAGATCGGGCGCATTCACTGTCGGTTCTCGTCCCTGCAGGTATGCCCATCCGGATCAATCGGATAACCGCAGTTGGAACACACCGGCCGTCCAGCGGCCACGATCTCGTGGGTGCGCATCGCAAAAGCGCGAGCGGTGCCTACGGGCATGCGCACGCGCATGACTGCGCCCGGTCCATCCGGATCGAAATTCTCGTCATCTTCGTCATTCAGGGAGAAAGCTTCCAGAACTACCTGCGCTACTGTTGCGTCCCATCCGAGATTCATCGATCCGACGCGGAATGATTCGTTCACTTCTTCCAGTGGATCGTTGTCGACCAGTTCCACCGGGGTATGTTCGGGAACGTTGAAAGGGTTGCCCTTGACCGTGGAAAGCTGATCCAGGATCTCGTCAATCATCTCTGCAACCGCTGCGGCTTGCTGCTTTTCCAAAGCGATGCTGGAAAGCTCCGAGCCGGCTCTTGCCTGCAGGTAGAAGGTTCGGGACCCGGGCGCGCCGATGGTGCCAATGACAACGCGATCCGGCCAGTTGAATTCGTTGACTGTTGCCGTCATTTCAGTCTCCTTAGTTTCCTGCTCCGCCGCCGACCGGGGCATCAGTTGTCTTTAGGCCGGGGGCTAGCCACGAGAGGTCTCCGGCGTCGGTGTTGATGGAGTACACGCGGGGCGTGCCGGGCCCGTAGTGCACAATCGATGCGGACGCCGGGCCCACATTGATGCGTTGGAACAGATCCAAATGCATGCCCAGCGCGTCAGCCAGTACCGACTTGATGATATCGCCATGGCTGAATGCCGCCCAGACTGCTTCAGCACCATGCTCGGCTTCGATCGCCGCGTCATGGCGCCTGATGGCTGCTACAGCCCGGGATTGCATTCCGGCCATGGCTTCCCCGCCCGGGAAGGTCACCGCTGACGGCGCGGACTGCACTGTTTTCCAAAGTTCCTCGGCAGTCAAGTCCTGCAGCTTGCGACCCTGCCAAAGGCCGTAGTCGCATTCCGAGAGTTCTGGCTCAATCAGCAATTGTGCGGCTTTGCTTTGCTGTTGCATGGCGAATTCGGCTGTCTGCACGCAACGTTCCAGCGGGCTTGAGACGATGCCAGCCAGGGGGATTGCCGCTAGCCGCTCGGCGGTGCGGATCGCCTGTTCTTCCCCGGTATCGTCGAGGAACACGGAGGGCGTGCGTCCAGCCAGTATGCCGGTGGCGTTGGCGGTGGTACGTCCGTGCCGTACAAGTATTACTGTGGCCATGAACCCAGCCTAGTCATGGAGAAGAAGCCAGGCGACTATTGGACCGGCAACTATTGTGCTATTTCAAATGGCCGCCAGGACCGGCTATTGCTCCGCGCCATGTTTATCACGGCCTGATAGCCCCTGGCGATTTTGTGAGTTCAGACCTCCTGCCTGTTGCTTCACACGTGCATGATCACGGCATCGGGGTACGATTAAGGTCGGCCAATTCGGGGCGGCAGCTCCCGGAAGTCCCTTGAAAATGACCCGCCGTGAACGGCGATGCCATGATCCACTCATGGATGTGGCCCCTATATGGAGTGATAGTTCTTGTCTGGAGTCTTCCAGCATCCATCGGCAGAAGTGCGGTCTGATTCCCAGATGCACACCATTGTCATCGACGGCGAGCACGCCGGCCGGCGTATCGAAAAGTTCCTGAGGACCCGGCTCAAAACGTTGCCGGCAGGGCAGCTTTTCCGGCTCATGCGCAAGGGTCAATTGCGCGTCAACGGCAAGAAAGTCCAAGAAGGGTATCGGCTGGGCGAAAATGACAAGATTACCGGCCCGGCGCTGCATGCAGCACCGGGCCGGGAGCCAGCCTCCGACGTACCGGAGTACTTGGTCAAGCGGCTGCGCAACACCGTGGTGCATGAAGACCAAGACGTGCTGGTCATTGACAAGCCTGCCGGCATCGCCGTGCACCAGGGCACTGATAATCCTGCGGGCGTGATCGAAGTTTTCCGCCAGTTGCGCCCGGAACTGCCGGATCTGGAATTGACTCACCGTCTGGATCGCGACACTTCAGGGCTGCTGGTGCTGGCGAAGACCCCAAGCATGCTGCGCTACCTGCATGAGTTGCTCCGGAACCGGGAAGACGAAATTGAACGCCACTACCTGGCGCTCGTGGCAGGGCACTGGAAGCAGGACATCGAATCGATCCACGCGCCGCTGCTGCGCCGCACCGACAAGGTCGTGGTCGACCCGCACGGGCAGCGAGCTGAGACCCGCGTCGAGGTAAGGCAACGCGTCGGACAGCGCGCCACTATCTTGGATGTGCAACTGATGACCGGACGCAAGCACCAGATCCGTGTCCACCTGCAAAGCCAAGGGCATCCGATTGCCTGTGATGACCGGTATGGATTTGCGAAGTTCAATCGCCGTGTTGAACAGCTAGGAGGCCGCGGGCTGTTCCTGCATGCGACTAAGCTAGTGATTCCCAAGCCCGATGGCCAGGAACTGGTGGTCGAGGCACCCATGCCGCAGCGCTGGAAACTGTTGCTGAAGGCAGGACTCTAGCCAAGCAGAACCGGCAGGACGGCAGATGATGGTTGAACGACACTGGAACCAGATAGCCCCGGGAGTATTTCAGCGGCGATATGATCCGTTGGACATCTCCGTTGGCGCGGTGCTCGGCGGACACGGCGTGACGATTATCGATACCCGCAATAACGAACGCGAGGCACGAGAAATCATCGACGAGGCCACAGCGCAGTTTGGTCTTCCAATCGTTGCAGTGATCAACACGCACGCCCACTACGACCATACCTTCGGCAATCAGCTCTTTGCCCAGCAGGGAATCCCGATTTACGGCCATCACCGGATCCCTGCGCATTTCGAGCAATTCGAGAAGCCCCGGCTTGAGTTGGTTCGGCGCTCGCCGGAACTCGAACCCGACATGGATTGGGACGGTGTGCAGGTGACACCGCCGAGCCACCTGCTGGAACAACCCTGCATGCTGAGTCTCGGCGGGCGGGACATCCGGGTAATCCCGTTGGGAGCAGGGCACACCGACACCGACCTGGCGATCCATATTCCTGATGCCAAGACCTGGTTCCTGGGCGATATCATCGAGCAGTCGGGCCCGCCGATGTTCGGGTCGGGCGCCTATCCAATGGGCTGGCCAGGGGTGCTCGAATCCCTGCTAAAGCACATCCAGCCCGGTGACGTGGTAGTTCCTGGCTACGGGGAACCTGTGGGAAGGGAATTCGTGATCCAGCAACTGCACTGCTTCGAGCAGCTCGCAGCGACCCTGGGTGCGGCGCTTCAGAACGGTACAGATATCAAGGACATCGTGTTCCCGGCTGATGTGCGCGCGTTGTGGCCTGCTGATTTCCTGCTAGAGGCAGCCAAGGATGCCTACGCGCAGTTGCCGGGTGCCCAGTAGGATCCACGAAAGCGCGGGGCAGCAGTCCATTCTTCGAAAGGTCAGTATTCGTTCTTGATCACGAAGTAGGAGCCGCGGATGGTTCCTGCCAGCTTGGACTTCTGCCGCGCGAACTTGAACTTCTCTTGCAGCTCGTCTGGCACCTCCATGCCGTCACTGAGCTTGAAGCCGACGGCGCGCTTCTCACCGGGTTCCAAGCCGTAGAGGACATTAATGGACAGGCCTGACTCGTAGAAGACGTAGGCGCGCTTGGCCCCGTCGGCCTCGAAGATGGTCGCCTGCAGCGGCGTGGATGCGATGTGCAGGTCGCGTTCTTCGGCAAGAATCTTGTTCACCCACGCAATGGCGTCTTGGGCGTCGGCCGCTTGCTCGACGGCAAAGTCGTGGTTGAACTTGTTCTTCAGATAACGCGCTTCGTTGGCGCGCAAGCCTGCGAGTGCATCGGCAACGGGCGAGGACTCAAGGCCCTGGGTGGAGACGTCCTTGAAATCGACTAGGTATGGCATGGGCAGTCCTTCGGGGGTTGGCCAAGCGGTAACGCAAGATTCATTGTTATCGTACTCCGCGGTACTAGCTGAAGGCGCTGAAGCCGGTCAGATCCCTGCCGAGAATCAATGCCTGGACCGACTCAGTTCCCTCGTAGGTGTGCAGCGCCTCGATGTCACCGAGATGGCGAATAACATGATTTTCCAGCAGGATTCCATTGCCGCCGAGCAGGTCACGCGCGGTGGATGCGATCCTACGGGCAGCGCGGGTGTTATGGAACTTCAGCAATGATGCCTGAGTGTCCTTCAACTGGCCGGCGGCCTGGATGCCGGCGACGGCGGCACACTGCAACTGCATGTTGGTGATTTCGGCCAGCATCTGCGCCAAGCGTTCCTGGATCATCTGATGTGCGGCGAGCGGTTTGCCGAACTGCGTGCGCTGCTTGGCATACTGCAGTGCAGCTTCAAAGAGGAACTGCGCATGGCCCAGAGCCGACCAGCCGACATTCACCCGGGTATCAACCAGCGCCCGCGAGACATCCTTGAACGATTCCGCCCCGGTGAGACGGGCGGACTCCGGGACGCGAACATCCGTCAGCCGGATCTCTGCCTGCTCGATGGCGCGCAGCACGCCCTTGCCGCGCACCGGGGCGGCCTCGTAGCCGGGGGTGCCCTGGTCGATAATGAACCCCTTGACCTGCGAATCGGCAACATCCCGCGCCCACACGATGGTGATGCCGCCGGCAGCTCCATTGCCGATCCATTTCTTGTGCCCATTGATGATCCAGTGCTTCCCGTCGCGCCGGGCGCTGGATTCCAGGCCCACAGCGTCCGAACCATGGTGAGGTTCGGTCAGCGCGAAGCCACCGAGCAACTTACCTGAAGCCACCGGTTCCAGGTATTGCTCCTGCTGTTCGGGGCTGCCGAAGAATTTTAGGCTGCGCAAGACCAGACCGCCCTGCACTGCAGCTGCCGCGGCCATCGAGCCATCGGCACGAGACAGCTCCATGGCCACCAGTCCGGCGGCCAGCGGGGAGAAGTGTGCGTGGCCGGGGATCCTCAGCCCGTCGGTGAACAGATCAAGCTCGCCCATGCGCCGGACCAGATCCAGCGGGTAATGCCCGTTCTCCCAGTGCTCGTTGATGACCGGCAGGATCTCTTCGCCGTATTGCCGGGCGCGAGCCCAACGCCTGCGATCCTCGTCGGTGGCCGCCGCGAAAGCGGACAGGTAGTCGACGTCCACGGCGGTGGCGAGCTCGTAGGGTGCCCACGGGTCGCGGTTCATTGGGCGCCGCCCGAAGCCGTGTTGCGTTCAGCGCGCGACTTGCGCTTGAGCAATTTGCCCGATTGGTTGCGGCGCATGAGCGCACCAATGGTGTTCGGGTCATCGGGTTTCATCGCCGTATCGGCGGGCAATGCGCTCATGGGTGGTTTCCTTCGTGGCCGGTGCCGGAAGCTAGAGGCGTTCGATGATGGTGACGTTGGCCTGGCCACCGCCTTCGCACATGGTCTGCAGGCCAAAGCGGGTATCGCTGCGTTCCAGCTCGTGCAGCAGGGAGGTCATCAGCCGTGCGCCGGTGGCGCCAATGGGATGGCCCAGGGCGATGGCGCCGCCGTTGACATTGACCTTGGACATGTCGGCGCCGGTTTCCTGCTGCCAGGCCAGGACCACCGCGGCGAAGGCTTCGTTGATCTCAATGCGGTCCATGTCCTCGATGCGCATGCCGGCGCGGGCCAGAGCATGCTGGGTGGCGCGGATCGGTGCTGAAAGCATCATGACCGGGTCATCGCCTCGGGCCGAGATGTGGTGGATGCGGGCGCGGGGCTTGAGCCCATAGCGCTTGACCGCGGACTCCGAGGCAATGAGCAGCATGGCGGCGCCATCAGACATCTGCGATGCGGTAGCCGCTGTATGCACTCCTCCGTCGATGATCGGGGCCAGTGATTGCATCTTGGCGCGGTCCACAGGGCGCGGGCCCTCGTCGGCGGCCAAGCCATCCAGGGCCAGGATCTCGCGGTCGAAGTATCCCTGCGTTTGGGCGTTCAACGCGCGCTCATGGGAACGCACGGCAAAGACCTCCAACTGGGTGCGGTCCAGGCCCCAGCGCTCCGCCATCATTTCTGCACCGCGGAACTGGGAAATTTCCTGCTCGCCGTAGCGTGCAGCCCATCGCTTGGAGCCGGAGTAGGGGTCAGGGAAGCCGAAGTCCGTGGCGGCTGCATTGGAGTAGGAGAGCGGGATGCTGGACATGGATTGGACGCCGCCAGCAATGACGAGGTCACTGGTGCCGCTCATGACCGCCTGCGCCGCGTAGGAGACCGCTTGCTGCCCGGATCCGCACTGGCGTTCCACCGTGGTCCCGGGTACGTGCTCCGATAGGCCGGCAGCCAGCCATGCGTTGCGGGCAATGTCCATGGCTTGGGGCCCCAGCTGGTCGATGCAGCCGAGGATGATCTCATCGTATTGCTCGGAGTCAATGTTGTTGCGGGTCACCAGCTTCGCCAGCGGTGCCGCAGCGAGATCCAGTGGATGGATCTGTGCCAGCGATTTCCCCCGGCGTCCAACCGGTGTACGCAGCGCATCAATGATGTAGGCCTCGGCCATGGAGCTCCTCCATTAGGGGTTTCGAGCAGACCGGAAACGTCTGTTGAACCAACAATGCCCAATTCACCATCAGTTGTCTAGGTCACAATTGATGTGGTTGGCTTGGGGATATGCATGTTGTGCCGGAGCGACTACTGATTAGTAGGAGCGGATGGGGCAAAGTTCCATGCGAAGAATTATTGCGCGATTGGTGCGGACCTTAGGATGCCTGACGAGACAGTGCATGCCGGCAGCGAAGCAACCGACAATGAGCCGGCTTCACCTAGGCAAGGCAAGAATTGTTGCGCACCCCGGCACCTCGACCGGAAACTCTGAGAACGGAATAGGACCACGTGAGCATGACCGACTATGATCCACGAATCACGGAACTCTACGACACGGATAATCCCGATGGACCGGATCATGATTATTACCGTGCACTCGCGGCTGAAACCCAAGCCGATCGGATCCTGGATCTAGGCTGCGGCACTGGGCTCTTGACGGTAACGCTTGTTGGCGAGCGAAGAACTGTTGTAGGCGTTGACCCCTCACCGGTAATGCTTTCCTACGCCAGGCGTCGGCCCGAAGCTGGGAGAGTCACCTGGATCGACGGCGATTCTTCGGCTATCGAAGGCGGGCCCTTCGACTTGATGGTGATGACTGGGAACGTCGCCCAGCACATCCCTGGCCAGCAGTGGGAACGAACCTTGAAACAACTGCGCGAAGCTGCCGGGCCCGGCACGGTGCTGGCTTTTGAAAGCAGGAACCCGTCGACGCGTGCCTGGCAGAAGTGGGATGCTGAAGAATCCACCACTCGGCAGACGCCATTCGGCCCGCTGACCGAATGGTTCGATGCCGACGAAATCAGCTCGGGTCTCGTCCGACTAATGTCCTACGCCAAGTTCGAGCAGTCGCAGGAAGTAGTGGTCGAGGAACTGGAATTGGTCTTCCGCAGCGCCGAGCAGATCAGCGGAGATCTTGCCGCAGCAGGGTTCGAGGTGCGCGCTATCTGGGGCGACTGGACGCGAGAACCATTCAACGGCGAGCAGCCGCTGATGATCTTCGAAGCTGAAGCGGCCAAGGGAAAAACCGGGGCGACGGCTCATGGATAAGCGGTCTTCACAGCTCCGGGTAACCAGGCTTTCCATCGAACAGGCAGCCTGCTTGCAGCGGTTGATGGAAAGCAACCCGGGGTATTCGCAACGTGTTACCGGCGCAGTTCCCGCAGCTGATGCCGCAATCGAGGCATTGACCGCCCTGCCGCCGACGGCGCGGGCCGAGCAGAAAATCGATCTTGGCCTTTGGCTGGATGCAGAACTCGTCGGATTCGCTGATCTGATTGTCGGCTGGCCGAGAACGGACACGGTCCACATCGGTTTGCTCATGATTGACGGCGCAAGGCAAGCAGAGGGGTTGGGGAAGCAGATCCATGAAGAGGTACTCACGCTGGTGCAGGATTATCCGTCGATCACCACCTGCCGGATAACAACTGTCGATACGAATGCCGCCGAAGCGGAACAGTTCTGGACGAGCCTTGGCTACAGGCCTAGCGGGGAAGCCAGCAACCATGCGGCAGGGAACCAGAAGTCATGCGCCCGTACATGGACGCGTCCAGTGACCAGCACGAGAAAGGAGTACCTGGATGAGCAGATCCCCAGATAACGTCCTGTTGCGTCTCTCGGCCGAGCAGGAGCAGCAAGTGCGGCAAATCTTTGCCCAGCTGGAAAAGCGAGGGTTTCCAGCACAACACCAGACTCCGCATATCACCATCACCTTTTCGCCCAGCATGAGCGATGCTGTAGCGCAGCTGGCCGCAGAACTGCTCCCAGATCTCATCCCCGCCTGCTTCCACCGGGTGGGCACGATTGTTTTCGGTACCAAGCGCAAGCAGACGGTTGCCTGGCTGCTGGAAACGACCGACGCCCTGGAAATGGCGGCCCGGGAAATCAGCGCCGTGAATCCCGACGGACGAGGACCCAGATGGACCCCGCATCTGACCATGGGCCTGCGCCTTCCACGCGAGATCGTTCCCGACTATATCCGTGCACTGGATGAGCTGGCATCAGCGCAGCTCAGGGAACTGACTGCTTGCAAGGCAGCACTGTGGAAGCCGCGACTACAGGAATTGACGCTTTTGGCCGGCGACATGGAGCAAGACGGCCGCGACTAGCTGGCCGATGCATGCTGAGTTTTGGCCGAAGCCCGCATGATCCGCAGATACCCGAAGCCGACAAATAGATGCATCGCCGTGCCAACTGCCAAAATGGCCACGCCAGGCGCGGCCAGCACCGACAACTCGGGGATTCTGCCAAAGGCCACGCAGGCCAGACCCAGCATCATGATGGCAGTACGGATCTTTCCCATCCATGTGGAAGCCGGTGGGGATTCAAGGCGCAAGAAGAAATAGGTGCACAGCAGAATCAGGTCAGTGATGAAGATGGCCACTCCAACCCAGAGAGGAATCGCTCCATTAATCACCAATGCGATAGTGATAGCCACGATGCCCAAGCGATCAGCAATGGGATCCAGCAGGATGCCCAGGTGCGAGACCTGGTTGAACCTGCGGGCAATAAACCCGTCAATCCAGTCGCTGAGGCCGAATGCCAGGAGCAGAACCGCAGTCAGCACCGGTTCGGTATCGGCCACCAGATAGCCGACGATGGGGATGACCAAGAGAAAACGAATGATCGTGATGGCGTTCGGAATCGTCGCCCACTCATGTTTGCGTACCGCGCGCGTTTCCACTGTTTTCCCCTTTCCCTTAGTTGAACGATGACGCACGGAGCCGCAATATACAAGGCTGCGGGCCAGCTGGCCCGGGAAAAATATCCGTCCAGTTGGCCGAGGTAATTTGTTAAAGAACTGCGGGGCCGTCCCGAAGGACGACCCCCGCAGCCAAAGCTAAAGGGCAGGGTGCGGCATTAACCCTGTTCGAGAAGCTGGAAGCTCACGCCGCCCTGCTCGTCTACTGCCGCATCGAGTACTTTGCCTTCCAACGCGTCGGCAATCGCCTCGTCCACATAGACAGGGCTGCCTTCGGTATCCACCACCCCGTCGGTGCTCTCGGGAGCCGGGACAATCTGCAATCCGAAAGCGGCATCTTCCGGGTGGGTGCTGTCTGCCTGCATGATGCGCAGGCCAGCGGTTTCTTCCTCGGCTTGGTTGGTGACGATCGCGGTGACGATCGATGCTGCTTGGTCGGTCAGTGCGAGCACGATGGCTCTCCTTCCGGTTGAGGACATGCCAAGTTCAGGGCACGTGGGTGCCACGATTCCAAAAATGGCAATGAAACTCAACACCGCTTAACAGCTGCGCAACATGCTTGGACTCGACCCCAGCCCAGCGATAGGGTCCGCCCCAATGCATTAATAGGAATTGAACCGCGAAGGAGAAAACGAATGAGCAACAATCCGCCAGCCCACGGCGTGACTACCACGGAGCCTGAATTGCGCTTGACTGACTTCCGTGCTCAAGACCTGTCTGCGGTGCACAACTTCGCTGCTGACCCACTGGTGTGCCGGTACTCGACGTGGGGCCCTAACCAGCTGGCCGATACCCAAAAATTCCTTGCCGATGCACTAATCGAGCAACCGCACCGTCGCTTGCGAGCGATCATGCTTGGTGATGTGCTCATTGGTTCTGCGTCAGTGTGGGCAACCGACCGGAATGCCAAGGCCGGAGAGCTTGGCTACACGCTGAATCGGGAATACTGGGGCAACGGATACGCCACGGCTGCCGTGGGACACCTGCTCCGACTGGGGTTCGAAGATCTTGGTTTGGAACGAATCAGCGCAACGTGCGATGCCAGGAATGCAGCTTCCATCCGCGTCCTTGAGAAATCCGGTTTCAAGCTCGAAGAGCGTCGCACCGAAGACCCGGAAAACAACAAAGGACGGGTTGAAACCCTGGTCTTCGGATTGCACCGAACCTAACTGTGGTCAAGCGCCTTGCAGGTATATTGGCAGTACTGCGATGAGCATGTCTAGAGACGAGGAAACCTGAATGAGACTCCATCACGTTCAGATATCAATGCCACGTGGTGAAGAATCTGAAGCTCGACGATTCTACGGTGAAGCGCTGGGACTTGCTGAAGTTCCCAAGCCTGCCTCCCTCGCCGGAAGGGGAGGATGCTGGTTCCGTGCTTTCAAAGCGGATGCCGTGGTGGCGGAAATCCATCTTGGCGTAGACGATCCCTTTGTACCGGCCAAGAAAGCGCATCCGGGATTAGTTTGCGACTCAATCCATGAGCTGGAAACTCTCGCTGAACGCATCGGCTCCATGGGCTATGAACTGTCTTGGGCTGAGCGTGAAACCTTTGAAGGATATCTGCGGTTCCACGCGCGTGACGGATTCGGGAATCGACTGGAAATCATGACTCCGGCAAGCTAGCACAATCACATTACGTTCGGGAGGCCTTGTGGAACCGACGACTTTCGCAGCAACCAGGGATCAAGCCGTGCCAGATGATGTCGCGCGATTGCTTGCCTCTGTTCCCGAGTGGTTTGGCCAACCTGAATCCAACGCGGAGTACATCCAAGCCGCGCGGAGCAAGGAAACCTGGACCGTGCGCAATGCCGCCGGCACGGTACTCGGTGTTCTCTTGGTCGACCGGCACTACGCCCACAGCATCGAGATCCATCTAATGGTGGTCGACCGCGAGCACCACAACAGCGGAATCGGGTCGGTCTTGTGTGCTGCTCTCGAATCCGACGCGCTCGCCGAGGGAGTTCAGCTGCTGCAGGTCAAGACCTTGGGGCCTTCGCACCCGGATGCAGGCTATGCGAAGACTCGTCGGTTCTACGAAAGTCAGGGATTCCTGCCGCTGGAGGAAACTGACCTCTGGGGACCCGAAACGCCCTGCCTGATTATGGTGAAACCACTAGCCGGCAAGCAGCGAGGGAAGCGAAATAGCGCTTGATTTCGGGCCGAATGGGGGGAAAGCTGGGAGTTCATCTTGCGGTTGTTTAGCTAGGGGAACTGGAGCCGTAGACTGGGCGCAATCCGCCACGACGATAGGAGATCTCCTTGCCGCATATTTCAGCTCTTGCCCAGAACCTCGCCCAGCAGCATGCTTCAGGAAAGCTGTTGGTGATGCCCACCGTGTGGGATACCTTCAGCGCCAAGGTGGCGGTGGAAGCCGGGTTCGAATCCCTGACCATCGGCAGCCATCCTGTCGCCGATTCCATTGGCAGCGCCGACGGCGAGCAGATGGACTTCGCAGACTACTTGGCTGTGGTGCAACGCATCACCAGCAGCGTCGACGTGCCGGTCAGCGCCGACGTCGAGTCCGGCTACGGACTGGACCCCAAAGAACTCTTCGAACGCGTCGCCGCATCGGGTGCAGTTGGAGCGAATATCGAAGATGTCCTCCATCGTGAAGGAGGCCGTGTGCGCGAACGCCAGGAGCATGCGGACTACATCCACGGCGTCCGCCAAGCGGCGGATGCTGCTGGCATCGACTTCGTGATCAACGGACGCACCGATGCTGTGAAGCTTGCCGACAAGTTCGCCGACCCGCTGGGTGAGGCTATCGAGCGCATCAAGCTGATGGAGCAGGCCGGTGCGCGCAGCGTGTATCCGGTGGCGCTGGCCGATGCGGATCAGGTAAGGCAGGCCGTGCAATCGGTTGGAATCCCGGTGAATGTCACTGCCCACCCGGTCACGGCGCACGCCGCCGGAGACTTGGCGGCCTTGCGAGAGCTGGGAGTTCGCCGGGTGAGCTTCGGACCGCTGTGGCAAATGTGGCTGGCGGAGGTCTCCGGCAGGCAGCTCGGGGAGTGGCTCTGAGCCCTTGCCAGATCATGTAATTGCGCCTCGCTGAGGCAACAGTCGTACGCTGGAGGCATGGACGAACGGCAAACCCAGCATGAAACGGCACCCTCCAGACCTCGGGTTTTCCGTGAGGTCCTGGAGAACCTGTCGCCAGGGTATTTCGCCCTGACGATGGGCACTGGCATTGTTTCCGTTGGCCTTCACGAAACCGGATGGGACCTGCTCTCCGGGATCCTGCTGGTGATTGCCGTGCTGTCGTATGCAGTGCTGTGGGTGCTGTACATCTGGCGGGCAATTGCCTTCAGCGGAGCCATGAGGGCTGAACTTCGCCGACCGGAAATGGCCTTCGGGTACTTCACCGTCGTTGCCGGCACCGATGTTCTCGCGGTGCGGTTGGGTGCCGAAGGGTTCAGCGCGATCTCCATGGTGCTCGTGGCCCTGGCCGCCATTCTCTGGTTCATCTTCGGCTACGTGCTGCCGTGGCAGGTCTTCCTGAGCCGGGACGGAAAGCCGATCCTCTCCCGGGTCAACGGCACCTGGTTCATCTGGGCGGTGGCCAGCCAATCCTTGGCCATCGGCCTGAGCGTTATCCAGCCGCATGTTGCGAACGGGCAATCCCTGATCGGGTTGCTGGCCGTGATGACCTGGTCGGTCGGTGTCGCGCTCTATGCCGGCATCGCCGTGCTGGTGCTGCTGCGGATCGTGTACTTCGGGATGACTCCGAAAGAATTCGAACCACCGTATTGGGTGGCCATGGGAGCCATGGCCATAGCCGTTGTCGCGGGAAGCAAGATTGTCGGCATGGATTCCACGCCAATGGTTGATGCCACCCGTACGCTGATTGCCGGGACAGTGGCGGCTTTCTGGAGCTACTGCCTCTGGCTGATTCCAATCCTGGTGGGCGCTGGCGTGTGGCGGCATGTGGTGCACCGCGTTCCGCTGGTGTACGTGCCCACGCTATGGTCAATCGTCTTCCCTGTCGGAATGTTCGCAGTCGCCTCGATCAACCTTGGACGGGTCGACTCCTTGCCGGTGGTGGAAAACATCGGCCACGGGTCGCTGATCGCCGCTGTGCTGGTGTGGGCTGTGGTCTTTGTTGCGATGATCCGCCACTATGTGCTGCTCGCTTGGCGCAGCCGCAGCTAATAACTGATTCCGTAGGCCTTGCCGATGCTGTGGTTGTCCTCAATGGTTGCAGCAAGAACGCGGACAGATCGGCACGCGGTATGGTTCCGCCCAACCGGCCGGGTTCGCCATGCCGTGTGCGACCGTCTCGCGGCCGCGGCTGGGGCAGCGGGGATCGAACCGAGCAGCTGCCCCGACAGGCCGAAAATCATTCTCAGCATTCCCCGTACCCGTTAAGCATTATTCATGGTCGGCTATGCATTATTCATGGTCGGCGAGTTGATGAAATGCTAACTTAGGCCACAGGCGGCTATATCAACCCAAAGCACCGAGGCGCGTCATAATGAATGATTTTCCTGCTCAATCTCCATCTGGCATGAAGCAACGTCGAAGAGCATTCGCGTGGCAACCAGAATCCGATACGCTCGTTGCCCTGGCCACCTTGCTGGCGTTTTCCCTGTGCTACTACGCGGGAACCTCGATCAACAGCCTTTTCCTCTGGCTTGGCATTCTGGTCTTCGGCACCGCCATCCCACTGTGGACGGTGCTGTGCCAGCGGCGTGAAACCCTGGCCGGGGTGGGGATCACGAGAAAATTCCTGCTGGCGTCCGTGGCTGTCTCGCTGGTTCTGGGTGCCGGATCCGCCTACCAATTGTTTGCCTTGTCCAATGCCATGGGTGCCGATCTTGCAAGCCACCTGGTGGCGAACTTCCTGGTTCTGTGGGAACCATTCTTCGTCTTCGGCTGGCTGTATCTGCGGTGGGAACGCGCCTTCGGATGGTTGCCCGCTATTGTGCTGACCGGACTTGGCTTCATGATCCAGCACCTCGGATCGGTCCAGTTGGAAGCGGCAGCAGGCTTCGGTGTTTTCGCAATCATGTTCGCGATTGCTTTCTCCCTGGTGCGCAATCTGGCCGTGCTGTGGCCGCTGTTCTATCCTGTAGCCAGCGGGATCGGGACCTTGCAGGCGGGTTTTGTGATGGGATGGGACGATGCCGGCATTTCGGTTATCGTCCTGGTGCTCCAGCTGGCGATCTTCTGGTGGATCAGCAAGAAGGCCAAGAGTCTGCCTGCGGCCTAGATCATCGTGCCGGCAGCGTAGGCGGCCTGCCCGACATGCACGGATGCATCGTCGATGATCGATACCAAGCGAACCCCACGGGTTACTGCTGGATTCCAGCTGCGATCGATGATTTCGTCCAGTTCTTCTTCGCCCAGGGTGGCGGCGTAGCCGCTGAGCGCGGACAGGCACGCGGCCAAGTAGGCCACGAGCAGCTGCTGGTCGCTCACGGTAATCTGGCGGGCCTGTTCGGGGCTATGCCCGTAGCCCATCGAATCACCGAGCTCGCCCAGGTTGAAGCGTGCACGGAACTGCGCCCAGAGTTCGGGTTGGCCGCTCAGCGCCGAGAGCTGGATATCGGCTTCGCGCCCGGCATGCCACAGCAGCCAGGCAATCGAGTTGGGATGGTTTCCCGGATGGGCATTGAGCTGTTCGGCGCTTAGCTGCGGCAGGGAATGCGCCGCGTCAATTGGGCGCTGGGCCAGGTCGGCCAGAATCTCGGAGGCCTTCATGATTCCACCACTTCCTCGCGATGCCAGTCGCGGTCTTCGGTATCGGCAACGAACCCGGCGGCGAGATAGGTGGCAACGGCTGCGCGGTTCTCGCTGGGCGTGCACACCAAGGCACTGGACGCGCCCATTGACCGCAGCTCTGCGGCGGCGGCCAGGCTGATCGCCGTGCCGAACCCCTGGCCGCGAAAAGCCGGGTGCACCGCAATGGGTTCCAGGAGTCCTGGCCGCCCGGAACCAGCGGACCAGACCCCTGCGACGGCCAGCGGGTTCATCTCCCCGTCGTAGGCGGTGAGGCATTGGCCCTGATCATAGATGGGAGTGCTGGCCATGGTGTGCCAGCGTTTCAGCGCCCGGGCCAGATCCTCCTGCGTGAAATCGCTGCCGCGAAAGGCGTTGAGGTGCACTTCCATCCACTGGCCGGCCAGGGAAGCATCAATCCGCCGGAAGGTCAGTTCGGGCAGCAGCACCGGAGCATCCAGGGCACGGCGCAGGGGAGTCCAGGCTTCACCGGGCATCCAGCCATGGGCCTGCAGGATCTTGCCCAGTGCCGTTGCGCCGCGGGCTTCGATGCTGGCACTTCCGGCCGGGAAGATCTGGTTTTCCGCAGAGCTGAGGTCGGCATGGATCTGCTCGGCTAGGGGCTGGATGTCGACAAAGTCGGGATGCAGTGCCATGCGGATCAGGTTCGGGCCATCGAGCAGGCCGATGGCATAGATGGATTCGCGGTCCGACCAGGCCCGCAGGCCTTGCGCGGCGGCTTCCATGCCCCGCATGGCGTACCAGCCCACATCGCCTGGATGCAGTTGCACCGGCAGGCCGTCACGTTGCCAGCTGGCGAGCTCGTCAACGACGTCGGCAACCTGCGCCGCGGCGGGGGTATGCATTCGAAGGCCCATTGGCCTATTCAAGCACCGGGCATGCCCGGCGGACAAGGGTACGCAAAAGGGCAGCGGGATGGCAGCTTCCCCAGGATGCTGCGCTCCCGCTGCCCATGCGTGCGAGTGCCTCCGGCCTACAGCTCGACGGTGGCTTCCCAGGCAGAGTGGATGGCGCCGTGGATGTAGTTCACGGCGCGGGCATCGCCGACCACGTCGACGCTGAAGCCTGCGCCGCGCAGCTCGTCGGCAACTGGTGCGGCGGCGGTGGCGCCGTCCGCGTGGATCACCATGTCGGCCACGGCGCTCTGCGCCTCGCCGTTCACCGTGAACTCCACGGACTTTTCGGTGATGCGGTCCACCGTGGCGTTGCGGTGGATCTGCACGCCGTGGGCCAGGTTGTCCTTGACCGCGGTCCAGCGGCGCGGCATGGCCAGCGGCAGGCCAAGCCGCTGCTTCTCGTGCACCAAGGTGACCTTGCGGCCGCGTTCGGCGAGGAACTCGGCCAGGTCCGGGCCTACCAGCGAGCCGCCGATCACCACGACGTTCTTGCCCATCGGCAGCCAGTACTTTGGTGAACTGGCGGACGAACTCAGGGGATTTGGTCAGGCAGGAGAGGCGGCCCAGCTTGCCCATGGTGCTCAGCACCAGGCCGGCCTCGGCGGCGGTGGCGGTGCCCAGCATCATGGCGCGCAGGGTGTCGCCGGTCTGCACGTTCGGCAGGTCGCCGCCGGGCATGTCGGGCTTCGAGCGCATTGCGCCGGTGGCAACGATGATGTGGTCCGGGTTCAGGGCGCGGATGGTCTCCACGGTGGCAGGGGTGTTCAGCTTGACCGCCACGCGCAGTCGCTTGAGCTCGGACTTCAGCCAGTGCAGCAGGCGCTCGTTGTCAGGGGTGGCCATGGTGGAGAACCACATGGTGCCGCCCAGGCGGCCGGCCTTGTCGATCGGGGTGACGCGGTGCCCGCGTTCGGTCAGCACGCGGGCCGACTCCATGCCCGAAGGTCCGTATCCGACAACCACGATGTGCTTGGAAGCGCTGGGAGGCTTCAGCGGCAGCAGCGTCTCATTGCCCAGCGCCGGGTTCACCGCGCAGAACGGGGTGTCGTCGAAGAAGTTCTCTCCCACGCACAGGTAGCAGTTGACGCATGGGAGGACCTGGTCGAACTTGCCCTCGCGCAGCTTGTTCGGCAGTGCTGGCTCTGGTGCTCGTCACTTCGGCCCATTTGCTGGCCCAGCTGTTCTGGCTTACCGCATTGCTGGCCGATGCCACGCAGATCTTGCTGATGCCGTTTTTGGCAGGAGCGGTGATCGCCTCCATCACTTCGCCGCGCGGCAGGCTGATCCGGTTGCTGCTGGCAGCGCTGTTCTTCTCCTGGGTCGGTGATGCACTGCCGCGGTTCATGGATGGAGACCCGGCATTCCTGGCCATGGTTGGCGGGTTCCTGATCGCGCAGTTCTTCTACATTGGCGCTCTGGCAAGATACTGGAAATCTTCCCTACTGCGCCGTTGGTGGATGCTGTTCCCCTATCTTGCGGCATTCGCAGTGCTGCTGGTCCTTGGCTCAGCCAGAGCCGGAGCGCTGCTTGCCCCGGTGATCATCTACGGTTTGGCATTGATGGTGATGGCCATCCTCAGTACTGGGCCGGGACCTGTCGCGGGTTCCTGCGGCGCAATTTTCTTCCTTTCCGATTCCTTGATCGCACTGCGCTCGTTTACGGATATTGGCCTTCCCTACATCGGATTCTGGATTATACTCACCTATGTGGCTGGGCAGGCGATGATCAGCTATGCCGCGAGCCAGCGTGATGCACAGGAGAAAAGCACGACGACATGCAGGTAAACCACCTCAGCAGAATCCCGTTATTCATGGTGCATGGCAACGGCGTAGACCACCGCATTCTCAAGCCGCTGGAACCATCGCTGGAGAAAACGCAGATTTTCGACTTGCACTACATCGACTTGCCTGGCTTCGGTACCTGCCCGCCGCTTGAAAATTCCGGTGGCCTGCCAGAACTGGCAACCTGGTTGGAAGCGATGATCCGGCAAACCGCGGGCGAGGGAAAATTTGCGCTGCTGGGCAATTCACTTGGCGCTTTGCTTTGCCAAGAGATGGCCGACAGGTTTCCTGTCCAAGCTCAAGGGCTTTTCCTCCTGGCGCCAGTGGTCTTTCCTGATGGCGCTCGGCGTACCGTGCCGGAGCGGCAGGTGTCAGTAGCAGACCCATTGCTTCTGGCTGAGCTTGATCCACGCCATGCGCAATTATTCTCTGACGTAGCAGTGGTTCAAACACCTGAAGCATGGCGGAAGTTCGCGCAGTGGGTGCTGCCCGGGTTGGACTGCGCGAACTTGCGCGCCATGGCCAAGCTGTCACGGCGGTACTTCCTTGACCCGCTGCCCGTCGAGCGCGAAAGCCAGCTGGATATTCCGGTCACGATCGTGTGCGGGAAGCAGGACCATGTCACCGGATACCTGGATCCCGAGCGGCTCGTCCACCGGTATCCCCTGATGAAGCTCCGCGTGCTTGAACAAGCGGGCCATAACGTGCACCTCGAGCAGCACGAACGGGTCTTGGACGAATTGCGGGACTGGGCGCAACGTACCGGCGGCTTGCAGGAACAATCTTGAACCGGAAGCAAGGTCCAACCCGATGACGCGCAACGCTCGATTGCGACTTGAGGAAATGCCGGCATCCGGCTACATTTCGAAGCAGCAACTACGGTTTTGCCTGAGCAAGAAGGAACTTGGCATGGATGAAGCTCTCGTGCTGCGCGAGTTGGCGAGCATTGATGAAGTGCCTGACCTACTGGATATCTGGCGCAGTTCGGTGGAACGCCGGGGGGACTTCCTCTCTGCTGCAGACATTGATGCAGTGGCAACCGCCCTGGAAGCAATCTATAGCCAGTCGGTGACCGTCAGAATCGCCCAGCAAGGCCAGCGCATCACGGGCTTCGCAGCCTGGAGCGATACACGCATTGAGCTGCTCTGGGTGCGGCACAGCGATCGCCACAATGGTGTGGGCCGTATCCTGCTGGACGAAATCGTCGCGCACACTCCTGGCATCAGTGTGCATCTGGATAGCCAGCGCCAGCCTGCCATTTCATTCTTTGGCGACTGCGGCTTCTTGGCAGTCGACGGTGGTCCAGAACTGGTGCCGGAACGGATCACGTTGCGCCACACAGAATCTTTGCCCCGAATCGTGGCACCATAGTTCCATGAGTGAAAATAGCCGTGAAATCCGGGAAGTCAGCATCAAACGCGTTGAATCACGCAAGTACCAGGCCACCAGCCTGGAATCCGGCGCCAGCCTGGAATTCGGCCAAGGCGAAGGGCTGCTGACGCCGGTGGAACTTCTGCTGGCTGCCATTGCCGGGTGCTCAGCGATCGATGTTGATGTGGCGACTACCCGCAGAAGCGAACCTGAGAACTTCGAAGTCAAGGCGAGCGGCTACAAGGTCTCCGAGGACTCGGCTAGCCGAATGGAAGACATCCGCCTTGGCTTTGATTTGAAGTTCCCCGATACCGAGGAGGGGCGCAAAGCGGCCGGCATGGTTGAACGCATCGTCAAGCTATCCCATGACAAGTACTGCACGGTTTCCCGCACAGTTGAGCTAGGTGCCTCAGTGCAGAGCGAAGTCATCAACCAGGCCTGATGCATTTCGTGCGAATCCCAGATTGATAATGGCCAATGGCTGACTCCGCAACAGCCTGCAAGGCAATTCACGGATTTGAGCGCGACACGAATTTCCCAACATTGCGTGAATCAGTTGTGATTATGGCTTGATTGTTCGAAAAACGTTGAATCCAGCGTGAATGAATCATGCATCCGCAATTCGGGGTACGAAAGTCCATCGATTCAAGCTGGCAGTACGGGTCTTTGCCCTAGTCAGGAGAGAACCTTCATCGTAGGGTCAGATTGTCCCTACGTTGAAGGAGCAGCAATGCAGTCTGAGAACGTTTTAGGCAATATCGACTGGGCGTCGATGCTACAAAAGGTTGGCATCGCGCTAATCATCCTCATCATTACGTGGCTTCTAGCGCGCATCGTTCGGTGGGCTGCCGCCAAATTGGTGACCAGGGTGAAGTTCCTGCAGAAGCAGGGCAACGACGGAGAGCAAATAGGCCAATCTCTGGGCAAGGTCGCGGGTTTGATCGTCTGGCTATTCGGCCTCGTGGCAATCCTGCAAGTATTCGCGCTATCTGAAGTGCTATCGCCGGTGCAGGGCCTGCTCGGCGGCGTCATGGCTTTCATCCCCAACCTCATTGGTGCGGGCTTCATCTTCTTCATCGGCTACGTGATCGCGAATATCGTTCGCCAGCTGCTGAAGACCGGTTTGGGAACTGTCGACTTCAGCGGGCTGGTCCGCAAACTTACCCCACGCAATGAACCGGTAGACGAAGTACAGTCCCGAGAATCCCAAGCGAAGATCGTTGACATCATTGCCAACATCGTCTTCGCCTTGATCCTGCTCGTCGTTGCCATTTCGGCACTGCAGGTCTTGGGTATCGCGGCAATTTCGGACCCTGCCCAGCAGATGCTGCAGTTGGTCTTCACTGCGATTCCTCAGGTCATCATGGCCTTGGTGCTGTTGGCAGTCGGTATTCTGATTGCCAAGTTCGTAGGCCAGCTGCTTGAATCAACCCTTCACGGGGTGGGCGCCGACTCTGTTGTTGCCCAATGGGGCGTAGTTCCCGAAGGAAAGAGCGCTTCGGGAATTATCGCTGGCATCGTCAAGATTGCCATCGTGCTGTTCTTCGGCGTGATGGCAGCCCAGATGCTGAACTTCCCGGCGATTACCAACATCCTCAATGAAATTCTGGCCTTGGGCGGCAAGATTCTCTTCGGCGCAGCAATTATCGCCGCAGGTTTCGTCATCGCCAACGTCATTGGACGCTTCTTGGGCGACACAACCGCTTCAAAGATCATCCGCTACACGGCAATTGCGTTGTTCGTAGCAATGGGCTTGAAGTACATGGGTATCGCCGACTCGATCATCAATATGGCCTTCGGTGCAATCGTCATTGGCGCGGCTTTGGCTGCGGCTCTGGCCTTTGGACTTGGTGGCCGCGATGCTGCGGCTCGCACTCTGAAAAAGATCGAGGCCAATCAGGCTACCGACGGCCCGGATTCGACGCCACCGGCATCAACTCCAGGCATCTAGCCAATATCACTAAACCTGAGGGACAGATAAAAAGTCGCGGAAACCGAAACCGGATTCCGCGACTTTTTTTGTTGCCCGCCAAGCTACGGCTGCGTGCTCCACGGCAACGGCACTACATCCGGGACCTGATCAGTCCGCAACCGCGCGTAGGCGTACACGTCAATGCGTTCTCCATCAACCAGGAACTTACCGCGCTCGACACCCTCGCGCAGGAACCCGTTGCTTTCGGCTACACGCTTCGATCCAGGATTATTCGCCCGAAGTCCTAATTCCAAACGGTACAGACCTAGCTCGCCAAACAGGTGGTTCACCAAAGTTGCCACTGCGCGAGTGGCCAGAGACCTCCCGCGGTAGTCCTGGTTCATCCAATACCAAACCCATGCATTCTGATTGTCTGGATCGACAGTACCGCAGACCAAACCGACCAGCCGGTCTCGATAGGCGATGGCGAAAGCCTGCTGCCGTTCGCCGGCCTCCATCAGGGAACGCACGTACGATGCGGCTTTTTCCGGAGTGTCGGCATCTCCTTGGCGTTCCATATCGGCATTGGAGGAAAAGGCTTCGAAAACGGCTTCGGCATCCGATTGGCGCAGCCTGCGAACTGAGAAATCGTCGTCGACAGGTGCGGCCTTGCTGGGTTCTGCAAAAGAAAGCTGCCGCGCAGCGGGCGTGCCCTGATGGAAGAACAGCTGCCAGCGATCCTGCTCATGGATCCACAGCGAACTGCGCTCGCTGGCGGATGCCGAGGGCAACCTCCAGCGCAGAAGCACCGCTTGATCGGCAACCTGGATTGCCACGGGGCTCCCGACTTCCCGAGATCCAGAATCCACTTCCGGCTCCTGGTCCAGCTGGGCAATGATCGACTCGCGATCGTAGACACGGCCGCTGGCACCCACTTCGGAGAACTGCGGATGCAAGTACCGTTCCAATTGCCTGCGGCTATGGCGCTGGTTGGTTTCCAAGAGCTCCTGCTCCAACGAAATGATCGTGTTGGACAACGCAGATCCCTGGGGAAGCACGCGGGGGAAGTCATGAGATGCCATGTCAACTAGTACATCACAGAAGATGACGGAGCTGCGGTTGCTCCAGTTCGACTTTATGAGCTGGATCATGCCTATAATCGCAGTACTCCGCGGGAGCCTGTAATCGACCAGGCTGAGAGGGCACCGAGCCGACCGCTACACCTGATGCGGGTCATGCCGCCGTAGGAAGGATGCGTGCCCTCGTGCATGTGAATATTGTTGGCGCCGGAATCATCGGCCTGTCCGTCGCGTTCGAACTGGAATCACGGGGACATACTGCCACCCTCATCGATCCAGCACCAGGCCAAGGTGCAAGCTACGCGGCGGCCGGAATGCTGGCCCCGGCAGCTGAAACGGTCTGGGGCCATGGCCCGCTTCACGAGCTGCTTGCCGCCTCGAATGCCGCCTATCCAAAGTTCATTGAGCGCATCGAATCCATGACCGGGCAACGCCCGGACTACCTGCAGAACTCAACCCTCGTCGTCGCGGCCGAACCGGCTGACCGCGAAGCCCTGCATGAGCTGGCCGAACTGCAAGCTTCCCTCGGCCTGTCAGCGGAAAAGCTCTTGCCCAGCCAAGCCCGCAAACTCGAACCAGCCTTGGCCGCGAATATAGCAGGCGCAGTCCTATGCCAAGATGACCACCAAGTCGACCCACGGTCAGTCGTCAAAATCCTGCTTGATCACCTGCGTGGCCGCCTGATCGAGGAGCGGGCGCAGGCGCTGGTGAGCGACGGGAGCCGAACCACCGCGGTACGCACCGCATCGGGCAAGATCCTCGAAGCGGATCAAACCATCGTGGCCAACGGGCTGGGCACCATTGACGGCCTGGACCGGGTGCCGGTGCGCCCCGTCTACGGAGATATTCTCCGGATCCAGGGGCCGGCCGGTCCGCCATTGATCACCCGGACCATCCGCGGCATTGTGCACCGGGAGCCGGTGTATCTCGTGCCGAGAAAGGACGGCAGCCTCGTGCTTGGAGCCAGCGTCCGGGAAGACCGCCAGCCTGCAGTGAACATCGGAGCCATGCACCTACTGCTGGACAATGCACGAAAGCTCATCCCCGGCATCAGCGACTGCACGCTGAACGAGGCAACTGCCCGGGCCCGTCCCGCCACACCTGATGACCGTCCGCTGCTGGGGCGCATTGACCCGGGCCTGGTGCTCTGCACCGGATACTCCCGGCACGGCGTCCTGCTGGCTCCGCTGGGCGCAACACTCACCGCTGACCTTATTCACGGAAATGGAACGCACCCCTTGCATCAGGCTGTGAATCCACACCGCTTCGCCACAGCAACCCAGACCACCGACCGAACGGAGCATCACCCATGAAAAGCATTGGCATCAAGTTCAATTCCCGGGAACTGAACCTGGACGAAGGAATCACCCTTCGCGAATTCATCAGCATGCAGATCGGCAAGGATCTGGATAGCAACTCGGCGGCCGTGGACGGCAGCAAGCTTGGAATAGCCGCCGCGGTCAATGGCGCTGTCATCCCGCGCAGCGCCTGGAACAGCTACACGCTGGCCGAAGGGCACAGCATCGAACTCGTTACCGCAGCCCAGGGAGGCTAGGCGTGGACATGCAAAACATCACCGAACTGGACATCAACAGCGATCCATTCCAGGTTGCAGGACGCACCTTGTCTTCGCGCTTGATCCTCGGCACCGGGGGAGCGAGTTCGCTGGCCACCCTGGAAAGCGCATTGCAGGCCTCCGGAACCGAACTGACTACCGTGGCCATCCGACACTTTTCGGCGGCAGGCGAGTCCAACGTGTATGACTTGCTGCAGCGAAACAACGTGATTGCGCTGCCGAATACCGCTGGATGCTTCACCGCCCGCGACGCGATCCTCACCGCGCACCTGGCCCGCGAAGCGCTGGAAACGAACTGGATCAAGCTCGAAGTGATTGCGGACGAGCACACGCTGCTGCCCGATCCGCTGGAACTGCACGCTGCCACCGAACAGCTGGTCGCCGACGGGTTCCAGGTCTTCGCCTACACCAATGATGATCCTGCCCTTGCCCAGCGCCTCCAGGACGCCGGTGTTGCGGCCATCATGCCAGCCGGAGCACCAATCGGTTCCGGCCTGGGCATCTTGAACCCGCACAATATTTCCACCATCGTCTCCCGCGCCCAGGTGCCTGTCGTTCTGGACGCCGGAGTCGGCACCGCCTCGGACGCTGCGCTGGCCATGGAGCTCGGCTGCGACGCCGTGCTGCTGGCCAGCGCGGTGACCCGGGCGCACAACGCACCACTCATGGCCAAGGCCATGAAGGATGCGGTGCGTGCCGGACGCGCCGCACGGCTGGCCGGCCGGATCCCGCGCCGCGACACCGCCCTGCCATCTTCGCCCACCGAAGGCATGATGCAGACCCTGGTCGGTGACTTCTCGTGAACCAGTCAGCATTGGTAGCCCCGGGGCCGGAGCTGGCTCCTCAAGAATTGGCGCGTTATTCCCGGCATCTGTCGCTTCCCGGCGTCGGCGAAGAAGGGCAACGCAGGATCGCCAATGCCAAGGTGCTGGTGATCGGAGCCGGGGGACTGGGCAGCCCCATTGCCAGCTACCTGGTCGCTGCGGGGATCGGCACCCTCGGGGTCGTGGACGACGACACGGTTGAACTGTCCAACCTGCAACGCCAAACCATGCACCGGCAACAGGACGTAGGACGCTTGAAGGTGGAATCGGTCCGCCGGATGGCCCACGAGCAGAACCGGAATGTCCGGGTTATCGCCGTGGAGGGCAAACTGGACGAGACCAACGCCGTGGCGCTTTTCAGCGACTACGACCTGGTCATCGACGGGAGCGACAACTTCGCCACGCGCTACCTGTCCAACGACGCCGCGGAAATCACCGGCACCCCACTGGTATGGGGGACCCTGTTCCAGTTCTCCGGGCAGGTGTCCGTCTTCGACCCGCGCACCGGTCCGATGCTGCGCGATCTTTTCCCTGAAATCCCTGATGCGGACTCCGTGCCCAGTTGCGCCGAGGGCGGGGTATTTGGTGCACTGTGCGGCGTCATTGGCTCGGTGTTGTGCACCGAGGCCCTGAAGCTCATCACTGGAATCGGCACCACGCTCAGCGGAAAATTGTGGCTCTATGATGCACTGGAAGCCAGTGTGCGAACTCTCGACTTTGCCAGGGACCCGCAACGCGAGCCGGTGAGCAAGCTGGGAGAGTACCGGCCGGTGTCCTGCGCTATCGAAGGGCATGCTCCGGAACTTACCGTTGATCAACTGGCGGACCTTGAAGCGCAGGAACCGGTGTTGCTGGTGGATGTGCGTGAAGCCTGGGAACGCGACATCATCGCGATCCCGCACAGCCAGCACCTGCCGCTCGTGCAGCTGGAAGAACACGGACTGGGAGGGCTCGCGCAAGGTGCCTCGGCGGTTGTGTTCGTCTGCAAAACTGGTGTCCGTTCACAGCAGGCGGCGCGGATTGCCAGGCCGGATCTGCAGCCAGCCGTCCAGGTGTATAGCCTCAGCGGTGGCACCGTGGAATGGGCCAGACAGGTTCAGGGGCAGCAGGTGGCCTACTAGTGCCCAGCGTTGCTGTGCCCGCGCTTCTTGGAGCCGGCCCAGCTCTGGCATACTTGCGCTATGGCTTTGGGAATTGCGCTGGAGATCCGTGAATTGAAAATCGGCGACGAGCAGCAGGCAATCGATGCCCATCATTTGATGCTTGGCGATGATTTCGAGTTCCTGCCCACCTGGTCTCTCGCTGAGGCGTGGGAAGACTATGTCTACCGGATGAAGGCAGGGCGCCGTGGCGAGCACATCCCCGAAGGATGGGTTCGCTCGGCGCTGTTTGCCGCCTTCGACGACGGGGAACTGGTGGGCCGTGTATCTGTGAGGTATGAGCTCAACGAGGGCCTGCTTCATTACGGCGGGCATATCGGCTATGGTGTAGTTCCCGAGTATCGTCGCCGTGGTGTGGCACAGCAACTGTGCAGATTCGGATTGCAGGAACTGCGCGAATCAGGAATTGAGCGCGCACTGGTTACCTGTGCTTCCGATAACATCGGTTCAAGATCGACCATTGAAAAATGCGGCGGATTGCTGGACGCCAAGCTTCCGGAAATTCAAGCCAGCCATCGCGCCGGCACGCTGCGTTTTTGGATACCTACCCAGTCGATCCGCTGAATTTCTCGCGACCGGTACATGAAATTCCTGTATGTTCTGACACAGATCAACAGACTATTAGTCTCGAGCGCGTAAACTGGATTGTTGGGTCGACTTTGGCCCCGACTCCACAGACCCAAATTCTCGAGCGGAAGTGAGCCTTCACGCATGTCAGCAAACACCATTACTCGCGATGAACTTCGCAATGTAGCCATTGTGGCGCACGTTGACCACGGCAAGACCACCCTGGTCAACGCCATGCTCCAGCAGACCGGCGCATTCGACAGCCATGGTGAAACCGAAGACCGCGTGATGGACTCAGGTGAGCTGGAACGCGAGAAGGGCATCACCATTCTTGCCAAGAACACCACCGTGTTCTACAGCGGCCCAGCGGCCGAGGGCAAGAAGATGACCATGAACATCATCGACACCCCGGGCCACGCCGACTTCGGTGGCGAGGTTGAACGCGGCCTGTCCATGGTCGACGGCGTTGTCCTGCTCGTCGACGCATCCGAAGGCCCGCTGCCGCAGACCCGCTTCGTGCTGCGCAAGGCGCTTGGCGCCAACCTGCCAGTGATCATCGTGGTCAACAAGACCGACCGCGCCGATGCCCGCATCGACGGCGTCGTCTCCGACTCCATGGATCTGCTGCTCGGCCTGGCCTCCGACTTGGCCGACGAAGCTCCGGACCTGGATCTGGATGCCATTTTGAACGTTCCCGTGGTCTTCGCTTCGGGCAAGGCCGGTTACGCATCGATGAACCAGCCAGTTGACGGCACCCTGCCTGACAACGAAGATCTTGAGCCGCTGTTCGAGACCATCATCAAGCACGTTCCTGCGCCGACCTACACCGAGGGTGAAGTCCTGCAGGCCCACGTCACCAACCTTGACGCTTCGCCATTCCTCGGCCGTCTTGCGCTGCTGCGCATGATCAACGGCACCCTGCGCAAGGGCCAGCAGGTCAACTGGGCACGCCAGGACGGCACCATGAAGCAGGTCAAGATCACCGAACTGCTGGCCACCCAGGGCCTGACCCGCGTTCCAGCTGAAGAAGCCGGACCGGGCGAGATCGTTGCAGTCGCCGGTATCGAAGACATCATGATCGGCGAAACCCTCACCGACCTGGAGAACCCTAAGCCGCTGCCGCTGATCACCGTTGATCCACCTGCGATCTCCATGACCATCGGCATCAACACCTCGCCACTGGCTGGCAAGGTCAAGGGCGCCAAGGTCACCGCACGCCAGGTCAAGGATCGCCTGGACAAGGAACTGATCGGCAACGTTTCGCTGAACATCCTGCCAACCGAGCGTCCAGACGCTTGGGAAGTCCAGGGCCGTGGCGAACTGGCACTGGCCATCCTCGTTGAGCAGATGCGCCGCGAAGGCTTCGAGCTGACGGTTGGCAAGCCGCAGGTTGTCACCAAGATGATCGACGGCAAGGTCCACGAGCCAATGGAGCGCATGACCATTGACGTGCCGGAAGAGTACCTGGGCGCTATCACCCAGCTGATGGCATCGCGCAAGGGCCGCATGACCGACATGGCCAACCACGGTACCGGCTGGGTTCGCATGGAATTCATGGTTCCAGCACGTGGCCTGATCGGCTTCCGCACCCGATTCATGACCGAAACCCGTGGTGCCGGCATTGCCGCTTCGCTGGCCGAAGGCTACGAGCCGTGGGCAGGCGCCATCGAGTACCGCATCAACGGCTCGATCGTGGCCGACCGTGCCGGCGTGGTGACTCCATTCGCGATGATCAACCTGCAGGAACGCATGAGCTTCTTCGTGAAGCCAACCGAAGAGGTCTACGAGGGCATGATCGTGGGCGAGAACTCGCGCGCCGATGACATGGACGTGAATATCACCAAGGAAAAGAAGCTCACCAACATGCGTGCAGCTTCCTCGGATTCCTTCGAGAACTTGACCCCGCCACGCACCCTGACCCTGGAAGAGTCGCTTGAATTCGCTCGCGAAGACGAGTGCGTTGAGGTCACCCCGGAAGCAATCCGCATCCGCAAGGTGCTGCTGAACGCCAACGACCGTGCCAAGGCCAGCCGTGCACGCGCACGCTCCTAATAAGCGCAATTCCCTCGGAGGCAACTTCTCCGCGCTGTGGCGCGGTGCGGTTGCCGCCGTGGCTGCAGGATTGTTCGGCACGGCAATCCACGCCTCCATCAGCTACGTCGGAAACGATGTCCCGCTGGTTTGGGGCGTGCTCGTTGCCTGGCTCCTGCTCGGAGTTCTGGTGTACTGGGCTGCGGTTTCCTCCGCGAAGCTGTGGGCCGGTGCGGCGGCGTTCATCGGATGCTATGTGACTGTTGGACTGATTTCCTATGTGGGCGATGACCAGCTGATCTTGGGCATGCAGTACTACGAGTACCTGCCCGGACCGACGTTGGCCTCTGCACTGTGGATGTACGGAATGGTCATTCCGTCGGTGATTGCCTTGCTGTGCTCATTGCGGGTGCTGCGCAAGCAACAACGGCAGAACTGAAAAACAGCAGGAGTTCTTCCCCCACGGGAGGAACTCCTGCTGTTTTTAATAAGGTTTTGGGGAAGCGGTGACCGGCCTACTGGCCGTCACGCGCATTGCCGGTGATATCCAGATGGTGGGCCAAGAACAGCGAGGTGGCCACACCATCGGGATCCGGCTCGCGTACTGCATAGTCCTCGATAACCGCCCGCAGCCGGCTCATCAATTCCTTCTGATTTTCTTCGTTGAGTTTCAGACCCAAGCGGATGACCTGTATTTCCTGCGGATCAAGTCCCTCGATTTCCTGCAGGAAGGTGTCCACCAGCATCGGAGCCGCGTCGGGAATGCGGGTGCCCCAGGACTGCTTGGTGCTTCGGTAGGGCACTTCTTTGGCACCGCGGTTGCCTCGGCGCGGCTCTTCCGCGGCGAGGTAGCCGTTGCTGACCAGGGTGCGCACGTGATGCAAGGACGTGGCGGGATTCAAATCCAGAATGTCCGCAATTTCCTTGTTCGTGCGTGACTCATGGAGGCACAAGCGCAAGATGCGAAGCCTCAGCGGGGAGCTGAGGGCTCGTGCTCGCGATTGGACAAGTTTATCGGAGGGCATGAAAACAGCATACGCGAAAAGTGCTGAGTGATTGGCAGATTCAAATCACATGTCTTCCCAAGCCGGATCAACGCAGCTGCGACCCGGATGAGTGGCATCGTGAAATCAGGGCCGCTTGCAGAACGCTATTCGCTGCGCGGGATGCGGGGCCTACGGCGCGCCGGAGCCTGCGGTACCCGCTTGGCATGGGTGATCGCCGCACGGGGGATGCGTACCAGCTCGGTGCGGGTCTGGATGCTCACCGATTCCTCGGTTACTTCCCTCAGCTCTCCCAACGCGTCGGAAAAATGTCCGCCGGCCTGGCCCTCGGCCAGTCGGTAGCGGACAACTAGCCGTTCACCGGGCGTCACATCACTAAAACTAAGCATTTGGAAGCGTCATCTTTTCGTAAGAAGAATTCATTTGCACCACGGGAAACTGAAATGTGAATGGTCGATTACGTCACAGCGCGCCGATAGGCGGTTCGATGAATGGTTATACAGGACTAGACTGTAGTTTGAGCTGGTAAAGGATTCAAAGAGCATCTGCTGAAACCACTAGCTCTGTTGAAACCACCCAGTGCAAGGAAAGGTCTCGGTCCTCGTGACTTACATCATCGCTCAGCCGTGCGTCGACGTGAAAGACAAGGCGTGCGTCGAAGAGTGCCCGGTAGATTGTATCTATGAAGGTGAGCGCTCGCTCTACATTCATCCGGATGAATGTGTTGACTGCGGCGCCTGCGAACCTGTCTGCCCCGTCGAAGCCATCTACTACGAAGATGATGTGCCGGACGAGTGGGCCGACTATTACAAGGCAAACGTCGACTTTTTCGACGAACTTGGATCCCCGGGCGGCGCCGCTAAAATTGGTAACACCGGCACTGACCACCCACTGATCAGCGCCTTGCCACCTCAGAACCAAGGCTAGGTTTTCACTTTCATGCTTGAACTCCCCGATTACCCCTGGAACCAGCTTGCCCCGTATCGCGAGCAGGCGTCCGCATATCCGGGGGGAGTCGTGGACCTGTCGATCGGCACGCCCATCGACAGCACGCCGCAGGTCATCCAGCAGGCGCTGGCCGACGCTGCCAACTCGCACGGCTACCCGACCACGCACGGGACCATTGAGGTCCGCCAAGCCATCGTCGACTGGTTCGCCCGCCGACGCAACGTCACCGGATTGAGCACCGATGATGTCATGCCGACGGTTGGCTCCAAGGAAATGGTGGCGTGGCTGCCGTTGTTCCTGGGCCTGGGCGCAGGCGATATCGTGGTCCGTCCCGAAATCGCCTACCCGACCTACGACATCGGTGCCCAGCTGGTCGGCGCGACCCCAATCGCCACTGACGACCTCTCGGAATTGACTGCTGAGCAGCGCGAGCGAGTGAAGCTGATCTGGGTCAACTCGCCTGGCAACCCGACCGGAAAGGTCCGTGATACCGCCCAGCTGGCAGGCATCGTGGCCCAGGCCCGTGAAATGGGTGCCGTCGTCGCCTCCGACGAGTGCTACGCGGAACTGGGGTGGGATGAATACGAGGGGCAGGTGCCCAGCATTCTGGACCCGGCGGTTAACGGTGGAAACCTCGATGACCTGTTCGCGCTGTATTCGCTGTCTAAGCAGTCCAACCTCGCCGGATACCGCGCCGCCTTCGTTGCTGGTGCTCCCAATCTGATGCCGTCTCTGGTCAATAGCCGCAAGCATGCTGGCATGATCGTTCCCGGTCCAATCCAGCACGCCATGGTGGTGGCCCTGAATGACGACGAGCATGTCGCGGCGCAGCGCGAGCTGTACCGGGCACGCCGTGACATGCTGCGGCCGGCGCTGGAGAATTTCGGCCTGGCCATCGAGGATTCGGTGGCGGGCCTGTACCTGTGGTGCACCGCTGGGCGTCCGAGCTTTGAAACCATCGGGGCGCTGGCGGAACTGGGCATCGTGGCCGGTCCCGGGGCCTTCTACGGCACCGCCGGGGAACGCCACGTGCGCGTGGCTCTGACTGCATCAGACGAACGGATCGCGGCTGCCGTTGAACGGTTGAATTCTTCCGCCAATCGGTGAAGATGACGCCCTAATTAGCTTGAATGGGTCAAATCGCGGTATGTTCTACGGTGACGACTGACCTTTCGGAACTACACGCTTTCCGGTTAGGAGATGCAATGACAGATACTACGTCTGCACAGCTACACTTTGGAGAATCCAGCCTCGAGCTGCCGGTAATTCAGGCAGCAGAGGGCAACGACGGATTCGGCGTAGCCCCACTTTTGAAGACCACCGGGAACGTGACTTACGATCCCGGCTTCATGAATACCGCGGCCACCAAATCCGCGATTACCTACATCGACGGCGACGCAGGCATCCTGCGCTATCGCGGGTACCCCATCGAGCAGCTGGCCGAGAAGTCCAGCTTCATCGAGGTCACCTACCTGCTGATCTACGGCGAACTGCCAACTGCCGACCAGCTGGCCGAGTTCGACAACTCGCTGCGCCGCCATACCCTGCTGCACGAAGAGCTCAAGGGCTTCTTCGGCGGCTTCCCTCGCGACGCGCACCCGATGCCGGTGCTGTCCTCGGCTGTTTCGGCCCTGTCAACCTGGTACCAGGATTCGCTGGATCCGAAGGATGACGCACAGGTTGAGCGTTCGACCCTGCGCCTGCTGGCAAAGCTGCCGGTCTTGGCCGCGTACGCGCATAAGAAGTCCATTGGCCAGGCACTGCTGTACCCGGACAACTCGATGAACATGGTCGAGAACTTCCTGCGCCTGTGCTTCGGCACCGCTGCCGAGCCGTACATCGTGGATCCAGACGTGGTCAAGGCCCTTGACCTGCTGCTGATCCTGCACGCTGACCACGAGCAGAACTGCTCGACCTCCACCGTGCGCCTGGTTGGCTCCTCGGAAGCCAACATGTTCGCTTCGGTTTCGGCAGGCATCCACGCGCTGTCCGGCCCGGCCCACGGCGGCGCCAACGAAGCCGTGCTGAAGATGCTGCGCGAAATCCAGTCTTCGGGCATGACCCCTGAAGAGTTCATGACCAAGGTCAAGAACAAGGAAGATGGCGTACGCCTGATGGGCTTCGGCCACCGCGTGTACAAGAACTACGATCCACGCGCCAAGATCATCAAGAAGACCGCTCACGACCTGCTGGCAAAGCAGGGCAAGAACGAGCTGCTTGATATCGCGATGAAGCTGGAAGAAACTGCACTGAACGATGAATACTTCATCTCGCGCAAGCTCTACCCGAACGTGGACTTCTACACCGGCCTGATCTACACCGCCATGGGCTTCCCCGAAAAGATGTTCACCGTACTGTTCGCCATCGGCCGCCTGCCAGGCTGGATCGCGCAGTGGCGTGAAATGATCAAGGACCCCGAGCTGAAGATCGGCCGCCCGCGCCAGCTGTACATGGGTGAAACCGCTCGCAACTACCCGGGCTACCAGGCCTAGGCTAGCTGCCGGATTCCTGCGGCAGGACCTGTCTTCCCACGATAGTGGGGGACAGGTCCTTCCCTGTTTTAAGCGGAACTTCGGGAGTATCCTTTGAGGCAGAGGAAACGACAAGTGTGCCGAAGGATCAGGTGGTATGCATGTACTTACGTCGTGGAAATAATTGGTCGCTGACCATAAATACCAATCAGAATATGCTGATGGCGTTGTACCTGCGCGAACTCTCAGGCGTCCACCCCGCGGAGGCCGGACCCAATAGCCGGCTGGCTTCCAAAATCAAGAACCGCAACATGATTGACGACTCGCACGGACAGTTCAAGCAGGAATGGAGTTCCTGGTGGGATTCGCTGACCGCGGTGGCGCCAGCCAGCGAACCGGAAGCCAGTGATGCACTGATCAAGCGGCTGGAAGACGAGGGCTACCCGGCCCTAGCCCGGCTGGCCCGGGCCCACTATGGGCAGGCCACGGTATTCGCCCAGCAGCATGCCCATGATTTTGCAGAAAACAGCGGCAAGTATGTGCCGCACCGCATGGATGAGCTGGAGAGGATACTGATTGACCACGGTGTGGAACACGATATGCAAGCCACTCGGCAGGAGATCCACCTCGTTGACGTGCCCTTGGACGAGCCCAGGGCTTGGCTGACCGGCAGGGCCACCATCGTGGCCAGCACGTCGCTGCTACGCGACTCCAAGGCCTTCCACGGCTTCATCCAGCCGATGGTGACCATCATCTTTCCCGGTGGCTAGCCGAGCAGCAAGAAATTGGGCAATAAAAACTGGCAGACCACTTTCTTGATCTGCCAGTTCGAATGCAACAGGAGAATTAGTTGGCGTGAAGCGCGCTGTTCAGCTCAACGGTCTGGCCTGCGCGCGGCAGGGCCTCAACAGCGCCGGTGATTGAATTGCGGCGGAAGAGCAGGTTTGGCACGCCGGACAGCTCAAGCGCCTTGACCTGCTTGTCGCCGAGAACGACTCGGGTGCCGGCGGTGACGTACAGGCCAGCTTCGACCACCGAGTCATCGCCGATCGAGATGCCCACACCGGCGTTGGCCCCCAGCAGCACGCGTTCGCCGATGACAATGCGTTCCTTGCCGCCACCGGACAAGGTGCCCATGATCGATGCGCCGCCTCCAACGTCCGAGCCATCGCCGACAACGACCGATGCCGAAATGCGGCCTTCCACCATCGAGGTGCCCAAGGTGCCGGCATTGAAATTGACGAACCCTTCGTGCATGACGGTGGTGCCCGAAGCCAGGTGGGCGCCGAGGCGCACACGTCCAGCGTCGGCAATGCGCACGCCGGCCGGAACCACATAGTCGACCATCCGCGGGAACTTGTCCACGCCGTACACGGTGACCGCACCACGAGCGCGCAGCTTCAACCGGGTCGTTTCGAAGCCCTCGACCTGGCAAGGACCGAAACTCGTCCATACGACATTTGCCAGGTGGCCGAAGATGCCGTCGAGGTTGATGCTGTTCGGCTGGACCAGGCGGTGCGATAGCAGGTGCAGGCGCAGCCACACATCGGCGGTGTCAGCCGGAGCTACATCAAGATTAATGGTCAGTGAAACTACCTTCTGGGTGGTGCCGCGGGCTGCATCATCCTGCGCGGCGGCAGAGAGTTCACCGGAGAGCTCTTCAGCTTGGGCGAGTTCGCCCAAGACGGGAGCCGGGTACCAAACATCAAGGATCGTTCCATCGGATGCGACCGTTGCAAGGCCATGCGCTGAGGCTAAACGGACAGATGATTCGCTGGATGTCACAGATTCTGAAGTCATACACCGATCGTATCTTTGCTGACCGGTGTAACGTTGATAAATGACAAAAAAGTGAAGCTAGAGACTCAGGACGTAGCCAGCCGTGAACGAATTGGACCTGCAACAAGACGTTGCCCTGCTCACCGAGCAGGTCATGAACATTGAATCCGTTTCCGGCAATGAACAAGAGCTGGCCGACAAGGTGCACCACGCGCTGCAGCAGCTGGCGCATCTTGAGGTCCATCGGGACCAGGACGCCATCGTGGCGCGCACCAGCTTTGGCCGCGAACGCCGCGTCGTGCTGGCCGGGCATCTGGACACCGTGCCGTTGCCGCGCACCGAGGGCGCCAAGGGCACCGTCCCCGCACAGGTCATCGGCGGGGTGCTCTATGGCCGCGGTGCGACGGACATGAAAGGCGGGGTTGCCGTGCAGCTTGCCCTGGCGGCAGAGCTGACCGACGCCAAATACGATGTCACCTACGTCTTCTACGACCATGAGGAAGTTGAAGCGGCCAAATCCGGATTGGGCCGGCTGGCCAAGAACAGCCCGGAACTGCTGGAAGCCGACTTCGCGATCCTGCTGGAACCGACCAACGGCACCGTCGAAGGCGGGTGCAACGGAACCAGCCGCTTCGTCATCCGCACCCGCGGCAAGGCGGCCCATTCGGGACGCGCATGGATGGGGCATAACGCGATCCACGACGCGGGGGAGATCCTGCAGCGGCTGGCTGCCTACCAGCCCCAGACCATCACCGTCGAAGGCCTGGACTACCGCGAGGGAATGAACGCAGTCCGCATTGCCGGCGGCATCGCGGGCAACGTGATTCCGGATTACTGCGAGGTGGAAGTGAACTACCGATTCGCCCCGGACAAGACGCTGGCCGAGGCTGAGGCCGTTGTCCGCGAGCTTTTCGCTGGCTTCGATATCGAGCGCACCGATGGCGCCGATGGAGCCAAACCGGGATTGGACCAGCAGATTGCCGCGGACCTGATCAAGGTGCTGGGCCAGGAACCAAAGCCGAAGTACGGCTGGACCGACGTGTCGCGCTTCTCGGCCTTGGGAGTTTCGGCAGTGAACTTCGGCCCAGGAGATGCGCTGCTAGCACACAGCGATGATGAGCATGTACCGCAGCAGGCCATCCGTGATTGCCTGCAGAGCCTGCGCGCATGGCTGCGCTAGCGACGCCCTGTCACTGAGGAATTGTCGTGGCAAGAAAAAATCTCCGTACCGTGTGGTTGATGCCCAAGCGGTACGGAGATTTTTCTGTTGCGTTGGCTAGGCCTTGGGATCCTCGCGATCCTGGTCCGCTTGCGTGCCCATATCCGCGGGGGCTCCAACCACTGCAGCCGCGGGGTTGGCGGCTGCAGTCTTGTCCTTCTTCACCCGGCTGCTCAACCGGCGCGAGACGATCACTGCCAGCTTGCTCAGGGTGAAGTTGATGATGATGAAGATCGCCGCTGCCACGATCAGCGCTTGCAGCACGTTGCCGTTCGGCGAGGAGTAGGTGCGGGCGAAGAACAGCAGCTCGTTGAAGCTGATGATGTAGCCCAAGGCCGAGTCCTTCAAGATCACCACGAACTGGCCGATCAGCGCCGGCAGCATGGCCACCAGCGCCTGTGGAATCTCAATGTAGCGCAAGGACTTGCCACGGGTCAGACCGATGGCGATACCGGCTTCACGCTGCCCCTTGGGCAGATTGTGCACGCCGGAACGGACCAGCTCCGCAACGACCGAGCCGTTGTAGAAGATCAGCGCCGCGACCACGGCCCACATCGCGGTATCTCCTGGCAGCTGCAATGAGCGGGAGAAGAAGACGTTGAAGAACACGATCATCAGCAGCACTGGAACCGCACGGAAGAATTCGACGATCACCGTGGAAACGCCATTGACCAGCTTGTTCTGCGCCAGGCGGCCAATACCGAAGATCAGGCCGAATATCACCGAACCGACGATGCCGAAGATGGCGGCCTTGACGGTGTTCCACAAGCCGGGCAGCAGGTAGTTCTTCCAGGTGCTCGTCTCGATGAAGTCATCCCATTGGGAAGCCTGCATCTGGTCCTTGGCGGCGAGGCCCAAAATGATCCAAGCAACGATGCCCAGGGCAATCAGGGCACCGATGATGTTGACAGCCAGGATGCGGCGCCGGGCCTTGGGCCCGGGCGTATCGAAAAGAATCGAGGCGCTCATCGTGCCACCGCCAGTTTCTTCGAAGCCCAAGTGGTCAGCAGACCAACCGGAATAACGATGATCACGAAGCCCACTGCGAAGGTCAAGAAGATCGGAATGACGATATCGGCACGGAACTCGATCATGGTCTTCATGACCGAGGAGGATTCGGTGGCTACCGAACCGACCGCCGCGACCGTGGAGTTCTTGATCAAGGCGATCAGGGTATTGCCCAGCGGCACGATCGCTCCGCGGAAGGCCTGCGGCAAGATCACCAGGCGTGCTGCGGGCAAGAAGCTCAAACCGATGGCACGGGCAGCTTCCGCCTGTCCCAGTGGAACCGTGTTCACGCCGGAACGGATCGCTTCGCACACGAACGCCGCGTGGTAGACCGCAAGGCCAAGGACGGCCAAGCGGAAGAAGTTGTTTTGGAAGTCTGAGCTGAGCACGAATCCGAGCTGGCCATAGAGCGCCAGCACGCAGAACAGGATGATGATGGTCAGCGGCGTATTGCGGATCAAGTTGACGTAGCTGGTGCCAATGGCCTGGAAGCTCCCTACGGGGGAGATGCGCAGCAGGGCCAGAATAGTGCCCAAAACGAGGGCGCCAATGGCAGCCCAGAACGTTAGTTGGATATTGACCCAGAAAGCTCCGGGAATGTCGTACTCAGTGAATATGGATAAATAGTTCTCCACTGCAAGCCTCTGTCTCGATGGCCGGAAGACCGGCCAAGTGGCTATGGGTCCGATACCTGCTTCAGCCGGTTACCGGAGTAACGCAGATTGCAGATGGGGGCCAAACACGCTGCGTTTGGCCCCCATTGCATCAGATGCTGCTAGGCGCAGGACTCCGAAAGGGTTGGCGGGTTGGTCTCAGCGTTTGGCTTGTAGCCGGTGCCTTCGGTGTTCTTGTCCAGGGCCTTCTGCCATTCGCCGGACTCGATCATCTTGGTGATCGCCGCATTGATGTCGGCGCACTTGTCGGTGCCATCAGGCAGCCCCACGCCGTAGTTCTCTTCCGAGAACGGCGCGCCAACTACCTTGAACTTGCCCTTGTAGGCTGGCTGCGCAGCCAGGCCCGCGAGGATGATGTCATCGGTGGTCACCGCGTCAATGGTGCCGCCGCTCATCTGGGTGGTGCACTCTGCGTAGCCCGGAAGCTCCTGCAGGTTGGTGTTCTGGGCGAAGTTGTCCTTGACCTTCTGGGCCGAGGTGGAACCGGTGACCGAGCAGAGGTTCTTGCCGTCAAGATCTTCCGGGCCGGCAATATCCGAGTCGGCCGGAACCAGCAGGTCCTGGCCGGCAACGAAGTATGGACCGGCGAAGTCGACGACCTTGTTGCGCTCATCGGTGATCGAGTAGGTTGCGAAGATCATGTCGACCTGGTCGTTCTGCAGCATGGTCTCGCGGTTGGCCGAAGGGGCCGAAACGAATTCGATCTGATCCTCGGTGTAGCCCAATTCGTTGGCTACGTACTTGGCGACGTCCACATCGAAACCGGTGTAGTTATCGCCGTCCTTGAAGCCGAGGCCTGGCTGGTCGAACTTGATGCCGATGCGGATCTTGTCGCCGTCGGCTTCGCTATCGCCGGAGCCGCCGCATGAAGTCAGGGCCAGGGCTGCGACGGCGGCCATTGCGGCTACGGTACCGAAACGAGTCTTGCGCATTGTTCCTCCTAGTGGATGCGTGATGATGAAATCAGTGGTTGGTGATCAGCTTGCCAAGGAAATCCTTGGCACGGTCGGATTTGGGATTGGTGAAGAAATCTTCCGGTGAGGCCTGCTCGACGATCTGGCCGTCGGCCATGAAAATCACGCGATCCGCGGCCTTCCGCGCGAAGCCCATCTCGTGGGTGACCACGAGCATGGTCATGCCTTCCCTCGCCAGTCCGACCATGGTGTCCAGGACCTCGTTGATCATTTCCGGGTCCAGGGCGCTGGTCGGTTCGTCGAAGAGCATGACCTTCGGCTTCATGGCCAGTGCACGGGCGATCGCCACGCGTTGCTGCTGGCCGCCGGAAAGCTGTGCCGGCAGCTTGCCGGCCTGGTTGGCCACGCCGACCCGCTCCAGCAACTGCATTGCCAAGTTCTTCGCTTCGTCTTTCTTCATGCCCTTGACCTTGATCGGTCCGAGGGTCACGTTTTCCAAGATCGACTTGTGGGCGAAGAGGTTGAACGACTGGAAGACCATGCCGACATCTGCACGCAGATTGGCCAGCGCCTTTCCTTCTTCGGGAAGGGTCTTGCCGTCAATCTTGATGGTGCCTTCATCGATGGTTTCAAGCCGGTTGATGGCGCGGCACAACGTCGACTTGCCCGAGCCGGAAGGACCGAGGATCACAACAACCTCGCCCTTGGTGACTTCGAGATTGATGTCATTGAGCACATGCAACGCACCGTAGTGCTTATTGACCCCAGTCAGCTGGACGATAGGGCCGGCAGAAGAAGCCTGAGCCTGATGATCGCTGTTCATGTTGTAGACATTACTTGATGTGACGCCGGCTACGCGAGTCTTCGGCCACGTCACACCGAGTTGTTATCAAACTGTTCTTCAATCAGCGGTAGGTCACATCCATGGATGGGCAGAACTAACCGATAGAGTGAAGGCATGGTTCATCAGCGTAAGAGTGAAGAAAATGCCCGCCTCGGGCAAAAGCGCCACATCGAAGCGAGCTGGCCAGGGAAACAGCCGGAAGATCAGCTTGACCACTATCTCCTGGACAGTCCGCAGGCCGACGTCACGCACACCGATGTGTGGCGAGTGCTGCGGATCCAATCGGAATTCGTCAGCGGCTTTGGAACCATGGCCGATACCGGACCCGCCATCGCAGTTTTCGGTTCGGCGCGCACCGACCGGAACAGCCCTTACTACGCGATGGCCGAGCGTGTCGGCAGCCGGCTGGCCGAGGAAGGCATCACCACGATCACCGGTGGCGGCCCTGGTGCAATGGAAGCCGCCAACAAGGGTGCCGCGGAGAAGGACGGGGTCTCGGTGGGCCTGGGAATTGAGCTTCCCTTCGAGACCGGACTGAATGCCTCGGTGAACAAGGGCCTGAATTTCCGCTACTTCTTCGTGCGCAAGACGATGTTCGTGAAGTACTCGCAGGGCTTCATTGTGCTGCCTGGCGGTTTCGGCACCCTTGATGAACTCTTCGAAGCGCTGACCCTTGTGCAGACCAAGAAGATCACCAGCTTCCCGATCGTGCTTGTGGGCAGCGAGTACTGGGGAGGCTTGGTCGACTGGATGGCCAGCACGCTCGTTGCCGAAGGCACCATATCGCCGGCTGATATGGATCTGTTCACGATCACGGATGATCCTGATGAAGCGGTGGATCTGGTGCTGCGCGCACATCAGGAAAACCAGAAGGTCGGCAACTTGGCGAAGGGGCAGTAACCGATGCCAACGCTCCTGATTGCCATTGCGGTATTGCTGGTCGGCGCGGTCGCGCTGCTGTTCTCCAGCCAGCGGAAGAACGTACCAGCCGGCCGCCACTTCGAATCCACTGGGGATGCCATCACCGGATTGGTCGAGCACCAGGCATCGCTGCCACCGGTGCTGCTGCCCAAGAATCCGCGCGCCGAGGACGTGGACAAGGTCCGCTTCTCCCTGGGCTTGCGCGGCTACCGTTGCGACCAGGTCGATGATGTGCTCGATGTCCTGGCGGCCGAAATCACCAACCTTGAGAATACGATTCGTGATCTGGAGTCACGGCGTGTGATTAGCGACACGAACGAAAATTAGTAATAATAAGAGATAAGTGTCCCAACTCAGCCGGGATTCCTTGCTGAGGATGGACTAGGCATTCGGTTGCATGCGCGGCACGCGCCAACGCATGTGTTAGCCACAGACGAAGGGAACAGCTTAATGGCTGCTATGAAGCCACGCACCGGTGACGGGCCAATGGAAGTCGCTAAGGAAGGGCGCAGCCTCATCTTGCGCCTGCCAATCGACGGAGGCGGACGACTGGTGGTCGAGTTGAACAACGACGAGGCAACCGAATTGCGCGAGTGCCTGCTCAAGGTCACCGAGTAGGGTTGCTCAAGTTCCAGCTTGGCCGCACGAGGTGTTCGTGCGGCAATTGAGGACCGGCAGAAATGTCGGTCCTTCGTTTTGCCCGAAAATGGCTCCTAGCGCCACGTGGCCGGCTTGGCCGGAAGGACAGTAGCTACGAACAATCCCTGCTCGGTTGGGACAAGATGCGTTTGCAGCCGCGGATCCTCGCGCATCATGCGCAGTGCATCGCGGGTCGTGACGGTGGAAGGCCGACGCACTGCCGGCTTGGCCAGGCGGTGCTCGTCGAAGGCATGGTTCACGATGATCACGCCGCCGGTTCCCACCAGCCGCTTGGCTTCCGCTACATATTCGAGCAGCAGTTCGGCGCCGGCATCGATGAGCACCAGGTCGTAGGCGTGGTCCGCCAAGCGCGAGAGCACGTTCTCCGCACGCTCATTGATGATCCGGGCGCGGGCAGACGGGATTGACGAGTCGCGCAGGCCCTGCCGCATCGCATTGGCGTGTTCCAGATCCGGTTCGATCGCGGTCAACGTCATGGCGCTGCCCATGGCTTCCAGCATTGCCAAGGACGCGACACCTACGCCGGAACCGATTTCCACGACGTTGCGCGGCTGGCGCAGGGTGCATAGCAGCTGCAGCATGGAGCGGCCCGCCGGGTCAATGCACCGCACGCCCAGGTCTTCCGCGCGCTCGCGAACCGCGGCGACATGCTCCGGCTCGTTGACGTGGGTCTGGGCGTAGGTCCAGCTCGCAAAGAGTTCTGGATTCATCGAAGGCATCTGCGGTGGTCCTCAAGAGTTGAATTGGCGTGGCCAGTACCAATCGTACCTACGCCGTTACCCGAAATCGTTGAACTTGCAGGTTCTCGCGCAGATGATTCTTAGCTTCAGCTCAGCTTCCCATTTCATACTTGGAGTGTGAATAATGCACGAAGTGAATCTGTTTCTGCTGCTGCGACTGGCGAAACCGCGACCCCGACCTGGGACCAGATGGTCCAGGAGCATGGGCAGCGGGTTTTCCGTTTGGCCTACCGGTTGACTGGCAACCGCCAGGATGCCGAGGACCTTTCCCAAGAGGCATTTGTTCGCGCGTTCAAGGCACTGGAGAACTACACTCCGGGAACCATGGGCGGGTGGCTGCACCGCATCACCACGAATCTATTCCTGGATCAGGCGCGGCGCAAGAGCAAGATCCGCTTCGATCGTTTCGCCGAGGGAAGCGAAGACCGGATGCCCGGTACCGCTGTGACCCCGGAACGCTATTTCGAATTCAACAACCTGGATGTCGACGTGCAAGAGGCCTTGCGCGCCCTATCCCCGGAGTTCCGTGCGGCAATCGTCCTGTGCGACATGGAAGGCTTTTCCTACGAGGAAGTCTCACGCATATTGGACGTGAAGCTAGGTACGGTGCGCTCGCGGATCCACCGTGGCCGTGCCATGCTGCGAGACGCGCTTGCTCACCGCAATCCGGCGAATCGCCCAGCCAAGACCATGTCGTTGCCACGCATCCCGCGAGGCTTGCGCGCAGCCAGCTAACCCCGTTCACCGGGTGTTCACCGTTGGCATGGCGCGGTGACTTCGTTAGTGGCTCTGGAACAAGGTAATCTTCTTACGTGGATCTTTTTGGTATTAATGGTGGCGAGTTTGTCGTTCTCGCCGTGCTTGCGGTCGTTATTCTGGGCCCCGAAAAGCTTCCCGAGTACGCCAAAAAGCTAGCGAATCTGGTCAAGGAAGTGCGGCGCATGGCCAATGGGGCCAAGGAGCAGCTGCGCGAGGAAGTCGGCGACGAAGTTGCCGATATCGACTGGAAGAAGCTGGACCCGCGCCAGTATGATCCTCGTCGAATCATCAAGGAAGCGCTTATCGATGAATTCGATGATGCCGTGAATGTTGCCAAGAGCACCCCCGCCAAGACGGTGGCACCGGCTCCGGTACGTACCGCGGTTCCTTCCATCACCACGCAGCAGCAGCTGGGCGCCAACGAACCGGCTCCGTTCGACTCCGAAGCAACTTAGGCCTGCAACCCATTTTAGAACGTCATTGGCAGCGATCGCCCGGCAAGTCCGCGCGGTCGTTGTTCCAGTTTTCCTGCAAGCTCCCGCATCGCCGTGGCGGCAGGAGCATCCGGGGCGCTGAGCACCACCGGCTGTCCTTGATCCGAGCCCACGCGTACGGATTCTTCCAATGGAATCTGGGCCAGCAGTTCCACCGGGTATCCCAGTTGCTGGCTCAGCGAGTCGCTGAGCTTGGCGCCGCCGCCGGAACCGAAGACCTCCATGCGCGTGCCGTCGGGCAGTTGCAGGAAGCTCATGTTCTCCACCACGCCGATCACCTTCTGCTTGGTCTGCAAGGCGATGGTGCCGGCGCGTTCGGCAACCTCTGTCGCAGTGGACTGCGGGGTGGTGATCACCAGGAGCTCGCTATTGGGCAGCAGCTGGGAAACTGAGATCGCCATGTCCCCGGTGCCCGGCGGCAGATCGAGGAACAGGTAGTCCAAGTCGCCGAAATAGACATCCGAAAGGAACTGTTCCAAGGCGCGGTGCAGCATCGGTCCACGCCAGATCACCGGCTGGTTGGAATCCAGAAACATGCCAATGGAAATGACCTTCACCCCGTGCGCTACCGGTGGCAAGATCATCTCATCCACCCGGGTGGGGTTCTGCGAGATTCCCATCAGCGAGGGAATGGAGAATCCGTGCACGTCGGCGTCGATCAGTCCGACCTTCAGCCCCTGGGCTGCCAGCTGGCAGGCGAGATTCGCGGTCAGCGACGACTTGCCCACTCCGCCCTTGCCGCTGGCCACCGCGATCACCCGGGTCAAGGAGGCAGGGTCGGAGAACGGCGTGCGGCGGCTGGCCAGGGACTCGCGCAACGCTGCCCGCTGGTGCGGATCCATGACACCCAGCTCCACCTCGACGTGCTGCACGCCGTCCACGGCCAGCAGGGCCGCGGTGGCGTCCTGCTCGATGGTGGAGCGCATCGGGCAACCGGCGATGGTCAGCAAGATCTTCACGGTGGCCGTGCCATCGGCCAATTCAGCGGATTCCACCATGCCCAGTTCGGTGATGGGCCGGCGGAGCTCCGGGTCGTTGACCTGTGCGAGGGCGGCGAGGAGTTCTGGGGTGTTGCTCAATGCTCAGTTGTTCTTCCGGTGCTGGCTCTGCTGGGGCTTGACGGTTTCGATCATTCCGGTTTGCGGCTGGGAGTTCTTGTTGCCGCCCTTTTTCTTGGCACGCAGGTGCAGTTCTTCGCCGTCGGCGGTTTCCAGCAGTTCTTCTAGGACATTGCGCAATTCCGAACGGACGTAGTCGCGGGTGGCGACATCGCGCAGGGCCAGACGCAGGGAAGCCAGCTCGCGGGTCAGGTACTCGGTGTCGTACAGGTTGCGTTCTGCCCGGGCACGGTCCTCTGACAGTGAGACACGGTCGCGGTCATCCTGGCGGTTCTGTGCCAGCAGCAGCAGCGGAGCCGCGTAGGAAGCCTGCAGGGAAAGCATCAGCGTCAGCGCGGTGAAGCCGATGGTGGCATCGTCGAAACGCCAATTGATCGGCGCGACCGAATTCCAGATCAGCCAGAAGGCGCAGAATACCGTCATGTACAGCAGGAACTGGGGAGTGCCCATGAAGCGGGCGAACTTCTCCGTGGCCGAACCGAAGAGGTCGGGGTTCGGGGAGAACCTCGGCCAGAAGCGTTGCCGTGCTGCAAGCGGGGTATCCAGGCCGTTACTCTTGCGCTGCTCAGCCATAGCTGGAACTCCTTTGCTGCTGGTGGGTAGTTGGGGCGTTGGCTAGTCCTGGGAACGCCAGTCATCCGGAAGGATGTGGTCCAGCACGTCATCCACGGTGATGGCGCCGACCAGCCGGCCCTCCTTGTTGGTCACGCCGACGCTGGTGAGGTTGTAGGTGGCCAAATGGCGAACCACTTCGGTAATATTGGCCAGATCCGACATCGGTTCCAGCTCGGTATCTAGGATATCGCCCAACGGTTCCGGGGGAGCGGCACGCAGCAGCGCCTGGATGTGAACTTGGCCCAAGTAGCGTCCGGTGGGGGTCTCCAGAGGCGGGCGCACCACATACACGGTGGAAGCCAGCGCGGGGCTCAACTCCTCCAGACGCACCGACGCCAAAGCTTCCGCGACCGTGGATTCCGGGGTGAGGATGACCGGAACAGGGGTCATGATCGAACCGGCGGTGCCTTCAGGGTAGGCGAGCAGGCGGCGGACGTCCTTGGCCTCTTCCTCGTTCATCAGATCCAGCAGCTGGTGCTTGGTCTCTTCGCTGACTTCGGCCAGGAGGTCGGCCGCGTCATCCGGGTCCATTTCCTCAAGCACGTCCGCGGCGCGTTCCAGCCCCAGTGCGGAGAGAATTTCCACCTGCTCGCGGTCCGGGAGCTCCTGGAGCACGTCAGCCAGGCGCTCATCTTGCAGATGGGTGGCAATTTCCAGGCGGCGCTTCTCATTCATTTCGTGCAGGGCGTCGGCGAAGTCTGCGGGCTTCATTTCGTCGTGGGCTGCCACGAAGGTGTCAGCGGACTGAGGTTCGCTCTTCGAACCGTGGCTGACCTCGTCCCAGGACACCAGTACCTTGTTGCGGCGGCGCGAACGCAGCCCCAGCAGATTGGCGGTGGGTTCGCCACGCTGGACATAGTATTCGTTGATTTCCCAGTCGCCTCGACGGGTCTGCGCAAGGCCGATATCCTCGATGACGCCGCGGCCGGACCCGTCAATGAAGGTGATGGTGCGGTCGAACATTTCGGCGGCCACCAGAATTTCCTGGCCGCGCTGCTGGAAGCGGCGCATGTTCACCAGGCCGTTGCAGATCACCTGGTTGGCTTCCATGGACTGGATGCGGGTCATCGGAACGAAGACCCGCCGCTTGCCGGGGACCTCAACGACCAGGCCCACGCAGGCGGCGGGTTTCTTGGGGCCGCGGGAGACCACCACGACATCGCGTAAACGGCCTAGGCGGTCGCCCAAGGGGTCAAAGACATCAAGCCCGAGCAGCCGGGCGACGAAGATTTTAGACACTTGTGCGCTCACCTTCCTAGACTATCGCGTTCACGGCCTGTTCCCGGTGTGCCAAGCCACAGGCGACGCCCTGTTTCTTTCACCCACAGCGATAGTTGCTTCACAACTATGCAGGCTCACAGTAAACCCGTGCACAATATAGATATGACCTCGCCTCATGGAGTAAATTCGATTAGCACCAGCGGCTTGCCGCGCGGAGAACTGCTTGGACGTTACACCAGCTATCTCGATGCCCAGAAGCTCGTGGATTACCTGGCCGATAATGATTTCCCGGTCGCTGCGGTAAGCATCGTCGGCAACGACGTGCGCACCGTGGAGCGGGTCACCGCGAAGCTGTCCTACCCGCGCGTGGCGCTGGCCGGTGCCGCCCAGGGCGGCATGATGGGCCTGTTCGTCGGCCTGCTGCTGACGCTCTTCGGCGGAGGCGGAAACGGGCTGTACCAGATTCTCTCGGCTATCGGCCTGGGCATGGCTATCTGGATGATCGCTGGCGTGATCAGCTATTCGACCCGTCGTGGCAAGCGCGATTTCGCGTCCTCCAGCCAGTTCGTGGCCACCAGCTTCGACGTAGTGGTTGATTTCGAGCATGCGCAGGCTGCCCGCACCCTGGCCTCCAAGCTGCCTATGCGCCCGCATCAGGCCCCGGCGCACCCAGCGGCGGCCCCGCAGCAGCAGGCGCCTGCCGCCCCCGCCACGCCTCCAGCACAGCCAGCCGCGGCAGCACCGGCCAGCGGTGCGCAGCCTGCAACCGGCGCGGAGCGCAGCTCGCAGTTCCCCGACCTGCCAGATGGCCGCCCGCGCTATGGCGTGCGAGTGAACGAGGCCAAGCCAGCAGCTCCAGCGGCACAGCCGGCCAAGGAGCACGCCCAAGCACCCGCATCCGAGGCCCCGGAAGCGCAGGACCTGTCGGAATTCGAGCCGAAGGTCGATACCTCGCAACAACCGCAAGCCCAGGCCGAACAGCCTGAGCAGGATCCAGCGTCCCGCAAGGATTCGGAAGGCTAAGCGACAGCAGGGCACAAGCAAGGCCTGGGTGCAGTTACCACGGTAACTGCACCCAGGCCTTCGCTGGCTAAAGCCGAGGGAGGACTTAGCCGCGCAGCTTAGCCATCCACGCTTCGACCTCGTCAGGCTTGCGCGGCAGGGCCACGCTCAGGTTCTCAGCGCCATCGGCGGTGACCAGAATGTCGTCCTCGATGCGCACGCCCAAGCCACGGTATTCTTCGGGGATCGCCAAATCCTCGTTCTTGAAATACAGGCCAGGCTCAATGGTGAAGACCATGCCTTCTTCCAGCTTGGCATCCAGGTACAGGTCGGCGCGTGCCTGCGCGCAGTCGTGCACGTCCAGGCCCAGGTGGTGGCTGGTGCCATGCGGCATCCAGCGGCGGTGATGCTGGCCTTCTGGATCCATTGCTTCTTCCACGGAGACCGGCAACAGGCCCCACTCGGACAGGCGCTCGGCCAGGACACGGGTAGCGATCTGGTGCAGGTCGCGGAACTTCAGCCCCGGCTTGGCCGCGGCGAACGCGGCATCGGCGGCATCCAGTACGGCCTGGTAGACCTTGCGCTGCACCTCGGTGTACGTGCCTGACACCGGCAGCGAACGGGTGATGTCCGCGGTGTACAGCGATTCGGCCTCGACACCGGCGTCCAGCAGCAGCACCTCGCCTGGCTTGACGGATCCGGTGTTGCGGATCCAGTGCAAGATGGTGGCGTTGTTGCCCGAGGCGGCGATGGTGTCATAGCCCAGCTCGTTGCCCTCAAGGCGGGCACGGGCGAAGAAGGTGCCTTCGACAACGCGTTCGCCGCGTTCGTGGGCGACGGCCTTGTCCAAGTTGCGCACCACATCTTCGAAACCGTTGATGGTTGCGGCAACCGACTTGCGCAGCTCCGCGATTTCGTATTCGTCCTTGATGAGGCGAAGCTCGGAAACGAACTCGGATAGCTCGGTATCCAGGGCGTCGCTGGCTTCCAAGTCCTGCCCGGTGTTGATGCGCGAGGTGTCCACCAGCGCCTCGATGTTCAGATCGACTTCGCGCACCAGGCGGATGCGGATGCCGCCCAGGGCCTGCGGGCCGGAGTTCTTGGTGATCGCCATTTCCAGCTGTTCCAGCGAGTCGGTAGGCATCCCGGTGCGTGCCGACAGCGAGGAGAGGGTAGGGCGCGGGCCGACCCAGAATTCGCCGGACCGCGAGTTCAGGTAGAAGTCGGTGGTGTCGCGGCCGGCCATCGGCGCGAAGTACAGGGTGGAAACGTGGTTGGAGCCGTGCTCGCCTGCGCCGTCATCGGTTGGTTCCATGACCAGTACTGCGTCGGGCTCGTGGTCGACGCCCAGGCCGGTGAGGTGGGCGAACGCCGAATGCGGGCGGAAGCGGTAGTCGGTGTCGTTGGAACGGACCTTGAGCGGGCCGGCCGGGATTACGATGCGCTCGCCTGTGAAGTTTTCCGAGAGCTTGGCACGACGGGCCGCCGCGTAGCTGGCAGCGGCATCCTGCTCTGGCAAGTCCGAGGTGTCCTTGGCCCACGAGGAGGCCATGAATTCCTGGAATGCCTTGGACGTTGGACGCTGGGAACGGTTGTTCACGCGGTCTTCCAACGGCTGATCAGTGCTTGGTGCAGTTGAATCTTGATTGGTCATGCTCCAAGTGTGTCACCATCAGCTGTATCCCAGCAAAGAATCAGCGCAGGGGATAACCTAGGCATATGCGAATTGACCTGCACACCCACTCCAATGTGTCCGACGGAACTGAAACTCCGTCCGAGCTGATGCGCGCAGCGTCGGCTGCCGGCCTGGATGTCGTGGCGTTGACAGATCATGACCAGACCAGCGGTTGGGACGAAGCCGCGGAGCAGGCGCGGAAGCTGGGACTGGGGTTCGTTCCGGGCATGGAAATCACCTGCCAGGATGCCCACGGTATCAGCGTGCACCTGCTCAGCTACCTGCACGACCCCACCTACCAGCCGCTGCTCGATGAGCTGAACCGCTCGCTGAACTCGCGGATCATCCGCGCCCGCCGCATTGTCGATCTGCTGGCCGAGGACTTTCCGATCAGCTGGGATCTGGTGGGGGAGCATTGCCTCCCGGGCTCCACCGTTGGCCGCCCGCATATTGCCGATGCGCTGGTGACCGCGGGGGTGGTGGAGAACCGCAACGAGGCGTTCGCCAACATCCTGTCCTCACGTTCGCGCTATTACGTGTCGCATCCAGCGGTGAATCCGGCCACTGCCGTGCAATTGGTTCGCGAAGCCGGCGGCGTTCCGGTGTTCGCGCACCCCAAGGCCTCGGCCCGGGGACGAGTGGTACCCGACTCGACCTTCTACGAGATGATCGATGCCGGTCTGGCCGGAGTGGAAGTGCACCACCGGGACAATACCGCCGAGGGGAAGGCCTGGATGCTTGAGCTGGCCGCCGAGCACCATCTGATCGTCACCGGATCCTCGGACTACCACGGGACCGGAAAGCTGAACCGGCTCGGTGAGAATCTCACCGAGCCGGGCATGCTGCAAAGGATTATCGACGAGGGGACTGGGACTCAGGCCTCGATATAAGTGGTGCCTTCAGGCAACCGGGCCTTCATCACCTCGATGGCTTCGACGTTCTGGTCAATCAGCACATACTGGCGTCCCAGCTTCGCCGCCACCGCACCGGTGGTGCCGGAGCCGGCGAAGAAGTCCAGCACCCAATCGCCGGGGCGCGAGGACGCGGCCACGATCCTGCGCAGCACGCCTTCGGGCTTCTGCGTCGGATAGCCGGTCTTTTCCTTGCCGGTAGGCGAGACGATGGTGTGCCACCAGACATCGGTCGGAAGCTTGCCCAGGGCACGCTTCTCCGGGGTCACCAGGCCGGGGGCCATATACGGTTCACGGTCCACCTCGGCCGAATCGAAGTGGTATTTCTTGGGATCCTTCACATAGACCAGGATGGTGTCGTGCTTGGCCGGCCAGCGGCTCTTGGCACGAGCCCCATAGTCATACGCCCAGATCAGCTCGTTCAGGAAGCACTCCCGGCCGAAAATCCCGTCGAGCAGCACCTTCACATAATGCACCTCGCGGTAATCCAGATGCACGTAGAGCGTGCCGTCCTCGGCCAGCAGGCGGTGGGCCTCGCGCAGCCGCGGCTCGATGAAGCTGAGGTAGTCGTCAAAGGCATCGTGATACGACCGGGCGATCCCCAGCTCGGTGTTGTACTCGCGCCCCTTGAACCCGGTGCGGTCGCCTTCGCCTTCGGCAGCGCGGACCATGGTGCGCTGGGCACGGGTCTGCTTGCGTCCGGTGTTGAATGGCGGGTCCACGTAGATCAGGGTGAAGCTCTGATCGGGCAGGGTGCCGAGGATGGAGAGGTTGTCGCCGTGGTACACGGTATTTCCCGAGGCTGGAACGCCGTACGCGTGGGCGTCTGGTGTTCCAGCATCAGGCAAAGCTGGTTCTTCGGGTAGAGCGAGCACCGCTGGTGTAAGTTCCTTTCGGAAAAGTTGACTGGCCGGTTGGACTGGAATCAGTCCTGGCCGCCTGCTTCGGTGCTGCGGGTGCGGCGGCGCGGACGGCGGCGGCGTGCCGGTGCTGAGCCCTCGGCCGCTGCCTGCTCCTCGCCGGCCATATGCGTTTCGCGGTGGCGCTCGTTTTCGCGTGCCGGACGATCCTGCTTGCCCTTGGAGTGGCCGTGGCGTGCGCCGTCCTGCTCGGCACCGGAGCCCTGCCCGCCGCGCTGGCGCGTCTGCACGCCGTTCACGGTGCGGGTACGGGTGCGGGAATTGCTGCGGCGGCGAGGGGTACGCGCTGATTCCTCGCGGCGCGGGGAACCGTCGCCCTCGGCGGCGGCGGTCTTCTTGGCACGTTGCAGCCGGCCCTTGGTGCCCTTGGGGATATCCAGGTCGGTGAAGAAGTGCGGCGACGAGGAGTAGGTTTCCACCGGCTCGGGAACGTTCAGGCCAAGCGCCTTGTTGATCAGCGACCAGCGCGGCACCGAGTCCCAGTCCACGAAGGTCACCGCGGTGCCGGTGTTGCCGGCACGGCCGGTGCGGCCCACGCGGTGCAGGTAGGTGTTCTCGTCATCAGGGCACTGCAGGTTGACCACGTGGGTGACGTCATCCACGTCGATGCCGCGGGCTGCGACGTCGGTGGCGACCAGGATGTCGACCTTGCCCGAGCGGAAGGCCTTCAACGCCTGCTCGCGGGCGCCCTGGCCCAGATCGCCATGCAGCGAACCGGCGTTGAAGCCGCGGTCCACCAGCTCATCGGACAGCTTGGCAGCCGAGCGCTTGGTCTGGGTGAAGATGATGGTCTTGCCGCGGCCCTCGGCCTGCAGCAGGCGTGCTACCATCTCGTCCTTGTCCATGTTGTGCGCACGGTAGACCAGCTGGCGGATATTGCGCTTGGTCAGAGAATCGTCATCGCCCGGATCCTGGGCGCGGATGTGCGTAGGGCGGGTCATGTAGCGGCGGGCCATGGTGATCACGGCGCCGGGCATGGTGGCCGAGAACAGCATCGCCTGGCGTACCGGCGGCAGTGCGGCCAGGATGCGCTCGACATCCGGCAGGAAGCCGAGGTCCAGCATCTCGTCGGCCTCGTCCAGCACCACAGTGCGCACCTGCTTGAGGTTCAGCACGCGCTGGCGGTTCAGGTCGATCAGGCGGCCCGGGGTGCCGACCACTACGTCGGTGCCGGCCTTCAGCGCGGCAATCTGCTCTTCGTAGGGGCGCCCGCCGTAGATGGTGGTGATCGATATGTTCGAGTGCTTCGAAGCCTGGGCCAAATCGGCGCCGACCTGGATGGCCAGCTCGCGGGTCGGGGCGACGATCAAGGCCTGCGGGGCACCGGGGAATTCAAGATCCGCGTAGCCCTTGTCGCCCTCGCGGATCACGCGCTGCAAGGCAGGAATACCGAAGCCCAGGGTCTTGCCGGTACCGGTCTTGGCCTGGCCGATGATGTCGTTGCCGCCCAGGGCAACTGGCAGGGTCAAGGCCTGGATGGGGAAGGGGTACTCGATCCCGGCTTCCGAGAGCGAAGCAACAATGTCTTCGCGAACGTTCAGATCGGCAAAGCTCTGCTTGGCTGGCTCTGCGGCGGTTGGTTCGTTGTCTTGTGGTTCGGCAGCTGCTGCCGAAAGCGTCGTGTCAGTCACGATGTCCGTGTTCTCATTTCTTGCGGGCACGGCACCTGCTCCATTCCGGCTTTCAAGAAGCCATGAGCATGCAGGGTACCGCGCGAATCCAGCGGAGCCGATCGCTGCTTTCACGTCAGGCGCCTTGGCCAGGCACCTGCGGGATGGCGACCGCTGGGAAGTCGCCATAAAACTGTTTCATCTATCAGCCCATTGCGATCGGGCATCCTAATTGCTAATAGGCCAAGCATAACCGGTTTTGCGCTGAAACCCGGGCTTAGGAGTCCGAAGCCACGATTTCGAAGCTGATCTTGCGTACTTCTGGATCGGCCTGCACCAGCTTCACGCGCACCAAGGTGCCTGGCTGGGCGGATCCGGTGAAGGATCCGGTAATCGGTTCATCTGCCAGCTGGAGGACTCCGGGACGAATCTTGCCGTCCTCTTTCTGCTCAGCGGACTTCAGCACGATGGCCTGGAATTCTTCCCCGACCCGTGTCTTGAGCACATAGGCTTCGAGCAGGTCAACGGCCGCATTGTTCACCCGGTTGGCGGCAATGCTGCTGCTGCGCATCAGCCCGGGCAGTTCCTCCAATGCCGAAGTGAGCTGCGCCGGGAGCGGCTGGCCGGTGGACAGCAGATGGCAGGTGAGCAGCACGAAGCGGTCCACTAGGCGGCGCAGCGGAGCGGTGGTGTGCGCGTAGGGTGCTGCCAGTGCCGCCTGGATGAGTTCTTCCTCGGGCTGCCCATTGATGACCTGGTAGTCCGCGCCGCGGAACAGGGCAGCGGCGCGATGCATGATGACCAGCTGCTTCGGGTCGCTGACATCCAATGCATGCAGGTACTGCCCATAGCTGAGCGATTCATCCCACGGGGTGCCGAGCAACTGGGTTTGGGTGCGGAATTCGCGCTGGTCTGCCTCATCCGGGGCAGGCATGGTGCGCAAGATGCCCACGCCGGCTTTGAGCATGATGCGGGCCGCGGCGATGCCGGTGAGCAGGGAAATCTGCGCGTTGTGGCCTTCCAGCGGCAGGGGAGTGCGGCTGACCAGTTTGTAGCCCTCGCCGGCTTCCTCGATTTCCTGATCCGGCAGGTTCAGCGAGGCGCCGCCGCGCAGTTGCTCCTGGCGCAGGCGGGCCGCGCCGATTTCGGCGAGCAGCTCGAGCTGCTCATCGGGTTCTCCCGAATCCAGTCGTGCCTGGGCCGAGGCGTAGTCCAGCTGCGCCCTGGAACGGATGCGCGCGCGGCGCAGTACAACGTCGCCGAGGGCACCATCAGCGTCCAGGTAGATTTTCCAGTGGAAGGCCGGACGTTCCTTGCCCGGCAGCAGCGAGCCCTGGTCCTCGGAAATCAGCGGCGGGTGCAAGGTGATCTTGCGGTGCGGCAGATAGTAGGTCTGGCCGCGTTGGCGGGCCACCGCATCAAGCTGGCTGCCCAGGGCAACGAAGGCGGGCACGTCGGCGATGGCGTAGTGCACGGTGTAGCCGTCGCCGTGCCGTTCAAGGAACATCGCCTGGTCGAGATCGGTGGCGCCGGGCGGATCAATGGTGAAGAAGGGGAGGCCGGTCGCGTCCTGGTCGGGGAGCTGCATTTGGGCCACCGCCTGCTCCGCGGCTTCCAAAGTCTGCTCGTCGAAAGGCGCCGGCACCTCGAACTCCGCTTCCAGGCCGAGCAGCAGCTGGGCCAACGAGTTGGCGGGAACCGGGCGGGGGCTGCGGATTCTTCGTTCAGTCACACCCTAGGAATATCACGACTCGGTGACTCGAAGCACTATTTGGGCAAAGAAATAGCCGGTTTCGCATTCGGGCGAAACCGGCAACCAGCTGCCAAGGCAGGGCCTTGGCGAGCCGCAAGCGCTACTGTGCGAAGCCGACGCGGCGGACTTCTTCCGGGCCAACCTCAACGTAGGCGATGCCAGCGGAAGGCACCAAGACCTCGCGGCCCTTTGGATCCTTCAGTGCCAGAACGGTTCCGTCGGCGATAGCCTTCGCTACCAGCTCGTTGACTTCGGCGTTGCTCAGCTCGGAGTCAAGCACTACTTCGCGGGCTACATTCTGAATGCCAATGCGGATTTCCATGTTTGTCGCAGATCCTCTCGAACGAAATAGGTGTCCCGTGTGGGGCCTCTAGTCACTAATCTAGCTAGTTTTCCTTCGGGAACTGCGAAATTCCGCGCCAAGCTAAAAGGGAGATCAGCTCGACAGCCGCCTCCTGGTCCACCGAGGACTCGCTGGTGGCCCAGTAGCGAGCCGAAACCTGGGAGAGCCCGGCCAGTGCCCGGCCTGCCAGCAGGCCCTCGTCCTCGCTCATATCGGTATCCTCGACCACTACGCGGGCGATAGAGGAAGCCAGCGAGCTGTTGAACTGCTCGATGCGATGGGCGATCAGCGGATCGGAGAGGACATCGGATTCGAAGATCAGGCGGTAGGCCTGGGATTCGCCCTTGATGTAGCTGTAGTACGTGTTGATGGTGGCGAAGACACGCTCGCGGTTGTCATTCGTGGAGCGGATCGCTTCATCGAGCTGCCGGCTGAAGTCGGCCAGGTGGGAATCGAGCAAGGCGAGATACAGCTCGCGCTTGCCGGGGAAGTGCTGGTAGAGGACCGGCTTGGAGACCAAAGCGACTTCAGCAATTTCGTCCATCGACGCGCCATGATAGCCCTGGGCCACGAAAACCTGGTGCGCTGCCTGCAGCAGCTGGCGCCGACGCGCTTCACGTGGCATCCGTTGCGGGCGGGTGCCTTTGATATTTTCGAGTTCCGTCATGTCGAATGGGGCCTTTCCAGCTGCAGAGTGATCAGCTCCCAAGTCATCGAAGGAATTGTCGGGAGACTAATCTACTTGGAAGTAGTATTCCATGCTTCTGTGCGGAAAGTGGAAAAATCCAGCGGGAAATCAGATTTTCTACGCTGATTTGACTTCAGGCGCGGCAGGGCAGTTGCCCTGGGCCTGCATTGGTTCCGATTTCTCGGCAACGGGCTGGTCAAGTTCCAAGCCGTAGAGGGTTTCCAAGGCCGCGACATACTCGCTGGTGCGGCCTTCGCCTGCCAGCTCGCGAGCGCGCTTGGTAGGCACGTGCAGCAGCTGGCGCACCATGCGGCGCATGGCCAGTTCCACTTCCTCGGCGGCGGCGCTGCAGCCGTGCTGTGCGCGGACCTTGGCGATTTCCGCATCCAATACGCTCTTGGTGTGCTGGCGCAGGGCGACAATCGCAAAGTCCGCTTCGCGTTCCCGCTGGGCTGCGGCGAACTCAGCGGTGGCTTTCTTGACGATCCGGCTCGCAGCGTGGACGGCCATCACCTGTTCGGTCGGGGCCGCCATGCGCACCGATTCCAAGGTGATCAGCTCGACATCCGGCAGTTCCGCCAGGGTCGGGTCGAAGTCGTGGGTGAGCGCCATGTCGATGGCTATCAGCGGGTGCTTCTCAACGCGCAGGGCTTCGAGTTCTTCGCGGGCCAGCTGGTGTCCGCCTCCGGAGCAGCCAACGATGATGTCTGCTTCGCGCAGCGCCTGCGGCAGCAATTCGTCGTTCAGCGGGAAACCGCCGCGCTTGGCGGTGAAATCTGCGGCGCGTCCGGAATGCGAGTAGACCGAGATGCGCTGGACGCCGCGTTCCTTGAGCAGCGCCATCGTGGCGCCAGCGTAGGAACCGGTGCCGAAGAGCACGACGTCTTGTTCGGACCAGTCGCTGGCTTCATCGCGCAGCTCTTCGGCCAGATCGAGGGCTACCGAAACCACGGACTTGCCCTGGGTGCCGAGATCGGTATTCGAACCGACATCCTTGGCCGCGCGGGTGGCGTTCTGGAACAGCCGGGTGAGGTTGCTGGTCGTGGTCTTTTCCTGCTGCGCCTGGGTCAGCGCGCGGCGCACCTGCCCGGCGATTTCGCGTTCGCCGACCACGGCAGAGTCCAGGCCGGCACCGACGGAGAAGAGGTGCTCGATCACCGGGTCACCTTCCAGCGTGGTCAGGCGGCGGGACAGGAATTCGGGGGAGAGGCCTGCGCTGGCGGCCAGCTCGCTGACCAGATGATCCGCGGCGTCCTCCACATGGTCCACGTCCGCGTAGACTTCGAAGCGGTTGCACGTAGCAAGCACGACGGCACCATTGATAGCTGCCGAACCGTTAACGGAGGCAGCTGCCAGCCCATCGGCCGAAGCACTGATTTGTGCCACGGTCTCCAGATCGAGCTGCGAATGCGATGCGACAAGAGATAAGAAAACCACAGTGACCCTAGAATAGGCCGGAAAATACCGGCAGACAACGCAGGTGTGCCTAATATGGCATGCTTCCGCTGGGTTAGTTTGCTCACCTTCACCTGCGGGCGAACGCCGTAAATGGGCTTTTAATCCCAAGACTTGGCAGAATTGGGGCATGACCCTGTCGCAGAACCATCCGCTGATTGATGGACGTACCCGAGATTCCGCTTTGATCCAAGCCTTGACCGGCAAGAAGCCTTCGCATCACCCGGTGTGGTTCATGCGCCAGGCTGGCCGCTCGCTGCCTGAGTACCTGAAGCTGCGCGAAGGGGTGAGCATGCTCGACTCCTGCCTGGATCCAGCCATGGCCAGCGAGATCACCCTGCAGCCGGTGCGTCGCCACAAGGTGGACGCTGGCATCTTCTTCTCGGACATCGTCATCCCGCTGCGCCTGGCAGGCATCGGCGTGGACATCGTGCCAGGAGTCGGCCCGGTACTGGACACCCCGATCCGCACCATGGAACAGGTCGCCGCGCTTCCGGAGCTGACCGACGAGTCGCTGGAACCGATCCGCGAAGCGGTGCGCCTGACCGTGGCAGAGCTGGGCAAGACCCCGCTGATTGGCTTCGCCGGCGCCCCGTTCACCGTGGCCGCCTACATGGTCGAGGGCAAGCCGAGCCGAGACCACCTGGGCCCGCGCACCATGATGCACACCGACTCGGAGGTCTGGGACGGTCTGATGACCTGGGCCGCCAACGCCTCAGGCAAGTTCCTGCGCGCGCAGGTCGAGGCCGGCGCCTCGGCCGCCCAGCTCTTCGACTCGTGGGCCGGGTCGCTGTCGCTGCCGGACTACCAGAAGCATGTCGCCCCGTACTCGGTGAAGTCCCTGGACTACGTCCGCGATCTGGGCGTGCCGCTGATCCACTTCGGCACCGGAACCGGCGAGCTGCTGACCGCGATGCGCGATGCGGGCGTGGATACAGTCGGCGTGGATTACCGTATCCCGCTTGAAACGGCGATCGAGCGTTTGGGCCAAGACGTGTCCGTGCAGGGCAATATCGACCCGGCCCTGCTGGCAGCCCCGTGGGAAGTCCTCGAAGCGCACGTGCGCGAGGTGGTTGCGGCCGGCAAGAAGGCCCGCGGCCACGTGGTGAACCTGGGCCACGGTGTTCCCCCGACCACCGACCCAACCGTGCTGACCCGTGTGGTCGAGCTCATTCACTCGCTGTAATTCAACAGGTCTAAGCTAGGTTTAACGCCGTGTCCCACTGGCTCTCGACGCCACGGCCGGAGGGGCAGGGCCTCGGCATATCGTGAAGGTGGAAGGTGCAAGGCACGTGAGCAAGGAACAACGCAATGCGCGCGCAGGGGAATCAGCACAAGCCACCGGTGCATCCAAGCCGCGGCGGGACATAGCCAACGATGCTGCGGCGCACGCCTTGCGCCTGCTGGAAAAGGTGCGCAACGCCAGCGAAGCACGCCTAGCGAAAACCGGATCGGCCCACCAGGCGGAAAAGCCATGGGCCCCGCATGCAGTAGTGGTCGGCGGCGGCATTGCCGGGCTGGTCGCCGCCCGTGAACTTCGCCAGACCGGACACGAAGTAACCGTGCTGGAAGCAACCGGGAGCTTCGGCGGCTGCGTGCGCACCGCCGAAGTCGCCGGGCTGGCCATCGATGCCGGCGCGGAATCCTTCGCGCTGCGCGGAGGCATTGTTGCCTCGTACCTCGACGAGCTGGAGTTGGGCGGTCAGATCGCCAAGACCTCAGGAGCGCGGGCCTGGCTCGTCCAGGGCGAGGACCAGGACATCCTGGCCCACCCGATGCCTGAAACCGCCTTGCTGGGCATCCCGGGCAATGTGCGCACCGACGAGGTGCGCTCGATCATCGGCCGGCCCGCCACCGTGCGCGCCGCCGCGGACCTGATCACTCCAATGAACAAGAAGTGGGCCAACGAGCCGCTGTCCATTGCCGAAGTGGTCCGTTCCCGCATGGGCCAAGCGGTGCTGGACCAGCTGGTGGCCCCGGTCATCAACGGGGTCTATTCCACCGACCCCGCCAAGATTTCCATTGACGCCGCTGCCCCAGGCCTGCGCCAAGCCATGCTGGAGACCGGTTCGCTGGCGCGCGCCGTCACCAAGCTGCAGGAATCGGCGCCGGCAGGCTCCCGAGTCGCCGGCCTGAACGGCGGCATGTACACCATGGTCGAAGCCCTGGTTTCCCAGCTGGGGGAGGCAGGCGTGGCGCTGGTGCGCAATTCACCGGTCACCGCGGTGTGCCACGACGCGCAGTCGCCAAGCCCGTACACGGTCAGCACCCTGGGCCAGGAACTGCACGCGGACCGGGTGGTCCTGGCAACGCCCGCGGAACAGGCACTTGCGCTGCTGAACCCGCTGCTGGCACCCGAAGACCAGCTGGCCAGCGAAGGCGGCGACAATGCCATCGCGTTGGCGATCCTGGTGGTCGACAAGCCTGAGCTCGACGACGCCCCGCGCGGGTCTGGCGTGCTGGTCGCCAAGGACGCCCCGCTGACCGCCAAGGCGCTGACGCACTCAACGGGCAAGTGGCCATGGCTCGCGGAGGAGGCAGGGCCCGGCACCCACGTGCTGCGCCTGTCCTTCGGGCGCATCGGCGAACATGAGGAACTTGTCGAATCCGGGAATGACTCGGCTCTCGTCGAACAGGCAATCAAAGACGCTTCAAAGATTCTCGGTGTTCAATTGCACCTAGATGATGTCTTGGGAAGCACCGTTTCACGCTTCAGTGACATGGTTCCGCTGCAGGGCCAGGCTGCTGCCGCGCGCCGCGGCCAGCTGCAGCGAAGCCTGTCGGACTTCGAAGGGCTCGATGTGGTTGGCGCATGGATCGCCGGCACCGGATTGGCGCGAGTGATCAGCCAAGCCCGCAGTGCCGTCGCGATCAGCGCCCGCTAACCGCGCCCGGGACAACCAACCTGGACTTTTGTCCGAAACCAGATCAAGGAGAATATCAAGTGAGCAACGCACCGGAGCATAATTCCCCAGTTATTCGCGAACGCGAAAACGCAGGAGAAAACCCGACGTTCTTCTACACTCTCTGGACCATTTTCAAGCGTTCCGACATCGTGGAGCGTTCCGAGGCGGCTGCCGCTGAATTCGATGCACTGGTCTCCGAGCTGGCCGCCGAAGGCGCCACCGTACGCGGCATCTACGACGTATCGGCCATGCGCGAAGACGCTGACCTGATGTTCTGGGTGCACGGGCCATCGGCCCAGCTGCTTCAGGCTTCGATGCGCAAGATCCGCCGTTCGGCCCTGCTGGCAGGCACCGAGATCGTGTACTCCACCATGGCAGTGCACCGCGAAGCAGAATTCGCCAAGGACCACTCGCCGGCGTTCGCCCGCGGGGTGGCAGCCAAGGAATGGATGACCGTCTATCCGTTCGTGCGCTCCACCGAGTGGTACACCCTGGACCCGGCGGCCCGCGGCAAGATGCTGCGCGACCACGGCATCCTGGGCCGCGAATTCCCCAACGTGCTGGCCAACACCGTCGCCGCGTTCTCCTTCGGCGACTACGAATGGCAGATCTGCCTGGAAGCCGATGACATGATCGACCTGGTCGACATGATGCGCCACCTGCGCTATACCGAGGCCCGCCACCACGTGCGTGAGGAGACTCCGTTCTACACCGGCCGCCGCATTTCGGCAGCCGAAGCGCTCGAGGTGCTGAAGTGAGCCAGACCTTCGATCCCCGCGAGGGATATGACAGCAACGGCCAGATGATTCCCAAGGCCTACGAGGCCATCCTGCTGGCATCCTTCGGCGGCCCGGAGGGGCAGGATGATGTCATCCCGTTCCTGCGCAAGGTCACCGCGGGCCGCGGCATCCCGGATGAGCGGCTGGAAGAAGTGGCGGTGCACTACCGCAAGAATGGCGGCGTCTCGCCCATCAACGCGCAGAACCGCGCACTGAAGGCAGCGCTGGAAGCCGAACTTGAAGCCCGCGGCATCGACCTGCCGATCTACTGGGGCAACCGCAACTGGCATCCGTTCATCGACGACACACTCAAGGCGCTGGCAGCCGACGGCCACCGCAAGGTGCTGCTCATGGGCACCGGCGCATACTCCGGCTACTCGGCCTGCCGCCAGTACCGCGAGGATGCCGGCATGGGCCTGGTCAACACCGGCCTGGACGGCGTGGTGGAAGTGGACAAGCTGCGCCAGTTCTTCGACACCCCTGCCTTCATTGCTCCTTTCGTCGATTCCTTGCGCACCTCGCTGGCCAACGTGCGCGCCCAGCTGGCCGAAGCAGGCAAGGAAGACGGGGCGATCAAGATCGTCTTCGTCACCCACTCTATTCCGATGTCCGATGCCGAGGCCGCTGGGCCCGAAGGCATCCGGGGCGAGGGATACGAGAATCTCTACACCCGCCAGCACCAGGCGGTAGCCAACGGCATCCTGTCCCAGGTGGAAGAAGCCCAGGGACTGGAGCACAGCCTGGTCTACCAGTCCCGCTCCGGGGCACCGCATGTGCCATGGCTGGAACCGGATATCAACGACGCGCTGGAAGAAGATGCCGCAGCCGGCATCGCCGGTGTCGTGGTGGTGCCCATCGGCTTCATCTCCGATCACATGGAAGTCATGTGGGATCTGGATACCGAAGCCAAGGACACCTGCGCGGAACTGGGCCTGGCCTTTGACCGTGTCGCCACCCCTGGCACCCATCCTGCGTTCATCTCCGGCATGGTCGATCTGGTCGAAGAACGCCTCGCCGGTCCCGATGGCAAGGCCCTGCGCGCCGGACGCTCCTCGGTGGTCAAGGGCGGCCCATGGTTCGACGTCTGCCGGCCGGGCTGCTGCGAGAAGCGCGCGCTGGATGGAACCCTGCGCCCGACCATCGGAGCCGTCGACTCGGAAGTAGGTGTGCCGGCACCATGAGCGAAGATTTCCGCGTAGGAACCCGCGGCAGCGCGCTGGCAACCACCCAGACCGGTTGGGCTGCCCAGCAGCTGGCCGAGATCTCGGGCCTGGAGGTGCAGACCGTGCTGGTCAAGACCGAAGGCGATGTGGTGACCGGTTCGCTGGCCACCCTCGGCGGCACCGGGGTCTTCGCCGCCGCGTTGCGCCAGCACCTCCTGGATTCCGGGTGCGACCTGGCAGTGCATTCGCTCAAGGACCTGCCCACCGCGCAGCCCGAGGGCCTGGTGCTGGCCGCCATCCCGCCGCGGGAGGACGTGCGCGATGCGTTGTGCTCGCGCGACTCGCTGGGCTTGGACCAGCTGCCGCAGGGCGCGAAGATCGGTACGGGTTCGCCGCGCCGCGCCGCCCAGCTGCTGGCCTACCGCAGCGATTTGCAGATCGTCGATATCCGCGGCAATGTCCCCACCCGCTTGGGACGAGTCAAGGGTGTCGGGGAGACCTTGGATGACGGCAGCGTGGGACGCGGCACCCAGGGCGACCTGGACGCGGTGATCCTGGCGGCAGCCGGCATGCGCCGGTTGGGCTTGGAGAAGCACATCACCGAGTACCTGGATCCTGTCATCATGCTGCCAGCTCCGGGCCAAGGCGCGTTGGCGCTGGAAACCCGTACCGCCGGTTCCGGCCACAAGGCACTGGATGCGGCGTTGGCGCAGTTCGACGATGCCGCCACCCGCATGCAGGTCGAGGCCGAACGCGCGCTGCTGGCTGAACTGGAAGCCGGGTGCGCCGCCCCGATTGGCGCCTTGGCGCATATCGAGGGCGATGAGCTGGTCCTCGAAGCCGTGGCCTGCAACCCCGATGGCTCGCAGACCATGCGCCGCAGTGCCCGCACCGCGGCCAGCTCTGTTCAATCGGCGCAGCAGCTGGGCCGTTCGCTGGCGCAGTCGATGATCGCTGACGGCGCGGCCGTCGTCGCCGGACTGGCCTAGTCCCGGCAGATGGCCTACCAAGCACTGATCCTGCGCAACCCGGCACGCGCCGCGGCCACCGTGCAGGAATTCGAGCAGCTGGGCATCACCTCATGGTGTGCCCAGCTGATCGATACCGTCTGGCCCGAGAACCGCAGCCAGCTGCACCGCATGGGCGAAGAACTGGTGGCCGGCCGCTTCAGCTGGCTCGTGCTCACCTCGGTGAATACGGTCCATGTTGTTGCACAGGTGCTGGATGGCCGGCAGCTTCCCGCAGATCTTCGGATTGCTTCGGTAGGCCAGAAGACCACCGGCGCAATTTCCCGGCTGCTGGGCCGGTCGGTGCACTTCCAGCCGGCCGAGCAGTCTGCGGCCGGGATGGTGGCCGAATGGCGCCTGGAAGCAGGGGAGCGGATCTGCTATCCGCATGGGGACCTGGCCAGTTCCACGCTGGCTGACGGACTGGCCGAGCATCCGGTCGAGGTCAGCGAATGCATCGCCTATGAAACCGTTGATGCCGGCCGTGGCGGCCAGCCGGTCACCGAAGCCGTAGCCGTCCCGGGGATCAAGATCCTGCCGGCGGAGCAGATCGGTGCCACACTGGAAGAGCTGGACCTGGTGGTCTTCTCGGCCCCGAGCGTGGTTCGCCGCTTCATCCAGCTGGCAGGCAGCCGCTTGCCGTCCCGGACGCAGGCCATCGCCATCGGCAAGCCGACGGCCGCGGCCATGGAACGCGCCGGGCTGCCCGTGCATGCGATTTCCGCGCAGCCCACGCCGCAGGGCCTGGCCCGTGCGGCCCAAGATTTGCTCCGGCGCACCGGTCCTTCCGGTGCCGCGGAGCGTACCGCAGAATAAGAAGTTATTGAGAACTGGAGAAAGAGGAGCCATGGGTTTCCCTCAGCATCGCCCGCGCCGGTTGCGGCAGAATCCTGCGATCCGCCGTCTGGTGGCCGAAAACGAGCTTTCGGGCCGGCAGCTGATCCTGCCCGCCTTCGTGCGCGAAGGGCTGAGCCAGCCCAACGAGATCACCTCCATGCCCGGGGTCTACCAGCACACCATGGATTCGCTGAAGGCGGCCGCCAGCAACGCGGCCGAACTCGGGCTGGGCGGCATCATGCTCTTCGGCATCCCGGAGGAACGCGATGAGAACGGCTCGGCCGGAATCGACCCGCAGGGCATCCTGAACCAGGGCATCGCCGCGGTGCGCGCCGAAGTGGGGGACGAACTGGTGGTCATGTCCGACGTGTGCCTGGATGAATTCACCTCGCACGGCCACTGCGGCGTGCTCGACGAGCACGGCATCGTGGACAATGACGCCACCCTTGAAATCTATGGCCAGATGGCCGTGGCGCAGGCCGAGGCCGGCGCCCACATGCTGGGTCCCTCCGGCATGATGGACGGCCAGATCGGCGTCATCCGCCAGGCCCTGGACACTGCCGGACGCCAGGACGTCTCGATTCTCGCCTACAGCGCCAAGTACGCCAGCGCCTTCTACGGCCCCTTCCGCGAAGCCGTGGACTCCCAGCTGGTGGGGGACCGCCGGACCTACCAGATGGATTCGGCCAACCGGAGCGAAGCAGTGCTGGAAGCGGAGCTCGATATTGCCGAGGGAGCCGACATGATCATGGTCAAGCCGGCCATGAGCTACCTGGACATCGTGCGCGACATTGCCGACATCTCCCCGGTTCCCGTCTCCGCCTACCAGATTTCCGGCGAGTACTCGATGATCGAGGCCGCCGCGGCCAACGGCTGGATCGACCGCAAGGCCTCCGTGCTCGAATCGCTGCTGTCGATCAGGCGCGCCGGTGCCCAGCAGATCCTCACCTACTATGCAGCCGAAGTTGCCGGCTGGCTCAAGGAAGGCAAGTAATAGCATGTCGAACTCTGAAAAGCTCTTCGCCGAGGCCCGCGAGGTCATGCCCGGCGGCGTGAATTCCCCGGTGCGTGCCTTCGGCTCGGTCGGCGGCGTTCCTCCATTCATGGTCGGCGCCAAGGGCGCGTACCTGACCGATGCCGACGGCAAGGAATATGTCGATCTGGTCTGCTCGTGGGGTCCGGCACTGCTGGGCCACGCCCACCCGGAAATCCAGGCAGCCGTGCACGCGGCCGTGGATCGCGGCCTGTCCTTCGGCGCATCCACCCCGGATGAGGCCAAGCTCGGCGCGCTGATCAAGTCCCGCATGGGCGGGGTGGACCGCGTGCGCATGGTCTCCACCGGCACCGAAGCCACCATGACCGCGGTGCGCCTGGCTCGTGGCTACACCGGCCGCGACCTGGTCATCAAGTTCTCCGGCTGCTACCACGGCCACCTCGACGGCCTGCTGGCCGACGCGGGCTCAGGTGTTGCCACCCTGGCCCTGCCGGGTTCCGCCGGGGTCACCGCAGCCACGGCGGCAGAGACCCTGGTCCTACCCTTCAACGACCGCTCGGCCATCGAGGCAGCCTTCGCGGAGCACGGTGCGAACATCGCCGCGGTGATCACCGAATCGGCTCCGTGCAACATGGGTGTTGTCGTTCCAGAAGACGGCTTCAACAAGTTCCTGAAGGAGACCACCGCCAAGCACGGCGCACTGCTGATCCTCGACGAGGTGCTCACCGGCTTCCGCGCATCTTCCTCGGGCTACTGGGGTTTGACCGGAAAGGAAGAGGGCTGGAACGCGGACCTCTACACCTTCGGCAAGGTCATCGGAGGCGGCCTGCCTACCGCTGCCTTAGGCGGACGTGCCGAGGTCATGGACTACCTCGCTCCGCTGGGCCCGGTCTACCAGGCCGGCACCCTGTCGGGCAACCCGGTGGCCATGGCCGCCGGCATCGCCCAGCTGACCCACGCCACCGAGGACGTCTACGCGCACCTGACCAAGCAGTCCGAGGCGCTGCAGACCGCGATCACCGAGTCCTTCAACGCCGCAGGCCTGGATCACTCGATCCAGCGCGCAGGAACCTTGTTCTCGGTAGCCTTCGGCACCTCCGAGAAGGGCGTGCATAACTACGCCGATGCGCAGGGACAGGAAGTGTTCCGCTACGCACCGTTCTTCCACTCGATGCTGGACTCCGGTATTTACCTGCCGCCTAGCGTCTTCGAGGCATGGTTCGTCTCGGCAGCCCATGATGACGCGGCGATGGAGAAGATCTTCGCTGCCCTTCCAGCAGCGGCCCAAGCTGCTGCGGCCGCTACGGCTTGATCGCAGTCACCGGAACAAAAGGCTAGGCCTGGCAGGCACCGCACGGTGCCTGCCAGGCCTAGCCTTTTAATTATCGCTGTTCCATCCCGGACAACGGCGGGAAACGCGACTGCCCGAGCTCCTTGCAAGGAACTCGGGCAGTCGCGGATCACGCAGGGACTACGCCCCGTGGCTGGAGAACCGGATTAGAAAGCGGCGATAACGCTGCCGTCGGTCCAGGTCTTCTCGATGTAGTCGCGGACCTCATCGGAGTGCAGCAGCTCTTCGAGCTTCGCAATTGCAGGAGTTTCTTCACCGTCGCGCCAGGTCAGGAAGTTGGCGTTCGGGTTGTTCTCACCGGATTCCTGGGCAAGAATTTCGTCCTTGTTCAGCTTCGCCTGGACGATGAAGTTGCCGTTGATGACAGCCAGGCCGATGGAGTCATCGGACTTGTAGTACTGGACGACCTGCTCTGCGTTGGCGTCAGTGATTTCCAAGTTCAGCGGGTTCTTGTCCTTGTTGCCATTCACCGTCAGCAGGGAGTCGTCATCGCTGAGGTTCTGCAGCAGGCCAGCTTCTTCCAGTACACGCATGCCGCGGATCTGGTTCACCGGGTCGTTGTTCAGCAGCACCTTGGTGCCCTCGGCGACATCCTTCGGGTCCTGGAACTTCTTCGAGAAGACGGTCATCGGTTCCACGTGCACGCCCGCGCCGTGCGCGAACTCGTAGCCCTTTTCCTTCATTTCGGTAGCCAGGTAGGCCTCGGTCTGGAAGTAGTTGGCATCCAGCGAGCCGTCGGCAAGTCCGGTGTTCGGGGTGACGTAGTCGTCGATTTCCATGACGTCCAGGTCGATGCCGGCATCCTTGGCCAGATTCTCATCGATGAAGTTCAGGATGTCTGCCTGCGGGACCGGGCTGGCGCCCACCTTGATCACCGTAGGGTTTGCTGGATCCAAGGTAGCTGCGGTGTCTGCAGTTGGTTCGCTGCTGCCGCAAGCGGCCAGGGCGAATGCGGTGGCGACACCGGTGATGGCGAGTGCGAGTTTCTTGCGCATAACTTGTCTTTCCTTAGGTAGAGCCGTGAGGCACAATGCGAGTGGTTTGCCGCGTCCTCAGCGATTCGACGGCTCCGCCGGATCAACCGGCGGAAGTTCTAATTAGCGGTGATCAACCTTGCGGGCAATGGCATCGCCGATTACTTGCACCAGCTGGACCATGATCACGATAATCACGATGGTCGCAAGCATGATGGGCATGTTGTAGCGGACGTAGCCGTAGTTGTAGGCCAGACGGCCCAAGCCGCCGCCCCCTACCAGGCCGGCCATGGCGGAGTACCCGATCAGGGTCACCATGGTGGTGGTGACCGCCGAGATGATGCCGGGCATGGCCTCTGTAACCAGGACCTTGCGAATGGTTTGCAGCTTCGTCGAGCCCATGACCAGTGCGGCATCAACCTTGCCGCTATTGACATCGCGCAGGGCGGTTTCCACCAGGCGGGCAAAGAACGGGATGGTGCCGATAGTCAATGACACGGAGGCGGCGATCGGGCCCAGCGCGGTGCCGATGAGCATCGCGGCGAATGGGATCAGGGCAACCATCAGGATGGCGAATGGGATGGAACGGGTGATGTTCACGATCACCGTGGAGAGAATCGCGTTCAGCCAGCGCACGGGCGCCAGTCCGCCCTTGCCGGTCACATGCAGCAAAATGCCCAGCAGAAGGCCGATGACGACGGTGATCACACCAGAAATCACTACCATCTGCAGGGTTTCGACGGTCGCTTGGCCAACGGCCTTGAGCACGGTGGGGGTGAAGAAATCCATTGCTTACTTGGCTCCCTTCACGGTGACGGCGATGCCGCCGGACTTCAGGTGGTTCACGATTGCCTCCAGGTCCGCGTCGGGAGCCAGTTGCAGGCGAAGGTGCGCGTACTGCTGCTGGCCGAGCTGCTCAACGGATCCAGCCAAGACATTGACATCGGTGTTGAACATGCGCGAAATGGAAGAGATGACCGGCTGGGTCGCCTGGTCGCCGGTGTAGAGCAGGTCGAGGATCGGGCCCTCGCCTTCCACACGCGGTGCATCGCCCGGAAGCGGGAGCAAAGTGGAAGCCAGGCTTCCTGCGGCGTTGGTAATGACCTGCTCGATGTTGCCGTGCTCCACGATCTTGCCGGCTTCAAGCAGCGAGACGGAATCGCAGGCCTGCTTCACGACATGCATTTCGTGGGTAATGATCAGCACGGTGATATTCAATCGATCGCGCAGCTTCTTGACCAAATCGAGAATTTCGTCGGTGGTCTTCGGATCCAAGGCACTGGTTGGCTCATCGCAGAGCAGGACATCCGGATCAGTTGCCAACGCCCGGGCGATGCCCACGCGCTGGCGCTGGCCACCGGATAGCTGGGATGGGTAGCCCTTGGCGAACTTGGACAGCCCCACGAGCTCCAGTAGTTCGGCGACCTTGGCGTCGATTTCCGCCTTGGCCGTGCCGACAAGCTCCAGCGGGTAGGCCACGTTCTGCTCGGTGGTGCGCGAATCGAAGAGGTTCGCGTGCTGGAACACCATGCCAATTCGACGCCGCGCGTTCCGCAACTCGTCGGGGCTGACGTTGGTCAGCTCCTTGCCGTTAACGGCGACGGTGCCGGAGGTGGGCTTGTCGAGCAAGGTCAAGCAGCGGACGAGAGTGGATTTACCCGCTCCGGAGTGTCCGACAATGCCATGAATTTTCCCGGTAGGGACTTCAAGGCTGACACCATCAAGGGCAACAACATCTTTGCCGTCTTGCTGGTAGACCTTGCGTAGGTCACTAACTGTGATCACTAGGCGTGTTCCTTCAGATTCTCATAGGGTGTAGAGAGTACCCTCTATTGAACCACTATCGAACAAAATCGCCCGAATCAAGGGAAAACCTCGGTCAAGATTCTTAGTATGAGGACTTAGTAGGCAAGCCTTCGAATATAATTTGCTGAATTGTGACAGAAAATGAACGATTGACTTCCACATAGTGGTCACCGCACCCAGCGAGACCTACGTGAAGTGGCACACAGTAAGCAGAATCTCTCGAGGTTACGATTCCGTGATGGGCCACGCACCATCGACAACCGCTTCGGGCTTCGTCTTGCGCAGGTACTCCTGGAAACTTTCGGCCTGCTCTTTCGCCCAGCCAATCTGCCAGCCGTGCAGGACCATCGGATCCACTTGCAACTGCGGGTAGCGTTCTCCCAGCTGGCGGGCGACCTCGACGCAGGCGATGGCATCAGCCAGAGACGTGTGCGCGTTTTCAAGGACTACACCGTAGAACTCGCATGCCGCAGCCAGGGTGCGCTTGCCCTTGCGGAATTTGTCGACCTGCTTGTCAATGATGAACGGATCGATCACATTGCCCGGGAAGAACGGTTCAAGGTCGTAGCGAACGGCTTCGCTATAGAGCACCGAAAAATCATAAGAAGCGTTGAATGCAACAATCGGCGCTTGCTCAGACGCGAACTTCAGCAAATTCAAGATCTCCTGCACCGACTGTTTCGCCGGGGCGCCTTCGGCACGAGCCTTCTCGGTAGAGATTCCGTGAACTGCGGCTGCAGCCTCCGGGATCTCGACCCCGGGGTTCACCAGCCACTCGCGGTTGTTCACCACCTTGCCCTCAGCGTCGAGCAGCACCACCGAAGCGGTCACGATGCGAGCCGTATCGGTATCAACGCCAGTAGTTTCCAGATCAAAGCCAATCGCCAGGCCCTTATGCCATTCAGTCATGGATACAACGCTACAGCCAACGCATGACAGGACAACCCCGCGCATTGCGTGTTGTGGAGGACTGCAAGCTAATTGGCAGAATAGGGCTATGACATCTGACGCAGCCGAAAAGCCTCTGGACTATTCCGAGGCGGTGCATCGACTCGCGGCGATGGTCCCCGCCGGTGCGGTGATCAGCTACAAGGACGTAGCGGAACTACTCGGTAGCGGCGGAGCACGCCAGGCCGGCAAAGCGATGGCCAGCGCTCCGGCCGGGACGCCGTGGTGGCGGATCATCCGTTCCAACGGTTCCCTGACCGAGGCACTTGCCGAAGCGGCGGAACAGCACTGGATTTCCGAAGGGCTGGCCGTGCCAGGCCGGCACGTGAACATGACCAAAAACCGCTGGAACCCCAGCGAAACGGCCTGGGGAAAAATAGATGCTCTTCGTTCCGCGCTGGGCAACCCCAAAATGTCCGAGATGGATGATCAACTATGAGTATGGAAGAAACCCGAACCCAGTCCCGAGAGGACACCGCCAAGCTGCGCGGCTACCTGCATTCGGTGAAAAGCCCGGTGCTGGTCACCGGGGCGCCGGGTACGGGAAAAACCAGCCTACTCATCGATACCGCGGTTGCGCACCTGGACACCGGCCTTGACCCGCAGTCCCTGCTGATCATCGGCCCAACTCGACTGACCGCAGCCTCGATCCGCGACGAGCTCAGCCGCCGAGCCGAGCGGACCTTCACCGAACCGGTAGTCCGCACCTGGTCGGCCTATGCCTTCGACTTGATCCGCCGCGCCCGCGTCGAAGGACTCTTGCCCCAGCTTGAACGGGTTCCCCGGCTGCTCTCCGGACCGGAACAGGACACACTGATCGGGCACCTGCTGGAAGGGCATGCCGCGGGGCTCACCGAAGGGCCGCCGTGGCCAAGCGAGCTGGCGCTGGCAGTGGAGACTCGCGGCTTCCGCAAGGAGATCCGCGAGTTCTTCGACCGTGTCTCCGAGCTCGGATTGGAACCTGCCGACATCGCTGACCTCGGCCAGAAAGCCAACCGTCCCGAATGGCACGCTGCGGCACTGTTCTACCAGGAATACCGCGACCTGCTGGATTTGGGCAGCGCCGAGGCATTCGACCCGGCCGGGCTGATTACCCGTGCGGCGGAAATCCTGGAAGACAACGAGGCGTTCCTGCACGCAGAGCAGGATCGGCTGGCCCTGATCCTCGTGGACGACCTGCAAGAAGCCACCCTGTCGCAGCACCGCTTGCTGGCGCTGCTCGGCAAGGACCGCGCGCTGGTTGCCTTCGCGGCACCCGACAGCGTAGTCCAGGGATTCCGCGGTGCACGCACCGATGAATTGCACCGTTTTGCGCAGAATTACGCGAGCACTGGCGAAGCAACGAGCCTTGAATTGACCCATGGTTATCGCATGTCTGGACCGATTACCGAGGCCTGGCAACGCATCGTCAGTCGCATACCGCTGGCAGCAGGCTTGAGCGGACGGGCCATCGAGTCGATGAATACCCCGGAGCATGCGCTCTGCGAGTCGTTGGTCTTCGAGAATTCCACCCTGGAAGAACGGTTCATCGCCCAGCGGATCGTGCAGCTGAACCTCTACGAAAACCGCAGCCTCGCAGATATCGCGATCGTGGTGCGCAACGGTTCGCAGGTGCGATCCTTCAGTCGCTTTCTCGAGGGCCAGGGAATCGGCGTGCAAGTGCCACCGGCTGAAATCCCATTAAAGGACGAGGGCGCGGTCCGCCCTCTGCTTGACCTGTTGTCTTTGGCATTCAGCGATTCCGTCGCCGACGATCCGCTGCTGATGCAGAACCTGCTGCTCTCGCGCTACGGGATGAGCACCGCCTTGGAAATCCGGCGTATCCGCCAGCTTTTGCGCCAGCAGGAAGCCGCGGCAGGAGGCCGCCGCTCCAGCCAGGAACTGCTTGAAGCCTGCCTGCGTGAACCGGCAATGGCCGAGAATTTGGGAAAGCCGGGGTACGGGCTGCAGCGCCTGTTGAAAATGTACGCTGCCCTGCAAGCGGAACTGGCCAGCGGAACCGCTACACCGGAAACAGCGCTCTGGGCGATGTGGGAAGCTTCGGGCCGTGAAAAAGCCTGGCGCGATGAGGCCCTGGCGGCTGGTACTGCCGCCCGCCGGGCAGATCATGACCTGGACGCTGTCCTGTCCCTGTTCCAAGCCGCAGAACGTTTCGTGGACCAGCTTCCCGGAGCCAGCGTCCAGCAGTTCATTGGGCACATCCTGCACCAGGAACTGCCCATGGACTCATTGGCCACCCGTGCCGCCGGTGGCCAAACCGTCACGGTGCTCACCACCGCGGCAGCCGCAGGAAAGCAGTGGCCGGTGGTGTTCATTCCCGGGCTGCAGGAGGGTTCCTGGCCCAACCTGCGGCTTCGCGGCGAGCTGCTCGGTTCCAACGCGCTCGCTGATGCCGCCGAGCACGGCATTAATTTCCTGGCCACTCGAACGCCAACGCATCTGGTGCGCCAAATCCGCAACGACGAATTGCGCTCCTTCAGCAATGCCGTCTCCCGTGCCGCCGACCAGCTGATCTGCACTGCGGTGGACAACGAGGACAGCCAGCCATCCTCCTTCCTGGACCTGGTCGAGCCGCCGGGGCCAGAAGGCAGAAAGCCCACTGCGGTTCCGCGCATCCGCTCGCTTCCGACCCTGGTGGCTGAGCTGCGCAGCACCGCCGAAAGTGCCAAGGCGGCAAGCCTCGGGGCAGTGCCGGCCCCGGACGATGCCGATGCGCAGAGCCTGTACTACGATGCCGCTCATGTGCTGGGGCGCCTGGCACTCGCGCAACCTCCTGTGCGCGGAGCGCATCCCGACTCCTGGTGGGGACTGCGCGAGCTGTCCACCCAAGGCCCGGTGATTCCGGAGGGCCAGCCCCGGAGGGTATCGCCGTCCAAGGTGGAAACCCTGGTCAAATCTCCACTGAACTGGTTCGTGCAAAGCGCCGGCGGCACCGCCGCCCACGATTTCGCTGCTTCCTTGGGCAGCCTGATCCACTCCATTGTCGAAGAGCACCCCGAGGCCAGCGGACACGAATATGAGCAGATCCTCCAGCAGCGCTGGCCCGAATTGGAAAAACTGGAAAACTGGGAAGGTCAACGGGACTTCGACCGTGCCAACGCCATGCTCAAGAAATTCGCCGCCTACTGCATCACCATGCGCCAGGAAGGACGCGCATTGGTGGCCCGGGAAATGCCATTCCAGCTGGAGATGCCCGCCCCTGGCGGCACGCAGATCCAGCTTCGGGGAATCATTGACCGAGTGGAAGCCGGCGCCGACGGCAAGGTGCGGGTCGTGGACCTGAAAACCGGGTCCACCGCGCCAACCAAGGACGCGACCTTGGAGCACCCGCAGCTGGGCGTCTACCAAACCGCGATCCAGCTGGGCGCCTTGCAAGAGCACGAGGAAACTGCAGGGCTTTCCGACGAGCCGGCCGGAGCGTCCTTGGTCTACGTGGGTACCAGCACCAAGAACGCCTCGGTGCGAGAGCAACCCTCCATCGGCGAAGCGGACTGGGCCCGCACGCTCATCTTCGAAGCCGCCGCCCTGATGGGCAACAGCGAATTCATCACTCGGCACGTTTCGGGAGCCGCCGGGATCCTCGGCAACTGCACGCTGCCTGAAATCTGCCCGTTATGCGCCCAAGGACGACAGGTCACCGAACCATGAGCAATATCAGATTCACCCCGGAAGAGCTCTCAGCAGCGCTCGGCGAGCAATTCCCGCCCACCGCCCAACAGGCCGAAATTGTCGCCGCGCCGCTGGAACCCATGCTGGTCATCGCAGGCGCCGGCTCGGGCAAGACCAAGACCATGGCGGACAAAGTCGTCTGGCTGGTTGCCAACCAGCTGGTCAGACCGGAAGAAATCCTCGGCGTGACCTTCACTCGAAAGGCCGCGGGAGAGCTGTCGGTCCGCATCCGCGCCAAGATCGCCCAATTGGTGTCCACCGGGCTGCTCAGTGCCGAAGAAACCCGCGACTTCCTAGATCCTGCGGTATCCACCTACCACTCCTACGCCAACACGCTGGTCCAGGACCATGGGCTGCGACTTGGCATTGAGGAAGACAGCGCCTTGCTTGGTGCGGCCCAGTCTTGGCAGGTGGCGCACTCGGTGCTGGAAAGGTACACCGGCAATTACGAGCATCTGAATAGCGCCACGAGCACGTTGATTGATGCCATCGTCTCCTTCAGTTCCGAAGCATCCGAGCACCTGGTCACCGCACCACAGGCGCACCAGTGGATCGATCAGCTGGTGGCACGCCTGCGTAGCCTGCCGATGGACGCAGAAAAGCCGAAGAAGCCGACCCAGGCAGCCCTCAAGCTCATCGACAAGCTGGCCTCGCGTGCCACCATCGCCGAGCTTGCAGAGGAGTACGCACAGGAAAAGAAGCGTCTGGGCGTGATGGACTATGGCGATTTGGTCGCCCACGCGGCGCGTATCGCACAAGAGGTGCCGGCGGCCGCGCTCGCCGAACGGGTGAGCCACAAGGTGGTGCTGCTCGATGAATTCCAAGATACCTCGCACGCGCAGATGGTGCTCTTCTCGCAACTCTACGGCGAGGGCCATCCGGTCACCGCAGTAGGCGATCCCAACCAGTCCATCTACGGATTCCGCGGGGCCAGTGCCGGACAGCTGTTCCGCTTCCCCGAGGTCTTCCCGATTGCCAGGGACACCGGCCGGGAAGTTGCCCACGTCAAGCATCTGACTATCGCATGGCGCAACACCGTGAACGTGCTCGCCGCGGCGAATAGCATCACCGCAGGCGGGCCGCAGCATCAGGGGCCGGTCTCGGTCAAGCCATTGGATTCCTCGGCGCATGCCAAGCCCGGACGGGTGGTGCTCAACCGTTGCGCCACGGTGCGCGAAGAGGCGGAAGCCATTGCCGACATGATTGTTGCCGAGAACCGGTCATCTGCCGAGCCGAAAACCAGTGCAGTGCTCTCGCGCAATCGCACCCAGTTGACCATCATGGGCGAAGTGCTCGCTGAACGCGGCATCAAGTACCAGCTCGTGGGACTTTCGGGATTGCTCAGCACCCCTGAGCTCACCGACCTGGTCGCATGCCTGCACGTGCTGGTGGACCCGCTGCGCTCGGATAAGCTCATGCGCCTGCTGGCCGGAGCCCGCTGGCGCCTGGGCGCCTCCGACCTGATGGCTTTCGCTGATTGGTCCCGCCAGCTGGAACGGCGACGGGCCCGCGGCCTGCAGCCTGATCCGGCAGAAGGCGAAGAAACGCGAAGCCCGGACGAAGCAGCCGCTGAAGCTGCCCGCGCCGAACTCAACGATGCGGCAAGCCTCGTCGAAGCCTTGGACTTCTTGCCCAAGGAAGGATGGAGAAGCAATGAAGGACGGAGCATCAGCGCAGCCGGCTACGAACGGCTGGTTGCCTTGCGCGATGAACTGGCAAGCCTCCGGCTGCTGGCCAATGATGACCTGGAGACCCTGATTCGCGAGACCGAACGCGCCATGAACCTGGACATCGAGGTGGCAGCCCGCCCGTGGATTACCCGCGACAAGGCACGGGCCAATCTCGATGCCTTCGCCGATGTGGTGCGCGAATACTGCCGCAATGCGCCACGTGTCGAGCTGGCTGGATTCCTGATGTGGCTGGAACAGGCCGCCGAAAAGGAAAAAGGGCTCCCGTTGCCCAGCGAAGATGCGGATCCAGCCGCTGTCCAATTGCTGACGGTCCACGCTTCCAAGGGATTGGAATGGGACATCGTGGCGGTGATGACCCTGAACGAAGGGGTGTTCCCGGGTGCCAAGTCGGATCGCTGGACCAGCGGCGACAAGGCGCTGCCCTGGGAAATCCGTGGCGATGCCCGCGACTTGCCTCAATGGGACACCGAGCAGCCGGCCCTGAAGGAGCTGCTGGAAGCCGAATCGATCTTCAAGGACCAGGTCGAGGACCACCATATTGCCGAGGAACGCCGCCTGGCCTATGTCGCGGTAACCCGTGCCAAGTCCTTGCTGATTTGCAGCAGCAGCGTCTGGACGAGCACTCGGACCAAGCCCACCGAGGCTTCGGAATTCTTCAACTGCCTGCTTCCGCTGGCCGAAGGCGAAGACCCCCAGGCTGAAATCGGCGTCTGGGTGAAGGATGAGGAAGCTCCGGAGCAAAACCCGAGCACGTTGACACCCTTGGAAGCGCTGTGGCCCTACGACCCGTTGGAAGGCCCCGTGGTCACCGGGGGAGTGCAGAAGACTCCCTACCCGTACTCACGCCGCGAAATCATTGCGGATGTGGCGGAGGATCTTGAATCCATTCCAGCCGACTATGAGCCGTTGACCGGTATTGGCCAGCAGTGGGCTGAAGAAGCGGAGAAACTTCTTGGCCAGCGCGCGTTCCTGGCTGCGCGTGAACGCAGCATCGAGGTACCAGAGCATGTGCGAGCGTCGTTGTTCGTCGAGCTGGCCGAAGATCCGGTGGGCGTACTCGAAAACCTTCGGCGCCCGGTGCCACGTCGCCCAGGCCTGGCGGCACGGCGCGGTACCGCGTTCCATGCCTGGATCGAGGAGTTCTACGAGAAGACCTCCATGCTGGATTTGGGAGACCTGCAGGAACAGGCAGATGGCTATCTTGACGATGCACTGGACCTCGAATCAATGAAGGAAGCGTTCCTGGGCAGCGAATGGTCCAAGCTGCAGCCCGCCTACGTCGAGGTGCCCTTGGAGACCCGTGTGGGTCCGGTCGCTGTGCGTGGCCGCATAGATGCCGTCTTCCAGATGGATGACGGGACCTGGCTGATGCTGGACTGGAAAACCGGCCGGGTTCCCAGCGGCAAGGATTTGAAGAGCAAGCTGGTCCAGCTCGCCGTGTATCGCTTGGGCTGGTCACGACTGCACGGAATCCCGCTGGGGGAGATCAAGGCCGCCTTTTACTATGTGTCGGCGGGCATCACGATCCATGCGGAGCATCTCTCCGATGAACAAGAACTGGAACAGATGATCAGCAGCGCATTCGAAGGGCTCAACGGCTAGTGGCCGGAGGATGCTGGGAATTGCCTACTTCCCGGCATCCTTGGCAGGCTCGTTCTCGTCTTGAGCGGGCTTCTGCGCGTCGGCTGTGCCATCCGCAGACGACTGTGCTTCCGCTGCCTCTTTCTCCTGATCGGAGGGCTTTTGCGCGGGCTCCTGCTTGGATGGGGTGCTGCTATCTGAACCAGCATCATCAGCATCCGCTGTTGGCTGATCCGCAGATTCTCCGGAATCCTGCTGCTCCTGTGGCGATGCGCCCTGGGGCGTTGCGGACTTCGGCGGTTCGGCAGCCAGGGCAGTGACCTTGTCGGTATTGATGCTCGGGGCGCTGATGGCCACCGGCTTTTCCGGAACCGTCTGGGACGAAGTTTCCGGCTGGGCAGCCAACGGACGCGGTGCCTCCACGACCGACAACGGCTGGCCGCCGTACTCGGCAATGTTCTGGTCCAGTTCTCGAAGCATCTCCTCGGCCTCGGCGATGCGTTCGTAGTCCTTGGAATCCAAGGACTTCACCAGCCACTGCGCCAACGCGAATTCCGCCGCCAGCGCGGCGCGGCGCATAATGTGCGGATCGGCGGCCTTGCCGCGAGCTTCGACGTAGGCGGAGAACACGCGCTCGCTGAAGCTCTGGTCTTCGATGGCCGAAAGCCAAGCGAAGTCATCTGCTGGGTCGCCGACATGCAAATCGGTCCACCCCTTGACCGCAGTGATGCTGGAATGCGAAATCTGCAACTGCTCTTCATCGAAATCACCGTGAACTACGGCAGCGTTGAAACGCCACAGTGCCACGTCCTCCATGGCGTGTTCCCAGCGGCGCAGTAAACGGCTTGGCACCTTGCCGGTCGCCGCGGCGGTATCCAGCTCGTTGAGCTTGCGCTGGCGAATCTCGTCGGCCGTGTAGGTCGGCAACCCTGCAACTTCGACTGCTTCATCGGGAATCTGGTGGATGGCAGCCATGCAATTGCCCAAGGATTTGGCCAGGTTGCTGCCCACATCAACCAGTTCGTCGAGGCTCGGAACATGGCCTGGCATGTCCTTGTAGACAAAGGTGCGCAGTGGACCCTGCCGCACGGTACCCGCTACTGCTGGCAAGGAAAAAGGCAGTGAAGCGCGGACCTTGGCTGAAAAAGCGCGCAAAGCCGAGAGTTCGGCTTCCAAGCGCATGCTTGCTTCGTCGTGGCGAGGTGAACGGACGCGCCAGCGATGCTTGAGTGCGTCGACGACCAATGCTGAGTCAAAGTCTTCCGCATCGTCGGACAGCGCCGCGAAGCCAACCGGGGTCAATCCGGGGACGGCAGCGGTGGCAATTGCGGCGAGTTCCATGGCAGTGCGTTTCACAAGTTCCACCGTATGCGAGATTCTCTTTTCTATCGTTGAATGACGCACGGAATATGGCGGGATTCACCGGCAACGTCCAGAGTTGCGATGAATCTCATTCATCAACTGCAATCCACAATGAGAATGCATCAGGATTCTGGGGTGCGATGTGCATTAGGTTAGAGGTATGGCTCTGGCAGAAACTTATCGAACCCCGCTTACCGGACTTCACTTCGGGCAGTCGCTGATCGAGCGACCGCTGACCGAAAAGCAGGATCCGATGCTTTTGCCGGACCTGTTGAATCAGCCCAGTACCAAGGTGCTGCTGATCAGTGGCGGTGGCGCGGCAACTTCCGGAGCTGAACTCTTCTTCCTCGACGGAACGCAGTATCTTGCGAAAGACTCCGAGCGCCAGGTGTATTTGGGGCGTGCGGCAGGCACCGAATACGTGCTGGCTATCGTTGATGCCGAAGATTATGCCACCAGTGGTATTGACCGCTGGATGACCTTGCGTGAAGGTTTCACCGTGCTCAGCGAACTGCATGCAGAACTTTTCGTGGAAGCGCAAGCGATCGCCAACTGGATTCGTTCGGAGAAGTTTTGTCCGCGTTGCGGATCGCCAGTCATGGCAGCCACCTTCGGCTGGGGCCAGCGCTGCGTAGAGAATGACCACGAGCTTTTTGCACGCACCGACCCGGCCATCATTGCCTCGGTGATAGACAGCCAAGATCGACTGCTGCTGGGATCCAATGCCACCTTCAAACACCGGATGTATTCGGTGCTGGCAGGATTCGTCGAGGCTGGCGAGTCCCTGGAGTCTGCGGTGCGTCGCGAGATTTATGAGGAATCCGGCGTGCGCGTTGGCGAGGTCGCCTACCGTGGTTCCCAGCCCTGGCCAATGCCGCGTTCGCTGATGCTTGGTTTCGCGGCTGAGGCCTTGAGCGAAGAGCTGGTTCCTGACGGCGCAGAAATCATGGACCTTCACTGGTTCACACGAGCTGAACTGCGTGAAGCCCTGGAATCAGGAACAATAGATATACCGCGTGGAGTCTCGATAGCCCACGCATTGATCCGTACCTGGTACGGCGAACCCCTTCCGGAGGCCCTGAGCAAGTGACCGAATACGACAATCCGCCAGCAATCGATTTGCTAGCGGGACTGGATGCTGAACAGCGGCAAGCAGCAGAAACCCTCAGCGGTCCACTGTGTATTCTGGCAGGTGCAGGAACCGGAAAGACCAGAGCCATTACCCACCGGATTGCCTACGGCGTGCATACCGGCATCTACAACCCGACCAGCGTTCTGGCCCTGACCTTCACCACTCGTGCTGCCGCGGAAATGCGCACCCGCTTGCGCCAGCTCGGCGCCCCCGGCGTGCAGACGCGAACGTTCCACGCGGCAGCCTTGCGCCAGCTGCAGTACTTCTGGCCGCAGGCCATAGGCGGAACCCTGCCGAACCTGGTTGAGCACAAGGCCCCGTTGATCGCAGAAGCAGCGCGTCGCCTGCGCATTTCCAGCGACCGTGCCATGGTCCGAGATCTTGCTGCCGAAATCGAGTGGGCCAAGGTGTCCATGCAGACCCCTGAGAGCTATGCCAAGATCGCATCCTCCCGCGAACTGCCCAACGGTCTTGAAGCAGTCAGCATGGCTCGAATCTTCCAGACCTACGAAGAGCTTAAAGATGACCGCGGAGTGATCGACTTCGAGGATGTGCTTCTCCTGACCATTGCGATTCTGGAAGACAATGAAAAAGTCGCAGCCAGCGTACGCCAGCAGTACCGCCATTTTGTCGTGGACGAGTACCAGGACGTTTCGCCGCTGCAGCAACGGCTGCTGGATCTCTGGCTCGGACAGCGCAACGAGCTGTGCGTGGTGGGCGATGCCTCCCAGACCATTTACTCGTTCACCGGTGCACGCCCTGACTACTTGCTGAACTTCAGCGCACGCTTCCCGGAAGCGAAAGTCGTGAAGCTGGTCCGCGATTACCGTTCCACTCCTGAAGTGGTCAACTTGGCCAATAAGGTGCTGGCTAATCGGCGCATTGAATCCCAGGTCCCAGACCGCCACGTCATCTGGCCAGAACCGCTGGAACTCATCGCGCAACGCGACCACGGTCCAGCGCCCGAATTCTTTGAAGCGACTGACGACGAGAACGAAGCTGATGAAGTCGCGCAGCGGATCAAGCAGCTGCTCAAAAATGGCCAAGACATTTCCGAAATTGCCATCCTGTACCGGACCAACGGACAGTCCCAGGCTTTCGAACAGGCCCTGACGGGACATTCCATTCCCTATGTGATGCGTGGCGCAGAACGATTCTTCTCCCGCCGCGAGGTGAAGGAAGGCATGCTCGCGCTGCGGGCCGGATTGAGTGTGGCCGCAGATACTCCGGTTGCTCAGACGGTACGCGATATCCTTTCCTCGCATGGCTACTCGCTCAACGCTCCCAGCGGTGGCACCGGTGCAGTGCGCCAGCGTTGGGAGTCGATGTCGGCACTGGTTCGGCTGGCCGATGAAGTCGTTGCATTCAAGAAAGAGCAGGACATCGATGCCACGCTGCACGACGTGGTCAAGGAGCTCGAAGACCGTGCGGCGATCCAGCACGCGCCGACGCTTGATGGCGTCACCTTGGCGTCCTTCCACGCGGCAAAGGGTTTGGAATGGGATGCCGTATTCCTTGTCGGGTTGAACGAAGGCTTGGTCCCGATTTCCTATGCCAAGGATCAAGCGGGTTTCGACGAAGAACGGCGCTTGCTGTACGTGGGCATTACCCGTGCACGGAAGCACCTGTACCTGTCCTGGTCGCTTGCCAGGACACCGGGTGGACGTGCGCACCGTTACCCATCGCGATTCCTGGATGGGATTAAATCGGTACGCCAAGCCAGCAGCAGGCAGCAGACCAGCTACCGCAAGCGAGAGCAGAAAATCACGCCCGCGGTCTGCACGACCTGCGGCTCGTTCTTGACCAGTGCCAAGGAGCGGAAGCTCAAGCGTTGCGCCTCATGCCCGGCTGCTTATGACGAGGCCCTGTTCGAGGACTTGCGTGAATGGCGTTCGGAAGTCGCCCAGTCCAATGCGGTCCCGGCTTTCGTCATCTTCACCGATGCAACACTCATGTCCATCGCGGAGCACCAGCCGGATTCAATCCAGGGGCTGTCGAAGATTCCAGGAGTGGGACGCAGCAAGCTTGAACGATATGGCGAGGGAGTATTGGCGGTCGTTGGCGAGCGCCGCGCCTAGGTTCTCCACAACCGGTGTACCGGAGGCGAAGTGCTTCAGGGCCCGGGCTTAGCTTAATGAGATGACTGAGTGGGTGGATAGGACAATCCGCTTCACTGCCATGATCGAGGAATGGGGCGCTGTGCCATGCCAGCTTTTCCAAATACTGTCGACTTCGTAGCGCCGGACGAAATCCCCGTGCGGATTCTCCGTTCAGCCAAGCGCAAGAAAACTATTTCATCCCAATGGCGCGATAACCGGCTGATTATCCAGGTTCCTGCAGCGCTGGACGAAAAAACGGAACGTGCCTTCGTCGAAGAAATGATCACGAAGTATCGCAAGGGACGCCAAGCGCGCACAGCTGGGCATACTGATGACGCGCTGGCACGTCGTGCCGCGTCCCTTGACCAGCAGTACTTTGCAGGCGAGGCCGCGCCGCAATCGGTGCGCTGGGTAGCGAACCAGAACAAGCGTTGGGGCTCGGCTTCATATCGGCAGCGCAGCATCCGCTTATCGGTCACATTGCAGCATATGCCCAGCTGGGTGCAGGACTATGTGCTCGTCCATGAATTGGCGCATCTCGTGGCTCCCAGGGCCGGCCACGGATCAGAATTCCAGGCGTTGCTGAACCGGTTCGAACGCAGAGCGCAGGCCGATATCTTCCTGGAGGCCTTCCACGCTGGATACAACGCCCACGCCAAGGAACTGGGCCGTGCAGAAGATGAGCTATCCGGCTTCGGCCACGACGAGGAACAGTAGTTCGACACAAATAAGGAGGGATGTGCGCGTGCGCACATCCCTCCTTCGCGGTCTCAGCCTAGTCAGCTCTTTGGATCCTCTGGCTTGCCAGGATCATCATCGTCCTCGGAATCGGAGTCGACATTGTCGAAACCGCCGTCCAAGAGCTTGCCCAACGCCGCGTCGAAGTCATCGAACTCGGTTGCGGCAACTGCACGGCGATGAGTGAATCCCTGGGGATCGGTGAGATCTTCTGCGGTAGGCATCAGGTCAGGGTGGTCCCATACGGCGTCACGGCCGTCGATACCACGCTCATCGTACAGATGCTCCCAGAGGGCAGCTGCTTCACGAAGCTTGCGTGGGCGCAGTTCAAGGCCAACCAGAGATACGAAAGCTGTCTCCGCCGGGCCACCGGATGCACGGCGGCGGCGCATCGTCTCGCGCAGGTGGCCGGCAAATGGCAAGTTCTGGGCAGCCAAGGAAACTACGTGGTCAACCCACCCCTCGATCAATGCCAACGTCAGCTCGAGGTTCTCAAGAGCTTTCTCCTGGGCTGGGGTGCGCTGCGGGGTGAAAAGCCCTTCACCCAGCATCGACTGCAGGGCTTCCGGGTTGGACGGATCAATGCCGCGTACGGCATCCTCGATTCGCGACATGTCGATGTGGATGCCGCGAGCGTAGGATTCGACGGCGCCAATCAACTTGGAGCTCAGCCATGGCACCCGGTTGAACAATCGCGTATGTGCGTTCTCGCGCAGAATCACATACAGCAGGACTTCCTGCTCGGGGATTTCAAGGCCGTCGCCAAACTTGCTGACATTTGTCGCGATAATCCCCGGAGTGGTTCCTGCCAGCGGCAAGCCGATATCGGTGCCGCCAAGTACATCGGTTGCCAAGCCGCCCAAAGCAGTGCCCAACTGCATGCCGAACATGCTGGCCCCGAGATTGCGGAACATGCCATCTGCGTTGCCGAGCATGCCCTTCATCTCTTCGGGAATCTGGTCCTTCATCGCGGTGGTGATGGCCTTGGCCACGGACTCGGCAACAGGTTCGGTGACCTGCTTCCACGTGGCCAAAGTCTTGTCGTACCATCGTTTGCGAGTCCACACCTCTGTCGCGTGGCCGTTCGACTCGAACACCGTGGCGTTATCCAGCCACAATCCCGACAGGTTTGAAGCATCGCTGATGGCGCTGTTCCGCGCGTCGGAAACAGCAGGATCATCGCTGGCATATGCCTGCAACGCTGTGTCGGATGCAAGCTTCCAGTTCACCGGACCAGACGAAGCGTTATTGCTCATCATCGCGGACATCATGGCCTGGGCCTGCTGCATCATTTTCTGCATCGCAGCCGGATCGCCTTGAGCGCCAAGGGCATCACGAAGCTGCGGCGGGAGGTCATTCGGGTCGAATCCGCCACCGAAGAGCTGACCAAACATTGCAGAAAATGGGTCCTGCGGATTGTTTTCGTCGTCATCGCCGTTTGGGCGGTTGTTCGGGGGATTCTGTGCCATGCCTTTAAAACTACCGCGAGCGCCTGATAGTTCCCACGAATCTGGGCTACAGTTCGCTTTCGGCACATCGAATACGCCTTGGTGCTGATGCTTTTAGACCCATGGCTTCAGTAGGCTAAGAGTGGGGATGTCTGCGAGGACGGATCCGCGTATTTTTTGACAGTTGGCGGGAGCAAGATCAGTGCACGTACGGGAACCACAAGACTCGATTCAGGAGCCAGGTAATTCCGGCCGTGCTCCTCGAGGTTCCAAAACCATGAAACGCACCAGCTCCGGCATCGTTGCACTGCTCCTGATCGGCGTAATGATGTTTCTCCCCACGCATTTCATGATCCGATCGCCGGGCCCCGTGTTCAACACGTTGGGCGAGGACAGCGGACACGATGTGGTTTCCATCAAGGGAGCCGAATCTTACCCTTCGGACAGTGTCTTGGATCTGTTGACCATTTATGTCCAGGGTGGCGGGCAGAACCGGATTACCATTCCTGTCGTGCTCGAAGCACTGATTAATCCGGCCAAGGATGTCGTCCCCGAAGAAACAATTATTTCCCGTGGAGTCTCCTCGGAAGAAAAGAATGAGCAAAACGATTTCCTGATGACTTCTTCGCAGGATTTGGCTGTAGCGGCGGCGTTGACCGAGCTCGGCAAAGATTTCACCGAATGGCTGACAGTCGCGGACTTCTCCACCGACACGAATGAAAAGGTGCTGGAGCCGAAGGACCGCTTGCTGGAGTTCGAAGGGGAGAAGATCACTTCGCTGGAGCAGCTGAAGGAGAGCCTGAACGACCACGGGGCAAAACCAGCAACCCTAACAGTCGGCCGACCGGACAAGCATGGTGTCTACAGCAATGTGGACGTCACCGTGCATACCAAGGAAGCCGAGAATGGCGAACGCCAGTTGGGTGTCTTCCTGGGTAGTGAATACGAGTTTCCCATTGACGTGAGTTTCGGGTTGGAAAACGTAGGCGGTCCGAGCGCCGGGATGATGTTTGCCTTGGCGATCATTGACCGCTTGACTGAAGGCTCGCTGGCGGGGGACCACCACATTGCCGGCACCGGCGAAATTTCTGCCGATGGTGCGGTCGGTCCGATCGGTGGCATCGCCCAGAAGATGGTGGCCGCCAAGAGCAATGGAGCGAGTGTGTTCTTGGCACCAGCCGATAACTGTGCTGAAGTCGTTGGCCGAGTTCCCGCCGGACTCGACGTCATCAAGGTAGCGACACTGTCGGAGGCCCGCCATGCATTAGAGAAAATCGCCAAGGGGCAAGACCCCGCGACTTTCACGACATGCGAATAGATTTAGCCGTGCATCAAGGGAAGAATGTGATGCAAGGAAACCAATCTCGTGCACAACGCCCGTTCATGAATTAGGTACACGAGTTCTCCCGTTGGAAACAACGGGAGAACCCAAAGTAAGGAATAGATAGTGTCATTCGGATCGGATAGTCCGTTCGGGGGTCCGCCGCGACCCCAAGAACCACAACGACCTTCCAACCCTTCGGGCAAGAAAGCGTCGCCGCTGACCCTGACCATCTTCGCGGTGGTCATCCTCGTCGCGGTTTTCGTTTTCTTGTCGAATTTCTACGCTGATATCCTCTGGTTCAACCAGCTGGGTTTCTCCGAGGTCTACTGGACTGAGCGGATCGCCAAACTAGTGATCTTCCTGATCGCGTTGGTATTGATGGCAGTTCCAATGTGGTTCTCGATGCGCAGTGCTTACAAGCACCGCCCGGTCTATGCGCCCAATTCGAACCGGCCCGATTCCATGTCGCGCTACCAGGCCCAGCTGGAACCAGTGCGCCGTTTCCTGATGGTGGGCATTCCACTGGTGATTGGCATCTTTGCCGCCGTTGCCGTGGCAGGACAGTGGCAGACGATATTGCTGTTCTTCAACCAGGTCGGTTTCGGGAGCACTGACCCCCAGTTCAACATGGATCTGGGCTTCTTTGTCTTCTCCCTTCCATTCATTGCGCTGGTCAACGGCTTCTTGATCTCGGTCGTGCTGCTCAGCGGCGTGGCCGGTCTGCTGACCCACTACCTCTACGGCGGAATCCGTGTCGAAGAACGCGGTGGCATTACTGTTGGCAAGGCTGCTCGCGTGCACACCGCAGTTGTTGTCGGTGTTTTCTTGCTCTTCCAGGCCGTGAACTTCTGGATTGGCCAGTACGAGACCCTCACTGACCAGTCAGGCCGTGTCGCCGGTGCGCTGTACAAGGATGTCAATGCAGTCATCCCGGCGCAGATGATTCTGGCCATCGTGGCGATCCTGATCGCCGTCACCTTCGTGATTGCGGCGATCAACGGGCGTTGGCGCTTGCCATTGATTGGCACCGCCATGCTGGTGGCAACGATGATTGTTGCCAGCGGCGTCTATCCGTTCCTAGTCCAGCAGTACAAGGTGGTCCCTTCGCAGAAGGCGCTGGAGAGCGAGTACATTGAGCGCAATATCGAGATGACTCGTTTGGCATTCGGCCTGGATGACGTGGAAGTGACCGACTACGACGCAAAGATCTCGACCGAGAAGAATGCGCTGGCGAAGGAAACTGCCACCACCGCGAACATCCGTCTGCTGGATCCGAACCTGGTTTCGGCTGCTTTCGCACAGCTGCAGCAGTTCCGTGGTTACTACACCTTCGCAGAGACCCTGAACGTTGACCGCTACGAGATCGACGGCAAGGTGGAAGATACCGTTATTGCCGCCCGTGAAGTGAACGTCGATCCAACCGACACCTGGGTGAACCAGCACATCAACTACACCCATGGCTACGGCCTGGTGGCCGCATACGGCAACCGTGTGGCTGCCGGTGGCCGTCCGGACTTCATGCTCGGTGGCATCCCGACCTCTGGTGATTTGATCACCGACCAGGAATACGAACCGCGGATCTACTTCGGTGAGAATTCTCCGTCCTATTCGATTGTGGGCGGACCGGATGAGGGATGGACCGACCAGGAACTTGACCGCCCGGGTACCGGTGGCGAGAACCAGGACACCCGCTATACCTTCAAGGGCGATGGCGGTCCGAACGTTGGCAACTTGTTCAACCGCTTGGTCTACGCGCTGAAGTTCGCCTCCACCGATCTGTTGCTCTCGCAGAACGTCAATAGCGAATCGCAGATCCTGTACGATCGCGACCCTCGCGATCGTGTCAGCAAGGTTGCACCGTACCTCACGTTGGATTCCCAAGCGTACCCTGCCATCGTCGATGGCCGGGTGCAGTGGATCATCGATGGCTACACGACCTCGAATGACTTCCCATATTCCCAGCAGCAGCAGCTGGATTCGGCAGTGACCGACTCGCTGACCAACGCGCAGGACCTGTCGCTGACCGGTCGCGTGAACTACCTGCGCAACTCGGTGAAGGCCACCGTCGATGCCTATGACGGATCGGTCAAGCTCTACGCCTGGGACACCGAAGATCCAATCCTGCAGTCTTGGCAGAAGATCTTCCCTACGGCCTTGAACCCGCTGGATGATATGTCCGCAGAGCTGATGGAGCACGTGCGCTACCCGGAGGACATGTTCAAGGTGCAGCGTGAAGTGCTGACCACCTACCACGTGGACAACCCGGATGCATTCTACGAGTCCAACGATGCATGGGCCGTGCCTGACGATCCAACTTCGTCTGCTGCCGGCGTGAAGCAGCCGCCATACTTCATGTCCTTGAAGATGCCTACCCAGGATGAAGCGTCGTTCTCGTTGACCTCGACCTTTATCCCGGCTGCGGCAGCCAACGGCCAGCAGCGCAACGTGCTCTTCGGCTTCCTGTCGGCGAATGCCGATGCCGGATCCACGCCGGGGGAGAAAGCCGACGACTACGGCAAGCTGCGGCTGCTTGAGCTGCCACGAGACACTGCAGTTCCTGGCCCGGGCCAGGCTCAGCAGAACTTCGATACCAACACCCGAGTGACCACCGAACTGAACCTGCTGCGCCAGGGCGCCTCGGAAGTCAAGAACGGCAATCTGCTGTCCTTGCCAGTTGGCGGCGGTATCCTCTACGTCCAGCCTGTATATGTCCAGTCTTCGGGCCAGACCAGCTACCCGACCTTGCGCAAGGTTCTGGTTTCCTTCGGTGACAAGGTCGGCTTCGCCGATACGCTGGCTGAAGCACTGGATGAAGTCTTCGGTGGTGATTCCGGTGCGGTAACCGGTGAGACCGAAGGCGTGTCGCCGAGCGAAGACCCTGAGGGCGAGGCGGAACCGACCCAGACCGATACCGAGAAGCTGACTGAAGCTCTGGCTGATGCGAACGAAGCCATCAAGAATGGACAGGAAGCATTGGCCAAGGGTGACTTCGGCGCTTACGGTGAATCGCAGAAGCAGCTGGAGGACGCCTTGAACCGTGCGATGGAGGCAGATGCTGCCATCAACGGCACCGAGGTTGAGGGAGACGTGAAACTGGACGAAGGTCAGAACAACGACGCCTCCCAGTCGCCAGCCCCAACCGATGGCGCGGAAGGCTAGGAGTAGCAGTAACTGCCGATTTGCTTTCACCCCGCGATGATGCAAGAATTATCTAGTCATCGCGGGGTGGAGCAGTTCGGTAGCTCGCCGGGCTCATAACCCGGAGGTCAGAGGTTCAAATCCTCTCCCCGCCACGAATGGCAAAATGGAGATCCGAAAGGATCTCCATTTTGCGTTAAGCTGAAACTCTCCAGCCACCGAACCCGGGGGACGTCCGGGAGGCAATTGTTGCTAATCCGTACGCAGGAAGATCGTCTGGTGGAAGAAGACAACGTCTCCCTGACGCCACCCCGAGGTCAATGAATGCTCGTTACACGGCTACGGGCAAGGGCAACGGCAGATGCATTTGATGACCCAGGTCTGAGCACGGCCGCTCGCGACTTTCCGGACCGGGTGCGGCCAGTGCAAGAAATATGGTCAGCACCGAAGAGTAATTCGGGTCAGGTGGGACATTCGAGCGGAGTGGGATTAAGGACACGCTCTTCGATTCGCTATTGAGTTCAACAGTTGGTAACGTTGTATTTACCGACGCGGGGTGGAGCAGTTCGGTAGCTCGCCGGGCTCATAACCCGGAGGTCAGAGGTTCAAATCCTCTCCCCGCCACGAAAGTGGAAACGGAGATCCGAAAGGGTCTCCGTTTTCTTTGTCTTGGCGGCTTGGCGGCTTGGCGGCTTGGCGGCTTGGCGTCGCTGCCGGATCACTGCCAGTCGTTGATCAGACCCACGAAATCAGAAACTCGGATCTCTGCCTCTGCAGCGAGTCAGTACGAGCGGCCATCTGGTTCCCGACAGCTAATTCTCTTGTCTGTCTACCAGGTGCATCTGAAAAAATTCTTCGTTACCCGCTCATGCTGCGGGGGACTGGTGCTTTGTTCGATGCCTCCAGAGTGCTGGATCATTGCGTGACCAAGCGCACTTCCTCAGGATTGGCCAAGTCATTCACCGATTGGTAAAGTTATATTTACCGACGCGGGGTGGAGCAGTTCGGTAGCTCGCCGGGCTCATAACCCGGAGGTCAGAGGTTCAAATCCTCTCCCCGCCACGAAAGTGGAAACGGAGATTCGAAAGAGTCTCCGTTTCTTGTTTAATCATCAAAAGCAATTGGCTGGCATGCTTGCGCACTGCCAGCCAATTGACGATATCCCGTTATTCGAGTTCCTAGCTTTCCAAAGCACCAGTCTGCTTGGCCTTCAGGGCCGCTAGACGAGCTTCAACTTCGGTCTGCTCACCCAGATCTTCCAAGGACTCGAACTGGGCGTCCAGGCTTGACGCCTGCAATTCTGCAGCACCGCGGACTCGGGCTTCTTCGCGGCGAACCTTTTCCTCGAAGCGGCCGATCTCGCTGGATGGATCCATGATGTTCACGGATTTGATGGCTTCGTTGACCTGGTTCTGAGCGTGAGCCGACTTGGCGCGGGCGACCAGCTCGTCGCGCTTGCTGGCCAACTCTGTGCGCTTTTCCTTCATCATGTTCAAACCGCTCTTGAGCTTGTCCACGATTTGGCGCTGCGATGTAATCGTTGGCTCTGCAGTCTTCATCTCGGACTCGGCCTGCATCTGGCGCTGGATGGCGACCTTAGCCAAGTTGTCGAACTTCGCGGCATCATCTGCCTTGCCTGCGGAGCGGAATTCCTCCGCCTTGTTGGACGCTGCCAGTGCTTTGGCACCCCACTCGGAAGCTGCCTGCTCGTCCTCGCGGTAGTCGTCTTCCAGCATGCGCAGGTTGCCGATGGTCTGGGCAATCGCCTGCTCTGCTTCAGCGATATTGTCGTTGTAGTCGCGCACCATCTGATCCATCATTTTCTGAGGGTCTTCAGCTGCGTCGAGCATCGCATTGATGTTGGCCTTGGCCAGCTGGGAAATGCGTCCGAAGATTGACTGCTTGATCATGGTTGGACCTTTCTGTCCGTAAGGAAAAACATTAGGTACTTCAAAACAACTAGTGAATCTATTCCGGCAAACTAGAAATTGCCGCCTCCGCCGCCTCCGAAGTCACCTCCTCCGAAACCGCCTCCGTCGCCAAAGCCGCCGAAGCCGCCCCCGCCGAAGAGTCCTCCGCCGTCGCCGCCATCCGAATGACCGCCGTGGCTTCCGCCACCGAGGATCGTGTTTATCAGGATGCCGCCTAGCATGGCACCGCCGATGCCATCAAACATCCCGCCACCGCGGCCGCGGCCGTAGTTGCCGTAATTTCCGTATCCGCGGGAGCCGCCAAAACCGTCAAATCCACTGACATCGTTTTCGGCCATCTGCGCAGCCTGATCAGCCAACTGAATTGCACGTTGCGCCGAACCCACGGCACGCAGCGGATCTCTGCCGGAAAGCGACCGGGCTTCATCGAAGGTGCGTTGTGCTTCAGCAAGACGGGTGCGTGCCGAGGAACGTACGCCACCGCGACGGGCACGGATGTAATCGTCCGTGCCGCTGATGCGTGATGCCGCCGTGTGCAAGAGAGAATCAAGCTGCGCACGGGCAGACTGTTCCTGCTGCGCCCGGTCACGCGAACTGGACAGGGCCTCTGAGAGCGGGCGCACGGCCTCGTCGAGCTGGGTGATCAACGCTAGCGGGTTGTATCGGTCGCTGTTCAAGGCTTGCTTCGTATTATTCAGTGCGCTTTCCACACCGGCCACGGCACTTGCCAACCCGGGATTCGAACCGTTTGCCATGAAAGCTTTCGCTTGGGCCAGGTCCCGTTCGGCTAGTGCCATTGACGACTTCAAGTCTTGCTGGGCTTGCTCCAACGCTTCGCCGGCTTTGTTGATGGCTTTGAGCAACACGTCGGCTTGGTCCTGCGCTTCTTCCGCGTTTTGGATCAAGATCGCGGCATTGGGACGGTCATTGGCCAGCTTCTGCGATGCCTGCTTCAAGGCAGATGACGCAAAGGTCAAACGTTCTGCGGCTTGTTCGGCATTGTCCTTGATCTGTGCAACTGCGCTGGCATCGTATCGGCCAGCGAGGCGCTCCAAATCGGCAACTCTAGCCGAAAGCCTCTGATTGAGCGGTTCTTGATTCGCTGAAACCTCAGTAATGCGATCGTCCGCATTCTGCTCCAGCTGGCGCAACTGCTTGAACTCGTTGGCATGAGCCTGCAGGGAATGATTAACCTTCTGGCAACGGTCAATGATTTCATTCAGCCAAGAACGCTGATCCTGTTCGGTATCCGGGATATCGTCATCCAACTGCTGCTGCAAACGGAAGGATTCCGACAGGTGGGTCTTGGCCTGTTCGATATCTTCCAGATAGACCTGGACCGCTTGCCTCCCGTACTGAGCCTCGGCGAAGCCCAATTCCTGCTGGGAAGAACGAATCGAGTCATCTGCTGCTACCAGCAATTGATCTGCCTGTAAACGGAGCTTGTCCAGCGGGATCAACTGTTGTTGCGGCGCAGGAGAGCCATAATTTCCAGGGTGTTGACCCGGGCCTTGGCCGAGTGAGGCGGCCTTCTTCTTGCTGCGCCGTGAAAGGAACAGGTACCCAACCACAGCGACTGCGCCAATGACCAGAACGACTGTTAGGAAACCGCCGCCAGAGGAAGAGCCATCGGGGCTGCCACCGCCTTCAACACTGCGCATGCCATCGATAGCGCCTTCAACGGCGCCAGCCCAGTCATTTTCGCCGAGTGCTGGACTGATCTGGCTGCTGTAGATTCCGGTGGCGGCCGCGGCAATCGGGCCTCCCTTCGCGCCAGCAAAATATGCCTGCCGGGTTTGGGTTGCTACCACCAAGATGGAGTCGGCACTGCCTAGCCCCTTCTTGTTGGCAACCTCGGTGGCCCATTGATCAGCTTGGGCTGGGTTCGAAAACTCATCGACGAATACCGCAAATAGATTCAACCCTGTATCGCTGCGGAGCTCTTTGATTTCGGACTCCAAGCGCGACTCGTCCGAACCAAGCACACCTGAAGAATCGACTACGAAATCGCCGGGTGGAATAGTAACCGGCGATTCAGCCATTGCCGGTGCCGATAAGCCGAAAGAGGCTGCAGCTGCCAATAGTGCTCCAGCAATGAGCCGTCTAGCTTTCATACGCATGTCTTGTTTCCCGCCTGAAATACAACAGCCAATCCAAAGATCAAGAGAGGGCCGATCTGGCAATCCCCAGAGATTGGGTTCACACTTATGATTGATTCTATTTGCCCTAATGAACCACGTCTACGCCATTCAGCTGGCAGAATAGTTAACTCACAGCAGGTGCTCAGACACCACAATTCGATGCCACAGACCTGAGTTGAATAATTGAACTCAAGAGAATTCGACAGTTCGAAAGAGGCAAGCCATGAGCCAGACACCGAATGAGCCACGTGGGAACGATGCGGGCAATTCATCAGAGCCAAAGAACAACAACACCGACCCAGTGGCTTCGAGTGAACCAACAGTGAGCTACCCGAGGGTGAACCCGGGCCCAAGCGCCAGCGAGCAGCCAACTAGCGCTTACCCAACGGCGGCTGCCGACAGCACGCCGAATTGGGCCCACCAACACGGCCAGCATTCCGATGCCCAGCCAGTCCAGAACGGATCTGCTTACGGTTCGGGCTACGGCATGCCGTCCAACGAGCCAGCGCACTACCCAGTTCCACCGGAGAAGCCTTCCAAGAACAAGAAGTCCTTCTCCGGCAGCACCCTCATCGCGGGAATGGTCGCGGCAGCACTGGTCGGCGGCGTCACCGCCGCTGGCACCACCTATCTCATGAATGACAACGCAGGCTCTTCCTCGGTCACCAGCTCGCCGCGCGAAGGAGTGGTGATCAACAATCCGGACAAGGTCACCGAAGTCACCGCAGCCGCCGCCAAGGCCAGTCCCAGTGTGGTGACCATCGAAGTATCCGGCAACGGCTCCGGCGGATCCGGCTCGGGCATCGTCTTGGATGACAAAGGAAACATTCTGACCAACACCCACGTGGTCACCCTGGGTGGAGAAGTTGCCAATCCAAAGATTTCGGTTCAGATGAACGACGGTACCGTGCATAGCGCCACTGTCGTCGGAACCGATCCGCTATCGGATCTGGCTGTCATCAACATCCAGGCCGACGGTCTGGTTCCGGCCACCTTGGGCTCATCGGCCGAACTGAACGTCGGGGATACCGCGGTCGCCATTGGCGCCCCTCTGGGCCTGAGCGGCACCGTCACCGACGGCATCATTTCCACACTGAACCGCACTATCTCCATCGCGTCTTCGGCCGTGCCCGAGGATAGCGACCAGAGCGATGGCGGAGACGGCAATCAGTTCAACTTCCAATTCCCCGGCCAAGAACAGCAACAGCAGCAATCAAGCGGTTCGATCTACGTGAATGTCATCCAGACCGACGCGGCGATTAACCACGGCAACTCCGGCGGCGCACTGGTTGACGCCAATGGTGAAATCATCGGCGTCAACGTCGCCATCGCCTCGGCTGGCAACAGCGAAGAAGGCGGTTCGATTGGCGTGGGCTTCGCTATCCCTATCGACTATGCAAAGCGTGTTGCCCAGGAACTGATCGACAACGGCGTCGCAACGCACGGTCTGCTCGGTGCCACAGTGACGCCACAGGGCGCCTCGGGATCCAACCAGCAGAACGCATCGGCCTTCTCGGTTGGTGCCCGCATTGTTGAAATCAGCCCCGACTCCGCAGCTGACAAGGCGGGCTTGAAATCCGGCGACGTGATCACCGGCGTCAATGGCCGCGCGGTCCAGGACTCGCAGACGGTGACGGCCGCCATTCGCGAGATTCCTGCCGGGGGAGAAGCGAAAATCACCTATCTTCGCAATGGCCAGGAGAATACCGCAACCGCAACGGTCGGGACGCTGTCAAATAACTAAACAAATCGTCATGATGACGCTGTGGATCAAGTGACGCAGGCTGGTGACCAACCAGCCTGCGTCACTTGATGTTCTCAGAGCGATAAACGCTCGGTGAACTGCCTTGTGTCGATACGATAGAGGTTGAAGGAATAAGCCTGCGCCCGTGTTTTGCACCGGAGCGGGCATAGATGATTGTAGGAAGGCGCGAATGAGCGAGGAAAGCACCACGCCACTGAAAATAGTGGTCCTGGTCAAACACGTCCCAGATGTTCAATTTGACCGTCACATCGATTCGGGGACGCTGCGCCTGGACCGTGCGGAATCAGTCCTCTCGGAGTTGGACGAATACGCTGTCGAAGCCGCCGTTTCCATCGTGGAAGCCAACGGTGGATTCGCGGCCGGGCATGAAGTCATCGCTGCGACCATGGGTGGTAAGGGGGCGGGCAACTCGGTCAAGAAGGCCTTGCAGATGGGCGCCAGTTCTGGCCTGCATCTCAGCGATGAAGCCCTGGCCGGCTCCGATACCGTCGCCACGTCCAAAGCACTTGCCGCTCTGGTTGATTATGTTGGCAACGTGGACCTGGTTGTTACCGGCATGTCCTCGACTGACGCAGAGACTTCGGTTGTCCCAGCTCAGCTCGCAGAGCGACTGGGCTTTGCACAGCTGACTCACGCGCTCGCCGTCGAGTTCGACGCAGCACAGCGCGAACTGGCGATCAAGCGCGATCATCTGGATCGTACCTTGACCCTGACAGCTAGCCTGCCTGCAGTGCTTTCGGTCACCGACCAGGCCAATGAGCCCCGCTACCCGAATTTCAAGGCCATCATGGCCGCCAAGAAGAAGACCGTTACCGAGCTGGATTTGGCGGCTATCGGCTTGGATGCTGCGGCTGTTGGGGCCATTGGTTCGAACACCGAGGTAATCGGAGCCGAGGCCCGTCCTGCACGTGAAGCTGGAACTGTCATCAACGACAGCGGCCAGGCAGGCATTGCCTTGGTTGATTTCTTGGCCGAACAGAAGCTGATCTAAGGAATATTGAACATGCCTTCAGCCCTTGTATTTTTCTCTGAATTTTCCGAAGCACCGTCCAAAGCCCAACGCGAACTGCTGACCTTGGCATCCGGCTTCGAGAACCCAGCTGTGGCCGTTGCAAGCGAAGTCAGCGCCGCAGCACAGGAAGTGCTAGCTTCTTACGGCGTGGTGAAGCTCTACACCGCCTCCAGCCAAGCGCAGGTTTTCGGACAGCACGAGCTTTCCGTGCTTGACGCAGCCCTACAGGCTACCGGCGCCGGATTGGTTTTGCTTGCCAACGACAACTTCAGCCGTGAACTCGGGGCCCGCCTGGCTGTCCGCCACAACGGTGCGATTATCACTGACGTCATTGGCATCACCGGTGACTTGGTGGCGACCAAGGACGAGCTGGCCGGAAGCTACAGCGTTCAGGCCAAGCCAACCAACGGGACTCTCTTCGCCACTTTGAAGCCAAACAGCATCGAGGACGCTCCTGCTGCTGCCAACATCCCGTTGGCGGTAGAAGAACTGGCGCTGGAGGATTCCAGCGATGCCAAGGTCCGTATTGCGGCCGCCGAGGCCAAAGCAGCCAGCGACCGCCCGGCACTGACCGAAGCGCGCGTCGTGGTTGCTGGCGGACGTGGTGTCAACGGAGACTTCGGTCCGGTTGAAGACCTCGCGGATGCCCTGGGAGCCGCCGTGGGCGCTTCTCGAGCAGCAACTGATGCCGGCTGGATCTCGCATGATGCGCAGATCGGCCAAACTGGTGTAACCGTCGCACCGCAGCTGTACATCTCTGCAGGCATCTCCGGAGCAATCCAGCAGAAGGCAGGCATGCAGACCAGCAAATTCATCATTGCCATCAACAAGGATGTCGACGCTCCAGTCTTTGAAATTGCCGACCTGGGCATCGTTGGCGACTTGGCCAAGGTCCTGCCGCAGGCAGCCGAAGAGATCCGACGTCGCAAGGCATGATCGATACAACGCGATTCATTGGCACAGGCTCCCAGCGGGTTCTGGCCTTCGGCGCCCACCCGGATGATCTGGATTTTGGGGCGGCCGGCACCATCGCGGCACTGACCGCTGCGGGTGCAGAAGTCCAGTATTGCATCATGACCGACGGAGACGCCGGAGGCTTTGATGATCGGGATCCCGAAGAAACAGCCAGGCTCCGCCATGAAGAGCAGAAGCAGGCCGCGGCCAAGGTGGGCGTGAAGACCGTCCATTTCCTCGGTGAACGCGACGGCTTCTTGGAAGCCAACCACGATGTCATGCGCAAGGTGGTACGGCTGATGCGCCAGGTGAGGCCTACTATCGTGATTGCCATGCACCCAGAGCGCAAGTGGGATCGGATCCAGGCCTCGCACCCAGATCATCTGGCTTGCGGTGAAGCGGTCACTCGCGCGATATATCCGGCGGTGGAGAATCCGTTCTCCTATCCAGAACTGCTGCGTGCCGAAGGACTGGAACCGTACAAGGTGCCTTGGCTCTGGTTGTGCGGCGCTCCGCAGGAACGCGAGAATGCCTACGTGGACATCACCGAATTCTTCGGCAAGAAGATGGATGCCTTGCGTTCGCACTTCACGCAGCATCCGGACGTTGCGGCCATGGAAAACTACGTTCTGCAGCAGTGCGAAGAAAACGCCGTGCGGGGACAACTTGGAAAAGGCAAGCTTGCCGAAGCCTTCCACGCAGTGGCGGTGAACGCCAGCGACACGATTGCCGGGTTCTAGCGATCCGGGTGATGTGCATACGAAAAGAGCTCGGGGCGAAGATCATTAAATGGTCTTCGACCCGAGCTCTTTGCTTAGCCGGTGGTGAGTTGCTAGCTCGCGTCCTGCGTTTCTTGGTCTTGGGCCAGCGGAAGGTCCACTGAAGCTTCAGCATCTTCAGATGGCATGTCCGGGATCTTGGCTCCCTCAATGGTGATGTGAAGCGCAATCACATCATCGGCTGGGGTCAGTCCAGCCGAGGCGTCTTCACCGGTGCTGGAAACGATCACCGAGACACTGCCGGACTCATGCACGGCCCAAGCAACGTACTGTTCCGACCCGTCCAAGGCCGGCAGCTCGGAGAGCTCGACACCCACAGCATTTTCGGACTCGGAGGAGCTGAGCACCGCTTGCCCGCCGCTCTTCAACTCGACGGTCTGGGTGACCGCATCATCGGCTTTGGATGCCTTAGATGCTTTCGTGCCCCCATTGAGCAGGGTGAAAATCACCAACGCTAGGACAACGATGATGGCAAGTCCTGTAACTGCGAAGATCCAGCGCTTGGGCTTTTTCTTCGCTGCACGTGAACTGCTGGCCACTTGGCTCACCAGGTCTAGACCCAGGTTCTCGTCCTGGGGTTCGTCGCGGTGCTGGGAATGGCTACCGTTCATGGTCTTGGAATCTCCCGAAATGTAGTCGGCACAGTTCAATACCCGTGAAACTGCGGGTACAGACTCGAGCCTACTTTATAAAGATTAGGTAAAGCTGTATGCGTGGCGCTGGCGAGCTGGTACTTTATGCGCCAGCGAAGCCGTGCTGGCGCCACGCTTCGAAAGCCACTACGGATGCCGTGTTGGCCAGGTTCATCGAGCGGCGTCCTGGAAGCATCGGCAAGCGGACCAAATCGGTGACGCGAGGATGCTGCTTATCCTCTGCGCTTAATCCAACAGATTCACGGCCGAAGAGCAGGATGTCGCTGGTCTCGTAGCTGATGTCCGAGTAGACAGTGGTTCCTTCGGAGGTGAAGGCGTAGACCCGGCCTTCACCCAACGCATCAAAGGCAGCATCAAGATTTTCATGCACCGTGACATTCGCCAGATCGTGGTAGTCCAATCCAGCGCGACGCAGGTTGGCATCCTCGAAGTTGAAGCCCAGCGGCTTCACCAAATGCAGTTCTGCGCCGGTGATGGCTGCTAGTCGGATGGCGTTGCCGGAATTACCCGGGATCTCTGGGGCATTGAAGACGATACGAAACACTCAACTAGTTTAAGCTCTCGCCGTGAAGATTTAAGCCATTGACCTTAGTACATCGCCTCTAGCAACTTCGCCAGGGCCAGGCGGTCAACAACATTTGGCGATGGACCGGAGCCCAGGAAGAGTTTCAACTCGCGGATCAATCCCGCGGCGTTGAGCACATTTGGCGTCGATGCCAGGGTTGGATCGGCATTGCGGCGGTACTCGATGACCGGTTCGTGATGATTGCCGTTGGCAGAAAGCACCAGGGTGAACGCGACAACGTTCATCCGCATGAACTGGCGTTGCATTCCGGAGATGGAGAACTGCGGAGGCTGCGTCAGCTTATTGCCGTGGCGCAAAACGTTGCCGTCAAAGGAATAATAGCCATCGGGCAACGTCATCGTGTTGATCACTGCCATGCGGTAACCGGCAAACAGCACATGGTCGTAGTGGCCGGATGCCGGCGAACGCAATCCATTGACCAAACGGGCCGCCGGCAAGATATTCATTACATTCTTGGCCAGCAAGTTGATGGTCTGGGCTTCGCGAAGCAGCCTCGATCGGTTGGAGAACAGACCGCGCTTGCGAGGTTCTCCGTGTACACGCTGCTCACAGATCTTCTTGTCCGGCAGCGCCAAGGAGGATTCTGACAATGGCGGTACATACTCGGTGGGCAACTGGGCCTTGGGTTGCTGTGGGCTCTTGCGCAAGCGCTCGTCGAACGGACGGGCGCTGAATCCGGCGCGCGAAGCGTTGCCCGGAGCCGGGAAGCTCTGCTCATAGTCCAGCGGAGCTGCCAGATCGTTCAGCTGCTGGAAAGCACGCTGCACTTCTTTGAACTTGTCTTCGCTGCCACCGAGGTCTGGATGCGTGGCGCGAGCAGCTCTCCGGTATGCGATCTTGATCTCTTCCAAGCTCGCAGTGGGCGCGACACCAAGAATTTCATAGGGACTTGGTGTGCTCATTGAACGGAAGAATCCTTTCGGTGCAAATGACGAGATGGCCAGTGCTTCCCATTTTAGCGAACGCAACCCAGCAAATTCTTTGTAGAAGCGTCAAGTTGCTAGGTAATCTCTATGCTCATGAGCTCGTTTGCGCACGCCAAAAAGATTCGAATCATCTTCCACCCGGCCTCAGGACGAGGACAGGGGATGCGCCGTGCTCAGCAACTTGCTCAACAGCTGGGGGTTCTGGGACTGGAGCACGAGCTGGTTGATACCTCAGTTACCAGTGTGGAGCAGGTCGGCGGTCGGCTCAGAGCTTCGCGGATCATCATCGTTATTGGCGGTGATGGCCTGATCCATCACTGCATCCAGCATGTTGCGGGTACTGCGATTCCCGTTGGGATTGTTCCGGCTGGCAGCGGCAACGACTTCTGGCGCATGACTGGGGAAGCGAAGGCAGAAGATTCCTTGGCCAAGATGATTGCATTTTGCAGGCAACCGGGAGCAACGACGCCCATCGACCTGTTGGAACTGCGGTTTGACCAGGCCGGGGGATCACCGCGTTATGCGCTGGGTGCGGTCTCCTGGGGCTTTGAAGCCACCGTCAATGCGAAAGCCAACGCGCTGCCACGGCAACTCGGATCCTTGCGGTACATCGCCGGACTGATCCTGTGCATCCCGCAGCTGCGCGGATGGCACAGCGAGATCAAGGCCAATGGACTGGAATTTAGCGGGAGTGTCCTGGCCGCCAGTTTGGCCAATATAAAGTCCCTGGGCGGAGGAATCAGGCTCTTCCCGCGTGCCGAAATAACCGACGGCACCGCAGAATTGGCGATCGTACGGGGAGCACGGATTCTGCGTGTCCTTCCGTATCTGCCGAGAATCCTCACCGGCGCACCACACCCATGGAAAGTCAGCGCACACCTTGCACACGCCCGCGTGGAAACTACTCGGAGCAGCTATGCAGACGGGGAATGCGTCGGCGAGGGGCCATTCGACCTATCAGTTATTCCGGCTGGGATTCAGCTGATCTCCTGAACCGGTAGTCGCAGAAGAGCATGCTGTTCTCTTCGAAAAGGGAATGCAGCTCGAACTGGAGGAAAGCCTGCTGCTCGTGAACCGCAATTCTCATGCCATCGCCAGCCACCAGCACCGGGGAGTGGCTGATGCAGGCTGAATCCACGGCGCCAGCCGCGGCGAATTGTCCAAATATATGGGGACCGCCCTCGGCATGGATGAAGCCAAGACCTCGGGAATGCAGGTAGTCGACAATTTCCTGCGGAGCACATCCACCGTCCTTGTCAGAAACCTGCACGAGGGTGGCATTGGTCCCGAAAGCTTCACGCTGTTCGTCAGATACGTGGACGCTGGTGAAAAGCAACACCGGAACTGGGGATTTGGCAAAGACCGGCTCAGGTGGCTTCATATGCAATCCGTGGGAAACAAGCGCCAGCACAGGCTGTGGTGGCATCCCACGCTCGATTCGCCATGCCATGTCCTCTTCGGATAGGAGCTGGCCTTCGTATCCCTCGGCACGCACCGTTCCCGCACCGACCAGGATTACGTCCGCAAGTCGGCGCAAGAGCGAGAAAATCCTTCGATCGCCCGGTGAACCCAAACCGCCGGAAAGCCCATCAACCTGGGCGCTGCCATCGATGCTGCTGACGAAGTTGAAACGCACGAAAGGGCGTTGCCCACTGGAGTAGCGTTCAAGCAGGAACTGGTCATCGACCTGATCAGACTGATGGGGGAGCAGGGCACGCATCTGGAGAACTCCTTACTGACTGGCTTCGCGTTCTGGGTGCGCAGGAGGATTGACATCCCCCATGTTGTGAATCTGGTAGGCAGGTTCCCGCCAACCCTGAGCTGCTTCTAGCAGGCGTACAGTCTGCACCGATTCAGGAATGTTGTGCATCCGCAGAATCCGGGCGCCATTCATCGCGCAGATTGTTGCTGCCACCATGGATCCGACCATGCGCTCGGCCTTCGGCAAGTTCAGCGTCTCGCCAATGAAATCCTTATTCGAAACTGCAGCCAATGCCGGATAGCCCAAATCAGCAAAGGCCTGGAACCCGGCGGTCAGGTCCAGTGTGTGGCGGGTGTTCTTGTTCAGGTCATGGCCCGGATCGACAATGATCTTCGCTGGCGAGATACCAGCATCCAACGCGACCTGGACCTTCTCCACCAGGTACTGGCGGATTTCGTCTACCACATCGTCATAGTGCGGGCGCGGATAGACGGTGCGGGGCTTGGCCAGCGAATGGGTGATCACCACGTGCACATTGTTCTTGGCCACCGCCTGTGCCAATTCCGGGGAGGAAAATCCTGTGGTGTCATTGATGACATCCGCACCGGCCTCAATGGCGGCTTGCGCCACCTGTGGGTGGAAAGTGTCGGCCGAGATGATCACCGAACTGCGTTGGCGCACTTGGCGGATCACCGGGACAATTCGCTCCGCCTCCTCCTGCCACGGAAGCTCGGGGCCAGGGGAGAAGGGCACCCCGCCGATATCCACCCAGTCTGCGCCCGCCTCAACCGCACGCATGGCAGCGGCTACTGCATCGTCCAACCCAAAGGTCGACCCTGCATCGTAGAAAGAATCCGGGGTGCGGTTGATCACGGCCATCACCGCGATCCGCTTTGAGAAATCCAAGGAACGCTGCGAAAAATCATGGACGGGAACCAAGAATTCAGGCTTGAACATGCAGGAAGGCTCCCTTAGCTGGTTTCGACAAGTCATCTGTTGTTCTTCTATTCATACCACCGAGTATGGCAGGGAGACGGAATTCCTCTGCTGATCTCGCTAGGCTTAGAGCATGCAGTTTTCCCACCTCTCCGCAGATCACGGGCAATGGATCGCGTCCGCTTGCGCATCGGCCGACCCCAGCACGGTTGTTGCCCAAATCCCTCACGGCTTTGAACGCTACGTTCGCATCTTGCACCCATCCCTGGATGAGGATGACCAACTAGTGCGCTGGGAGACGGTGGCGCAGAGCCGCAAGCACATCATCACTGCGGCCGATCTTTTCGAAACCGTGGCCGGACTGGACGCGCAAGGCAATCCTGAAACCGAGGATGCCTGGGTGGATTCCGATCTGCCCCTTGACCAGCTCCCGGAATCCCAATGGCATGCCCTGGCCGCAGAACTTCTCGCGGCTTCCCCGCAGGACCAGAAGTTTGTGGTGGGCTTGTGGGCAGGCTATGCCTTTATCGAAGGCGGTGATCGAATCCAGATTGAGCGCGAACCGGATCCTGCTTTGAACGATGAAGAGAACCAAAGGGAGTACGAATTGGCGCTCGCCGAAGCGCAGAAGCCGGCCTTTAGCCCCGAGGTCATCCACGCGGACCTGCTGGAGCTGGGTGGCGGATACCGGAACTACCACCTGTTCGAAGCGGACGCCGAGTTCTTGGCGCGACCCGAATGGGCAATAACTGCCGACGGTGCCCAGCGCCAGCGCCCTGCATTGGCCTTTGCAGCAGACCACTCGTGGATGCTGTCAACCGAACCCTTCGATGACTGCACTATTCTGGGCGGACCCGCGTCATTGATCGAATCGATCCTGAATAATCCGGTCCTGGAAGCCATTGAGGTCGGCCAATTCACACGGATTGGCCATTCTAACTAGGGCACCAGACCCCGTACCATTGAAGAGTTATGAATACTTCCGCCGTATACTTGGATCACGCGGCAACCACCGATCTGAATCCAGCAGCTCTCGCTGCGATCACCGAGCAGTATTCCCGCACGGGAAACCCGTCGTCCTTGCACACGGCAGGACGTCGTGCCAACCGTACGGTGGATGATGCCCGCCAGGCTATTGCCAATGCCGCCGGGGCGCACCCCAGCGAATTGATCTTCACATCTGGCGGAACCGAATCGGATAACCTGGCGCTGAAGGGCCTTTTCTGGAACCGCGTAGCGGCCAACGAGCAGGCGCGCGCCATCGTGCTCACCGGCATCGAGCACCATGCGATCCTGGATACGGCAACCTGGTTGCAGGACCACGAGAATGCCACCTTGCTGTGGTTGGCCGTTGACGGGGACGGCGTAGTTGATCTCGATGCGGCAGAGAAGCTTTTTGCAGAGCACCACCAGCGCATTGCCTTGGCGACCTTGATGTGGGCCAACAATGAAGTCGGCACCGTGCAGCCAGTTCGTGAATTCGCCGCCTTGGCTGGCCGCCACGGGATCCCTGTGCACTCGGATGCGGTCCAGGCCTTCGGAGCGGTGGAGGTCGACTTCGCCTCCTCCAATTTGGCCACCATGGCGATCAGCGCGCATAAGATCGGCGGCCCGGTAGGTATCGGCGGACTGCTGGTTCGCAGGGATGTCGTGCTCACCCCTGTGCAGCACGGCGGCGGACATGAACGCAAGCTGCGTTCGGGCACCCTGAACGCCGCCCACGCGGCCGGCTTCGCCGCTGCGGCTACTGCGGTGCGTGCCGAATTGCAGCAGGAAGCCGCGCGGCTGAGCGAACTGCGCGAATACGCTGTCGAGAAGATCAGCGGCTTAATTCCAGAAGCCGTGCTGAACGGTCCACGGGACCAGGCCAACGAAGGCAAGCGGTTGCCCGGCAATCTGCACTTCACTTTCCCCGAATGCGAAGGGGATTCCCTGCTCTTCGGCTTGGATATGGTGGGCATTGCCTCATCTACTGGTTCGGCCTGCACCGCTGGCGTTCCGCAGCCTTCGCATGTTTTGCTGGCTATGGGACGCGATGCGCGCGCCGCGCGCAGTGTGCAACGTTTCACATTGGGGCATACATCCACGCGCGCCGACGTTGACGCATTACTAGAGGCTTTGCCGCAAGCATATGCCCAGGCAAAGAAGGCTGGCATGGCAGCCGATGAAAGCAGCATCCACACGGCAGGAACAGGTTTTACACGATGAAAGTACTAGCAGCGATGTCCGGAGGCGTGGACTCGGCGGTCGCCGCCGCCCGCGCGGTTGAAGCTGGCCACGATGTGGTCGGCGTGCACCTGGCTCTGTCCCGCATGCCAGGGACCCTCCGCACCGGTTCGCGCGGTTGCTGCACCTTGGAAGACTCCAATGATGCCTGGCGTGCCTGCGACAAGCTGGGCATCCCGTATTACGTCTGGGATTTCTCTGACCGCTTCGCCGAGGACGTGGTGGATGACTTCGTAGCTGAATACGAGGCCGGCCGCACCCCGAACCCGTGCATGCGCTGCAATGAGAAGATCAAGTTCGCCGCCTTGCTCGAGAAGGCCCTGGCCCTGGGCTTTGATGCGGTCTGCACCGGCCACTACGCCAAGGTGCTGCGCGACGAGCAGGGCAACCCGGAGCTGCACCGCGCCGCGGACTGGGCCAAGGACCAGTCCTACGTCTTGGGCGTGCTGACCCACGAGCAGCTGGAGCACTGCATGTTCCCGCTGGCCGAAACCCCCTCCAAAGCGGAAGTCCGTGCCGAAGCCGCCGCGCGTGGCCTGACGGTCGCGAACAAGCCCGACAGCTACGACATCTGCTTCATCCCTGATGGGGATACCCGCGGATGGCTGGCTGAACGCATTGAGATGAAGCCAGGGGAGATTGTCGACCACGAGGGCAACCAGCTTGGCGAGCACGAAGGCGCGCAGGCCTTCACTGTTGGCCAGCGCAAGGGCCTTCGCCTGGGCCGTCCGGCTGCCGATGGAAAACCGCGTTTCGTGCTGGAAATCCGTCCGAAGGAGAACAAGGTGATCGTCGGTCCAGAGGCTCTGCTGGCCGTGGACCAGTTGCGCGGTATCCGCATTTCCTGGGCGGGCGTGCCAATCGCTGAAGTCTTCAGCGGAGACACCTTCGATTGCATGGTGCAGGTGCGTGCGCACGGCGATCCGGTGGCTGCTGTGGCTCACATGGAGCGCTCCGATGAGGGCCGTGACGAGCTGGTAGTCAATCTCCCTGAAGGCATGCGCGGAGTTGCGCCGGGCCAGACCATGGTCGTTTACCAGGGCAGCCGGGTGCTTGGCCAGGCAACCATCGATTCTGCCCGTTCCAGCGCCTGGGACTCCAGCAAGGTCAACTGATTATGCCGACGCAAAGAAGCCCTTGGTTCCATTCGAAAGAGAATGGAACCAAGGGCTTCTTTGCGTCAAAGGCTCTTTAGCGTCGCCAAAGGGCAAAAGATGGGTTGTTGCCCCGCTCGCGGAATGTCCGAGTAGCCGGGCGAGCCAATTGAAACGGATGGAGACAGCTTCTAGTCCTCGTCGACAATGCCGAACATATGGGCCGAAATATCCTGGTACTCCACGCGAGTCTTGCCTTTTTCCAGCCTTGGCAGCTGCGCCGGGGAGTGCGTGTGGCAGTGCACGAAATCGAAGGCAGGCCACCACTTCTTGGGACGCTCGTACTCGCTGAAGCCGCAGACTTCGCAGACCAGGTGAATCCACACTGGCCGTTTGCCGGTGCGATTCGCACGCGACTGGGCCAGCCATGCAGGCGGGTTCGAATTCAGCTCACGAAACTCGGCTTCGCTCAACTTCGACGGGATGCCGTGCTTCTTGGCCATTTCTACTGGGATATCCAACGCGATTGCCGCGTCTCTACGAGTCATCATTGGTATCTAGCTTATGCCACCGGGCGAACACCCCGGAAGCCATGCCAGCCCATCGCAACGGTGAGTTAGCGTGGCTATGGGCTGAAGCGCAAAAAGCGGGCGTTGAGACCGCGCTTTTGCCAATTTCCACCTCTTCCATTCGTATTTCGTGCCCTGCATCACATAGGCTATGTGAAGCATGTGCTAAACATCACAGTGCATGCATGTATCTAGACGAAGGATGACTCATGACTCGCAAGAAGAACGGACTGCGACTCGCAGCAGCCGTTGTGGGTATCTCTGCCCTGGCTCTGACCGGCTGCACCCAAGCTGCAGACAGTGGCAATGAAGGCGGCGGCAATGGCGATACCAGCGCCCCGATCACCCTGGGCACCACCGACAAAGTGACCTCTCTGGACCCTGCTGGATCCTACGACAACGGTTCGTTCATGGTCATGAACCAGATCTACCCCTTCCTGCTCAACTCCGAGCCGGGCAGTCCGGACCCATCGATGAGCCTTGCCGAATCCGCAGAGTTCACTTCCCCGACCGAATACACGGTCAAGCTGAAGTCGGGCTTGAAGTGGGCCAACGGCCACGACCTTGACTCCAAGGACGTCAAGTTCACCTTCGACCGCCAGCTGAAGATCGCGGACCCCAACGGTCCTTCCTCGCTGCTTGGCAACGTCGAGTCCATCGAAGCGCCAGATGCCACCACCGTGGTCTTCAAGCTGAAGGTCGCCAACGACCAGACCTTCCCGCAGGTGCTGACCTCTCCGGTCGGCCCGATCGTTGATGACGAAGTGTTCTCCGCGGACAAGGTCATGGACGACCAGGAGATCGTTGAGGCCAAGGCCTTCGGCGGCCAGTACGTCATTGATTCGTACAACAAGAACAACCTGATCTCATTCAGCGCCAACGAGTCCTACCAGGGCGTGCTGGGCCCGGCTGCCAATGACAAGGCGGCGATCAAGTACTACGCCGACGCCAACAACCTGAAGCTCGAAGTCCAGGAAGGCAAGATCGACGTCGCTTGGCGTTCGCTGACCCCAACCGACATAGAGGACCTGGGCAAGGATGAGAACCTCGTGGTCCACAAGGGCCCCGGTGGCGAGTTGCGCTACATCGTCTTCAACTTCGATTCCATGCCGTACGGCGCCAAGACCGATGACGCTGATGAAGCGAAGTCGCTGGCCGTGCGCCAGGCCGCCGCGCACCTCGTGGACCGCGAAGCCATCGCGAAGAACGTCTACAAGGACACCTACACCCCGGCCTACTCCTACGTGCCGCAGGGCTTTACCGGTGCGATTGAACCGCTGAAGGACCTGTACGGCACCGACGGAAAGCCGGATGCCGCCAAGGCCAAGAAGGTTCTGGAGGATGCCGGCGTCGAGACTCCCGTCAAGCTCGCACTGCAGTACAACCCGGACCATTACGGCCCGAACTCCGGTGACGAATACGCACTGGTTGAGAAGCAGCTGGAAGCCGATGGCCTGTTCGACGTCGACCTGAAGTCCACCGAATGGGTGACCTACCAGAAGCAGCGTGTCTCGGATTACCCTGCCTACCAGCTGGGCTGGTTCCCTGACTACTCGGACGCAGACAACTACCTGTCGCCGTTCTTCGCCAAGGACAACTTCCTGTCGAACAACTACGACAATCCCGAGGTCGACAAGCTGATCTCCGAGCAGCGCGGCATGACCGATGCCGCCGAGCGCACCAAGGCCATCGAGGAACTGCAGACGATGGTGGCCGAGGACCTGTCCACGCTGCCGCTGCTGCAAGGTGCCCAGGTGGCCATTGCGGGCAAGGACGTCAAGGGCGTCGACAAGACCTTGGACGCTTCGTTCAAGTTCCGTCTCGGTGTGCTGAGCAAGTAATTCCGCTCCAGCCTCGCAGACAGCAAACCTGAGGGGATCCGCCACGCGCCAGCAACGGCAGACGCGGTGGATCCCCTTGGCATGCGCCGTCAACGGCAACTTTCCACGGCGCAGCGCCACGCATCCTGAACCAAAAGGACAGACGATGACTATCACGTCGCCACCGGGCCAAGAAGCAAGCCCGCTAGCAGCACCCAAACCAGCAAAGCAGAAGGGCGGGGGATTCCTCCGCTACCTGATTACCCGATTCTTGCTGATCATTCCCACTGTCTTCATCCTCATCACAGTGGTGTTCTTCCTGATGCGCGTGACCGGCGACCCGATCACCGCGGCCCTGGGCGGACGGCTCACACCGGACCAGCTGGCTCAGCGCATCCACGAGGCCGGCTACGACCGGCCGATCCTGATCCAGTACTTCGAGTACCTGGGCCAGATCATCACCGGGGACCTGGGCCGCACCATGAGCGATAACCGCGCGGTCACCGAGGTGCTGGCCACCTACGGCGCAGCCACCTTGGAACTGGCCATCAATGCGGTGATCGTCGCGCTGCTGGTCGGCATCCCGCTGGGCCTGGTCGCCGCGAAGTTCCGCGACCGCTACACGGATGCCGTGCTGCGCATCCTGGCCATCCTCTCCTACGCCACCCCGGTCTTCTTCGCCGGCCTGCTGCTCAAGCTGGTTTTCGGCGTGTGGCTCGGCTGGCTGCCCATCAGCGGACGTGCCGACTGGCAGACCGAACTCGAGCTCACCGGATTGCAGAGCCCCAGCGGCATCTATTGGCTGGACGCGCTGCGCAGCGGCAACATGGAAGCATTCGCCAACGTCACCGAGCATGCGATCCTGCCGGCATTGGCGCTGGGCCTGCTCACCGGCGGCGTGTTCCTGCGCCTGGTGCGCACCAACGCGATTGGCACGCTGGGCCGTGAATACGTCGAAGCCGGCCGTTCGCGCGGTGTCAGCGAATACCGGCTGACCACCAAGCACGCCTACCGCCCGGCATTGATCCCGATCATCACCGTCATGGGCCTGCAAATCGCTATGCTGCTCGGCGGCGCGGTGCTCACCGAGACCACCTTCGAATGGTCGGGGCTTGGCTTCAAGCTCGCCGAATACCTCACCGCCCGCGACTTCGTGGCAGTGCAGGGCATCGTGGTGCTGCTAGCCATTATCGTCGCCGTCACCAACTTCATTGTCGACGTGCTGGCCGCCTTGATCGACCCGAGAGTCAGGTACTAATCATGAGCACAGCAACCCTGCCCGCCTCGAACAAATCCTGGCTTGACCGGCTCCCGGTCATTTCCCACCTGCGCATGTCCTCGGGCCTGCAGCGCGGCATGCTGATTGCCGGCCTGATACTGTCCGGGCTGTTCATCTTCACCGCCTTGTTCGCACCGCTGATCGCGCCCTTCGACTTCGCGCAGTCCTCGGACGCTTCGGGCGACTTCCCGCGCCAGGCTGCCCCGGACAGCAAATTCATCTGGGGCACCACCGCCACCGGCTACGACGTGTTCTCGCGCACCCTCTTCGGCGCGCAGACGGCCATCTGGGTGATCCTGGCCGCCGTGGTCATGTCCCTGTTCCTCGGCGTGCTGCTGGGGCTGGTCTCCGGCTACCTCGGCGGCTGGTTCGACCGCATCGCCGTGGTGCTGTCCGACGCGATCTATGCCTTCCCGTCCCTGCTGCTGGCCATCGTGATGTCCATCGTGATCTCGCAGGGCCAGTCCTCGCTCTTCGGCGGCGTGATGGCGGCCGCCATTTCCATCACCGTGGTGTTCATCCCGCAATACTTCCGCGTGGTCCGCGCCGAGGTGATGCGCCTGAAGGCGGAGCCGTTCGTGGAATCCGCCCAGGTGATCGGTGCCAGCCCATGGCGGGTGATGTTCGCCCACCTGCTGCGCAACGCCACCCGCACCCTGCCGCTGATCTTTACGCTCAACGCGACCGAGGCGCTGCTGACCCTGGCCGGCTTGGGCTTCCTGGGCTTCGGCATCGAGCCGACCAGCGCGTCAGAATGGGGCTACGACCTGAACCGCGCAATGTCCGATGCGACCAGCGGCATCTGGTGGACCGGCCTGTTCCCGGGCTTGGCCATCGTGCTCACCGTCATGGGCCTGACCCTGGTGGGCGAATCCATGAATGACCTCAATGACCCGCGCCTGCGCCGCTTCAGCCGGAAGAAGGCCAAGCGCATCACCCAGTCCGGGCAGGTAGGAGCAAGCAAATGACCAATAGTCCTGTCCTCAATCCAGTGGCCGACGCCGGCACCTCCGATGTGCTGCGCGTCGAGGACCTGAACATCGATTTCGTCACCGACGCCGGCGCCGTGCCAGCGGTGCGCGGTGTCGACCTGCAGGTCAAGGCCGGAGAGATCCTGGCTATCGTGGGCGAATCCGGTTCCGGGAAGTCCGTCACCGCGCGCACCGCCTTGGGCATCCTTGCCGAGAACGGCGCCTCCCGCGGCGGCGTCTACCTCAAGGGCAAGAACATGCTGACCCTGCGCGGCCACGAGCTGCGCGAAACCCGCGGCCGTGATGTGGCCATGGTCTTCCAGGAGCCATCCACCGCGCTGAACCCGGTGTACACCGTGGGCTGGCAAATCATGGAGGGCATCCGTGCGCACAACAAGATCTCCAAGAAGGAAGCCAAGGCGCGCGCCATCGAGGCGATGCGCCAAGTCGGTATCCCGGATCCGGAGCAGCGCGTGGACTACTATCCGCACCAGTTCTCCGGCGGGCAGAAGCAGCGCGTGGTCATCGCCGCGGCGCTGGCCCTGAAGCCGGAGCTGATCGTGGCCGACGAGCCGACCACCGCATTGGATGTCACTGTTCAGGCCGAAATCCTGCAGCTGCTGCGCGATTTGCGTGACGAGCTGGGCACCGCGATTGTCATCATCACCCACAATATGGGCGTGGTGGCCGATATCGCGGACCGCGTGATCGTGATGAACCAGGGGCAGATCGTCGAGCAAGCACCGGTGATCCAGCTCTTCGAAGCCCCGCAGGAGGACTACACCAAGTCCCTGCTGGCCGCCGTGCCGCACCTGGGGCGCGAAAGCGCCTCGGAAGGGCTGGCCGAACGCCCGCACCAGGATGCTGAAGTGCTGGTGGAAGCGGCGGGCCTGAAAGTGCATTTCCCCGGTCGCCTCGGCGCTCCGGGCTTCACCGCTGTCAACGAGGTGGACCTGAAGATCCACGCCGGGGAGGTCTACGGCCTGGTCGGCGAGTCGGGATCGGGCAAGACCACCATCGGGCGCAGCATTGCCGGGCTCAACCGCATCACCGGCGGCTCGCTGAAGGTGCTGGGCTACGAAATGGCCCAGTTCAAGGAACGCACCTTCAAGCCGCTGCGCGAGCAGATCGGATTCGTGTTCCAGGATCCAGCGGCGAGCTTCAACCCGCATCTGACCGTGGGCGAATGCGTTGCCGAGCCGCTGGCAGTGCACCGCGACCTGAATCCGCCGCAGACCCGTGCCAAGGTGGCCGAGCTGCTGGAGTCGGTGCAGCTGCCGGCCGGATTCGCGAACCGGTACCCGCACGAGCTCTCCGGCGGCCAGCGCCAGCGCGCCTCGCTGGCCCGCGCCCTGGCCCTGGAACCGAAGCTGCTGATCGCCGATGAGCCAACCAGCGCGTTGGACGTTTCGGTGCAGGCGAGGGTACTGGAGCTGTTCCGCGAATTGCAGGCCGAACTGGGCTTCGCGGCCCTGTTCGTCTCGCATGACCTGGCAGTGGTCGACCAGCTGGCGACCTGGGTGGGCGTCCTGTTCCGCGGCAGCCTGCTGGAAGAAGGCCTGGGCTCCAAGGTGCTGGCCAACCCGATGCACGAGTACACGCAGCGGCTCATTGCCTCGCTGCCGGTGCCGGACCCGCGCGAGCAAGCCCAGCGCCGCAAGCTTATCGAGCAGCTGAACGGATCCTGAGCCACGGCAACCAAGGAACCACGGGCATGTCCCGGACACGGTTTGGCACCGTGTCCGGGGCACGTCACCTTGTGCGCAATCCGGAATGTGAACCCGTAAACTGGTGCCATGGACGAGCCGAAGAACACTGAGACCACCCAGTCATTCGACCCGCACGCGAGCTCGTTGCAGGGCGAGGTGAAGAATGAAGTCCTCGAAGAGCTGTACGCAATCCGCGGCAGCATCGACAACTTTGATGCCCAGCTGGTCTTCCTCTTGGCCGAACGCTTCAAGGCGACCCAGCGCGTCGGAATCCTCAAGGCCAAGCACCAGCTGCCGCCCAGCGATCCGAACCGCGAGAAGGCGCAGATCGAGCGCCTGCGAGCCCTGGCTCACGAAGCGCATCTTGACCCGGAATTCGCTGAAAAGTTCTTGAATTTCGTGATTTCTGAAGTCATCCGCCACCACCAGAACATTTCAGACTCGCACAACAATGCCTGAGCAAGAACTGCAGGTCGCTGAACGCCACGATGTCCACGCCACTGCCTTCTGCCAGTTCCCGGGCACCGACCCGCTGGCCATCCATGAAGTGGTGCGCGGCGAGTTGGGGGAGCCCAACCTCGCCGTCTTCCCGCAGCTGCCTGATCGCGGTGTCGGTGCGGATGCCGTAGGCCGCAGCGCCGCGCTGCTGGCTGACCTCGGCTTCGATTTGCAGCCGCATGGCTGGAGGATCGGCGTCACCGACGGCATCGATGCCCGCCGGGCGCGCAGCATCCTGCGCAGCGACGAGAACCTGCTCGCCGATGTTCTGGGCGCCGAAGCCCGCCCTGCCCGGCGGCTCAAGCTCACCCTGCTCGGACCGTGGACCCTGGCCGCCAGCCTGTACCTGTCCAACGGGGAGCGCGTGATCAGCGATCACGGGGCACGGCGCGATGTCATCGAGTCCTACGCCCACGGAGCCCGCGAGCAGCTGGGCCGCCTGGCCCGCGTCACCTCGCTGGCCGACTTCACCATCCAGCTTGATGAGCCGCTGCTGGGCGACGTGCTTGACGGCACCATCAGCACCGCCAGCGGCTACCGAACCCTGCGCTCGATTCCGCGCGCCGAAGTGCGCGGCTCCTATGAGCAGTTCCTCAAGGTGATTGGCGGCGATGCCCAAGGCCAGCGGGTCGCCTCGCTGCTGAACCTGCCAACCTGGGACGAGCACTGGATTGAACGGGTCGATCTGCTGCACCAGGCTGGTGCCGGTGCAATGCTCATCGACCCTTCCGGCCTGACGCACCGCAAATGGGAACGAGTCGCCGGGTTGGTAGAAGGCGGAGACCGCGTCTTCTTGCAGGTGCTGGCCCCTTCCGAGCGGGCCCCGGGAGTTGTCGAGGCGGTGAACTCCATTCTGCGTCCATGGCGCCAGCTGGGCTTGGGACTGGGACAGCTCGGGGCGCTGACCCTGATGCCGCGCGGGGATTTCTCGCGCAGCAGCTCGGCCCAGGCCATCGAGAACCTGCAGCGGCTGGCCAGTTATGCCCAAGCGTTGGAGCAGACGCGCGTCGATGCCTAGCCAACGCCCTGATTCCTGCCGGTCACAGCGGAAAAGGGCAGTTGATCATGTATCTTAGGAATAGTGGGGTAGCGGATCTACCCGGTTTGGCCAATTGGCGGAAAACCTCAGACCTACGGTTTCAGGGGGACATGGGATGAAGGCCCGGATTTTAGTCGTTGACGATGACGAAGCGTTGTCGGAAATGATTGGCATTGTGCTGCAAAACGATGGCTTCGAGGCCTCGTTCTGCTACGACGGTTCCGGCGCTCTCGAAGCGTTCCGCGAAGCCAATCCGGACCTGGTGCTCCTTGACCTGATGCTTCCCGGCATCGACGGCATCGAGGTCTGCAAGCAGATCCGTGCCGAATCCGACGTTCCCGTCGTAATGCTCACCGCCAAGTCGGACACTGCCGACGTGGTCCGCGGCCTGGAATCCGGTGCAGACGACTACGTGCCCAAGCCTTTCAAGCCAGCTGAGCTGGTAGCCCGCGTGCGTGCCCGCCTGCGTCCGAGCGAAACCCACGCCGCAGAGACTTTGCAAGTTGGCGAAGTGTCCATCGATGTCGCTGGCCACCGCGTGACCCGCGGAACCGATGTTGTTTCGCTGACTCCGCTGGAATTCGATCTCCTGGTGACCATGGCCCGCAAGCCTTGGCAGGTCTTCAGCCGTGAGCAGCTGTTGGAAGCGGTCTGGGGCTACCGCCATGCGGCAGACACCCGCCTGGTCAACGTCCACGTGCAGCGCCTGCGCTCGAAGATTGAAATCGATCCAGAGAAGCCGCAGATCATCCAGACAGTTCGCGGTGTCGGATACAAGGCTGGTTCGGCAAGTTGAGTTCGCACACGTCGGCCGGTACAGAGTTGGTTCCGGTCGATGTGCATGTCCATTCGCAGTCCAAGCCTGCGAGGTGGAGCAATATCGAGCCGTGGATCAGGCGCCCGTGGCACACGGCCAAGCTGCGCTGGCAACGCCACCTGCTGTTCCGCACCGTCATATCGACGCTGCTTTTCACCGCTTTGGCCCTGGTTGCGGCAGGCGCCTTCCTCTCCAACCAGATCGCGTCCACGCTCTACGAGGAGCGCGTCAACCAGATATCCAAGGAATCCGAGCGCGGCTTGACCCAGGCGCGCTCGATTCTTGAATCGGCATCCACCACCGACCGCGCCTCCACCCAGGCCCTGGTGAATTCCACCTTGGCTTCGCTGGAAGGCGATGGCGCAACCGTGGTGCGCGATTTCGTGCTGATGCCCATTGCCGGCGACCAAAGCCTTTATGTCGGTCCGATGGCTTCCGGTTCGCTGACCACCCGTGTGATCCCCGGCGATCTCGCGGAGCGGGTTGCAGGGGAGCAAGGCATCTATTGGCGTTCCATCGAACTGGGGGCCGATAACGCAACCAAGCCCGGACTCATCGTCGGCACCAAAGTCCTGATTCCGCCTGGCCGCGAATACGGTTTGTACCTGGTCTATGACCTGTCCAGCGTGCAGGACACCCTCGAATTCATCAACCGCGCAATGGCATTCACCGGCCTCATCCTGCTGGCTGTCGTAGGCTTCGTCGCGTGGTCGGTGGCCCGCACAGTGGTCCGCCCGGTGGCCGATGCCGCCTACGTTTCGGAGAGGATTGCCACCGGTGATCTGGACCGGCGAATGAAGGTCGCAGGCAAGGACGAGGTGGCCCGATTGGGTACTGCCTTCAACCACATGGCGCACTCGCTGCAAGAGCAGATCACGGCGCTGAATAATCTCTCGGCCATGCAGCAGCGCTTCGTCTCCGACGTATCGCATGAACTGCGCACCCCGCTGACCACCGTGCGCATGGCGGCCGAAGTGATCCACGATGCCCGCGAAGACTTCGATCCGCTGACCGCGCGCTCGGCTGAACTGATGTACAACCAAATCGAGCGTTTCCAGCACCTGCTCAACGACCTGCTGGAAGTATCCCGCTTCGATGCCGGTGTTGCGGTGCTTGACCGCGAATCCACCGACTTGAACGTCATTGCCCGCAAGGTCATTGACATCGCCACCCCGGTAGCCGATGAATACGGTTCGCTCATCCGCCTGAACGCGCCGAGCGAAGGCTGCGTCGCAGAGGTTGATCCGCGCCGGGTCGAGCGAGTCATCCGCAACCTGGTGCTCAATGCGGTGGAGCATGGCGACAGCAAGCCGATCGACATCACCATCGGATCCAACCAGAACGCGGTAGCGGTCACCGTGCGGGACTACGGCATCGGCATGACCGAGGAAGCATGCAACCATGTCTTCGACCGATTCTGGCGTGCCGACCCCGCCCGTGCACGGACCACCGGAGGCTCCGGCCTCGGCCTGTCCATTTCCATGGAAGACACCCGGTTGCACGACGGCCGGCTGGAAGCATGGGGCAAGCCGGGCATCGGATCGGTGTTCCGCCTGACCTTGCCGCGCAGCGAAGGCCTGGAGATCGTGTCGTCGCCGCTTCCATTGGAACCGCCAGTTCCGGAGAGCCTGGCTAGCGTCATACTGGGGGACAGCTTCCCGCTGACCGGCGAGGTGCCGAAGATCGGGTATACCCCGCTGGTTCTCGATCCGGATATGGATGAGGATCAGCTGCATGATGATGTCACCGATCCGACCCCGGGCCGCAGCGAACAGAAGAAGGAAGGGGAGAACTGATGAGGAAGAGAATCTTTTCCAGCCTCGCCATCATTCTCTCAGCGGCGCTCGCACTCTCGGGCTGCGCTTCGATTCCCAGAACTTCCACTGTCCAGCAGATCGAGGCCGAGACCGATGCCAGCGGCGCTGAAAGCTACAGCTACGCGGCGGAGGGGCCTGCAGCAGGTGCTGACGCGCGGGCCATCGTCGAAGGTTTCGTCGAGGCAGGCCGCTCGGTATCCGAGGATTACGCGGTCGCCCGCGAATTCATGGACGGGCAGCTGAGCAACACCTGGCGTGGCGACACGCAGACGCTGATCTACGATGCCTTCAACGTGGTCAACGGCGCGGATGCGAACCAGTACACGGTTCAGCTCGAAATCACCGGCGAAGTCGATGAGCATGGCGTGCGCACCAACTACCCGGATCATTCCACCCGCGCCGTGGATATCGAGGTCGCCAAGGTGGACAATGAATGGCGCATCACCAAGGCCCCGGACGGCACGATGCTCGAAGCCTCGACGTTCACCAAGATCTTCGCGGCGCAGACCCTGTACTTCTACGATGCCAGCTTCGCCTACCTGGTACCCGACATCCGCTGGTTCACCTCGGGTTCGGGCACCACCACCTCGATGGTGGAGGCCTTGCTGGACGGCCCGGCGCCGTACCTGCAAAATGCCGTCATCTCCGCTTTCTCAACGGCCAGCGAGCTGGTGCGTTCCGCGGTGCCGGTGCGCGATGGCGAAGCCACCATCGACTTGAATTCCAATACCTTCGCGGAAGCCACCGACCGGAGCATACTGCTGATGCGCCAGCAGCTGGAAACCACGCTGACCGGCCTTGCTTCGGTAGACTCGGTCAAGCTGCTTCGTGAGGAAAACGAAGTCAACCTGTCCACTGAGGACACGAATATCGAGCCGGCGAAGGTCAACCCCAGCACGCAGGATACATTGATCGGCATTTCGGACCAGTACCTGGTCTACGTCAAGGGGCTGTCGATCATCCCGGTGGGCGGTGTGCCGGATATTTCCGGCTACGACCCGCGCGACCCGGCCATGTCTCCGGTCGGCAATCGCTATGCCTTCCTCAATGGCCGCCGCACCCAGCTGTGGGGCATCGACGACAGCGGCCAGCTGCGGCTTTCGCTGGAAGGCCGGGAGCTGATCCAGCCGTCGATGGATCTGGCCGGCTGGACCTGGACCGCGGATAACGGGGCATCCACCCCGATCAGGGCGGTCCCCGCCGACACCGAAATGAAGGGCGAGGCCCGTCCCATCGACGTGGCCTGGCTGGAAGGCGCCCAGATCGATTCACTGCGGATTTCCCGCGACGGCGCGCGGGCCCTGATCGTGGCCACCGAGGGCAACAGCACTTCGGTCTACGTCGCCGGAGTGATTCGCGATGCTGAAGGCGTTCCACGCGGGCTCACGGATTCGCCAATGAAGATCTATCCAGAAGTACCGGTTAACACCGCATTATGGGATTCCGACAGCTCCATCATCGTTGCCGAGCTCGGTGATGACGAAGCCGTTGAAGCGGCCCAGATTACCTTTGAAGGCGGCAGCGAGCAGCTGCAGCTGCTGCTGGGCATGGTCGGCATCGCTACCGGGGTCGGCAACCGCCGCGAGGTATATGCCGAGACCAATGAAAAGCTGTACACCCGGGTCGGAAACTCATGGCATGAGCTAGACGATTTCGCCCAGGATGTCGCCTATCCAGGCTAAGTCGGAGCCGGTTCCACAGTTCGCCGGCGACTAGACCGGTCCAGGTGATTCATCGGCCATTCTGGTCGCATGGAGATACCCCAGGAGTATTTGCGCGTCCTCGATGAGCTGTGCGGCAGCCGGTCCATGCGCTGGCTGGGATTCGGCACCAGGGAATTTGCCAACTTCCTGCTGCCCGCCAGTTGCGCGGTCTGCGGCCGAGCAGATTTTCGGCTTTGCCCCGAATGCCGCAGCGAGATCCAACGCCAGCTGAGCCTGCCGCCATTGCCCGATAACCATCATCTCTACGTCGAGCTTCCGGCCCTCGGGCTGCAGCTCCCAGTGACGTCTTGCGGCACCTACGGCAAGGCGCTGGCTCGCGGATTGCTGGCCTACAAGAACAAGCAGCGCTACTTCTTGGGCGCCGTCTTCGCCCCGTATCTGGCTGCCGCGCTGAACGCGGGGTGCATCCCGCAACGTCAGAATTTTCCTACCCTCGCGGTGCCGGTGCCCAGTTCCCTCAAAGCCACGGCGCAGCGAGGATACTCGCCGGTGAAGACAATGCTCGAGCATGGACAAGCTCGGGGGCTGCTCTCGGCAGATCTCAAGTGCCGTTCGCTGCTTCACTACCGCCTGGGTTCCGCGCTGGGAGGGGCGCAGAAAACCAAGAGCGGCTCAGACCGGCGCGGCGGCCAAACCCACTTCGTTGCCGAGCGCGCCAGCACCGCAGGCCAGCCGGTCATCCTGGTCGACGACGTGCTCACCACCGGTTCCACGCTGCGGCACGCGGCCATGGCCTGCCATGAGGCAGGATATGACGTCACCTGCGCCGTCGTCTTGGCATTGACGAAACCGCCCAATACCGGCCCTGAACAGTGATTACGCTAAACGCGATCGGAATTTGTGAGCCTGGATACTTGAATCTTGGCCCCGGTGGCATAAGGTGAAGTATGGGTTGCATCACAGATGCAGCGAAAAGCCCATCTTCAGTCCGGAAGGATGGAACTTTCGGACTGTTGTGTCACCCGACTCTCTATTGGAGGACACCATGGAGCTGAACTACAGCGGACGAAACATCACCATTTCGGATCGTTTCCGTGAGTATGTTGATGAGAAAATCACCAAGGTCGACCAGCTGGCCACGAAAGTGCAGCGCATCGACGTCAAGGTCCTCAAAGAAGCACATGCTCGTGATCAGAGCACTGCACTGTCCGTTGAGTTGACCGTTGTTGGCCGTGGTCCAGCAATTCGAGCAGAGGCTCGTGGTGCAGACAAGTTCGCGGCTTTCGACATCGCTTTCGCCAAACTGCTTGAACGCCTGCGCAAGGCCCGTGACAAGCGCAAGGTCCACCGTGGCAACCATACTCCTGTAGCTGTCCACCAGGCCACCGGCAGCCTGCCAACTGCATCCAGCGGCAAGACGCTGGTTGAGGAAACCATTGAAGCCCAGAAGGCCGCGGAAGCTGCCGAAGCCGAGGTCAACGCCGAGTACTCGCCAGTGGTCATCCGCCGCAAGTCCTTCCCGGCTGAAGTGATGAGCGTGGATGACGCTGTGGATCGCATGGAATTGGTCGGCCACCCGTTCTACCTGTTCATCGACGAGGCCACCGGTGAGCACGCTGTGGTCTATGGCCGTACCCAGTACCAATACGGTGTCATCACCCTGGACCCGTCGCTGAACGCCAACGAGGAAGCCACCAAGGAAACCCGCGGCTACCGTGACAAAGCACTGGCTGCCGAAGGCTAGTCATCGCAACTGCAACTAGCATGGGCGGCCAACGCAACCTCAGCCTCGCACAGGCACGGAGAATCGCGTTGGCCGCCCAAGGCCTGTCCAAAGGCAGGAAAGAACAAGCTATCACCGCAAGGAAAATCGCCAATGCCATTGGCGGCATTGCGCAATTGCAGATTGACTCGGTGAACGTGGTTCGCCGGGCCCACTATATGCCGATGTTCGCCCGGCTCGGCCCTTATGACATCGGCATTCTGGATCAGCTGCTGGCCAAGCCGCGCAGCCCGATCACCGAATATTGGGCCCATGAGGCTTCGGTGGTCAGTTCCGGGCTGATTCAAGACCTGCGCGTATGGCAGCGTCGTACCTGGGTTGACCGATCGGACGGGTTCTCCGCCGAACAGCTGGAGCTCTCGGATCGCGTCCTTGACTATTTGTCCGAGAATCCAGGCTCCAGCGCACGGCAAATCAGTCGCGCCCTGGATGTCGCCCCGGTCCAGGAAAAGTCGCATTGGGGATGGAACTGGAATGACACCAAGTTCGTCACCGAATCGCTTTTCGCCCAGGCCAAGATCCTCGCGCTGGGACGCAACTCCCAGTTCGAACGCCGTTACGCTCTGGCGGCGGATGTCGTTGGTGCGCAAGTAGAAGTTGATGCTCCGCACCGGCAGGAAGCCCTCGCCCGTTTAGTTGCCCGCGCCATGGATGCCCTGGGGATTGCCACCGCTCACTGCGTCGCAGAATACTTCCGGCTGCCCTTGCGCGCTGCAAAAGAAGAGCTCGCGCGGCAAGCGCACGACGGGCTCGTCGAAGAAGTGGCCGTTATCGGAATCTCCGAGCCCTGTTACCTGCAGGCCGGGACCAGGATCCCGCGCAAGGTCGATCACGACCTGCGTTTGCTCTCGCCTTTCGACTCGATGGTTTTCAACCGCCGCCGGCTGGAAATGTTCTTCGGGTTCGAGTACCGTATCGAAATCTATGTGCCGGAAAAGCTGCGCCGCTATGGCTACTACGTCTTCCCGATGCTCTACGGCGAAGAATTCGTGGGCCGAGTGGATCTGAAAGCCGACCGTGCCAAGTCGGTGCTGCATGCCAAGCAGGTGCACTACGAACCGGGCATCGATGCCGGCATCGAGCCTGAATTGCGAGCCGAGCTGGATCGCCTGGCGCGCTGGCTGGATCTTGGAGAAGTGAAAATCGGGCTGTGAAAGGCCTGTTGCCCCGATCGCCGTTCGCTATAAGAACAGTGCAAACGGGATTGAAATAGACAAATGCGCTGTTTTCCTCACGTAGACTGAAGACGCCAGAAATTACTGTGCTTGAGATATTGGGAGCTACCACGTGGCATCATTGCTAGAACGTATTTTGCGTACCGGCGACAAGAAGACCTTGAAGACTCTTCGTAAGTACGCCGACACGATCAATACGTTGGAAGTCGAAATTCGCGAGCTTTCGGACGAAGAGCTCAAGGGTGAAACCGACAAGTTCCGCGAACGTTTGGCTAACGGCGAGACGTTGGATGACCTGCTCCCAGAAGCTTTTGCAGTGGTCCGCGAGGCCTCGGACCGTGTCCTTGGCATGCGCCACTTCGACGTCCAGCTCATGGGCGGCGCCGCACTGCACATGGGAAACATTGCAGAAATGCGCACCGGCGAAGGCAAGACCCTGGTCGCGACCGCACCTGCGTACTTGAATGCCTTGACGGGCAAGGGCGTGCACGTGGTGACCACCAACGACTTCCTGGCCCAGTACCAGTCGGATCTGATGGGCCGCGTCTTCCGCTTCCTCGGCTTGAGCTGCGGCTGCATCCTTTCGAACCAGAAGCCTGCCGAGCGCCGCAAGCAGTATGAAGCCGACATCACCTACGGCACGAACAACGAGTTCGGATTCGACTACCTGCGCGACAACATGGCGTGGAGCAAGGACGAGCTGGTCCAGCGCGGCCACAACTTCGTGATCGTCGATGAGGTCGACTCGATCCTGATCGATGAGGCGCGTACCCCGCTGATCATTTCCGGGCAGGCCTCGGGCGACGTGAACCGCTGGTACACCGAATTCTCCAAGATCGTCTCGCGCCTGAAGCGCGAAGACGACTACGAGGTCGACGAGAAGAAGCGCACCATCGGCGTGCTGGAGTCTGGGATCGAAAAGGTCGAGGACTACCTCGGCATCGATAATCTCTACGAAGCCAACAACACCCCGCTGATCGGCTTCTTGAACAACGCCATCAAGGCCAAGGAACTGTTCAAGAAGGACAAGGACTACGTCGTGGTCAACGGCGAAGTCATGATCGTCGACGAGCACACCGGCCGCGCGCTGCAGGGCCGCCGCTACTCCGAGGGCATGCATCAGGCAATCGAGGCCAAGGAAGGCGTTGAGATCAAGGCCGAGAACCAGACTCTGGCCACCGTGACCTTGCAGAATTACTTCCGCATGTACGACAAGATCTCCGGGATGACCGGCACGGCGCAGACCGAGGCCGCTGAATTCATGAGCACCTACAAGCTCGGCGTGGTGGAAATTCCTACCAACAAGCCTGCTATCCGTATGGACCAGTCGGACTACATCTACAAGAATGAAGTCTCCAAGTTCAACGCTGTGGTCGAGGACATCGCCGAGCGCCATGCTACCGGGCAGCCGATCCTGGTGGGCACCACCAGCGTCGAGAAGAGCGAATACCTCTCGCGCCTGCTGTCCAAGAAGGGCATCCGCCACGAGGTGCTCAATGCCAAGCAGCACGCTCGCGAAGCTGCAGTCGTCGCGATGGCCGGCCGCAAGAACGCTGTCACCGTTTCCACCAACATGGCCGGCCGCGGTACCGACATCATGCTCGGCGGCAACGCGGAATTTCTTGCCGTGGCCGAGATGGAACGCCGCGGCCTGGATGCCGAGAACAATCCGGAGGAGTACAACAAGCTCTGGGACGAGGTCTTTGCCAAGGCCAAGGAAACAGTTGCCAAGGAGGCGAAGGAAGTTGCGGAGCTTGGCGGCCTGTATGTGCTGGGCACCGAGCGCCACGAATCACGCCGCATCGACAACCAGCTTCGCGGCCGTTCCGGTCGCCAGGGCGACCCGGGCGAATCGCGCTTCTACCTGTCGATGACCGATGACCTGATGCGCAGGTTCAACTCCGGCATGGCCGAACGCATCATGAACAACCCGTCCATGCCAGATGATGTGGCGCTGGAATCCAAGATGGTGTCCCGTGCCATCGAATCCGCCCAGGCCCAGGTGGAAGGCGTCAATGCCGAGCAGCGCAAGAACGTGCTGAAGTACGATGACGTGATGAACCGCCAGCGCAAAGCGATCTACGCTGACCGCCGTTCCATCCTGGAAGGCGGGGACCTCGAAGAAAAGGTCGGCCATTTCCTCGAGGATGTTGTCAAGGCCATGGTCCTGGAAGCAACCCAGGTTGGCGACCCGGACGAGTGGGAGCTCAAGCAGCTGTGGACCAACCTCAAGCAGTTGTACCCGATTGGCATCACCATGGATGAAGTCATCGAAGAGGCTGGAGGCGTGGGGCACCTGTCCGCGCAGTTCCTGGAACGCGAGATCCTCTCGGATGCCCAGTACCAGTACGAAGAGCGCGAGAAGCTGGTAGGTTCCTCCACCATGCGTGACCTGGAACGCCGTGTCGTGCTCTCCACCATTGGCCGCAAGTGGCAGGAGCACCTGTACGAGATGGATTACCTCAAGGAAGGCATCGGGCTGCGTGCCATGGCCCAGCGCGACCCTCTGGTCGAGTACCAGCGCGAGGGCTACACCATGTTCCAGACCATGATGGAAGGCATCCGCGAGGAAAGCATCGGCACGCTCTTCAATTTGGAGATCCCCACCGGCGCCGAAGCGGCCGCCGCACCGGTGATCGACGAATCAGCGAAGCCGAAGAACCTGCAGTTCACCGGACCGGATGAAGATGGTGAAGCCAGCACTACCCGCGCCCAGGCTTCTTCGAGCAAGAAGAAGACCAAGAACAAGAAGGCGAAGCGCAGCTAGATCAGCTCCACATCCGTCACCTGCCACCGTCCGTGCCAAGGCTCAATTTTCAGGGCCACGGCACGGACGCGGTATTTAAATCCCATGATGACTGTGCATTCCCAAGAGCCCGACAAGCAGCGATCCAGGTGCAAGGAGATGATCTGGCCGTGCGCTGTGCCCGGCAGCGGTTCGAGCGTGTAGCTCGCTGTTTCCAGCAGGGCACGTCGCCGGAGCTTGGCGATGCACGAAGGCTCCATCACGAATGCCAGCTGATTGACGGTACGATAACCAGCCACGATTTCGAACACTGCACGGGCTACGGCGTGGGAAATTTCTATGATCGCCCGGTGCTCGGTACGGTAAACGGCCGAGCGGTGGAAGATATTGTCCAAGGCTCGACGCAGGTGCGCCGGCGCTTGGCTAGGCTCGGTTTCCGGAACGGTTTGCGCCGGGACCGGATCGGTGTGATCGGCAGCGTAGACGTCTGGATTGTAGTAGCTGGTGTTGGCGCTACGCGGGCTGATGGCGATGGTGCTCATGATGACTCCTCAGAGGGTTTGGGTGATGGTCGTGGTGTCGGCTAGCTGGCTGGCGGCAGTTCAAGCGCCGTGCCGATCCGCAGCAGGTCAGGGTCGGCACCGATGGTCTTCTTGTTGCGCTGGTAGATCTTGGGCCAATAGGCGGAAATCTCTTCCACGGTGGCTTGCGCTCCCAGATGCTCAGCGGCGATGCTCCACAGGTTCTGCCCTTCGGCGACCACCACTTCGTTGCGCTGCACCGCGCGTTGGCGAGGATGGTTTGTGCCTGGGGATACAAGCGGGCTCAGCGGAACGCTCATGGCTTCGGGGAACCACTGCGGGCTGGGTACCGAGGTCTGCTGGCGGACCGGATAGCTGGCCAGCTCATGGTTGTCGCTGTCGCCCGTCGGGGACTGTGCCAGTGAAGCTGGCAGGGGCTCGTCCGCATAGGCAGCGGCTACCGAGGTGAATGCAATAGAGGTTCCAAGCATTGAGCCGAGGATCTTCCTGCTCAGTCTGGGTGCTAATCGCTGGAAGAACCGCGCCAATTTCAGTTTCCTGTGGGAGAACGCCCAGCGGATCAGCTGGGCCAAGGCCATCCGCAGCAGGTACAGCGCGAGCAGGGTGAGGAACGAAAAGCTAACGAGAAGCCTGATGTAGTCAGCTGTGGTGCGCTGGTCGCCCACGGATTGGACATAGCCGGTGATCCACTGGATTCCCACGTAGATAATGACCATTGATGCTGCCGAGAAGAGCAGCAGCGCGAATATTCGTCGCTGGTGAGACACCTGAACCATCTCCTTGAATGAGATTTGATGTCATTTGATGATGTTTGGTATTCATAGTGGCACTTAGAGATAGTTTTGTGAATAGGGTTACGCAAAAATGTTTAGTCTCGTACAGTTGGCGCATGCGGTGGGATTCGCTTTTCGATGACCTGGAGGCTCAGCTAGCTGAACAGGGCCGAGCGCAGTTGCGCGACGAAATTGCCGAAAACGTCAGGGTCGAACGGGCGACTGCAGAACTTTTGCCCACACTGATGCGGTTCCATGGGCGTGAATTGAGCCTCAGGCTGGCCGGGGGAACGGAGCTTCGCGCCAAGCTCGGTCCATGCGCCGCCGACTATATCTGCCTTGAAACAGAACAGGCGCAGTGGGTCGTCCGCAGTGCTGCAGTAGAATCTTTCTCGCTTCCTCCGGGGCGCATACCTGCTGAGGAACAACGCGCACCTGGCAGCTCGGTGAAGTTTTCCACGGTTGTGCGTGGGATGCTTCGGGATCGAGCTCGATGCCACGTTTTTAGCCGCGCGGGCGGCTCATTGGCTGAAGGAACGCTGACGCAAGTAGCTAGGGATTTCCTGGTAATTCTGGTGCATCCTCGAGATGAATTCGCCAGAGCGAAGCAGTCCTCATCGCAATTGCTGATACCGCTCGATGCCATCGGATGGGTCGAAGCGATCACCCTCTCGTAATCCACAAGTGCGCTAGAGGTCTTTCCAGCAGGCCCAACTTGTCGTAGGCTCACCATCCATAAGCACCTATGCTGGCGGAAGGTCACTGCCTTGATCACAGAACAGATCGTCCAGGACGCGCGGACAAGCACTGCATCACGTGTGCGACGGCCCAGTTGGAAGGACCCGCGCTTAGCACTCGGTGCCGTGCTCGTGGTCGCATCGGTTGCAGGAACCGTCTACTTGGTCGGTGAATTGCATCAGACCTCGACGGTATATGTCGCCAGCACCAATATCACCCTTGGGGAGAAACTGACAAGCGAGAATATGAAAACTCAAGAAGTCCAGCTTGGCGGAACCCTTGAGAACTATCTGCACACAAATGCGGAGCTCGGCGAGGAAGCCCGAGCGAATACCTTTATCAGCGCCGGGCAGCTCATACCTGTCACCTCAATTACGCACAGCGACCTCGGATCGCGCAGGCCGGTCAACGTTGAACTCCCGGCCGACCTCTCTTCTTCGATCACGCCAGGCAGCTTCGTCGACGTCTGGATTGCCAAGCGCGAAAACAGCGGCAACACCTACGGAATTCCGGAAAAGCTTTCGTCCATGGTCGAAGTCGCTGCACGCGTTGAGAGCGGCGGGGGACTGGTGGGAACCCATGGCACCAACCTGGAACTGCTGGTCGAACCTAGCCAACTCGAACCGCTGCTCCAAGCGCTGGCCAACGAGTCTAGAATCATCGTCGTCTACAACCCGGCAGGAACCGCGCAATGAGCATCTCGGTCGTGGTGCTCGGCGACCAGGAGAAAATCGTCCGGCAAATAGAAGGCTACCGAGGAGAACTGATGGTCACCCGGGCTTGCGCCGATATCGCTGAAGCCATCGCTGCCTGCGATACCGGAATGGCTGACGCGTTGATCATCGCGGATGCCCAGCTGGTGCCACCCATGGAACAACTCGATGCGCTGTTGCTGCAGCAGACAGCAGTAGTCCTGCTCTTTGACCGGCCTGAAAACTGGCAGCCATTGCCAGACGTCCTGCATTTGCCGGCCGCTTCAGCCATGGCCGAGCTTGAAGGGCGCATCAGAACCGCCGTTCAGTCCCTGAACCATGCCGGCGCCGACGCCGCGCTCGGCGGATTCGAGCCGGTGGACGATGGCAACGGGCGAAGCGGTCGAATCGTCAGCTTCTGGAGCGCCCCAGGGTCTCCCGGGCGCAGCACCGTAGCCCTGAACTACGCAGTGGAAGTTGCAGCAGCAGGAAAATCCGTGGTGCTTCTGGACGCCGACACCTATGCCGCCAGCATCGCCATTCAGTTGGGTCTCATGGACGAGTCGGCTTCAATCGCGCAGTTATGCCGTGCCATCGACGCAGGCACTTCGGATGTGGCCCGGCTCGATGCCGCATGTTCCCTGGTCCAGGTCGGGGAGGCGACCATGCGCGTGGCTACCGGAATTCCGCGTGCCAGCCGATGGCCCGAAGTCCGTGCCTCGGCGCTGCGTCGAGCTGCCATGCTGCTAAAGGTCCACTACGACTATGTCGTACTGGATTTGGCTCCGTATATTGAACTCGACGAACAGCTCAGTTTCGATACTCAAGCACCACAGCGCAACGCTGTCACGGTGGAGATGCTGCAGTGCTCCGATGAGCTGTTCATGGTCGTGCGCGCCGACAGTCTGGGAATTCCGCGTGCGCTTCGGGCCATCGATGAACTGGACGAAGCGCTGCCCGGACTGAAACCGCGAATAGTCTTCAACCGGGTAGGTTCCAGCAGCACCGGACGCAATCCGAAACGCAGGTTGATCGAAGCATGGGACAGGTTCGGGCCGACCCACGACGTCGCCGGATACCTGCCCGAAGACCATGCCGTGTGCAACGCGTCCGTGCTCGGTGGAAGTCCGTTGCTCGAAATCGCCCCAAAGTGTTTATTGCGTACGGAAATACGGGCTTTGGCGGGCATAAAATCCACGGATTCAGCCAAGAAACGGACTAGTCGTCGAATTCGCGCCGAAGCTTGAACCGCAAAGGTGAAAACCGAGTAATGTGGGTAAAACTAGATACCCGCAAAGGCGCGGGTTAATCGAACTTTGTTCTTGGAGGCGTTCTTTTGAACTCGTCGGAATCCAGCATGTCAGAATCATTCATGGATGAGACACTCACCTCGAAATTGGTGAGCGAGTACTACGGCCAAATTGCGACCGAAGACGTGGCGGCTTATCGGCCAGACGAACTCGAAGCTCGCGTGGCAGCACATCTGGAAATCGGGTATCAGCGAGATGCGGAAAACGCTAACGTCGCCATTACCCGCAACAACGGAATTTCAGTGGTCCACATCGTCACCGATGACATGCCATTCCTTGTTGACTCCGTAACAGCCGCACTGGTGCAGCTGAAGTCACCGATTCAGCTAGTCGTGCATCCGACGTTCGTTGTATCCCGAAAAACTGAGACCGGTGAAATCACCAAGATCAGCCACGCGGGCCTGCAGCACGTTGCCAGCGGCGACACCGCTGCGCTCTCGGATTTGAGTACGCTGATTTCGGCCGGTGCGGAAACCCGCATCGAATCATGGATTTCAGTCGAGCTCGCTCGCGAACTCACCGATGCGCAGGCCAAGGAATTCGTTGAGCGGCTTTACAGTGTTCTGGCTGATGTACGTGTCGCAGTGAAGGACTGGCCAGCCATGCTGGATCGTGCCAAGGAGATTGCGCAGAGCCTTCCGCAGACCCCCAAGGCCGAGGAAATTGCCGAGGTACACCAGGCAGCGGAACTGCTGAACTGGCTGGCCGACGGAAAATTCACCTTCCTTGGCTACCGCGACTACTCGTTGGAAACCATCAACGGCGAAGATGTGCTGGTAGCCCGCCCGGGCAGCGGCCTGGGTCTGATGCGCGACCTGACGGACCAAGGCCCGCAGCACCTGACCAAGCGCGGCCGGATCACCGCCCGCGACAAGCGCGCGCTGATCGTCACCAAAGCCAACTCCCGTTCCACTGTGCACCGTGGCGTGTACCTGGACTATGTCGGCGTCAAGAGCTTCGATGCCAACGGCGAGGTCAACGGCGAACGCCGCTTCATCGGTCTTTTCTCCTCCAGCGTTTACACCTCCAGCGTGAAGACGGTTCCGCTGGTGCGCGAAAAGGTGGAAGCCGTCCTGAAGCGCACCGGCTTCGCGCCTGATTCGCACTCGGGCAAGGACATCACGACCATCCTTGAAAGCTACCCGCGTGACGAGATGTTCCAAATCTCCGTCGATGAGCTGACCACGATTGCCCTCGGAATCCTGCGGCTGCAGGAACGCCGGCGCACCTCCGTCTTCCTGCGCAAGGACGATTACGGCCGTTTCGTCACTGCCATGGTCTTCCTGCCGCGCGACCGTTTCTCCACGGCAGTGCGCCTGCGAGTCGAGCAGGAGCTGCAGCTCAGCTTCAACGCAGAATCCGTTGAATACGAAGCCCAACTGGGTGCCGGCGCATTGGTTCGCCTGTTCTACCGCCTGCGCCTGCAGCGCCACGGCCTGGCTCCGGTGGTCGACCGCAAGGCACTGGAAGATCGAATCGCCAAGGCCGTGCGATCCTGGTCCGACGCCATCGTCGACACCGCACGGGCGCGCCTGGAACTGGGCGATGCGAACACGCTGTCCAACGCCTGGGCCGAAGCTTTCCCGGCGTCCTATAAGGTGCAGTTCGAAATCGAAGACGCGCTGAAGGACATCGACCTGCTCACCGAGCTGAGCGACCCGCAAGCCGAGGGTCCGGTGGTCTCGTTCTACGACGACGAGAAGCAGGACGAGGATTCTGCTGTTTCCAAGCGCATGAAGATCTACGTGACCAAGCCGCTGCTGCTCTCGCGCATTCTGCCAGTTCTGCAGCATCTTGGCCTCGACGTCGTCGATGAGCGGCCATATGAGCTGAATCCCGAAGGGATCGGCGAACGCTACATCTACGACATGGGCTTGAAGATCGATGACGAGATCAACTTCAAGGCCGTGGAAGCCAAGTTGGCTGACGCCTACTGCGCTGTGGTCCGCAACCTCGCCGAATCCGACAGCCTCAACGCGTTGGTCCTGCATGAAGGGCTTTCATGGGAGGAAGTCGCGATGCTTCGTGCCTACGCCCACTACCTGCTGCAGCTCGGTGTTCCGAACTCCACCGGGTTCATTGCCAACACCCTGGTAAGCAACCCGTCGGTTACCCACGCGATCGTGGAACTGTTCCAAGCGACCTTCGACCCGAAGCTGAGCTCCGAGGATTCTGAGACCGCCCGGCAGGAAGCGCACGCCAAGATCACCGAAGCGCTGGAATCAGTGCCGACTCTGGATGCAGACACGTTGCTGCGCCGTTTCGTGAAGGTGATTGAAGCGACTAAACGCACCAACTACTTCACCACCCACCAGGCGCTGGCGTTCAAGCTCGCGCCGGAAGAGATCGACTTCGCGCCGTTCCCGCGTCCCAAGCACGAACTGTGGGTCTACTCGCCGCGTGTGGAAGGTACCCACTTCCGCTTCGGTGCGGTGGCCCGTGGCGGCCTGCGCTGGTCGGATCGCCGAGAAGACTTCCGCACTGAAGTGCTGGGCCTGGTCAAGGCGCAGATGGTCAAGAACTCCGTGATCGTGCCAACTGGCGCGAAGGGCGGTTTCTACGCCAAGCAGCTTCCGAATCCAGCCTTCGACCGAGTCGCTTGGATGGAAGAGGGCAAGGGCGCGTACAAGGTCTTCATCCGCACCTTGCTGGACCTGACCGACAATCTGGTGGCCGATGAAAACGGCGAGCACATCGAGGCGCCGGCCAACGTGGTCCGCCGCGATGGCGATGATTCCTACTTGGTAGTTGCTGCCGACAAGGGCACTGCGAGCTTCTCCGATATCGCGAACTCGATCTCGGCCGACAAGGGACACTGGCTGGGCGATGCCTTCGCATCGGGCGGCTCGGTGGGCTACGACCACAAGGGCATGGGCATCACCGCACGCGGTGCCTGGGAATCGGTGAAGCGCCACTTCTTCGAGCTGGGCATCGACACGCAGAAGGACGAGTTCACTGCCGTGGGCGTGGGCGACATGTCCGGAGACGTGTTCGGCAACGGTTTGCGCCGTACCCCAACCGTGAAGTTGGTTGCCGCCTTTGACCATCGCGATATCTTCCTGGATCCGAACCCGGATCCCCAGATCGCTTTCGACGAGCGCCAGCGCCTGTACGACCTGCCGCGCTCCAGCTGGGCTGACTACAACAAGGAACTGCTGTCGGCCGGCGGCGGCGTGTACTCGCGCAGCCTCAAGTCCGTGCCGGTCAGCCCCGAGGTCCGCGAGGTCTTGGGCCTGGACGCCGGCATCACCCAGCTGAGCCCCAACGAACTGCTCAAGGCCATCCTCTCTGCGCCAGTGGACCTGCTGTACAACGGCGGCATCGGCACCTACGTGAAATCGGCGGCCGAAACCCACGGCCAGGTCGGAGACCGTGCCAACGACGCCATCCGCGTCAACGGCGCAGATCTGCGCGTGAAGGTAGTTGGCGAAGGCGGCAACCTGGGCATGACCCAGCTGGGCCGCATCGAGGCAGCACGCAACGGCGTCCTGCTGAATACCGATGCCATCGACAACTCCGCTGGCGTCGACACCTCCGACCGCGAAGTCAACATCAAGATTTTCGTGGACCGCCAGATCAAGGCCGGAAACCTCTTCGAGGCCGAGCGCACCGAGTTCCTGCTGTCGATGACCGATAACATCGGTGACCTGGTGCTGAAGACCAACTTCGAGCAGAACGTGTTGCTGTTGAATGAAAAGCACGCGGCATTGACCTGGACTCCTGCCTATGAGCGCTTGATGCAGTGGTTGGAAGCCCATGCTGACTTGAACCGCGGCTTGGAGTTCCTGCCGAACGCGGAAGAGCTGGCAGAACGCCGTGCCGCTGGCGACGCGATGACCACCCCAGAGCTGTCGGTGCTTGCCGCCTACGCGAAGATCCAGCTGGCGAACGCGCTGGCCGAATCCGATCTGGCCGATGATGCGTACTTCTACCAGACGCTGCGCCGCTACTTCCCAACGAAGCTGGTGGAGCGTTTCGGGGATCAGCTCGAAAGCCACCCATTGCGCCGTGAGATCATTGCGACGGTGATTGCCAACGATATCGTGAACATGGGCGGCATCACTTACGTCTTCAGGGCAATGGAAGAAACCAGTGCCAGCGAAGTCCAGATTGCCAAGGTCTTCTGCGCCCTGCGTGAGATCTATGGCTTCGACCGCCAGTTCGATGCAATCAATGCACAGCCGGCCGGAACCGATCTGGAACATTGGGGACGCCAGCACCACGACATGCGTCGACTGCTGGATCGTGCCACGCGCTGGTTCATCAACCGCGTCGACCAGCAGCTGCTGGTCACTGAAGCGGTCAATCGCTACGAAGCGACCGTGACCGAACTGCGCGAGGTACTGCCAACCCTGGTCCGCGGCAACGATCTGCAGCGTTTCCAGGAATGGCGCGAAGAGGCCATGGCCCAGGGGATCCCGGAGCGCCGTGCCAGCATGTGGGCGACACAGTTCGAATCCTACGCGCTGCTGGATGTGGCAGAGTATGTGCACCGCACCGGAACCGCTCCGGTCAAGGTCGCAGAAACCTACTACGTGCTTTACGACCTGTTCGGCGTGGACAGCCTGCTGAACCGCATCACCAACCTTCCTCGTTCGGATCGTTGGCAGGCGTTGGCCCGTGCAGCAATGCGCGATGATCTGTACACCACGATCATCGACCTGACCGCCAACATCCTGGATGCCCACGGTGATATTGCGGACCCGGCAGAGCGTGTTGCTGCGTGGGAAGAAGCAAACGCGGCTAACCTTGATCGTGCGAAGACTATGTTCGCGGAAGTGAACAGCCTGGAACGAGACGACATGGCCTCGCTTTCCGTGGCGCTTCGCCTCTTGCGTTCCATCGTCCGAAGGTAAACACCGCTAATGGCCCTCATCACCGAAGAACTACGTCAACGTGCCGCACTTGCACCGGGTGATGAGGATTGGCTCCATCTTCTGGTGGGGGACTGGCAGCTGGTCTCGGATCTCGCATTCGCAGACCTTGTGCTCTGGTTCCCCACCGGGGACGGCTCCTACACGGCCCTGGCACACGTGCGTCCTTCTACCTCGCATACCGCGTTCCATAGCGACTTCGTGGGCGAACGCATCCGCAAGGACCTGCGCATCATGGTTGACCACGCCTGGGAAACCAAAGAAGTGCAACGCTCTGCGGAACAGGCCGGCAAAGAGATCATCATGGGCTTGACTACTGTGCAGGCGATTCCGCTGGTGCGCCAGAACCGCCCGGTTGCGGTGATCACCTCCCACTTCGACCCCAACCAGTCCCGCACGCCCAGCAACCTGGAATTGGTCTACCGGCAAAGCGCGGATGACCTGTTGCAGATGGGCACCCAAGGACTGTGGCCTGACTTCGCCAGCCCCACGGGATCGCGCCGAGGAGCGCCACGCGTCGGCGATGGCTTCATCCGTCTCGGTGTTGATGGCGCCGTCGAATTCGCCAGCCCCAACGCTGTTTCAGCTTTCCGCCGTCTAGGCGCAGCCGACGTACTGCAAGGCCAGCCGCTGGCTGACCTGACGATGGCGCTGGTCAGCGACCGACGCGTCGTCGATGAAACTCTTCCACTGGTTCTCCAGGGCAAGATGCCATGGCGTACCGAGGTGGAACACCGCGGAGTCACGCTTTCGCTGCGCGCCATCCCGCTTCGCAACGAATCAAAGCGCTGGGGTGCTCTAGTGCTCTGCCGCGATGTGTCTGAACTGCGCCGCCGCGAAAAGGAACTGGTTACAAAAGACGCGACAATCCGTGAAATCCACCATCGTGTGAAGAACAACTTGCAGACTGTCGCGGCGCTGTTGCGCATGCAATCTCGCCGGATGAGCTCGGAGGACGGCAAGCAGGGGCTGGAGCAGGCCATGCGCCGGGTCTCCACTATTGCTTCGGTCCATGACTTCCTGTCCAAGGGCCTGAACGAAACCGTGAAATTCGATGATCTGATGGATCGCCAGTTCCGATTGATCGTGGAAATTGCTTCTCCGGAACAAAGGGTCTCTACCCGCCGTGAAGGCGATTTTGGCATGCTTGACGCTGATTTGGCAACACCGTTATCGCTGGTGATCAACGAGTTGGTGACCAACGCGGTGGAACATGGATTGGCGCATCGTGATGGCGAGGTTGCCCTGGTCGCAGAACGATACAAGGGTGCCGATCGCAAAGATTGGCTGCGTGTTGTCATTGAGGATGACGGCCATGGCTTGCCGGAGGAACCGCGCCGCGAGGGTCTTGGGCTGCAGATTGTGCGAACCCTGGTGACTAGCGAGCTATCGGGTGAAATCCGTTGGCTGCAGGGCGAGAAAGGCGGCACCAAAGTGGTGATCGACATGCCGCTGGATCTTGACCGGCGTACAGCCTAAAGACCGGATCTAGCCGCAATACGAAGAGGCGGACCAAGCACTCTACGTGCTTGGTCCGCCTCTTCTGTGTCTTTTTAGCGGTAGTTCTTCATGTGAGCCTTGACGCTGGCTACATAATGCTTGGTGTCTTCGTACATGCCGTTGTTGCGAACGCCAGCCAACCCCTGGTAGTACGATGCGATTGCATCGTCCAGGTTGTCGGTGTTGTCCAAGTTGTAGGCAATAACTGCGACGCCAGCAACGACGTTGTCGCGAGGGTTCAGGACATTCAGGTCCTGGCCAATGACCGATGCGATCCAGTCACCAGTGCTTGGCAGCACCTGCATGGCGCCAACGGCGTTTGCAGGGGATACCGCGCGCATGTTGAAGCCAGACTCCTGGTATGCGTGTGCCAATGCCAGTGCAGGGTCAACGCCCATGCTCTGTGCAGTGGAACGGATCAGGGCCTGCATCTCGCCGCGACTCGGCACATCGATCGAGTCAAGGTAATCCTTGTTCGAGTTCGCGTTGCTCACAACGTGGTCTGGATAGGTGCGACCAGCAAAGGTATTGCCGATCTTCTGCTTCTTGACCTCGCCAGACGGCGCAACCGACGAGCCCGATACCTTCAGCTTGGCGCCGATCTTCAGAGGCGAGCTCGCGCTGAACTCCGGGTTCAGATCAAGCAGCGCAGCCAGCTTCATACCGTGGCTGGTCGCGATGCCACTGAGGGTATCGCCGGACTTGACCGTGTAGGTCGAGCTCTTTGCTTTAGGCGCAGCGTTGCTCTTCGGTGTGGAGCTTGACGACGAACCGCCGGATACCTTGATCTTGGCGCCTGGGAAGATCGGCTTGCTGGCTGAAATGTCATTGATCTTCAGCAGATCGGACAGACTCATGCCGTGCTTAGTGGCGATGCCGCTGAGGGTATCGCCGGACTTGACGGTGTAGCTCGAAGAAGCAGACGAGGAGGACTTCTTCTGGGACGACTTCGGAGACGAGCCGGAGGAGGACGAACCCTTGACCTTGATCTTGTCGCCGGGGAAGATCACCTTGCTTGCCGAGATGTCGTTCTTGCTCAGGAGCGACGACAAGCTCATGTTGTGCTTGATGGCGATGCTTCCGAGGGTGTCACCGCTCTTCACGGTGTAAGTCGAAGAACCAGAGGACGAAGACTTCTTCGCATGGGTTGCACCGCTGGAGCTCGATGCCGAACCCTTGACCTTCAGCTTGTCGCCGGGGAAGATCACCTTGCTTGCCGAGATGTCGTTCTTGTCTAGCAGGTCCGACAAGCTCATATTGTGCTTGCTAGCAATGCCGCTGAGCGTATCGCCATTCTTAACCGTGTAGGTGGACGCCGATGACGAAGAGCTTGAAGACTTGCCCTTGGAGCTGCTCTTTGAAGCGTGACCGGAGACCTTGAGCGTCTTGCCGGCAATGATCGAATCGTTCTTGAGGTTATTGAGCTTCTTCAGCTCGGATACCGTGGTGTCGTATTCCCGAGCGATACTCCACAGGGATGCGCCTGCTGGAATCTTGATCTCAGAAACATCTCGTTTGGCTGGCAAGCCCAACGTAGATACGCGCGAAGCGATCAGGTGGGCTTTTATCTGGTCCTCAGCAACCTTGATGGTCTCTGGAGTCACCGCCTTGGCAAAGCTTCCTGAGGTGTTAGGAATAATCGTCGGTGCTGCCTGCGCTGCTGGAGCCAAGGCGAGACTACCGATGACCGCAGCGGGAATGGCCGCGCCTGCTACAACGCCTAACGCATGCTTGGAAGCATGTTTGGATTCGTGGGGCATGGAGTCAATCCTCATTTATACGGTGAAAATAACGGGCTTTGCTCCGCAGGTAACAAAGGGAAATCGTTCCTCATGTTGTCTGTGATGCAATTGTTATCAAAGTGATACAAGAAAATTTACACTACTACTGTGACTGATAGGAACTGCTGAGGTGGGTTTCATCCAAATTTCTGCGCGAATCAGGAATTTGTGGGAACCTTGAGAGGTGAAGGAAACCGTAGAACTCGTCGGCCAGTGGCTGACCCTGCCCGATGTGGCTGAAGAATTAGAAGTAGACATTCGCCGTGTGCACCGCCTGCTGGATGAGCGTGCCATTGTTTCGTTGCGAATCGGCGAACGCAATGTCCGTTCGATCCCTGCAGATTTTCTCCAAGATGGCATCGTGGTTGAAAGCCTGAAAGGCACCTTCTCGGTACTGTCGGATTCCGGCTTCTCGGATGAAGAAGCCATCGTATGGCTGTTCACCGAGGATGAGACGCTGCCTGGCACGCCAATGAATGCTTTGCGTACGGGGCGAAAAACCGAGATCCGCCGCAGGGCGCAGGCACTGGGCTGGTAGGCCCGAAAGAAGCCCAGCATAATCAAAAGGTCTCAACCATCATCCTGACGGATACGTGGTTGAGACCTTTTGTTTAGTTTTAGTAACGTTTCGCTATTTACTTCTCTTTGTCACGGCGTCGCTAAGCTGTTGCATTCCCGCCAGGGCCAAGGGGGAGACCTGCAATGCTTCGAGCGCGAGATCTGATTGGGTAGTCAATTCGCTAATGCTCTGCTCCGTTGCCGCCAAAGCGCCGCTATCACGCAGAATATTGCTGAGCCGTGCAACTTCCTCTTGAGAGAGATCCGCTGCGCCGAGACGCCCCTGAATGAAGTCCTGATCGCCAGGAGTTGAAAGCAGCAGTGCATGGGCAATCAACTCAGTCCGCTTGCCTTCCAGCAGATCGCCGCCGGTCGGTTTGCCGGTGATTTCTGGATCGCCAAACACGCCCAGGACATCGTCACGCAGCTGAAACGCCTCGCCCAGTGGAAGCGCGAATTCAGAGTAGTGATTCAAAAGCACTTCACTGGCCCCTGCCAACGCGCCGCCAAGCAAGAACGGGTTTTCGGTGGAGTATTTCGCTGACTTGAAGCGCACGATGGTGCGAGCGCGTTTGACCGCTTCCTTCGGATCGTAGGCAGGACCTGCAGACTCTTCGAGAACATCGAGATATTGACCGGCCATAACTTGGGTGCGCATTTGATTGAAGATGGTTCGCGCCCGAGGGGTGAGGGACGTAATGCCCGAGAAAACTTCCTCGCTTAGTGACAGGCATAGGTCACCGGCAAGGATTGCGCTGGCCGTGCCGTAGCTCGAAGCGCTCCCCGATAGTCCAAGCTGCAGGTGCTGGGCCTCGAATCGCTTATGGACGCTCGGCTGGCCGCGTCGGGTATCCGAGTTGTCAATGATGTCATCGTGGATAAGCGCTGCACCCTGGAAGAGCTCCAAAGCGGCCCCGAGGCGAACAATGTCGCGATCTTCAGGTTGTCCGCCGGCGCCAAGGTAGCCCCAGAAAGCGAACAGCGCACGGAGACGCTTGCCGCCACGGGTCAGCGAGGTGATTGCATTGACGATTTCGATGGCGCTGCTGGTGATTTGACCAACTTCATCGCTTTTCGCAGCCAGAAACTCCTCCAGTAGTTGAGCAACATCAGAGGTGTAGCTGCGGCTCAAGCCCTGGGCTTCACTGCTGAGGGCCGGCACGGAATCAGGCATCGACATGCAAAATCATTTCTACGGGTAAGCAACTGGTGGTTAGCAACAACTCTACCGGTGATTCACGTCTGGCAAAGAAGGCACTGCTGGATTCAGCTCGTGGGCTAAACTCGAATATACATTCGAGTACGCTGACGGTGTGGCCAGAAGAAAGGGAGAGGGTTGGAATGACGGAGCGAGCGATCCTGCATGTCGATATGGATGCCTTTTTCGTTTCCGTGGAACTGCGTGACCGCCCTGACCTGGTGGGCAAGCCAGTCATTGTGGGGCATCCTTCAGGACGCAGTGTCGTGCTCTCTGCCTCTTATGACTGCCGCGCCCGCGGGATCCATTCGGCGATGCCGATGAGCCAGGCGATCCCGCTGATGCCGGAAGCTACTGTGATCGAGCCAAGCCATCGCAAGTACTCGGAAGCCTCAGCGCAGATCATGGCCTACTTCCACACGTTGACTCCCCTCGTTGAGCAAGTCAGTGTTGACGAAGCATTCCTGGACGTTACGGGAAGCATGCGCATGCTTGGCGGTCCGGTGCAAATTGCCCAGAAAATCCGCGAATACATACGCGCGGAAATGGGCCTGACAGCAAGCGTGGGCATCGCAAGGAACAAATTCGTTGCGAAACTGGCCTCGACCTACGCCAAGCCAGACGGATTGGCTGTAATTGCCCCCGAGAGAACCGAAGAATTCCTGCACGAATTGCCGGTGTCAAAAATGTGGGGCGTGGGAAAACGTACCGCCGACCAGCTCCATGCCTTGGGAATTGAGACCGTTGGGCAGCTTGCTACCGAGCCGGAAGCGCGATTGATCAGCCGGCTGGGGGAGCATGGCCGGGCCCTGCGCCTACTCTCGCGGGGGATAGACAACCGTCCGGTGGAAGTTAGCAGGGATGAAAAAAGCATCTCCTCTGAACACACGTTCGCGGTTGACATCACGGAGTCGCAGGTGCTTGAGGGTGAGCTATTGCGGCTAAGCCATAGGGTCGGTCAGCGGCTGCGGCAGCACGGCAAATCAGCCAACGGTGTTGGGATCAAGATCAAGTACAAGGACTTCTCTGGAATTACGCGTTCGAAGGCTCTTGCTGCCGCTACAGATTCATCTACGAAAATTAGCGAGTCCGCGCTGGCACTGTTGCGGAAATTGACTCCCTTGGCCCAACCAGTCCGGTTGATCGGAGTGAGAGCTGAAAGATTGCAAGATTATGAGTTGGGTCTGCAATTCAGCTTGGACCCGCGTGAAGAGAAAGCGCGAGAAGCAGAACGGATCGCTGACCAGATCGGACAGAAATTTCCGCAGTCCATTGTGACCCCGGCTCGTTTTCTGCGACCCAAGGAATAAACGCATTCTGTGTAGATCGTATGGATATCTGGACAGTGGTGAAGAACAACTAGCAGGGCGAGTGCAAAAGAGTCTATCCTTGAAGTAAGTTCAATCGAATCCGGGGAACTTTTCCCATTGGCGCGACGTTGAACTTGGAGACGGTGGACGACCGTCAGGTTTGCCTTTTTAAGGAGAAGACGATGCCGCTATCGGAGCACGAGCAGCGTTTGTTGGAGCAGTTGGAAAAGCAGCTGCATGAAGACCGTCGCTTCGCTTCCAGCATGAAGGGCCCATCGGGCACAGGGCGCCTGTCGACCCGCAATATTGTTTTGGGCATCTTGCTGGTAATCGCCGGCCTTGCGGGGCTCATTTTTGGAATATCCCAGCACATCATCATCGTTGGCGTCCTCGGTTTCGCCGTGATGTTCGGAGGTGTACTGCTCGCCTTGACAAAAACGGCTACCGGAAAAATCGGTCCTTCCAAGGGAGCGGGCGCAAAATCGGCCAGCAAGAATAATTCGCAGTTCCTTTCCGGCCTGGAGGAAAAATGGAACCAGCGGAAACGTGATCAGTCCGATAGCTGATCAGCAATAGATATTGAGGTGTGACCCTAAGGGTTGCACCTCTTTTTCGTTTAAGCTGTGCTCCTTGCGCCGCTGCAGCCCCTGTGCGCCAGATGCCGCGAGGAGAGAGATTTGGCTTAGTGCCGAGAATGGCTGCCCTGGATACTCGGCATGCCAGCGTCGGGGGAACGCACCTCTTTCTAGTGATCTTGCATTCTATGCAGATTCCAAGGTTTGGTTCCACCTGGTTGGCCGAGCCAGCCTCCACTTTCCTCCCCGGGCTCCTCCACTTTCCACCACAGCGCCTGAAATTAGCTATATTCCGGGGATTCTGTGCGTCAAATTTCTGAATGATGCTTGACCGGGCCGACTGCTGATCCAATTCCCTCCACCTGAGCATAGGCTGAGCACCCGCTAGATTCAGCTGTTTCTTAAGTCCATACCCTCGCGAAACAACTGAAATTGCATTGACAGTGGAGGGTTGTGGAGTAAAGTGGAGGCAAGTAGAGGAGAATGGGGCTTCCGGCCACTTCACGCGAAAGGTGGTGTGCATGTTCTTAGGAACCTACACACCGCGTCTCGATGAAAAAGGCCGGTTGATTCTTCCAGCTAAATATCGGGATGAGCTGTCCTACGGGCTGGTTCTCACCCGTGGCCAAGAGCGTTGCATTTACGTTTTCAGCCAGCGGGAGTTTGAGAAGCAGCACGAGCAACTGGCGCAGGCTTCCTTGACCTCTCGGCGAGCACGCGACTACGCACGTGTGTTTCTCTCAGGGGCCTCGGATGAAGTTCCAGATAAGCAGGGGCGCGTAACTATTCCGCAAGTGCTGCGCACTTACGGAGGTCTGGATCGGGAGGTCACAGTTATCGGTGCGGGTAACCGTATTGAAATCTGGGATTCAACTGCGTGGCAGCAGTACTTGGACGAACAAGAAGACGTGTTCTCCGATACCGACGAAGACTAGGCCCTCGGGCGCTAGGCCGACAAGACACACTGTTTGTTGGGATGAGATCTCCAGCCACCATGGGGTAGAAAATCGTCTGGCTTCACTTCCCCGGAGCCAGAAGATTGGATCGCCACTTGGTTGGAGGGGGATCTGATCTCAACAGCAGATCGAAAGCGAAAGGGGGCGCAGTGCCAAATCAGGATTCCCAACGACCAGCATCCGAACGCCACGTTCCAGTACTTCTGGACCGATGTGTTAATTTGCTAGCTCCAGGTATTGAGCGAGCCAATGCTGAAGGCCGTCGGGCAATTGTGGTTGACTGCACCCTCGGCATGGGCGGGCATTCCGAAGCCATTTTGCGACGGTTCGATAATTTGCACCTGATCGGTCTAGACCGCGACGAGCAGGCGCACGAACTTGCGGGTGCTCGACTCGTTCCGTTCCAAGACCGGATCGACCTCGTGCACGCCGTGTACGACGAAATTGCGGATGTCGTGGAAGACCTGGGATTCCCTGGCGTTGACGGCGTTTTGTTTGACCTCGGCGTATCCTCGCTGCAGCTCGACGAACGCGAACGCGGTTTCGCCTATTCCTATGATGCTCCGCTGGATATGCGCATGGACACGTCGGTCGGTCCAACTGCCGAGGACCTCGTCAACGACTTGGAACGCGACGAACTGCTTCGAATTATCCGGCAGTGGGGCGAAGAGAAGTTTGCCGGCCGCATCTCGACGGCAATCGTCGAGGCGCGTGCCAAGACCCGCATCACCAGCACCGCTGAACTCGTTGACGTGATCCGCAGCGTCGTGCCGGCTGCGGCCGCCCGAAACCATGGCCACCCTGCCAAGCGAACGTTCCAAGCCTTGCGTATTGCGGTGAATGAGGAACTTGACGTCCTGGAACGCGCCATCCCGGCTGCAATGGGGGCCTTGAACGTAGGCGGACGCGTTGTCGTCATGAGTTATCACTCTTTGGAAGACAAGATCACCAAACGGCACTTCGTCCAAGGATCAACCTCGTCGGCTCCTCCGGGGTTCCCGGTGGAACTGGATGAACACAAAGCTGAATACAAGGTGCTCACCAAGGGCACCGAGAAGCCAAGCGATCACGAAATAGCAGAAAATTCACGTGCAGCCTCAGCCCGCCTGCGTGCTGTGGAACGAGTGTTGAAGAGGAGCTAGCATGAGCCAACGAGCCCAGCGCCGCGTGCAGAAGACCGCAGCCGTGAACAGCCAGCCGGTTGTCGACGGTAACACTGCGCGTGCAATGCGACCCGAGCCCGTCCCAGCTAGCAACCTGCCTAAAGGGGATTCGCGCCAGCGCGTAACGCTTTCGCTGGTTCCCAAAATGAACGAGACCAACAAGCGCTCCATGTTCACCATGTCTGCGGTGCTGATCTTCTTGGCCTTCAGCGTGATCGTCACGCTGGTGCTGCTCAATACTTCGGTAGCTCAGCGGCAGTACGACATTGTGAACTTGCGATCGCAGGAACGCGCACTCTCCCAAGAGAATCAGGCCCTGTTGAAGGAAGCCCAGTCCTTGGCAGCCCCGCAGGCGCTGGCCGCAAAGGCAAAGGACCTCGGCTTGGTTTCGCCAGGCGCTCCAGGGTTGATCAGCCTCTCTGAGGGCAAGGTTACCCAGGAGGCTGAGAAGGCCGTCAAGGCCAAGAACAGCAAGCAGGAATATGGAACTATTCCGCTGCCAGGCGACAGCATCCGCAAGGGCGAAAGCAAAACCGAAGCCAACGCATCAAACACGCCGAAGACCTCTGTGGGTAAAGCCTCAGCAGATTCACAGAAGGAATCAGGAACCACTGATGGTTCCAAGGAACCTGAGGTGAAGGCCGAGAAAACCGAACGTGAAATCGACAAGGACGGCCGCCCAGTGTTCAAGGACACTGAGCTAAATGGGGGCACGATCCCTGCACCAAGCATCAAATCCCCAGCAGAGTAGCCAGCTCTTTCTAAGCTAGATACAGGTGGCTGCCGCTGCTGGAAAACCGCGCTGAGGGAAAGTTAGGTTCTTTTGTGAGCTCGACCGCAATCGATACTGCAAAAAAGCGAATGCGCTTAGTGCTGATCCTCTCCGTGGTTTTGCTGCTGGTGATCCTCGGGCGGCTTGTCTGGGTCCAGGGCATCAACTCGGCAACCATTGCCAACGCCGCGCAAGAGAATCGCGAACGCGTAGAAAACATTGCGCCCAATCGCGGATCCATTGAAGACCGCAATGGCACGACGCTAGCTGTCTCCGTGGACCGCTACGATCTGGTCATCGACCAGCGCAAGCAGGGCGAGACCATTCGCCGCGCCAAGCGGGACGGCACCAACGGCCAGGAACGCATTACGTGGGACCAGGCCATTGATGAACTAGCCGAAACCCTGGACCAGGACCGCGAGGAACTGGCCAAGAAGGTGCGTCCGCAGGGGGACGCCGAGCCGAAGGGCTACGTCGTGCTGGCCAAGAGCGTGACCCCGGAAGTGCGCAACGAAGTCCTTGAAATTGGCATTCCCCGACTTGCCTCTTTGCTGCGCAGCGAACGCCAATACCCGCAAGGGGTGATCGCCGGGCCATTGCTGGGCTTCGTGCGCAATTCCGAAGACCAGACATCCGTGGTCGGTGCCGAAGGCCTGGAATTGAGTCAGGAAGAATACCTCGCCGGCAAGGCAGGCAGCCGCAAATACGAGATCAGCGCCGATGGCGTGCGCATTCCTGTCACCGAGGTGGAAGAAACACCGGCCGTCGATGGGCAGGATGTCATCCTCACCATCGACTCGGACATCAACTACGTTGCCCAGCGCGCAGCGGAAAAGAAGCAGGCCGAATTCAATGCCGAATGGGTTTCCGTGGTGGTCATGGAAGTCGACACCGGCAAGATCCTAGCCATCGGCGACTCCGCGGAATTGGATCCGAATGATCCAGTCGCCACCAAGCCCGAATTCCGCCGGTCCACCTCCATAACCCGTGCCTTCGAACCGGGTTCCACCGGCAAGGCCCCGATCTTCGCTGCCGCTATTGACCAGGGCGGCGTGGATCCGCTGACCGAGATGCGCGTGCCGAATAAGAAGACGTTCACCAAGGAAACCATCAACGACTCCTTGGAACACCCGACGTACGACATGACCGTTTCGGGCATCTTTGCCCGCTCCTACAACACCGGTACCGTGATGGTCGGCAACACGATGAGCAAGCAGACCCGCTACGACTACATGCGTGCTTTCGGATTGGGTTCGCCCATCCGCGTAGGGCTCAACGGCGCCAGCGCCGGCCAGCTCGCCCATCCCGAGAACTGGGACCGGCGCCAGCAGTACACCACCATGTTCGGCCAGGGCTATTCGCAGACCGTGCTGCACACCGCCTCGATATTCCAGACCTTGGCCAACGAAGGCGTTCGGCTTTCACCTAGCCTGATCGAGGGCTACCGGAACGAAGATGGTTCGATCACCAAGATTCCGGCGCCTGAAGAGAAGCGCGTGGTCAAGAAGAGCACCGCTGAGGAAATGCTCAAGCTCATGGAATCGGTCGTGGACCACGGTACCGGTTACAAGGAGCGCATTCCCGGGTACCGAGTGGGCGGCAAGACCGGTACCGGCCAGGCGGCAAGCGCCAAGGGCTATGACGGATATACTTATTCCTTTGCGGGCGTTGCCCCATTGGAGGATCCGCAGTTCGTGGTCGTGGCAACAATGTACCGGCCAAAGGGCAACTGGAAAGACTTCTCGGTAGCGGACACGTTTACCGATGTCATGAGCCATACTCTCAATACATTCAATGTGCCACCGAGCACGACTAAATCAGAGGCGTACGACGTCTTTGTAGGTGAGGATCAGAAGAAATCTTGGTAGTCCAGAACCCCGACACTCCGCGTGAGCTAGAACGGTACCTGCGCCCGGACAGCACCGCCGGCATTGGCTTCGACCAGCTCTGCGGAACAGCAGGTGCGGTGCGAACTGGAGCATTGCTCAATGCCGCTCCGCAAATCCTCGGAGTCAGCCTCAACCCGCAGATCGTCCAGCAAGGAGACGTCTTCCTGGGCATCTCCGGCGCCAAGCGCCACGGAGCCGAATTCGTGGACACCGCAATCGGCAACGGCGCAGTGGCGATGATCACCGATACCGCCGGACTCGAATTCCTCGGCGACGATCTCGCCATCCCGGTGGCAGTCGTGGCCGACGTCCGCAAATCCGCCGCAGTGATCGCGCAAGCCGTCTACGGAACGGACCAGCGCTGCCCGAAGCTGTTCGCCGTGACCGGCACCAACGGCAAGACGACCACCACCTTCATGATCCGCGCAATCCTGGATGCCCTGGGCGAAGAAACCGGCTTGATCGGCACCATCGAGATGTCCGCGCGCGGGCAGATCATCCCCAGCGTGCTGACCACCCCGGAATCCACCCAGCTGCATGGGGTGCTCTCGCGCATGGCCCAGCAGGAAGTGGCTTCGGTGGCCATGGAGGTCTCCAGCCACTCGTTGAGCTATGGACGGGTCGATGCGCTGCGCTTCGCCGTGTCCGGATACACCAACTTGACGCAGGATCACTTGGACCTGCACGGCACGATGGACGAGTACTTCGAAACCAAGGCCGAACTGTTCACCGCCGAACGCTCCGATCGCGCCGTGGTCATGGTGGATGACGAATACGGCCAGCGTCTGGCCGATCGCGCCCTGGTGCCCACCGAAACACTGAGCCTTGATGGCGATCATGCCACGGCCCACTGGCGGGTCACCGAGCTGGAGCACTGCGGCCTGGGCCACAGCTTCACCCTGGTCCACCGCGACGGGCGCCAGCTGCGGACCCGTACGCTGCTGCCAGGCATGTTCAACGTCGCCAACGGCGCCCTAGCGGCCCTGATGGTGCTCGCTGGCGGCGCAGACCTCGACGCCTTGCAGCGTGCCCTGGATTCCAAGGACCCGCTATCGGTCGCCGTTCCCGGACGCATGCAGGTCGTAGGCGAGTCACCGGTGGCCGTTGTCGACTTTGCCCACAATTCAGATGCCCTGGCCAAGGCCTTGGATTCCATCCGCCCGGGGGAGCAGGGCCGTCGCATCGTTGTCTTCGGCGCCACCGGAGAACGCGATAAGACCAAGCGCCCGGATATGGGAGCGGTAGCGGCCCGTCATGCGGACATCGTGATTGTCACCGACGACGATCCCCATGGCGAAGACCCGGCGCCGATCCGCGACCAGGTTGCCTCCGGCGCACAGCAAGTGCTCGATTCCGAACGTCCGCAGGTGCAGGTGTTCAACATCGCGCCACGCGCCAAAGCCGTAGAGTTCGCTGTGAGTTTGGCCGGTGCCAACGATGCGATCCTGGTGGCCGGGCGCGGACATGAAGTCAGCCAAGACGTCGCGGGAATCGACGTGGAACTGGATGACCGGGTGGAACTGGCGAACGCGCTGAATCTTCATGGATTTGTGACCAAATCCTAGAACGTACAAGACCACTATCGCCACCGCTCAAGTGTAAAGTCCTTATTGCCATGATTGAACTGTCTCTGACCGACCTGCTGGACATCACCGGAGGAAAAGCGACTGCCACAGCCGCCCCCGACACGGTGATCACTTCCGTGACCACTGACTCACGCGAAGTCGTCCCGGGTGCCTTATTTGTTGCCAAGCCCGGAGAATTCTCCGACGGGCACGCCTTTATCGACCGTGCACGCGCCGCCGGCGCCGTGCTGGCCCTAGCCGAACGCGTGACCTATGACGAAGACCGCAGGGAGCACCCGGCGGTCATCGTTCACGATGCGGTGGAAGCGATGGGCAAAATCGCCGCCCGCATCGTTGCGCATCTCAAGGAAAAGAACGACGCCAAGGTCGTGGGAATCACCGGCTCGGCCGGCAAGACCACCACCAAGGACCTGCTCGCAGGCATCTTGTCGCAGGTGGCGCCGACCGTGTCGCCCATCGGCTCCTACAACGGCGAAGTCGGCGTACCGCTGACGGTCTTCAACGCCACCGAAGAGACCAAGTATTTGGTAATCGAGATGGGTGCTACCGGCATCGGCCACCTGACCTACCTCACCGATATGGTGCATCCCCAGGTCGGCGTCGTATTGTGCGTCGGCACCGCGCACGCCGGCGAATTCGGCGGGGTGGAGAACATCGAGAAGGCCAAGGGCGAGCTGGTAGAGGCACTGGACGCCGATGGCATCGCCATACTGAACGCCGAAGACCCTCGCGTGGCCCGCATGGATTCGCGTTCCGGGGGAGCAGTGCGCTTCTTCGGCACCGGAAACAGCAAGCCGGAGAACGCTGGAGTCTGGGCCACCGACGTTGCCGTGAACAAGCACGGGCAGCCAGAGCTCACCCTCCAGTTCCCCGGCGGCTTCAGCAAGCGGATCACCTCGGGCCTTCTGGGCCGCCATCACGTCACCAACATCCTCGCCGCGGCGAACGCAGCACTGGCGCTGGATATTGCCCCGGAGCTGATCGCCGCCGCCCTTGAAGGCCGAGCCGCTGGCAGCCGCTGGCGGATGGAACGCATCGAGCGTCCTGACGGTGTGAGCATCATCAATGACGCCTACAACGCGAACCCTGAATCAATGCGTGCCGCGCTGGTGACCCTGGCCGAATTGGGCCTGGGCGCCGACGGCGCACCAGGCCGGCGCACCTGGGCGGTGCTGGGCGAAATGCTGGAACTGGGTGATGACAGCATCCACCAGCACGACCTGCTGGGCCGCATGGCAGTTCGCATGAACATCAAGAAACTTGTAGTGGTAGGCCGCGGGGCCAAGCCCGCCTACAACTCTGCTGTGCTCGAAGGCAGCTGGGGCGACGAGGCCTTCTACGTGGAAGACGTGGATGAAGCCCGCGCACTGCTGCAGGAACAGCTGCAGCCGGGTGATATCGCGCTGTTCAAATCGTCCAATGGGGCAGGCCTGCGTTTCCTCGGCGACGAGATCGCAGCATTCGCGAAGGAAGGCGATAACGCATGATCGCATTGATCCTGGGGGCAGGCATTGCCCTCGTGCTGACCATGGTGGTCATGCCGCTGTACATCCGCCTGCTCACCAAGAAGCAGTACGGCCAGGTCGTCCGCGATGACGGGCCGAACTCGCACTCCATCAAGTCCGGCACCCCCACCATGGGCGGGGTGGTCTTCGTGCTGGCCGTGTTCGTGGCGTACTTCGCCACCCATGGCATCCTTTCGCTGATGGGGCGCACATCGTCGGGAGTCACCGCCAGCGGCCTGCTGGTGCTGATGCTCTTCGGCGGCATGGGCCTGGTCGGCTTCCTCGATGACTTCATCAAGATCTTCAAGAAGCGGTCATTGGGCCTGCGCGCCTGGCAGAAGATCGTCCTGCAGGCTTTCTTCGGCATCAGCTTCGCAGTGCTGGCCTTGCAGTTCCCGAACGAGCAGGGCCTGACCCCCGGCTCCACCGCTATTTCCTTCCTGCGCGACACAAACATCGACCTGGCATTTGCCGGGCCGCTGCTGGGCATGGTGCTGTTCGTGCTCTGGGCGAACTTCATTGTTACCGGTGCCACCAATGGCGTGAACCTCACCGACGGCCTGGACGGGCTGGCTACCGGTGCCTCGATCATGGTCTTCGGCGCGTACACACTGATGGGCATCTGGCAGCAGAATCAGGCCTGCAGCAACATCGACTCGCTGAATGTCTGCTACTCGGTGCGCGACCCGCAGGACCTCGCGCTGCTGGGAGCCACGCTCTCCGGTGCGCTGATCGCCTTCCTCTGGTTCAATGCCAAGCCGGCAAAGATCTTCATGGGCGACACCGGCTCGCTGGCCATTGGCGGTGCCGTGGCAGCCTTCGCGATCCTCTCGCGCACCCAGCTGCTGCTCGTAGTCATCGCCGGCCTGTTCGTGATCATCTCACTGTCGGTCATCATCCAGGTGGGCTACTTCAAGATCTCGGGCGGCAAGCGCGTGTTCAAGATGGCACCGCTGCAGCACCACTTCGAGCTCTCGGGCTGGTCCGAGGAAAACGTCGTTATCCGATTCTGGATCCTTGCCGGCCTGTTCGTGGCCGCGGGCCTGGGTCTCTTCTACTCTGAATGGGTTGTCGCACTGTGAGCGCAAACGCTGGCAAATCACTAGACTCGCTGAACAGCTGGGATGCTGATTGGAAAGGCCTGCGAGTTGTCGTCGCAGGATTGGGGCTCTCCGGATTCTCGGCAGCCGACACCCTCATCGAACTCGGCGCCATCGTCACCGTGATCGATGGCCGCGATGACCAGATGAACCAGCAGCGCGCCGAGACCCTGAAGATCGTCGGCGCCCACGAGGTGCTGCTCGGCACCGCCAACGTCCAGTGCCTGCCGCTGGTCGATGGCCAGCAGGCCCAGCTGGTGATGGTTTCCCCTGGCTGGAACCCCCGCAACCCGGTCATCGCGGAAGCAGAGTCCAAAGGCATCGAGATCTGGAGCGATATCGAATTGGCATGGCGCGTGCAGAACCGTGCCGGCCACACAGCGCCACAGTGGCTGGCCATCACCGGCACTAACGGCAAGACCACCACCGTGGGCATGACCGAAGCGATCCTGCGTGCCGAGGGGCTGAAAGCCGTCGCCGTCGGCAATGTCGGCACCCCGATCCTCGATGCGGTGCGCGAACCGGTGGACTACGACGTGTTCGCCGTCGAGCTCTCCAGTTTCCAGCTGCACTACACGCACAGCATCTCGCCGGTCGCCTCGGTGGTCCTGAATTTGGCCGAAGACCACGTGGACTGGCATGGCGGTTTCGAGAACTACAAGGCCGCCAAGGCGAAGATCTACGAACGCACCCAGGTGGCGGCGATCTTCAACGCGGCTGACGAGGTCACCATCACCATGGTGGAAAATGCTGACGTCATCGAAGGCTGCCGTGCGATCGGCTTCACGACAGATACCCCCGCGGTGTCGATGGTGGGCGTTGTCGAGGGTCTGCTGGTGGACCGCGCCTTCATCGAAGAGCGCAAGACCAGTGCGGTGGAACTCATCGCGCTGAAGGAGATCGGCGAGATTGTCCCGCGCCATACCGCCGCCAACGCGGCCGCCGCCGCGGCGCTGACCCGCGCCTGCGGAGTGAGCCCGGAAGCCGTCGCGGCGGGCTTGAAGAACTTCGACTCCGGATACCACCGGATCCAGGCCGTGGCCCGCAAGGACGACATCCTGTGGATCAACGACTCCAAGGCCACCAACCCGCACGCGGCCGACGCTTCGCTGGCGGCCTTCACCCGCGTGGTGTGGATCGCCGGCGGCGTGTCCAAGGGCGTGGAATACGGGGAGCTGATCGCCAAGCATGCGCAGCGCCTGTCCAAGGTGCTGCTCATCGGCACCGACACCGCGGGCCTGCGCGAAGCGCTGGCCACCCACGCACCAGAGGTCGAAGTCATCGATATCACCGGCGGGGCGCAGGGCAACGACGGTTCAGCCCCCAGCGGCGCGCAGGTCATGACCCGTGCGGTGTCCAAGGCCGCCGAAGTTGCCGAGGCAGGGGACACGGTGCTCATGGCACCGGCCGCGGCCTCGATGGACCAATTCAGCTCCTACGCCCAGCGTGGCAACGCATTTATCGCTGCCGTCAGTGATCTGATGGATAAAGCTGGCGAAGAGAAGTAGTCGAGAGCTGACCGAACAAACGAAACCAAGGCAGGAGGCACCGATGGCGATGAAATCCAACAAGAAGCCAGCGGGATCCAAAGCCAAGATTCCTTGGTACGCGCGAATCGGCAAAATGCTCAGCACCGTCGAGAACTCCAGCGGACGCATGGCCTCCACCGACTACTGGCTGGTGCTCGTGGGCTCCATCGCGCTGGCAGTCTTCGGCGTGATCATGGTCCAGTCATCGGCATCGGTGGAAGCGATCGCCAAGGGCCGGGACGGCTTCACCGTGGCACTGGCCCAGGGCGGCTTCGCCGCGGTGGGCATTGTCTGCATGCTGATCATGCAGCGCATCAAGCCGGAAGTGCTGAAGCGGCTGGCGTGGCCCTCCGTGATGGCGGCGTTCATCCTGCTGTTCCTCGTCGCATTCACGCCACTTGGCCACACGGTACTCGGCAACCGGAACTGGATCCGCATCGGCGGCTTCGGCTTGCAGCCCAGCGAGTTCGCCAAACTTGCCTTGGCAGTTTTCGCTGCATTCATGCTGGAAAAGAAGCAGCACATGCTTCACGACATCAAGCATCTGATCGTCCCCGTCGTGGCTCCCGTCGGCATCTTCATCGTCGGCCTCGTCGTGGTCGGCAAGGATGTGGGTACCGCACTGGTCCTGTTGATGATCATTGCCGCGGCGATGTTCCTTGGCGGCATCAGGATGAAGTGGCTCGCGGCGTTCTCCGCGGTTGGCGTCGCAGGCCTCTCCGTCGCGATCCTGGCTTCGTCCAACCGCCGGCAGCGCATCCTCGCCTGGCTGGATACCGATTGCGGTCCGAGCAATGACCTTTGCTACCAGGCCAGCATGGGCCTGCATGCCTTCGCTTCTGGCGGTTGGTTCGGAGTGGGTGCCGGCCAGTCCCGCATGAAGTGGTCCTATGTCCCCGAAGCGCAGAACGACTTCATCTTCTCCATCCTGGGCGAGGAATTCGGCCTGATCGGCGTGCTCTTCGTGCTGGTCATGTTCATCCTGCTGGCCTTGGCGATGTACCGCATTGCTGCGCGCGCCAACGACATGTACACCAAGGTGCTCATGGGCTGCTTGATGTCCTGGGTCATCGGCCAGACCTTCGTCAACCTGGGTACCGTCACCGGAGTGCTTCCGGTGATCGGTGTTCCGCTGCCGTTCATTTCCTCCGGCGGCTCGGCCATGCTCGCCATCATGCTGGCCATGGGGTTTGTCCTCTCCTCGGCCAGAGCGCAGAAACTTGAATTCGAGGCAAAGCTGGCAGAGAAGCCGGCCAAGAGCAAGAAAACCAAATAGCGGGCCGCAACCGGCCGTTATCAGAAGCAGAGATCCATCGCCGGATATGCGGTGGACATTGATCCTGCCCCTTGCAGGTCGAAGGAGTACAGCAATAGATGAGCGAAGCACTTCGCCTAGTGGTCGCCGGCGGCGGAACAGCCGGGCATATCTCGCCCATGCTGGCCATCGCTGATGCCGTGAAGACCGAGCAGCCTGACGCACAGGTCACTGCCCTGGGATCTCCCGGAGGCCTGGAAACCAAGCTGGTGCCCGAAGCCGGCTACCCGTTGGAATTTGTTCCGAAGGCACCGATGCCGCGAAGCATCAACGCAGATCTGCTCAAGTTCCCATTCCGTTTCATCAAGGCGGTCACTAACGCCAAGAAGGTTCTGCGCGCCGCCAAGGCCGAAGCGATCCTGGGCGTAGGAGGATACGTCTGCACTCCGGCCTACCTGGCTGCGAAGCAGCTGAAGCTGCCGATCTTCGTGCACGAGGCGAACTCCGTTGCGGGCATGGCCAACAAGCTGGGCGCAAAGAACGCTGCATTTGTCGGAACCACGTTCGCCAACACCGGACTGCCCGGCGAGGTGCAGGTAGGCATGCCGATGCGCTCCAACGTGGCGACCATGGTCAAGGCGGAACTGCGCGAGGCAGCCCGCGAGCACTTCGGTGTCAGCGGCGAGAAGCCAGTGCTGCTGGTTACCGGCGGATCCTCCGGAGCGCAGAGCATCAACACAGCCATTGCTCAGTCCCTTGACGAACTGGACGCAGCCGGCATCCACACCATCCACATCACCGGACGCGGCAAGCAGGTTCGCGATGCCGCTGGCGAGCTGCTCGTCCATGAGGGATACACCCAGATCGAATACGTGGATCGCATGGACTACGCGTACGCAGTCGCGGATTTGATGATCTGCCGCTCTGGTGCAGGCACCGTCTGCGAATTGGCCGTCGCCGGTACCGCCTCGGTTTTGGTCCCGCTGCCCATCGGCAACGGCGAGCAGAAGCTCAACGCCCGTGAACTGGTAGCCGCCGGGGGAGCGGTCCTGGTTTCTGACGCCGAATTCACAAAGTCCTATATCACCGAAAATGTCATCAATCTGCTGACCGATCAGCATAAAATTGAAAAAATGTCTCGCGCCGCCGCCTCACTGGGGCAGCGCGACGCCGCGCAGATCATGGCGCGACGGATTATTGAAGAAGTTTCAACCCGCCGCCGTGCGGGTCAGGAAGGCTAGAACCATGGCACTGCGAGCCGACGAACTGAACGCCGATCTGGGCAAGGTGCACCTGATGGGTGTAGGCGGGGTTGGCGTATCAGCGGTTGCACGGCTGATGCTCGACTACGGACTGACCGTCTCCGGAACCGACGCCAAGGACCTGCCGGTGCTCGACGGGCTGCGCGAGCGCGGAGCACGCATCCACGTAGGCTACGATGCCGCGAACCTGGGCGACGCTGACACCGTGGTGATTTCCTCGATCATCAAGGTAGGCAATCCGGAATACGATGAAGCCGTGCGTCGCGGACTGCGCATCCTGCACCGCTCCGAAGGCCTGGAAGAAACCATGCGCGGCCACGAGAAGATCGTGGCCATCGCCGGCACCCACGGCAAGACCACCACCACGTCGCTGACCGCGCACATGCTCAAGACCATCGGCGCACGTCCAAGCTTCGCGGTCGGCGCGAACATTCCAAGCCTGGGCACCAACGCCGAACTCGGTGCCGGATCCTACTTCGTGGCCGAAGCCGACGAATCCGACGCCTCCTTCCTCAACTACCGGCCGGAAGTCATCATCGTGACCAACGTCGAGGCCGATCACCTGGACCACTACGGCACCGCTGAGGCGGTGCACCAGGCCTTTGCCGACTTCGCCCGGCTGCTGCCATCCGACGGACTGCTGATCTGCTGCGCCGATGACGAAGGAGCCAATGCCCTGGCGCACAAGATGCGTACGGACCGCCCGGATATCCGGGTCCAGACCTATGGGTTCAGCGACCATGCCGACCGCAGGCTGTCCGACGCCCGCGCCACCGAGGATGGCCGGTTCACCGCGACCATCGAATGGGGCAGCGGACAGAGCCGGATCATGGATCTGGCAGTGCCCGGCCAGCACAATCTGCTCAACGCCGCCGCCGCGCTGTCGGTCGGCATCGATGCAGGCGTGGATGTCGACGACGCGCTACAGGCGCTCTCCAGCTTTTCCGGTGCAGCCCGGCGATTCGAATTCAAGGGCGAGGCTGCTGGTGTCCGGGTCTACGACGACTATGCGCACCACCCAACCGAAGTGCAGGCTGCTTTGACCGCAGGCCGCACCGTGGCAGGCAACGGCCGGCTGCACGTGGTCTTCCAGCCGCACCTGTTCAGCCGCACCCAGGAGTTCTACCGCCAATTTGCGCAGGCCCTGTCCTTGGCCGATTCGGTAGCGGTGCTGGATATCTATCCGGCACGTGAAGAGCCGATCGAAGGCGTGACCAGCGAATTGATTGCCTCGCGCATCGAAGTCCCGTCGCAGGTTCTGGCTCCGGCAGCCGCGGTAGCGCATGCGGTCGAGCAGGCCGAGCCGGGCGATGTCATCATGACCATTGGCGCTGGAGACGTTACCGCACTCGGTCCAGACATCGTGAAGTCCCTGAGCTGACAACTTCCGTCCAGAGTCCCGGGCCGCAGCGATCGGCCCCAATCCGTCTACCAAGGTGATCCATGGGTGAAGCAGCAAAAGTCGTAGAACTTCCGGAGAACCCGGAGAAGAAGCGGCGCAAGATCCTGATTATTGTCGCGGCGTGCATTGTCGTGCTCAGCCTCGCTGCCGTTCTGATCTTGAGCTTCTCGCCGGTGATCGCTGCCAAGAAGATTGAGGTCACCGGCACCAAACTGGTGGATTCCAAGAAGTTGGGGGAGTCCTTGGAACCGCTGAAGGGCACCCCGCTGCCGCGGATCTCCGAAGCAAAGGTCCAGGAGCTCATCGGAGACCAGCCCGCCATCGACGAGATCGTGGTCAAGGCGCAGATGCCCAATACCCTGGTGGTGGAGGTGATCGAAGCCGTGCCGGTGGCGATCTTGCTGGAGGGCAAGAAGGAATACCTGGTTTCCGAGACAGGCAAGAAGCTTCGCACCGTCGGCAAGAAGGACAAGGACAAGCTTCCCAAGATTAAGGCCAGTGACGTCACTGCCGATGCTGAGCAGTTCAAGCTGCTGACCGGTATCTTGAGCACGATTGACAAGAAAGTGCTCGAGGAAGTTTCAACCGCATCGCTGTCCAAGGCCGGCTTTGCCGAGTTGGCATTGCCGAAGAACCGCACGTTGATTTGGGGAGACGCGAAGAAGGCGGCCCTGAAAAATGAAGTTGCACTGATTTTCTTGAAAGAGCTCGAGAAAAAGCATGCGGCCAAGACGACAATCGACGTCACCAATCCGGAAAATCCCGTGGTGTATTAAGTCGCGGCGCTCTGGGCGCGGGAAGACCAATAAGCCAAGAAATTCTGGAAAGATAGTCTTGAATAAGCGACACGCCTAGGCGGTCGTTGCAGAAAGACCAGTCGACTCATAGCGTTTCTAATAACGACAGCTTGACAGATTATTAACCTTAAGGCTAAAGGTTAAGGTTTTTGGCTGGAGTCGTGAAATATGTAGCACATCTAACAAGGGAAGCGGGACGTGGCAGCTCCACAGAATTACCTCGCGGTCATTAAAGTCGTCGGAATCGGCGGTGGCGGTGTAAACGCAGTCAATCGAATGATCGAAGTCGGTCTCAAGGGCGTAGAATTCATCGCCATTAACACCGATGCCCAGGCTCTGCTTATGAGTGATGCCGACGTCAAACTGGACGTAGGACGCGAACTGACTCGTGGCCTGGGCGCTGGCGCCAACCCGGATGTGGGACGCCAGGCAGCGGAAGATCACGTAGAAGAAATCGAAGATGTCCTGCGCGGCGCCGACATGGTCTTCGTGACCGCAGGCGAAGGCGGCGGTACCGGTACCGGTGGTGCGCCTGTCGTGGCACGCATCGCCCGCTCGCTCGGCGCGCTGACCATCGGTGTTGTCACCCGTCCATTCACCTTCGAAGGCCGTCGTCGTGCGAACTCCGCCGAGTCGGGCATCGAAGCCCTGCGCGACGAAGTCGATACCCTCATTGTCATCCCCAACGATCGACTGCTCTCCATTTCGGACCGCAACGTATCGGTGCTGGACGCATTCCGCCAGGCGGACCAGGTTCTGCTCTCGGGTGTTCAGGGCATCACCGACTTGATCACCACCTCGGGTCTGATCAACCTCGACTTCGCCGACGTGAAGTCCGTCATGCAGGGCGCAGGCTCGGCATTGATGGGCATCGGTTCGGCGCGGGGCGAAGACCGCGCAGTGAAGGCGGCGGAATTGGCTATCGCTTCGCCATTGCTCGAAGCTTCCATCGATGGCGCCCATGGCGTCCTGCTCTCCATCCAGGGCGGCTCGGATCTCGGCCTGTTCGAAATCAACGAAGCTGCACGTCTGGTGCAGGAAGTCGCGCACCCGGAAGCCAACATCATCTTCGGCGCCGTCATCGACGACGCCCTGGGCGATGAAGCACGCGTCACCGTGATTGCTGCCGGCTTCGACGAGCCAGATGTCACCAGCAAGCCAATGGCCCCGGCCGCAGCAAAGCCAGCTGTGTCCTCGCGCCCAGCCGAACAGGTGCCAGCAAGCATTCCTGAAACCCCGGCACCGGCTCCAACCGAAGCTGCGAAGCCAGCCCTGGCTGCCCAGGAGAAGCCAGCTGCCACAGAGCAGTCCAGCTCCTTCCAGGACCTTCCAGATGTTGTCGACTCGGACCTGAACGGCTCGAACGACGACCTGGATGTCCCGGACTTCCTGAAGTAAAAACAGCAAGAAGCTGAGCAGTGCTACATTTCGCGTCGAACCTCGATCCGAGCATCCAACTGGCATTCACTTCGCAGGCCGAGGGCAACCTCGCCCTGCATGTGAACGATGATCCCCGCCTCGTGGCGGAGAACCGGGCCAGGCTGGAAGACTTGATCGGGGTTCGACGCTTCTCGCTGAACTTCATGAACCAGGTGCACTCCGCCGATGTGCATGAATTGCAGCCGGTGCAACGCACGTCCTGGCTGGAACCAGCAGCGCCAACTTGCGACGGCTTGCTGGACGCCACGGGTGCCCAACCCCTGGCGGTAATGGTGGCCGATTGCCTTCCGGTTCTGTTCGTTGGCCGGAACTCGCAAAGCGGGCAGACCCTGAACGCGGCGACCCACGCCGGGCGGCGCGGTCTGCTCGACGGGATTCTGGCCAATACCGTCCAGTCTTTGAGGGCTCATGGTGCCGATGTGATGGAAGCTGTGATTGGCCCATCGATCTGCGGGCGATGCTATGAAGTTCCCGAAGATATGGCCCAGGAATCCGAGCAGTTGCGACCCGGGATTCGCACCGCGACGCGCTGGGGAACTCCGGGACTGGATCTTCCGGCATCAGCCGAAGATGAGCTGCGCGGACTCGGAGTCGACGTCCGGCAATCCGGGGTCTGCACTTTGGAAGACGAGAACTACTATTCCTACCGACGCTTACGCAGTTCCGGACGCCTTGCCGGCCTCATCTGGACCGCTGCGTAGGCGTGCGCGACACACCGCCAATAATTGAACGAATGAACGATGCAAGCATTATTTTGTGCGGTAGCGTCGAAGTTAGCGGAAGCATGCAATGGGGTTGCATGCATGGGATAAACGAGGAGAAACATCGTGGCTGACGGACTGCGTAAGGCAATGGTCTATCTCGGCTTGGCGGATGCCGTCGAGCAGGACGAGACCCAGACACAAAACGCTGAGCCCAAAACCCAAGTTCGGGTGGTTGAGGACACTGCTCCGAAGCGACCTGCCGAAGCCCCACGCCCACAGCCTGCCGCGAGGCCGGCTGCACCGCAAACTCAAGCTAGAGAACCAGAGACGGAATACCGTGCTCCGGTCACACCTATTAAGCGTGCCCCTTCAGTACGGGATGAGGATTCCGAATTGCGTCAGATTACTACCGTCCACCCTCGTTCTTACAATGATGCCAAGATCATCGGTGAGAACTTCCGTGACGGCATCCCGGTGATTATGAATGTCACCGATATGGGTGAAACCGATGCCAAGCGCCTCGTCGACTTCTCGGCGGGTCTTGTTTTCGCCCTGCATGGCTCCATCGAGCGAGTTACGAACAAAGTCTTCCTGCTTTCGCCGGCAACCGTTGAAGTTCTCGGTGAAGATCGCAAGCAGTCCGAAGCGCAAGCAACCTTCTTTAACCAGAGCTAAGACACCAGGAGCAAACGCACAAAATGGTGTTCGGGATCATCTATCTCGCGTTAGCCATCCTCCAGATTCTGCTTTTGATGAGAATTGTGTTGGATGTAACGGAAAGCTTTGCTCGCCATTGGCGACCCAAAGGCATCGCATTGATTGTCGCTAGTGCAATCGTGTCGATTACCGATCCTCCGCTGCGTTGGTTGCGCCGGAAGATCAAACCCCTGGATCTAGGCGGAATCCGCCTTGACCTGTCGTTTCTTGTGTTGTTTATCGTCGTAATCATTCTTAAAGCGGTGGTAGGCAACCTTGGGCTCAGTACAGGGATCTGATTAGGTCATTTCCGTGCTTCACGGGGATTGTCCTGAACAGTCAAAAGCTGTAGATTCAGAGAATAAGAGACTCGCGCGAAAGCTCGATTTCGTAATAATTGTCCAAATCGTTATATCCTTTAGGAAATGGTGCTCCGACTTCACCGGTCGCGACACTGACAAAAACGGTAAGTGTTTCGCAAGGCAAGACAATGGTCGTGCGGAAATGATCCCAGTATTGAGGTGACCCAATGGCTCTGACGCCAGAAGACGTAGTCAATAAGCGGTTTCAGCCGACCAAGTTCCGTGAAGGCTACGACCAAGACGAGGTAGATGACTTCCTCGACGAAATCGTTGTGGAACTGCGTCGTCTAACCGGTGAGAACGAGGCTCTGCGCAGCCGCCTTGCCGAACTCGGCGAGGATGCGGGTTCAGTATCGAAGGAACAGGCTGTTCCGGCGCCGGTATCGGCTGCTCCAGCTACTCCTGCTGCAAAGCCAGCTGAAGAGAAGAAGGCAGAAGCCAAGCCTGCAGAGCCAGCAAAGGCAGAAACCCCGGCTGCCAAGCCAGGCGAGGAAAAGAAGGCCGAAGCCAAGCCAGCTGCCGCAGAGAAGGCACCTGCAGCTCCGGCAGCAGCAGCGGCACCAGCTGCAGCTCCGCACACCGAATCCGCAGAATCTGCCGCCAACGTGCTGTCCATGGCTCAGCGCCTGCACGACGAATACGTCGCTGCCGGTGTCGAGCAGCGCGACAAGATCATCTCCGAAGCGAAGACCGAAGCCAACGCCTTGGTCACCACCGCTGAAGAGAAGAGCCGCAAGACCCTCTCGGCACTTGAGCAGCAGAAGTCGGTACTGGAGCGCAAGCTCGAGCAGCTGCGCGGCTTCGAACGCGACTACCGTGCTCGCCTGAAGACCTACATCGAAGGACAGCTGCGCGACCTTGAGTCCCAGGGTTCGATCGATGCTGGCGCAGAAGGCAAGACCAACTAGTCGCTGACAGTTCATGGCTTGAACCAGCTATCAAGTAAGATCAACGGTGGTGTACGGATTTACTCCGGTCACCACCGTTGACGTTTAAGAGGAAATCATGGGTACCACTGTGGACGCAGTTCAATCCGGGAGCACGGACGCTAAGGCCAGGAAATACGTAGGCCTTGGCCTTGTGCTCGCTCTGATCGCACTGGTTTTGGACCAATCGGTCAAAATTATCGTTGAGCAGAACATGCGGCTTGGCCAGTCGATCGAAGTGATTCCCGGGTTCTTCAACATCCACTACATCCTGAACCCCGGTGCCGCGTTCTCAATTGGCGAAGACTTCACGATCGTCTTTGCGATCCTGCAATCCGCTGCGGCGATCTATGTCATCTACCTGCTCTTCCGAAAGGTGCTCGCCAGAAGCTGGGCCATCGCTCTGGGCTGCCTGCTCGGTGGCGTGCTGGGCAATGTCGTGGACCGGCTCTTCCGTGAACCTGGTTTCGGTTTCGGGCACGTGGTGGACATGCTGTCCGTCAACCACTTCGCTATCTTCAACGTCGCCGACTCGTTCATTGTCTGCTCCATGATCGCCGTGGCGTACATGCTCATCCGCGGCCGCAACCTGGATGGCAGCATTGGCGATCCTCCCAAGAAGGACCAGTCGGATAAGGGCGAAGCAGAACCAAACGCATGATCTCCAAGGAAACCGCCATTCACGAACTGCTTGTCGACCCAGCCGATGCCGGCACGCGCCTCGATGCCTATATCTCCCGATCCCTGCAGATCCCGCGAACCCTGTCCGCTAGCCTCTGCAAGGACTCGCAGATCCAGGTCAACGGGCGGACCATTAGCAAATCCTTGAAAATCAAGGCGGGCGACCGGCTGGTTGTCACCATCCCGCCGCAAGCAGACCCATTAGAAATTAAGGTTGAGAAAGTGGAAGAGCTGAAGATTGTCGCGGACGACGATGACTACGTGGTCATCGACAAGCCCGTGGGCGTCGCAGCCCATCCATCCCCAGGCTGGGTCGGCCCGACAGTCGTCGGCGCACTCATAGCCGAGGGGTACAACATCACCACTTCCGGTGCAGCCGAACGCCAAGGCATCGTGCACCGCCTGGACGTGGGCACCAGCGGCCTGATGGTGGTGGCGAAGACCGAACGCGCCTATACCGAATTGAAGCGCGCCTTCAAGGAACGCACCCCGAAGAAGATCTACCACGCGGTAGTGCAGGGCTTGCCCGACCCGATGGAGGGCACCATCGACGCGCCGATCGGACGCCATCCGGGCCACGACTGGAAGTTCGCCGTCCTGGAAGGCGGACGCGACTCGGTCACCCACTACAAGGTCATCGAAGCCTTCGGCCGGGCCTCGCTGGTCGAGGTGCATCTGGAAACCGGACGAACTCACCAGATCCGTGTCCACTTCTCGGCCTTCGGCCATCCCTGCGCCGGAGACCAGACCTACGGTGCGGATCCCAAGCTGGGGGCCGCCCTGGGCCTGACCCGCCAGTGGCTCCATGCCATGCGGCTGGGCTTTTCCCATCCGGTGACCGGCCAGTGGATGGAATATGAAAGCGAATATCCTGCGGATCTGGCAGGGGCCGTAGAGCTGCTGCGCGACGGCGGATACTAACTTCAAAGGTGCTGCTGGCCACTGGCCAGCAGCACCTTGTGTCGCGATAGCCACAGCACCGCGCCGAGGTGAGCCCAAGGCCAGGATTGATCGCTAGACTGGTTGGGTGAGTGCTACACGTGACGGTTTTGTCCATCTTCATACCCACACCGAATATTCCATGCTGGATGGTGCGGCGCGGCTTGGCGAACTCTTCGCTGAAGCCAACCGGCAGGGCATGGAAGCCATGGCGATTACCGACCATGGCTATCTGTTCGGTGCCTTCGACTTCTGGCGCCAGGCCACCGGCGCCGGCGTCAAGCCGATCATCGGTGTCGAAGCCTATGTCACCCCCGGCACCGCACGCGATGACAAGACCCGCGTGAAATGGCGCACCGACGAATCCCAAAAGGGTGATGACGTCTCCGGTGGCGGCCTCTACAACCACATGACCTTGCTCTCGTACAACAACAAGGGCATGGACAACCTCTTCAAGGGTTCTTCCCGCGCCTCGCTGGACTCCGTGTTCGGCAAATACCCCCGTTGGGACCGCGAACTGCTCAACGACCACCACGAAGGCATCATCGCCACCACCGGCTGCCCTTCGGGTGAAGTGCAGACCAAGCTCCGCCTAGGCCAGTACGACGCTGCCAAGGCCGCCGCGGCAGAACTGCAGGATCTGTTCGGCAAGGAAAACTACTACTGCGAGATCATGGACCACGGTCTGGAGATCGAACGCCGCATCACCAAGGACTTGCTGCGCCTGGCCAAGGAACTGGACATTCCCCTGGTGGCCACCAACGACTTGCACTACACCCATGAATCCGATGCCAAGGCCCACGAAGCGCTGCTGGCCATCAACTCCGGCTCCACGCTCGACGAGCCCACCTACGACCAGGGCGGCAGCCGCTTCGCCTTCTCCGGCACCGGCTACTACCTGAAGTCGGCGCGCGAGATGCGCGAGCTGTTCAAGGAATTGCCGCAAGCCTGCGACAACACCTTGGAGATCGCCGATCGCGTCGAGGTCTCCTTCGACACCAACGCCAACTACATGCCGAAGTTCCCCTGCCCGCCGGGGGAGGACGAGACCAGCTGGCTGATCAAGGAAGTCGACAAGGGACTGCACTACCGCTACCCGAACGGCATCCCGGAAGAGTCGCGCAAGCAGGCGGACTACGAGCTGGACGTCATCATCAAGATGGGCTTCCCCGGATACTTCCTGGTGGTGGCCGACTTCATCAACTGGTCCAAGGATCACGGCATCCGCGTAGGCCCGGGACGCGGTTCCGGTGCAGGCTCCATGGTCGCCTACGCCATGCGCATCACCGACCTCGACCCGCTGAGGCACGGCCTGATCTTCGAGCGCTTCCTTAACCCGGAGCGTGTTTCCATGCCCGACTTCGACGTCGACTTCGATGATCGCCGCCGTTCCGAGGTCATCAAGTATGTGACCGAAAAGTACGGCGATGAGCGCGTATCGATGATCGTGACCTACGGCTCGATCAAGACCAAGCAGGCGCTGAAGGACTCCTCGCGCGTGCTCGGCTACCCGTTCAGCATGGGCGAATCCCTGACCAAGGCGCTGCCGCCGGCGGTGATGGCCAAGGACATCCCGCTCAACGACATCGACAATCCGGAATCCAAGCGCTACTCCGAAGCCGGCGATTTCCGCAACCTGGTGGCAAATGACCCGGAAGCGGCACGCGTCTTCGAGACCGCCAAGGGACTGGAAGGGCTGAAGCGCCAGTGGGGCGTGCACGCCGCCGGCGTGATCATGAGCTCGGACCCGATCATCAACGTCATCCCGATCATGCGCCGTATCCAGGATGGCCAGGTCATCACCCAGTTCGACTACCCGACCTGCGAAGGTCTGGGGCTGATCAAGATGGACTTCCTGGGGTTGCGCAACCTCACCATCATTTCCGATGCGCTGGAGAACATCGAGTACAACACCGGCAAGAAAATCGATCTCGAAACCCTGACCATCGAGGACCCCGAGGCCTACAAGCTGCTGGCCCGTGGAGATACCCTGGGCGTGTTCCAGCTCGATGGCGGCCCGATGCGTTCGCTGCTGAAGATGATGCGGCCGGATAACTTCGAGGACATTTCCGCAGTGATCGCGCTGTACCGCCCGGGCCCCATGGGCGCCAACTCGCACACCAACTATGCGCTGCGTAAGACCGGGTTGCAGGAAGTCACCCCAATCCACCCGGAGCTCGCCGAGCCGCTGGAAGAAATCCTCGGTGGCACCTACGGCCTGATCGTGTACCAGGAGCAGGTTATGGCTATTGCGCAGAAGCTGGCCGGCTACTCGCTGGGCCAGGCAGACATCCTGCGCCGCGCCATGGGCAAGAAGAAGAAAGCCGAGCTGGATAAGCAGTTCGCCGGCTTCAAGCAGGGCATGAACGACAACGGCTACTCCGATCAGGCCGTGCAGACCCTGTGGGACATCCTGCTGCCCTTCTCCGATTACGCGTTCAACAAAGCCCACTCGGCGGCCTACGGCGTCGTCTCCTACTGGACCGCCTACCTCAAGGCGCACTACCCTGCCGAATACATGGCCGCGCTGCTGACCTCGGTGGGCGATGACAAGGACAAGCTGGCGCTGTACCTGAACGAGTGCCGCCACATCGGCATCACCGTGCTGCCGCCGGATGTCAACGAATCGGCATTGAACTTCACCCCGGTGGGCAAGGACATCCGCTTCGGCATGGGCGCGATCCGCAACGTCGGCACCAACGCGGTTGCTGGCATGGTCGAAGCCCGCACGGAGAAGGGCCACTACAGCGACTTCAACGATTTCCTGGGCAAGGTCCCTGCTGTGGTCTGCAACAAACGGACCATTGAATCGCTGATCAAGGCCGGCGCCTTCGACTCCATGAAGCATCCGCGCCGGGCACTGGTGGCCATCCACGAAGAAGCCGTGGATTCGGTGATCCAGGTCAAGCGCAACGAGGCCGCCAACCAGTTTGACCTGTTCAGTGCCCTGGGTGCCGAGGAATCCTCCGAGTCGATGCATGTGGCGATCCCCGACATTCCTGACTGGGACAAGAAGGAAAAGCTGGCCTACGAGCGCGACATGCTCGGCCTGTACGTCTCCGACCACCCGCTGCAGGGCCTGGGCTCCGCACTGGAGCAGTACGCAGATATGCCGGTTACGCACGTGCTCTCGGACGACGGCCCGCAGGACGGCCACATTATTTCGATCGCCGGCATGATTTCCGGCCTGCAGCGCCGCATCGCCAAAAAGAGCGGCAACCCCTATGCCCGCTGCGAGATCGAGGACCTCTCCGGCTCGATGGAAGTCATGTTCTTCGGCCAGGCCTACCAGCCGATCGCCGAGGTCCTGGCCGATGACCTGATCGTGGTGGTCAAGGGACGCGTGCAGCGACGCGATGACGGCTCGATCACCCTGAACGCCCAGGAAATGATGATCCCGGAAATTTCTGAGGATGCCAACGGGGGACCGGTAGTCATCGGCATCCCGACCCACAAGGCCACCGAAACCCTGGTGCAGAAGCTCGGCGATGTGCTGCGCACGCACAGCGGCAACACCGAGGTGCGGGTCAAGCTCACCGGTAGCCGCGGCACCTCGCTGATGCGCCTGGGCATGAACTTCCGGGTCAACCCGAACCCCGCGCTGTTCGGCGATTTGAAGGTCCTGCTCGGCCCGCACTGCCTGGACGTGTAGGAACCCCAATGGCCGACCCGATGACCGGGGAAGGTAACTAAATAAAACCTTCCCCGGCCATCAGCGTTAAACTAGGAAGGTGAGCACTATTCCAGAAACTGAATTCTCGGCACTCGCCACCCTCGATTGGCGCAACGAATCCCTGAGCTACGCGCAGCTGAAGGCCAAGCTGCCCCGCCCGGCGGTGAACTCCCAGACCGCTGCCGACGCAGTGCAGCAGATCATCGACGATGTGCGCGCCCATGGCATGGAGACGCTCAAGGACCTGTCCAAGCGCTTTGACCATGTCGAGCTGGAACACACTCGCGTGCCGCAGCACGAACTGGACCGTGCCCTGGAAGAACTGGACGCGAAGGTCCGCCTGGCATTGGAAGAATCCATTGACCGCGCCCGCGTCTTCGCCAAGGCCCAGCGCCCAGACGACGCCGAAGTCCGCTACGCCAACGGTGCAACGGTCACCCAGCGGTGGGTCCCGGTGCGCCGCGTCGGCTTGTACGTCCCAGGCGGCCTGGCGGTCTATCCTTCCTCGGTCATCATGAATGCAGTGCCTGCCCAGGCTGCCGGGGTCAGCTCGCTGGCCCTGGCCAGCCCGCCGCAGAAGGAATTTGGCGGCCTGCCGCACCCAACCATCCTGGCTGCGGCCAAGCTGCTGGGCATCGATGAGGTGCACGCCATGGGCGGCGCCCAGGCTGTTGCAGCGTTCGCCTACGGGGTGGAGGTGCCTAACGACGAACGCGGAGGCATCGAACCGGTGGACGTGATCTCCGGCCCGGGCAACGTGTTCGTGGCCACCGCCAAGCGCCTGGTGAAGGGCGTGGTGGGAATCGATGCTGAAGCAGGTCCCACGGAAATTGCCATCCTTGCCGATCAGGGAGCCGACCCGGGCTTTGTCGCCGCAGACATGATCTCGCAGGCAGAACACGATGCCAACGCCGCGGCCGTGCTGATAACCGATTCGCTAGACCTGGCGGCGGGCGTGCGCAAGGAACTTGAAAAGCAGGTAGCCGCCACGAAGCACATGGCCCGCGTGACCGAAGCGCTGTCGGGTACCCAGTCTGCCATCATCCTGGTCAAGGACCTGGACCAGGGCATCGCGGTGTGCAATGCGTACGCTGCCGAGCACCTGGAAATCATGGTGGCCGACGCGGAAGCCACCGCCGCCCGCATCACCGCGGCCGGTGCCGTTTTCGTCGGCGCCTACGCTCCGGTGTCCTTGGGCGACTACTGCGCAGGTTCCAATCACGTGCTGCCAACCAGCGGCACGGCGCTGCACGCCTCGGGCCTGAATGTGAACACTTTCCTGAAGGCCATCCAGGTAATCAACTACGACAAGGCGGCACTGGGCGAAGTGGCCGCTCACGTGATAAATCTTGCCAATGCCGAGGACCTGCCGGCCCATGGCGACGCGGTCGCGGTGCGAAACGCGCAATAGACGCTAAACTGATAGGTGACATGAGTTGATTCTTGCCGCCGCAGGTGCGCGAGAATACTTGTTGGGCTACAGATGGAGGTGCCGTGAACTGCCCGTATTGCCGTAATGCCGATTCCCGAGTGGTCGATAGTCGAGTGGCCGACGACGGCGTCTCAATCCGTCGCCGCCGCCAATGCACTGCCTGCTCGCGCCGTTTCACCACTACCGAAACTGCGAGCCTGAACGTGCTTAAGCAGTCCGGTGCCGTAGAACCGTTCTCACGTAACAAGGTCATCAATGGCGTCCGCAAGGCCTGCCAGGGCCGTCCGGTCACCGATCACGACCTTGCAATCCTGGCCCAGGAAGTCGAAGAGGCGGTCCGGACCTCCGGTGCCGCCGAAATTCCGGCGCACCAGGTGGGCCTGGCAATTCTGGAGCCGCTATCGCGCCTTGACGAGGTCGCCTACCTGCGCTTTGCCAGTGTCTATCATAACTTCCAGTCGCTGACTGATTTCGAGACGGCCATTGCACGCTTGCGCGACCGCCGGGGCAAGGTTCCGCAGGGAACCCAGCGTCCGCTTTCGGCCGACTAGCCGCCTTCGTACAAAGCAAAACGCCAGTGCCCATAGCCTTTCGAGGCTGGGGACACTGGCGTTTGCGCTAGGCTGGGCAGTCGCTTATGGCAGCGTGAGGATTTCGGCGCCGTCTTCGGTGACGAGCAGGGTGTGCTCGAACTGCGCGGTGCGCTTCTTGTCCTTGGTTGTCACGGTCCAATCGTCCTCCCACATATCCCATTCGATGGTGCCCAAGGTGAGCATCGGTTCGATGGTGAAGACCATGCCCGGTTCAATCAGGGTGTTGTAGGCGGGGGCCGCATCATAGTGCGGAATGATCAATCCGGAGTGGAAGGCTTCGCCCACTCCGTGGCCGGTGAAGTCCCGGACCACGCCGTAGCCGAACCGCTTGGCGTAGGTTTCAATGCTTCGGCCAATGACGTTGATCTCGCGTCCCGGCATCACGGCTTTGATGGCGCGCTTCAGCGAATTCTCGGTGCGCTCAACCAGCAGGCGGGATTCTTCATCCACGTCACCGACCAGGAAGGTGGCGTTGTTGTCTCCGTGAACGCCGCCAATATAAGCGGTGATATCGATATTGATGATGTCTCCATCTTGCAGCACGGTCGTGTCCGGGATGCCATGGCAGATGACTTCGTTCAATGACGAGCACAGTGACTTGGGGAATCCGCGGTAGCCCAAGGTTGACGGGTACGCGTTGTGATCCATGAGGAATTCATGGCCCAGGCGATCCAGCTGATCCGTGGTTATCCCTGGCTGGCAGGCCTTGCCCACTTCCTGCAGCGACTGGGCGGCAATCTTGGAAGCTATCCGGATGCGCTCGATGACTTCTGGGCTTTTGATTTCCGGGGCCGAGTTGGCGGCAGGTTCCTTCTTGCCAACGTATTCGGGACGTTCGATGTGTTTCGGTACCGGAAGTTCCGGGGATACCGTGCCGGCGGTGAGATTTCCAAGTGGTGCAGTTGAAGCAATAGCCATGCTTTTATTCTAGCTACAGGCATCTTCGGCTTCGCCAAGAGATAGCCGAAAGAACTGGTGGTGTTGCACCTATTTTCCACCGGTTGGGATACCGTGGAAGCAATAGCAGGTTTCGAGATTAGAGGAGTTTTCCATGAGCTCAGTTGGCACCCCGGGCGAAGGCCAGTACTGGTACAACGTCTCAACCAAGACCGTGGAGAAGGGCCCGCAGTCTGATTGGTCGCAATTGCTCGGGCCATATGACACGGTTGCTGAAGCCGAAGCCGCGATGGCGAAGGTCCAGGCCCGCAATGAAGCCTGGGACGAGGCGGAGGAAGAGGACCAGTAGCCGCTGAAGGCACCGGTCCCCGCGGTGCTGTGAATGGCAGAATGGTGCGCTTCCGGGTTGGGCAACCAGGAAGCGCACCATTGTGCTAAGCGGTGTGAGCCAGTCTCATTCCTTGAATTCGTACTCTGCCGACGGGAAAGCACCGGCAACTACGTCCTGGTGGTATTCGCGCACCGCGGTGCCGATAACCTCACGCAGATCTGCGTACTTCTTGACGAAGCGTGGGGTGCGCCCCCCGCCAAGGCCAAGCATGTCCTGCCAGACCAGGACCTGTCCGGTGGTGGAGTTGCCGGCGCCGATGCCAATGGTCGGGACCTTCAACGCGGCATCGATTTCGGCGGCGACCGGGCTTGGCACCATTTCCATCAGGATGCAGAAAGCGCCGGCATCTTGCAATGCCACAGCGTCGTGCTTCATCTGCGCGACGGCGTCGCCGCGGCCCTGCACGCGGTACCCGCCCAAAGCATGCTCGGACTGCGGGGTGAACCCGATGTGCCCGATGACGGGTACACCGGCAAGGACCATGGCGCGAACGTGCTCGGCGTATTGCGCGGTGCCTTCCATCTTGACCGCGTGGGCATGGCCTTCCTTCATCAGGCGCACCGCGGTGGCCACGGCCTGTGCCGGAGACTGCTCGTAGCTGCCAAACGGCAGGTCGGCGACGACCAACGCGCGCTTGGTGCCATTGGCTACAGCTTTGGTGAAGACGATCATTTCGTCGAGGCTGATCGGCAGCGTGGACTCGTAGCCGAGCACGGTATTGGCGGCTGAGTCGCCAACCAGCAGGATCTCGATCCCCGCCGAATCGAAAATTTCGGCCATCATGACGTCATAAGCAGTTAACATCGCGAATTTTTCGCCATTGTCCTTGGCCTTCTGCAAATGATGAAGTCGGACACGGGACGGGGCTTTTTCAGGATCCCCTAGGTATGGTTGTGGCATGAAACGACTTTATCGCACTTGGACAGGGCGATGCAGATCGTTGGGACCGTCCTGACCCGATATAGTGTTGCCACAGGTCAATTTTCTTGCCGGTTGTAATCAGCGCCGGATATCAGAATCCCGAAGGTGGTGGAAAATGGATCGTCAGCAGGAATTCGTACTGCGCACCATTGAAGAACGCGACGTTCGATTTGTGCGAATGTGGTTTACCGACGTGGTTGGTTCACTCAAGTCCGTGGCTCTGGCTCCTGCTGAAGTTGAAGATGCTTTCGAAGAAGGTCTGGGCTTTGACGGTTCCTCCATTGACGGACTGTCCCGGATCTCGGAATCTGACATGCTGCTTCAGCCCGATCCTGCCACCTTCCAGATTCTTCCTTGGCGTGGCGAGGTTGAACCGACCTCCCGCATGTTCTGCGACATCCTGACTCCGGAAGGCCAGCCTTCCAACGCCGATCCGCGCCAGGTGCTCAAGCGCCAGCTGGCCGAAGCCTCGAACATGGGCTTCACTTGCTACACCCATCCGGAGATCGAATTCTATTTGCTGCAGAACGATCAGCTGGATGCCAATGGCCGTCCGCAGCCGATCGACAACGGCGGCTACTTCGACCATGTACCAGATGGCGTGGGACAGGACTTCCGCCGCGCGTCGGTGACCACGCTGGAAGCCCTGGGCATTTCGGTGGAGTTCTCCCACCATGAAACCGGCCCGGGCCAGAACGAAATCGATTTGCGCTACGCCGATGCGCTGCAGACCGCCGACAACATCATGACCTTCCGTACCGTCATCAAGGAAATGGCGATGCAGAAGGGAATCCACGCGACCTTCATGCCCAAGCCCTTTGCCGACCATCCGGGCAGCGGCATGCACACCCACTTTTCATTGTTCGAAGGCGATGCGAACGCATTCTTCGAAGCAGGCCGCGAATACCAGCTCTCCGACGTGGCGCGCTCGTTCATCGCAGGCATTCTGCACCACGCGCCGGAAATGACCGCCATCACCAACCAGTACGTGAACTCGTACAAGCGCTTGTGGGGCGGGGGAGAAGCGCCAAGCCACCGTTCGTGGGGACACAACAACCGTTCGGCACTGGTCCGCGTGCCGCTCTACAAGCCGGGCAAAGGGCAGTCGGCCCGCGTTGAATACCGCGGGATCGACTCGGCAGCGAACCCGTACCTCGCCTATGCAGTCCTGCTCGGCGCCGGCCTGAAGGGCATCCGCGAAGGCTACGAGCTGGAAGAGCCGACCGAGGACGATGTCTGGAGCCTGTCCACGGCGGAACGCCGTGCTTCGGGCCACGTTCCGCTGCCCGGCAGCCTGCACGACGCATTGCGCGCTATGGAAGAGTCGGAACTCATGGCCGAGGTCCTCGGCGAACAGGTATTCAACTCGTTCCTGTCGAACAAGCGCACCGAATGGGAAGAGTACCGCCAAGTCATCACCCCATACGAACTGAACAAGTATTTGGGAATCCTCTAGAGACTTCGCCGCGTGAAGCTGCGTGGCGAAATGCGGGAGAACACGAGAAACCATGCCGGAAGTACCCTCGCGAGCATTGATCAACGCTGGCTTCAGCGACGTCGAACGGGCCAAGAATTTCCTTCAATCCAAGGAATTATCCAAGATTGATCCCGATCTGATCGTGAGCAAGATGGCGCACGCGCCAGATCCGGATCAGGCGCTGCTGCTGGCGCTGAGGTTGGTTGACCGGCATCCGGAAGCCATCGACATCTTCATGGAGCCGGCCAGCTGCCAAGGGCTGGTAAGGCTCCTGGGCAGCTCGTCGGCGCTGGGCGAGTTCCTCATACGCTGTCCCGAGGCCTTGGATATCGTCCGCCAAGCTCCTCCAGGCGAATTCGCGTCCGTTCCCTCGGAACAACTGGTTGAGGACTTGCTGGCTTCCATCGAGGCCAACGAATCCGAGGGCGGGCACTGGGTTTCGTCCTATACCGGTGCTGAAGCACGCCAGCGTTTGCGCACCGCCTACCGAAAGGCCTTGCTATCGCTGGCACACCGGGACTTGGGATCCACCCAGCCGCAACGCATCCTGCCCAAGGTTGCCGCCGAACTGGCCGACATGGCTGGAGCCGCGCTCGAAGGAGCCCTGGCCATTGCCCGGGCCGAAGCCGCCGAACAATATGATGCGGACGACGTCGACCGGGTGAAGATCACCATCATCGGCATGGGCAAATGCGGTGCACGTGAACTGAACTACATCTCTGACGTGGACGTCATCTATGTCCATGATTCAGCACTGGGTATGGACGACGATCTCGCCGCCGCGATCGCCACGGTCATCTGCGGCAACACGGCGCGTGCCCTGATGGTGCCAGGACCGGAGCCGATGCTGTGGGAAGTGGACGCGAATCTCCGCCCCGAGGGCAAGGACGGGGCGTTGACCCGTACGCTATCTTCCCATGAAGCGTACTACCGGCGTTGGGCCCACTCGTGGGAATTCCAAGCCTTGCTCAAGGCCCGCGCCATAGCCGGAGACAAGGAACTGGGACGCTCCTATGAGCGCATGGTCTCGCCCATGGTGTGGTCCAGTTCTGAACGCGAGGGTTTTGTCGAATCGGTCCAAGCGATGCGCCGCCGCGTCAGCGACAACATCGACAAGCAAGACGTCGCGTGGCAGATCAAGCTCGGCCCCGGCGGGCTGCGCGACGTCGAATTCACCGTCCAGCTACTCCAGCTTGTCCATGGACGTGTGGAACCTGCCATTCAGGTGGCAACAACCACCCTGGCCATCCAGGCCATGAGCGACACCGGCTACATTGGCCGTGACGACGCCACGAATTTCGATGACTCCTATCGTTTCCTGCGTTTGCTGGAGCACCGAATCCAGCTCAGCCAATTGCGCCGAACCCATTTGATGCCACGGGCCGAAAATGCCCAGCGCGTACTGGCGCGATCAATTCGCGGTGCCGGAGACCTGCAGCCGAGCAGCCCGGAGAAGCTGATGCGCCGATGGAATGAAACCAAGCGCATGGTGCGTTCGCTGCACGAGCGTATTTTCTACCGGCCGCTGCTGGTGAGCAGTTCCAACCTCTCGGCCGATGATGTCAGGCTCACCGCAGAATCCGCGCAGGCCAGACTTCGCGCCCTGGGTTATCTTGACCCCAAGGCAGCGATGCGGCATATCGAAGCCTTGACCGGCGGGGTCTCGCGCAGCGCCTCCCTGCAGCGGCAATTGCTCCCGGTGCTCTTGGACTGGTTTGCCCGCGGGGTGGACCCGGACGCAGGTTTGCTGGGCTTCCGCAGGCTCAGCGAGGCGCTGGGGAAGTCCCATTGGTTCCTCGGCATGCTGCGCGATACGAATGCCGCCGCCGAGCGATTGAGCCATCTGCTGTCGAACACGCGCTTCCTGACTGATCTGCTGGCCAATGAGCCTGCCGCAGCCGCCTGGCTGGGCTCTGACGCCTCTTTAGCGCCGCAGACCTTCGAGAACCTGCTGCAGCAGAACACTTCCATCATCCATCGCACGAAACAGCCCGAGGCGGCCATCCGGATGATCCGCATGGTGCGCCGCCGCGAGTTCTTGCGTGTTGCGCTGGCCGACGGAGCGGGCCTGCTAACTGTTGATGAAGTCGGCAATGCCCTGTCGAACATTGACGCCGCCATGGTGGACGGGGTGCTGAAGGTCCTTTTGGCTGACGACCAGGCCAAGCACGGGGAGCATGCGGTAATTGCGGTCATTGCCATGGGCCGCCAAGGCGGTCGGGAAATCGGGTACGGCTCCGATGCGGACGTTCTGTTTGTCCAGCGTCCGGTCCCCGGCACCAAAGATCAAGCCGCCCAGGAACAAGCGCTTCGGGTGGTCACCGACCTGGTGTCGTGGACTTCGAAGCCTTTGAAGCCGGCGATTCCAGCGGAAGTGAAATTGAAGGTTGACTCGGATCTTCGTCCCGAGGGCCGCCAAGGCATGCTGGTCCGGTCGATTGACGCCTACGCCAGCTACTACCAGCGTTGGGTGGAAATCTGGGAGCAGCAGGCATTGCAACGTGCCCGCCCGTTTGCCGGAGACGACCAGTTGGCCGCAGACTTCATGGAACTGATCAAGCCGGTGCGCTATGGCAAGGGGCTCGAAGACACGGAGATTCGTGAAATCCGCAAGATCAAGGCCCGCGTCGAGTCTGAACGGCTCCCGCGCGGTGCCGACCCGAACCGCCACCTGAAGCTGGGACGCGGCTCGCTGTCGGATATCGAATGGCTGGTGCAGTTCTACCAGCTGCAATACGCGTGGAAACACGAGTCCTTGCGCACCACATCCACGCTCAAGGCGTTGGAAGAATTGGCCAAACTGGAGCTCATCTCCGAGCAAGACAGCGAGCTGCTGGCGACTGCCTGGCGGCTGGCTACCCGGATCCGCAGCGCCGAGATCATCACCTCCGGACGTTCCAGCGATGTGCTGCCCAGCTCGGCGCGCGATATGGAAGCCGTGGCTCGCTGGTGCGGCTATGAGCCGAACACCGGCATGGAACTGGAAGAAGACTACCTGCGCGCCACCAGGCACTCGCGAGCCCTGTTCGAGCAGCTGTTCTACGGCTTCGAAGACTAACCCGGATGTCCCTGACACGGATCAACGAGAAGCTGTGGAACCCCGAGCCCGGGCGTTACCGGGTGTGGCAACGCCAAGCCTATCTGGGCTCGGGCGAAGCATTCTGGGGGCAGTCCGCGGTCGCGCTGCGGCACTGGGAGGTGAAGACCCGCAGCGGATTTCGCATCAGCCCGCAGGACAAAGTCCGCAGCGGAGCCCAGCCGCAGATCATCGTCCCGGTGGGGCCAGTGTCCATCCACGAGCCCGTTGAGGTTGTGGAAGTCCTTGAACGCAGCGATGTTGTGGGATTCGCCTATCGAGCGTTGCCCGGGCACCCGGTCTCCGGGGAGGAAGCGTTCATCCTGCGTCGGCTGGGGGCATCAGTGTTTTTGGAAATCCGTTCGCTCACGGCCGCATCGGATCGCCGGGCCTGGCGTTCGGTCTTCTGGCTGCTGCTGGGCGCGCAGAAGCTTACTCGATGGCGCTACCTACGGGCGCTACGCCAACGATAACTCTGGACATCGCCGCGCGCAGGGTGCGGTCGCCACAGCATCAATTTTCCGACGTCCTCGCACCGGTGTCTGATAAGGGGATATGCTAGGCACTCAGATCCAGATTTCAGTTCGGCGTTTGCGCAGCGCCTGATGGCGCCGATGGTGCGAGGGGAGCAAGCCATGGATCCACAGCTAATGCAGGCAGCGGTCGAACAGTCGTTGCTGGCGTTGGGCAGCAACGACAGCGGCCCATTCGGGGCCGTAGTGGTACTGGACGGCAAGGTCATTGCCGCCGGCTACAACACCGTGGTGCATGATTCCGATCCGACAGCCCACGCGGAAGTCAATGTGATCCGCAAAGCCGGGCAGGAGCTCGGGACTTTCGATTTGTCCCAGTGCGAGCTGTACACCAGTTGCGAGCCGTGCCCGATGTGCCTCGGCGCCATCTACTGGGCGCGATTCAAGCACGTCTACTATGCCAACGACCGGCAGGACGCGGCAAGCATCGGTTTCGACGACAACTTCATTTACACCGAGCTGGAACTGCCCATGAGCCAACGCCGCATCCCATTCACCAAGGTCGACATGCCTTCAGCCCTTGCCGCTTTCGAGGCGTGGACCGCCAAGGGCGACAAGCAGGAATACTAGCCGCCGCCGTATCAGCGCTGGACTGGTGCCAGCCGATGCTCCACATCAGGCCACGGGACATGGATGCGTTCGGCAGGCTGCAATGCCTTAGCCCGCAACGCATCGGCCAGCACAATGCCGTGGGGCGAGACCTCCACGATGGACAGCAATTCAGTAGCGTCGCAGGATCCGGCATCCAGCACCCAGGAATTCATCAACTCGCTGATGCCGCGCTCGACGAGCAGCTGTTCGCCGTCAAGGTAGTCGCAATCATCGGCTACGGCATGGCCCAAGACATTGCGCGGGGTCACCCGCTGGTAGTCGGGATCCGCTGGGTCGAGATAACCGACGGTTTCACCGTCTTCGCGCTGCACGCTGACCCAAGTTGTAATCTTCATGACGCCAGCCTACCCCGAGACGAAACAACGCCGGGTCCCGCCAACAGGCGGGACCCGGCATTGAGCCGTTACCGTACGAGACGGTGATTAGCAGCCATAGTAGAGCTCGAATTCGTATGGGTTCGGGCGCAGGCTCAGTGGCTTGATTTCGTTTTCACGCTTGTACTCGATCCAGGTCTGGACCAGGTCCTCGGTGAAGACGCCGCCTTCTAGCAGGAAGTCGTGGTCGGCTTCCAGGGCCTTGAGGGCTTCTTCCAGGCTCTCAGGAGCGCGCTGGATGTCCTTGGCCTCTTCGGCAGGAAGCTCGTAGAGGTCCTTATCGATTGGCTCTGCTGGTTCGATGCGGTTCTTGATGCCGTCCAGACCAGCCATCAGCTGAGCCGCGAAAGCCAGGTATGGGTTCGAGGAGCCATCTGGTGCGCGGAACTCGATGCGCTTGGCCTTAGGGTTCGAGCCGGTGATCGGGATACGGATGCCAGCCGAGCGGTTACCCTGCGAGTAAACCATGTTCACTGGAGCCTCGAAGCCCTTGACCAGGCGACGGTAGGAGTTCACGGTTGGGTTGGTGAAGGCCAGAACAGCCGAAGCGTGCTTCAGCAGACCGCCGATGTACCAACGAGCGGTGTCCGACAGGCCAGCGTAGCCCTTTTCGTCGTAGAACAGTGGCTCGCCACCGTTCCACAGCGACTGGTGCACGTGCATGCCCGAACCGTTGTCGCCGAAGACTGGCTTTGGCATGAAGGTTGCCGACTTACCCCAAGCGTCTGCCACGTTCTTCACGACGTACTTGAAGAGCATCAGCTCGTCCGCAGCGTGAACCATGGTGTTGAACTTGTAGTTGATTTCAGCCTGGCCGGCAGCGCCGACTTCGTGGTGGCTGCGCTCGACCTCAAGGCCAGCCTTGTCCAGCTCGACGCAGATGGCGTCGCGCAGGTCAGCCTGCTTGTCGGTTGGTGCAACTGGGAAGTAGCCGCCCTTGAAAGCAGTCTTGTACCCCTGGTTGCCGCCTTCTTCCTTGCGGCCGGTGTTCCAGGGTGCTTCGTCGGAATCGATCGAGTAGAACGCGCCCTGCGGCTTGGATTCGTAGCGAACGTCCTCGAAGATGAAGAATTCAGCTTCTGGGGCGAAGAATGCGGTGTCAGCGATGCCGGTGGATTCCAGGTATGCCTCAGCACGCTCGGCAACGCCACGTGGGTCGCGGTGGTAAGGCTCACCGGTGCGTGGGTTGATGATCGAGAAGTTGAAGGCCAGGGTCTTTTCCAGGCGGAACGGATCGATGAAACCGGTGGTGACATCTGGGATCAGCTGCATGTCGGACTCAGAGATGCCGGCGAAGCCGCGGATGGAAGAACCATCAAAGAGCTGGCCGTTGACGAAGAAGTCGGCATCCACGGACTTGGCCGGCACGTTGAAGTGTTGCTGTACACCTGGTAGGTCGGTGAAACGGATATCGACGAACTTGATGTCCTCTTCGGCAATATATGCCAAGACTTCTTCTGGACTGGTAAACATGTGCAGGTGACTCCCTGGTGAGATATGAGGTTTGGTAAACGGAACCCGTAGCCAGAATTATCTGCCTGGTCCTCTTGCTTACGTATCAAGCTTACCTATGATCCATTTCTGAATGGTGTCTCTATTGTTTCCAACCTGTTACAAGCGGAGAATCCGGGCGTGTCGTATCGATCTGATCTGCGCAGATTGCCAGCTGTAACAATCTGACTTGGATACTTGCTACCGCGTTATGGGGTTCTAACTGGCGCACAGAATTGCTGGATAGACTGTATAGGTGGAAAGAAAAGACTTCAGCTCGTGGCTTGAAGGGCCGCCGCAGCACAATACGCAAGAATGGCCCGGACAGGATATGGGACGCCCAGTCAAGGGTCCTGGCTCCGTTGCCAGGTTTCCGCGAAGGGTCGGCGCCCTGCTCCTGGACTGGGGACTGTCCATGCTGCTCAGCTGGTGGCTGTTCAATAGCCATGACCTGGCAACGCTGGGCCTGTTTTGTGCCGGGCAAATCATCGGTGTCGGGTTCACGGGGCACACGATCGGTCATCGCACCTTTGGCATGCAGGTGCAGGCGCTGGATGGAACCGCGATCAAGCCATTGCAAGGCTTGAGCCGTTCGTTGCTGCTTTGCTTGGCTATTCCGGCCTTCATTACAGACAAGGACCAGCGTGGCCTTCATGATCGGTTGCCGAAAACCATCTTGGTGAATATCTCCTAGCCTTCAGGTCCGGACGGCACTAAAGAAGCCGCAACAGGAAAATCCTGTTGCGGCTTCTTTAGTGCTTGTCTTTAGCGTCCACGCATAGCGCGGCGGTTTGGACGTACGCGGTTTGGATCTACGCCCTTGGGGATGGGCAGACGGTTCGCAGTCAACGTGCTCAGACGCTTGTCGATTGCGCTGACTTCCAGCTTCGTAATCGACTTCGGAAGCTTCTTCATTGCCTTGCCAACTTCAGCCAATGGAGTCTGGCCTTCTTCGGAACCAGCGTTGATGATGTGCACAGGCACGTTCGGCAGAACACGGGCAATGCGCTTGCGCTCGGATGCGGCAAGTTCGCGAACGCGGTTCTTCGGGCCCTCGGTGACCAGGACGATGCCTGGACGGCCGATGCCGAGGAACACCAGATCCTGGTGGCGGTTGTAGGCAACCGGTTCCTGCTTCAGGATCCAGCCGCGACGCAGCACGCTCATAGCAGCGCCAGCGGCACCTGGGCGACCCTCAAGCTGCGAGAACGCAGCCTTCTCGGCACGGCGCGACATGATGAACATTGCAGCAAGAAGCGCCAACGGGATTGCGATGATCAACATCGTGATCCAGTTATTGATCAAGAAGCCGATGACCAAGCAGACAGCAATGACGGCCAAGGCGGCCAATGCCATCCACCACACGACCATAGGGTCGTTGCGGCGCGTCATTTGGAAGACCTGGCCAATTTGCTTCAGGCGGCCTGGTTCTTTGTTCTTCTTCTCAGCTTTTGGTTTACGCGAAAACAAGCCACGCTTAGGCGCGGCTGCGTCGTTGTCGGAGTTTTTGGCCATAGTGCCTTAATTCTACGCGATGAAGTTGATAGTTCTAAGCCGTGCTGAATCGAACATGGCATTTTCGGCTGAATTGGCCATGAACGGGCAGTGGAATGGCCCCGGAACCCGCGATGGTTTCCATCTGCAGGCCCGGAGCCATCGTCCAAACTGGTTCGCAAGAACCAGCTACTTGATCAGCGAAGCTGCTTCCTGGCGGGTGTTGCCCGAGGACTCGATATGCGACAGGGCTTCAGGGATCGCCCGGCCCTTCTTGCGCATGGCACCAGCCCAGAGACGGCCAGCGCGGTAGGAAGAGCGAACCAGTGGCCCGGCCATGACGCCCGAGAATCCGAGTTCTTCGGCTTCCTGCTGAAGCTCAAGGAACTCCTGCGGAGTGACCCAACGGTCAACTGGCAAATGCAGGTCCGTGGGGCGCAGGTACTGGGTCAAGGTGAGCAGATCGCAGCCGGCCTCATAGAGGTCGCGCATGGCCTCTGAAATTTCTTCACGAGTTTCGCCCATGCCCAGGATCAGGTTTGACTTGGTGATCAATCCGCGCTTGTGGCCGTGGGTGATCACATCCATGGAACGTTCGTAGCGGAAGGCCGGGCGAATGCGCTTGAACAGGCGGGGCACGGTCTCGACATTGTGGGCGTAGACCTCCGGCTCCGAATCGCAGATGGCATCCAGGTTCTCGGGCTTGCCGCTGAAGTCGGGAATCAGCAACTCGACGCCGGTGTTCGGGTTCATCTTGTGGATCTGCCTCACCGTCTCCGCGTACAGCCACGTGCCCTCGTCTTCGAGGTCATCGCGGGCAACACCGGTGACGGTGGCGTAGCGCAAATCCATCTTCTTCACGCTCATGGCCACCTTGAAAGGTTCCGAGCGGTCGATGGCCACCGGCTTGCCGGTGGCAATCTGGCAGAAGTCGCAACGGCGGGTGCATTCGGAACCGCCGATGAGGAACGAGGCCTCGCGGTCTTCCCAGCACTCGAAGATATTCGGGCAGCCTGCCTCTTCGCAGACGGTGTGCAGCCCCTCGGACTGCACCAGGTTCTTCAGCCCCACGTATTCCGGGCCGATGTTGAGTTTCGCCTTGATCCACTCGGGCTTGCGCTCCACGGGAACGGCGGAGTTGCGCTTTTCGACGCGCAGTAGTCGACGGCCTTCTGGCTCGATGCTCATTGACTGCTCTTTCTGAAGGAAGTGAGTGGTTGTCTAGACGACTTGCGGGGTAAGCAGACGCTCTATTTCCGCTTGAACTCGGTCAACGACGTCTTCAGGGGTGACGGTACGGCCCAGTTCTTCGGAAATGGTGGTGACACCTGCATCTGAGATGCCGCAGGGGATGATCTGGTCGTACGCGGAAAGCGCGTTCGAGCAGTTCAAGGCGAATCCGTGCATGGTGACGCCGTGGTTGATACGGATGCCGATGGCTGCAATCTTGCGGTCCTGCGCGCCGTCTTTGCCTGGTACCCAAACTCCGGAACGGCCCTTGATCTGGGCCGTTGGAATGCCAAGCTCGCTCACGACGTTAATTAGGGCTTCTTCCAGGGTCTCCACGTAAAGACGGATTGCGCTGATCTTGCGGAGCTTGACAATGGGGTAGCCAATGAGCTGTCCCGGGCCATGCCAGGTCAACTTGCCACCGCGGTCCACATCCACGACGGGGGTGCCGTCCAGCGGGAGGTCTTCGGGTTCGGTGCGCTTGCCTGCGGTATAAACCGCTTCGTGCTCCAGGAACAGGACTCTAGGGGTTTGCGTGTCCGCGGCTACCGCATCATGCAGTTGGATCTGATAATCCCAAGCTTCCATGTAGGGCACAAATTTTGAGCCTAGTCCGACTCGTTCGAATTCGATCGCCATGACGGCTAGCCTACGCTCTTGAACGATCGGTCGCTAATTCAGTGCCGTTCAGCTTGCCTGTGGATATCCAGCTTGCATTTCCTGTTTGTGGGATACAACGGAAACATGGATGAATCAACGAATGTTCTAGCGTGGCCGACAAGCCCTGGGCATGTGACTGTCAAGCCGCTAAGTGCCAAGTCACCATGCAAAGTTTGGCTGATCCGGAGGGAAAGCGACCAGATGTATCTGACGCTTAAACTTAGCCTGACTATGGAAAACATCACTTCTCTGCGCCAGGAAGAGGTCAGGCAGTCGCGGAAATATGTCGTCGATTTTTACGGAACCCTGCCGACTCAATTCGGTGAGGGGCTGGTCATGGAATATTGTCCCGGCGGGAGTTTGGCAGACCTCGTTTCCAGCCGCAGCGCCTTTGCGCTTGGTGAATGCGTGACTGCGTTGGCTCCCATTGCGCAAACTCTATCGGTCATGCATTCGCAGGGCCAACGCCATGGGGACTTGTCGCCAGCCAACATCCTGCTGACCGCCAAGGGCATGCCGAAGATCATCGACTTCCAGGAAGCTGCTTCGTCAAGTCAAGCGCTTACTGGTTCCGGCACACCCGGATTCGTCGCCCCTGAAATGCAGGCCGGGGCGTTGGAAAGCCAAGCTGGAGAGCAGGACGTGTACTCGCTGGGCGCCTGCTTGTGGTTTCTCCTGTCGGGACGGGTTCCCGAAGAGGAACTGATGCGTCCACCAGCTAGCGTGATGTTCCCCGGCATCCCCTCGATTATTCATGAGCTCTTGATTGATTCCATGAATCCGGTGCCGCAAGCGAGGCCAACCGCCGACCAGTTTGCTCGAACGCTGTTCGCGAGCTGTCCAGCTGAGCCCATCCATTGGGAAGGTCATGTAGCTGCTGAAGCTACTCATCTGATGGAAACCATCCATCCAACCCAGGAATCGGGTGCTGCGCACAGGCGCTCAAAGCGCGCAAGGGATAACGCAGCAGGGCAGCGGAACAGAGGGAATGATGAATCCTGGCACAGCCATCGGTTGCGCAGGACACCCGGGGCCGTGAAGCTGGCTGGTGCTGCAGTCTTGGGCATCATGGTCATACTCGGGAGCATGCTGGGCGTCAATCATTTCCGGGCCGCTGAGGCGAAGGAAGCGACTGCGCCGGCAATGGCGCCCCCAGCAGACCTAGACTGCAGAATCATGGATGGTGCGCAAGTGCCCGCCTGTGCATTGAATCGGGATACAGTGGTCTCTGCATTCTTGGCACTTTCACGAGAACGAGACAAAGCGATGGGTCAGCTGGCGGGGGAGAAACTCAAGGAGCTCTACACTCCGGGAGCCGAGCAATTGCAGCGCGACCTGGAAACGATAGATCAGCTACGGGACATGGGTTTGGGACTTGAAGGTCTGCGCACAAGACTGAAGGATGTGACGGTATCCGCCCGTGGACAGGGTGACACTGTCATTCTTGCCGCGACATCGACCCAAGACGAATACCGTTACGTGGATGCTGAAGGGGCCACGATGCACACCGTCCAGGCCGCAGAGCCGCAACGCATCGAAGTTGAAATGGTGCTGGATGAAAACGGGTGGAAGATCGGCAAGGTATTACGACGTTAAATGCATAATGGCGGGAGACGACACCAAAGCTTGCTCAAAGCTGTTGGTTGCTTCTCCCACCATCAAGGCTGCTACGGACTAGCTCCAGAGAACCGCAATCGCGATGTTGATGAAGGCCATGCCGCCCACTGCATGGGCAATACCGGTAGAAACTTCCTCGCCGTTCTTCAACTTCTTGCGGCCAATGAAAGCTGCGACCAGGATGATGATTGCAATCAGCGACTTGATGCCAATCTTCATTTGGTTTGGCGAACCGTCGCCGGCCTCGAGAATCCCGACCATGGCCAGACCCGTTACCAGCTGCACGATGGCTCCGTACCACTGCCATACAGAGACAGTAGGGGTCTTGAAATTGGCCAGCCAGCCACCGAAGATAGCTGCTGCGCCCAAGATATGCACGAAAATCAGGAGAGAAAGAAGAATAGTCATGACACTAGCCTAATCTATTTTCGACTGATCGTAGAAAACGCAGAATCGCCCCTGCCGAATCAACGACAGGGGCGATTATCTACCTAGGCGACGAGGGCCGCAACTGGATCTTTACAGTCCCAGTTCGCCTTCGAAGGCGCCACCTTCAAGGCGAGCCTTGACGGTCTGCAGGAAGCGGCCTGCATCGGCACCGTCAACCAGACGGTGATCGTAGGTCAAGCACAGGTACATCATGTGGCGGATGGCAATCGAATCGTTGCCTTCTGCATCGGTGACGACCATTGGACGCTTCACGATCGCACCGGTGCCCAGGATGGCTACCTGTGGCTGGTTGATGATCGGGGTGTCGAACAGTGCGCCAACCGAACCGATGTTGGTGATCGAGAAGGTGCCACCGGACAGCTCGTCTGGACCGATCTTGTTGCTGCGGGTGCGTGCAGCAACATCAGCGATGCGCGAAGCCATGCCTGCCAGGTTCAGATCGCCAGCGTTCGACACGACAGGAACCAGCAGGCCCTTGTCGGTGTCGACTGCGAATGCCAAGTGCTCGGCATTGTGGTAGGTGATCTTCTGGGTCTCTTCGTTGTACTCAGCGTTCAGCTTAGGGTGTGCCTTCAGGCCTTCGGCAACAGCCTTGGCGATGAATGGCAGGTAAGTGAGGTTCACGCCGTTGGTGGCCTTGAAGTTGGCCTTGGCCGCAGCTCGCAGCTTCACGATGCGGGTCATATCGATTTCGTGGACCTGGGTCAGCTGAGTCGATATGTCCAGGGATTCGCGCATGCGGCGAGCGATAACCTGGCGGATACGTGGAGCCTTTTCCTCGGTGCCGCGCAGCGAGGAAACCTCCACTGCAGGTGCAACCGGCTTTGCGGCGGCAGGAGCAGCGGCGGCAGGAGCAGCTGGAACAGCAGCTTCCTGGGCTGCAACAGCGTCCAGCACATCCTGCTTGCGGATGCGACCGCCAACACCGGTGCCCTTCACCGAAGCGATGTCGATGTTGTGCTGGTTAGCCAGGCGGCGTACCAGAGGGGTGACGTACCCGGACTCGTTGTTTGCCTCGGCAGCAGGTGCAGCTGGAGCGGCAGGGGCAGCAGGTGCTTCTTCCTTGGCTGGAGCTGGGGCGGCCGAAGCCTCTTCCTTGGCAGGAGCTGGGGCAGCAGGAGCCTCTTCCTTTGCAGGAGCAGCAGCTGGAGCTTCTTCCTTGGCTGGAGCAGCTGCTGGCGCGGAGCCAGCGGCACCGATAACGGCCAGAACAGCGCCGACTTCAGCGGTTTCATCTTCTGGAACACGAATTTCCAGCAGGGTGCCAGCAACTGGGGAAGGAACTTCGGTGTCTACCTTGTCGGTGGAAACCTCAAGCAGTGGCTCGTCGACGGATACCTCATCGCCTACTTCCTTCAGCCAGCGGGTAACGGTACCTTCGGTCACCGACTCGCCCAAGGCTGGCAGGGTAACTTCGGTACCCGAGGCAGCGCCACCGGCAGGTGCGGCTGCAGGAGCTTCTTCAGCTGCCGGTGCAGCGGGTGCTTCTTCTGCGGCTGGTGCGGCAGGTGCTTCTTCTGCGGCTGGTGCGGCAGGTGCTTCTTCAGCGGCTGGTGCTGCTGGTGCAGCGTCGCCGGAGCCGGAGCCATCGCCGATGCGAACCAGTGGGGCGCCAACTTCGGCGTCCTCGTCCTCGGCCACGAAGATTTCCTCGATGACGCCAGCTACCGGCGAAGGAACTTCAGTGTCAACCTTGTCGGTGGAAACTTCCACCAACGGCTCGTCTACCTCTACGCGGTCGCCGACCTGCTTCAGCCAGCGGGTTACCGTACCCTCGGTAACGCTTTCACCCAGTGCGGGTAGGTTTACGGTTTCAGACATCGTCCCGTATCTCCTTGTTTTATAAAGCTTGAAAAGTGGTGGGAGGCGTTGCCTCCGAGCCTAGTGCATTCAGGCAGCGCGTTACATCAACGCCCTGCCTGAATGACCAATACGTGATTAACCGTGCAGCGGTGCGCCGGCCAAAGCCATTGCCGCTTCGCCCAGGGACTCGTTCTGGGTTGGGTGAGCGTGGATCAGCTGCGATACGTCCTCTGGGTATGCTTCCCAGTTCACGATCAGCTGCGCTTCACCGATCTGCTCGCCAATGCGTCCGCCGATGCCGTGAACGCCAACGATTGGGCCGTTCTTGACGCGAACCATCTTGATGATGCCACTGGTGCCCAGGATCGAGGACTTGCCGTTGCCGGCCAAGTTGTACTCGGTGGTTTCGATCTGGTCAGCGCCGAACTTCTCCTTGGCCTTCGGCTCGGAGTAGCCCACCGATGCGATCTCTGGCTCGCAGAAGGTCACCTTCGGGATGTTGATGTCCTCGACGATGGTTGGCTTCATGCCGTGGATTTCCTCGGCGACGAAGCGGCCATGCTGGTAGCCGCGGTGTGCAAGCTGGACGCCAGGAACGATATCGCCGATGGCGTAGATGTTGCCAACGCCGGTGTGCAGGCGCTCGTCGGTGATTACGAAACCGCGATCTATGGTGATGCCCTGCTCTTCGAAGCCAAGGCCCTCGGTGACTGGACCGCGGCCCACGGCAACCAGGACGATCTCAGCTTCCAGAACCTTCCCGTCAGCCAGCGAGACCTTGGCGCCGTTGGCATCCTGCTCGACCTTCTCGAAGAAAACGCCGGTGTTGAACTTGATGCCGCGCTTCTTGAAAGCACGCTCCAGGTTCTTGATGATGGCTGGATCCTCGTTTGGAACCAGCGATGGCAGGCCCTCGACGATGGTGACGTCGACGCCGAAGGACTTCCAGACCGAGGCGAATTCGACACCGATGACGCCGCCGCCTAGAACGATAGCGCTCTTTGGCAGGTCTTCCATATTCAGTGCTTCGGTGCTGGTCAGCACGCGGCCGCCGATTTCCAGGCCCATGGTCTTGGAAGTGGATCCGGTGGCCAGGATGATGTACTTGCCCTTGTAGACGGTGCCATCGACATCGATGGAATCCTGGGCAACGAGTCGGCCGTTACCGGTGATGACGTTGACCTTCTTCATCTTCAGCAAGCCCTGCAGGCCCTTGTGCTTGCCAGCGACAACGCCTTCCTTGTACTTGCGAACGCCGGCCAGATCGATCGACTCGAGCGAGGAGTTGATGCCGTACTTGGCACCCTCGCGAGCGTTCTCTGCCAGCTCTGCTGCATGCAGGTAAGCCTTGGTTGGGATGCAGCCGGTGTGCAGGCAAGTGCCGCCCAGCTTTTCCTTCTCGATCAATCCAACGGTGTAGCCCAGCTGGATGGCGCGCAATGCTGCCGAGTATCCAGCGGATCCGCCGCCGAGGATGAGGACATCAAATTCTTGCGTTGCTGCCGAATCGGCCACGTGAACGCTCCCTCGTATTCGCTTAGTGAGGCCGGCTTTGGCCGACCAGGGGATCGGGTGTGGACTTTCTGGAGCGTGACACATGCTGGCGCGCACCTTTGATCCACGGTGATGTTTCAAAACTTACCTTAGTACCGTCGAATGGCTAGAGTCACCTTCGGGGCACTAAAAGTCAGGTATGTCTCTAATTTTGAGCTCATCCCGGCATCAGCCAATTGATTCTGGCGATACCGGGATGAGTTTCATGGCACTGCAGCTGCTTTGCCGCTGCGTTTAACGGCTAGTTCGCTGCGGCAACCTGTTCTGCGTAGGCAACCAGGGTGCGTACCTGCGAGCCGGTGCCGTTCTTCGGGGTGTAGCCCCAGGCGCTTCCTTCGTTGAAGGCCGGACCAGCAAAGTCGATGTGGGCCCAAGGGATCTTCTTGCCGTCGACTTCGCCGACGAACTCTTCGAGGAAGACGGCTGCGGTCATCATTCCGCCCATGCGCTCACCGATGTTCGCCAGATCGGCGACCTGCGACTCGATGGATGGACGCAGCTCTTCCGGAAGCGGCATGGCCCAAGCCAATTCGCCCACCTTGTCCGAAACGGCAACCAGGTCGCTGGTGACCTGTTTGTCGCCCATGACGCCTGCAGTGCGCAGGCCCAGAGCCAGCATCTGCGCGCCGGTCAGCGTAGCGATGTCGATCATGACATCCGGCTTTTCCAGGCTGGCTGCGGCCAAGCCGTCAGCCATGACCAGACGGCCTTCGGCGTCGGTGTTCAGCACCTCCACTGTCTTGCCGCCGAACATCGTCAACACATCGCCCGGACGGGTCGAGGCGCCGCCTGGCATGTTCTCCGCCAGGCAGAGCCACGCGGTGACCTTCACGTTCAGCCCAAGTTCTGCGACGGCGGCGACCGTCTGGAAGACTGCGGCGGCACCGGACATGTCCGACTTCATGGCGTGCATGCCTGCAGCAGGCTTCAGCGAGGTGCCACCGGTATCAAAGGTGATGCCCTTGCCGATCAAGGCGATGTGCTTGGCTGCCTTCGACGGCGCGTACTCGACCTTGACCATGCGCGGCTGGCGAGCCGAGCCGCCGCCGACGCCGATCAGGCCGCCAAAGCCGTCCTTGGCCAGTCGCTTCTCATCGAAGATGGTGACCTTCAGCGGCAGCGACTTGGAGTAGTCCTTGACCGCCACGGCGAAAGACTCCGGGTACAGCACGTTGGCTGGGGCATTGATCAGGTCGCGGGTGCCGCGGACCGCGCGGCCCAGGATTGCCGCGCGCTTGAGCACGGCCGGAAGATCCTTGGAGGTGGCAACCGAGGTGACGATCTGTGCTTCGGCCAGTACTGGCTTCTCGCTCTTCTTCGACCGGTGGTTCTCGTATCGGTAGCTGCCCAAAGCGATGCCTTCAGCCACGGCGGCAACGCGCTCAACGCTGTCGGCAGGCAAAGCGAAAATGGCGCTCTTGGCGTTGCTCAACTGGCGGGCAGCCGAGCCGGCGGCACGGCGCAGCTTCTCTTCGGTCAGATCGGCCAGCTCGTCAACGCCAAGGCCGATGAACTGCAGGACCTTGGCCTTCGTGCCGTCCACGCCAGGCAGCGCAGTGACTTCGTCGGCCTTCCCGGCAACTCCCAAAGCCGAGAGCGACTGCTCCAGCGTGGTAGTGGTGTCGGCGGCGAAGGGGGATGCCGCGATGGACACCTTGTCGCCGTTCTTGAGTACGCCCAGGATGAGGGCGTCAGCGCTCTTGCGCTTGATGTCAGTGCCAATGGCGCTCAGAGTGAGATCACTGGAGTTGATCACAAAATCATTCCTTCTATGCCTTTGTAGGGTCTAAGGTCGCGACAGCCCAAGTGGTATTCCGGAGCAGATCCTGCCGGCGGGCTGTGCGTCTCCTGCATCTAGATTATCCGAGGTTCCGCGTGATCGTGCGTTACTTCACAGCGAGCGAAAGCCAAGTAGCGATAGAATGGAGCATTGATCTGTTGCAGAAGTTCAGTCCTAGCCGATGGTTGCCGCCCTGCTGTGCCGGATGCCGACCCTGAATGAGGAGAAAATGTCCAAGGATTCGTTGATGACGCTGGTCGCAGACGATTTGGATGACTCGCGCCTTCAAGGTCTTGGGATGTTCATCTCGCTGAAGAGCATCAGTGATGCCGGGCATAATCACGCGCAGGTCTCCAACGAGCTTTTCGGCCGTCTGGAATCCGAACTCTTCGCCACTTTCGATGCCGACGAGCTGATCGCCTACACCTCCCAGCGACCGCGCGTCTCGTTCCTTGGCGACCACTTCGCCGGATACCAGGCCCCGCGCATCGAGATCTACCTTATGACTGATGAGATGGACCGCAAGTTCTGGTTCCTCAACGGAGTTGAACCGGATCTGAAGTGGGAACGCGTGATCGCGGAACTGCAGTCATTCATCGAGGCCTTCAACGTATCGCTGGTTGTTGGGACCGCATCATTGCCGATGCCGGTGCCGCATACCCGGCCGGTCGGCGTAACCGCCCACGGCAACCGCAAGGATCTGATCGAGAACATCTCGACGTGGAGTCCTACGGTTGAATCTCCGGCAGGCTTGGCCTCGCTGCTCGAAATCCGCCTTAGCGAAGCCGGCCGAGATGTCGTGGGCTACTCGATGCATACCCCGCACTACCTTGCCGAATCCGAGTACCCCGCGGTCGCCGTTGCGACGTTGGAGTATGTGGGCGCGGCGCTGAAGCTGGCTCTGCCGACCGACAAGCTGCGTGAAGCAGCCCGATTGGTTGACCAGCAGCTCGCCGAGCAGCTTCAAGCCAATAGCGACGTCCGCCAGATGGTGGACGGATTCGAGGAGCGTTTCGACGCGCATGCCAAGGAGCACGAGTCGCGTTCGCTGTTGCTGGACGAAGATGAGCAGATGGCGGATGCCGAGGAGCTGGGCGCCAGCGCCGAGCATTTCCTGGCCGCCATCGAGAACACTGAAGATTGGCTGAAAAACGGTTATATCGAACCGTTGCCAGGTGAACACGACCAGTGAGCCAGGCCCAACTGAATTCGCCGAAATCGTGGCTCGTCTTCGGCTTTGCAATTCTTGCCTACATTTCTGCAATTTCCCAACGCACCAGCTTCGGAGTCGCGGGCATCCAAGCCACCGAACGCTTCGATGCCAGCGCACAGATCCTGGCGACGTTCTCGGTCGTGCAGCTCGTTGTCTATGCCGGAGCGCAGGTCCCCGTAGGGCTGCTACTGGATAAATTCGGGCCCCGCATCCTGATTACCTGCGGCGCCCTGCTGATGGCTGCCGGCCAAGCGTTCCTGGCGATTTCGGTCAACGTGCCCATGGGCTTGGCCGGGCGCGTTATGGTCGGCATGGGCGACGCGATGGTCTTCGTCTCCGTGCTCAAGCTCTTGCCCCTGTGGTTCTCCGGTTCGCGCATTCCGGTGCTCACCCAGCTCACCGGTACTTTTGGCCAGCTCGGGCAGCTGATCAGCCTCTTTCCATTCCATATGATCCTGCTTGGCGTCGGCTGGTCCGCGGCATTCTCGATCATGTCAGGGTTCGCTTTCGCCACCTTCATCACGACGATCGCCTTCGTGCGCAATGGGAAGAACTGGAATGGGCATGGCGCGGGGGAGCAGGAGACCGGCTCGCGGATCTCGCAGGCATGGAAGCAGCCAGGGACCCGCTTGGGCTTCTGGACCCACTTCTCTACGGCCTTCATGATCAACACCTTCATGATGACGTGGGGCTACCCGTTCCTTGTGGAGGGACAAGGCATAGACGGCGCGATGGCTTCGGGCCTGATGGCTGTATTCGTTGTCGTCGCCATCGTGCTGGGCCCCATCCTCGGCGCCTTGACCGCGCGCCATGCCAGCCAGCGTTCCAATATCGCGTTGTCCATCGTGGGCGCCATCTTGGCGCTATGGGCGGTCGTTCTGCTCTGGCCAGGACAGGCACCGCTATGGATCCTGGTGCTCCTGATGGTCGCCATTGCCGCCGGCGGCCCGGCTTCAGTGATCGGTTTCGACTTCGCGCGTACGTTCAACTCGCCGCGTGTTCTGGGAACTGCCACTGGCCTGGTGAATACCGGCGGATTCATCGGAGCGTTCGTCACCATCTACGTCATCGGTTTCATCATGGACATGCTGCACAAGGCCAACGGGTCGGTCGGAGAACTCTACAACCTGCCGGCTTTCCGGGTGGCACTGTCCTTCCAATTCGTGATGGCATTGCTCGGGATGGCATTCATGGTCAGAGAACGCCGCAAGGCGCGCCGATTCCTCGCCGAACAGTAAACGCCGGCCCCGAGGCCTGGACCAGAAGGTTCTCCACAGCTCGCAGGCGTTGACGTCCTGTGCCAAGCGCCACGATGCACCGTGGAGCCATGACAACTACTCCAGAACGCCATCCCCTCTCGCTGTCCAGCTGCGAGGATATCCTGGCCTATGTGCCTCATGCCCTCGGTTTCTATCCACAAAATTCTGCCGTGATGATGCTGATCGACGAGGACCACCTGGAAGCGACCCTGCGTGTCGATTTGCCAGAAGCGGACACTTCGGCGGAGCGGGAGTCGTGGACCGCGCAGGTGCTTCGCCTCCTAGATCGCATGCCCCATATCCAAGGCGTGGTTCTGGTGGTCTACGCGCCGGAAGATTCGCTGGCCGAGGGCCGTATTCCGTACGCGCATCTGGTTGCGCAGCTCGAACAGGGGCTGACCGGCAAAAAAGTCCTGTTGCGCCACAGCTGGTGCCGACAGGGCCGATTCGTCTGGAACTACGCGACCGACGACTACGCAGAGCCGACCCCGGTGCGTCCGCTGGAAACCAACGAGACGCACCTGTCGCTGGTCTTTGCTGGATCGGCACCGTTGGATGTTCCATGGGACGGCAGTGGAATCCCTGAGTGGCCGCAGGCCGCCGAAATCCTGAAGATTGTCTCAAGCCAGCAGCACAACGTAATCAACTGCCTTGAAGCATGGCTGCAGACGATGGATCTCGCTGAAGCGGAAGCCCGAACTTGGATCCACGACGAGCATGAGCACACCGCACTTCTGCTTGGATCCCTGGAAGTGAAAATCGTTCGAGACCTGCTTCCGTATTTGGCTGGCCAAGGTCTGGACGCGGCATTGGATGTGCTGTTTGGCGTGATGCGCGGAGACCGGGAAGCCGCTGCCACACCCTTGACCAACTACTTGCTGGGCCGTGGTTGGCATGCGCCGGACTGGCAGCGGATTGACCGGCTGTGGTCGGTAGCCAGAGACCTGCTCGGCGTGGCCGAAGGCAACGCCCGGCAGGCCCTGCTGTGCATTCTTGCCTGGATCGAGTGGGCACGCGGCCGGGGGACTATGTCTTTGTGCCTGCTGGGCAGGGCTGTAGAAGAAAACCCGAACTACGAGTTGGCGCGGTTGCTGCAGAAACTGATGTCCCATGGAATCATGCCCGAGTGGGCGACCGATCAAATGCGGGCTTGGCGTGCCAACTTCAGCTGAGCAACGGCGGCCGGAGTGTCTCAAGTGGTGTCCTGATGCTAATTCATGGATAATGGGACAACAGACCCGGTTAGGTTCGAATTGCCTAGGTCTTGAGATCTGCGGATTTCGGGAACATTAGGCGGGCTTGATGCGTTGATACCAATGTGCCAGCCCTAGGTGTTTAGTCAGCGACTGAGCACTATCGGACTTGACAGGGTCATAGTGGTGTTACCGGCAGGTGCATCCGGAACGCATCGTTAGAAAGGTTATTCGTGTCATCTTCTGAGACGAACGCTAATCGCATAGCAACTGAGGCCGAGGTCGACGCGGCTGAGGCCGAGTCAGCAGCCCCTGCAGCGAAGAAGCGCGCTACCAAGGCCAAGCCTCGGACTAAAAAGGTCGCTGCCGAAACCGCAGCGCAAGACGAATCAACCGGAGCGTTGGCTGACGCCGAAGACGATGCTGAGCCAGGCACCGATTCGAAGGATGCGAAGTCCGACGATGATTCAAAGGGCTTCACCCTTTCAACCGGTGATGACGACGCTCCGCAGCAGCAGGTCATGGTGGCCGGCGCGACCGCTGACCCGGTCAAGGACTACCTGAAGCAGATCGGCAAGGTTGCCCTGCTGAACGCTGAGCAGGAAGTCGACTTGGCCCTGCGAATTGAAGCTGGCCTGTTCGCAGCTGACAAGCTGGAGAAGGACGATGGTTCGATGGATCAGCGTCTGCGCTGGGACTACGAGCAGATTATCCATGATGGCAAGATCGCCAAGAACCACTTGTTGGAAGCAAACCTTCGCCTGGTAGTTTCCTTGGCCAAGCGCTACACCGGCCGCGGCATGCTCTTCCTGGACCTGATCCAGGAAGGCAACCTGGGCCTGATCCGTGCGGTGGAGAAGTTCGACTACACCAAGGGATTCAAGTTCTCGACTTATGCCACTTGGTGGATTCGCCAGGCAATCACCCGTGCCATGGCTGACCAGGCGCGTACCATTCGTATTCCTGTGCACATGGTTGAAGTCATCAACAAGCTGGCGCGTGTCCAGCGCCAGATGCTTCAGGATCTCGGTCGCGAACCGACCCCAGAAGAGTTGGCCAAGGAATTGGACATGACACCTGAGAAGGTCGTCGAGGTTCAGAAATACGGTCGTGAGCCGATTTCCCTGCATACCCCACTGGGCGAAGACGGCGACTCCGAATTCGGTGACCTGATCGAAGACTCGGAAGCTGTTGTGCCAGCCGATGCAGTGTCCTTCACCCTGTTGCAGGAACAGCTGCATTCGGTGCTCGACACGCTTTCGGAGCGCGAAGCAGGCGTCGTGGCAATGCGTTTCGGCCTGACCGATGGCCAGCCTAAGACGCTGGACGAAATCGGCAAGGTCTACGGGGTGACCCGCGAACGCATTCGCCAGATCGAATCCAAGACGATGTCGAAGCTGCGCCACCCGTCGCGTTCCCAGGTTCTGCGCGACTACCTGGACTAAGAATCTGAGGATGTGGCCAGCAGTTCATGCAATGAACTGCTGGCCACATTTTTTATTGCCATTAATGCAAGAAGAAGGCGACCCAAAGCGGGTCGCCTTCTTTGATCAGCAATTGGCCACGAGATTAGTCGTTGGCGTCTACCTTGGGCTTTTCATAGAGCCGCGAGGACTCATCCTGCCAGAGGGAAGTCTGCGGACGCAGTTTTTGCTCGACATCGCGGCTATGGTGAGCGCAGAAAAGCAGCTCACCGCCGGTCGAAGCCAGCACGGCTCGCACGTAGGCCTGTGCGCCGCAACGGTCGCACCGGTCGAGGGCGTTAAGTTCACGACTAGCGGTCGTAGTAGTCATTGCCAGCCTCCTAAAGTTGATGGTTACTCTATACAACCAGCTTGGATCCCGACTTTATCCCGAATTGGCTGTTCTTTCGCTCACCGCGTAGCGCATGTGGATAAGCTCATACCTGCCCCGAGTGTTCGCCCGCACCGGAAAATAGCGGGTATTCGAACACATTAACGATTAGAATATGAACCAAGACGTACTTTCTCATGCAACTAGGAGACAACAGCTCAGTGGCTTCATCCGACAATTACAGTGCCCGGCACCTTTCCGTATTGGAAGGCCTGGAAGCAGTTCGTAAACGACCGGGCATGTACATCGGCTCCACCGACTCCCGTGGCTTGATGCATTGCCTCTGGGAGATCATCGATAACTCTGTTGACGAGGCGTTAGGCGGGTTTGGGCAGGCCATTGATGTCATCTTGCACTCTGACGGCTCGGTCGAAGTCCAAGACGATGGCCGTGGCATCCCCGTGGATGTTGAACCCAAGACTGGGCTGAGCGGTTTGGAAGTCGTCTTCACCAAATTGCACGCCGGTGGCAAGTTCGGCGGTGGCTCCTACAGCGCATCCGGCGGCCTGCACGGCGTGGGCGCCTCAGTAGTAAATGCTCTGTCGGCCCGCTTGGACGTGGAAGTTGACCGCGGCGGCAAAACCTACGGCTTGCAGTTCCGTCGTGGCGAACCAGGCAAATTTACCGATAAGGGACGCAAGAAAGCCGATGCGGCGTTCAAGGCCCATGAGACCGCAACGCCTCCGGGAATTATCGGCAAAGCCAAACGCGGCGTAACCGGAACGCGCATTCGCTACTGGGCCGACAGCCATATCTTCACCCCGGATGCGAAATTCTCCTACAAGGAATTGCAGGATCGCGCCCGCCAAACCTCCTTCCTGGTCCCGGGGCTGCGCATCACCCTGCGTGATGAACGCGGACTGCCGGACACTCCGGGCGCAGACGGACCTCATGAGGAAGTGTTCCAGCACGACGGCGGCATTAGCGAATTCGTCGACTACCTGAGCAGCGATTCACCGGTTACCGACATCTGGCGCTTCCACGGCAGCGGTTCCTTCCATGAAAAGGTTCCGGTCATCGACAGCAACGGCCGCAGCCATATTGAAGATGTGCAGCGTGTCTGCGAAGTGGACGTGGCGGTCCGCTGGGGGATCGGCTACGAAACCACCCTGCGCAGCTTCGTCAATATTATTGCGACACCCAAGGGCGGTACGCATACCGCAGGCTTCGAGCAGGCCCTGCTCAAGTCCTTCCGCAAGAATATCGAGGCCAACGCGCGCAAGCTCAAGTTCGGCCAGAAGGACAAGCTGGAAAAGGACGACGTTCTGGCCGGCCTGACCGCCGTGCTGACCGTCCGATTGGCCGAGCCCCAGTTCGAGGGCCAGACCAAGGAAATTTTGGGTACCCCACAAGTGCGCCAGATTGTTTCCAAGGTGCTGGAAAAGGCGCTCAATGATCGTCTGGGCTCCAGCAAGCGCAACGAAAAGGCTGAAGCCTCCACGCTGATGGAGAAGGTCGTCAACGAGATGAAGTCTCGTGTGTCGGCACGCATGCATAAGGAAGCCCAGCGTCGCAAGACGGCTTTGGAATCCTCGTCGCTGCCAACCAAACTGCTTGATTGCCGGAGCAAGGAAGTCGGCAAATCCGAACTGTTCATCGTCGAGGGCGACAGCGCATTGGGCACCGCCCGACTTGCACGCTCCAGCGAGTACCAGGCGTTGTTGCCGATTCGTGGCAAGATCCTGAATGTGCAAAAGGCGTCGATCTCGGACATGCTCTCCAATGCTGAGTGCGCAGCGATGATCCAGGTGATAGGTGCTGGTTCGGGCCGCAGCTTCGACATCGAGCAAGCGCGATACGGCAAGATTATCCTGATGACCGATGCTGACGTTGACGGTGCGCACATTCGCACCCTGCTGCTGACGCTGTTCTATCGCTATATGCGTCCGATGATTGAGCACGGTCGCGTCTATGCGGCGGTCCCGCCGTTGCACCGCATTGAGGTAATTAATCCGGGCGCCAAGCAGAACGAAGTCATCTACACCTACTCAGAGACGGAAATGACCAAGCTGCTGGCCAGCTTGGAGAAGGAAGGTCGACGCTACAAGGAGCCGATCCAGCGCTATAAGGGCCTGGGCGAGATGGATGCAGACCAGCTGGCTGAAACCACCATGGATCCACGCCATCGCATGCTGCGCCGTGTTGGCATCGAGCATGCGCAGGCAGCCGAAGAAGTCTTCGACCTGTTGATGGGCTCGGATGTGGCACCGCGCAAGAAGTTCATCATCGACGGCGCCGACGATCTTGAACGGGAACGCATCGACGTTTAGAACCGCAGATGCAACGACGTCCTTGAGCTCCACTGGGGTTCAAGGACGTCGTTGCATGGGATCGAGCGGGTGCTACCAGTCCAGCAGCCGTGGCGCTATGAGCAGAACTGTCGGGCAGACCATCAGCATGATGGTGCTCAGCAGCACCAGTGCCCGTTGCGGGCGGCTCAGCGGATCTTGCGGGGAGAGCAAGCGCTTGAGCCTGCGGGATGATACTTCGCCATCGGGCATGCCAACCAGACCGGCGCTAGAGGCATGAGGCGTTGACGAGCGGTCATCCATGGTCGCTGCGGTGGCCACAGTGACGATGGCTTTGAGCAGCGTCTGCCGATTGGCCTTTTCCAGCGCTTTGTCGTCGGCCAGCATTTCGATCAGTTGGCGCACTGCATCGAGTCCAAGCCGTGAGGTCGGCAACCAGGGCAACGCTTCGTGCCAGGCAGTGAAGGCCAGGATTAGCAAATCATGCCGTTGATCCAAATGGGAGCGTTCATGGGCTATGACCGCCTGCTGCTCTTGAGCCGAAAGCTGGGTCAGCAACCCCCGTGACAGTACTGTCACCGACTGCGAGATGCCGGGCACGCAGTATGCCACAGGCATATCATGATCGATCACCAAGGTGTTCGCGCGCGTCTGCGAGGGGTTGCTCAACAAGCGAAGCAGCTGCCGGTGCTTGGCTCGTTGGCGAGAGGTACGCCAAGCAGCACGCATGAGGGTCAATACCAGGTGGAAACCGAAGAGCAGCGCTGTGCTCAAGGCGAAGAGGTGTACTATGCCGGGGTAGGGCACACTCGTGTCTCCTGTCAATAGGAGCCATCCACCATGCAGTGCGGAGATCAGATCATCGCCTAGTGGGTCCAAGCCCCAGACAAGCATTGAGCCGATCATGGAAAGGCCACCGCCTAGAGCGATGGCTTGCCACAGGAGTACCGCTTGCACCGGTGAGCGCGCGGTCCATTTCGCCTTGGATAAAGCCAACGGCGTCGGCCACGCCAAAGCGATAGCCAACGCCGCTAGGAAATATGAGGTGAGAAGCACTCAGTCCCCGAAGTTCATCTAAATTATGCGGACTTTACTGAGTCCAAGATAGCACGCAGGGAAGCTGCTTCGTTGGGGGAGATGCCTCCAATGAATCGTGCCAAGACTACTTCACGGTCCTGGGCTGTGCCCAGGGCGTCGTTGAGTAGTCCAACGGTGTGATCCTCACGGGAGGATGAAGCTGCGTATCGATGCGGACGGGTAGTGCGCTCACGCTCCACCAAACCCTTCTTCTCGAGACGTGCTAGCACTGTCAGCACCGTCGTTACTGCGAGTTCTTTCGCGTCGGTGCCAAGCGCCGCCAAATCATCACGAAGGTCATTCGCGGTGAGTGGTTCTGCGGAATCCCACAGAAGATCCATGACGGAGCGTTCTAGATCGCCAAGGCTGGCCACTAGGTCGTACCTCACTTGCATTAGTTCTAACGCGGTTGCTTGCACTCAGCGAGAGCATGCAGACTGCTTGGGCTCTTAATTGTAGCCATCTTTCCACTATATTTCTACGGAGCGTAAAAGAGATAGTTGAGTACAGGCTTTAGCAGTTTCGCTGCGCGTTATGGGAATGTCCCGGGTGAACCTTGTTGACTTGGGTTTTTTAAGAGCCGTAGACACAACCCTGTCAATAGGCTTAATATTTGCGCTCGCGCCCGCGGTGTTGAAATTTGCAGTCGGCAAAACCTGCTAATCCCCTCGATTTCTACAATGTGTCGAAATCGTCTATTCTGGCCTTGGAGGTCTTTTCTACGAAACGTAGAAAAGCGGTTTAAATTCCATCCCACGATAGTTGAGGAATCCATGGATGCTCTAGAGATTGCCCGCTGGCAATTCGGCATTACGACGGTCTACCACTTCTTGATGGTGCCACTGACCATTGGACTGGGCTTGACCGTGGCCACATTGCAAACCATGTGGCATCGCACCGGCAACGAACACTGGCTGCGAATGACAAAATTCTGGGGAAAGCTTTTCCTCATCAACTTCATCATGGGCGTTGCCACGGGCATCGTCCAAGAGTTCCAATTCGGCATGGCCTGGAGCGAATACAGCCGCTATGTTGGCGACGTTTTCGGTGCGCCGTTGGCCATGGAAGCCCTGCTGGCTTTCTTCGTGGAATCCACCTTCCTGGGGCTCTGGATCTTCGGCTGGAAGAAGCTACCCAAGCGTGTCCACCTGGCAACGATCTGGTGCGCTTCCTTGGCCACGATCCTTTCGGCCTATTTCATCCTCGTTGCGAACTCGTGGATGCAGCACCCGGTCGGAACGAAATTAGTTGACGGCCGTGCCGTGATGACCGACGCATGGGCGGTATTCACCAACAACACTGCGCTCGTCACCTTTCCGCACACCATCTTCGGCGCCTTCGCCGTTGCCGGCGGCTTCCTGCTGGGCATCTCCTGGTTCCACCTCTACCGTCGCCGCAAGGAAGGCGTCGACACCGTGGATGCCAACGGACATGTAGTCGTGGGTGAAGACCCAAACCGCGGCAAGAACCGCGACAAGACCGACTACCAGGTCTGGATCAAGTCACTGCGTATCGGTGCTTCAGTAGCCATGGTCGCCTTTCTCGGTGTTGCTCTGAGCGGGCACGAGCAAGCAAAGCTGATGTTCGAACAGCAGCCGATGAAAATGGCAGCGGCAGAGGCAGCTTGCCATGATGGAACCGGCTTCTCCGTGCTGTCGTTGGGCGATATCACCGCCCAAGGCGCAACCAACTGCGACAACGTCGTAGCTGTCTTCGAAATTCCGGGCATTCTCTCGTTCCTGGCCAACGGAGATTTCACCACCGAAATCAAGGGTGTGAATACCCTGATTCCGGAATACCAGGAAAAATACGGCAAGTACTATCCAAGCGATGAGTCCTTCGGGCAGTACGCGGGCCAGGAAATCAACTACCTGCCCGTGATGGAAGTGACCTACTGGGGCTTCCGCTTGATGATCACTCTGGGCGGACTCTCGGCACTGGCAGCCGGCGTCGCGCTGTGGATCACCCGCAAGGGCACCGTCCCGGAAAGCAAATGGCTGTCGAGACTGGCGGTATTGGGCATCGCCGCACCCTTCGGCGCCAACGCCACCGGATGGATTTTCACCGAAATGGGCAGGCAGCCGTTCACCGTTGCGCCTAACCCGCAGATGGGCGGGGTGGACCAGGTGTTCATGTATACCGCGGCCTCGGTCTCTCCGACCGTCAGTGCAGGAGAAATGCTGTTCTCGCTGATCTCGCTCACTGCAATCTATGGCGTGCTGCTGGTTGTGGAACTGGTCCTGCTCACTCGCTACGTCCGAGGCGGCGTGGCATCGGCAATGCCGGAGCTCGAAGCGGCAGATCATTCGTCATCCGGAGGGCCTAACGGGCCTGACAACGATGATGACGACGTACTGGCATTCGCCTACTAGCGGAACGGACGAAGGAGAATTTCAATGGATTGGCTTCCAACACTTTGGTTCGTTGTGATAGCGCTGCTCTGGTGCGGCTATCTCTTCCTTGAAGGCTTCGACCTCGGGGTCGGCATGCTCATCGGGCTTGGACGTTCCACTGAGAAACGCAAGCGTCTCTTGCTGAATACCATTGGCCCGGTCTGGGACGGCAACGAAGTGTGGCTGCTGACCGCCGGTGGCGCGACCTTCGCCGCCTTCCCACACTGGTACGCCTCGCTGTTCTCGGCACTCTACATTCCGTTGACCATTGTCCTGGTGGCATTGATCTTCCGTGCTGTGGCCATCGAATACCGGGGCAAGGCGATCACCGCTGCAACCCGGAAAGCATGGGATCTGGCCTTGGGCCTCGGATCGTTGGTCGCTGCCTTCGGCGTCGGAGCCATGCTGGCGTTGACCACCTTGGGGCTGCCCTTGAATGAGAACGGGGACCGGATCGGCGGAGCCTTCGCCTGGCTGAATTGGCATGCCATTCTCGGTGGCGTAGCGGTGGTGGCGTTCTGCTGGATCCATGCATTGGCTTTCCTGCGGTTGAAAACCGACGGTGCGGTCCGCCGCGAAGCAGGCAAGCTCGTAGGCCGCTGGCTGCCAGTAGCAATCCTGCCCTTGGTCGCGTGGGCACTGCTGGTGCTGCTGGGTAACGACTCCGGCATCGCATGGGCAGTGATGGGCCTGGCGGTCATCGCTCTGGCTGTATCGATGATCAGCGGACGCGCTGGACGCGAAGGAGTTTCCTTCATCGCACTGGGAGTCACGCTATTGGCCGGAGTCGCCGCGATCTTCACCGCCGCTTACCCGGTGGTGCTGCCGTCGACCATTGACCCGGCCTTCGATCTCACCGTGGCCAACGCGTCAAGCACGGCCTACACCTTGAAGCTCATGAGCATCGTCGCTGCCTTTGGCGTGCCGATGGTCCTGGCCTACCAGGCGTGGAGCTACTGGGTATTCCGCAAGCGCTTGCGCGAAGAGCATATTCCCGACACCCATCGTGTCGCCTCGATCATCAAGTAACTGCGTTTTTGACGGAAAGAGTAGCAATGCCATCCCCGCGATTCCTGCCGCGTGAACTGATCACGCCACGACAATTCCTGGTCTTGGCGCTGTTCTCAGCGCTCAAGGTCGCGGGGCTGGTCCTCGTCGCCTACGCCCTGGGCCAATGGATCGCCACCATGGCCGCGGGGGGCGCCAATGAACCGCAGTTGCTGGTCCTGGCATTAGCCGGGGCCGCGCTTCGAGCACTCAGCGCGTGGGGCTTGAATGCAGGAGCCCGGCGCATGGGCCTGGGTGCAAAGGAACGCTTGCGGTTGAACCTGGTCCGCAGGCAAGCGGCGCAGCCGGCTATCGCCCCCGCAGCGGAACAGCAGTCGATACCGGTCACCGCCACCCTGGCCAGCCATGGCCTTGAGAAGCTCGATGACTATTTCACCAAATTCATCCCTGCGTTCATTGGCGCTGTGGCCGTACCGCTGCTGCTTGGCATCTTCATCCTCCAGCTGGACTGGATCAGCGCGGTGGTGCTGGTCCTGACCATCCCGCTGGTTCCGGTGTTCATGGCGCTGATCGGCCTGCACACCCAGGACACCCTCAATGAATCCCAAGCCACCCTCGACCGGCTTGCCCATCAGCTCTACGAACTGGCCCAGGGCCTGCCGGCGCTGCTGGGACTTGGCCGGGCTCGCGCCCATGGCAACGCCATCGCGGCAGTGAGCAATAAGTACCGGGCGGCCACCATGGCCAACCTGAAGACCGTCTTCATGTCCAGCTTCTGGCTGGAACTGATCTCGACCCTCTCGGTGGCGGTCCTCGCGGTAATGATCGGCGTGAGGCTGGTCGGCGGAAATATGGATCTCGCCTCCGGGCTTATCATCCTGATCCTGGCGCCAGAGCTGTTCTCCGCACTGCGCGAAGTGGGCTCCGCCTACCATGCGGCCGATGACGGGCTGGCCGCCTACCAGAAGTACACGGCCCTCACCGCACCCATCCCGGCCCATCAGCTGCGGGCTGGCACCGCAAATAATCCGCAGAACCTCCTGGAAGTCTCGGATCTGCAGTTCAGCTACGATGGCGAGCATCCAATCCACCACGCCGTGGATATCCAATTGCGTGCCGGCGAACGGCTCGTGCTGTCCACGGCAAGCGGCACGGGCAAGAGCACGCTGCTCAAGCTGATCGCCGAGGCGCACAGCAGCGACAACACCTTCGACCCGGCTCTGGCTAGCGGACGGATCTTCGTTGCCGGCCAGCTGGGCATGATCAGCCAGCATCCTGCATTCAACGCAATGACCGGCAGCGAACAACTTGACCAGGATGCCCCGGCAGCACCTGCAGAATTGCGCGAAGAGCTCAGCACCCGGCTGTCGCTGCACACCATGCTCGACCGCCCAATCGGAGAATACTCGCCCGGAGAGCTGCGCCGACTGGAAGTCCTGCGTGCACTGCTGCGGATCCATAGCGACGATGACTGCACCGTGCTGCTGGCCGACGAGCCCACCGCGCACCTTGACGAGGTCAACGCCCGGGCAGTGCGCGAACTGCTTGGCGAATTGCCTGCCCGCTGCGCCATGCTGCTCGCCAGCCACGACCCAGCCTTTGGCCAGAGCCAGAATCCGGGACAAGCCGCCGAAGCTGCTGATGCTGCGGCGCACGGGCAGACCATGGGCCACCAGCAGCCGGATGCCGCGCAGACCCAGCCGGAGGCAACTGCCCCAGGGCCGGGTAACCTCCGGTTCAATCCGATGCGCGATTTGCTCATGGGCTACAAGGCCGCCCCGAAAGCGGTGCTTTGGGGGACCGCGAGCGTGCTGTGCGCCGTGGCGCTCGCGGCGCTGAGCGGATGGCTGATCGTTGAATCCAGCTATCAGCCGGCCATTCTCCACCTGACCGTAGCTTTCGTCATGGTCCGCACCCTCGGCATCGGGCGAGCGGTCTTCCGCTACCTGGAACAACTGGCAATCCACGACGCGGTCCTGGCCTACGCTGCTGATCTGCGCGAGAAGATGTGGAACGCCATGGTGGCCAACCCGGCACGATGGGGCCTGCTCAGCCGTTCCTCGGTCATCCTGCGATTCCTGCTGGCTGAGATGGATGAACTGCGCGACCTGTTGGCCCGCGTGCTGTTCCCGCCACTGCAGGCCATCGCACTGTGGATGGCGGCTGCTGCGGCCCTGTACATTATCCAGCCGGAGTTCGGCTATCTTGCCTTTGGCGCGTTCGGGGTGCTGGTCTTCCCGGTTCGTTGGCTTGTCCAGCGCATCGAAGGCGAGCACTTCGTACTCCAGCTGCGCCACCGGATGCAGATGAACCAGAGCGTGCTGGGAATCTTGCGGCACAAGACCGCGCTGCGCAGCAACCAGGCGCTGGAACGAATCCTGGGCCGATTCCAAGAAGACGAAACCCGCAATACGCAACAAGCTCGCCGGCATGCGTTAGGACAAGGTAGCGCCACTGCCTTGGCCACGCTGACCAGCGTGCTGCTTGCCATCGCCATCACCGCGTTGTCGCACAGCAGCGCATCCCAAACAGCGCTCGCCGTGCTCTTGAGCCTGGCGCTGGGGGAGAGCGCTGGAAATGCCTTGCTCGCGGTGCAGCAGGGACGGGCACTGAGAGAACTGTCATCGAAGCTGGCCGAACGCGGCATGCACAGCGGCCCGGCACCAGCAACGCAGGACAATCGCACAGCGGGACCGAGCAAGATTGCCGGCTACGAAGCGCAAGCACTCAGCCTCGGTTACGACGATGGCCCATCGGTCGTGGAGAATCTGAGCGTGCGCATTCCCGCGGGACGGTGGACGGCCATTACCGGGCCTTCGGGCTCAGGGAAATCCACATTGCTCACCGCCTTGCTCGGCGCGTTGCCCGCGCGCTCGGGAGCGCTGAAGGGAATCGATGCCTACGGCAACCTGCTGGATCTGCAGCAGGCAGATTTGTCGTCGGTGGCGTGGTGCCCGCAAGAAGCGCACCTCTTTGACTCGTCGATTCGCCGGAACCTGATGCTGGGAGTCGATGGCGACCAGCAGCGCAGCGATGCGCAGCTGGAAGCGGTCTTGGCGCAGGTAGGGCTCGCGGACTGGCTGGCAACCCAGCCCGAAGGACTCGAATCGCGCATTGGTTCCGGCGGGCACCAGCTGTCTGGCGGGCAGCGCTGCAAGCTCGCCGTAGCACGCGCCTTGGCAGGCGGCCACCAGGTCATCCTGCTCGATGAGCCGACAGCACATCTCGGCGTCGATGAGGCCCAAGAGCTGCTCTCGACCTTGCATCAGGCACTTGCCGGGCGCACCGTCGTCCTGATCACCCATGACCAGCAGCTCGCTGCGCAGTGCACCCACCGCATTGAACTGGGCAACCAGAAGCCCGCCGTCTACGCATAGACCGGCGGCGCCGTTTCCATCTTGGCATGCACGGTGGAGACGGCGCCGCGTTCAATCCTGTCGCTGTCGGCTCAGCGCATTTCGGTTCAGAGGATTATTCCGCCGTCATCGAAAGGCAGCGCATCTTCTCCCGGGGTGATGGCGGGCGCTGGCTTGGCCTTGGCTGGCATGGGGATCAACGCTTCCTGGGCCGTGGCTGGCATGGGCTCCTGGGCAGCAGGTGCCGCCGGAGCTTCGTCTCCGCCGCTGATGGCTCCGCCAATGATGTTCACTGATTGGGCCAATGGCGCCCCCGAACCATCGCGCTTGCCGTATTCGGTCGGCAAGGCACGCACCACACCCGCCGAGGAGCTGGCGCGCGCCGGGCCCTGGCCGGCAAAAGCCAGCTGCAGGTGGTCCTCGCCCTTGACGAAACGGTGCGCGCGCACGCCCGCGGTGGCACGGCCCTTGGCCGGGAACTCGGAGAACTCGGTGAGCTTCACCGACTGGCCCGACGTCCCAGGAAGGGTTTGCGAACCGGCAGCGATGGTGGCCACTACGGCGTCGCTGGCACCGGCAGGGACCACTCCGAAGAAGATCACCTCATCGTCGGCAGCGAGCTTGATGCCCGCCATGCCTTGGCCGGTGCGGCCCTGGGCGCGCACGGCCGAAGCGCTGAAGCGCAGCAGCTGCGCGTTCTTGGTCATGAACACCAGCTCGTCGGCGTCATCGGCCGGTGCCGCGGCAATCACCACGTCCTTGTCCTTGAGCGTAATTGCCTCGAACTCGTCGCGGTTCAGCGGGTAGTCAGGGGTGACGCGCTTGACCACGCCGTTCTGCGTGCCAATGGCAATAACCCGGTTCAGCGGAATCAGCGCCACGGCGCTTTCGCCCTTGCCCAGCTTGAGGAATTCGGAAATCGGCACGCCATGGGCCAGCTGCGGGAAGCCATGGGACTCCGGTAGCACCGGAACGTCGATCAGCGAGATGCGGATAATGCGGCCAGCAGATGTCAGGGCGCCGATTTCTCCGCGGGCGCTGGAGGCGACCTGCGAGGTGAGCACATCATGCTTGATGCGAGCCGCGGAGTAATCCACGACCTGGCGATCAGGGGTCCGGGCGATCTGCCCGGTGGCCGAGAGCAGAACCCAGCACGGGGTATCGGATACTTCCATCGCCAGCTTGGCCTTCTTGCCGGTCCCGACTTCTTCGGGCAGCGAGGTGCCCTTCAGCGCAGCCAGCTGGGCAGACTTCAGCAGCTTGGTCCGGCGCGGGGTGCCGAAGGTCTCGGCCATTTCACCGAGTTCATCGGAAACCACGGTGCGCAGCAGCTCATCGGATTCCAAGATGGCGCGCAGTTCTTCGATTTCCTTGCGCAGCTGCTCGGCCTCGGTTTCAAGCTCCAGCTTGGAGTACTTGGTCAATTGGCGCAGCCGCAGTTCCAGGATGTGGCTGGCCTGCGGTTCGCTCAGGTCGAAGACCGTCATCAGCCGTTCGCGAGCTTCAGCGGTCTGCTCGGAGGAACGGATGATGGCAATGACATCGTCAATATCAACGATGGCAATGAGCAGGCCCTCAACCAGGTGCAGGCGGTCTTCACGCTTGGCCAGACGGTGCACGGTACGGCGGCGAACAACATCCATCCGATGGTCCACATACACGGTCAGCAGCTCACGCAGCCCCATGGTCCGTGGCTGGCCGTCGACCAGGGCAACGTTGTTGATGCCGAAGGAATCTTCCATCGGGGTGTACTTGTACAGGCTGGCAAGCACGGCGTTCGGGTTGAAACCGTTCTTCAGCTCGATAACCAGCTTCAGGCCGTGATGCCGGTCGGTCAGGTCCACGACATCTGAAATGCCGGAGATCTTCTTGCTGTTGACGCCATCCTTAATTTTTTCGATGACCTTTTCAGGGCCCACGCCGTAGGGCAGCTCGGTGACCACGAGGCCCGACTTGCGCGCCGAAATCTTCTCCATGATCACCGTAGCCCGGGTGCGGAACAAGCCGCGGCCGGTGCGGTAGGCATCCTTGATGCCGTCCAATCCGATAATGCTGCCGCCCGAAGGCAAATCCGGGCCCGGAATGAACTTCATGAGCTCATCAACGGTCGCGTCGGGTTCCTTGAGCAGGTGCTGCGCGGCAGCGACAACTTCACTCAAATTGTGCGGAGCCATATTGGTGGCCATGCCCACGGCAATGCCGGTGGTGCCATTGACCAGCAGGTTCGGGAACGCAGAGGGCAGCACTTCTGGCTGCATGAACTGGTTGTCGTAGTTCGGGACGAAGTTCACGACGTCTTCATCCAGATTCGCGGTCATGGCAACGGCAGAAGCTGCCAGGCGCGCTTCCGTGTAGCGCGGAGCCGCCGGTCCATCATCGAGCGAGCCGAAGTTGCCGTGGCCGTCGATCAGCGGAAGGCGCAGCGAGAAATCCTGGGCCAAACGGACCATGGCGTCATAGATCGCGGTGTCGCCGTGCGGGTGCAGCTTGCCCATGACCTCGCCCACCACGCGGGCCGACTTGACGTGGCCCTTCTCGGGGCGCAAGCCCATCTGGGCCATCTGGAACAGGATGCGTCGCTGAACCGGCTTCAAGCCGTCGCGGGCATCGGGAAGCGCACGGGAGTAGATGACAGAGTAGGCGTACTCCAAGAAGGATGATTCCATTTCACTGGTGACGTCTATATCGACGATATTTTCAACGAAATCCGCTGGAATCTCTTCAGACTTCTTACGAGCCATTACTCTGTTCGTCCTTCATCTACTGTCCTAGGGCCGGAACTGCCGAATCTTCGTGTTGCATCTGGGCGCAACGCCGAACTGCCGACTATCCTAAGCCTATGGTGGATCGTAAACTTTCGGCGGCATATCCGGCGCATTGGGAAGCAGATGTTGTGCTTCGCGATGGGACAACAGCACACCTGCGGCCAATCACTCCGCAGGATTCCCAAGCGCTACAGGACATGCACAAGCAGCAGTCCGAGACGTCAGTCTACCTGCGCTATTTTACGTACAAGTCGTCGCTGACCCCCAAAGAGCTGGAACGATTCACCAATGTGGACCATGTGAATCGCGTCGCCTTTACCGTGGTTCGGGGCGCGAAGATCATCGGCGTCGGCCGCTACGACCGCTTGGATGATCCGCGGGAAGCCGAAGTGGCCTTCAACGTCTCGGACGAGTACCAGGGAACCGGCATCGGCTCGATCCTCTTGGAGCACCTGGCCGCGGCGGCACGTGAAAACGACATTGAGAAGTTCTCCGCCGAGGTACTTCCGGAGAATCGCAAGATGCTCACCGTCTTCTCCGATGCTGGCTACGCCGTCGCCCGCCACTTCGAGGATGGCGTGGTCATGCTCGAATTTTCCATCAGCCCCACCGAGAAGTCCCGCGAAGTGACCGAAGCGCGAGAGCACCGCGCGGAAGCGAGCAGCGTGGCAGCGCTCCTGGCGCCCAAGTCGGTGGCCGTGATCGGTGCCAGCCGCACCTGGGGCAAGCTCGGGCACGACGTGCTGGAGCAAATTATCGAATCCGGGTACACCGGTGCGGTCTATGCGGTGAACGATGCGGCCTTGGAAGTCGGCGGCATGGTGGCCTACGGAAAGGTCACCGAAATCCCAGGACCAATTGATGTCGCCATCCTGTGCATTCCGCGTTCGGGGGTCAAGGGCGCCATTGCCGATTGCGCCGCCCACGGGGTGAAGTCCCTGGTCATCATGACCACTGGATACGAAACCCTCGAAGGGCTGGGCGCACAACGCGAACTTGTGGCGCTGGCTCGTGCCAACGGCATGCGCGTGGTCGGTCCGGGATCGGCCGGCCTGATGAACACCGACCCCCAGGTGAAGCTGTACGCCACCGGGAGCCAGCATGTCCCGGCCGCAGGAAACGTAGGATTCTTCACCCAATCGGCAGCCATGGGCACGATCATCCAGGGCGTCGCCCTGCAGCAGGGTGTAGGCCCCAGCAGCGCCATTTCTGCAGGCCTTCGCGCTGATGTTTCCGGCAACGACGCCATGCAATTCTTCGAAGACGACCCCAGGACCCATGTCGTCGCGCTGTACCTGGAATCCTTCGGCAACCCGCGCAAATTCGCACGCATTGCGCGGCGCCTGGCCCGCAGAAAACCGGTAATCGTGGCCAAGTCCGATGTGATGGGCCGCCGCCTTCCACCGGGCCATTCGGTGCGCGTAGGGCAGGCAGCGCCAGGAGCAATGAATGCAATTCTTCGCCAGTCCGGCGTGATCCGCGTGCGCTCCGCCGAAGAGCTCCTGGATGTCACCTCCCTGCTTTCAGTCTTCCCGCAACCCAAGGGCCCGAACGTCGCGATCCTGTCCAATTCATTGACCATCGCCGAGGTAGTGTGCGATGTCGCTGAAGACCGGAACCTGAACACCACTGTGCGGGGCGACGAGCTGGATTACAGCATCGGCCAGTCCAAGGCCATTCCGGTGCTGCGCGCCCGGATCCAGGAACTGGTGGATGACCCGCAAGTCCACGCCATCATGTTGGCGCACCTGCCCTACTCGGAGCTGGATACCCGAGCGGTCCTCAAGGTAGCCAAGGAGTTCATCGGGCAGCCGAAACCGGTGGTGGCCCTGGTTCCGGGGCTGGCGGATACGAAGATTACCGGAGGCCTGAAACAAGGAATTCCGGTGTATACATCTCCCACCACGGTCATCGGTGCCCTGGCCAAGGCCTATGGCTACCAGCAGTGGGTGGACGTTCCCTACGAGCCGATGAGCGACCCGGATGGCATCGATGTCGAAGGCGCGGCAGAGTACTTAGATGAGTTGGTGAAGACCATTTCAGGGACCAACTTGCTGGAATTGAACGACGAGCAGGTGCGGAAGCTTCTGGACTTCTACGGCATCAAGTTCCTTTCCCACCGGGTGGTGCACACAGCCGAAGAAGCCGTCGCGGCGGCCGAGCAGCTCGGCTGGCCGGTCGCCTTGAAAGCCAACGACCCCGATCTGCGGCAACGCCTGGACCTGGGCGGCGTGCGCTTGAGCATCCCGGACAAGCAGAGCCTGGAGGCGAACTTCGCCCATATGAAGTCGCTGATGGCCGCATACGGCGTGGACTCCCTGGATGTGCAGAGCATGGCGCCAGCCGGGCAGGCTTGCGTTGTCAAGGCCATGGAGGACCCGTTGCTGGGGCCGGTCATTTCCTTCGGGCTCAGCGGCGATCCGGTCAACCTGCTCGATGACTGGGCCCACGGCGTGGCGCCGTTCTCCACCCATGATCTGGAACAGCTCATCCGCCGTCCGCGCAGCAGCGTGCGCCTTTTCGGCTACCAGGGACTGCCGGCCGTGGATCTGGAGGCCTTGAAGGACTTCATCACCCGTGTCTCGCTCTTCAAGGACAACCATCCTGAAGTGACCGTTGCCAAATTCGCTCCGATCACCGTGGCCACCGATTCGCTGAGCGTGCTGGCAGTGAGCATCCAGATCAGCAACGCAGAGCAGCGCACGGATAGCGTCCGCCGTGCCCTGCGCAGCTGAGTGCAAACGCGGAAACGTGAATTGCCGGAGGCGACTGAGTAGAATTGGGGCATGAGTTCTCCAACGTATTCGACCACGCCTGGCGCTGAGCTTCAGCATGACTTGGTCCGTGCGGGTTTTTATCCGCAAATGGTCCAGGACGTGCTGGCTGAAGCCATGATGGGCCAACCGGTGCTTGACCACTATGTGCATCTGGAAACTCACTTCGACCATACCGAAGTCCACCGCCACATCACCGTCATGGTGATGAGCGAAAAGGTGCTTTTCATCTTGCACGTAGATGACCAGCAGCTTGATGACCACGGAAAGGATGTCATGGCGCAGGTATCGGTCGAAATGATTTCGCTGGCGCGCATCGCTTCGGTTGCCACGAGCTATGTCTACCACCAGCCGCAGCACTACTCGTCCGCCGATCCAGTCAAGGAACTGACCTTCGGGCTGTCCTGGGACGGTACCAAGCGGATCGATCTGGCCCCTGCGTCCTGCGGGGATCCGCAGTGCGATGCCGACCACGGGCTGAACGGCACCTCGCAGCCTGAGGACTTGGTCATCCGTGTCAGCGCCGAAGCCGATGGCCAGCAGGCCGTGAACAAGGCCCGCGAGTTCGCTGTGCGCCTGCGCCTGGCCACGATCGCCTGAGCATGATCGAGGAACAAGAGCTCAGCAGCCTGCCTGTCCCGGCGCAGAAAATCCCGGAAGCACCCAAATACGGCCAAGCTACGCTGTCGGAGATTCTTCCCTCGGCGGCAGCAGCACTGGGGGTTGGCGGCTATCAGAATGTCCTGGGCTTCGCCCCGACCAAGCGTGTAGCCCTGATCATGGTTGATGGACTGGGCTGGAACCAGCTCAAAAGCCATCTCGGGCATGCGCCCTTCCTGCGCGGCCTGTTCGAGAAGGGGCAGAAGCTGGGCACCGGCTTCCCTTCGACCACCGCGACATCCCTGAGCAGCCTGGCCACGGGCCTGGCTCCCGGCGAGCATGGAATGGTCGGCTATGACGTCATCGACCCGGCTAAGCGTCGTGTGGTCAACCAGCTGGGCGGGTGGCCTGGGGACTTGGACCCCGAAACTTGGCAGACTCGCCCGACCGTCTTCCAGAAGATCGCCGAGCACGGCATCCACGTGGCGACCGTGTCGATCCCGATGTTTGCCAAGTCGGCTCTGACCCGTGCGTCTTTGCGCGGCCCCAAATTCGTGCCGGCCAACCAGCCGGCGGCGCGCGCGCGTGCTACCCGCACGATCTTCGACTCGAACCGCAACGCGCTGGTCTACACGTACTTCAATGAATTGGACAAGGCTGGTCACAAATACGGCGTTGATTCCAGCCAGTGGCGGGACACCCTCGAAGAACTGGACTACGTCATCAAGAACCTGGTATCCAAGCTGCCGGAAGAAACCACGGTGCTGATCACCGGCGACCATGGAATGGTGGACATTCCAGCGTCCCAGCGCATCGACTACAGCCAGCAGCCTGAGCTGGTCGAGGGCGTCGAGCTGACCAGCGGCGAACCTCGCGGAGTCCAACTGACCTTCGACCCTCAAGCCGATGCGGCCTGCCGGTTGCGGGTTCGCGAGGCCTGGCAGAGGGCCTACGGCACCAAAGCCTGGGTGATGACCCGCGAGGAAGCCATAGAACACGGCTATTTCGGTGCCATCACCGAAGAACATGCGGCACGGCTGGGCGATCTGATGATCCTGGCGGCCGAAGCCATCGCCTTTTATGACGGCCGACGCGTCGCACCGATGGCCTTCGACATGGTGGGGCAGCACGGGTCGCTCACCGCGGGGGAGCGGTTCGTCCCGATGCTGGTGCACCGCACCAAATAGCTGGCAACGCAAAGGGTGCGGGAACAGCATTGGTCCAATGCTGTTCCCGCACCCTTGTGCTTTCCAGTGTCAGCTGGGCACTAGGAGTCGGTGTCCTTCTTGCGCTTGCCGAACATGATGTCATCCCAGCTGGGAACGGACGAACGCTTGGCCTTGCGCGGAGCTGACTCCTCGGCAGGCTGTTCAGCTGGCTTGTCCTCGGCGAGGCCCGAATCGTCGTCTTCACTGGTGACGACCACCAGCTGCGAGGTGCGCGCGGAAATCCCTTGCGGAAGATGCGGCAGCGCGTCCTCGTCATCGGTGTCGTACTTGCTCATGCTGCGTTCGATGATCTCGTTGTAGCGAGCCTCGCGTTCCGGATCCTGGTCCTTCGTGCGCTGCCCGCGGCGCGCGTTCAGCAAGGTGACCAGTTCTTCGGTCTCATCGGGCTCCGGAGTGCTGGCTGCGGCGGCCGGTTCCGCCTCTGGCTGGTTCAGTGCAGAGGCCGGGCGAAAGTATTCAGGAGCTACCTGCTCGCTCAAGGTCTGGGCCCAGCGGTTCAGGTTCTTCAACGACTTGCGCGCGGGAGTGAAAGCCCACCGTGCAATGTTCTCGGCAGCGGCAGTCGAATCCGAGTCCAATGACTCGACATTTTCGGTCGGCAGCGGGGAATCGAACTCCACGGTGACGACCCACTGGCCTTCCGGATCTTTCCAGGCATTCCAGCGCGCCGACTCGGCATCGATGTGCAGCTGGTGCAGGCGGTGGACCACCATGGAACCGAGATCGGCCGGCTCTTCGCCAAACACCTCGCGGTATTCGGCGTCGGTCTGCGGTCCGGAAACCTCGACGAGGCGTGCCAGCTCGGCGATGTGCTCGCGTTCAGCCAGTACCGGGCCTTCGTACTTGACGATATCCTCGACGGGGACATTCCATTCAAGCGACAGGTCGTAGGCGGAGGCGCCAGCGCGCACTCGTGCCTGGATTTCGCGTGGCGAATGGACCGAGGACTCCTCGCGGTTCCTCGGGGCCCTCGAACGGGCGATTTCAGCCATTGCACTGCGCAGTGCATCGTCAACAGGCAGCTCGAAGCTCATCCCGTCGTCACTGCTGACCTGCAGGCTGGAACCATTTTCATGAATTCCTACCAGTCTCAGCTGACGCATTCCTACCCTCCACACGCTCTAATTCCTGTGTAAAACTTTGCCACCTTGAGGCCCGAATTCCTACCACCACGCAGGGTGTGGCGCAAGATTAGTCCTCAACTTCACGCAGTAATTCCTTGAACCTTCCGCCCATGGCATAGCGTGGCAGGAACGGGAATGGATCACCCGGAAGAACGTTATACTTCTATGCCGGTACAAGTTTCCACCTCGTGGAGCAGCCGGCTAGGACGAAGACCTGCAGGAAAGAGCAAAAACGATTATGGCAAGTGAATCTGCTGCACCCGTGGCAATGTCAGAAGCGGAACGAGCCAAGGAAATCGCTCAGCTCAAAGCAGGCAAGACCGCAGCCATGGCCAACCTGGTTGATGAGGCCGAAACCGCCTTGGCTGAAGAGTACGTTCTGCCCGGCGGCGAGGCGCCGCAGGAAGAAGCGAGCGTCGAATTCCTGCCGGAACAGGCTGATGAGTTCACGTGCGCGTCATGCTTCATGGTGCGCCACCGCACGCAGCTGGCTCGTGAGGACAACGGGCAAAAATTCTGCAGCGAGTGCGAAGGCTGAACGCCCGCGCAGCAGTTCCGAAAACGTGTGGCGTCCAACCTTCTGGTTGGGCGCCACACGTTTTCGGGCTTCGGTGAAGTGAGAGCTAGTCGCCGGCAGTGTCTTCGGACTGTTCCAGCTTGGCGGCTTCTGCCTTGCCTTCGTCGGTGAATTCGTACATCACGCCCGAGAGGGCGGCAGCCAGCTCTTCGGGACGACGGGTAGATGTCAGCCAGTACGGCGTGGTGTCACGCTCGTCGGTGACCTCCATCCGCACTACTCCGTCGATCCAGCCGCGCAGCAGCATGTAGGCCAGGCCGTGCAGCTTCTGCCCACGCTGCTTGAATGCCTCATCGCCACGGTAGCCGACAACCTCCCCGATGTACTTGCGTTCAATGCTGGCCCGTCCAACGGTCACCAATTCATCGGTGACCTCGATGGTCGGCGTGCGCAGCAGGAACACAGCGATCAGCGAAAGCAACACGACGGCACCGGCAATCCATCCAAGGATGCTGCTGATCGGAGCTAGCGCAATACCTGCGGTGATGGAAATGATAATTGGCCAAATCCAGGTACTGGCCGATGGCCAAAGCTTTTCGCTGTACTGGACGTTCGAACCCGCGGGGCTGGAATTACTCATGGTTCCAAGTCTAGGCAATAATTCTTCGATTCAAGACCGCGAAGCCGGTTGGCAGGCCATTGGATTACGTGCGCGATAGAGTTAGGCACGAGAAACTATCGAGTGACCATTTCACAAGACTCCGGGGGAAGACCTACATCGATGAGTGAGCCATCAATTTCCATTGCCATCAAGATGCTTGACACCGATTTGCCGGTCCCCAGCTATGCGCATCCGTCGGACGCCGGTGCTGACTTGCATGCTCGCGAATCCCTGGTGCTGGAGCCAGGCGCGCGCGCACTCGTTCCGACCGGCATTGCGCTGGCCATCCCGCATGGCTATGTCGGTCTGGTGCACCCGCGCAGCGGCTTGGCAACCAAGCACGGCATTACCGTTGTAAATGCACCGGGTACTGTTGACGCTGGGTACCGTGGTGAGATCATGGTCACCTTGTTGAATACCGACAAGTCCGAGCCCTTCGAAATCAGCCGTGGCGACCGAATTGCCCAGCTGGTAATCCAGAAAGTCGAGCAGGCGGCATTCGTCGCAGTGGATTCGCTGGAAGACAGCGCCCGCGGCGCAGGCGGATTCGGTTCGACCGGCGGATTCAACTCCAATTAAGTACCCTTGAGAGCAAGACAAGATTTTCTAAGGACACCATGATTTTCAAGCGCAAGAAGGCCGAAGAGCAGCCAATCGCCGAACCAGCTGAGGATGCAGCCCAGAACGAGCAGGAGCCGAAGACCGGCCCGTTCGACTACGACGACATCGAGAACACGCAGGAGTACCTGGACTTCGGCTCGATCTTGATCAAGCCGGTAGCCGGCTTGAAGGTCCGCATGGACGTTGAAGAGTCCAACAAGCGTGTTATCGCGGTGTCGCTGGAGATTGCTGAGTCGCGGATCCAGTTGATGGCTTTCTCTTCTTCGAAGTCCGAGTCGCTGTGGCCAGGCATCAGCGACAAGATCAAGAGCGACATCAGCGCCCAGAACGGTGAAATCTTCACCCGTGATGGCGAGTACGGCCAGGAGCTGCTCGCCAAGGTGCCGCAGCAGCTGCCAGACGGCCGTGCCGGACATGTTGCGCTGCGCTTTGTCGGCATCGATGGCCGCCGGTGGTTCCTGCGTGCAGTTATCGGCGGCGCGGCCATCAGCAACGAGGAAGCCGCCAACGTTGTCGACGCGATCCTGCGCGACGTCGTGGTCAATCGCGGCGACAAGCCGCTGCCTCCGGCTGAACTGCTGCCTATGAGCGTCCCGTCCAATGCCCAGGCCCGTCCGGCAGCCCCCGAGCAGAACCCTGGGCTGAAGCGTCCAGAACGCGGACCAGAGATCACCCAGATCGGCTAGAGAATGTCGCTGAAGGACAAACCCGTCACTCCGCAGCTCGGCCCCTCGGGGCAGAAGCCCACCTATCAGCGGTTGGACAGCCTGGAACAGCTGCCAGCCAAGGGGCGGGTAGAGCACACCGGGTACGTCCAATCGGTGAGCTACTCCGCGCCGAACGTCGCCCCGCGGCTGACTGCTGTGGTCGTGGACCGGCTCGGTACCGTGTCGGCGCGCAGTGGAACGGTGCCGCATGTGCGTTTGGCTTTCATGGGACAGAAAACCGTTCCGGGCATCAAGCCGGGCGTGAAGGTGGAGTACTCGGGAATGGTTGCTCCGGTGGAGCAGATCCCGACAATCTTCAATCCGCGCTACGTCATCGTGCCGGAAGCCCGTCGATAACTTGCGGCGGCCCCTCTAGGATTCGAGAACGCCACAGTTGGCGTCTAATTGGAAGTAGACATGGTGAACAACGACGAATCCCGTCCGGACGATGATTCCGCGCCGGAAACTAGGCATCCGAGCTTCGCCGAGATGATCGGCTCGAACTCCAACATCGCGCAGAACGCTGACGGTGGAATTGACCTGCTCTCCACCGTTGGCGGTGTGCGCGGCATTCTGGAAACCGTGCTTCCCGGTTTCGTGTTCATCATGGTTTTCGCGCTCACCAGCAATCTGGGCTGGGCGCTGATCGCTTCGATCAGCCTCGGCATCGTGTTCATGATCATCCGCCTGGCCAAGCGCTCGACGCTGATCCAGGCAGGCTCTGGGCTGATCGGCATCCTGATCTGCGCCTTTGCCGCACGGACGTCGGGCAACGCCAAGGACTACTACATTCCGGGGTTCTACGTGTCCGCTGCCTATCTGGCGGGACTGCTGATTTCGGTGATGGCCCGCTGGCCGCTGATCGGCCTGCTCTTCGGATTCATCCGCAACGAGGGCACCGAATGGCGCAAGAAGCCGGGGCGATTGCGCCGCTACCAGGTGGCTACGTGGATCATCATTGCTGTTTTCGCGCTGCGCCTGGCGGTGCAGATCCCGATGTACATCGCAGATGAAGTCGTGGCCCTGGGCCTGGCCCGTGCCTTGATGGGCGTGCCGCTGTACGCGGCGGGGCTGTGGTTCGCGTGGCTGGTTTCGAAGCCGGCGGCTGTAGCCGGCGACGAGACCAGTACGCCAAAACCAGCGGACTAGCGGGTGGCGTCGCGCAACGTTCGGCGCAGCAAGGGTTCTGCATGCGGGGTGGTGATGAAGAAGATTTCATCGCCACCCTCAATTACATCATCGGCACTGGGCGGGAACGGCGTCTTATCGCGTACCACTGCCATCATGGTGGTGTCTTCGGGCCACGAAATGCGCCCGATGCTGCGGCCAATCAACGCCGAATCGTGCGGGACGGTGAACTCGACCATGTAGACCTCGCCGGTCTTCAACGTCAGCAGCCGCACCAGGTCGCCGACCTCCACGGCTTCCTCGACCAGCGCGGTCATCAGCCGCGGCGTGCTGACGGCAACATCGACGCCCCAGGCATCGTCGAACATCCATTCATTCTTCGGATTGTTCACGCGGCCCACGGTGCGCCGGATGCCGAATTCGCTCTTGGCCAGCAACGAGACCACAAGGTTGACCTTGTCGTCGCCGGTCGCCGAAACGACCACGTCGTAGTCTTCAAGCCGCGCCTGCTGCAAAACAGCCAATTCGCAAGCGTCGCCAATCAGCCACTTCACCGCTTCAAGATCTGCGCGTTCGGCCATTTCCGGTTGCAGATCGATCAGCAGGACCTCGTGGTGGTTGATGACTAGTTCGCGGGCAATGGAGGAACCGACTGAGCCGGCCCCGGCAATCACGACCTTCATAGGATGCCTCTCAGGTTATTCGTTGGTTTGCGCCGCTGGTGGGCTGGCAAGGATCTTTTCCACGTCTTTGGACTCGTCCAGCCGCATCATCACATGCACCAGGTCGCCGCCCTGCAGCCGGGTTCGGTTCTCCGGGATGGTGCCTTCGCCGAAGCGGGTCAAATAGGCCACGCGCACCCCGGCGGCGGCCTCCAGCTCCTTGACCAGGTGGCCGTACCAGTCGCGGTGCAGGGCAACTTCGGAGAGCACCAGGCGTCCCGAGGGCTCCCGGAAGTCCCCGCGCATCGAATAGTCGGGCAGAATCCGGCGAAGCACCTGATCGGTGCTCCAACGGACCGCTGCCACGGTGGGAATGCCCAGGCGCTGATAGATCTCCGCTCGTCCTGGATCATAGATGCGGGCCACGACGTGGGGCACGTTATAAGTTTCGCGCGATACGCGAGTGGCGAGGATGTTGGAATTATCACCGCTGGAAACCGCGGCGAAAGCGTAGGCCTCGCTAATCTTGGCAGCTTCCAGCGTATCCTTGTCGAATCCCATGCCGGTCACCGTGGTGCCGGAGAAATCCCTGCTCAGCCGGCGGAAGGCATGCGGGTCATGGTCAATGACTGCCACGGAATGCCCCGCCGAATCCAGCGTGTGGGCCAGCGAGACACCGACGCGTCCGCACCCCATGATCACGAAATGTGCCACCGAGAACTCCTTGGTTTTGCTGCTTGCCGCGTGCCGCTTGGCATGCACGGGCTGTGTGCTACGAATGCAACAATAGCGCTGATCGCACCCAGTTTATCGATGGTGGAGCACCCTCGCGCCGCGCACCCTGCGATAACGTTGTGTCGTGCCTGCATTATTTGACGGTTTGAAGCGGATCCTGGTGGGCCGGCCTTTCAGCACTGAACAGCTGAAAAAGAAGCCGTTGCCACCCAATGTCGCTTTGCCGATTTTCTCCTCCAGCGCCCTGTCGTCCTTGGCGTACGCACCAGACGAGATCCTGCTGACCCTGGCCATTGCGGGCATCGCCGCGACCGCGCTCTCGCCAATGGTTGGACTGGCGGTCCTCGCGGTGCTGGTGGTGCTGGTGCTGTCCTACCGCCAATCGGTGATGGAGTACCCTTCCGGTGGCGGCGACTATGAAATCGTGAAGAAGAACCTCGGTGCACGTCCGGGCACTGCGGTCGCCGCGGCGCTGCTGGTGGACTTCGTGCTCACCGTAGCTGTTTCCAGCTCGTCGGCGGCCCTGTATCTCGCCGCCATTTTCCCTGCAGTGGCCGAACACAAGGCGTGGGTGGCCGCCGCCCTCGTTGCCTTCCTCGTGGTCGGCAATTTGCGCGGCAAAGGGCAAGGCCGCTGGACCCTGGCCATCCCGGTCTACCTGTTCGTCATCGGCATGCTGCTGCTGGTGGCCATTGGCGGCGTGATGGCGCTGACCGGTTCGCTCGGGCTCGCCCCGAGTGCGGACTTCACGATTGTGCCGGAGGCCGAGTTCGCCAATGGCCTGCACGGTATTGTCGGCGCGCTGCTGATCCTGCGTGCCTTCAGCACGGGGTCGGCCGCGCTGACCGGCATCGAGGTCCCGATCTCCAACGTGCAGACGCTGGCCAAGCCGCGGGCGAAGAACGCGGCGCGGATCCTGCTGGTGCTGGGCCTGCTCTCCGGCGTGCTGACGCTGGGCACGCTGATGCTTGCACGGGCCACCGGCATCAAGGTCGTCGCCGATCCGCAGGCCTCGTTCCTGCTTCACGGCGAGCCCATCCCCGAAGACTTCGTGCAGATTCCGGTACTGGGCCAGCTGGCCCAAGCGGTGTTCGGCGACTTCACCTTCGGCCTGGTGATCGTCTCGGTGCTGACCATTGCCGTGCTGCTGCTGGCCGGCAACCAGGCCTTCAATTCCTTCCCGCTGCTGGCCAGCCATCTGGCGACCGACGGCTTCCTCCCGCGCCAGCTGCGCACCCGTGGAGATCGCCTGGGCTTCTCCAACGGCATCCTGTGCCTGGGCATTGCCGCGATCGCTCTGGTGCTGCTGTTCCAAGGCGATGTCACCTTGCTGGTCCAGCTGTACGTGGTGGGCGTATTCGTTTCCTTCACGCTGAGCCAGCTGGCCATGCTCAAGCACTGGAAACGTGTTCTGGTGCCCATTGCAGACCGCAAGATCCGTGCGGCCAAGCAGCGCAAGCGGCTGCTGAACCTGGTGGGACTGGTGCTCTCGGCGCTGGTGCTCGTGGTCGTCATGGCCACCCGCCTGGTCCATGGTGCGTGGCTGGCCGTGCTGGGCATTGCCATATTGATGCTGATCATGGATTCGCTGCAGCGCCACTACCAGAAGGTCGACGACGAGCTGGCGGTAGACGAGGACTTCGCCGTCACCGCCTTGCCCTCGCGCGTGCATGCGCTCGTGCTGGTATCCACCGTGCGCAAGCCGGTGCTGCGTGCCCTGGCCTTCGCCCGCGCTTCGCGTCCCTCGAAGCTTGAGGCGATCATCGTGGATGTGGAACGCGGCAAGACCGAGAAGACCCTGCAGGACTGGGAACGGCTGCAGATCCCGGTGCCGATCACCGCGCTGGCCTCGCCGTATCGCGATATTCCCGGCGCGCTGATCGAGCATATCCGTTCCATCAAGCGCGAATCGCCGCGGGAACTGATCGTCGTGTACATCCCCGAATATGTCGTGGGCCATTGGTGGGAACAGCTGGTGCACAACCAAACCGCGCTGCGCGTGAAGAACCGCCTGCACCATGAACCGGGAGTAGTGATTGCCTCGGTCCCGTGGCGCCTGCTCAGCGCTTCGCATGCCCTCGGCGGGGGCCCGACCGAAGAATCCTCGGCGCACCGCTAAATTGACTGCTTCTGAAGAAAGACTGGATCAATGACTGATACACCAATGATCACCGTCCGCTTGGGCAAGATTGCCCATGGCGGGCACACCGTCGCCCGCCATGAGGGCCGGGTGATCTTCGTGCGCCATGGCATTCCCGGCGAACTGGTCAAGGTGCGCCTGACGGACAGCGCGCCGGAGGCCAAGTTCTGGCGTGCCGACGTGTCCGAAGTGCTCGAGGCCAGCGAGCACCGGGTGCCGCACTTCTGGGATGCAGCTGACGCCTTGAAGCACCGCGACCCGGTGGGCGGCGCAGAGTTCGGCCACATTACCCTGGAGCACCAGCGTGAGCTCAAGTCGCAGGTGGCTGCCGAGCAGATGACCCGACTGGGCGGCCTGAACGCGGACGACTACAACTTCCCTGCGGTGCAAGCAGTCAAGGGCTCGTCCGATGGCCTGGGCTGGCGCACCCGGATGTCGTATTCCGTGGACGCCCAGGGCGGACTGGCGATGAGCGCATTCCGCAGCAACCAGTTGACCGGGATCGCACAGATGCCCCTGGCCCATCCGGCCATTGAAGCCACCGGGTTGTACTCCGTGGACTACACCGGCATTGACCGTGTCGAAGCCGCGGTTTCCAGCCAGGATGACCGAACCGTGCTGATCTTGCTGGCAGAGGCCAAGCCCGGCGCGGCGGCAAAGGTCGCCAAGCAATTCGCCGAGGGCGTCAACGTCGCCTCGTTCAGCCAGCAGGGCGGCTCGGCGGCCGACGGCAAGGGGCGGCTGCAGGTTCTGGCCGGTTCGGCGTACCTGACCGAAAAGGTGCTGGGGGAGAAGTTCCGGATTACCGGGGAAGGCTTCTGGCAGGTGCACCGCGAGGCGGCCAGCCTGCTGACCCGGCGCGTGATCGAGCTGACCGAGCCGGCCGCCGGCGAGCAAATTGCCGACCTCTATGCAGGTGCCGGCTTGTTCTCCGTCCCGCTGGCCAGGGCGGTTGGCCGCGAGGGCCGCGTCTTTTCGATTGAGGGTGCGCCGGGCACCCATGCGGATGCGAAGAAGAATCTGCGCACGTACCCGCAGGCCACGGTGATCCGCGGCCGTGTTGAGCGAGTGCTACGGCAGGTCGCCCGGGATGCCGCGCTGGACGCCGTGGTGCTTGACCCGCCCCGTACCGGAATCGACAAGCAGGTGGCCGCGGAGCTGGGCGCCAGCGCTGTCTCGCGGATTTGTTACGTGTCCTGCGACCCTGCGTCTTTCGCCCGGGATACCGCGCGCTTGATGGGCCGAGGCTACGAATTAGAGCACATGGAGATTCATGATTTGTACCCGCACACCCACCATATGGAGTCCATCGGGCTTTTTGTACGCCGTTAAACACCTGAAAGTGTCCGTTTAGACACGAATTTGGATCAAAATTTATTCCGAGGAGTCTTTTTGCGGGCTTTGGCGATAGACTGTTTTTAGCTCTGCCGCGCTAGGAGCCTGACTATCTCAGTTAGGAACTCCTAACTGGAATTGTAGTGTGCGTGTGCAACAGAATGAGTGTCTGGCGAGAGGAGTCCCACGTGAGCAATGTGGACAGCTTCGGTGCCAAGGGCGTACTTGACGTCAATGGAACCGAATACGAAATTTACCGACTAAATACGGTTGAAGGCTCGGACAGCCTTCCTTACAGCCTTAAGGTTCTTCTTGAGAACCTGCTTCGCACCGAAGACGGCGCGAACGTAACCAACGAGCACATCAATGCACTGGGTCAGTGGGATGCGTCGGCTCAGCCGAACACCGAAATCCAGTTCACCCCAGCTCGTGTCATCATGCAGGACTTCACCGGTGTGCCTTGTGTCGTCGACCTTGCCACCATGCGCGAGGCCGTCAAGGACCTGGGCGGCGACCCGACCCGCGTGAACCCGCTGGCACCGGCCGAAATGGTCATCGACCACTCCGTGCAGATCGACACCTTCGGCTTCGAAGGCGCCGTCGAGCGCAACATGGAGATCGAATACCAGCGCAACGGCGAACGCTACCAGTTCCTGCGCTGGGGTCAGACCGCGTTTGACGACTTCAAGGTCGTTCCTCCAGGCACCGGCATCGTGCACCAGGTCAACATCGAGTACCTGGCCCGCACCGTCATGACCCGCGAGGTCAACGGCGTGCTGCGCGCCTACCCGGACACCTGCGTGGGCACCGACTCGCACACCACCATGGTCAACGGCCTTGGCGTGCTGGGCTGGGGCGTCGGCGGCATCGAGGCCGAGGCAGCAATGCTCGGCCAGCCCGTCTCCATGCTGATCCCACGCGTTGTCGGCTTCAAGCTGGCTGGCTCGATTCCAGCTGGCGCCACCGCAACCGACGTGGTGCTGACTATCACCGAAATGCTGCGCAAGCACGGTGTTGTCGGCAAGTTCGTCGAGTTCTACGGCGACGGCGTCGCCGAGGTGCCGCTGGCAAACCGCGCCACCATCGGCAACATGTCCCCGGAATTCGGCTCGACCGCCGCCATGTTCCCAATCGACGATGTCACCCTCGACTACCTGCGCCTGACCGGCCGCAGCGAGGAGAACGTTGCACTGGTCGAGGCCTACGCCAAGGAACAGGGCATGTGGCACGATCCAAGCCGCGAGATCCGCTTCTCGGAATACCTCGAGCTGGATCTGTCGACCGTGGTTCCATCGATCGCCGGCCCGAAGCGCCCGCAGGACCGCATCGAGCTGTCGTCCTCGAAGGAGCAGTTCCGCAAGGACCTGCACAACTACGTATCGAACGCCGAGGACACCCAGGGCGCTGGCCGCCCATCGGTAGCCGTCGAGGTCACCAAGGAAGACGGCACCCAGTTCACCCTGGACCACGGCCTGGTTTCGATCGCCTCGATCACCTCGTGCACCAACACCTCGAACCCTTCGGTCATGCTGGCCGCAGCCGTCCTGGCTCGCAACGCCGCTGACAAGGGCCTGACCTCCAAGCCATGGGTCAAGACCTCGGTCGCCCCAGGCTCGAAGGTTGTCACCGAGTACTACGAGAAGTCCGGCCTGCTGCCATACCTGGAGAAGCTCGGCTTCTTCGTTGTCGGCTACGGTTGCGCAACTTGCATCGGCAACTCCGGCCCTCTGGATGCTGAGATCTCCGAGGCCATCAACGCCAACGATCTCGCAGCAACCGCAGTCCTGTCGGGTAACCGCAACTTCGAAGGCCGCATCAACCCGGACGTGAAGATGAACTACCTGGCTTCCCCGCCACTGGTTATCGCTTACGCACTGGCTGGCACCATGGACTTCGACTTCGAAACCGACGCACTGGGCCAGGACGCCGAGGGCAACGATATCTTCCTGAAGGATATCTGGCCATCGCCTGTCGAGGTCCAGGAGATCATTGACTCGTCGATTGACAAGGAAATGTTCGCTAAGGGCTACGACGGAGTCTTCGAAGGCGACGCACGCTGGAAGGCACTGGATACCCCAGAGGGTTCCACCTTCGCATGGGACGAGAAGTCGACCTACGCACGCAAGGCACCTTACTTCGACGGCATGACCGCTGAACCACAGCCAGTCCAGGACATCAACGGCGCTCGCGTACTGCTGAAGCTGGGCGACTCGGTCACCACCGACCACATCTCGCCTGCAGGTTCGTTCAAGTCGGAAACCCCGGCTGGCCGCTACCTGATCGAGAACGGCGTGGATCGCAAGGATTTCAACTCCTACGGCTCGCGCCGTGGTAACCACGAAGTCATGATCCGCGGTACCTTCGCGAACATCCGCATCAAGAACCAGCTGCTGGACGGCGTCGAGGGTGGCTTCACCCGCGACTTCACCCAGGAAGGTGCTCCGCAGGCTTACGTCTACGACGCTGCAGAGAACTACAAGGCTGCCGGCACCCCGCTGGTCGTTCTGGGCGGCAAGGAATACGGTTCGGGCTCCTCGCGTGACTGGGCTGCCAAGGGCACCGCACTGCTGGGCGTCAAGGCCGTCATCACCGAGTCCTTCGAGCGCATCCACCGCTCGAACCTGATCGGCATGGGCGTTCTGCCGCTGCAGTTCCCAGAGGGCGAGTCGGCTGATTCGCTGGGCCTGACCGGTACCGAGACCTTCGCAGTCTCTGGCGTGACCGAGCTGAACAACGGCACCACCCCGAAGACCCTGAAGGTTACCGCAACCGCTGAAGACGGCAAGGTCACCGAGTTCGACGCAGTTCTGCGCATCGACACCCCAGGTGAAGCCGACTACTACCGCAACGGTGGCATCCTGCAGTACGTGCTGCGCCAGATCGCCGCTGCCAACTAGCAGATCCGCCTCGACTGCGGTCGAAGCGAATCTCTAAGTAGTTCCGCATCGCGGGAGAATCTGAGACCCAAGGCAATTGCCTTGGGTCTCAGGTCGCTTATGAAAGCTTTTGCGCGCTCAGATGGCCATGGGTGCGGGCAGCAGGCCGGGAGCGGGTGCCGACTTCGAGCACGCCAAAGCCCGACTGTTCCAGGAGCTCGCCCAGCTGCGCTGGCGGCCAATACCATGCCTGGGCAACCTGATGGTCAAAGGCTTCCAGCTGGTCCCCGGCAAAGAAGCCGAGCAGCAGCTTTCCCGCGGGTTTGAGCACGCGGGCCAACTCGTCCAAGATGGGTGGAAGATCTGAAGGGGGAACATGGATCACCGAATACCAGGAGAGCACCCCGGAAAACTGCTCGCCGTCGAATGGCAGGTGCGCCAGATCGGCGCGCAGGAAATCGGGCTGCTGGAAGGTGCGCCGTGCGAAGTCCAAGAACTCCGGCACCAGATCGACGCCGGTGGACGGCCGATTGCCATCGGCAATGAACTGCGTCCAATGACCGGGACCGCAGCCAGCGTCCAGGACTGGTCCGCGCAGCTGTGCGGACCACGCCGCAATCAGTTCCCGGTCCTTAGCCTCCGCCTGCTCCGGAGAACCGAACAGATCGATATACGCCTCGGCCACCTGCGAGTAACGAGCGGTCGTTTGGCCCGAGCGTCGCGATGCTTCCATGCGACAAGCCTAGCAAGCCGCAGGGGCATGGAGAACAAACCTTGCTAGGCTCAGGAAAAATACAAGTCATGAAGGGCAGCATGGTAGAACTCTCGGTGAAATGCCCGTTGCAGCCCCAGGCTGAGCCTCGCAACGCCCGGCAGGGAGCGTACCGATGACTAGGCTAAACCTTGATGCCTTGGTGCCAGCAGCCCAGGCACAGCAAATACGGCAGTGGCTCGGCGACGTAGAAGTGCTGGCCGACATGTCGTGGAATCTTGGCGACACCAAAGTGCTGCACCTGCAGGCGGGGATGAAGCACGTCGTGGCCAAGACCGGGGGAGAATTGAACCACCACATAGTGCGTGAGCTGCTGGCGCACCGCCGCTACACGGGGCCGCTGATAGAAGCCGGGAAAGCAGCCAAGCTGCTTCACGCCAGCGATTCCTTGCGCTTGATGATTCTGGACTTCCAACCAGGCGAGCTCAGTGCGGGCAGCGAATATGAATTCGACCCGGAGTTCCATCGTCAGGCCGGCGCGGCGCTGAAGCTGCTGCATTCGCAAGCGTCATGCCTGGATCCCGGCTATGAAGCTCGGCTGACGCAGAAGTTTCTCCTGCTCCTGGAACGCGAACATCGGATCGAGCCAGCGGCTCGCCGGCAGATCGAGCAGATGCTCAGAAGCTATGAACCGCAACCAGCCGTATTGGTGCCGACCCACGGGGATTGGCAACCGCGCAATTGGCTGGCCGATCAAGGCGAACTGCGAGTTATCGACTTCGGCCGCTTCGAATTCCGCCCAGCTGCCAGCGATCTGGCCCGGCTGGCTGTCCAGCAGTGGAAGGCGCGTCCAGATTTGGAAGCCGCTTTTCTCCAGGGGTATGGCCACGACCCACGGGAACGTGAATCCTGGCGGATCATGCAATTGCGCGAGGGACTTGGAACGGCAGTCTGGGCTCACCAAGTTGGCGACAGAGACTTCGAAGCCCAGGGGCTCCAGATGCTGGCCGAGACCCTGGCACAGGCATGAACCAGCCAAAGCGCATGCCTTGAATCGGCAGGGTAGCGAACGTCATTGCCGGGAAATTAGCACCAACTGGAACGTTGGCGGATAATGAAAGAAGCCTTGGACGCGGTAAACTGGGTATTTCGCATGGGCTTTCCAGCCTATCGTCGGTGAATTTGTGAAGGGGATGAACGTGTCTTTACTGAAGACCATCAAGAAACCAAGTGACCTGCGGGCGCTTACCCTTGAACAGCTCGGCGACTTGGCGGAGGAAATCCGCAGTTTCCTCATCGACAATGTCGCACGGACCGGCGGGCATCTGGGCCCGAACCTCGGCGTAATCGAATTGACCCTGGGCATCCACCGCGTCTTCGATTCCCCCACTGATTCCATCGTCTTCGACACGGGGCACCAGTCGTACGTGCACAAGCTGGTTACCGGACGCCAGAACTTCGAAACCCTGCGCCAGCAAGGGGGCCTGTCTGGCTACCCCGACCGCGGTGAATCGGAACACGACGTTGTCGAGTCTTCCCATGCCTCCTCTTCGTTGTCATGGATTGACGGCATTTCCCGCGCGAACAAGCTGATGAATCACAATGACCGCTACGCCGTGGCGCTGGTCGGCGATGGCGCCCTGACCGGCGGCATGGCCTGGGAAGCGGTCAACAACATCGCTGCCGATAAGGACCGCAAAGCGGTCATCGTGGTCAACGACAACGGCCGCTCCTACGCCCCGACCATCGGCGGCCTGGCCAACCAGCTTTCCGGCCTGCGCCAGCAGCTGGACAAGTTCCGCACCCACCCCGCGTACGAGAACGCCATGGACAAGCTCAAGGTCAAGCTCAAGGGCTCGGGTCCCATCGGTGACTTCACCTACAAGTCCCTGCATGCCACGAAGAAGGGCATCAAGGACTGGTGGGCTCCGCAGGGATTGTTCGAAGACCTCGGCCTGAAGTACATCGGCCCGATCGATGGGCACAACCAGCGTGCCGTAGAAGAGGCGCTGCAGCAGGCGAAGCAGTACGCCGGCCCGGTGCTGGTCCACGCCCTGACCGAGAAGGGCCATGGGTACGCCCCGGCCCGAGCCGATGAGGCTGACCAGTTCCACGCTGTTGGCGTAATCGATCCGGTCACCGGACTGCCAGTGTCCAAGCCCAGTGCGCAAAGCTGGACGAGCGTCTTCGGCGAGGAAATCTCCGCCGTGGCCAATGAGCGCGAGGACATCGTGGCGATCACCGGCGCCATGCTGCAGCCGGTGGGCCTGAAGCAGATGTCCCAGGAGCATCCCGACCGCGTGATCGACGTTGGCATCGCCGAACAGCACGCCATGACCACCGCGGCAGGCCTTGCCTTCGGCGGCCTGCATCCTGTCGTCTGCGTCTATGCGACCTTCTTGAACCGCGCCTTCGACCAGCTACTGATGGACGTGGCCCTGCACAAGGCCGGAGTCACCATCGTGCTGGACCGTGCAGGTGTCACCGGCCCGGACGGCGCCAGCCACCATGGCATGTGGGATATGGCGCTGACCCAGATCGTGCCGAACCTGCACCTGGCCGCACCACGCGATGCGGACCGCCTGCGCGAAGAACTGCGCGAAGCCCTGGACATCGACGATGCGCCAAGCGTCGTGCGTTTCTCCAAGGGCTCGGTCGGCGAACCAGTGGAAGCCGTCGATCGCCTGCCCGATGGCGTGGACGTGCTGGCCCGGCTGGGGGACCGGTCGGCGCCGGATGTCCTGATCGTTTCGGTCGGTGCCATGAGCGAGCTGTCGCTGGATGTTGCCCAGCGCCTGAACAGCCAGGGTGTGTCGGTCACCGTCGTCGACCCGCGCTGGGTTCTGCCGATGCCGAAGTCGGTGATTTCCCTGGCTGCCCGCCACCGCATCGTTGTATGCGTCGAGGACGGCGTGCGTGCCGGCGGCGTCGGTTCGCGCCTGCGCACCGAGATGCGTGCCGCAGGGGTGGACACCGCGTTGAACGAAGTGGGCCTGCCTACGGAATTCCTGGCTCACGGCACCCGTGGAGAGGTGCTTGAACGCGTCGGATTGACCGCCAAGCAGGTAGCCCGGGATACGCTCGCACAGGTGCTCGGCACCAAGGTGCCTTTCGCCCGCCCGCTGCCTGGCCAGGACCTGCCCACCGGACAGATCCCTAAGCTGTGAGCCCTATGAGCGGTTGCCCGAAGGATTTGCCCCGCAGCCCTGAGAATATCGGCTTCGGCTCGCTAGTTGTCGCGCGCGCATGGAAGTTCGACGGGAGCCCGCACTGGGTTGTCCCGGGCTTCTACCTTGGGCAAGACGAATTCGGCCACTGGCTGCATCAGCCAGCCGGTTCCCTGGTCGCCCGTCCTGGCACCGCCCACCTGGCTGCCACCAACGCGTTGTGCCTGATCCCGCATCGTGGAGACTGGGTCGCCACGATGTATTCGGATGCCTCAGAGGATTTCGACGTCTACATTGACCTGTCCAGCAATGTCGGCTGGCTGCAGATGAAACGTGACGCGTGGGAAATCAACTCCATTGACCTGGATCTGGATGTCATCCGTTCCCGGAGCAAAGGCACTTTCCTTGATGACGAGGACGAGTTCGCAGAGCACGCGCTGTCGATGGGGTATCCGCAGAAGCTCCAGGATTCAGTTCGCGATACCAGCGAACAGCTCTTGGAATCCGTGGCGGAGAATTCGTCGCCGTTCAACCATGCTCATCGGGAATTATGGTTAGCTAAAGTCGCGGGCCTCCCGACAGCCTGAAGCTGTCCAAGAATTTCATACTTGAATGATTCACTGACCTGAAAAGGGAAAACCTATGGCGATTGTGCGCACCTACCGTTTGGATGAGAAGAACGTACTGCATTTCCGTGAAGCGTGGTTCCAGCAGTTCGAGGACGAAGAGCTGGGCCAGTTCGTGATCAACCACGGCTCCGTTGGCCATATGTCGCAAACCAGCGATGTGCAGGACGTCGACAACGATCGCGCGGACGAGTTGTTCGCCGGGTTCATGGAAGCCTGTGCAGAAGCAGGCTACAAGGAAATTGAAGCGGAAGACCAGTCGTGGGTGATCGTCCAGTATGCGCTGAAGTCGGCCAACGGCACCGAGCGTGACCACTACCTTGAAAAGAAGACCAAGGAAGCATTGACCGGCCACCTGGCATGGCGCGGACTGGGTACCGTGGAGTCCAGCGATTTCGGCAACCGCAAGCTGAACATCAGGGTCCTATCTCCAGCGCCAAAACTGGCAGTTGCGGCGATCAAGACGTGCATCCGCGAAGCCAAGCTGGACTTCACCAAGATGAGCATCGGCGTCGCACCCTACGCTGAAGCGAACAAGCTGAAGATGGCCCACCCAATGCCATCAAAGCCCATGTCCATCGACTAGCTGCTGATGAGACTGGGCATTCCCGCGCCGCAACCGATGCGGGCAGTGGACTACCCGGCCATCCGCAGGTTGTCCCAAAGCATGGGGCGCCATGCAGAACCTGAGCTGTGGGGGAGCGGAGAGTGCCAGCTGGTCATCTACAACCTGGATGGCCAACTGCTTGGCTGGTCCCGTGCCCATTGGTGGGAACCTGCTGATGCAACAGCTCCAGCTGGTTAGTACCTGGCTGGGATCGAGGTTGCCCGCGGATGCCGGCACCGGGGAGTGGGTCGGAGCCTGACGGAAGCACGGCTGGACTGGATTGCCCAGCGCGCTTCGAGCGCATGGTGCGTGGTCAATGCGCAGAACGCCGCGTCATTGGCGCTCCACCGCTCCCTGGGCTTCGAGAAAGTGGCCCGGGCTGCGCAGCTGGGTACCGTGGTTTTCAGCGGCGGCAGCGGCGTGCTGCTGTCCAAGGATTTGGCGCCTTCGCGCAGTGCAGCGAAGACGCAGGTTTGAACGAGCAGGATACAAGGAGAAATGATTCCACAAGAAGACCGGGACGAAACTTCCGGCGCTCAGCGTAAGGCCCCGCGGATGGGCGCAACCCGCACACCGCTGCACCTGGTGTTCCAGGCCTGCGTTGGCGTCATTATCGGCATCGGCATCACCTCGCTGTTCTCCGGGGCCGGCCACGCACAGCTGGCTCTGGCAGGGGTCATCGTGGTGATCGCGGCGTGGATCGTCGAGCAGGGTTTCCGCCTGCCAGCACCGAACACCACTTCCGGCGCCCGCATCCGGCTGGTGCTGCGACTGGTTTCGCTGGTCGGCTTCACCATCGCGGTCAGCCCGCTGCTGCAGCTGATCGAGGCCTAGCCTTGGGGCGTCGGGCGTTCGAAGCTCCAGGGCACGCTGCGTCCGATGCTGTGGGCGGCCACCCAGGTGCTGATCGGATTCGCTGCCGGGATCGTGCTGGCCAAGACGATGACGCTGCCCGAGGAGCAAATCGCGTTGATCGGCACCGTGATCACGCTGGCCACTTGGTTGACGGATGAAGCGGTGAAGCTCCCAGCCAAGGACACCGGTGTGGGAACTGTGGTGCACGGAATCCTCAGGTTCCTCCCGCTGGCCGGGTTCATCATGGCCCTGCAATCCCTGGCCGCGCTCAACGGCCTGGCCCCTCTAAGCCCCTGCCGCCCGGCTGCAAACCGGGCGGTGCTCTGGCCTGCTGCACAAGAAAAAGCTCGGACGGATCCTTCCAGCCAAGGAAGGACCCGCCCGAGCTTTTCAGCGCTTGGGGCATGAGCCCGCGAGCTTAGTCGGTGCCTGCGTCGAAGGCAGCTGACTCGATAGCGCGGTCGGTAGCCAGATCGTCGCTGTCGACCTGGGTAGCGTTCACGATCGCGTCGGCTCCGCCGGCTTCCAGCGAGCCGACCAGCTTGGCGGTGGTGCCGCCGACCAGTCCCATGTTCGCGTACTGCTCCAGGCGGCCTCGGGAGTCGGCGATGTCCAGGTTGCGCATGGTCAGCTGGCCGATGCGGTCAACCGGGCCGAAGGCTGCATCGCCTACGCGCTCCATGGACAGCTTGTCCGGGTGGTAGCTCAGGTTCTCACCCTCGGTGTTGAGGATGGTGTAGTCGTCGCCGCGGCGCAGGCGGATGGTCACGGTACCGGTGATGGCCGAACCTACCCAACGCTGCAGCGATTCGCGCAGCATCAGGGCCTGCGGGTCCAGCCAGCGGCCTTCGTACATCAGGCGGCCCAGGCGGCGGCCTTCGTTGTGGTAGCTGGCCACGGTGTCTTCGTTGTGGATCGCGTTGACCAGGCGTTCGTAGGCGATGTACAACAGCGCCATTGCAGGGGCTTCGTAGATGCCGCGGGACTTGGCCTCGATGATGCGGTTCTCGATCTGGTCGCTCATGCCCAAGCCATGGCGGCCACCGATGATGTTTGCTTCGTTGACCAGGGCCACCGGATCGGTGAATTCCTTGCCATTGATGGCCACCGGGCGGCCGGCGACGAAGGAAATCGAAACGTCTTCGGTCTTGATCTCGACGCTTTCGTCCCAGTACTTAACGCCCATGATCGGCTCAACGGATTCGATGGAGCTGTCGAGCAGTTCCAGGGTCTTCGCCTCATGCGTCGCGCCCCAGATATTGGCGTCGGTCGAGTAGGCCTTTTCAGCCGAGTCGCGGTATGGGAAACCGTGTTCCTGCAGCCATTCGGACATTTCCTGGCGGCCGCCGAGTTCTGCAACGAAGTTCGGATCCAGCCATGGCTTGTAGATGCGCAGCTTCGGGTTGGCCATCAAGCCGTAGCGGTAGAAGCGCTCGATGTCGTTGCCCTTGTAGGTCGAACCGTCGCCCCAGACGTCCACGCCATCTTCGCGCATGGCGCGAACCAGCAGGGTGCCGGTGACGGCGCGGCCCAGCGGGGTGGTGTTGAAGTAGGTCTTGCCGCCGGTGCGGATGTGGAAAGCGCCGCAGGCGAGTGCTGCGAAGCCTTCTTCAACCAAGGCAGGCTTGCAATCAACCAGGCGGGAGTTCTCTGCACCGTACTCCAGCGCGCGGCCAGGTACTGCATCGATATCTGGCTCATCGTACTGGCCGAGGTCGCCAGTGTAGGTGTAAGGGATGGCGCCCTTGTCGCGCATCCAGGCTACTGCGACCGAGGTGTCGAGGCCACCGGAGAACGCGATACCCACGCGCTCGCCTACAGGGAGATTGGTAAGAACTTTAGACATGTCTCCATCCTAATGGATAAATATGCAATGCAGTGAATTGTGCCGTGAAATGTTGAGCACTTGTACTTACCAGATAGCCTAGGGGTATAAGGTCGCTCAGTGAAGCGGATGATCAGACCAACAGATGAGGTGTCCATGGAATTCCGTCAGCTAGGCCGCAGCGGCCTGAGCGTTTCCGTCGTCGGGATAGGCTGCAACAACCTTGGCCGCGCAGGTACTGCAACGGAATCCCAGGAAGGAACCGACGCCGTGATCAAGGCGGCCCTCGATGCGGGTATCACGCTCTTCGATGTCGCGGACATCTATGGCAAGGAAGCGGGGCTTTCCGAAATCCGCCTCGGCAAGGCGCTGGGTCCAGCACGCAAGGACATCGTGTTGGCCACCAAGTTCGGCATGGATATGCAGGGCGTGAACGGACCGGACTTCAACGCACGAGGCTCGCGCCGCTATATTGTCAGAGCGGTCGAAGCGTCGCTCAAGCGACTGGGAACGGACTACATCGACCTGTACCAGTTCCATACGCCGGATGCGATGACCCCTATTGAGGAAACCTTGCGGGCCCTGGATGATCTGGTGGCTAGCGGCAAGGTTCGCTATATCGGCCATTCGAACCGCTCCGGCTGGCAAATTGCCCAGGCGGAGTACGTCGCCCGTGAGTTGGGAACCGAACGGTTCATTTCGGCGCAGAACCACTACAACCTGATTGACCGCCGCGCGGAACTCGAAGTGCTGCCGGCTGCTCGTGAATTCGACCTGGGTGTTTTGCCTTATTTCCCGCTCGCGAACGGGCTGCTCACTGGCAAGTACTCCAAGGGGCATGCCCCGGAGGGCACCCGCCTGACGCATGCGCGCCAGCACCTGGTGGAAACCAGCGATTTCGAGCAGCTCGACCGGTTCAATGCCTTCGCTGCCGAACGGGATCTTACGCCGGTCGAATTGGCGTTCTCGTGGCTGGCCGCGCAGTCGCCTGTGGCCTCGGTGATTGCGGGTGCTACTCGTCCCGAGCAGATACGCGCCAACGCCGCTGCCGTTCGCTGGGTTCCTACTGAGACCGAGCGGACCCAGATGGACGAGCTCTTCCCGGCTCCGGAAAAGGTTGCCTTGTTCTAATGGCGTCTGGGCCAAGCATGAAGGGCTGAACCCTGTGGGGTTCAGCCCTTCATGCTTGATTAGAGGTGGGAAACTACTCTGCGGCGGTGACGTAGGCGATGATGTCGTCGCCTTCGATTGCCGCAGCGTATCGTGGCAAGGCGGCGATAGCTGGACCATCGGTTACGGTTCCATCAGCGGGTGCAAATCGTGAGCCGTGGCAGGCGCAGTAGAAATCTTCTTTGCTGGATTTAGGGGTTACCGCGCAACCCTGATGCGTGCAAACGTTCGAGTACGCCAATACGGTCTTCTCATCCTTGCGGAAAAGCAGAATGCCGACATCCTTTCCGGACGGATCCTTGGCAGGTGCCAAGGCGCGTGATCCAACGGGCAGATCCTTCGTCTTCATGAGCGACTGTCCTTCGCCGGTTGGTTCCGGGATCGGCAATGCCTCGGGGGTGTCTGCTTCAGAACGTCCATCACCGCAGGCGGTCAGAAGAGCGGCGGAACCAAGTGCTGCCGAAGCGCACATGAATGTGCGGCGGGCTGGTCGGGCAATGTCAGTCATGATCCCATTCTGGCAGAGATCTCTGTGCAGGCGCTAAGTGCCAAACGCCCGTGCTTGGTGATCGCCGCGTTTGTGGAATGCAACCGGCAGAGGCGTTGTTCATTTACCATTCAGCTATCCGGCTATCGAACCTTATGCATATTCATGCATCAGCATCGAATTTACAGCGTGGGCCCTTGGGGGTCGGTCTCGTTGAATGTGGCTTGAGCCCTGGGTTCTGCCCATGGTTAGTAATCTAGGTGGGGTTTTTCCTGCGCGTGGAGCTTCGTCGCAATGCCGCCTTGCGGTTGGGTTGGAAGTGGCCGAATCTAGATCTTTTTCCTGCTGAGGCTTTCCTGTTTTTGTGCGCGCCGTTACGCGCGAATGAATACCGGCTGGTAATTGATGCAGGAGATGGATTAATTTGAATGGCTCGGTTCGAGCTTGGCGGGCTGTTCGGTTGACTCACTGCCTGGCGGCTGATAGTTCGGATATCTTTGCATTCATGCTAATATTTGGATAGCTAGTTGAAGCTAACATTTTCGGAGAATTCTTTAACTGTTCACCTGTCAGGCTTATTGACGCCGACCGAGATACTCCGCGCCGTGATCGCGTGTTGAGTTACAGGTAGCAGTTCTCCGATGGAAAACAGGCGGTATTCGCCAACGCGAATGTCACGCCTGTACTGACCCGAAGCGCCGTTAGGCGCACGTCTGGATAGCCGCAAGTGAGATGCAGGCGAGCCAGAGGTCTGGATTCACGTTGTGAAGCCAAATCACCAGTTTCTGGAATGAATCCAGAAGGTGGTGCTCCCAGTTACCAGGGATGAACGATACGAATGAGAAACGAACGAAACTTGAGTGTAGGGAAGTGATTCATGGGCCCAGGGGCTTGTGCGCGTCAGCTGAAATTTACCCCTAGCGATGACATCTCGCGGGAAGACGTGCAGGACAAGTCGTCGGTTGAGCTAATAGCTCCCGGCGCGGATCTCATCACTGTCTAAAAGAGGGAGGTGGCGCGTGGATAACGAAATCGTGCAATTCAGCGCCCTAACTGTTGTCTTGCTTTTGGTGCTCTTCTACGGAGGAACCTTTTTAATTTCTACCCGGATCGGGAAAAAGAAGGAAAACGCCGACGATTACATGACGGCGGGAAATAAAATCGGATTCGGCATTTCTGCTGCGAGTATGACCGCGACGTGGATTTGGGCTTCGTCGATGTATGCCTCGGCCACGTCAGGTTACACCTACGGAATCTCCGGCCCCATCCACTACGGTCTCTGGGGTGCGTTGATGATTCTGTTCATCTACCCATTCGGCAAGCGGATCCGCAAGGTCGCACCACGCGCGCACACCCTCGCCGAGGTCATGCACGCACGCCACGGCCGCTCCAGCCAGCTGATGCTGGCCGGATCCAATATTGTCGGTTCGGTCATCTCCCTGATGTCCAACTTCATTGCCGGCGGCGTATTGATCTCGATGCTCTCGCCCTTCAACTTCATCCAGGGCGTGCTGGCCGTCGCCGGTGGCGTTCTGCTCTACACCCTGTGGTCCGGGTTCCGTGCTTCGGTGCTGACCGACTTTGTCCAGGTCGTTGCGATGCTCGGCGCTGTGGCAATTATCGTTCCAGCCATCTTCTTTGCCGCAGGCTTCCCGGCCGCGTTCGAAACCGGCGCAAGCAACCTGACCCCGCAGCAGTCCAACTTCTTCTCCTCTGAAGCATTCCTGGGCCAAGGCGCACCATATATTGCCGCGGTACTGGCCTACGCAATCGGCAACCAGACCATTGCCCAGCGTCTGTTCGCAGTGCGCGAGGACCTGATCAAGCCGACGTTCATCACCGCAACCATCGGATACGGCGCCATGGTCATCGGCGTGGGCATGCTCGGTGTGCTGGCCCTGTACCTCGGATTCGAGCCATCCGGTGGCGACATGAACAACCTCATTCCTGAGATGGCAGCCAGCTACCTGCCCGGTGTTCTGCTGGCGCTGTTCTTCATCATGATTATTGGTGCGCTGTCGTCCACAGCCGACTCTGACTTGGCGGCACTGTCTTCGATCATGATGGCGGATGTCTACGGGCAGAACGTCGCCGGCAAGGACAAGGCCGATCCGAAGAAGATGCTGCTCTTTGGCCGTGCGACCATGATTGTTGCCACGGCCTTGGCAGTCGCTTTCGCGAGCATGCAGCTGAATATCCTGGACCTGCTGGTCTTCGTTGGTGCCCTTTGGGGCGCACTGGTATTCCCGGTTTTGGCCAGCTTCTACTGGAATAAGGTCACGAACAAGGCCTTCACCGTCTCGGTACTGGTTGCCCTTGCGATCTTCATCCCGGTTCGCTTCGAACTGATCCCGATCAACGGCGTCACCGGATTCCTGATCGAGTTGCTCGCGGTGATTGGCATCGGCGTGGTCCTGGCATTGATGAGCTTCGGCTTCTTCGGCCTGCGCGTCGCCAAGATTGTCGGAGTCGTCGCGATGCTGGTCAGTGCTCCGTTCGCCTTCGGTTTCCTCCGCGATTACACCACCTTGAGCGCTTCGCTGGTAGCCTACTCGGTCAGTACCATCGTCTGCTACCTCATGTCCTTCAGATCCAAGATGGAATTCGACTTCGATGTGATCGCGATACGCACCGGTGACTTCGATGTAGTTGAGGCACAGACTGATACTGCAGAAGCCGGACGTGACGCACAGAGCCTGGGAGGCAAATAATGACGACGTTTTTCTTGAGCCTGTATGTGCTGGTATGGCCAGCGATCGTGGCAGGAGTGCTGTTCTTCATCAGCAGGGGTTTCATCCAGGAATGGCTGGAAGCCCGCCGCAACGGCGAGGACATCATCTAACTGCTAGCAGGCGCAGCTCCTCAGAACGCGCGAACCCCGTACAGCGGATCCAGCTGTACGGGGTTCGCGCATCTTCAAGACAGCAAGGAGCCGAGACCAGCTTCCCGATGGGGAAGAGTCTCGGCTCCTTGCCTGGTTCCAGCGCCCAGGGAAAAGCGATGCAACCAAAAACGGCCGGTTGGGTACTAGCCGTTGAACTTCTTGCCGTTGACGCGTGCGGAGGCGCCAACCTGGTCAAGATACGGGGTAATGCCGCCCAAGTGCATCGGCCAGCCGGCACCGGTGATCATGCACAGGTCAACGTCGGCGGCTTCGGCAACTACGCCTTCAGCCAGCAGCAGTCCGATTTCTTCAGCCAGCGCGTCCTGGACACGGGCCAGGATCTGTTCTCCGGTCGAGGGCTGATCGCCGAAGGACATCAGCTTTTCAGCTTCAGGGTTGAGCACCTGGTTGCCTGCCTCGTCCTTGACCCAGAGGGTTGTGATCTTTGCATCGATCAGCTTCTGCAGATTCTCCGAGATGGTGAAGCGATCGCCGAAAGCGGCGTTCAGCGACTCGTTGACGTGCTGCGCGACCGGCAGGCCCACCATGGCCAACAGGGTCAGCGGGGTCATCGGCAGGCCCATTGGGGCCAGTGCCGAGTCAGCTGTCTTCGCGTCGGTGCCCTCATCGAAAGCTGCCTGGACTTCGCTCATCAGGCGAAGCAATACGCGGTTGACCACGAACGCGGCGGAATCCTTGGTTTTGACCGCGGTCTTCTTCAGCTTCTTGCCCAGCACGAACGCGGTGGACAGCGCGGAATCGCTGGTCCATTCGGTAGCGGCGATTTCTAGCAGCGGCATCACTGCGACCGGGTTGAAGAAGTGGAAGCCGACCAGGCGTTCTGGGTGCTCAAGGTCGCGCCCCATCTCGGTGACCGAGAGCGAGGACGTGTTGGTGGCCAGGATGCACTCGGGGGAGACCACTGCCTCTACCTCTGCGAAAACCTGCTTCTTCACGTTCAGCTCTTCGAAGACTGCCTCGATGACGAAATCGGCATCGGCGAATGCCTCCTTGGTGACCGAGCCGGTAACCAGGGCCTTGGTGCGGTTCACCGCATCCTGGCTCATCCGGCCCTTGGCGTGCAACTTGTCGATCTCGCCGTGGATGTAGGCCAGTCCCTTGTCCACCCGCGATTGATCCAGATCGGTGATCACCACCGGCACGTTCAGCCGGCGGACGAACAGCAGGGCCAGCTGGCTGGCCATCAGGCCGGCGCCGACGACGCCCACCTTGGTGACCGGGCGGGCGAGCTTGGGATCCGGTGCGCCGGCAGGACGCTTGCCGCGCTTCTGGACCAGGTCCAGGAAGGCATACACGGTGTTCTGGAACTGCGGGGTACGCATCAGCCCGGTCAATGCATCGACCTCAAGGGCGGCCGACTCCTGCTGCGAGATGGCCAGGCCCTGGCGGAAGACCTCAAGCACCTTGTACGGCGCGGGGGCCGCACCGGAAAGCTTTGCGTCGACGAACCTCTCGGCCTCATCGGCCGCCTCCAGCCAGCGGCGAGCAACTTCCGGATCGCTGGGGTCAACGGCGTTGGGGCGCTTGACCTCGGTGGTTCCGGAGATGACGCCGTCAGCGAAGGCAATTGAATGCTCGATGAAGTCGGCCGATTCGAATAGGGCATCGGCAACGCCCATCTTCGCGGCGGCCGGACCGGAGAGCGTACGGTTGTTGTTCAGCGGGTTCTCGATCATGACCTTCAGCGCGTTCTCCGGGCCGATCAGGCGTGGCAGGCGGTAGACGCCGGCCCAACCCGGGATCAGGCCGAGGAAGCTTTCCGGCAAGCCCAGTGCGCCGGCGGTGGTGCTGACCGTGCGGTAGTTGCAGGCCAGTGCGATTTCCAGGCCGCCGCCGAGCGCCAGGCCGTTGATGAAGGCGAAGGTCGGGACGCCCAAATCGGCAAGCAGCTCATAGGTGTAATGGCCCAGCGAAGCCATGGCCGTGGCCTGGCTCGGTTCGCTCAGGCGGGTGACGGCCGACAGGTCGGCGCCGGCGATCAGGAAGAATGGCTTGCCGGTGATCGCCAGTGCGTGGATCTCGCCGTTCTTCGCGCGTTCTGCCTGGACTTCAAGCGCAGCGCGCAATTCCAGCAGCCCGTTGGGCCCGAGCGTAGTCGGCTTCTTGTGGTCCAACCCGTTGTCCAGGGTCAGCAGCGCCATGGTCTTGCCGCTGGGCAGTGCCACATCCTTCACGTAGGAGTGGGTGACGGTCTCGTCGTGCATCAGCTGCGCGACAGTCTGGAAATCTTTGCTCAATGCAGTCATTGTCTCTTCCTTATGCCTTGCTGCCGAAGTCCGCGTGGTTTGGATTTTCCCAGATTACTGTGCCGCCCATGCCCAGGCCGATGCACATCGTGGTGATGCCGTAGCGCACCGAGTGGTCCTCGGAGAACTGGCGGGCCAGCTGGGACATCAGGCGCACGCCGGAGGAGGCCAGCGGGTGGCCCACCGCGATGGCCCCGCCGTAGCGGTTCACCCGCTCATCGTCCTGGTCGATTCCGTAGTAGTCGAGGAAGGAGAGCACCTGGACGGCGAAGGCCTCGTTGATTTCGAACAGGCCGATGTCGTTGATGCCCAGGCCGGCCTTGGCCAGGGCTTTTTCGGTGGACGGAACCGGTCCGTAGCCCATCACATCCGGTTCCACACCGGAGAAGGCGAAGGAGACCATGCGCATCTTCGGTTCCAGGCCCAGATCGCGCACTGCGGCGCCACTGGCCAGCAGGGCGGCGGTGGCGCCGTCGTTCAGGCCGGCTGCGTTGCCTGCCGTCACGCGTCCGTGGGCGCGGAACGGGGTACGCAATTCGGCCAGCGATTCCATGGTGGTTCCCGGCCGCGGAGGCTCGTCAACCGTGTTCACGGCCCAGCCTTCGCCCGGGCGCTTGGCGGCCACGGGGATCAGGTCCGCCTGGATCTGCTGGTTATCGTAGGCCTTGGCCAGCTTGGCCTGGGATGCGACGGCGTACCGGTCGGCGCGTTCCTTGGTGATCGCAGGGAAGCGGTCGTGCAGGTTCTCCGCGGTATTGCCCATGTTCAATGCCTGCGGGTCGACGATGCGCTCGGAGAGGAAACGCGGGTTCGGGTCGGCTCCGGCGCCCATGGGGTGGTTGCCCATGTGCTCCACGCCGCCGGCGACGACGACGTCGTAGGCGCCGAAGGCGATGCCGCCTGCGGTCGCGGTCACCGCTGTCATGGCGCCGGCGCACATGCGGTCGATGGCGAAGCCGGGCACGGACTGGGGGATGCCGGAGAGCAGGCCGACGGTGCGGCCCAAGGTCAGGCCCTGGTCGCCGGTCTGCGTGGTTGCGGCGATGGAGATTTCGTCGATCTTCTCGGCGGGCACTTCAGGGTTGCGTTCCAGCAGGCCGCGTACGGCCTTGACGGCAAGGTCATCGGCGCGGGTACCGTGGTAGATTCCCTTGTCGCCGGCTTTGCCGAACGGGGTGCGTACCCCGTCGATGAAGACGACATCGCGGTCGTCGAGCGATGGGTGCGCGCTGTTGCGCACGGTCGAAGCGTTGGCAGTCACCGTCGGGCTCCTTGGGTTGGTTCATGCTGCCCGTGTAGTACAGGGCAGTGGCCAGCATCACTGTGACCTGAACCATACGTTACTCAGGAGTAACTTGAAGTGCAAGTTGCCGATCCCCGCGAATCGGTGAACCTTCGGCGAATTACTCTGCGGATCCGCTCAGGCCTGCTTCAGTGCCGTGGCCAGCTTGTCCGAAAGCAGCGCACGCTGCCATGGGCGGGCGCCGAGGCCTTCCAGCTTGTCCGCCACGCTTGCCTCGCTGATCCGCACCGGTGCATTCCAGCACACTTCGCGCAGGTACTTGGGAGTCAGCAGATTCTCGCCGGGAATGTTCCACTGCTCGCTCACCTCATTGACTACCTGCTTGGCAGCTTCCAAGCGATTCGCGGCTTCAGGGTTCTTCTCTGCCCACGAGCGGGGGTGCGGCAGGCCCGTCTTGGGCGCCCGCAGATCGGGCAGGTCCCTGGTGCTGTTACCGCGCTGGATTGCGTCGACCCAGCGCGCGGCATCGCGCTTGGCATTGCGCGTGTGGAACCCCGGGATCTTCAGTAGCGCGGGAACGCTGGTGGCGCGCTGCTCCACGGCTGCCATGATGGCGCGGTCGGGAATCAACCGCCCCGGGGCCACGTCGCGGCTCTGGGCCAGGGATTCGCGCGAAAGCCACAGCTCGCGGGCTACAGCTAGGTTGCGCCGGCTCTTGAGCTTGTGGATGCCGGATAATTTCCGCCACGGCGTTTCTGCCGGGACGGGATCGGGCAACGTGCGTTCGTGCTCGAATTCCTGGCGGGCGAACTCCAGCTTGCCCTGCTCTTCGAGCACCTTGGTGATGGCGTGGCGCAGCTCTTCGAGGACTTCCACATCCAGTGCGGCGTAATTCAGCCACGATTCGGGTAGCGGGCGGGTGGACCAGTCCACGGCCGAATGCTCCTTGGCCAATTGCAGCCGCAGCAATTCGCCGACCATGGTGCCCAGGGAGACGCGGGGGAATCCTGCGAGGCGGCCAGCCATCTCGGTGTCGAACAGCGAGGTGGGCGACATGCCCAATTCATGCAGGCAGGGCAGATCCTGGGTGGCCGCATGCAGGATCCAGGGCTGCTGGTTGACGAACTCGCGCAGCGGGGTCAGGTCATCCAAGGTCTCCGGATCGATCAGCCACGTGCCCGAGCCTTCTCGGCGGATTTGCAGCAGGAAGGCGCGCTGGCCGTAGCGGAATCCGCTGGCCCTTTCGGTATCCACCGCCAAGTCGCCGGTGCCCGCTTCCAGGGCACGTACTGCACGGCGCAACGCCGGTGCAGTGTCGATGACTTCGGGGATCCCGTCGCGCGGTGCGGTCAGCGGTGTCAGAACCGGCGCGGCAGCCTCCGTGGCGGGAGCGGGTGATGCGGGAGCGGAAGATTCAGAATTCGGCATGGTGCTTCCATTCTAGGACTAATCAGCTCCACCGCATGGATAATTGCTAGCTCAGGCGGCGGTGGGGCAGCTGCTGCACGCCTTCGGGCAAGGGTGGCAGTCCGGCAAAAGTGCAGACCATATCGGCCCATGCGCTCAGGTGCGCGCCGAGATGATCCGAGTCAGGCGACCATGAAGCGCGCAGCTCGATATCGATGTGGTCTTGTTCCCCGGCAAGATTGCCGAAGGACTCGGAAATCACCCGGGTCGCGGTGCCCCCAGCTGAATGGTAGGCGGCATCACGCTCGCGCAGGGCTTCTTCGAGCCACGACCACGCGACTGAGGCCAGCATGGAATCCTGGCCCATTTCATGATCCAGCCGGGCGCGGATATAGGTGACGATGCGGAACTGGCCATTCCACAGTTCTTGGCCCGCCGGGTCGAAAAGGAGAATGAAGCGACCGGTGGCCAGCTGCTCGGCCGGTTGAAGGAACGGAGTGCGTCCGATTTCCCGCCCTTGGGGCCCGTGTCCGGGGGCAACGACATCCATCACATCGCCGCTGAGCGCCAGCGCGAAGGGGGCCAGCCTGCCGGGGGCCGGGATTTCAGTGAATTTCAGTTCCTTGCGCACCTTGGCATGCGACAACTCGTCAAGGGCCTTGGCAAAGGCCTTCGGAATGGCGGAAGCAGGGCGATCATTGGTCACAATTTGAGTCTAAGCGCGCCGTACCCGAGCATGGGTACGGCGCGCCGACCGGGGCTGCATGCTATGCCGCGGCGTAGGCTCCCATCAGCTCGCGCAGCTTGGCGATGAACGCGGCAACATCGTCCTCGGTGGTGTCGAAAGAGCACATCCAGCGCACCTGCCCGGCCGCGCGGTCCCAGTCGTAGAAGCGGAAGTGCTCGCGCAGCTGATCGCTGACTTCGGTTGGCAGCTGGGCGAAAACGCCGTTGGCCTGGGTGGGGTAGACCAGCTGGACACCATCGATTTCCTCGACCGCCTGCGAGAGCTTGGCGGCCATGGCATTGGAGTGGCTTGCCAGTTCGCGCCACAGGCCGGTGCCGTAGAGCTCGATCAGCTGGGCGGAGATGAAACGCATTTTTGAACCCAGCTGCATGTTCATCTTGCGCAGGTACTTCAGGTCCTGGGCCAGCTCGCTGCGCAGGGTCAAGATTCCCTCGCCGAGCAGGATGCCGTTCTTGGTGCCGCCGAGGGAGACGATGTCCACGCCGGCATTGGTGGTCAGCGCGCGCAGCTCGACGCCCAGGGATGCCGCGGCGTTGGAGAGGCGCGAGCCGTCCAGATGCACCTTCATGCCCAGCTTGTGCGCATGGTCGGTGATGGCCTTGATCTCCTCAGGCGTGTACAGCGTGCCCAGCTCGGTGGCCTGGGTGATCGATACGGCCAGCGGCTGCGCGCGGTGCTCGTCGCCCCAGCCCCATGCTTCTTGGTCGATCAGTTCCGGGGTGAGCTTGCCGTCCGGGGTGTCCACCTGCAGCAGCTTGAAGCCGCCGATGCGCTCGGGCGCACCGTTCTCGTCCACATTGATATGCGCCGACGACGCGCAAATGACCGCGCCCCAGCGCGGCAGCAGCGATTGCAGTGCGATGACGTTGGCACCGGTGCCGTTGAACACCGGGAAGATCTGGGCTTCGGGGCCAAAAGCATTGCGGGCGACGTTGCCCAGTTCCTCGGTGTACTGGTCTTCGCCGTAGGAAATCTGGTGGCCGCCATTGGCGCGGGCAATGGCGTCCATGATCCGCGGGTGCACGCCCGAGTAGTTATCCGAAGCGAATCCGCGAACCGACGCGTCGTGGGTAAAAGTCATGCTGTGGTGGTCCTTAGTGGTTCAAGGGGTGAAGTGGTGTGCGAGGCTCAGGACAGCGCCCGGGTGCGTGCCTTGGCTAGTCATCAGGCCTTGGGCAAGGCGATGCGGGCGCCGTTGAGCTCGCCGGCATCCTGCTCCAGCAGGTCCACGGCGGCTCGGGCGAGGAATTGCACCGGAGTATGCCCGGAAGGAGCTTCCTCCGGGGACTTGTCGCTCAATGCCTTGACGACCCAACTGACTGCGGCGGCATTTTCGGCCTGCTTGGCGAATAGGCGGGCGATCGCATTGACCCAATGCTCCGCGGCGGCCTTGACGGCTCCGTAGTTGGCATTGGACGGGGTCGGGTTCAGCACCGCTTCGGCGCTCACGATGGCCAAGCGTCCTGCGGGGGAAGAGACCAGATCATCGACGAACGCGCGGGAAGTGTTGCGCAGGGTGGTCAGCACGCTGTGGTGCAGGAACTCCCAGTCCTCGTCGCTTTGCCCGGTGATGGATTTGCCGCCGCGCCAGCCGCCGACCAGATGGATCAGCGCATCGATGCTGCCGTGCTCTTGATGGATCTGCAGCGCCAATTGCTTGACCGCGGCGAAGTCACCCAGATCGCATTCATAACGGGCATGGGCGAACGGCAGGCGCTCGTCGAGCCGATCTTGGTTGCTTCCTACCGCAAGCACCCGCGCTCCGGCATCAACCAGCGCGGTGGCGCTGGCAATGCCGGAGGCGGAAGTAGCGCCGGCAAGGAGCACTAGTTTGGATGTCTCGTTCAAGGAGATGCTTTCTCTGCTCACATTTTCCAGCCTAGAGGAAAGGCTAGATTTTCGTTGCCCCGGTCATTCCCTTGGTCGATTCGATGACGGTGGCCATCTTCTTGTTCAGTGCTTCGTAGAACATCGACAGCGGGAATTCGTCGTCCATGACCTGGTCGGTGATTTCGCGCAACGGTGCGGTCAGCGGCAGGGCGTCCGGGCCCTTGGCCCAGACCGAAGCGGGGTTCGGGGTGACGGTGGCCGAAACCAGTTCGTAGGCGGCGAGCCAGTGAGCCAGCTTCGGGCGGTCGATGGACTTCCAGTACAGTTCGTCGATCGCATCCCCCAAGGCTGCAACCACGTCGGGCACCTGATCCCAGTCAATGCTCAGCTTGGTATCGGTCCAGTGCAGCACATGGTGCTGGTGCATCCAGGCGAACAGCAGCTGGCCGCCGAGCCCGTCGTAGTTGCGAACGCGCGAGCCGGTGATGGCGAAGCGGAAGATGCGGTCGAAGATCACCGCGTACTGCACCAGCTTGGCCATTTTGGCGCTTTTCTCATCCGAGTCCGGATTCGCGGCGATCTTCATGCATTCGCGGAACGCGGTCAAATCGCAGCGCAATTCCTCCAGCGAGTACAGGAAGAAGGGCATGCGCTGCTTGATCATGAACGGATCGAACGGCAGGTCGCCACGCATGTGGGTGCGGTCGTGGATCAGGTCCCACATGATGAAAGTTTCTTCGGTCAGGTGCTGGTCTTTGAGCAGCTCTGCTGCGTCCTCAGGCAATTCGAGGTTGGTGATGCGGCTGGCTTCCTGCAGGACCTTGCGGAAGCGCACGGCTTCACGATCCTGGAAGATTGCGCCCCAGGTGAATGAAGGGGTCTCGCGGATCGCTACGGACTCCGGGAAGAGCACGGCGGAATTGGTGTTGTAGCCCTCGGTGAAGTCGATGAAGCGCAGCGGCACGAACAGGGCGTTGGTGTAGTCCTTGGCTTCCAGGTCGGCGATGAACTCGGGCCACATGACCTGCACCAGTACAGCTTCGAGGTGGCGGTTGGTCGAGCCGTTCTGCGTGTACATCGGGAAGAGCACCAGATGCAGCAGGCCGTCGATACGCTGGGTCTGCGGCTGGAACTGCATCAGCGAATCGAGGAAGTCGGGCACGCCGAAGCCGGCATCGGCCCACTGGCGCAGATCCGCGACCAGCTGCTCAAGGTATTCGGCATCGTGCTCGAAGTGCGGGAGCAGGGACCGCACCGACTCAATGATGGACTCAACCAGTTCGGCGGCCTTCGGCGCGAAAGCGGTATCCGCCAAGGAACCGTCCTGCGCCTGCAGGCCTTGGAACTCGGTGGCGGCAGACTTCAGCTTCAGCCAAGCTTCCGAGTTTGCGATCTGCAGTACTTCTGCGTCGGTGGCCGGTACTGGCTTGGAGGAAATCTGAGTCATTTCATACACCTTCTTTTCATGTTTGGGGCAGCGTTCAAGTGCTTACCTTGAACGCTACGCTCAAACAACAGAAAAGGTGATGCTAAGACCTCAGTGCATAAGTAACTCTTGCCCTAAATGTGATCCACGCCTTGCCACCGTCAAAGGCATTAGCCCTGGGCCGGGCGCAGTGTCAGGCTCAAGGAGTTCATGCAGTAACGCAGATCAGTCGGGGTCTTGAACCCTTCGCCCTCGAAAACGTGGCCCATATGCGAATCGCAATTGGCGCAGCGCACCTCGACACGCTTCATGCCCAGGGATTCATCGCTGATGTAGCGCACCCGGTCTTCGGCCAAGGGGGCGAAGAAGGAGGGCCAGCCGCAGCCGGCATCGAACTTCGTGGTGCTGGCGAACAGTTCCGAACCGCAGGCGCGGCAAGAATACACGCCCTCGGTCGTGGTATCCCAGTACTCGCCGGTGAAGGGGCGCTCTGTCCCGGCTTGGCGCAATACATGGAATTCCTCGGGAGAGAGGATCTGCTGCCACTGCACATCGGTGCGCGTGGCCGCATCATCTGGTGACGTTGCTGATTGGTTTACCGATTCATCGCTCATGCAATGTAAAACGCTTGAGCAGGCTGGATGATTCCCGGGCCAGCTCATGGAAAGATGAAAACATGGCTCGGAACATCGTAGATACCTTGCAACCCCGCAGCGCAGTGCCGGCAACCCTGATTGGGGTTGGACTGGGACTGGGTGCCGGTTCCTTGGTTGCCGCCAGTGTCTCAGCGCTCGCCGGATACTTCGCCCGACGCGTAGTGACCCCGGAAGAACGCCGCACCGGCAACAGCATCATCCGTGAAGTCGTCACCGATGCCGAGGGCAAGCTCTGGCTGCATTTCACCAAGGATTCCGATACCAGCGAACCCGGGCCCTGCAGCTTCCTGACCGAATTCGATTCCTGCGCTCTGCGGCTTTCCGTGCCGGAACCGGTCCCGGGCAAACCCCGGCTGGTGGCGCGCAAGATCGAGAAGGTCTACCATGGCACCCTCCAAGGGGTGCGCCGCGGCAACCTGTCCGGTGCCATCTACGAGCATCCCTCCGACCTGGGCTTCGATGCCGAAGATGTCGTGGTGCCGTTGGAAGGGGGAGACGGGCCGGCCTGGCTGGTGCGCGGCTCCGCCAACGAGGACATCTGGGTAATTGGCGTGCACGGCCGCGGTGCCCGGCGCAATGAGACCATCCGTGCGCTGCCTGCCTTGGGCGAACTCGGGGTCACCACGTTGCTGATGAGCTACCGCAATGACGGCTTGGCTCCCGGCGCGCCAGATGGACGCTATGGCCTGGGTGATACCGAATGGCATGACGTGGAAGCGGGCATCCAATTCGCTCTGGACAACGGAGCGAAGCGGATCATCCTGATGGGCTGGTCCATGGGCGGCGCCATCAGCCTGCAAACCGCCGACCGAAGCAAACTCGCCCGCCATATCGATTCGCTCATTCTGGTTGGCCCGGTCATCAATTGGGTCGACGTGCTATCGCATCAGGCTCGGGCCAACAAGATCCCGCAATCCGTGGGCCTGTTCGGCCAGTGGCTGCTGTCCAACAAGGCGGGACGCTGGGTGACCGGACAAGCGGCGCCAGTCAATTTGCGCCGGCTGAATTGGGTGGAGCGTGCGGATGAATTGAAGCTGCCAACGCTGATCATGCACAGCCGCGATGACGAATTCGTGCCCAACGGCCCGAGCCTGAAGCTGGCGGCGCTGCGACCGGACCTGGTCACGCTCAAGACATTTTCCAACGCCGGGCACACCCGCGAACCGAATGTGGATCCGCAGGGCTTCGCGCAGGCGATTACTGGCTTCCTGGGCAAGCGCATGGCATTGCTGGAAACCCTATAGCCGCAGATAGCAAAGGGCCCTGCCCGCGAGATACGGACGATCAACTGATCGCCGGCTCGCAGGCAGGGCCCTTGGCTTGGCTAGCGCAACATCAGCTGGTGGCGATCGGCGCCCAAATGGCACCGGTCGCCTTCGCGGCATCCTGCGGAGCGATCTCCAGGCTGAAGCCGCGACGACCCCCGGAAATGAAGATCGTCTCGAACTGCTGGGCACTGGAATCAATGACGGTATCGGATTTCTGGCGCTGCCCGAACGGGGAAATCCCGCCTAGGACATAGCCGCTGCGCCGCTGCGCGGCAGCCTTGTCGGCCATCTGGGCTTTCTTCTTGCCCAACGCGATGCCGATCGCCTTCAGATCCAGCTTCGAATCCACGGGAACCACCGCCACGGCCAGGTCCTGGGTGGCGTTGGCTCCGGTGGAGACCATCAGGGTCTTGAAGACCCGGTCGCCGCTGGCGCCCAATTGCTCGGCCGCCTCGGCGCCGTAGCTTTCGGCTGAGTCGCTATGCGTGTAGCTGTGCGCCACATAGCCGATACCTGCTGCATCCAGCGCGGCGGTCGCCGGGGTGGACGCGGCCTGCTTCTTCTTGCCCACGTGCCTGGGGATCCTTCTCTGCTGCTAATTCGTTCTGCGCTGCGCTTGGGATTCGGCCCTAGGCGGCCAGCTGCTCTGAAATCTGGCGCTTGATGCGGCCGAGCATGGCCGTCATGCCGCGCATGCGCAACGGCGACAGCGCACGGGTCAGACCCAGCTGCTGGGGCATGTCATCGGGGACCGCGAGAATCTCCGCTGCTTTGGCGCCATCCAGGCCCGCGGCCAGCACCGAGGCGAAACCGCGGGTGGTGGGAGCTTCCGGTGGAGCGGAGAAGAACAGGCCTACCGGGTTATGGGCGTCGGCCGAGACCTCCACGACGAGGAACAGCGGGGACTGGCACTCGACGACCTGCTCGAAAAGCTCGGGATGGTCGGCCAGGCGTGCCGGCAGCTCGGGCAGCTCGCGTGAATACTCCAGCAGCAGCTCCAAGCGGTCAGCCTCGGGAACCTCGGAGAATTCCTCGACGATTTCGTTCAATGCCTCGGGCAGGCTCATGCGCGGGCTCCACGCTGTGCAGGCACCTCGCCGGCAGCTTCGCCGCGGACGATCGGAACGCCTACCGCGTTGCCCCACTCGGTCCAGGAGCCGTCGTAGTTGCGCACGGTTTCGAAGCCCAGCAGGTGCTTGAGCACGAACCAGGTGTGGCTGGAGCGTTCGCCGATGCGGCAGTAGGCCACGACGTCGTCGCCCGGCTTCAGGCCAGCGCCATCAAGATAGATGACCTCCAATTCCTCGCGCGAGCGGAAGGTGCCGTCCTCGGCCGCCGCCTTGGCCCAGGGCACCGATGCGGCGGTGGGGATATGCCCGCCGCGCAGGGCGCCCTCTTCCGGGTAATTCGGCATGTGGGTGCGTTCGCCGGTGTATTCCTCAGGCGAACGCACGTCGATCAGCGGGTTGCCCAGGTGGTTCAGGACCTCCGGGAGGAAGGCACGGATTTCCGAGTCGACGCGCTCGATCACCGGGTATTCGGTCGCGGTGACGGCAGGCTTCTCGGTGCTCAGCTCGCGGCCTTCGGCGATCCACTTGTCGCGGCCGCCATCCATCAGGCGCACGTCTTCGTGGCCGAACAGGGTGAATACCCACAGCGCGTAGGCTGCCCACCAGTTCGACTTGTCGCCGTAGATGACCACGGTCGAATCGCGGGCGATGCCCTTGGCGGCCATCAGCTTCGCGAATCCCTCGCCGTCGACGTAGTCGCGGGTGACCTCGTCGTTCAGCTCGGTGTGCCAGTCGATCTTCAGCGCACCTGGCACGTGGCCGGTGGAATACAGCAAGATGTCTTCATCCGATTCCAGTACTACGAGATTCTCGGCTCCGAGGTTGTCAGCCACCCATTGGGTGGAAACCAGGCGCTCAGGGTGAGCGTAGGCTGCATACTTCTCGTTGGACTCGACGGGCAACGGCATTCCTAATCACGATCCTTGCGGTGTCAGTTTTTGCCGCGCTGGACACAGCGGGCAACGGGCATTGCTTCTAGCCTAGTCCCCATCTGTGGCGAACACAGTGTGGGCTACGACATTTTCGGCAATGAATCGCCGCGTTCAAGGTAAACTGGCCGATGGGCAAGCCACGGCTTCCTAACCATTTCCTGAGCAATCAACTGAAGGACTCCCACAGCCAATGGCGACGATCACCCACCTGAGCGAGACCAAGCCGAATCTTTCAATCGAAGAACTGCTGGCCGGTTTCCACCCGTCCTACCGCTTTGGTGAAGTATCCTTCAATACCTATCGCCCGGATCCCAACCAGCCGTCGCAGGCCGAAGCGGTCACCAAGCTGAAGGCCTTCGCCGAATCGGTGGGCAAGAGCAACTCCGGCTCGTTCCTTTCGAAGCTGTTCGGCAAGAAGAAGGAAACCAAGAACGGCATCTACCTCGATGGCGGCTTCGGCGTGGGCAAGACCCACCTGCTCGCTTCGCTGTGGCATGCGGCTCCAGGCCGCAAGGCCTTCGGCACCTTCGTCGAGTACACCAACCTCGTCGGCGCGCTGTCCTTCCGCCAGACTGTTGAAGTGCTCAGCCAGTACTCGCTGGTATGCATCGATGAGTTCGAGCTGGACGATCCCGGCGACACCGTGCTGATGTCCCGCCTGATGCGCGAGCTGTCCGATGCCGGCGTGAAGCTGGCCGCCACCTCCAACACCCTGCCTGGCGCACTGGGCGAGGGGCGCTTTGCGGCAGTGGACTTCCAGCGCGAGATCAAGACCCTGTCCGAGCAGTTCGACGTGCACCGCGTCGAAGGCGAGGACTTCCGCCACCGCGGCCTGCCCGATGCCCCCGAGCCTCTGGAAGATGCGGACATCGAGGCCTTCGCCCAGGACCGCTACCCGGAAAAGACCCTGGCCGTTGACAACTTCGATGATCTGGTGGCCCACCTCTCGAAGGTGCACCCGTCGCGCTACCGCCAGCTGGTGGCCGAAACCGATGTGCTGGTCCTGCACAACGTGGACACCATCACCGACCAGGCCATTGCCCTGCGCTTCGTGGTTCTTGCCGACCGCCTGTATGACAAGGACGTGCCGATCGTGGCCTCGGGCAAGCCGTTCAGCGAGCTGTTCACCCCGGAAATGATGTCCGGAGGCTACCAGAAGAAATACTTCCGTGCCGTGTCCCGCCTGACTGCTTTGGCCCGCGAGGGCCAGGTCGGCGAACCAGCCATCTAGGCTGGAAAACCTGTTTCTGCCACTTCGTCGTCGAGCGTTGCGCTCGACGATGAAGTGCGTTAAAAGCCCTGCCACCAAGGCCCAGAAGGCACCGCCGATCCCGAAAAGCGTGAGATTTCCGGCAGCGACCAGCACCGTGGCCAGGGCACTCAGCCGCCACGCGCTATCAGCCATCGCCCCGAGCAGGGCATTGGCGAGCGTGGCCAGCAAAGCCAAGCCGGCCGCCGCCTGGAACAGCCCCTCGGGCGAGGCACTGGCCACCGAGACGATCAGCGCGCTCAAGGCCCCGAAGACCAGGTAGAACACGCCTGAACTCGCCGCGGCCCGCCAACGCAGCCGGGGATCAGCGCCGGCTTGCTCCCCGGCAGCCAAGGCCGCGGTGATGGCCGCCAGGTTAATTGCATGTCCGCCGAAGAACGCACCGCCTGCAGAGCCCACGCCGGTCACCAGCATGGTGGATCGCCATGGTGCGGTATATCAGAAGGAACTGAGTACAGCCACTCCCGGGATGTTCTGCGACGCCATGGTCACCACGAACAGCGGAACGCTGATGCTGGCAATCGCTTGCCAAGAGAATTCGGGGCTGACCCACTGCAGCTGCGGCAGCACCTCGATCGCATCCCACGCCGCGGTGCGGCTAATGTGCCAGAGGCCGAAACCCACTGCGGCCAACATGCTCAGGGCAACGGCAAATTTTGGAAGAATCCGAAGCCCGATGAAGAACACCAGCAGAATTCCCAGCGCGGGCAACGGGATGCTGGCCACTGCATTAAAAGGCTTAAGGCACAGCGGGATCAAGACACCCGCGAGCATGCCTTGGGCAATCGGCACCGGAATCCGGGTGAGCAGCCGGTGCAATGACGGCACCAACCCGGCCGACATGATCAGTATTCCTCCGACGATGAATGCCCCCACCGCCTGGTTGAACCCGAACTCCCCAGGCGCCAGCGCGGCGAGCATGGCTGCTCCGGGAGTGGATCAGGCGATGCTGATCGGCAGGCGATGGCGCAGGGACAGCCCAATGGTGCTCAATCCTACGGTGAGGGATAGGACGAGCAAGGCCGACGCAGCCTGTTCGCGCGAGGCGCCGACCGGGAACAATCCGGCCAGGACGACTGCGAAGGATGCAACGAACCCCACCATCGTGGTGATCAATCCTGCAAGGACGGATTGGGAAACGGCATCTCCGGGCGCGGGAGTTTGACGAATCATACGCTTTTTCTACAGGGTGGCACCGGCCGGTCGTAAACCAGAGTGTATTAATTCCACGATGTGACACTAGAGCGAAGGTTAATGCAAAGAAGGTACCGACCTCAGTCGGTACCTTCCATGGATGCTCGGGCAAGCCGAGGGGAGTACTGCGAGGGGATTAGCCCTCGTTGTTCTCGCCTTCGCCTCCACCAAGGCCGTTCAGGTAGTCGTTAGCGCCGTCCTGGACGCCATCTACCTGCTCTGCGAACTTGCCGCCGGTCTTATCATCGATAAAATCGCCAGCCTGCTCGATACCTTGGGATACCTGCTCTGGGTTCTCTTTAGCGAATTCCTCTGCCTTGCCACGCAGATCATCAAATCCTGCCATGCTGCACCTCCATTCGTCTGTGGGAACCCCTTTAGCTCCACAACTATTAACCACCTTAGATGCTCATGTCATCGCTTGGAAGCATAAAATGAAAATTTTCCAAACTATCTAGATATCTTGCTGGTGTCTGTCAAACAGTCCACAGGTTTATTGTTCAAGAGCCGGGCTGCTGGTGGAGGCCGGAAAGAGGATGGTTAAAGCAAAGATGGGAACCACGAAGAGTGATTCCCATCTTTATCATGAGCGGTCAACGAGGTTCGAACTCGCGACCTCAACCTTGGCAAGGTTGCGCTCTACCAGCTGAGCTATGACCGCATGTATTCAATTATTTGGAGCGGTCAACGAGGTTCGAACTCGCGACCTCAACCTTGGCAAGGTTGCGCTCTACCAGCTGAGCTATGACCGCATATATTCAATTATTAGATCCATGGTCTGGTGAACCATGAGTCCGTGCGCGATACTGGGATCGAACCAGTGACCTCTTCCGTGTCAGGGAAGCGCGCTACCGCTGCGCCAATCGCGCCGAAGATCCACAAGGAATCTCGACAGAATCCAAATTCAGAATTTGGATTCACAGAGCGGTCAACGAGGTTCGAACTCGCGACCTCAACCTTGGCAAGGTTGCGCTCTACCAGCTGAGCTATGACCGCATATATTCAATTATTAGATCCATGGTCAGGTGAACCATGAGTCCGTGCGCGATACTGGGATCGAACCAGTGACCTCTTCCGTGTCAGGGAAGCGCGCTACCGCTGCGCCAATCGCGCTAAAAAGATCAAGCAATCTTCATTGCGAGGTGGGGACGGGATTCGAACCCGCGTATACGGCTTTGCAGGCCGCTGCCTCGCCTCTCGGCCACCCCACCATACTGACCGAAGTCAGAATGACTAGTTTTACCTAGTCGGTGAATCTTTTTGCGAGCGGACAACGAGGTTCGAACTCGCGACCTCAACCTTGGCAAGGTTGCGCTCTACCAGCTGAGCTATGTCCGCAAAATTTGTTGTTTACTGAACGTTTCCGTTCGCTCCAACGAGTAAAAACTCTATACGAGTTTTCGAATCCCCACAAATCGAAACGATGAGATCTGGTTCACACGCCCGAAAATCCGCGGAACTACGCGGAAAATTCATTTTTCCGGTACGACTAGGAGCGAAGCATGCCGAACGCGTGCCATGATCGTGTGCATGACGTCACCAAAACTGGCTATTCAAACAGATCTCGGCCGCATGTACTGCCGACAGGTCGGCGGCGAAGCGATTGTCCCATCCATCACCACAGTCATCTCCATGGACAAGCTGGACCTTTCCGGTTGGGCCGGGTACATGGCGGCCAAGGCACTCTCGGACGATCACCGCCTGGTGCACGCAGTGGGGGACCCTCGCCAATTGCGTGCCCTGGTGCGAGATGCAGCCAGTGCTGCCGAGGCCTATCGGGACTCCGCGGCGGCCCGTGGCGATCGGGTGCATAACTACGCTGAGCAGCGAGCACTGCGGGCGCTGGATCTGGAACATGATTTGGAAGCAGCCCAAGCCGCGCTCGAAGCGAACAACGAGTTGGGGTTCGCGCGCCACTTTGACCAATGGTGGGATGACTACAATGTCCAACCCATTGCCGCAGAGGTGACGGTATGGAATCACAGCGTCGGCTACGCGGGCACCATTGACCTGGTCGCAAAGATCGGCGGCCGAACCTGCCTCGTGGACTACAAGACCAAAAACACCGATCGGGACGGCTTCGTCAAGCGCCCCGATGACAAGGTCATCATGCAGCTGGCGGCCGCTTGCAAGGCGGAGGAGCAAGTGGTGGATGCCGAGCGGGGCGCATGGAAAGAGTGGGGATACGGAACCGGCACGATGCTGCTCGCGGTGGCCCTGGGCGAGACCGGCTCGCGGACTTTCATGGCACCGCCGCCGGCGTTGCCCGACTACTGGTCAAAGTTCTATGCCTTGCGGAGGAACTGGGAAGCTGCATTCAAGATTGCCCAGTCGCGTGCCTCACTGGTCGAAATCACGCCGCCAGCTCAGTAAAGCCCTCCCTTCACCGCGTAGACTGGAACGGTTAGCTTTCGGCATTGCGAAACCTAATACCAATATCCACGGCAGGGAAGGTACCAGCGGATTATGGCGATTTTGGGAATTCGGATCATCGGAGACCCCGTTCTACGCACCCCAGCGCAGGAGGTGACCGACTTTGGCCCGGAGCTCCAGAAGCTCGTCGAAGACATGGACCAGACGATGGAAAACGTCACAGGTGCAGGACTCGCCGCACCTCAGGTTGGCGTGTCCCTGCGCGTCTTCACCTACCAAATTGGCGAAGAACGCGGACATATCGTGAATCCGGTGCTGGAGCTCAGCGACGATTACCAGGACGACCAGATAGAAGGCTGCCTGTCCATCCCGGGCATTGCAGCGCCGGTGCGCCGGCGGCGCCACGTCAAGGCGACTGGCTTCGACAAGTTCGGCAATCCGATGGAAATCGAAGGTTCCGACATGCTAGCCCGCTGCTTCCAGCACGAAACAGACCACCTGGACGGCATCCTGTTCCTGGATCGCCTGGAACCAGAAGAAAAGAAAGCGGCGTGGCGCACCTTGCGGGCCAACAACTACTCGCAGACCGCCAGCGCCACAGTGAAAAAACGTTCAGGGGCCCTCGGCTCCAGCTTTGGCGCAGGATTGGGGTTCTAGCTCATGCGTATTTTGTTCGCCGGCACGCCCCAGGTCGCTGTCACTTCCCTGGACTACCTGCACGAAGCCGGCTTTGAAATTGCCGCAGTGCTCACCCGTCCTGATGCTCCGTTGGGTCGCAAACGCGTATTGACTCCCTCGCCGGTAGCTGCCCGAGCCGAGGAACTTGGCCTGCCGATCATCAAGGCCGCCAAGATCACCGAAGAAACTACGGCTGAACTTGCGGCGTTGGACCTTGAAGCCGCGGCCATCGTCGCCTACGGGGGACTAGTGCCAGAAGCGGCCTTGGCCGTCCCAACCCATGGTTGGATCAACCTGCACTTCTCGCTGTTGCCGGACTGGCGGGGCGCAGCTCCGGTGCAGCATTCCATTATCAACGGCGACGACATCACCGGCGCAGTCACCTTCCAGCTGGAAACCGGCCTTGATACCGGACCAGTCTTCGGGCAAGTCACCGAGAGCATCGGTGAGCTGGACACCGCAGGCATCATGCTCGAACGGCTCAGCCGTTCCGGGTCGACGCTGCTGGTGCAGACCCTGCAGGCATTGGCTTCAGGCCAGGCGATCGCTGTTCCGCAGTCCGGATCGCACACCTACGCACCGAAGATTACCGACGTGGATGCGGAACTGGATTTCACCCGGACCGCCACTGAAATCCGCCGGCGCGCCCACGGAACCACTCCTGCCCCTGGTGCCTGGGTCAAGGTCGAGGACAAGCGTTTCAAGTTCGGCCCGCTGCGTGAGCACCGTGAGATCACCGACCTTGCACCGGGCGAAGTGCGCATCGAACCGGGCAAGCAGCCACAGGTGTACATTGGCACCGCCACCTGGGCCCTGCAACCCACCGAAATCCAGCCTCCGGGCAAGAAAATGATGAACGCCAGCGACTGGGCACGAGGAGTGCTCACCCAGGGAACGGAAGTGAGCTTCGCATGAGCGGGCAGGAACCTCGCGGTGGACACCGCGATAACGTACGCCGCAACGAGCAGGGACGTACCCGCAACCGCGGCCAGTCCGGCCCGCGCAAGTATTCAGCCGCCGCACCCGGGCAGCGCAAGCGCGCGGCCGATCCGGCACGCCTGGTAGCTTTCAAGACCCTGCGCGAAGTATCCAGTGCGGATGCCTACGCCAACCTGGTGCTGCCGAAGATGATCCGCGAATACCAGCTCGACCGCCGCGACGCGGGCTTCGCCACCGAACTGGCCTACGGGGCCCTGCGTGGCCAGGGCTTCTACGACGCGATCCTGGCCACCTTGGTCGACCGCCCGCTGGCCGAGCTGGATCCGGCGATCCTCGATGCGCTGCGTCTGGGCGCCCATCAGCTGCTGGCCATGCGCGTGCCCAAGCACGCAGCGTTGGATGAAACCGTGTCGCTGGCCCGTGCGCAAATTGGTGCCGGCCCATCTGGCCTGATCAACGCGGTGCTGCGCCGCGTGTCCGTCCAGGAAGCCGCTGCATGGACCGAACAGCTGGGCAACGCCGCCGCATCGGATTCCGAGCGACTGGCCATTGAGCACTCGCACCCGGACTGGATTGTCCGCGCCCTGCGTGGCGCACTGATTGCCCATGGCCGCGACGCGAGTGAACTTGAAGCCCTGCTGGACGCGGACAACCTGGCCCCGGTGGTGAACCTCGTAGCCTTGCCCGGCCTGGGCGATCTGTCCGGAGCGCTGGAATCCGGCGCAGAGCCAGGCACCCTGCTCGCGGATTCTGCCACCTACAAGCATGGCGACGTCTCGCGTGTGCCTGGTGTCAAGGAAGGCACCGTGCGCGTCCAGGACGCCGGCAGCCAGGTCATGGCCCGCGCCCTGGCTGCTATCGAATTGCCCGAAGCAGGCGAAGACCGCTACTGGCTGGATATGTGCGCAGGTCCAGGCGGCAAGGCGGCACTGCTCGCGGCGATCGCCGTGCAGCGCGACGCCCGCCTGACCGCCAATGAGCCGACCCCGCACCGTGCCCGGCTGGTCGAGAACTCCTTGGATGCTGTGCCGCATGACTACTGGATGGTCACCGGCGAAGACGGACGCATCTTTGGCGACGAGGATTATGCGGGGGACTACGACCGCATCATGGTCGACGCGCCATGCTCCGGCCTGGGTGCACTGCGCCGCCGCCCGGAATCACGCTGGCGCAAGGCGCCGCGGGAGATACCCGAGCTGACCAAATTGCAAGGCGAGCTGCTCGACGCGGCCTTCAACGCCGTGCGGGTCGGAGGAGTCATCGGTTTCGTCACCTGTTCGCCGCATCAGGCGGAAACCCGCCTCGTGGTGGAAGACTTCTTGAAGCGCCACGAAAATGCTGCTCTGCTGGATACCAGCGCTGCCGTTTCCGCGGTGATGCATCAGGACGCCCCACCGGCAGGACACGCGCTGGCCGAGGGCAGCACCGTGCAATTGTGGCCCCATGTGCACGGCACCGATGCCATGTTCATGGCAATCCTGACCAAAAAAGCCTAGCCAAGCCCGAGTATTCCAAGGAGCATCCATGCCTAACGCGCGGATCAACCCGTCGATCTTGTCCGCAGATTTCGCGAACCTTGCCAGCGAGCTGGAACGCATCCACACCGCCGACGCGGTTCACGTGGATGTAATGGACAACCATTTCGTGCCCAACCTGACCCTCGGATTGCCGGTGGTTGATGCGTTGCACAAGGTCAGCAAGCTGCCCATTGACGTGCACCTGATGATCGAGAACGCGGATCGCTGGGCGCCGGAATACGCGCAGCTCGGCGTGGACTCGGTAACTTTCCATGCCGAGGCCTCGGCAGCCCCGATCCGCTTGGCCCGCGAACTGAGGTCGGCCGGCGCCAAAGCCTCCATGGCCCTGCGCCCGGCAACGCCGATCGAACCCTATCTGGATATGCTCGGCGAGCTGGACATGGTTCTGCTGATGACCGTGGAACCAGGTTTCGGCGGACAGAAGTTCCTGGATCTGGTCCTTCCGAAGATCAAGCGCGCCCGCGCAGCCATTGACGGCAGCGGCAAGCCCATTGCCCTGCAGGTCGACGGCGGCATTTCGCGCGACACGATCTTGCGTGCCGCCGAAGCCGGAGCGGATGTCTTCGTTGCCGGTTCCGCGGTGTACTCGGCAGAAGAGCCATCGGTGGAAATCGACGTATTACGCAATCTCGCGCTGGGTGGTCACTAAGACCCCGCGAAGTGTGCCAGAATGTTTTCAGTAAACACGAATACGTGCTCCGGGGTCGGTGAAAGTCCGAACCGGCGGTCATAGTCCGCGACCCGCAACCAAAGCCACAAGCTGAGGGAACGGTTGAACTGGTGGAATTCCAGTACCGACAGTTAAAGTCTGGATGGGAGAAGCACGAATTTGATATGCCTTTTGGTACTGACGGTAGCCCGCACAGGGGCTATCTTCTAAAGCAGAGCCACAGGCCCATCAAATGCACACCCCCGGAGCCGCCGCTTCGAGAAGGGTGGAATGATGGATTTCCTGCGGTGGCTCATTGAAGCTTTCAACTCACAAATTGCGATCGGCTCGTCGGCACTGCTGGTGCGCGAAGTCGTAGGCAATATCTTCGGCCTGGCCAGCGCCGTGGGCGGCATGCGCCGCAAAGTCTGGGCCTGGCCCATTGGCATAGTCGGCAACCTCCTGCTGCTGACAGTCTTCCTGGGCAGCATTTTCGATACCGGCTACACAGCCAATCTCTGGGGCCAAGCAGGCCGCCAAATCATGTTCATTGCCGTGTCAGTCTTCGGCTGGTACCGCTGGAAGCAGGCTAAGGACGGCACCGGCAGCGCGGTGACCCCGCAATGGGCGTCTGGCAAGACCCGACTGGGCCTGATTGCCGTGCTGATCCTCGGCACCGTCGCACTGACCCCTATCTTCCGCATGCTCGGATCCTATGAGCCGGTCTGGGCGGATGCCTGGACCTTCGTAGGCTCGTTGCTCGCGACCTACGGCATGGCCAAGGGCTGGGTGGAATTCTGGCTGATCTGGGTTGCCGTGGACGCAGTGGGCGTGCCCCTGCTGTTCTCCGCCGGATACTACGCCAGCGCCTTCATGTACCTGTTCTACGGCGCATTCACCCTGGTCGGCTTCTTCGTCTGGGCCAATTCCAAGCGCGGTGCCAAACCCCAAATCGAAACCGAAATGCTCGATCCGACTATTTCGCGCAAACGCTGAAAGGGGATAGCACCATGATCACGACTCAGCAGCTCGACGCGGCATTGCGCACTGCGCTGGAAACCGCCGGTCGCGGCCACCGCGGAGCCAACCCGCTGGTTGGCGCCTGCGTTTTGGATGCAGAAGGAAATATCATTGCCACTGGTTTCCATATCGGTGCCGGGCACCCGCACGCCGAGATCGACGCACTGCGCCGACTGGGCAAGATGCCTGCGGCCAAGGCCCGCGAGCTGACGATGGTAGTAACCCTCGAACCATGCAACCACACCGGCCGAACCGGTCCCTGCGCCCAGGCCATCGTGGAAGCCGGCATTGGCCACGTGTACTACGCTGTCCCCGACAACACCGCCGCCAGCGGAGGCGCCGACTACCTGCGCAGCCACGGAACCCAGGCCACCCAGCTGGCTGATTCCTCCGCCGCGAAGCAGCTGAACCACCGCTGGTTCATCGCCAAGGAGGAGGGCCGGCCGTTCATCACAGTCAAGATCGCGCAGTCGCTCGACGGCCGGATCAATGCACCGGACGGCACGAGCCAGTGGATCACGTCCACGGCGTCGCGCAATCACGCGCACGCCCTGCGCTCGCGAGTCGATGGCATCCTCGTCGGCACCAGCACCGCGATCATCGACAACCCGCGGTTGACCGCCCGAACCCCCGATGGCCAGTTGCATGAGCGCCAGCCCTTCCGGCTGGTCATGGGCGAGCGGGATCTGCCGGCTGATCTGGCGCTCGCCCAGGGTGATGACTGGGCGCAGGTCCGCAGCCACGACGTGCACGAGGTTATCGCCCGGGCCAATGAGCTAGGCCTGGCCCATCTGCTTGTTGAAGGCGGCGCCACAGTCGCCTCGGCCTTCATCGCGGCCGATCTGGCCGACGAGATCTACTGCTACCAGGCGCCGCTGCTGATCGGCGCAGGCAGCTCATCGGTCAACATGCCGAACACGACCACCCTTGCCGATGCGCGGCGCTTCCGGCTGGATTCGGCCAGCAACGAGTCTTTGACCAGGCTGAGCGACGACATTGCCCTGCATCTGGAACCGCTGCCCCGCGACTGATCGCCGGCAATCCCAAAATTTTCAAGGAGTAAACATGTTCACCGGAATTGTCACCGGCCAAGGCATCATCGAAGGCATCGAGACCTTCACCGGCAAGGACCTGGCAGTATTGACCCTGCGCGCCCCGGGCCACACCGACAACCTGGGTCTGGGCGGCTCACTGGCCGTCAACGGGGTCTGCCTGACCGCCACCGAGATGGAAGGAGAAAAGCTCAGCGTCGACGTCATGGGCGAAACCCTGCGCCGCACCACGATCGGCGCCTTGAAGACCGGCGACAAGGTCAACCTGGAACGCTGCACCCCGGCCGGCGGCAGGCTCGACGGACACGTGGTGCAGGGCCATGTGGATACCGTCGGCACGGTGCTGGCCCGCGAGGACCACGGCCAGTGGACCACCTTCCGCATCGGCATCGACGACGCGTACGCGCCGCTGACCGCTGAAAAGGGCTCCATTGCGCTGGACGGCATCTCGCTGACCATCACCGCGGTCTCCCCGGCAGCCGGTGCAGGCAACCACTGGGTCGAGGTCGGCATCATCCCGATCACCTTTGCCGAAACCACCATGGGCACCCGACAAGTCGGCGACAAGATCAATATCGAGGTCGACGTGCTCGCCAAGTACGTGGCACGCCTGAACGAATTCGGAGGCCAGCAGTAATGGCTACGTCAACGCTTGATTCCATCCCAACCGCGCTGGCGGCCCTTGCCGCGGGTCGTGCAGTTGTCGTTGTCGACGACGAGGACCGCGAGAACGAAGGCGACATCATCTTCGCCGCCCAGCACGCCACGGCCGAGCTGATGGCCTTCACCATCCGCTACACTTCGGGCGTGATCTGCGTGCCGCTCAGCGCCCAACGTGCCGACGCGCTGCGCCTGGCACCCATGGTCGGCATCAACCAGGACGCCAAGGGAACCGCTTTCACCGTCACCTGCGATGCCGCCGAAGGCATCACCACAGGCATTTCAGCTGCCGATCGTGCATTGACCAGCCGCCTGCTGGCCGACCCGGCTACCCAGCCGGCCCAGCTCTCCCGCCCGGGCCACATCTTCCCGCTGCGCGCCGCCGCTGGGGGAGTGCTTGAACGCCGGGGCCACACCGAAGCGGCAGTTGACCTGTGCCAGGCCGCCGGGCTGGAACCGGTGGGCGTGATCGGCGAGATCACCAAGGACGACGGCGAAATGATGCGCCTTGATGACCTGCGGGTCTTCGCCGCTGAACACGGCCTGCCGTTGATCTCCATCGACGACCTGGCCCGCTGGCGCCGGGTCAACGACGAGATCGAGCTGACCGACCCGATCAAGCTGCCTACTGCGTTCGGGGAATTCACCGCCAGAGCAGCCACCGCAGAGAACCACGAGCACATCGTGCTCAGCCATGAAGGTCCCAACGGCGCCGAGCCGGGCAACCTGGTGCGCATCCATTCGGAGTGCCTCACCGGGGACATCTTCGGCTCCTACCGTTGCGACTGCGGCGAACAGTTGCATGCCTCGTTGGAAGCCATCGCCCGCGAAGGCGGCCACGTCATCTACATCCGCGGGCATGAAGGCCGTGGCATCGGGCTGGCCAACAAGCTGCGCGCCTACGCGTTGCAGGAAGACGGCATGGACACCCTGGACGCCAACCTGCATTTGGGCTTCCCGGCCGACGCACGCGAGTACTTCGCCGTCGCCGCGATCCTCAAGGCCATGGGCCTGGACGAGATCCGCTTGCTGAGCAACAACCCTGACAAGCAGCAACAACTGAACGGCGCGGGAATCAAGGTGGCCGAGCTGGTCGGCCTGCAGATCGCGCCGCGCGAGCAGAACTCCGCCTACCTGCGCACCAAGCAGACCCGCTTCGGCCACCATCTGGACCTGCCCGATACCGACGATGGCCAGCAGCCCGACGCCTACCACGGCGCCTGAAAACGACGAATCCAGAAGAACCAAGGAGCATCAAGATGAGCAAGCATGGCGCACCAACGGATGTCAGCGAACAGCTGAAGACCCTGGCCAGTGACGAGAAGTTCTCCCAGCTGAAGGTGGCCATCGTGGCAGCCAGCTGGCATGAGGTGATCATGAACGGACTGATCGACGGAGCCCAGCGTGCCGCCAAGGACGCCGGCCTGGAATCCAGCACCACCCTGATTCGGGTACCGGGCACTTTCGAGTTGCCGGTCGCGGCTTCCACCCTCGCAGGGGACTACGACGCGGTCATCGCGCTGGGTGTGGTCATCCGCGGCGGAACTCCGCACTTCGACTATGTCTGCATGGCAGCCACCAATGGCTTAACCAATGTGAGTGTGGACACCAAAACCCCTATTGGTTTCGGCGTGCTCACCTGCGATAACGAAGAGCAGGCCCTGGACCGCGCTGGCTTGGAGAACTCCAGTGAGGACAAGGGCTACGAAGCATACTCGGCTGCCGTCATGACAGTAGCCGCACTGCCGTAGCAGCGGGGCGGCCCTGTCACAAAGGGCCACCAGAATACGGCACCGGAAAAGAAAACAGCTAGGATTGGTTCTGTGAAAACTTTTGACGAGCTCTTCAGCGAACTATCGCTCAAGGCACAATCCCGCCCGGAAGGCTCACGTACCGTCACCGAACTCGACTCTGGTGTCCACGGCATCGGCAAGAAGATCGTCGAGGAAGCCGCCGAAGTTTGGATGGCTGCGGAGTACGAAACCGATGAGGCCGCGGCGGAGGAAATCTCCCAATTGCTGTACCACCTGCAGGTTCTCATGATCGCCAAGGGCATGACCTTGGCCGACGTTTACAAGCATCTATAGCCGTCGCGCGACTGCGGCCTGATCCACTTCAGATCAGGCCGCAGTCAACGCACGGCGGCAGAAACAACGGCCAACGAATTAATCCTTGGCGCTTGTTTATGGCTAATCGCCGCAGCGCCATTCATGACGAAACGAGTCAAAAATGCTCCGCGTAGCCCTACCCAACAAGGGTGCCTTGTCCGAAATCGCTTCCACCATGTTCAAGGAAGCCGGCTACCTCCAGCGCCGCGATTCCCGCGAACTGGTCCTGGTCGACGAGGACAACCAAGTTGAATTCTTCTATCTGCGTCCCCGCGACATTGCTGTCTATGTCGGCCGCGGAATCCTGGACGTAGGCATCACCGGCCGCGACCTGTACCTCGATGCAGACGTCGACGACGCTGTCGAAGAGCAACTTTCGCTGGGCATCGGAAAGTCGACCTTCCGCTTCGCTGCCCCGGTTGGCGCGTTCAACGATGCCCAGCAGCTCAACGGCAAGCGCATTGCCACCAGCTACGACGTGCTGCTGCGCCACTACCTCGAGAAGTCCGGCATCGAAGCTTCGATCGTTCGCCTTGATGGCGCCATCGAGTCCTCTGTCCGCCTGGGCGTAGCAGATGCCATTGCCGACGTCGTAGAAACCGGCAACACCATCAAGGCCGCCGGCATGGAGATCTTCGGCGATCCGCTGCTGAACTCCGAAGCGGTCATGATCGGCCGGGTCGGGCACAAGCCATCCGGCCTGGATGTGCTGATCCGCCGCCTCAATGGCGTGCTCGTCGCCCGCCAGTACGTCATGCTCGACTACGACGTACGCCGCGAGCTGGCTGACAAGGCCTGTGCACTGACCCCAGGCCTGGAATCGCCAACCGTGTCGGACCTTGCCAACTCCGAGTGGGTCGCAGTGCGCGCCATGGTCAAGAAATCGCAGACCAACAACATCATGGACGAGCTGTACGACGTTGGCGCGCGCGCCATCCTGGTCAGCCAGATCCACGCCTGCCGCATCTAACGAGACAAGGAAAATCCGCTGATGAGCGTTGCAATTCGTGTTATTCCTTGCCTCGATGTCGATGCCGGACGCGTCGTCAAGGGTGTCAACTTCGCGGGCCTTCGCGATGCTGGCGATCCAGTCGAGCTTGCCCGCCGCTACAACGACGCAGGCGCCGACGAGCTGACCTTCCTCGATGTCACCGCATCCAGTTCGGACCGTGAAACCACCTACGAAGTGGTCCGTCACACCGCAGAAGAAGTCTTCATCCCGCTGACCGTGGGCGGTGGCGTCCGCACTGCTGAAGACGTCGATCGGCTGCTACGCAATGGTGCCGACAAAGCCTCGATCAATACCGCGGCGGTGAACCGTCCCGAGGTTATCAACGAGATCACCCAGCGCTTCGGCTCCCAGGTGCTCGTGCTGTCCCTGGACGCGCGCCGCACCGATGATCCGTCGATCGCATCGGGCTACGAGGTCACTACCCATGGCGGTCGTACGGGCACCGGCATGTGCGCCGTCGCCTGGGCCAAGGAAGCTGCCGAACGAGGCGTGGGGGAGATCCTGCTGAACTCGATCGATGCTGACGGGACCAAGGATGGTTTCGATCTGGAAATGATCCGTGCGGTTCGCGCCGAGGTTTCGGTCCCGCTGATCGCCTCGGGCGGCGCGGGTAAGCCAGAGGACTTCCCTCCAGCGATTGAAGCCGGTGCTGACGCTGTCTTGGCCGCATCGATTTTCCACTTCGGTCCAAAGGACATGATCGCCAAGGTTAAGCAAGCCATCCGCGAAGCTGGTTACCCAGTTCGCTAGGATCCAAGCATGAGGCCCAGCACCACATGGCGCTGGGCCTCATGCTGTACTCGGCTAATCGTTGGCAATGAGCTCCTTCTCAGTGCGCCAAACGTCGATTTCAATCGGTGTGCTTGCGACGGCGGCTTGACCGGGTATGGCCTGCCATGGGCCTCCATCGACGCTGAATTCTCCCCGGTAGAGAGTCGTTACTCCTACCTTGAACGTGCCAGTCTCGCTATAAGAGTGACTCGTAGGGGTTTCATCTCTCAAAGTATGGTTCGGTGCAGGTTCGCCGGGAAAACTTAGATTTCGAGTGGTCCCATCACCATAGTTCCAATTCCATTGAATCGGAATCGCCTTGATCTTTATGTTGGATCCCGACAAGTTCGAGTTAAATACTTGAGTCTCACGAGATGCCCAGAAATGAGAATGACCATTTCTTAGAGAGAAAGTGATTGGAGAGCTTTCTACCTTCGACCCCTTAATTGGGAACGATCGGAAAGCTTCGAGAGTGACTCGCGGTTCTTCTATAAAAGACCCATCTGGTAGGTCTTCAGGAATTGGATCTTCAGGGCATAGCGAGAATTGCCTAACGAGTTCGCCGTCAAGTGAAATTATCTGCCGTGTGATTGGACGCGAACCATCAGGGCAGGCGGGCCGATCGGGGTTTGAGTTGCATCCGGTTGTGTCACGATTCCCGGTGTGGCACTCGTAGAAATCCCTAATTTTAAAACGTGGTTTCGGTTTGCTGACGACTTCGTCCCTTTTAGGTGACGTTGGTGGGGTGTTCCACTCCTTAAAATCATCCGATTTTGGGGACTGGCATTCCGAATAGTTGTGCTCGGCATTTGTCTCAGTGAGCTCTGTTTGATCAAGTTGTTGGCATGTGCGCGTAAATACTGTCTCTGGCTGCAAGCTGAGGCCAGGCGAAGCGAGAAATGCATAGATTAGTATTTCGCATGCCAAGGTTCGAATAATCATTTGGAGGACTTTTCAATGTCAATTATGTAGACTTTCCAGCCGGAATCGTATGCCATTCCTAACCCAGCTACTTTCGAAGGGCGCTTATCTTTGCTCGATTCAAGCTCGTTGGGCTTGATATAGAAATCTGCTGATTCAACTTCAAAACGGACAGTAACGATGGCCTTGTCACTGGACGATTTATAGCTGTCAACGACTTCGTAAATGTGTTCCCCGCCAACCTGCCATTTGCCACTAATCTGAGCACGGCCCGCGGGGTCAATGAGTGATTTACCGCAGATTTCACATTCACGAGTCGTGGATTTTTTCAACGGCTCAGCATCATTGGTTTGTATGACGTAATTAATTAGTTCGAAGTAGTACTCCGCAAAGGCAGCGGCACCCTCTTCAGAATTCTTTTTGGCTGCAGCTGGCAGATTGGGGACAGGGACATTTTTAGCTGGGCCATTCGCCGATGCCGGTTCATATTTATCAGTTTCACTCGCCGAGGGGGAAACTGACTTAGGCGATGTCGCCGAGGGAGCTGCTTCGACAGTCGACGCTGAGCTGGTTGGTTCCTCAGCGTTCCCTGTGCTGCAGCCTGACAGTGCGAGTGCAACTGCAGCAACCGACGCGATAACTGCAACTTTCCGAGATTCCATCCGAACTCTCCATGATCATCGGGAATGGGAGGTTGTGCGCAATCCTATGCCGGTGTTTCAAGAAAGTGGAGAGTTTTCGATGAATCTGTGGAAAACTTGCCACAGCCTATTTCAGATTCTCTGTGAACTTCCGCCACTATTGATACTGCTCATACGTGCAGAGAGCAACCTCCTGGCCATCGGCTGCCGGCATGGCTTCAGCGCAGAACTGAGCAGTGTGACTGGTTTGAATGTATCCAAGCTCAAGTGTCGCGCGGCGTCGCTGAAGGTGGATCATCAAGCGAGACATCAGAGACCTTCCACCCGGTGTCGGTATACTCAAGTCCTATGGTGATCTCACCCAGATTCTTTTCTTCGAACGAATTGACTTCCTGATCTGGACGCAGCAGGTAGCCTTCGGACAAGGTGAGTTCTCCCATCAGGTAGGCCTTGTCGCTGTCGACCCGGACAATGTAGTTCACGTGCAGGAAATGGTAGCCCCCGATCTGGATGTCTTCTGGCCCCGTTCTCAAGTCATCTTGCTCTTGGAACCTCTTCCAGCATCGCTCTGCTTCGCATGTGCCGGTAACAATTGGCACGAAGTCGGCGGGGGTGCGATAAATGATTTCTTCATCGAGCAATTGGAAGAAGCGCCTTGCGGCTTCTCGCGCCCCATAATCCGTTTTTTCATGCAAGATGCTTGCCGAATCTGAAGGGTCCGGTTCGCTGGGTGGCGTCGTCTCCACTGTATTGGGATTAGCCGGCGATGCAGCCGAAGATGCGGGTTCGTCCGGTGCAATGGACATGAACAACGCCGATATCAAGGCGATCAGGACGAAAGCGGGGACTGCGGCAATGGCTGCACTGGAGCCGTGGCGAATAACCTTGTGCGCGTTCATGTTCAAGCTCCGAGGCCGTTGGATATCGATTGCTCGAAATCCTAGGCCTGTGCGAAACGAACATGGACGGCCCACCCACGAATGTGGATAACCGGGGGAGTGCTACAGCCCCGGCTTGAATCCCTTGACGATTTCCAATGCGGTTTCGCCGCCCTCGAACAAGACGAGGCTCTGGTCGATGCGGCCGAACGAATACATCATCAGCTCGGTAACCGGTCCGGTAATGGACACGGCGTTCGGCGCCTTCTTGGCAACATGGCGCTGTCCATCGGGACGCGTGAGAATAATGCCGATGGGCGCGTGGCGGAACAGCAGCCGGGACATGCGGGTCAGCGACTGCCAGAGCAGTTCTGTGTACTCCTTGTCCAGCACCCGCGGAGCCCATTGGCCGCGGGCCCGGCGAACATCCTCGGTATGGATGAAGAACTCCGAGAGGTTCGCCGACTGGTTGACCTTGTCGATGGCGAACGGCGAGAACGCGGGCGGACCCGAGCGGAAGCTGCGGACCAATTTCGCGTAGCCTTCCGGGGTCTGCGCCGCGACCACCATCTGGTTCAGTTTCGCTTCAAGCTTCTTGGAAAGCGGCTTGAAGAACGTGCCGGCGGAAAGCAGCGAGCTTTCGCGCAACACGAGGTGCGCGGCGAGATGGCGGGTTTGCCAACCGTCGCAAAGGGTGTCGGCGGTAGGTCCTGCCGCAAGCAGGGTCTCGGCCAACGCAAGTCTGGAAGCCTGAACTAAGTGCATCACTTCTGAAACTAGCACGCTGCAACTGACTAATTGTGCAAGGCGAGAGTGGTGTCGCCCAGTCGGCATGGCGCGTCGACGAGCGGTACGTCACAGGTCTCAGGATTCCGCGGAAAACCAGTATGCTAATGGGGATGCCTACTTCTAACGACGGCTCGATTCCGAGCCCTGAATCCCACAGCCTCGACCCGGAGATCGCCTCTCGCCTCAAGCGCGATGCCAATGGCCTGTTTGCCGCCATCGCGCAGCAGTACGATTCCGGGAAGGTCTTGATGCTCGGCTGGATGGACGATGAAGCGCTGCACCGCACGCTGACCACCGGCCGGGTCACCTTCTATTCGCGTTCCCGCCAGGAGTACTGGCGCAAGGGCGACACCTCCGGCCACTACCAGTTCGTGAAGGCCGTGGCCCTCGACTGCGACGGCGACGCGCTGCTCGTCCAGGTCGACCAGGTGGGCGCCGCTTGCCACACCGGCACCGAATCCTGCTTCACCGATCGCGAATTGCCGGCCGTGGTGGGCCACCGTCCCGAGTAGGACTGCCGACGCACCGGCACCCGCAGCAGGCGAGGGCCGAGAATTGAGCACTCAGCTGCGCGTTGCAGCACGGCTCGAAGAACACGTAGAAGAAGAACACTGATGAAAACCCTTGGCAAGATTTCCCCGTCCCGCGAGTCCTTCCGCGCCATGGCCGCGAACCGACGCGTCATCCCGGTAACCATCACCGTGCTGGCCGACTCGCTCACGCCGATCGGCCTGTACCGCACGCTGGCACAGGGGCGGCCCGGAACCTTCCTGATGGAGTCGGCGGCCCCGGGTGGCGTCTGGAGCCGTTATTCGTTCATTGGAGTGAACTCGCCGGCCACGCTGAGCACCCGCGGGGGAGAAGCCTACTGGCAGGGGCACGCTCCTGACGGCCTGCCCACCGGCGGGGCGGGCGTGGAGGTGCTGCGCGACACCGTGCGCACGCTGAAAACCGAACCGGTTCCCGGCATGCCTCCGCTGACCGGCGGCATGGTCGGCTTCATCGGCTGGGAATGCGTGCGGCACTGGGAGAAGCTGCCCAACCCTCCGGCGGACGACCTGAACCTGCCCGAGCTGAGCATGAATCTGGTCGCCGACATGGCGGCCCATGATGCGGCCGAAGGCACGGTCACGCTGATCGCCAACGCCATCAACTTCAATGGCAGCGACGAGAACGTCGATGCGGCCTACGACGGCGCCGTCGCCCGCCTGCAGGCGATGCTCGACCAGCTCGCGGTGCCGGTGGATTCGGCCGCGGCGGTGCTCACCGGCACCGATGTGCCGCGCGAAACCCTGATGGACGCCGTCACCCATTCCTGGGATGAGAACGAATACCTGGCAGCGCTGGCCAAGTCCAAGACCGCGATCGTGGATGGAGAGGTCTTCCAGATCGTCGTTTCGCGCCGCTTCGAGCTGGAAACCCAGGCCGACGCGCTGGATGTCTACCGGGTGCTGCGCGCAACCAATCCCAGCCCCTACATGTACCTGTTCAACTTCGTCAACGAGGACGGCGAACGCTTCGAAATCGTCGGCTCCTCGCCAGAAGCGCTGGTCACGGTGAACGACTCGCACGTGGTCACGCACCCGATCGCCGGCTCCCGGCCGCGCGGGGCCAACTACGAGGACGACCAGCTGCATGAGAAGTCGCTGGTCAACGACGAGAAGGAACGCGCCGAGCACCTGATGCTCGTGGACCTCTCGCGCAACGACCTCTCGCGGGTCTGCAAGGCCGGCACCGTGGAAGTCACCCAGTTCATGGAGGTCGAGCGCTTCAGCCACATCATGCACCTGGTCTCCAACGTGGTCGGCAAGACCCGCGACGACGTGGACGCCTACGACGTGCTCGCCGCGACCTTCCCGGCCGGTACGCTCTCCGGAGCGCCGAAGCCCCGTGCCCTGCAGTTGCTCGACGAGTACGAGCCGTACCGCCGCGGCATCTACGGCGGCGTGGTCGGATACCTGGACTTCGCCGGCGACATGGACATGGCCATCGCCATCCGCTCCGCCCTGCTCAAGGGGAACCGCGCATACGTGCAGGCCGGCGGCGGCATCGTGAACGATTCGAAGTTCGCCGACGAGGCACTGGAAACCGTGAACAAGGCGGCCGCCCCGCTGCGCGCCGTCTGGGCCGCGCAGTCCATGCGTGCCGCCCACACCATCAACACCGAATCAGGTGAAGCGAAGTGAAGAAATTAACCAGCGCCCGCACCCTTGCCCTCTTCGGCCTGGCCGGCGCACTGATCGGCCTCTGGTCGGCCACCCGGACCTGGATCACCGTTGATGTGGCCTCCAGCTCCGTGCAGATCCCGCAGATTGTCGTTGACGGGGCGACCGCGGCCGCCTCGGTCACCGCGGTCTCCGTGGTGGTGCTGGCCGGTTCGCTGGCGCTGCTGATCGCCGGGAAGATCGCCCGCTACATCATCGCGGCGATCTGCCTGCTCGCCGGCGCCACGGTGATCACCGCCGGCATTGGCGCGCTGCGCGACCCGCAGGCCGTCGCCTCCACCGCCGTGGCCGAAGCCACCGGTTTGGCCCAGAACGCCGGCGAGTACACGCTCACCGCGTGGCCGGCGGTAGCGGTGATTGCCGGCGTGCTGGTCGTGCTGCAGGCGGTGCTGGTGCTGGTCTTCGCCGGCCGCTGGCCCGCGAAGGCCAGCAAGTACGACCGGCAAGCGGCCAAGGCCAGCATGGAGCCTAAGGACCAGTCCTCCCGCAGCATCGCCAGCTGGGAGCAGCTCTCGCAGGGCGAAGACCCGACCGCTGGCGGGAAATAGCCCGGGCCGAGCGTGATTCGCACCACCGGCGCGCAACGAAGGCCCCTGGAATAGGAGGTTCTCGCGCGCAGGTGGCAGAATGGAACCTGAAGACCAACGTCCTTCGGCAGCAACGCCCTGCCGGGGCGCAGCATCACAACATGAGGAGACATCGAACATGTCGCAGAACACCGAGATCGATCCGGTTTACACCGAAGAGATTGGCCACGGCAACTCCATCGCAGCGTGGGCCTGCGTGCTGACCATGATTGTCGGTGCAATCGTGGCAGGCATCGCCTTCGCCTTCCTCGCCTGGTCCATCGTCTGGGTCGGTTGCGGCATCGTCGTAGTCGGCCTGTTGCTGGGCTGGATCCTGAAGGCAGCCGGTTTCGGCGTCGGTGGCGCTCGCAGTGGAGCATCGCACTAAATTGACTGTTCTTGATGACATCATCGCGGGCGTCCGGGAAGACCTGGGCGCTCGTCGCGCAATCACTAGCCTGGAAGCGATCAAGCAGGCAGCGGCGGCAGCCGCCCCTGCACGTGATGCGTTCGCCGCGCTGGGCGGCCACACCGATAAGGCCGCCCGCGACACCACGCTGCGTGTAATCTCCGAGGTAAAGCGCAAGTCCCCGTCCAAGGGCGCGCTGGCCGACATCCCGGAGCCCGCAGTCCTGGCCGCCGAGTACGAAGCCGGTGGCGCCTCGGTGATTTCCGTGCTGACCGAAGCGCGCCGCTTCGGCGGTTCGCTCCAGGATCTCGATGCGGTGCGCGCCGCCGTGCAGATCCCGGTTCTGCGCAAGGATTTCACCGTCGACGAGTACCAGATCTACGAAGCCCGCGCGCACGGCGCTGACCTCGTGTTGCTCATTGTTGCGGCGCTGAATGATGAATTGCTGGCATCTTTCCTAGAATTGACTCACCAGCTGGGAATGAACGCCCTGGTGGAAACCCACACCGAGGAAGAGATCGCCCGCGCCATCAAGGCCGGGGCGAAGATCATCGGCGTGAACGTGCGCAACCTGAAGACGCTGGACGTCGATCCGGCCACCTTCGGCAAGCTCGCACCGCTGCTGCCGTCCGAGGCGGTGATCGTCGCCGAATCCGGTGTGGAATCCACCGAGCAGGTTGCCCAGTACGGTGCTGCAGGCGCCGACGCGATCCTCGTGGGCGAGGCGCTGGTGAAGCACGCCGATCCGCGCGCTTCGGTCGCCGCGTTCATCCAGGCCGGCACCGACGCCAAGCCGCAGCGCTAGCCGCGCACGGCAGCGCGTCGGACCCAGAATTGCATTTCGTGCCCCGCAGGAGCTTCCGGCGGGGCACGAGACTTACCACGAATCAAGCTTCGTACGAGAAGAGAGGGAATCGATGAGCACTCCGGAGAACTCCGAGCCCAGCCAGTCGATCGATGCACAGTCGCTGAGGCACGCAAGCGGCCCGTACTTTGGTGCGTATGGCGGACGATGGATGCCCGAGTCCCTCATGGCCGCCATGGACGAGCTGAACGAGACCTTCGAGGCGGCCAAGAACGACCCCGAGTTCATCGCGCAGGTCAAGGACCTGAACAAGAACTACTCCGGACGCCCCTCGCTGCTTACCGAAGCCAAGCGCTTCTCCGAGCAGTACTGCGGAGGGGTGCGGATCTTCCTCAAGCGCGAGGACCTGAACCACACCGGCAGCCACAAGATCAACAACGTGCTCGGTCAGGCGCTGCTGGCCAAGCGCATGGGCAAGACCCGCATCATCGCGGAGACCGGCGCCGGCCAGCACGGCGTCGCCTCGGCCACCGCCGCGGCCCTGATGGGCCTGGAGTGCGTGGTCTACATGGGCGCCGAGGACACCCGCCGCCAGGCGCTGAACGTGGCGCGCATGCGCCTGCTCGGCGCCACCGTGATCCCGGTGACCGTCGGCTCCCAGACGCTGAAGGACGCGATCAACGAGGCGCTGCGCGACTGGGTCGCCAACGTCGAGACCACCCACTACCTGCTGGGCACCGCCGCCGGAGGCGCGCCGTTCCCGGCGATAGTCCGCTACTTCCACGAGGTCATCGGCGACGAGGCGCGCGAGCAGATCCTGGCCCAGGCCGGTCGCCTGCCTGACGCCGTGACCGCATGCATCGGCGGCGGCTCCAATGCGATCGGCATCTTCCACGGTTTCCTCGACGACCCGTCGGTCGAGATCTACGGATTCGAGGCTGGCGGCGACGGCGTGAACACCGACCGCCACGCCGCGACCATCACCCTGGGCCGCCCGGGCGTGCTGCACGGCGCGAAGAGCTACCTGATGCAGGACGAGGACGGGCAGACGGTCGAGTCGCACTCGATCTCCGCCGGCCTGGACTACCCGGGTGTCGGCCCCGAGCACGCCTACCTGGCCGACATCGGCCGCGTCGCCTACGAGCCGGTCACCGACACCGAGGCGATGGACGCGTTCAAGGCGCTGTGCCGCACCGAGGGCATCCTGCCGGCGATCGAATCCGCGCACGCGCTGGCCGGCACCATCCGGCTGGCCGCCCGCAAGATCGCCGAGGGCGCTGTGCCGCAGGAGACGATCATCATCGCGAACCTCTCCGGCCGCGGGGACAAGGACGTGGGCACCGCCGCCGCCTGGTTCAACATGATCGACGAAAAGGACGCCGAGGCCGAAATCAGCGCGGCCAACGCGCAGAACTCCGGCTCGCAGAACTCCGAGGAGAAGTAGATGACCCGCGTGACCAGCGCCCAGAAGATCGCCGCAGCCCGCGCCGAGGGCCGTCCGGCCCTCATCGGCTACCTGCCTGCCGGCTACCCGGACGTCGCCACCAGCATCGAGGCCGCCGTGGCGCTGGCCGAGAACGGCGTGGATGTCATCGAGATCGGCATCCCGTACTCCGACCCGGTCATGGACGGCCAGGTCATCCAGGAAGCCACCGTGCAGGCGCTGGCGAACGGCTTCAAGGTCCCGCAGATCTTCGAGATCGTGCGCGGGATCACTGAACGCACCGACGCGGCCGTGATGGTCATGACCTACTGGAACCCGGTGCTGCGACTGGGCGTGGACGAATTCGCCCGGCGCTTCGCCGAGTCCGGCGGAGCCGGGCTGATCACCCCCGATCTGGTGCCCGATGAGGCCGCCGAGTGGATGGAAGCCAGCGAGAAGCACGGCCTGGAGCGCGTGTTCCTCATCGCCCCGTCCTCGACCGAAGCCCGCGTGCAGCGCACGGTCGACGCCTCTTCCGGGTTCGTCTACTGCGTGTCGCTGATGGGCGTCACCGGCGCCCGTTCCGAGGTGTCCTCCGCCGCGCAGGCAGTGGTCGACGCCGCCCACAAGGCCGGCGCCGAAAACGCCTGCGTGGGCCTGGGCGTCTCGCGCCGCGAGCATGTGGAAGAAATCGGCGCCTACGCGGACGGCGTGATCGTCGGCACCGCGCTGGTCGCCGCTTTGCGCGACGGGGGAGTGCCGGCAGTCGGCGCCCTGGCCGCCGAACTGAGAGGACGCGCCTGATGGCTTTCGCAGCGCAGCTGGCCCTGCCAGCCTCTATCCCGTCTCCGCCGCAGGAGTTCTCGCAGATCTCGCTGGGCCCGCTGACCATCCACGCCTACGCGCTGTGTATCCTTGCGGGCATCCTGATCGCGCTGTGGTTGACCAACAAGCGGCTTTCCGCCCGTGGCGGCAACTCCGACATGCTCTGGGACATCGCCATCTGGACGATCCCCTTCGGCATCGTCGGCGGCCGCCTCTACCATGTGCTGATCACCGACCCGATGTACTACTTCGGGCTCGGCGGGCAGAGTGCGCATCTGGCTGAGATCCCGCAGATCTGGCTCGGCGGGCTGGGCATCATGGGCGCGGTGTCGCTCGGCGCGCTCGGTGCCTGGATCGGCTGCCGGAGGGCCGGCATCCGGCTTTCTGCATTCGCCGACGCCGCCGTGCCCGGCCTGCTGCTGGCGCAGGCCGCCGGACGCTGGGGCAACTGGTTCAACCAGGAGCTCTTCGGTGCGCCGACCGACCTGCCGTGGGGCCTGGAGATCGACCCGGACAGCTACAACTTCCCGGCCGGGCTGCCCGCGGACACGCTTTTCCACCCGACCTTCCTGTACGAGTCGCTGTGGAACGTGCTCGGCGCCTTCGTGCTGATCGCGCTGGATCGGAAGTTCAAGCTGCGCCGTGGTGCGCTGTTCTGCTGCTACATGATCTGGTACGGGATCGGCCGCACCTTCACCGAATCGCTGCGCCTGGATGCGGCCGAGGTCATCGCCATCGGGCCGCTGGCCCTGCGCGTGCACCAGTGGCTGGCGATCGGCATGGTCATCGCCGGCATCCTCGCGCTGATCCTGGTCCTCGGCAAGCTGCGCGGCCAGCAGGCCGATCCATTCTACCTGCCAGGAAAGGCGCCTGCGCCGGCCCCAGCAGAAGGCGGCAAGCCAGCTGAAGGCACCGGTGCCCAGGACACGCCCGACTCGGGAACCACCTCCGAATCGGAAACCGCGTCCGAAAAGGGGACCGGCGCTGATCCGCAGAACGAGAAGTAGCGGCAGCGAATCCATAGCCCCATTGCGGTGGCCGGCAAGCATTCATGCTTGCCGGCCACCGCTGGTTTAACCCGTCCCGCGGCCTCCGGGATCAGCTTCCATGACGAGCCAGGGACCCAATATGGCGAAGAAGCGCGAATAATTTGGCGGGTTGCCGACGCGTGTGCGCAACATGCTTGAAACATTGGGCGGCTTTCAAAATCGGCTGGCGAGAACGGTTTTCGGGCGTTTTTCACCAAAAAACCTGCTTTTTCCGCGCGAACTGGGACAAAAGTTTTTAACATTGCGGAAACAGAAGCACGCGCATGGGAGAAACAAAACCTGCGTAACGTGAGATCCACGCACCGAACTGGTTGATCGACCCCTGGAACGGCCTGCCGGTGCAGCACCACAACGAGGTGGGAAATGTTCGTCCCCGAAACCTCGATGCGCAAGCAGACCCCGCTTAGCACTGTCGAAAAGTTTCAGCTAGATGAAACATCCAGGCGGCCGGAAGCCCTTGCGAAGAATTAGCTCTTTACCGGGGGCTGCCGCGCGCCTATCCTGCATGAACCACAGAAAGGCACGCTCATGAGCATGACCGGCGTCCAGATGAACGCCTCGCCAGGTTTTGGCGAGGAAGTCCCCTCGCCCTACACCCGTTTCTCCGCGCTGCCCGGCGCGCAGGGGCTGTACGATCCGTCGGCCGAGAAGGACGCCTGCGGCCTGGCGATGATTGCGTCCCTGAAGAACGAAGCCAGCCACGGCATTGTAGCCCATGCGCTGACCGCCCTGCGCCGTCTGGAGCACCGAGGCGCCATCGGCGCCGACGAGGGCACCGGCGACGGCGCCGGCATCCTGCTGCACCTGCCTGATGCATTCCTGCGCAGCGTCACCGCATTCGATCTTCCCGCCGCCGGCTCCTACGCCGTGGGCATGGGCTTCCTCCCGGCCGACTCCGGCGAACGTGCCTTCGCCCAAGAAGAGCTGGAAACCATGGCCGCCGAGGAAAACCTCGCGGTGCTCGGCTGGCGCGAGGTACCGGTCAACGCCGACGTGCTCGGCGCCTCTGCCCGCAAGGTGATGCCCTGCATCGCCCAATTCTTCATCGCCGCCCCTGCCGGTGCCCCGGCCGCCACCAGCCGCGAGCTGGACGCCGCCGCCTGGCGCATCCGCCGCCGCGCGCACAACAAGATGGGCGTGTACTTCGCCTCGTTCTCCTCGCAGTCCATCGTCTACAAGGGCATGGTCTCCACCGCGCAGCTTGAGCCCTTCTACCCGGACCTGTCCGATAGCCGCTTCGCCAGCCGCTGCGCGATCGTGCACTCGCGTTTCTCCACCAACACCTTCCCGTCCTGGCCGCTGGCCCAGCCGTTCCGCACCATCGCGCACAACGGCGAGATCAACACGGTCAAGGGCAACCGCAACTGGATGCGGGCCCGCCAGTCCACCCTCGCCTCGCCGCTGCTCGGCGAGGTGCCCGAGGAACTGTTCCCGATCTGCACCGCCGGCGCCTCCGACTCGGCCTCCTTCGACGAGGTCGCCGAAATGCTCATGCTCTCGGGGCGCAACGTCGCCGAGACGATCATGATGATGATCCCGCAGCCGTGGGAAAACGACGACCAGATGGACGCGGATTTGCGCGCCTTCTACCAGTACCAGTCCATGCTCATCGAGCCGTGGGACGGCCCGGCAGCTGTCTGCTTCACCGACGGCCAGATGGCCGGCGCCGTGCTTGACCGCAACGGCCTGCGCCCGGCCCGCTGGTGGGTCACCGACGACGGCCTGGTGGTGCTTGCCAGCGAGGTCGGCGTGATCGACACCGATGAAGAGCACATCGTGGCCAAGGGCCGTGTCGCCCCGGGCAAGATGTTCGCGGTGGACCTGGCCGGCCAGCGCATCGTCGAAGATGCCGAGATCAAGGCTGAAGTGGCCGCCTCCAAGCCATGGCGCGACTGGGTGGCGCAGAACCTGAAGACCCTGGACGACTTCCCGGACCTGGAGCATGTGCGCCACAATCCGGCTTCCGTGGCCCTGCGCCAGCTGACCTTCGGCTACACCACCGAGGAGCTGCGCGTGCTGCTGGCCCCGATGGCCGCCGCCGGCGCCGAGCCGCTGGCCGCCATGGGCACCGACACCCCGATCGCCGCCCTCTCGCAGCGCCCGCGGCTGCTGTTCGACTACTTCACCCAGTCCTTCGCCCAGGTCACCAACCCGCCGCTGGATGCGATCCGCGAAGAGCTGGTCACCTCCATGGGCACCGCGATCGGCCCGGACGGTAACCTGCTGTCCCTGGACCGCGTCGAGCAGACCCAGATCGCGCTGGACTACCCGGTGCTGACCAACGACCAGCTGGCCAAGATCGCTAACCTGCGCGACGAATCCGGCGCTAAGTACACGCTGAAGGTGCGCGGGCTGTACCGCCCGGCCGGCGGCGAATCCGAGCTGCGCGCCCGGCTGCAGGAAATCTGCGAGAAGGTCTCCGCCGCGGTGAACCGCGGGGTGCGCTACATCGTGCTCTCGGACCGCGACTCCTCGGCCGCCTGGGCGCCGATCCCGTCCCTGCTGCTGACTTCCGCGGTGCACCACCATCTGCTCAAGAGCTCGAACCGCACCCGCGTCTCGCTGATCATCGAGTCCGGCGACGCCCGCGAAGTGCACCACATCGCGCTGCTCATCGGCTACGGCGCCAGCGCGATCAACCCCTACCTCGCACTGGAATCGGTCGAGCAGATGGCCGAGAACGGCGAGCTGCCCGGCATCGACGGAAGCCAGGCCAGCGCCAACCTGATCAAGGCGCTGGGCAAGGGCGTGCTGAAGATCATGTCCAAGATGGGCATCTCCACGGTCTCCAGCTACTGCGGCGCGCAGACCTTCGAAGCCGTCGGCCTGTCCCAGCGCGTGGTCGACCAGTACTTCACCGGCACCGCCACGAAGCTCTCGGGCATCGAGCTGGACGTGGTGGCCGCCGAAACCGCCGCCCGCCATGCGCGCGCCTACCCGGAGATCGACGGCGGCGCCCAGCCGCTGGAATTGGAGACCGGGGGAGAGTACCAGTGGCGCCGCGAAGGCCCGCCGCACCTGTTCAACCCGGAAACCGTCTTCCGCCTGCAGCATTCCACCCGCACCCGCCGCTACGACGTGTTCAAGGAGTATACGAAGGCGGTGGACGACCAGGCCGCGCAGCTGAAGACCCTGCGCGGGCTGCTGAAGTTCAAGACCGAGGGCATCACCCCGATCAGCATCGACGAGGTCGAGCCGGTCTCCTCGATCGTCAAGCGGTTCTCTACCGGCGCGATGAGCTACGGCTCGATCTCCGCCGAGGCGCATGAGACCCTGGCCATCGCGATGAACCGGCTGGGCGCCAAGTCCAACACCGGCGAGGGCGGCGAGGACCCCGAGCGCCTGCTCGACCCCGAGCGGCGCAGCGCCATCAAGCAGATCGCTTCGGGGCGCTTCGGCGTGACCAGCCTCTACCTGACCAACGCGGATGACATCCAGATCAAGATGGCGCAGGGCGCCAAGCCCGGCGAGGGCGGCCAGCTGATGAGCCAGAAGCTCTACCCGTGGATCGCCAAGACCCGGCACTCCACCCCGGGCGTCGGGCTGATCTCCCCGCCGCCGCACCATGACATCTACTCGATCGAGGACCTGGCCCAGCTGATCCACGACGCGAAGTGCGCCAACCCGTCGGCGCGCGTGCACGTGAAGCTGGTTTCCGAGTCGGGCATCGGCACCGTCGCGGCCGGCGTGGCCAAGGCCAAGGCGGACGTGGTGCTGGTCTCCGGGCACGATGGCGGCACCGGCGCCTCGCCGATGAACTCGCTGAAGCATGCCGGCACCCCGTGGGAGATCGGCCTGGCCGAAGCGCAGCAGACGCTGATCCTCAACGGGCTGCGCGACCGCGTCACCGTGCAGGTGGACGGCCAGCTGAAGACCGGCCGCGACGTGCTGATCGGTGCGCTGCTCGGGGCCGAGGAGTTCGGTTTCGCCACCGCCCCGCTGGTGGTTTCCGGCTGCATCATGATGCGCGTTTGCCATCTGGACACCTGCCCGGTGGGGGTGGCCACGCAGAACCCCACGCTGCGCGAACGCTTCACCGGAAAGGCCGAATTCGTGGTGAACTTCTTCGAGTTCATCGCCCAGGAGGTGCGCGAACTGCTCGCCGCGCTGGGTGCACGCACCCTGGATGAGGTGATCGGCAAGGTCGAGCTGCTGGACACCGATGCCGACCAGGTCGCCGCGCACGACAAGGTGGCAGGGCTGGCCCTGGACGCGATCACCCATGTCCCCGACGTCGAGCTGGCCGCGCGCCGCCGGCGCATCGGCCAGGACCACGGGCTGGACACGCACCTGGACCAGCAGCTGCTCGCCGCCGCCGCACCGGCGCTGGCCGACCGCCTGCCGGTGAGCATCGACGCGAAGATCGTGAATACCGACCGCTCCACCGGCACGCTGCTGGGACACCACGTGACCAAGACCTTCGGGGTGCAGACCCTGGAGCAGGACACCATCAAGGTGAACCTGTCCGGCCGCGCCGGCCAGTCCCTGGGCGCCTTCCTGCCCGAAGGCATCACGCTGAAGCTCTCCGGCGACGCGAACGACTACGTCGGCAAGGGCCTGTCCGGCGGCCGGATCGCGATCCACCCGCCGCGCACCACCCTGTCCAAGCCCGAAGAGCAGGTCATCGCCGGCAACGTGGTCGGCTACGGCGCCACCAGCGGCCAGCTGTTCATCAACGGCATGGTCGGCGAACGCTTCGCGGTGCGCAACTCCGGGGCGAGCATCGTCACCGAGGGCATCGGCGAGCACGGCTGCGAGTACATGACCGGGGGACAGGTGCTGATCTTGGGCGCCACCGGCCGGAACTTCGGCGCCGGGTTCTCCGGCGGCACCGCCTGGGTGCTGGACTTCGATCCGGCCAAGCTGAACCCGCTGGCCGCCGAGCACGGCGACTTGCTGGTCGCCCCGGTCAGCGACTCGGAAGCCGAGCGCATCCGCGAGCTGCTCACCGAGCACATCGCGTTGACCGCATCCCCGCTGGCCTCCCGCCTGCTGCTGGACTGGGAGAACACCCGCGGCCGGCTGACCAGCATCACCCCGCGCGACTTCGCCGCCGTGCAGCAGCTACGCAACGATGCGGCGGCCAACGGGCAGAACCCGGACTCGCCGCAGGTATGGAACAAGATTCTGGAGGTGACCCGTGGCTGATCCACGCGGATTCCTGAGGGTGACCGAACGCGTCACCCAGCCCAAGCGCCCGGTGCCGGTGCGCCTGATGGACTACAAGGAGGTTGTCGAACGCCAAAAGGCCGGCACCTTGAAGGAGCAGGCTGGCCGCTGCATGGACTGCGGCGTGCCGTTCTGCCACAACGGCTGCCCGCTGGGCAACCTGATCCCGGAGTTCAACGACCTGGCCTACAAGGGCCGGATGGACGACGCGGCCGCCCGGCTGCTGAGCACCAACAACTTCCCGGAGCTGACCGGCAAGCTGTGTCCGGCCCCCTGCGAGGCCTCCTGCGTGCTGGGGATCAACCAGCCCGCGGTGACCATCAAGCAGGTCGAGGCGGAGCTCGCCGGGCACCTGATGGATGCCGGCGGCTTCGAGCCGCAGCCGCCAGCCAGGCACACCGAGCACCGCGTGGCGATCGTCGGCTCGGGGCCGGCCGGCCTGGCCGCCGCCCAGCAGCTGACCCGCGCAGGGCACACCGTCGCGGTGTACGAGCGCGACGAGGCCATCGGCGGCCTGCTGCGCTTCGGCATCCCGGACTTCAAGCTGGAGAAGCAGGTCATCGACCTCCGCCTGGAGCAGATGGAAGTGGAAGGCACGATCTTCCGCACCGGCATCGAGATCGGCAAGGACATCAGTTGGAAGCAGCTGCGCCGCGACTACGATGCGGTCATCGTGGCCACCGGCGCGACCGTGCCGCGCGAGCTGCCAGTGCCGGGTAACCACCTCGACGGCGTGCACCACGCCATGGAGTTCCTCACCGATAACAACCGCGTGGTGGCGGGGCTGAAGTCCGAGCGCTCGATCGACGCCAAGGGCAAGCACGTGATCGTCCTCGGTGGCGGCGACACCGGTTCGGACTGCATCGGCACCGCGCTGCGCCAAGGCGCCGCCAGCGTCACCACGCTGGCCATCGGCAAGCAGCCGGGCACCGAACGCCGCGAGGACCAGCCGTGGCCGATGATGCCGGTGCTGTTCGAGGTGCAGACCTCCCATGAGGAAGGAGGCGAGCGGACCTACCTGGCCTCGACCGTCAACTTCATCTCCGGCGAGGGAAGTGAGCAAAACAAGGTGATCGGTGTTACAGTTGCAGAGACAGAATTTGTTGCTGGCAAGCGCCTCCCGAAGCCTGGAACCGAACGCGTAATTAAAGCGGATCTGGTCCTGCTTGCCCTCGGGTTCACCGGTCCGGAAGTTTCCGGGTTGGACGAACAGGTCAGTATCGAATTCGACAACCGGGGCAACGTCGCCCGAGATGGCTACTACATGACGAACACCGAGTCGGTATTCGTCGCCGGAGACGCCGGTCGGGGACAGTCGCTGATCGTGTGGGCTATCGCCGAAGGACGCGCTTGCGCGGCCGCGGTCGACAAGTTCCTCACGGGTTCGACTACTCTCCCTGCACCGGTTGCTCCAACCGATAGGGCCATCAGCATCATTTGAGTGACATAGGCTTGAATGCGGCGCACCCGGAAACCGGGTGGGCCGCATTTTGCCTATGTGAACATGAAAGGCATTTGGCTGACGGAATGAGACGCGCAAAGATTGTGGCAACCTGGGGCCCGGCCCTGGCAAGTTATGAAAATACTGTAGCGGTACTGAAGGCGGGCGTGGACGTCGCCCGCTTGAACATGAGCCATGGAGACCACTCCATGCACGCGCAATCCCTTGCGAATGTGCGCAATGCGGCCGCAGAGGTAGGCCGTGCTGTCGGCATCTTCGCCGACCTGCAGGGTCCGAAGATCCGCCTCGGCCGCTTCAAGGACAACGCCAAGTACATCCTCGAGGCCGGTGAGGAATTCACCATCACCATCGAGGACATCGAAGGCACCCGGAACCTGTGCTCGACCACCTTCAAGGGACTTCCTACCGACGTGCAGCCAGGGGACTTCCTGCTGATCAACGACGGCAAGGTCAAGCTCAAGGCCATTGCGGTCGACGAGAAGACCGTGCGCTCCGAGGTCGTCGTGGGCGGCGAAGTGTCCAACAACAAGGGCATCAACCTGCCTGGCGTGGCCGTGAACGTGCCTGCGCTGAGCGAAAAGGATGAGGACGACCTGCGCTGGGCCATCCGTGCCGGCATCGACATGGTCGCCCTGTCCTTCGTGCGCAACGCCGAAGACATCCAGCGTGTCCACGAGATCATGGATGAAGAAGGCCGCCGTGTGCCGGTCATCGCCAAGATCGAGAAGCCGCAGGCCGTGGCGGCACTGGAAGAAATCGTCAACGCCTTCGACGCGATCATGGTCGCCCGAGGCGACTTGGGCGTCGAGTTGCCATTGGAAGAAGTTCCACTGGTGCAGAAGCGTGCGGTCGAGCTGGCTCGCCGCTGGGCGAAGCCGGTCATCGTCGCCACCCAGGTGCTTGAATCGATGATCGAATCGCCAACCCCGACCCGTGCCGAGGCTTCGGACTGCGCCAACGCGGTGCTCGACGGTGCTGACGCGGTCATGCTCTCGGGAGAGACCTCCGTAGGCGAGTACGCGGTGGAAACGGTGGAGACCATGTCGCGGATCATCTCTTCGACCGAAGAGCACGGACTGGATCGCATTCCACGCCTGGGCTCCAAGCCGAAGACCCGCGGCGGTGCGATCACCCGCGCCGCAGTGGAAATCGCCGATCAGCTCGATGCGAAGTACATCGTCGCCTTCACCCAGTCCGGTGACTCGGCACGGCGCCTCTCGCGTCTGCGCCCGAAGAAGCCGGTTCTGGCCTTCACCCCGCTGCAGCAGACCTACAACATCATGACCCTGATGTGGGGTGTGCAGGCACGCTTGGTGGCCTACGCCGATCACACTGACAAGATGACTGCCCAGGTGGACGAAGCTTTGCTCTCCGAGGGGCTGGCTGACCTCAACGACCTGGTCTGCATCGCAGCCGGTTCCCCTCCAGGGCAGGCCGGCTCGACCAACTCGCTGCGCGTGCACAAGATCGGCGACCTGGCAGATGCCGGCCAGCTGGTCGATGGCAAGCCGATGCCTGCACGCGAGAAGGTTGGTCCGTGGGATCCGGAGAACGTCTCGGCTCCGAAGAACCTGTAGTCGCCGCTACCCTCTAGCCCAAGCGTATCGATCCGTCCTGTCCCAGAAGCTGGGGCAGGGCGGATTCTGCTTGGGCCGGCAAATGCGGGTTGTGAACTCGAGCACAGGTCATCGGGCGGAGACGTGAAAAAGGCCGTCGAGCCGGAAGTATTTCCGGCCCAACAGCCTTGAAGCTGGTGCCCAAGGTGGGACTCGAACCCACACATCTTTCGATACCGCATTTTGAGTGCGGCGCGTCTACCGATTCCGCCACTTGGGCTGGCACTTTGACTACTTTACTAGAGGTTTTCCAGATTTCCTAATCAGGATCCTCGCGTCTTCGCCTGAACAAGAGTACATGCCAGTAGGCTTAGAAGTGAAACCGAGGCAACGTGGCTTCGCTGAACCTAAACCACCTAGATGCCGCCCGCGCAGCGGGCAGGAATTCTGACCATGGAGGAAGGCGCCAATGAGCGATCTACCTGAAATCACCCGCATCCCATCCGAGGTGCAAACCACTCCGCGTCGCGTGGTTGTTGCCGAGGACGAAACCCTGATCCGCTTGGACATCGTAGAAATCCTCCGCTCCGAGGGCTACGACGTCGTCGCCGAAGCCGACAACGGCCAGGCAGCTCTGGAAAAGGCGCGCGAGCTGAAGCCCGACCTGGTGCTCATGGACGTGAAGATGCCGGTCATGGACGGCATCACCGCCGCCGAAGCCATCGTCAAGGAACGCATCGCCCCGGTGGTCCTGCTGACCGCCTTCAGCCAGAGGGAGCTGGTCGAGCGCGCCCGCGAGGCCGGGGCCATGGCCTACGTGGTCAAGCCGTTCACCCCTGCCGACCTCACCCCGGCGATCGAAATCGCGATTTCCCGCAATGACGAACTGCGTGCGCTGGAAGAAGAAGTCAGCAACCTGGCCGAGCAGTTCGAAACCCGCAAGCTGGTGGACCGCGCCAAGTCGCTGCTCATCACCAAGATGGGCCTGACCGAGCCGGAAGCGTTCCGCTGGATCCAGAAAACCTCCATGGATCGCCGCTTGAGCATGCGCCAGGTCGCCGAGACGGTCGTCGACCAGGTCAAGTAGGCACCGCCAGCCACAAGAGTGTGCGCCAAACCATGTATGGTTTGGCGCACATTTTTTATGCCCTCGACCGGCTGGAACGGCGTTCGACTGGGCGTTCACCGTTCTGTAACCTTTTGTTCACCTTTTTTTCCGCTGAATGGGGTTGCAATCCTGGATTGACGTACTGCGTGGTAGGCCTAAGATGGAAATTGCGCCGAGAACGAAGACCCGCACGCCATTACCCTCCGCAGGACCCTTCTTCATGGCCCGTTCACTTTTCCTTGCCGTTCGACCCCTCAGGCTGGTATTCAATGGATTTGACGCTTATCGTCGTCCTGGTCATTGCCTTGGCGTTGTTTTTCGACTTCACCAATGGTTTCCATGACACGGCCAATGCGATGGCCACTCCAATCGCAACCGGAGCAATTTCCCCTAAGAAGGCTGTTGCCCTCGCCGCAATTCTGAACCTCGTCGGCGCTTTCCTCTCCACCGAGGTAGCGAAGACCATTTCAGGCGGCATCATCAACGAAGACCCGACCACGGGCGTAGCGATCGGCCCGGCGATGATCTTCGCGGGCCTGATGGGTGCCGTGATCTGGAACCTGTTCACCTGGCTGCTGGGCCTGCCATCGAGCTCCTCCCACGCACTGTTCGGCGGCCTCGTTGGCGCCGCGATCGTCGGTGCGGGGTTCGCATCGGTGAACTACAGCGTGCTGCTATCCAAAGTGCTGCTCCCGGCCATCTGCGCGCCACTGATCGCGGGCATCTCCGCGTACCTGTGCACCAAGCTGGCGTACGCCATCACCAAGCGTGAAAACGGCGCCTCGCCGAAACGTGGCGGTTTCCGCTACGGCCAGATCTTCTCCTCCTCGCTCGTTGCACTCTCGCACGGCACCAACGATGCGCAGAAGACCATGGGCATCATCACCCTGACCCTGGTGGCTTCGGGCCTGCAGGACTCCGACTCCGGAGTGCAGTTCTGGGTGGTCGCCACTTGCGCCTTCGCCATCGCACTGGGTACCTACACTGGCGGCTGGCGCATCATCGCCACCATGGGATCGGGCCTGACCGACGTGAAGCCTGCGCAGGGCTTCGCCGCCGAGATGTCCACCGCTTCTGCGATCCTGACCTCGTCGCACCTGGGCTTCGCGCTGTCGACCACCCAGGTAGCTTCCGGCTCCGTGATCGGTTCGGGCATGGGCCGCAAGGGCGGCGAAGTCCGCTGGGGTACTGCCGGCCGAATCGCCCTGGGCTGGCTGTTCACCCTGCCGGCTGCCGGCATCGTCGGCGGCATCGCCGCCGCCATCACCCACCTGGGCAACATCGGCATCGTGATCGTCGCTGTCGCTGGTACCGGTGCGATGCTGGCCATCTGGTTCATCTCGCGCAAGCAGCCGCATGACCACGAGTCGAACATCTCCGACATCGACAACTCCGGTGCAGCCGTGAACATCCTGTCCAAGAAGGAACGCCGCGCCAAGGCCAAGGCGGAAGCCAAGCAGGCCAAGGCCGCCGCCGCGCAGAAGGAAGCTGATAATTCATGATCGACTGGACAGCATTCCTCGTCGTTGCCGTCATCACGTGGGTTGCCGCGTTGGCGATTGTGGCCGCCTACTCCTTCGGAGTCCGCCTGCTTGCCGTTGCCAAGGATGGAGGCCGCAGCCAGGGCGTGAGCAAGGGTGGCGCCTACGCCTGCTTCGTGGTGTGCGGACTGATCGTCGCCTTGGGCGTCGTGCTGATCGTGCCGCAGCTGAGCGAGGCCATCCTGGGCATCTCCTCAGGCCACTAGAGCCGCGCTCGGCATCCGGCGGATCCGACACGAATCCGGGCTCCCCGGCCAACTTGATATCGCCTTCGATGGAGGCACCCCTAGACTGGAGCCATGACTAGCTTCAAGTACTACGTGGGTGCCTCCATCGATGGTTTTATCGCCGATCGCAACGGCAGCGTGCAATGGTTCACGCCCTATGCCTCGCAGCCGGGAGTGAAAAAGCATTTCGACGAGTTCTTCGAGACCGTCGGCGCCGTAGTGATTGGCGGCAAGACCTACGAGAACATCGTCCGCGACGCTTCAGAGGGATCTGTCCCGTGGGTGTTCGGCGACAAGCCGGTATGGGTCTTCACCCACCATGAACTGCCGACACTGCCCGGGGCGGATCTGACCTTCATCCGCGGCGAGGTGGGCTTCTGGAGCAGGGACATCGCGCAGAGCGCAGGGGCCGGCGACGTGTGGGTGGTAGGCGGGGCCGACCTGGCCGGTGCCTTCGTCGAGGCCGATGCGCTCGATGAGCTGCTGCTGGTCACCGTTCCGGAGGTGCTCGGCGGCGGGGCGAATCTGTTCGGCCGCGCGATCAGCACGCAGCTCTCCTCCCTGGAGGTTACCGACCTGGGTACAGATATTCTCCTTTCGCGCTACGCGATCGGCTAGGTGGCGCCCGGAGACCAGCCGGAGGCGCGGCTGCGCTCCAGAAGGGCAGGGCTTGCCCGGAGCGCCGCCTGCACGGATTGCTATTCGACGGGCAGCAGCATGTTGGTGATGCGGGCGGTCGCAACCCGCTGGCCCTGCTCATCGCTGATCACGATTTCATGGCAGGTGCTGCTGCGGCCCAGATGCACCGGGGTGCATACCCCGGTGACAACCCCGGACCGGCCGGCCTTGTGGTGGGTGATGTTCAAATCCACGCCGACCGGGTTGGCGCGGCCGGCGCCATGCAACGCGGCAGCCATCGAACCGAGGGTTTCGGCCAGCGCTGCGGACGCCCCGCCATGCAGGATCCCATAGACCTGGGTATTGCCCGCCACCGGCATCGTGGCGGCCACGCGCTGGGTTTCGAACTCGGTGAAGACGATGTCCAATTTCTCCACCAGTTCGCCCACGCCATTTTGCCGCAGATGTGGCCACATGGTTTCGGGGATGCCATGGCGCGATAGCTGCGCGGCAAACGGATGTGCCGAAGATTGCGTGGTTTGAGAAGTGAAATTGTCGCTCATGGCAACTAGGCTTTCAGATGTGAGCGAAACAACCAAACCGACTGCTTCGTCGGACAAGAGACTGCTGATCATCGACGGACACTCCATGGCATTCCGCGCGTTCTATGCGCTGCCTGCAGAGAACTTCGCAACAAGCACCGGCCAGCACACCAATGCAGTGCACGGGTTCGTGTCGATGCTGCTGACGATGATCCGCCAGCAAAAGCCCAGCCACGTTGCGGTGGCCTTCGACTTGGACACCCCGACCTTCCGCTCGCTGGAGTACACCGAGTACAAGGGTGGACGCAATAAGACCCCCGAAGAATTCTACGGGCAGATCGACTTGATCAAAGAGGTCATGAAGGCGATGAACATCCCTTCGATCACCTTGGAAAGCTTCGAGGCCGACGACATCCTGGCCACGCTGGCCACCCAGGGCGAAGAAGCCGGGTTCAACGTGCTGGTGGTTTCCGGGGACCGTGACGCCTTCCAGCTGATCACCGACAAGACCCTGGTGCTGTATCCGAAAAAGGGCATCAGTGATATCCCGCCGATGGATGCCGCCGCGGTGGAAGCCAAGTACTTCGTGCGCCCTGAGCGCTACTCGGATTTGGCCGCGCTGGTGGGCGAAACCGCCGACAACCTGCCCGGCGTGCCGGGCGTGGGTCCGAAGACCGCCGCGAAATGGATCAACCTCTACGGGGATCTGGCCGGGATCCTGGAGAACATCGAGAACATCAAGGGCAAGGTCGGCGACGCCTTGCGCGAGCACGTGGACAACGTGACCCGCAACCGCCGGTTGAACCAGCTCAAGCACGACCTGGAACTGCCGGTCACGCTCGATGAGATGGAACTCGAAGCCCCGAACCGCGAGGAGATCGAGAACCTGTTCGATGCGCTGGAATTCAACACCCTGCGCAAGCGCCTGTTCGACCTGTTCGCGGCCCAGGAAGAGGAAGCGGCACCGGAAGTTGCCGAATTCTCCCGGGTGCTCGACGCCGATGCCGCTGCGCTGCGGGGATTCATCGAGGCCGGGAGGGGTGCGGCCATCGCGATCCAGCCCGCCGTGGCTGGCGGCGAAGCCGTGGGCCTGGCCCTGTTCCGCGGCGCCGAAGCCCTCTGGCTGGAACTGGCACACCTCGATCAGGACACCGAGGCCGTGCTGGCGCAGTTCCTCGCCGATGAGAACGCCCCGAAGCTCTTCCACGACGCCAAGGCCGCCATGCACCTGCTCATCGAGCGCGGGCTGGAGATCGCCGGCATCAGGGACGACACCCTGATCAGCGCCTACCTGATCCAGCCCGATCGCCGCAGCCACGACCTGGTCGACGTGGTGCAGTACCACCTGAAGTACGCGGTGCCGGTGCACCAGGCTAAGAAGGGCGAACTGAATCTGGGGCTGGCCTCCGAGCTGGCCGAACCGGCCCTGGCCCAGGCGCAGGCCATCCACGACCTCTCCGCCTACCTGGCTTCCAAGCTGGCGGAGAAGCACGCGGACAAGCTGGCCGCCGAGATGGAGCTGCCGCTGATTCCGGTGCTCTTCGAGATGGAACGCGCCGGCGTCGCGGTGGACGTGGACAGGCTCAACGAGCTGCGCGCCCACTTCACCGAACAGGTGGACCAGGCGACCAATGACGCGTTTGCCGCGATCGGCCACGAGGTCAACCTCTCCAGCCCGAAGCAGCTGCAGGTGGTCTTGTTCGAGGAACTGGATTTGCCGCGCACCAAGAAAATCAAGACCGGTTTCACCACGGATGCCGAGTCGCTGCAGGATCTGCTGGTCAAGACCGGGCACCCGTTCCTGGTTGCGCTGATGGCCTACCGCGATGCGATCAAGCTGCGCCAGACCGTCGACGGCTTGCTCAAGGCCACCCACGACGATGGCCGGATCCACACCACCTATGCGCAGACCGTGGCCGCGACCGGGCGCCTGTCCAGCCTGAACCCGAACCTGCAGAACATTCCCGTGCGTTCGGAAGAAGGCCGGCGCATCCGCGACGTATTCATGGTCGGCGGGGGCTACCAGAGCCTGCTGACCGTGGACTACTCGCAGATCGAAATGCGCATCATGGCCCACCTCTCCGAGGACGCCGGGCTGATCGAGGCCTACCAGAACGGCGAAGACCTGCACCGCTACGTCGGTTCGCGCGTGTTCAACGTCGAGCCGGAAGACGTCACCAGCGAGATGCGCTCCAAGGTGAAGGCGATGAGCTACGGCCTGGCCTACGGGCTGAGCAGCTTCGGGCTCTCCAAGCAGCTGAAGATCGGCGTGGACGAGGCCCGCAAGCTCATGAAGGACTACTTCGACCGCTTTGGCGCCGTGCGCACCTACCTGCGCTCGGTGGTCGACCAGGCCCGCAAGGACGGCTACACCGAAACCATCTTCGGCCGCCGGCGCTACCTGCCGGAGCTGAACAGCTCCGATCGACGGCTGCGCGATATTGCCGAACGTGCTGCGCTGAACGCCCCGATCCAGGGATCGGCCGCCGACCTGGTCAAGGTGGCCATGCTGCGCATCGCCGAAGGCCTGGAAGACGGCGGGTACAAGTCCCGGATGCTATTGCAGGTGCATGACGAACTCATCCTGGAGATCGCCGAGGGCGAGCTGGAACCGGTGCAGGAGCTGGTGACCCGCGAAATGGGACAGGCAGCAGACCTGCTGGTGCCGCTGGATGTCCAGCCGGGCATCGGCCGGACCTGGCACGACGCCGCGCACTAGCGCGCTGCAACCAGCAGGGCAGGGGCACCGCGTCGTGCTCCTGCTCTTTGGCATGACCCAAAGGCTTGATGAAAGAGGCGGACGTGGAACAGTACTCGCGGCGTTGGGCGCTGAAAACCGGCAGCCTGGGGCTCGGCGTGTTGGCCGCCGGGCTGATCTCCGGTTGCAGCGCAGTTGCCCCCGAACAGCGGTCCACGGCGCCGGCAGCCTCGGCAACCCCACCGCCTTCTGCCACGGCTTCGTCCCAGCCAGCGTCCGCCTTTTCTGCGGCATACCCGAGCCGGAGCCAGGTGATCGAAAAGTTCAAGGAGGTTCCGGCCGGGCAGTTCGGGCTGGATATCCCGGGCATCGAGCTGGGCTTGCCTAAGGGCAGCGAGTACGCGGCGTTGACCTTCGATGCCTGCGGGGGACCAAACGGCTCCGGCGCGGACGAAACCCTGCTGGATGCCTTGCGCGAAGTGCAGGTGCCGGCAACCCTGTTCGTGAACCAGCGCTGGGCTCGAGCCAATGCGCGGCTGCTGGCCGAACTGGCCAAAGATCAGCTGTTCGAGATCGCCAACCACGGTACCAGCCATGCCCCGCTGGCCACAGGGGGCCAGAGCGCCTACGGCATCATGGGTACTGGATCGATCGCCCAGGCCTACGACGAGGTGATGGGCAACCAGCTGTATCTGGCCGAGCAGTTCGGCATCACCGCGAAATTCTTCCGCTCCGGCACCGCCCACATGGACGAAGCCGGCGCGGCGCTGTGCCGCGAACTGGGCGTGCGGCCGATGAACTTCACGGTCAACCTGGACGCCGGGGCGAGCTTCGACGCGACGACCGTCGCCGCGCAGGTTAGCCAGCTGCGCGCCGGGGATGTCGGCATCGGGCACTTCAACCAGCCAGCTTCGGGCACGGCGAAGGGCCTGGCACTTGGGCTGGTCCAGGCGCTCGATTCAGGCCTGCGATTCGCCAAGCTCTCCGATGCCTGGTGAGGCCTTCCCCATGCAACAGGCCAGCAGGGGCATAGACTGTGACCAGCCGACTTCCACGCCAAGGAGCACGATGAGACCAGAGCCGCAGCCGCAGCTGGAAACCCGGACCTTCCAGGCCGATGCGCGAAGCGGGGAACTCGACGAAGCGATCAAGCTGTTCCATCGGGCCACCGGGATCGGCTTCTACGAGCAGCTGCCGGACGAGCCCAACTGGAAGAACTACCTGGACCTGACCTACGCGCAGAAAATGCGCTTCTGCCTCGTGTTCGACCCGCACGCCGAACCGCACTCGCGCCATGCAACCGAACCGGTGCACACCTACGGGGCATTTCCCGGGCTGCTCAATGCCGGAGGCGGCGAACCGGTACCGGCGCACAAGATCACTTCGGTCACCGTGGCCCCGAGCTATCGGCGGCGCGGCGTGCTGGGCAGGCAGATTACTGCCGATCTGGCCTATGCCCAGCAGGAAGGATTCCCGCTGTCCGCGTTGACCGCATCGGAAGCGACGATCTATGGGCGGTACGGTTTCGAACCGGCCACCTTCCAATGCCGTTTCACGCTCAAATGCGCCGGCGGGTTGAAGCTGCGAGTCCAGCTGCCGGGCAAGGTGGTGGACGCCGATCCTGCCCGCCTCGAAGCTGACTACTCCGCGCTGGCCGTCCGCGCGTTCGAGCGGACCTTCGGCTCCGTGGACAGCACCGAGTACGACAATGGCTACGCCCTGGGTCGCTGGGACAACTGGGAGACCTTGGACAAGCCGAAGAACCTGCGCTTTGCCGCCTACTACGACGATGCCGGCCAGCTCGGCGGGTTCGCCACCTACAAGTTCGGCGGCTGGGACGAACCGAGGGCGAAGCTCGTGGTGAACAAGCTGGTCGCCACCAGCGATGCCGCCCGGATCAAGCTCTTCGAATATCTGGGCAACCATGATCTGGTGGAGGAAGTGCATGGCCAAGGTCCGGTGGCCGATCCGATGCGCCAGGTGCTGGATAACGTGCGGGACTACCATGTGCGTTCCATCGACGATTCGCTATGGCTGCGCGTGCTGGATGTTGCTGCCGCTTTCCAGGTTCGCAGTTACCAGCATGATGCCCGGTTGCTGTTGCGCGTGAACGACCGGATGGATTTGATTTCCGGGACCTACCTCTTCGACGTGGCCGATGCCCGCGCCACGGTGACCCGAGTCGACGAAGGACAGTCCGATCCCGACCTGCCGCTGGTCGCGCTGTCTGAAAGGGAGGTGGCTGGCCTTTATCTCGGGACAGTGCAGCTTGATCAATTGCTGGATTCCGGCCGTGCAGAACTGGTCGGCGGGGCAGGCGCAGGGAACTGGCGGCGCGCGTTCAGCGTGGCGCGCGAGGGATTCACACCACACGGTTTCTAGCGGGATGGGGGCGAAAACCGGATATTATGACGAAGTTCACAAAATGCTGGCGTGGATGTTAGCGGGTTACGCTTTGACCCGCGGTGTGGTAGGCGCGTAGACTTGAACAGCGTGCCATGGCTTTGCCGTGTCCGCAATCAAGTTTTACCCCCTTCGAAATTCCGGGACTTCCGGGGTTTCGACTGATCAAATCTATCCACATCGGAGTCCCTACTACATGACCATCACCTCGAACGAGAACAACAGCGCACCAGTCGTCGCAATCAACGACATTGGATCTGCTGAGGACTTCTTGGCCGCAGTCGACGCCACCATCAAGTACTTCAACGATGGTGACCTCGTCGAAGGCACCGTCGTCAAGGTTGACCACGACGAAGTTCTGCTCGACATCGGTTACAAGACCGAAGGTGTCATCCCTTCCCGCGAGCTTTCCATCAAGCACGACGTCGACCCAGGTGAAGTTGTCACCGTTGGCGACAGCGTCGAAGCCTTGGTCCTGACCAAGGAAGACAAGGAAGGCCGCCTGATCCTGTCCAAGAAGCGTGCACAGTACGAGCGCGCTTGGGGCGACATCGAAAAGATCAAGGAAGAGGACGGTGTCGTTACCGGTACCGTCATCGAGGTTGTCAAGGGTGGCCTCATCCTGGACATCGGCCTGCGTGGCTTCCTGCCAGCATCGCTCGTCGAGATGCGCCGTGTGCGCGACCTGGCTCCATACATCGGCCAGGAAATCGAAGCCAAGATCATCGAGCTGGACAAGAACCGCAACAACGTTGTGCTCTCCCGCCGTGCATGGCTCGAGCAGACCCAGTCCGAGGTCCGCTCGACCTTCCTCAACAAGCTGGAAAAGGGCCAGGTTCGTCCGGGCGTTGTTTCCTCCATCGTCAACTTCGGTGCCTTCGTGGACCTGGGCGGCGTAGACGGCCTGGTACACGTTTCCGAGCTGTCCTGGAAGCACATCGACCACCCATCCGAGGTTGTCGAGGTTGGCCAGGAAGTCACCGTCGAGGTTCTGGAAGTCGATCTGGACCGCGAACGCGTTTCCCTGTCGCTGAAGGCTACCCAGGAAGATCCATGGCAGACCTTCGCCCGCACCCACGCACTGGGTCAGGTTGTACCGGGCAAGGTTACCAAGCTGGTTCCATTCGGTGCGTTCGTACGCGTCGAAGACGGCATCGAAGGCCTGGTTCACATCTCCGAGCTGGCAGTTCGCCACGTTGAACTGGCCGAGCAGGTTGTCTCCGTGGGTGACGAGCTGTTCGTCAAGGTCATCGACATCGACCTGGAGCGCCGCCGCATCTCGCTGTCGCTCAAGCAGGCTAACGAAGGTGTTGACCCAGAGGGCACCGAGTTCGACCCAGCACTCTACGGCATGGCTGCAGAGTACGACGAGGCCGGCAACTACAAGTACCCAGAGGGCTTCGACCCAGAGTCGAACGAATGGCTCGAGGGCTTCGACGCTCAGCGCGCTGCATGGGAAGCACAGTACGCTGCTGCCCAGGAGCGTTGGGAAGCACACAAGAAGCAGGTTGCTGCCGCAATCGCCGCCGATGCAGAAGCAGAGCCTGCTGCTGCCGGTGGTTCCGAGCCAGCTCCAGCTTCGTACTCCTCGGAGGCACCAGCCACCGATGCAGGCACCTTGGCTTCGGACGAAGCACTGGCTGCACTGCGCGAGAAGCTGACCGGCAACTAATTCCGGCTTCTGCCACGTGCGAAAATCGTGATTAGCTTTAGCTGATCTACGAAGGTCCAACCCTTGCAGGGTTGGACCTTCGTTCGTTAACCCGTGAATATGTCCGGTTTATCGCTGCGGCCAGTCTTCTTCGTAATTATTTATGCTGACGGTGGCCGGCCAGAAATAGCTCCCGAGGAGCACTGAAATTAATACCTGCTGACGCTAGACTAAAAGTGTACCGATCAAGTAGATTCGCAAACGACAGGTATAAGCACATGGCAACGGCAAGGAATTCGCAGGCAGGCTACGCGGCAGGTACCGTTGCCGGGCGTCAGATCCCGATGCGCCAGGTCAGCCACGAAGAATGGGCGTCCGTTCCACGCACCATTCCCAATTTCTGGGTGGCGGCAGCCACCTGGCTTCCACTGGTTACTTTAGTGATCCTCGTCCGTCAAGATCTTCTGCATTCGCCGTACCTCGACCAGAGTTTCTGGCATATCGCGTCCTTTTCGATGATCGCTACCGTCCTCGCCATGATCTTCGGCGGCGGCCGGCAAGCACCGTGGATGGGATTGGGTGTAGCAGCAGGAGTTTATTTGCTGCTGGCCCCTGCCGGGGATCTGCAACGGATGCTGATGCTGTCGATGGCCTATTTCCTTCTGCTCTCCCTGACCGTAGGCATCCTCGATGCCCGGCTCAGACGCCAGCTGAAATCCTGGAAACGTGAAGCAACAGGCGGCATCGAACTGGCCGCGGGTCAGGAACGCGATTTCGGAATCACCAAGCAAATGTCGCCCACGGTCTGGAAACTGGCGTTGGGCGCCCTGGCTTATCCGATTCTCCGGCTGGGCTGGGAACTGATCAGCACAGAAGTGCATTCGTTGCATGATTTGGATGAAGGATACCGGCTTGACGTGTTGGCCGCGGTGATTCTGTTGGGCATCAGCTTGCTGATCAGCGTATTGCGCTGGATGCACCTGCAAGCAATGGGCCTTTTCGCACTCGAAGTGCCAGCGGATCACCGGATCGGCCCAACCTCTTTACGCGCCTGCGGAAACGCGATCCTCATCGACACGGATGAAACCGCGAACTGCCTGTGCCGGAACGACGACAAGAACGGATCCAAGAAGGAATTCGAAGATCCGCGATTCATTTTCTGTTCCGAGGTTTGCCCCGAGCACGGGGTGCATGCGGTCAATCAGCTCTCCCACGAGGAGTTCCTGGGCATTGCGGCCCAGCCCTGGGTCTACGGGGAGAACCTGAATGGGAAACTGCTTGAAGGAACCGGCCAGCGTTTGGTCATCGCGGGATTAAGCGGATGGGGCTCGCGCCCGATTGCCGTGCGGGCATCCTGGCTCTATGGGGGAGGGAAACAGGCCAGCGCCTACTACTCTCCGGAATCCGCACGCGAACCGCTGAACCGCAGCAAACGACGCCTGGCGGTTAAGACGCCGAATGGCGACTCAGTTCTTGGCGATGACTTCGACAATAACAAGCGGGCCGAGATCGACCGGATCGACCTGCATCCCATAGGTATCAACGCCCATGCAGTGCGCGTGCACGGTGGGCGCCCATTCTTGATCTAACCTGGTATGGATGCCGTAGGACCGCGAGCTAGGCGGCCGCTGCCATGTGGTAGTTGTTGCGTACCGGTTGCTGGGCAGGATCGATGAAGCTGGGCAGGATGACCTTGGGCACCCCGCCATCGGGAATGACCTTGATCAGTCCGGCATGCACGTCATGATGATGCGTGTCGCAGAGCATCGCGCTCCAATAGACCGCGGTGACACCGCCCTCGGACCAGAACCAGATGTGGTGGATGTTGCAGCGCTCGGGATCCATGGTGCACCCGGGCACAATGCAGCCGCGATCGCGCACGGCGATACCCAGCCGCATGTATCCCGGATGCTTGCGTTGGCTGCGGCCGATATCCAGCAGCTCGCCCTTGCCGCCGAGCACCATCGGGATGATGCGTGCCCTGGCGAGGGTCTGGCGCAGGTCGGTAGCGTTGAGCTTGAATCCATGCTGGGTGATGCCGTGGGTTCGTGCCCGGCCTTCCAGCTCATCCAAGGTCAGCATTACCACGATCTTCGGCGTGATGGCGGGGACCTTGACGGAGCCGTCAGCAAGATCTTCGGTGCCCTGTCCGGATTCTCCGTTCTGCACTGCGTGGAGCAGCTCCTGCAAGCGTTTCGAATTGATCTCCAGCAAATTCATCAGGCCGTTGAGACGGCGTGCCGCGGGAGAAAGTGGCTCAGGGCCAGGTTCTTCGCTGGCCGCGGCTTCTTCATCGGTGACGAAGTCCGGATGGGTTCCACTGCCTTGCTGGTAGAAAGTGCCGTCTCCAGTGTCTTGCCCTGGATCGTCTTGCAGCGGATCGGTGAAAGCTTCGCGCGCGGCCTGGCCCGGTGCAGAGCGTGGATTGTCGATTTGCGAGATGCCCGACTCGAAGAGCTCCGCACGGGTGGGGCGCAGGGCGAGATCGTAATGGACCAGCCCGTCGCGTTCACCTCGCCGGAACACCCCTTCCAGCGCTTCGGGCCGCTTCTTGCCGAGTCGTTCCTTCTGGGCCTTGAGGAAGTTGCCGACCAAGCGGCGGCGGGTGCCCGGATCAGGCTCATCCAAGTGCCCATCGACGACGGATTCAAGCAGCTCGCCGTCTTTGCTGAGCGCCGAGGCAGTGGCCGGTGCGGCGAATTCGTCCAGCGTGGGTTCCAGCGCGGCCAGGCGCCGGGCCGCGCTGAGCACTTCGGCTGGCGGCTGGTGCGGGTCATTGAAGCGCTCGGCCAGCAGCGGGAACTGTGCAGGGTACCTCTGGTGCTGGTAGTCGTATTGCGCGTAGACGTGGTGGGCGGCTTGGACGCGGCGTTTCGCTTCGAAATGCTCGGTACGCAGCCAGGAGGCCAACAGCGTCGCGGGCCCGGAGGAGCCGGGCCGCGCTCCGGTGCGCGTGGCGGGAATGCTGAAATCGCTCCGGTTCTCGCGGGCCGCGGCCAGCTCTTCCGGGGTGAGGGTGTGGGCGGCGGTGTCCTCGATGAGGTGGACCGCGTAGATCTGCAGGCGCTGTCCCTGGTGGGTCGTTGCCTCGGCGGCGGTGGCCAAGGCCAGGGCATAGCGCGGGTCGTGCAGGTAGTGCGGCACGGAGCCGGCGGACGGAACATCGGAGGGCTGGGTGGACGAAGTGTCCGGGAGCAGGGTCTGCTGCAGGCGGGGGAGGAACGCGGCCAAGGCCAGTGCGTCGTCGACGTTGAGGGCCGGCGTGTCCTCGATTGCTTGTGCCAGCCCGGCGAGGGCTTGGCTGATTGTTCCGCTCATGGACCCAGCATGCGGCTGGTCGCGCGCGGCGTGCCGGGGCGGGACGCGGGCTGTGGAAAAGCTAGTGCGCGCGGGTGGATGCGGTGACGGTGAAGGTCTTGTCGCGGGCCAGCTGCCTGGTGGGGCCGACCCGGCGCACCAGTTCGCTGCGGTAGCGCAGGTGGGAGTTGAACACGCACAGCAGGGTGCCGCCGGGGGTGAGCACGCGGGCGGCATCGTCGATCAGCTTGAACGCGATGTCGGCGGTGACGGTGTTGCCGATGTGGAAGGGCGGATTCAGCGTGATGAGTGTGGCGCTGGCGTCGGGCAGGCGGCTCAGGGCATCATCCTGCACGGCGGTGATGCGGCCGGCCAGCTGGTTGCGCTGCGCGGCGGCCAGCGTGGAGGCGACGGCGGAAGCCGAATGGTCCGAGGCGTCCACGCGCAGCTGCGGATTGCGCAGTGCGGCGAAGATGCCGATCGAGCCGTTGCCGCAGGCCAAATCGACGAGCCTGCTGTGTTCGGACAGGTCCGGCAGGTTTTCCAACAGCAGCCGGGTACCCGGGTCCAGCCGCGCGTTCCCGAAGGTCCCGGCACCGGCATGCAGAGTGAAGCTGGTGCCGCGTACCTGGTGGGTGGCGGTGGCCGGAAAGCTGCTGGAGGGCTGCTCGGCGCGCGGGCTGCTGGCGGTGAGCACCCGGGACTTCTGCCTGGCCAGCGAGACGTCGACGCGCTCGAAACGCGCCGCGAGCACCTCGTTCATGGAACGGCTCATGTGCTTGATCCGGCCGCCGGCGAACAGCCGTGCACCGGGGGCGGCCACGGCGGCCACCGCGGCGGCCTGTTCGCCAAGCACGTCCAATCCGCGGGGCAGGGCCAGCAGGACGACGCTGGCCTGCGCGGCGATCTGCTGAAGCGGGAAGAAGTCGAGGCGTTCGGCCGCTTCGGGCATCAGCCGGGCCAGGTTGGCCTCGATGGCGCGGCGGGCGGTGAGCGAATCGGTGTGCACGCGCACGCTCGTGCTGCCCAGCGCCAGTGAGCCCAGTGCCAGCGCGCCGTAGTGGTCGCCGATCACCGCGATGGATGCCGGCCAGGAGCCGGTTCCGGACGCGGCGGCGCAGGTGTCAAGGATGAGCCGGTCCGAGGCGTCGGCTGCGAAGAGGTTCGGCGCTTCGACATCGGGCCAGCGGCGCAGCGCGGGAAGCAGGGCCTGCAGCGCGCTGGCGCCCTCGTCGGCGTCGTGGGAATCAGCGGCGGTGTTCAAATCAGGTCAACCCATTGCGTGTTGGCGGCGGCCAGTTCCCCGGCGCCGGAGGTGAGCGTGGCGATATGGGTGCGCAGCTGGTCGGAGGCTTCCGAGGTGTCCGGGATTCCGACCTGCACGATCGCGGCATCGGCCTGCCAGATGGTCGGCTCGATTTGGTAGCCGGCGGCGCGCAGATCGTTCTCGTAGCGGGCCGCGTCGGCGTGGGTGGCGGCGAAGGTGTGGATCCGCATGCGCTGGCGCAGGTGCAGCTGCGCCTGGTCCAGCGCGGAGGACACCGCCTCGGAGTAGGCGCGGACCAGCCCGCCGGCGCCGAGCTTGATCCCGCCGAAGTAGCGGACCACCACGGCCAGCACATCCGAAAGCGCGCTGCCGTCGGGGATTTCGCGCTTGGCCAGGGCATCGAGCATCGGGATCCCGGCGGTGCCCGAGGGCTCGCCGTCGTCGTTGGAGCGCTGGGTCATGCGATCGGGGCCCAGGATGAACGCGCTGCAGTGGTGGCGGGCATTGAAGTGGATCTTGCGCAGGGCGGCAATATGCTCGCGGGCGGCCGCCTCGGTCTCGACCCGGTAGAGGTAGGTGATGAAGCGCGAACGCTTGATTTCCAGCTCGTGCACGCAATCGCTGGTCAAAGTCGTGTACCGGGTCGCGGCCGAGTCGTTGGTGTTCATCCCCCTTAGTTTATAGGGTGGGAACATGATGCATGTGGGACTGACCGGGGGAGTGGCCTCCGGAAAATCGGCGGTCGCGGCCAAACTGGCCTCACTGGGAGCCGTCGTCATCGACGCCGACGCGTTGGCACGGCAGGTCGTGGAACCCGGCACGTCCGGGCTGGCTGCGATCAAGGACACCTTCGGCGAGGGGATTTTGCTGCCCGACGGGTCGCTGGACCGGCCCGCCCTGGGCGCGATCGTGTTCTCCGATGCGGCGCAGCGGGCCAAGCTCAACGAGATCGTGCACCCGCTGGTGCGCGAACAGGCAGCGGCCCTGCGCGAGGCCGCGGCACCCGGTGCGCTGGTGGTGGAGGACATCCCGCTACTGGTCGAGTCCGGGCAGACGGACCGCTTCGACGCCGTGATCGTCGTCCAGGCTCCGCATGATGAACGCATCCGCCGCATGGTCCAGGATCGCGGCTGGAGCCGCGAGGACGCCGAAGCGCGGATGGCCGCTCAGGCCACGGACGAGCAGCGGGCGGCCGTGGCCGACTACCTGCTGGATAATTCCGGCAGCCTGGAAGAACTCGAAGCCCAAGTCGCCTCCCTCTACCGCCAATTGGCCCCAGCACAGGAGTAGCAATGTACAAGATCTGCAAGTGGACCACCCTGCTCGCCTTTGCCGCCGCACTGGTGCTGTGGCTGGGATTCGGCGGCCGCGAGGAATTCGTCGCCAGCGAATCCGGGCCGTATTCGCCGGTGGTCTACATTTCCGGCTGGCTGGGCCTGATCGGCCTGGCCGCCGCGACCGTCATGACCGTCGGCTTCTTCGGCAGCAGCATCCAGCGCACCGTCAAGCGCAATGCGATCCGTTACGGGATGCGCAAGTAGCACCCGGGCATTAAGCTGAAAGCTGGCTCGGGCGAGCGGCCATCGGCCGGTGCAAGTGGATATGCTGGAAGCATGAGTCTTGCACAGCCGATCAAGCGCGTGGTCGCCCCCTTCGAAGTCATCAGCGAGTACGAGCCTGCCGGCGATCAGCCGCAGGCCATCAAGGAGCTGACCGAGCGGATCAACGCCGGCGAGAAGGACATCGTGCTGCTCGGCGCCACCGGCACCGGCAAGTCCGCGACCACCGCCTGGCTGGTCGAGCAGGTGCAGCGCCCCACCCTGGTGCTGGTGCAGAACAAGACCCTGGCCGCCCAGTTGGCCAACGAATTCCGCGAGCTGCTGCCGAACAATGCGGTGGAGTACTTCGTCTCCTACTACGACTACTACCAGCCCGAGGCCTACGTCCCGCAAACCGATACCTTCATCGAGAAGGACTCCTCGATCAATGAGGAGGTCGAACGGCTGCGCCACTCGGCCACCAACTCGCTGCTCACCCGCCGCGACACGATCGTCGTCGCCACCGTCTCCTGCATCTATGGCCTGGGCACCCCCGAGGAATACGTGGCCGGAATGGTCACCGTGCGCCAGGGCGAGGAACTGGACCGCGACGCGATGCTGCGCCAGTTCGTCGCCATGCAGTACACCCGCAACGACATGGACTTCCACCGCGGCACCTTCCGGGTGCGCGGCGACACCGTGGAGATCATCCCGATGTACGAGGAGCAGGCGGTGCGCATCGAGTTCTTCGGCGACGAGGTTGAGGCCATCTACACGCTGCACCCAGTCACCGGCGAGGTGATCCGCGAGGAAACCGAGATGTACATCTTCCCGGCCAGCCACTATGTGGCCGGCGCCGAGCGGATGGGCAAGGCCATCAAGTCCATCGAGGACGAGCTGGCGGTGCGGCTGAAGGAGCTGGAGTCGCAGAACAAGCTGGTCGAGGCCCAGCGGCTGCGCATGCGCACCACCTATGACCTGGAAATGATGGAGCAGATGGGATTCTGCAACGGCATCGAGAACTACTCGCGGCATATTGACGGCCGAGAGGCAGGTTCCGCACCGCACTGCCTGCTGGACTACTTCCCGGATGACTTCCTGCTGGTCATCGACGAGTCGCATGTGACCGTGCCGCAGATCGGCGCCATGTACGAGGGCGACATGTCGCGCAAGCGCACCCTAGTGGAGCACGGCTTCCGCCTGCCCTCGGCGATGGACAACCGGCCGCTGAAGTGGGACGAGTTCCTTGAGCGCATCGGGCAGACGGTGTACCTCTCGGCCACCCCGGGCAAGTACGAGCTGGGCAAGTCCGACGGCTTCGTCGAGCAGATCATCCGCCCGACCGGCCTGGTCGACCCGGAGATCATCGTCAAGCCGACCAAGGGGCAGATCGACGACCTGCTCGACGAGATCCGCACCCGCGTGGACCGCGACGAGCGCGTGCTGGTCACCACGCTGACCAAGCGCATGGCCGAGGATCTGACCGACTACCTGACCGAGCACCAGGTGCGGGTGCAGTACCTGCACTCGGATGTGGACACCATCCGCCGCGTGGAGCTGCTGCGCGAGCTGCGCATGGGCTCCTTCGACGTGCTGGTCGGCATCAACCTGCTGCGCGAGGGCCTGGACTTGCCCGAGGTCTCGCTCGTGGCGATCCTGGATGCGGACAAGCAGGGCTTTCTGCGCTCGGCGACATCGCTGATCCAGACCATCGGCCGTGCCGCCCGCAACATCTCCGGCCAGGTGATCATGTATGCGGACAAGATCACCGAGGCGATGGACCAGGCGATCGAGGAGACCAATCGCCGCAGGGCCATCCAGGAAGCGCACAACAAGGAGCACGGGATCGATCCGATGCCGCTGCGCAAGAAGATCGCCGACATCACCGACCAGCTGGCGCGCGAGGATGCCGACACCCAGGAGCTGCTGAACAACAACCGCTTGGCGAAGAATGCCAAGCGCAGCAAGGCCTCCCCGGCGGTGCGCAAGGACGGCCTGGCCGCGGCTCCGGCCGAGGACCTGTTGGGCCAGATCGAGGAAATGACCGAGCAGATGCATGCGGCGGCCGCCGAATTGCAGTTCGAGCTCGCTGCCCGCATTCGCGACGAAGTGTCCGAGCTGAAGAAGGAATTGCGCCAGATGCAGGCCGCCGGCCACGCGTAAGAAGTGTGCTGTTCGGCGCAGTATGGCACTTCCACTGACCCTGTGCGGTTCCTGTGCGCTACACTTGATCACTGGACGTAGGGGAGTATCCCAATGCTGTGAACGTCAACACGCGGACCAGTGGTGTTCCGCCGGGCGCAGCAGCCGACCAGCACCACGGGTGCCACGAGATTTCGGGCACCGTGCAGGCGGCGGAGAGACTTGCGGCGATTTTGACATACCCTCCAACGAAAGGTCGCTCGTCCGTGGGCACTTCTGGAATTAGCCTTCAATTCGAGATCATCGCACTGGTAGTCCTGTGCGTGGTCTTGGCCGCTGACTTACTGTACGTAACGAAGCGTCCGCACATTCCTTCCATGAAGGAAGCTGGCATCTTCGTCAGCTTCTACATCGCATTGGCCATCGCCTTCGGCGGCTTGATCTGGTGGCAGGCCGGCCCGCAGCTCGGCCAGGAATTCTACGCCGGCTGGATCACCGAATACGCGTTGTCGGTGGATAACCTGTTCGTCTTCATCATCATCATGGCCCGCTTCTCGGTACCGCGGAAGTACCAGCAGGAAGTGCTGATGTTCGGCATCATCATCGCGCTGATCCTGCGCGCGATCTTCATCGTGCTCGGTGCCGCAATCATCGAGCAGTGGTCCTGGGTCTTCTACATCTTCGGCGCCTTCCTGCTGTGGACCGCATGGAACCAGCTCAAGGACGAGGACGAGGACGAGGAAAGCGGCCTGGTCAGCAAGCTGACCAGCAAGCTGCCGATCTCCAAGGACTTCGATGGCGCCAAGCTGCGCACCGTGGTCGACGGCAAGAAGCTGTTCACCCCGATGGTGCTGGTCTTCGTGACCATCGGCATGACCGACCTGCTGTTCGCCTTCGACTCGATTCCGGCGATCTTCGGCCTGACCAAGTCCGCGTTCATCGTCTTCACCGCGAACATCTTCGCGCTGATGGGCCTGCGCCAGCTGTACTTCCTGCTCGGCGGGCTGATGAACCGCCTGGTCTTCCTGAAGCACGCACTGAGCTTCATCCTGGCCTTCATCGGCGTGAAGCTGGTCTTCCACGCCCTGCACGAGAACCAGGTGCCGTTCATCAACGGCGGCGAACCGCTTCACTATGCGTGGCTGGACATCTCCGTAGGCCTCTCGCTGCTGGTGATCCTCGGCGCGATCGTCATCGCCACCGTGCTCTCGCTGTGGAGCCCGTGGGGCAAGCGTGCCGCTGCTAACGCCGAAGCCGCCGCGATGGCAGACGCCGCGGAGTACGCGAAGCAAGACTAACGCCGGGTAGCGCAATTAACAGCCCGCCGGGACCAGTTGATTCCAACTGGTCCGGCGGGTTTTTCGTACCCGGATAGTGTCACTATGCAGTTCTGCTAAGGTGATTCCCATGAGCGATCCATCAACAGAAGCCAGCGATATTGCCACCGGCGTGGCACTCGCCTCGGGCACCATGTCGCGGCTGCTTGGACGCGCGGCAGGGCAGGGCCGATCGGTCACCGCGTGGCGGGTGCTTTCCACCTTGGACCGCTTGGGTCCGCAGCGCGTGGGAGACCTCGCTGTTGAGCAGCGTGTTGCGCAGCCGACCATGACCGGCCTGGTCATCCGCATGGAGAATGACGGGTTGGTGCAGCGCCAGCCGGACCCTAAGGACGGCCGAGCCAGCTTGGTCAGCCTGACTGGCGAGGGCAAGGAAGCGATCGAAGCCTACCGGCAGCGCGCGATTGCTTCGCTGGCAGGCGGCATCGATTCCTTCAGCGCCGGGGAACGGCAGGTTATGGCGCAGGCGGTGCCGCTGCTGCAACGGCTCAATGACCAGGTCGCCGCGCAGCTGGACACCCACGCACAGCAGGCTTAATCGGCAACGCGCTTGAATCCTCGGCGGGATTCAAGCGCGTTGCCTGTTTGCCATCTCAGCTGACGGATCGGCTCCCTTGTCTAGTCGTCGTTGGACGCGGCCTGGGGTTCCTCTCCATTGGCCATGGCCAGCAGGCGGCGGAAGATCGCCGGGCCGTCATCGCCGATGCCGTCATGGTGGTAGTCCTCGGTCACCCACACCTGCAATCCTGCCACCTGCGAGGCTGTGCGCAGCGAAAGCTCGCGGTCCACATAGACATCGTCGTGGTAAACCGCCGCGGCCACCGGCACCTTGTTCTTCGCCAGCACGTCCAGGTTGTATAACGGGCCGAAGCCCTCGTGCTCGGCTAGGATGCGGGCCACATCCTCCAAGGGGCGCAAGGCCGGATCCTCGGAGAAATGCCAGCCGTAGATCATCTCGCCGGTCAGCAACGGGGTCGCCGCGTGGTATGTGAAATCCGGGAACTCCGGCAAGACCTGTTCCGCGGCGAAATTGGTCGCCTCGCCTTGCGCGTAGATGGTTTCGTGCATCAGCGCATAGAGCGGGTTCGATGCGAACGAGGACTGCGCGTTCAGCGCTTCGAGGAAGGCGTCCGAGAGGCGTTCGCCGCCCGGGGTATCACTGAAGGCCTCCTCGAAGATGTGATGCAGCAGGTGCACCCGGGTGTTGCCGCCCAGGTACATGCCCAGCATCTGCACCAGCGGGACGGTGACGCGCTGGCCGTTGGGCAGGCGCTCATCGTCCTTGGCGCGCACATGCTCGTAGATCCTGTGCAGCGTCTCATAGTCCTCGGGATACCAGGAGAAGTACTCGCGGTTGCGTTCGGCCATGCGCTGGTAGGTGGCACGGTAGACGGTCTTCGCATCGGCATCCAGCGAGGCCAGCCCGCCGGTGACCAGACAGCGGGTGAGCGACTGCGGGAAGAGCGAGAGATAGGTCAGGGTGCAGAACCCGCCGTAGCTTTGGCCCAGGGTGCTCCATTGCTCGATGCCCAGGTGCTCGCGCAGCGCCTCGGCATCGCGCACGATCGAATCGGCCCGGAAATGCGTGAGGTAGCGTGCCTGGGCCGCCGAGTCCCCGCGCAACGGAAGGGTCTTGCGGTTGGCCGGGGTGGACAGCCCGGTGCCGCGCTGGTCCAGCAGCAGTACGCGGAAGTGCTTGGTGGCCTCGGACAGCCACCCGGAGAGGGAACCGGGGCGCGGGGACTTGCCGCCTGGCCCGCCCTGCAGGAACAGCAGCCAGGGCTTTGATACGTCGGTGCTGATCTCGCGGGCGAAGACCGAGATCTTCTCGCCCTGCGGGTCTGCATGGTCCAGCGGGACCTCGATGCGATGGTCGGTGACGTCCATACCGCGATAATGCCGCATTAGTTTGCTCCTCGGGTGCCAAGTGCGTGCAATGCTTCGCCGTCCAGGCGGCGTGTGGTCCAGCCGTCCATGGAACCGGCGCCGATCGCGTCGTAGAACTTGATCGCCGGTTCATTCCAATCCAGCACCGACCATTCCAGGCGCTTGTAGCCGCGCTGGACGCAGATCTGCGCCAGGGTGCGCAGCAACGCGGTTCCGGTGCCCGAACCGCGTCGCGCTTCGCGCACGTAGAGGTCTTCCAGGTGGATGCCGTGCCGGCCTTCCCAGGTGGAGTAGGTCAGGAACCACAGGGCCATGCCCTTCAGCTCGCCGGATTCATCCTCGGCCACGTGGGCGAAAACCTGGGGATTGGGGCCGAAGAGATGCTCTTGCAGATCAGCTACGGTGTTGTGCACCGCATCTGGTTCCTTCTCGTAGTCGGCCAATTCCTGGATCATCTCCAAGATCTGCGGGCAGTCGCCCACAACAGCTTCACGCACAATACTCATGTGTTCCAGCTTACCTCCGTCGCACCGCTAAAACGTCGGTGACCAGACCTAAGGTTGAATGCATGATGGGTGGACACCACGCGGTGAGCGGCGCAGCCGCATGGTTGGCAATAACGACTCCGGTCACCGTGGGATCGGTGAACCTGGGGCTGGGCACCTTCCAAATGGACCGCTGGGAAACCCTGGCCGGAGCGATCGTGTGCGCAGGTGCCGCCCTGCTGCCCGATGCCGATCACCATTCGGCCACGATCGCCCGTTCACTGCCGCCAATTTCCAGCATCTTCACCCGGATCATCGGTTCGGCTTCCGGCGGGCACCGCAATGGCACCCATTCGCTGATCGGCATCGCCTTCTTCATCTTCCTGGCCTGGCTGGCCAACGGCTGGGATGTGCAAACCGCGGCCCTGGGGACGGTTTATCCGGCGGCGGCGCTGTTCGCGATCCTGCTGATCTCCTTCGCGGTGAAGACCATGAAGTTCATGCCGCCGCTCTTGTGCTGGATTATCGCCCTGGCCGCCGGCACCTTCGTGGGGATGAATGCGCCCGAGCAGAACCTCTGGTTCCTCATGGCCGTTTCGGTCGGTGTGATCGTGCACGTGCTGGGCGACATGCTGACCATCGGAGGCTGCAATCTGCTGTGGCCGATCAAGATCGGCTCCCCGCGCTGGTTCCGCCGGATGCCGGTCATCGGCGGCTGCTGGAAGTCCAACGGCCGGGTGGCGCTGCCGATTCTGGGCGAAACCGGCTCCACCTCCGAATGGCTGCTGGCCACGGGACTGACCACCTATGTGGGCATTGCGCTAATCGTCGCCTAGCTGCCCGCAGGCACGCCAGAACATTTTTGGGAGATGGCCTAAGGCCATGGCATGATCCAAACCATGGTGATCCACTACACCCAGCGCATCAGCTGGCCAGATCTTCCTGCCGAACTGCGCGAACTGATTGAATCGCACCTGGGATCGCAAGTCATCACGGCGCATGGCCAATGCGGCGGGTTCTCTGCGGGCAGCGCCGACCGGCTGCTTACCGCCGCAGGGCAGAAGGTGTTCGCCAAAGCTGTCAGCCACGGGCTGAATGGCCCGGGCGCCGCCCTGCATGCGCGAGAGGCGGAGATCGCAGCGATGCTCCCGGCTTCGATGCCGGTTCCGAAATTCCTGGGACGGATTCGCTGGGATGACTGGGAGGCGTTGATTTTCGACCAAGCGCCAGGGTTTAACCCGCAGCTTCCCTGGGGTGCCGACGAGCTTATCCGGGTGCTGGACACGCTCGCGCAGCTGGCGGATCAGCAGCCAGCTGGAATCACCAGCTTGCTTCCTGCCCTCGAAGTAGATCTGCGCGAGGACGCCAGCGGTTTTGCTCGGATCATGGCTGACGAATGGATTCCTGCAGACCCTTGGTTGGCGCAAAACCTGGAAGCACTCCATGAACTGGCCATCGAAGGAATTGGGGCACTGGCCGGAAACCAGCTGGTGCACACCGATCTGCGCTCGGACAACATCTTGCTGGGCGAAGATGGGGGCGTGCTTCTGGTCGACTGGCCGTGGGCTTCGCGTGGTGCCGCGTGGTATGACGCGTTGACGGTGCTGGTTGAGGCCAGGATTTTCGATCCGGCACTGGATGCGGACGCCATTGCATCGTCCCACCGGATTTTCGCCTCGACGAGCTCCGATGCTCTGACTGGAGCGCTGGCTGGTTTGGCTGCCTACTATGTTGATGCCGCTCGTAGGCCAGAAGTTCCGGGGCTGCCCACCCTGCGCAGTTATCACGCCAAGCAGGCAACGGCCTGCATAGCCTGGCTCAAAGCCCGATTGGGGTAATGCTAAGACCTGTTGCTAGCCGGACCCGGGCATCTCGGCGTTTTCCCCGCGGTAGATCAGGGCAAGGCCGAGGAATATCAGGCCGAGTTGGAGAACGGTCGCGACCCATGCGCCGGAAGCAAAGAGTTCCGACCAACCGCTGAGCAGCCCTATCAGGACCAGCAGCAATATGCCTGCTCCAAGCAGACGCAGCTTGAATCCATTCATGGCCACACCCTACGACAATGCCCGCAACATTGCTACCGGTTTCCGGCAGGATGTTGCGGGCATTGTGTGCGACTAGTCCAGACGTTGGGGCTGGGGCGTTTCCGTGCCGAATCCCATGGAAAGGATCGGCGGCAGGTCGGAATCCAGCCTGGAAAGTACCAGATCTCCCTGTTCAACGAGGTTATCCGGAAGGGCATCCAGCGGGAACCAACGCAGCTGCGCGGCTCGCTCCGGCTCCATAAGTCTCGGTACACCATCCCACTGTCTGGTGCGGAAGAAGAAATCCACGTAGCTGCCAGCTTGCTGGTTACGATGCACCGTGCACAACGGCTGAAGCTGTGCCGGATCGATGTGGATTCCCAGCTCTTCGCCGGCTTCACGCACGGCGGCGGCCTGGGCAGCTTCGCCGGGCTCAATGTGCCCGGCGGCCGCTGTGCTCCAGTACCCGTCCATGTAGCCGGTTCCTTGGCGCAGCTGCAGCAAAACCTCATCGCGGTGTTGCAAGATGACGTAGCTGATCGCCTTCATGCCTAGTCCAGACGGCCCACGGAGGTCACGGTAACCACCGGTTCGCCTACCTCGTCCGAGTCATCCAGCGAGATGGTCGCGGAAATACCCCAGTCGTGGTGCTCGGAAGGATCAGCGAAGATCTGGCGTACTTCCCAGATGCGGTTAGGCAGTTCCTTGATGATGAACAGCTGCGAGCTGCGCCCGGCGGGGCCATCATCGATGTCATCGTGCTCATCGAAGTAGCCATCCATCGCATCGGCCCAGACATCCGCGTCGAATCCGTTGTGCTCATCGAGTTCGCCCAGCGCCTTGTCTTGCTCATCGGCGAAGAGCTTCACCCGGCGGAACATCTCGTTGCGGACCATCACCCGGAAGGCCCGCACATTGCTGGTCAGCTTTTCCGGTGCCGGAGGCGGTGCGGTTTCGGTTTCCTCGTGCAGCTCGCCCCGCGAGAGCTCTTCCCACTCATCGAGCAGCGAGGAGTCGATCTGGCGGATCATCTCGCCGAGCCACTCGATGAGGTCTTCGAGATCCTCGCGCAGTGCATCCTGCGGGACGGTCTGGCGCAGGGCCTTGTAGGCGTCGGTGAGGTAGCGCAGCAGCACGCCCTCGGAGCGGGCCAGTTGGTAGTACTGGACGAAATCGGAGAAGCCCATGGCGCGTTCGTACATGTCGCGGACGATCGACTTGGGTGCCAGCTCGAAATCGGCCAGCCACGGCGCGCCGGAGCGGTACTGCTCGAACGCGTTCTCCAGCTTCTCAGCCAGCGGCATCGGGTAGGTGACCTCATCCAGCGCGTTCATGCGGTCGTTGTAGTCCATTCCGTCGGCCTTCATCGCGGCAATGGCCTCGCCGCGGGCCTTCTTCTCCTGGCCGGAGAGCACCTGGCGCGGCTTTTCCAAGGTCGCCTCGATCACCGAAACGACATCCAGCGCGTAGCTGGCGGAATCCGGGTCCAGCAGGTCCAGGGCGGCCAGCGCGAAGGGCGAGAGCGGCTGGTTCAGCGCGAAGTTCTGCTGCAGGTGCACGGTCAGCTCATAACAGTTGCCGTATTCGTCGGGCTGCTCGCGGCGCACCACCACCTCGGTGGCGATCAGTTCTCGCAGGATGCCGATGGCGCGCTTCTTGAGCTTGCGCTGCGCGGCCGGGGTTTCATGGTTCTCGCTGAGCAGGCGCACAGCGGCCTCGAACGCATTATCCTCGCGTTCCAGCAGGTTCAGCAGCATCGAGTGCGAGACCTGGAAGGAGGACTTCAGCGTTTCGGGGGCGGCCTCGACGATCTTCTCGAAAGTCTTCTCGCCCCAGGTCACGAAGTTCTGCGGCGGCTTCTTCTTCGGGATCTGCTTGAGCTTGGACGAGCCCTCGCCATGCTTCTTCAGGGCCTTTTCCATGGCCTTGTGGTTCTCGATCGCATGCTCCGGGGCCTGCACCAGCACGGTGCCTGCAGTATCGAACCCGGCGCGTCCGGCGCGGCCGGCAATCTGGTGAAATTCGCGGGCATTGACGATGCGGGTGCGGGTGCCGTCGAATTTGGACAGGGCGGTGATCACCACGGTGCGGATCGGCACGTTGATGCCCACGCCCAGGGTGTCGGTGCCGCAGATGACCTTGAGCAGGCCTGCCTGGGCCAGTTGTTCGACCAGACGGCGGTACTTGGGCAGCATGCCGGCGTGGTGGATGCCAATGCCGTGGCGGACCAGGCGGTTCAGCGTCTTGCCGAATCCTGCGGCGAAGCGGAAGCCGCCGATCATTTCGGAGATCTTTTCCTTCTCCTCGCGCGTGGCCACATTCACGCTCATCAGCCCGGTGGCACGGTCGATGGCATCGAGCTGGGAGAAGTGCACGATGTAGATCGGGACTTGCTTGGTCTTGATCAGTTCCTCCACGGCTTCCTGCACCGGGTCCATGGAGTAGTAGAAGTGCAATGGGATCGGACGCTCGGTGTGCGCGACCGTGACCGTGGTCTTGCCGGTGCGTTCTTCGAGTTCCTTCTCGAAACGGGTGACGTCGCCCAGGGTGGCGCTCATCAGCAGGAACTGCGCCTGCGGCAGCTCGATCAGCGGCACCTGCCAGGCCCAGCCGCGCTGCGGGTCGGCGTAGAAGTGGAATTCGTCCATGATCACGCAGCCCACGTCGGCCTTGGAGCCTTCGCGCAGGGCGATGTTGGCCAGGATCTCGGCGGTGCAGCAGATGATCGGGGCGTCGGCGTTCACCGAGGAGTCGCCGGTGACCATGCCGACGTTCTCCGCGCCGAAGATCTTGCACAAGTCGAAGAACTTCTCGGAGACCAGGGCCTTGATGGGCGCAGTGTAGAAGCTGATCTGGTCTCGGGCCATGGCATAGAAGTGCGCAGCGATGGCAACCATGGACTTCCCCGACCCGGTGGGGGTGGCCAGGATGACGTTGTTGCCGCCGGCCAGCGCCATCGACGCTTCGTCCTGTGCGGGGTAGAGGCTGATGCCGCGCGTCGCCACCCACTGGCCGAAAGCCTCGTAGATTTCGTCGTCGGATACGTTCTTGGTGTCTGCTGGCAGATAATCGGTGAGCAACATGATGTTCCTAGCCTATCGGTTGAGAACTACGACTGGGGGCTGGATGTTGCCTGCGCCTCGGGTTTAGGCTCAGGAACATGAAATGGGATCCGACGAAATACACTGAATTCTCCGACTACCGCGGCCGCCCATACAAAGATTTGCTGGGACAACTGGCAGGGGTCGAGGCGTCGAAGATCATCGATCTGGGCTGCGGCCCGGGAAATATGACCCGGCTGCTGGCCCGGCGCTGGCCGCAGGCGCAGGTCACCGGTCTGGATTCCTCGCCCGAGATGATCGCGCGGGCTTCGCAGAGCGAGCACGAGGAGAATCTGGGCTTCGCGCTCGCCGACGCCACGCAGTGGATCCCTGATGCCGATACGGACCTGCTGTTCTCCAACGCCATGCTGCAGTGGCTGCCGGGGCATCGCGAGCTGCTGGCCCGGTGGCTGGTCAAGCTGAAGCCCGGCGCGAACGTCGCCATCCAGGTCCCGGGCAATTTCGGTTCACCTTCGCATGCGGTAATGCGCGCAGTCGCCGACAGCCCGAAGTGGTCCGGCAAGCTGGCAGGGGTGCTGCGCCATGACGACGTGGTCGGCGAGCCGGATGAATACCAGCGGATCTTCCTGGACGCGGGGTTCCAGGCCAATGTCTGGGAAACCACCTACCATCAGCTGCTCGCAGGCGAGGACCCGATCCTGAACTGGGTTCGCGGTACCGCGTTGCTGCCCGTTCGGCACGCGCTGGGACAGGAAGACTACCTAGAGTTCGAGAACGACTACCGTGCCGAAGTTTCCGTCCACTACCCTTCATTCACCTCGCAGGACGGAACCATCTTGACGAATTTCCCGTTCCGCCGGATCTTCATGGTTGGCCACAAGCTCGGCTGACACCGCTCATCCGGGACGTTGCGGGGCTGCAGGCTCTGGCGTCCGAGGAGCCAAACGGAGCATACTTTCTGCATGCACGCGTACGATGCCTTTCTTGCGGGACCGGAGCACAGCCTGAACCTGGCCCGCTTGCAAGCGGACTTCAATCGGGAATTCGATTCGCCATGCCCACCTGTTGTGGTGGTTGCACGGCGCTTGGAAGTCATGCTGGCAGGAGACCAGTGTTTCGCCATCGTCGCGGGGAATGGACATGGCTTGGTCGGGCATGCGCTGGTCACGCTGCGACCCACATTTTACTTCGATGGGCCGCTGGCCGTGCTAGACGAACTTTACGTCCAACCCGTATTGCGTGGCCGGGGCATCGGGTCGGCCCTCATCGACCGCCTGCTGCAGGGACTGGCGCTGCGCGGAAGCCTGGAACTGCATATCAACGTGGACGAGGACGACACTGCAACTCGGCGCTTCTACGAACACCACGGGTTCGACAACAACTTACCGGGAAGCGACTGGCAGATGCTGTTGTACTACCAGGAGCTGCCGCCGACTAAATAGCCGGTGGCAGCTGCTGCAAGCTCCTACCAGCCGCGCTCCAGCCATTCGGGCAGGGAGGGGCGTTCGGCGCCCAGCGTGGTGCCATCACCATGGCCCGGAAGGATCACGGTCGAATCCGGGAACCGGTCGAAGATCCGGGAAGTGACATCGGCATAAAGCGACGCGAAACGCTCTGGATCCTTCCAAGTGTTCCCTACGCCTCCGGGGAAAAGACTGTCCCCAGTGAGGACGATGTGCTGTCCTGAAGAATCCGCCAGCGCGAATGCAATGGAGCCAGGGGTGTGGCCACGCAGGTGGATTGCTTCGAGCGTGACCTCGCCCAACTGGATTTGATCGCCATGGGAGAGCGGGTGCGCCACCTGCACTCCGGATTCCTCCAGGATGCCGGCGACATCATCGGCCCCCGCATAGGTAGGGACCGGGTAGGCGGCCACCGCGTCGGACAGGGCGCGCACGTGGTCCCAGTGCTGATGGGTCGTGGCGATCGTGGTGACCTGCACTTCGCCCTTCGGCGTGTCGGCCGCAGCCGCTGCCAGCAAGTCCTGGATGGCCGGGAAGTCATCCGCGGCGTCGATCAATATTTGCTGCCCGCTGGCCTTGTCGGTCACGACGTACACGTTGTTGGACATGTCCGAAACCGAAATCCAGCGAACACTGAAGTCATCTAGCTGTAGTTCATTCATTCCTCCAGACTACGGTGAAACCGGTCCGCCACACGATAGGCTCGAGAGACATGAAGCACACGACGAAACGGAACATCGTATGACCGAGTTGCCCTTCCTGCGCGTGGACACGGAGTCCACGGTGGCCCCGTACCAGCAAGTCCGCGAGCAAATCCTGACGGCAGTGGCCGAGGGCAAGCTTGCTCCGGGCACCAAGCTTCCCTCGGTGCGCGCGCTCGCCGGCACCCTAGGTTTGGCGGTCAATACCGTGGCCAAGGCGTACAAGGAGCTCGAACTCCAGGGCGCGGTCGTCACCCGCGGACGCCACGGCACGGTCATCCAGGCCGCCGAGGACCGGGCCGAGCAGGAAGTCAGCGATGCCGCCGCAGACCTGGCGCGGATCTCGCAGCAATGGTCGGTGGATGAGGACACCGCTGTGAAGTACCTCAGGGCAGCTTTCAGCTCGCTGCCCCAATAACACGTCCGCATCGACCGCATCCCAGCAGCGATTCTGGTCGACTGCACGCAACACAACGCACATCACGCGTCAGCACCTGAGAATGAGAACAAGACAATTGGGAGTCCGCCCATGAAAGCATTGCGCACCACGAACCGCCACCGACAGCTGGCTGCCGCCCTCGGGGCCACCTTGCTCTTGGGCACGCTAGCCGCATGCTCCGCCACTGAGACCGAACAGCCCGTGCGGGATCTGGGGCAGGAACAAGTGCAGGCCGCATGGACGAGCAAGGACAAACTGCTCTCCGAAGCCCACGTCGACGAGGCTGAGAGTATCGTGCTCGCCTACACGCTGGACGGCAAGACTCCCTATCTCGTAGCCCGGGACCTGGCCACCGGAGTAGAAATCTGGAAGGAGAAGTCCGGAGTCGGCAACACGCCATCCGGCATTGCCTTCGAGGTCAGCGTGGTGGAAAACAATGGCAAGAAATACGTGTCACTGCTGCAGCTGGTGGAGAAGGATAAGGTGCGGCCCGCGGTGCTCGACCTGAAAACCGGGCAGCGGGTATCCAAGGATCCGGGATCCCTCTACAACATCGATCGCCCCACTGAATGCGACAACAGCTGGTGCACGATCGCGGCCAGCCCCGACACCGGAGGGAACATTGCCGACTACTACTACGACTGGCATTCGAATAGCTGGAAGAAGGCAAAGAAGGCCAGCGAAATGCCTGATCCGAAGAAAAATCTCGGGGACTACTACCTCGGTGAAGGGCTTTCCATCTCCAGCAACCAGGAATCCGGCAGATCGGTCCTGAGCTATGCCCATGAGGGAGCTCTGGCGTGGAGCAAGGACTACGAAGAAATCTACGATGAGCACTACTCCACGGGCGGAGGCTGGGCTTGGGAGACCTTCGACGGGGAACAAAGTACATTGGTGGGCTCCGGCAATCGCACCTTCTACCAGTTTGAACTCGGCGGGGGGGGATTTCGAGTGGGATATGGCAACGGATTCCATGCTGGTGGGGCTTGACCCGCAGACCGGCGATGGCCGTTGGTCGTTGCCCGGCGCGGATTACTCCTGCTTGGGCATCCTCGATCTGTACGGCGTTCACACCGATAGCACCCTGGTGACCTGCCAGATCAATTCCGGTACTGCCGAGGTCAATGCCCAAGATGATGGCACTGCCAAGCTCGGCGGCATCAAGAACTTCGAGGGAAATTTCGTCGGCATCGATGTCCACAGCGGCAAGAAAAAGTGGAGCTTCCCCATGCCGGATATGGCCGACAATGAACTGGTGAAGAAACTGCGCTTGCAGCAGCAATTCCTGGCCGGTGACAAGTCAGTGGTCTTGCCGCTAGCCGAAGGCGCGCAGGTCGTCGACATCGACAGCGGGAAAGCCGTCGGCATCGAGCAAGGGTTGGGGCAGACCGTGTTGTGCACCATGGAACTTGAAGGTGTCGACGTGCAACGCTCGGGCAATGACAAGGACACCGCGAACCTGTTGCCGGCAACGACAGTCCAGTCCTGCGACCGCGACACTCGCAAAAAGAGCGATCAATTGCCGTTGTTCGCCGAATTCCAGCGGGCCGGCTACCAGGAAGGCGCCACCGTGGTCCTGGAAGGCGAAAAGGGCTTGACCGCTTACACCATGCCGTCTGCCACCGATCCAGCCCCGGAATCCGTCGATAAGTAGAGTCCACGGCGCTGTGCTTGGGGTGCCGAATGGAGGCGGCGGACTGTCCGCGAGCGAACAGCCCAGCAGTCATTCGCGGGCAGTACCTTGTTGGCAGTCCAGCGCTTGGACTTGTTTGGGCGGTGGCCTGGCGCGCTCTCCGAGCGCCGGATCAGCGGTTTCCTGATTTAACTGTGAGTTGCATCCATTCGTACATGTATTCGAAGCAGTTTTCGATTAGTATTGCTTCGTGGCTATTACTGCAGAGAGCAAAAGAACAGATCTGACTCGCCTGGTCGTCAAGGGGGCCCGCGAGCACAACCTGAAGAACGTGGACATTGATCTGCCGCGTGACGCGATGATCGTCTTCACTGGCCTGTCCGGTTCGGGCAAGTCCTCCCTGGCCTTCGACACCATCTTCGCCGAAGGCCAGCGCCGCTACGTCGAATCGCTCTCAGCCTACGCCCGCATGTTCCTCGGCCAGGTGGACAAGCCGGATGTGGATTTCATCGAGGGCCTGTCGCCAGCGGTGTCCATCGACCAGAAGTCGACCAGCCGCAACCCGCGCTCCACCGTGGGCACGATTACCGAAGTGTACGACTACATGCGCCTGCTCTGGGCGCGTGTGGGCCGTGCGCATTGCCCGATCTGCCACGAACCGATCTCCAAGCAGACGCCGCAGCAGATCGTCGACCAGCTGATGGAGCTTCCGGAGAAGACCCGTTTCCAGATCCTCGCCCCGGTGGTGCGCTCGCGCAAGGGCGAATTCGTCGACCTGTTCGCCGAGCTTTCCTCCAAGGGCTTCGCCCGTGCCCGGGTGGACGGTGAAACCATCCAGCTGAACGATCCGCCAAAGCTGGCCAAGCAGGTCAAGCACACCATCGAGGTGGTGGTGGACCGCCTGGCCATCAAGGAAGACGCCCGCCAGCGCCTGACCGACTCCATCGAAACCGCCCTGGGCATTGCCGAAGGCCGCGTGCTGGCCGACTTCGTCGACCTGGACGCGGATGACCCCAAGCGCGTGCGCGCGTTCTCCGAGAACCTGGCCTGCCCCAATGAGCACCCGCTGGCCATCGATGAGATCGAACCGCGCACATTCTCCTTCAATAACCCGTTCGGTGCCTGCTCGGCCTGCTCCGGCATCGGCACCAAGCTGGAAGTCGACGAGCACCTGATCGTACCGGACACCGAGGTCACCCTGGCCGAGGGCGCGATCGCCCCATGGTCGCTGGGCAAGGCCACCACCGAATACTGGAACCGGCTGATCGAGGGCCTGGGCAATGAGCTCGGCTTCACCATGGACACCCGCTGGCAGGACCTGCCGGCCGCCGCCCGCGAAGCGATCCTCAACGGCAAGGACCACAAGGTGGTCGTGCAGTACAAGAACCGCTTCGGCCGCGAACGCAAGTACTCCACCGGCTTCGAGGGCGTCATCTCCTATGTGCACCGCAAGCACCAGGAGACCGAATCCGACCACGCGCGCGACCGCTACGAGCAGTACATGCGCCAGATCCCGTGCCCTACCTGCGGCGGCGCGCGACTGAACCCGGCATCGCTCTCGGTCCTGGTGGGCGGGCGCTCCATCGCCGAGGTCTCCGCCATGGACCTGCGCAGTGCCGCGGAATTCCTCTCCTCGATCGAGCTCAGCGCACGCGAGGCGCAAATCGCCGCGCAGGTGCTCAAGGAAATCGACGCGCGCATGAAGTTCCTGCTGGACGTCGGGCTGGAATACCTGACCCTGGAACGCGCCGCCGGCACCCTGTCTGGCGGCGAGGCGCAGCGCATCCGCCTGGCCACTCAGATCGGCTCCGGCCTGGTGGGCGTGCTCTACGTGCTCGACGAGCCGTCCATCGGCCTGCACCAGCGCGACAACCGCCGGCTGATCGACACCCTGCTGCACCTGCGTTCGCTGGGCAACACGCTGATCGTGGTGGAGCACGACGAGGACACCATCGCCGAAGCCGACTGGATCGTGGACATCGGCCCGGGCGCCGGCGAGCACGGTGGCGAAGTGGTGCATTCCGGTTCCCTGGAAGACCTGAAGCAGAACACCAAGTCGCTGACCGGCGACTACCTTTCGGGCCGCAAGCAGATCGACATCCCAGCCAAGCGCCGCAAGGTCGACAAGGACCGCAAGCTCAAGGTGGTCGGAGCCAGCGAGAACAATCTGCAGAACATCTCGGTCGAATTCCCCCTGGGCGTGCTGACCGCGGTGACCGGCGTGTCCGGATCGGGCAAGTCCACCCTGGTCAACGACATCCTCTACAAGGTGCTGGCCAATAAGCTCAATGGTGCCAAGCAGGTGCCGGGCCGGCACACCCGTGTACAGGGCCTGGAGCACCTGGACAAGGTGGTCCACGTGGACCAATCGCCGATCGGCCGTACCCCGCGATCGAACCCTGCCACCTACACGGGCGTTTTCGACCACATCCGCAAGCTGTTCGCAGAGACCAATGAGGCGAAGCTGCGCGGATACCAGCCGGGCCGCTTCTCCTTCAACGTCAAGGGCGGGCGCTGCGAGGCCTGCTCGGGCGACGGCACGCTGAAGATCGAGATGAACTTCCTTCCCGACGTGTATGTGCCGTGCGAGGTCTGCCATGGTGCCCGCTACAACCGCGAGACCCTGCAGGTGCTGTACAAGGGCAAGAACATTGCCGACGTGCTGGACATGCCGATTGCCGAAGGCGCCGAATTCTTCAGCGCATTCACCCCGATCGCCCGCCACCTGCGCACGCTCGTGGACGTGGGCCTGGGCTATGTGCGCCTGGGGCAGCCGGCCACCACGCTCTCGGGCGGCGAAGCCCAGCGCGTGAAGCTCGCTGCCGAGCTGCAGAAGCGGTCCAATGGCCGCTCGATCTACGTCCTGGATGAGCCGACCACCGGCCTGCACTTCGAAGATATCCGCAAGCTGCTCAAGGTGCTGCAGGGGCTGGTCGACAAGGGCAATACCGTGCTGACCATCGAGCACAACCTGGATGTGATCAAGTCGGCGGACTGGGTGATCGACTTGGGTCCGGAAGGCGGTTCGGGCGGTGGCACGATTTTGGCCACTGGCACCCCGGAGAAGGTGGCCAAGGTGGCCGATTCGCACACCGGAAAGTTCCTCGCCGAGATCCTGTAATGCCTCGCAGAGAATGTTCGACATATGCAATTTCAGTTATGGATTGCTAACCCGCGTCCGCTTCATGGGAAGATGGCTAGGTGAATATGTCGGTAACAAGTGTGCTCTTTGATCTGGATGGGACCCTCGTGGACCCTGCCGGTGCCATCACTTCGGGTATCCGCCACGCGGTGACCTCCCATGGTTTGGCCGATCCGGGCGAAGCCCGGGTCGAGGCGCTGGTGGGCCCGCCCCTGCAAATCGGCTTGCGTACGCTCGACGGGGTCACCGACGATAACATCGGCTCCATCATTGCCGCCTACCGCGCCCGGTATGCGGATACGGGCATGGCCGAATCGGTGATCTACCCGGGCATGGTGCCGCTTTTGGACGCATTGCGATCGGCCGGGATCCACGTCGCGGTGACCACGGCCAAGCCGATCAACATCGCGCGCCAGCTCATCGCCCGAAAAGGGCTGGATGAGCATCTCGACGCGATTCACGGCAATGCGGATGAACACGGGAGCATGGGTTCGAGCAAGACGCACATCGTCGCCAAGGCTTTGGAACACGGCCAGCTGGACCCGGAGCGCAGCGTCGTGGTGGGGGACCGTCACTACGATTGGGATGCCGCCCGCGAGAATTCGGTGGCATCCATCGGTGTCGCCTGGGGCTTTGCCCAGGGCGATGAACTGCAGCAGGCGGACGCCATAGCCGTGACCGCCCGGGATCTGGCCGTGCTGCTGCTCGGCGCGGAACGGGCAAACACCATTAACTTCGACGAAGACTTCATGCAGGAAGGTGCAAAGTAGATGAGCATCTACACCATGACCCGTTCGTCGATTCGGGGCATCATCCACGGCGTCTGCCGTGCGGAAGTGACCGGGCTGGAGAACGTCCCGAAAGAAGGCGGCTTCATTGTCGCCTCCAACCACCTGTCTTTTTTCGACTCCCTGATCATCCAGGCGCTGACCCCGCGCGACGTGGCGTTCTTCGCGAAGGCTGAATACTTCACCACTCCTGGCCTGAAGGGCAAGATGATGAAAACCTTCTTCGAATCCGTGGGATCCATCCCGGTGCAGCGTGGCGAGCAGGCGGCCTCCGTGGCGGCGCTCGACTCGCTGGTGGAAATCATCGAGGGCGGCTCAGGCATCGGAATCTACCCGGAAGGCACCCGTTCGCGCGACGGCAAGCTTTACCGGGGACGCACCGGCGTGGGCTGGCTGGCGCTGACCACCGGTGTGCCAGTGGTCCCGGTCGGGCTGATCGGCACGGAGAAGTTGCAGCCTGCTGGCTCCAAGGGCTTCAAGCCCGCCAAATTCCAGATCCACTATGGCGAGCCGCTGTACTTCGACCAGCTGGGACGCAAGCACCCGTTGCCGCAGCGCCGCCAGGCCACAGACCGGATAGTGGATGCGATCGCCGAACTGTCCGGCCAGGAACGCGTCGATTCCTACAACCAGCTGCCGCCGGACGCGAAATAGGCCATGGCTGATCCGGCAAGCTACCGTCCGAAGACCTCGGACATCCCCACGAAACCGGGCGTGTACCGTTTCCGCGACGAACACGGCCGGGTCATCTACGTCGGCAAAGCCAAGGTCCTGCGCAACCGCTTGACCTCATACTTCGCCAACCCAGATCGGCTCACGCCCAAAACCCGGGCGATGGTCTTCACCGCCGGGTCTGTGGAATGGACCGTGGTGGGGTCCGAGCTGGAAGCGCTGCAGCTGGAGTATTCCTGGATCAAGGAATACAACCCCCGGTTCAATATCGTTTTCCGCGACGACAAGACCTACCCGTACCTGGCTGTCACGCTCAATGAGAAGTACCCGCGCGCCCTGGTGATGCGCGGTGACAAGCGCAAGGGCGTGAAATATTTCGGCCCGTTCTATCCGGCCAAGGCCATCCGCGAAACCCTCGATACGCTGCTGCGGGTCTTTCCCGTGCGCAGCTGCGCACCCGGCGTGTTCAAGCGTGCCGAAGCCTCGGGCCGTCCGTGCCTCTTGGGCTACATCGACAAGTGCTCAGCTCCCTGCGTCGGACGGATCAGCGAGGAAGACCATCGCCAACTGGCCGATGACCTCTGCACCTTCATGGGCGGCGAGGCGACCAAGTTCACCAAGGCGCTGACCGTGAAGATGCAGGAAGCCGTCGCGGAGCTCGAATACGAGAAGGCCGCCCGCTATCGCGATGACATCGCTGCCTTGAACCGGGTCTTCGAACGCAACGCAGTGGTCCTTGACGACCGGACCGAAGCCGACATCTTCGGCATCCATGGCGATGAGCTGGAAGCCGCCGTGCAGGTCTTCCATGTCCGCGACGGCCGCATCCGCTCGCAGCGCGGCTGGGTCGTTGAAAAGGTCGCAGATACCACCGACGCAGAATTCGTCGAGCAGCTGCTCACCCAGATTTACGCCGATCACGCAGACCGGATTCCCAAGGAAATCCTGGTTCCGGCACTGCCTGAAGACATCGAGGATGTCACCACCTGGCTTACCGAGCTGCGCGGATCCAAGGTCTCCCTGCGCGTCGCCCAGCGAGGCGATAAAGCGGCGTTGGCAACCACCGTTGTGGAGAACGCGGAACAAGCGCTGCGTCTGCACAAATCGAAGCGCGCAGGCGATATCACCACGCGATCGCTGGCCATGCAGGAACTGCAGGATGCCCTGGGAGCAGAGCAGGCGCTGCTGCGCATCGAATGCTATGACGCGTCGCATACCCAGGGAACTAACGTGGTCGCTTCCATGGTGGTCTTCGAGGACGGTCTTCCGAAGAAGAGCGAGTACCGCAAGTTCTCCATCACCGGGGACGCCGCACGCGACGATACCGCCAGCATGTACGACGTGATCTACCGCCGCTTCAGCCGCTACCTGAAGGAAAAGGTCGACCCGACGAGCTTCGCCACCGGGGAAGTGGATGAAGCCACCGGCGAGCAGGAAAAGAAGAAATTCTCCTACCCGCCTTCCCTGGTGGTCGTCGATGGCGGCCCGCCGCAGGTGGCCGCCGCGCAAAAGGCCATGGACGATCTGGGAATCGATGATATTCCCGTCGTCGGCCTGGCCAAGCGCCTGGAGGAACTGTGGCTGCCGGATGATCCGTTCCCGGTGATCCTGCCGCGAGCTTCCGCCTCGCTGTATCTGGTCCAGCGGCTTCGTGACGAGGCCCACCGTTTCGCGATCACCTTCCATCGGGCCAAGCGGGCCAAATCGATGATCGCTTCCGATCTGGATGCCATCCCGGGCCTGGGCAAGGCCAAGCAGGCCGCCCTGCGCAAGCACTTCGGGTCGATGAAGAAGATCCGGGCCGCAAGCGTCGCCGAACTGATGGAAGTGCCCGGCGTCGGTGAAAAACTTGCTACTTCCATCAAAGAGTCCCTAGAAGACGCTTCATTAACCGGTGTGAATATGACTACCGGCGAAATTGTCGACTAGCCTTGTGATATGACCGCTGAGTATGAAGCAGTAAAACCCCCTGAGTCCGAACTCGTGATCGTGACAGGCATGTCAGGTGCCGGTCGCACCACCGTCGCGCATGCTCTGGAAGACCAGGGCTGGTACGTGGTGGAGAACCTTCCACCGGCCATGCTCGGACCCCTGACCGAGATGATGAGCCGCTCGCAGGGTTCCATTCCGAAGATGGCTGTCGTGATGGACGTGCGCTCCAAGGAAATGTTCCCGGAGATCCGCGACGCGTTGGCGAACCTGACGGCCAGCGGAGTGAAATTCCGGCTGGTCTACCTGGATGCCAGCGACGAGGTGCTGATTCGCCGCTTCGAGCAGGGACGCCGGCCGCACCCGCTGCAGAACGACGGCCGCATCGTCGACGGCATCAAGCGCGAACGTGGAATCACCGACCAATTGCGCGAAGCCGCCGAAATCATCCTGGACTCCACTACCATGTCGGTGCACGACCTGGCGCGTGCAGTCAATGAGCTGTTCAGCGAATCCGGGCCGATCATCCTGCGCATCAACGTCATGAGCTTCGGCTTCAAGTACGGCCTGCCGGCAGACGCCAACTACGTGGCAGACGTCCGCTTCATTCCCAACCCCCACTGGGTTCCTGAACTGCGCCCGCAGACGGGCAAGGACAAGGAAGTCTCGGACTATGTCCTCAGCCAGGAAGGCACCAGCGAGTTCATCACGAACTACCTCAAGGCGCTTGAACCAGTCTTCGAGGGCTACCGCCGCGAGAACAAGCATTACGCGACCATCGCGGTGGGCTGCACCGGCGGCAAGCACCGTTCGGTGGCAACCACCATCGAGCTGGGCCGGCGGCTGGCACAGTTCCCGAACGTACGGGTGAACATCAGCCACCGAGATCTGGGGCGTGAGTAGGAGCCATGGCCTTTGCCACAGGTCCAATCCCGATCCAGGGACTGACGCGAAGCGATGATTACCGCAACCCATCGGTGGTTGCCTTGGGCGGGGGACATGGCTTGTCCTCCTCGCTTTCTGCCCTGCGCCGCCTGACTACCGACCTCACCGCCATCGTTACGGTGGCCGATGACGGCGGCAGCTCCGGGCGCCTTCGGGGCTCGTTCGATGTGCTGCCCCCGGGCGACTTGCGCATGGCCTTGGCTGCGCTGTGCGATGACAACGACTGGGGTCGGACCTGGCGCGATGTCATGCAGTACCGCTTCGAATCGACCGAAAACATCGAAGAGCCCTTGAACGGCCATGCCGTTGGCAACCTGCTGATCCTTGCTCTCTGGGAGTTGCTCGACAACCCGGTAGCTGGACTGCGCTGGGCCGGGGCGCTGCTCGGCGCCCGCGGCCAGGTCCTGCCGATGAGCACCGTTCCGTTGTCCATCCATGGCGAGGTACTCGAATCGGATCCGGTGAACGACACCTTGGTGCGCCGCCGCATCGATGGGCAGGCCAAGCTGGCCCGCGCCGGTTCTGGCGGACTGGTCACCAATGTCTATCTGGAACCATCCAATGCGCCGGCCTGCTCCGAAGCGCTGGAATCTATCGATCTGGCGGACTGGGTGATTCTTGGTCCCGGATCCTGGTACACCTCGGTGCTGCCGCATCTGCTGCTGCCAGACATGCGCCAAGCTCTGGCATCGACAACGGCCAAGAAGCTGCTGACCATGAATCTGGCCTTCGACACCGCCGAGACCGCCGGGATGGATGCCGCCGCGCACTTGGAGGTGCTGGTCCGCTACGCACCCGAGATCAAGTTCGATGCGATTATCGCCGACGAATCCAAGATTCGTAACAAAGAGCGATTTGAGCTGGCAGCGCAAAAACTCGGCGCGCGGGTCTTTTTTAGTACAGTAGGAGTATCTGACGGTCGTGCCGTGCACGACCCGTTGCGACTAGCGGCGGCCTATCATGAGGTGTTTACCGCGATCGGATCTTAGGAAGATCCAAGTAAGGGAGTTTGATTCATGGCATTGACGGCTTCCGTCAAAGACGAGCTGTCGCGGGTAGAGATTCGCAAGCCGTCGGTCCGCAAGGCCGAGGTTTCGACCATGCTGCGCTTCAGCGGCGGACTGCATATTGTCTCCGGACGAATTGTCATCGAAGCAGAAGTGGATCTGGCAGCAACCGCCCGGCGGTTGAAGATCGCTATTGGCGAGCTGTACGGGCACGATGCCGAGATCGTAATGGTTTCCGGTTCTGGCATCCGCAAGGGGAGCCGCTACATCGTGCGCGTGTCCAAGGATGGAGAAGTACTGGCCCGCCAGACTGGCCTGCTTGATCAGCGCGGTAGGCCGGTACGCGGCCTGCCCTCGGTCATCGTCAACGGTTCCACCGCCGACGCCGAAGCGGTATGGCGTGGCGCATTCCTGTCCCATGGTTCGCTGACCGAACCCGGACGCAGTTCCGCATTGGAAATTACCTGCCCTGGACCAGAAGCCGCCTTGGCCCTGGTCGGTGCGGCTCGCCGCCTGGGTCTAACGGTCAAGGCCCGCGAGGTGCGCGGCGTTGACCGCGTAGTGATCCGTGATGGCGATGCCATCGCCCAGCTGCTCACCCGCATGGGCGCCCACGATGCGCTGATGGTCTGGGAAGAACGCCGCATGCGCAAGGAAGTGCGCGCCACCGCCAACCGCCTGGCGAACTTCGACGACGCCAACCTGCGGCGCAGTGCCCAGGCGGCGGTCGCTGCCGGGGCGCGCGTCGAGCGTGCGCTGGGAATCTTGGGCGACGAGGTTCCAGAGCACCTGCGCTATGCGGGGCTGCTGCGCCTGGAGCACAAGCAAGCCTCCTTGGATGAGCTCGGCCGCATGGCCGAACCGCCAATGACCAAGGACGCCATCGCTGGCCGAATTCGCCGCCTCTTGGCTATGGCGGATAAAAAGGCGAGCGATCTGGGAATACCAGGTACGGAGTCCAGCGTTCCAGGAGAAGAACTGGAACACTAAAAATGTCCCCGCGGGAGCCCTCCCGTGGAGATTCAACCAATTGAGAAGATTGAGGAGAATCATGGCTGTTTATTCACTGCCAGAACTGCAGTACGACTACGCCGCACTGGAGCCGAACATTTCGGCTCGCATCATGGAACTGCACCACTCCAAGCACCACGCAACCTACGTTGCAGGCGCAAACTCGGCACTGGAGCAGTTGGCTGAAGCTCGCGAAAAGGGCGAATTCGGCAACATCCCGAAGCTGTCCAAGGACTTGGCTTTCCACCTGGGCGGCCACACCAACCACTCGATCTTCTGGAACAACCTGTCCCCAGAAGGCGGCGACAAGCCTGAGGGCGAGCTGGCAGCTGCCATTGACGACTTCTTCGGTTCGTTCGACGCATTCCGCGGCCACTTCACTGCTGCTGCCATGAGCCTGCAGGGCTCGGGCTGGGCAATCCTGGCCTACGACGCACTGGGCGGCCAGCTGGTCATCGAGCAGCTGTACGATCAGCAGGGCAACATCCCAGTGGCAACCACCCCGCTGCTGATGCTGGACATGTGGGAGCACGCCTTCTACCTGGACTACGTCAACGTCAAGGCAGACTACGTCAAGGCCTTCTGGAACATCGTGAACTGGGCAGATGTCCAGGCTCGTTTCGAAGCCGCACGCAACGGTGCAGCATCGCTGATCGTTCCAGGCAAGTAATACTTACCTGGTAAGTTAGCTCACATTCTCCGCTGATATAGCGTAGTATGTTTCTAGTGTGTTGCGGATTCCAGCTTCTGCTGGGATCCGCAAGCACGGCACAACGGAGTGTCCTCTTAAAGAAGGCCACTTCCGTCTGTGAACGGTCGTGGCACAATCATCCCGTTTAGAGGAGATAGTCACGTGACAACTCGTGTTGGTATCAATGGTTTCGGTCGCATCGGACGCAACTTCCTGCGTGCAGTATTGGCCCACAAGGCAGACATCGAAATTGTCGCCGTCAACGACCTTGGTTCAATCGATTCGCTTGCTCACCTGGTGAAGTTTGACTCTGTTCTCGGCCCAGTGGGCGAGGCAGTATCCGTAGATGGTGACACCATCGTCGTCGGTGAACGTCGCATCAAGGTTCTTTCCGAGCGCGATCCAGCAAACCTTCCATGGGGTGAACTGAAGGTCGATGTCGTCATCGAATCGACCGGCTTCTTCACCAAGGCTGTAGACGCCAAGAAGCACATTGCAGCCGGTGCCAAGAAGGTCATCATCTCGGCTCCAGCTACCGATGAAGACATCACCATCGTGATGGGTGTTAACCAGGACAAGTACGATCCTGCAAACCACAACATCATCTCCAACGCATCATGCACCACCAACTGCTTGGCTCCACTGGCCAAGGTCCTGAACGACGAGTTCGGCATTGTTGACGGCCTGATGACCACCATCCACGCATACACCGCTGACCAGCGCCTGCAGGATGCTCCACACAGCGACCCACGTCGTGCACGTGCCGCTGCACTGAACCTGATCCCTACCTCGACCGGTGCTGCCAAGGCCATCGGCGTCGTACTGCCGGAGCTCAAGGGCAAGCTGCACGGTTACGCAATGCGCGTGCCAGTTCCAACCGGTTCGGCAACCGACCTGACCGTCAACCTGGCTCGCACCGCAACCGCTGAGGAAATCAACGCTGCATTCGAGAAGGCCGCTTCCGAAGGTCCGCTGAAGGACGTTCTGGAATACTCGACCGATCCACTGGTTTCCTCGGACATCGTCACCAACCCTAACTCGTCGATCTTCGACTCCGGTCTGACCACCGTTATGGGCAACAGCGTGAAGGTTGTTTCGTGGTACGACAACGAGTGGGGCTACTCCTCGCGACTTGTTGACCTCGTTGGATTCGTGGGATCAAGCCTCTAGTCGATAACCTAGAGATATGTCTTCTCACACTATTGACGAATTGATCGCTGACAACGGTGTCCGCGGACGGCACGTTCTGGTCCGAAGCGACCTGAACGTGCCGCTCGACGGTGCAACTGTGACCGATGACGGCCGCGTACGCGCATCCTTGCCGGTCATCTCCAAGCTGGTTGAAGCGGGTGCAAAAGTCATCGTGATGGCGCACCTGGGCCGCCCTAAGGGGCAGGTTGATGCGAAGTACTCGATCGCACCTGCAGCACAGCGCTTGAACGAACTTGCAGACTTTGACGTAACAGTCGCCGAGGATGTTGTGGGCGAATCCGCTCGCAAGGCCGCGGCAGACTTGGCCGAAGGCTCCGTGCTGGTTCTGGAAAACGTTCGCTTCGATGCTCGCGAAACCTCCAAGGTCGACGCAGAACGCGAAGAGTTCGCCAAGGAACTTGCGGCACTGACCGGCGAAAACGGCGCTTACGTGAACGACGCTTTTGGCGCCGTGCACCGCAAGCACGCTTCCGTCTACGACATTGCCAGCTTGCTCCCTAGCTACCAGGGTGACCTGGTCGCAACCGAGGTCAAGGTTCTGAAGACCCTGACCGAAGCCCCTAAGCGCCCATACGTTGTTGTGCTCGGAGGCTCCAAGGTTTCGGACAAGCTTGCAGTCATCGACAACCTGCTGGGCAAGGCCGATCAGCTCTTGATCGGCGGCGGCATGGCGTTCACCTTCCTGAAGGCACAGGGCTACGCCATTGGCGGCTCGCTGCTGGAGGAAGACCAGATCGCTACCTGCCAGGAATACCTCAAGCGTGCCGAGCAGCTGGGTTGCGAGATCATCGTTCCTGTTGACGTCGTTGTCGCTGAGAAGTTCGGCGCCGATGCGGCGCATGAGATTCTGCCAGCAGACAAGATCGAGGAAGCAAGCTTCGGCTCCACCGGGCTGGGTCTGGATATCGGACCGAAGTCGGCGGAGCAGTTCGCAAGCTACATCACCAGCGCCAACACCGTATTCTGGAACGGTCCGATGGGCGTATTCGAGATTCCGGCGTTCGCGGAAGGCACCCGCACCGTAGCGCAGGCATTGGCTAACTCTGAAGCATTCAGCGTCGTCGGCGGTGGCGATTCAGCCGCAGCTGTCCGCGCATTGGGCTTCTCGGAGGAGGACTTCGGTCATATCTCCACCGGTGGCGGAGCTTCATTGGAGTACCTCGAAGGCAAGACCCTGCCGGGCGTTGCCGCATTGGAAGGCTAGGAAATGACTATTTCGCAGAACGGCGCCTACGTGCGCCAGCCACTGATCGCTGGCAACTGGAAGATGAACATGGACCACGTCCAGGGCATCACACTTGTCCAGAAGCTGGCGTGGACCCTCAAGGACCACGAACACAACTACGATCGTGCCGAGGTCGCTGTGTTCCCTCCCTTCACCGACATCCGCGGCGTGCAGACACTGACCCTGGGCGACAAGCTGGACATCGTCTACGGTGCCCAGGATCTGTCGGCAAAGGATTCAGGCGCGTACACCGGTGAAATCTCGGGCCAGTTCCTCAAGAAGCTCGGTTGCACCTACGTTTTGGTAGGCCACTCCGAGCGTCGCGAGTACCACAACGAGACCAACCAGGTGATCGCCGCCAAGCTGGCAGCCGCGTACCGCCACGAGCTGACACCGATGCTCTGCGTCGGCGAAGGCCTGGAAGTGCGCAAGGCCGGCGAGCACGTGGCTTTCACCTTGGAACAGTTGGCGCAGTCGCTGGAAGGCGTTACCGCTGAGCAGGCCGCAAACCTGGTCATCGCCTACGAGCCGGTGTGGGCCATCGGTACCGGTGAAGTTGCGGGACCGGCCGACGCGCAGGAAATGTGCGCCGCGATTCGCGGTGCGCTGGCCGAGCGCTTCGGAGCGGAGATTGCCGAGAAGACGCAACTGCTCTATGGCGGTAGTGTTAAGGCAGCAAATGCCGCATCGATCATGCGCGAGCGCGATGTCGATGGCGTGTTGGTTGGCGGTGCCAGCCTGGATGCCGAGGAATTTGCTAATATTGTCAGGTTCGAGCATCATCTCGTCACCGACTGAATCTAACTAAGGAACCGTCGACTTGGATATTATCAAGATCATTCTGCAGGTATTGCTGGGCATCACAAGCGTCCTGCTCACCCTTTTGATCCTTTTGCACAAGGGTCGTGGTGGAGGTATGTCCGACATGTTCGGCGGCGGCATGACCAGCTCCATGGGATCTTCAGGTGTTGCCGAGCGCAACCTGAACCGGATCACCATTGTTCTCGGTCTGATCTGGGGTGCCGTGATCATCGGCCTTGCCCTGGTGCTTCGATTCAGCGTCGAAGCCTAGGCAGCAACCTTCCGCAGCAGCCAAGAGGCGCCTTCCACATCACGTGGAGGGCGCCTCATGCGCGTCATCAGGCCAGTTGCCCGAATTTCTCCGTATCGGCAATCGAGCCAAGCACGAGAATCTTGTCTCCGGTGCTAAGAACGGTGTTGCCGTCGGTGTTCTGCCATTCGCCGGCGGCATTGGTCGTGGCCGCGATGGTCACCCGGTACTTGTTGCGCACCGCCGCATCGCTGAGCTTCACCCCATGCAACGTGGCTGGCGCGCTCATTTTGACCATGGCATAGCCTGGATCGACCTCCAGGTAGTCCATCATGGATCCGCGCACCAGGTGGGCAACACGCTTGCCCATGTCCTTCTCCGGGTAGACGATGTGATGGACCCCCAGCTGCTCCAGGATCAGTCCATGCCGATCATCTTGCGCCTTGGCCCAGATCTGCGGGATCCCCATGCTGACCAAGAGCGAGCAGCACAGGATGGATGACTGCAGGTGGCTGCCCACGGCCACCACCACACGGTCAAATTCGTGGATCGAGAGCTGTTCCAGGACTTCGCGGCTTGATGCGTCGGCACGGACCACCTGGGTCAATTCGCCATTCAGCGACTGGACGTTGTTCTCGTGCACGTCGATGCCTAGAACTTGGGTGCCTGACTTCATCAGTTCCAGGGCAAGGGATTCTCCGAAGCGCCCGAGCCCGATCACCGCCACGGAGTGGGCTTTGGGCAGTCCCTTGGCATCATTGCGAAAATTCAGTAGCTTAGCCAATTGAAGGCCTTTCCTTGGGGAGTTCATAGAGTGCTTTTCGATCGCGCAGGGCAAGCGCGGAACCCAGCGAGAGGACACCGACGCGGCCGAGGTACATCAACGCGATGAGAATGCCTTTGGCGGGATCCGGCAAGTCCGGGGTAATGCCCGTGGACAGCCCGACGGTGCCGAAGGCCGAGGTGGCTTCGAAGAGACAGCGGTCCAGGGAATAGTTGGTGAGCAGCAGCAGGCCCATCGTGCCGGAGAACACCGCCGCGACACCCAGCAGCGCCACCGTGATGGCTTGGCGGTGTACCGAGCGGGAGAGCCGCTTGCCCAGGACGTTGACTGCGGTCTCGCCGCGCAGCTCGGTCATGATGATGAACAGCAGGATCGCGGCCGTGGTTATCTTGATGCCGCCGGCGGTGCCGGCCGGTCCGCCGCCGATGAACATCAGCACATCCATGCCCAGCCAGGAGGCTGGATGCATCGCGCCGATGTCGATGGAGTTGAAGCCTGCGGTGCGCGTCTGCACAGATTGGAAGAATCCGGCCAGGATCCGTTGCGCAGGTTCGAGCTCGCCGAGCGTCTTCGGATTGGACCATTCCATAGCGGTGATGAAGATGGTGCCGCCAGCGAGCAGCAATGCGGTCATCAGTAGAACCAGACGGGTGTTCATGCTCCATTTCAGCGTGTTCCGCCAGTGCTGCCTCAGTTGGACCAGGACCGGGAAGCCCAGGCCGCCAAGGATGATGGCGAGGCTGATAGGGATGCAGAGCCACGGGTCAGCGACGAAGTCCATCAGGTTATTCGAAAACAGGGCGAAGCCCGCGTTATTAAAGGCCGAGACTGCATGGAATACGCCATGCCAGATCGCACCGGCTGGTTCGTCGCCGTAGGCCAGCCCGAAGCGGATGGCCAAGATGGCCGCCACGACGGATTCGATGGCCAGCGACAGCTTGATGATCATCAATGCGGCGGTGCGCACGTCTTCGCCTGTTACCGCGGAGCTTTCGCGTTGGGTGGATAGCCGGGTGAGGTAGCCAATGCGGCCGATGACCAGCATGCTCAGCAGCGAGGCAATTAGCATCAGGCCCAGGCCGCCGGCCTGGATCAGGATGAGGATGACGAGCTTGCCGAAGAGGGTGTAGTGGGTTGCGGTGTCCAAGACAGTCAGGCCGGTCACGCACACCGCTGACGTGGCAGTGAAGATCCCATCGACCAAGGATGTGAAGACGCCTTGGGTATTGGCTGCAGGGGAGGACAGGAGCAATCCGCCGACGAGAATCGCACCGGCGAAGGCAAATGCTACTGCGCGTGCCGGTTTGGCCCGCACGCTGTGCTGCGCGGCCGGCCGGGGTGCGGGAAAATTCATGGAGATCGCAATCGTGGGAATAACGTCTCGCGAAACCGTGGGACGAGGAGTACGAAGGAAATATTACGCCCGGAAAAACGGGTGTCAATGGTGATTCCCGTCACCGATGGCGGTGTCGGCCAGACCGCCGCGGGAGAGCTTGAACCGGCCGCCGCGCAGTACCTGCGCGGCTGCCGGCAAGCCGAGGGCATCGCTAGCTGCCGAGCAGTTCCACGACGCGCTGCGCGGTGCCCCAGGACAGGGTCACGCCGGCGCCTCCATGGCCGTACGCGGCAATGACGGGCACCGCATGCCCCTCGATGCGCTCCAGGCGGATCGCCTCGCGTGCCGGGCGCAGCCCCACCTTGTGCTCCAGGATCTCGCAGCCTTCCAGTTCCGGGACGAGGCCGATCGCGCGGCTGAGCATCTCGGTGGCGGTCTGCGGGTCAGCTTCGAGGGTGAAATCGTGGTCCACGTCGGTACCGCCAACGATGATGTCATCGCGGCGCGGAATGATGTAGCTGACTCCTTGCGGATGCTCGTCATAGCAGAGCCAGTCGGACAGTCCTGCGGTGTTGGCCAGGCGGATCACCTGGCCGCGGATGGGGTAGACGCTCTGGTCGTCGCCGGTGAGCTCGCCGCCTCGCAGGCCGGCTGCCAGCACGACGACGTCGGCATCGTCCTGCAGCTCGTCGAAGGAATGGACCGTGCGCCAGATGAACTGCACGCCCAAGGCCGCGGTCTGTGCTTGCAGCCAGGACAGGTAGGTGGGCATGGTGATCACCGGAACCGTGGCATGCATTCCGGCGGCCGCAATCGGCGGGATGGCTTCTGCCGGGGCTTCGGCGGCGTTGGTGACGATCTTCGCCCAGGAGCGGTCTTCGTCCGCCGAGCCCTCCAGATTGAGCCCGTAACGCAGATCGATGCCGGTTTCGGCGATGCCCGACAGCTGCTCGAAGCGTGCCAGGGAACGGGCGAGCAGCAGGTCGGCAGCTTCGGAGTTCTCCGAATGGTAGGGGAACCAGATGGCGGCGGCCACCGAGGAGACCGTCTGCTGCGGCTGCTGGTCTGCGATCACGGTGACCTCGTGACCGGCGGCGGCCAGCTCGTGGGCGGTGGACAGGCCGATGACCCCGGCACCGATTACGGTGACCTTGCGGGGCTGCGCGGCTTCGGGCAGCGGTGCGGAAAGCATGGAATCCTCTCGGGCAGGTGGTGCTGGAAAAGCGAAGGCCGGTGCCGCGAGCCCGCCATCGGCAGGATCGCGGCACCGGCGATTAGGTGTTGGCTAGAGCAAGGTGGCCGCGGCGCGGTCGATGATCCAACGGGTAGCTTCGGTGCCGTGCACAGCCGAAGCAGGGACGGCAACCTCGTTGACCTCGTGCTGCGCGGCGGCCAGTGCCGGGGCCTTCTCGGCGCCGGCCACGAGCAGCCACACCTCCTTGGCGGTGTTGATCGTGCCCATGGTGAGCGTGACGCGGTCCGCCGGCGGCTTGGGGGAGTCGTGGACTGCGATGACTCCTGGCTCATCCGACCGGGTGTGGTTGGGGAAGAGCGAAGCGACATGCGAGTCCGGGCCCATGCCGAGCATCAGCACATCGAAGGCCGGATTCAGCGCGCCTTCTCCGGCTTCCTCGGCCAGCTGGCGGGCGTAGGCTGCGGCGGCCTGCTCTGCTGTCTCGTACTGGTCGCTGGCGCCCATGGCGTGCACGGTGGCCCGGTCCAGCCCCAGGGTGTCCAGCGCCTCGAACAGGGCGGCCGCCTGGCGCACATTGCGGTCAGCCGAATCGGAGGCGACGAAACGCTCGTCGCCCCACCAGAAGTGCACCTGCGACCAATTGACCGAGATCTTGGCGGGGTTGGCCGCGACGGCTTCCAAGGCGGCGATGCCCAGCGAACCGCCGGTGACCACCACATGGGCGACACCGCGGGCCGCCAGCGCATCGGCGATCGTGGTGATCAGCCGGGCGGCGATGGCGTGGGCGGTAGCCTGTGCATCCTCGTGGATGAGAATCTGCCTAGCGATCACTGGATCTGATGCTCCTCAGGTTGGTCAAGGCCAGGCCCTTCGTGATGACGTCGCCGAAGACCTCGTCGGCATCCAGGCGGCGCATTTCCTCGGCCAGGCATTCGGCCACCGAACGGCGCGCCAAGGAGATGCGCTGCGGGGCGGAACCTGGCAGGTAGAGGTGCGCGACGGCCCCGGAAGGCCGCGAGAGCTCGACGTCGCCGGCTTCACGAGCCAGCCGCACGCTCGATAGCCCGCCGTTGGACTTGTCCGCGGCGATGGTCACCGGCACGTCCAGGCACATGGTCAGCCAGGCTGCCAGCAAGGTGGTGGACGGAGAATTATCCGACCCCTTCACCGTGATGCCGTTCAGCCCATCGGTGCCGATCAGGTCAATGATGCTGGCCAGCTGGGCACGCCACAGGGTCAGCCGGGTCCACGCCAGGTCGGTATCGCCGGCCCGGTAGGTGGCAATGCGGCTGAACAGTGCGGCCGTGGGATCTTCGGTTTCAGCCGAATCGGTGATCCTGCGGTGCGCCAGCTTGCCCAGCGCGGTGCCGGCAGGGTCCTGCGGCACTCCGTGCGGCCACCAGGCCACGATCGGTGCATCGGGCAGCAGCAGGGCGGAGATCAGCGCCTCGTCGGCCACGACATCCGGGCCGTAGGTGCGCATCACGATCACTTCGGAGGCGCCGGCGTCCCCGCCCACGCGGATCTGCACGTCCAGGCGGTTGGACTCGGACTTGTTGCCGCGCACCACCACGATGATCCGGCAGGGGTGCTCGCGGCTGGCCAGGTTCGCCGCCTCGATCGCGTTCTCGGCGAAGCCCTCGTGGGTGATGACCACCAGGGTCAGCACGCGGGACAGCGCCACCACGCCGTGGGTGCGGCGCGAGGAGATCAGCTTCTTGGCCACCTTGGAGGTGGTGGTGTTCGGAAGATCGATCATCATGGTCGTCGCCACGTCCTTCCATCCTTCGCCATCAGCTCGTCGCTGCTTTCAGGTCCCCAAGAGCCCGGAGCGTAGGGATCCGGCTGGGTGGGCAGCGAGGCCCAGTACTCCTCGAAAGGATCCAGGATGCGCCAGGACTGCTCGACTTCCTCGTGGCGCGGGAACAACGGCGGTTCGCCGAGCAGCACGTCGAGGATCAGCCGTTCATAGGCTTCGGGGGAGGACTCGGTGAAGGCGTTGCCGTAGCCGAAGTCCATCGTCACGTCGCGGATCTCCATCTGGGTGCCGGGCACCTTGGAGGAGAAGCGGATGGTCGCGCCCTCATCGGGCTGCACGCGGATCACGAAGGCGTTCTGGCCGAACTCGTCGTCCTCATGGTCGGTGAACAGCAGGTTCGGGGCCTTCTTGAACACCACCGCGATCTCGGTGACGCGCCGGCCCAGGCGCTTGCCGGCACGCAGGTAGAACGGTACGCCGGACCAGCGGCGGGTGTTGATCTCCAGCTTGACCGCGGCATAGGTCTCGGTCTTGGACTTCGGGTTGAAGCCCTCCTCGTCGAGGAAGCCGACGACCTCTTCGGCGCCCTGCCAGCCGGAGGTGTACTGGCCGCGGGCGCTGGCCGCCCCCAGGTCCTCGGGCAGCTTCACCGCGGTGAGCACCTTTTCCTTCTCGCTGCGCAGGTGGTCGGCGTCGAAGGAGATGGGCTCCTCCATGGCAGTCAGCGCCAGCAGCTGGAGCAGGTGGTTCTGGATGACGTCGCGGGCGGCGCCCACACCGTCGTAGTAGCTGGCCCGGCCGCCAATGCCGATGTCCTCGGCCATGGTGATCTGCACGTGGTCCACGTACTTGTTGTTCCACAGCGGCTCGAACATCTGGTTGCCGAAGCGCAGCGCCAGCAGGTTCTGCACCGTTTCCTTGCCCAGGTAGTGGTCGATGCGGAACACCGCATCCGGCGGGAACACCGACTCGACGATGGAGTTCAGCTCGCGCGCGCTGGCCAGATCGTGGCCGAAGGGCTTCTCGATGACCACGCGTTCCCAGCCGGGGTTCTTGTCCTGGGCCAGCTTGTGCTCCGAGAGCTTCTGGCAGACGACCTCGAACCAGCTTGGCGGGATCGAGAGGTAGAAAGCATGGTTGCGGCCGGTGGAACGGGACTCCGCCAGCTCGTCGAGGGTCTCGGCGAGCTTCTTGTAGGCGTCGTCATCGTCGAAAGCACCGGAGATGAATCGCATGCCGGCCGCCAGCTGGGCGAAAACTGTTTCGTTGAAGGGGGTGCGGGCGCTGGCCAGGATCCATTCGCGGGCCTGGGCGGCGAAGTCCTGCGCCGTCCAGTCGCGGCGGCCGAAGCCGACGATAGCGAAGTTCGGGGGAAGCAGTCCGCGGTTAGCCAGGTCGTAGACCGCTGGCATGAGCTTCTTGCGGGCAAGGTCGCCGGTGATTCCGAAGAACACCAGCGCGCCCGGACCGGCAATGCGGCTAAGCCGCCGGTCGCGGGCGTCGCGTAGTGGATTGCTCATTCGTGCCTTACTTCGCTGCCTTTAGCAGGGCAGCGATTCCCGCCGCGCGGTCAGTGAGGTTCACGCGCAGCACCGGACGGTTGTGCTCGGCGTCGGCCAGCACCGCGCCGTCGCCGATCGCCTGGGCGGTGATCAGGCCGCCGAAGGTGTACGGACGTTCCGGGATCTCAAGGTCTTCCTTGTGGTCCGCGGTGACCTGCAAGAACACACCCTGTGCCGGGCCGCCCTTGTGGTATTGGCCGGTGGAGTGCAAGAAGCGCGGGCCCCAGCCGAAAGTGACCGGACGGCCGGTCTTTTCAGCCAGCAGATCACGCAGCGCGGCAAGCTCCTGATCCGCAGTGCGGTTCAGGTACGCCTGGATGGCGAAGTAGCCGTCCTCAGGCAGCTTGGCGGTCAGCTCGGCCAACGCGGCATCCAGGGTGCTCGCGGTGGTGCCGAACAACTGCACCGAGCCGTCGACTGCATCCGGCTCGGCGGCGGCCGGGGCCTCCAGCATCGAGCGGGCTGCGACCTTCGCGGCTTCGACATCCGGCTGGTCGAATGGGCTGATGCCCAGCAGGTAGCCGGCTACCGCGGTGGCGTACTCGAAGATCATGAACGCGGTGCCCAGCGGCGCGCTGAAGTGCACTCCGGTAGTTTCCTCGTCGATCTCTTCTGGCAGTTCGTCATAGACGAACAGCGGCACGACATCGGCAAGCAGGTTCTTCAGCTCTGGCGCGTCGACGTGGGCGGCTACCGGGAGGACTCCCTTGCCGTCCTTGCCGGTGGATTCAGCGATGAGCTGCTCAGCCCAATCGCCGAAGCCTGGCAGTGCGTCGCCGACGCAGGCGATCAGCAGCTTGTCGCGGCCTGCGGTGGCCATGGCAGCCCCCAGGTGCAGCGCCAGGTTGTCCTCGTCGTCCGAAGCCAAGACGTCATTGATCAGTCCGGATTCTTCAACCAGGGCTTCGATGTCGGCACCGGCCAGGCCCGAAGGAACCAGGCCGAAGGCGGTCAGTGCCGAGTAGCGGCCGCCGACGTTCGGGTCGGCGTTGAAGACCGCGCGAACGCCTTCAGGATTGTCCATGGGCGAACCCGGATCGGTCACCAGCACGAGGCGGGTGGCTGGATCGATGCCGGCTGCCTGGAATGCCGCGGTGAATGCCCGGCGCTGGGAGTCGGTCTCAACGGTGGAGCCGGACTTGGAAGATACGACCACAACGGTGCGCTCCAGGTCGGTTTCCACGATCTGCTTGACCATCGACGGGTCGGTGGTGTCGCAGATGACCAGGTCAACCTCGTCGTGGGCCGCGATGACTTCAGGAGCCAGGGACGAGCCGCCCATGCCGCACAGCACGATGCGGGTCAGGCCCTCTTCTTGCAGCTCGTCGCGCAGATCCAGGATCTGCGGGATCAGCTTGCCTGCGGCCTCGAAGGGACTGACCCAACCGAGGCGGATGGCTGATTCAGCTTCTGCCTCAGGACCCCAAATGGTTGGGTCCTGGGCGGCGATGCGGCTGCCGATCTTCGCTTCGATCAGCTTCGGAAGCAACGCGTCGACGGAGGCCAGGGCCTCGCCGGAAGTTACCAGACCAAGTTCCATCTATTTGGCTCCCTTCAGCGCAACAGCCATGTCTTCGAGCAGCTCGTTCCAGGCGACGTCGAACTTCTGCACGCCCTCGACCTCAAGCAGGTTCACGACCTCGTTGTAGTCGATGCCCAGGGCGGCGAGCTTGTCCAGCACGCGGTTGGCGGCATCGTAGCCGCCGGCGATTGCGTTGCCGCGGATCTCGGCTTCGGTCGCGGTGGCGTCCAGAGTCTTCTCCGGCATGGTGTTCACCGTCTGCGGGGCGACCAGTTCGGTAACGTACAGGGTCGATGGGTAGGCAGGATCCTTTACGCCGGTCGAAGCCCACAGCGGGCGCTGGACGTTGGCGCCGGCGGCGCTAAGCACCTCGTAGCGGGCCGAAGCGAAGGACTCCTCGAAGACCTGGTAGGCCAGACGGGCGTTGGCCACGCCGGCCTGCCCGCGCACGGCCGCTGCCGCGTCGGTGCCGATGGCATCCAGGCGCTTGTCGATCTCGGTGTCCACGCGGGAGACGAAGAAGGACGCGACCGAGTGGATCTTGGACAGGTCCAGGCCGGCGGCGTGGGCCTTCTCCAGGCCCAGCAGGTAGGCGTTGATGACCTCGCGGTAGCGTTCCAGCGAGAAGATCAGGGTCACGTTCACCGAAATGCCGGCGGCAATGGTTTCAGTGATGGCTTCCAGGCCCTCGATGGTGGCAGGGATCTTGATCAGCACGTTTTCGCGGTTCACGCGCTCGTACAGCGCCTTCGCCTGGGCGATGGTCGGTGCGGTCTCGTGCGCCAGGCGGGGGTCGACCTCGATGGACACGCGGCCGTCGAAGCCGTTGGAGGACTCGTAGATGCCCTTGAACAGGTCGCAGGCCGCTGCCACGTCGTCGCTGGTGATTTCCGTGATCGCATCCTCGACGGAGCGGTGCTTCTGCTCGGCGATCGCCTCGCCGTACACCTCTGCCTTGGACAGCGACGCGGCGAAGATCGCAGGGTTGGTGGTGACGCCGACGACGTTCTTCTCCTCGATCAGCTTGGCCAGCGAGCCGCTGGTCAACCGCTCGCGCGAAAGATCGTCCAGCCAGATGGAGACGCCCGCGTCGGACAGGGCCTGAGTATTCGGGTTGCTCATGATATGTACTTCAGTTCCTTACTTGGCAGCGTTGTTGATGGAGGTTTCGGCGGCAGCGATCACTGCCTCGGTGGTGATGCCGAATTCCGAGTACAGCTTCTTGTAATCGGCGGAAGCGCCGAAGTGATCCAGCGAGATGATTTCGCCGTGCGCGCCGACCAGCTCGCGCCAGCCCTGGGCCACGCCGGCTTCAACCGAAACGCGGGCGGTGATCGCAGCGGGCAGGACCTCTTCGCGGTAGGCAGCATCCTGCTTGGCGAACCATTCCAGCGAAGGCAGGGATACCACGCGGGCAGCGATGTTCTTGGCTGCCAGTGCTTCACGGGCCTCAACGGCCAGCTCAACCTCGGAACCGGTAGCCAGCAAGATGACATCCGGGGTGGTCTCTGCGCCGTCGCGGACGGCTTCGGCCAGGATGTAGCCGCCCTTCAGGGTGCCTTCTGCGCCGCGGAAGCCGGTGGCCGCGCGGTCGTAGATTGGCAGGTTCTGGCGGGAAAGCACGATGCCCGATGGGGTATCGGTCAATTGCAGCATGCCGCGCCATGCGTAGGCGACCTCGTTGGCATCCGCTGGGCGGACCACATCGAAGTTCGGGATGATGCGCAGGCTAGCGAGCTGCTCCACTGGCTGGTGGGTCGGGCCGTCTTCGCCCAGGCCGATGGAGTCGTGGGTCCATACGAAGATCGACGGGACGCCCATCAGTGCGGCCAAGCGGATGGCCGGACGCTGGTAGTCGGAGAAGATCAGGAAGGTGCCGGAGAACGCGCGGGTCGGGCTGGAGAGCACGATGCCGTTGACGATCGACGCGGCGGCGTGCTCGCGGATGCCGAAGTGCAGCACACGGCCGTACGGGCTGGCCGACCAGGAATCGGTGGAGCGGCGCTCGGGAGCGAAGGACTTCGCGGTCTCGATGGTGGTGTTGTTCGAACCGGCCAGGTCGGCGGAGCCGCCCCAGAGTTCTGGCAGCTCATCGGCGATCGCGTTGATGACCTTGCCCGACGCGGCGCGGGTGGCCATGGTGGAACCAGGCTCGAAGACAGGAAGCTTCTCGGTCCAGCCTTCTGGCAGCTCGCCAGCCTGCAGCCGCTCCAGCAGGGCGGCCTCTTCCGGGTTTGCAGATTTCCAGGCGTTGAATGTCTCGTTCCACGAGGCGTGCAGCTGCGCACCGCGGGTGACGATCTCGCGGGCGTGAGCCAGCACGTCATCTTCGATCTGGAAGTTCTTCTCCGGGTCGAAGCCCAGAACCTTCTTCAGGCCGGCAACTTCCTCGGCACCCAGCTTGGAGCCGTGGATGCCGCCGGTGTTCTGCTTGGTTGGCGAAGGCCAGCCGATGATGGTGCGCAGCGAGATGATCGATGGGCGCGAGGTTTCGGCCTTGGCTGCGCGGATTGCTGCATCCAGTGCAGCCATGTCCTCGACGTATTCGCCGGTGACGGTCCAGTCAACGCGCTGGGTGTGCCAGCCGTAGGACGCGTAGCGGCCCAGCACGTCTTCGGTGAAGGCGATGTCGGTGTCGTTCTCGATGGAGATCTTGTTGTCATCGTAGATCACAACAAGGTTGCCCAGTTCCTGGTGGCCGGCCAACGAGGAAGCCTCGGAGGTGACGCCCTCCTGCAGGTCGCCATCGGAAGCGATGACGTACACGGTGTGGTCGAATGGGCTGGTGCCGGCTTCGGCGGCAGGATCCAGCAGGCCACGCATGCGGCGCTGGGAGTAGGCGAAGCCAACGGCGGAGGCCAGGCCCTGGCCCAGTGGGCCGGTGGTAATCTCAACGCCGGCGGTGTGGCCGAACTCAGGGTGGCCCGGGGTCTTGGCGCCCCAGGTACGTAGTGCTTCGATGTCTTCCATCTCCAAGCCGTAGCCGGAGAGGAACAGCTGCAGGTACAAAGTCAGCGAGGTGTGTCCGGGGGAGAGTACGAAGCGGTCGCGGCCGATCCAGTTAGGATCCTTCGGATCATGGCGCAGGTGCTTCTGGAAAATCAAGTAGGCGGCCGGAGCCAAGCTCATTGCGGTACCGGGGTGGCCATTGCCAACTTTTTCGACGGCGTCGGCTGCCAGGACACGGGTGGTGTCGATGGCCTTACGATCCAACTCGGTCAGTGAGAATTCTTCTACTAAGGATTCAGTCGCCACAGCGGCGTTCCTTCCATTCAGGCTTGGACGGGAGATGCCTCCCGCTGACACGCAATACGCCGTCGCCTCCCCATGCCTCCGATATTGCTTAAGTTAGAGGAATGCAGGTCGCGACGGCGCAATCATCGTCAACTCTATCGCGAAACGGCGTCTTCGGGCGCTGGATTTAGCAAGATGACACATAATTATTCGGTTTGCGCAGGGGCGCGATCCGATGTGACCTTTCATGCCTTGGCCTGAGCCAAGCGCTCAGTCATTCTGCGCAATGGTGTACAGGTCGTTGCAGGTGTGTCCCGGATGGCTGTCTACCCGGAGTTGCTGACGCGTTGTTCTGGAGAGGTGTACAAAAATTAATCTTGTTTCCAGGTTGCTTACCGCTTGTGGAATTTGTCCTGATCTTGTGGGTGCCAAGAATATCTGACGTCTATTAAAGGCCAAGGTCCTGTGGCCGCTGCCTCAGAGGTTGCCGCCTGTGCAAGTGGCCGGTGCGTGAACGGGCGGGGCTCTTGGCCCCCGCCTGCTGAACTGGAGGTAAACGCAGTTTTGATTGAAGGGTCAGCCCGGATAGCCGATTGGAACGCCGGAGATCGATCAGAGCGCCCATCGGGTGCGGCGCTTGGTGCGTAGCCGGTTTGGGCATTGCAGCTATTTAAACAATTGAGCCAAATCACCTTTTTTGAATGTGATCCTCTCCGTGGGGAGTTTCAATCAATTTCTATCCAGCGTAGAATGAATGTGTCTGTCTTGTACCCGTGAAGAACTGAGTGCGTTTAATTGAAGACTCAAAGTGTCGCCGGAGCATCAGTGCCACGCGCATCACGTCAGCCTGATGAAACTGCCGGCGACTTTCTGAAGCGCAAGGCCAACGCGTATGTGGCGTTGACGAAGCCTCGCGTTATCGAGTTGCTGCTAGTGAGCACCCTTCCGACCATGATCTTCGCCGAGCGGGGCTTTCCTTCCGTCTGGCTGATGATTTCCACCCTCGTTGGTGGAGCTATGGCCGCGGGCGCATCCGGAGCATTCAACTGCTATATCGATCGCGATATGGACAAGTTGATGAAGCGTACCAAGGGGCGCCCTTTGGTGACTGGTGACCTGACCCCGAAGGAAGCCTTGGTCTTCTCTTGGGCTCTGGCAATCGCATCCTTGGTGATTCTCTGGGTTGGCACGAATCCGCTGACGACCGCGTTGGGCCTGGCGGCCATTCTGCTCTACGTGGTGTTCTACACTTTGATCCTCAAGCGCCGGACGGCTCAGAATATTGTGTGGGGTGGCATCGCCGGCTGCATGCCTGTACTGATTGCTTGGGCTGCAGTGACCAACACAATTGAGTGGCCAGCGATCATCCTCTTCCTGGTGATCTTCCTCTGGACACCGCCCCATTACTGGCCGCTGTCCATGAAGTACGCGGATGACTACAACGCGGCTTCGGTGCCAATGCTTGGCGCGATCGCCAACGCCCGCCGCGTTTCGGTGCAGGTCGTGCTCTATGCCTGGGCCACCGTCGTTTGCTCGATGCTGTTGGTTCCACTGGGCGGCGCCGGCATCGTGTATACCGCAATCGCGGGCGGCGCAGGTTTGTGGTTCGTCTACGAGTCTCACGTGCTTTACCGCGAGGCGCAGAACGACCACAAGCCGGCTGAGATCAACCGCAAGGCCATGAAGGTCTTCCACATCTCCATCACCTACTTGTCGATCGTGTTCTTGGCATTGGCCATTGATCCGTTCGTGGGCAGCCCGTTGTTCGGTTGAGTTCAACTCCGCAACGAAGCTTCACAAGCGCCTTGCTTGAAACCCAAATTCGTTTGGATTCCAAGCAAGGCGCTTTTCTTTAGCTTATGCACGCCGGTCTCTAGAGTATTGGATGCATCAGGGCCATTCGTTCAACCGGAGCAGAAACTGGGTCCTTTGATAATTCTGGCTTAGGCGACGCAACTCCCGGTTGTGCCTGTCCAGCACCAAAGATGTCATTACCCGCCATTCACTTGGGTGCTGCCGACCTCTACGCGCTCGGTTCCAAAACGGACAGTGATGAATGCGGCACGGAACTTGCTGAAACCTTTGATCTCCTGGAGGATAACTCCGTTGCGGGAGCTCGTATTCTTTGATTGCGGCAATGATCAACAGCGGATTGCTGGATACCCGCCGCTCGATGAACTCACCGCCAGAGGCACGAGATTTCTCTGAAGTCCATCAAGCTATCAGGCGAGAAATGTGGCAAGGTCAGGGTAGCGGTATAGGTTATCGAAGACGGCGAGGCTTTGGCAGCAGAGCGCTGTGAAAAAGAAGGACGGGAGCAGCAAGTCGAGGATGGCGTGCGGTTGCCGGTTTGATGAAGCGAGAATGCAGTTGCAAGCTGATTCGAATTGCCAGGGGCACCAGCTTGCTTTCGATGGCGGAGATCTTGGGTGCGGGTCGTTTGCTGAGCGGAGCTGCCTACCTATAGGACTCACTGGATTGATGGGGTCGTAGACCCCGGAACAACAAGAAGCTGGTTAAAGCGATTCGGGGGTTGCCGTGCACTTTGAGTGCAGGGCAACCCCCGAACCGTTTACGCAGAATGCTATGAAGCGATGACCCTGTATCCCGGAAGGATAGCGGCCCGGTCCCAGACGTTGGCAGAAGCTGAGAGCAACAAGCTGGCGCCGAGCATGTGAGAGAGAACCAGGGCAACCGGCAGGCCATTGAAGTGCTGGATGTATCCGATCGCTGCCTGAATCGCGATAGCGGCCACGAGCCACCAAATGGCGTTGCGAAGCTGGCTGTTTCCGCCCTGCTTGTAGGCCAGGATGAGAACAACAACGGTGGCGGCGACCAGCAAGTACACCGGAGCTGTGTGCAGCCGGGTCACGAACAGTGGATCGAACAGGTGACGAGGAGCATCGGCATCACCGGCGTGCGGTCCGGTGCCAGTTACGACAGTTCCGAACGCGACAGCGAGCAGCGAGAAGATCCATGCGGCAAATGAAATCTGGCCGATGGACTTGGTGCTCCGCGGAATCTCCCGGCTTTTCAGTTCCTTGGCCGTACGGTTGACCTGGAACGTGGCCATGATGACCAGAGCCCCGGAAATCAGAAAATGCACCGACACAACCCAGGCATTCAGGCCAGTCCATACGGTGATGGCGCCGACAAGGGCCTGAAGTGCGATGCCGGCGAGCAAGCCGACGGCCAGTTTGTACAAGGTACGGTGCGTCGGGCGCATCTTCCAGATGGAGACCAGGAAAGCAACGGCGATAACCAGCAGGACGAAGGTCAGCAGGCGGTTGCCGAACTCGATGATGCCGTGGATACCCATTTCCGGAACAGGAGTCATCGAGCCGGGGACGCAGTTGGGCCAATGAGAGCAACCGAGTCCCGACTCGGTAAGCCTTACGGCCCCTCCGGTGACGATAATGCCAATCTGCGAGATCAAGGATGCGATCGCCAGACCATGCACGAGGCGGTTTACCTTCGTGGGCAACTTATCGGCCCAGCTCTGTTTGGCTTGGACTGAAGTCAAGGAAATCTCCCTCTTGGAATTGAGTGGTGGTTAGCTCCATTTGAACAGCTTGATGGCTGCAAAGGAGCCGGCTGCTGCCCAAAGGATCAAGAAGATCAGTCCAGCGATGCTGAACTGGCCATGGATGAGGGCATCGCGTAAGGCATCGCCCAGCGCTGCCGAAGGCAGTGCATTCAGCGTCGGCTGTGCCCAATCTGGGGCCATGCTCAATGGATACAGGACACCGCCGGCGCCGGCCAGCAGGATCCAGGCAAGGTTGGTGATGGCCAACGTCGCTTCAGGGCGAACGGTGCCAGCAATGAGCAGGCCCAGCGCGGTAAACGCCGCTACACCCAAGAGCAGGAAGAGGATGCCCGGGAGGATTCCCCAGGGGTTCGGATGCCAATCCAGGAACAGCAGCGCGACTGAGCAGATCAAGACGACCTGGATCAACAAGACGGACAGCACTGCAATGACTTTGCCGAAAATCAGTCCGGTTTTTCCCAATGGGGTCGTTGAGAACATGGTCAGCACGCCGTAGCGGCGGTCAAAACCTGTCCCGATTCCCTGTCCGGTGAAAGCCGTTGAAATGACGCACAGGGCGAGCACGCCGGGTACAGCTGCATCAATGCTTCGGTCGGCCACGTCATTGACGAGATCGGTGAGGGTAAGCACGAACAGCGCAATGAGCGGCATGACAACAGCGAGAATGAGTTGCTCGCCATTGCTGAGCATCTGGATGGATTCGTATCTGCCTTGGTTCAGGATTCTGCGCAGTGGCGAGGCGGCATTGGAGCGCGTGAGTGCTTGGCTCATGCTTTTTCCTCCTTGATCGCGATTTCGAGGAAAACGTCTTCGAGGCTTCGAGACTGGAGATTAAGCTCGATTGGCAAGATGCTTTCCTTCAGCCACCACTGCGTGAGCCAATTCAAGTGTTCGGGGGAGTTGACCCCGTCGAGGCGGTACTGGCCGGAGGCGGTTTCTTGCAGACGCAATCCTGCTGGCGGTTCAGGCAGCCGCAGGCCAGCTGGGGCCGAGAAGGAGACCGGGCGGGTGTCCTGGTCTTCTGCAGCGCGGGCAGTCAGCTCTGCAACGGTGCCCTGCGCCACGGTACTGCCCTTGTCGATGATGTAGACATAGTCGCTGAGGCGTTGTGCGTCGTCCATGAGATGGGTCGTCAAGATGATGGCCTTGCCAGCATCGCGAAGTTCGGCAATGAGGTCGAAAACCACCTGGCGCGACTGCGGGTCCAATCCGGCGCTTGGCTCATCGAGGAAAAGCACTTCCGGATCTCCGGCCAACGCGACTGCCAATGCGACGCGCTGTTTCTGGCCGCCGGATAGGCGCCGGATCGTGCGGGTGCCGAATGACTCGAGATCAAGGCGTGTGATTAGCGTATCAATGTCAATGGGCTTCTGATAGAGGGATGCGACATGCCGCAAGAGCGGAATCGGGCGCATTGACGGAGGCAAACCGCCGTCCTGGAGCATGACGCCGACGCGGGAGCGCAATTCGGGGTTGTCGCCGAAGGGATTCTGGCCCAGGAGTTCGACTGTGCCGCCTTCGGGCTGAAGCAGCCCCTGGGCACAGGACAGAGTCGTGGACTTGCCGGCTCCGTTAGCTCCTAAAAGCGTGGTGACCTGACCGGGAAAAGCTTTTAGGGACACCGACTCCAGGACTCGCAGCATGCGATTGTCCAAGGCGGGGACTGGACCTAAATCTTTGGCCAGCTCGTTGATGACGAGGCTGGGGGATACAGAAGACACTAGAACATTCTACGACATGTCGAACTGGCTGAGTTGAGTGGTTGGTCACCAAGCCTCGAGTTCCGCTTGAGGGGGCGAGACAATGGGAGTGCAAGAGGTTTGAGGCAGGCAACGCCCTAGTCGGGCTAGCTTGCCCTTAGTAAGTCCTTCCTTACTAGACCTAGAGTAAAAATTTACGCATGATTGTGTTGTGTATTCATCAAATTCAGAATCAGCTAGTGGCTCCGCTGCCGCGACGGTTGGCGCAGTTGGGGATACCGAGGAGCGCACGCGTGACCGCGTCCTATACGCAGTATTAGAGGACGGACCGGTCAGTGCCGCCGAGCTTGGAAACAAGCTGGGCTTCACGCCTGCTGCGGTCCGCCGCCACCTGGACGCGCTCTCGAAATCGGGACTCGTCGAGGTAAAACTGGTAGCCAACCAGAAGACCGGTGCTGGACGCCCGTCTCGCCGCTACGTGCTTTCGCACCGCGGTCAGACGAAGCTGGGAAACGACTACTTGGAGATCGCTTCCGATGCATTGAAGATGCTCGGGGATGCGGCTGGCGAGGACGCGATTCGCAAGTTTGCGCGTAATCGATTCGCATCCATGGAGCAGCGGTACGCCAAAGCACTGGTCGGCGTTGAAGGTTTGGAAGCACGAGCCGAAGTGTTGGGCAACCTGCTCAGTGCCGATGGATTCGTCGGATACACCCGAAAAGTGGATACCAAAGTGGCATCTGCTCTGATGCATAGCGTGCAGCTATGCCAGGGGCACTGCCCGATACAAGACTTGGCACGAGAGTTTCCGGTGTTTTGCGACATGGAAACTGAAATGTTCGCCCGCTTGCTGGGCGTCGACGTTCGACGACTGTCGACACTGGCCGGCGGAGGACACGTGTGCACGACCCACATCCCTGTGGGGCGTGAAAAGGCGCCAATGCGCGCCGAGAAGAGAACTCGAATTCAGTTCACGAAGCAGGAGAGGCCGCGATGACGGATCAGATTGCACAGGAGTCTGCCGACCCGGGTGTAATTTCCGAGATTCTGGAGAAGAACCCCGAACTCCACGGAATCGGCAATTACGAGTACGGCTGGTCAGATAAGAACGACGCGGGTGCAAATGCGCGCCGTGGCGTTGACAAGGACGTAGTGGCGAATATTTCTGCCCTGAAGTCCGAGCCAGAATGGATGCTGGAGCGTCGCCAGAAGGCGCTGAAGTACTTCGATCGCAAGCCAATGCCTACCTGGGGTCCAGACCTCTCGGGTATTGATTTCGACAACATCAAGTACTTCGTGCGTTCCACCGAGAAGCAGGCAACCTCGTGGGAAGATCTTCCAGAAGACATCAAGAACACCTACGACAAACTGGGCATCCCCGAGGCTGAAAAGCAGCGCCTGGTTTCCGGTGTTGCCGCCCAGTACGAGTCCGAGGTCGTCTACCACCAGCTGCGTGAGGATCTTGAAGCACAGGGCGTCATCTTCCTTGACACCGATACCGGTCTGAAGGAACACCCGGAGATTTTCCAGGAGTACTTCGGCTCGGTCATTCCAGCAGGCGACAACAAGTTCGCTTCGCTGAACACCGCCGTATGGTCCGGCGGCTCGTTCGTGTACGTCCCGAAGGGCGTCCACGTGGAAATCCCGCTGCAGGCTTACTTCCGTATCAACACGGAAAACATGGGCCAGTTCGAACGTACCCTGATCATCGCCGATGAGGGCTCGTACGTCCACTACATCGAGGGTTGCACCGCGCCGATCTACCAGTCGGACTCGCTGCACTCGGCTGTTGTGGAAATCATCGTGAAGAAGAACGCCCGCGTTCGCTACACGACGATCCAGAACTGGTCCAACAACGTGTACAACCTGGTGACCAAGCGTGCTATCTGTGAAGAAGGCGCCACCATGGAATGGGTCGATGGCAACATCGGCTCAAAGGTCACCATGAAGTACCCGGCTGTCTACCTGGTGGGCGAGCACGCCAAGGGCGAGACCCTGTCCATCGCCTTCGCCGGTGAAGGCCAGCACCAGGACACCGGATCCAAGATGGTCCACATTGCACCGAACACCTCCTCGGCAATTGTTGCCAAGTCGGTAGCCCGCAATGGCGGCCGTTCGGCCTACCGCGGCCTGGTACAGGTCCAGGAAGGCGCCAAGGGCACCAAGAACTCGGTGGTCTGCGACGCATTGCTGGTTGACCAGATCTCGCGTTCGGATACCTACCCATACATCGACGTCCGCGAGGACGACGTGACCATGGGCCACGAGGCAACGGTTTCGCGCGTGTCCGAGGAACAGCTGTTCTACCTGCAGTCCCGCGGCCTGGCCGAGGACGAGGCCATGGCAATGATCGTGCGCGGCTTCGTCGAGCCAATTGCACGCGAGCTGCCAATGGAGTACGCGCTGGAACTGAACCGCCTTATTGAACTTCAGATGGAAGGATCGGTCGGCTAAGAATGTCGGAGACCACCACCCATATCCCAGAAGAGAAGGCGCGCATCGGCGCACCATCGATTCCTGGTTTCACCGAAGAGGGCGAAGACCTTTCGCCGATCAACGACAACGGCGGCTCGCCGCTGGCTGGCGCCTCCACCAAGGCGCACAGCCATGGCGGCGGCGTTGGCGTTCCGGATTCGTCGCGTGCTGGTCGACTGACCAGCACCAACGTTGATGATTTCGCCAAGCTGACCGGCCGTGAAGAGGACTGGCGCTTCACCCCGCTCAAGCGCCTCAAGGGCCTGCATACCGATGAGCTCACCGGCGCAGCTCCGAAGATCGAGCTGACCGGCAACGACATCGCCAAGCTGTCGGTTGTTGCAGCTGACGATGCCCTGAACGGCGTTGCGCACACCCCGGATGACCGCGTGTCGGCAAACGCCTGGAAGTACGCTTCCGAGACCCACGTGGTTACCATCCCGAAGAATGCCGAGGGTGCCAAGGCAACTCTGCGCATCACCGGCGAGTCGCTGTCAGCAACGGCTCAGCACGTGATCGTTGTCGCCGAGGAGAACTCCGAAGCTACTGTCGTGCTGGATCACGTAGGTTCGGCAGTGCTGGCCCAGAACGTTGAGTTCGACGTCCAGGCCAACGCACGCCTGACCGTGATCTCGCTGCAGGCTTGGGAAGATGACGCAGTCCACGCGTCCTCGCAGCAGGCACTGGTTGCAGCTGGCGCTTCCTTCAAGCACATCGCCGTGTCCTTCGGTGGCGATCTGGTTCGTGTGAACCCATCGGCCCGCTTCACCGGCGAACGCGCTGAGATCGAGCTGTATGGCCTGTACTTCGCTGATGCCGGCCAGCACCTGGAGCACCGCCTGTTCGTGGACCACGCTGTGGCCAACTGCAAGTCGAACGTGTTGTACAAGGGTGCATTGCAGGGCAAGGACGCGCACACCGTCTGGGTTGGCGATGTGCTGATCCAGAAGGCTGCTGTCGGCACCGACTCCTACGAAGCAAACCGCAACCTGGTTCTGACCGATGGCGCCCGCGCCGATTCGGTTCCAAACCTGGAAATCGAAACCGGCTTGATCGATGGTGCTGGCCACGCATCGACCACCGGCCGCTTCGACGACGAGCACCTCTTCTACCTGATGGCTCGCGGTATCGATGAAAAGACCGCTCGCCGCCTGGTAGTGCGCGGATTCCTGAACGAAATTGTTCAGCAGATTGGCGATGAGGCTCTGCAGGAGCGTCTGACCGAAACCATCGAAGAAGAATTGGCTGCAACTAGCAACTAGTTAGTGCCTGCTTCACCAGCTTTTTAGCCTTAGCGCTTTTTAGAAAGAAACGGAACGACGTATGTCTACTCTGGAAATCAAGGACCTGCACGTCTCGATTGACACCGAGCAGGGCGAGAAGGAAATTCTCAAGGGTGTAACCCTGACCATCAAGACCGGCGAAACCCACGCAATCATGGGCCCCAACGGCTCGGGCAAGTCGACCCTGGCATCGACCATCGCTGGCCACCCGCGCTACAACGTCACCTCCGGCTCCATCACCCTCGACGGTGAAGATGTCCTGGAGATGAGCGTTGACGAGCGTGCAAAGGCTGGACTGTTCCTGGCTATGCAGTACCCGGTCGAGGTGCCAGGCGTAACCATGACCAACTTCCTGCGTACCGCAAAAACCGCAATCGACGGCGAAGCTCCTAAGCTGCGTACCTGGACCAAGGACGTCAAGGAAGCGATGACCAAGCTGAAGATCGATGCCGACTTCGCGCAGCGCAACGTGAACGAAGGCTTCTCCGGTGGTGAGAAGAAGCGTGTCGAAATCCTGCAGCTGGAACTGTTCAAGCCAAAGTTCGCAGTGCTGGACGAGACCGACTCAGGCCTGGATGTCGACGCTCTGAAGGTTGTCTCCGAGGGCGTCAACCGCGCGCAGGCCGAGAACGAGATGGGCACCCTGCTGATCACCCACTACACCCGCATTCTGCGCTACATCAAGCCAGAGTTCGTGCACGTGTTCGTTGACGGCAAGGTAGCCGAAGAGGGCGGCCCAGAGCTGGCTGACCGTCTGGAAGAAGAAGGCTACGACCGTTACCTGAACGTCAAGGCCTAAGGGTACAGTCATGAGCGAAGCGACCGAACAGAGCACGGGAGCCGCTACGACTCCTCTGGAAGACGTTGAGGAAGCGCTCAAGGACGTCATTGACCCGGAATTGGGTGTCAACATTGTCGACCTGGGTTTGCTGTATGGCCTGAAGTACGCTGACGACGGTGTGCTTTTGCTGGACCTCACGTTGACCACCGCCGCCTGCCCGCTCACCGATATCATCGAAGAGCAGGTTGCCAAGGCGCTGGAGAGCGTTGTAGACGATCACCGTCTGAACTGGGTCTGGATGCCGCCTTGGGGTCCAGAACGAATCACCGATGACGGTCGAGATCAGATGCGAGCCCTGGGCTTCAACATCTAATCACGGCTGAAAAGAACAGAACCGCGTATCACCGAAAGGTTACGCGGTTTTGTTCGTTAATGCTGAGCCTCTCCTGTATGTGCCCTGAGCATCCTGCTGAATGGGTCGAAAAATCAGAAAAACGTGCGTAAAGTTGCGTTTAATTAAATTAGGAGTACCTTTGGGGAAATTAAGTGTTCGGTATGACTGGAACAGCAACAGATGCAAGTACCTACGCAGGACGACCGCTAGGAGAAATTGAAGAGGCGCTCAAGGACGTGATTGACCCCGAGCTGGGAGTCAATATCGTTGATTTGGGCCTGCTCTACGGACTGCGTTTTGGCGACGACTCTGTTCTGGAAATTGACCTGACATTGACAACTCCTGCGTGCTCGCTGACCGATATTCTTGAAGCGCAGATCGATGAAACACTGAAATATCTCGTCGATAATCATAATCTGACTTGGGTTTGGATGCCGCCGTGGGGTCCGGAGTGTATTACCGATGATGGTCGGGATCAGCTGAGAGCGCTAGGGTTCAATATCTAACTCAACAGTCATTCGAATCCAGATGGAGGGTTGACTCGACTGCAAGGGCGCTTCCGGTGCCACCGGCAGCAGCCATGAGGGCGATGGCCCGCTGGCCATCCATTTGGGCCTGCTGCGACTGCCAAAACAAGCGTGTCGTCAGAATTGCGCCGCTCGCACCGTATGGATGGCCCAAGGCCAAGGCTCCGCCATTGAGATTCACGTTTTGCTCTGGAATTCCCAATTCATCGAGGCATGCGAGCGCCTGAACGGCAAAGGCTTCATTGAATTCAATGAGGGGAGTGCCGGATGCGGTGGCAGACGGCAAGAGACTGATCAGCTTTCGGTAAGCCGGCACTGCCGCCATTCCAAGAATCTCGGGATCGCAGGCACCGTGCGCTGAGGCCAGATATCGCAGTGCAAAGTTCGCTTTCAGCGCCCGGCGCATTTGTCCGCTGACCAAGATCACCGCGGCCGCCCCGTCATTGATCGGGCAGGAGTTTCCCGCCGTGACCGTGCCACCGGGTACGAAGGCGGGCTTGAGCGCTGCGAGCTTTCGGAGTGTCAGCCCGGACCTGGGGCAGGTGTCAGACGCGATTCGTCCGCTACTCGTGCCGATGGAAACGAGCTCATCCGCGAAGAGTCCGGCAGATTGAGCGCGCAGGGCACGTCGATGGCTGCGCAAAGCGAACTCGTCTTGACGTTCCTGGGTAATCGCCTTGGACTTGGCGATGGCTTCCGCGGCAACGCCCATGTCGGGATCTGGATCGGGAGCCGGGGTGAATCGCGCACGCGAGTATAGCCTTGGCGGATCGACAACGGATGATTGCTTTTCGACGCGCCACGGAGCCGTACTCACGGACTCCACCCCGCCTGCCACAACAACATGGGCTTCACCGCAGCGGATCATTCGGGCACCGGCTGCAATGGCGTCCAATCCACTAGCGCATTGGGCATCAATGCTAGTCGCGCCGACAGTGTTCGGCAGTACCGATGCCAACGCAGACACGCGGGCAATATTTCCTCCCGGACCAGCCGCGTTTCCTGCAAACACATGGTCGACTTGAGCAGGAGAAATTCCGGTTCGTTCCAATAGCGTATTAATCACCTGCGCAAGCAGATGATCAGCACCAACCCGGGAGAATTCTTTGCCTGCCCTGACGATCGGGGTACGTGCCGCGTCAATGATGTATGCCTTGTTCATCTGAGCCAGTCGCTCCGTTCGATGTCCAAGTCCTGGTCATTCAACGCCGCGGTATTCAATTTGCCGCTGAAGGTTTCCGGCCACGATCTCAGGTACGTAATCCGGTGAGGGATCTTGTATCGCGACAAATGTTGCCCGAGGCCGGAGATAAGCGTGGACCGACTGCGTGGTGGCGAAACGGTGTACGCCACCATTTGGGGTTCAGGACCCGATTCATCTAGTTGCACGATGGCGTTGGGCAGTCCGACGGATTCCAGTGCTGTGCTGACTTCACCGGGGTGGATATTGTTGCCGTTGAGATTCATCATCTCGTCGTTGCGGCGAGCGAGCACGACGCGGGCTGAACCCGACGCCAGCATCGCACGATCTCCGATGCCGATCGACTTGCCGCATCGGGAAACGGACGCTTCCGAGCTGGCATCGTAGCCTTTGGCATTGAAAGGGCTATCGATATAGAGCAGGCCGAAACCGGTAGCAGAATCTTTGCGATGGATGTGTGCCCGAACTCCTGGAAACAACTGGCCTTCGAAATATGGTGATGCGGGCTGGTCGGGTTTGCGTTCGCGATAGGCGATGAGGCTGTGTTCGCTGCTTCCGAAGTATTCAACGCAACGTGCCAGAGGGGCGATCTTGTGAAGCAATTGCACTGTTTCCTGGTGCAGCGCCTCGCCGCCACTGACAACCACTTGCAGGTTGGACAGCGTGGTCGGTTTGGCCAGCTCAAGCAGCCTCGTGAGAATTGTCGGGACACTGACAATGCGGGTGCAACTGGACTTAGAGAGCAAGGACCTCACGCCGTTCAGATCCCATTTTCCGGTAGCCAAGAATGTGCCGCCAGAATGAACGGATTCGACCATCGCGTACAGTCCCAGGCCATGGGATATTGGACTTGGGCAGAGCGTGGCCTGATCGAGCGAAGCGCCCAGGATTCGGGAACCTGCACTCAAGGATTCTTCCCAGGAGCCAACCGTCCGGACTACAGGTTTGGGCCTCGATGAGCTTCCCGAAGTGCATATGACGAGCAAGTCGCGGGAACTGGATAAGTTTTCCGCGGACGCGACGTAGTCGCCGTCCGCCGGCGACTCTGGAATTGCCGTGAGGCTCGATATACCGGGCAATGTCGTCGAATTGGGAGATGCAATCACGTAGTTGCAGTGAAGGCTCGATGCCATCGTGATTGCCAAGTTCTCGGGCCACGCGGGGTCAATCACAACCAACGTTTTGCCACTGGCTGCGATCGCGTAGAAGGCGATGGCCATTTCTATCGGGTCGCTGGTACTCACCCCGATGCGAGTGCTCGGCAATGAATCCAGTTGCCGGGCGATAGCGCTGCTTCTCCTCTTCAGATGCCCGTAGGTCAACTGTCTTCCAGGAGTCAGCACGGCAAGGTGATCCGGTTGTTGGTCGGCCCACCTCGCCAGCGACTGCCACAGTTCCACGGAACTAGCCCATCAACCCGCGGTAGCTGCGATGCACGGTCAATGCCACCAATGTCGTCACGACAGCCTTGAAGACGTCCCCTGGCAGGAAGCCGAGCGAGCCCAGCAGCGAAGTTCCCAGACCAAGCCCGGTAGTAGCCGCGGTCCACGGAACTCCGAACAAGTAGATGACAACGACGCCCCCGAGGAGTACCGATATCAGTCCGGTCACGAATCGGACACCGTTATTTTCATTGCGCAGGACCCAGTATTTGAAGAGTGCTCCGATAACGAGGGCGCCGAAAATCCATCCAACGAGGTAACCTCCGGTCGGCCCGAAGAGGACACCGAGCCCTCCGCGCCCACCAGATAACAGGGGCAATCCTGCCAATGACAGGACAACCACCACAAGTGAGGCCAATGCTCCGCGCCACGGCCCAAGCAACGCACCGGCCAGCATGACACCGAGAGTTTGCAGGGTAATCGGCACAGGGATGATTCCCAGGGTTATGGGCGGGAGGAGCCCCATAGCAGCGATCATTGCGGCAAAGACCGCTACATAGACAGTGTTGCGCGTCTGCGATGGTGAGTCAGTTTTCGTTGGCATAACAATTCCTTGTCAGTGCGAGTGGGGGTGAAGGAAACATGGGACTAGCGTTGATTTGGAGCTGAATCGTAGCCGCGGGCGTCGAGCGCCTCAGCTGTTTCGTCTGCGATTTTTAGTGACCTGATCACTAGCGGAACGCTCACGGCCAACGGGTTGTTGCCCAGGCCACGAGCATGCTGTGCCTCGCGAACTTCCAGATATACCTTTTTCAATTCCGGAATGAAGCGAATAGTCATGGATAAACCCAAGGCGATTTGCGCAGGATTCGCCCCGATGAAACGTAGGGGAGATGCAACCTGCTGGAACAGTTCCAGCATGGCGTCGAAGCTTGTGGTGAGGCTGACAGAATACGCAAACAAGCACATGGTCAGGAGCCGCAGAACCGAAACTATGGCATTGCCCCAATCGGTTTGCAATCCCAGGAGAACAAACACCACGCTGAGGATCATGGCCAACGACATCAGTGGCATGCGCAGTTGCTTGAACCCAACCTTGGCCGACAACAGCAGGACAATGCTCAGTATGAATGACAGCAACAAGAGTTGCCACGAGTCAATCAAATAAAGGCTGATGCTCAGTACCAATAGGGCTCCGAATTTCCATCCGGGTTTTATGCGAGCTAGGTACGAAGAATTTTTGGAAGCGATCATGCGTGGCTCCATTGGCGGTAATTCGCGATCGCTTCATCAGGTCGACCATCGAATGCGATTCGGCCATCCGTGACAACGAGGACTCTGTCGAAATCCTCGAGGATTTCCAAATCGTGCGTCACCACTATCGCGCGTTGCTCCAATTTCGCGATCTCACGTTGGAAGGCAAGGCGGTTGCGCAGATCCAGCATCGTGGTGGGTTCATCGAACACAATGGTTCGAGGCTGCATGGCCAAGACGGAAGCGAGCGCAACCATTTGCTGCTCACCGCCCGAAAGCGTGTGGCTTTCACGGTCCGCAAGATGAGAGATGTTCAGCTCTGACAGAGTCTCGTGTACACGCTTCTGTCTTTCGGCTTTTGGAAGCTGCAGATTCTTCAGGCCGAATGCGATGTCCTCTGAAACCAGAGGCATGATGATTTGATTTGCCGGATTCTGAAAGACGAAACCCACATCGCGACGTATTTGCTTTGCATGCTTTTGCGTATCCCGTTCGCCAACATACACAGCTCCTTGCGTAGGCAGTACAAGTCCATTGATGAGCCGCGACAGCGTACTCTTTCCAGCGCCGTTTGCCCCGATAATTCCGATGCGTTGCTCGTTGAGCGTAAGGCTGACATCTTTGAGCACGTCGCGCTCTTCAAAGCTGACCGTGACGTTTTCGAATCGTATTGGTGGTAGTTCCACGAATGCTCCAGCGCGAGGATCATAGCTTGAACATCTGATTCGTTGAATGGGCAGTAGTTCACGCTTGCGTTATCGATGACCGTAGTGCCATCGATAACGAGCATACTTGATCACCGTTCAATTGTCTTGATCAGTGTTCAATATATTTTCTATGCGACGAAGAATTGCTCGTAGATCAGGCCTGCGGAAAGGAGGATCATGATGATTCCGGAACACAGTGTTACCACGCGGGCCGCCATCGGCCGTGAGCGGAGCAGTGCGCTCGCGGCCAACGCGACGAGGAAGTAGACGGGGATTGAAACCGAGAAATGCGTCAGTCCAAGCAGGCCAGTTTGCAAGGACAGCGGAATCGGCTGGGACGAATCCAAGTACTGGGGTATGAGGGCCACATACAGCAATAGGGCCTTGGGATTGGTGCCACTGGTGAGCAGGCCTTTAATGAATTGGCTGCGAGGTGACCGTTGTTCAACTTTATCGAGCAGGGCCACAGACCCCTTGGACGGTTGAGGCACGGATTGAGAAGAATTTCCGTTCAGCGCTTCAGGTTCTGGGAGTGAAGCCGCATCAGGATTAAAGAATTTCGCGGTCTTGCAGGAACGGAGAGTCGCGACTCCCAGCCACAGCAAATAGAGCGATCCGGCCGCGGTCAGCCACAAGAGAATGGATGGGGAACTCGCTACCAAGGCAGCAATTCCACACACCAAGAGGGCTGTATGAACCAAGTAGCCTGCGAGTAATCCCCATACGGCTGGGCGAAAGCCCGCTTTACCAAGTGCCGAGGAAATGATGTATGCCCAGTCTGCGCCGGGCGTGCAGGCCAAGGTAACTGATACCAGGAGGAATCCGGCGAACTGTGCGAGGTCCAATGCTTCTCCAAAAATCCATAATTCAGTGATGTGGCAACCTTAGGCAAAAATTTGTGAAATGTGCTTGCTGAATTTCCGGGGATATCCGTCCGGAAAGCAAGAAAAATAGTACCTGAATGAGTTCTGCGCAAATTATTTGTGCAGTAATCTGAATTCATGGATGATTTAGATCGAGCGATTTTGGCCGAACTGCAGAACGACGGGCGCATGAGCGCGACTGCCGTAGCGGCGAAAGTCGGACTATCTGTGGCTCCCTGCCATCGACGGATCAGAGAACTTGAACGCAAGGGGGTGATCAGCGGATACCAGGCGGTAATTGACCCCGAGCTCATAGGTCTGGGGTTCGAAGCTCTGGTTTTCGTCACCTTGAAAGACCGAGCGCAGCTGAAGCACTTTGAATCAGCCGTAGAGCGTGAGGAGCTAATAGTTGATGCTCAACGCCTTTTCGGCGAACCAGATTTCTTGCTACGTGTCTTCGCCACTGACCTGTCGCATTACCAGCGGGTATACGACGAGGTGCTTGTGGAATTGCCTGGGGTGGAAAAGCTGACAAGCACCATCGTCATGCGGAATATCAAGGAGCGAGCCATGCTGCCGGTTTAGGAGTTCTTGTCCGCCGGCTTGCCAATGCGAGTTACCGCAGGCGTCAACAGCAGAGAAGTAATGAGCACAATCGCGCAGATCCATAGTGCCTGAGGCAGCTTCAGCGTATCGACGACGAAGCCGATAAAAGGCGGCCCACCGAGCATCGCGCCATACCCAAAAGCGCTCACGATGCTCACGGCCTTGGGGCCAAGCCGTTCGCCGCGCGATGCGGCAATGCTCATACCAAGGGGGAATCCGAGTGAACTGCCCAAGCCCCACATCATTGAGCCGAGGCCAACGAGGTACGGATTTGCTCCGGTGATGAATAGGGCAACACCGAGCAGGCCGATAAGTCCCATGATCAGGAGAGTGTTCTTCGTACCGAACTGGTCCACTAGTCGACCGCCGACAAAGCGTCCCAGCGTCATTGCGGCGACGAACAGGGTGAACATGAGCGCACCGATTCGATGTTCGAAGCCGTGTCCGTCGACTGAAGTTACGGCGATCCAATCATTGGCCGCACCTTCTGTGAAGCTCAGTCCGGCAACCATTACACCCAGTAATAGCAATAACCAGTTCTTCTTGGTGGCCTGCGCCGGACCTTGGCGGGCATCTTGGTTGCTGGGAACGAAGTTCTCGTTTTCCCAGCAGGTGACGCCCTTATGGGCAATGTAGGCGAGAATGGCAATGAGTCCTGATACTAGGGAAAAGTGCCAGATGCTAGGAATATGCATCGAGATGGTTGCAGTTGCCAGACCGGCACCGAGTAGTGTTCCCAAGCTGAAGAAGCCGTGAAGCGAAGGCATGATGCTACGCCCCACTCGTCGCTCTACTTGGGCTCCGCTGACATTCATCATGATATCCAGGCAGCCAAATGTGAGCCCGTATAAGAAGAGGGCAATGTAGGCAAGCGAGGCGTTGGCCGTTATGGAGATAGCTATGCCGAGTATGACTAGGCATGCTGCGAGTCCAATGGGTAGGCAGCACAATAATCGTCGCGTAGGTACAAATTTACTGATAGTTGGAATCAGAGAGATGCCGAGCAGCGTGCCGACGGTGCTGCAGATCAAGAACGACCCAAGGCTTAGGCCAGAGAAGTCGAAAACGGTATCGATGATCGATAGGCGGCCCGCCCAAGTCGCAAAAGATAATCCTGCAAGAAGGAATATTAGGTTGATGCTGGTACGTTCCGTGATTCGCTGTCGCGCGAGGTGGGCGACCAGTTGGACCATCAGAGACTATCCCTTTCGATTTCTACAATTCCTAGAGTTTATCTCAAAATAGAGGGATAAGTTACTGTCCAGTCCGGATTCCGTTTGATTATGCGCCGTTGCACCGCTGGTGGTCATGAGATTCACAGAATCGAGGGCCAGCACAGGGCAAAGGAATTGGTTCTCGGGAAGCAATCTGCGCCAGTCAGGTGCATGGGGACGGAGCGTATAGCCATGGTGACTTTGCTCACCAGCAAGTAGGCTCTAAGTAAATAATCGTTCACTACATACCATCCGAGGTGGCAATAATCCGATGGGGTCAGAATTTGGCAGTGTACTGATAATCGGTGCGGGGCTAGCTGGATTGGTGGTTGCAGCCGAAGCACTTGATGCCGGTCTAAAAGTTCGGATCCTAGATCAGGAAAACTCGGCGAATCTTGGCGGCCAGGCCTACTGGTCTTTCGGTGGATTGTTTTTGGTTGACACCCCGGAACAACGTCGTTTAGGTGTCCGCGATTCATTTGATCTTGCGTGGTCGGATTGGCAAAATAGCGCTCAATTCGACCGCCTGGGAAATGAGGATGTGTGGGCGCACCGGTGGGCGAAAGCTTACGTCGAGTTCGCGGCCACTGAAAAGCGATCTTGGATCAAGCGAAAAGGTATTGATCTGACACCAGTAGTGGGCTGGGCTGAGCGCGGCGACGGTCGTGCCGAGGGCCATGGGAATTCGGTACCGCGATTTCACATCGCGTGGGGAACCGGGACTGGCGTATCAGAACCATTCGCCGACAGGATCCGCGAAGGACTGCGCATGGGGCAAGTTCAATTGCTCAATCGCCATCGAGTCACCGAGCTGGTGACTACTGGCCGCTCGGTCACCGGTGTTCGTGGCGAGGTCCTGTCGCCAGATGACGCTCAGCGGGGACAGGGTTCCACCAGAACCGTCCTGGGCCAATTCGAATTTTCGGCTGAGGCAGTGGTCGTTGCGACTGGTGGAATTGGTGGGAACCACGACCTGGTGCGAAAATTCTGGCCCACTAGGCTTGGCGATGCACCAGAACACATGATCACCGGGGTTCCGGAATACGTTGATGGAAGCGGCATCGAGCTAGCGCAGGCATCTGGTGCACGTTGGGCCAATAGCGATCGAATGTGGCATTACACCGAGGGAATTCAGAATTGGAACTCGATTTGGCCGTCACACGGAATACGAATCCTGCCTGGTCCCAGTTCCATGTGGTTCGACGCAGAGGGAAACCGGCTCAAAGCGCCATGTCTTCCGGGGCATGACACCCTGGGCACGCTGAAGTATCTTCGAACGGATCCAATTGCGCGAAAGTACGACTACTCATGGTTCGTGCTGAACCAGCGAATAGTTGAGAAAGAATTCGCTCTGTCCGGCTCGGAACAGAATCCGGACCTGACTAATCGGGACAAGGCCGGGGTTGTGAAAGACCGGATCTTCGGCAAAGGGGCGCCGGCGCCGGTTCGAGACTTCTTGGACAAAGGCGCTGACTTCGTTTCGGCTACTACCGTGGAAGAACTTGCTACGAAGATGAATTCCATAGCGCCACAAGCATTTGTTGAGCCGGAGCGTCTCCGCCAGCATTTGCTTGTTCGGGATTCACAAATTGAGAACCCATTCAGCAAGGATCAGCAAATTCAGTCGATCCGCAATGCGCGCAAGTACATTGGCGACCGTCTCACCCGGGCGGTAGCTCCTCACAGGATTCTTGATCCTGCTGCTGGGCCGTTAATTGCAGTGAAGTTGCATATTCTGACGCGAAAATCCCTAGGGGGATTGCAGACGGACCTTTCCGGAAGGGTTCTCAAGGAAGATGGAAGCATTTTTGGCGGACTCTATGCAGCCGGTGAAGCCTCTGGGTTCGGTGGGGGTGGGATGCATGGATATAACGCGCTCGAGGGCACTTTTTTGGGAGGGTGTTTGTTCAGTGGACGTCAAGTAGGTCGAGCACTGGTAGGAGCGCTGCAATAAGGAATGGAAACTATGGTCAAAAACCTGTTTCCGAGTAAACAAAAAGAAACCGCAGTTCACTTGTTTGACCAAGTGAACGGCGGTTTCTTGACCGTGCCCCCGGCGCGACTCGAACGCGCGACCTAGAGATTAGAAGGCTCTTGCTCTATCCAGCTGAGCTACGGAGGCATAACCGAAAATAGTTTAGCTCATTGTTCCCCAAAAATACGACTTAAGGCCGTTAGGCTGGTGAGATGTACGCGCATCATCATCTGATCTGGGGTAGTTAAGTTGCCGAAATTGAGAATCGGTGGCATTTTGAGCATCGTTTGCTTCTGTGTACTAAGCATGGCGCTGGCCTGGGCGGTTGCACTTCCACTTTGGCGAGGAGATGGCATTAACGATGCCAGGTTGCCGGGCATCGCCACGGCCATGATGTTTACCCCGACAGTAGCTGCTCTAATGATCGCAATTGCAGAGCGACGGGTGAAGAGCTTCCCCGCGGATGTAGGGCTGTGGCCTGTCAAGCGACCTGGAAAGTTCCTAATTGCTCTGGTGCTGTCTTACATGATTCCGCTAGCTCTCATTCTCCAGGCGCCGCTCGTCGGAACGTGGCTAGGCGTATTCCCCGGGGATCTGGAGAGCTTTACAGTTCTGCACTTCGTTTCCGGCGAGGCCGGACCAGCCAAGTACCTCCTAGGGCAAGCCGGGGTGATAGTTATCGCCAGTCTCTTCAACACGCTGTTCGCCTTAGGCGAGGAGATCGGGTGGCGTGGTTGGCTTTGGGTTCGGTTGCAATCGTACGGACAGCTCCCTGCCATCTTGATATCCGGCGCTATCTGGGGCGCTTGGCATGCGCCACTGGTTCTGTTGGGGTACAACTATCCGATGGCGACGGGGCCATGGGGTGTCCTGGCCATGTGCGGCATGTGCATCGTATTTGGTGCATTCCTTGGTTGGTTGCGAACTTACAGCGATTCCGTGTGGCCAACGGCCTTAGCACACGGCGCATTCAATGCGAGCGCCGGACTCGTCTCGCTATTCATGGTGCTGGGAGTACCACTGGATGCAACAAAGGGATCTATTTTAGGGTGGTCCGGCTGGATACTCCCAGGTCTGGTCATAGCAGTAATGATTCCGTTCGGGGCTTTCAAACAGCAAAGAACAAAGAACTTATCCCCACTCCGCTGATTCCAATACCATCGTCACTTTTAGTGGGCCACCATCAGATTCAATGGCAGAAAAAGTTTCTGGCATTCGGGTCAAGAAGGAGATAGGTTCATGAGTGACCTTGTGACAATCCGAGGCATTGTTGGAACGGAGCCTCAACTAAGCATTACGCCGAAGGGTGTTTCAATCCTGAAATTCCGCGTAGCTACACATGAGCGTAAACGCGACCTTGAAACCGGGCAGTGGGCTGAGGGGCCGACCAATTGGTATGCCGTCTCGGCCTTCCGCGGACTGGGGGAGAACTCCATGGAATCGTTAGCGCAAGGCGACCACGTTATGATCTTTGGAAAACTCCAGATCCGGGACTTTGAACGCGCCGATGGAACTCGCGGAATCAGCGCAGACATCGAAGCGTATTCAATTGGTCACGATCTTCGTTTCGGGACCAGTTCATTCAGCCGAGTGCGGGCATACACCGGCGAAATCGATCGAGTTCAGCATCCATCACGCTCGGCGGACACCGAAGGAAGCTGGCAAAACGATGATGGGGAAGCAGCCTGAACGAGCACGCTTTGGTGGTGTTCGATGGTTTCGTGTGAATCCGGGCACCACCAACTCAAAATAGTGGTGTGTGGATTCGGAAATGACCACGGTAACCGACTAGCCTTAAAGGTATGGCGGAATTCATTTACACGATGACCAAGGCCCGCAAGGCCGTTGGTGACAAAGTCATCCTTGACAATGTCAGCATGTCGTTCTTCCCCGGTGCCAAAATTGGTGTCGTGGGCCCAAACGGCGCTGGTAAGTCAACGATCCTGAAGATCATGGCGGGACTCGATACCCCGTCGAACGGTGAAGCACGTCTTTCACCCGGCTACTCGGTAGGCATCCTCCTGCAGGAACCACCACTAAATGAAGAAAAGACCGTTCTGGGCAACGTCCAGGAAGGCGTCGGAGAAATCTACGAAAAGATCACCCGATTCAACGAGATCTCTGAAGAGATGGCTCAGGAAGGCGCCGATTTCGACGCGCTCCTGGAAGAGATGGGGAAGCTGCAGGAAGCGATCGACGCAGCCGACGCATGGGACATCGACAACCAGCTAGAGCAGGCAATGGACGCCCTACGCTGCCCACCGGGCGACGAGAAAGTCACCCATCTCTCCGGTGGTGAACGTCGACGCGTAGCATTGTGCAAGCTTCTGCTGCAGAAGCCGGATCTGCTGCTGCTCGATGAGCCCACTAACCACTTGGATGCCGAGTCCGTCCTGTGGCTGGAACAGCACCTGGCATCGTACCCAGGTGCCGTATTGGCCGTAACCCACGACCGCTACTTCCTGGACCATGTCGCCGAATGGATCTGTGAAGTTGATCGTGGTCGCCTGCACCCATACGAGGGCAACTACTCCACTTACCTGGAGAAGAAGCGCGAACGCATGGAAGTACAGGGCAAGAAGGACCAGAAGCTTGCTAAGCGCCTGGCAGAAGAACTTGAATGGGTTCGTTCGAATGCCAAGGGCCGGCAGACCAAGTCCAAGGCCCGTTTGGCACGATACGAAGAAATGGCAGCGGAGGCCGAGCGCACCCGCAAGCTGGACTTCGAGGAAATTCAGATCCCACCAGGCCCGCGTCTTGGCCAGGTAGTCATCGAGGCCGAGAACTTGAAGAAGGGCTTCGGCGATCGTGTGCTGATCGATGGCCTGTCGTTCTCTCTTCCACGTAACGGCATCGTTGGTGTCATCGGTCCTAACGGTGTTGGCAAGTCGACTCTGTTCAAGACCATTGTTGGACTTGAAGAGCTTGACGGCGGAACGCTCAAGATCGGCGACACCGTCAAGATCTCCTACGTCGACCAGAACCGCGAGAATATTGACCCTGAGAAGTCGTTGTGGGAAGTAGTCTCGGACGGTCTTGACTACATCAACGTCGGACAGGTTGAAATGCCGTCGCGTGCCTACGTTTCGGCCTTCGGCTTTAAGGGTCCAGACCAGCAGAAGAAGGCAGGTGTGCTCTCCGGCGGTGAGCGCAACCGCCTCAACCTGGCCTTGACACTCAAGCAGGGCGGCAATCTGTTGCTGCTCGATGAGCCTACTAACGACTTGGATGTCGAAACTCTTTCGTCGTTGGAAAACGCATTGCTCGAGTTCCCGGGCTGCGCTGTCGTGGTCTCGCACGATCGTTGGTTCCTGGACCGAGTCGCGACCCACATCCTGGCCTACGAGGGCACTGAGGAAGATCCGGCGAACTGGTACTGGTTCGAAGGCAACTTTGACTCCTACGAGAGCAACAAGGTTGAACGACTGGGCGTCGATGCAGCCAAGCCACACCGCGTCACCCATCGCCGCCTGACCCGTGATTAATAGCAGGGCATAAAATTAGCCGCCACGAATGTGGCGGCTAATTTTATGCCCTGTGTGGCCCGCATCTGTTAATTCGATGCGGATGCAGCACGCAATTCGGAGAGCTTCAGATACTCTCGATCCTGGTAGACCAAGTGTTGCTGCAGCCGTTGACCGTGGAGGACTTCGTGGACTTCAGCCGCGATCAGTCGGGAACCTCCAATGCTGATCGAAGAGTGAATGCTGGCCCGAAAGGCAACCGGTGCTTCAATAAAGTGCGGTTCACCGGTCGGGAGGATCCGGAAGTTTTGGTCACGCGTGAATCGCGGGGCACCGGGCTGGGCAAAGTTGCCAGCCAACTCTTGCTGGTCTTCTCCAAGTAAGTGGATGACGAAGCTTTGTGCAGCAAGTACGGCGCCGGCGGCTCCTGATTCTTTGGCCAGCGAAAACGAAACGGCAACTGGATCGATTGACAGCGACGCCAGAGAAGAGATCGTTAAGCCGTAATATGCCTGGTCGATGGTTGCTGTTATTAGTGCTACTCCAGCCGGGTGGTGACGGAAGGCTGTGCGGAAGTCACTTGATAATTCGCTCACTAAGTAGCTCCTTTGCCTGAAGTTAGAGTGCCAACCCCAGTAACTGATGCAAAAGCCCGAGCCTTTGCCAACAACTTTGAATACCTCTACCCTAAGACCTCAAGTAAACTTGAGGTCAAGAAAGGGGCAGGTGATGCTTCACACAGCGGAACATGGCGATTGTGCAAATGAATATCCCGGGCAAGAGCTGCTCAGTATCGGTCAAGTCAGTGACCGCACTGGCGTGGCCAGGTCCGCTCTGCACTACTACGAAGAAATTGGCTTGATCGCGGCTACACGAACGGCTGGAAATCAGCGACGCTTTCCCCGCCACCTGTTGCGGCGGATCTCTTTGATCACTGTGGGCAGCAAATTAGGTATTCCACTCAGCGACATCAAACGTGCCTTGGCACCAGTGCCTATGGGGAAAATCCCTACAGAAAACGATTGGTTGCGGGCAACTGAAGAGTGGAAGAAAGTTCTCGAAGCGCGGCGACGTGCAATTGAGGAGCTAGAAGATCGGCTTATGGGGTGCATCGGATGCGGCTGCCTATCGATGCAGGCCTGCAGCCTGCTGAATCCGGAAGACCAATTAGCGCATGAGGGCGCGGGAGCGCGGCGATTGGATACTCCTGGAGCTGTTGCGAACGAACCGGAATAGCAGCAGGCCATTCTTAGAAGCTGGCTCGAAAGTTCCATGAATGCGGAGTTGACTGCGATGCGGCCCGTTCCGAATTCCCGCAAAGAACCCAGGTCTGGCTAGAATGCCACCATGAGGATTGCTCAAATATTCCGTTTCCCTATTAAGGGATTGCCGGGCGAAAAAATTGACTCGGCAGCCGTAAGTAAAGGAAGCGGTCTGGAAGGCGACCGTCGTGTTGCCTTTGGCAATGGCACCGTCATGCATCGCGATGACCAGTGGGAGAGCTGCCTTAGCTTCACGATCCTAAAGAACAACAAGAGCTTGCAAAAGTGGCGGGTCCATTCGCAGCCTCCACTGATCTCCATGACAGCCCCTGCTTCGACCGGTGCGGCGCCTCTCAGCTTTAACGTTAACAACCAAGCTGACATGGATGCCGCTCGTGCGTACCTTTCGAAATACTTGCCACCACAGGGACCTATTCCGCGAAAATTTGTGTCTGCCCCGCAAGGAATGTTCGATTCCCGCCTGTCTGGCATTTCGATCATTAACCCGAATACGGTTGCGGAACTATCGAGAGTATCAGGTGTGCACATGGATCCGCGCCGGTACCGCGGGAACCTGTTGATTGAGGGGTTGCCAGCCTACGCCGAGTACGAGCTGATCGGAAAAGTGCTGCGCATTGGTGATGTCCGTATTGCTATCACCAAGTCGATCGCTCGTTGCTCAGCGACATCTGTAAATCCGGTGTCGACCGAAGTGGATACGAATGGACCACGTTTGCTGGCGACTTACTTCGGCCATATCCACTGTGGCATTTACGGAACTGTCTTGGAATCGGGGGTCTTGGAGGTCGGCGCTGAGATTCAAATAGAAGACGATTCATCTGGAGCTGAGGAACTCGTGCCATCCAAGGTTTCGCCACGGTTCATGACCGTATCGCGGAAACAGGATTTGGGTGCTGGAGTGTTCGAACTCCTTCTAGAAGATCCCTTCGGATGGATTGGCGAGCACTATCAAGCGGGGATGCACTTGAGGGTTCACCTGCCGGATCCTCTGTGGAGAAATTACACCATTACATCCGTGGCTGGCCCGAGGATCGGTATCGATGTGCGTGTCCAGGGCGAAGCCTCAACCAAGATTGCACAGTTGAATAAGGGAGAGCAGGTTCTCGTTTCGGGGCCCTACGGGGTCTTGACCTCGACCAAGGTCTTGGGTACCTGCACCGCGATTGTCAGCGCAGGTATTGGCATTACCCCTGCTTTGGGGTTGCTCGGCGATGCGGCCACGGCCAATGACAGCCGTAAGTTGCGGATCATTCATGTTGAACGCGGAAGAGCAAGTGCTCTGTACTCCCGTTTGGAGCAGATGGCTTCTGAACTGAAATCGTCAATCTGCCTGAACCGAATCGACACAACTGAGGGCAGGCCCGGGCCTGCTGAGATATCGCCGCATCTACAGGGTTGTGACAGCGTAGTGGTGTGCGGACCGGAAAAATTCACCAGTATGGTTTTTGAGGCATGCGAACGAGCGGGAATTCCTGCTTCGCAGATTCACCGTGAAATCTTCGCCTCGCCCACTACTGACCTGGACAGGCTATTCGAGGATTATCCATCCGCGGAGGTCACTTGTCGTGACAGCCGAAAGTCCTTCACTTGGAGTGCCAAAGACGGCGTATTGCTCGAAGCGCTCGAAGAGCAAGGCGTTGATCCTGCAAGCCTTTGCCGTTCGGGCTCGTGCGGCGAATGCGCTGTGAAGCTTCTGAAGGGCAGAGTCTCGTACCCGTTAGAGCCTAGCGCCCGCGTGGAACAAGACCAGATCCTCACCTGCATGGCTGTGCCAGCGGGCGACATTGAATTAGGAGCATGAACTGCACGGGCGCTGCGCTTCAGATAAGTAACTAGTGTCCGTCCGAGAACTCGGGCAGGCGAATCATGCCTTCTTGGGCGACGGTAGCGACCAGCTCGCCGGCTTTGTTGTAGAACTTTCCAGTTCCAAGCCCACGGGCTGAAGACGCCGATGGTGAATGAAGTACGTAGAGTAGCCATTCATCAACACGGAAATCTCGATGCCACCACATCGCGTGGTCGAGGCTGGCGATGCTCAACCCGCGATGAACCCACGGCACACCATGGGCTCTCAGAGCGGGTTCAAGCAACATGTAGTCGCTGGCGTACGCCAACGCTGCGCGGTGAAGCGACAAGTCATCTGGCATTGCCGACGTAGTGCGGAGCCAGACCGCGCTATCGGCGATCTTGCTCGAATTGCCAGGTAGATAAATCGGTTCGGAAACATGACGTACGTCGAAGGGCCGTTCGAATGCCCATTCCTTGGCTACCGGGTGGTCAAAGTGGCCCACGAGATCCGCTGTCGTCGGAAGCGACTCCGGCTCTGGGACATCGATGGGCATCGGATCATGATGCTCCAAGCCGATGGCAGGCTCTTGGAACGAGGTGATCATCGACAAGATCGGTTCGCCGTTTTGGTAAGCGTGCACTCTGCGAGCGGAGAATGAGCGGCCATCGCGCAAGCGCTGTACGCCGAAGGTAATGGTCTGGTTCGGGTCTCCCGGGCGCAAGAAGTATCCGTGCAGGGAATGGATGGCACGGGTCGGCTCGATGGTGCGCGTGGCAGCGATTATGGACTGGGCTAGAACCTGTCCTCCGAAAACGCGGGGTCGATTCTGAGCAGGGGTATGACCGATGAAGATATCCTCATCTGTGCGCGCCTGGTCTTCTCCATCCAGGTTCAATAGATCCAGCAGGATCTGGGTGGTGCCTAAGTCTTCGGTCACTGTGCGGGCTCCTCGTCATGCGCTAATGGAACTGAACCAGGGTCAATGTTACTTGAAAGTAACAATTTCTCATGGAAATTCGGTCTCATAGGAAAACTATACGTATCCTCGGTCGATATCACGCCATGAGCAAACTCGCCGCACATCGCTGTGGCTACGTGAGATTATGAATGTATGGCGAGTGATGCAGTGAATTTCGACGACAGCAATTCAGTAAGCGACTTAGCGAACTTTATTAGCCGCGCGAAAACGATTGAGGATGGCGCGGCCCAATTCGTCGCCCGAAAGACGGCTTTAGCAGTCTATGTACCGATTCTTGTCCCTGCTGATCTAGGGCAGGGTGGTTACACCATTCTCGGGATGCGCGTGCATCGCCTGGCCCAGCCTGCGGAAGTCAATGCCAGTTACTCTCTGGCTTCCATTCAAGATCGCCTTGCCCGCATGGGGGAGACGTCCGTTGAATTCTCCCTCCCGCCGGTTGAAGAGAATCCAAAATGGGCCGGGATCTCAGTTCCCGTTTCCGGTTGGGAAGACGCTGGGGCCGTAGCGAACGACACATTGTCGTCCTCAGCTCAAAGCGGCATCGACGCCGTGGCCCAGGCGTTGCCCGAAAACCCTGGATTGCCGGTGCTAGTGCAGGTGCGCCAGCGAATCTGGTCGACACAGGTGCCGGACGTGGGAATGGAACTGCCGATGGGCGCTGCATTTGCCATGCATGCGCTGGGATTCTTGATTCCTGGCGGACAGTGCCGAGTACTTCGCAACGGCAGCTGGACTCGACTGAGCAACGAACGAGGGCACGTCCTGGTGCGCAAGGCTTCACTGCTCGGCTAAGCCGAATTAGAGAAATGGACTAGAATTCGCCTATTGGCGGTTCTAGTCCATACTTTCTAGAGCAGGCTCTGGTGTCCGTCCGGAGTGTTCAGCAGCGAGTGGGCTGCGCGCTCAAAATAATCGCGCAAAGTATCTGCTTGCAGCATCGGCAGCTCGAGTTGGTCGATAGCCTTGTTCATGTGGCCCAGCCACACGTCACGATAGTGGCTGTTCACCGGGTAGTTGGCATGACGCATGCGCAGTCTCGGGTGACCACGATGCTCGGAGAATGTCGTTGGACCGCCCCAGTATTGTTCCAGAAACAGCTGGAGTCGAACCTGTGCAGCATGAAGTTCCTTTTCCGGATACATCCGCCGGAAGTCTGCATCTTCGGCAACTGAACTATAGAAATTCTTCGTTAACTGTGCGAATACCTCACGGCCACCGATTTCTGCATAAAAGGTTCCCGGGAAGTCGGCAACATCAATCGGTGCCTCTGCAGCATCCAAGAACTCTTGGCTGGAGCGGCCTAGAACCAACGGATTGCTGAAGGGATCCTTCTTGCGGTCGGAGGCTGTGGGCTGGTTTTCAGTCATTCGTAATTTTCCTCAGAAGGCGCTAGGGGGCAACCGGCTCGTGGAGAACCGGGAAGTTGACAGACCGGGCGATGAAGCAAACCTTGTTTGCTTGGGCGTGGAGCGAATCGGCAAGCTCGCGCTGGGATTCATCGGCAAGATGGACTGTGGGCCGCAGCATGACCTGGGTGAACTCACCGCTGTTATCCCGGTTAAGGCGCAACGTTCCGTAGGCATCATCCGTGTAAGCGGTGACATTCACGCCATGGGTGACTGCTACATGGAGGTACGAGAGCATGTGGCATTGGCTCAGTGCAGCTAGCAAAAGCTGTTCTGGATTCCAGCGATCGCGATCCCCGTGGAAGGTTGGATCCGCGGTGCCTGGCAATTCTGGCAACCCCGAAACACGCAATACATGGTCCCGGCCGTAGCTTCGATAGCTTTCGGTTCCGGTTCCACGATTGCCGGTCCATTCAAGGCCCACCTGGTATTCATGTTGCGAGAGGTCCATGAACCCATTCTCCCACTTTTAACCACAAGGTGGTGGCTACTTCCGCATTGAGCGGAAGAAGCCACCCCTTGAACGACCCTAGATTCCTAGAACCTACGCATCGGTTTTGCGTGCGGCTAGCGCGCGGACAACGTCGGCACGCGACTCCACCAGCAAACGGCGCATCGCGGCGTGCTTGGAGCCCAAGTGCTCAAGGAATTCATCTGTCTGCTTCAAGGTTTCCTCGGAAACGTTGGAGCTAGGGTAGAAGCCCAGCACGATCTGCTTGGCCATCTCGTGGGAGTAGGATTCCCAGGCGTTGACGAGCAACCCGAAGTACTTCTCCGAGTAGCCGGCGATCAGCGTGTTGTCGTGCACGTTGTTGAAACCGGTAATAACTGCGCTTTGCTGATCATTGGACAGGGTGGCTGCGGTTGCAGCCGCGAATGCCTCTGCTTTCGATTCAGCAGTCGGTCGGGAAGCCCGCGCTGTGTACCACGACGCCTTGCCCTTGGCAGTATCGTCGTTGGCCAGAACGGCGTCGAGATCGGCATCGCTCATGTAGCCGCCAGCACTCAGCGCAATGGCCAAGGACCAACGCAAATCGGTGTCCACTACGAGGCCTGCCAAGCTTGCCGAGCCGTCGAACAGGCGATTGACCTGGTCCAGCTGCGCGGTGGTGCGCGAGCGGTGGGCAAAGGCCTTTACGAACTGCAGCTGTGCGTCCGAACCGGCTTCAGCCTCGGAAGCCAGTTGCCACAGACGGTCTGCAGCCTGAACCGAAAGCTCTTCGCTGTGCGAGGGTGCGACGTAGAGGTCCAGTGAGGTGTTCAGCTGGCGCAGCAACACCATGATTACGGTGGAATCTACTTCGTGGCCAATGTTGTTTAGCAGTAACTGGACGTATGTGCTCGCAGGTGCTTCGGCATCTCGCACAGAATCCCAGGCTGCAGACCAGACCAAGGTCCGAGGCAGCGACTCTTCGAAGTCCTTCAGATGCTCTGTGGCAGTGGCCAAGGAAACTTCATCCAAGCGAATCTTGGCATACGTCAGGTCATCGTCGTTGAGCAGGACCAAATCTGGACGTTGCCGGCCAATAAGCGCTGGAACTTCGGTGAGTTCGCCATCGATATCAAGTTCCTCGCGGTGCACTCGCTGCAGCACGCCAGCCTCGCCCAGCGAGTAGAAGCCTACGGCTAGACGATGCTGGCGCAGGGTCGGATACTCCGCCACTGCGGACTGGCGGATGGCGAAAGAAGAGATGGCGCCGTCTTCATCGATAGCCATCTCCGCCTTGAGCGTGTTCACTCCAGCAGTTTCCAGCCATTGAGCGCCCCATCCGCTCAGATCTCGGCCGCTGGCTGCTTCCAATTCCTTGAGCAGGTCTGGCAGCTCGGTGTTTGACCAGGCATGCTTGGAGAAGTACTCGCGCACGCCTGACATGAATTCTTCCTGACCCACGAAAGCTACCAGCTGTCGCAGAACGCTAGCGCCCTTGGCGTAGGTGATGCCGTCGAAGTTGACCTCGACGTCTTCCAGATCATTGATCGGGGCGACGATTGGATGGGTGGATGGCAGCTGGTCCTGGCGGTAGGCCCAGTTCTTCTCCAAGGTGTTGAAGGTGGTCCAGGCACTGGTGAACTCGGTGTTCTGCGCTGCGGCCAGCGTGGACATGAACTCGGCGAATGATTCGTTCAGCCACAGATCGTTCCACCACTTCATGGTGACCAGGTCCCCGAACCACATGTGCGCCAGTTCGTGCAGGATGGTGATTGCGCGGCGTTCCACCATGGCGCCGGTGGGCCGGGACCGGAAGACGTATTCTTCGAGGAAAGTCACCGCTCCCGCGTTCTCCATGGCTCCGGCGTTGAACTCCGGCACGAAAAGCTGGTCGTACTTCTCAAACGGGTACGGAGTGCCGAAGTTCTTCTCATAGAACTCGAAGCCCTGTCGGGTGATGGTCACGATGTTCTCTACGTCCAGGTATTGCATCATTGATGCGCGGGCGAAGACGCCGAGCTCAACGGTGCGTCCGCTGGAGGAAACCAAGGAATCGCGAGCCACTTGGTAGGGGCCAGCAATCAGGGCGGTGATGTAGCAGGAGATGCGCTGGGTCGGCGCAAAGTCCCAGGTAGCGGAATCGCCGTTTTCGATTGGCTCGGGAGTAGGTGCGTTGGAGACTACGTTCCAGTATTTTGGTGCGGTTACCGAGAACTGGAAAGTGGCTTTCAAATCGGGTTGTTCGAAGACAGCAAACATGCGCCGGCAGTCCGCAACCTCGAACTGGGTATACAGGTATACTTCCTGGTCCACTGGGTCAACGAATCGATGCAGGCCCTCGCCGGTGTTCATGTACAGCGCGTCTGCGTCAATCACCAGCAGGTTTTCTGCAGCGAGGTTCGGCAAGTGAATGCGGATGCCATCGGAATGCTCGGCAGGGTCCAGCTCTACTCCGTTGAGATTGATCGAGCGTACCGAATCGGTGACTGCATCAATGAAGGTCGACGCGCCGGCAGTGGCGGTGAAGCGAACAATAGTTTTCGAAGAAAAGACGCGCTCACCCTGAGTGAGATCCAGGCTTACCTCGTAGCTGTCAACGTTGAGCAGATTCGCGCGTTCGCTGGCCTCCGCGCGAGTGAGGTTCATTCCTGGCATGGGTTCTCCAATTCTTGGTGATGGTTATCCATCAGCGGAAGTTGTGAAACGAATATTGAATATCTGTCCATTGTGTCACCTGCGACGGGGCATTGCGCAAGTCATTGGGCCGAACAATTTACTCAATTTTCCAATAACTCCCATAAATTGCGTGCTTTGGGACGAGCGCAAGACTTATTGGGTTAATACTCCAGGGTGTGAGGCTGCGAAGTAGCGAGAGTGTGTGCTGCGGTCGCTATCCTAGATAGGACAGTAAAAGACCCCTCCCAAGTAATTGAGGCAATTGATTATGCGCGTGCATATCGCCACTGACCATGCAGGACTCGAGCTCAGCGACTACCTAGTGAAGCACCTGACGGCCAAGGGCTACGAAATGGTCAACCATGGGCCGAAGTCTTACGACCCAGAGGATGACTACCCGGCGTTCTGCATCAACGCTGCCTTAGCGGTCGTCGAAGATCAGCGTGCCGGCGTGGACGCGCTGGGCATCGTTTTGGGTGGATCGGGAAATGGCGAACAGATTGCGGCTAACAAGGTCGAGGGTATCCGTGCTGCACTGGCATGGAACTTGGACACCGCCAAGCTCGCCCGTGAACACAACAATGCAAATGTCATCGCTGTGGGCGGGCGCCAGCACTCGGTGGAAGAAGCAGCAGAACTTATCGAGGCCTTCCTTGCGGAGCCATTCAGCGAAGCTGAACGCCATGTACGCCGCATCAGCAAGATCGCAGCATACGAGACTACCGGCGAGGTCATCGAGTAGTCGTGCCGGAAGGACATTCCCTTCACCGCCTTGCCCGCCAATTCGACGATGTCTTTGGCGGGCAAACGGTTCTCGTCTCGTCCCCGCAAGGCCGTTTCAGTTCTGATGCGGAACGAATCGATGGCCACCAGCTAGAGCACGCCTTTGCCAAAGGCAAGCAACTGTTCTGCCGTTTTTCCAACGATTTGTATCTTCGCGTGCATTTAGGACTCTATGGTGCCTTCAGTTTCGGCGGCGATCAGCACTTTATTGGTGCCTCGTCGATCGGTGCGCCACGGAAGATTGGCGAAATCGAAACAGGCACCACTTCCGACGCTGAATCGTACAACGGGCCGCCTGCGCCGGTTGGCGCAGTACGGGCACGGATCGTTTCCGAGCATGGTTGGGCGGATTTGCGTGGGCCGACGGCGTGCGAGGTGTTGGATCATGACCGGGTTCAAGCGCACCTGAATAAGCTGGGGCCGGATCCATTGATTGGTTCTGCGGTTCGGTTTAGAGCTGCCAAGGGCCAAGCGGACATCGCGGACTCCGAAACATTGCTTGAAGCAGGGCACAAAGAATTTCGTGCCAATCTGTTGAAGACGAAGACTCCCATCGGCGTCGCGCTAATGAATCAGTCCGTCATCTCCGGCGTTGGGAACATTTACCGTGCCGAAGCATTATTCCGGAATCGTATTTCTCCCGCGCTGCCAGCGAATGAGCTAAGTGCTCAGAAAACCAAGAAACTTTGGTGGGACATCGTCTCCGTCATGGAAGACGGTGTTCGCGATGGCAAGATCATTACTACCTTGCCCGAGGACCGGGACCCTCAGGGCGTGATTTGGCCAGACAACGCGTATTACGTTTACCAACGGCAAGGCATGCAGTGCCGTAAATGCTCGGCCCGGATTTCCCTGGCTGAAGTCGCGGCTCGGAAGTTGTATTGGTGCCCACGCTGTCAGAAGAGGCCTCGTCAACGACACTCGACTTAGTCGGTGAGTGCCACGATGAGACGGATGGAATTCTTTTCGTTCCGACTTATCGGCGTGTTTTGCCGGCCAGTCCTTCGTACGGGTGCTAGGGGAGAGGACCCAAGTGAGACGTGGAATCCTCGATTTGCAAAGCAAGAGTTTTATGGTCTAGACTGAATCTTGTTCGTAGCGCAGGTGCTTCGAAATGGGGATGTAGCTTAATGGTAAAGCCTTAGTCTTCCAAACTAATGACGCGGGTTCGATTCCCGTCATCCCCTCCGTTTGAAAAGGTTCCGCTGTGCGGGACCTTTTCGCATACCCGACAGAAAATCAGTTCTTCCAAACTTTTTATTCTGAGGTACTGGCCGCTTCAAATGGGCTGCCCTTATCCGAGCGACATCTCCAAATGATCGGCCCTGGATGTTGCTTCGCGGTTTTCTGGTGAGCTCATCCATCGAGTGCTTGAAATACGCTTTCGATTGCTTGAATATTTTGCCGGATTTCCAGATTGTGAACCGGGAATCACCAAGTTGCCTCGGTGCACGGCAGTTGCCCATGGTTACTGCCGGCTTTTTTGAAGGCGCAGCGTACGTGCACAAATCCTTGGAATATCGATTTGGCTATGCTTACGGCTCTGGCAGTGGGTTCCCTTGAGGAATCTCGGCGTCCGTTAACCCAGGAACGAGGATTCCGAAGGTTGAGAATACACTTGTAATTCAACTCACGAATATGCGATTTCTGGAACGAATCAGGCAGGTGAAACGAGGAAAACCGCGGAATTACGCGGATGTCATTGTGCTACTTGCAAAATCCTCGATTTTGCTTTTGGTTCGAACCCGTGTAACTTAGTTTCTTGTGATCAGCACGGGAAACAAAAAATTCCCGACCCGATTACAAAGCGGTTTGTCCAGATGAAACAAGCTTTCTTCTGAACTTCACCGGGGTGTAGCTCAGCTTGGCTAGAGCGCGCGCTTTGGGAGCGTGAGGTCGCAGGTTCGAATCCTGTCACCCCGACTTTATGACTGGAGGAGTCTGGTCATGGAATTGAGATTTGAGAAATCAAGTTTCGTGAGTAATGGCGATTGAGAAATCTTCACTATTCAAGCAACACGGTTAGTTGGAAGCAGTCATCCTAGGATGCAGCTTCCTGGCTAATCGGGGTGTAGCTCAGCTTGGCTAGAGCGCGCGCTTTGGGAGCGTGAGGTCGCAGGTTCGAATCCTGTCACCCCGACTTTGCGAGTGGATATCTTCGGATTGAGCCCGTGAAAATTGAGAGCTAAATATAATTTAGATCTTGTGATCACTAAGAACCGTAAAAGGTAACTAGTAAGCATCACAAACGATTAGTGGATACAGGATGACTCGGGTTAGACTGTTCACTGCTAATCGGGGTGTAGCTCAGCTTGGCTAGAGCGCGCGCTTTGGGAGCGTGAGGTCGCAGGTTCGAATCCTGTCACCCCGACTCTGTCGAACAACCCCGCAACGCCACCATGTTGCGGGGTTTTTTGCAGATTAGACCTAATATTAGACAACTCAGGAGTACAACGCTGTGAAGAGCGCCGTCGAAAACGTCAACCCGACCCGGGTTAAGCTGACCGTTGAAGTTCCTTACGAGGAACTGAAGCCCCGCGTCGATGAGGCGTACAAGACCATCGCTCAGCAGATACAGATCCCCGGCTTCCGCAAGGGTAAAGTTCCTGCAAAGCTGATCGACCAGCGCGTCGGCCGTGGCCACGTCATCGAGACCGCTGTTAACGAAGGTCTGAACGAGTACTACCAGAAGGCAATGGTTGAGAACGAACTCACCCCATTGTCCCGCCCAGAGGTAGACATCACCGAACTGCCATCCCTCGAAAAGGAAGGCGAAGGCCAGCTGGTCTTCACCCTTGAGGTAGACGTACGTCCGAAGGTTGAACTTCCGGACTACAAGGGCATCGAGGTTTCTGTTGAAGCCAAGGAAGTTGCTGACGAGGACATCGAGAAGGCTCTCGACGACCTGCGCGGCCGTTTCGGCACCCTGAAGGAAGTTGAAGCTCCAGCAGCTGCAGACTCCTTCGTAACCATCGACCTGACCGCTTCCGTTGAAGGCGAAGAAGTCGACTCCGCACAGGGCCTGTCCTACCAGATCGGTTCCGGCAACATGCTTGAGGGCATGGACGAAGCCGTTACCGGCCTGTCCGCTGGCGAAGACGCAACCTTCGAAACCACCCTGGCTGGCGGCGAGCACGCTGGCAAGTCCGCAACCGTCAAGGTCGTAGTCAACGCTGTGAAGCAGCGTGAACTGCCAGAAGCTAACGACGACTTCGCTCAGCTGGCTTCGGAATTCGACACCATCGCCGAACTGCGCGAGAACCTGGCAAAGGACGCCGCAGAGGGCAAGGTCGTCGAGCAGGGCGTAGAGGCTCGTGAGCTGGTTCTGGACAAGCTGGTTGAGCTGGTTGAGGTCCCTGTTCCTGCTTCGGTTATCGACGAGCAGATCGAGCAGCACTTCAACGCTCCGAACTCCGAAGAGGGCCACGACACCGAGGAGCACCGTGCAGAGGTTCGCGAGAACACCGAGCGTGCCTTCAAGAACGAAATCATCCTGGACGCAGTTGCAGACGCTGAGGAAGTTGGCGTCGAGCAGTCCGAGCTGATCGACTACATCGTCCAGACCGCAGGCCAGTACGGCATGGAGCCAAACCAGTTCGCACAGATGCTGGACGGCGCAGGCCAGGTTCCGATGCTCATGGGCGAAGTTCGCCGCCGCAAGGCACTGGCAAAGGTTCTCGAGTTCGCTACGGTCACCGATTCCAACGGTGCCGCAGTTGACCTGACCTCCTTCGTCAAGCCAGCCGGTGAAGAAGAGGCAGCTGAGGTTGAAACCGAAGAAGCCAAGTAGTCTTCACTAAACTCTGATGGCCGTCGGCCGCTTGTTCAACGCAAGCTGCCGATGGCCATTTTTGTTCGCTTCAGGCGTGCATCATGCGCCGTGAGCGAAACAGGGGCATGAAACAGCCCAAGATCGCCTTGAAGTAAGTAATCTCAAAGTAACCAGTTGCAGCTATGGGATTAGAAACAGAGATTCCAGAAACTGATCTACACGTTTGGAAGAGGTAGAGAACATGTCAAATGATTCGCGCACTCCCACTATGGCAGCCGCAGAGCCGGCCGGCCGTGATGACTACATCTACAACCGCCTGCTCAAGGAGCGCATCATCTGGCTGGGCTCCGACGTCCGCGACGACAATGCGAATGCCATTTGCTCGCAGTTGCTGCTGCTCTCGGCAGAGGATCCTGAGAAGGACATCTACCTTTACATCAACTCGCCAGGCGGCTCGATCACCGCTGGCATGGCCATCTACGACACCATGAACTTCATCCCGAACGACGTGGTGACCGTAGCTACCGGCCTGGCAGCATCGATGGGACAGTTCCTGCTGTCCTCGGGCACCCCAGGCAAGCGTTTCGCCACTCCGAACGCACGCATTCTGATGCACCAGCCATCGGGCGGCATCGGCGGTACTGCCTCGGACATCAAGATCCAGGCTGAACTGATCATGCACATGAAGAAGGTCATGAGCGAGCTGACTGCAGAACAGACCGGTCAGACCGTGGAGCAGATCCTCATCGACAACCAGCGTGATAAGTGGTTCACCGCAGAAGAAGGCCTGAAGTACGGCTTCTTCGATCAGATCGCAACCCACGCAGGCTCGGTCACCGGTGTTGTAGGCGACGACGACAAGTAGTCGTACCGCACCGCTTGATACCCAAAGATTTGTCCAAGGAGAAAACCATGAACTTCAATCCGGAAGCCGTTAGCGGCCAGATGCCGTCGGCCCGCTACATCCTGCCACAATTCGAAGAGCGCACCCCATACGGTTTCAAGCGCCAGGACCCTTACGCAAAGCTGTTCGAGGATCGCATCATTTTCCTCGGTGCCCAGGTCGATGACGCATCGGCCGATGACGTCATGGCCCAGCTGCTGGTCCTGGAATCGATGGACCCAGAGCGCGACGTCACCCTTTACATCAACTCGCCAGGTGGTTCCTTCACCGCGATGACTGCAATCTACGACACGATTCAGTTCATCCGCCCAGAGGTCCAGACCGTCTGCCTCGGCCAGGCGGCCTCGGCAGCAGCAGTTCTGCTCGCAGCTGGCACCCCGGGCAAGCGTTTAGCACTGCCTAACGCCCGCGTGCTGATCCACCAGCCAGCAATGGGTGGCGGCGAACGCGGTACCGCGACCGACCTGCAGATCCAGGCCGAGGAAGTCATGCGCATGCGCAGCTGGCTGGAAGAGACCATTGCGTCCCACTCCGGCCAGAAAGTTGAGAAGGTCCGCGATGATGTGGAGCGCGACCTGTTCATGACGGCGAGCGAAGCAAAGGCCTACGGCATCGTCGATGAGGTATTGACTCCTCGCAAGCTGAACCGCGCCCAGCTGGGAAGCTAGCGCATACGTGGAATAATCCAGGATGAATGGCGGTTTACCTAGTTGTCGGTCTGTCCAAAGGCAGAAGGCGCAACACAGGTAAACCGCCATATTCATCTAATTTGGGGGACAACTAGCCTAGAATTGAGTAAGTCCACAGCTACTCAAGTAAACGGGAGAATGGTGCGATGGGACGCATGGGTGAAGGCTCGGATCTGTTGAAATGCTCTTTCTGCGGGAAGAGCCAGAAGCAGGTTAAGAAGCTAATAGCAGGCCATGGTGTCTACATTTGTACTGAATGCATCGAACTCTGCAATGAAATCATCGCCGAAGAGTTTGCCGAAGAGCAGGTGCATGAAGAGTTCTCCCTGGCCAAACCACGTGAAATCTTTGATTCGCTGCAGGAATACGTCATCGGCCAAGAGAACGCCAAGCGGGCGCTCTCGGTTGCTGTCTACAACCATTACAAACGCATCCACGGCAACCAGGACCACGGTCCCGTTGCTGCGCTGACTAACGAAGACCCACTGGATGATGTGGAAGTCTCGAAGTCCAACATCATGCTTATCGGTCCTACCGGATGCGGTAAAACCTATCTGGCTCAGTCGTTGGCGAAGAAGCTGAATGTTCCATTCGCAGTCGCCGACGCAACGAGCCTTACCGAAGCAGGCTACGTGGGAGAAGACGTGGAGAACATTCTCCTCAAGCTCCTCCAGGCCGCCGACTATGACGTCAAGAAGGCTGAAACCGGCATCATCTACATTGACGAGATCGACAAGATTTCCCGTAAGAGCGAGAACCCCTCGATCACGCGAGATGTCTCAGGCGAAGGTGTCCAGCAGGCACTGCTGAAGATTCTTGAAGGTACAGTTGCAGCCGTGCCACCTCAGGGTGGCCGCAAGCACCCGCATCAGGATTTCATTCAGCTCGACACCACCAACATTCTTTTCATTGTTGCTGGCGCCTTTGCAGGCTTGGAAGAGATCATTTCTTCTCGCGCAGGACAGAAAGGCATTGGCTTTGGGGCCCCGCTGACCGCGCTGAAGTCCGAAACTGCTTCCTATTCGGATGTTCGGCCTGAGGACCTGCTCAAGTTCGGACTGATTCCAGAATTCATTGGACGCCTCCCGGTGATCACTACGGTGGAGCACCTGGACAAGGATGCGTTGGTTCGAGTGCTGACCGAGCCGAAGAATGCACTGCTCAAGCAGTACCAGAAGATGTTCCAGATGGACGGCGTAGCATTGAGTTTCGACCAATCCGCTCTCGACGCCATCGCGGAACTGGCTATTGCACGTGAGACGGGCGCACGTGGCCTGCGTTCAATTCTTGAAGAAACTCTTGGCGGAGTGATGTTCGATTTGCCAAGCCGCGACGATGTAGCTGAAGTGGTAATCACTCGCGCCACCGTCATCGATCGCGAAGAGCCCACGCTGCTCTCACACGCGATGGTCGCCAAGCGCGACAAGAAGTCTGCATAGACCACGTCCATAAAATTCTTTTCGGAAGAAAGTTGGTAGTTCATGGCTGAACGTCAGCAAGTTGATTTCTGGTTCGATCCAATCTGCCCATTCGCTTGGGCGACGAGCCGGTGGATCAAGGAAGTAGAAAAGGTCCGCAGCATAGATGTGACCTGGCATGTCATGAGCCTTTCGATGCTTAACGAAGGACGGGATCTTCCCGCTGACTACCGTGCGATGATGGACAACTCATGGGGACCGGTACGTGTGATCACCCGTGCCGCCCAGGAGCACGGCGATGACGTTAAGGACAGCCTGTACACGGCAATGGGCGAGCTGTTCCATTACGAAAAGATCGAAGATCGTGGGGAAGTGATTTCCAAGGCCCTGGCGAAGGTCGGACTCCCAGCAGAACTCGCTGAGGCGGCGGATACTGACGCCAATGACGCGGCCTTGCGTGCCAGCCACGAGGTTGGAATTGGCAAAGTGGGTCAGGATGTCGGAACACCAATCCTCGCCGTTGACGGCGTTGCCTTCTTCGGGCCGGTAATCACTCGCATTCCAACCGGAGAAGATGCAGGCAAGATGTTTGATGCCGCGGCGCAACTCGCATCGTTCCCATACTTCTTCGAAATGAAGCGTACCCGCACCGAAAGCCCAATTTTCGACTAAGCGAAAATTCATTGTCCAAAGGACGTTGTCTCATGGAGAGACAACGTCCTTTGTGCGTAGCAGGGAACTCAGCGGCAGCGTCAGCGTGGATCTACTGACCTTGCCCGCTTCGATTGATGCAGTTATCCATCCGATGTGCTCCTTGTGCGGCGGAGAATTGGCCACACTGCCCTGAGGGGTTGCGTCGATCATTTCACCGGATCTTCGTGGAGCGCGGAAACTGGCTCACACATTGCCGGCGAAAAGGATTCCAGGCAGCCATTCTCATTGGCAGGCGCTCGCTAACGGCTGCTTCAGGTAATCGGCGCGCGAGGTTCGACGGATTGCTTGGGATGATCTCGCCAAAAGTAGCGGACGGCCGATGACTAAGGCCATGCGCTCATCGTCTTGGTGGTGAGCCCGAGATGCCCCTGCGGGGACCTGCGAACGCAGAACGCGGTGTCGCAGGAAGGCCACTGGTGATCCAGGCGTTGGTTCCGTGTTGTGCTCAGACGCGTGAATAAGTCCATTTTCGACACCTAATTAACTCATATTTTTTCCTTCTGCCCAGCCATCGTACTGCCGAAAAGTGCCTGTTACCGAAGTTTCCGTTTCATATATTCGCGGTTGCTGGCCCGCCGTTGAAAGATGAATTCTGGAGATCCAATAGTGATTTGATTCACAAGTAATTTTGGGGTCGAGCCGAAACCGGCTGATCTGGCTGGGCTATCAGCGGGGGAGCGGGCAACGTGCGCGGACGAATTAAAGTATCTGTTCCAGGCTAATTTCGCTTCACAAATTGAGTGCCGCAGGCGAATCGCGACACGGTCGACGGAGGGAAAGATTCCTGTAGAAAATGTTTGAAGTGTGTGTTTGACTGTTTCCCACGAGTGCAACCGCACCCCCATCGATAGTGGCAAAGAAGCCACTGGACAAGGAGTTAAATCGTGCAGATTCGTTCTCTAATTACGGATTCATCCAAGGGCAGAGGGCGCCGCAAGCTGGCAGGCGCCGCAGTCCTTGCGAGCGCACTGATGCTTAGCGCGGCCCCAATGGCCTCGGCAACGCCGACGACAACGGGCGGAGAGATCGAGTCGATCACGATCTCTCAGCAGAAGGCTGAAGCTGCGGTGGACTACTGGACCGCAGACCGGATGAAGGCCGCAAAGAACGCAGATTCACTCGTTGCTGGAAAGTCGGGCTCGGCCGCAAAGGTCGAAATCGGCAAGCCTGCCAAGGTGCCTGGCCATGGAGCTGACGTTGCCGCGGGCAAGCAGACACAGAAGAAGGGTGGCAAGACCCGCGCAACCCAGGAAACTCCGGTCTCGCACATCGGCAAGGTCTTCTTCACCCTTGGTGGATCAGACTATGTCTGCTCCGGCAATGCTGTGGTCTCCGCCAATGAGTCGACCGTCTCCACTGCAGGGCACTGTTTGAACGAAGGACCGGGCGCATTCGCCACCCGTTGGGTATTCGTCCCGGCCTATGAGAATGGCAACGCACCGTACGGCTCCTTCGCAGCGACCGAGCTGGTGGCGCCAACCGAATGGTCCAACGGCGGTGACATCTCCTATGACACCGGCTTCGCAGTCGTCAGCACGAGCGGTGGTTCGACCCTGACCGATGCCGTCGGCGCATCCGGCGTTGCATTCAACCAGGCACGCGGCGAGCAGTACACCGCGTACGGCTACCCAGCTGCCTCGCCATTCAACGGCGAGACCCTGCAGTCATGCACCGGCTACGCGAGCGACGATCCCTTTGGCCAGTCGCAGTCCCAGGGCATTCCATGCAACATGACCGGCGGCTCCTCGGGCGGACCATGGTTCCTGGGCAGCGGTTCGGACGGCTACCAGAACTCGGTGAACAGCTTCGGATACAGCTCCGTGCGCGACACCATGTTCGGGCCATACTGGGGTTCGGTGATCCAGCAGGCTTACCAGAACGCGCAGAACTAAACGCTCACTCGCCGGCGGCTGGACATTGATGGGGATCCAGCCGTTGGCATGGAGCAGAAGGGAAAGATGATGGCCAATGGAGATTCGCCAGCTGACCGGTCCAAGACTCCGGTCCAGAGGCATCGTCTTGAGAACAGCGCCGAAGACCAGCTGAAATACTTCACCGACCAACGTCGACGCGCAGCTCGTCCCATAGAAAAAACCCGTGAATCTCCACTGCAGAAGGATCGTCCAGATCCGGGGGAGAAAGAGGAATAGAAACGGAAAAACCGGTTGCCATCCCGTTGAGGGGATGGCAACCGGTCCTGTTTATTGGCGCTTATGCCTCTTCGGCCGGAGCCAATTCGACGTTGGCGACAGTCAGTTCGCCTTCGGTTTCAACCAAGGACAACTCGCGGGCATTGGCTGCGGACTTCAAGTCCTCGAAGCCTGCCTTGAGCTGGGCAACCTGGGCTGCAGGCGCGTGGATCTCGCCCGAGAGCACCTCGGTGCGCTGCTTGACCTTTGCATCGGACTTGGCCTTGCGGATTCCCGAAAGGGCTACGCCAACCAGCGGCAGTACTGCAGGGTCGGCGCCCTCGACTGCTGCCGAAAGGTGCTCGGTGCTTGGCCACTGGGTCAGGTGCACCGACCCGTTGCGCCACCAGCCCCACACTTCTTCGGTGGCGAACGGGAGGAACGGAGCGAACAAACGCAGCACCGAATCCAAGGTGGTGGCCAAGGCAGCCAGAACAGAAGCCTGCTCGGCTTCTCCATGGCCACCGTATGCGCGGTCCTTGACCAGTTCCACGTAGTCGTCGGTGAACGACCAGAAGAACGACTCGGTGATATCCAGAGCTCGAGCATAGTCGTAGTTGTCGAAAGCGCGCTTGGCATCTTCGATAACGGTCGACAGGCGGGCGAGCAGCGAGCGGTCAAGGCCGTTGGTGACTACCGAAGCATCATCGGTCAGCACATTGGCCTCGGTGGCACCCAAGTTCAGCACGAACTTCGAAGCGTTCAGGATCTTGATGGCCAGGCGGCGGCCGATCTTCATCTGGTTCACTTCATAGGCGGTGTCGGCACCGAGCTTGGCACTGGCGGCCCAGTAGCGGACGGCGTCCGCACCGAACTTGTCCAGGACTTCGTTCGGAACCACCACGTTGCCCTTTGACTTGGACATCTTCTTGCGGTCCGGGTCCAGGATCCAGCCCGAAATGGCGGCGTGCTTCCACGGAGCGTTGCCATGCAGGGAATCTGCACGCACCGCGGTGGAGAACAACCAGGTGCGGATGATGTCGTGGCCCTGGGGGCGCAGGTCGAACGGGTAGACCTTCGCGAAGAACTCGTCGTCGCGGCCCCAACGGCCCACGATCTGCGGGGTCAGCGAGCTGGTTGCCCAGGTGTCCAGCACGTCGGCATCGCCAATGAAGCCGTTGGCTGCCCCACGCTGGTCCTCGGTGTAGCCGGTAGGCGCGTCGGCCGCCGGATCAACCGGAAGCTGGTCGATGGTCGGCAGCAGCGGTGCATCGTAGTTTGGTTCGCCGTGCTCATCGACTTGGTACCACACCGGTACCGGTACGCCGAAGAACCGCTGGCGAGATACCAGCCAGTCCCCGTTCAGGCCCGACACCCAATTCTCGTAGCGCGAACGCATGAACGACGGGTGGAAATCAATTTCCTGGCCGCGGGCGATCATCTGGTTGCGGCGCTCTTCGTCGCGGCCGCCGTTGCGGATGTACCACTGGCGCGAGGTCACGATCTCCAGCGGCTTGTCGCCCTTTTCGAAGAAGTTCACCGGACGGGAGATCTTCTTCGGCTCGCCATCGAGCAGGCCGGCTTCGGAAAGCATCTCAACGACGGTTTCCTTGGCGGAGAACACGGTCTTTGCCGAAATCTGGGCGTAGGCTTCCTTGCCGGCCTCGGTGGTGATCCACTCCGGGGTCTCGGCCAGGATGCGGCCGTCGCGTCCGATGATCGGACGGGTTGGCAGCTGCAGTTCGCGCCACCAGGTCACGTCGGTCAGGTCGCCGAAGGTGCAGACCATGGCAATGCCCGAACCCTTGTCGGCCTGGGCCAACGGGTGCGGGTGCACGGTGACTGGAACGCCGAAGAGCGGCGAGGTCACGGTCTTGCCGAACAGGTGCTGGTAGCGTTCATCATCCGGGTGCGCCACCAGCGCGGCGCATGCTGCCAGCAGTTCCGGGCGGGTCGTCTCGATGAAGACCTGCTCGCCGTTGTCCGCAGAGAATGCGTAGCGGTAGTAGGCGCCCGGCATCTCACGGTCTTCGAGTTCGGCCTGGGCCACGGCGGTACGGAAAGTCACGTCCCACAGGGTTGGGGCCTCGGCCATGTAGGCGTCGCCCTTGGCCAGATTCTCCAGGAACGCACGCTGCGAGGCCGCACGCGAATTGTCGTCGATGGTGCGGTAAGTCATGCGCCAGTCAACCGAAAGGCCCAGGGTGGTGAACAGCTGCTCGAAGACCTTCTCGTCCTCGACCGCGAGCTCTTCGCAGATCTCGATGAAGTTCTTGCGGCTGATGACGTCCCAGTCGCGCTGGTTCTTCGCCGGCTTTTCTGGTGGACGGTAGCCCTCGATGTAAGGCTTGGTCGGGTCGCAACGGACACCGAAGTAGTTCTGCACGCGGCGCTCGGTCGGCAGCCCGTTATCATCCCAACCCAGTGGGTAGAAAACGTTCTTGCCGTTCATGCGCTGGTAGCGGGCCAGTACGTCGGTCTGCGTGTAGGAGAACATGTGTCCTACGTGTAGCGAACCCGAAGCAGTTGGCGGGGGAGTGTCGATGGAGTACACGGCTTCGCGAGTCGTATCCTCATTGAAGTGATAGGTGCCCTCGGTGCGCCACCGGGACGAAAGACGTTCCTCCAAGCCTTCCAATGCTGGCTTGTCAGGAACGGAAACCGTTGCGGGCGTGTCTGTGCCCAAGTTTTCTTCTGCCATGCCTCTATTCTTCCATGTTTTGCCCGGTGCCAAGACATTGTTGCCCATGGCTTGCACCACGCGGCGCCCGTGGCGAGTAGCATCCTGTGCATGGAGCGACGAAGAGCACCTCGAATGCCGCCACCGGCCATTGCAGCAGCCGCGATGGCTGCCCAACGGCTGCTGGTTCCCGAGGTGCGTTCATCAACCGGGTTGCAACTCATGGCCGGGCTTTTGGCCATTGGCGGTGCCGGCATTGCCCTAGGCGCAGGACTCTCTTTCCATGCCGCCAAGACCACCGCGAACCCGCAGCGTCCGGAGGACAACACCGCTTTGGTCACGACGGGACTCTTTGCCCGCACCCGCAATCCGATGTACCTGGGAATGGTTGCCGTATCCACCAGTTATGCCATGTGGCCGGGCTCGCTACTGGGGCTTGTTCCCAGCGTCGCGCTCGCCTGCTGGCTCGACCAGTTCCAGATACCCGCTGAAGAAGATGCGCTGGCGCAGAAATACGGACAGGCGTATTGGCAGTACCAGCGGGCGGTGCCGGGCTGGATTTCTTCCACTGAGCGCGGCAAAACCCATGCCAGATGAAACGTAAGAGAAATTCATGCCTTACCAACTGGTAATCATCTAGTTCTACAGTTGTTGCATGACTACTACTAATAGCACTTCATCCCGTTCGGCTGTCGTGACCGGAGCTTCCAGCGGAATCGGGCAGGCAACCGTACGCGCTCTGCGCGCCCAAGGATGGACCGTCGTCGCGGTGGCCCGCCGTGCAGAACGCTTGGAAAGCCTCGCTGCCGAATGCGGAGCGATCGCCGTTCCAGCAGATGTCAGCGTGCAGGCTGATGTCGACTCGTTGGCGGAAACCGTGCTCGCCCAGGGCGGCGTCGACACGCTGGTCAACTGCGCTGGCGGTGCCCGGGGAACGGAGACCTGGGCGGATGCGATTGACGAGAACTGGGAATTCATGTGGCAGGCCAATGTAATGGGAACCATGCGCCTGACCCGTGCCCTGCTGCCGCAGCTGCGCGAGGCGCGCGGCACCGTCCTGAACGTCACGTCCACGGCGGCACTGGCCAGCTACGAAGGCGGCAGCGGCTACAACGCAGCGAAAGCTGCAGAACGGGCCATGACCCAGGCTCTGCGCCTGGAAGAAGTCGAGAACGGCTTGCGCGTTATCGAGATCCTGCCTGGCCTCGTGCAGACAGAAGAGTTCTCCCTGCGCCGGTTGGGCAGCCAGAGCGCTGCAGATAACGTCTATGCTGGCGTGGATCATCCGCTGACCGCCGAAGACGTTGCCGAGGTGATCCGCTATGCGGTGAGCGCCCCGGCACATGTGAATCTCGATGAGATTGTCATCCGCCCGCAGGCGCAAGCCGCAAACCACAAGCTCATCCGCAATGCCAAATAGGCGCCCAACTTCATCTATGAGGACCAAATCATGAGTCAAAAGACCCAGCAGACAATCCATATCGTGGCCACATCCCATGGCACGGACAACCCCCACGGGCAGCAGCTGATCCACGACCTGCGTGCCGATCTTGAACGCATGAGCGCACAGCATTTTCCGGGGCAGCTTCTCTGGCACGAAGCCTATGTGGATGTCCAGGAACCCCGGCTCGAATCGGTCATCGCGGCACTGCCCGAAGGCGAGCCGGCAGTGGTCCTGCCATTGCTGGTCTCAGACGGGGTGCATACGACCGACGATATTGCGCAGGCTGTCGCTTCACGTCCGGGCACCTTAGCCGCACCGCCATTGGGCCCGCTGCCAGAACTGGCCCAAGTTCTGGCGCAGCGTGCCGCCGGGCACCTGGAGAAAGACACGCTGGTCATCGTGGCCGCCGCGGGCACACGATTGGAAGTCGGCCAAAATCAGGTCGAGAACCTGGCCGAGCAGGTCGCGGGCCTGCTGGAGCGCGAAGTGCTGGTGGGATATTGCGCGGGCGCGCAACCGCGGATCGCTGAGCTCGTGGGCGGCGCGGCCGGTCGTCCGGTGCTGGTGCTCAGCGCGTTGCTCGCCGACGGATACTTCCAGCAGAAGCTGGCTAGCACAGGCGCCGACGTGGTGACAAGCCCATTGCTGCCTGACGTCATGATCACTCAATGTTTCCTTGTGCGACTGAAAAAGGCTCTTCAAGAAGGGCTTTTCATGTCTCCAGATGACGAACTCCTAACCCGTTAGTCAACGCGTAGCCATGTGACATCAGCAGGTTGCTGACCCCCTGGGGGCAGTTTCTAGGCTGATGGGCATGACGCAGACAACCACACCAGTTCGCCCCAAAAGAGCGGCCAAGCCCAACGGCCAATGGAAGGTCGATGGCACTACGCCGCTGAACGCCAACGAGGAAATGAAGGCCGCCGACAACGGCCTGAACGTGCGCCAGCGGATCGAAGAGATCTACTCCGTGCAGGGCTTCGACTCCATCGACCCGGATGACCTGCACGGGCGTTTTCGCTGGTGGGGCCTGTACACCCAGCGTGCCCAGGGCATTCCCGGCGGCAAGACCGCCACGCTGAGCCCTGAAGAGCTCGAGGACCGCTACTTCATGCTTCGCGTGCGCATCGACGGCGGGGCGCTGACCACCGAGCAGCTGCGCGTCATCGGCCAGATCTCGAAGGACTTCGCCCGCGACACGGCAGACCTCACCGACCGCCAGAACGTGCAGCTGCACTGGGTGGACGTCGTCGATGTTCCAGAAATCTGGCGCCGCCTCGAAAACGTGGGGCTGCACACCACCGAAGCCTGCGGCGATGTCCCACGCGTCATCCTCGGTTCCCCTGTAGCTGGGATCGCCAAGGACGAGATCATCGATCCCACCCCGGTGATTGCCGAGATTTCCCGCCGCTACATTGGCAATCCGGAGTTCTCCAATCTTCCGCGCAAGTACAAGACCGCGATCACCGGCCACCCCAGCCAGGACGTGGTCCACGAAATCAACGACTTCGCCCTGATCGCGGCCATCCACCCGGAACTCGGCCCCGGCTACGACCTGTGGGTCGGCGGGGGACTGTCGGCCAACCCACGGCTCGGCGAGCGCCTTGGCGCCTTCGTCTCCCAGGAACAGGCCGCCGACGTATGGGAGGGCGTCACCTCGATCTTCCGCGATTACGGGTACCGCCGGCTGCGCAACCGCGCCCGCCTGAAGTTCCTGCTGGCCGACTGGGGCACCGAGAAGTTCCGCCAGGTGCTGCAGGACGAGTACCTGGGCTACGCGCTGCCTGATTGCGAACTGCCGGCCCAGCCCACCTCGGCAGGTGACCACAGCGGCGTGCACGAGCAGAAAGACGGCCGTTTCTACGTCGGCCTGACCGCCCCGGCAGGACGCGTCTCGGGCAGCACGCTCGTGGCCCTGGCCGACCTGGTCGAGACGCACGGCTCCACCAGGCTGCGGACCACGCCGCACCAGAAGATCCTTGCGCTGGATATCGCCGAGGAGCAGGTCAAGGAATTTGTCGGCGCAGCGCGCTCTCTCGGGCTGGAAGCATATCCCGGACTGCTCAAGCGGTCGGCTATTGCCTGCACCGGCATCGAATTCTGCAAGCTGGCCATCGTGGATACCAAGGACACCATGATCGACGCGGTAGCAAAGATCGAGGAACGCCTGGCCGATCACCAGGGCAAGCTGCCTCGGGCGTTGGCGCTGCACGTCAACGGCTGCCCGAATTCCTGCGCCCGCATCCAGACCGCAGACCTCGGGTTCAAGGGGCAACTGATCACCAATGAGGCCGGCGAGCAGGTGCCAGGTTTCCAGGTGCACCTGGGCGGCACCTTGGCCGGCCGGGAAAACGGCGAAGCGACCATGGGCCGTACCGTACGCGGCTTGAAGGTGGCTGCCGATGAATTGCCCGACTACGTTGAGCGGGTTGTGAAGAACTATTCGGCCTCCGCGGACGACGGCGAATCCTTCGCGGCCTGGGCCCACCGAGCTGAAGAGGACGAACTGAAATGAGCGAGCAGAACCCCGTGCGAACCCGCAGCGAAGCCGAACTGCGGCGGATCGCCAAGCTCGGCGCCGATGAGCTGGGCTGGGAGGCCACGGCCGAGCAGGTCGTCGCCTTCGCCGCCGAGCACCTGGGCGCCGATGAGGTGGCGGTGGCCTGCTCGATGGCCGACGCGGTGCTGCCGCATCTGGTCGCCGCGCAGCTGCCGAAGGTCGATGTGCTGTTCCTGGAGACCGGATACCATTTTGCCGAAACCCATGGCACGCGCGACGAGGTAGCCCGCACCCTGGACGTGAACGTCGTGGATGTGCTGCCTGAGCTGAGCGTTGCCGAACAGGACGAGAAGTTCGGCAAGGACCTGTTTTCCCGGGATCCGGCCGCCTGCTGCCAGCTGCGCAAAATGGACCCGCTGGCTCGTTCGCTGTCCGGATACAGCGCATGGTTCACCGGGGTGCGCCGCGACGAGGCGCCGACCCGCAGCAACACCCCGCTGGTCGTTTTCGATGAGAAGCACGGACTGGTCAAGTTCAATCCGGTCGCCCCGTGGAATTTCGACCAGCTGATCGGCTACGCCACCGAGCACCAGGTGCCGGTGAACCTGCTGCTGTCCAACGGCTACCCATCTATCGGCTGCCAGCCGTGCACCCGCCCGGTGGCCGAGGGCGAAGACCCCCGGGCCGGTCGCTGGGCCGGCTTGAGCAAGACCGAATGCGGAATCCACGTCTAAAGGAGCGAATCATGACCATTACCGCTAACGCCCCCGCCGGCACCCAGCGCAGCGTCCTGGACGCCCTGGAAGCCGAATCCATCCACATCATCCGCGAAGTCCTCGCCGAATTTGAGAAGCCGGGACTGCTCTTCTCCGGCGGCAAGGACTCCGTAGTCGTCCTGCACCTGCTGGCCAAGGCCGTCGTACCCCTGCGCGTGCCCATCCCGGTGGTCCATATCGATACCGGCCACAACTTTGCCGAGGTGCTGAACTTCCGCGATTCGGTAGTGGAAAAGTACGGGCTGAACCTTGTTGTCGGCTCCGTCCAGGAGTACATCGACCGCGGCGAACTGACCGAGCTGCCAGATGGCACCCGTAACCGCTTGCAGACCCGAGTGCTGCTGGACACCATCGAAAAAAACGGATTCGACGTGGTCTTCGGCGGCGCCCGCCGCGACGAGGACAAGGCCCGCGCCAAGGAGCGCATCCTGTCCCTGCGCGATGAGTTCGGCGTCTGGGATCCACGCAACCAGCGCCCGGAAATCTGGAGCTTGTACAACGGCCGGCATGAGCCGGACTGGCATGTGCGCGCCTTCCCGATTTCCAACTGGACCGAACGCGACATCTGGGCCTACATCCAGCGCGAAAACATCGAGCTGCCCCCGATCTACTTTGCCCACCGCCGCCAGGTCTTCGAACGAGATGGCATGTGGCGGGCGCTGACCCCGGTCAGCCAGCCCAACGAGGATGAACAGGTGATCATCAAGCAGGTGCGCTACCGCACCGTGGGCGATGCCAGCTGCACTGGTGCCGTGCTCTCTGCAGCAGACACCGTAGAGAGGGTGCTCGACGAATTGGCTATCGCCACCGTCACCGAACGCGGAGCAACCCGCGCCGATGACCGAATCTCCGCCGCGGGAATGGAAGACCGCAAGACCGAAGGGTACTTCTAAAATGACCACCACATTATTGCGCATCGCTACCGCAGGTTCGGTAGACGACGGCAAGTCCACCCTGGTTGGCCGACTCCTGCACGATGCCAAGGCGATCCTTGCTGACTCTCTGGATGACATCGCACGCACCAGCGCCGAGCGCGGCTTCGGCGGAGCCGACGGCACTCTCGACCTTGCCCTGGTGACCGATGGCCTGCGCGCCGAACGCGAACAGGGCATCACCATCGACGTGGCCTACCGCTACTTCTCCACCGACAAGCGTTCCTTCATCCTGGCGGACTGCCCGGGCCACGTGCAGTACACCCGCAACACCGTCACCGGCGCCTCCACTGCGGATGCGGCCATCGTCTTGGTCGACGCCCGCAACGGCGTGCTGGAGCAGACCCGTCGCCACCTCGGCGTCCTGGCGCTGCTGCGCGTTCCGAGGCTGGTCGTGGCAGTGAACAAGATGGACCTGATCGGCTGGGACGAACAAGGCTTTACGACCATCGAGTCCGAGGTCCTCTCGCTGGCCAGCGAACTGGGCATCGCGTCCACCACGGTGATCCCGGTATCCGCCCTGCAGGGCGATAACGTGGTCGAACCATCCCAATCGGCAACCTGGTACGCAGGCCCGACCCTGCTGGGATTGCTCGAAGACCTGGAGCCCAAACTCGGTGGCGGCACCGCGCGTTTGGACGTCCAATACGTCATCCGCCCGCAGGGCGCACTGGCTCCGGGCCTGGATCCGGAAGCCTACCGCGACTACCGCGGCTACGCCGGAACCCTGGCTGATGGCATCTTGAATGTGGGGGACACCGTGCAGGTGCTCTCCAACGGCCACCCAGTGGGCAGCCGGATCAAGGCCATCAGCACTCCTGCTGGTCCAGCGCAGAGCGCACAGGCCGGCGACGCGATCGTTGTTGAACTGGAAACCGACCTGGACATCGCCCGAGGCGACACCATCGTGGCCGGCGAATTGCCGGCAGCACAGCGCGAATTCCAGGCGGACATCTGCGTACTGGATCCGGTGAAGCTCACCAACGGCCAGCGACTGCTGATCAAGCACGGCACCAAGGTATCCGCGGCCAAGCTCTCCAGCATTGACTACGTCATCAATGTCGCCGACTACGCCCAGCAGCCTGCAGACTCCCTGGAACTGAACGATCTGGGGCGGATCACGCTTCGCAGCCAAGCGGCTCTGGCCATCGAACAGTACGCAACTTCGCGTACCGGCGGCAGCTTCCTGCTCATCGATCCAACCACGGGGCGCACCCTAGCCGCGGGGATCATCGAGGAAAAACATGAAGCGGCCTGATGTAGGCGAATCGACGGGAAACGGCGATCGTGTCCGGCTCTCGCCTCATGGGCAAACGGGCGGCTTCCGAGGCCGTTTCCTCGGGCTCGCAGCAGTCGCAGTGCTGACCGCAGTAGCCGTGGCCACGACCTTCCTGCCAGGGCCCAATGAAGTCCAGGCGCAGGCGGCAGATCATGGACCGGCGGATGAGCTGAACATCGGCTACTTTGCCAATGTCACCCATGCTCCGGCTCTGATCGCCCAGTCCCAAGGCATTCTCCAAGATCGCCTTGGAGAAGACGGCACCAAAGTTGAAAGCCAGATTTTCAATGCCGGACCGGCCGCCGTGGAAGCCCTGAATTCAGGGGCCATCGACGCCGCGTACTTGGGGCCAAACCCCGCGCTGAACAGCTACCTGTCCAGCCATGGCGATTCCTTGAACGTGGTGTCGGGCGTTGCCTACGGCGGTGCCAGCCTGGTCGTGAACAAGAAGATCACTCAGCCCGAGGAACTGGCCGGCAGTAATCTGGCCAGCCCGCAGTTCGGCGGAACCCAGGATGTCGCCTTGCGCAACTACCTCAAGGACCTGGATTTGAAGCAGGACGCGACGGTCACCCCGAGCTCCAACGGCACCGTGGCGCAGCTTTTCGGCCGCGGTGAAATCGATGGCGCGTGGCTCCCTGAGCCCTACGCATCCTTGCTGGTGGAGAAGAACGGCGGACACCGCTTGGTGAACGAAGCCGAGCTGTGGCCTGAAGGCAAGTTCCCGACAACGGTTCTCGTGGTCTCCAAGGACTTCATGGCTAGCCACCCGCAAACCGTGCAGAAGCTGGTCGATGCGAATACCGAAGCCATTGATTGGCTCACTCAGGCGGACGATAAGGAAAAGCTGGCGGCAGTGCAGAAAGCGCTGGTTGAAGCCAACGGAAGCTCTTTCGACGAAAGCGTGATCGCTGAAGCCCTGGAGCAAGTGCACTTCAGCCAGGACCCGCTACCCGAGACCTACCAGTCGCTGGTGGACCATGCACTGGCTGTCGGGGTCGGAACCGGCGGCAACGCAGACGGACTCGTGGACACGCTCTTTCTTGAACAACAGGAGAAGTAATGGGAGTACTACTGAATGAAGTGTCCCTGAGCTATCCAGGCACCGGCTTGGTCATCGACCGCATCAGTGCAGAAATTGAAGACGGAGAGTTCATTGCCGTCTTGGGCGCCTCCGGTTGCGGCAAGTCGTCCTTGCTCAACATGATTGCCGGCCTCTTGGCACCGAGCTCCGGCTGGCTCGAGGTACCCAAGGATGGCGCCGCATTCATGTTCCAGGATGCCAACCTCCTGCCGTGGCTCACTGCTAGCGAGAATGTCGATTTGGCGCTCAAGCTCGCAGGCAAGCCAGCTGCGGAACGCCAGCAGCGCGTGGAAGAATTGCTCAACCTCGTACAGCTCGGGCATGCCACCGGCAAGAAGCCCCACGAGCTTTCCGGAGGCATGCGCCAGCGAGTTGCTCTGGCGCGAGCCTTGGCCCAGGACCGGCAGGTGTTGCTGATGGACGAACCATTTGCAGCCTTGGATGCGATCACCCGAGATATGCTCCACGAGCAGTTGCGGGCCTTGTGGGGACAAACGGGCAAGACCATCATCTTTGTCACCCACAATGTGCGCGAGGCGATCCGCCTCTCCGGCCGCATCCTGGTGCTCTCTTCGCACCCAGGACGCATCCTGGAGACCCGACGGATCACCGACGATCTTCGCAATAACCCGGCCCAGGCCGCCGCATTGGCCGATGAACTGACCACGATTCTCAGAAAGGAGCAACGGAAACATGAGCTCACTGACCGAATCCCGAACTAGGGTGAATCCCGTGCGCGCAATCAAGCTGCGCCCGAACAACCGGCTCGACTCATGGGTTGCCCCCTTGCTGACTGTCGTGGTGCTCCTGAGCCTGTGGCAGATCATTTCCTGGGCCAGCCCGCTGCGGGAAGACCTTTTCCCCGGCCCACTAGCTGTCGCGGCAAAGCTTCCGCAATTGCTGGCGGATGGCTCTTTGGTATCGGCTGTGGGAAATTCCCTGTTCCGTGCAGTGAGCGGATTCGCGATTGCCGTGGTCATTTCCACCCCGTTGGCATTGCTGTTGGCACATCAGCCACTGCTGCGCAAAGGCGTGGGACCCCTGGTCTCGGCAATGCAGGTCTTGCCGTCGATCGCCTGGGTTCCAGCAGCAATCATCCTGTTCGGACTGAGCGATGCAACCATCTACACGGTCCTGCTGCTCGGAGCCATCCCATCCATCATCAATGGCCTGCTGTCTGGCATCGACATGATCCCGGCGCAGTACAAGTCGCTGTCCAAGGTGCTTGGTGCCTCCAAATGGGAACACGTGCTGCACATCGAACTGCCAGCGGCCATGCCCGGGTATGTCGCTGGATTGCGCCAAGGCTGGGCCTTTGCATGGCGTTCGCTGATGGCTGCCGAATTGATCGCGGTAGGCGGCTCTCTCGCCTTGGGTGTTGGGTCTCTGTTGCAGCGCGGCCGCGACCTCGCAGATCTGCCGCTGGTCATGCTGGTGATCCTGACCATCTTGCTAGTTGGCGTGTTGATCGAATTAGTATTTTTTGCTCCGATTGAACGCAAGCTGTTGCGTGATCGTGGAATGAGCCGAACTGGAGAAAACAATGGCTAAAGGACATATCACCCTTATTGGTGGTGGCCCCGGTGATCCTGAACTGATTACCGTTGCAGGCTACAAAGCCCTTCTGTCCGCCGATGTGGTTTTAGCTGACCGGCTCGGCCCCACCGCGCTGCTGGCAGACCTATCGGATGACGTGCTGGTGATCAACGTGGGCAAGTCTCCTGGCTGCCACGTGAAGACCCAAGACGAGACCAATGAACTTCTGGTCAAGTACGCGCTTGAAGGAAAACACGTTGTCCGGCTCAAGGGCGGAGATCCCTTCGTCCTGGGCCGTGGCGGAGAGGAAATGCTCTACGCCGCAGAGTACGGAATTTCCACTCGCGTGATCCCGGGAATCACCAGCGCGATTTCGGTTCCTGGAGCCGCTGGAATCCCGGTGACCCACCGTGGAATCGCTGCCGGATTCACCGTAGTGAGCGGACACGCTGAGCTGGCCGACGTGCCAGTTCGGTCCGATCACACCCTCGCGGTGCTGATGGGAGTATCAAATTTGGCACAAATTGTTGAGACATTGCTTACCCGAGGTTTACCGTCAAGTACGCCAATTGCGATAGTTGAGCGAGGTTACTCACAGACGCAGCGCACAACTATCGGTACGCTAGAAGAGATTGTAGTGCGCGCCCGCAAGGCCGCAGTGGCGAATCCGGCCGTCATCGTCATCGGTGATGTCGTTCGGCTAGCCCCGGAAGCCTCCGACCAACTGGTAGACCTCCTGCCGCTAGAGAACGCCGAAGCCTCCGCGCCGGCCTCATTCGTTGACTAAGAAAGAGAAGTTGTTTGATGAGTGAAATTACCGTCCCCGAGCACCTCACTTCCCGGGCGCTGCGTGTTGCCATCGTTGGTGCTGGTCCAGCTGGCATCTACGCCGCCGACCTGCTGAACAAGAGCCAGCCAGTCGCCTCCGGCGAACTGAAGCTGCACGTTGACCTCTTCGACGAGCTGCCGACTCCCTTCGGATTGATCCGCTACGGCGTTTCGCCTGACCACCCACGCATCAAGGGCATCATCAATGCCCTGCACAAGGTGCTCGACAACGACTGGATCGACTTCTACGGCAACGTCGGCCTGGGCCGGGATATCTCGCTGGAAGACCTGCGCACCCGCTACGATGCAGTGATCATCTCCACCGGCGCCCAGAAGGACGCCGACTTGAATATTCCGGGCATCGATCTTGAGGGCTCCTTCGGCGGCGCCGACTTCGTTTCCTGGTACGACGCGCACCCGGATGCCGACAAGAACTGGGATCTGTCAGCCAAGGAAGTTGCCGTCATCGGCAACGGCAACGTCGCCTTGGACGTCGCCCGCATTCTCTCCAAGCACGCTGACCAGCTGCTGGAAACCGAAATCCCGGAGCACATCTACGAACAGCTGAACGACTCGGCCGTCACCGACGTGCACGTCTTCGGCCGCCGCGGTCCGGCACAGGTCAAGTTCACCCCGCTGGAACTGCGCGAACTCTCGCACTCCAAGGACGTGGACATCGTGCTGTACCCGGAGGACTTCGAATTCGACAAGGCCTCGGACGAAGCCATGAAGACCAACAACCAGACCAAGACCATGGTCTCCACGCTGACCAACTGGCTGATCGAACAGGAAGAACGCGAAGAAGCTCCAAGCGCCTCGCGCCGCCTGCACCTGCACTTCCTGCAGTCCCCGGTCGAGGTTCTGGGCGAGGATGGCAAGGTTACCGGCTTGAAGGTCGAGCGCAACGAGCTTGACGGCAATGGCGGTGCACGCGGTACCGGTGAATTCATCGAGTACCCGCTGCAGGCCATCTACCGCGCCGTGGGCTACTTCGGTTCGGCTGTCAATGACATCGAATACGACGGTGCCAAGGGCGTGCTTCCAAACGTGGAAGGCCGCGTACTTGATGCTTCTGGCACTCACGTTCCTGGCCTGTACGCCACCGGCTGGATCAAGCGTGGTCCAATCGGCCTGATTGGCCACACCAAGGGCGACGCCTTGGAAACCATCACCCACCTGCTGGAAGACCTCACCAAGCTGGCTGAGCCTGATTCTTCCCAGAAGATCTCCGAACTGCTGGAAAGCCGTGGCGTGAACTTCTCCAACTGGGATGGCTGGAAGAACTTGGACGCACACGAGAAGGAGCTGGGCGCTGCAGCCGGCACCGTTTCGACTCGTTTCGGCGAGATCACTCGCGACCGCGTCAAGGTGGTAGAGCGCGAAGCGATGATGGAATTCTCTTCGGCAAAAAAATTGGTTGAGAGCCTGTAAGTTTCACCCCGGGCTCTAGCACGCAATGGGCAGGGTTCCTCGGCAAATTTGCTGAGGGACCCTGCCCTTTGGTGTTTTCAGCCCGCAACTTCTTCGGCTTGCTACCGGCCGAATAAGTATCAGCTGCCATGAGCAGCGCTGCTGCCAGGGCTACGGCGCGATGCTCAGGCCCGCCCAGCCAGCCAGTTCACCGGCCAGCCGGGAACGGCTAATCGACAACGGGCCGATTGCCTAGCCCTCGACTGCCCACTTTTGTGCGGCCTTCTGCTGTTCTCCGGCGCCGACACTGCGGCGGAGCATGACGAACAGCAGGATCATGCCTGCAGTGATCGACATGTGGCCAAGGCCCGCGATGCCGGAGACCATCTTGGAGGACTCGATGCCCAACACGGTCATGATGCCATGGGTGAGCTGCATGCCCGCAGTGAGGAGCACACCCGCATTGTAGGTTCCCGTGAACCATGCGAAGAGCTTGCGATGCTGGCTCAGGCCGAAGGCCTTCTCCAGCAGGAGCACCAGCAGCAGGATGACGAAGCCCAGAACGAGCAGATGGGTATGGACTACCGATAGCTGGGTCCACGCTCCCTCCGGGAAACCGTTCATCTTGGTGAATTCGCGGTAGAAGAGACCTGAAGCGACTCCGAGGATCATGTAGGCGAAGGAGAAATTGACGAGCTTACGCATTGATGTTGCTTTCTTTCTGAAGGGATGGTCCTGCAGCTGCTTCCGCAGGGGAGGAAACGTGGCCGAAGACCGGGCGCTTGGCCGTACCCAGGACCGCGAACAGCGCGGGCAGCAGCAGGGTTCGAACAACGAATGTGTCCAGCAGGACGCCGAGTCCGACGATCAGGCCGAGCTGCCCCAGGACCGTCAGCGGCAAGGTCGCCAGGGCGGCAAATACTCCGGCGAGCACGAGCCCGGCACTGGTGATGACTGATCCGGTGCGGCTTGCTGCCAAGGCAACTGCTTCATGGAGTTCCAGCGCCTGCGCATCCTGGCGGACTCGCTGGGTCAGGAAGATCGTGTAGTCCACGCCGAGCGCTACGAGGAAGACGAAGGCCAGCAGCGGCACTTGGACATCCAGCGCGTCAGCCTCGAAGACGACTGAGGAAACCAGCGAACCCAATCCGACAGCAGCTGCAGCACTGAGCAGGTTCACCACTCCCAAGGCCAGGGCAGTGCGCCATGAACGGGTGAGCCAGCCGAGCATCACGAAGCAGATCATCATGATCAGCGGCGCAATCACGTAGAGGTCTCGCAGGTGCATTTGATGCGAATCCAATTGTTCTGCGCTCTGTCCGCCGATCAGCACCTGTCCTGCATGAGAGCTTGCTGCTGCATCTCGCAGGTCGGCCACCAGGCCCTGGGCTTCGGCGGCACTGGGATCAACCTCCGAGATGACCGAAAACTGCTGCCATTGCGTGTTGCCGAGCTGGCTGGCTTCGCCCACGCGCTTCACGTTCTCAACTGCCGCGAACCCATGACGCAGCGCATCGATATCGGTGTCCTGGGCCAGCACCGTGATCGGCTGGGTTTCACCGGCCGGGAAGTGCTCGGCCAGGGTGGCCATGGCAGTGGAGGACTCGGTTGCCGTGCGGAACTGCTGGCTCTGGTCCAGGCCGATGCGGGTACCGGTCAGTGCGCTGGCCAATACCAGCAGCAGCACTGACAGGGCTGCCAGGTTCAGGCCCGGACGGGTCATCACTGCACGGGCAGCACGCCCGAAGATGTTTTCCTTCTTGATCTCCTGTCCCGGGAGGGGGATCAGCGGCCAGAAGGCCTTCCGCCCGGCCATGGCCAAGACTGGCGGCAGCAGGAACAGCGCGAAGATCGCGGCGATCAGCAGGCCCGCGGCGCAGACGATGCCCAAGCCTCGGGTATCTTCCATGACGGCCAGCGACAGGGTCAGCAGGGCCAGCACGACGGTCAAGTTGGAGGTCAGGATCGCTTCGAAGCTGGCGGCCCATGCCTTGGACAGTGCCTGCCGGTGGCCGTCGCTCTGCTGCAGTTCATCGCGATAGCGGGAAATCAGCAGCAGCGCGTAGTTGGTGCCGGCACCGAAGACCAAGACGCTGAGCACGCCGGAGTCGAAGTGCAGATCGAAGGCGTTTCCCAAAAGATTGGCCACCAGCGAGGCGCTGCGGTCGGCGAGAGCGACCACCACCAACGGGATCAGCCAGAGCACCGGCGAACGATAGGTGAGAATCAGCAGGACTGCAACGATTCCCACCGTGACTGCCAGCAGGGTGAAGTCGGCCCCGGCGAACGCATTGGTGACATCCACGGCAAAAGCGATAGACCCGGTGACCTGCAGTTGCAACCCATCGGAGGGATGCTCCTGGATCCAGCCGCGGATCGCCTTCAGCGTTTCACGGTCGGCCTCATCAGAGACGCTATTCCAGGACAGCGGTACCATCGCCGCCTGCTGATCCTCGCTGGCCATGGTGCGGCCAGCAACGACCTTCGCTGCGTCGCTCAACGCCTCAGCCTGGTGATCTACCGTGGCGCGGTCATCAATGCTGAGTACCTGGCCATCTTCACGGCTGGCCACGAGCAGTGCGGAGGTCTTTGATTCGCTGGTGTTCGCATCGATCAGCTGGGCGACCTTGGCCGAATCCGAATGGCCAACCAGTGAGCTCGCCGAGCGTTCCGGAGCCTGAACGCTGCTCAGCGCGCCGAAGAGAACGAGAATGACTGCGAAGATGCCGGCGGCCCAAATGCGGGCGCCGCGCCGGCTGGTCAGCGAATCGCCGACCCGGGAAATAACTGGAACTTTCATAGTTCCAGTTAATGAGTTTTTGCAGGTCAATCCATCGTGGAAAGGGGTGAAGAAAAGTTCAACCGAAAGGTTGAGGCGGCCCCCGGCGTGTCTTCGACTAACCGGGACAACCTAGAGCAAACCGTGGTCCTTCGCCTTGTTGATGGCATCGGTGCGGCTGGATGCCTGCAGCTTGTCGAAGATATGCACCAGGTGGGTCTTGACCGTTGCCTCGGAAACGAACAGCGCTTTGGCGATCTGCTTGTTTCCGGCACCGGTGGCCAGCTGGACCAGCACGTCTTTCTCCCGTGCTGTCAGCTCGACCTTCGGCCGTCGCATGCCTTCGACTACACGCTGGGTCATCTCCGGGGCAAGCACCATGTGCCCGGCCGCGGCTTGGCTGATGGACTCCACGATAGTTTGCGCGCTGACATCCTTGAGCAGATAACCGGCGGCCCCAGCTTCGATGCAAGCCAGTACCTCCGAGTCCTTGTCGAAGGTGGTCAGGATCAACACGTAGGGCGGCTTGGCCAGCTTGCGGATGGCTGCCGTGGTCTGTGCGCCGTTCATCCCGTCGCCCAGACGAAGGTCGCAGAGCACGACATCGACGGAATTGGTTTTGGCGAACTCCAGTGCTTCCTCGCCGCTGGATGCTTCGCCGATCACGGCGATGTCTTCATAGTTCTCGAACAATGCTCGCAGGCCCGTGCGAACGATGGGATGGTCATCGACCAAGAGGATGCGGATCATGAATTGTCCTTTGCCAAATGCAGTGGAAGATGGGCACACAGTGCTGTGCCTTCACCGGGGGAGCTTTCGACGTCCAATCCGCCACCCAGTGCCCGCAGGCGCTGGTTCATGGCGGTCAGGCCGAACCCGCCGGCCTCGGTGCTGGTCTGCACCGGACCGGAATTCGGGGTGAAGCCAATGCCATCATCCACGATATCCATGCGCACCTCGTCGCCGCTGCTGCTCAAGGACAGGGCAATGATGGAAGCTTGCGCATGGCGCAGGACATTGGAGAGCGCCGACTGCGCGGTGCGCAGCAAAGCGATCTGCACGCTGGGATCCAAATCGGGCAGGCCCGGCTCGATATCCAGCCGGGTTTCGACATTCGAATCCGCTTTGAAATTCTCCAGGATCCGACCTAGTGCTCCGGCCAGCGCCTGGGCATCCAGCTCGGCCGGTGCGAGCGCGGCGATGATGCGGCGCAAGTCGGTCAACGCCTGCCCGGACAGCTCATCGATGCGGACCAACGCTTTCCCGGCCGCATCCGATTCCTTGGAAGCCTCTGCCGCCTTGGCGTGCAGTCCGATGGAGGAGAGCTGCTGCGCAACAGTGTCATGGATTTCCCGGGCCAGACGCGTGCGTTCCGCGGCAATGCCAGCTTCGCGCTGCGACCTCGCAAGCTCCTCTTGCAGGTCGGCCATTTCACGCTGGGCGCGGACCAGGGAATTCACGAGGGAGGTGCGCACTTGTGCATCGCGCTCCATCTGCAGGTAACCGCGGGAAATGCCCCAGGCGAACAGCCCGCCGACAAGCGGACCAGCTGCCGCGGCCAGGGTCACTTCCGAGTGATGCAGATACGGGGCGAGGATCGTGAATGCGTAGACGACGACAGACCACAGGATCGAGGGCACGAGCGGCAACTGGTGGCCGAGCAGGAGCCAGAGGCTGAAGGCGAGCCACATGAATTCGGGAGAAGCGGCGAGGCTGGCTATCCAGATACCGAGTAGAACTGCCAACCACCGGGCGGGCAAGCTCTTGGCCCGGCTGCGCGCCACGAGGATGAACCCAGCCGAGTACCACGTGGCAAAGATGATCGAAATGCCCAAAGTGATCCATGGATTCTCACCATTGGCGAAGACCCTGAGCAACACGATCAGGACCAGGATGAATGTGACCAGGTGCTGGCCCCAGCGTAGAACCGCAGGAGAACCGAAATAATGGTGCTGTTTCTGCGGGTCAGCCCAGGGCTGTGCGGGATTGCTCATGCTTGATAGCCTACTAAAACGGTGGTTTTTGAGCTGGTTGATCCGCTCTAAGGCTATCGCTTGCTGCTTTGGCCTTCGGGTAGTCGTGCAGGATTAGAAGTACCTGTTTCTGAGATTTCGAATGAACTAGTTCGTAGAGCGAGAACGACTCCCAAAGCCAGCGTCAGCAGGAGCAAACCTTCGCGGAGGGCTGTACCAATCGCAGTGAGAATAATATTCTCAGGTAGCGACGTGAGCATCCAATCTCCGAGGTCGGTTGGTAGCATAAGAGCCGATTTCTCATTTTGGGATTGACGCCAGCAACGTCAAGGTAGATGTTTCCTACGTTGATGTGGACAGATTGAACCAAGATGAGAAGCAGGCTTTGAAATTGCTTGCAGAACGAGTAGAGCAGGATGGAGGAGGAGTCATTCTTAGTGTGAGCTCTACCGAGTATGTGCCTGAAGCATCTTCGAATAAAGCAGCAACAACATTTGCTTTGCCTGGTGGGTGCAAGTTAGTAACAGGTGAGTACCATACCCCGAACAGCAGCAACTACAGCCATGTGTCCGGATGGGCGCACAACCGCTGCGACCAAGCCTTTTCGCACAGAATCGAATTAGATATCCATAAAAAGAAAGCCGGAGCTTCAGGTAGCGGAACCATTGTCGCCAGTGAAACAGAGTTCCACAACGAAGTTGAAACTGATTACACGTGCAAAACCGGATATGTTGCTGAATTCAATACAGTGTCACAAGGGCGTGTAACCATCGCTGGCAAAGGCTACATCGCAACAGGCGCTTCAGGCTGGAGGCGATACAACTGTGGTGGATAATTTCCCAGGAGAGCGGAGTGAGGTTGACTATTCTGCGAATGGCCATCAAGACCCAATATTCACAGAACATGCTCTTCTCAAACTGAATCAGCAGTGCTTGCCGTTACCTGAAGTTGACGTGGCAATTGACGCAATGAATCGTGCCACGAATTCAACGATTGCGACTAACAGCAAAGCAGATGTAGACGTATTGCGCCATCTGGCTCTTCTGTATCTGGAATCTTTCAGAAACAAGAACCTTTCCACAGGTGAGCATAATAAAGCCATCATGAATGTCGCTTCCATAGTGGTTTCGCTTCGTGCCCCCGAAGCCCGTCTTATCTCTTCAGAGGAAATGGATAGCCTACTTTTGAAAATCTACTTGTACTTCTTCCTCGAAGAGTCCACCCCTATTCAGCTCGTGAATAGTCTGCTCAAGTAAGAATCAATACACGCGTGCACGAACTGTGCATCAGTAGATGGTGCAATCCACTCCTATAAGTGGAATGCTCCCCGATAGTTGGACTGTGAAATGAACTGCTCCCCGAAAATTGGACTGTAAAAAGTCGACACTTTTGAGGGAGCATTTTCATGCGTGCACGAAGCACACTCACCGCGAAACAACGGGACTAGGGAAAACTGCAAAAGAAGACAACTAACACATTTCGACATTGCGGTGACAACAATGCATAGAGCCGTACCGTGGTACTTCGCAGCCGCAGTTCGAATTTAATTCATGCTCTCTTGATTCTCTCCTCGCTGTTGCTCATATTGCTCTTCCTGAGCAGTGGTTCAGCCGGTCACTATGAGAAGAGAGCATCAGGGATAACGGCATTTTCCCGCCACTGAACGAGCTCGGCGAAATCCTTAACGTGTGGGCTGAGGAGATTCTAGCGTTATTTGTCGGTCTGGCAGTAGCACTCGGCGCCGGACTTATGTTGCTGGAACAGCCGATAATCAGAGTCCAAGCCTTCAATACCTTTGATGAATAGGACTATCTGCGTGGAATAACTGCCATGTTGGCACATGTTCAATAACGGTCGTTTTTGTTGGACGGACCACCATTGGAGATCCCGCCGGTTGAAGCGAAACCTACTTCAAGGTGATGCATCCCAAATCATGGCACGAAACAGGTCAGAAAATCAGCCTTACAAAGGCTTTCCCAGTTCAAAACAGCATTTGAACTGGGAAAGCCTTAGCAAGAACAACAAACTAAAATCTCTGGAAGTCCATTCAGCCTGCGACCTTCCAGAGCAAAGAATTTAAAACACGGTAACTGACTTCAAGGTAGTGGGGCTGCTGAGCTTAAGCTTGACCTTAGGCGCAACTGTTGCGTAGCAAACTGTACTGCTGCAAGCTCGCATAGTTCGATTCTGCGAACCGTAACTTCCGCGGTTATGCCAAGTACCGGTCAGCGATCCCGTGCCAATAAAGCCATAATCAACAGAAGCTCCACCTGCACCATAGAGACACGCATTGACGGTTGTGGAAGCGCAATTGCTAGTTGGAAGCAACGCGTACGTCTGGACGGTGCTTTCCTTCTCAACCTTGGTTATTTCTGCGGTTTCCGCCTCCTGATAAACGACAGCTGGTTTACCAGACTTCAATAGCGCCAATTCTTCATCGCTGAGATTCTTTGTTATTTCTTCAAAATTCGGTTCCTTTTGTTCTATGAAGTAACCGGAAAGATCGAAAGTGGTAGCCGCAGGAACAGCAGTTGAAGGGACACTCACATCTGCGGGGGAAGCTGCCATTGCTGGGGAGGCAAGGACAGATCCTGCGAGTAACGAAGCGCCGATAATGGCGGCAGCCCTGGAAAGAAGATTTTTCATAATTCCTCGTAACTGAAACGTTGACCAGCGTGTATTTACTGACCCTTCTTTACTCTAACTTAGAGATTTTCGGTTTACATCGAGGGATGACCTGCATCTTGTATCAAATTGGTAACAAATTCCCTCGTCAGTAAAGCCCTGGATCTAAAACGACCGACCGTCGTTGACTCACACTGAAAAGCCGATCAGCTTCCAATCTGACGAATAAGTTCGACAAACCTACTCTCCCGATTCTGCAGGGCCTGTCGGCCGACAGTTCAATCTTCAAAAAACGGTCGTTTTTGAAGCGAAGAGAAAACCAGTACGTTTTCAAAGTAGACACCATCGCCCTGGGACTAGCCGGAATCATCAGTACCAAGATCTACTTTTCTGGAACTCGAGCAATAATCCGGGCGTCACGCTAGATGCAATCGCAATGGCCATCATGATTGGGATCCTTGCCGTATGTTATCTGAACGATTGAGCGTGACGGAACTAGAAGCTCGGAAAATCACTCGATGGATAAAGGGCGAAACAATTATTCTTTGGCTCCTGGGCTTGTATATATTGCCGTGACGTACCAAACAATCATCTCGTAGGCTCTCCTCAACTCGTACTGTTGCCCATTTGATTGTTTTATCCGCCAGAAAGAACCCCATGAAATCGTTGTTCACCTCAATGCTCGCAGGTCTCGCCGTAGTGACTCTCTCTGTAACGACCATGTCGGGAGCACATGCCAGCGCTGAAATTCAAACCAATACGTCCTCAAGCGGACTTTCAACGGAGAATAGTGCTGCCCAGGCTCCAATGACAAAAAGCCCTGTCAAGGACCCTTCAACCCGATCGCTAGCAAAATCGAAAGGGCTGAAGCTTGAGGGCCTGACGATCCAATCCGATGCGAAAGGAGGACGTTTCCTCCTGGACACTGAAGGTAATTGGTTCTTGCAGATACCTAGCGAGCCTGCCTCTTTGCCTGTCAAGCAACATGCCTTGGACATCGACCTTCCAGCGAACTGGAGCGCAACCGGCTGTGTGGGTTCCTTCAAGCCCATGGCTAAGCAGACAGGCGAACTCCATTGGGGGCAACTAATTCATGCGCTTCAACTTCCGTGTCGGAAGTTTTCCCGCACTGGATCACGGGGGCTCTGCGAGCTACCTGTGCTGGAAGTTGGCCTGTGTGTGGATTGTATCGAGATGAGGATGGGCCGGTTTCGTCAACCAATAATCGTTCACACCGAGTGGCCAACATTTGCCGCGAACCACGCTGCGACACCAATGCGAACTACCGCTTCCTAACCAGCGATAGAGTCTACGTAAGGGGAATTCAGTTTGGCCCTTACGATTCAGCAAGCAAGATATTTGCTTGCAACGTCACCGCGTGAGAGGGCTGTAGCTGATGAACGATTGGGTCATATTTCACCACGAGAACGATTCCAACACGGCGGTTGAATATGACTGGGCGAGGATTGACGCGTTGATCGCTAAATTGGTCCAGTTGCATGCAGTCGAGAAGAACCCCACACCTACCGGCGCTTTGGTTGGCTGCATTGCAGAACTAGAACATGCTATTTCTTCGGCCTTGTTGCATGGAGTATCCATCCGTGCAATAGGTGTTCGTACAAATTTGAGTCAAAGTGACGTTACGCGAATACGGGACACCGGACGTCTATACGAAAGATAGAAACGCCATTCTTCCAATAATGCCGTTGGTTCTCAGTTGAGCCTGTGAACCATACGTTCGTTTCTGAAGCTTTCAAGACTGCTGTTACTAGTTATCCCTAAGCGACCGAGAACCATGGAGAACGCAATCTTGGTCTAAAACGGTGGATTGTTCACGTTCCACAGGCATCCAGTCCGATGTGCAGAATTTGAATCACTCGCTGGAATCTAAGCGATAAAACTATCTTTCGCGGCGATGAGGCATGTGCAAAGATGACGATAAACGCAACGTAGGCTGCAGATTTCGAATTCTACCCTGATAGAAGAGGTGTTAACGTCCGTGAACGCAGGAACCGTTCGGCTCGTAGCTGAGCATACAGAAGCCCAGATACGTCAGAGATTTAACCAGGTTCGGATAGACGGCACGCTTAGTGCCCAGATGAGGTCAGCGGTTATTTGCGTCTTCGGGTATGACGACGAGCATCAAATGAACAAGATTACGACATTCTGCTTCGAAGCACTGGGGCGGAAGTTCGAAGCGTATGCGGTGCCAGGAGAACAATTAAAGCAATTCGTTGTCATTCGTGAAGACATCAGTTCGTTCCTGCGCCTGTTGGATCCTGAGTGGCCTGGTGAAGGTTCCTATTCGAAGTCGCCACGTGAGGTGGAGGATCAATGGAATCTTGCAGATAACCCGCTCCCTCGTCTAATGGCAGCCGGAACCATCATCGAGAACCTTAGGCGCAAATCCGGTTCGGAGTATGCAGTGGATCCAGACAGCTACGTCTGGACCAAATTCCCAATTGAAGCACTACATGGAACGGAACAAGATGCTTCACTTTGCGAACAAGGATTTAGTCGCTGGGTACAGGAAAACGCGGAGGTTGCTCCTCTTGCTCCAGCCGAATCTGCGGAAGAAGTGATACCCGCAGGGACAGATTTTGATCAGCTGATTACCGAGCTTGAAACCTACAAAAACGTCATTCTCGAAGGCGTCGCTGGGAGCGGGAAAACGCACTCCCTCGATGGCCTGAAAGTTGCCTATGGCAACAGGACAAGCGTTTTAGTTTTCCATCCATCAACTTCCTACGAAGACTTTGTCGTTGGATTGCGGCCAACTTCCGATTCGTTTGAAGTCGTGCCCGGGCCATTCCTGCGGATGTGCGAACGGGCGACCCGGGACCCTGAGCAGAACTATTTGCTATTCCTCGACGAAATCAACCGGGCCAACACAGCACGTGTGCTTGGTGATCTCTTGATGGTTATCGAACCCGGCAAGAGGTCGACTGTAAACGCTCATGAAGGTGCTGAGTCACATGATCTCCGTAAACATTGGAGTTGGCAGGCCAAGGACTTCCGCACGGTGCTTACCGACGCTGAACTGCACGAACAACCGAAACTCAATAGCGTTGAGTTGCAGACAAGTTTGCCAGGCAGCCGTAAACACTTGGTTGTTCCGCCAAACCTGCACATTATCGGAACAATGAATACAACTGATCGTTCCGTTGGCACGATTGACCTGGCATTACGTCGGCGATTCTGGTGGAAGACGCAAGAGGTGCTTACAGGGCAGCGCTTAGCCTTAGCTTTGGGACATGATCGTTCTCAAGAACTCGAAAGAGTGATTTCCTGGCACGAACGAGTCAACCAGAAATTGAATGACGCCGTGGGCCCGGATGCTCAATTGGGGCACTCATATTTCTTTACAAAGGGTGCAACAGCGAAAGACGTAGCGGAAGCCCTGGTGCAGCAACTGGCCGAGATCGCACATATTTTCAATCTCAGTGCTGATGCAGTAGCTGCATTCTTCGATGGCGGAGCAGAGCTGCCGAACCAGATGTGCCTATATGCCCACGGGCGTGGACTTGGGCGAAGGTTCCTCACTGTTCCGTCCAGTAGCTCCGCATCCTGACCATGGGAATCGCCATGGCGCCTGCCCAAGTCCACTTAGCCAACGAGGAATCCAGGTGGTTTCAAGCCAGCAAACGCGGAAACGGGATTGGGCTCACCGTCTTGAAAACGACGGGGACCTATGAACCAGACAGCCGCGTTATTTTCATCTATGTCCTGCCGAAGACGTGGCGAGGCTCAGACCGAGGCGGTAATGGTCCGATGGCATGGACGTTTGATGTCGATTACAGATCCGCGGATGTAGACATCGTAGTCCTCTACGAAATGGACTATTTAGGATTGAAAGGCCAGTGTGCTGAAGCTCTAAGTCGCTTGTGCCGACCAGTTCAAATGAATACAGACGAAGACGGAGCAACGGACGCGCTTTGGACTACTGCAGATACACCGGTTGTAGAGACGCGAGCTGTGGAATCAACTCCACCGAGTACTTTGGCCGGATTTTGGGAGCTGATCCGTAGCAAATTGCGGCCAATAGTCGAAGACCCACCTCCCGGAATTTCGCTCATGATGTGCGAACCGGAAGCGCGGCAGGCATTCATGAAGTTATTCCTGCTCCTGGCAGAAGTCCAAGTCGCACGGCGCAGGCCCGAGTTCATTCCAGTCGCCGAGCCCTTGGGCGCTGTTCGCGGACGTTTGATCGTCAACGAACTTATTAAACGCAAGGCAAATCGACGCTTGCCCGTATGGTGTGAATTTGACGATTTAGAGGGAAACACGCAAATTTGGCAGGCAATTCGGCTGGCGGTTGGACGGTGCTCTCAAACAGTCAAAAGCGATGATCGCCTTGTCGAATTGGCTCTGGAAATCGATGCGCGTCTGAACGACGTTTCCATCGGTTCTGTCGCTGAAATAGTAAGGCGTCCCCTGCGGAATACGGCACGCATGCGCAATCGCGGATTGCTCGGGGTATTCCGGATGGCCCTGGCCATATTAAACGACAATGTGTTGCTCGCTGAGCTGGCAGATGATGAATCCGACGGCATGGTTTTCACTTTTAAGATTGCAACCAGCGAACTCTGGGAAGACCTCGTGGCCGACGCCGTCGACTTGACGCGAAACTATCGGGTCAACAGAAGCCCCGAACGAAGAGTGCTTTTTGATGGAGGAGAGCGAAAAAACGTCGACATTCACGTTGAGCATCGAGACGCTCCTGGGAATCCAGTACTGCTCATTGACGGCAAGTACAAGAAAGCTATACAGCGCGTAACCAGAGCATCGATGGCAGACCAATATCAGATTTACGCCTATGCAAATCTTTGGGAGGTTCCGGCAGTGCTGGCCTATCCGTTCTCCGGAGATTCAAAGCCTTGCGTGCACATGACGGAAGCTGCAGCGAACCGAGGGTCGCAGGCCGGAGTTATGAATCTTCCGTTCCCGCAACCCGGGCAGACAACGATACCGGTTGAATCAGTTGAGATGGAGCGCTTACTGAATTTGATCGCGACGGCCCCAGGCAATGCATAGCCTTTCATGCCAAATCAGGTAAGATACCGGAGCCAGCATTCGAAAACATGTTCTAATGCTTTGGGGATTGTTGTCCTGGCCGGTGCGCTCGCCGAGCTGTGAGCCTCCGCTCACTTGCCATTCGAAGGCTGCTGGGAATTTTCTGCTGGCGCATCACGCGGTATGATATAAGGACTGCGACTTTGATCCGGCTATCACCGGTGAGTCTTCGGAAGAACCGCGAACCTCATGTTCGCCAAGTAGAACCGAACGGGACCAGCCCGTCACAGCTGAAGATAAGCGATTCCCCATCATCTTGGTGGGGGATAAGCGGGGTGGTACCGCGGCAATTTCGCCGTCCTCGTAGGCAAGGATTTATCGACCCTACGCTTGAAGGACGGCCCATTCGATGAGCTTCTACCCGAAGGTCACTACTGACCCAACCGGTTCGACCCCGGCTTCACCGCGATTCCCAGATCTTGAGAAGCGCGTCCTCGAATACTGGAAGAACGACAACACCTTCCAGGCCTCCATCGAGCAGCGTGAGGGCGAAGAATTCGTCTTCTACGATGGCCCTCCTTTCGCCAACGGCCTGCCGCACTACGGCCACCTGCTCACCGGTTACGTCAAGGACCTGGTAGCCCGCTACCAGACCCAGCGCGGCAAGCGCGTGGAGCGCCGCTTCGGCTGGGACACCCACGGCCTGCCTGCCGAGCTGGAAGCCATGAAGCAGCTGGGCATGACCGACAAGAAGCAGATCGAAGCCATGGGCATCGACAAGTTCAACGACGCCTGCCGCACCTCGGTGATGAAGTACGCCGATGAGTGGAAGCAGTACGTGAACCGCCAGGCTCGCTGGGTCGACTTCGAAAACGACTACAAGACCCTGAACGTCGAGTTCATGGAATCGGTCATCTGGGCCTTCAAGCAGCTCTCGGACAAGGACCTGACCTACAAGGGCTTCCGCGTGCTCCCGTACTGCTGGAAGGACGAGACCCCGCTGTCCAACCACGAGCTGCGCATGGACGACGACGTCTATAAGAACCGCCAGGACCAGACCGTCACCGTTGGCTTCACCATCCTTGCCGGTGAAACCGAAGCTTCCAAGGAACTTGCCGGCGTGCAGGCTCTGGCCTGGACCACCACCCCATGGACCCTGCCAACCAACGCCGCACTGGCCGTGCACCCATCGATCGACTACGTCGTGGTTCCTGCAGGCGAAGCCGGTGTGAAGGCTTCGGCTGCCGCCGGTCCATTCCTGCTGGCCCGCGACCTGCTCGGCTCCTACGCCAAGGACCTGGGCTACAAGGACGCCAAGGAAGCCGCCGCGGCCATCACCGCCAGCTACACCGGCGAGCAGCTTGCCGGCGTGCGCTACCAGCCGCTGTGGGACACCTACACCGACACCGAGAAGTACGGCACCGAAAACGCCTGGCAGATCGTCACCGCTGACTACGTCACCGTGGCAGACGGTACCGGCATCGTCCACCAGGCTCCGGCCTATGGCGAAGATGACCAGAAGGTCTGCGAAGAGCACGGCATCCCGGTGATCCTCTCGGTGGACGAGGGCGCCAAGTTCCTGCCGGTCTTCGGCAATGGCCCGCTGGCCGAGATTGTCGGCGTGCAGGTCTTCGATGCGAACAAGACCATCACCAACGTGCTCAAGGACGAGGCGAAGCTGGTCAAGCAGGCCTCCTACGAGCACTCCTACCCGCATTGCTGGCGCTGCCGCACCCCGCTGATTTACCGCGCGATCTCCTCGTGGTACGTCGAGGTCTCCAAGTTCAAGGACCGCATGGTCGAGCTGAACGAGCAGATCAACTGGATCCCGGGCAACGTCAAGCACGGCCAGTTCGGCAAGTGGCTGGAAAACGCCCGCGACTGGTCGATCTCGCGCAACCGCTACTGGGGTTCGCCGATCCCGGTCTGGGAATGCTCGGGCGCCGAGTGCACCCACCGCGAGGTCTTCGGGTCGCTGGCCGAGCTGAAGGACTTCTTCGGCCGTCTGCCGGTGAACCACGAAGGCCAGCCTGACCTGCACCGCCCATTCATCGACGAGCTGACCAAGGCCCACGAGGGCTGTGCCGAAGGCGGCACGCTGACCCGCGTGGAAGACGTGCTCGACGTCTGGTTCGACTCCGGCTCGATGCCGTACGCCCAGGTGCACTACCCATTCAACAACCAGGAATGGTTCGATTCCGGCCACCACCCGGCTGACTTCATCGTGGAGTACATCGGCCAGACCCGTGGTTGGTTCTACACCATGCACGTGCTCTCCACCGCGCTTTTCGACCGCCCGGCCTATACCAACGTGATCTCCCACGGCATCGTGCTGGGCTCGGACGGACAGAAGATGTCCAAGTCCCTGCGCAACTACCCGGATGTCACCGAGGTCCTGGACCGCGACGGTTCCGATGCCATGCGCTGGTTCCTGATGGCTAGCCCGATCCTGCGCGGCGGCAACCTGGTCGTAACCGAACAGGGCATCCGCGACGGCGTGCGCCAGGTACTGCTGCCGCTGTGGAACGTCTGGCACTTCTTCAACCTCTACACCAACTCCGCGAACAACGGAGCCGGCTACGAGGCCAAGCGCTCGATGGACTCCACCGACCCGCTGGACCAGTACATGCTGGCCGCCACCGGACAGCTGGTGCGCGAAGTCACCGAGGCGCTGGATTCCTACGAGGTTTCCGACGCCACCGAGGCCGTGCGCCACTACATGGACACGCTGACCAACTGGTACGTGCGCCGTAGCCGCCAGCGCTTCTTCGATGAAGACACCCAGGCCTTCGACACTCTGTACACCGCACTGGAAACCCTGGTGAAGGTCACCGCTTCGCTGCTGCCATTGGCCAGCGAAGAGATCTTCCGCGGGCTGACCGGCAAGCGCTCGGTGCACCTGGAAGACTGGCCAGAAGCCAGCGAATTCCCAACCGACGCCACGTTGCTGGAAACCATGGAAACCACCCGCAAGATCTGCTCGGTGGGCTCCTCGCTGCGCAAGGCCAAGAACCTGCGCGTGCGCCTGCCGCTGGCCGAGCTGAAGGTCGTGCTCACCGATGCCGCCCGACTGGAGGGCACCTACGCCTCGATCATCAAGGACGAGCTGAACCTGAAAGCAGTGACCCTGATCGACGCCGAGGGCGTGGACGCTGCCAGCTACGGCATCAGCCAGCAGCTGGTGGTCAACGCCCGCGCCGCCGGCCCACGCCTGGGCAAGAACGTGCAGCAGGCCATCAAGGGCGCCAAGTCCGGGGACTGGTCCGTCGCCAACGGTGTTGTCACCGCCGGCGGCCTGGAACTGGCCGAGGGCGAATACACCCTGGACACCGTGGTGGATGCGGCCGGCGAGATCGCCGCGGCGGTCATCGACGGCGGCTTCCTGGTGCTGGATACCGAGGTCACCGAGGCGCTGGCTGCCGAGGGCACCGCCCGCGACATGATCCGCTCCATCCAGTCCGCCCGCAAGGACGCGGACCTGCAGGTTTCGGACCGCATCCGCACCGTGATCACCGCCAGCGCGGCCACCATCGCGGCGCTGGAAGCCAACCGCGAGCTGGTGGCCGGCGAAACCCTGAGCGCGCAGCTGGAGCTCGTCGCCGACGATTCGGCTCAGGGCGAGCAGGTTGCCGTGGCCAAGCTGGATTCCGGCAAAGTCGAGGCCAACTAGTGAGCGAACTGGACCGCGTCTACGCGCAATTGCTGTCCCGGGCCCCGGAGAACAAGATGGAGCCGCGCATGGCTCCGATGTTCCGGGCCATGGAGATCCTCGGCGAGCCCAACAAGGCCTGCCCGGTCATCCACATCACCGGCACCAACGGCAAGACCTCGACCGCACGCATGATCGAATCGCTGCTGATGGCGCACGATCTGCGCACCGGCCGCTACTCCTCGCCGCACCTGATTTCGGTCACCGAGCGCATCGCCATTGACGGTGCACCGGTGGATGACGAGACCTTCGTGCGCGTATGGGATGAGATCAGCCCGTTCCTTGAAATTGTGGACGCCGAGCTCGTCGAGCGCGGGGAAAACAAGCTGACCTACTTCGAGGCTGTCACCATCCTCGCTTTCGCGGTCTTCGCCGAGGTCCCGGTGGATGTCGTGGTGCTCGAAGTGGGACTGGGCGGCATCACCGATGCCACCAACGTGGCCGATGGCGACGTTTCGGTGATCACCCCGATTTCGCTGGACCACACCGACCTGCTCGGGGACACCCCGGGGGAGATCGCCGAGGAGAAGGTCGGCATCCTCAAGCCCGGAGGCTACCTGGTCTCCTCGGTGCAGCCGGTGGACGCGGCCGACGTGCTGCTGTCCCGCGCCCGCGAGCTCGACGTGCCGGCGGCCTTCGACACCCTGGACTTCAAGCTCATCGAACGCCAGCACGGCGTGGGCGGTCAGCTGCTGTCCATCCAGGGCCAGGCCGCCCGCTACGACGAGATCTTCCTGCCGCTGTTCGGCGCCCACCAGGCGCAGAACGCCACCGTGGCCCTGGCCGCGGTGGAGGCATTCCTCGGCGGCGGACAGCGCGAGCTGAACGCCGACCTGGTCCGCGACGGCTTCGCCGCGGCGACGAGCCCGGGCCGGCTGGAACTGCTGCGTGCGGCCCCGAGCATCCTGGTGGATGCCGGGCACAACCCGGACGGCATCCGCGTCACCGCGGAAGCGATCAAGGAGTCCTTCGGCTTCACCCGCCTGGTGCTGATGGTCGGCATCCTGCAGGAAAAGGACGCCGAGGCGATGCTCTACACCCTGCGCGAGGAATACGGGGACATGGTCGAGGACATCTGCATCACCCAGTCCTCCTCGCCACGGGCCATTCCCGCCGGCGAGCTGTCGACCCTGGCCATCGATGCCGGCTGGCCGGAAGCGGACATCCACGTCACCGAAAACCTGGAAGATGCCATCGAGTGGTCGGTTGGCCGCGCGGAGGCAGGCAACGACCTGTCCGGCGGAGTGCTGGTCACCGGTTCGATTACACTGGTGGGCGAGATTTCACTATTGCTCAAGGGAGGCAAGCCCTAATGGCCAAACTCACCCGTGCCCAGCGCGAGTGGCGACCTGGGATGAAGAAGAAGCAGCGCTCCACGAAGATGATGTTCGCATCAACCGTGCTGGTCTGCGAGGCGCTGCTGGCGGTGTTCGTCACCCTCGCAGCCTTCGGGCTCAAGCGCGGCGAACCCGCAGTGGTGCTCAGCCTCGGCGCTGCCGTGGCGCTGCTGTGCATCTTCAACTGCGCCCTGCTGGGCAAGAAGATCGGCTACATCATCGGCTGGATCCTGCAGGTAGTGTTCTTCCTGAGCGGCTTCATCCTGGTGGACATGTTCTACCTGGCCGCGGCGTTTGCCCTGTGCTGGTGGTTTGCGCTGTCCAAGGGCGGGGAAATCGACGTAGAGAACAAGCGCCGTGCCGCCGCCCAGGAAGCCTGGGAAAAAGCCAACCCCGAGCAAGCCTAAGATTCCAAGAAGTACATCAACGATACGAAGAGGTAGTCACATGACTGAACGTACCCTGATCCTGGTCAAGCCAGATGGCGTCAAGCGCGGCCTGACCGGACAGATCCTTGCCCGCATTGAAGCCAAGGGCTACACCATTGCCAAGCTGCAGCAGCTGGAAGCTACGCGAGAGCTGCTCGCCGAGCACTATGCAGAGCACGAAGGCAAGCCGTTCTACGAGCCGCTGGTGGAGTTCATGCTCTCCGGTCCAGTGGTGGCGATCGTGGCTGAAGGCCAGAGTGTCATTGCAGGCTTCCGTTCGCTGGCCGGCACCACTGACCCGACCACCGCAGCCCCAGGCACCATCCGTGGCGACTTCGGCCGCGACTGGGGCCTGAAGGTGCAGCAGAACCTGGTCCACGGCTCGGACTCCGTTGAGTCCGCAGAGCGCGAGATCGGCATCTGGTTCGGCAAGTAAGCCGATACGCAAAAATCCCGGCAGCCATGGGCTGCCGGGATTTTTGATCCCTGAAAGCGGAACCTAGAACCAGTCATCCAAACTGTCCTGGGCGAGCGCGGACGGTTGCTGTACCAAACTTCCGGACGCCTGCGCGGCCGAGTCCAGTGGCAGCTGCTCCGCGGCACCGATCTTGACCACCTGATGGCGGTCGGCGATCGGGCCGACGGTCAGCGAAAAATACTTATCTGCTCCGTCATTGCTGGATTCCAGCACGTGGATACCTCCCTGTCTTCAGTACGCGTTAGCGCATTGATTGCGGGCGAAGCATGGCGCGGAATTCTCCCTGTTGGGGAAAACTAAAGACATGCAGCAAAACTTCTCAAGGTGCTTGCGCATCCCGCGTCGCTCCACTTCCATCACTTCAGTCACATTAAACACAGAAACAACACGCACGGCAACGCGGGATTAGCCATCCACGCTCTGCTCGCAGCGTGAAAACCCTGGGAATTCAGGGCTGGGAGGGTGCGTGAACTCCTTGAGAATTATTTGGAAATAATTCGAACGACAGCATTAAGTGGCGTAAGGATGGGGCGCCCCTGCAATGCAGGAGCGCCCCCAGTAGCGACAATTACGCAGAATCCCGAGGGGATTCCACCTGCTGTTCCGTGTGCTTCTCCTTGGCTTGGAGCTTTTCGATAGCCGCGTCCTCTTCGCTGATTTCAACTTCGGACTTGATGTCTTCACTGGCTTCAGCCACCGCATCGGACTTGTCGCGCCCGGTCCACACCTTGATCACCGCCCACGCTGCCGCAACCAGCGGCACCGCAAGGACGGCGCCAACGATGCCAGCCAGGACGGTGCCAGCGGTCAGCGCCATCAAGACGACCAGCGCATGCAGGCTCAGGGCATTGGCCATGACGACCGGCTGGAGGAAATTGCCCTCCAGCTGATTCACCAAGATCACCGCGGCAAGCACGATTAGCGCAATCACTGGACCGTTGGTCACCAGGGCGATCAGCGTGGCCAGGATACCGGCAACCGTAGCACCGACCATCGGGACGAAGGATCCGAGGAAGACGATGACACCTAGCGGGATGGCCAAGGGCACCTGCACGATCAGCAGTGTTGCGGTGATGCCCAAGGCATCTACCGCGGCCACGGTGGCAGTACCGCGGATGTAGCCGCCGAAGGTGCGCAGGGCCCGATCGCCGGAGAGAATCCACTTGTTGCGGTAGTGGCGTGGAGTCCACGACACGGCAAAGGCCCAGATCTTGTCTCCGTCCTTCAGGAAGAAGAACAGGATCACGAGAAGCAGGATCAAGCCAGTGACGAAGCTGCCGGCGGCGCTCAGCGTGTTCAATGCACCGGTGCCGAATTGGGAACTGGTCAAGAATCCGGTGACTGTTTCAACGACGCTATCGATCTGGCTCTGGTCGATGTTGAACGGCATCGTGCCGATGAAGCCCTGGACCATCTCATTGAGCTGGTTGAAACCCTCGACAGCTTGGTCAACGAGCTTTGGCCACTCCCTGATGACCGAGAAGACCAGGCCGGTGCCGATGCCTCCTAGGATCAAGAGCGAACCGAGGAATACGATCCATGCTGCCAGCATCGGTGAAACGATTTTGCGCAGTTTGACGACCAGTGGCCATAGCGCGCAGGAAATGATGACGGCCAGCAGTGTCGGGATCACGATCATGGTCAAGCGGAGCATGCCGATGATGAGGAATGTTGCCAGCGCGCCAACGATCAATAGCTGCGCGCTGCGGATGCCCAGTCGGCCCAGCAAGTCGGTCCACAAGCTGGTGACTGTGAATTCTGGTTTGGCGTCCTTGGCCGGAACGCGATGGTGCTCGGCAGGTGTCGGCTTGTCATCTTGAGACTGGTTCTTCGACAACGCGGCGAGCCTGACCTTACGGAAAAAAGCCATAGTCGCTCCTTGTAGCTGGTTCTGATAGCTCTAACAATAGGCTAACGACTTGACAAGGTTCCGGGGCAACACCGCTAGACTGATTATTTAGTGTTGGCTAGGCCAATGGAACCTGCTTCTGCACCATTATGCCGAAGATTCCTGCATCTGTTGGCTGATTTTCCAAGCGGTCTGGAGGCAAGCTCGTGCAAAGCAACGGGGCCGCGCGCTGCGCGGCCCCGTTGCTTTCAAATCTTGTTCGCTGCCTCTCCGGGCTATTTGGCGCTGAAGTATTCCTTGGCCAGCAGCCCCATGATGATCTTGTCGTGGAACGAGCCGTCGTGGAATCCTGCTTGGCGCACCCTGCCCTCTTCACGGAATCCTGCGCGGTTGAAGGTGCGTAGCGCGCGCTCGTTGTATGCCCAGACGTTCAGGCCGATGCGGTTCAACCCCATTTCGCGGAAGCCGTAATCGATGATCATCTTGATGGCCATTGTGCCGTAGCCCTGGCCAACATTGGATCCGCCGATCATGATCATCAGCTCGGCAGAACGCGCTGGAGCGTTGTATTCGTACAATGCTGTGTGCCCAATCAGCGTATCGTCGGGAAGCGTGATCGACAGTCCAACGCCGTCGGTGGTGCCCCGGTTGATGCTCCGGGACTTGAAGAGTTCTGCGGCCTCGGTGACCGGGTGGGGAAGTACCAGGTTGCCTTGCAAGGCCATGAACTCCGGACTGTTCCACCATTGGGTGAGGAATGCAAGATCTTCCTCTTGTAGTTCACGCAGCCGAATGTCTTCGGAAATTAGCAGATTAATTCCGTAGTCTTGGGCATTTTCTGTGTTCCATATGTCACTTGCCATGCATCCAATCTACCGGGTCTAGCTGAGCGGTGCCCGGAAAATCGTTGTTGGCGAACCCGTGCAAGCGCCGCCATGTGTCCTAGAGTCGCTGGTCGCAGAGGGAATTGGGGTTCCTTTGCGCATTGGCACGCCGGGGGCAACAAATAGTGGTACAAGGTCTGGACATGACCTATTTGGCGGGGGTGGTGGGGCGGAATGCCGGGAACAGCACTGCGGGGCCGTCACCGAAGTGGCGGCCCCGCAGGTACGTGAGGAGATCTGGGGTTGTTCTAGCCGAAGAAGGCGTGCGGGAAACGCAGGACGACCGATGCGGCGAGGAGCACCCAGATGATAGCGGTGATGATCCAGCTCCACTCGCTGAAGAACTTCTTCACGCCGGGGCCTGCGGGAATCACGCCGGTGAGCACATTGCGTGCGGTAGTGAAGACGAACAATGGAATCGTCATGACCCAGACGACCATGCAGTATGGGCACAGTGCATTGATTTCGTAGAGGGCCTGGGACCAGAACCAGATCACCAAGCCCATGGCCGCCGTTACGCCCAGCTGGAAGCACAGCCAGAACCAGCGCTTTAGGTTGCTTGCGCCGGCAAGCAGGGCGAAGCCGATCGTGATTACCACTGCGAAACAGACAATCCCGAAAAAGGGGTTGGGGAAACCGAAAATGCCTGCTTGCTCGGATTTCATCACGGTGCCACAAGAGATCCAGGGATTAACATCGCAACTGGTGATGTAGTCGGGGTTCTTGTAGAGCTCCAAGCGTTCCAGAACCAGGATTCCGGCGGCGAGCCAAGAGACCAACCCGGTAACGATGATGAACAGACCGAAGCCGCGTGCCTTAGCCCACCAGGGCAACACGCCCGAGCTGCGGCTATTTTCTAGTGATGAAACCATGTTTTGACTATTCCATAAGTTCATAGGAAAGCGGGTAATTCCGCCGTGGGCTTTTTCATCCTAGGAAGCGTTTCTGTGCAACAGGTGAGAAGCAATGAACAAGGCGTGAACGAAATATGAGAGAATGTAAATGGTTGTTCGCGGATCCACAGTCTGCTTTCAACCCGACGACAGACTTTTGAAACGACAGATCGACAGGCGATGCATCGCTTCGGTTGAGTGCCCAATATGTGCGCCTCCCGAGGGAATACCGCGGATCGTAGGGCTGCAAAGGAAAGCAGCCGGTTTTCTTAGGCCACGTTGATCCGCAGGATTTGCGCATGGTTCAGAATTTTGGACCTGCGTTGAACCCGCGGAAAATAGCGAGCTTTTGTGTCCGGCCTACTGGAAGTCAGGTAGGCCAAGCGACACGTGATGATTGTAGTTTCAGCGACGGCGCCGTCTGTGGAGGATGCCGAAGCGGGACATAGTAGGAGTACGCGAATTTAAATGAGCGCAGCAAATCAACGAAAGGGTGGAGCGCAAGGTAATAAGCGGGGCAACCGTTCAACTCGAGCCCGCCGTACCAGTGTTTCAACCACGCCTGCGCGGCCACTGCGTCGCGCCATGACCTTGGCCGAGCTCAATGCCGCTGCCGGTGTCGAGGAAAGCCCATACCGTTGGCGGGCCACCCGCCGCACCCAGGTTTCCACGCCTGATTCCACCAAGCGGGCCAGCCGCCAAGCAGAACGCCGTGCCCAGGCCGCACGCGATACCACCAACGATGAGGCCGTCGAGCTCGCCGCAGCCAAGCATGAGGACGCACAGGCGCAGAACGCCGAAGCAGCCGAAGCCGCCGCAGAATCCGCCGAGCAGGGAGCTGCCCCGGTGGAAGAGGCGAACGACGTTGACCAGACCGGCATGCTCCTGGCCGAACACGGCAGCAGCATGATCCTCAATCCGTTTGCCGTGCCGGAAACCGCCCAGGCTGTGCTGGCCGCCGCCGTCGCGAAGAAGCAGGAACCTGCCCGCCGCGCCGCTGCCTCGAATTCCGCTGAAGACGCCGATTCAGACGACGTGACCTCGCGTCGCCGTCGTCGCCGCCGCCGTGGCGACGTGGATCTAGAGCTCGAAGGCGGCTCGCAGGATGATCCGCCGAACACCGTCACCCGCGTACGTGCTCCGCGTGGAAGCATCGAGAGCCACAGCTCGGTCAACAACAAGGTCGCCTCGGTGCGCGGTTCCACCCGTCTGGAAGCCAAACGCCAGCGCCGCCGCGAATCGCGCGAAACCGGACGCCGCCGCCAGGTGATTACCGAAGCCGAGTTCCTGGCCCGCCGCGAGTCCGTCGAGCGCAAGATGATCGTGCGCCAGCGCGAAGACCGCATCCAGATCGGCGTGCTCGAAGACGGCGTGCTCGCAGAGCACTTCGTCTCCAAGACCCAGCAGGATTCGCTGATCGGCAACGTGTACGTCGGCAAGGTGCAGAATGTGCTGCCCTCCATGGAAGCCGCTTTCGTGGATATCGGACGCGGCCGCAACGCCGTGCTGTACGCAGGCGAAGTCAACTGGGATGTGGCAGCGCTCGAAGGCGCGCCACGCCGCATCGAGAACGCATTGAAGGCCGGCGACTCGGTGCTTGTCCAGGTCACCAAGGACCCGGTAGGCCACAAGGGTGCCCGCCTGACCAGCCAGATCTCGCTGCCGGGCCGCTACCTGGTCTACGTGCCGGGCGGTTCGATGACCGGCATCTCGCGCAAGCTGCCCGATGTTGAGCGCCAGCGCCTGAAGAAGATCCTCAAGGACCACCTGCCGGAAAACGCTGGCGTCATCGTGCGCACCGCCGCCGAAGGTGCCTCCGAGGAAGAGCTGACCAACGATATCAACCGGCTGCGCGCGCAGTGGGAAGGCATCGAGGAACAGGCGAACTCCACCAAGACTCTGGCTCCGGAACTTCTGTACTCGGAACCGGACTTGACCATCAAGGTAGTCCGCGACGTCTTCAACGAGGACTTCACCAAGCTGATCGTCTCGGGCGAGCACGCCTGGGACACCATCGAGGCATATGTCATGTACGTGGCCCCGGACCTGATGGGACGCCTGGAGAAGTGGGAAGCCGAAGAGGACATCTTCGCCAACTTCCGCGTGGACGAGCAGATCGCCAAGGCACTGGACCGCAAGGTCTTCCTGCCTTCGGGCGGCTCGCTGGTCATCGACCGCACCGAGGCGATGACTGTCATCGACGTCAACACCGGCAAGTTCACCGGTTCGGGCGGCAACCTCGAAGAGACCGTGACCAAGAACAACTTGGAAGCGGCCGAGGAAGTCGTGCGCCAGCTGCGCCTGCGCGACATCGGCGGCATCATCGTCATCGACTTCATCGACATGGTGCTTGAGTCGAACCGCGACTTGGTGCTGCGCCGCCTGGTCGAGTGCCTGGGCCGCGACCGGACCAAGCACCAGGTGGCCGAAGTGACCTCGCTGGGCCTGGTGCAGATGACCCGCAAGCGCATGGGCACCGGACTGCTCGAAGTCTTCGGCGAAGAGTGCGAGCACTGCGCTGGTGCTGGCGTCATCACCCACGACGAGCCGGTCGAATCGCGCAAGTCCTTCAACTCGCATGGCGAAGCGCATGGCAAGAAGTTCAACGACAAGCCAAGCCGCAATTCCCGCCGCCGTCGCGGCGGCGAGAAGGACGAGCAGAAGCCGGTTGAGAAGCAGGACCAGGCAGCAGGGGAGAAGGACGAAGCCACGCGCAACGCCCTGGCCAGCATCGCCGCCGCCTCGCACCTTGACGGCCCTGCTGATAACGCAGTGAGCATCGAGGGCGAGCAGATTCCGGTGACGAAGTCCGTGGTCCCCGCACAGGCCACCGAAGCTTCGGTGACCATGGAGGCCCTGGAAGCCGCCTTGCCTGGCAAGGAAGAGTCCAGCGAAGAGCACGATGGCAGCCGCAAGCCGCGCCGCCGTTCGCGCTCCCGCGGACGCAACCGCAACCAGGCCGAGGAAAGCGCTTCGACCAACGAGGACGCACAGGCCAGCCAGGAACAGCAAGCTGCTCCTGAACCTGTTGCTGCCCCGAAGTCCGAAGAGCAGCCGCGCAAGCGTTCGCGCCGTGCCTCGCGTCCGCAGGATTCGGCGCAGCAGGACCAGCCGGTGCTTACCGGCCTGGCCATGCCAGCTGCCAGTGCTCCTGCCGCTGCAACTGCACCTGCACCTGCTTCAGCTCCGGCTGCCGCCACGGCAACCCCGCAGATTTCCACGAAGCCAAAGCGCCGCAGTCGTCGGGCCACCTCGGTCCAGGGCAATGCGACGGCAGAGGTCCTCGTGGCAGAGGTATCCGCCGCTACCGGTTCGGTAGTCCAGATGGATGCCTCCGGTTCGAAGAAGGAAAAACCAGCTGAGCCTGCCGGGAATCCGGTCATGCTCGGAGTGGGTGTTCCGGTACGCGAACTGAAATAGATGAACTTGATCACGCTTCCCACGCTGGGACAGTTTGTATTTGCTCCAGCGGTGGGGACTAGCGTAATCTAGTTGATCGGTGCTAAACGCCAAGATCACGGACTTTTGGTCCGCTCGGCGTCAAGGCACAAGCGCATGAGATCCCCGGATCGCATCCACTATGTGGGTGTTCGGGTCGATATCTGCGCCGGTAAGACAATAAACGTCGAGTAGAAGTGAGTACCCACGTGGTGTACGCAATTGTCCGCGCAGGCGGCCACCAGGAGAAGGTTTCCGTAGGAGACCTCATCACCGTTGACCGTCTTCAGGCTGCCCTGGGCAGCTCCATCGAGCTTCCAGCTTTGCTGTTGGTAGATGGCGAGAAGGTAACTTCCGCAGCTGCCGATCTGGCTAAGGTCAAGGTCACCGCTGAGGTTGTAGAAAACCTTCGCGGCGAGAAGATCGTTATCCAGAAGTACAAGAACAAGACCGGTTACAAGAAGCGCCAGGGCTTCCGTGCCGCTCTGACCAAGGTCAAGGTCACCTCGATCGCCTAATTCAGGCAATCGTAGAATCCATTTTTTGTAGCGAAAGAGGCTAAAAGGCATGGCACATAAGAAAGGTGCGAGTTCCACTCGCAACGGTCGCGATTCCAACGCACAGTACCTAGGCGTAAAGCGCTACGGTGGTCAGGAAGTCAAGGCAGGCGAAATCATCGTTCGCCAGCGTGGCACCCACTTCCACCCAGGCGCCGGCGTAGGCCGTGGCAAGGATGACACCCTGTTCGCATTGGCTGCTGGCGCAGTCGAGTTCGGCACCCGTCGTGGTCGCCGCGTGGTGAACATTGTGGCTGCTGCCTAATTCAGGTATCAGGCAAATTTTTTAGTACACAAGGGGTGGGCCGATTTCGGTCCGCCCCTTGCGTGCATAGTTAGACTTTTAAGCGAGTATCCCTCGCAACCCCGTACTAGGAGTAGATGGCCCCGTGGCTGCATTCGTTGATCGCGTAACCCTTCATGTCACCGCAGGTAATGGTGGCCACGGTTGTGTGTCCATCAAGCGTGAGAAGTTCAAGCCGCTTGGCGGTCCCGACGGCGGCAACGGAGGCAAGGGCGGAGACATCATCCTGCGCGTCGACCCCCAGGTCACCACGCTGCTGGACTTCCACCATCTGCCGCACCGCAAGGCCGGCAACGGAGAACCGGGCAAGGGCAGCCTGCACCCGGGCAAGAGCGGCGAGGATCTGGTCCTCGGCGTACCTGCCGGCACCGTCATCAAGACCAAGGACGGCGACATCCTCGGCGACCTGGTCAATCCGGGCGACGAATACATCGCAGCCATCGGCGGCATGGGCGGCCTGGGCAACGCAGCCATCGCCTCGGATAAGCGCAAGGCCCCGGGCTTCGCATTGCTGGGCATCCCTGGCACCAGCCAGGACATCGTCCTGGAACTGAAGTCCATGGCCGATATCGCCCTCGTGGGCTACCCCTCGGCCGGCAAGTCCTCGCTGATCGCCGCCCTGTCCGCGGCTCGCCCGAAGATCGCCGACTACCCCTTCACCACGCTGGTGCCCAACCTGGGAGTGGTCGAAGCCGGCGAAACCCGCTTCACCGTCGCCGACGTGCCCGGCCTGATCCCGGGCGCTTCCGAAGGCAAGGGGCTGGGCCACGAGTTCCTGCGCCACGTCGAGCGCTGCGCGGCGATCGTGCACGTGCTGGACTGCGCCTCGCTGGAATCGGACCGCGACCCGATCAGCGACCTGGAGATCATCGAGTCGGAGCTAGCCAACTACGAGGCCGATTCCACCTTCGCCGGCACCGATGGCACCATCGTGCCGCTGATCGACCGCCCGAAGCTGATCGCACTGAACAAGGTCGACATGCCGGACGGCGCTGACATGGCCGAATTCGTTCGCCCGGAATTGGAGAAGCGCGGCTACCGCGTCTTCGAGATCTCCGCGCTCTCGCGTAATGGATTACGCGATCTGTCCTTCGCTATGGCTGAATTGGTAGAGCAGGCCCGTGCCGAACAGGTGGTTGAAGCCCCTGTCGTCGAGGTGCCTGTGATCCGTCCGCGCGCAGCCAAGCGCGTCGAATTCACCATCCGCCGCGAGGAGCAGAACCTTGAGCCGATGTGGCGGGTGATTGGCGAGAAGCCGGAACGCTGGATCATGCAGACCGACTTCCGCAACGATGAAGCCGTAGGCTACCTGGCCGACCGCCTGGCCAAGCTGGGCGTCGAGACCCAGCTGTTCAAGTCGGGTGCCAAGCCGGGCGACGCGGTGATCATCGGCGCGGAGGACGACGCAGTGGTCTTCGACTGGGAGCCGACCATGGCTGCCGGCGCCGAACTGCTCGGCGGTAGCCGGCGCGGCGAGGATATCCGCCTCGAGGACCGCGGCGATCGCAAGACCCGCGAGGAGAAGCGTGCAGAGAACGACGAGCGCAAGGCCGCCAAGGCGGCCGCCCGCGCCGAGCTGGAAGCCGAACGCAAGGCCGGCATCTGGACCGAATCCGTGGACGCCAAGTACGGACGCAAAACTGCTGAACCAAAGGCAAACCAGGAGGAAAATTAAAGTATGAGTGAAAGCGCCACTAAGACAATTTCAGCCATTACCTCGCCCCACCAGCTGCCGCAAGCCAAGCGGCTGGTCATCAAAGTGGGATCCAGCTCGTTGACCACGGTCAGCGGCGGGATATCACACGAACGGCTGAAGTTCCTGGTGGACACGCTCGCTGAAACCTTGCGCAACGGAACCGAGGTCATCCTCGTTTCCTCCGGCGCGATCGCCGCCGGCCTGGCCCCGCTCGGGTTGGCCAAGCGTCCCAAGGACCTGGCCACCCAGCAGGCCGCCGCCGCCGTCGGCCAGGGCCTGCTGCTGGCGCAGTACACCCAGCTGTTCGACGAGTACGACCAGCGCGTGGGCCAGGTGCTGCTGACCGCCGATGACCTGATGCGCCGCTCGTCCTACACCAACGCGCTGCGTTCCCTGGTCCGCCTGCTGAACCTGGGCGTGCTGCCCATCGTGAACGAAAATGACGCGGTAGCCACCCGCGAAATCCGCTTCGGCGACAACGACCGGCTCGCCTCGCTGGTAGCCCACCTGGTCAAGGCCGACGCACTGCTGCTCTTCTCCGACGTGGACTCCGTCTACGACGCTCACCCGGACGACGGCGGCAGCCGCATCACCACCATCGAGCACCCCGACGAGCTCGAAGCCGTGGACCTGGGCACCCCGGGTGCGGCCGGGGTGGGCACCGGCGGCATGATCACCAAGGTCGACGCCGCGACCCTCAGCTCCTCGGCAGGCATCCCGACGCTGGTGACCAGCACCGACAATGCGGCCAAGGCGCTGCGCGGAGAGGACGTGGGCACCTGGTTCGCCGCCCGCAACTCCCGGCGCTCGGCCCGCGACGTCTGGCTCGCCTACCTGGCCAACATCGAAGGCAAGCTGATCCTGGATGCCGGCGCGGTCAAGGCCATCGCCAGCGGCACCAACTCGCTGCTGGCCGCCGGCATCACCGCGGTGCGCGGGGAATTCGAAGCCGGCGACGCCGTCGAAATCTGCGATGCGAAGGGCGCTCCATTCGCCCGCGGGCTGGTGAATTTCGACTCCCACGAACTGCCCGACATGCTGGGTCACAGCACCACAGAGCTGGTGGAAGAACTCGGCGCAGGTTACGACAAGTCGGTAGTGCATGTCGATGATCTGGCTTTGATCGAACCCATTTTCTAGAATGAGGAGCATGAGTATGGACGCCGTAAACACCGAAGCAACGACCACCGACGTCACCACCTCGGTCCATCAGCTGGCCGATCGCGCACGCCGCGCCTCGCGGATCCTCAAGCGCGCCAACCGCGATTGGAAAGACCGTGCCCTGGCCGCCATGGCCGCGCGCATCGACGAGAACCGCTCGATGATCCTGCGCGCCAACGAGCAGGACTTGGCCTCGGGCCGCGCCAATGGCACCTCCGAAGCCCTGCTTGACCGGCTGAAGCTCGATGGCCCGCGCATCGACGGCCTGATCGCCGCGCTGCATGAGCTCGCCGGGCTGCCCGACCCGGTAGGCCGCGTGGTGCGCGGCGAAACCCTGCCCAACGGCCTGCGCATGCGCCAGGTCAACGTGCCGCTGGGCGTCATCGGCACCATCTACGAAGCCCGTCCCAACGTCACCGTGGACATTGCCGGCCTGGCGCTGAAGAGCGGCAACGCCGTGCTGCTGCGTGGCGGCTCGGCCGCGCTGAACTCCAACCAGGCGCTGGTCGCGGTGATCCGCGACGCGCTGGAGTCTGTCTCCCTGCCGCGAGACATCGTGATCTCGGTCGACGAGTTCGGCCGTGCCGGCGCCGACGCCATGATGGGCGCGCGCGGAAAGATCGACGTGCTCATCCCGCGCGGCGGCCGCGAGCTGATCCAGCGCGTGGTCACCACCGCCAAGGTCCCGGTCATCGAAACCGGCGAAGGCAATGTGCACATCTTCCTCGACGCGAGCGCCGACGAGGAAATGGCGGTGGACATCCTGCTCAACGCGAAGACTCACCGTCCCAGCGTCTGCAACACCGTGGAAACCCTGCTGGTCCACAAGGACGCGGCAGCCGCCCCGGCAGTGCTGCAGGCCCTGTCCGCGGCTGGCGTGAGATTGCACACGGACGATCGTGCCGCCGCACTGGTTCCGCAGCTGCAGACCATCCCCGCGGGGGAGGAGGACTGGGGCAACGAGTACCTGGACCTGGACATCGCGGTGAAGGTCGTCGACGGCATGGACCAGGCCCTGGAGCACATCCGCGCCTACTCCACCGGACACACCGAGGCGATTGTAACCTCTTCGCTGGCCTCCTCCGAGCAGTTCGTCGCGGAGATCGACTCGGCCGCCGTGATCGTCAACGCCTCCACCCGGTTCACCGACGGCGGGCAGCTTGGCCTGGGCGCCGAAGTGGGCATCTCGACCCAGAAGATGCACGCCCGCGGCCCGATGGGCCTGGCCGAACTGACCACGACCAAGTGGATCGTCCAAGGCGACGGACATATCCGGAAATAGTTTCTGACCGCCCTTTTCGGTACGATGTAGAAGAAACGTACCGTTACTTTTCGAGCCGCTGCTCCATCCGCCCAGGCTGGTGGCACAGCGGGCTCGTGAAAACGACTGGAGAATTATCTTGAACGCGCTGATTTTGGCTTCCGAAGCCGCTTCCACCGGCATGGACCCTCACACTTTCGCTGTGATCATCGGTGGTGGCATCTTCGCAGCACTGATGATCCTGCTGTTGATCACCGTGTCCTACACCAACGTAGGCAACCGCCACGACGCCAAGCCTGAGCCAGAGGACACCCACCGCCAGTTCAAGACTCACGTACCGCATAGCCACTAGTCTTGGCGGAGCAAAAGCCTCAAGACCGCCCATTGCGCCTCGGCGTGATGGGCGGTACTTTTGACCCCATCCACAATGGCCACTTGGTCGCCGCCAGCGAGGTAGCTGCCGAATACGACCTGGATGAGGTTGTTTTCGTACCCACCGGCCAACCATGGCAGAAGGCCGATCGCCAAGTCACCAGCGCCGAGCACCGCTACCTGATGACGGTGATCGCCACCGCGTCGAACCCGCGCTTCACCGTAAGCCGCGTCGACATCGACCGCCAAGGCGCCACCTACACGCGCGACACCTTGCTCGATCTGCGTGCCCTGCGCCCGGACGCGGAGCTGTTCTTCATTACCGGTGCCGACGCGATGAGCCAGATCATGAGCTGGCGCGACATCGACCAGGTCTTCGACCTCGCCCACTTCGTTGGCGTGAGCCGTCCCGGTTACGTCATCGCTGATCTGGGCCGAGACAACGTCTCGCAATTGGAGATTCCCGCTCTGGCAATTTCCTCCACCGATTGCCGGGAACGTGTCGCCGCAGATAAGCCGGTTTGGTATCTGGTGCCGGACGGTGTGGTGCAGTACATTGCAAAATATGGGCTGTATACCGAGTCGTAACCTCACATAGGGTGGGGTAACACGGCATAATCTCTAGGTAAGGGTGACGGTATTTGTCTATGCGGTCGGGAGAAGTATCAGGATGAGCGATAACTCGCAGCCGGTTTCAAGCAGGCGAGCTCTGCGCGAAAAACGACGTGCTGAGATGGAAGCATTGCTGGCCAGCAGCAAGGCCGAACAAGAAGCCAAGGAACTCGCGTCGAAGGACAGAGCCGAGGATTCGGCGAAGCCAGCGAAAAGCGACGCGGCCCCGCAAGCCAAGCCGGCACCCGAGGCAGAGCCTGCAAAATCGGCGCCGGCCAAGGAGCAGGCACCCAAGCGTGCCGCCAAGGAGTCCGGCGGCAAGCCGGAAGCGGCCAAGCCTGCCCCGCAGGCACCTGCCGCCAACGCCGCTCAGGCCAAGCCGCAAGCGGCGAAGCCTGCCCCGCAGGCACCTGCCGCCAACGCCGCTCAGGCCAAGCCGCAAGCGGCGAAGCCTGCCCCGCAGGCACCTGCCGCCAACGCCGCTCAGGCCAAGCCGCAAGCGGCGAAGCCTGCTCCGGCCAAGGCCCCCAGCGCCAAGCCCGCAGCCAAGCCGGCTGGTGCACCGCAGGCCGAAGAACCTCTGGGTGAGCGCGCATCGCTGCGCCGTGCCCGCGACCGTGAGGCATTGCGCGAGCGTCGCCGTCTTGAAGAAGAAGTCGGCGCGCTGACCACCAACATTCCAACCGTTGCCCCGGCCGAGGAACCGAAGCCGCTGACCCGCCGCCAGCTGCGCCTGCAGGCGTTGGCTGATCAGGGCAAGGCCGAGCAGGAACCCGCCGACGCGAAGAAGCCTGCGCCAAAGGACGATGCCCCGGAGACTACCGTCATGAGCGTCGAGCAGGCGTTGGCCGCCCGCCGCGCCCACGCGCCCAAGGCTCCGGTTGATCCGAACCTGCTGGGGGAGGACGACTCCGAGATCGACCTCGAGGTTCTCGCCCACCAGCGTGAAATGGCAGCCCGCGCAGCCATCATTTCCCGCCGTGCCGCGGAGCGCGAACGCCTGCGCGTGCAGAACGCCAACCAGGGCAAGGACGACCAGGCTTCCGACCCGTTCACCGGCGCTATGGGCAACATCCGAGAGGTCGAGGACCGTATCGCAAAGACCGGCGTGCAGGGCCCGAAGACGCAGAGCGTCTCGCTGGACTTCACCGCAGGATCCAAGAAGGACGAAGCGGCACCAGCAGCCAAGAAGCCGATGGCCATGCCAGCACCCAAGCCGGAGGCGAAGACTGCAGCGAAGCCGGCGCCCAAGGCCCCGGCTAAGCCGGCTCCCAAGCCAGCGGCTAAGGCTCCGGCCAAGCCTGCGCCCAAGGCCCCAGCCAAGCCCGTTGCAAAACCGGCAGCCAAGCCAGCGCCGGAGGCGCCGGCCAAGCCCAATCCGAAGGCCGAGCAACCAGCTGCTGACGTCGACATGCCACGCATCGACGCGGTCAACGCGCAGGGTCTGCAGCCGCTTGACGTGCAGGCCCACGGTCTTCGCCGAGCCAACAACATGCTGATCGCGATGATCGTCGCCCTCAGTGTGGGCGGTGCCGCGTTGGTCGCAGGCCTGATCATGTTGCTTGGCAACTAGTTTTCGTAGGACAATTAGGTTCTCGATCTACACCTCTATAAGGAGACACTCCACTCAATGGGAGCACACGCAGAATCAATCGCCCTCGTGAAGGTCGCCGCGCATGCGGCTTCCGAAAAGCTGGCAGAAAACATGGTCGCGCTGGATGTTGCCGACCGCCTGGGCGTCACCGACGCTTTCTTGATTGTTTCTGGTGGGTCAGAACCTCAGGTGAACGCGATCGTCGACGAAATCGTTGCCGAGGTGCTCGACAAGTACAGCATGCGCCCGATCCGCCGCGAAGGCTTCGGCCTGGGCCGCTGGGTACTACTGGACTACGGCGACGTAGTCGTCCACGTCCAGCACCAGGAAGACCGCATCTTCTACGCGCTCGAACGCCTTTGGGCCGACTGCCCAGTGATCGAGCTGCCTGCTGAAAACCCTGAAAACCAGAAGTAGCCGTCAATTTGCATCCTGATCAGGTAGTCATCTATGATGATGGAGTTGCCTGATCAGGGTAGCAATCCTTTTGGGGGTATGGCGCAGTTGGTAGCGCGTCTGCATGGCATGCAGAAGGTCAGGGGTTCGAATCCCCTTACCTCCACAAATTAAAATCCTGCGATTCGGCTCGGGCCGATCGCAGGATTTTTCTTTTCCACAGTCAGGCCGAGCCCGCCTTTGTATGCCCTGGATTCGGCGCAAGCTGTATCCATGACCACCGAGACCGCCAAAGCACTGCAACAGCTCGCTGAAGCCTTCGAGCTCATCGGCGCAGCCACCGCTGTGCTTGGTGCGGGCAATATTCCCGCCGGTCATGCTGCCTGCTACGCCAAATTAATCGAGCGTATCGCCCAGCAAACGTCCCGGGCCCAGATTCGCGCGGCGCACGCGCTGCGCCGCACCGGGGCCCACAAGCTCGACCAGTCTTCCTTCCAGGCTATCGAAGAAGCCACTGAGCACCCGACGCTGCAGAACATCGAAGATGCAGCCGGCTGCACCATTACCGGCCGGACCCACTTCAGGAACACGCGTGGAATGATGCGCGACTGGCTGGATATCCCGCTGGGCACCGCCAGCGAACGGCTCATCCTTGCTGACTGCTTGCTTGGCGGCGTCGATGAGGCAGGACTGCCGACGCCCCCGTGGCTGCCCCAGCTTGCGACCGAGTTCAATGATCCTGCGTCAGACCCACGTCTGGTCATTGCTGCCAGCAAGAAACTGCATTCGGCACGCAAGGACCTGGGCGAGGGGGAGGCCGGTCAGGCCAAGAAGGCGCAGCTTGAACGAGATTCCTTGACATTCATGCATGCAGAGCCCAAATCGGCCCGAAAGCATATCAGCGACTTGGTGGCGCAGGTGAAGGCCGGTAAGCGTTCGATCAAGGCACTGCTGGAAAGCATCGGAATCTTCAAAAAGGGACTTCGCCATGGCCTCATCGAATATGTGGTGAAGGCGTTGCCTTCCCAAGCAGCCTATATCGAGGCGTTCTTCGCCTCGCTGGACAACCCGGCGACCGTGGCGGGCAACCGCGAGGGCTTGAAGGATGCCGAAGCGCAATTCACGGGAGAAGAAGCCCGCGATTGGGACGATAAGCAGTCCATGCCCGATTGGGCTCAAGATCATGCCGAAGGCACCGATTCCGATGACGACGACGCACAAGCGGACACCGAGGCACCCGATGCCACGGACCCAGACGATGCAACAGGTGCCGAAACCGCGAATGAGCATGAAACTACGGAACACCAGCAGGAACCAGGCACCGAATCGGCCCCTTGGGAAGATCTGAAACCTGAACGCCGGAGGCTTATCGGGTTCATGGCACTGCTGATGAGCGATCGAACGGCAAGCCCGCCGGACAAGCAACCGGGACTAGCCACTCCGCAGGTGAGCATCATCCTGAATTACGAGCGGATGCTGGCACAGGCATCTGATTTCGCGGTCACTTCTTCGGGAATTCAGCTATCGCCGGGCGAAGCCAGGGCAGCGTTGTGTCATGCGGGGATCTATCCTGTGGTGTTGAACGGCAAGAGCCTGCCTCTCGACTTGGGCCGGACGCAACGGTTGTACTCCAAGGCCCAACGCCGGGCGATACGGGCAGCCTACCGCGGCTGTTCCTATCCGGGGTGCAGCATGCCTGCCGAACGGTGCGAACTCGATCATCTGGACGCCTGGGAACAGGGCGGACGCACGGATATCAAGAATGCGGCCTTGAGTTGCGTAATCCATCACACGGCCCGTCATTGCGGACTGTTCCATGCGGTGAAGATCCCGCAAAGCAGACCCATGGTGCTGCTTTCACCCGAATTGGATCCCGAGCAGAAATTGCGAATCAATACCTATTTCATGACACCGGCAGAGGCGTTGGAAGCTGAAGCGTTGGCCGATGAGACCACGGCCCAGTGGCGTGCCGGAAAGCTGGATGCAGAAATCGTCGACCCCTAGGCTTCGGCCGCCAAGAATCGGCAGTCGAAAAGCCGGAGAACTGATCAACGCCGAAATGCGTTCGCGACTTGCCATACTTGAATGAACGAAGATCATTCAGGAGCAAAATGTCACGAGTTCAACGCCGGGCAGCGAACGCCAGAGCAGCCTATGGAACCCATCAGTCATCACATGCCTCGATGGCAGTGCGTTATATTGACGACGGCACCGTGGAATCTGCACCGGAAGGCACCAGCGCAGCCGACGCGCTGGCTTTCGGCCAGTCCGGACCCCAGCGGATCGCGCTGTCGCTCTATCCCACCCCGGATGAGGCTGACATCCAAGAACTTACCGAGGCGTGGGACCTGCACCCGGTGCTCGTCGAAGACCTCGTCCACGCCCGCCAGCGGCCGAAGCTCGAACGCTACGGCGAGGTGCTCCTGCTCGTTGTGCGTTCGGCTCTGTACCTGGACGAAACCGAAGAAGTGGAGCTGTCCGAGTTCCACATCCTGGTGCGCAGAGGCGCTGTAGCTGTCCTCTGCCAGGACCGCCGATGGATCGATGGCACCGACGGCGAAGGGTTCGTCGAGTCCATCAGGAACGGGCGCCTGCGCAAGGACCAGTTGCTGCTGAAGGACCCGGAACTGCTCCGTCTGGGCGCTGAGGCAGTCCTGTACCGGATCCTGGATGAGATCGTCGATGGGTACGTCCCGGTGCTCCACGGGCTGGGCATCGACAAGGAGCAGATCGAACGCCAAGTCTTCAGCGGGGACGCTGCGGTCACCGAACGAATCTACCGATTGAGCCAAGAAGTCATCGACATGCAGCACGCGACCGCGTCGTTGCTGGAAGTGGTGCAATCGCTCGATGACGGATTCAAGAAGTACCCGGTGCCCGAAGAACTGGAAACCTACCTCCAGGATGTCACCGACCACCTCACCCGTGCCCACACCCAAGCCGTGGAATACAGGGATGCGCTCTCGCAGATCTTGAACGTGAACTCCACCCTCGTGGCACAGCGGCAGAACGAGGACATGAAGAAGATCTCGGGTTGGGCTGCCATCCTGTTCGCCCCGACGCTGATCGCAGCCATCTACGGGATGAACTTCGATAACATGCCTGAACTTCACTGGTCATTCGGCTACCCGGTGGCTGTCTGCCTCATGCTCGGCTTTGCCGCAGCCCTGTATGGTGTATTCAAATGGCGTAAATGGTTCTAGGCGGAAGGCTTCAGGCAAATCCTTGCCGGACAAAATTGACTTCAAGAAATCACTGGACGAATACCGGTCGAAAGCCGGGGAATTCCGTGTCCTGCCGGTGCCAGCAGCACAGTACCTGATGATCGACGGGGCCGGGGATCCAAACACCAGCGACGCGTACCAGCAAGCCCTGCAAACTCTGTATCCCGTCGCCTACAAGCTCAAATTCGCGAGCAAGGCCCAGGGACGGGACTACGTCGTCCCGCCATTGGAAGGACTCTGGTGGGCCGAGGACATGGCAGTGTTCACCGAGCGGCGGGACAAATCGAAATGGAGCTGGACGATGATGCTCATGGCCCCTGCATGGCTCACTGGGGCCGACTTCGCGCAAGCCTTGGAAGCCGCACAGGAAGAGAAGCAGCTGCCATGCCCCGGACGCATCCGGATGGAGACGCTCCACGAAGGCCAATGCGTGCAGACGCTGCACGTCGGCCCCTACGATGACGAAGCCGGAATTCTGGCCACGATGCACCACGAATTCATTCCGGCGCAGGGTTTGCGCATGACCGGCAAGCACCACGAAATCTACCTCGGCGACCCGCGCAAGGTGGCACCGGAAAAGCTTCGCACCATCCTGCGCCAGCCCGTTGAACCGATTCAGCAGAAGGAAGACTCATGGAACTGACACCGCAGAGCACCGTTGCCGACGTGCAGCAGGCCTTGGCCGAACTTGAAGACCCCAAGCACCGGGCAGTCAATGAGAAGCATGGCGACGATTTTGGCGTGAATCTGGGCAAGCTCAGGGCACTGGCAAAGGCGTTGAAAAGCAACCAGGAGCTTGCCAACGAGCTCTGGGCGACGGGGGACACCGCAACCCGGCTGGTCGCGCTGCTGATCGCCAAGCCACGCAGTTTTTCACTCGACCAGCTGCAGGCCTGGAGCAAGGACGCCACCACTCCCAAGGTCCAAGCCTGGTTCCTGAGTTACATCGTCAAGAAATCCAAGCTGCTCGAAGAACTCCGCGTGCTGCTCATGGACGAGTCCGACCAGGTGCAGCAGGCTGCCGCGTGGGAATTGACCGCGCACCAGGTCGTGAAGGCCCCGGAACAGCTGGAGCTGGAGCAACTGCTGGACACCATCGAATCCGAGATGCGTACCGCACCGGACCGCTTGCAGTGGGCGATGAATACGACGCTGGCACAGATCGGCATCGAGCATGAGCGGCTGCGCCCGCGCGCGCTGGCGATTGGCGAGTCGCTGCAGGTGCTGGCGGACTATCCGACCTCTGCCGGGTGCATTTCCCCCTTCGCGCCAATTTGGATCACCGAAATGGCAAAGAGAAAAGCCTAGGCCCAGCAATTGCTGGACCTAGGCTTCACGGAGATTTTCAGGCGTCCGCCGAATCCCCGCTCTTATCGCGCAGCGCGATCTTGGAGATCACCCAGATCGCGGCGGTCAGCCCGCCGGTGAGCAGCAGCTGGGTGCGTGCGGCGGGATCGGTCATCGCAATGGCGACAATCGCTGCCAAGAGGACGATCGTCGCGATCGACAAGCCGGGGAAACCCCACAGGCGCAGCGGCAGGTGCACACCGTCGCGGTCCGCGCGACGGCGCAGGATCAGCTGCGTGACGGCAATGAACGCCCAGATGACGATGATGGTCGAACCGACCACGTTCAGCAGGATCGGCATGACCGCATCCGGCCAGATCCAGTTCAGCCCCACAGCCAGGAACGAGAACGATACCGAGCTGATGACGGACTTCGCCGGCACGCCCTTGCCGGTCACGTGGGTGACGGCGCGCGGGGCGAGCTTGCGCTGGCCCAGGGAGTACAGCATGCGCGAGGAACCATAGATGTTCGCGTTCATCGCCGAAAGCAGCGCGACCACGACCACGGCGTTCATCATGAAGCCCACGCCCGGAATGTGCATGACATCCAACGCGGCGGCAAATGGCCCTTCGGCGACGGCCGGGTCATTCCATGGCACCAGGGCGACAATCACCAGGATCGAGCCGAGGTAGAAGAACAGGATGCGAAGCATCACCGACTTGACCACGCGCTTGATGTTGCCCGCCGGGTCCTTGGACTCGGCGGCCGCGATCGAGACGACTTCTGTGCCGCCGAAGGAGAAGATGACGATCAGCACGGCCGCGGCGATCCCTGCCATGCCGCCGGGGGCGAAGCCTCCGTGGGCGGCCAGGTTGGCGAAGCCCACCGGTTCAGGGGTGGGAATCACGCCCGCCAATACCAGTGCGCCGAAGGCCAGGAAGGCGATGATCGCCGCCACCTTGATCACGGCGAACCAGTATTCGAAACGGCCGTAGTTGCGCACGCCGAGCAGATTCGCCCCGGTGAGGATCACCACGAAGCTGAGCACCCATGCCCACTGCGGGAATGCGGGCACCCACCCGGCGGTAATGGCGGCGGCTCCGGTGGCTTCGGCGGCGATCACCACGACCAGTTGGACCCAGTACAGCCAGCCCAGCGTGGAGCCGGCGCTGCGGCCCATGGCCTGGCCGGCGAAGGTCGAGAACGCACCCGAGGAGGGGTTCGCGGCAACCATTTCGGCAAGCATCGCCATGATCACGATGATCACTGTGCCGGCGATCAGGTAGGAGACCAGTACAGCCGGTCCGGCGATGGAGATCGCCTGGCCTGACCCGACGAACAGGCCAGCGCCGATCGCGCCACCCAGACCCATCATGGAGATCTGGCGCTGGGTCAGCCCCGCATGCAGCTGCTCGGGGGCTTTGACTGCGCTCACGCGGTGGCCTCCTGCACGGCTGGCAGGGCGGCGAGCACGCGGTCGACATCTTCCGCGGTGCCCGAAGAGATCCGCAAGCCGTCACCCGGGAAGGCGCGAACCACCACGCCGCCGGCTGCCAGCTTCGCTTCGAGCTCCACGGTCGACTCGCCGGCATCGACCCAGACGAAATTCGCCTGCGACTTCACTACCGGGTATCCGGCGGCGGCCAGTGCATCGTGCATCCGCTCGCGCTGGGCGACGACTTCCTCGATGCGCACTGACAGTTCGTCAATGGCGGCCAGCGAGGCCACCGCGGCACGCTGCGCCAGGTCGGTGACGCCGAACGGCACGGCAACCTTGCGCAGGTTCGCAGCGACTTCCAGCGGGCTGATTGCGTATCCCACGCGCAAGCCGGCCAGACCGTAGGCCTTGGAGAAGGTGTGCAGCACCGCCACATGCGGGTACTTGCGGAACAGCTCTATGCCGTCGGCCCGCACGTCAGAACGGTCGAAATGGACGTAGGCTTCGTCGACGACGACCAGCACATTGCGCGGCACAGCGTTGATGAAGTCATCCAGCGCCTGGGCCTGCACCACGGTCCCGGTCGGGTTGTTCGGATTGCAGATGAAGATCAGCCGGGTCTTCTCGGTGATGGCGGCCAGCATGGCTGGAAGATCGTGTCGGCATTCGGCATCCAGCGGCACTTCGACGGGGGTGGCCCCGGCGATGCGCACCAGTGACGGGTAGGCCTCGAAGGAGCGCCACGCATACATGACCTCATCGCCTTCGGCGGCCACTGCATGGATGATCTGGGCTGCGACCTCGACCGATCCGGCACCCAGTGTGATGTGCTCGGCAGGGATGCCGAACTGCGCGCTGAGCGCGCCGGTCAGTTCGGGTGCCGCGATGCTCGGGTAGCGGTGGATGGTGGCCAGGCCGTCCTGGATGCTGTCCAGCACCGATGGCAACGGCGCATGCGGCGACTCGTTGGATGAAAGTTTCGAGGCTCCAGCGGCTGCGGGCTTGCCCTGTTTGTAAGCGGGCACATCCTGCAAGGATGGGCGCTGGTGAAGGGTCATGAGGTTCCTCTCTGACTGCCAGAGCTGCACGAGGCCGGCAATCGTTCGTATGGCAAAGCCGTGGTGCGTGGTCAACGGTGGCCCTGCTCATATCCTCGCGTGTCGCGATTCACAAGCATCGACTGTAGGTTGATTGAATCTGCCGGCGCAATCGCAACCCCTGTGCCTATGCAGGCTGCATAGCATTCTCCGCCAAGTAACCCATTTTACTGGTCAATCTGCCCACTCTTTTCCACATCGGCCTCGCTCCTAGCGCACGCTGCGACCAGTGGCAGGGTCCTTCCCTGGAAATGCTCGTGCAGGGCGAAGGATGATGAGGTCCGTGCCACACCGGGCACCTTGTTGATCCGGTTGAAGATCTCCTGCAGGTCCTCGGGGGTCCGGGCCACCACGCGCAACTGCAAATCCGAGCTGCCGGTCACGGTGTACATATCGACGATCTCCGGGATGGATTCCTCCAGCGCGGTCGCCACCGGGTCATGCCCATAGCGCTGGATGATCTCCACCTGGCAGAACGCGACCAGCGTGTAGCCGAACCCGGCAGGCTTGATCCGCGGAATGATGCCCTGGATCACGCCGGCCTCGTGGAGCCGGGCCAGCCGGCTGCTGATCGTGCCGCGGGCAACACCCAGGCGCCGGGCGCACTCCATCACCGGCAGCATCGGCGATTCGGTGAGCAGTTCGATCAAATCCGCGTCCAGGCGGTCAATGCGCACGGTCGTCCTTTCGACAAGTCGGTCCAATGCTCCAAGGCTAGCGGTGAATGCTGGGCGCACTGAATGAAAATAGCCCAATTGTTAGCCGCGACACACGCTAGGCTGGTGCCATACGGACATTAAGGAGTACAGATATGGGCAAGGCGCCTCTTCAATCGGTAGCCGGCTTGCATGTCCTGATCACCGGGGCGGCGCAGGGGATGGGCTTGCTCTTCGCCAAGCGGGCCTGCCGCGAAGGTGCGGCGCGCGTTGTCATCTGGGATATCGACACGGCAAGGCTCGACGCGGCCGCCGAAGAATTGCGCCGGCTCGGCGGCACTGTCGAGGCCTATGTGGTGGATCTTGCCGACCCAGCCCAGATCCACCAGTACGCCGCCCAAGCGGTTGAGAGCGGGGGAATCGACGTGCTGGTCAACAACGCCGGGGTGGTAACCGGCACATCCTTCGCCAAGCACCGCACCGCGCAGATCACCGCGACCATGCAGGTCAACGCGCTAGCCCCGATGTACTTGACCCACGCCCTGCTTCCGCAGCTGGGGCGGCGCGGCAAGGGCCGGGTGCTGACCATGGCGTCGGCGGCCGCACTGGTGTCCAACCCGAACATGAGCGTCTACGCCGCTTCCAAGGCCGCAGCTCTGTCCTTCAGCGATTCGCTGCGCCTCGAGCTGGAGGACAACGACAAGATCGCCGTGAGCACGATTTGCCCGACCTATATCAGCACCGGCATGTTCGCCGGCGCCAAGTCGATGCTGCTGACCCCGATCCTCGAACCGGAAGCGGTGGTGGACCGCGCGTGGCGGGCGATGCTTGCGGGCACCCCGCTGGTGCTGATGCCGTGGACCAGCAAGCTGGGCCAGCTGCTGCGCGGCGTGCTGCCCCGAGCGGCGTGGGATTTCGTGGCGGGCAAGGTCATCGGCGTGTACCACTCGATGGACGAGTTCACCGGGAGAACACCGCGGGACGTGCAGGTGAACCGGGGCTGAAAAATCACTGTTCCACCTGTTGCCAGCGGGCTTGAAGGGGTAGCTTGGGAGCATCGCCCAGCGAGGAGGTCCGTCATGCAAAATCTCACTGTCAATCTATGGATGCAAGGCAATGGCGAGGAGGCGGGGGAGTTCTATGCCCGCTCCTTGCCGGAGGCAACTACAGAAGTTGAATCGCGCTACCCGAACGAAGGGCTGCTGGATTTCCAGCAACCTTTCGCTGGCAAGCCGCTGACCGTATCCCTGTGGGTGCGCGGAACGAAAATCACGCTGGTCAACGCCGGCGGAGAATTCGCGCCCAATCCCTCGATCTCGATCATCCTGGTCTTCAACACCGGCCAGCGCGAGCCGCTCGACGCCACCTGGTCCGCGCTGATGGAAGGCGGCACCGCGTTGATGCCGCTGGATGCCTACCCGTTCAGCACACGCTACGGCTGGGTGAACGACAAATACGGCGTTTCCTGGCAGCTGATGGAAACCAGCGAACCGGTCGAGCCCCGTGCCTCGGTCATTCCCTCGCTGATGTTCGGCGGTGCCGCGCAGAACCGTGCAGCCGAGGCCATCGAATTCTACGGGCAGGTGCTCGGCGCGAAGCTGGACAGCGCCTACCCGTACGGCCAGCCGACAGAATCCGCCACCGCCGAAGCGCTGATGCACGCCCAATTCACCTTGGGCGAGGATTGCGTGGCGGCCATGGACTCGGGTGTGCCGCAGGACTTCACCTTCACCCCCGGCGTCTCGCTGGAATGGCACTGCGACGGGCAGGCCGAAATCGACCGCGTCTGGGATGCGATGTCGGCGGTGCCCGAAGCTGAAGCTTGCGGCTGGCTCACCGACAAATTCGGGGTGAGCTGGCAGATCGTCCCGTCGAACATGGGCGAGTTGATGGAGCGGCCCGGCGCTTTCGAGAATATGCTGAAGATGAAGAAACTGGTGATCAACGACTTCTAGCGGGGAACAATGGGCGGCGCTGCACGGCGGGCGGTAGTGGCAGGAGCCAGCGGGTTCATCGGCGTGCGGCTGATAGCGCAGCTGCGCGAGGGCGGATACGAAGTGGCGGTGATCGGCCGCGGCGAGAAGTCCGATGCCCAGTGGGGCGATGGCCCGGGGCTGGAGGCACTGGTCGACGGCGCGGATCTGCTGGTGAACCTGGCCGGGAAGAATGTCGGCTGCCGCTATCACGATGCGGCCCGCAACGAGATCCTCGCTTCGCGGGTGGACACGACCCGTGCGCTGCACGAAGCGGTTAGCCGGGCCACGAATCCGCCGCAACTGTGGCTGAATGCGTCAACCGCGACCATCTACCGGCACAGCATGGATGCGCCGAACACCGAAGCCGACGGCCGGATCGGCGAAGGGTTCTCGGTGGATGTGGCGCGCAACTGGGAACGCGAGTTCTTCCGCGGCCAGCTGCCCACGCGCCGGGTGGCCCTGCGCATGGCGATCGTGCTTGGCGAGGGCCCAGCCACGCGCAAGCTGCTGGCCATTGCGCGGCTGGGGTTTGGCGGGGCGCAGCACGATGGCTGGTGGCCTGCGCACCGGCGGTACCGCGGCATCGGAGACGACCCGAGCGGATCCGAGCGCAGCGGCTGGCATCGCACGCGCGGAAACCAGCGCTTCAGCTGGATCCACGTGGATGATGCGCTGGGCGCGATCAGGCATATTATCGAGCACCCCGAAATCACCGGGCCGGTCAATCTCAGCTCGCCGAACCCGGTGGCGAATCGGGAACTGATGTCCTCGCTGCGCCGCGCCACCGGCAGGAAATTCGGGTTGCCCGCGTATCGTTGGATGCTGGAACCGGCCATGTTCGTGCTGCGTGTGGAACCCGAAATGCTATTGAAATCCCGCTGGGCGCTGCCCGGGGTGCTGCAAGACACCGGGTACCATTTCCGCTGGCCGCACCTGGACGCGGCACTGGAAGACGTTGCCCATAACCTGGCTGGAGAACAACTTTAAGGACGCGTATTGGCACCGAGGATCCGCCGCTTCACCCTGCCCGAGCTGGCCCGCGGCTACCGCGGCGATCTGGGGGACGACTATGTTGAGCTGCTGCACTTCCGGGATTTCGATGAACCGCTGGCGGCCGATGGTGCGCGGCTGGAGGAATGTCGGTTCAGTTCGGTGCAGATCGAGACATTGCACAATGCCCGGCTGATCCAGTGCGAGCTCGAGCAGGCCGGGGCACTGGCGCTGCAGGCTGCCGGGGTGTTCCTCAACGACGTGCGGGTGAACCACAGCCGCTTCGGTTCTGCGGATTTCGCCGAGGCGCAGCTTGATGGCGTGGTCTTCGAGAACTGCAAGTTCGGCTGGCTGAATCTGCGCGGTGCGACGGTGCGCGATGTGCTCTTCCGCAATTGCCAATTCGACGAGATCGATCTGGGCGCACGGATCCAGCGCTTGGGCTTCGCCGATTCGCGGGCCGGGCAGATCAACTGCCATGGTGCGCAACTGCGCGAGGTGGATTTGCAGGGGCTGGACTTCATTGATGTGGAAGGTGTCGATGGGTTGCGCGGCGCGCAGATCAGCTCGCTGCAGCTGGGCCTGCTGGGTGAGGAGATGGCCAGCCACCTGGGGATCAAGCTAGGGAGCTGATTTGCCCGTGGCCGGCTGCCAGCTGCGCGGCCGTTTCGGACAGCAGGTGTTGCATGGCCGTCGCCGCGCGGGTCAATGAGACATCGCGCCGGTGCGCCAGTCCGATGGTCCGGGACAGCGGTTCGCGCAGGGCAATGGACCGCACCCCCGGCGCGTCCAGCGCCACCGTCGCCGGAACCACGGCGACGCCGAGCCCGCGCTGCACGAAGCGCAGCACCGCGTCCATTTCCCCGCCCTCCACGACGATATTCGGCACCAGGCCGGCCAACTTGTAGGCGGCGGCGGTGCTGGCGCGTAGGTCGTAGCTGTGCGCGAAGGCCAGCTGCGGCACTGGCGCCAACGCGCGCAAATCAAGCTCGTCCACCGCCAGATGCGGGTGCTCCAGCGAGTCGATGACCACCAATTGTTCTTCCAGCAGCGGCAGGTTCTCCAGGTGGCTGCCGTTCACCGCGTGCTCCGAGGTCACGATGAGCGCCAGATCCAGCGCGCCGCCATCGAGCTGCTCCAGCAGCTTGTGCGATCCTGCTTCGATCATCTGCAGCTGCACTCCGGGGTAGCGGGTGCGGAAGATCGACAGCGCTTCGGCCACCAGCGAGACGCACAGCGACGGAGGCGCGCCCAGGCGAACCCGGCCGCGGCGCAGCCCGGCCAGATCGGCCATTTCGGTGCGGATGGATTCCTCATCGGCCAGCATCCGGCGCGCGCGGGGCAGCAGGGCCTGTCCGGCGGCGGTGAGGGTGATGTTGCCGCGGGCGCGGTGGAACAGCTCGGAGCCCAGCTCCTGCTCCAGCGTGGCGATCTGCCGGCTCAGGGAGGGCTGGGTCAGATGGAGCTGTTCGGCAGCCCGGGTGAAGTGCCCCACATCGGCGATGGCGGTGAAGCCGCGCAATTGCTCTAGGTTCATGCTGCATAGCCTACTGCTATGGACATCATGCCAATAATTCATTGGACGTATTCTTGGCGCGGGTCGATGCTGGAAAACATGAGAAATGAACAGCAGATATCCACTTCCGTACTGGTCATCGGCACCGGCGGTTCCGGCTTGCGCGCGGCCATCGAGCTGGCCGAGGCGGGCACCGATGTGCTGGCCGTGGGCAAGCGCCCGCGCCACGATGCGCACACCGCGCTGGCCGCCGGCGGCATCAACGCGGCGCTGGGCACGATGGACGCCGAGGACAGCTGGCAGCAGCATGCGGCGGACACCATCAAGGAGAGCTACTTCCTGGCCGATCCGCGCACCGTGCAGGTCGTCGCCGAAGGCGCGGCCCGCGGCATCGAGGACCTGGAACGCTACGGCATGAACTTCGCCCGCGAAACCGACGGCCGCATCTCCCAGCGCTTCTTCGGCGCCCACAAGTTCCGCCGCACCGCCTTCGCCGGGGACTACACCGGGCTGGAAATCCAGCGCACCCTCATCAAACGGGCCGAGCAGCTACAGGTCCCGATCCTCGACACCGTCTACATCACCGAACTGCTCACCGCCGAAGGCCGGATTTTCGGCGCCTACGGCTTCGACGTCAACGACGGCACCGGCTACCTCATCCACGCCGACGCGGTCATCCTGGCCGCCGGCGGGCACAACCGCATCTGGCGCCGCAGCAGCTCGCGCCGCGACGAGAACACCGGCGACTCGTTTCGCCTGGCCGTCCAGGCCGGCGCCCGACTGCGTGACCCGGAACTGGTGCAGTTCCACCCCTCGGGAATCATCGAACCGGAAAGCGACGCCGGAACCCTGGTCTCCGAGGCCGCGCGCGGCGAAGGTGGCATCCTCACCAATGCGCTGGGCGAACGCTTCATGGCCCGTTATGATGCGAAGCGCATGGAGCTGTCCACCCGCGACCGCGTCGCACTGGCCGCCTACACCGAAATCCGAGAGGGCCGCGGCACCGAGAACGGCGGAGTCTGGCTGGACGTGTCGCACCTGGACCGCGAGGTCATCATGAAACGCCTGCCGCGGGTCTACCAGACCATGATGGAACTGCAGATGCTGGACATCACCGAGCAGAAGATGGAGATCGCCCCGACCGCGCACTACTCCATGGGCGGGGTGTGGGTGGATCCGCTGACGCATGCCACCGAGGTTCCCGGGCTCTACGCCATCGGCGAGGCTTCCTCCGGGCTGCACGGGGCCAACCGGCTGGGCGGCAACTCGCTGATCGAACTGCTGGTCTTCGGGCGCATCGTGGGGCAGCACGCGGCGCAGTATTCCGCCTCGCTGGCCGCCCAGCCACGCTCGGCCCAGGCCGTCGCCGACGCCCGCGCCCGCATCGCCGAGCTGCTCGGATCCCGGGGCCAGGAAAACGTGCGCAGCCTGCAGCGCGCCATTCGGGACCTGATGACTGAGCATGCCGGGGTGGTGCGTGATGAAGCGGGATTGCTGGCAGGCCTGGCGAAGCTGGAGAGAATCGAGCAGCGCATGGAGAACGTGGGAATCCACCCGGACATCGCCGGCTACCAGGACCTGGCGCACGCCTTCGACCTGCAGTCCGCGGCGTTGGCCGCCCGGGCCACGCTGGAAGCGGCGCTCGAACGCCGCGAAACCCGCGGCTGCCACAACCGCAGCGACTACCCGGCCATGGACCCGGCCCTGCAGGTGAACCTGGTCTGGTCGCCGAGCACCGGGATCACCCACGAAGCGATTCCCGAGGTCCCGGAGCAGATCGCGGAACTGATCACCGAAGTCTCCCAGGAGGGCAAGCTGGTCGAGTAACGATTTCACCCGAATTTGCCAGCCGGGCATCGGTACCTGAAACTGTCGTTAGCGGCAGGACACGGGTCCGGTTCCCGGATCCGCATCCGGGGGTGAGCCGCGCGAGTTGAGGAATCAATGGCCCACGTCGGGCTGGTCTTCGTAGGCCTGTTCTTGTTCATCAACGGGCTGGTGTCCCTGAGCCGAATTCCGGCCCGTTCGGCCGCAGTGCTCAACCTCATGGTGGGCGGCGTGCAAATCCTGCTGCCTACGCTGATCATGGTCCAGGCCGGCAGCGACACCCTGATGGTAAATGGCGCTTGGCCGAGCTACCTGTTCGGAATGACCTATCTGCTGGTGGGCCTGAATACGCTCTGTGGCTTCGATACCGGCGCCTTCGGCTGGTTCAGCGCCTTCGTGGCGGTGATCGCCGTGTACAAGGCGGTGATGTCCCTGAGCACGGATCCCATCTTCGCGGTGATTTGGCTGTCGTGGGCGCTGATGTGGCTGTGCCTGTTCCTGCAGCATGCGCTGGGGGTGCAACGGCTAGGTGGCATCGAGCTGCAGCGCTTCGCCGGCTGGCTGCTGGTCAGCGCCGGAATCCCGTCCAGCACGGTGCCGGCGCTGTTCGCCCAGAACGGGATCTGGACATCCGCACCGGCCGCAGGCCTTGCGGCGTTGGCGGCTGAGGCGGTGTCACTGGGCTTCAGCGCCTGGCAGGGGCTTCGCTCGGACAGAACGCTGGAGGCGCGCCAGAACCTCGCGGCCTAGCGTTCGCGCTGCACCCGGCCCTCGTCCCAGACCGGGGTGCCTGACTCGTAGACCACCCCGTCGGAGCCGAAGACCAGGAAGCGGTCGAAACCGCGGGCGAACCAGCGGTCGTGGGTGACCGCCAGCACGGTGCCCTCGAACGCGTCGATGGCGCGTTCCAGCGCCTCGCCCGAATGCAGGTCGAGGTTGTCGGTGGGCTCATCGAGCAGCAGCAGCGTCGCCCCGGAAAGCTGCAGCAACAGGATCTGGAAGCGCGCCTGCTGCCCGCCGGAGAGGGAGTCGAACTTCTGCTCCGACTGCCCGGCCAGCCCGTAGCCATCCAGTGCTCCAGCGGCCGCCTCGCGCGGCAGCCCGGAGCGGTGCTCGTCGCCGCGGTGCAGGATTTCCAGCAGCGTGCGGCCGAACAGATCCGGGCGCGAATGGGTCTGCGCGAAGTAGCCGGGGCGGATTCGCGCCCCGAGCTTCACCGTGCCGGCGTGTTCCACCGGCTCGATGACCACGTCGGAGACCGGCAGGTGCTCGCGCTCCGGGTCGGTGCCGCCGGAGGCCAGCAGACGCAGGAAGTGCGATTTGCCCGAACCGTTGGACCCCAGGATGCCGACGCGGTCGCCGAACCAGATCTCGGTATTGAAGGGCTTCATGAGGTTGGCCAGCTCAAGCTGCTCGGCAACGATCGCGCGCTTGGCGGTGCGACCGCCCTTCAGCCGCATCTGCACGTTCTGCTCCAGCGGGATGGCCTGCGGCGGGCCGGCTTCCAGGAACTTCTCCAGCCGAGTGGTGGCCGCCTGGTAGCGGTTTGCCATGTCGGAGCGGAACGCGGCCTTGGTCTTGTACATGTTCACCAGCTCCTTGAGCTTGGCGTGCTCCTCGTCCCAGCGCTTGCGCAGCTCCTCGAAGCGCTCGTTGCGCTCCTTGCGCGCCTCCACATAGGAACCGAACGCGCCGCCGTGCACCCAGGCGGTCGCCCCGCCATGGCCCGGTTCCAGGGTGACGATGCGGGTGGCGGCGTTGTTCAGCAGCTCGCGATCGTGGCTGATGAACAACACGGTCTTATTGGAGCGGGACATCGTCTCCTCCAGCCAGCGCTTGCCCGGCACATCCAGGTAGTTGTCCGGCTCGTCCAGCAGCAGCAGCTCGTCGTTGCCCTCGAACAGCGCTTCGAGCACCAGGCGTTTTTGCTCGCCGCCGGACAGGGTGCGCGCCAGCCGGTCCCCGGCCTTGTCGAAGCCGACGCCCAAGGCAGCCATGCAGACCTTGTCCCAGGTGGTTTCCAGCTCGTAGCCGCCGGCGTCGCCCCATTCGATGATCGCCTCGGCGTAGCGCATGTGGACTTTCTCGTCCTCGCTGGTGAGCATCTTCGCCTCGTACTCGGCGACCTTGGCGGCGGCCTGGGCCAGCGCCGGGGCGGCGGTGGACAGCAGCAGGTCCTTCACCGTCGACTCGTCGCGCACCTGCCCGACGAACTGGCGCATGATGCCCAGGGTGCCGGTGCGGTTAATGGAGCCTTCGTCGGCCTTCAGATCTCCTGCGATGATCTTGAACAGGGTGGTCTTGCCGGTGCCGTTGGGTCCGATCAGCGCGGTCTTGGAACCGGCGGTGACTTTGAACGCCACCCCGCCCAGCAACTGGGTGCCGTCGGAAAGGAAATACTGGATGTCTGTTACGTCGATATGGGCCACCTGGCAATCCTATCGGGCTTTGGCCGGTTCGTTCCCGCCTCGGCAACCGGCGCTGGGCTAGCGTAGTGCCATGCAGATCGAATTGGACATCTCCGGCGCGCTTCATGCCTGCTGCCATCCGGGCTTCGCAGTGGGCGAGAAGGTCCGCTGGGAGTTCGCTCGGCTGCGCTACCCGGATGGCACCGTGGTCTACGAGCTGAATGACCACGACACGTTCAGCGAATCCGGGGTGCCGGTGAGTCCGGTGCACGGCATAGTGGCGGACATCCACTACATCGACCACCACTACGAGCCAGCCATCGGCGATCCCGGAGTGCTGCTGCCCTCCGGGGAGCCGGCCAGGATCACCCCGACCACCAGCGTCCCTGCGGGCACGGACTTCAATCACGATCTCATCCACGTCACCCTGGAACTTCTCGACCCAAACCAGCTGCCCCAGATCTGCGACTGGGATCCGCAATTGGGCTGCCCGTCGGATCCCTCAGCGCGCGAAGACGCGGCTCGCGCGCAGTTCGAGCTCAGCAGCGCAAGCGTCCACTTGCGTGAACTCGCTGAGGAACTGGCGAAGCGCTACGGCCACTTTGCCCAGGTGCGCTCCGATGGCCTAGGCCAGATCTCGATGCTGCCGCGGGCCGCCGGCGCCGCCGAAGTGCACTGGCGGCTGGATTTCAGCGATGTCCCCACGCAGCTGGCGCAGATCGTGGAAGCGGTCACCGCCGGGCGCCTTGAAGAACAGCGGCAGGCAACCGGCGCCAGCATGGTCCTTGCGATGAGCATCGAGCTGGCCGATGGCACCACACTGATCCAGCGCGACACGGTCCACGGATTCGGTGGGCAGGATGCTTTTGCGGTTATCGGTCCCTTGGGCGACCGGTTGGCCCGAACTGGCGAGTTCACGCCCTGGGCCTAGCGGCCGCCTGCCTGCTGGATCAGTTGCGTCGAAAGCGACGTCCAGCGGACACCCGGGCGTCACCTGGTGTTCGCCTGCCGGTCTCAAAGACTTGCGAATCTTGGGAGGTCATCTCAAGCAAACGCCAAGCAATTTTCGGGGGACTACCGACGTGAATCGAACCGCACAGAGGTCAGCGGGCATCCTTGCCGCGCTGGCATTGGGGGCCGGGGGCCTCGCACCGCTGGCACTGGCCGCAGGGGCCAACGCGGAGAGCGGAAGCTATTTCGAGCGCACCGCCACCTACCCGGTGCACCAGAACCATCCCGAGGGCGCCGTGGCGCAGACCGCCGCGGAAATCTCCACCGTCTCGGCCGATGGGCAGACGCTGATCTACACCGATGCGCTCTCGCGCCAGATCGGCTTCGTCGACATTTCCGACGCCGCGAAGCCGGTGGGCCTGGGCACCCTGCCGCTGCACCAGCTGGGCAGCGCCCAGGACGAGCCGACCAGTGTCGCCGCATTCGGCGAGTACGTGCTGGTGGTGGTCAACACCTCTACCAGCTACAGCGAGCCCTCGGGCCGCGTGGATGTGGTGCGCATCGCCGACCGCACGTTGGTGCACAGCATCGCGTTGCCGGGCCAGCCCGATTCCATTGCGCTGTCCGCCGACGGCGCCTACGCGGCGATCGCCATCGAGAACGAACGCGATGAGGATGCCGGGGACGGCGGGCTGCCGCAGGCTCCGGCCGGTTCCGTGGTCATCCTCGATACGGTGGGCGAGTCCCCGGCGGACTGGTCTCTGCGCGAGGTGCCGCTGGCCGGCGGAACGCGCGAGAACCCCGAAGCGCTGGATGAGCTGGCGCAGGCAGGGCTGGACACCCCGCAGGATCCGGAACCCGAATACGTGAGCATCAACTCGCGCAACCAGGCGGCGGTCACCCTCCAGGAAAACAACGGCATCGTGCTGATCGACCTGCCGAGCGGCACCATCGCCAAGGCCTTCAGCGCCGGCACCGTGGACCTGGACGGAATCGATACCGACGAGGACGGAAAACTAGATCCCACAAGCTCGCTGCAGGGCGTGCCACGCGAGCCGGATGCCATTGGCTGGATCCAGGACCGCTACCTGGCCACCGCGAACGAGGGCGACTGGAAGGGCGGCAGCCGCGGCTTCACCGTCTTCGATTCGAGCACCGGCGAACCGGTGTGGGATGCGGGAAACAGCTTCGAGCATCTCGCGCTGTCCCAGGGGTTGTTCCCCGAAGGCCGGGCAGGGAAGAAGGGCACCGAGCCGGAGGGCCTGGCCATCGGCGAGTACCAGGGCACCGACTACGCTTTCGTCGCCTCCGAACGCGGGAACTTCGTCGCGGTCTACGACATGAGCGATCCGCGCGCGCCGAAGTACGTGCAGACACTGCCCACCACCAACGGGCCGGAAGGCATCCTGCCGATCCCGGGCCGCGAGCTGCTCGCCGTCTCCTCGGAAACCGACGAGGCCGAGAACGGGGTGCGTTCGGCGCTGAACCTGTTCAGCTTCGGTGCCGCCGCGCCGCAATTCCCGCAGCTGTCCTCCGATCCGCACGATCCGGTGCCGTTCGGCGCACTCAGCGGGCTGTCGGCCAACCCGGCCGATGCCTCGCAGCTCTTCGCGGTCAGCGACAACGCGTACCAGCCGCGCATCTACAACTTGGAAGCCGGCATCCCGGCCACCGTCGAATCCTCGATGGCGGTCACCGGCGCCAGTGTCGAACTGGACCTGGAAGGCCTTGCCGCCCGCGCCGACGGCGGATTCTGGGCAGCCCATGAAGGGGAAACCGGGGCGCAGAACCTGCTGGTGCGCATCGACGCGGAAGGCGTGGTGCAGGAGGAGATCGCGCTGCCTGAATTGGCGGAGCTGGGCAAGCACGGTCTGGAAGGCATCGCCGCCACCGGCTCAGGCGAAAAGGAAAAAGTGGTGTTCGCGGTGCAGCGCGAGCTGCCCGGAGAGGATTACGTCCGCCTGGGCAAGTACCTGCCGGCCACCGGCGAGTTCAGCTGGTACGGCTACCAGCTGGAAGCGGCCGCGGACGGCGCCTGGAACGGCCTGTCGGAAATCACCGCCCTGCCCGATGGCTCCTACGCGGTGATCGAGCGCGATAACCTGGCGGGGCCTGACGCCGCGCACAAGAAGATCTACCAGGTGCGGCTTCCGGACGCTGCGGCCGGGGAAGTGCCGTTGGTGCAGAAGACGCTGGCGGCCGATGCGCTGCCGGCGCTGCAGGAAACCAGCGGATGGACCCAGGAGAAGCTCGAGGGCCTGGCCGTTGCCGATGGCGAGGTCTACGTGGTGACCGACAACGATGCGGTGGACGACGCCACCGGCGAGACCGTGTTCGCGCACCTGGGTGCGGCCGATGAGGTGTTCGACCTGGCCGGCCCGGCACCGAGCGACGAGCCGAGCGAAGTTCCAAGCGGCGAACCGAGCCAGCAGCCAAGTGAGGAACAGAGCAAAGCTCCGGTTGCGGAACCAACGACGAGCCCTTCGCAGTCCCCGCAGCGGGAATCCGGGCAGCCCCAGGCGCCTACGGATGCGCCGCAGCAGTCGCGGCCAGCCGAGCCTGAAGCCGGAGAAAACCTCGCCGACACCGGCGCCAACAGCTTCTGGCTGATCCCGGTGGGCGCGGTGATCGCGCTGCTCGGCGCGGCGGCGGCGATCAAGAGCTCACGGGCCCGCGCCAAGTAGCCGGAGGGTCCCCGGGCACAGCGAAGGCGTGGCACCCGCAGGTGCCACGCCTTCGCTGATTAAAACTAGTTCTTCTTCTGCGAGATCACGACCGCTGCCACGGCGGCGATGACCAGCGAGATGAGCAGGAACTTGCCGCCCTTGCCGGACTTCTTCTCCGGGGCGGAAAGGCTCTTCTGGGCCGCCTGCACGGCGTTCTCCACGGAGGCGCGGGCACGCTTGGCGGCCTTGGAGTTCCCACCGACATTTTCGATCAGGTTGGCGCCGGCCTTGTTGATGGCATCGGTGTTGACGCCGGCGACGGCCTCGTTCCAGCTGCCGCGGATTTCCTTGGGCAGCTCTTCCTTGGCGGTCTTGGCGAGTTTCGCCAGCGACTTCTCAACTTGCTTCAAGCTCTTGGCAGTTTTCGACATGTTGTTCCTCTCTGGTGGACCTGGAGTCGGGTAGACCTTGAGGTCTCGGTTCCAGCCTAGCCAGCCGGAGGTTGGCGCTCAAGGACGCGCCGTTGCGCTCACTGCGAACTGGGAACTTACTGGGAGGGCCGGCGCAGCGCGCGGATCCGGATGCGCAACGCGCTTGACAGGCACAGCACCATCAGGATCGCGGCGACCGAGAGCACCGTGGCGAACCCCGGCGAAGTGGACTGCCCGGTATAGCGGTCGGCGATGATCCAGCCGATCACCCACAGGGCACCGGCGTTCAGGTAGATCCCCATCGGGTTCTTGAAGCTGACCGCGCTGAGGAACAGCGCCAGCAGCAGCACCGCGAGGGCGCAGGCGCCCTTGAACATCAGCGAGCCGGCGTCCGCGCCGGAGTGCGCGGTGACGGCGACGGTCTCGGCCAGCACGATCACCGAGAGCCACCCGGCGAACAGGCCGAAGCTGGCGCGGGTGATCCACCGGTCCACCTGCCGCAGCGCCGCGGTCCTGCCGACCATCACCACAATGCGGACCAGCAGGGCCAGCAGGAGCAGGCCGAAGGCCAGCGAGGCGCCGATGCGGTCGCGCTCCAGGAACGCCACCCACAGGGCATTGCACAGCACCGCGCCGAGCACCCAGGGCCGCAGCCGGTGGTGCAGCCCCGTGCGTTCTTGCGGCAGGCACTGCCAGATCGCGTAGAACGCCACGGCGCCCATCAGCCCGAACCAGGGCAGCTGCCCGATGCGCGGAACGGAGGCGACGGTGGCATCCTGGCCCAGCCAGCCGCCGGCGCGATCTTCCAGCCCGGCGGCCGAAAGCACCGCCCATGCCGCCCAGCCCAAGCCGAGCAGGATGGCGGCCGCATAGCCCACGGTAACCAGCCTTGTCTTCACGAATCCGAACGTACCACGGCCCGGGGACCAAAATGGTTCGCCACGGCTAGAGTGGAAGCATGACTGAGCCTTGGGTACGACGTGCCATTTCCCTGCTCGACGCTGACGCGAACCGCAGCGCCGACACCCACCTGCATCGCTTCGAGCTCCCCGGCCACTGGGGGATCGAGCTCTACTTGAAGGACGAGTCGGTGCACCCCACCGGCTCGCTCAAGCACCGGTTGGCCCGCTCGCTGATCCTCTACGGGCTGGTCAACGGGAAGATCTCCGAAGGCACCACGCTGGTGGAAGCCTCCAGCGGGTCCACCGCGGTCTCCGAAGCCTATTTCGCGCGGATGCTGGGGCTGGAATTCATCGCGGTGGTGCCCAGGTCCACCAGCGCGGAGAAGATCGAGCTCATCGAGTTCTACGGCGGCCGCTGCCACCTGGTGGACGCGGCCGGAGACGTCGACGCGGCGGCCCGCGAGCTGGCGGCCGGCACCGGCGGCTACTACCTGGACCAGTTCACCTATGCCGAGCGGGCCACCGACTGGCGCGGGAACAACAACATTGCCGAGTCGGTGTACGCGCAGATGGCTGCCGAAGCGCATCCGATTCCCAGCTGGATCGTGGTCGGTGCCGGGACCGGCGGCACCAGCGCCACGTTCGGGCGCTATGCGCGCTACAAGCGGCATGAGACCCGGATCTGCGTGGGCGACCCGGAAGGCTCGTCGTTCTATGAGGGATGGCGCACCGGGGACCTGGGCTACGCGACGGGCCGCGGATCGCGCATCGAGGGGATCGGCCGGCCCAGCGTGGAGCCGAGCTTCGTGCCCGGGGTGATCGACCGCATGGTGCAGGTGCCCGACGCGGCCTCGCTGGCAGCCATGAACTTCCTGCGCGCCAAGACCCGCTATTTCGCCGGCGGCTCCACCGGAACCAACCTCTATGCGGCCTTTACGATCATCGCGCAGATGCTGCAGCGCGGCGAGCAGGGCTCGGTGGTGACGCTGATCTGCGACTCCGGCGAGCGCTACGCGAAGACCTACTACAACCCTGAATGGGTGGCCGGGCAGGGACTGGATCTGGCACCCTATCAAGCACAGCTCGAGCGCTTCCTCGAAACGGGAGCCTGGGACTAGCTGCGCAGGGTGGGCATCAGTCCGGCCTTGTGCTTGCGCTGGTGCACCGAGAAGTAGCCCAAGCCGGAATCGCCTGCCACGAACTGCCGCTGGGAGCGGGCGGGCAGGTAGATGATGTCTCCGACGGCCAGCTCGATGGATCCGCTGGCGGTGCGCAGCACCCCGGAACCGGCAAAGACGTGCAGCAGCACGTCGAGCTCCGGGCCCTGGTGCTGCCCGATCTTTTCGCCTGGGGCCAGCGAGATGACGTTGGCGTCCAGGTCGCGCTGCTCGGGTTGCAGCTTCCAGATCGCTCCGTTGGATTTTCCGGCGGCCAGTTCGGTGGTGTTGGCCATACGGCGCGGTTCGGGCATCGTCTCTCCTTGAAGTGCTGTGCTGCTGGCTCAAGCTTAGCCAACCCAGCAGAGCACCGGAGCGGCGGCAGGTGCGGGCGCAGGCGATTGGTGCCTAGGATGGGAGCCAAGGAGGGAAGATGACTGAAAGTCCAGCAGCGCGGCATGCGAGCACCCAAGCGGATTTCGCAGCGAACCTGGCTTCCATCCGCGCGCGGATTGCCGCGGCGGAGGCCAAGGCCGGCCGGGCGGCGGGCAGCGTGCGGCTGCTGCCGGTGACCAAGACGGTCCCGGCTGAACGGCTGCGCCTGGCGATCGCGGCCGGGGTTCACTGGCTGGGGGAGAACAAGGTGCAGGAAGCGTGGGAGAAATCCCAGGCGCTGGCGGACCTGCCGCAGCTGAAGTACTCGGTGATCGGGCACCTGCAAACCAACAAGGCCAAGTACGTGGCCCGGTTCGCCGACGAGTTCCAGGCCCTGGATAATCTGCGCCAGTCACAGGCGTTGGAGCGCCGGCTGGAGATCGAGGACCGCACCCTTGAAGTGTTCATCCAGGTGAACACGTCGTCGGAAGAATCCAAGTTCGGGCTGGAACCTGGCCAGGCTCCGGTATTCCTCAAGCAATTGCAGGGATTTGAGCGGCTGCAGGTCAAGGGATTGATGACCTTGGCGGTGTTCTCGCCACAGCAGGAACTGGTCCGCGCCTGCTTCCGGAAGCTGGTTGCCGTGCGCGAAGAGCTTCGCCAATTGAATCTGGGCAGCGTGGAAGAGCTGTCCATGGGGATGAGCGGGGACTTCGAGCTGGCCATTGCCGAAGGAGCCACGGTGGTGCGCGTGGGCCAGGGCCTATTCGGTGCGCGGGCCTTACCTGATTCGCACTATTGGCCAGGGTTCGCCGGCTAGTTTCCGGCGGCGTGGGAAGCTGGTCTGCGCTTGTTCGTCCTGTCACAGGCCGGTGTGCTGGGAAGAACTTGAATTTGCGGCGTATGCCCATGACAGCAGCCGGTCGGCGCAGTAGGGTGAAGAGCAGACCCACTGGAACATTGTGTGCAGGAGGAATGTTTTGCCTACCGTAGCCGACCACCTGATTGAACAGCTCGATACCCAGGGAGTGCGCCGCATCTACGGCATCCCGGGCGATTCCCTGAACGGCTTGACCGATTCCCTGCGGGAGAACGGGCGGATCGAATGGGTCCACCACCGCCATGAGGAAGCCGCCGCCTTCGCCGCAGCGGCGGAGGCGGAAATCACCGGCGAGCTGACCGTCTGCGTCGGCTCGTGCGGACCGGGCAACCTGCACTTGATCAATGGGCTGTACGACGCGAACCGCTCGCGCGTCCCGGTACTGGCGATCGCCGCGCACATCCCTACCGGAGAGATCGGCTCCAACTATTTCCAGGAGACGCACCCGGTCGAAGTCTTCCGCGAATGCTCCGTCTATGCCGAACAAGTTTCCGATCCCAAGCAGATGCCCCGGATGCTGCGCATTGCGATGCGCGAGGCCATCGAGAAGCGCGGTGTGGCGGTGCTGGTGATTTCCGGCGATGTGGCGCTGGCGGAAATGGAACGCACGCCCACGCAGAAAATCATCAAGACCAATCCGCGGGTGCTGCCCAATGAAGAGGAGCTGGAACGCGCCGCAGAGGTCCTTGAAAGTTCGCGCAAGGTCACCATTCTCGCCGGCGCAGGTGTGGCCGGCGCCCACGGAGAAGTGATCGAGCTGGCAGGAAAGCTCGCTGCGCCGATCGTGCATGCCATGCGCGGCAAGGAGCATATCGAATACGACAACCCGTACGATGTGGGCATGACCGGCCTGCTGGGCTTCGCTTCGGGCGCCAAGGCGATCGCCGAATGCGATGTGCTGCTGATGCTGGGCACCGATTTCCCCTACCAGCAGTTCTACCCGCAGGATGCGACCATCATCCAGGTGGATATCCGTGGCGAGCAGATCGGCAAGCGCACGCGGGTGGACATCCCGCTGGTGGGTACGGTTAAGGACACTGCCGCGGCGCTGGCCGCCGTGCTCCCGGTGCAGACCCACCGCAAGCACCTGGAAGCAGCGGTGGAGCACTACCGCAAGACCCGTACGAAGCTCGACGAGCTGGCGACGCCCTCCAAACCCGGCGCCGCGATCCATCCGCAGTACTTGGCCCGGCTGATCGACCAGCACGCAGATGAGGATGCGATCTTCACCGCCGACGTTGGTTCCCCGGTGATCTGGGCGGCCCGCTATCTGTCGATGACCGGCAAGCGCCGGGTACTGGGCTCCTTCAACCACGGTTCCATGGCCAACGCGCTGTGCCACGCACTGGGCGCCCAGGCAATTGACCGGCAACGCCAGGTGATCGCCTTCGCCGGGGATGGCGGATTGGCCATGATGCTCGGCGAGCTGCTCACTGCCACGCAGAACAAGCTGCCGATCAAGATCGTGGTGTTCAACAACTCCTCGCTGAATTTCGTGGAACTGGAAATGAAGGCCGCTGGCTTCGTCACCTACGCCACCGATCTGCACAATCCCGACTTCGGGGCCGTGGCCACTGCCTCCGGGCTCAAGGGCTACCGGGTGGATGATTCGGCGCAGCTCGAAGCCACGGTGGAAGAATTCCTGGCTCATGACGGTCCTGCGCTGCTGGATGTGGCGACCGACCGCCAGGAGATGTCGATGCCGCCGGAAATCAAGCTGGAGCAGGCCAAGGGCTTTGCCCTGTATGCCCTGAGGACCGTGCTCTCCGGACGCGGCGACGAGCTGCTGGATCTGGCGAAAACCAACTGGCGCCAACTGTTCTAGCGGAATTGTGCCTATGCTTGTTGCTGGTGCCCTTGGCACCAGCAACACGTTTGTGACATCAGAAAGTTGGCGCTTTGGCTTCGCAACCTGCCGCTCTGCATGCGGCCACCATCGAGGATTTCACCCGCAACCTGGCAACTGTCAACCAGAAGATCGCCGCGGCGGCAACGGCTGCGGGCCGGGACGCCGGCTCGGTCCGGCTGCTTCCGGTGACCAAGACCATCGATACCGACCGCTTGGCCTTGGCGATCGCCGCCGGTGTGAACACGCTGGGGGAGAACAAGGTCCAAGAGGCGCAGGGCAAGTACGAGCATTTCTGCGAGAAGTTCCCGCACCTGCGCTATGCGATCATTGGTCCGCTGCAGACGAACAAGGCGAAGTTCGTGGCGAAGTTCGCTGATGAATTCCATGCGCTGGACTCGCTGAAACTCGCCGAGACCTTGCAACGCCGACTGGAGCTCGAAGATCGGACGCTGGAGGTCTTCATCCAGGTCAATACCTCCGGGGAGGAAAGCAAATCCGGTATCCAGGCTGGCGAGGCAGCCGGGTTGCTTGCCGGTTTGGCGTCGCTGGACCGATTGAAGCCGGTGGGCCTGATGACCATGGCGGCGAATACCACCGATGAAGCATCCATCCGCGGCAGCTTCTCCTTGCTGCGCGAGACCCGTGACCAATTGCGGCAGGATGCTCCTGACAGCTTCCAGCACCTGTCCATGGGCATGAGCGGCGACTACGAGCTGGCCATCGCCGAAGGAGCCACCGTTGTGCGCGTGGGCCAGGGAATCTTCGGTGCCCGGACCTACCCGGCCTAAAGAGCCCCTGAATCGTTTCTGGGCTTCGCGACCAGGGGCAGCTGATATTTCTTAGCTGCCCCTGGTCTTAGCTGCCCCTGTTTTGCGTTCTCCACAATCGGTCGTGCGGCTCCCAAACTGTCGGTTCAGAGGCTGACACTACATGTAGGGGTGCACGATGTGCACCCGGAACTGGATAGGGGAAGCGAAACACGCCGACGAACATCTCACAGAAGAATTTTTAACCCACAATGGAGTTCTGCCAACCTGTGGACAAAGGAGCCGGGTCCGCTAGAAATAGCGGTTTAAACGGGGGTTAGTATCCACAGATCCTGTGGACGTCATCGTGGATGAATGACATACTTGTAATACATCATGTTGTGGCCGCTTGACCGGCCAAACACAAGATGTAGTATTGAACTCGTTGGTGCGGCTCGCACCAGAAGCACCTCGAAGCAGTGGTTTCGAGGCATCCGAGAGGATGGCTAGGTACTTTCCGAGAATCCGGGAACCTAGCCGAAAATAGACTTTCCAAAGGGGATCAGGGACATGGCCATCACGGTTTACACGAAGCCTTCCTGCGTTCAGTGCAACGCTACTTACCGCGCGCTGGATAAGAAGGGTGTCGAGTACAACAAGGTAGACATCTCTCAGGATGCGGCAGCCTTGGAGCACGTTCGTGGCTTGGGCTACATGCAGGCACCTGTCGTAATCACCGATGACGATCACTGGTCGGGTTTCCGCCCAGACAAGATCGAGTTGCTGGCACCAGCCAACTAATTCAGAACTCCATCCGCTATCTTCTAGTGGAGGCGAAAAAATAATGGCACCTGCAGCACTTGCCGACAGGCAAAATGCTGAGGCCCAGGAACCGCTGGAATTCACCGATTCGAACCTGATTTACTTCTCATCGGTTTCGGAGAACACGAAGCGTTTCGTGGAGAAGCTCGAGATGGATGCCGCGAGGATTCCGGTCTACGCGACCGAACCGCAGCTCATCTCGACAGCCCCGTACGTGCTGCTCATACCCACTTATGGCGGAGAGCAAGGCAAGCGTTCAATCATGCCGCAGATCATGAAGTTCCTGCGGCATGATGTGAACCGGGCGAATCTTCGCGGCGTGATCGGTGCGGGGAATACAAACTTCGGCGAGTACTACTGCATTGCGGCCAAGCGCATTGCCGAGAAATGCAACGTACCCGTGCTTTATACATTCGAAATTATGGGAACCTCAGAAGACGTTCTCAACGTCAAAGAAGGGCTTGAAACCTTTTGGACACCAGCGTCGCAGAACCGGCAGCAACGATGAAGAGCTCAAAGGAGCTCCCAGCCCAGTTCCAGGGCTTGAGCTACAACGACTTGAACGCCATGCTGAACCTCTACGGTCCAGATGGAAAGATCCAGTTCGAGGTAGACCGCTATGCGGCTCGCCAGTATTTCTTGGATCACGTGAACAACAACACCGTGTTCTTCCACGATCTGGACGAGAAGCTTGAATACCTCGTCAAGCACGAGTACTACGAACGCGAAACCCTCGACCAGTACTCGATGAACTTCATCCGGGATCTGTTCAAGCACGCCTTCGGCAAGAAGTTCCGCTTCGAAACCTTCTTGGGCGCCTTCAAGTTCTACACTTCGTACACTTTGAAGACCTTCGACGGAAAGCGCTACCTGGAACGCTATGAAGACCGCGTCTGCATGGTGGCCCTGCACCTGGCACGCGGCGACGAGAAGCTGGCCCGGCATCTGGTCGACGAGATCATCGAAGGCCGCTTCCAGCCTGCTACCCCAACCTTCCTGAATGCCGGCAAGGCGCAGCGCGGCGAACTGGTCTCCTGCTTCCTGCTTCGCATCGAAGACAACATGGAGTCCATCGCCCGCGCGGTGAACTCGTCGCTGCAGCTTTCCAAGCGCGGCGGTGGTGTTGCCCTGTCGCTGACCAACCTGCGTGAGCATGGTGCCCCGATCAAGCAGATCGAGAACCAGTCTTCCGGTGTCATCCCGGTCATGAAGCTTCTTGAAGATTCCTTCTCCTACGCGAACCAGCTCGGTGCACGCCAGGGCGCCGGTGCCGTCTACTTGAACGCGCACCACCCGGATATCTACCGCTTCTTGGATACCAAGCGCGAAAACGCTGATGAGAAGATCCGCATCAAGACCCTGTCCCTGGGTGTTGTCATTCCGGATGTCACCTTCGAACTGGCGCGCAAGAACGAAGACATGTACCTGTTCAGCCCGTACGACGTCGAGCGCGTCTACGGCCAGCCGTTCAGCGAAATCTCCGTCACCGAGAAGTACTACGACATGGTCGACGATGCGCGCATCAAGAAGACCAAGATCAACGCCCGCGAGTTCTTCCAGACTCTGGCCGAGATCCAGTTCGAGTCCGGTTACCCGTACATCATGTTCGAGGACACCGTGAACAAGGCAAATCCAATTGCCGGCCGCATCACCATGTCCAACCTGTGCTCGGAAATCCTCCAGGTTTCTTCCGCTTCGGAATTTGCTGACGACCTGAGCTACAAGACCGTCGGCAAGGACATCTCCTGCAACCTCGGTTCGATGAACATCGCCAAGGCCATGGACGGCAAAGATCTGGCTACCTCGGTAGAGATCGCCATTCGTGCGCTGAGCGCCGTTTCGGACATGTCGGACATCGCTTCAGTTCCTTCGATTGCCGATGGCAACCGCAAGTCGCACGCCATTGGCCTGGGCCAGATGAACCTGCATGGCTTCCTTGCTCGCGAGCACATCTACTATGGCTCCGAAGAAGGCATCGACTTCACCAATATCTACTTCTACACGATCCTGTTCCACGCGCTGACTGCTTCGAACAAGATCGCGATGGAACGCGGCGAGACCTTCGACAACTTCGAGAACTCGAAGTACGCCTCCGGCGAGTTCTTCGACAAGTACACCGAGCAGGAATGGGCACCAGCTACCGAGCGCGTCCGCGAACTATTCGAGGGCATGCACATTCCTACCCAGGAAGACTGGAAGGCCCTGAAGGCTTCGGTTATGGAGCACGGCATCTACAACCAGAACCTCCAGGCAGTTCCTCCAACCGGTTCGATCTCGTACATCAACAACTCGACCTCCTCGATCCACCCGGTCGCAGCGAAGATCGAAATCCGCAAGGAAGGTAAGATCGGCCGCGTTTACTACCCGGCTCCTTACATGAACAACGAGAACACCGACTTCTACGAAGACGCTTACGAAATCGGCTACGAGAAGATCATTGACACCTACGCCGCTGCAACCCAGCACGTCGACCAGGGCTTGTCGCTGACCTTGTTCTTCAAGGACACCGTCACTACTCGTGACATCAACAAGGCCCAGATCTACGCATGGCGCAAGGGTATCAAGAGCCTGTACTACATCCGCCTGCGCCAGCTCGCGCTGGAAGGCACCGAGGTTGAAGGTTGCGTTTCCTGCGCACTGTAAGACCTTGAGCCATTGACCGGTTGGCCGGTCCATGGCATCACGCAACAGCTGCCGCAGGGCTCCGTCCAGCGGCAGCTGTTGCACATCAAAACCACTTCAGATCGTGTCAACGATCCGACATGAACTCTGGACCTTGCTGCACCGGCACCGTTCGAAAGAACTGTAGAGTTGTACGCGAAGTTCTTAACACGATTTAGCTTTTCGATGAGGGGCAATGACCGAGAAGATTCAGCTCACCAACAAGGTTGAAGCAATCAACTGGAACCGTATCCAGGACGATAAGGACGTGGAGGTCTGGAACCGACTCGTCAATAACTTCTGGCTTCCGGAGAAGGTGCCGCTGTCCAACGACATCCAGTCGTGGGCCACCCTGACCGAAGACGAAAAGCTGCTGACCATGCGTGTCTTCACCGGCCTGACCCTGCTGGACACCTTGCAGGGTACCGTAGGCGCCGTCTCGCTGATCCCGGATGCACTGACCCCGCACGAAGAAGCAGTGTACACCAACATTGCCTTCATGGAATCGGTGCACGCCAAGAGCTACTCCTCGATTTTCTCGACCCTGGCCTCCACCAAGGAAATCGATGAAGCCTTCCGCTGGTCCACCGAGAACGTGAACCTGCAGAAGAAGGCCCAGATCATCGAGAGCTACTACCACGGCGAAGACCCGCTCAAGCGCAAGATCGCTTCGACCCTGCTCGAATCGTTCCTGTTCTACTCGGGCTTCTACCTGCCAATGCACTGGTCCTCGCACGCTAAGCTGACCAACACTGCTGACTTGATCCGCCTGATCATCCGTGACGAAGCAGTCCACGGCTACTACATCGGCTACAAGTTCCAGAAGGGTCTGGAAGGTGCCAGCGAAGAACGCAAGCAGGAGCTGAAGGACTACACCTTCGAGCTGATGTACGAACTGTACGAAAATGAAGTCCAGTACACCCATGACCTCTACGATCCGGTAGGCCTGTCCGAGGACGTCAAGAAGTTCTTGCACTACAACGCCAACAAGGCTCTGATGAACCTGGGCTACGAGGCCATGTTCCCATCCACCGTGACCGACGTATCCCCAGCTATCTTGGCTGCGTTGAGCCCGAACGCTGATGAGAACCATGACTTCTTCTCCGGTTCCGGTTCCTCCTATGTCATCGGCAAGGCAGTAAATACCGAAGACGAGGACTGGGACTTCTAGTACCTAGCTTTTCCGACACTGGCCCCACCAATTTGGTGGGGCCTTTGTCATGAGCGACGCTATACGCAACGCACAGCGGCAATTGGTAGATACTTGGAAAGTACGAGTTGCTATCAATGCGCGGGAGTCAATGTGCAGATCGAATCCACTTCGGATGAACAAAGTTCATTGGACGACCAGCAAATCCAGCGGATTCGACGCAAATCCATTTCTGTTCTCGCCGCAGGACAGATTCTTGGTGGCTTGGGCAGTGGCGCAACCCTGACCTTGGGGTCGCTGCTGATTGTGAATGTTTCCGGGCTCGATGAACTGGCCGGCATGGCAGCAACCATGAATACACTGGGTGCCGCCGTCATGGCACTGCCGCTGGCGATGCTCGCTCAGAAATTCGGCCGGCGTGTTTCGCTATCAACAGGTGCCTTGCTGGCGGCCAGCGGCGTCACCATCATCATTGCCTCAGCATTCCTGAGATATTGGCCGCTGCTGCTGCTCGGCATGCTGGTTCTAGGAACCGGCTCGGCAATGAATCTCCAATCCCGATTCGCTGCCACGGATTTGTCCAGCAAATCCACTCGCGGCCGTGATCTCTCCATCGTCGTATGGTCGACAACCATCGGCGCAGTCATTGGTCCCAACTTGTTCGAGCCTGGCGAAGAACTCGCTCGGTTCATAAGTCTCCCATCGTTTACCGGAGGCTTTCTCATCGCCATGTGCGCGCAACTGATCGGCGTGCTGGTTTACTGGGTTGGCTTGCGTCCCGACCCTTTGCAGATTGCACAGCAACGAGCAGCTGCCCACGCGCAAAAAGCCCAACTTCGCCGCCGAGGCTGGAGCATCCTGAAAAACACTCCGGCAGCTCGACGTGCGGTGCTCACCGTGGCTTTGACCCACCTCTACATGGTGTCCATGATGTCAATGACTCCAATCCACATGCAGCATCAAGGGGCAAGCCTCACGCTCATCGGCATCACGATTTCAATTCATGTTGCCGGGATGTACGCATTGTCGCCGGTATTCGGCTGGCTCACGGACAAGGCAGGAGCGCGGACGATCATCTTTGCTGGGCAAGTATTGCTGATCACGGCAAGCATACTCGTGTGGATCGATTCAGAGAGCCACACCGTGACAACCTTTGCTTTGCTGAGCTTGGGACTCGGCTGGTCTGCGGCCACAGTTGCCGGGGCAACAATGATTTCCGGGGCGGTTGGTATTTCGGAACGTCCGCAATTGCAAGGCACTTCGGATCTCTGCATGAATCTTGCCGGTGTGCTTGGAGGGCTTAGCGCTGGCCCGGTTCTGGGAGCCGTCGGGTTCCAAGGGCTGGCCGTGGTGCTGTTGATCTTCGCGATGCTCATGATTGCTGTGAATTTGAAGCCAAACAGCTCGGATGCTGTCTACGATTAGCGGATAGTGCCAAGCTGGAAGCTGGTTACTTCATGCGGAAGGTTACGGGCTCATGGCAGAAGATACACGGTGCATTATCGTTGGGGGAGGACCCTCCGGAATGGTGGCCGGTTTGCTGCTTGCCCGCAGCGGTGTGCCAGTAACGGTTCTTGAGAAGCATGCCGATTTCCTCAGGGATTTTCGTGGTGACACCATCCACCCCTCAACGCTGCAGTTGCTTGATGAAATCGGGCTGATGAGCGAGTTCGAAAAGATCGATTTCAGCAAGGTTGCTCAGGCAAGCATACCCGCCAGGGACGGTTCGCCAGCTACAGTTCTCGACCTGTCGCGGTTGGAGCATCCATTTCCGTTCATCGCCATGGCGCCGCAGTGGGATTTCCTCAACTTGTTGGCTCGTGCAGGTGCAGCGGAACCGAATTTCGAGCTGAGGATGTGTACTTCGGTAACTGACGTTGTCACCGAAGGAGGCCGCATAGTTGGCGTCAAATATGAAGACTCGGCCGGCGGCGGTGAAATGCGTGCTTTGCTCACTATTGCGGCAGACGGCAGGTGGTCCCGTGTCCGAGAAGCAGCCGCACTGCCGATGAGGGAATTCTCCGTACCGATTGATGTGTGGTGGTTCAAGATTCCAAGCAACGTGGATCGAAAGAACGAACTGACTCCAGCGTTCGCCAAGGATCGATCTTTTGTCCTGATTCCGCGCGAGGGATACGTGCAGGCAGCCATGCTTTTACCGAAGGGGCACGATGCCCGGCTACGCGCAGAAGGCGTCCAGTCATGGAGGAAGTCAATCATCCAGGCCGCCCCCGAGCTGGCAGATGGCGTACGGAGTTTGGCCCTTGATGATGCGAAGCTTCTGGACGTCAAGCTAAATCGTGCGAAACAGTGGTGGCGGAGAGGCCTGCTGTGCATTGGGGATTCTGCCCATGCCATGAGTCCAGTTGGGGGAATCGGCATCAACTTGGCTGTGCAGGATGCTGTAGCAGCGGCACGGATCTTGGCGCGGCCTCTTCGGGAGGGGACGATTTCTGATCATGATGTGGCAGCAGTACAACGCCGCCGAACCGTCCCGACAGTTGCTACACAGATGGTTCAACGAGTTATGCATCGCGGGCTAACCCGCGTCATGCAGGCCAGCGGCGAATTCCGGGTGCCGATGCCGGTAGCTTCCGCTTTTCGCTTGTTCCCGAAGCTCACGACATTGCCGGCTCGTCTGCTTGGTGTAGGGGTTCTTCGGGAACGACCTCCGGTCGAAGCCTGCCGGTAGAAAACGGTTAAAAGCAGCAAAGGTGCAGTTCCATCCTTGCGGGGAACTGCACCTTTGAAGAAAGTCTCTTAGCGAGCCTGGATGTTGGTTGCCTGTGGGCCCTTTGGACCAGCTTCCAGGGTGTACTCAACGGTCTGGCCCTCTTCGAGGCTACGGAAACCGAAGCTCTGGATTGCGCTGTAGTGTGCGAAGACGTCAGCCGATCCATCCGAAGGAGCGATGAAGCCGAAGCCCTTTTCAGCGTTGAACCATTTTACGGTGCCAGTGGCCATAGTGTTATTTCCTTATTTATTGATGGCCACGATGTGGCCTGGTTGCCGATCCGAAGTTTCGAATCGGAAAATTTAGGGGTTACCTCGCGCAGAGCTGCCGAGAACGATTCGCCTGCCGTCGATACGGAGCATCGAATACTGATTTTGCCGGTATCGGCCAAAACGGGGGTCGCTGCACGTGCTTAGACATCATCGGTTTCCAGGCTGCTAGCGGGTAATGACCCCACGCTAACGGAGTAGAACAAGGAAGCCACAGAAAAGTGACGCACGGAAACGTCGAGATGTTTTATCTGCAGTGAAGAAGAGAAGATGAAGAATTCGTTTCGATAGGAGTTCATTCAATCTGAAGATCGATGAACCGATTTGCAAAGCACAGACGATTTGTTGGCTGTGCTACAAATCCTACTGCTAACAATTGCTGGCGGGGACTCACACCTGCAACCGTTGAGGTAACGAATAAAGCCTACCATTGATCGCCGTCCGGTGGGGCGTGACGTGTGATACGTGGGCAACCTGCCGAGGTGAATCGCGCCAACGGAGTTCACGACTTGTCGATTGACTAGTGCGTCAGCAGAAAGTAATTCTCTGTAAAATTGATGAGCATTATTCGCGTGCCCCTGGGCGGCCGCAGCTCGGCCCCCTGGAAAACAGTGCGCCAGGGGACAGAGCCGGCAACTACGGCTTCGCTGGCGCTGAGGCCTCAGCCAACCGACTGCCCAGCAGATCAGCATTGATGGCAGCTCCTGCGACCGTTCCAGATGCTGCCGCGGCCATGACCATCGCGCCCAGGTTACTTGCGTTTCCGGCGGCGTATACTCCGGGCAGAGCGGTAGCGCCCATTTCATTGACTTGGATGAAGGTGCCAAGCGGATTTTCGGCAAGCTGCCCGCCGAGCGACAGGTAAAGCGAGGCTTGCGCGTTCATCTGGCTTGCCACTACCAGTGCCTGCGCGTTGACCTTTCGGCCGTCTGCAAGGGTCACTGAATCCAGATTTCCCTGAGCATCGAAATCGATCGCTTGCACTGCTTGCTCGATGACCGGTATTTCCAAGGCGGCAAGTGTTGCGCGATTCTCGTCGTTCAATGCGGCCGGGGTGTGGTTGATGAAGGTGATGCTAGGGCTTAGCTGGCTGAACATCATCGCTTGATGGGTGCTCATGGGCCCGATACCGAGAACCAGGATTTCTTGGTCGCGGACTTCCTAGCCATGGCAGTAAGCGCAGTGGACCGCGGTATCGCCCCATGCGCGGGCCAGGCCTGGAATCGGAGGCAAGTCATCAACCAGACCCGTCGCCAGCATGATGCGGTCTGCGCTGAATGCTTGGCCGGACATCGTGACGCTGAAACCGGTCTCCATCGAACCGCCGAGCTGGTCGACTGTGCCTTCGATAATTTGCACTCCATAGTTCATGGCCTCCCGCCGTCCGCGGGACAAGAAGTCAAGGGGATTGATGCCTTCGTTTCCCAGGATGTTATGCGCATGCTGCGCTGCAGCGTTTCGCGGCTTTCCTTCATCGATAACCAGCACAGTGCGCCGCGAACGGCCTAGCGCGATGGCGGCCGCGAGTCCCGCGCTGCCGCCGCCGATGACGATTGCTTCGTAATGTTCCATGTCCCTCTCCTTGCTGCGTTCGGTGTACTGTCCACGGTATCGACGACTTGCGCCAAAGGGTGTATCGTTTTGCGCATGACGCAAGAAATCGATGTGGATCAGATTATCCGGCAACGCATCAGGACGCTTCGGCAGAATCTTGGATGGTCATTGGAATCATTGGCGAGCAAGGCATCCCTCAGCGTTTCCACGCTCAGCAGGATCGAAACAGGAAGCCGTCGTATTGCCCTTGACCAGCTGATACCCATAGCCAAGGCGTTGAACACCAGTTTGGACGAGCTAGCGTCAACCTCTGAGGCCGAGATCATTATCCGCCCGGAGCCGATTTCGATGCCGGGGGTCACCATGTGGAAGCTGTCCACCGATGACGCGGTGAACGGTGTCAATGTTTCGAAAATGCGCTTCGATCCTTCGCAGGCGCCCGCTCCCACCGAGCTGCGCATCCATCCGGGCAAGGAATGGTTCACAGTGCTCCTCGGCGAGATCCAGCTGAAGCTGGGGGATCGAACCTACCATGTGAAGGCGGGTCAATCCGCCCAGTTCGACACCATGACTCCTCATGCGATGTGGGCGGTCAATGGTGTTGCCGAGGTGCTCGGAATCATGGATCATGCCGGCCAGCGAGCCCATGAGCACGACACAGCCGGCTAGTTTAGTGAATTCAATTACTCTTGGGTAGCCTGAGGGCAGAGTATTGAAGACCGCGATGCCAGGAGGGCAACGATGACGCACCAGCTCAACGAAGAGCTAGAACAGACCCTAGCTGATGGCGATTTCTATTTTGAAGCTCTTGGCGATGGGCGTTATCGCTCGTCGTGGCATTCCCAGGGTGCGTGGAACCCGCATGAGCAGCATATGGCTCCCGCCTCGGGAATCTTGGCTTATGCCTTGGAAAATTTCCAGCCACGCGCAGACATGCGCATCGCACGGATCAGCTACGAAATCCACGGTCTGATCCACGCCGGGGAATTCGAGATCTCAACGCGAATGGTCCGTCCCGGCCGGACGATCGAATTGATTGAGGCCGAGATGACTGCCAAGGGCCGCACCAGCATCGTTGCGCGCGCGTGGCGAGTCATCCAGAGCGACACCAGTGCTGTAGCAGGGATCGAAGACAAGGAAATCCCGGGTCCAGATGCCTGCTCGGTCCGGGACATCAGCGGGAAATGGCCTGGTGGCTACATCAAATCCATCGAGTTGCGTGCCAATGATGAACTGCGCCCAGGTCGGGGCTTCGCATGGCTGCGTACTCCTTATGCGCTGGTCGACACGGGAGACGCTACTGCGTTATCCAGCCTGGTGGGAATGATCGACACGGCAAACGGCGTGGTGCCACGTGTGGATCCGGGTGAAGAGACCTGGATCTACCCGAACGTGGATCTCCAGATCCACATGTACCGCATGCCGGTAGGCAAGTGGCTGGGGCTGGATGTCCAGCAGAGCTTCGGCACCGACGGCATCGGACTGACCTCAACGGTTTTGCACGATGAAACTGGCCCTTTCGGCCGGGCCGAGCAGATCCTGACGGTCCGTTCGCGCTAGTTCGATGCGCCGGCTGAAAGCTTGGCCAGCAGCTTCTTGAGCTCTGGCTTGGACTTCAGCGTGAACTGCCGCTGGCGGTACTTTTCCCGGTCTGCGCTGTGGGCCTGGAAAAGTGCATAGCCGCGCTTGACCAGGAATAAGATTGGCTTCCGGCGCTGTGCTACGTCGCGAACGAATCTCCGAAGAGCGGTGACCAAGGCCGGTTCGTCGACATAGTACGCCTGGACATTGATGCCCTTGGCACACAGCGGCTCAAGGATTTCGTAGAGGAAGATGCCTTCGGCGACGATCGGTCCTCCGGCGCACGTGATTTCGCGATGCCCGTTGTAGCTCGAGGTTGCGATTGAGTAGTTGGGGACCATGGTGGTACCGCGCTGGAGCAAATCATCGATTGCCTGCAGCGCGGCTTCCTGATTCCAGGTAGCCGAATCGTCCCAGTCGATTTCGCCGTAGCCGGTGCGGGGGAACTCAACAGGATTCCCGTCTTCACTGATCTGGCGGTAGAACTCGTCCAGCGGCAGATGAGGCTGGCCGAATTTCGACGCGAGATAGGACTTGCCGGATCCGGACGGCCCGGCAATCAGGATGACAGGGGTTGAAGAATTTGGCACGCCTTTTATTATGGCCCAGAAATGCCGGCTTTCGGCAACCAGCTGCTGTGACATCTACTCCACCTGAAGTGATTTGCTGAATTAGACTCAGTTCCATGAGTTTGTGGAATGCCCAGTCAGATGCGCCGTTATCCGTGGAAATCGAAGTTCCAAGCGGAGACCCGGCAGCTGACCTAGAACGCGGAGTGCAGTTGCTGCGCGATGTCCAGTCGGGCGAGAGGGGTTCTTTGCTACGGCTCTATCGTCCGGACCCGACTCTGGCCTTTGGCCAGCGTGATGTGCGTCTGGACGGCTATGAGGAGGCGCGGGAGGTGGCGCAGCAGCTAGGCTTTGCGCCATTGGTGCGCAAAGCCGGTGGCCGAGCCGCGGCATATCACCGGGGCACATTAATCGTTGACCACATTGAGCCCGAAGCTGAGGCAGTGATGCGCCAGCAAAGCCGCTTCGAGGTATTTGCCCGCGTCTATGCCAACGCCTTCCAGCGCCTTGGCGTGAATGCGCAGGTCGGGCCAATCCCGGGGGAGTACTGCCCCGGCGATCATTCGGTACATGGCCTCCCTGATGGGAACTCGCCGCGCAACTATCCAGTGAAGCTGGTAGGCACGGCTCAGCGTGTGGTGTCCGGCGCGTGGCTGTTCTCTTCAGTCTTTGTTGTCGAAGATTCTTCGTCCTTGCGCCAGGTCCTTGATGGGGTCTACCAGGCAATGGGTGTTCCCATGGATCCGACAACGGTAGGCGCAGCGAACGATTTGCTAGCCGGTGTCACCACTGAAGCATTTATTTCCGCGTTGCTCGGGGAATACCGCGAGCACGCAACGCTGCACGGTGCATAGCGCAGCTAAAAAGGTATCGGCACCTGCTGGGGGTGCCGATACGTGGTTTTGCGACTGGAACTATGCGCCGACGCGCTCAACAACCTCGTCGATGCGCGGGTTGGTGGCTGCGGTGCCGTCCGGGAAAATCAGAGTTGGAACGGTCTGGTTGCCGTTGTTGAACGACTCGACGATCTCCGCGGTGCCTTCAACTTCTTCGATATTCACCTCGGTGTAGGCGACACCCTTCTGGTCCATCAGGCGCTTGAGGTTGCGGCAGTAGCCGCACCAGCTGGTGGTGAACATGGTGACTGCGCCGGCAGCGGGAACGTACTGGTCAAGGTTCAATTCATTGCTCATAGTTGGTGTAACGGCACGCATGTTGACTTTGTTCCCGGCTGGCCGGAAAAAGTTCGCTGAATTCTCGGACGCTGCTCGCTAGACTGGGGAGCAGATTTTCCTTGAGGCCGGACTAGGGGGCAAGCGATGTGCGGACGATATGTGATGGCCAAAGCTATCGGCGATCTGGTGGCGGAGGCCGAGGCCGAAGCTGACGACAACCTGGAATTGCGCCAGTCATGGAACGTTGCGCCAACCACCGATGTGCCGATTGTGCTCGAGCGGCTGATCGGCGATGAGCTGCACCGCCAGATCCATGTCGCCCGGTGGGGGCTGGTGCCAGGCTGGGCGAAGGAGCTTTCGGTCGGGGTGCGTGCCTTCAACGCGCGCAGCGAGACGGCCAGCACCAAGCCGACCTTCCGCTCAGCAGTGAAGAAGCGCCGAGCCGTCGTCCCGGTGGAAGGCTACTACGAGTGGAAGAAGGAGGGCAGCAAGAAACGCCCCTTCTACGTGCACCGCGAGGATGGAAAGCTGATCTTCTTCGCTGGCCTCTATGAATGGTGGAAGGACGAGGACGGATCCTGGATTCTTTCCACCTCGATCATGACCATGGATTCGCCTTCGGCTGAAGAACCAGGGGTGCTCGGCGAACTTGCCGGCCTGCACGACCGCTTGCCCATTCCGCTGGGCAAGGAGATGATGGGCCGTTGGATGAACCCTGCCGAGGAAGATGGCGAAGGGCTGATCGAGCAGATTCGTGCAGAAGCGTTCGATGTGGCCTCAGAATGGACCATGCATGAGGTCGACACCGCTGTCGGCAATGTGCGCAACAACTCTCCGGAGCTGATCGAGGCGCACAGCAACTCGCTGTTCTAGCGCTGGTGCCGGGCGGCGTGCTGCACCATCCAGGCGCCGTTGGCCATGGCGAATACTGCCAGCCCCAGTCCCATCAGCCGCCGCGCGGCAACGCCCGCCGGGGACGTGGCCAGCGAGGACAGCTGTGCGTGCGTCAGCGGCTCGTAGGCGAACCAGCCCAAAGGCACCGGTTGCAGCGTATCCCAGATCTTCAACCCGGCCCCTGCCAGGAACAAGGCCAAGGCGAGCGCGGCCAGGACCCAGGGCACGACTCTGAGAGGGCGCACCGCCAGAATGCGGCGCATCAGGAAGATCCCTGCTGCCAAGCAGAGAGTGACGACGCCGAAGAACAGCAGCGCTCCTCCGGCAAGAAGCACAGGGCTCGGCGACTGCGAGATCGCTCCTGCGGCCGAATGGAAGCTATCTGCGGCAGCGGCCACCGGTTGGCGGCCGTCGTGCCAGATCAAGACGAGGCCGCAGAGCAGGGCGGCAAGGCCGCCATAGCCTGCCGTTCTCTGGATCCGCAAATGCGTTTCAGGCATGGATTCATTATTCCATCGATGGTGCGGGAAACAAGGATGGCGGCAGCAGCCGGCCCGCAGGCCGGCTGCTGCCGCCATTTGGTGGAATCGCTGTCGCGGGTCAGTGCCCGCGCTTGATCCATTCATCCAGGTTCGGCGCTTCGGCACCGATGGAAGTGGCATCGCCGTGACCGGTATTGACCACCGTTTCGGCTGGTAGCACCAGCAGCTTGGTGCGGATCGATTCAATGATCGTCTCGAAGCTGGAGTAGCTGCGCCCGGTAGCACCCGGTCCGCCGTTGAACAGGGTGTCGCCGCTGAACAGCACGCCGAGGTCTTCCGCATAGAAGCAGGTTGAACCTGGCGAGTGCCCCGGGGTGTGCAGCGCGGTCAGCGAGGTGCCGGCGATGGTGAATGAATCGCCTTCGCTGATTTCCGCGTCCACGTCGCGCTCCGGGTAGACAGCTTCCCAGAGCATGCGGTCTTCCGGGTTCAAGAACAACGGTGCATCTACGGCGTCGGCGAATTCGCCGGCGGCGCGGATGTGGTCATCGTGCCCGTGGGTCAGCAGGACGGCCATGACTTCGCGATCGCCCACGGCTTCCCGGATCTTGGCAACATCGTGTGCCGGGTCGATCACCATGACCTCGGAATCATCGCCGATGATCCAGACGTTGTTATCGACATCCCAGGTGCCGCCATCCAGCGAGAAAGTGCCGGAGGTGACGACGTTCTCGATGCGGGCAGCCATTAGAGCTCCACCACCGAACGCAGCACGGTGCCTTCATGCATCTTCTTGAACGCCTCTTCGATTTCATCGATCTTGATGCGTTCGGTGACGAAGGAGTCCAGATCCAGCCGGCCGAGCTTGTACTGCTCGACAAGCATCGGGAAGTCGTGGCTTGGCAGGCAGTCGCCGTACCACGAGCTCTTCAGCGAGCCGCCTCGGCCGAAGACGTCCAGCAGCGGCAGCTCGAGCTTCATCTCCGGGGTCGGGACGCCCACCAGCACCACGCGGCCTGCAAGATCGCGGGCGTAGAAGGCCTGCTTGTACGTTTCCGGACGGCCTACAGCATCGATCACCACATCGGCGCCGAAGCCGCCGGTCAGTTCCTGGATGGCTTCCACTGCGTCGACCTTGGAGGAATCCACGGTGTGGGTGGCGCCGAAGGCCCTCGCGGTTTCCAGCTTGTCAGCGTTGACGTCCACCGCGATGATGGTGGTCGCGCCAGCCAGTTGCGCGCCGGCGATGGCGGCGGCGCCGACGCCGCCGCAACCGATCACGGCAACCGACTCGCCGCGCTTGATTTCGCCGGTGTTGATCGCCGCGCCGATGCCGGCCATGATGCCGCAGCCGAGCAGGCCGACGGCTGCCGGATCCGCTTCCTCATCCACGATGGTGCACTGGCCGGAGTGGACCAGGGTCTTCTCGGCGAAGGAGCCGATGCCTAGGGCAGCCGACAGTTCGGTGCCGTCCTCGAGGGTCATCTTCTGGGTGGCATTGAATGTGTTGAAACAGTACTTCGGCTCGCCCTTGGCGCAAGCGCGGCACTGGCCGCAGACTGCACGCCAGTTCAGGATCACGCGGTCGCCGACCTTCACATTGGTGACGTTCTCGCCGATCTGGCTGACGACTGCGGTGGACTCGTGGCCCAGCAGGTAGGGGTACTCGTCGCCGATGCCGCCGAGCTTGTAGTGCAAGTCGGTGTGGCAGACACCGGTGGTGAGCACATCGACGACTACTTCTCCGGGGCCCGGGTCCGGAACGATGATGTCGACGACCTCTACCGGCGCATCCTTGGCGCGGGAAACAACGGCTTTGACCTTATGAGGCATGGCATTTAGCTCCTGGAACGATTGACTGTTGCTGTCTCGATGTTATCGGTGTCCCCGGCGCTTATGGAACATTCACGACACAATGACGCAGGCTGTTTCGCCCAGAGCCAATTTGCGCAGGTGCACCACGGTTTTCCCGGAACGTATGTGACGGTGCAAGGGCTGCTCCTCGAGCTCCAGCTCTGATGGTCAGCAGGGTCCCCCTCCCATCGGGTACCTCGCCAAATTACGCCTGGCCTTGGCTCATGATGCGCAGGTTGCCAGCGATGCATCGCTGTTCCAGTTTGCCGCGACGTCGGATACTCCTTGCCCTTTGCATTCAGCACGGCCTTTCGCAGGGCTTATTCAGCCAGCCTGTCGGCGCTGGAGCCGCTGCGCTCGGCTAACCCAAACTGTCGGTCGCGCTGACTAGTGTAACTGTCATTCGAACACATGTTCGAATAGAATGATTCTACTAGGTAAGGAGTGTGCACGTGGGGATGTTCACCGAGTCGATCGAGGTAGCTCGCGCAGCGAATGGAATGCCGTTGCGCGTGAGCTGGCAGGGGCAGGACTATCGCTTGGTAGCCGAACCGCAGCGCTGGTTCGAGCGCCGCAAATGGTGGGACGAGAACCTGCGGATTCCCCGCGGAGCCGGTGCGGGGATTGCCGACTATGAGATGTGGCGCCTGCAGCTGGTCGCCGTGCGCGGATCCAGCCAAGTGCACAGCGTCGATGTGAGTTTTGATGCGCAAACTGAGCGGTGGCGCCTGGTGCGGGTGCATGGCTCGCTGGCCCGTAGCGCCTGATGTCCCGGCGGGGGAACATATTTTCGAAGGACCTCCATGAGCTTCACCCATCTGAACGTCAGTTCTTCATATAGCGCCCATTACGGCGTCTCGCACCCAAAGCAGCTGGCCCAGGCGGCCAAGGCGCAGGGGGCGCAGATGCTTGCGTTGACTGACCGGGACGGGCTGTACGGGACGGTCAAGCATGTGGCAGCCTGCATGGCAGAAGGCCTGCATCCGATTCTCGGGGTGAACCTTGCGGTGCTTGATAGCCACGGGGAAGCCCAAGGGCGGATTGTCCTGCTGGCCCGTGGGCGCTGCAATGGCGCCGGGTATGCGGCGCTGTGCCGGGCAATTACCCTCGCGCATGGCACTTCGCATGGTGTTCCGGGCCTGGAAACCGGGCAGCTGGCGCATCTGGGCGCCGGCGGGAACCTGATGCTCCTGCTCGGCGGGGAATCGGATGTTGCCCGCACAATCCTCAAGGGAAACTATGCCCACGCCCGGGCGCTGCTTGCCAACTGGAAGAAGCGGCTGGGAAAGATGCTGCGCGTGGAGATCACCACGCACCTGTCCAGTCCCGGGTCGCGCTACAGCCTCGGCGAAGCAAGCCGCATGCTGCGCTACGCCCACGAGCGGGGGATCAAGGCAGTCCTCAGCAACGCTGTACGCTACGTGGATCCCGACGGTGCGGTCACCGCAGACATCCTGGACTCGGCGCGCGCCCTGCACAGCCTGAAGAATCTGGACTCCTGCCAACCCAACGGCCAAGGGTGGCTGAAAACCCCGCAAGAGATGCGCCAGCTGGCCAAGGAAATCGGTTATGCCACCGAAAAAAGCTGGGCGCACCAGCTGCTGCGGGAAACCGAAGCGCTTGCCGAATGGGCGGCGGCCGACCCGGTGGCCGATCTCGGATGGAAGAAGCCGGTCATCCCCGAGGCCAAGGTCCTCGGCCTGGACCGCCCGGCCATGCAAGAGCTCACCAGCCGCGTCTACGGCGCGGTGCCAGGGCTCTTGGGCGATGCGGACCCGAACCTGGTTGAAGAGTGCCTCGCCCGGGAACTCGGGGTGATCGACCGGCTGGACTTCGCCGGGTACTTCCTGACAGTCGCCGAAACCGTCAAGCTGATCACCGGCATGGGAATCCGCGTGGCCGCCCGCGGCTCCGGCGCCTCCTCGCTGGTGAACTACCTGCTGGGCATCAGCCAGGTGAACCCGCTAACCCACGACCTGGTGTTCGAACGCTTCCTCTCCGATACCCGCACCACCTTGCCGGACATCGACATCGACGTGGAATCCGCACGCCGCCACGAGATCTACCGGGAGATCTTCGCCAACTTCGGCGAAGAGCGCGTGAGCCTGATGAGCATGCAGAACGCCTACCGTGCCCGCGGCGCGGTCCGCGATGCAGGAGCCGCCCTCGGGGTGGAGCAGGAGCAGGTCGACGAGATCGCCAAGCAGCTCTGGCGCTTCTCCGCGTCCTCTTTCCGCGAAGCGCTCACCGAGAAGCCGGAATTGGCGGCATTGGCCGAACGCATTACCGATGACACCCAGCTCGATATTCTCATCGACGCCACCGAACGCCTGGACCGGCTGCCGCGCCATATCTCCATGCACCCCTGCGGAGTGATCCTCTCCGACGCGAGCCTGCTGGACCGCACCCCGGTCCAGCCGTCGGGCATCGGGCTGCAGATGAGCCAGTTCGACAAGCACGACATGGACCTGATGGGGCTGATCAAGCTCGACGTGCTCGGGGTGCGCATGCAATCAGCCATCGCCTACACCCTGGAAGAGATCGCCCGCATGCACCCGGACAAGCAGTCGGTCGCGCGCGCCGGAGGGCACGTGGATGACAGCTATATCTCCGCTGCCGGAGCGATCGACCTGTCCCGGGTGCCGCTGGATGACGGACCCACGTTCGAATTGATCCGCTCAACCCATACCCTGGGCTGCTTCCAGATCGAATCCCCGGGCCAGCGCGAGCTGATCGGCAAGCTCGCCCCGCGCGAATTCAACGACCTGATCATCGACATCTCGCTGTTCCGCCCTGGCCCCATGCAATCGAATATGGTCAAGCCCTACCTGGAGCACCGCCACGGCTTCGCCCCGGCCCAATACCTGCACCCGGACCTGATTCCAGCGCTCGCCGAAACCCATGGGGTCACCGTCTTCCATGAACAGGTGCTGCGCATCCTGGATGTGATGACCGGTTGCGGGCTGGGCATGGCCGATGTCTACCGCCGACTGCTGGGGAATCCGGACAAGGAACCAGCCGTAGAACGCTATGTGCGCACCGAAGCAACCAAGCGCGGCTACAGCCAGGAGACGATCGACAAGGTCTGGGAAGTGCTCTCCGGCTTCGGGTCCTTCGGCTTCTGCAAAGCCCACGGGGCGGCCTTCGCCGTGCCCACCTACCACTCGGCCTGGCTCAAGGCCCACCACCCCGAAGCCTTCCTTGCCGGCATCTGGGAGCACGACCCGGGCATGTACCCCAAGCGGCTGCTGGTCTCCGAAGCCCGGCGCATGGGCATCCCCATCCTGCCGCTGGACATCAACCGCTCCACCGGGCACTACCGGGTCGAACGGGTGTTCGAATCCGCTCCAGCGAAGCTCCCGGTGGTGCCACGCGCGCCCAGCTCGCTGCGCCCTGGACGCTACGGGGTCCGCCTGGCCTTCCGCGACATCCACCAGATGAGCGAACGCGAAGTCGAACGCCTGGTCGCCGGCCAGCCCTATGAGCACCTTGCAGATGTCCGCGCCCGCGCGGGGCTCTCACGCCGCACCTACCAGAACCTCGCGGCCCTCGGCGTCTTCGACTCCCTGCTCGCCGGGACCTCGCGTGCCGACACCATCGCCCACACGCAATCCATGGCCCACAGCTCCCTTCCGGCCAAATACCGGCCCGGCCCCGGGCAGCTGGCGCTTGACCTCGGGAAAATCGAACACATCAAGGCCACCGGAACCGAGCTGGAACCTGCCGAAGTGGTGCGTACCGAACTGGACCTGATGCACCTGGATGCCAGCGAGCACCTGATCTCTTCCTACCGGCAACGCCTGGCGCACCTGCCCATCACCCAAGCGGCCGAGCTGCTGCAGTTGCGCAACGGAACCGAGGTGCTTGTCGCCGGAGTGCGCGTGGCCACCCAGACCCCGCCCATGCGCGGAGGCAAGCGCGTGGTCTTCATTTCCGTGGACGACGGGACCGGCTGCATCGACGCGACCTTCTTCGACGACACCCAGCAACGCACCGGGCCATTGCTTTTTTCCACCCGCATGCTGCTCATCCACGGAGTCACCCGGCGCACCGGACCACGTGGCATCTCGCTGCAGGCGCTGAACGCCTGGGATCTGCATCAGCCCGAAACCTTGCCCGCTGCGGGATACCTTGAAGAGCAGGGCCGCCCGCAAATCAGCTACCGGCCAAAGCTCGGCGAAGGTGCTCGCAGCATCGAGAGCGTCGGTGAGCTGGCCAAGCGGATGGAAGCCGAAGGGCTGGACCAGAGAGGGGCGTGATGCGCTCATCCAATGACAGGGTTTTGCCCAACAAGTACATTGGGTCTCATGGGGCGAGTACTTGACGTGAGGAGCAAACGAACATGGATGCACCGGATGAACAATTCTTTCTCAAGTGCGTCCAAGCAAACCCCATCAACCAGCAAATCCTCCACCTTGCGCCACAGCTAGGTGTTTCGGACTGGTGGCTCACCGCAGGTGCACTATTCCAAACGGTATGGAACGTGCTTGAGGGAAAGGACCCGCAAAACGGAATTCGCGACTACGACTTCTTCTACTTCGATGAAGATACGTCCTATGAGGCGGAAGACGCAGTCATACGCCGGGCCAAAGAACTCTTCAAAGGCATCGACGCAGAAATCGAAGTCCGCAATGAAGCACGCGTCCACATTTGGTACGAGGAGCACTTCGGCGTGCCTGCTATTCCATTCACCAGCTCCACGGATGCCATCGATCATTTTGCAGCGAAGACCTGCTGCTTTGCGGTCACTCGCGATGCGCATGGGCAAGTAGCCACCTATGCCCCGCATGGGTTTGCAGATCTATTCGCCCGGAAGATCGTTCCGAACCCAGTGCTTGCCCCGCGGGATGTCTACGAAGCCAAGATCGAACGGTGGCTAGCCCAGTGGCCGTCGCTGACCGCAGAACCCTGGCCCGAGTCGGAAACATCGAGAAACATCACCCAAGGCTGAAAAACCTCAAACCGAGGACACATGCCCGTCCGCATCAATGACGAATGACGGATTATGCACGAAGTCCCAGCGGAACCCTTCAGGGTCGGCCACGCAGGCGCTCATTCCGCCCCACGGCTGCACAGCCGGTGCCGTCACGGATTGCGCTCCGGCATCAAGCGCTCGCCGGTAGAACCGCTCGACTTCCTCATCGGTGTGCACGTTGTGCCCCAGCGACACAGGGGGAGCCTTCTCGCCGTGTCCGATGTCGCCATACTCGCTGGGCATCTGCGTAACGTCCCACAAGGCCAGCATCAAGGAATGCCCAGCACGGACAAAGGCAATCTCCGGGTGGGCTGGCTGCACCAGCTCGAAACCCAGCCCCTCGGTATAGAACCTGGTTGAAGCACCGACATCACGCACGCCGAGGGTGATCGCGCTGATGGTCGGCGGGGCCGACTTGTTCATGTAACCAGCCTAGGATGCCCTGATCTCGAATGATAGGCCTGGAAGGCGAACACCTCATGGTGTGGGTCGGGTTGCGCGTCAGCGTGCTCTTTGTGGGTATTGCCTCGCACTACTTCTCGACCTCAGGAGGGCTCGTCACTGCCGCAGGGGGAGTTGCGCTATTCGCGGTGCTGGTTATTGGGGTCGTCCGCATAGTGCGAGCTTCCGGGAAAACTGCAGGCAGTTCAAATTCTGGCTGACTACAGATGGATCCACTGCTCATTGCGCGGCGATGACAGGTCGCGCTCACGCTGGGCGTGGAGTTCCAGGTCGACGCGGCTCGGCAGGTGATGGTTGCGCTGTACGCTGCTGGGCGTGCGGCGCAAGCCAAGCCGCCGGGACGAAAAGGATGAGTTTGATGCTGGATAGTTTTTCATGCTCGGTTCTCCTTGAACCTGCGTCGGCTCGTCTTCTGCAGAAACCAAACCTGCAGATTCCTTCGCCTCCACGTCGATCTGAGAATTTGCGCTCGCCGGTTCACTGGACCACTGATCCGGGTGCGGGATGCCGCGCACGTGCCGTGAGCACCAGGCGGCGATAGCTGCAACGATCACCAGTGAGCCGAAGAACAGCAATGTCGGTCCCATGCCCAGCCATTGCAGGCCGAGCCCGGTGAGGAACGGCGCCAGCGGCAGAGCCGACAGGGCCATGAACAAGATCAGGGAATTGGCTCGTCCTGCCATTTCCCGCGGGACTACTGCCATGAAGTAGCCTCCGACCGACGCGTTCAACGCAGGAACGCTCAGGTAGGCCACCAGCAGCATGGCACCCAGCCAGAGCAGATTTGTGTTGAAGCCCATTAGCAGCATCGCTCCGCCCAGAACGCTCAAGCAGCTGCAGGCCAGCACGCCCGTCCGGAATTTCTCGATCAAGCGTCCGGCGAACAGCGAACCGGCGAACATGCCCAGGCCCATGAATGTGGATACCAGGCCGATTACCCATGGGGTTTCGCCGCGTTGCTGCAACCCATAGATCAACGTCGTGTTCAGTCCGTTGGTTCCGATATTGATGACGGTGATCAGGATGAGCAGGCTGCGCAGCTGCGGCCTGGCGAAGCACCATCGCATGCCCGCCGCGATGCCGGGCGAGACCAGACGGCTGCCGGCCGGGGAGTGCTCCATGGGCTTTGACATGGCTTCGGCTGCGCGCAATGGTCCGCGCAGCGCGAACCCCGAAGCGGCGGCGAGCAGCTGCAGGAAACTGACAGCCAACAGGGCAAACCCTGCTCCGAATCCGAGCAGGAGCCCGCCCAGCGGAGCCGCGCCCAGCATGAGCACCGAATCGCGTCCCTGATTTGCCGCCATGGCTCGTCCCAACTGCTTGGGATGGACCACGTCCTTGAGTGCGGCATTCGTGACGGCACCGAAATAGCCTGAACGCAGTTCCATGAGCACGTGGGCCAAGCAGAGCACTGCTACGCTCAGCGAGCCGCTCATGCTGGCCACTGCCAGTGCCAAGGTGAGTGTCGCACCGCAAATCCCTCCGGTGAGCATCATGCGTGCCCTGTCGGAACGGTCGGCCACGGAGCCGCCAAGCAGCGTCAAGCTGGCCCGCGCGGCCAGTCCCAGGGCGGCCAGCGTGCCGGCCTGCACCGTCGAACCGGCCAGTCCCAGCAGGATCAGCGGCAGCACGAAGGAGTAGATGCCGCCAGCCAGCAAGGCCGTGGTGTCGGCGACCCACCAGATGCGGTAGCTGCGCTGGTAATGCAATGCCGGCAGCAGTTGTGCGCCGGCAGCGGTCGCCTGCGGCTGAATCAGGGGAGTCTGGTCCGTGGTCATGCATCAACCATAGACCCGCAAATAAACTTGCGCAATAGAATTTGCGCAACTTAATTTGGGCAATTGCTATGCTGATCCCATGACCCAAGCACAGTCGAATGTCACGTTCACCGCGCCAATGCTCAAGGCCATGGCCAACCCGTTGCGTAGGCAGATCTTCGATGCATTGGCGGCGATGGGCACCGGGCGCGCCTCCGATATCGGCGAACTGCTGGGTCTGGCCCCGAACAAGGTCAGCTTCCACCTGCGCGAGCTGGCCAAGGCCGAGATGATCGAGGAGGCTCCCGAGCTGGCGCGCGACAAGCGCGACCGCGTCTGGCGTCCGGCGGCTACCGGCTACACCACGGGCCAGCCCGCGGACCGCACCGGGGATGGTTCTGCCACCGCCATGAACGCCTACCTCGGGCAGGTCATGCACGACGAGCAGCGGCGCTTGGAAGCCGCCTTGGCCCACGCCCAGCGCTGGTACGGAGCCAGCGATTCCAGGCCGGACCTGGCGCAGCTGAGCACCAGCAACCTGATGCTCACCGAAGATGAACGCCAGGAGCTGCAACGCCGTTTGGATGCGGTGATCCCCGCCTTCCGCAAGGACCAGCAGAGCGGGAAGATCGCCAGTTCGCAACCAGCCTCACAGCGCAAGCTGTGGCACTACTCCGGGCTACTGTCGGCCGACGAGCTGTTGAACGGGTCACACTCGGGCGAACAATCGGCGTAAAACCCGAAGTGAACCGGTTGCGCGACGCAATGCTGAACTAAACTGGATTCTGGCTGGCTGTGGCCAAGGTATGCCACAAGCTATGAAGCCATCACAGATTGAAAGGTAGAACCCGATCTCATGAGCGAGCAGCTGACTCTCACCATTGACGGCGAGCAGGTACAGGTGGACGCGGGAACGACCGGTCTGCAGCATTTCGCCAATGACAAGGACGTGGTTGTCATGCACGTCGATGGCGTACTGCGCGACCTGGCCCGCGAACTGGAAGCCGGAACCACTGTCACCCGCGTAACCATCAACGATCCAGAAGGATTGGAGGTGCTGCGCCACTCGACCGCCCACGTGATGGCCCAGGCTGTGCAGCAGCTGCGCCCGGATTCCAAGCTGGGCATCGGCCCGTACATCACCGATGGTTTCTACTTCGACTTCGACGTCGAAGAACCGTTCACACCGGAAGACCTCAAGCAGCTGGAAAAGATGATGCAGAAGATCATCAACCAGAACCAGCTCTTCGTCCGCCGCGAAGTATCCCCAGCGGAAGCCAAGGCCGAGATGGCCAACGAGCCATACAAATGCGAGCTGCTGGCCAAGGCCGACTCCGCTGACACCTCCGGCGAAGGCGTGACCGTCGAGGTCGCCGCCGGCGAGACCACCATCTACGACAACGTCGACCGCAAGTCCGGCGACACCGTCTGGAAGGACCTGTGCCGCGGCCCGCACCTGCCGAACACGAAGCTGATCAAGAACGCGTTCGCACTGACCCGCTCGGCCGCCGCGTACTGGCTGGGCAGCGAGAAGAACAAGCAGCTGCAGCGCATCTACGGCACCGCCTGGCCAACCAAGGAAGACCTCAAGGCCTACCAGGAGCGACTGGCCGAGGCCGAGCGCCGCGACCACCGCAAGCTCGGCGCCGAGCTGGACTTGTTCTCCTTCCCGGACGAGCTAGGCTCGGGTCTGCCGGTGTTCCACCCCAAGGGCGGCATCATCAAGCGCGAGATGGAAGACTACGTGCGCGACCGCCACGTCGAAGAGGGCTTCCAGTACGTGGGCACCCCGCACATCTCCAAGGACGGGCTGTTCCACACCTCGGGCCACCTGCCGTACTACGCGGACACCATGTTCCCGGCGCTGCACATCGACGAGGAGCGCGACGAAGACGGCAACATCACCAAGCAGGGCCAGGAATACCGCCTGAAGGCGATGAACTGCCCGATGCACAACCTGATCTTCCGCGGCCGCGGACGCAGCTACCGCGAACTGCCGCTGCGCCTGTTCGAGTTCGGCCACGTCTACCGCTACGAGAAGTCCGGCGTGGTTCACGGCCTGACCCGTGTGCGCGGTTTCGCACAAGATGACTCGCACTCCTACGTCACCAAGGAGCAGGCCCCAGCCGAGGTCGAGCACCTGCTGAACTTCATGCTCTCGCTGCTCAAGGACTTCGGCATGGACGACTTCTACCTGGAGCTGTCCACCCGCGATCCGGAGTCGGACAAGTTCATCGGCACCGACGAGCAGTGGGCGGAAGCCACCGCGGTGCTTGAGCGCGTGGCCACCGAATCCGGCGTCGAGCTGGTTGCCGACCCGGGTGGTGCAGCGTTCTACGGGCCTAAGATCTCGGTCCAGGCCAAGGACGCCATCGGCCGCACCTGGCAGATGGGCACCGTGCAGTACGACTTCAACCAGCCGGCACGCTTCGGCCTGGAGTACCAGGCTGCCGACGGAACCCGCCAGGAACCGGTGATGATCCACGCCGCGAAGTTCGGCTCCATCGAGCGTTTCCTTGGCGTGCTCACCGAGCACTACGCCGGCGCCTTCCCGGCATGGCTCTCGCCGGTGCAGGTGCGCGCGATCCCCGTGGCCGAGGCCTTCAACGGCTACCTCGAAGAGGTTGTCGCCAGGCTCAAGGCCCAGGGCGTCCGCGTGGAACTGGATGACTCGTCGGACCGCTTCCCGAAGAAGATCCGCAACGCGTCCAAGGACAAGATTCCATTCGTGCTCATCGCCGGCGGCGAAGATGCTGATGCGAACGCCGTGTCCTTCCGCTTCCGCGACGGCAGCCAGGAAAACCAGGTGCCCATCGATGATGCGGTAGCCCGTATCGTTGAAGCCATCAAGAGCCGCGACAACAATAACTAGTTCGGACAGGGAGTCCATTGAGCATGCAGGAATACGCAGACCAGTCCGTCACCGACGACTTCGAACTCGCCGGAGTGCCGGATTCGTTCCAGCGTCTGTGGACTCCCTACCGGATGGCCTATATCAAGGGCGGGCAGGACCAGGTCAAGGATGAGGCCAGCTGCCCATTCTGCGCAGGTCCTGGCCGTACCGACGAGGAGGCGCTGATCGTCCACCGCGGCAAAACCTGCTACGTGATCCTGAACCTGTTCCCGTACAACCCCGGCCACCTTCTGGTCTGCCCGTACCGCCACGTGCCGAACTACACCGACATCACGGTTGAGGAGACGGCGGAAATGGCGGCGCTGGCGCAGCAGTCCATGCGCGTGCTGCGCAAGGTGTCCAATCCTGCCGGCTTCAACCTGGGCATGAACCAGGGCGAAGCCGGGGGAGCCGGCATCGCCGCCCACCTGCACCAGCACATCGTGCCCCGGTGGAACGGCGACGGGAACTTCTTCCCGATCATCGCGCAGACCAAAGCCATCCCGCAGACCCTGTCGGAGGTCCGCAGCGCGATTGCCGAGGCATGGGACAGCGAAACACTGAATTAGGCATTAGCCGGCTCACGGGCCCGGCAGGACATCAGTATGTCCTGCTGGGCCACTGGTTTTTAACGCGATTTTAACGCGAGAATCGCGATGCTGGTCTGAATCAAAGCTGTGTCTCATAGATAGTTGCGGAAACTTGGCGCAACGCCTCGCGGTCGAGGCGCCGAGCGAGTCCGAATACCATCTAGGGCTCTTGGGCGCTGTCCGGCAGATGATCGCGCGCGGCTTCAGGTCAGGGAAGCGGGGAACCCTGGGATTGATGAGTTCGCGGAATGCCTCGCAGGCATCCAAGAACGTGTCGACGACCCGGATCCGTCTTATACCCGCGCCTGGACCACGCGGCTCTTGGGCGATGCCTGATAACTGCGGGAAGCGGCTGCAACGATTCAAAGAGGCATGAGCCTAGTGCGATGCATGTCCGATGAAGCGGTGCGATGGGATGCCGGGGAATATGACGCGGGTGAAGGGGCGGCAAAAGGGGCTGTGGCTGAGGTACTGGAAGCAAACCCTCAACTACGTGCCTAAAATATGTTTGACTAGTACATTTGTGTCGAAAGGCTATGTTACGCACTAACCTCTGATCGGTAGACAAGTCTCCCGATGCTGGATTGTGACGCAACACGTGAGGTAATAAAGCAAAGCGATTCTACGATTACTGGCGTACCACCTCGCTTAAAACCCTGAAATTCTGGGGCAAAACGAGTCACCGCAGTGTCGAAAGGAACCATTCCTCCATGTCTACGAACAACCAGAACTCCGTCGTCGGTTCGGACCGCGTCAAGCGCGGCATGGCCGAAATGCTCAAGGGCGGTGTCATCATGGACGTAGTCACCCCGGAGCAGGCACGTATCGCAGAAGACGCCGGTGCCGTGGCAGTCATGGCGCTGGAGCGCGTTCCCGCCGACATCCGTGCCCAGGGTGGCGTCTCGCGCATGAGCGACCCGGACATGATCGACGGCATCATTGCCGAGGTCTCCATCCCGGTCATGGCCAAGGCCCGCATCGGCCACTTCGTCGAGGCGCAGATCCTGCAGTCCCTGGGCGTCGACTACATCGACGAGTCCGAGGTCCTCTCGCCAGCCGACTACGAGAACCACATCGACAAGCAGCCGTTCACGGTGCCATTCGTCTGCGGTGCCACCAACCTCGGTGAGGCCCTGCGCCGCATCAACGAGGGCGCTGCAATGATCCGCTCCAAGGGCGAAGCCGGCACCGGCGACGTCTCCAACGCCACCGGCCACATGCGCAAGATCCGTGCAGAGATCGCCAAGCTGTCCGCCCTGCCAGAGGACGAGCTGTATGTTGCAGCCAAGGAATTGCAGGCTCCATACGAACTGGTCAAGGAAGTCGCCGCCAACGGCAAGCTGCCGGTCGTGCTGTTCACCGCTGGAGGCATCGCCACCCCGGCCGACGCCGCGATGATGATGCAGCTGGGCGCCGACGGCGTGTTCGTCGGCTCGGGCATCTTCAAGTCCGGCAACCCGGTGCAGCGTGCCGAAGCCATCGTGAAGGCCACCACCTTCTTCGACAACCCGGACGAGCTGGCCAAGATCTCTCGCGGCCTGGGCGAGGCGATGGTCGGCATCAACGTCGCCGACGTGCCGGTGCCACACCGCTTGGCTGAGCGCGGCTGGTAAGCCCTGACTCCATAAGTGCTAAAGGTCCACGCTACCGAACTTCTCGGTGGCGTGGGCCTTTGCGACCGGTTGCTGGTCAGAGGCCCAACCATTTACCCGTGCAGGAGCGGCGTCTGGATAGAACTATGTCCAGGTTCTAATCGAGTCCGGCAATTGCTGACCGCTGGAACGGACGCGGCGTATGCCACCGCTCGAAGTTAGTTCGTCTCGTTTCGATGAATGGTGTGCACCTGTTCCAAGGACACCGTATGGCCACTCACGTAGAACCAGATCCGAGCGGTACCCGTCGCACCAGCCTTATGCTGCCACCTCTCATGGATCGACCACCGCGTTTGACCGTCCCGAGTTCACCTTTCAGCCGATAATTCGTCGGAGTGGTGGCTTAGGGTTTGCGTGCGAGGAAGTCCCAGGCGTCCGACATTGGATTTCAGATCGCCTCAACCAGTTCCCGCCATCCTTTCTGGGCATCGGTGGTAGCGAAGCGGATCTCGTATCCGACCTTCTTCGGAGGCCGGGGACCAGATTCCCCTTCTTGGCAGCAGCCACGATCAGGGGCGCTCCACGGCGATCTCAACGTCATCGAGCCACTCAAGATCGGCGCTGCCGAGTCCCGCGGCGACTGCCGTAGCAGTCTCTTTCCATGAGGTCAGCTCCGAGATCGCCAATTGAAGCTGGTTGGTGGAGAATGAGGCCCGAGCAGCATCGACAAGCTCCTGCGCACAGGACTCGCGATCAGCAGGCGACTGGGCAAGCACCATGGGAAGTTCTGGCTCATGCGCTCAGCCAGGGTACCCCGGTCGTCGAGGGGTACGATGATCAATTGCGCAGCAAAGTGCAGTAGACAGGCGCGTCCATCGGCCTCCCGCTGTGACATCAGCACCAGTGTCTCCCCGTCACGACGGGTTACCGTGACTGGATGTTCTTCCGCCTCGGCGAAGACCTCGGGTGAGTGCTTGCTCAGATCCGAGGAGCGCCTAGTCCGGGTTGGAGGCTCAGCTAGGATGGATATATTTCAAGGCTATTCGGAATGTATTCGAAAGCCTAGAAGATGGGCGATTGGTGACCGTAGGTCGAATTCCCGCGATCGGAGACGAGTTCTCGGGTCGAGCCAAGCAGAAAATGCCGATTGAGAATTCGATCAGACCTTGCTGCTGGTCGCACTGGTGTGTACCAACCACGTGCATTGGGCTAAAGCTCGGAGATGCCGATCAGGCGCTGCCGGCAGATATCAACCCGAGGTGCGGCATTCGGCGGCGCAGATTGTTTTGTGTACGTCAAGGCCCATGTGCCGGTCTCGAGTGGGGCCATCGCTGAGCAGGCACACTACACCTTCGTTGTCGATGGCTTGGCGTTCGAGCATTATCGTCCGTCACGGAACTTGCGTGGCGCAAGCGCGAATTGATCCCAGTGGAGTCGTACTTATAGTGCTCCGGACATGGCAGACTAGAGAGCATGGGCCAGATCATTTTCGACGCAGCTGTCACCCTCAACGGCTTTCTGGCAGATGAAAACTATAGCCTGCAATGGCTCTTCGATGTTCCGGGGGCCCAAGACCCCGACCCGGACCTGCTGCCCAAGAATGTCGGCGTGCATGTGGAAGGAGCGAATACCTACCTATGGCTGATCAAGAACGAGCAGTTCATCGAGAACCCGCAGAAGTGGCAGGAATATTATCGGGGGATCACCACGTATGTTTTCACCTCGCGGGACCTGCCAATTCCCGAGGGCGCTGACGTCCGCTTGGTCAATGGTGCGGTCGGAGAATTCTTGCCTGAAATCCGCGAGGCCGCGGGGGAGAAGAACATCTGGGTGCTCGGCGGAGGAGAGCTGCTGGGACAGTTCCTGGATCTTGACGCACTCGACACCCTGGCGTTGACTGTTGCCCCAGCAGCATTGTCTGCAGGAGCCGCATTGCTACCGCGCAGCATTGGCAGTGACCGGTTGGAACTGGCTGAAGCAAGGAAAGCCGGGCCATTTGCCCGCCTCGTCTACCGGGTCCTTCCAACCAAGTGAACAAGTTTTAAAAGACTCGACTGGCCACCGGAAAATTCGGTGGCCAGTCAAGTTCCCGCCGTTTTAGCTGTTCGCTACTGGTTCCACGAGCGCAACACCATGTGGCGTCCGCGACCAAGAAGCTTGAGCCCATTGGCGCTGAAGAAGTCGGCGCTGGACGGCGTGGCCGCTGCGAGCAGCTCCTGCGGCACCTCGTCGTCTGGAGGCGACAGCGGATTGATCATGGAACGCGACAGGCCGTGCAGCAAGGCGGTGCCAATGCCATGGCGGCGATGTTCCTTGCCTACAGCTAGGGCATGCACCATGAGCTGTCCGTTCAGGCCCTGCTGGGCAAAGCCCCGGCCGACGATCTCTCCCTCGTCGGTGCGAGCCAAGGCATGCTCAACACGACGCAAGGCCGGATGCCCGCTGGATAGCTGGGTACTGGTCTCGCGCCACAGGTTCGTCACGTTCAGTTCGGCCGCATCAGCGCCGGAGGCCTCAGGCACATTATTGCCCAAACGGATCTTTCCGTTCCAGCGATCCATGGGAATGGCCAACGGGCCAGCATGCCATGAGACTTGTGCATTATCGGAGAATCCTGCTGCCTTCAGCTCATCCGAGTGGGCGCCTGAGTTGACCCATGCTTCCACGCGCCGGGCGCCTAGCCGGTGGCCCTCGGCCAGCGCCGGGCGCAGGCCAGCCTGCTCCGGCTGCTCAGGAAACAACAGAATCAGGCGCTTGCGTACCGGCTGCCAGGCCCATGAGCATCCGTGGGTGGTAAAGATTTTGCCGCCGGTGGCTACTGCCAGTGCCTGGTGCCAGTGGCTTAGCGCTTCCTGTGCGGAGGCAATAGTGGTCATTATTCTGCGTTCACCAATCCTCGACGGCGCAGCAACGGTTCAACCACTGCGGTGCGGCCGCGGAATAACTCGTAGGACTCAAGGGGATCGCGCGTATTGCCGCGCGACAGCAGTTCCTCACGGAACCGATTACCATTTTCGCGCATTAAGCCGCCATTTTCCTCGAACCACTGCACAGTGTCGGCATCGAGCACCTCACTCCAGATGTAGGAGTAGTAGCCAGCGGAGTATCCATTGGCGAAAATGTGCTGGAAATAACCGGTGCGGTAACGAGGCGGAATCAGCTCGGTATCGAAGCCGGCTTGCTGAAGCACGTCTTGTTCGAACTGCAGCGGATCGGCGATAACGGTCCCGGCGCTGATGGTATGCCAGGCCCAGTCGAGCACGCTGGCAGCCAGGTACTCGGTGGTTGCAAAACCCTGGCCCCATAGCGAAGCTGCGCGGATCTTCTCGATCAGCGCCTCGCTCAACGCTTCGCCGCTCTGGTGGTGGACTGCATAACCGGTGACGACATCCTCGTGGAGCATCCACATCTCGTTGACTTGGGAAGGGAACTCCACGAAGTCGCGCGGGACCGAGGTGCCGGCAAGAGAAGCGTATTTTCCACTGGAGAACATGCCGTGCAGCGCGTGGCCGAACTCATGGAAGAGCGTATTTGCCTCATCCATGGACAGCAGGATTGGATCACCAGGCGCAGGCGGGGTGATGTTCAAGGTGTTGGTGACGATCGGTCGTTCTTCCAGGAATGAAGCGGCATCGCGCAGGCTGGTCATCCACGCGCCGCCCTTCTTCGTGTCACGGGCCAGATAGTCTCCGGTGTAGAGCGCCAAAGGCTTGCCATCGGCGTCGAAGACTTCGAAGACCCGAACGTCCGGGTGGTAGGCAGGCAGGTCGAACCGTTCCTGGAAGGTGATGCCGAATAGCTTGGTAGCCGTCGCGAAGACCCCATCGATGAGCACCCGGTCCAACTCGAAGTAGTTGCGCAGCGCTTCGGAATCCACCGAGTACTGATCACGCAGGACCTGATTGGAGAAGTATTTCCAATCCCACGCGTTGATTTCAGCACCGGCAATCTCACCGAGCACCTCAGCTTCCCTCCGGGCGTTTGCGGTGGCAGCTTTCGTCAGTTCGGCGAGGCGCTCTTCCACCGCAGCGGTGGAAGGGGCGGTGGCTTGGGCGAGCACGGTTTCGGCATGATTGGCGAATCCGAGCAGCGCGGCGCGTTCGGCACGAAGCTGCGCCATTTCGGCGGCAATGTGAATTGTCGCGTTTTCCTCGGTGCCACGGCTCATTGATGCGTTGAACACCTTGCGGCGGGACTCGCTTGAGGACAGCGACTCCAGAACCGGCTGCTGGGTCGGAGAAACCAACGCCAGCAGGTAGCCCGACGCGTGGCCTGCTTGCTTCGCCGTCTCCGCTGCCGACTCGATGGCTGGACCGGACAGGCCGTCGAGTTCCGCAGCATCCTCGAAGTGCACCGCATGGGCGTTCTGATTCTTCAGCACGAGGTCAGCGAACTGCGTTGAAAGTTCGGCCAGCTTCGCGTTCAGTGCCTTCAGGCGATCCTTTTCGGCATCGCCCAAGCCCGCCCCGGCCAATTGGAAATTCTTCAAAGTTTGATCCGCTAAGCGGGCGTCTTCACCCTGGAGGCTCGCACAATCCAAGGCTTGTAAACGCGAATACAAGGTTTGGTTCAGGTAGATCTCATCTTCCTGCTCGGACCAGATCGATGAAATCTCTGATTGAATCGCCCGCAGATCTTCCGTCCCATGGGCAGAAATCACGGAGAAGTACGTCATCAACGCACGGCGCAGGGTCTGCCCGCTGGCTTCCAAAGCGAGGAATGTGTTCTCGAATGTGGGTTCCTGCGTATCGTCGACTATGCGCTGCAGCTCTTCGCGCTGCTCGGCTGCGCCGATCCGGGTCGCCTCCAGGTAGTGCTCAGCAGTGAGCTGGTCGAATGCTGGCCATTGGTAGGGCCTGGTGCTGGGAGTCAGAAGAGGGTTTTGCATAGGCCTAGGTTTTCATGGAAAAAGTGATTCAGCTTGCATTTACACCCCGCATGCCCAGCTGAGCTAGGCTCGATGCATGCCCCAACGTGCTCCGTCCGCATTACTTCCACTTGGTTCAACGCTGATGGCCGCATTGCTGATTGGCGGCTGCTCTGCAATCCCGAGCAGCAATCAAGAACCAGCAACCCCGCAGTCTTCCGTTCAGTCCTCATCGGATCCGGCTTCAAGTCCAACCACGGAGGATAGCTCTGCCGCACCGTCGAGTCCCGAAGAACTCTCGCTGATGGTCACCGGAGACGTCTTGCTGCATCCTCAGCTATTGGATGAAGCCGAGAAGGCAGCTGGCGCACAATCGGGCAATGGCGAGGACTACGATTTCAGCCCATTGCTGGCGGGCCTGGCCCCCTATGTCCAGGACGCAGATGTCGCGCTTTGCAATCTGGAGACACCAATTGGTATCCCTCCGTATTCCGGGTATCCGCGGTTCACCGTCCCGGAACAAATCCTCACCGATCTCGAAGCCATTGGCTACGACGGATGCACCACTGCCACCAATCACACGGTCGATGCCGGTACGGCCGGAGTCGAACGAACACTCGATGCGCTGGAGTCCAATGGGCTGTTTGCGACAGGCTCCTACCGCAACGAAAAGGACTCCGAAAAACCGTCCATCCTGGAAACAAACGGGGTGAAGCTCGGGGTAGTAACCAGCACTTATTCGCTTAACGGACTGCCGGAAGCAGCTCACTGGCAGGTCGATACCGGAGTGGATGCGCAGGAGCTGATTACCCGGGGCAAGGAAACGCGCAAGTCCGGAGCGGACATCGTGGTGGCAGCCGTGCACGATGGAGCTGAATACACCACCGAGCCGACCGCCTCGCAAAGAAAACTCGGCCAGGCCCTGGCAGAATCTGGCGTCTTCGATTTCATCTACATGCACCACACCCACTCGGTCCTGCCCATTGAGAAGCACGACGGAACCTGGATCGTCTACGGTTTGGGAAACTCTGTGGCCAAGCATGCAACGCCGACCATTCTCAACCGCGAAGGCATCAGCGTGAAGGCAACATTCACCCAGGACGAACCTGGCGAATGGGAGGTCAGCAACTTGCGGTGGGTTCCGCACCAGTTGTCGAACGGGCCGGTAGCGTGGTGCCAAGTCTTCAACGCTGATGGATGCGTTCCGGAAGCTGATGGGCAAGCGTCCCTGAAGCGCAGTGAAGCCACCGTGAATGCCTATGGCGCCTTTGAGGATGGACTGCAGGCGTGGACGCTGGACTGAGCTAGCTAGCGTCTGGGCCACGCTTCCCATGCACCGTTTGGAGGCAGAATCGCTTGCGCTTTGGCCAGCTGGGCCGGCGATATGTCATCGAGGCCGCCGGATTGCTCACTGAATCCCGTCTCCTTGGCAACGAAACGATGCACGAGGCGGCCAGCGCCGATATCCAAGGACTCGCGAAACGCGCCGGACACGGCTGCCCCCACCTGGGCTTCCAGTTCCTCGATCATCTCGGGAACGTGTTCATCGCAGGCGTCGCAACCGCAGGTCGGGAAAACCGCGTGGTAAAGCGCACCGAGCTCCAGATGCACCCCGGGAAAGGTCGTAAGGATCATGCCCAATGGAGCGCAGCGCGAATTCACCGGAAGGATCCGGACAGAACTCACCACGGTGTCCGGCGGAATCCGCAGTTCGGCGGCCAGTCCGAGATCATCGAAGCAGCGCACCTCGAATTGCTCCTGCATCCAGCTCAGCAACGCCCGGGCTACCTGCTGCACGGGAGCAAAACGTTCCGGATGTTCGGTCACCGAATAACTTTCACTATCCGGCTCCCCATTCCAACGCTCGCCATAGGGGATTGGGGTATCGAGCTCGTCGACGTACTCCGCGAATTTAATGTCTGGCCGCTTGTAGCCCCTGAGCATGCTCGGTTCCTCCTGTTGCGTCAAACCATGGCAGTAAGGGCCTAATGCCCGAATTCGTCCGAATCGGTGAAGGGGCCGGCTCCGGTATCCATGGCATCGATGGCGGCCATTTCTGCCTGCGTGAGGTGGAAATCGAAAATATCCAAGTTCTCGCGCTGCCGCTGGGGATCGGCCGATTTCGGTGCGGCCGCACGCCCGGACTGGACATGCCAGCGGAGCGTCACCTGCGCGCTGCTCTTCCCATGCGCCCCGGAAATTTGTGCCAGAGTCGGATGTGAAAGGAAGTCGGACTTCTGCCGTCCCAATGGGGAATAGGCTTCGGTCCGCACGCCATGCTCCGTATTGAAAGCTTGCCATTCGGCGCTTTGACGCTCCGGATCCACCTGGATCTGGCTCAGCGCCGGCCTGTGGCCTGCTTCCAGGATGTTCTGCAACTGGTATGGCTTGAAGTTCGAGACTCCGGCAGCTCGCATTTTCCCTTCGTCTACGAGCATTACCAGCTCCGTGAAAGCTTCGACGTAGGTGTCCTGCTGCGGGTTTGGCCAGTGGATCAGGAACAGGTCCACATAATCAAGGCCGAGGCGGGCCAGGAAATTCTCTAACGCCTGGCGCACTCCCTGGGCCGAATGCCACTTCTTGTTGAACTTCGTCGTCACGAAGAATTCATCGCGGTCAAGCCTGCTCTGCGCCAAGGCCTGGCCGACGGCGTCCTCGTTCTCATAGTTCTCCGCCGTGTCCACGCGGCGATAGCCGACGTCAAGGGCCGAACGAACCGCGGTGACCGCCTCCTGGCCGCGCATGGGCCACGTGCCCAAGCCAACGGAAGGCATGCTCACGCCACCGGCAAGTTCGAAGGAAGAAATATCAGCAATCACGTTCCCGAAGCTACCAAGCTTCACGGGCTGCCGGGAGGTTGCATCGAAGAATTCACGACACACCGGGAAACAAAACCGGCGCAGGGCATCCATGGGTTTAACGTTGTTTCGGCGCATTTCCGTGCCGCCAGCCACCGAACACCATGAAGGTTACAACCATGCCGAAAATAGGCGTCCTCGCGCTGCAAGGGGATTTCCGCGAACATCTGGCCTCTTTTGAACGGCTTGGGCAACGTGCGCAAATGGTGCGTACAGTCGAGGATTTGGCGCAGGTCGACGCGCTGGTGCTACCCGGCGGCGAGTCTTCCGTAATTGACCGGCTCTCCCGTAACTACGGGTTGGCCGATCCCATCAAGGATCGCATTGCCGAAGGGATGCCGGTCTACGGCTCCTGCGCTGGAATGATCATGCTGGCCGATCGCATTGAGAATCCTGCAATCGCGCGGGATGGCGCGGTCCAGCAAAGCTTCGGCGGCATCGACATGACGGTGAAGCGCAATGCCTTCGGGCGCCAGGTCGACTCGTTCGAGCACCAGCTGGACTTCAACGGGGACACTCTCGAAGCGGTGTTCATCCGCGCCCCGGAAGCCGTGCAAATCGGCCCGGACGTCGAGGTGATCAGCACCGTTCAAGCCGGGCCGAATGACGGACAGGGTAGAATTGTTGCAGTACGCCAGGGAAAATTGTTGGCAACCAGCTTTCACCCGGAAGTCACCGGCAGCACGGCTATCCATCAATTTTTCATCAATCTCACGCGAGGAGACGCTTAAAGCATGTCAGGCCACTCCAAATGGGCAACTACCAAGCACAAGAAGGCGGCGATCGACGCCAAGCGCGCCAAGGCCTTCGCCAAGTTCATCAAGGGCATTGAAGTTGCAGCCCGTGCCGGCGGAGCCGACTTGTCCGGCAACCCGGCGCTGGAACTTGCCGTCAGCAAGGCCAAGAAGAACTCCGTGCCGATCAACAACATCGACCGCGCGATCAAGCGTGGCGCTGGCCTGACCGGTGAGGTCGTCGACTACACCGAGATCATCTACGAAGCACGCGGCCCGCAGGGCTCGGCGCTGCTGATCGAGTGCCTGACCGACAACAAGAACCGCGCTGCCTCCGAGGTTCGCGTGGGCATCACCCGCAATGGCGGCACCGTCGCCGACCCGGGATCGGTGGCCTACCTGTTCAACCGCCAGGGCGTCGTGCGCCTGCCCAAGGGTGAGCTGACCGAAGACGACCTGCTGATGATCGTGCTGGATGCCGGTGCTGACGAGATCCTGGACGAGGACGAGAACTTCGCCATCGTGTGCGATCCTTCGGACCTGCGCGCGGTCGCAGCGGCGCTGGACGAGAACGATATCGCCTACGAATCCGACGAAATGGAATTCCTGCCGTCGATGAAGGTGGACCTGGATGTCGACGGAGCCCGCAAATTCCTGAAGCTCTACGACGCGCTGGAAGAACTGGACGACGTCCAGGGCATCTACACCAACGCAGATCTCTCCGATGAGGTTCGCGCCGCATTGGACGAAGAGCAGTAGGGCTTGGCCTTACGTGTTGTCGGCGTCGACCCCGGCCTGACCCGTTGCGGTCTTGCAGTGGTCGACGTCGCTGCAAACAGGCAAGTTTCGCTGGTGGACGTCACCGTCGCCGGCACCCCGCCGGGCACCCCGCTCGATGCCCGGCTCTTGACGATCGCCAACGCGATCGAGGCGTGGCTGGACCAGCATCAGCCCGACGTGCTCGCCCTGGAACGCGTGTTCGCTTCGGCGAACGTCTCCACGGTGATCGGCACCGCCCAGGTCACCGGCGTGGTGATCACCGCAGCGGCACGACGCGGCATCCCCGTCGCGCTGCATACACCGACGGAGGTCAAGGCAGCGGTGACCGGTTCCGGCCAAGCGACCAAGGCGGCGATCGGCAAGATGATTGCCAAGATCTGCCGGCTTGATGAACCGCCAAAGCCAGCCGACGCCGCTGACGCGGTGGCCCTGGCGATCACCCATGGCTGGCGCGGTGCGGCCACTGGCTCGAACGCCTCGGCCTCTGCAGTGCATGCCGGCGGGTCCTCGCAGCTGACAGGTGCGCAGCAGGCATGGATCGCCGCCGAAGCTTCAGCCAAGCGGCGCGCGGTGCGCCGCTAGTCGGCGGCCGGGAAATAACCTCGACCCACCGGGAAACACGGCGGATCGATATTCGTAGGTATCTTCGATAAACTGGGTTCGATCGAACATACATCCCAAGGAGTGGCATGATCAGCTCATTGACCGGCACCGTGCAGGCGGTTGCACTGAACACCGCGGTAATCGACGTTAACGGGTTTGGAATGCTGGTCAACGCCACCCCCGGAACGCTGTCCGGCCTGCATCAAGGGCGCAAGGCAACGGTCTTCACCTCCATGGTGGTGCGCGAGGACTCGATGACCCTTTTCGGCTTCGCCACTGCGGAGGAGCGGGATGTCTTCGAGGTCTTGATCTCCGTATCGGGCATCGGGCCGCGTACCGGCCTGGCCATCCTGGCCGTGCATTCTCCTGAAGAAGTGCGTATCGCGGCGAACACGAAGGACACTGCCGCATTCACCAAGGTGTCCGGCATTGGCCCCAAGGGCGCCAGCCGGATCGTGCTGGAACTGAACGGCAAGCTGGTCCCGACGGGCGCGCCTGTTGCGCCGGTGTCCGGCGGCGATACCGCCAGCGTCTGGGAACCGCAGGTGATCGAGGCGCTGACCGGACTGGGCTGGAGCGAAAAGGATGCAACAAGCACCCTGAAATCGCTGTCCAAGGCCGATCCGGATGTCGTAGCCACAGGCAACGTCGCTGAAATCCTGCGTGCCGCGCTGCGCAGTATGTCCAGCGGAACCCGCGTCTAAGCGGTCTGCGAGAGGATCGACTTTTCATGAATGACTCCACCGGGCTCACGAACGCCGGCAGCGAACCCGAAGAACGGGTCATCGAAGCTGCCCTGCGCCCGCGGAACCTTGACGACTTCGTCGGCCAGTCCCGGGTGCGCCAGCAGCTCTCGCTGGTGCTCGAAGCGGCCAAGATCCGCGAACGCACCGCGGACCACGTACTGCTCTCGGGTCCGCCCGGGCTGGGCAAGACCACCTTGTCGATGATTATCGCCGCCGAGATGAACGCGCCATTGCGCATCTCATCCGGCCCGGCCATCCAGCACGCCGGCGACCTGGCCGCGATCCTCTCCTCGCTGACCGAGGGCGAGGTGCTGTTCCTCGATGAAATCCACCGCATGTCCCGGCCTGCCGAGGAAATGCTCTACATGGCAATGGAAGACTTCCGCGTAGACATCGTCGTCGGCAAGGGAGCTGGCGCTACCGCGATTCCCCTGGAGCTGCCGCCCTTCACGCTCGTCGGGGCCACCACGCGCGCGGGCCTGCTGCCCGGGCCGCTGCGCGACCGCTTCGGCTTCACCGGGCACCTGGAGTTCTACGCGGTCAAGGAACTCGAGCTGGTACTGCGCCGTTCGGCCATGATGCTGGATCTGAGCGTGACCTCAGCTGCGTTCACCGAGATCGCAGGGCGCTCCCGCGGCACCCCGCGTATCGCCAACCGCCTGCTGCGCCGGGTGCGCGACTGGGCCCTGGTGCACAAGCTCGAAGAGATCGATGCCAAGGCTGCGGCTGCCGCCCTGGACATGTACGAGGTCGATGCGCGTGGACTGGATCGCCTGGACCGCGGTGTGCTGGAAGCATTGTGCACGAAATTCGGCGGGGGACCGGTGGGCCTGTCGACCCTGGCTATTGCCGTGGGTGAAGAAACCGAGACCGTCGAAACCGTCGCCGAGCCATACCTGGTGCGCGAAGGATTGATGGGCCGGACTCCTCGAGGACGTATCGCCATGCCCGGGGCCTGGGAGCATCTGGGCTTGGCCATGCCCAAGGATGCCATCTTCGCCAGTGCGCAAAGCTATGAAAACGATGAGGATTAGGCAAGCATTACTTCACTGCCCGCGTAAATGGCCTGCCGGTTCACCGTGACCCATTAGACTAAAGACGCCCGACCTGTGCCCATTTCAGGGTAAGGTGGGGCGTCTTTGCTGTTTCGCGCCAGAAAATGGCGCAGCGGCATCCCAGAACTCCAGATCAAATCGCAACGAATCGTTAGCAGGTACATACGTGAATCCTCTCGTAATCGCACAGGCCGCTGGTGGCGGCTTCAACCCTTCGCTGATCCTGATGGTCGCCCTGTTTGCAGTGCTGATCTTCATGATGTTCCGCGGCCGCAAGAAGCAGGCCGCCCAGCAGGAGAAGCTGAAGAACAACACCGTGCCAGGCGCCAAGGTGATGACCAACTCGGGCATCTTCGGCACCGTCGTCGGTGTAGACGCAGAGGATCGCGTACAGGTTGAGGTTTCGCCAGGCGTGGTGCTGACCCTGCACCGCCAGGCCATCGCCACCTTCCTGGACAAGGATGCGGCAGCCCCGGCCGCTGCCGACGAACCAGCAGCACCCTCCAACGCAACCGAAACCCCGGAAGAGTCCCTGCGTCGCTTGAACGACGAGGGCAAGGACGAGCGAAACGCCTAAGTCCCGGGCAGCATAGCGGTGGCCTGAAGGCCAAGCCACCCGAATCAGAAAGCACATTAGATGTCATCAATCAGACCTGTTAAACAGGCGCGCAAAGCGTTGCTGTGGTTGCTGGTCGTCTTCATCATCGCAACCGGAGTGTTGGTGGGTGGTGCGGTGAACGGCAAAACCGGATGGGGGCCGAAGCTGGCCCTCGACCTCGAAGGCGGCACCGAGATGATCCTGGCCCCTCGGGTCCAGGGCGACGAGGCGATCAACCAAGAGCAGCTGGACCAAGCGGTGGAGATCATCCGCCAGCGCGTGGACGGTTCCGGTGTCACCGAATCGGAAATCACCACCCAGTCCGGACGCAACGTCGTGGTATCGATGCCCGGTACCCCGGACCAGACCACCCGCGATTTGATCCAGGCCTCGGCCAACATGGAATTCCGCCCGGTGCTGATCACCGGTGGCTTCGCGGCCACTCCGAAGGAAGACCGGACCCCCAAGGAAGACCTGCCAAAGCCTAGCGGCAAGCCGGAGAATCCATCGGATACCAACTGGATCACCCCAGAGCTGTTCCAGGAGTTCGAAGGCTACGACTGCGAGGCAGAACTCAAGGATCGCGGTGGCGAAGCCGCCGACCCAGACAAGCCAATGATCTCCTGCGACCGCGAGATGGGTGTCAAGTACATCCTTGGCCCGCAGGAAATCTCCGGTGACATGATCAAGGACGCCTACGCCCAGTTGGCCCGCGGCGTCAATGGATCGGTGACCGGCGAATGGGTCGTCGTTATCGAGTTCGACGCCGAAGGCACCAAGCTCTTCGCCGATACCACCCAGCGTCTGATTGCCCTGCAGGGGTCGCAGAACCAGTTCGCTATCGTGCTTGATGGCGAAACCATTTCGGCGCCAACCACCAATGCAGTGATTTCCGATGGCCGCCCGCAGATCTCCGGCGGCTTCACCCAGGACAGCTCGCAGGCGTTGGCCGAGCAGCTGAAGTACGGCGCACTGCCAATCAGCTTCGACATCCAGTCCGAGCGCCAGGTTTCCGCAACTCTGGGTGCTGACCAGCTGACCGCTGGCCTCATCGCCGGCATCATCGGCCTGGTTCTGGTCTTCATCTATTCGCTGTTCCAGTACCGGGCTCTGGGCTTGGTGACCATCGCGTCGCTGCTGGTTTCCGGCGTGCTCGCCTATCTGGCGCTGGTGCTGCTGGGCTGGGGCATGAATTACCGCCTGTCGCTGGCAGGCGTCGCCGGCCTGATCGTTGCAATCGGCCTCATCGCCGACTCGTTCATCGTGTACTTCGAGCGCGTGCGCGATGAGCTGCGCGAAGGCAGGCCGCTGGCAAGCGCCGTGGATATCGGCTGGAAGCGCGCCAAGCGCACCATTCTGGCATCCAAGGCAGTGAACGTGCTGGCCGCAATAGTGCTCTACATCGTTGCCGTGGGCAACGTACGAGGCTTCGCCTTCACCCTGGGCCTGACCGCCATCATCGACCTCATCGTCGTGTACGGCCTGACCCACCCGACCTTGGTGCTGCTGGCACGCACCAAGTTCTTCGCCAACGGCCACCCGATGTCGGGCATGGATCCATCGTTGCTTGGCGTCAAGCCGCTGTACCAGGGCGCGGGCAAGGTTCGCCGCTTCGATGAGAATGTTGCGGCAAATCGCGGCAAGAAGAATGCGAAGGCATCGACTGAGGCATCGAAGCGCATGACCATTGCCGAACGCCGCCGCGCACAGGCCGAGCAGTCCGCTGGCTCGAACGCGTCTGGCAGCACGCAGGCCAAGGCCCAGGAGGAGAACAATGAATAAGCTAGTCACTTGGGGCAACGAGCTCTACACCGGCAAGCGTTCCTACCCGTTCACCTCCAAGCACCGCTTGTGGTTCCTGATCGCCGGCATCCTGGTGATCCTGTCCATCCTGATCCCGGTGGTCAAGGGCGGCTTCAATCTGGGTATCGACTTCCGCGGCGGTTCTGAATTCACCGTTTCGGATGTGCAGAACACGGATATCTCGATTGGCGAAGAGACAGTCAGCTCGGTGGCTTCGGGATCTGAGGCAACGGTGACCAATATTGCTCCGGGCACCATGCGCGTGCAGACCGAGCGTTTGAGCGATGACCAGACCCTGGCCATTGCCGATCAGCTGGCGAAGAACTATGGCGTCAGCAGCGACGAAGTCACCAGCAACTTCATCGGCCCGACCTGGGGTGAAGACGTTTCACGCCAGGCATTGTTTGGCCTGGTCGTCTTCGTGGTCCTGGTGGGCTTGCTGATGGCAGCATACTTCCGCACCTGGAAGATGTCGCTGGCAGCGATCGTCGGCCTGATGGCAGTGGTGATCGTGACTGCGGGCATCTACTCGCTGACCGGTTTCGAAATCACGCCGAGCGCGATCATCGGCTTCCTGACCATCCTGAGCTACTCGCTGTATGACACCGTGGTGGTTTTCGACAAGGTCCGCGAAAACACCAAGGACTACACCCAGCAGACCAAGCGCACCTTCGAGCAGCTGGTCAACCTCGCGGTGAATCAGACCCTGGTCCGCTCGATCAACACCTCGGTTGTGGCCGTGCTGCCGGTGGCCGCGATCCTGTTCATCGGCTCCTACTTGCTGGGAGCCGGTACTCTCAAGGACCTGTCTTTGGCGCTGTTCGTCGGCATCATCGTCTCGGCCCTGTCGACCCTGTTCGTCCAGGCACCGATGTTCCACTGGCTGCGCCACAAGGACGAGGACGTGGTTGCGCACGACAAGAAGATGGCAGCGCTCTAACGCAATCTGAAGTCTAGAAAATGGTGTCCCCGGCAGATGCCGGGGGCACCATTTCGCTTAAGCTGGAAGATGCGTAATTAGTTGTCACCGCGCGAACGTGCTATAACGTTTGAACTAAAGAAGGTGTTTTTCAAGTGCACGGCCACCGGTGATCTGGCGGCCCGAAACTACCGATGGATTTGACCGGGTTCCATTCAGGCTTCGGGACAATTCCAACGGCAACGGGAAGGAGCGGGCATGGCGAATACGCCTAACCTGAACAATTCGAAACGACGCTCTATCTCTCGTTTGGTGCGCTTTGCAGGTCGGGGGAGCACCCCGAGCACATCGCCGACTCTCGAACCGCTGCTGCGCACGGTCAAGTCCAAGCATCCGAAGGCGGATCTGGATTTGCTGGTCCGGGCCTACGAGGTCGCAGAAAAATATCATGAGGGCCAAAAGCGCAAGAGCGGCGACCCCTATATCACGCACCCGGTCGCGGTCGCCACGATCTTGGCAGAAATGGGCATGACCGGTTCGATTCTCGCCGCTGCCTTGCTGCATGACACGGTCGAAGACACCGAGTACTCCCTCGAGTCGGTGAAGAAGGAATTCTCCGAAGAAATCGCCATGCTGGTGGACGGCGTGACTAAGCTGGACAAGGTCACCTACGGCGATGCGGCCCCCGCCGAAACCGTGCGCAAAATGGTCGTCGCGATGTCCCGCGACATCCGCGTGCTGCTGATCAAGTTGGCCGACCGCCTGCACAATGCCCGCACCTGGCGTTATGTCTCGCCGGAATCCTCCTCCCGCAAGGCGAAGGAAACCCTGGAAATCTTCGCTCCGCTGGCACACCGCCTGGGCATGAACACGGTCAAATGGGAGCTGGAGGACCTGTCCTTCGCCGCTTTGCATCCCAAGGTGTACCAGGAGATCGTCCGCATGGTCGGCGACCGCACCCCTGAGCGCGAGAAGTACCTTTCATCAATCCGCCAGACCCTTTCGCGCGATCTGGGAGATGTGGCCATCAACGCCTCGGTATCCGGCCGGCCCAAGCACTATTATTCGATCTACCAGAAGATGATCGTGCGCGGCAAGGACTTCGACGACATCCACGACCTGATGGGCGTGCGGATCCTGGTCGATACCGTCAAGGACTGCTACGGCGCGCTGGGCGTCGTGCACGCGGAGTGGAATCCGCTGCCCAACCGCTTCAAGGACTACATCGCCATCCCGAAGCTGAATCTCTACCAGTCGCTGCACACCACGGTGATGGGTCCCGAGGGCAAGCCCGTGGAAATCCAGATCCGCACCCATGACATGCATGTGCGCGCTGAATACGGCGTCGCCGCGCATTTCCAGTACAAGCATGGCCAGACCGACAACTCCATGCTCTCTCCGGAGCAGAACATGGATTGGCTGCGCTCCCTGATGGAATGGCAGGCCGACACCGCCGACTCCGAAGAATTCCTGGACGGGCTGCGCTACACCATCAGCTCCGCCGAGGTCTACGTGTTTACCCCGAAGGGCGACATCATGTCCCTGCCGGTGGGTGCAACACCGGTGGACTTCGCCTACTCGATTCACACCGACGTAGGGCACCGAACCATCGGTTCGCGCGTCAACGGCAAGCTCGTGCCTCTGCATACCGAACTCAAGCAGGGCGATGTGGTGGAGGTCTTTACCTCCAAGGCCGAAGGCGCCGGCCCATCCCAGGACTGGCAGAATTTCGTCAAGTCGCCGCGGGCCAAGGCGAAGATCCGCGGCTACTTCTCCAAGGAGCGCCGCGAAGAGGCCATCGAAAAGGGCAAGGAGCTGCTGACAAAGGAACTGCGTCGCAACCAGCTGCCATTGCAGAAGCTGATGACGCACGAGTTGCTCACCGCGGTAGCCAACGAGTTGCACCACACTGACATTTCTGCGCTGTACCAGTCGGTGGGCGACGGCCATACCAGTGCGCAAAACGTCATCGAGCATCTAACGGCTCTGATCGGCCCGCCAGAAGCCGAACAGGTCGATGAGGAAGCGGTTATCCACCCGGTCGCTCCTGGTCCGTCTACGGGCAATGAGGCCGGTGTGATCGTGGAAGGCCTGGGCGACGTGCTGGTCAAGCTGGCGCGTTGCTGCACTCCAGTGCCGCCAGATGAGATCCAAGGGTTCGTCACGCGAGGTGCCGGCGTCTCGGTGCACCGCACGGATTGCCTGAACCTGACGCAGCTCGCCGAACAGCCCGATCGACTCGTCAACGTCACATGGGCCAACAAGCACCACGGCGTGTTCCTGGTTGAGATCCAGGTCGAGGCGCTGGACCGCAAATCGCTGCTTTCCGACGTGACCCGGATCCTTTCCGAAAGCCATCTGAACATCCTGTCCGCCAGTGTGCAGACCAGCAAGGACCGTGTTGCCATTTCGCGCTTCGCCTTCGAAATGGGTGACCCGAAGTTCCTGAGCCATGTGCTCAACCAAGTGCGGCGGATTGACGGCGTCTACGATGTCTACCGCACCACTGCAGGATCGCGCCGGTAACTTGCCTGGCCGGCCGCGCGGCCTATGCGGCCTGTGCTGTGCCGGAGAAGGACTGCACCAGGCGCAGCGCCCTGGATCGTTCAGGTGACGGATCCTCGCTATCCAGCGCCTGCCGGATCAGATCCAAGCTCAGGTAGGGGTCTGCCAGGGATATGACGGTGCCCAGCACCCGGCTGGCAATGGGCAATGGATCATATTTGGCGCAATCGCAGGCGCTGCGCAATGCCGTGGTGACCTTGATACGGCTGCGGAACACCATCTGCGTATCTGGCACCTGCATCTGGGCGAATTCGGCCTTCAGGCCGTGCCCGGGATAAAAGGGTCGATGGTAGTTCTTCGTGTATATGCACAAGGTGAAGACCGAGGGCAAGAGCCCGTGGATCCAGGCCGCGGTCTGCCGCGCCAGCACTGCATCGCGGACCAGTTCCCGGCCGCAGGCGAAGCCCGCAATGCGGGCACGCACCGAGGCGTTGACCTGGATGCTGCTGGGCAGGAAGTAATCTCCAAGCACCTCGCGCAATAAGCCGTTGGAAGCCATGGCGTCCAACTCGTTGCGGGTGAACATCTCGCCGGCGATCCAGAGATCCCCGGGAATGCGCAACGCGGCGGCGCGGGGTCCGGTAGCTGCGGAATTTCTCGTTTCCATAGAGCTACTGAACCAGTCCGCACCGCCGCGTTGGCGGGTTGCAAGCGATCTGTGGATTACTTACTGGAAGTCGGCTGCCGACTTCTCCAAGGTGCTCAGCCACATGCGGCGTGCATCCAGGGCTTCCTGGGCTGCCGCGATCTGCTTGGCATTGTCCTTGGCCTGCGCTGCTGCCAGATCATCTTCCAAGGCGGCGATGGTGTCCTGCAGCTGCGAGAGCATGGAGTTGGAACGGGCCTTGGTCTCCGGGTTGGAACGGCGCCACTGCTCGTCCTCGGCACCCTTGACCGCGTCCTCGACCTGGCGCAGTGCCGATTCGATGCGCTGCAGGTCGTTGCGCGGCACTTTGCCGGCTTCTTCCCAGCGGGTGCGGATCGAATCCAGCTCCTTCTTTGCGGTAGCCAGATCCTTGATCGGAAGCAGCGCGCGGGCTTCTTCCAGCAGTGCTTCCTTCACCACGAGGTTCTGGGCGTACTCTTCATCGATCTTGGCGTTGGCCGCGGCGCGAGCCTGGAAGAAGACATCCTGGGCGGCGCGGAAGCGGCTCCACAGCTGGTCGTCATCCTTGCGCGAGGCGCGGCGCGACTTCTTCCACTCATCCATGAGCTTGCGGTACTCGGCGGCCGTGGCAGCCCAGTCGGTCGACCCCTGCAGCGCCTCGGCGCGGGCGATCAGTTCTTCCTTGACTTCCTTGGCGGCCGCGTTGGTCGAATCCAGCTGCGAGAAGTACGCGCGGCGGTGGCGGTCGAAGGTGGTACGGGCCGAACGGAACCGCTTCCACAGCGCATCCTCGGTGGCGCGCGGCAGGCGGACCGAGGAACGCTGCGCGCCCTTCCAGGCATCGAACAGCTGGTTCATGGTGGCCGAAGCGGTCTTCCACTGGATCTGTTCCGGGTGTTTGGCGGCCAGGGCCTCGGCCTGCTCGACGATGGCCTCGCGGGCAGCGAGCTGCTCGGCACGCGCCTCGTCGTTGGCCTTGCGCTGTTCGCTGGACAGCGCGTCGACGGCGACGCGGACATCTTCCAGACGGGATTCCAGCGCCGGGATGTCCCCGACCATGTGGCGCTCTGCGACGGTTGCCGAGAGCGCTTGCACAGCCTTGCTGAGCTCGCCGGCCGGGGCCTTGGCAACTACACGCTGCTCGAGCAGCATCAGCTGCGAGAGCGCGTCGTCGTATTTGCGCACGAAGTAGCCCAGGGCTTCTTCCTGCGTTGCGTCCGGGTACTGGCCCACGGGGGACTCGGCGCCGTCGATGATCACGAAGACGTGGCCGTCCTCGGTCACGCGGGCGAACTTGGCCGCTTCATCGAGGGGAGTGGTGTGTGCGACGCTTGGCGCTACAACCGGCTTTGCGGCAGGCTTCTGCGCCTGTGGCAAGGGGGTCTTCTGGCTGTCGTCGGATTGCTGACTGGTGGTCACCGCTGAAACTCTTTCACTTTACGAGCACTTGCTTTAGCCAACTCTACCTGTGACCTCCGCTTCTTAGTAAGCCGACGTGCACAGGTTTCTCGGGTTTCGGGCTATAAGATGGGTAGGTAGCCCAATTTGCACTAAGGAGTTTCATGGCACGCAAGGCCTCACTATCAGGTTTCCCGGAATGGCTTCCAGCCGAACGGGCTGTCGAACAGCACGTGCTGGACACCTTGCGCCATGTCTTCGAACTGCATGGATTCGCCAATATCGAGACCCGTGCCGTGGAAACCCGCGCGCAGCTGCTGCGCAAGGGCGAAATCGACAAGGAAGTCTACGGGCTGAGCCGCCTGGCCGCCGAGGATGACAAGAACGATCCGAACGCGCTGGCCCTGCACTTCGACCTCACCGTGCCTTTCGCGCGCTACGTGGTGGAGAACGCCGGCCACTTGGCCTTCCCGTTCCGCCGCTACCAGATGCAGAAGGTGTGGCGCGGCGAACGCCCGCAGGACGGCCGTTTCCGCGAATTCACCCAGGCAGATATCGACGTCGTTGGCGATGGCGCCCTGCCCTTCAGCTACGACGTGGAACTGGCGCTGACCATCGCAGATGCGCTGTCCGCCCTGCCGATCGGAGATTTCCGCCTGCGCGTGAACAACCGCAAGCTGGCCGAGGGCTTCTACCGCGGCCTGGGCCTGGAGGATCCGGACGCCGTGTTGCGCGCCATCGACAAGCTGGAGAAGATCGGCGACGACGCAGTTGCCAAGATCCTGATCGAGGAAGTCGGCGCCACCGCCGAACAGGCCGCCGCCGCCCTGGCCCTTGCCAAGATCCGCACCCTGGACACCTCCTTCATCGAGCAGGTCCGCGCACTGGGCGTGACGCACGAGCTGCTGGACACCGGCCTGGATGAGCTCGCGCAGGTCATCGACGCCGCGTCCAAGCGCGCACCGGGCAAGGTCATGGCCGACCTGTCCATCGCCCGCGGCCTGGACTACTACACCGGCACCGTGTACGAGACCGTGCTGGTGGGCCATGAGTCGCTGGGTTCGATCTGCTCCGGCGGCCGCTACGAATCGCTGGCTTCCAAGGGCAAGAAGAACTACCCCGGCGTGGGCCTGTCCATCGGCGTCACCCGCCTGGTCTCGCGCATCCTGGCCGAAGAGGTGGTTACCGCGAGCCGTTCGGTGCCGTCGGTGGTATATGTCACCTTGGCGAACGAGGACTCCTGGCACGAAGCTCAGGATGTCGCTGCGCAGCTGCGCGAGCGCGGCATTGCCTGCGAGGTCGCGGCCAGCGCGGAGAAGTACGGCAAGCAGATCAAATACGCTGATCGCCGCGGGATTCCGTTCGTGTGGTTCACCCACGCCGACGGCACCCACGAGGCCAAGGACATCCGCTCCGGCGAGCAGGTGACGGCCGATCCGGCCACTTGGATGCCGGCCGAAGCAGATCTGAAGATCGCCATCAGCTAGTCCCAGGGCTGAGCAGCCCGCCCGCGCACCAGTAATGGTGCACTAAACTTCATGGGAAGAAACTTTCCACACAAACCGAAAGGATCGTAGTGCTACGCACTCATCAGCTGGGCGTCTTGAACGCCGAGCACATTGGACAGCAAGTCACCCTCACCGGCTGGGTCGCACGCCGCCGTGACCACGGCGGAGTCGCCTTCCTGGATTTGCGCGACGCTTCGGGCGTGGCCCAGGTCGTCGTGCGCGATGAAGAGGACTTCCATCCGCTGCGCAATGAGTTCGTCCTGCAGATCACCGGTAATGTCGAGCGCCGCCCGGAAGGCAACGAGAACCCGAACCTGCCAACCGGCGAGATCGAGGTCATCGCGGACACCGTGACCGTGCTGAACACCGCCGCTCCGCTGCCATTCCAGGTCGATGAGCACGTCGAGGTCGGCGAAGAGGCGCGCCTGCGCCACCGCTACCTGGATCTGCGCCGCCCGACCCCGGCACGCAACATCCGCCTGCGCTCCGAGGCCAACCGGGTCGCGCGCAACCTGCTGCACGATGAGGGCTTCATCGAAATCGAGACCCCGACGCTGACCCGTTCCACCCCGGAAGGCGCCCGCGACTTCGTCGTGCCTGCACGCCTGACCCCCGGCTCCTGGTACGCGCTGCCGCAGTCCCCGCAGTTGTTCAAGCAGCTGCTGCAGGTCGGCGGCTTCGAGAAGTACTACCAGATCGCCCGCTGCTACCGCGACGAGGACTTCCGCGCGGACCGCCAGCCGGAGTTCACCCAGCTGGACATCGAGGCATCGTTCGTCGAGGAAGACGACATCATCGCGCTCGGCGAGAAGCTGGTCAAGGAGCTGTGGAGCCTGATCGACGTCCAGGTGCCGACCCCGATCCGCCGCATGGCCTACTCCGAGGCGATGGCCAAGTACGGTTCGGACAAGCCGGACCTGCGCTTCGGCCTGGAACTGACGGAGATGACCGAGTACTTCGCGAACACCTCCTTCAAGGTGTTCCAGTCCGAGTACGTCGGTGCCGTCGTCATGCCTGGAGGCGCATCCCAGCCACGCCGCACCCTGGATGCCTGGCAGGAATTCGCCAAGCAGCGCGGTGCCAAGGGCCTGGCCTACGTGCTGATCAAGGAAGATGGCGAGCTGGCAGGCCCAGTGGCCAAGAACCTGTCCGACGAGGAGAAGGCCGGCCTGGCCGCCGCCACCGGCGCCTCTGCCGGCGACTGCATCTTCTTCTCCGCCGGCAAGAAGAACGAATCCCGCGCGCTTCTCGGCTCGGTTCGTGTCGAGATCGGCCACCGCACCGGCCTGATCAAGGATGGCGACTGGGCCTTTGTCTGGATCGTTGATGCGCCGATGTTCGAAGCCGCTTCCGACGCTGTCGCTTCCGGCGACGTGGCAGTGGGTGCCGGTGCCTGGACCGCTGTGCACCACGCGTTCACCAGCCCGAAGCCTGAGTTCATGGACACCTTTGACACCGATCCTGGCTCGGCCCTGTCCTACGCCTACGACATTGTCTGCAACGGCAATGAAATCGGCGGCGGCTCCATCCGTATCCATCAGCGCGACGTGCAGGAGCGTGTCTTTAAGGTCATGGGCGTGACCCAGGAGCAGGCCGACACCCAGTTCGGCTTCCTGCTCGAGGGCTTCAAGTACGGCGCCCCACCGCATGGCGGTATCGCCTTGGGCTGGGACCGCGTGCTGCAGCTGCTGACCAACTCGGAGTCCATCCGCGACGTCATCGCCTTCCCGAAGACCGGTGGCGGCTTCGATCCGCTGACCCAGGCTCCTGCGCCAATTACCCCGCAGCAGCGCAAGGAAGCCGGCATCGACTTCAAGACGGAGAAGAAGAAAGCTGAAGAGGGCGAAGCTAAGGCTGAAGCCAAGTAGGCATTCGCTGTTCAAGGAAGCCGGGTGGAACACATTTCATGTGTTCCATCCGGCTTCTTTTGCGTATTTGTTGGCCAAGCAATGGATTAATGGCGATTTCAATACTAGGTTGCTTTTCAACCTAGTATTCGATCCCAGGAGAACCCGTGTCGTTGGTGCTTCCCGACGACGTTACTGGGCTCTACCCAGAAAGCGACTGCGAATGGGCGCGGGACTTCAACATTGCTCTGTGGTGGAAGGACTTGAATGATTCCCAGTGCGCAGCGGAACTGGGGAAGGTCTTGGATGCTATCCGCGACAGTGGGCAGAGCGCGGAAGAACTCTTCGGTGATCCCGCTGAATTCGGCGAAGTCCGAGCTTATGCGCGCTTGACCCCTCAGCAACTGGCTGATTCGGAGCTGCCGGTCAGTAATAGCTGGGGGCTGATTGCTGGTGCCGGCTTGGTCGTCGGGCTGCTATGCGCAGGGTTCGGTATTTGGATCGGATTCAGAGATGGATGGGCCGCGACATCGTGGCATTATTGGCAGCTGGCGGCTTTGTCCGCCGGGGCCGGCTTGGCAGTATCTGGACACCTGTGGTGGTTGCATCGGGTCAGGGGCAAATTCGCCCTATCCTGGATACTCGGCCTTGCCGCAGCCACTGCTGCCACCGCTGTAGCCGTGCTGATCGCAGTACTCGGCGCGGAGGAAGCGATGCCGCTGCCCAACTGGCTGGTGCCGATCATCGGCGTTGCACTGGTTGTCAGCGTTTTTTGGTTGCCGTTTACAGAGAAATCTGGCGCGAAACGAGAAGCGGTCTGCGTGGATGTGGATCCTGAGTCCTGGTTTGCCGAGGTTTCGCGTTTACTACGCGGGCGCTATGGAATGCGGAGCAAAGAGGCGGACTTCGCCATTGAATCTGCCCGCGAACACTGGTCAGCCCTGCACAGGGAGGACGGCAATGCCGGAATTTCCGATGAGTTCGGCACGCCGATCGAATTCGCCATCGGGCTGTCGGTCAACACCGGCAAAGCGCTAAAGCGGCGCTGGTTGCTTCGTCGCCTGTTTCCGCTAGCTGTCGTGGGTCTGTACAGCATCAGCCTTGTTCCGGCAGTGATCGCTCCAGAACGCAACGGTTGGGATATCTTCTTCGCGGTCTGCATGCTGATTTTTGCTGCAGGGACACTCTATGAGCTGCGTCCTGCGAACCGGGCAAGCTATGTCGAGGACAGGCTGGCCGAAAGGCGTGCCCAGTCCCGCGGGCTGGAAGAAGGAAAAGATGGGTAAAGATGCGCCATTTCCCGGTAGCTGGCAACGCGCGATACTGCCTATGTTGCTTCTTGCAGAGCTCTCCAGCAGCCCGGCTCATGGTTATGCGCTGTCCAAATCCCTGCAAGAACGGGGTTTCGGTCCGATCAAGGGTGCCACGCTCTATCCCGCATTGTCCAAGCTTGAGGCCGCGGGCTTCGTGGACACGCGGTGGGAAGAAGGCCAGGGTGGTCCTGGACGGAAGGTCTACGGTCTATCTGCCGCCGGTCGCGCCGAACTGGGCCGCCAGCGCGAGACTTTCGACAAGCTGGCAGCACTGGTTCAATCCACCGGAACCTAGGTCAGATCGGCCGAATCCACGATCACCGTGAAAGGCCCGGAATTCACCAGCGACACATTCATCATCGCCCCGAACTTCCCGGTCTCCACGTGGGCCCCCAGCTCCCGCAGGTATGACACGAAGTACTCGTAGAGCGGTTCGCTCACCGGGCCCGGCGCGGCATTGGACCAGGACGGGCGCCGGCCCTTGCGCACCGACCCGTAGAGCGTGAACTGGCTGATCACCAGCAGTGGAGCGGCAGTGGACTCTGCACTGGATTCGTCCTTCAAGATCCGCAGCCGCCAGATCTTCTCCGCAACCTTGCGAGCCGTTGCTTCATCATCGTCATGGGTGACCCCCAGCAGGATCACCAGCCCGGGGGAAGCGAGACGGCCTACGATCTCCCCTTCGATTTCGACGTGGGCGGTGCTGGCGACCTGGACGACGGCGCGCATGGAGCAAGTCCTTTCAAGAGGCGGTGTGTGAGTGCGACGACGTGTTGGCTTGCGCCGCGCGACTACCAGAGTATCGGTAGGCTTAGGGGGTGAGCGATTTGTTCGATTCCTTGTCCGATGATCAGCACGATGGGAGCACCTCCCAAGTCAACCGGCCGCGTCCGCCGCTGGCGGTGCGCATGCGCCCTCGATCCCTGGACGAGTTGGTTGGCCAGCAGCATCTCTTGGGTCCCGGCTCTCCGCTGCGCCAGCTCGCCGAGCATCCGGAAACCGGCCTGGCAGGCCCGGCCAGCGTGATCCTCTACGGCCCTCCGGGGATCGGCAAAACCACCATCGCCCACGTGATCGCCCGCGCCACCGACCGCAAGTTCGTCGAGCTCTCCGCGATCACCGCAGGCGTCAAGGACGTGCGCCGGGTCATCGAACAGGCGAAGGACGACCGAGATCTGCGCGGGATCACCACCGTCTTGTTCCTCGATGAGATCCACCGCTTCAACAAGGCCCAGCAGGATGCCCTGCTGCCCGGCGTGGAGAACCGTGTTGTCGTCCTAGTAGCCGCGACGACCGAAAACCCTTCCTTCTCGGTGATTTCTCCGTTGCTCTCGCGCTCCTTGCTGCTGACCTTGCGCCCGCTGACCGACGGCGACCTGTCCACCTTGCTCGAGCGTGCTGTAGCCGACGAGCGCGGCTTCGATGGACAAGTGATCCTGGACGACGAGCAGCGCGAGGCGATTGTCCGCCTGGCCCAGGGCGACGCGCGCCGCTCGCTCACCGTGCTGGAGGCCGCCGGCGCGGTCGCCTGGAACGCCGCCGGGAAGGATGTCGCACCGCCGGTGCACATCACCGCAGGCCATGTGCAGCTGGCCATGGACCAGGCGGTACAGCGCTACGACAAGGATGGCGACCAGCATTACGACATCATCTCCGCGTTCATCAAGTCCATCCGCGGCTCGGATGTGGACGCTGCCCTGCACTATCTGGCCCGCATGCTCTCCGCAGGGGAGGACCCCCGCTTCATCGCCCGCCGGCTGATGATCTCGGCCTCGGAAGACATCGGCATGGCCGATCCCACCGCGCTCCCGCTCGCGGTCGCCGCCGCCCAGTCGGTTCAGCTCACCGGCATGCCCGAAGCGCGGATCATGCTTGGCCAGGCGACGGTGCATCTGGCCACTGCGCCGAAGTCCAACGCCTCCTATAACGCGATCAACGCCGCCCTGGCCGATGTGTCCGAAGGCAAGGGCTCGCTGGTTCCCGACCACCTGCGCGACGCGCACTATCCAGGTGCCAAATCGCTGGGCCACGGGGTGGGCTACATCTACTCTCACGATGCGCCGCATTCCATCGCTACCCAGCAGTACCTGCCCGATGACCTGGTGGGCACCAACTACTACACGCCCACCAATAACGGCGCCGAAAAGACCCTTGGGTCCCGCCTGGCCCGCTTGCGCGAGATCATCCGCGGCAAGGATCTGCTGCGCTCCAAGGGCAAGCGCTAAGTGTGCGCTAGGACTCAGGGAAAGCAGCGGCGGTTTCGTGTAAACTTGATCTTTGGCTGGCAAGCCTTGCCTGTGCATTCGAGTGATCGGCTGCACAGCGAGGTTGAAGTGAAGCAGGGACGCGACGCCCACACACTCTCCCTCCTGGAGGCCAGTAGATACCGTCGCTAATCGAAAGGGACACACCATGGCTAACGCCCGTGCCCGCCGTACCGTACGCCTCTCGCGTGCGCTCGGCCTTGCATTGACTCCAAAAGCTGAAAAGTACATGGAGCGCCGTCCATACGGTCCAGGCCAGCACGGCCGCGCCCGTAAGAAGCAGGACAGCGACTACGCAGTACGTCTGCGCGAAAAGCAGCGTCTGCGTGCCCAGTACGGCATCCGCGAAGCTCAGATGGCGAGCGCCTTCAAGGAAGCTAAGCGCCTCGGCGGCGAAACCGGCGGCAACCTGCTGGCTCTGCTCGAGTCCCGTCTGGATGCCCTGGTTCTGCGTGCAGGCTTCGCCCGCACCATCCAGCAGGCTCGCCAGATGGTTGTACACCGCCACATCCTGGTCAACGGCCAGCGTGTAGACCGTCCGTCCTTCAAGGTGCAGCCGGGTCAGCTGATCCACGTGCACGAGAAGAGCGAGAAGATGGTTCCATTCCAGATGGCTGCAGCCGGCGAGCACGCAAAGGTGCTGCCAGCTGTTCCTGCTTACCTGGACGTGAAGCTGGAAGCCCTCCAGGCGACCTTCGTGCGCACCCCAGAGCGCGCCGAAATCCCAGTGACCTGCGAAGAGAACCTCGTGGTCGAGTACTACGCACGCTAAATCCGTGCGCTAGTTCCAAGCCCGCAGCCGGAAACGGTTGCGGGCTTGTCGCTTAACTACCTATCTATGCTCTGACTTCGATAAGGTGGACTGGCACCAAAAACCCAAAGCAGAAGAGGAAGCACATGTCGGGTTCGGATATTGCAGGGCTCATCGCCGCCGGCGCGTTTGTCGTACTAGTTGTGCTGCTGGCAGTGCCGATCATCAAGTTGGGCAAGGTGTTCGACGAGCTGCGCAAATCGATCAAGGACCTGGCTGACGGAACCACTCCGTTGATCGGCGAAGTCGCGACCACCGTTGCGACCACCAATGACCAGCTCAAGAAGGTCGACGTCATCACCAGCAACGTTTCTGACACCACCGCCAACGTATCCGCGCTATCTTCGCTGATAGCAGCCACCGTTGGCAAGCCGCTGATCAAGGTTGCAGCATTCACCGAAGGCGTGAAGGCTGCCATGAACACCAAGCCAAGCGGCAAGGCACGCCGCAGCCGCTAAGCAGGCAACGCTGTTTGATCGAACACGTATTGGCGTGCTGAATAGGATACGGCCATCTGGTGGCCGCCAAGGAGACTAGAATGAAAAAGCTCTTGTGGGTTTCGATTGGAGTGGGCGTCGGCGTGCTCGCGTCCAAGAAATACGCTGAAGTTTCGTCCGGGGCGGCGCTGAACCGCCAGGTCGGCAAGTACGCCGACCGCGCCTCGGAATATTGGGAAGCCTTCCGCCAGGGAATGAGCTCCCGCGAAGAAGAATTGCGTTCCGCCTTGGGCGTGGACGCCGCTAAGTGAAGGGATCATCCGTAACACGATGAAAACGCAGGAAATTGCCCGTCGTTGGGTCGACTTTTTCGTCTCGAAGGGCCATGCCGCGGTGCCGAGCGCCTCGCTGGTCTCGGCCGACCCTTCGCTGTTGTTCACGGTGGCCGGCATGGTTCCGTTCATCCCTTACCTCACCGCACGCGAAGAGCCTCCATACTCCCGTGCCACCTCGGTGCAGAAGTGCATCCGCACCGGTGACATCGAAGAGGTCGGCAAGACCGCCCGTCATGGCACCTTCTTCCAGATGTGCGGCAACTTCTCCTTCGGCGACTACTTCAAGAAGGAAGCCATCCACTTCGCCTGGGAGCTGCTGACCAGCTCCGTCGAGGACGGCGGCTACGGCCTGGACAAGGACCGCCTGTGGGTCACCGTCTACGAAGACGGCGACGAGAAGGACCTCGAGGCCCGCCGCATCTGGGAAGAAGAGATCGGCATGCCTACCGAGCGCGTTGTCGGCACCGGTAAGGAAGACAACTACTGGAACACCGGCCAGCCAGGTCCGGGCGGACCATGCTCGGAGATCTACTACGACCGCGGCCCGGCCTACGGCGTCGAAGGCGGCCCCGCCGTCGACGAGACCCGCTACGTGGAAATCTGGAACCTGGTGTTCATGCAGTACCGCCTCTCGGCAGTACGCTCCAAGACCGACTTCGACGTTGCCGGCGAACTGCCCAAGCGCAACATCGATACCGGCCTGGGCCTGGAGCGCCTGGCGATGATCCTGCAGGGCGTCGAGAACATGTATGAGACCGACCAGGTCCGTCCGGTGCTCGACAAGGCAGCCGAACTGGCCGGCGTCACCTACACCTCCACCGAGGATCCTGCCGACCCGAACCACGCCACCGACGTGCGCCTGCGCATGATCGCCGACCACATCCGCTCCTCGCTGATGCTGATCTCCGACCAGGTCACCCCGGGCAACGAAGGCCGCGGCTACGTGCTGCGCCGGCTGATCCGCCGCGCCGTGCGCGCCATGCGCCTGATGGGCGTGGACTCCGAGGTGCTCCCTGAGCTGCTTCCGGTCTCGCGTGACGCCATGAAGGGCGTCTACCCGGAGGTCGAGGCCGATTTCGAGCGCATCGCCCGCATCGCCTACGCCGAGGAACGCGCCTTCCGACGCACCATCGCTTCGGGCACCACCCGCCTGGACGAGGCGCTGAACCACGCCAAGGAGGAAGGCAAGAACCTCTCCGGCGACGACGCCTTCACCCTGCACGACACCTACGGCTTCCCGATCGACCTGACCCTGGAGATCGCCGCCGAGGCTGGCCTGTCCGTCGACGAGTCGCGCTTCCGCGAACTGATGAACGAGCAGCGCACCCGCGCCCAGAAAGACGCCAAGGCCAAGAAGGCCGGCCACGCAGACCTGTCGGTGTACAACATGCTGGCTGAGGCCGGCAACGTGCACTTCACCGGCTACGACACCCTCGAAGGCGAATCCTCCATCCGCGGCATCATCCGCGATGGCCAGGTCGTGCCGTTCGCCGAGCAGGGCCAGGAAATCGACCTGGTGCTCAACGAAACCCCGTTCTACGCCGAATCCGGCGGCCAGGCAGGCGACAGCGGCCTGATCACCGGCGACGGATTCGTGCTGGAAGTCACCGACGTGCAGGCCCCGGTCAAGGGCCTGAGCGTCCACAAGGTCATTGTGCGCGAAGGCGAACTGCCTGCCGAGGCACTGGTGCGCACCCAGGTCGATGCCGTGCGCCGCCGTTCCGGCGAGCAGGCGCACTCGGCCACCCACCTGGTGCATGCCGCCCTGCGCGAGCTGCTAGGCCCGACCGCCACCCAGGCCGGCTCCTTCAACAAGGCAGGCTACCTGCGCTTCGACTTCTCCTGGGCCGAGGCGCTGTCCGCTGCCGCGCGCAGCGAGGTCGAAGAGGTCGTCAACCTTGCCATCGCCGCCAACCACCAGGTCATCACCAACGAGATGGCGCTGTCCGAGGCGAAGAAGCTGGGCGCGATGAGCCTGTTCGGCGAGAAGTACGCCAACGACGTGCGCGTGGTGGAGATGAACGGCGCATGGTCGCGCGAACTGTGCGGCGGCACCCACGTGGACACCACCGCCCGCATCGGCCAGCTGACACTGCTCTCCGAAGCTTCGGTGGGTTCGGGCAACCGCCGCGTCGAGGCGCTGGTGGGCATGGAAGCCTTCCGCCATGGTGCCGCCGAGCGCGCCCTGGTCTCCGAGCTCTCCGGCCTGTTCCGCGTACCATCCAGCCAGGTCTCCGAGCGCGTCAACGACACCGTTGCCAAGCTCAAGGCCGCTGAGAAGCAGATTGCCGAACTGAAGAGCCAGGCAATGCTGGCCCAGTCCGCGGCGCTGCTGCAGAAGGTCGTCACCATCGGCGGCACCCGCCTGCTGGCGCACAACGCCGGAGAAGTCGACTCCGCCGATGCGCTGCGCACCATGGCGCTGGATCTGCGGGGCAAGCTGGGCTCCGAAGCCGCAGTCATCGTGCTGATCGGCGTGTCCAACGGCCGTCCGCTGGTGCTGGCGGTCACCAATGAGGAGGCCCGCGCCAACGGCTTCAAGGCCGGCGCCTTGGTCCGCACCGCAACCGGCGTGCTCGGCGGCGGTGGCGGCGGCAAGGACGACATGGCTCAGGGCGGCGGCCAGGACGCGTCGAAGATCGACGACGCGCTGGCTGCCATCCAGGCGGCACTGGCCAATGGCTAATGCCGCACTCGGCGTCGACGTGGGCCTGGCCCGCGTCGGCGTCGCCGCATCCGATCCCTCGGGAATCCTCGCCGCTCCGGTGATGACCCTGCGCAGGGATGCGAAGAAGAATTCGGATCTGCGGATGCTCTTGCGGATTATTGCCGATCGCGGCGTCACCGAGGTCTTCGTCGGGGAGCCGAAATCGCTGGCCGGCAACTCGACCGAATCCACCAAAATGGCACGTGACTACGCGATTGCCTTGGCGGAAGAAGCCGCAGACGCTAATATCGAGCTTGAGGTTTTCCTGGTCGACGAACGCCTGAGCACCGTCAACGCGCATCGGTCGTTGCACGCCTCGGGCAAGAAGATGGCAGAGCACCGCAAGGTGGTCGACCAGGTCGCAGCCACCGAGATCCTGCAGCAAGTGCTGGAAATGCGACGTAACAATGTCCGCGTGCAAGCCAGCCGGATTGTGCTGCGCTAGCCCACCACCGCTAGTGCTCCACAACGACCCGAGAGATGAGAGTTGATGCGAGAAGAAGCCCGCCACGAACGGCAACGCGAAACGCATCGCGCGCTATATGAACGCTTTGCCGCCGGAATTGGCGTGCCGATCGCACAACCCTCTGAACCGGAACTGGCCGGCGCCGAGCACTACCGCGAATCGCTAGCGGCCACCGCGGTACCCAACGCTTCGGGCGGGGAAGACACCCACACCAGGTTCCTCCCCGCCCAAGCGGCCGCCGACTCCGAGATACCGGAATCCGCTGAGCCTGCAGGCCCCCAGGATCAGGACTACACCGAAGAAGCACCCGCCGAGCGACCGGCGCCAGTCTTTGGCGACGAACCCCGGGACGAGCAAGCCGCGGCCCACAAGGCCCAGCGGCGCAAGCGCACCAAGCGCAAGCGCAACCTGGTGATGCTGGCCACCGTGCTGATCTTCGCGCTGGTGGTCTCCGGCTCGGTCTTCTTCATCAAGTCCCTGCTCAAGCAGTTTAACCCCGACGATTACCCGGGCCCGGGCGGGGCCACCGTGGAATTCACCGTGGAAGATGGCTGGGGCGTGAACATCATTTCGCGCAAGCTCGAAGAGCTCGACGTCGTCTCCGACGATGGCCTGTTCTCCGACGCCGTCGCCGACTCCGAAGCCGAAAACAGGCTCATCCACCCCGGCACCTACCTGCTCAAGAAGCAGATGCCAGCAGCCGACGCGGCCGAGATCCTCATCAACCAGCGTCCGGACAAGGTCTTCTATTTCGCGTTGAAGGCCAATATGCGCATGGATGCCGCGCTCAAGGAGATCGCCAAGGGCTCGGGCTTGAAGGAGAAGGACCTGCAGGCGCTGGCCAGCAAGCCGCAGGAGTTCGGCCTGCCCGACTCGGTGACGAACCTCGAAGGCTGGCTGCACCCGGGGGAGTACCGCTTCCCGTTGGAAACCAGCGCCAAAGAAGTGCTGGCCGAGCTGGTCAAGGCCACCAAGGTTTCCCTGGAACAGGCGGGCATTACCGACCTCGACGAGGGCTACCGCATCCTGAAGATCGCCTCGATCCTGCAGGCGGAGGCGCGCACCCCGGACTACGCCACGGTCGCCGGAGCGATCGAGAACCGGCTGGATCCGGGCAACCGTGAAACCCACGGGTTGCTGCAGGTCGACTCCGCGGTGATCTACGGGCTGGGCCGCTACTCGCTGCAGTTCAGCCAGCAGGAGAAGCAGGACGCGTCGAACAAATACAACACCTACGTCCATAAGGGCCTGACGCCAACTCCGATCGGCTCGCCAGCGAATCCCGCGATCGAGGCCGCCGCTAATCCGGAAGACAACGGCTACTACTACTGGGTGACCGTCAACATCGAAACCGGCGAGACCAAGTTCGCCTCGACCTACGAAGAGCACCAGCGGTACAAGGCCGAATTCGATGCCTGGTGCGACAAGCATCCAGACGTCTGCTAGCGCAAGCCCGCGAACGAAAGACGCGTTGCCGCCCCCAGGGCCGGGCAATTACCAGCAGGAAGTCCATGAAGAAAATGAAGCAGGCAGCCGTCCTCGGCCACCCCATCAGCCATTCCAAGTCTCCAGTGCTGCACCGCGCCGCCTACCAGCTGCTCGGCGCGCCGATCAGCTACAGCGCGATCGACATGGAACCGGGCCAGGCTGCCGGGCATGCAGCCGCGCTGCGCGCAGGCAACTGGACCGGCTGCTCGGTGACCATGCCGCTGAAGGATGCGTTCGTGCCATTCATGGACGACCTGTCCGCACGGGTGCAGCGCCTCGGCGCGCTGAACACCATCGTGGTCCGCGACGACGGCACCCTCTACGGGGAAAACACCGACGTCGACGGCCTGGTCCAGGCCCTCGCCGATTTCGGGCTCGACCAGTGCGCGCAGGCGATGATCCTGGGCTCGGGCAACACCGCGCTGGCAGCCATCGAGGCCGCCGCTGAAGTCGGCGTGAGCCAGCTGGAGCTTGTCGTGCGTGCCACCTCGCGGGCCTCCCGGGCCGTCGATCTGGCCCACCAGCTCGGGATGGAAACGACCGTCCACGAGATTTCGGGAATCGACCCGGCGCTGGCCGCGACGCTGAACCGCATCCCGCTTGTGTTCTCCACGCTGCCGCCGCGTGCCGCCGACGATTGGGTGCCGGTGATCGGCGCAGGCAGCGGCATCCTGCTGGATGTCGCCTACGACCCCTGGCCCTCTGCCTTGGCGCAATCCTGGCGCGGCACCGTAATCTCCGGAATCCACATGCTCGTGCACCAAGCCGTGGAACAAGTGCGATTCTTCAGTGCCGGAGCCTGGCAGGAATCGCGCCGAGCGGACGTCACAAATGCGATGTATGACTCTTTGGGTCTGGCCCGACACCAGTAATCAGTTCGTGTCATGGCAAAATAGATGACATGTTGCGTTGGTTGACCGCGGGCGAATCGCATGGCCCGGCACTCGTTGGAATTCTTGAAGGCCTACCCGCCGGAGTATCGGTGGATAGCGAAGCAGTGCGGGAGGCACTGGCGCGCCGCCGTCTCGGCTACGGCCGCGGCGCGCGCATGAAGTTTGAAAAGGACCAGGTCACCTTTCTTGGTGGCGTCCGCCATGGCAAGACCCAGGGCGGCCCGGTAGCCATCGAAATCGGCAACACCGAATGGCCCAAATGGGAACGCGTGATGAACGCCGATCCGGTGGATCTGGATGAGCTGGCCTCGCTGGCGCGCAACGCGCCGCTGACCCGCCCGCGTCCGGGCCACGCCGATTTCACCGGCATGCAGAAGTACGGATTCGAGGACGCCCGCCCGATCCTCGAGCGCGCCAGCGCCCGCGAAACAGCGGCCCGCGTCGCACTAGGCACGGTGGCCTCCCGATTCCTCAGTGATTTGGGCATCCAGCTCGTCTCGCACACCACGGCAGTCGGCGCCGTGGCCGCACCGGCCGATGCGCCGCTGCCTGGAGCCGCCGATGTCGCCGCCCTGGATGCCGACCCGCTGCGCTGCTTCCACCCCGAGACCAGCGTAGCCATGGTCGCCGAGGTCGACGACGCCCACAAGGCAGGGGAGACCCTGGGCGGCGTCGTCGAGGTCCTGGCCTACAACCTGCCTCCGGGCATCGGTTCCTACGTGCACTGGGACCGCCGCCTGGACGCGCGCCTGGCCGCCGCCCTGATGGGCATCCAGGCCATCAAGGGCGTCGAGGTCGGCGACGGATTCGCCACCGCGGCGCGCCGCGGTTCGGCTGCGCACGATGAGATCGTGCACGCCGAAGACGGCAGCATCAAGCGCAACTCGAACCGCGCCGGCGGCATCGAGGGCGGCATGAGCATCGGCGAGGTGCTGCGCGTGCGCGCCGCCATGAAGCCGATCGCCACCGTGCCCCGCGCCCTGCGCACCGTGGACACCGCCACCGGCGAGGACACCACCGCGCACCACCAGCGCTCGGATGTCTGCGCCGTGCCGGCTGCCGGCGTGGTCGCCGAGGCCATGGTCGCCCTGGTGCTGGCCCAGTCCCTGCTGGAGAAGTTCGGCGGCGATTCGGTGGCCGAGACCAAGCGCAATATCGAGTCCTACCTGGCCAGCATCCCGGGCAATCTGGGTTCGACCGGCGTCTAGGAAGCACGCTTCAATGATCTACCTCATTGGTCCGATGGCCAGTGGCAAGTCCACCGTGGGCAAGTCACTGGCCACGGCCCTTTCTACCAGCTTCGCGGATTCCGACGCGGCCATCGTCGCCCACCACGGAACCATTGCGCAGATCTTCGCCGAGCATGGCGAAGCGCATTTCCGCGACCTGGAAGTCCAAGCGCTGTGCCGGCTGCGCACCGGCGTGGTCGCTACCGGCGGCGGCGCGGTGCTGCGCGAGGAGAACCAGCAGCTGCTCTCGCGCGGCACGGTAATCTACCTGGAACTCGGCGAACAGGCTGCCGCCGAGCGCATCAAGGGCGACGGGCACCGCCCGCTGCTGGCTGGTGACGAAGCCCTCAAGAGCTGGATCGCCGTTTACGAAAAGCGCCGTCCAATTTATGAAATGCTCGCTGACGTGCATGTTCTCGTGGATGGAAAGTCCGTTTCGCAAATTCTCGACGAGGTGTTGCCGCAGCTGGAGGGGCTGTGATTAGCCTCACGAGATGCAACTTCTGGCCGGGCTCACGCGTACGCTAGAAAAAATCACCACCATCAGGAGGAAGCTAGACTGATGCCTATCGCACCGACCACCATGAAGGTCACCGGAAGCACCCCCGCGGAGTCGTACCCCGTCATGGTCGGCAACGGCCTCTTGGGCCAACTGCCCGACCTGCTTGGCCCCGCGGTCAAGAAGGTCCTGGTCATCCACCCGCGAGCCCTGCGCGTCACCGGTGACGTGGTTCGCGACGAACTGGCGAAGTCAGGCTTGGAAGCATTGACCGCGGAAATTCCGGATGCCGAAGAAGGCAAGCACATCCAGGTTGCCTCCTTCTGCTGGGAAGTGCTGGGCAAGAACGACTTCACCCGCTCCGATGCTGTGCTCTCAGTGGGCGGCGGGGCCGTCACCGACGTGGCAGGATTCGTCGCGGCCACCTGGCTGCGCGGCGTGAAGGTTATCCATATTCCCACCTCGCTGCTGGCCATGGTCGACGCTGCCGTGGGCGGCAAGACAGGGATCAACACCGCCGAGGGCAAGAACCTCGTCGGCGCCTTCCACCCGCCGGCCGCGGTGCTCGCCGACCTCGACGCGCTGGCCACCTTGCCGAAGAACGAGCTGGTTACCGGCATGGCTGAAATCGTCAAATGCGGCTTCATCGCCGACGAGCGCATCCTGGAGCTGATCGAAGAGGATCCGGCCGATGCCGTCGATCCCGCCAGCGATCGCCTGCGCGAGCTGGTCGAGCGAACCATCGCCGTGAAGATCGACGTGGTCTCGCGGGATTTGAAGGAATCCGGCGACCGCGAATTCCTGAACTACGGCCACACCCTGGCCCACGCCATCGAGCTGGCCGAGCGCTACCAGATGCGCCATGGCGCAGCCGTGTCCATCGGCCTGGCCTTCGCCGCCGAACTGGGCCGCTCGGTGGGCTACACCTCCGACGCAGTGGCCGACCGCCACGTCGCGATCCTGAAGTCCCTCGGGTTGCCGACCACCTACCGCAACGACCGCTGGGCGGCGCTGCTCGATGGCATGAAGCGCGACAAGAAGGCCCGCGGCAGCCAGCTGCGCTTCGTCGTGCTGGAAGAAATCGGCAAGCCGCGTATCTACGAAGTCCCTGATAACTCGTTGCTCTTCGCCGCCTACCAGGAAATCGGGGAGTAAGCACATGGTCGACTACACCGCATACGCCATTGACGTCGCATCGGTCAACCGCGAGGGTGTCGGCACAGCTGTTGAAGGCGTGCTGATCGATCCCGAGACGCTCAAGCCCTACATCGCTGACGAGGCGGCCGCCGAGCAGCAGCTGCTGGTCGGTTCGCCCACCGACCAGGTAATGGTGCTGCTCGCCCGTGGCGAGCTGGCCAAGGCCGGCGAGCTGATCGCGGAATCGCGTTTCGTCGATCCGACCAACGCCCACCTGCGCGTCCTGGACACCGAGCTGACCCGCATGCAGGGCGACTTCGATCGCGCCATCAACCGCCTGCGCAAGCTGGCCGAGGAATTCGCCGGCACCGCGTACGAGCCGCTGATGCACTACCATGCAGGCCTTTCCTTTTTCGCGAAGGGCGACTACAAGGCGGCGGCCACCCGATTCCGCAAGGCCCTGGAGCTGCGCATCGAGTTGGACGACGACGCATACCTGGTCAACGCGGCCAGCACCTGCATGCAAATCGCCGAGAAACGCGCCGCGCAGTAATGCGCGCCACCGTGCCCAACCCTTTGTGCCCCACGGCGCGTAGGGTAAACTTGAACATGGATTTTTGATAATGCCGGCTGTCGCTGGCGAAAATAGAGGATTGAGGAAACGTGGCGGATACAACTGACATCAAGAATGGACAGGTCATCAAGATCGATGGCCAGCTCTGGACCATCATTGACTTCCAGCACGTCAAGCCAGGCAAGGGCGGCGCATTCGTGCGCACCAAGATGCGCAACGTCATGTCCGGCAAGGTCCTGGACAAGACCTACAACGCAGGCACCAAGATCGAACTGGCCACCGTTGACCGCCGAGATTACCAATACCTCTACCAGGATGGCGAAGACTACGTCTTCATGAACCTGGAAGACTACGACCAGCTCACCGTTCCCGGCGCCACCGTTGGCGACGCCGCTGGCTTCCTGCTGGAGAACCAGAACCTGACCATCGCCATGTACGACGGCAGCCCGCTGTACCTGGAACTGCCGGCATCGGTCGTTCTGGAAATCACCTACACCGAGCCGGGCCTGCAGGGCGACCGCTCCTCGGCTGGCACCAAGCCGGCAACCCTGGAAACCGGCAAGGAAATCCAGGTGCCGCTGTTCGTCGAGCAGAACACCAAGGTGAAGGTTGACACTCGCACCGGCGATTACCTGGGTCGTGTCAACTAGTGAGAGCCCGCGCCAAAGCCCGCCGCCGAGCCCTTGAGTTCCTGTTCGAAGCCGAGGCCCGCGATGCAGATCCGCTGGCCGTGGCCATCGCACGACGGGAAAACTCGGACATCGTACTCAACGAGTACTCGCTGGCGATCATCGAAGGCGTGACCGCCCACCTGGCCCGCATTGACGAAGTTCTCGAAAGCTACGTCAAGGACTGGACCATCGAGCGCATGCCAGCTGTTGACCGCAGCGCACTGCGCATCGGCGTGTGGGAGCTGCTGTACAACGATGACGTTCCCGACGCTGTCGCCGTGGCCGAAGCTGTGGTGAACGTGCGGGAATTGTCCACCGATGAATCGCCGGAGTTCGTCAATGGCGTTTTGGGCCGCATCCAGAGCGTCAAGGACACCCTGGTCGACTAATTCGATCCTCACGTTTCCGAGCCCGGGCCGGAACCCCACAAAGGGGTTCCGGCCCGGGCTTTTTTGTGCAGCCATTGCCCGCGGGGCGTGCGACGGCGAGGCTAGGGTGCATCAGCCAGAAGCCCGAACGCTGGAGCAAATCGGTGATCGTGCCGGACATGTGACTTGATCTCGACCAGGATCCGCGGGAAGCAGGGGACGACCCGGCGTGCAGCGGGCCACCTGCGTACGCTACCTGCGCGACTATCGGCTCACCATCGAACTCGAATGCCAGGGCCTGGACGCGGCCCAGATTACCTCGCGCCCGGTCCCGCCCTCCACGCTCAGCCTGCTGGGCCTGCTGCGCCAGCTCGGCGAAGTCGAGCGGGACCGGCGCAACTGGATCACCGCGGGAGAGCCTGCCGGCATGATCTACGGGCCGGCGGGATCCGACTTCGAAACGGTGCGCCCGGATCCCGCCCAGGTATCCCAGGCGCTGCGCATCCTGCATGGAGAGCAAGATGCCACCGACCGCCTGCTGGCCGGCTTCGAAGACCTCGGCCAGCGCGCAGGACGCGAGCAGGTGATCATCCGCGACCTGATGGTCCACCGCATCGAGGAGTACGCCAGGCACAGCGGGCATGCAGACCTGCTGCGCGAATGCTTCGACGGCAGGGTGGGCCAATAGCGCAGCACGCTTCCAGCGGTCCTGGCCGCTTAGTGCGTGTGTCGATCGCAACACCTGCCGTGCCTGCGGCTGGGTCGGTTTACGGGTTCTGCGTGATTCTGCCCCTTGGCGAGAACCGTCAGATGCATCTTTGTGACCGATCCCATGCCCTATTCAGTGTCATGCATAGGTTTCCGCTAGGGAATCGCCTCGCGCTCGTGATAATTTGGGTTAGCAATATTCCTTTAAATCCCGTCCCGTGAGGCGGAGAAGGGAGAGATGCACAGCATGGATGAGAATTCAGTGCCAGATGCCGCGCGCACGGTATTAACCGGCGACGACATCGAACGTGTACTCACTCGCGTAGCCTACGAAATCATCGAGGCCAACAAGGGCACCGACGACCTGGTCCTCCTTGGCATTCCCAGCCGCGGATTCCCGCTGGCCCAGCGCCTGGCAGCCCGCATCGCAGCCACCGCCGATGGCAATCTCGACCCGGCATCGCTGGTAGGCCAGCTCGACATCACCATGTACCGCGACGATCTGCGCCACTCCACCACCCGCACCCCGGCGCCGACGCGCCTTCCAGCAGGCGGCATCGAGGGCAAGGTTGTCGTACTGGTCGACGACGTGCTCTATTCCGGGCGCACCATCCGCGCCGCTCTGGACGCCCTGGCCGACTGGGGACGCCCGCGCACCGTGCGCCTGGCGGTGCTGGTTGACCGCGGGCATCGCGAACTGCCGATCCGCGCTGATCATGTGGGCAAGAACCTGCCGACCGCGAAGAGCGAAAAGGTGCGCGTGCACCTGGCAGAAATCGATGGCACCAACGAAGTAGTGATCGAGGGCGCCGCATGAAGCACCTGCTCTCCACCGCGGATCTGACCCGCGACGAAGCCATCGCCATCCTGGATGTCGCCGAAGAGATGCGGGAATCGGGAACCCGTCAGATCAAGAAGCTGCCGGCCCTGCGCGGGCGCACCGTGGTGAATCTGTTCTTCGAGGACTCCACCCGGACCCGGATTTCCTTCGAGGCCGCCGCCAAGCGCCTGAGCGCTGACGTCATCAACTTCTCGGCCAAGGGATCGAGCGTATCCAAGGGCGAGTCGCTGAAGGACACCGCGCAGACCCTGCTGGCGATCGGAGCCGACGCGGTAGTCATCCGCCACCCGGATTCCGGTGCCCCCGCCAGGCTGGCGGCCACCGACTGGATCGGGCTGCCGATCGTCAACGCCGGCGACGGCACGCATGAGCACCCCACCCAGGCGCTGCTCGACGCCTTCACCCTGCGCCGCCAGGTGGCGCTGCGCGAGGGCACCAGCCCGGCAGGCCGCGGCCTGGACGGGCTGAAGGTCGCGATCGTCGGCGACATCCTGCACAGCCGTGTCGCCCGCTCCAACCTGTGGCTGCTGAACACCCTCGGTGCCGAAGTCACGATGGTCGCCCCTCCGACCCTGCTGCCGGTCGGCGCCGGATCCTGGCCGTGCACCATCAGCTACGACCTGGACGAGGTGATCGCCAAGGGCGTCGACGCGCTGATGATGCTGCGCGTGCAGGGTGAGCGGATGAATGCCGCCTACTTCCCGAACCCCCGCGAATACTCGCGCTACTGGGGACTGGACGATGCGCGCCTGGCGGAATTGGACGCTTCGGGCGCCGAAACCCTGATCATGCACCCGGGTCCGATGAACCGCGGCCTGGAGATCTCCTCGGCCGCCGCGGACTCGCCGCGCTCCACCGTGCTCGACCAGGTCACCAATGGCGTGGCCGTGCGCATGGCCAGCCTCTACATGCTCCTCTCCGGCGACCTGATCTGAAGGAAGAAACCATGAACTACTTGATCAAGCAGGCCTCCATCCTCGGCGGCGAACCTGCCGACGTGCTCATCGCCGACGGCAAGATCGCCCAGCTGGGCACCATCGCCGACGCCGGCGACGCGCAGGTGATCGATGCGACGGACCTGGTGCTGTTGCCGGGCCTGGTCGACACCCATACCCACCTGCGCGAACCGGGCCGCGAAGACGCCGAAACCGTGGAAACCGGTTCGCAGGCAGCCGCCCGCGGCGGCTACACCGCCGTGCACGCGATGGCCAACTCCACCCCGGTGGCCGACACCGCCGGCGTCGTCGAACAGGTCTACGAATTGGGCCGCAAGGCCGGCTGGGTGGATGTCCGCCCGGTCGGTGCGGTCACCGTCGGCCTGGCCGGCAAGCAGCTGAGCGAAATCGGCGCGATGGCCGATTCCCGTGCCGCGGTGAAGATGTTCTCCGACGACGGCATCTGCGTCTTCGACCCGCTGCTGATGCGCCGCGCCCTGGAATACGTGAAGGCCTTTGACGGAGTCATCGCCCAGCACGCCCAGGAACCGCGGCTGACCGAAGGCGCCCAGATGAACGAGGGCGAAGTCTCCTCGATCCTGGGCATGCCCGGCTGGCCTGCGGTCGCTGAGGAATCGATCATCGCCCGCGATGTGCTGCTGGCCGAGCATGTCGGAGCGCGGCTGCACATCTGCCATGTGTCCACCGCCGGCTCGGTGGAGATCATCCGCTGGGCCAAGGCCCGCGGCATCCAGGTCACCGCGGAGGTCACCCCGCACCACCTGCTGCTCACCGACGAGAAAGTCCGCACCTACGACCCGGTGTTCAAAGTCAACCCGCCGCTGCGCCGCGAGGAAGACGTGATGGCGCTGCGCGCCGGCGTCGCCGACGGCACCATCGACGTGATCGGCACCGACCACGCCCCTCACCCGTCCGAAGCCAAGGACTGCGAGTGGGGCGCGGCGGCCATGGGCATGACCGGGCTGGAGACCGCGCTGTCGATCGTGCAGCACACGCTGGTCGACACCGGCTTGATGGGCTGGGCTGACGTCGCGCGCATCACCTCCGAGGTGCCCGCGCAGATCGGCCGCGTCGCCGACCAGGGCCGCCCGATCGCGGTGGGCGAGCCGGCCAACCTCACCCTGGTGGATCCGGCAGCCCGCTGGATCGTCGACCCGGCAGCCATGGCCACCAAGGGCCGCAACTCGCCGTTCGCCGGCATGGAGCTGCCCGGATCGGTGCGCGCCACCTTCTTCCACGGGCACGCCACCGTGCTCGATGGCCAGCTGGCAACCCCGAGGTCGATCAATGCCTGAGGGAGCACTTCAGCCGCTCATCTGGACGATCGTCGCGGTCGTCGTTGCCGTGACGCTGATCCTGCTGGGCTGGCGCAACCTCAAGGCCCGGCAATCGGCGATTCCCGAGCCGTATGAGGAGTTCGCCGACCAAGTGGAGCACAGCTTCGACGGCATGTACGTGGTCACCACGAAATTCGACGACTGGCTGGACCGCATTGCCGTGTATGAGCTCGGCGTGCGCACCAACGCCACCTTGGAGCTTGGCAGCGAAGGCGTGCACCTGATCCGTTCCGGAGCGCGCGACGTGCACATCCCGTGGGAGCACTACGAAGAGGTCAAGCGCAGCAGCGGGATGATCGGCAAGGTCGTGGAGAAGAACGGCCTGATCGTCATCACCTGGAACAAGGACGGCTTCACCTTCGACACCGGATTCCGTCCCCGCTACCACGAGGACACCCCCAAGATTTATCAGTTGCTGGCGTCGCACGACGACGTAAGCCGAGCAGGAGACAAATAAGTGAATTCCCTGAGCAACCTACCAGCCGTGTTGGTACTCGAAGATGGCCGCATCTTCCGCGGACGCAGCTATGGCGCCGTGGGCACCACCCTGGGTGAAGCAGTCTTCACCACCGGCATGACCGGCTACCAGGAAACCCTGACTGACCCGTCCTACGCGCACCAGATCATCGTGCAGACCTTCCCACACATCGGCAACACCGGCGTGAACTCCGAGGATCCGGAATCCACCCGCATGTGGGCCGCCGGCTATGTGGTGCGCGACGCCGCCCGCCGTCCGAGCAACTGGCGCAGCGAGCGCACCCTGGACGAGGACCTTGTCGAGTACGGCATTGTCGGCATCCAGGGCGTGGACACCCGCGCCCTGACCCGCCACCTGCGCGACGCCGGCGCCATGAAGTCCGGCATCTTCTCCGGCGACGACGCCGCGAAGTCCGAGGCCGAACTGGTGGAACTGGTCAAGGCGCAGCCGTCAATGGCAGGGCGTAACATCTCCGCCGAGGTCTCGGTGGACACCGCCTACCTCGTCGAGCCGGCCGACCACGGCTACACCGGCGAGCCCAAGCACACCGTCGCCGCCATCGACCTGGGCATGAAGTCGATGACCCCGCACCGCCTGGCCGAGCGCGGCCTGCGCGTGCACGTGCTGCCGTACAACGCCACCCTTGAGGACATCAAGGCCACCGGCGCCGAAGGCGTCTTCTTCTCCAACGGCCCGGGCGACCCCGCCACCGCCACCGCGCAGGTGGAACTGGTGCGCTCGGTGCTCGACGCCGGCATTCCGTACTTCGGCATCTGCTTCGGCAACCAGATCCTGGGCCGCGCGCTGGGCTTCGACACCTACAAGCTGCGCTTCGGCCACCGCGGCATCAACCAGCCGGTGATGGACAAGGCCACCGGCCGCGTGGAAATCACCAGCCAGAACCACGGCTTCGCCGTCGACGCGCCGATCGAAGGCTCCGTCACCGCGCCGGTCGAGCGCTTCGGCAAGGTCGAGGTCTCGCACTACTCGCTGAACGACCACGTGGTCGAGGGCCTGTCCTGCCTGGACATCCCGGCCTTTTCCGTGCAGTACCACCCAGAGGCCGCATCCGGCCCCCACGATGCCGCCTACCTCTTTGACCGCTTCATGACCGCGTTGGATTCCGCCGCAGAAAAGGACAGCAAGTAATGCCTAAGCGCACCGATCTGAAATCAGTTCTCGTCATCGGTTCGGGTCCGATCGTCATCGGCCAGGCCGCCGAGTTCGACTATTCCGGCACCCAGGCTCTGCGCGTGCTGAAGGAGGAGGGCCTGCGGGTCATCCTGGTCAACTCCAACCCGGCCACCATCATGACCGACCCGGAATTCGCCGACGCCACCTACGTCGAGCCGATCACCCCCGAGGTCGTCGAGAAGATCATCGCCAAGGAACGCCCGGATGCGATCCTGCCGACCCTGGGTGGCCAGACCGCGCTGAACACCGCGATCGCGCTCGACAAGTCCGGCGCCCTTCAGAAGTACGATGTCGAGCTGATCGGCGCGAACATCGAAGCCATCGAGCTGGGCGAGGACCGCGAGAAGTTCAAGGGCGTCGTCGAGCGCTGCGGCGCCGAATCGGCCCGCTCGGTCATCGTGCACACCCTGGACGAGGCCTTCGCCGCCGTCGAGGAGCTGAACTACCCGGTGGTCGTGCGCCCGTCGTTCACCATGGGCGGCCTGGGCTCGGGCATGGCCTACAACCCGGAGGACCTACGCCGCATCGCCGGCGCCGGCCTGCAGTACTCGCCAACCACCGAGGTGCTCCTGGAGGAGTCGATCCTGGGCTGGAAGGAGTACGAGCTGGAGATGATGCGCGACAAAAACGACAACGTCGTGGTCGTGTGCTCCATCGAGAACTTCGATCCGGTCGGCGTGCACACCGGCGACTCGATCACCGTCGCCCCGGCGATGACCCTGACCGACCGCGAATACCAGAAGCTGCGCGACATCTCCATCGCGGTCATCCGCGAAGTTGGCGTGGACACCGGCGGCTGCAACATCCAGTTCGCCATCGACCCGGCAACCGGCCGCGTCGTGGTCATCGAGATGAACCCGCGCGTTTCGCGTTCCTCCGCGCTGGCTTCCAAGGCCACCGGCTTCGCGATCGCGAAGATCGCCACCAAGCTGGCCGTGGGCTACACCCTGGATGAGATCCCGAACGACATTACCCAGAAGACCCCGGCTTCCTTCGAGCCGGCCCTGGACTACGTGGTCGTGAAGGTCCCGCGCTTCGCCTTCGAGAAGTTCCCGGCCGCGGACAAGACCCTGACCACCACCATGAAGTCGGTCGGCGAAGCGATGGCCCTGGGCCGCAACTTCACCGAGGCGCTGCAGAAGGCGCTGCGCTCCCTGGAGCAGAAGGGCTCCGAGCTGTCCTTCGAGCCGATCCCGGAAGCCGAGCACGAAGCAGTGCTGGCCTCGATCGTGAAGGGCTCGACCGAACGCCTCTCGCTGGTCCAGCGCCTGCTGTTCTCCGGCGTGTCCATCGAGAAGCTGTTCGAGACCACCGCGATCGACCCGTGGTACCTGGACCAGCTGCAGCTGATCAACGAGGTCGCGCAGCTGGTGGCCGCGAACAAGCACCTGCCCGAGCACGTGCTGCGCGAAGCCAAGCGCCACGGCTTCTCCGATGCGCAGCTGGCCCAGCTCACCGGCAAGTCCGAGGCTGTTATCCGCGGCATCCGCCACGCGCTGGGCGTGCGCCCGGTCTACAAGACCGTGGACACCTGCGCGGCCGAGTTCGAGGCGTTCACCCCGTACATGTACTCCTCGTACGATGAAGAAACCGAACTGGGACGCCACGAGAAGAAGTCGGTCATCATCCTCGGCTCGGGCCCGAACCGCATCGGCCAGGGCATCGAGTTCGACTACTCCTGCGTGCACGCGGTGATGGCGCTGCGCGCCGAGGGCTACGAGACCGTGATGGTCAACTGCAACCCGGAGACCGTCTCCACCGACTACGACATCTCCGACCGCCTCTACTTCGAGCCGCTGACTCTGGAAGACGTGCTCGAGGTCATCCACGCCGAAGAGGAAACCGGCGGCGTGCTGGGCGTGTTCGTCCAGCTCGGGGGCCAGACCCCGCTGAAGCTCGCCGCCGAGCTGAAGGCCGCCGGCGTGCCGATCCTGGGCACCTCGCCGGAAGCCATCGACCTGGCCGAGCACCGCGGCGCCTTCCAGCAGGTGCTGGACAACGCCGGGCTCATCGCGCCGAAGAACGGCACCGCCGTGTCTTTCGCCGAGGCCAAGGCCATCGCCGACTCCATCGGCTACCCGGTGCTGGTCCGCCCGTCCTACGTGCTGGGCGGCCGCGGCATGGAGATCGTGTACGACGAAGCCAACCTCGAGCGCTACATCACCAACGCCACCGAGATCACCGTGGACCACCCGGTCCTGGTTGACCGCTTCCTGGAAGACGCCATCGAGATTGACGTCGACGCCCTGTTCGACGGCACCGACCTGTACGTCGGCGGCATCATGGAGCACATCGAGGAAGCCGGCATCCACTCCGGCGACTCGGCCTGCACCCTGCCTCCGATCACCCTGGGCCCCGATGTGCGCGAGCGCGTGAAGCAGGCCACCCGTGCGATCGCCGAAGGCGTGGGCGTGCGCGGCCTGATCAACATCCAGTTCGCGCTGGCCAGCGACATCCTGTACGTGATCGAGGCGAACCCGCGTGCTTCGCGTACCGTGCCGTTCACCTCGAAGGCCACCGGCGTGCAGCTGTCCAAGGTCGCCGCGCTGATCGGCGTCGGCAAGACCTTGGCAGAGCTGCGCGGCAGCTACCTGCCGGCCACCGGCGACGGCGCGCACCTGCCGGAAGCCGCGGCCATCGCGGTGAAGGAAGCTGTCATGCCGTTCGCCCGCTTCCGCACCCCGGAAGGCAAGGTCGTCGACTCGCTGCTCGGCCCTGAAATGCGCTCCACCGGCGAGGTCATGGGCTTCGACAAGTATTTCGATACCGCCTTCGCCAAGTCGCAGGCCGCGGCGAACAACCCGCTGCCCACCGCCGGCAAGGTGTTCGTCTCGGTCACCAACCGCGACAAGCGCTCGATCGTGATGCCGGTCAAGCACCTGTCCGACAACGGCTTCGAGATCATCTCCACCGGCGGCACCGCCGAGGTGCTGCGCCGCAACGGCATCCCGACCCAGGTGGTGGGCAAGCTGCACGAAGGCGGAGAGTCCATCGTCGACCTGATCGTGGCCGGCCAGATCGGCCTGATCCTGAACACCCCGTCGGGTTCGGATGCGCGTGGCGACGGCTACGAGATCCGCGCCGCCGCGACCTCGGTCGGCACCCCGGTGATCACCACCGTTGCGGAATTCAACGCCTCCGTCCAGGCAATCGATGCCCTGCGCGAGTACGAGTGGGATGTCACCAGCTTGCAGGTGCACGATGCCAATCTGAACGCGGCACGCAATGCCTGAGCCGATTCCATTCGGCCAGCGGCTTCGTTCGGCCATGCAGGCTTCCGGCCCGCTGTGCGTGGGGATTGATCCGCACCCGGCGCTGCTGGAAGCCTGGGGGCTGGAGAATACCGCAGATGGCGTGCGATCTTTCTCACTGGCAGTCGTGGAAGCGATGGCCGGTGCGGCGGCAATACTCAAGCCCCAGGTCGCCCTGTACGAGCGCTTCGGGTCCAAGGGATTTGCCGCGCTGGAGGACACCTTGAGCGCCGCGAAGGCCGCCGGGCTGCTCACGCTGGCCGACGCCAAGCGCGGGGATATCGGTTCGACCATGGCCGCGTACGCGACCGCATGGCTCGATGACGCTTCCCCGCTGGCCTCAGACGCGGTGACCTTGAGCCCATATCTAGGCTACGAGTCGCTGCGACCGGCACTGGATTTGGCTGCTGCCACCGGCAGGGGAGTGTTCGTTCTCGGGCTGACTTCCAACCCGGAGGGGCCGTCTGTGCAGCATGTCGGCGGAGAAAACTCTGTTGCTAAAACGATTATTGACCAAGTCACTGCAGAAAATTCAGGTGCAGAAGATTTAGGTCATGTCGGTTTGGTCGTCGGCGCCACCATCGGCGATGCGCCGGCCAAGCTCGGAATCGATCTAGCGACCTCCAAGGCTCCGCTGCTCACACCGGGACTTGGCGCGCAAGGCGCCACGGCAGCTGATATTGCCAAGTCATTCGCCTCCAGCTATGGCCAAGTGCTGGGCACGAGCAGCCGGGACATCCTCAAAGCGGGGCCGGACAAGACCGCGCTTCGCGACAAGGCCCTGAGGGTCCGGGACGAATTGCTGGCAGCTAGCTAGCAAAAAATTCGAATAAGTGGCATTGGCGCGTTGTGGCTATTAGAGTTTCTAGTAGCCACAACGCGTTTAGTCTTGCAAAAGCAGCGTTACCTCGCTATGTTTCTCAACATAAGCCTTAGTCCACTACAACTGAAGGATGGCTGAACGATGGTACTGCGAGAACTCTCTGACGAAGATCGTATCCGGGCCCGCGCCAAAGCACTCGCCGCACGCACTCGTCGTGCAGAAATCAAGGCGGAGTTCAGTGCCGGAAAAATTTCCATCACCGAGGTACTAGACTTGGTATACGAAGATGAAGCCGTGGGACGCATGCGTGTCATGGACCTTCTGGAATCGGTACCGGGCGTAGGTGAAGTACGCGCGGCAAACTTGCTGGAGCGACTTGGCATTTCCCCATCCCGCCGTCTGCGCGGACTGGGACGCAAGCAGCGCACCGCAATCACCGAGCACTTCAAGCAAAGCCCGCCAAAAACGAAAGTGTAGTCAATGACCGCAGCGTCGGTAACTGTTCTAGCCGGCCCCACGGCAGTAGGCAAGGGCACCGTCTCTACCTACATCCGCGATAACTATCCAGATGTCTGGCTCTCGGTGTCGGCAACGACCCGCAACGCCCGGCCGGGGGAGCAGGATGGAGTCCACTACTTCTTCGTGGGCCCCGAGCGCTTCCAAACCCTGGTTGAGGAAGGCCAGATGCTGGAATGGGCTGTCGTCCATGGCCAGAACAGCTACGGCACGATTCGCTCCACGGTTGAAAATGCAGTGGCACAGGGCAAGAAGGTCCTGCTGGAAATCGATCTGCAGGGTGCGCGCCAGGTCAAGGAGTCGATGCCCGAGGCAAAATTCGTCTTCCTCGCCCCGCCATCGTGGGACGAATTGGTGCGCCGGCTTGTGGGACGCGGCACTGAAACGGCCGAGGAACAGCAGCGCCGCCTGGAAACCGCTAAACTAGAACTTGCAGCGGAATCAGAATTCGACGTGACCATCGTCAACGACGATGTAGCACGTGCCGCCGAAGAGCTTGTAGCCCTCATGGGGCTAAAGAACGACAAATAGGGAGTCCTGTGTCCAACCCAGAGGGAATCATCAACCCATCGATCGACTCGTTGCTTGAGACCAACGACTCGAAGTACGCCATTGTGCTGAACTCGGCCAAGCGCGCACGCCAGATCAACGCCTACTACGCGCAGCTCAACGAAGGCCTGTTCGAGTACGTCGGCCCGCTGGTGGAAACCAAGCTGAACGAGAAGCCCCTGACCATAGCCTTGCGCGAGCTGGATGACAGCCTGCTGAAGGTCACTCCGGCCGAGGCCATCGAGGACTAATCGGAAAGTCGGCGCCCCCAGCGGGCGCCTTCTTTTTCGTTAAGCCCCTTTTCCACGCACCTCATCACCGCACCGAATCCTCGAGGAAGTACTTCGTGAAGCGAATTGTCCTAGGCGTTTCAGCTGGCATCGCCGCCTACAAGTCCGTGCTCCTGCTGCGCTTGCTGCGCGAAGCCGGCCACCATGTCGATGTGATCCCCACCCAGAACGTCGCGAACTTCGTGGGCAATGCCACTTGGGAGGCCCTGTCCGGAAATCCGGTGACCTCGAATGTATTCGAAGCGGTCGATACCGTCAACCACGTGCGTCTCGGCCAGCAGGCCGATCTGGTATTGATTGTTCCGGCTACCGCCGATGTGCTGGCCAAGGCCGCCGCAGGGATGGCCGACGACCTGCTCACCGGCACTTTGCTTGCCACCCGGGCTCCGGTTGTGGTGGCCCCGGCCATGCACACCGAAATGTGGCAGCACCCGGCCACCGTCGCGAACGTGCAGACCCTGCGCGATCGCGGCGTGCGGGTGATCGAACCTGCATCGGGGCGGCTTACCGGAAAGGATTCGGGACCGGGCCGGCTTCCGGAACCAGATGAGATCTTCGCCGCAGTACAGGACCTGCTCTCCGAGCCGGTGCTCGCTGGATCCAAGGTCCTGATCACGGCCGGGGGCACCCGCGAACCGCTGGACCCGGTGCGCTTCTTGGGCAACCGCTCCTCGGGCCGCCAGGGTGTCGCGCTGGCGCAGGCCGCCCGTGATGCCGGGGCCGAGGTCACGCTGATCGCCACCCATCTGGAAGTTCCCGCGCCGCATGGCGTGAAGCTGGTGCATGCTTCAAGCGCGCTGGAGCTGCGAGAGGCGGTCTTCGAAAACGCTCCGGGCCAGGACGTGCTGATCATGAACGCGGCCGTCGCCGATTTCCGTCCGGCACGCATCGAGAACTCGAAGATCAAGAAGCGCGACGAGCATTCGGCACCGGTTATCGAGCTGGTGCGCAACCCGGATATCCTCGCCGAACTGGTTTCCGCCCGCAGCCAGAACCCGGACCTGCCGGAGCTCATCGTCGGCTTTGCCGCCGAGACCGGCGACGAGCAGGGCAGCGTGCTCGAGTACGGGCAGGCCAAGCTGGAGCGCAAGGGCTGCGAAATGCTCGTGGTCAATGAGGTGGGTGCGACGCTGACCTTCGGGCAGGAAACCAATAGCATCCACGTGCTCTTCGCCGATCACGCCGAGCCGGTGAAAGCCTCGGGCAGCAAGCTGGAGGTGGCCCGCGTGGTCATCGAGCAGATTTCGAATGCCACAAAAAGTCATGCAGCTGTAACAAGGTGAGCCGCGCCATATGGTGCTTGTTCACGAAATGTCCTAGTTCTGCTTACCGGTCCCAGAGACCAGATAGAGTTATACGGTGACTTCAACAACCCCTGAACTTCGTCTTTTCACCTCGGAATCCGTGACCGAGGGCCACCCCGACAAGATCTGCGACCAGATCTCGGACGCGATCCTCGACGCCATGCTGGCCCAGGATCCGGACTCGAAGGTCGCCGTCGAGACGCTGACCACCACCGGCCTGGTGCACGTGGCCGGCGAGGTGACCACCAATGGCTATGTGGAGATCCCCGAGATCGTCCGCAAGACCATCCTGGACATCGGCTACGATTCCTCGGCCAACGGCTTCGACGGGGCGCGCTGCGGCGTGTCCGTGTCCATCGGCCAGCAGTCCCAGGAAATCCACGACGGGGTCTTCAACTCGCTGGAGTCCCGCGAAGGCACCGCCAAGGATCCCCGCGACTTGCAGGGCGCCGGCGACCAAGGCCTGATGTTCGGCTACGCCTCGGATGAGACCGACTCGCTGATGCCGACCCCGATCTTCCTGGCCCACCGCCTGTCCGAACGCCTGACCCAGGTGCGCAAGAACGGCCGCATGCCTCTGTTGCGCCCGGACGGCAAGACCCAGGTCACCATCGGCTACGACGGCGACAAACCGGTCTCCGTGGACACCGTGGTCGTCTCCAGCCAGCACGCCGCCGAATACGAGCTGGCCACGCTGAAGGCGGACCTGCACGAAGAGGTCGTCACCCCGATCCTGGAGCGTTCGGGCCTGGATACCTCGAACACGAAGATCATCCTGAATCCTTCGGGCCCGTTCATCATCGGCGGCCCCGTCGGCGATGCCGGGTTGACCGGACGAAAGATCATCGTCGATACCTACGGTGGCTTCGCCCGCCACGGCGGCGGCGCGTTCTCCGGCAAGGATCCATCGAAGGTCGACCGCTCCGCAGCCTACGCCATGCGCTGGGTGGCCAAGAATGTGGTCGCCGCCGGCCTGGCCCGCCGCGCCGAGGTCCAGGTGGCCTACGCGATCGGAGTTGCCCGTCCGGTCGGCCTGTACGTGGAGACCTTCGGCACCGAGACCGTTGACCCGGCGAAGATCACCAAGGCCATCAACGAGGTGTTCGACCTGCGTCCGCTGGGCATCATCGAGGACCTGGACCTCAAGCGCCCGATCTACCGCAAGACTGCTGCCCACGGCCATTTCGGCCGCGAGGACAACGACTTCACCTGGGAGAAGCTGGACCGCGTCGACGCCCTGCGCAGCTGGTTCAACGCCTAGGATCATTCAGTGCAGCAAGATGCCCTGATTTCAGCACCCGAACCGGCCCGTCTCAAGCGGGTTGCTCGGGTGCTGATTGATTCTTCGGTCCCGCATCTGGACCGCTTCTTTGACTACGAGATCCCGCCCTCGATGACCCAAGACGCCGTGTCCGGGGTGCGCGTGAAAGTGCCTTTTGGCCCGCAGCAGCTCTCCGGGTTCATCGTGGAAGTACTTGAAGACTATGCGCCGGAAATGAAGCTTCGCCCGCTGGCAACGCTGGTCAGCACCCAGGTGGCGTTGTATCCGCAAATTGTTGAAGCAGCCCAAGCAATCGCCACGCGCTACTCCGGGACCCTGTGGGATGTGGTGCGTCTAGCCGTGCCCGCCCGCGCCGCCAAGGTTGAAAAAGAAGAGCTGGCTACCATCAGCCCGGTACTTCCCGAGGCACCGAACCAGCTGGAGCATTACGAGCACGGGCCAGAAGCGCTGCAGGCCTGGGCCGATGGGCGCAGCTTCCGCGCGGTAGCTACCTGGGTGCCGAACTTCTACGGAGCGTGGCCTGGCTTCTTGATGGACGCGGCCCGACCGGTGCTGCAGCGTGGCAAGCGCGTACTGCTGCTGGTGCCCGACAAGCGCGATCTGCTGCTGCTGGGCAGCTATCTGGACGAGCACTTCGGGGCTGACTCCTACGCGCAGTTGCAGGCCGATGACGGGCCGACCCCGCGCTACCGCAATTTCCTGCGTGCCATCGGCGGGCATGTGCAGATCGTGATCGGCACCCGCTCCGCAGCCCTGTGCCACGTGCCGGACCTGGAACTGATCATTCTCTGGCAGGATGCCGACCAGTCGCACCGCGAACAGCGCGCCCCCTACCAGCACAGCCGCGAGGTCGCGTTGCTGCGCAGCACCCTGGCCGGCATTTCGCTGCTCATCGCTTCGCCATCGCGCTCGGTTGAAGCCCAGCGCTTGGTTTCCACCGGCTGGGCCACCGAGCTGAAGGTCCCACGCGATATCTTGCGTGCCCAAACTGCACGTATCGTGGCCACCACCAATGATTTCGAACTTGAACGCGACCCGGTGCTGGCCCGCGCCCGCATTCCCTCCGTGGCCTGGCGCGAAGCCACCAAGGCATTGGAAACCGGCCCGGTGCTCGTCCAGGTGGCGCGCACCGGATTCATGCCCGCATTGGCCTGCCAGGATTGCCGCACTTTGGCCCGTTGCACGCTGTGCCAGGGGCCGCTGCATATCGCAGGCAAAGGTTCGCATGTGGCCTGCCGCTGGTGCGGCGAGCAGTACCACGACTACCGTTGCGTGAACTGCTCTTCTTCACGGATCCGCGCCGCAAGCATCGGAGCCGATCGCACGGCTGAAGAACTTGGCCTAGCATTCCCCAAAGTCAGCGTTATTTCATCAACCGGAGCTAAACCGGTGGAGAAAATCCCTGATAAACCGGCTCTAGTGGTCGCAACACCAGGGGTCGAACCCTTTGCTGAATCCGGATACGCCGCCGTGCTGCTGCTTGACGCCGACAAGATGCTGGCCCACGATTCGCTGCGCAACGCCGAAGAAGTCATCGCCCGCTGGTTCACCGCCGCCTCCATGGCCCGCTCCAGCGGGGTAGTGGTGCTGACCGGAAATCCAAGTCCTGCCGGCGCCGCGCTGGTACGCTACGACCCGGCATCCTTTGCCGAACGCGAATTGGCCGAACGCCGGGAGGTGGGTTTGCCCCCGGCGGTACGCAGCGCGGTCATTTCCGGGCTGGGAGCCGAACGGCTCATCGTCAACTTGGATCCCGAAACCCGCCAGCTCGTGCAAGTACACGGTCCCACGGTCATTGACGGGCCGCCAGCGCAGCACCGGTACGTGCTGTTCTTCTCCTACGCCGACGGACCGGCAGTAACCAAGGCCCTGCGCCAACTGCGCGCGAGCATGTCGGCAGCCAAGGACCCGGTCGTGAATATCGCCATCGATCCGGACGACGCGCTCTAGGAGCTGGCAGCCAGCTTCTGCAGGAAGTTCTCGATCGCGTCGGCGGTTTGCGGTGCCTTCTCGTAATGAATCAGGTGCCCGACATTCTCCAGCATCACCAGGTGCGCATCGGCGAAGCGGGCCCGCAAGGCCTCCTGGGTTTGCGGGGTGCCCAGTTCATCTTGCATTCCGCCGACCATGAGCGTGGGCAAGTCGAGCTGCGGGGCGTAGTCCCCGACAGTAGCGCTGATCGAGGCACGATAGGCCTGGGCCAGGGTGGCACGGGAATCGAAACCGCCAAAGTAGGCGCGGTGCTGATCGCGCACATAGACGCGCGTCGAAGGATCCTTGCTCTTGGTCATCACCAGGCTCATGGCGTCGCTGAACAGCTTCGAGCGCAGCAGTGGTTCGCCGATATGTGCTGGCAGCTTGGCGCATACCTCGTAGTATCCACTGGTGAGCTTGGCCAGCAGCGCCTGGTCTGATTCCAAGGCCAGCTCGGAGATCGGGTTGAGCAAGATCAGCGAAGCGAAGCTGCGCGTGGTTGCCAGCTTGGCCGCTACGATCGAGCCGAAAGAATGCCCCAGCAGGTGCACCGAGGAATCCAGCTGCAGTTCCTGGGCGAGCTGCGCGAGCACGGCCGCGTAGCCGTTCACGTCGTGTTCCAGGTCCGCCATGGAGGTGGACGAGCCAAATCCTGGCAGGTCGGGAACGATCACCGTGTAGTGCGCTAGGTGCGAAGAGATGCGCGCCAGTCCATGGTGGTCTCCGCGGAATCCGTGCACCGCGTAGATCACTCCGCGCGAGGGCTGTTGGGCCAGGTGGGTGTAGACCCGAATTTCAGCACCGTTCAGATGGTGGGCGGTCACTAGTTGTTCTCGTGGGGCCATGGTTTAACCCTACCCGTCCAGCAGTGCCAGTGCGGTACCTTCATCGATCACTAGATCGGTAATCAACCCGCCTTTAAGCGCACCGCGCACGGCTTGCAGCTTGCCCCGTCCGGCGACCACGCAAAAACGTGTCGGCACTTTGAGCAGGGCTTCGAGGTTGGGGCCCGTGGAACGGGCGTTCAGCGAAATATTGGAGCTGTTCCCGTCCTTGTCGAAGAACACGGTGGCCACATCGCCGACCACGCCGATTTCGTGCAATTCCTGCGTTTCGGCCCTCGTCAGGTAACCGCCGCGGTACACCTGGGAAGCCACCGCGGAGCCGGCCGATCCCAGGGAGAAGACCGCGAGGTTCATTTCCTTCTGCACTTGCAGCACGCGGCGGATGGAGGTTTCCTGCCACATGGCTTCACGGGTGGAGGCGCGGTCGAAGAAGGCAGGAACCGGGAATTGCTCGGTGCGGGCGGTAAATGCTTGGCCGAAGCGGGTGAGGATGTCGTTGGCATAGCGCACGCCGCTGGTTACCGGGTTCGCCGCACCGTTCAGCTGCACGATCTGCGTGTCGTGGGTTGGGTGCGAGCCCAACGCCATGGACACAGCCTGCATGGTCGAGCCCCATGCAACGCCCACGGTCATCGATGAGGAAACCATGCCGCCCAGCAGGTAGGCCGCGTGCGCGGCGACCCGGGCGAGCAATTCGGAATCATCCATATTCCCGTCGGTGGGCACCACGTTGAAGCTGACGCCGTAGTGCTCGGAGAGCTGGTTTCCCAGCAGCGCGGACATGTTCGCGCTGGGGGAGATACTGATGGAAACCATGCCGGTGCGTTTGGCATGGGATAGCAGGCGGGAGACCGTGGAACGCGATGTTCGCAGCTCCTTGGCGATCACTTCCATCTTCATATCCTGCAGGTAGTACAGCTGTGCGGCGCGCAGCGCGTCCTTGGCTTTCGGGGTGCTCTGCACGGATGTGTCAGCCAGCCCCCGCTTATATGTGCCGCCGTATGAAGATTTCATCATGATTCAGACCACTTCTGCACGTTTGTGCATTTTGTTTGACCGATTTGCCGTTTAGTAACAAGACTAGCTTCAGACTTATTCATTAGTTACATAAGGGGCACAAATCGTGATTCGGGAACAGCTAGCCAAACTGCGTGAACGTCCGCAGGCGAAGGTTCTGGTTGTTGGCGGTGGCATCAACGGAGTTGCAACCTTCCGTTACCTTGCCATGCAGGGGATTGATGTGGCGCTAATCGAGCGGGGCGATTACTGCCAGGGCGCTTCGGGCGCCAGCTCCCACATGATCCATGGTGGCATCCGCTACCTCGAAAACGGCGAGTTCCGTCTGGTTCATGAATCCGTTCAGGAGCGAAACTCGCTGCTGGAAATCGCTCCGCACTATGTGAAGCCGCTGCAGACCACCATCCCGATCTTCTCCACTTTCTCGGGCATCCTCAGCGCACCGATGCGCTTCCTGACCCACAAGTCCGGCAAGCCAACCGAACGCGGCGCAGCGTTGATCAAGGCCGGGCTGATCATGTATGACGTGTTCGCTGGCATCGGCGGACGCAACACCCCTTGGCACAACTTCAAGGCCGGCAAAGCCGCCCGCGAAGATCTGCCGGAACTGCGCGATGACGTGAAGTACACCGCCACCTACTTCGACGCTTCGGTGCACAACCCCGAACGACTGACCCTGGATGTGCTGCGCGAAGGGCTGAACGCCAACGACCAGGCACGAGCCAGCAACTACGTTGAGCTGACCGGAGTCGAATCAGGCACCGCCAAGCTGCGCGACGTGCTCTCCGGCGAAGAATTCGACTTCGACGCCGAGGTCATCATCAACGCAACCGGCGCATGGGTCGATATGACCAACAAGGATCTGGGACGCGAAACCAAGTGGACCGGCGGCACCAAGGGATCGCACATCGTGCTGGACCACCCGGAACTGCTTGCCGCTACCGGCGGGCGCGAGATCTTCTTCGAACATGAAGATGGCCGCATCGTGCTGATTTACCCGATGCTCGGCCGCGTGCTGGTAGGCACCACGGACCTCGAGCACGACATGAACGAACCAGCGGTATGCACCGATGAGGAAGTGGAGTACTTCTTCGACTTGGTGCACCACGTCTTCCCGGGCATCAAGGCCACCGAAGAGCAGATCGTCTACAAGTTCTCCGGCGTCCGCCCGCTCCCCAGCCACGACGATACCGCTCCAGGGTTCGTGTCCCGTGACTACCAGATCAAGGAAACCCGCCTGACAGACACCACCACCATGCTTTCGCTGATCGGCGGCAAGTGGACCACGTTCCGCGCACTGAGCGAAAACCTGGGCGGTAAGGCCCTGGAATTCCTGGGCGCCCGCGAAGTGAAGTCCACCGCCGGGGTGGCCATCGGCGGCGGCAAGAACTTCCCTCGCAACGACGGCGAAGTTGCCGCCTGGTTCGCAGCACGTGAAAGCCGTGCCGGACGCGAACGCCTGCGCATTTTGCTTGAACGCTATGGAACCGGCGCCGACGCGCTGCTCGAGGCCATCGGCGAGAACGAGACCCTGCTGGAGCACACCAAGGAACTGAGCTGCGAAGAATTGGCCTACATGGCCAACTACGAGCAGGTCGGTCGCTTGATCGACGTTTTCATCCGCCGCACCAATCTGGCCTTCCGTGGCCTGGTAACAAAGAATTTGGTGATCGAGGTCGCTAACTGCCTCGCTGATCCGATGGGCTGGGACAAGTCCCAGATCCAAGCCGAGATCGACCATTCTGTCTCGGTCCTTGCAGATGCCCACGGAGTTCTCCTGGATTAATCTGCTCTTGGCCGGCGGCAAATTGCTGCCGGCAGTTGAAATCACCTAAGAGGTCAATGATGTCCACTCACGTGTTTTTCGCCGAGATGCTCGGCACCTTCGTACTATTGCTGATGGGTGGCGGCGTCTGCGCCAATGTCGCCTTGAAAGGCACATTAGGTAGCGCCGCTGGCTGGTTGTCCATCAGCTTCGGCTGGGGCTTTGCTGTTTACTGCGGCGTGTGGGTTGCCGGTATTTCCGGTGCGCACCTGAACCCTGCGGTGACCTTGGGCCTGATGGTCAATAGCGACGTCACCGAATACGCTCCGGGAGTTGCCATCACCTTGGCCAACACCTTGCTGTATTTCCTGGCGCAGTTCATCGGCGCATTCCTTGGTGCCGTGGGCGTCTGGCTGGCCTACAAGAAGCACCTTGATGACCCGCAGAATGCCGGGAACCAGCTGGGCGTCTTCGCAACCGGCCCGGCTATCCGCTCCTACGGATGGAACGTGGTCACCGAGATCTTCGGTACCTTCATTTTGGTCTTCGTGATCGCTGGCCTGGGCAAGACTCCGCACCAGCTGGGCCCACTGGCCGTAGCATTGCTGGTTGTTGCCATCGGCCTGTCCCTGGGTGGAGCCACCGGCTACGCCATCAACCCCTTCCGTGACCTTGCCCCACGCTTAGCGCACCAGTTGCTGCCAATCAAGGGCAAGGGCGGTTCGGACTGGGCTTACTCCTGGGTTCCACTAGCTGGCCCAGCAATCGGCGGTATCCTCGGCGGCGCGCTTGCCGCGGCAATCTTCTAGAAGGAGAGTAGTGAATCATGAGTGAAAAATTCGTTATTGCCATTGACCAGGGAACGACCAGTTCCCGTGCGATCGTCTTCACCCATGCCGGTGAGGTCCACTCGGTAGGGCAGAAGGAACACGAGCAGATTTTCCCAGCCGCCGGATGGGTCGAGCATGATCCAGCTGAAATCTGGAGCAATGTACGCGAAGTGATCGGCCAGGCGCTGTCCAAGGCCAATCTGACCCGTCACGACATTGAGGTTGTCGGCATCACCAACCAGCGCGAAACCGCGGTGGTATGGGATAAGAACACCGGCGAGGCCGTCTACAACGCCATTGTCTGGCAGGACACCCGCACCCAGGACATCGTCGAAGAGCTGGCTGGCGATGAAGGACTTGAACGCTACAAGCAGACCGTGGGCCTGCCGCTGGCCACCTACTTCTCCGGTACCAAGATCAAGTGGATCCTGGACAATGTCGAAGGTGCCCGCGAACGTGCCGAAGCCGGAGACTTGCTCTTCGGCACCACCGACAGCTGGGTTCTGTGGAACCTGACCGGTGGCGTTGACGGCGGCGTGCACGTCACCGACGTGACCAATGCTTCCCGCACCCTGTTCATGGACCTGAAGACCCTGCAGTGGGACGAGAAGATCCTGGCAGACTTCGGCGTGCCGCGCTCGATGATGCCAGAAATCCGTTCCTCCTCCGAGGTCTACGGAACCGTGCACACCAATCAGCTGCTGCGCGAGGTTCCTGTTGCAGGCATCTTGGGTGACCAGCAGGCTGCAACCTTCGGCCAGGCGGCATTCACCGCAGGTACCGCGAAGAACACCTACGGCACCGGCTGCTTCCTGATCTTCAACACCGGCACCGAGATCGTGAACTCGACCAACGGCCTGCTGACCACCATGGCCTACAAGCTGGGTGACGAAGCACCGGTCTACGCTTTGGAAGGCTCGATCGCTGTGGCCGGATCCCTGGTCCAGTGGTTGCGCGATAACATCGGCATGATTTCAAGCGCTCCGGAGATCGAGGCGCTGGCAGCCAAGGTCGAGGACAACGGTGGCGTGTACATCGTTCCAGCTTTCTCCGGGCTGTTCGCACCGTACTGGCGTTCGGATGCCCGCGGCGCGATCGTGGGCCTGACCCGATTTGCGAACAAGAACCACATCGCTCGTGCGGCCCTGGAGGCTACGGCTTTCCAGACCCGTGAGGTTCTGGATGCGGTCAACGCCGATGCTGAGGTTCCACTGACCGAGCTGAAGGTCGATGGCGGCATGGTCGCCAATGAAGCGCTGATGCAGTTCCAGGCCGACATCCTAGGCGTACCAGTGGTCCGTCCGAAGGTCACCGAGACCACCGCGCTGGGTGCCGCCTATGCTGCAGGTCTCGCCGTTGGCTTCTGGAAGGATCTGGGCGAGCTGGAAGCGAACTGGTCCGAGGATACGCGCTGGGAGCCAACCATGGATGAGGCTACGCGTGAGCGCAGCCTGCGCCTGTGGAAGAAGGCTGTTACCCGAACCTTCGACTGGGTCGATGAAGACACCAAGGCCTAGGCCGCTGATGGCCTGATCCGCTGAAAACCGCAAACGCTCGAATCACCGTGATGGTGGTTCGAGCGTTTGCGGTTTAACCCGGAGTCGGATTCAGGCACCGTCAGACGCCAGCGGATCCTCGTTATCATCGTCGGACGCCGGGAAATGCGCTTTAGGAGCGCCGGTAGGGGCGGTGCCGTTGGAAGAATCGCACGTAGCTGAGTTAGTGCGGACGGGGGATTCGCCTGCCTGCCGCGCATCCCAGTAGGTGTTGCGCCGCGGAATCTGTTCGGGGTCCTGGTGTTCGGGCAAAAGCACGTGAGGAAGTCCGTCGACATCGAGAACCTTGAGCTGGCCGGCATGGCGCTTGTGGTGATCTTTGGTGCACATGCCCGCACCGGAGTACACGCTGGTCTCTCCACCATCAGACCAGGCCTTGAGGTAATGATCCATTTCAACTTGATCTGGCGGTGCAGTGCAATCGGGCACGATGCAGCCACGATCCCGGGCCAGGATCGCTTCCCGGATGGGCCCTTGGTGATAGCGCATGCGCCGGCCCATATCCAGCACCTGGCTGTTGCCGCCCAGGACCACCGGAATGATATTTGCCCGCGCCAGCAGCTGGCGCAGTTCTCCCGGTGGGATGTCCACGCCGTTGGCGCTCATTCCGTGCGCATCGGCCAAGTTCTGCAGGTCAGCGTGCCACAGATACACAACGCACTTGGGGATGATGACCTTTCGGTTGCCGCCGGTAAAGGGGGCCCGCAGCAGCGCCATGAATGCGTTCAGCCGGCGAAGGGGCTGATCAGGTTCGGCGGCTGGATCATCGTGCGCTTCAGTATTGGGCGGGTGTTCTTCTCCGTCGGGCTCGTCGGCATCGTCCTCTGATGCTTCTCCGGCCCACGGTGGCATGGGCTGCTCGCTGCGCAACCACTCCGGTACGGGGCCTGGCTCCTGGTTGGCCGAGCTGGAATCTTGTTGTGTGCCAGCTTCAGCTTCGTCGTTCTGCTCAATATCCTCACCGGCGCCCTCGGTCTGCTCTTGAGATGCCTGGCGATCAGCGCGGCCGGCTTCGGTGCGTGGATTGCCGGACTGGGAGCATACAGACTGAATCAGCTGCGCGTCGGTTGCGTTGGTGCGCAGGGAGAAGAAGTGCACGCCGTTTACCACCGGACCGGGGAAGAATCCGAGTTTGGGTGGCAACTGCTTTCCATGAGTTTGCCTGTAGGTCTTGATGGCGGAATTGATCTTCTTCTGAGCCGCTCTGGGGCCCAGATCCTTCAGCGCTTGCGCCGCAAATTCATCCAAGGTGCGGCCATCGTCCCCATGGGCCACCAGTTCGGTAGCAGTGCCCACGAAAGTGGTGTCCTGCGGCTCGAGCTTTTCCAAGCGGCGGGCCGTGCTGGCGATGGCGCGGCGGCTGGCCGTGCCCTGGTCATAGAGCTTGGCGAGTTCGGTGAAGCGCGGTGCGCAGATGCTGCCATCGGGTGTGCGCCGGCCGATGAGCAGGTGGGCGTCGGCGATGCGCCGCTCGGCTTCGAAGTAGGCGATACCCAGCCAGGCTGCCAGCAGTTCTTCCGCGTTCTTATAGCAGCTGCGTCCCTGGATCACAGGAGGTGGACCTGCAAAGAGGTCATCGGTGATGGCGTGGGGATCATCTTCGGGCAGGCGCAGTGCGGCGTAGCTTTCCAGTCTCAGCGCGTGCGCGCCGCTGGCTTGAGCATCAAGGGCTCCGGCGAGCTGGTCGCGATGAAGCTGCTGGGAGAACCGCTCGACCAGCTGCAGTTGCGCCAGGACCAGGCGCGGATCGCCGCTTTGGTGCACGGCCTTGCCCACGGCGGTGAACAGCGCCAGGCACAGATAGCCAAGGCGCAGCAGCACGGCCCCGGACAGCTGGGGCCCGAAGTGCAGTGCTGCCGAACACGCGGTGCGCATGCTGGCGATCAAATGCGGCGTACTCATGGCACCATGATCGAACACTGCAAACGGCTAGATGCGGCGCCTTGACCGGATGTGGATAAGCGCTCAAGCGTGGTGCTGGCCGCTGTGTTCAATCTTGCGCTTCACCGATGCGCGCGTGGGCAGGACAGATGCGATAGAATCGCGATATGAATCCTCAGCGCAACCTCGTATAAGCGCGGCCCGATGGCCGTACCCCCGAGTGGAAATTTGGGGGCTTTTGTTGTGTCTGGAACCAAGAGCAAATTTTCCTATCGGAAATTTTTCCGCAAAGCGTGTGAGAAGAGCAGCGTGACATCATCGACGAACGAACCCAGGACCTACGACTTCAAGGACATCGAGTCCAAGTGGCTTCCGGTGTGGGACGAGCTACAGGTGTTCAAGCCCGCCGATGACGGCAGCCGCGAACGCCGCTACGTGCTGGACATGTTCCCGTACCCCTCGGGCGATTTGCACATGGGCCACGCCGAGGCCTTCGCCATGGGCGACGTCGTCGCTCGCTACTGGCGCCTGCGCGGCTATGACGTGATGCACCCGATCGGCTGGGACTCGTTCGGCCTTCCGGCGGAGAACGCCGCGATCAAGCGCAATGCGCACCCTGCGGAGTGGACCTACAAGAACATCGACACGCAGGCCGCCAGCTTCAAGCGCTACGCGATTTCCGCGGACTGGTCGCGCCGCCTGCACACCTCCGATCCGGAGTACTACCGCTGGACCCAGTGGCTGTTCAACAAGTTCTACGAGAAGGGCCTGGCCTACCGCAAGGACCACCCGGTGAACTGGTGCCCGAAGGACCAGACCGTGCTGGCCAACGAGCAGGTCGTCAACGGCGCGTGCGAACGCTGCGGCACTGCAGTGACCAAGAAGTCGCTGAACCAGTGGTACTTCAAGATCACCGACTACGCCGACCGCCTGCTTGAGGACATGGACCAGCTCAAGGGCCACTGGCCCGAGCGCGTGCTGCTGATGCAGAAGAACTGGATCGGCCGCTCCGAAGGCGCCGAGGTCACCTTCGAGATTGAGGCGCACGAGGATCAGCCGGCGGTGAAGATCCCGGTCTTCACCACCCGCCCGGACACCCTGTACGGCGCGACCTTCATGGTCGTCGCCGCCGATGCCGATCTGGCCGGCGAACTGGTCACCGCTGAGCACCGCGAAGCGCTGGAAGCCTACCAGGAGCAGGTCAAGGCGCTGAGCGAAATCGAGCGCCAGTCCACCGAGCGCGAGAAGACCGGCGTGTTCACCGGGCGTTACGGGATCAACCCGCTGTCGGGGGAGAAGCTGCCGATCTGGGCCGCCGACTACGTGCTGGCCGACTACGGCACCGGCGCGATCATGGCCGTGCCGGCGCACGACCAGCGCGACCTCGACTTCGCGCGCACCTTCGATTTGCCGGTGCGCGTGGTCGTCGACACCGGGGAAGAGGACCCGAACGCCACCGGCATCGCCACCGCCGGCGAGGGCCAGCTGGTGAACTCCGGGCAGCTGGACGGGCTGGGCAAGGCCGAAGCGATCGCCCGCGCCATCGAAATCGTGGAAGCTGCAGGCACCGGCAAGCACACCGTGAACTTCCGCCTGCGCGACTGGCTGCTGAGCCGCCAGCGCTTCTGGGGCACCCCGATCCCGATCATCCACTGCGCGGACTGCGGCGAGGTGCCGGTTCCTGATGATCAGCTGCCGGTGCGTCTGCCGGATAATCTGCGCGGCGAGCAGCTGGCTCCCAAGGGCACCAGCCCGCTGGCCGCAGCTGAGGAATGGGTCAACGTGGCTTGCCCTAAGTGCGGGGCGGATGCCAAGCGCGACACCGACACCATGGACACCTTCGTGGACTCCTCGTGGTACTTCCTGCGCTTCGTCTCCCCGGATTACACCGAAGGGCCATTCGATCCGAAGGCGGTGCGCGACTGGATGCCGGTCGGCCAGTACGTCGGCGGAGTCGAGCATGCGATCCTGCACCTGCTCTACTCGCGCTTCTTCACCAAGGTCATCCACGATTTGGGCCTGATCGAGGCGACCGAGCCGTTCAGCGCGCTGCTGAACCAGGGCCAGGTGCTCAACGGCGGCAAGGCGATGAGCAAGTCGCTGGGCAACGGCGTGGATTTGGGCGAGCAGCTGGACAAGTTCGGCGTGGACGCGGTGCGGTTGACCATGGTCTTCGCCTCCCCGCCGGAGGACGACGTGGACTGGGCCGATGTGTCGCCATCGGGCTCGCAGAAGTTCCTGGCCCGCGCCTGGCGCATCGCCCAGGATGTGGCCAGCGAACCAGGCGTCGACTACGCGGCAGGAGACAAGGCGCTGCGCCAGGTCACCCACCGCACCGTGCACGAGGCCGCGCAGCTGCTGGACTCGGGCAAGTTCAACGTGGTCATCGCCAAGGCCATGGAGCTGGTCAACGCCAGCCGCAAGACCATCGACTCCGGCGCCGGCGCAGCCGACCCGGCAGTGCGCGAAGCCGCCACGGTTCTCGCCCAGCTGCTGAGCATGTTCGCTCCGTACACCGCCGAGGACATGTGGGAAGCGCTGGGCTACGCCCCGAGCGTGGTCACCAGCGCGTGGCCGCAGGTCGACGAGTCGCTGCTGGTCGATGACACCATCACCGCGGTCGTACAGATCAAGGGCAAGGTGCGCGCGCGCCTGGAAGTGCCCGTGGACATTACCGAGGATGAGCTGCGCGAGCAGGCGCTGGCCCACGAGTCGGTGATCCGGATGCTCGATGGCAAGGACCCGCTGAAGGTCATCGTGCGAGCGCCGAAGCTGGTGAACGTGGTCCCCGCACCGTAAGCTCAGCTCATGACTGAACGCCAGAAAAGCTCGCGCGCGGGCTGGCTGCCCAAGTGGCTGGCCCCGCGCGGGCTTTCGCGTACCCGCATCGGGGTGGTCTCCGATTCGGCGTCTTGCCTGCCCGAGGCCTTTGCGCGGCATGCCGACTTCATCGAGGTGCCGATCCCGATCATCGTGGACAACCACGTGCAAGGCGAGGACCTGCAGGCGCTGATGATGGGCCTGGCCATGGGCAAGGCGGTGAAAACCTCCCGCCCGGCACCCGGCGAGTTCGAACGCGCCTACCGCCAGCTGCTGGACGCCGGCTGCGAATCGGTCATCTCGATCCACATGTCCGGGGCGCTGTCGGGCACCGTGGACGCCGCCCGCCTGGCCGCGCGCAGCTTCGACGCACCCATCGCGGTGGTCGACACGCGCACCGTCTGCCTGCCCCAGGGCTTCGCCGTGGCCGATGTGCTGGTCGCGCGCGACGCCGGCGCCCCGCTGGAAATGCTCGAGCAGATCGCCCGCACCGCCACCGCCAACTCCGTGTACTTCGCGGTGCCCAGCCTGGAGCAGCTGCGCCGCGGCGGCCGGATCAGCGCGCTGTCCTCGGTTCTCGGCAGCCTGCTGAACTTCAAGCCCATCCTCGGGATTGCCGAAGGCGCGATCGCCGCCCTGGAAAAGCCGCGTTCCTTCGCGCGCGCCACCGCGCGGCTGGTCTCGCTGGCCTTGCGCGACGCCCGCGGCGCCACAGGCGAGGTGCGCCTGGGCGTGATGCATTTCGGCGCCGAGGAACTGGCCGAGGAGATCGCCACCGAGCTGGCCCCGTTCAGCGCCGAGCCGGTCGTGGTCGAATCGCTGCCAGCGGTGCTGGCCGCGCATACCGGGATCGGCGTGATCGCCGTGTGCGTCGCTCCGCTGAATCCACAACCGGAATCCATTCTGGACAGCCAGCCCGTCCCTTAGCCCAGACTGTGGCCCATGGGCCGCCACGACTTCTTCAGCAAGTACGCGCCACGTCCCGGCCGCTTGAGGTTCGCGATCTCGCGTGTGGCCGTGCTGGTGCTGGTCATCGTGGTGCTCGCCTGGATCGCGATCTCCATCCTGCTTGCGCCACCGCCGGTAGCCCAGGAGCTTGAAACGGTTCCGCTGGTGTCCGATCCCTCCGCATCGGCTCCGGGGAACCAGCTGTCCACGAGCCCGGCCGGTCCCGGGGTCACGGTCCATGTGGTCGGAGCGGTGAAGGAGCCCGGCGTCTACACGCTGCCCGCGGATTCGCGGATCACCGACGCGGTCGAGGCTGCCGGCGGCCTGGCCAAGGGCGCGCAGGCGCAGCTGGTGAATCTGGCAGCCAAGCTGGTCGACGGCCAGCAGATCATCCTTCCCGGCACCGAGACCGGCAAGGACCTCCCAGCGGCACCGAGCGCCACGGCCGGCGGGAAGATCTCGCTGAACACCGCCGATGCGCAGACCCTGCAGGAGCTTCCGGGGATCGGCCCGGCCCTGGCCGGCAGGATCATCGACTTCCGCACCGAGAACGGCCCCTTCACCTCCGTAGAGGAGCTGGATGCGGTCTCCGGCATCGGCCCGGCGCTGCTGGGGCAGCTGAGCGAGCTGGTGGTCCCGTGAACACCGATTTCCGGGGCCTGTGGCTGCTGGCCGGGGCCTGGACCGCCGCCTATTTCAGCCTCCCGGCCTGGCTGCTGTGGTTGCTGTCGGCGCTGCTCGCCTTTCTGCTGTTCCTGCTCATGCGTCCCCGGCACGACCGCGCCTACGCCGCACCGTGGTTCACCGGTCCGATCATCCTGCTGCTGGGAATGGTCGCGGTCAGCAGCCTGTCGTTCACCGACCCCCAATGCCGGCTGCCCGGCGCTCCCGAGCAGCAGCGCCGCGCTGTCGTGCGTTTCCAGGACCTGGCATCCGCGCAGGGCCTGGGAAGTACCGCGGGCCGGGCGGAAATCCAGCGCTACTGGGACGATGGCCAATGGGTGGCATGCCAGGTGCCGGTCTACCTGAGCGTGGATTTCGGGCTGCCTGCCAACGCCGGGCAGTTCGAGGCCATCCTCGATTTGGACGCCGCGGATGCCGGATCTTTCGACTGGTGGGCGCAGGCCGCCAGCGAGCCGCAGGTCAGTTCTTGGGCGGAACCGACTGCAGCCGACCTGCTCAAGGAACGCTTCACCCTCAGCCTTCGCGACTTGCCTGGCAATGCCCAAGCGCTGCTACCCGGAATGCTCTACGGCGACCGCTCCGGGCAGGATGAAGCGCTGGGCGAGGCGATGAGATCCAGCGGGCTGAGCCATCTCACCGCCGTGAGCGGCTCGAATATCGCGCTGATCGGGGCCATCGTGCTGGTCCTTTTTCGGCTGTTCTCGGTTCCGCGCGCCCCCAGCGCGATCCTGATGATTGGCGTAGTCGGGCTTTTCGCCTGGTTCGTCGGGCCGGATCCCAGCGTGCTGCGCGCCAGCCTGATGGGCAGCATTGCGGCGGTTTCGGTACTGCTCGGCCGCGGCCAGGGCTCATTGGGGATTCTGTGCCTGAGCGGAACAGCCTTGCTGGCCATGGATCGAAGCCTGGGCGCCGAACCGGCCTTTGCCCTGTCGGTGCTGGCAACCTTGGGCATCATCATGCTCTCGCCGGCGCTGACCGAAATCCTGCTCCACATCATGCCGGCCTGGCTGGCGGAGCTGACCGCCATCTGCTGTGCCGCGCAATTCACCTGCCTGCCGGTGGTGATCGCATTGAATTCGGATTTCAGCCTGTACTCGCTGCCCGCGAATCTCCTGGTGGCGCCGTTGCTGCCGTTGATTACCGCGCTCGGAATGATCTGCCTGTTGCTGTGCACCCCGTGGCCGGGATTGGAATCGGTGCTGATCTGGGTGCCCGGGCTGCCAGCCGAAGCTATCGGCAAGGTTGCCCATGTCGTCTCCGGGCTGCCGGGTGCTGCCCGTCCATGGCCGGAAGGACTGCCGGGAATCCTGCTGGCGGCCACGCTGTCGCTTGCGCTGTGCTCGCTGCTGGTGCTGGGACGTGAAACCGAACGGCTGCGCGTGCGCCAGGTCTCGCTCGGCGTGCTGGGCGCGATCATGGTCTTCGCCGTGGCGCTCATTGTGCCTGCAACCCTGTTCTATCGGGAAGATGTTGCCACGGATTGGAGCATCGCCATGTGCGATGTGGGGCAGGGCGATGCGTTCGTCATCAATCTGGGGGATGCCGAAGGTTGGCTGATCGATACTGGGCCGCCGGATAGCGGATTGCTGCTGTGCCTGGACCGGCTGGGCATCACCACCCTGGGCAAGGTCTTCATCACGCATACGCACAGCGACCATTTCGGCGCCATCCGGGAACTGGAGGAGTCGAAGGTGCGGATCGGGGACCGCTTGGTCTCGACCGGATTCGATCTGGAACTCTGGCCCGGGGCTCGGGTGCTGGAGCCTGGTACGCGGCAGACTGCGGGGGAGGTGAGCTTCGAAGTCGTGGGTCCCGAGGCTCGGTACGCGCAATACGCCGAGCCCAACGACACGTCGCTGGTCATCCGGTTCAGCTTTTCCACCCAGAGTGGTACCGTCGATTTCTTTGCCGCCGGGGATATGGAGACCGAAGCGATGGATCGCCTGCTGCGGCTGCATCCGCAAGGCCAGGCCGCAATCTTGAAGGCTTCGCACCATGGCGCGCGCAACGGCGGCACACAGATCATTGAGCAGATCCATCCGCAGATCCTGCTGGTCTCCGCCGGGAAGGACAACTCCTATGGCCACCCGCACCCGGAAACATTGGAAATGGCCAAGCGGATCGGCGCGACAGTGCTGCGCACCGACCAATCCGGTACCGTACTGCTCACATTTACCGGCCAGGGCATCCGTGGTACCTCCCTTGGTACTCCGGTTCGGTAGGATCAATATATCGACCGATGCACTAAGGAGCTCGATGGCACGCGCCCAAGCAAATCCGGGTATCTCATGGCGGGAACTGCGCCCGCAACCGCTGATCCTGTTGACCGGTTCAGAAGATTACCTCGCTTCACGCGCCTTCGAGCTGCTGCGCTCCCAAGCCGGCCAGCGGGACGACATCCAGCACACGCGTCTTGACGCGTCCAAGTACGAGCCGGGAGAGCTGCTCATGGCCACCAGCTCCTCGCTGTTCTCCACCGCCAATCTGGTCGAGGTCCACGAACTGGCGCACATGAACGAGTACTTCCTCAAGGATGCGATGGCCTATCTGCAGGACCAGGCACCCGAGAATGTGCTGATCATGCATTATTCGGGCGGCACCCGCGGCAAGAAGCTGATAGACGCGATCAAGGCCGCCGGCGCGGTGGTCGTCAACTGCCAGCCGGTGAAGAAGGACTCCGAGAAGATCGACTTCGTCCAGTCCGAATTCAAGGCAGCCAAGCGCCGGATTACCAATGACGCGGTCAAGGCCCTCGTTGCCGCAGTCGGCAATTCGCTGGCAGAGCTCGGTTCGAGCTGCTCCCAGCTGATCGCCGACACCACGGGAACGATTGACCAGGATACCGTTGACAAGTACTACGGGGGGCGGGTCGAAGCGACCGCGTTCAAGGTGGCCGATGCGGCGATTTCGGGCAATGCCCAGCTCGCGCTGCGCACCTTGCGCCACGCGCTGGGTACCGGAACCGACCCGATTCCCATTGTGGCCACCTTGGCGATGAAGGTCCGCCAGATCGCCAAGGTCGCGGGCGTGAATGAACCTGCTGCTGCCCTGGCCTCCGAATTGGGGATGGCTCCGTGGCAGGTGCAGCAGGCGCAGCAGCAGGCTCGCGGCTGGAAGCGCGGCGATCTGGCCCTGTGCGTCGAGGAAATCGCGAATACCGACCGCATGGTCAAGGGCGGCAGCCGTTCACCCGGATACGCCCTGGAACACGCCATCATGTTTATTGCTGGCAAGGCACCAAGCCGCTGATCCCTGTCGGATTCAGGTGGGGGCGCGCACGATGCATTCGTGCGCGCCCCCACTGTGTCCGCTTCCGCGAAGTCTGCCACGCGTCCCTGATCCGGGAAAGCCGCGAAAAGCAGTTTTGGGCAAAACAAAACCCCCGCACTCGATGAGCGCGGGGGAGTTGATGAAGTCTAAGCTCGGCTTAGAGGGCGTTAACCTTCTTGGCGATGGCCGACTTGCGGTTAGCAGCGTTGTTCTTGTGCAGAACACCCTTGCTTACAGCCTTGTCGAGCTTCTTGCCAGCCAGGCGCAGCGCCTCGGTTGCCTTGTCCTTGTCGCCGGCGGCGATTGCCTCGTTGACGTTGCGGATCACGGTCTTGACCTCGGAACGGACAGCTACGTTACGCAGACGTGCCTTCTCGTTGGTCAGGTTACGCTTCTTCTGGGACTTGATGTTAGCCACTTTAATAAACTCTCTCGTTTATCGTTTTATACGGTCGGTAGAGGGTTCATCCTCCAGGCCATCGACTGAGCGGTGTGGGGCACCTATGGCGACCCGAAGGGGGCGTGTTGCCCAACCTGCGCAACACACAAGGATTAACTCTATCAGATACAGAGCCCGGCAACGAGTGCCTATGCGAGTTCGTTTAGGGCGTTCACCACATTCGAGAAGCGTTCGCGGTCCAGAATGGCGCCTTCGCGGCGAACACCCCGTTCGTCTACTCGAATGATGCGATCAAGCTTGACCTCACTAGGGCGACGCTCGCGGTCCCAGTCCCCGGTACCAATATCCATGTAATTCCGATCGCGGTGACCCGGATTATTCCGGTCCTTGCTGGTTAGCATGAGCCCGAGCAGCCAACCGCTATCGCGTCCAACAATCAGCACCGGTCGATCTTTGCCTCTCGAATAGTCTTCTTCATAAGGAACCCAGGTCCAAACGATCTCGCCTGGATCAGCATTGCCATCCTTGGACGGGTTGTACTCGTAGTGAACCTTGCCACGGTAATCGCCCGGGTATCCGGCACCCCTTGGCACATGCTGCACGGTGGATGCTGCTGGAGATTCTCCACTAGCACTCCGATTCCAACCGTTCGGGCGATTGCGAGCTGGGGAACTGCCGGTCGAATTCGCGCGGATCTTGTTGATTTCCTTGATCGCGCGCATGACCATGCTAAATATCTTCTGCGGATTCAGTGCCATGCACGACAAACTACCAGTTCTAAGCTGTCGAAATATGTGATGACGCGGAAATCATGACAGAATGGAAGCTAATCCAACTATGTCTTTTAGTCAGCTAGTGAGGTCTGTTTAGGTGTCTCCATTGGCCCGCACCGCTCAGGTGCCTGCCGCGACCGATCCGTCGCTCATCCGTAATTTCTGCATTATTGCCCATATCGACCACGGCAAGTCGACCCTGGCCGACCGGATGCTGCAGCTGACCGGCGTTGTTGCTGCCCGCGACATGAAGGCCCAGTACCTCGACCGCATGGACATCGAGCGCGAACGCGGCATCACCATCAAGTCCCAGGCCGTGCGCATGCCCTGGGCCGCCGAGGACGGCACGACGTACGCGCTGAACATGATCGATACCCCGGGGCACGTCGACTTCACCTATGAAGTGTCGCGTTCGCTGGCCGCCTGCGAAGGCGCGATCCTGCTGGTCGACGCCGCCCAGGGCATCGAAGCCCAAACCCTGGCGAATTTGTACTTGGCGATTGAGGGCGATCTGACGATCATCCCGGTGCTGAACAAGATCGACCTGCCCAACGCGCAGCCGGAGAAGTACGCCGCCGAGATCGCCAACCTGATCGGTTGCGAGCCCGAAGACGTGCTGAAGGTCTCGGGCAAGACCGGCGAAGGCGTCGAGGCGTTGCTTGACGAAGTCATCAAGCAGCTGCCGCCGCCGGTCGGCGAAGCCGACGCACCGGCCCGTGCGATGATCTTCGACTCCGTCTATGACACCTACCGCGGAGTGGTCACCTACGTCCGCGTGGTCGACGGCAAGCTCACTCCTCGTGAGAAGATCCAGATGATGTCCACCGGCACCACCCACGAGCTGCTGGAAATCGGCGTATCCTCGCCGAACCCCGAGCCCACCAAGGGCCTGGGCGTCGGCGAGGTAGGCTACCTGATCACCGGCGTGAAGGACGTGCGCCAGTCCAAGGTCGGCGATACCGTCACCAACTCGCTCAAGCCGGCCAGCGAATCCCTGGGCGGCTACGAAGAAGCCAAGCCGATGGTCTTCTCCGGCCTGTACCCGATGGACGGGACCGACTACCCGGCACTGCGTGATGCGCTGGACAAGCTGCAGCTCAACGATGCCGCACTGACCTACGAGCCGGAAACGTCCGTCGCACTGGGCTTCGGCTTCCGCGTGGGCTTCCTGGGCCTGCTGCACCTGGAAATCACCCGCCAGCGCCTGGAATCCGAATTCAACCTGGACCTGATCTCCACCGCGCCGAACGTGGTGTACGAGGTCATGGGCGAAGACAAGCAGATGATGACGGTGACCAACCCTTCGGAATTCCCCGATGGGAAGATCCTCGAGGTGCATGAGCCGATGGTCGCCGCCACCATCCTGGCGCCGAGCGAATTCATCGGTGCGGTCATGGAGCTGTGCCAGTCCCGCCGCGGCACCATGCGCGGGATGGACTACCTCTCCGAGGACCGCGTGGAAATGCGCTACCACCTGCCGCTGGCCGAGATCGTGTTCGACTTCTTCGACCAGCTCAAGTCCAAGACCCGCGGCTACGCTTCGCTGGACTGGAAGGCCGACGGCGAGCAGGTTGCAGACCTGGTCAAGGTCGACATCCTGCTCCAGGGCGACCAGGTGGACGCATTCTCCGCAATCACCCACCGCGACAAGGCCTACTCCTACGGCACCATGATGACCACGAAGCTGCGCGAGCTGATCCCGCGCCAGCAGTTCGAGGTGCCGATCCAGGCAGCCATCGGTTCGCGCATCATTGCCCGCGAGAACATCCGCGCCATCCGCAAGGACGTGCTTGCCAAGTGCTACGGCGGCGACATCAGCCGCAAGCGCAAGCTGCTGGAAAAGCAGAAGGAAGGCAAGAAGCGCATGAAGATGGTCGGCCGCGTGGAGGTCCCGCAGGAAGCCTTCATTGCAGCGCTGTCCACCGACGAGCCGAAAAAGAAGTAAATGCCTTCAGTTCTGCCTGACGGCGATCCGGCTCCGGCCGATGGTCTGCTCCCTGCCTCATGCGCGCATGAGGCACAGGAGCGGACCATGTCCTTTTATGTGCATATCCCGTTTTGCACCGTCCGTTGCGGCTACTGCGATTTCAACACGTACACCGCCACGGAGCTGGGCTCCGGTTCCAGCCAAGCGACCTACGCTGCCACCGTCAGCAAGGAAATCAGCTTCGCCCGCGAGGTGATGGACCGTTCGGGCCAGCCGGATCGCAAAATCGAGACCGTCTTCTTCGGAGGCGGCACTCCCACATTGCTGCCCGCCGGCGACCTGGTTTCGGTGCTCGGCAGGATCCGCGACGAATTCGGCCTGAAGCCAGGAGCAGAAATCACCACCGAGGCCAACCCTGATTCGGTGACCCGCGAGAGCCTGCAGGAGCTGGCCGATGGCGGTTTCACCCGGGTGTCCTTCGGCATGCAGTCGGCGGTGCCGCATGTGCTCAAGGTGCTGGAGCGCACCCATGATCCGAAGCGGGTTCCGCAAGCGGTTGCCTGGGCGCGCGAAGCCGGCCTGGATGTCAGTGTGGATCTGATTTATGGCACACCGGGGGAGAGCCTTGAGGATTGGCGCACCAGTATCGAAGCCGCGCTGAGCTACGAGCCTGATCATATTTCGGCCTACGCGCTGATCATCGAGGAGGGCACCAAGCTCGCGGCCCAGATCCGCCGCGGCCAGGTGCCCAACATCGACGATGACGATCATGCCGAAAAGTACCAGATGGCCGATGAGATGTTTGCCGCGGCCGGTTTCTCCTGGTACGAGGTCAGCAACTGGGCCAAGACCGCGGCCAATGCGTGCCAGCACAACATCGCCTACTGGAAGGGCGGCGACTGGTGGGGTGCAGGCCCTGGCGCGCATTCGCACGTTGGCGGACTGCGCTGGTGGAATGTGAAGCATCCAGCCGCCTATCAGCAGCGGATCGACGCCGGAATTTCGCCGGGACACGGCCGCGAGTACCCGGATGCCCAAGCCGTGCAGCTGGAACGCACCATGCTGCTGACCCGCTTGAGCTCTGGAATGCAGATCAGCGAGCTCGATGAGACCGGACGCAAGAAGATTGCCGGTTTGCTCGCAGACGAGCTGATTGATGCCAAGGCAGCATTCTCCGGGACCTTGGTGTTAACGCAGCGAGGCCGGCTCCTGGCCGACCTCGTGGTGCGTAAACTGCTTGATTTCTGAGACTGGGTAGCTGGCGCTACTTCATCAGCCTCAGATTGAATCCATAGCGGTAGGGGCGTCCCTTGTTGGCCTGGATGGCGGCAAGGGCGCCGGAGACCGTCATGTAGACCCACAGGGCCACGGCCAGAACTGCAAAAAGCCAGCCGATCACCGGCAAGATCATCAGCACGTTGAACACGATGGCCAGAATGGTCAGCGGGAACGTGAAATTGAACGCTTCCTTGGATTCCTGTGCAGTGAATGGGCCGCGGTCACGGAATACGGCGAAGACGATTGCCGATGGAACACAACCCAAGATGGCGCCGAAGTGGGCCATCGTGGCCCACTGGCGGTCTTCTGAAGGAGTCAGCGGCAGCGCAGAGGTCCGGGAACCTTCGAAGCGGGAATTCTCCGATGGCTTCGTCTGGCGTGATGTCACTATTAATCCTTGTCTTGCTTAAGTGTGGTTCCTCTTATCATAGCGACCGCGGCTGAGCGGACGGGGAGATTCGCCGACTAATCTCCAACTATTAGTCAATCGTTAGGAAACCGTAATCTTCGGTCGTGAGAAAATCGATCAATTCTTCTATTCGGCCCAGCAGCTGCGGTTCAAGCTGCCCGTAATTCTGCACCGTCGACAACAGCCGCTGCCATCCGATGCCGATATCCTCTGCCGTAGCGTGCGGCCAGCCAAAGGCCTTGAGCACTCCGGTTTTCCAGTCGACCCCCTTGGAGATGACCGGCCACGCCTTGATGCCCAGGGTCGCAGGCTTGATCGCCTGCCACACGTCAACGTAGGGGTGGCCGAGGATCAGCACGTTATCGGCCGCGCCGGGAACCTGCATCGCCTCGGCGACAATACGCGATTCCTTGCTGCCAGCGACCAGGTGGTCGACCAGGATTCCCAGACGACGCTGCGGCGACGGGGCGAAGTCGCGGATGGCGCCGGCCAGATCGTCAACGCCATGCAGCGGTTCGACGACAATGCCTTCGACACGCAAGTCGTGGCCCCAGACTTTTTCAACCAGCTCGGCATCGTGCTTGCCTTCAACCCAGATGCGGCTGGCCCTGGCCTCCCGGGCCTTCAGCCCCGCAACGGCACGCGAACCCGAAGCGGAAACCAGGTTCTTCGGCTCCGCGGCCTTGGCGACGGGCTCGACAATTTCCACCGGTTCCCCTTCGAGGAGGAACCCGAAGCCGGCTTGGAAGGAACGGCTCTTGCCATGGCGGTCTTCGAGCGTGATCACGCGCATACCGCCGGACTTTTCGGTACGGATGACTTCTCCCACCCAACCTGAGGTGGCATCTTCCAGGATCATGCCACGTTCCACGGGGACCTGGCGGAGTTTTCGAGGTGCCGGTGCACTGAGATCTCGTGGTCCCCAGGAGTAATTAGCCACGTACTGCCTTTCGCTGTGATCGAATACGCTCGAAATCCAATGCTAGCAACAGCTAAACGTATTAGACTTGGCACTTGACAGGTTAGAGTGCCAAGGCTGGGCACAGGGAATCCAAGGAGGTGCTGTCATGTCGGAGCCACGACGCTTGGACGTTCTGCGTGCCATCGTGGAGGACTACGTCCAATCCCGTGAGCCGGTGGGTTCCAAAGCGCTCCTCGACCGCCACAACCTCGGCGTCAGCGCCGCGACGATCCGCAATGACATGGCTTTGCTGGAAGAGGAGGGGCTGATTGCCGCTCCGCATACTTCCTCCGGACGCATCCCCACCGAAAAGGGCTACCGCCGCTTCGTGGACGAGATCGGCGAACTGAAGCCGCTGTCGCGGGCCGAACGCGACGCCATCAACAAGATCCTGGATAACTCCACGGACCTCGACGAGATGCTCAAGAGCACCGTGCGCCTGCTGTCACGATTGACCAACCAGGTGGCGATGATTCAGGTGCCGCACTATGACACCGCGTCATTGAAGAACCTCGAACTGGTGGGCTTGGGCCCAACCCAGGTGCTGATGGTGATGATCGCCTCCAACGGCACGGTGGACCAGCGGATGATGCCGGTCAAGCGTTCCTACAGCGATGACGAGCTGGGCGAGCTGAAGTCGTGGCTGCTGAATAATTTCGGGGGAGTGCAGCTGGCGGAGCTGGCCGGCCGGCTCGGCCGCATGGAGCTCAGCCCGGCACAGCAGGCCGACCCGTTGGTGGAGCATGTGATCGGCGCGCTGGAAGAAATGGCCCAAGCAGCCAATGCCCAGCGCATCATCATGGCCGGCACCGCCAACCTCGCCCGCGTGGAGGGGGACTTCCCGCTGAGCATCACCCCGGTGCTCGAGGCGCTCGAAGAGCAGGTGGTGCTGCTCAAGCTCTTCTCCGAGCTGGAAGCCGATTCTCGCGGGGTGGCCGTGGCGATCGGCACCGAGCACCACTATGGCCAGCTCTCGGATGCAGCAGTGGTCGCGACGACCTATGGCGCCGATGTGCGCAACAAGCTCGGGGTCCTGGGCCCCACCCGGATGAACTATCCGACCTCCATGGCCTCGGTGCGTGCGGTGGCACGGTACCTGTCGAAGATTTTGGCTAGCTAGCCTCGCTGGGCACCAGCCCGGCACGAATGAAGTTTAAGAGTCTTAGGAAAGGACACGGCGAATAACGTGAGCTCGCATTACGAGACCCTGGGTGTAGCCAAGGACGCGACCCCGCAGGAAATCAAGAGTGCCTACCGGAAGCTGGCACGTAAGCTGCACCCGGATGTGAACCCGAGCGATGAAGCTGCAGAGCAGTTCAAGCTGGTCACCCGAGCCTATGAAGTACTTTCCGACCAGACCAAGCGCGCCAACTACGACGCCACCGGCGATGAGAACGGCAACGGCCACCCGGGCTTCGGCGGGGGCCAGGGCTTTGGCGGCTTCGGCGACATCTTCGAGCAGTTCTTCGGCGGCGGCCAGGGCCAGGGCCCGGCATCGCGCACCCAGCCGGGCCGCGACGCGCTGATCACCATCACCATCGACCTTGAGGACGCGGTCAAGGGCACCGTGTACCCGCTTGAGATGGAAACCGCCGTCACCTGCAAAACCTGCAACGGCTCGTGCACCCGCGAGGGCACCAGCCCGGTCACCTGCGACATCTGCCATGGTGCAGGCCAGGTCCAGCGTCCGGTGCGTTCCTTCCTGGGCCAGATGATGACCGTGGAAACCTGTGCTGCCTGCCGCGGTTTCGGCACCACCATCCCGGACCCCTGCCTGGAGTGCAACGGCGAAGGCCGCGTGCGCGAGCACGTCTCCAAGTCGCTGAACGTTCCTGCAGGTGTCGACTCCGGCACCCGCATTCAGCTGCGCGGCCAGGGCGAAGCCGGTCCGGGCGGCGGCCCGAACGGCAACCTGTTCGTCGAGGTCGACGTGCGCCGCCACAAGGTGTTCGAACGCTCCGGCACCGACCTGCACGCCAAGATGAGCCTGCCGATGACCGCCGCGGCCCTAGGCTGCGAGCTGAAGCTGGAAACCTTCGACGGCGAGCAGGCCATCAATGTCGAGCCTGGCGCCCAGGATGGCGACACCGTGACCCTGCCGGGCCTCGGCGTGCCGCGCCTGCGCGGAGGCAAGCGCGGGGACATCATCGTGCACCTGCAGGTGGAGACCCCGACAAAGCTGGACTCTGCGCAACGCGAGCTGCTCGAGCAGCTGGCCAAGCTGCGTGGCGAGGAAATGACGGCCGGCCGTGTCGAGCATTCCGGCGGCATGTTCTCCCGCCTGCGCGACAAGCTGAACCAGCGCTAGGTCATGAGCAACCACAGCTTCGTCATCGACGCCCAGCAGGGCCAGGATGCCTCTGTCGGCGACGTGCTCGAGCTCGACGGCCCCGAGGCGCACCACGCAGTCACCGTCAAGCGGGCCGCCGCCGGCGAGCAGCTGGACCTGCTCGATGGCAAGGGGCTGCGCCTGACCGTGGAGGTCGTCGCCACCGCCAAGGATCTGCTGCGCGTCAAGGTCCTGCGGCGCACCGAGGAAGCCGTCAGCGACCACCCGGTCACCCTGGTCCAGGCCCTGTCCAAGGGGGACCGCGACCTGCAGGCTGTTGAGGCCGCCGTCGAGCTTGGCGCCCTGGCTGTGCGCCCTTGGCAGGCCGACCGGTCGATCGTGCGCTGGAACGCGGCCAAGGTCGAGAAGGCCATGACCAAGTGGCGTGCCCAGGTGCGCTCAGCGCAGAAGCAGTCCCGCCGCGCCTATGAGCCAGAGGTACTGGACCCGATGGGCTCCAAGGAGCTGGCCAAGGCCATTGCCGAGGATGCCGCGCGCGGCGCTCTGGTCCTGGTCCTGCATGAGCAGGCTGCGGATTCGGTCGCGGGGCACGTGCAGTCGTGGCTCGCCGAGGCGCAGCCCGGCCAGGAGGTCATCATGATCGTCGGTCCGGAAGGCGGCATCTCGGACACGGAACTGCAGTCCTTCGTGGATGCCGGTGCGCATGCAGCCCTGCTCGGCCAGCACGTGCTGCGCGCTTCGACCGCCGGTCCGGCGGCACTAGTCTTGATCCGCCATCTGATCGGCGAGATCTAGCTTCATGCAATCTTGCGAGCATCGAAAGTGCTCCGTGCAAGCCTAGGGCGCGCCTGCGCTCGGCTTGTGCGGAGCAATTCTGCTTTTGGCGGGCACGCAAGTTTCTGCACCTCGACCTGGCATGGCCCAGGCGACCGCCATCCGGCTCGACGTGCAGGATCTTCGTTCGCCGCAGTGCATCCCATGGTTGTGAAGGCAGTTTCGCAGGCAGCCTGAAGCGGGAAAATTCGGCGCTATCGCGCCATTAGTTGCTGTTCGCGGGACAGGGATCGTTGCCTTTCGCAACCACGTCAGGGCCGCTGCAGGAAACCGGGAACCGGCCGGCAACAGTGGCGGTACGCTACTCGACGCGGAAGTCGCTGATGACCTTGCCGACCAGATGCTCTGATCCAGTTTCAAGTCCCCAGAAGGTTAGGCGGTAGGATCCTGCACGCAGATCGGTGGTCAGTGTGAAGGAACCGTCGTCCTTGATCTGCCCGGGATTGACCTGCTTCTGCGCGGTCATCACCGTGAGCTTGCCGTCGGCGTCCTTGCGCTGCAAGGAGTAGAAGGTGCCGATATCGAACTGGGTGGTTCGGCCATTGATCTTGATCGAGCCGTTTTTCAAGGTCGCGCCGAACTGCGGATCAATGATCCAGATCGGTGCAATGAACTCCGCATCGCGTGCGTAGACATCCTTGAGCCGGAATCCGTCGAAGACCGTCGCGTTGGCTTGGCCGTCCACCAGGATGCGGACCGTCGGGGCGGTATCCCCGACAACCAGGCCAGCGCTGGCGGCTGCTGCCGTGGCGGTGAAGACGAGCTGCTGGATGGCCCGTTCGGAGAGTCCCTGATCCAGTCGGGCGCTGAACACCTTGGCTGGAAGATCCAGCGTGATGACATTCGCGTTGCTGATGGAAACGCCGATTTCATCGGTTGGCTTCAGATGGGTATAGCGCTTCGGCTTCATCGGGTCTGCGGTGAGCAGCGTCCAGATCGCATCGCCAATGGGTTCCTGATGGCGGGTGTCCTGGATGTATTCGCGGTACAGGTACACGCCGGTGTCCGTGTTTTCCAGCCAGTAGACCGGCAGGATGGCGGCCATGCCGACATCCTCGCCAGCGTCGGTGGCGCTCGGCAGGTTCAGCGATGCGGCCGCGGGGGTCGAAGGCATCTCATAGGAGCTCTCGCGATTCGTCAACCCGCAGCCTGCGGCGACGACGAGAGCGGCAGTGATTCCCAAAACGCCGAATCGACGTGGAATCTTCCGCAAGATCCTTGATTGCACTGCGAACCAATCCGTGGTGATTTATTGCTGTTTCGGCCCGCGGCAGTTGCGGAACCGCTCTCAAGCTTGCCATATTCGAGGCGGCTAACAGGCTAAAACTAGCCCAACTTACTAATCCGTAACCAAATCTATATGTTCGCCACATGCTCCTATTAGCATCATTCAAGAGTGCTTTCAGGTATTCCGGCTTACGCTGAGACCTGAATTTTCTCCGGATTGGCCTGAGACTCGATAGAATGGCAAGCACAACAATTCTCGAACACTACGAAGCTCGCAAAGGGGCGCCGCGCACTGCATGCAGGTTGAACAGAATAAAGCGACCGCGGACAACGGATCCGCATCGCTCACCATCAGTTTCGATACGGCTGAGCTCATGATTGCCACGCTGGGCCCCAATGACGAGCTATTGCGGATCCTCTCCGGAGCCTACCCGCATGTCAGCTTCCGCCCCAACGGCCAAGCCCTGGCCCTGGTCGGCGATCCCCAGCAAGTCCGCAAGGCCCAGCGAGTCACCGAGGAAGCGCGTTCGCTGGCCACCCGCGGCTCGCGCATGAGCGCCGAAACCATCGAGCAGATCATCAAGATGCTCAGCGCCGGCAACCCAGATGCGCCCACCGACGTCCTGGGCCTGAAGATCCTCTCGGGACGCGGACGCTCCATCCGGCCCAAGACTGTGAACCAGAAGAGCTATGTCGACGCCATCGAGGATTCGACCATCACCTTCGGCATCGGCCCGGCCGGCACCGGAAAGACATTCCTGGCCATGGCCATGGCCGTCGCCGCCCTGCAGGACAAGCAGGTCAACCGCATCATCCTGACCCGTCCTGCGGTTGAGGCGGGGGAGAAGCTGGGCTTCTTACCCGGCTCGTTGACCGAGAAGATCGACCCGTACCTGCGTCCGCTCTACGATGCCCTGCACGACATGGTCAATCCGGAAACCATTCCGCAGCTGCTGGAAGCCGGAACCATTGAGGTTGCACCGCTGGCCTATATGCGCGGCCGCACGCTCAATGACGCGTTCGTGATCCTGGATGAAGCGCAGAACACCACCACCGAGCAGATGAAGATGTTCCTCACCCGCCTTGGGTTCGGTTCGAAGATGGTAGTAACCGGCGATGTCACCCAAGTGGATCTGCCGAACAATGCCACTTCCGGGTTGCGCATGGCCAGCGATGTCCTCGACGGCATCGACGACATCAGCATCTGCCGGCTCGACTCTTCGGATGTGGTGCGCCACCGCCTGATTGCCGACATCGTCACAGCCTACGACCGTTGGGATGACACCCGACGCAAAGAACACGACCGGGGACGCCGCAGCAAATGAGCATCGAAGTAAATAACGAAACCGAGTACGACGTCGACCTCCAGGACGTCAACGCCTTGGCCGAATCGGTGATGCGGGCCATGTTCTTGCACCCGGAAACCGAGGTGTCCATCGTTTTCATCGACGAGGAAGCCATGAGCGCCCTGCATGTCGAGTGGATGGACCTCGAAGGCCCCACCGACGTGATGAGCTTCCCGATGGATGAGCTGCGTCCGGGCACCGCCGGCGCGCCGGGGGAGAACGGCATCCTTGGCGACATCGTGATCTGCCCCTCGGTCGCCGAAGCCCAGGCCAAGGCCGGCGGGCACAGCACGCACGACGAGATCCTGCTGCTGACCACCCATGGCCTGCTGCACCTGATGGGCTTCGACCACATGGAACCAGCAGAAAAGGAAGAGATGTTCGCACTGCAGCGCAAGCTGCTGGAATCCCACACTGGCCGCCCAGCACCGAAGGAAACGGTGGAATAACCCGGTGGAAATCATCTTGCTGGTCCTGGCCCTGGTTTTCATGGCCTTCTCGGCCGTGCTGACCGCTGTCGACTCGGCCTTCTACGCGTTATCCCGGCACGCGGCCGAACGCCTGCGCGCCGAATCCAATTCCAAGTCGCTCTCCGCGATCCTGGATGAGGCGCAAAGCCACGCCCAGGCGGTGAAGTTCTGGCGCATCTGGTTCGAGACCGCTTCGGCGGTCGCCGTGGCCCTGCTCGTTTCCCAGTGGATCGAGAATGTGTGGCTGATCGGCATGATCTCCACAATTGCCATGGCCGCCCTGGGTTTCGTCCTGGTCAGCGTGTCCCCGCGGCGCTACGGGCGGTCCAACGCGCAGAAGGTCGTGCAGTCCACCGCCACCCTGGTCCGCTTCCTGCGCCTGGTCCTGGGGCCGGTCACCAACTGGCTGGCATCCATTGCCAAGGCGTTGAGCCCCGGCGGGGCGGATGGCGAGGGCTATCTGGGCAAGGAACGCCTGCGCGATCTGGTGGATCGCGCCTCCGAAGGCGAGGACCTGGACGAGGAATCGGCCGAACTGATCTCCTCGGTGATCGACCTGGAGGAGACCAGCGTCCGCTCCGTGATGGTGCCGCGCACCGACATGGTGGTGCTGGATGCTGACCATTCATTCCACAGCGCCATGGACCTGTTCATCGCCTCGGGCTTCTCCCGCATCCCGCTGATCGGCGAGGATACCGATGACATCCAGGGGATCATCTACCTCAAGGACCTGATCCGCGAAATCCACGGCCTGCAGCAGGCGCAGTCCCTGGCCGACCTGGCGCGCAAGGTCCGCTTCGTTCCCGAATCGAAGTCCGCGGCAGAGCTGATGCAGGAACTGCAGCAGGAGTCAATCCACCTGGCAGTGGTCATCGACGAATACGGCGGCACCGCGGGCCTGGTGACCCTGGAGGACCTGCTGGAGGAAATCGTGGGCGAGATCGACGACGAGTATGATCGTTCCCGGGCGGAACTGATCGAGAACCCCGACGGTTCGATCTTCGCCGTGGCAGCCGCATCCATTGACGATGTGGCCGACCACTTCGGCATGCACATCGAGGAAGAGGACGTCGATACCGTCGGCGGCCTGCTCTCCAAGGCCTTGGAATCCGTGCCGGTACTCGGTTCCACCGCTGATGTGCACGGCCTGCGCCTGACCGTGGTGGCCCTTGCTGGCCGCCGCAACCGCATCGGCAAAATCCATGTAGAGCGCCTGGAAGCAGACGCATCCGACCATATTGAGAACGACGAGGATTCCTCAGATGAGTGAGAACCAGAACCTGCTCGCCGCCAGCGGATGGCCCGAGGGCTTCCGCTCCGGCTTCACCTCCTTCGTGGGCCGCCCGAACGCCGGCAAGTCCACGCTGACCAATGCGTTGGTGGGCCAGAAGGTGGCCATCACCTCCGCCAAGCCGCAGACGACCCGCCACACCATCCGTGGCATCGTGCACCGCGAGGATGCGCAGCTGATCCTGGTCGACACCCCCGGCCTGCACCGTCCGCGCACCCTGCTCGGCCAGCGGCTGAACGACCTGGTCGCCGAGACCCTCTCCGAGGTGGACGCGATCGGCTTCTGCATCCCGGCCAACGAGAAGATCGGCCCGGGCGACCGCTACATCGCCACGCAGCTGGCGCAGCTGCAGCGAAAGCCGATCATCGCCCTGGTCACCAAGGCCGACCTGGTGGACCGCGAGCAGCTCGCGCAGCAGCTGATCGCCGTTGCCGAGATGGGCACCCAGAACTTCGGCGAGCAGGGCTTCGCCGCGATCGTGCCCGTGTCCGCGGTCAAGGAATTCCAGGTCGAAGAGGTTGCCAATGTGCTGGTCGAGCACCTGCCGGTAGGCCCGCCGCTGTACCCGGACGGCGAGCTGACCGACGAGCCGGAAGCCAAGATGGTTGCCGAGCTGATCCGCGAAGCCGCGTTGGAAGGCGTGCGCGACGAATTGCCGCACTCGCTGGCAGTGGTCGTCGAGGAAATGGTTCCGCGCGAGGGCCGCAGCGAGAGCAACCCGCTGATCGACATCCACGTTTCGCTGTTCGTCGAGCGCTCCAGCCAGAAGGCCATCATCATCGGCCGCGGCGGTTCGCGGCTGCGCGAGGTAGGAACCAATGCCCGTCGCGGCATCGAGAAGCTGCTGGGCACGAAGGTCTACCTTGACCTGCATGTGAAGGTCGCCAAGGATTGGCAGCGCGATCCGAAGCAGCTCGGACGCCTCGGCTTCTAGCCGTTTTCCGCCAAGCGATATATCGCCCCGGGAGGCCTCTAACCGAGGCCGCCCGGGGCGATGCTTGTCCCAGCGGCATGAGCCGCCTGCCAACCTGCAAATGAACGGAAAAGCGTACCTGCATGGCCACCACTCGACTGTTCTCCGTCCTGGTCGCCGGGGCACTGCTGCTTGCCGTCGGGGCGGCGCTCGCGAATCCCTGGCCGTTCCTTGCTGGGGTTCTTGCCGTGTGCGGGTTGCTGCTGCTCGTGGCCTGGCCGGCCTTCTGCATCGTCGTCGAGATCCGCACGACACGGCGGCGAAATCGGGGGCTGGATATTTCGCCTCGGCTGACCGCGGCGCAGCGGGCAATCGCAGCGATCCAGGCGGTGACCATGTTGATCCTGCTTCCCACGATCGTCCTCGGAGGACTCGCCGTCTATTGCCTGCTCACGGCCGACGAGGACCCCGGCCAGGGCATGTTCAAGATCGCCGTGGGCACCGGCTCGCTGCTGTTGGCCGCCGTGCCGCTGTTGTTTTTCGCTCACGGACGCTCGCCCTTCATGCTCCGTCTTGCCGTTGTCGGGGTGACCTTGTTCGGTGCCGGCGGGCTCGGAGCTGCAGCGCTCGGCGACCGCGACGGGGGCGCCGGTGGGGGAGAACTGGTAATGCTGGTGGCGGGCCTGGTGATGATCTGCGCAGGTGCTTGGCTGGCCGTCACCGGCCGGAACCGGTGGCGGCGCGACTGAGATGCCACGCCGCCGCTGGCTGCGGCCCGAAGCAGCAGCACGCTACTTGGCCAGGCGCTTGACGATCTGGCGGGCCACCAGCCGGTCCATGCCCGGAAGATGCGTGGAGTTCACAATGATTCGCCGTATCCACAGTCCCAGCTGGTTGCGCGGGAGGAAGCTGTTGGCCGCACGGCGCCCTGAAGCCTGGGCGGTGGCGATCTTGGTCCGCATTGCCTGCTCGTACCGGGCGAGGGCCGGCTTCAGCTGCCCGGGATCGGTGACGCCGCCCACGGCATCTCCCAAGGCCGCGGCCGCGCAGACAGCCATCGCCCCGCCCTGCCCGGCGAGCAGCGACACCGCGGCGGCCGCATCGCCGATCAGCACCACCGGGCCGACATGCCAAGAATCCATCACCACCTGCGCGACGGCATCGTCATACGGATCTTCCGGGCATTGCATCAGCAACCGGTCCACCTGCGCACCGCAGCCTGCGAAAATACTGCGCAGTCGATCGCGGGCCGGCCCGAGCGGCGCCCCGTGTTCATGGCGATAGACCAGGAAAGATGCCGCCTCGTCGCTGCGTAGCCCATAGATTCCCGCGGTGCGGTCAACCGTATCGGTCAGCACGAAGCGGTTCTTGTAGTGCCGGTTCAGCTCCGGATCCCGCACGATGAAGGCCGCCGCCCTCATCCCCAGGGGGCGCAGGACTTCCGATTCCGGCCCGAAGAACCTGGCCCGTACTGCGGAATGGATCCCGTCGGCGCCGACCAGCAGATCACCAACCTCTGGCTGGCTCTGCCCCTTGATGCCCACGTGGACCTGTTGGCCACGGACTTCCAGCCGATCGATATCAACCCCGTAGCGCAGGTCCAAGCGCGAGGCGTCGACTTCTTTTAGCGCTTCTCGTGCGGCGGCTTCCATGTCCGGACGCAGCAAGGTGAGCACCTTGCCGCCGGCAAGATCGGAGAACTTCGAGTAGTCCAGCGACGCTGTCGGCTTGCCCCGCCGGTCCACATACTGCGCTGCCTGCACTCGGTGGGCGGCCTGGGCCAGATAGGGGTACAGCCCGATGCGCTCGGAGGCTTCGATGCCCGGGCCGAAGAAGTCCATCATGTACCCGTCGGGGCTCGGGGCAGCCGACCGCTCGAGCACCAGCACATTCCAGCCGGCAAGCCCGAGCTGCCGGGCCGCGACGAGCCCGGCGATGCCCGCGCCGATGATGATCGCCTTCATTGCTGGACCTCCTGCGGGCTATGGCGTGATGGTACCCATTCTTCGCCTGCGCTGCCTTCATGTCCACCGCTGTTCGCCACCGGGATGTCCATTATGTGACACGCAGGCGAAATAAGTTTCACCTGCCTGAGAAGCGCGGTGCTATGCTCATCTCGTGCATTTCGACCTTCTACTACTACTCAGCCGCTGCGAGGATCCGAAGGACCGCTAGTGGTCTACAGGCCGACCCCTCGTCGCGGAGTAGCTCTTGTCTGGCCCCACAAAGTAAGCACTATTTTTGTCTAGGGGACCCAAAGAAATGCAGAACATGCAGAAATCTTCGAACATGCCAATCCACAAGTATGTTCCATTCCAGGACCAGATCGAGGTCAATCTGCCCGATCGCACCTGGCCCGACAAGTACATCACCAAGGCCCCGCGCTGGTGCGCGGTCGACCTGCGCGACGGCAACCAGGCGCTGATCGACCCGATGAGCCCCGAGCGCAAGCACAAGATGTTCGACCTGCTGGTCCAGATGGGCTTCAAGGAAATCGAGGTCGGCTTCCCATCGGCGTCGCAGACCGACTTCGACTTCGTGCGCCAGCTCATCGAGCAGAACCGCATTCCCGAGGACGTCACCATCCAGGTGCTCACCCAGTCGCGCGAACACCTGATCGAGCGCACCTACGAAGCCCTGGAAGGCGCCAAGCAGGCTATCGTGCACCTGTACAACTCCACCTCGATCCTGCAACGCGAAGTCGTGTTCCGCCAGGATGAGGACGGCATCGTGGACATCGCCGTCCAGGGCGCACGGCTGTGCAAGAAGTACGAAGAGCAGCTGACCGGCACCAAGATCACCTACGAATACTCGCCGGAGTCCTACACCGGCACCGAGCTGGAATTCGCCAAGCGCATCTCCGAGGCCGTCGCCGAGGTGCTGGAAGCCAGCCCGGAGAACAAGATGATCCTGAACCTGCCGGCCACCGTGGAAATGGCCACCCCGAACGTGTACGCTGACTCGATCGAGTGGATGCACCGCAATCTGGCCAACCGTGATTCGATCATCCTCTCGCTGCACCCGCACAATGACCGCGGCACCGGCGTCGCAGCCGCAGAGCTGGGCTACCTGGCCGGCGCGGACCGCATCGAAGGCTGCCTGTTCGGCAACGGCGAACGCACCGGCAACGTCGACCTGGTGACCCTGGGCATGAACATGTTCGGCCAGGGCGTCGACCCGCAAATCGACTTCTCGGACATGGACCACATCCGCCGCACCGTCGAGTACTGCAACCAGCTGCCAGTGCCCGAGCGCAGCCCATATGGCGGCGACCTGGTCTTCACCGCCTTCTCCGGCTCCCACCAGGATGCGATCAAGAAGGGCCTGGAAGCGATGGAAGCCAAGGCTTCGGCTGAAGGCAAGGACATCAATGACCTGGTCTGGGCTGTTCCGTACCTGCCGGTCGATCCGAAGGATATCGGCCGCTCCTACGAAGCAGTGATCCGGGTCAATTCGCAATCCGGCAAGGGCGGCGTGGCCTACTTGCTGAAGAACGACTACAATCTGGATCTGCCGCGCCGCGCGCAGATCGAGTTCTCCGGCGTCATCCAGCGCAAGACGGATACCGAGGGCGGCGAGATCTCCTCGCAGCATATCTGGGATGTCTTCCAGGACGAGTACCTGCCGGTCAGCGAGGATTCGGGAATGAACTCGTGGGGCTACTACCAGATCGCTTCAGCCACCGCGGCTTCGGCAGAGGATGGCAGCTTCCGCCTGGATACCAAGCTGATCATCGACGGCGTGGCCCATGAGCGCAGCGCCCAGGGCAACGGTCCGGTCTCCGCACTGGTCAAGCTGCTCAACGACGATGGCGTGGATCTGCGTGTGCTGGACTACTCCGAACATGCCATGAGCGAAGGCGGCAACGCCCGCGCCGCGGCCTTCGTCGAATGCGCCGTGGGCGACCGCATCCTCTGGGGCATCGGCCTGGACACCAATACCAACATCGCGGCGCTGAAGGCCGTGGTCTCTGCGGTCAACCGCGCAATCCGCGACAGCAAGTAGGCAGCCGGCAGAACCTGCCGTCAGCAAAACGCCACGGCCAGCCCACTCAGCTGGCCGTGGCGTTTAGTCCTGCACGGCGTTCTCGGCCTTTCTGCCCGGTTCAAGTCGAGGTGTGCCTCGAACCCTTTGGATTCGGGCCCGGTAGATGCCGGTTTGCTCGTGCAACTGCCATGTCCGCCGGCGAATCGGAACTCCTGGTATTCAAGCGATTCAGAACTTTGGCAGTTGAAGTGGGAGAATACTGTCTGTGTCCAGATCAGGTTTCGCTTCCAAGAGCTACCACACCCGTGGTCTGGTCTTGCGCACCCATAAGCTAGGTGAAGCCGACCGGATCATCACGCTGCTGACCCCCAACGGAATTGTCCGTGCCGTGGCCAAGGGCGTACGCCGGACCTCGTCGAGGATGGGCGCAACGCTGGAACCTTTCATGGAGGTCAATGCCCTGCTGGTGATGGGCCGGAACCTCGATATCGTCTCGCAGGCCCAGCTGCGCAACCCCTACGGCCAGCTGCTGGTCATGGATTACCCGAGCTATACGGTGGCCAACGCCATGTCGGAGATCGCCGAAAGGCTGCTCGAGACGGACAGCGATTCAACGCTCCAGCAATATCAGCTCTTCCACGGTGCGATCGCGCTGCTCTCCAAGCAGAGGGTTGATTCCGGGGCCGTGCTCGATTCCTATATTCTGCGGGCGCTGTCGGTCGCTGGTTGGGCACCGTCATTCACCAATTGCGTGCGCTGCGGCAAGCCTGGCCCGCATCAAGCACTGCACGTCCAGCTTGGCGGCGTGGTTTGCCCCGAATGCCGCCCTTCCGGGTCATTATCCCCGCACCCCATCACCATCGAATATCTGCAGGCCCTATTGGAGGGGGACTGGTTCACCGTGGCACAGGCAGGACCCCGTGCGCGCAAGCAAGCAGCAGATATCGTGGCCAATTACTTGCAATGGCACCTAGAGCGTGCAGTGAATTCCCTACGTCTTGTGGAGAGAAATTGAAGAAGCTTCCAAAGATCACCGGCCGCCGAGGCCCCGTTGCTCCCTTTGCGCATCCGGAGAATCCACAGGTGCCGGCCATTCCCCAGGAGCTCATCCCTGAGCACGTGGCGATTGTCATGGACGGCAATGGGCGGTGGGCCAACCAGCGCGGACTGCCGCGTACCGAGGGGCATCGTGCAGGCGAAGCCGCGCTGCTCGATGTGATGGCAGGCGCCGTGGAGTTGGGTGTCAAATATGTTTCGGTCTATGCGTTCTCCACGGAAAACTGGAAGCGCAGCCCAGAGGAAGTCCGCTTCCTGATGGGCTTTTCGCGTGATGTCCTGCGCCGCCAACGCGATACGTTGAATTCTTGGGGCGTGCGCATTCGCTGGTCGGGCCGGGAGCCCAAGCTCTGGAAGTCAGTGATCAACGAGCTCAAAGAAGCCGAAGAGCTGACCCAGGACAACTTGGGATGCCAGCTGACCATGTGCGTGAACTATGGCGGTCGGGCAGAACTTGGCGACGCAGTCAGCCAAATTGCCCAAGATGTCGCTGCCGGCAAGCTTCGCGCCAGTTCCGTTGGCGAAAAGACCATTGCCAAGTACCTGCATGCGCCAGAACTCCCAGATGTGGATCTCTTCCTGCGGACCAGTGGCGAGCAGCGCACCAGCAACTTCCTTCTGTGGCAGTCGGCCTACGCGGAGATGGTCTTCCTGGACCAGTTGTGGCCGGATGTCGACCGGCGGACGCTGTATGCCGCAGTGGAAGAATACGCAAAGCGCGATCGCCGCTACGGCGGAGCCGTCGACAAGCCCCAGGGGTAGGACGTTCAGCGCGCTGTGCCCACCATCCGCAGCCAAAGGCTCAAGTCGCGATACGCCGCGGCTCTGGCCGGTTCAGCGGAGGTGAACACATCGTGCATTGCTCCGGGAATTTCGGACAGGGTGACGAAACTGCCCAGCTTCATCGCCCGCAGGCGAGTCTGCTGAACGTCCAGTACCGAATCGCAATGCTGCATATCGGGGGAGTAGGTCGTGCCGATGTGGGTCCGGTCCGAGGTGAGCACGAAGATCGGCTGCTGGAGTTTCAGCCCTTTGGCTACTAGTGCATGGCCATCGAAGATCGTTTTCAGCCATCCCGCGGTATTCGGAAAAGCGACTCTTGGCCGCCACAGTCGATGAACATCCCACTGGCCGTGGCTGTCGGTACTCAGTGATTGCCAGTAATGGTCGAATTCTGGCCCGCTGAGCTTCCGGCGCGGATTCGTGCGGGTGATCGCTTCCATCAGGCCATGAATGGGAATGCGCAAGAAGGCTGTTCCCTGGAATTCGAGCCATGGAGCATTCAGCACCAGAGCCTTGATCTCTGGTTGCCGGCGGGCAATCCATAAGCTATGAATCAGTCCGCCGGTCGAGTGCCCTTGGGCCACTACTGGCAGGCCCGGATGCTCCTTGCGCAGCAGTTCCAAAGTCGCTTCAAGCTCTTCGTCGAAGTCCGCCAAGTCGTCAACGTATCCGGGCAAGGCATGTTCTGCTCTCAAGCTGCGACCATGCCTGCGCAGATCCAGTGCGTAAAAGTGGTATCCGTGATGATGCCAGAAAGCAGCCAGTTCACGGTTGTAGAAATAGTCGCTCCAGCCGTGCACGCTCAGCACGATTCCCTGCGCCTTGCGCCCGAGACGTTGCCGGAATCCTGCCGGGCGGTACCGAATCAGCGTTGCCACCGCCGGGCCTTCGGCATCGGTTCCGAAATCCAGGGTTTGGTGCTCGAAATCGGGCCCCAGCGGATCTTCAACCCATTGCCCCGGGCAGGTGGAAGACATGAAGTCGGGCCAGTTGCTGCTTTCTGGGACGACGAAGTGCTTCATATCTTGAATACTACCCACCTCAAGTTGTCTGTTTCGGCCTCTTCGCGGGAAAATGGGTCTATGCGCATATACCCACTGGTCTTCAAGCACGTCTTCACCAAGATGGATCCTGAACAGGCTCACCATTTTGCCTTCAACGCGATCAAGATTGCGCAACGTGCAGGGCTCACCAAGGCAGCACGCAAATTCTTCGCCCCGGCACCCAAACTGAATCGCACCGTCATGGGTATCGACTTCCCATCGCCATTTGGATTGGCTGCCGGTTTCGACAAGGGAGCCACCGGCATCTTGGCGTTGAGCGACATAGGTTTCGGCCATGTTGAAATCGGAACGGTTACCGGACAGGCCCAGCCCGGCAATCCGCAACCAAGGCTTTTCCGTCTGGTTGACGACCGCGCGGTTATCAACCGCATGGGCTTCAACAATGAAGGTGCCGAGCGCGTGGCTGCCCGCGTCGCCGGTGCCCGCCAGGAGCTCAAGTCTGATTACGCTGGAACCCGTCCGGTGATTGGCGTGAATATCGGCAAGACCAAGGTCGTGGAGTTGGAGGATGCGGTCGCGGATTACCTGTCGTCCACTCGCCAGCTGGCGATCCACGCGGATTACCTGGTGGTGAACGTTTCAAGCCCGAACACCCCAGGACTTCGCCTGCTGCAGAGCGTCGATTCTCTTCGCCCGCTGCTTTCGGAAGTTGGCCAGCTGGCTGACAAGGTTGCAGGCCGGCACATCCCGCTGCTGGTTAAGATCGCTCCCGACTTGAGCGATGAGGACGTTGCCGATGTCGCGCGCTTGGCCATCGAACTTGAACTCGATGGCATCATTGCCACCAACACGACTATCGGTCGTGAGAACTTGAATAGCGATGCCGCCAAAGTTGAAGAAATTGGTGCCGGCGGACTATCAGGGGCTCCGCTCAAGCAGCGATCGCTTGAGGTTCTTCGCCAGCTGCGTTCATTCGTTCCTGCCGAAATGGCGTTGATTTCCGTCGGCGGCGTGGAAAATGCCACGGATGTGAAGGAACGCCTGGACGCGGGCGCGGACTTGGTGCAGGGCTACACGGCATTCCTCTACGAGGGTCCGTTCTGGGCACGTTCCATCAACAAGGATCTGGAGCGCATGCTCTAGAGCGTTGGTCGTGCAAGCCCATCATCACTCTGGTACGGCCTCGATTTTCACAATCGGGGCCGTACAGCTTTAAGCTCGTTCAGCTACTGCGAAGCTGGCCCGACAATGACCTCGTGTGCTATCTCGAGCACGTGGTGAATCCAGAGCCAGGGAGGCAGGGGAGAAGCTGGCAATTTAGAGCGACAGGCTCCAGGAATCCTTGTATCCGCGTCCACAAGCACGAGACTCACCTCCAGATACAAGGCTGTATAGAAAATTTCCTGCTGGAATTGCCCGGTAGATGAAGATCTCCATTCTTCTTGTATTCACTTTCACAAAGTTATAACCCTGTACCACATGGAGGAATTCGATTAGAAAAGGGGCAAGCTCATGCGAGCTTGCCCCTCAGTGGTCTAGCTGGATCGACTAGTCGATAATTTCGCCGCGCTTGACCTGCGGCTTCGGCAGGCGCAATTTGCGGAACTGCATGCCGCGCATCGCAGCGTACATGCGTACGCCCTTCTCCATGTGGCCGAACTTGGCAGTCAAGCGCTTCTTCAAGATTATGGAAGTCACGATGGCCTCGACGATGATCAATGCGATCACGACCCACAGGGCCAGCTGCACGAACATCTGGACCTGCAGATTGCTCTGGAATACCAGCGAGATGACCAAGAAGGCCAGGATGATGAACATCATGAACTCGCCGAACATCCAGCGGGAGTCAATGAAATTCCGGGTGTAGCGCTTCTGCTCGCCCTTATCGCGCGGCATCAGGTAGCGTTCATCGCCAGTTTCGTTCGCCAAGCGTAAACGGTTCTGGGCTTCGATGCGTCGTTGACGTTCAGCCTCTTTCGCGGCCTTGCGATCAGTAGGAACCAACGGGCGTTGCCGGTTCGCCTGCTGCGCACTGCGCTTGGGCGTTGGACCGGTCTTGCGGCCGTCGGTGGATTCCGGGGCCTGCTGAGCAGGCTCCACATTTACGGGGGATTGAGGTTCATCCTTCTTACGTCCAAACACCCCTCCATCTTAGCCGGGATTCGACAACGGCGTGACATTCGATACCCGTGGAATTGCTAGGCTGAAGACATGACCGAAAATACTACCTTGGACGCCGCTGCTAACGGTGTCGATATTGCCGCGCTCAAGAGCCACATCGAAACGAACTTCGAGAAGATCCTCGAAGAGCTCACCTCCCTGGTCGCGATCCCAAGCATCGCATGGGAATCCTTCGACCCGCAGAACCTGGAAAAATCAGCTGCTGCCGCTGCCGAATTGGCGAAGTCGGCTGGCATGGAGACCGTGGAAATCCTGCGCGAACCAGCGCAGAATGGCGCTATGGGCGCACCTGCCGTTGTCGCGCAGCGCAAGGCGGCCCCCGGGAAGCCGACCGTGCTGCTCTACGCGCACCACGACGTCCAGCCCCCAGGCAACGAGGCAGACTGGAATACCCCGGTTTTCGAAGCCACGAGGGTAGGGGACCGGCTGTTCGGACGCGGCGCCGCCGACGACAAGGCGGGCATCATGGTGCACATCGCTGCGATGCGCGCCGTGCTGGATCTCGTCAGCGACTTCGGCGTTGGCGTAACCTACTTCTTCGAAGGCGAAGAAGAAGCAGGCTCCCCATCCTTCCGCAACTTCTTGGAAGCGCATCAGGAAAAGCTGGCGGCAGACGTTATCGTCGTTGCCGACTCGTCCAACTGGTCAGTTGGAACTCCGGCGCTGACCAGTTCATTGCGCGGCATGTGCGCGGCAGAGATAACCGTCCGCTCGCTGAACCATGCGGTCCATTCTGGCATGTTCGGCGGCCCAGTTCTCGATGGCCCCATCCTGGCTGCCAAGCTGATTTCCAGTTTCCACAATGACGATGGCTCCGTGGCCGTTGCGGGATTGGTCGCCAACGACGCTGCCGAAGTCGATTTCGATGAAGCCGAGTTCCGCAAGGATTCCGGCGTACTGGATTCCTTCCAGCTCGCTGGATCCGGGAAAATCACCGACCGCTTATGGAATAAACCAGCACTGAGCGTGATTGGAATGGATATCCCAAGCGTTGACCACTCATCGAATACCTTGCTGCCGGCAACTCGCCTCAAGGTATCGATGCGGCTGGCGCCAGGGCAGGACCCGGCCGATGCGCTCAAGGCCCTTGAATCACATGTCAAGAGCATTGACCTGCGTGGCGCCGAAGTTGAATTTGTGGCTACGGAAGCGGGCAACGCCTACAAGGCCGATTTGGATGCTTCAGCTAATGACACTGCGCGCTGGGCACTGGAACAAGCTTGGGGTGTTGTACCAGTGAATATGGGGCTGGGTGGATCAATTCCATTCATTGCAGATTTGCTGGAAGTCTTCCCGCAGGCCCAGATTCTCGTCACTGGCGTCGAGGATCCTGATTCGCGCGCGCATTCAGCCAACGAGTCGCTGCACCTGGGCGACTTCCAGCACGCCATTGAGGCTGAAGCACTGATGCTGGCAAGGATCAACGCCGAGGGACTATGAAGCGTGTCATACGGAGAGACGCAAGGGGAGAAATCTTCAGCGTAGCGACGTAGGATAGAAGCAAGAACAGAGGTGCCAGCTCCAGAACAAATCTGGGGCTTGGTACCGCATCGAGCAGTATGGGAGGAAAATCATGACTGCATCTGTTGACCAGACCAAGGGCGACCCAACCGAGGTTCCAACCCACGAGGTAGAAATTTCCGACGTGGCAGCGGCCAAGGTTCGCTCGCTTCTGGAGCAGGAAGGTCGGGATGATCTTCGTCTCCGCATCGCAGTGCAGCCAGGAGGCTGCTCGGGCCTGATCTACCAGCTTTATTTCGATGAGCGCATGCTCGAAGGCGACGCTGTGCGCGACTTCGACGGCGTTGAAGTCATCGTCGACAAGATGAGCGTGCCTTATCTTGCTGGCGCATCCATTGATTTCGAGGACACCATCTCGAAGCAGGGCTTCACCATCGACAACCCCGCCGCATCCGGCTCCTGCGCGTGTGGAGATTCCTTCCACTAGGCCGTAGGGAACTAACGCCGCTGTTCAAACGTTGAAGAAATTTCTCGTTAGAACAGCGGCGTTTTTCGGCATTCTGACCCCAAAGAGGGTAAGCTCTACACTAAGTAGTAAAACTATGTTTCCCTTCGTGAGCCACCTCACCGTGCAACTCGTTTAAACCACGAGGTGACTTATGAAGACCACATTCTGCACCAACAAAGAGGAAGGGCCGTCTGTGAGTTCGCAAGACCGAACCGGCAGTCGCGGGTCCGCTAAAGCCAAAGTACTGGCTTTAGTCGGCACTGGCGCATTGCTGTTGACGGGATGTACAGCGGAGGCAAAACGCGGTTGGCTCCCAAACGTGGAGCGCGATACCACCAACCACACCGGGGCAATCCAGGATTTCTGGGTTAACTCGTGGATCGCTGTTATTGTCATCGGCGTATTGACCTGGGGATTGATGCTCTGGTGCGTCATTGCCTACCGTCGCCGCAAGAACGATACGGGTTACCCGCGTCAGCTGAGCTACAACCTGCCATTGGAGATCTTCTACACGGCCATTCCTTTGGTCCTTGTTCTAGTCTTCTTTAGCTTCAACAACAACCTGGTAAAGCAGATCAACGCTCCTGTTGATTCTGAGGTTGTAGTGGACGTCCGAGCCAAGCAATGGGCCTGGGACTTCAACTACAGCTACCAGGGCACCGAGAAGTACTTTGCCGGCGAACAGGCTCACTTGAACACCGATGGCTCGGAAGGCGTTCGCGAAGAACTGCCAACCTTGTACCTGCCAGCAGGCAAGTCGGTAACCCTTGAGCTCAATAGCCGCGATGTCATCCACTCCTTCTGGGTCCCAGCCTTCTTGCAGAAGCTGGACATGATCCCAGGCAAGACCAACTACATCTACCTGACTCCGCAGGTTGAAGGCAGCTACGACGGCAAGTGCGCCGAGCTTTGCGGCGAGTACCACTCGGAGATGCTCTTCAACGTCGAGGTTGTCAGCGAGTCCGAGTTCAAGGCTCAGCTGGCGAAGATGGAAGATGGCCACATTGGTGAAGAATACGACCGTCAGCCAAATGCTGTAAACGGCGTAGTAGTAGAGCGCGGGGAAGGAGAGTAATCATGACAACGTTTGAATATGCGACTGACGACGTAAAGTCGATTGCCCCAGCCGTAGTGCCGAAGTCTAAGGGTCGTCTGTTCGTCGACTACATCACTTCGACCGACCACAAGAAGATCGGGTACATGTACCTGATCAGCTCGTTCATCCTGTTCTGCATCGGCGGCCTGATGGCGCTGCTGATTCGTGCAGAGCTGTTCGAACCAGGCATGCAGATCCTGCAGACCAAGGAACAGTACAACCAGCTGTTCACCATGCACGGCACCGTCATGCTCCTGATGTTCGCAACCCCGCTGTTCGCTGGTTTCGCCAACGTCATGATGCCTCTGCAGATCGGCTCGCCGGATGTGGCCTTCCCACGTCTGAACGCCTTGGCATTCTGGTTCTTCTCGCTGGGCTCGATTATCGCCCTGGCCGGCTACCTCACCCCTCAGGGTGCAGCGAGCTTCGGTTGGTTCGCGTACGCACCGCTGTCGAACACCACCTTCTCGCCAGGCATCGGCGGCGACCTCTGGGTCTTCGGCCTTGCACTGTCGGGCTTCGGTACCATCCTTGGCGCCGTCAACTTCATCACCACCATCATCTGCCTGCGCGCGCCTGGCATGACCATGTGGCGCATGTCGATCTTCTCGTGGAACACCCTGATCACCTCGTTGCTGGTCCTGATGGCCTTCCCGCCGCTGGCAGCTGCCCTGTTCGCACTGGGTGCAGACCGCCGCTTCGGCGCTCACATCTTCGATCCGGACAATGGCGGTGCCATACTCTGGCAGCACCTGTTCTGGTTCTTCGGCCACCCTGAGGTATACATCATTGCCTTGCCGTTCTTCGGCATCGTATCTGAGATCTTCCCAGTGTTCTCCCGCAAGCCGATCTTCGGCTACAAGGGCCTGGTCTTCGCGACCATCGCAATTGCCGCCCTGTCGGTTTCCGTGTGGGCACACCACATGTACGTCACCGGCTCGGTTGCGCTGCCATTCTTCGGCTTCATGACCATGCTGATCGCAGTTCCAACCGGTGTGAAGTTCTTCAACTGGATCGGTACCCTGTGGCGCGGCTCGATCACCTTCGAAACCCCCATGCTCTGGAGCATGGGCTTCATGATCACCTTCCTGTTCGGCGGCCTGACCGGCATCATCCTGTCGGCTCCGTCCCTGGACTTCCACGTATCGGATACCTACTTCGTTGTGGCCCACTTCCACTACGTGGTCTTCGGTACCGTCGTGTTCGCGATGTTCGCTGGCTTCTACTTCTGGTGGCCAAAGTGGACCGGCAAGATGCTCAACGAGCGCCTTGGCAAGATCCACTTCTGGTTGCTGTTCATCGGCTTCCACGGCACTTTCCTGATCCAGCACTGGCTGGGCGTCATGGGCATGCCACGTCGCTACGCCGACTACCTGCCTGAAGATGGCTTCACCACCATGAACCAGGTATCGACCGTCTTCGCATTCATCCTGGGTGCATCGATGATTCCATTCTTCTGGAACGTGTGGGTAACCCACCGAAACGCCAAGAAGGTTGAAGTTGACGATCCATGGGGCTTCGGCGCATCGCTGGAGTGGGCAACCTCTTGCCCTCCACCACGTCACAACTTCCACTCCATCCCTCGCATCCGTTCGGAGCGTCCAGCACTGGATCTGCACCACCCGGAACTGAGCGGACGGGTTACCCCCGAAACTCCGGTTGCGAAGATCTTCGGCTCCGCCGACCAGAAGGACGTATAACGATGAAAGTTGAATCCTGGATTTTCCTGGGTGGCGTCTTCTTCTTCACCCCGGTAGCAATTGTCTACGGTTACATGACCAACTGGGAAGAATGGGTCGGATTGCTGTCCTTGATCATGCTGGTTGGACTCTCGGCAATGGTAGGCGGCTACTTGCTGTTCACCGCTAAGCGCGTTGGCAACCGCCCGGAGGACCGTGTGGATGGCGAAATCCACGAGAACGCCGGCGATATCGGAATGTTCTCCCCATGGAGCTGGTGGCCATTGGTGCTGGCATCCGCGGCAGCTGTTGGCTTCCTTGGCCTGGCTGTCGGCTGGTGGGTCTTCTTCATCGGCGCCGGCTTGGCCGTCGTTGGTGTGACCGGCTGGGTTTACGAATACAGCCGTGGCGATCACGCTCACTAAGCAGCAACCCTGACGGGGTGGCAAGCACTTTTGCTTGCCACCCCGTTAGTCTTTTAATAACAGTTCTTCGAAGGCAATTGGCCTTCGGGATATCCAGTTCGAGGAGAAGCAGCATGCGCCACGCACCGCAGCCACACGTTCAGGCGCACCTTGATCCGCAGAGCAAGCAAAGCAAGTACCGGCAGATCCGCGAGATTCTCAAGACCCATGCGCGCGAAGCCTGCAAACCTGGCTACAAGCTGCCACCCGAACGCGTGCTGGCTGAGCACTTCGGCGTGGCCCGCAAAACCATCCGGCAAGCCATCGACGCGCTGGTCGATGAACAGGTGCTCAAGCGGGTAGTCGGAATTGGGACCTTCGTTGTGCCCGAGAAACTGGATCTCCGTGTCCGCCTGCACTCCTACTCCGAGGACATGATGCGCCGCGGCATGGTTCCCGATGCCCACGTACTCGAATTCGCGGAGATCAAGGCGAACGCCAGCCTTGCGGCGCAGCTGATGATGGAGGAGGGCACAGCAGTCGTCCAGTTCAAGCGCCTGTTGCTCGCCGATGGCATTCCCATGAGCCTGGACGAGAACTATATGCCCGCTGATCTCGTGCCGGGTTTCGTGGACGGCGAGCCGCCGTCCAAGCTATATCAAGCCTTGCACGAGCGCTACGGCATCTTGCTTGAATGGGGCGAGGATCAAGTGGAAAGCACTGCAGCCAGCAAGAGGCAAGCGGTGCTCTTGGGCGTAGACCCCGGCTTCCCGCTCCTGCAGATCACGCGCTACGCCTACATCGGCGATCGGCTGGCCGACTATTCTGTCTCGCTCTACCGGTCGGACCGCTACAAGCTGTTCGTTCCACTGCAGCGAGTCGGTACTCGCACGCCACGCTACACGGACACGTTCTGAGCCTAGGCTTGCGACTCGGGTGTCAAGGAAATTGGTTTCTGCCCAACAGCGGCCATGAATAATGCCCACTGATGGCCAACAGAACTGCACGTTGACGGTCAGCAGCACCACTGCACACTGGCCTATCCGTGCAAGCACGGCGGCGACCGTCATCCACGGCAACAGACCAACCTCCAAAACGCCATCTCTAGGTCCTGATCAACTATTCCAACGCCGGTGCCGGCCTTGATCACTTGAAAGTGTGTCAGGAGAGAGACGCAGCAAGTTGGCTGCTGAAGGGAATAGTCCTAGATCGCTTCCTGGAGCTGGACAATTGTCTGGGCAGCAACCACCTCGGGCAGCCACAGTTGTGAGCGGCTCCGATCCGGAATTGCGGCTGGCTGGTGGCCTCCCAGATTCATCTGCAGACGGCATTCCGCTTCCTCGCGGGTGAAGAGCAAGGGAGCCTACGCGCACAGGTTGAATCAACCATCGCAGCAGGTTCTTGGCCACACCCGGTAACCCAACGCCTTTTGCGAACCTGGCGGGGGAGCAAGCCCATGCTGGCCCCCGCGTCGCATGCTGGCACAGCGCCAGAAGCCCTTCTAATCGACTGGGAGATCCGTGGATGGCCCCGAGAGATCATGTTCGCGGCATTGGCTGGAGCTCTGGTGCACACAAGGCCGCAGGAAAGATGGGTTAACGAAGGGAGGGACACACCTTGCGGTGTGTCCCTTTCCTTTGTGACTAACTCGAGTCGCTATTACTTAGTGATCGAGTCCTGCTTGTCGCCTTCGACCTCATGGTGGCCGTGGGCTGCATGAGCAGCTTCCAACTCCGATGGGGTTACCGGGGCGACGCGGTCTTCGAAGAAGAACTTCGACAGTGCCGCACGACGCTTCTCCGAACCGGAGACGTGTCCTGCTGCATCAGGCTGAGCCGGGATGTACTGGCGATCAACGTAGTTGGTCAGCAGGTAACGCTTGTAGACATCAATTTCCTCGTGCTTCTCCGAGAAGCCACCCTCAGGCGACATCTGGATGATGCCGGCTTCGCGGCCGTGCAGGACGATCTCGCGATCCTTGCGCTGCAGCGACAGGCAGATACGGCGAGTCAGCCAGAAGGCCAGGATTGGGCCCAGGAAGAACAGCGTACGCAGCCAGTAGGTGACATCGTTCAGCGACACATGGAAGTGGGTCGCGATCAAGTCGGAGGAGGCAGCAGCCCACATGACGCAGTAGAACACTACGCCTGCCGCGCCCATTGCCGTACGGAATGGAGCGTTGCGTGGACGGTCGAGCAGGTGGTGCTCGCGGTCATCCTTGGTGACCCAGCGTTCGATCCATGGCCAGGCGAACATCACTGCGAACAGTGCGCCGGCAGGAACCAATGCTGGCAGCAGGACGGACAGCACCAGGGTGTTGTCGCCCCATGGGAATGGAATGATCCATTCGAAGCTGAAGTTGCCAAGCACACCAGGCATCAGGCGCAGAGCGCCATCAACGAAGCCGATGTACCAGTCCGGCTGGGTACCAGCCGAAACAGGGGATGGGTCGTAAGGTCCGTAGTTCCATACCGGGTTGATCTGGAACAGGCCAGCAATCAATGCCACGATGCCGAAGACGATGAAGAAGAATCCACCGGCCTTCGCTGCGTAGACCGGGCCAACAGGGAAGCCAACAACGTTGTCGTTGGTGCGGCCTGGGCCTGGGTACTGGGTGTGCTTATGAGTCACAACCATGAACAGGTGGATCACAATCAGCAGGATGATGATCGCAGGAACGATCATGATGTGCAGCGAGTACAGACGCGGGATCACCGTATCGCCTGGGAACTCTCCGCCGAAGAAGAACATCGACAGGTAGGTGCCCACGATTGGCAGAGCCTTCATGACGCCATCGATAATGCGCAGGCCGTTACCGGACAGCAGGTCATCCGGCAGGGAGTAGCCGGTGAAACCGGCAGCCAGACCCATGATCAGCAGCACGCCGCCAACAACCCAGTTCAGTTCACGTGGGCGACGGAATGCGCCGGTGAAGAATACGCGCAGCATGTGCACGGAGAGGGAAGCAACAAACAGCAGTGCCGACCAGTGGTGCACCTGGCGCATGAACAGGCCGCCGCGCACGTCGAAGGAGATCTCCATGGTCGAGGCCATAGCCGTCGACATGCCGATGCCCTTCATCGGTACATACGAACCGTTGTAGATGACGTGCGCCATCGACGGATCGAAGAAGAAGGTCAGGAAGGTGCCGGAGAGCAGCAGCAGCACGAAGGTGTACATCGCCACTTCACCGAACATGAACGACCAGTGGTCAGGGAAGATCTTGCGACCGAATTCCTTGACGATGCCCGACGCGCCTACGCGGGAGTCCACGAAGTTCGCGATGCGACCGGTAGCGGTCGATGCTTGGTACTCGTTAGTAGCCATGATTAACCACGCTCCCAGTACGATGGGCCAACTGGCTCGTGGAAGTCACTCTGGGCGACCAGGTAGCCCTCGGAGTCCACGGTGATTGGCAGCTGCGGCAGTGCGTGGCCAGCCGGGCCGAAGATGACCTTGCATTCCTGCGTCAGGTCAAAGGTCGACTGGTGGCATGGGCACAGCAAGTGGTGGGTGTGCTGCTCGTACAGAGCAATCGGGCAACCAACGTGGGTGCAAATCTTGGAGTACGCGACGATGCCGTCGACGTTCCAGGTTTCACGCCCCTCGGAGATCTGCATTTCCGCTGGATCCATGCGCATCAGCAGAACGACGGCCTTGGCCTTTTCGTTCAGCGGGTGCTCGGCCTCGTTCAGACCTTCTGGGATCACGTGGAAAGCAGAACCGATCTGCACGTCTGAAGCCTTGATCGGGGTACCGGATGGGTCGCGGGTCAGACGGACGCCCTTGTCCCACATGGTGTGGCGCAGGGAATCGATCATCTGGCTCGCGGTGTTTCCGGTGCGATCCAGGTCGCGGAACATGAAGATTGCCGGGATTGGAGCCAAGGCAATGGCGCCGATCAGGGTATTGCGGATCAGCGGACGACGCTTGATGCCGGATTCCTCGATAACGGTATCGATGATCTCGACGGCATCCTGGCGATCTTCTTCCGAGCGGATCTCGTGGCGCATTTCCATGAGCTCGTGATCCGGCATCAGGGTCTTGGCCCAGTGGACAATACCCACACCGATACCAAGCATCGCGAAGGCGGTGCCCAGTCCCAGTGCAGCATTCTGCACACGCAGTTCAGCGAAGGTCATCTCGCCTAGGCGGCCCAGGACGAAGTAGGCCACGAAGAAGAAGAGCGTGCCGATGATGGAGATGGTAAATAGGAGCGCTACTTGACGCTCATGTCGCTTGGCTGCGCGCGGATCGCGGTCTGCGAGACGCGGACGATGCGGTGGTAGGCCCGGATCTGGGAAACGATCCGGAGCTACATCGTCAGCCTTAGCAACGGTGCCCGAGTTTTCGGGACTGCCGTGACTATGGTCGCCCATGTTTCTCTCTCATCCTTCTGTTAGGAATTTATGTACGTAGTGATGGTTACGGCCGTGGCCGTGGTTTGCCTTAGGAAGGACGCGAGGTCAACCAAATGGTGAAGGCAATGATGATACCCAGACCTGCGGTCCAGGTGAACAGGCCTTCAGCAACTGGACCCAGGGAGCCCAGGGCTGCACCGCCAGCGGAACCATTGGCTTCAATGGTCTTCAGGAAGGTGATGACATCACGCTTCTCTTCTGGGGTGATGTTCGAGTCGTTGAACACTGGCATGTTCTGCGGGCCGGTAGCCATCGCTTCGTAGATGTGCTTTTCGGATACACCGGTCAGGGTTGGCGCGAACTTGCCGCGGGTCAGCGCACCACCGGCAGCAGCCGCGTTGTGGCACATCGCGCAGTTCACACGGAAGAGGGTGCCACCGAGGGCGGCGTCGCCCTGGGTGGTATCCAAGTATTCCTCATCAGGGATCGCTGGGCCTGCACCCAGGCTTGCAACGTATGCTGCCAGCTGGGAGATCTGCTCGTCGTCGAACTGCACCGGCTTGACCTGGGCCTGTGGTCCCTGCATCTGCATCGGCATGCGGCCGGTGCCGACCTGGAAGTCCACGGATGCCGCGCCAACGCCAATCAGCGATGGACCGGAATCGGAGCCTTGGGCATTCATGCCGTGGCAAGTAGCGCAGTTGGCGATGAAAAGCTTCTGACCTTCTTCTACATCGGCCTGCGATGCAGTAGTGGTCTCAGCTGCCTTCGCTTCGCTGATGTTACCGGCTGCAGTGTAGAGACTGCCGGTAATCAGCAATCCGAACAGAAGCAGGGCCACAGCGGCGAGCGGGTGGCGGCGCTTTTTCGAAAGAGCCTTCACTTGCTGGTTCCTCACTTAGTTTCTTTGGTGTGGTGTTGCCGTACTTCTTGTTGAGGCAACTAATGAATTTAAGCTGCTACTTCAAGAAGTAGATGATCGCGAACAGGGCGATCCAAACAACGTCAACGAAGTGCCAGTAGTAGGACACCACGATGGAGCCGGTTGCTTCGAAGTGACCAAACTTCTTAGCCAGCATCGCACGACCAATGATCAGCAAGAATGCGATCAGACCACCAGCGACGTGGATGCCGTGGAAGCCGGTCGTAATGTAGAAGGCCGAAGCGTAGGAGTTCGAGTTGATGGCCACGCCCTCGCTAACGAGGACAGCGTACTCGTAGGCCTGGACCGAAACGAAGATCGCACCAAGGATGAAGGTGAGAATGAACCATTCAATCATTCCCCATTCCTTGAAGTTGAACAGCCCGCCAGAGCGGCGAGGCTTGAATTCTTCGGCACGGAACACGCCTAGCTGGCAGGAGAACGAGCTGGACACCAGGATGATGGTGTTAGCCAGCGCGAACGGCACGTTGAGCTTGGCAGTTTCAGTCGCCCATAGTTCGGGCGCGGCAGCCCGGAGGCTGAAGTACATGGCGAAGAGGGCGGCGAAGAACATGAGCTCGCTGGAGAGCCACACCATCGTTCCCACCGACACCATGTTTGGGCGGTTCGGCGCATGTGGCGCCGTCGTATTTGGGGCATGAGTCGCAGTTGTCACACTGACATTATGTCTCTAAATGGCCCTCAGATACCAATGCAAAAGCGGGTTCACGGAGGTTTGTTGCGCCACACCACGGCAACATCCGCGGAAACATGCGGAAGTACAGAGAAAACTCTTTCTACAATTCGTAGAGCTTCATTCGGCGCGTCTCACGAAACAATCACTTATGCAACGAAAGTGTTGCGTATTTATCCTTGGAAACTAGGCGATTTTAGCGACTTGAGCCACATCATTTAGCGACATGAATTGGGTGGCGCGGCCAGTGTCTCGATAGGCTTTCTCATGTGTCAACGAGCCTTGTAAACGAAAAGTTCCCGACGTGGCCAGATCTATTGGCCACCCTGATCGACGGTAGCGATCTCAGCCGCGAACAGGCCGCTTGGGCCATGAATGAGATCATGTCCGGCGAGGCGAGCGACGTGCAGATCGCCGGCTTCCTGGTTGCACTGCGCTCCAAAGGCGAAACCGTGGCCGAATTGACCGGCCTAGTGGACTCCATGGTGGCCAACGCGCGCCCATTGACCATTGACGCACAAACCTTGGACATTGTCGGCACGGGCGGCGATCGCCAGAACACGGTCAATATCTCCACGATGTCCACGTTGGTCTGCGCTGGTGCCGGCGTGAGCATAGTTAAGCACGGCAACCGCGCGTCCTCTTCATCCTCAGGATCGGCCGACGTGCTCGAAGCACTAGGGGTCCGCCTTGAGGTACCAATCGAGCGCCTTGTAGAGGTGTACGACAAGGTTGGGATAGCGTTCTGCTTCGCCAATGTCTTTCACCCCTCAATGCGCCACGTTGCCGGAGCACGACGTCAATTGCGGATACCTACCGCCTTCAACTTCATGGGCCCGTTGACCAATCCCGCCTTGCCAACCGCATCCGCCATCGGATGCTCCGACCTGGTCATGGCACCAATCATGGCTGGCGTGCTTGCAAGCCGTGGCGTGCGCGGCCTGGTCTTCCGCGGAGACGACGGACTGGATGAACTAACGACCACTGCTGCCAACCGAGTCTGGGAAGTGCGCAATGGCCAAGTCACCGAGTTCACGTTCGACGCCCAAGATGTTGGACTTGCCCGGGCGACGCTCGATGATCTCCGCGGTGGGGATGCGCAACACAACGCAGGGGTTGTACTCGATGTCATCTCGGGAGCGACCGGCCCTGTTCGGGACGCGGTTCTCCTCAACGCGGCCGCAGGAATGGTTGCTTACAGCGATACTGCTGAGGGCAGTTTCGAAGATCGCATGCGGGCCGCCATTGAAAAGGCAGCACATTCGATCGATTCCGGTGCGGCGAAGTCCGCCCTGGACGCTTGGTCGTCAACGACCCAGGCGATCGTAGGGGAGTAGCTCCTGCAGGCAGCGACAAAGCCGGTCTTTGGTTCACGACTTTACAATCAGTGAACCAAAGACCGGCTTTGTTTTCGATACCGCTTAGTCGTCTAGACCGAGGGAAAAAGCTGCTTCGAGGTCATGCTCGGAATAAGCGCGGAAAGCGATGTGGGTCTGGGTGCCGCGGATGCCAGGAATCTTGGAAAGCTTATTAGCGATGACTTCGGCTAGATCCTCGTGCTTGTTGACCCGTGCAATGGCAATCAAGTCCCAGTCGCCTGCGACGGAGTAGACTTCACTGATGCCCGAGATTGCCGAGATCTGCTGTGCGCACTCGGGGATACTGTCAGTTGCAGTCTGGATCATGACGAATGCGGTGACCATCACTATGCCTTTCGGTTCTAACTTGCCGCCTGGCAAGAGGCGGTTGATCTGGAATCAACTGTAGTCGAAAAGCCGAGAATGGCAGGCATAGCTGCATCACCAGACTTAGCACAGTACAAGAATTTTAATTTGTAGATATGAATACAAAGTTTTATGATTGTTCCATGATTGTCTTGACTATTGACCAGCGACGTTCCCGATCCACCGAAGACAAGGTGGAAGCACTAGTCAAGCAAGCTAATGCTACCGTCCCTGTGGTCCGGCCGTTCCAGCGAACCGCCGGCGATGAGGTTCAGGCTGTCTTGGATGATGCCAATGAAGCAATTCGCTTGGCAGTGATGATGGCGGCGTCAGGGGACTGGAGCGTTGGGCTTGGTTTCGGACAGGTCGAAACGCCGTTGCCGGAAGAGACCCGGGCTGGCCGAGGACCGGCCTTTGAGTATGCCCGTGTTGCCGTGGAACGCGCTAAGAACACCAACGCACATATCGCTGTTCACGGGCCATCGCATGAAGCCACCCGTCTGGAAGCTGAGCTCCAGTTAACTGCCTGTATCGTTTCCAAGCGAAGGGCCACAGCTTGGGAAGCCGGCACATTGGCTGACGAGGGCATGACCCAGCAACAGATTGCCAAGGCACTTGGAATCACTCAGCAAGCCGTCTCTTCTCGGCTGTCGGCCGCACTATGGTTTGAAGCGAATCGGATGATGGATGAAGCTGCGAAATCGCTAACCCGTCAGCTCAAGATGTTAAAGGAGCAGTAAATGCTTTGGATCGCGTGGGGGAGTCTTTGCCTAGCGGCATTCGTCTCTTGCATGTCCGCCTACTTCGGTCATGCCATGGGCAAACGAGCTCGCGTTCGTGACTGGCTCGTAGTTGGTTCTGGCTTGTTCGCACTGCTTTCGGCACTGCTGGCTGCAGTCTCCCAAACATCGATGCAGACGCAAGGGATTCCACCGGTTTACGCTATCGTCCTGAGTTCCATCTTTGCCATTAGTTTCGGCGGCCCTTTTACGGAGCTGACTTTCCGGCTTGCTGCCAAGAATGACGTCGAGCTCCAAAAGGAAGAGTGTGACCCTTCACCGCTTCGTGGCGGACTTTGGATCGGACTTCTGGAACGGACAGCAATTGTCGGAAGCCTCTGGGCTGGTTGGCCAGAAGGCATTGCGGTCGTTCTGGCGGTTAAGGGTCTCGGGCGGTTCTCGGAACTGAAAGATCATCGCGCCGCTGAACAGTTCATCCTGGGGACTTTCGCCAGCGGCCTTGTTGCCGCAGGTTCCTACGGGCTTGGACTGCTATTTATCTAAGCGCTTGGCCACCAACGAAGTTAACAGCCTACGCCCCATCAAGAACAGGCCCAGGACCAGCGAAGCAACGATAATGAATGGGACAGCTGCGGTGGAACCAAAAGCGATGCGCAGCGCTAGCCCAGCTGCTACGGTCCCTACCCAGACCAGTACGCCTGCAGGGAAGAGCTTATTGATCGTGAACCATGGCCTGGACAGCAAGGTCATCACCACATAGGCGATCAAGAACGGCAAGGCTGTCATCAAGATGCCACTAAAGCTCAAGGCATGTTCATGTTCACGCCTGCCGAGCAGGGCGAAGAGAACAATCAGAACAACGTCGACAGCCATCCACAATGGCCACATACGAATAGATTCCTTCATGTACTCATCATAGGTTTACCCTGCGAACCATGAATAATCTGGTGCTGTTTCGATCGATCTCGGTTCAGACACACGCGTGCCTGATGAAGGCTCGCCACAAATACCCTGGCATTCCTTCCTGATGCAAGGTCTGCTCTAGCATTAGTCCCATGAAGACGTGGCCTGGCAATGCATGGATGCAAGCTCACCAGATCGCTCTCTATCTCACCGCGATCGCGGCCGGATGCGTCTTCGGCCTGGTTTTGCCTTCAGCCAGCAAGGCGCTTGAATTCACGGTCAATCCAATCCTGGGTCTGCTGCTCTACGCTACTTTCCTGAGCATGCCGCTAACACGTTTGCCCCAGGCCTTCCGGGACATCCGGTTCATGGGTGCACTGTGCACGATCAACTTTGTCGTAGTGCCGATCGTGGCCTTCGGCTTATCGCGTCTCGTAGCGGGGGAACAGCCTCTGCTCTTCGGGGTTCTACTGGTCCTGCTGGCACCCTGCATCGACTACGTCATCGTGTTTACCGGCTTAGCTGGGGGAGACAGCCAAAGGCTGCTGGCCGCCACACCCCTTTTGCTGATTTTACAGATGGTGCTTGTGCCGGCATACCTCTACTTGTTTGCTGGCCCTTCTGCAATCAGCATGATCGTTCCAGGGCCTTTCCTGATGGCGTTGCTGTGGCTCATTGCGCTTCCCTTGCTCGCAGCAGCACTCACCCAAGCACTGTCAACGCGCTTTGCACGGATGGAGTGCATCGGCGATTGGGCCGACTACCTCATGGTTCCCTTGATGATGGGAACGCTGTTTTGCGTGGTCGGTTCGCAGATCTACACGGTGCAGTCCAGCTTTGCCCAATTGGCGCTGGCCATCCTTGTTTTTGTCCTTTTTATCGGCCTGATGAACATCCTTGGATACTCTGCAGGAAAACTCTTCCAGCTACCCATGGCCTCACTGCGGGCCGCGACATTCAGCGGCGTCACCCGAAATTCACTGGTAGTGCTTCCACTGGCCCTGGCCCTGCCGGCGGAGCTGGAATTAGCCTCTGCCGTAGTCGTGAGCCAGACCTTGGTAGAGCTGCTTGGCATGTTGGTGATGGTTCGCTTCACGCCGAAACAAAGCACCACATTGCAATCCAAACTGTAAGCAATACATCTCGAATATAATGATGCACCGTCGTTGGGGTCATTGAAATGAGCGGATGGGGGATGCCCATCCTGCACGACCAGAGCGGCAATTACGCCACCAGACACAATATTAATCGATCGTTGAATCAATCCGATGAGCACTGGCCTCGTCGCCTATCCCTCCAGGAAGAAAGCGCCGAGATGGCCGAGAGTAAAACCAGCAGACCACCAATCGCGGCCCTGCACGGCGAAGGCGAGGTGAGCATCAGCTTCGTCCCAGGTGGTGTTTCTGCACGGTCATGCGAACCGTCCGCAAAGTCTAGAGACATCGGAACCAGCTGTCGGCAAAAAGATTAGGGGAGAGGTGCAGGCGAATCGCCCAAACTCTCGTATATCTCCCGATATAGATCCCAAAATTGATCCATCGACCGCGGCGCTCCCAGCAAGACGGACTCCAGATAGGTTAGATGCGTTTCCCACCCAGCCAAGTAAGTTGCGACGTCAACGCTGATATTTGAGTGGGTGAGCACGAGTTCAGCTCCGATCGGGACGGACCGCAGATTCCAACTAACCTTCGATTCCGATTCTTCTGGAAACTTCCAGGACATCTCAAGGGCCGTCGCTGGATCAATCCGCTCAATCAGGCTTTCGCAGATATAGCCTTCCGCATGTTCGATTTTCACAGTCGAACCCACGGCAAGGTTGCCAGCGCGGTGGGTACCCAGCCAGAGTGGCAAGGTCTGGCAGCGAGTCAGCACATTCCAGAGTCGGTCAGCCGATACGTTGAAACACCATCGAAGAACTAGCGAACCCGACGAATCGTCCACGAACTTTCGGATGAGTGGCATATGAAGACACTACGACGATACTTTGACGTCGCCAAGGGGAATAGCGCACTGAAACCCGAATCGGGGAGGCCTAGATTTCCACTACTTTACATAATGTAGATTATCGGCTTACCGGAAATGCGGCTGGAAGTGGCTGCACTCGTTCCATTGGACACGTATTTCTACAGTTGCTTATTGGTCTTCCTCTAGGCGCACATCCTGCAGATCAAGCCGATGCTTCGCGAAGTCCAAGGTCTGCCGGATGAACTCCCGCGATCGCTCGTCGTGCATCGAGTAAATTACGTGACGTCCGGATTTCCTAGTTTGAAGCACACCCGCGGCCCGCAACCTGGACAGCAACTGGCTGGCGACCGTTGGGCTGACGCCAATCAACTGGGCCAGATCAGACAGAGATAGGTCCTCCATGGACAACGCCCAGAGCATCTGAAGTCTTGCCGGATCAGACAAGGTCTTGAGCACGGTTACCGACATGTCCAAGAGATCACTGGAGACGATCCCGTCTTCAGTCGTTGGGACAATGAATTCGCTGGTCATCTCACGCACTCCCTCTCCGCCATTCGCCCGCCCTGGCCTGATCCAACCATTGCGGTCCAGCCCTATGGGTGTGTCCATTATGGCCACGTAATGCGATAAAGCGATAGATACGCAAAAAAATTCACATGTCTTGAGCGGGTTCATGGTCAAAACTGTGAGCACTCCCCTGCTTAAATCATTCATTTAGTTATACACTACATAACCGGTGACTAGTAGTTTTGACCACAATTTTCTAGCACAAAGCTTTCGTGCCGTCTCCAAAGGTGGCGATTGCATCACAGAAGATTGGTCGTATCAGTGCCCGGTGGCAAAATTTAGATATGGCTAAACCGCTGCTGGGCATTCCCCACAGGAATAAGTACGCTCGTCGGATCCGTGAATCGCTCAAGCTGCAAAATATCGAAGCTGATACGGTCCAGAGTGAACTGATCGACCTTCTTGAACGCACTCTGCGCGCGCAGTCGCCCGCAAAACAACCCGGTGTCTATATTTACGGGCCTCCAGGCCGCGGCAAGACACTCATCATGAACACCTTGGTCTCCGTCTTGCCAAACGCCACCACGGCGCGCTTCCATTTCCACGAGTTCTTCCAGCGTTTGAATTCGCCGGTCAACCGCGTCCCTGGCCAGCCACTGGGGGCGGTCTTCGCGCAAGGTCTTGAGCGCGAACTGTCTGGCCTCGAGGTACTGGTTTTCGATGAGTTCCATTGCACCGAACCCGGAGATGCGATGTTCATGGCAAAACTCCTCCGGCATTGCACGGAGCATGGAATCCAGCTGTTCACCACGTCGAACTACGGTCCGGAGAACCTTCTGGATGATGACGCGTTCCATCACTTGGTACAGCCGACCATTGACCGGATTCAACGGGACTTCATTGTTTTTTCCCTGGATCATTCAGTTGATTATCGTCAGCTCGTTTCCGATCCAGGGCTCGCTCCTGACGGGTATCGGAAAGGCTCACTGAATCTTTTCGAGACGCCAAACGAAATGCCAGTTCACGATACGATGGTCGAGATCGGCTACGACGAAATCGGTCCTGTGCACTTGAGGGCGGATGAAATCTGGATCAGCTTCGATCAAATTTGCCGAACCCGCCGCAATACTGCCGACTATCTGGAGCTGGCAAGACGGTATTCATGCTGGCATATAACTTCCATCCCAGCGAGCTCCACCTTGCCGATGGATGAGGAACGTCGACTAGCGAATCTCATCGATATCTTCTATGACAAGAACGTGGAAGTGCACCTGTACGCCGCGGACAATCTCGGCGATCTTGGCCATATGCTGCATGACACCGAAAGGGCTCGACTCACTTCGCGCCTGGCCCAACTGCAGCTCAACGAGTACGAAAGGACTTGCGTTTCCCGATGAACACCCCATACACCGCCCAGGACATCGAGATTTTGGTTCGAGAAGTCCTGGACACGGCAAACGATGATCTCGTTTTGCCAATCGTCCAGCTAGGTCATCCAGTTCTCCGCCAGCAGGCCGAAGCCTACGATCACCAGCTGCCACAGGAATTGCTCGAAGAACTGCTCGATGCGATGCGCCAGACCATGTACGATGCTCCTGGCGTAGGCCTCGCAGCGCCTCAGGTGGGTATCCCCCTGCAGATCGCGGTACTCGAAGATCTCTATCCAGTTCCAGAGGAAATTGCTGCGCAACGAGAGCGTGAACCGCTGGATTACTTCGAGATCTTCAACCCTGCTTATGCTGCCGCCACGGATCGTGAAGCAGTGTTCTATGAAGGCTGCCTGTCCTTCGAGGGGTTCCAAGGCGTAGTCACCCGCCCCGCCGATATCACCGCAAATTACCAAGACCGCGACGGCCAGAAAATCACGCGCAACTTCTCCGGCTGGCAGGCCCGCATTTTCCAGCACGAAACCGATCACCTGTCGGGCACCGTCTACATCGACAAGGCCGTAACCCGCTCCTTGATCAACGAGTCCGAACTGTGGCGCCATGAAAGCACGGACGTCGCAACTGCACAAAAGGTACTGAAATTCTAATGTCCTCCGGCGCTGCCAGCGTTACCTGTCCGGTATGCGAGCAACCCCTAGGCTACACAGGAACCCCGGGCAGAACCCTGAGCTGCGATGCAGGGCATCGCTTCGATGCCGCAAAACAGGGCTACTTCAATTTCTTGACTGGCAAGGGAACCAATTTCCTCGAAGACACCTCGGGCATGGTCCAGGCCCGTGATGCGTTCCAAGCCAAGGGGCATTACGAGCCTCTGGCGCTCGCGCTGTCCCAGCTGATCAATAGTCATCACCACGGAAGTTCTCTCGACGTGCTGGATGCGGGCGCAGGTACTGGCTACTACCTAGCAAGAATCCTGGAACACTCCCCTGCTGACGAACGTGATGCGTTGGCCTTGGACATCTCGCGCTTTGCAATGCGTCGAGCCGCGAAAGTTCCCAGCACGCTCGCCGTGGTCTGGGATGTCTGGCGAAAATTGCCCACGGCTGATCGATCACGTGATGTGGTGCTCAACTGCTTCGCTCCGCATAACCCCGCCGAGTTCCAGCGCGTGCTCCGTCCCGGTGGGATATGCATTGTCGTGACCGGTGAACCAGAGCATCTGAACGAAGTCATCGAGCCGCTGGGCATGCTCTCCGTCGCCCCAGGCAAGCAAGCAGCCCTGATTGAAAAATTTGATGCCGAAGGATTCCGCCATCTCGAATCCACGAAGCTGTCCTATCGAATGAATTTGAATACGGATGATCTCTTTCAACTTGCATTCATGGGTCCATCCGGTCACCACCTCTCCCCCGAATTGCTGCATCAGCAAGCTTTCGAACTGGGTGACCAGGCGGTAACCGCCTCCTTCGGAGTACACGCATTCGTCACGCAGGGCTAGAAAATACCCCAAAATGACTACACTCTTTACCCGACATCTACGGCAGAATGGAGGAAAGACCAGTTACGGCTGGTCAGGGTCCTAACAGAATTTAGGTGAATGCCATGACAACCGCCGAATGGATCATCAGCAACGCTTGGGTGATCTGGCTGGCACTGTTCTTGCTGCTGGCGATCATCGAGATGCTATCTCTTGATCTCTACTTCATCATGCTCGGCGTCGGGGCCCTAGGTGGCGTAGCGGTCGCACTGCTCAGTGGACCCATATGGCTGCAGGTTCTCGTATTCTGCGTTATTTCATTGTTGATGATCTTCTTGGTTCGACCAATCGCGGTCAAGCATCTACGGAAATCACCCGAGGGATTCCGCACGAACATCGAGCGGCTCATTGGTGCGGATGCACTAATTCTTGAACCGACCTCGCGCATGTCGGGTTCGGCCAAGATCCATGGAGAGATTTGGACTGCCCGCGCTGATTCGAGCGTTCCAACCATGAATCCCGGTACGTATGCCGTGGTTTCCCGTATCGACGGGGCAACTGCGTACCTGACCGCGAAGTCCCCGGACCCCGCAAACGGCTAAATATCCTGACGCCCCAAATTCATCACTACTGCACAAAGAAAGAGGGTACGACCATGAATTCAGATGGTTTTGGCTTGACTATTGTGCTTGTCGTTCTGGCAATCTTCGTGATTGTCGTCCTGCTGCGCAGCGTGCGTATCGTGCCACAGGCACGTGCTGGCATCGTTGAGCGGCTCGGCAAGTACAACCGAACCCTAAACCCCGGCCTGACGATCTTGATCCCCTTTGTGGATCGCTTGCTGCCCCTGCTGGACCTCCGTGAACAGGTTGTTTCCTTCCCGCCACAGCCAGTCATCACCGAAGACAACCTGGTCGTTTCGATTGACACCGTGGTCTACTTCCAGATCACCGAGCCACGCGCGGCCACCTATGAAATCGCCAACTACATCCAAGCTGTCGAACAGCTGACCACCACGACGCTTCGTAACGTCGTAGGTGGCCTGAATCTGGAAGAGGCCTTGACCAGCCGCGACCAGATCAATGGCCAGCTGCGCGGCGTGCTCGACGAGGCCACCGGCAAATGGGGCATCCGTGTTTCCCGTGTCGAGCTGAAGGCCATTGATCCACCGCTGTCGATCCAGGACTCGATGGAGAAGCAGATGCGTGCCGAGCGTGACCGCCGTGCGGCCATCTTGACCGCTGAGGGCACCAAGCAGTCCGATATCCTCACCGCCGAAGGTGAGCGCCAGGCAGCGATTCTCAAAGCCGAAGGTGACGCACAGGCATCCATCCTGCGCGCGGATGGCGAGTCCCAAGCTATCCAGAAGGTCTTCGACGCAATTCACGCAGGACGCCCGGATCACGAGTTGCTGGCCTACCAGTACCTGCAGACCCTCCCGAAGCTTGCCGAAGGCACTTCGAACACCCTGTGGGTCATTCCGAGTGAACTGACCGAAGCGCTCAAGGGCATCGGCGGAGCACTGGGCGGCAACGGTTCAAGCAGCAAACCTGCGGCTCCGGAATCGCCATCAGCTCCCGACAGCAACCTCTAGCGACAACCGGTTGAGAACCTAATAGCCGTCTGCGGCGAGGTGCATACGATGCACCTCGCCGCAGACGCGTATAATGGATGTTTTGGCACCAGGAATTATCTTCATCTCTAGTCGGAGGGAATGATTTCCGAATGCCAAACGTTGGTACGTGTAGCGAATTCTTCAAACATCGCGGAGGGAAAACATGAGCGATCGCAGCCTACGAGGCATGCGCCTGGGTGCACAGAGCATGGAATCTGAGGCAGGTGTGGAGCCGGCTGCCCGTCAGCGCGTGGAATACCGTACCGAAGAGGGCGAGACCGTCTTCGTCGTCTTTGCTGCAGAAGCTGAAATTCCAGCGACCTGGCACACCAAGACCGGTAAGGAAGCCAAGCTCGTCCATGGCGAAGCCAAGGCCGAAGAACCAGGCAATGAGAAGCCTGTCCGTACCCACTGGGACATGCTTCTGGAGCGCCGCTCCGAGGAAGAACTGGAAAAGACTCTGGCTGACCGCCTCCAGCAGCTGCGTGCTGCGCGTGGAGAAGCCGTCTAATCTCCCCCACTGCCGGTTGGATGCCGTTTTGGCATCTCCGCAAGGGTTTTAGTCGAGGGCTCGGTTTGACAGCATTATCGCTGTCAAACCGAGCCCTCGAACTTGTACCGAATGGCTTGAGCACAAACGCCGATGGTGATGCGTAATTTGCGGTCGCTGTAAGGCGGATGCTTGAAGCTTTCCGATGCTTCTGGGTTAAAGGGAACTGGCGTGCAACGATTCTTCGTTGCACGCCAGTTCCCTTTGCCAAGTATTTACTTTTTGGAAGTCAGCTTCTTCCACCGGGCGCCCAAGCCCCAGCGGGTGACATTCCACATTGCTTCGAATACGATGTTGCCACTCATCTTCGAAGCGCCCAGTTCGCGCTCTACGAACGTGACCGGAACTTCAACGATCTTCTTGCGCAGCATGGCCACGCGGAAGGTCATATCGACCTGGAAGCCGTAGCCCCGCGACTCAACTGCATCGAAGTCGATGGCTTCCAAGGTTTCTCGCTTGAAGGCACGGTAGCCTGCGGTGATGTCACGCAGCGGCAAGCCCAGCATGGTACGCGAGTAGAAGCTGCCGCCGCGGGAAATGATCTTGCGCAGCAACGGCCAGTTAACTACTTCGCCGCCTTTGACCCAGCGCGAACCGATCACAAGATCCGCACCTGCAGCGCTTGCCTCCAAAAGGCGTGGAAGCTGCTCTGGCATATGCGAGCCGTCAGCGTCCATCTCAACCAGCACGTCGTAGTCGCGTGCCAGGGCCCACTCGAAACCTGCGATGTATGCGGCGCCTAGGCCATCCTTGCCGGTACGGTGCAACACATGGATATTCGAGTCCTCAGCAGCCATCTTGTCTGCCAGTTCTCCTGTGCCGTCGGGCGAGTTATCATCGACGATCAATACATCCGAGTCAGGAACTGCGGTACGCAAGCGTCCTACAGTCAGCGGAAGCGACTCCAGTTCGTTGTAAGTCGGAATGATTGTAATGACGCGCACGCGGCGGCACCTTTCTTGGTATTCGACACAAAGCTTGTTGCCTGCTCGGCTTCGGCCCATGACTTCAGCAGGAATCTAGGCCAACAAGAGTTAATCCAAACTAAAATTATAGTCATCAATTGCAAGCCAGCGATCTTCGGACACCGTGTTAACGAACGATCCTCAGTGACTTCGGCCCTATTCTCTACGTCGAAAGGCACAGAGAATGTTATCTAAGGTCACTGAGGATCGTTGTATAAATTACGTCGTTTCCAACGCAATGAATGTGCATCTCGAAGAGGCGCTTAGTCCAGCCTAGTGCGTACCCCACCTAGCCTGTCAACCATCAAATGACTTCACTCTTTATCTAGACACCACTAGTCAGGATAAAATTCGTGAAATTATTCCAATTACTGAGCAACTGTTTCGCTTTAGGCTAATTCCGCTGGTTCGAGCGCATTGAAAAGCGTGACTCCAGCGCGTACTGTACGCAGGCACTGTGGAATCTCCTCATCAACCACCGGGAGCATCGGAGTCCCGGCACGGGCGTCAGTGCTCCAAGAACTAATTCGGACATCCGGGGTTTGCACAGCAAGTTCAGAGGCAGTCCACACCGCAAAGGTCGCCGGTGCACCGATCACGAGCTGCCCGGCAAATGGGTTCATCTCGCCCATGGCTCGATAGGTGGATCGGGTCTGCGCCAGGAAGGCCGCACGTGCAGAGATTCGCGCTTCGGCATTCGCCATGTTCATGCCGGCGCGCACAACCTGCCAGCCGTCGACCTCGGTGACCGGGGCATCAGAACCAAGCACCAGTGGGACACCGGCGGAGAGCATGGCCGAGAGGTTGTTCATTGAGCTTGCGCGCTCCCCCAGGCGCTGCGCGTACATGCCGTTCGAACCGCCCCACGCCTGGTCGAAGACCGGCTGCATGGAAACCATGATGGCGTACTTCAGCAAACGGGCCCGCGAAGCGTCATCAACCATCTCGACGTGTTCCAGACGGTGGCGGCACATCTGCAGTTTGGCTACGCCAATCTGCTCGGCGGCCAGATCGAAACCTGCCAAGACCTCGTCCAGGGCGCCATCGCCGATCACATGGAATGCTGCCTGGATTCCCCGGGAACTGCACGCAACCAGATGGGCCGCGATCTCCTCGCGCTTCAGGTACAGGCAGCCACGTTCACCTGCCAGATCGCTATACTCCTCGCGCAGGTATGCCGTGTGGCTGCCCAACGAACCATCCACGCGAAGGTCGCCTCCCAAACCCAGCAGCTTGCCTTGCGGGAACGACGCGACCAGTTCCTGGGCGATATCCGGATCGCTGACCAGTTCACCCCAGTAGGCATGCACTTGCGGCAGCTCAGCGTTGTCGATGGACAGCAGCTGTTCCAGTGCCTCGCGGCCTTCGATATGCGGGGCCGCCATCTCCACAACGCTGGCGAATCCACGCGAGGCATAGTGCTCCAGTGCCAGGCGCTGGTATTCCTGTTCCGCTTTGTGCGCTACGGCCAGCGCTTCACGCACCGTGTCGTGATCCGCACCCGCAACGATGCCGGAGACCAGGTGCCCCAGATCCAGCAAATCCAGCAGTTCCCGATTCACCAATGCGCTATGCACATCCCGGCGGGCCAGATAGTAGCCACGGCCTTCAGCGGCACTGGTCAGATCCGTTTCCGCAGGCAGTTCCTGGTTGGCCCAAGCGGAGTTGTCCCAGCCCTGGGCCAGTACCAGCTTGGTCGACTTCTGAGCCTGCTCGGCGACGAGGGAAAGCAACGACGAACCCGAGGCGGCTGCCCCCAGATCGGCGCCCGACAGGGTCCGGCCCAGGGCGGCAAGGTGGGTATGGGATTCGACGAAGGCAGGGGTAACCAGGCCGCCCTTCAGGTCGATCACTTCGTCGACGGCCGCCACGTGGCGCTCGGCCGCGTCCTCGCCGCCCAACCAAGAAATGGTGTCGCCGTCCACCACCATGGCGGTCGCGAATGGATCGGCCGGCGAATAGATGGACCCGTTTCGGTAGAGTGATTTTGCCATCAGCGTCTCCCTTTTCTCCTGCACTGGCTAATAAGTATTCGACTGGACGACCCGGCTAGTCCAGCACATTCGAGTAGGCCACGACGCCGCGCTTGATCTGGTCCACTGCCTTGTAGGCGTTGCGCACCAGCAAGGGCGGAAGGTCGGAATTCTTCGCGAACTGGTCCAGGGTATCGATGACCTGCTTGGCCCAGCGCACGAAGTCGCCCGGTGCCAGATCGGTACCGCGCAACGCGCTGTTCAGGCTCGAGCCCCGCGCCCACTTGTATATCGGCCAGATCAAGCCGGATTCCGGCGGAGCGGTCGGGTCGAGGTTCAACGCCTCTTCAGCATCCGAGAGTTCGCCCCAGATCTTGATGGTGGTGTTCCAGATGTCATCGATCTTGCCCGTGGGCATTTTCGGATCGGCACGATCCATGTCCCGGCGCGCCTGGTAGACCAGGCTGGCCACCACTGCGCAAAGTTCTTCGGACTTGAGCTGGGTCAACTTGCCGGTCTCCAGGATCTGGCTGGTGAGCAGGTCGCGGTCGCCATAAATCCGGCGCAACCGGCGGCCCGAGTCGGTCAGCACGAAATCTTCGCCGCCGTCGGATGGAACAAGGTATTCGAACTGCTCCAGCACCTTGCAGACCTTGTCGAACTGCGTGGCAATGGTGTTGGTCCGTCCGCGGATGGCGCGACGGGCCTTGTCCGTATCCTTCTTCAGCTTCCAGTACCTGTCGGCCCAGCGCATGTGCTGGTCCTTCTCCGAGCAGGCGTGGCAAGGATGGTCCTTGAGCTCAAGGCGCAGCGCGTTGATTTCACGTTCGAAAGAATCCGATCCTTCGAAATCGAAGCTCTGGGCATCCTGGCGCGGAGGACGCGACTCGTAGATCGAGTTGCGCAGGGACGAAGCGAGGTCCCGGCGCTCCTTCGGCGTACGCCCGCTGAAACCCTTGGGAATCTTGATCCTCGAGATGATCTGGACTGGCCCGTTGAGGTCTTCTACTGAGAGCCGGCGAAGCTGCGCTTCTTCGGTCAGGACCGTATGGCGTGGGTTGTACATCGCCTTATCAAGCTCGACAACCACGGCACGGCCAAAGCGGCGTCCGCCGGGCAGGTCAACCACATCTCCGCGGATCACTGCTTGCAAGGACTGCTCTGCTGCCGAACGGCGCTGGTGGCGGCGGTCCTTGGCAGCATTCTTCTCGACCTGCGCCAGATTCCGCTGCAGTTTCAGGTACTCCGTGAAATCACCGAGATGGCATTCCATCGACTTCGCGTAGCCAGCTAGGGATTCCTCCTTGGAACGAACCTGGCGGGCCATCCCCACCACGGAACGGTCCGCCTGGTACTGGGCAAAGGACGACTCGAGAATTTGCCGGGTCTGCTCACGGCCAAACTGCGCCAGCAAATTGGTCGACATGTTGTAGGTCGGGCGGAACGAAGAATTCAGCGGATAGGTGCGCTTCGAAGCGAGGCCTGCCAAGGCCTCCGGCTCCAGATCAGGGTTCCAGAGGACAATTGAATGGCCCTCAACGTCAATGCCACGGCGCCCCGCACGCCCGGTGAGCTGTGTGTACTCCCCCGAAGAAATCTGCACATGGGATTCGCCGTTGAATTTCACCAGCTTCTCCAGCACAACCGACCGAGCCGGCATGTTCACGCCCAGCGCGAGGGTTTCTGTCGCGAACACCACCTTGATCAGGTTCCGCGCAAAGAGGTCCTCGACGATTTCCTTGAAGATCGGCAGCAGGCCTGCGTGGTGCGAGGCAAAGCCGCGAACCAACCCATCGCGCCAAGACCAGAATTCGAGAACGTCCAGATCTTCGTTGGGGATCCGGTAAGCAACTTCATCCAGAGCCTGGGCAATCTCGGCCGCTTCTTCATTGGTCGTCAGGCGCAGATCCGCCATGGCGCACTGCTGGACCGCCATATCGCAGCCCTTGCGCGAAAAAATGAAAAAAATCGCTGGCAGCAAAGCGGCACGGTCGAGCTTGCCGATCACCGCAGGGCGACTGATACGATGCCCCATCCCGGATCCACGCTGGGGTCCGCGGCCGCCACGGCCTCGGCCGCCGTTTCCGCGGCCGCGCTGCACGCGTCCTCCAGGACTGTGCGAGCGGACGAGCTTGCGCAGTTCGGGGTTGACCGAGGCTTTTGAATCGTCTTCGGCGACCTTGTCGAAGGCCACATCCTCGGCAAACAAGTCCACCACATTGGGGCCGACCATGACATGCTGGAACAGAGGCACCGGACGATGCTCGGAAACGATGATGTCGGTCTGGCCACGGACGGTATCCAGCCAGCCGCCGAATTCCTCGGCGTTGGATACGGTAGCCGAGAGCGAAATGATCTGCACGTTGGACGGCAGATGGATGATGACTTCTTCCCAGACGGCGCCGCGGAATTTATCCGCAAGGTAGTGGACCTCGTCCATGATCACGTAACCCAAGCCGTCGAGGGTCTGGGAATCCGCATAGAGCATGTTGCGCAGCACTTCGGTAGTCATCACGACGATCTGCGCCTCGGAGTTGATCGACGTGTCGCCGGTCAGCAATCCGACCTTCTGGGCACCATAGCGGTTGACCAGTTCCGAATACTTCTGGTTGCTCAACGCCTTGATCGGCGTGGTATAGAAAGCCTTGCGGTTCTCACCCAGCGCCTGGTAGATGGCGTATTCGCCAACTACGGTCTTGCCCGCGCCGGTGGGTGCGGCGACCAGGACGCTGTGCCCTTCTGCGACCTTCTGGCAGGCTTCGGCCTGGAACGGATCCAGGTCGAAGGAGATGCTGGCTCGGAATTCCGGAAGTGCAGTGCCGTTTTCGACCTGCCGTGCCTTGGAAATCGCGTAGCGTTCCGCGGGTGAAGTCACTTGTGGTCGTTCACTTTCTCGCCCTGGATCAGAGCTGGGATTTCGGTTTGTCAATCGGGCTTGGGGTATCAATGCCAGAAGTTTCGCCACTGGCCAAGCGCTCATTCTCGGCTTCCTGCGCCGCCAGCTTCTTCGCGCGCTTCTTGTCATTGAAGTGGCAGATCAAGGTAGCCACCGCGAAGGTGATGAACAATGGCCCAGCCAACGCGAACATCGTGATCGCATCGCCACCCGGTGCAGCCATGGCGGCCACCAGCGCAATAAGGAAGACGGTGATGCGCCAGTGCTTCAAGATGAGCTTGGCTGGCAGGATGCCCACCATGTTCAGGCCGACCATCAGCACGGGCACCAGCATGGCCAGGCCGAATGCCAGCAGCAGGCGGAAGATGAAGGGCAGGTACTCTGAAATGTTCAGCAGGTTATCGGAGTTCTCCGGCGACAGGCTGATGAAGAATTCCAGTGCGAAAGGCAGAACGAAGTACGCCATCGCGACGCCGCCAAGGAACAGCGGCACCGCAGCGGCGACGAAACTGTAGCTCAACCGGCGCTCGTTCTTCTTCAGCCCCGGGACGATAAATGCCCACAACTGGTAGAGCCATACCGGGGAGGAAACTATGAGGCCAACGAAGAGCGCTACCTTGATCATGATGTCGAAGGGCGACATCACTGCGGTGAATACTACCGAGCCGCCTGCATCTTTCACAGGTGCAATCAGCAAGGCAAGCAGCCAGTCGTAAACGAAGAAGCCGGCAACCGTACCCAAGGTCAGCGCAATGAGCGACTTGAATAACCGGTTGCGCGCTTCAATCAGATGCTCTTTAAGAGCCATCCGACCTTCGTCGTTCTTGACCCGCTTCTTCTTGCCGCGCGGGTTCTTGTCTTTATTTGTTGCCACTGAAGAGGTCTACGAGTTGTTCTTTTCGTTGGGGTTCGGTTCATTGACGGTGCCATCAACGGTTTCCGATTTAGGATCGTCGTCCTTCATCTGGCGAACCTCGGACTTGAAAATGCGCAACGACTGACCCATCGAGCGAGCCAAGCCTGGAAGCTTTGGAGCGCCGAACAGCAGAAGCGCCAGCACGATAATGATGACCAGATGCCATCCCTGTAAGCCACCCATGTGGATTCCCTTCTCTTTCCTTAAGTCTACGTCAGAACAGGCGCAGATCACGCATGTTCTGAGCCTGGCCGCGCTGTGCGCGACGTGCGACACGTCGTACTCGACGCGCCTCGATTCTTTCGGCTCTCCCCTGATCGCGAAGCGCTTTGATCATCTCCGGATCCCCATGCGTCGCATCGGTTCCGTGCGGGTAGCGACGCGGGTTCGCAGCGTATTCGACGACGCTGCCTTCTTGGCTTAAACCGGCACTGATGTGATCAGCCGCGTCGCCAAGCCCCTCAACGACCGCCATGCCTCGTTTGAATAAACGGAAGCCGGCCATCACTGCTGCAAGTACTGTTGCCAAAACGAGTACAGTCCACAAAAGGACCCAGAACCACCAAGGAAGCATCTACTTATCCTCATACATTGCGATAGCCTCGTCCAACCAACCCACCACATGTTCGCGCGTAGCGTCAGGAGAGACCACAGTCAGTTTACCGCTATGGCGAGCCACCAGCGGCGCAGCTACTTGGTGATCCGAGAACTGGACCTTGGCCAAATATCCCGCACCGATCCTTCCCGTAGACCAGGATGACGGATGGAATGCTTCGATAACCGGCAAGATTTCCGCGTCAACATGGACAATGACTTGTAGATCCTCGTCGCTGGACTCGTAGCGGATCTGGACATCCTGCTGGTCTTGATGCCGGGATTCCAGCTCGAAGTGTTCACCGATAGTTTCCACGCTTAACATCCGGTCCACCCTGAAAGTTAATACGCTGTGTCGTTTTCGGCACCATGCGCGCAGATACTGCACTGCGCCATCTTCAATGAGCCGGATCGGTTCCACATCGCGAAGCTGGTGCGTGCGCGAACTGGCCGAGTAGTAGTCGATGCGCACGACGTCCTGGGACCGTATTGCCTGGACCAGCTGCTGCGGAATGTCGTTCTCCCGCGCCTTGGAGAGCGCGAAGCCCAGCGCCCCGCTCCAGCCGTCAAAGCGGGCCACGGCGGAGTTGACCTTGGCCAGCGCGGCATCGAGCACCTGCTGGTGCTCGAACTCGGGAATGCTCGCCAGGGCATTTAGCCCGCCGAGCACGGCCACTGCCTCCAGCGGTGCCAGCTTCTGCGGCTCGGCGAGCAGTGCCGCATTGGAGATCGTCACGGTATCGGACTCGACGTCTCCGTCGTTGACGTTGATCAGCTCATCGTGCTGGCCGTTTGGCACGCCGCACATCATGATCATGGCCAATTCTTCGCGCACCTTGGCAACGCTCATGGCGTAGCGTTCGGCCAGCTCCCCGATTTCCACGACACCGTGGGCGTGCACATATTGGATCATGTCGATATTCCGCATGACCTGGGTCGTGGTGGTGCCACGGCCGGTGGCGCGATGCGGACGGAACTTCACGTCTGCAAAGTCGCCCTCGGTGCCCTGGCTGCTCTGGGCGGTGCGTGCGTCGCGCAGAATCTGCTGCACCTGCGTTACGAGTTCGGCTGGCGCCAGGACTTTGGCTGCCGGACCGTAGGCGGCCAGCTGCCGGGCAAATGAATGCGGATCCGCATAGCCGATCTGCAGCTCATCCTGGTCGCTGCGTCCATTCACTGCTTGGGCACGCAGCGGAATGGCGTCATCGCCCAGGAGCAGCACCGTTGCCATCAGCCCCGGATGCTGCAGGTCGAAGTCCTGCAGCACCCGGGTCATGTCGAAATCTGCCGGGCGGGCACGATACTGCCCGTTGCACCCAGCACCGCCATGCCGGAAGTTGGCGAACTTGCCCTGCACCCGCGAAAGGCGGAAGACGCGGGTGTCGTCCCGCGTATGGTCGTAGCCGGTGAAGTACCAGTTGCCGTAGCGCTGGCCGATCCCCCACACATCGACGATGCGGTCGCTGCGCGTCCCGTTGGAGGACATGTAAGCGAACTTCAACGTGTTGCGGTTGAAGACGGCCAGGGCGCATTCCCGGAAGTTCGGTTCATCCATGGACAGGCGCGGAACCAGTGAGCCGGCCAACGGGGCAACCGGAGCGGCATCGCCTTCAAGCCCGGTGACCCGGGCGGCTGCGTTGAGCCCGAGCGTCTGCAGCTTGGTGTCTTTCCAGAGGCTCGCGGCCAAGGCGACGAGGCCGGCTTCCGCGGGGCTGAATTCCACCGGCGGCAGGAACCAATCGGTCGTATCGATGCTGTAGTACGTGACATCGTCGATCACTTCCTTGTCCAGCTGCAGCCCGAAGTCATTTCGGATGTCGTCCTTGAGGCGATCCAGTGCCTTCTCGCGGGTTTCCTTGCTGCCTTCCGGCACCAGGTATGATCCAATGCGCTCGGCGTTGAACTTCCGTGATTTGGTAGCCAGCGCATAGATGAGGCTGGTCAGACGTTCTGCCTTGCTGGGTCCAGGAGTTTGCTTTGTGCTCACGTGCCTACAGTAACCAATTTTCACTTGCAACGATGACTTTTAAGACAGCAACGGCCCCGATTCGTGAATCGGGGCCGTTGCCAGCACATGGAATTACTTCGTGCCCATCAAATCGACAACGAAGATCAGCGCTTCATTAGGACCGATGGCACCCGGGGCGCCACGCTCGCCGTAGGCCAGGTGCGATGGGATGTCCAGGCGGCGGCGGCCGCCGACCTTCATGCCCAGCAGGCCCTGGTCCCAGCCCTGGATGACCATTCCGACGCCCACTGGGAAGTCGAGGGTCTGCCCGCGGCCCCAGGAGGAGTCGAATTCCTCGCCGGTTGACCAGGCGACGCCTACGTAGTGCGCCTGGACGGTGGTGCCTGGGGTGACCTCCGCGCCGGTTCCCTCGATCAGGTCGGTGATGACCAGTTCTTCAGGAGCGTCGGTGCCCGGGAAATCGATCTCCGGCTTGGTGCGGTCGTAGTTGCGTTCTCCGAACGACATGCTCACGGCCTTTCTGTTACTTGCTTTCGCTTACCTTGTCTAATTCTACGTAGAAGACCAGTGGGCCTGCAGGCCGGCCCTGGGCTTCAGCGTTTTCGCCGTAGGCCAAGTCGGTCGGGATGGTCAGCAAGACCTTGCTGCCTTCCTTCAGGCCCTGGAAGCCCTGCAGCCAGCCCTCGATCACGCCTCCGGCCATATCGGCCTCGAAGCCTTCTTCGCTGTCGAAGTTGCCGTCGAACTTCTTGCCGTCTTCCCAGCGCACGCCGTGGTAGTGGGCGGTGACCTTCGAGGTTTCGCCAACGGCTGGCCCGTCTCCTTCTTCAAGGACGTCCACGACCAGCCCTTCAGGAGCCTCGGTGTCCTTCGGGATGGTGATCTGCGGATCGCCCTTGCCGGTCTTCACGGTGGGGAGCTTGCCCGCGTCCTTGAGCTTCTTGACCTCGTCCTGGCCCAGGGTCTGGCTAGGGCTCTTGGAATCGGCGATCTTGATCACGATCAGCCGTTCGGCACGAGAGCCTTCGGCCGGTTCGGCCACGGAACCATCTGCCTGCTGCACGCCTTCAATCGCCGCATAGGCGATCCAGTCGCCAATCTGGGACTTCAACAGGGTGTCGTACAGCTCGGGCATCTGCTCCTTGAGCGTCTCGTCAACCTTCATCGGCGACGGATCGGCGGTGAAGTTCTCATTGGTCAGCAGGCCGTCAATGGTTTTGTAGAGGCCCGAGTGGATCTGGATGGTGTCGCCTTCCTTGACGTCCGCTCCCTCGCCCTCCACCACGGTGACAGCTTCTGCCTTCTCGGTCAGCAACGGGGCATCGAACTTGACCTCCGGTGCGGTCTTGTCATCTGCCGCTGGCTTGACGTCGATGTCGCTCAGGGCTGACGAACCCGAACCGCAGGACGCCAGGGCAAGGATGGACGCGGTGGCGCATACTGCCAAAACTTTTCGCACGAATCTTCTTTCCGGTTGGATTAGCTGGTCTTGCATTGCGGGCTTGCCTGAAGGGCATGGCTCGAAATGGCCTGCGTCCAGCATAGATGTTTTTGCTGTGTAAATACTTGTTTCCAGCTTGCTATTGCTGCTGGCCCATCAGCTCGATGAGCTCGTCGATCTGCGGATTGCTGGTAGCGAACGGGTCCTTGCACAGCACGATGCCGCCCGGACCGTCCTCGTACTTCATGTGCACCCAGTCCGCGCTGTAGCGCCGTCCGTTGGCCCGTGCGGCACGAATGAATTTGCTGCGCAGCGCCGCGCGTGTCGTGGCCGGCGGGTTGTTCACCGCCTGCAGGATTTCGGCATCGGAGACCACCGAGCTGGCCAGGCCGCGGCGCTTGAGCAGGTGGAACAGCCCGCGCTGCGGATCGATGTCGTGATAGGTCAGGTTCAGCTGCGCGAGCCGGGGCGCCGAGAGCTCGAGGGAATTCTTCCGCGCATATCCCATCAGCAGCTTGTGCTTGATGGCCCAGTCGATGTCCTTGTCGATCAGCGAGAAGTCCTGGCTCTCTACGGCGTTCAGGGTGCGTTCCCATAATTCCAGGACGGTGTCGACCTGGTCGTGGTGCGCGCCGTGGCGGGCGATGAATTCCTTGACCGATTCGAAGAGGATCCATTGGATCTGCAGTGCGGTGGGCTCGTCGCCTCCCATCAGCCGCACCACGGTCTGGCCGGTGAAGTCATGGGAGATCTGGCGGATCGAGCGGATCGGGTTTTCCAGCCGCAAATCGTGGTAGATCTCCCCCGATTCGATCAGCCGCAGCACCAGGTCGGTGGCGCCGATCTTGAGCAGCTGGGTGGTTTCGCTCATTGTCGAATCGCCCACGATGACATGCAGCCGGCGGTGGTACTCGGCATCCGCATGCGGCTCGTCGCGGGTGTTGATGATCGGCCGCGAGCGCGTCGTGGCCGAGGAGACCCCTTCCCACATGTGGTCGGCGCGCTGGGAGAAGACGTACTTGGTTTCCCCCTCATCGGTGATCAGATGCCCTGCACCGCACAAGAGTTGGCGGGTGACGAGGAAGGGAATGAGCATGTCGGCCAGGCGCTTGAACTCGATCTTGCGCGGGATGAGGTAATTCTCGTGGCACCCGTAGGAGTTGCCGGCGGAGTCCACATTGTTCTTGAACATGTAGATCCGGCCTTCGTGGCCTTCTTCGGCCAGCTGGTCTTCGGCCTGGTCGACGAGGTCGAGCATGAAGACTTCGCCTGCGCGGTCATGGGCGATCAACTGCTTGAGCTGGTCGCATTCGGCGGTGGCGTACTCGGGGTGCGAGCCGACATCCAGGTAGAGGCGCGAGCCGTTCTCCAGGAAGACATTCGAGCTGCGCCCCCAGCTGACCACCGGCTTGAACAGGTGCCGTGCGGCATCTTCCGGGGTGAGCCGCCGCCCATCGGACGGGACATAATTCAGTCCGAACTCGGTTTCCAGACCAAAAATTCTGCGATCCACGCGAAGCTACTTCCCCTCAACTGCGGTTCTGCGCCGGGTGGCAGAACACGACGTCCAAAGCCGAAAGCCCGTGCGGGCTTACTGGCCGCCCTTTTGTACGAATCCGCGCACGAACTCCTCGGCGTTGGATTCCAACACCGAGTCGATCTCGTCCAGCAGGTCGTCCACGCCGGCGGACTGGCCGGTGGTGTTCACCTGGACCTGCTCGGCTTCGGCCTGCTGGTCATGGGTGTTGCGGCGGGACGAGAAGCTTTCCTGGGTCATCGTTTTCTCCTGACGTAGTCGCGAATCCCGGAATTACGCACCGGGACTCATACCTATTCTGCGCCGATTAGCGGTGCCGCGCCAATTCGTCGATAAATTCCGCAATCTCCAACTCGGCCTCGAACAGCTCGCCCACCTGCGCCCGGGTTCCGGCCAGCGGCTCGGGCATGTGGAAGCGGCTGATCTTGCGCGCCCCGGGCACGGCGAAGGACAGAGCATCCCAGTTCGCCGCGACTACATACGGCGCATAGCGCTGCAGGGTCATGCCGCGCAGGTAGGCGCGGGTATTCTCGGGCGGCGCGCTGACCGCCTGGTTGATCTCCTGCTGGCTGAACAGCGTCTGGATGGCTCCGCGTTCGGCCAGCCGGTAGTACAGCCCCTTGTTTGTGCGCAGATCCGCCCATTGCAGATCGAGCATCGCCACGCGCGGATCCGACAGCTCCACTCCGTGGCGCTGGGCGAACCCGTTGACCAGCTGGTATTTGGCGATCCAGTCGATCTGATCGGCAGCGTCCATCGGGTCGCGCTCGAGCAGATCCAGCATCTGCGCCCAACGGGTGAGGATCTCGGTGGTATCCGGATCCGCAATCCCCCGTGCCGCGCAGTAGTTTTCCGCCGCGTGCAGGTAATGGCGCTGGATCTCGATGGCGGTCAGCTGCACCCCGCCGCGCAATCCCACCTTGGCCTTCAGCGTCGGATCGTGGCTGATCTGCTGCAATGCCAGGACCGGCTCGGCCAGTTCCAGCTGCGGGGCCATGCCCGCTTCGATCAGCGAGAGCACCAGGTTGGTGGTGCCCACGCGCAGCAGGGTGGAGATCTGTCCGAGGTTCGCATCCCCGATGATCACGTGCAGCCGCCGGTACTTGTCCCAGTTCGCGTGCGGTTCATCGCGGGTGTTGATGATCGGGCGGTTGATCGTGGTTTCGAGCCCCACTTCGGCTTCGAAGAAGTCGGCGCGCTGGGAGATCTGGAAGGCGGCCCGTTCGTTGAGCATGCCCTGGCCTACCCGCCCGGCACCGCAGAAGATCTGGCGGCTGGCGAAGAACGGGGTGAGCCCGCTGGCAATGGCGGAGAACTCGATGCCGCGCGGCATCAGGTAGTTCTCATGAGAACCGTAGGAGACCGACTTGTTGTCGGTGTTGTTCTTGTAGAGCAGCAGTTCCCCGCTGCCCAGGCGCGCGGCGGCCTGGGCGGCGCGGCGCATCACCTCATCGCCGGCCTGGTCCCAGAGCACCGCGTCGCGCGGGCTCATCGTTTCCGGGCTGGAGTATTCCGGGTGGGCATGGTCCACGTATAGGCGTGCGCCGTTGCCCAGCACCATATTCATCACTACATCTGTGGAGTCCTTCTCCTGGTAGAGCGTGGATCCCACATGCGCGTCATTGCCGTCGAGCGCAATGGACTCGGCGGTCCAGATGCCCTCGTCCTCCAGCCCCGGTTCCACGTCGGTCAGCTGGCTCGGGTGCGCCTGCGCGCGGTCCATAGCGAAGCCGCGCGCATCGGCCAGCGGGGATTCGTCGGAATAGTCCCAGCGCGCGGCCTTGGCCGCCGAGTCCTGCTCGGCCACGAGTTGCGCGTAGGCGTCAACGATCTGCGCCGAGAGCACCGTCGCGTTGGCCTTGGGCATGTTCGGGCGGATGATCCCGTATTCGGTTTCCAGGCCGACTAGCCGGCGGGCGCTCATTTGCCGGCCTGCTGGTTGACCAGGGAACGGATGTTGCTGATCCGCTCGCCCTTGCGCCCGGAAATCCGCGCCCAGTCATCGGGGTTGGTGGTGTTGGGCATGTCTTCGTGCTCGGCGAATTCCTCGCGGACCGCGCGCAGCAGGTACTCGGTTTTCAGGCCGCGTTCGTTGTCCGTGATCAGCGCCTTGATGGCGTGCTTCTTGGCGCGGTCCACGATGTTGTGGATGACCGCGCCGGAGGCGAAGTCCTTGAAATACAGCACCTCGGTATCGCCGGTGACATAGGTGACTTCGAGGAATTCGTTGATCCGTTCGGTGGAGTACATGGCCTTCACCGCCTCGCGGATCATCCGGGCAATGGTGGCGGAGGCATCGCCGGCATCGGCCGCGAGCTCATCGGCGTGCAGCGGCAGCTGCGTGGTCAGGTACTTGCTGAAGATTTCCGCGGCGCCCTCGGCGTCGGGACGGCGGATCTTGATCTTGACATCCAGGCGTCCGGGCCGCAGGATCGCCGGGTCGATCATGTCCTCGCGGTTCGAGGCGCCGATGACGATCACGTTGTCCAGCCGCTCCACGCCATCGATTTCGGCCAGCAGCTGCGGCACGATGGTGGTTTCCACGTCCGAGGAGACGCCGGTGCCGCGGGTGCGGAACAGCGCTTCCATCTCGTCGAAGAACACCACGACCGGATCGCCGTGCAGCGCCTTCTCGCGGGCGCGGGCGAAGATCAGCCGGATGTGGCGTTCGGTTTCGCCCACGTACTTGTCCAGCAGCTCCGGGCCCTTGATGTTCAGGAAGTAGCTGCGGTTGCTGGTGCCTTCCTTGCGCTCGGCGACCCGCTGGGCCAGCGAGTGGGCCACGGCCTTGGCGATCAGCGTCTTGCCGCAGCCCGGAGGGCCGTAGAGCAGAATCCCCTTGGGTGCGCTCAGCCCGTGCTCGCGGTACAGTTCCGGATGGGTGAAGGGCAGTTCCACCGAGTCCTTGATGGCTTCGATCTGCGAGTTCAGCCCGCCGATATCCGAGTAGGCGATGTCCGGCACTTCTTCGAGCACCAGGGATTGCATGTCGGTGAGCTGGACGCGGGAGACCGCCATGCCCGAGCGGGAATCGATGGACAGCTGGTCGCCGACGCGCAGGTGCATCTCGCGCAGCGGTCCGGCCAGCTCGATCACGCGCTGGTCATCGGCCCGGGCCATGACCACCGCGTGGTGGTTTTCCAGCAGTTCCTTGACCGTGACCAGTTCCCCGGTTTCCTCGAAGCCCAGGGCTGCAACGATCACCAGTGCCTCGTTGAGCAGCACCTGCTGGCCGATGACCAGCTTCTCGAAGTCCAGCAGCGGGCTGACCGCCACGCGCATCTTGCGCCCGGAGTAGATCACGTCGGCCGCCTGCGCGCCGGTGGATTCGATGCCCAGGCCCGGTTCGGGGTGCTTTCGCGGGTGCTTGGCCACGATGGTGCCGTGGCTGAAGGGGGTGTCGCCGTCTTTTTCCAGCGCGGCCTTCAGGTTGATGATCTGCTCGCGCGTGGTTTCCAGCAAGGCGACCAGCCGCTTGTTGTTCCCGCTGATGCCTGCCAGCTGCTTGTCGAGGTTGCGGTTCTTGTCGCGCAGCACGTTGACCTGGCGTTCGGTCATCTGCAGCCGCTCGGCCAATTGTTCTGCTTCGCGATTATCGTTCACGTTCCAACCTCCAACATCCAACGCCATCCGGGCCCGTTCTGGGAGCCTGATGAAGTTTTTCCAGTGCATGGGGCACCGGCTTGCTTCCATCCTAGGAACTGAAGGCCCCGAGTGCAGAACACCCGGGGCCTAAATCCGCATAATGAGACGTTGCGTCTCAGCATGCGGATGCTGCTCAGGCGCCGCCGGCGCCTTCGGCGTTTTCCTCAGCTGCGCGCACGCGCACCGACTGGTTGGCGTCGCGCGCGGCACGGCGCAGCTTCTTGTCCGACAGGCCGCGCTCGCCCAGGGCTTCTGCCGTCCATTCGTCCTCAGCGTGATCGCGGGTCCAGGCGCTGAGGTCCTCGTCCGAGTAGGAGTGCTCCTTGATCCGCTTGGCCTTCGGGATGCCGTCAGCCGAGTCGGCCAGCCGGCGGCAGGTGATCAGGAAGGCGGTATGCGCGACCATGCGGTGGTCCGGGCGCACCGCCAGGCCGTCGACGTGCCAGCCGCGCACCAGAGTTTCGAAGCATTCGGGCTCGGTGAACTGGCCGGAGGCGCGAATCGCTTCGACCACCCGGGACATCTGGGTCACTGAGGAGACGTAGTTGGTCCACACCCCGCCCGGCGCCAGCACGGTGGCTACCGCGTCAAGGCATTCCCAGGGGCTGAGCATGTCCAGCACCACGCGGTCGATGCTGCCTGGCTCTTCGAGCTCGACAACCTTGTCCTGGAAGTCGCCGATGGAGATCTGCCAGGACGGGTGGTCTCCGCCGAAGACGGTGGAGACGTTGCCGCGGGCGATCTCGGCGAATTCCTCGCGGCGCTCGAAGGAGTGCAGGAAGCCCTCGTCGCCCACCGCGCGCAGCAGCGAGATGGACAGCGCGCCGGAGCCGACGCCTGCCTCGACCACGCGGGCGCCGGGGAAGATGTCGCCGAACTGCACTATCTGCGCCGCGTCCTTCGGGTAGACCACGGTAGCTCCGCGCGGCATGGAGAGCACGAAGTCCTTGGCCAGCGGGCGCAGGGCCTGGTAGCGGAAGCCGTCGGCATTCTCGATGACCGAGCCCTCGGGCAACCCGATGATGTCCTCGTGCGGCAGCACGCCCTTGTGCGTATGGAATTCGCCACCGCGCTGCAGGGTGATGGTGTTGATCCGGCGCTTCTCGTCGGTCAGCTGCACGCGGTCCCCGACCCGGAAGGGGCCGCGGCGGGCTGCCGCTCCGTGGGGGGCCTGGCTGATGGCTTCGCTCACTGATGTGATCCTTTTCTTGGTGCTTTCAGTCTGTATAGAAGTCTACTTGCGGCGTCCGGTGACGGCGTTGACGATCTGCCGCTGGTGCAGCAGGCCCACCACGTTCCCGGTGGAGCTGATCACCGCGTATTCGGCGCTCTCCACGCTGGCCAGGTAGTCGATCAGCGCGCGCCCGTCCGAATCCTCGGCGACGATCGCGCCTTGGCCCAGCGCGCGGGACACTGCCAGCGCGGGAACCTGCGCCGCCTGGCTCCGATCCACCCGGGACAGTGCCTGCGCGTCGATGACCCCGACCGGCATTCCCTTCGGGTCGACCAGGATGATCTCTCCCCCGCGTGCCCCCTGGCGCACCAGCACATCGGCAACGCTGGCGTGCGAGACCATGGCCGAAGCCGGGCGCATCAGGTCGGTAGCGATCACCGTGGGCAGGTTCAGCATCATCTTGGAGTGCGCGATCAGCTGCGTGGTCGCCTGCCACATGAACATCGCCACCATGATGCCGACCACCACGGTGATGATCTGCGGCTGCTCGCCGCGAATGAGCGGATAGATGACGAAGTAGCCGATCAGGCCCACGGCGATCGCCCGGCCCACCCAGGACGAGGCGATGGTGCCCTTGAACTGGGACCCGGTGGCCTTCCAGACGATGGACTCGACCAGCCGCCCACCATCGAGCGGAAGCCCGGGCAGGGCGTTGAACGCGCCGAGCAGCAGGTTGGCATAGACGAAGAAGTCAAGCAGCAGGTTCGGGTACACGCCCAGGGTGGCGTTCTGGATCACCAGCCAGCCCAATCCGGCCAGCACGAAGTTGGACAGCGGCCCGGAGAGCGCCACCCAGAGCGACGCGCCGGGCTTGGCCTTGAAGGAGCCGAACTGGGTGTGCCCGCCCATCAGGGTCAGCACAATGTGCGCATCGGGCCATTTGAAGGCGCGCGCGGTCATCGCGTGGGCTACCTCGTGGACCAGCACCGCCACGGCGATGGCCACGGCGCAGGCCAGGCCCATCAGGTAGGCGCTCAGCGGCGGGATCATGCCGCCGCGCGCCAGCTGGATGCCCACGCTGAAGGTGATCACCGCGGTGATGATGAACCACGAGCTGGAGAGGTAGACCGGGACGCCGCCGATGCGGCCCAGCTTGACTCCGGGGGACTTTTCCTGGGTATCGCTCACGCGCTGACCTGCACCAGCCAGCGGGACATTGCGGCCACATCCACGGAAGCCAAGGAGTCGATCCGGCGCCACTTGCCCTCGCCGGGGTCGGTGGCGTTGGGAACCAGCACCGCATGCAGCCCGGCCTCGGACGCCGAGGCGATGCCCGGCACCGAATCCTCGAAGCCGATGCACTGGGAGGCGGACAGCTGCTGGCCGGTGGCTTCGCCCAGCAGCCGCAGACCGCGCAGGTAGGGCTCGGGGTGCGGCTTGCCGTGGGCCACCTCTTCGCCGGTCACGCTGGCCTGGAAGGTGCCTTCGGGGATGGCGAGCATCAGCTCGTCGACGATGCTGCGCTCGGACATGGTCACCAAGGCCTGCGGGATCCCTGCCTGATTGCAGGCGGCCAGCAGCTCGCGCGCTCCAGGGCGCCAGGGGATTTCGCGGCGGATGCCGGCAACCACCCGGGCCGAGAGCCAGTCGATGATCTCGCGGATTTCCAGCTGCACCCCGGCCAGCTGCAGGGCGCGGGCGCCATCGGGCAACGCGTTGCCAACCAGGGCCAGGCCCTGCTCATGGCTCCAGGTTCCGCCATGGGAGGCCACCAGCTCGGCTTCGGCAGCCAGCCAATAGGGCTCGGTGTCGATCAGCGTGCCGTCCATATCCCACAACACGGCTTGCGGGGTTGCGGGCTTGGTTCCGGCGGCAAAGTCAAAACTGGTGCTTGGCATGAGTCCATTCTAGATGGAAGAGTGGGGCTAAGCCGCCTCGGCGAGCCACGCCGGGTACATCGAGTGCTGCCAAGGAGTCGTCAATGAACGAGGAATACCACGCCCCGACGCTGGACAGCTATATCGCCAAGACCCAGCATGAGATTCGCCCCACCATTGCCCTGGCCGCCTTCGAGGGTTGGAACGACGCCGGCTCGGCGGCGACGGATGCCGTGCGCCTGCTGCTCGAATCCCACGAGTACGAGCATCTGGCCACGGTGGGCGAGGACGACTTCTACGACTACCAGTTCACCAGGCCCAAGACCCGGCGCACCGAGAGTGGACGCGTGGTGGAATGGCCGCGCACCGAGCTGTTCAAGATCGCGCTGCCGCAGGCGGCCGCCGACCTGCTGGTGGTCCTCGGGGTCGAGCCGACGTTCAAGTGGCAGGCGTTCTGCTCCCGGATCATCAAGGTGGCGCAGGCGCACAATGCCCATGCGGTGCTGAGCGTGGGGGCGCTGCTGGCCGACGTGCCGCATACCCGCCCGGTGCCGACCTCGCTGGCCAGCGACGATGCGCGCTTGCAGGAGCATCTGAAGATCAGCGCCTCCAGCTATGAGGGGCCCACCGGAATCCCCTCGGTGCTCGGCGTCGAATTCGAACGCTACGGGATCCCGAGCCTGTCGCTCTGGGCGCAGCTCTCCCACTATGTCGCCCAATCCCCCAGCCCGCGGGTCCAGCTGGCCATCATCGAGCTGCTGGAGGAGATCCTCCCGGTGTCCGTGCGCGACCAGAAGCTGCGCGAGGATGCGCTGGCCTGGAAGCATGGGGTGGACGAGCTGGCGGCAGCGGATCCGGATGTCGCCAAGTATGTCGAGCAGCTGGAGCAGGCCACCGACACCAGCGAACTCCCCGAGGCCAGCGGCGAATCCATTGCCCGGGAGTTCGAGCGCTACCTGCGCCGCCGCGGAAAGTACCGCACGGACGGCCCGGGGTCCGACTACGATATCTGAGGCGGACCCCGGGTTGCGTGCGAAGCAGCGTGCTAGAGCTTGAGCCCGAGCAGCGCGTCGATGCCGTCGCGCAAGGCGTTGGCGCCCTCGCCATTCGAGCTGGCAGGCTGCGCGGCCCACCGGTCGATGGCATTCAGCGCGGAGGGCGCATCAAGGTCATTGGCCAGGTGCTTGCGGATCTGGGCCATCACGCTGGCCGAATCCTCGAGGCTGGCGCTGGCCAGCGCCTCGCGCCAGGCCGCCACGCGCCGCTGCGCGGTGGCCAGCAGCTCGTCGGTCCAGAACCAGTCGCTGCGGTAGTGCTGGGAGAGCAGCACGGCGCGGATCGCCACCGGCTCGACGCCGGCGGCGCGCAGCTTGGAGACCAGCACCAGGTTGCCCAGGGACTTGCTCATCTTCTCGCCGTCCAGGCCCACCATGCCGGTGTGCACGTAGGCCTGCGCGAGTTCGGCATTATCGCCGGCGGCCGCGTGGGCTGCGGAGAATTCGTGGTGCGGGAAGATCAGGTCAGAGCCGCCGCCCTGCACGGTGAATGGGGCCGGCAGGGTCTTGCGGGCAATCACCGAGCATTCGATATGCCAGCCGGGGCGCCCGACACCGAGCTTGCCGCCATCCCACCAGGGCTCGCCCTCGCGCGCGGCACGCCACAATAGCGGGTCCAGCGCGTCGCGCTTTCCTGCGCGGTCCGGGTCGCCTCCGCGTTCGGCGAAGAAGCCGAGCATCGTCTCGCGGTCGTAGTTGGAGACCGAACCCAGCTTCCAGGCATCGTTCTGCGCGGCCATGGTGTCGAAGTACACGTCGCCTTCCACCCCATCGGCACCGGCCGGCACGCGGTAGGCCAGGTCCGCGTCGAGCAGCTGCTCGACCACGGGCACCAGCCAGCCGATAGATTCCACGGCGCCGATGTAGTTCTGCGGCGGGATGACATTCAGCGCTTCCATGTCGTCGCGGAAGAGCTGGATCTGCGACTCGGCCAGTTCGCGCCAGTCGACGCCCGTGGCCGTTGCACGCTCAAGCAGCGGATCGTCCACGTCGGTGATGTTCTGGGTGTAGGCCACGGTTCGCCCGGCATCGAGCCAGGCGCGCTGCACCAGGTCGAAGGTGACATATGTGGCGGCGTGGCCCATATGGGTAGCGTCATACGGGGTAATTCCGCAGACGTACATGCTTGCCGGTGCAAGAGCCTCGTCCGCTGGCGCAGTGGCCTGCTGGGTACCGGTGGCGGTGTTGAAAAGTTCCAGTGTCGGTGCTGAACCAGCCACCTGAGGTACCTCAGGGTTTTTCCACGCGTGCACTTATGAACATCCTTTCGCAGATGCGACGTATTTCTTCCTTTAAGTCCAAGTGAAGCAGGACAAGGTTTATTCCCATTAACTGCAACATGTCCGTGAAGCAGTCCACGGACATCTTTCAGGGCAAGAATCAGGCGGCCATCCAGCCCAATCCGAGAGCGACGAACAACGCCAGGCCCAGCAGGATGCGGTACCAGACGAAGAAGCGGTAGGAGTGGGTGGAAACGAACTTCAGGAACCAGCCCACGATCAGGAAGCCGACGATGAAGGCGACGACGGTGGCGACACCGGTCTGCGCCAGGGTGTAGACCCCCGGCTCATCGAAGGACTTGGCCAGCTTGTACAGGCCCGAGGCGAATACCGCAGGGATGGCCAGCAGGAACGAGTAGCGGGCCGCCGCCTCGCGGGTGTAGCCCATGAGCAGGCCGGCGGTGATGGTGCCGCCGGAGCGCGAGACGCCCGGAATCAGGGCCATGGCCTGCGCGAAGCCGTAGAAGATGCCGTGCTTGACGGTCAGCTTCTCCAAGGTGCGCTGCTGCTTGCCGTAGTAGTCGGCAATGGCCAGGATCAGGCCGAAGACCACCAGGGTTGTCGCCACGATCCACAGCGAACGGAAGTTCGTATCGATGTAGTCTTCCAGCAGCAGGCCCAGGATCGCGATGGGCAGGGAGCCGACGATGATCAGCCAGCCCATCTTGGCATCCGGATCCGAATGCGGGATCTTGCCGGCCAAGGCCTTGCACCACGCACCGATGATGCGCACGATGTCACGCCAGAAGAAGACGAGCACCGCGGTTTCGGTACCCAGCTGGGTAATGGCGGTAAAAGCCGCCCCGGGGTCTTGGGCGTTAGGCAAAAGTTCGCCAACGATGCGCAAGTGGGCGGAGGACGAGATCGGGAGGAACTCGGTTAGGCCCTGGATCAATCCTAGGAAAGCTGCTTCAAACCAATTCACCCCTCGACATTACTTCACGGATTGCGAGTATCCGGACTCAGAAACACGTAATGCGAAAAATTCACCCCGTGGTCGTACTCACGCATCATCCGAGGGTATGGTGAAGGGCAAAAGCTCGGAATACTGTTCGTAGAGGGCGTCCTCATAGTCTTCGAAGGCATCGGCCAACGCGCCAAAGGCGTCGTCGACGGAAGCCTCGGCGGCACCGCGGCTCTGCGACACAATTGCCAGATGCTGCTCCAGGCGGGCAATAAATGCTTGCAGTGCAAAACTCGGATCAGTACTCATAGCATGAGGCTACAACGCATGGCGTTCTTTAGATAGGGGGCAGGATGCTCGAAGAAAGAATTAAGCCGCCGCTGCATCATCCCGATGACCAGCGCTTCGAATACCTGGTCATCACCTCCTTCCCCGGCGAGCCGAAGCATGTAGCCCGGGCAGCCCTGCGCGAGCATGCGGATAACGGCAAATGGGAGCTGATGCGCACCTGCCGCTACGAGGGCGGCGCCTACAAGTATTGGCTGCGCCGGCGCGTGATGCGCATTCGCAGCACGCTGGCTACCTGAACCGCCACTAGGCAGGCGGCGCCGGGCCTCGCCCTAGCTGTCGAGCGGGCCGACCAGCCAAGAGGCCACCGTATTGGCAGCCGAGGCCGCATTGGACGGGTGGTACCAGCTGGCTTGCACGTCGCGGTAGAGCCGCTCGAATTCCGAGCCGCGGAAATACCCGCCGCCACCAAGCAGCCGGCCGGCAACCTGGACGTTCTCCCGCGCGGTGTCCCCCGCGATGGTCCGCAGCGTCACCAGCTTCGGGAACCAGGCACCCTGGTGGTCAGCCTTCGCTTCCAAGTCTCCGGCCACCGAGCGCTGCAAGGCATCCAGGGACAGCAGGCGCATGGCCGCCTCCGCCAGCAGGCCGCGGGCGTGGACATCCTGCGAATACTTGGTCCCGTCCTGGTGCACTCGATCCTTCAGAGCCTCCTGCGCCAGGGTCACCGCACGATCGGCGATGCCCACGTAGACGCTCGCGGTCAGGGTGAGGAAGGAGGCGAAGATGCCGAAGATCAGCGGGTCCGCGTTCGGGCCGACCGGCAGCCGGCTATGCACCCAATCGCTGGGAGCCACCGCATCCTCCAGCTTCGTGGTGTGCGACTGGCTGGCCCGCATGCCCAGGGTGTTCCAGTCGTCCATCGGCTGCACGCCTTCGCCGCGGGCGACGAAGCCGTGGACCAGCTCCCCGGAGTCCTGATCCTTGCCGAACACCCCCAGACGGGTGAACGCCGGGGAAAGCGAGGTGAAGATCTTCACGCCGGTGAATGCCACCGAACCATCGGCAGCGGTGGCCGCACTGGTCTTGGAATCGAAGAGCACCGCATCGTTGCCTGGTTCCGAAATCCCGAAGGCCATCACCTCGCCCTCGGCGACCCAATCGGCAACCATGTCCAGGCGCCGGTCCCCCCGGGCCTGCAGAAGATAGGCGACGCCTGCCCAGACCTGGTGCATGTTGATCGCCAGCGCCGTACCCGGTGCGGCCGTGGCGAGGCGGCGCTGGGCTAGCGCCAGGGTGTCGAAACTCCACCCCAGTCCCCCGCGATCCGCCGGCACCAGTGCCTTGAGGTAGCCGATTTCCACCAGCTCGTTGAAGTCGTCGATGGCGAACGCGTTGGCCTCGTCATAGCCGGCTGCCCGGCCACGGAAGCGTTCAAGCAGCTCGTTGGTCAGTACTGATTCGATGGACAATGATTCTGCTCCCGGTTTCTCTTGTGCTCGGTGGGTGGAGGAGAGTTCTAGTAGTCCTGCAAGAGCTTGTGCAGGACGCGGACGCCGAATTTGACGGAGTCCACCGGCACTCGTTCATCGACGCCGTGGAACATTCCGGTGAAGTCCAGTTCGGCGGGAAGCTGCAGCGGCGCGAATCCGTAGCCGGTGATGCCCAGCTTGGCCAGCCATTTGTTATCGGTGCCGCCGGAGAGCATATAGGGCAGGACCACCGCGTCCGGGTCCTCGGCCAAGAGCGATTCGATCATCGAATCCACCAGCGCACCGGCGAACGGCACCTCAAGGGAATCCTGCTCATGCACCATGGACAGCTCGACGTGCTCCCCGGCCAATTCGCGCAGGGTCTGCACGGTGGCTTCGTGCTGCTCGGGCAGGGTGCGGCAGTCGATCAGCGCTTCGGCATGGCCGGGAATGACGTTGTGCTTGTAGCCGGCGTCCAATGCGGAGGGGTTCGCGGTATTCTGCAAGGTCGCGCCGACGAACCTCGAGACGTTGCCCATGGCCGAGAGCAGCGGTGCAGGATCTGCTTCATCGAAGTCCAGCCCGGACAGCTCGGCCACCTGTTCAAGCAAGGCCCGCGTGGTCTTGGTGTAGGACAGCGGCCACTGATGCTCGCCGATGCGATGCACGGCTCCTGCCAGACGGGTGACCGCATTATCGGTGTTCAGCTGCGAACCGTGGCCTGCCATGCCCTGGGCGCTCAGCTTCAGCCAGGCGATGCCCTTTTCCGCGGTCTGCAGCATGTAGGCGCGGCGGCCGTTGATCTCGACCGAGAACCCGCCGACTTCGCTGATCGCCTCGGTGGCGCCGGCAAAGAGCTCTGGATGGTTCTGCACCATCCAGCCTGCACCATAGTCCCCGCCGGCTTCCTCATCGGCAAAGAAGGCGATGACCAGGTCGCGCCGTTGGGTGATCTTTTCGCGCTGCAGATGGCGGATGGCGGCGATGATCATTGCGTCCATGTTCTTCATGTCTACCGCACCGCGTCCCCAGATCATCGAGTCGATGATCTCCGCCCCGAAGGGATCCACGCTCCAGTCTTCGGCGATGGCCGGCACGACATCCAAATGGCCGTGCACCACCAGGGCCGGCAGCGCCGGGTCAGCACCCGGAATACGCGTTAGCACATTGGCCCGCCCGGGAGCAGACTCGTAGATCTTCGCCTCCAGGCCAACTTCCTGGAGCAAACCGGCAACATATTCGGCGGCCTCCAGCTCGCCTGCCCCCTTGTTGCCACCGTAGTTCGTCGTGTCGATCTGGATCAGTTTCCGGCAAATCTCGACGGCTTCATTTTCCATGCGTGCAATGGCGTCGGCAGTGGGCATCGCAATTGATCCTCTCGTAGCAGTGCTCTGCCATACACACTAGTCGGCCAAGCCCCCGGCCGTCTCGTATCGGCGTGCCCGAAGCTTATCCGTGCAGTTCCCGGTAGGCGGTGCGCGCACCCGGGTGCAACGGCAGGCCACCGGTGCTGATCAAGGTTTCAGTGCTCAGGAATTGGATGCCGGCGCTGGAGGCCGGGACCAGCTGGTCAGCGTGGTCGACCAGGAGCTTGACGATGGCTCCGGCCAGGTCATCAGCCATATCCGCGCGCGCCATCAACAAGTTGCCAACCCCGATTGTCTGGACGGACTTGACGCCGTGGTAGGTTCCCTCCGGGATGACAACCGCGTCGTACAGGTCCGGGTACCGCTCACGCAACTGCGGCAGGACCCCCGACACGTCGAGCAGTTCCAGATCCATGCTGGACGCGAGTTCGCTCAGCGGCATCACCGGCAGGCCACCGAAGAGGAAGAGCGCGTCAATGCTTCCGCGGCTCAGCGCGTCCAGCCCTGCCGCGTACCCGTACTGCAGCTCCGTGGGCGCATTCGCGCTGTTCTTGAGCTTCGCCGCTTCAAGGATCCGCTGGCCGGTAACCCACGTACCGGATTCCGGAGCGCCGGTTCCGATGGTGCGTCCTGCCAGATCATGCAGCGATTCAATGCCGGTTCCAGGACGGAGGATGCAATGGAAGTAGTTCTGGTAGACGCGGCCCAGGGCCAGCGGCGGGGCTTTCGAAGCATAGTCCTTCCGGTACTGTTCCACGGTATCGGCCAGCGCCAGAGCCAGCTCGGCCTCATTGCCTGCGAGCATCGCCAGGTTCTGGGCGCTAGCTTGGGTGTTCAAGGCGCTGGACTGCTCGGAGACCCCGTTGGCCACCAACACCTTGGAGAGCAAGGAGGCAAATTGGAAGTACATTCCCCCATCTTCCCCTGAAGCGATATCCAATCGGCCTGCACTTGCCCTCGAAGTGCAAGAACCCAAGGCCGGGATCGTGGCAGCCACCGGGAGCGCAAGCAGGTATTTGAGCAGATTCCGCCGCGATGGCAATGGCTCAGGATTCATCGTTGACCTCGGTTTCCTCGGTGTGCCGCGGAAGGCTGATGGTCGCTTTCAGCCCCTGGCCCGGAGCCGATTCCAGCGTGAGCCCACCGGCATTGGCGCGTGCCAGGCGATCGACGATGGCCAATCCCAGGCCGGTTCCCGGGCGGTGCCGCACCTGTTCTGCGCGCCAGAAGCGATCTGCGGCGTTCTCCAGTTCAGCGGCGCTCATGCCGGGACCGTGGTCTTGTATCTGGATCTCGGCAGTTCGCTGGTGGAGCCCAAGGCCCAGTACGATCCTGCTGCCGGGTGCGTATTTGAAGGCGTTCTCCACGAGCTCTGCGAGCATCTGCTGCAGATCAAAGCCGTTGCACCACGCGATGGCTTCCGGTTCCGAGGTGGCACTGGCATCGAGTACCAGCTGGCTGCCCAGCAGCCGGGCAGCTTCGGATTGCCGTTCGACTTCTTCGGCAAGCATCTGCCCGACGTCGATTTGCTGGCCGCGCACAGCTGCGTCGGGCAGTGCGTCCCCGGCTTTCTGCTCGGTCAGCCTATGCTCGGCGCTGGCCAAGCGCGTGACGCCATCCAGCAAGGTCTCCACCCGATCCAGTTCGCTTTCCACGGCGCGCACTCCAGCGGGATCCGCCTGCTCGCCCAGGCGCATCTTCAGCAGATCCACGCGAAGCCTCAAAGCTGCTACCGGGTTGCGCAGCTGATGGGATGTCTCGGCGATGAGCTCTTGCTGCTGTTCAAGGCTCTCGGCCATGGTCCGGGCCATATTGCTTAGCGACCGGGACAGCTGGCGCAGCTCTGGCGGTCCTTGCTCTTCCAGATGCACCGGCACCTGGTGCTGCGCAATGTCATTGACCGCATCGTTGAGCCGGTGCACCGGGCGAAGCACCCAAGAGGTGAGGCGGTCGGCCAGGAGCAGCAGTCCGGCACCAAGGGACATGACCATGAGCCAGAGCACGCTGGACTTTTCCAGCACCTTTGTGCGTGCAGTTTCCAGGTTCACTTGCATGGTGACCGAGCCGAGCACCTGGGCGGAATTGCCGAAAGGCTGCGAAAGCAATGCAGTGGCATCGGAGAAGAGATCGATGGGCGGAAGCTGGAGGAGCCCGAGGTTCAGTTCGGCATTGCGCACGGCCTGCGCCACCTCGGGGTCCTGCGGGTCGATGCTCCCCGAGACCAATTGCCGCTGGCCAAGGTTGATCAGCAGGCCTTCGCCGTACAAATCGCTATAGGTATCCATCTCCAGCTGGAGCAGCGACATGTCGCTGTTCAGGTCGGCATGGGTGGCGAGCTGGACGAAACGGTTCAATGCCGAAATCCGGTTCAGCTGCAGATCCGCGGTGGCATCCCGGCTCACGCTCTGCAGCAGCATCGCGCTGGTGATCGCGACGATCGCCAGCAGCAGCGTGCCCAAAATTCCCAGTACGCGCAGCCTCACGGGTTCGGCGTTTCCAACCGGTAGCCGACCCCGCGGACGTTCACAATCATCCCCGGGGCAGCGAGCTTGGAACGCAAGCCGGTGAGGTGGACATCCAAGGAACGAGAAACCGCAATGAATGCGTCGCCCCAGAGGTGGTCAAGGATCTGCTCCCGGGTGACTACCGATCCGGCGTGCTGGGACAGCAACGCCAGCAAGTCGAATTCCTTAGCGGTCAAATGCAGCGACCGCCCGTCGAGTACCGCTTCGTGCTTGCCAGTATCCACGCGCAGCCCGCCGGCGATGAGCACGCCGTCATTGTCGTCGGCGAGCACCTTCGCCCGCCGTGCCACTGCGTCAATGCGGGCAAGGAGAACTGCCAGGCCGATGGGCTTGACCAGGAAATCGTCCGCGCCCTGGCGCAGCCCCCGGACCACGCTGCGCTCGTCATTGCGAGCCGAGAGGATGACGACGGGAACGTCGCTAACTTGACGCAGCTTGCGCAGGACTTCAAGCCCGTCCATATCCGGCAGGCCCAGATCCAGCAGGATCATCTGCGCGTTGCGATGCTTCAACAGGGCGTCGGCACCGCGGCCGACATGCTCTGCCTGGTGGCCTGCCGCACGCACCGCATCAATCAGGGCGCGGGCGACGGCCTCGTCGTCTTCGACGATCAACAGCTGCACGGCATCATCCTCGGTGATCAGATCCGGGCGCGAAGCCCGCAGGTAACTGGTCAATTCTAGCAATTCGGGCACGCAGTGTTTCTCACGTCACCCTCAAACTTAAGAAAGTGTTAGTAGTTGACCGCGAGTTTGCCAGTAAGAAAGATCACAACCAAGATTGAATACGATCTCACACCCCCGTGGTCCGCATCACCGTAGATGCGATGCCGCGGCGGCATCGCATTGCGGCAAAGGAAATTAAATGAGTGAAAACATCGAGGCGCAACGCGCCGACCTGGACGCTGGCGGCCCACCGCGCTGGAAAGTCATCGGCCCTGGCTTGGTCGTTGCGGCGACCGGCGTGGGCGCGGCCGACATGGTTGCCACCCTGGTAGCAGGCAGCCAGTATGGCTATGCCCTGCTGTGGGCGGTGATTGTCGGCGTGATCCTGAAGATTGTTCTGGTTGAAGGCGCCGGCCGCTACACCTTGGCCACCGGAAAGACCATCTTCGAGGGCTGGAGCACCCTGGGCAAGTGGACCACCTGGTACTTCGGTCCCTACATCATCATCTGGGGCTTCGTCTACGGCGCTACCGCGATGAGCTCTGCCGCGTTGCCGCTGGCGGCGTTGATGCCTGCAGTGGACCTGAAGATCTGGGCAGTGATCATGGGCCTGCTGGGTTTCGTGATGGTCTGGTTCGGCAAGTACAACTTCTTCGAGAAGATCACCGCCGTGCTGGTGGGCATCATGTTCGTGACCGTGGTGGGCTTGGCGTTCATCGCTGTGCCGAACATTCCGGAGATGCTCAAGGGCCTGATCCCGATGATTCCACAGGGCGGCGTGGTCTACACCCTGGCTTTGGCCGGCGGCGTCGGCGGCACCATCACCTTGGCCGCCTACGGCTACTGGCTGCGCGAAAAGGGCTGGTACACCCCTAAGTGGATGCGTGTCATGCGCATCGACAACACCATGGCCTACGTCATGACCGGCATTTTCGTGCTCGCGATGCTGGTCGTCGGCGCAGAAGTTGTTCGCGCCGCTGGCGTCACCATTTCCGGTGGCGACAAGGGACTGCTGGAACTGGGCGATGTGCTGAAGGCCGAGTACGGCGATGTTGTCGGCAACGGCTTCCTGGTAGGCTTCTGGGCCGCTTCCTTCTCGTCGATCATCGGCGTGTGGAACGGCGTTTCGCTGATGTTCGCTGACTTCTGGGGCCACATGCGCAAGAAGCCTGCAAACCACCCGGACACCATGACCGGTGGCAAGTACTTCAAGTTCTACGTCCTGTGGCTGACCTTCCCGCCAATGGTGCTGTTCCTGCTGGACAAGCCGATCGCCCTGATCCTGGCCTACGGCGTCCTGGGCGCACTGTTCATGCCGTTCCTGGCAGTCACCCTCTTGGGCCTGCTCAACGGCAAGCGCATCCCGAAGGCATGGGCGAACCGCTGGCACACCAATACGGCGCTGGCGATTACCGCGGTGCTGTTCATCATCTTGGGCTTGCAGCAGCTGATCAAGTCCCTTGCTCCGCTTTGGAGCTGACAAGCTTCCGCTAAGTTGAAGGCCGTGGTGGCATGCAATAAATTGCATGCCACCACGGCCTTCGCGTCTAGGCTGGAGCTATGAGCATCAAGCGGATTGGAATCCTGGGCGCAGGACGAGCTGGCACGGCATTGGCCCGGGCAGCGGCAGCTGCCGGCATTGAGGTACGCATCGCGGGCTCGCGGCCGCCGCGGATGATGAAATACCACTTGGCGCAGTATGCATCCCGGGCCACCGGCGTGCTGGCCGAGGAGATCGCCGAGGATGTCGATTTGGTGGTTCTCATGGTGCCGCAGGAAGAACTCGGCGACATCGATGTCTCCTCCTTGGCTGGCACCCTGCTGGTGGATGCGACCAACCGTTGGGAAGAAGAGCCGCTTCCCGAGTGGCTGGAAGCCTCGCTGGATGCCGGCCTGTCCAGTTCCGAGGGCATCGCGGCCCGCTTCAAGAGCTCGCGCGTAGTCAAGGCACTGAATCACATCAGCCATTGGGATATGGATGCGGATCGGGCAACTAAGCAATCTGCGCAACGTGCACTGGGCGTCGCCGCGGATAACGCGCAGGATGCCCAGATGGTTTCGGAACTCACCAAGGCATTGGGTTTCTCCCCGGTGCAGCTGTCCAGCTTGGCAGCCGGCCGGGTGCTGGAACCGCAGGGACCGGTCTTCAACCAGGTGCTGGATGCCGAGAGCCTGCGCCGGCTCAGCGGTACCCGAGGGTAGCTGGGCTCAAGACACGACGGTTCCATCCAGTGCGACTGGTTCGCAGTGAATCGGCAGTGGACAGTTAATCTTCTGGATACTTTTGGTCCATTTCGAGAGGATGCCCGCACATGTCCGAAAGCACCTCGTTCAACATTCCAGCCAGCAGCATCAGCAACTGGGATTACGAGGCCGGTGTGGTGGTTGCCGGCTAGGCATCGCCGGGGTGAGCACCGCCATCGAGGCTGCACGCGCCGGAGCCGAGGTGCTGGTGCTCGAACGTTCCGGAGGCTGGGGCGGCGCCGCGTCCATGGCCGGCGGCTTCATCTACCTCGGAGGAGGCACTCCCCTTCAACGGGCGCTGGGTTTCGAGGACACGGTGGAGAACATGAAGGCATTCATGAAGGCCGCTCTCCGCCCGGGGACCGACGAGGCGAAGGTCGATGCCTAGTGCGAGGGCAGCGTGGATCATTACAACTGGCCGGTCGACGCGGGCGTCGTCTTCAAGGAATCCTTCTGGGGGCAGCCTGGCTGGGAACCTCCCCATGATGACGGGCGATTGCACTCCGGCGGCGAAAATACAGCCCCGTTCAGCGCCTCGATTCTCCGGCTCCGCGCGGGCACGTTCCGAAGATGTCCAGTAAGAAGACCGGCGAGCAGGGCGGCAGCTACATGCTCATGAAACCGCTGGTCGAGACCGAGCAACCCCTGGGCGTGCGCGCCGAATTCGACCTGCGCGTCCAGTCACTGGTCGTCGAGGCGGATGGATGAGTGGTTGGCATCGGAGCCAAGCGCTACGGCGAAGACGTCTACGTCAAGGCCCGCCTCGGCGAGCTCCTGGCCATGGGCAGTTTCGCCTTCAATGAGGACATGGTCCGCGCCAACGAACCGCGCTTCCTGGGCCGCCTGGCTGCATCCATCGAGGCGCACGACGGGCGTGCCATCCAGATGGGCCAGTCAATTGGCGCTGCCACCGCCCATACGGACGCCACCGAGGTCGCATTCTTCTGCGATCCGCAGCTGCTGGTGCGCGGCATCCTGGTCAACGGCCGCGGCCAGCGCTACATCAACGAGGACACCTACCCGGGCCGGCTCGGCCAGGCGACGCTGTTCCACCAGGAAAACCAAGCGTTCCTGGTCATCGACGAGACTGCATTCGAAGAAGGCTGGGCCAGCGAAACCTCCAGCCCGGAACTGCTGATGCAGCCAACCTAGGTTGCCGTCACCGCCGCCGGATTGGCAGCCGAGATGGGACTGCCTGCAGGCAGCCTCCAGGCCACCATCGAGCAGTACAACCGCTTCGCGGCCGAGGGCACCGATCCCCTGCTGGGCAAGAACCCCAAGTGGGTCAACCCACTGCGCGGTGCGCTGGCGGCGATCGACCTGCGTGGCCGAACCGGAGGATTCACCCTGGGCGGACTGAAGACCGATACCAACCCACAGGTACTGCATGTTTCGGGCGCAACGATCCCGGGCTTGTTCGCGGCGGGACGCTACACTTCGGGGGTCTGCGCCGGCGGCTACGCCAGCGGTACCAGCCTGGGCGGTGGAAGCTTCTTCCGACGCCGCGCCGGAATCAGCGCGGCACAGGAAGCAAAGTCCCCGGATGGCATCGCGATGGCGCAGGGAGCCGCGGCTCATTGAATCCGTCCCCAGCGGGCCAAGATTTCTGGCAGATGTGAAAAATCCCCGGTTGACCAAAGTCAACCGGGGATTTACCTGTGCGCGAAAGGGGACTTGAACCCCTACCCTCTATTCGAGGACCAGCACCTCAAGCTGGCGCGTCTACCTATTCCGCCACCCGCGCAGGTTGTCTGTTGTTCGCGTTGTTATCGCTGGCAACGAAGTAAAACTCTACCACCGCTTTCGCGTGAATTCCAATCGGCCACCAGCTGCCCCGAAGTCGTCGAAACGCCCGTAAATTCGCGGAATATTCGGCCTTGAGTAGGAGGTTTCAGCATTTTCACTGCAATTTCGTGTCAAGGGTCACAAGATTTTCGGCAGAATTGCAGGTTTTCGCCGACCGTGGTGCCAGTTGCCAGCGATTCAAGCATTCAACTGTACTCGCTCAGGCGTGCGAATGACGCGAGTGCCCACTGTCTTTCGTTGATCAATTAGGCGAAGCGACGGCTCACTGTCCTCGTGGCTTCGATCAGCGCCTGATCTCGCTACGACATTCAGGAACGAAAACTGATTGCAAATGAACATCGCTCGCCACGTGGAATCGAATTGGCAGCATGCCAGCTCTCAGATACTCCATAGCGATTCGTCGCACTTTGAGAAGTAAGCTCAGATCATCGTTAATGCTTGTCAAACAATGAAGAAAGCACAGCGGGCCATGAACCATCCGGAATCAGCACCAGGACAAGGCAAACGCCGCAGATTGCTTGACCGAACTTTTTACGTGGGTCTGATCCTCAAGGGCATCACGGGCGTTTCGGAACTCGTGGCTGGCACCATATTTCTCTTTGCCGGGCCATCTCAGATCATTGTGTTCGTAAGTGCAGTGACTCACCACGAACTTTCCAAAGATCCGCAGGATTTCATCGCCCGCTTTCTGGTCAGTTTGGCTGAACGCCTAGATGTTTCTGCAACACTCTTTGCAGCGGCTTACCTGATACTCCATGGGATAGTAAAGGTGGTGCTGGTGTGGGCAGTGCTGAGAAAGCAATTGTGGGCTTATCCGTGGCTCATTGGATTCCTGATTGCATTCATCGTGTACCAGATCTACGAGCTGTTTATCAGCTTCAGCTGGGGACTCATCGGGCTCACAGTTTTGGACGCATTCATCGTTGTACTGACATGGCGCGAGTATCAACTTCATCGACGGACAGCTTGAACTCTCCAGCCGAGCTTCCCGCATTTTCAATGATGGCCGGCCAAGGAGATTTAGAAGAGCGGAAGCAACTTTCGATGAATCCCTCGTTGGCCCGCTTTCCCGTAAAGTGCGTACATGACTGATTTTTCCCTCGGCAGCGATCCCATCCATCACGGGCTGATGCCGACCGACGATGGCCACCAGCTGTACTGGGAAGAGTTCGGACGGCGCGACGGAATCCCGGCACTGCATCTGCACGGCGGCCCGGGAGGAACGCTCGGCGTCAGCGGCTATCGAAACCGCTGGGACCTGTCCCGTACGCGCCTCATTGGTTTCGAGCAGCGCGGTTGCGGCCGTTCCCTCCCCTCGGCTGCAGATGCAAACGTGGAGATGGAATCATTCACTACCCCGCGGCTCATTGCCGACATCGAAACGTTGCGCATCGGGCTGGGAATCGAGAAATGGATCCTCAATGGCGTGTCCTGGGGCTCGACCTTGGCGCTCGCCTACGCGCAGGCGCATCCCGAACGTGTTATCGGCATCGTACTGTTCGCGGTGACGACAACCAGCCGTGAAGAAGTCCAATGGATCACCGAAACCGTCGGAGCGCTCTTCCCCGAGGCATGGGACCGGCTCGCGGGATTCGCCAGCAGGCATGTTCCTGCCTATGCGTCCGGAGAGTTGCGGCTCGTCGAGGCCTACGCGCAACTGCTCAGCTCCAGCGATCTTGAACTTCGCGATGCGGCCTCCCTCGAATGGGCCCTGTGGGAGGACACCCACATTTCCCTCGGCTCCGAGCAGGTGGTTCGGGATCCGCGCTGGGAAGAGCGCAGTTTTCGGCATTCGATGTCCCGGATGACGACGCACTTCTGGGCCCACGACGGCTTCTGCCAGCCACCGATCCTCGAGAACATGGCCAAGATCCAGCATCTTCCGGCCGTCCTGATCCACGGACGCGCCGATGTTTCCGGTCCTGCAAGAACCGCATGGAAGCTGCACCAGCTTTGGCCGGCTTCCTCGCTGGTCATCTGCGAAGAAGATGGCCACGGAGGAGCGGACATGGTGGATCACTGGACATCCGCAAACGCGAAGATGCTTGACCTGGCTTCTTGATAGCATCAGAGGCGGAGTTTTGAACGAAAAATTCCGTCACCAGCACAGCACCTTGGGAGCACCAATCATGCGCATAGCCATGCTTTCCCTGCATACTTCGCCAATGCAGCAACCCGGCTCCGGCGATGCAGGAGGCATGAACGTGTACATCCAGAACCTTTCCTACGCGCTGGGCGCGCTGGGCCACGAAGTGCATATGCTCACGCGCACCGCCGGGGAATCAGAGTCGCTGCAGGTCAGTGAGGGCGTATGGATGCACCAGGTGCAGGTAGCCGCGAACCGGACCCTGGCCAAGGAGCAGCTGCCCGAAATCATCGACGATGCCGCGGAAGAAATAGCCACCCACCTGCACGGCGTGAACATCGATGTAATCCATGGACACTATTGGCTCTCGGGAATGGTGGGACAGCAGCTGGCCGCACGGTGGGACGCTCCCCTGCTGGTGTCGATGCACACCTCGGCCGCGGCCAAGGAGCACGAATCTGGCATCCCCGAGCCCGGGTACCGCAAGGAAGCCGAGCAGCAGCTGCTTGCCGAATGCGCGCGCATCATCGCCAACACTCCGGTGGAAGCGAAGCAGCTCGGGAGCTTTTACGCCGTGGAATTGAAAAAGCTCGACATCGTGTTGCCCGGCGTCAACCACCGAATCTTCCATCCGGACCAGGACAAGGTGCGCCGCCCGCTGGGCGAGGATGACCTGCATCTGGTCTATGCCGGACGGATGCAACCGCTGAAGGGAGCGCATCTGCTGCTCGAGGCCATGGGCATCGCGCGCCGCGAGGACCCCAGCCTGCGCATTACCGCATCACTCTTCGGCGCCCTGTCCGGGCAAACCAACTACGACCTGCCTTCGCTCGTGCAACGCCACGGCCTTCAGGACGTCGTCCGCTTCTTCGATCCGCTCTCCCCCGAGAAATTGGCTCTCGTCTTCGCCAACGCCGACGTCGTTGCAGTCCCTTCACTCTCCGAGACCTTCGGCCTGGTAGCTGCCGAAGCGCAGGCCTGCGGCACTCCGGTTCTGGCCAATGCCGTGGGCGGTTTGGCGTACGCCGTGAACGACGGCGAGTCAGGGTGGCTCATGGACGAGCCCGATGCCCAGCTGTGGGCCGAAAAATTGCTTGAGCTTGCCCGGGATCCTGAACAGATTACCGCCGCCGGCCATGGCGCACTGGAGCATTCGGGACTATTCACCTGGGAGCGCGCCGCTGTCGCTACATTGGCCAGCTATCGCATGGCCCAGTCCGAGCGCCACCGAGCCTAGTCAAGGACGGTGGCACCACAGTGCCCTGGTCGTCAACGCTACTGCGTCGATGACCAGGGCACTGGTGATTTCACCTAGCCGCGCACCAGCTCCATTTCGAAGTGGGGCTTGGATTTGCGCGCGTTCCACGCCTGGACGGTGTAACCGTCGGAGTTCGGCTGGAAGGCCAGGTCAATCGAAGCCGGAAGCACCACCGGAGTCTTGAACTCGATGCTCCAGCGGTAGCTTCCGCCAGCAGGCTCGATCCCCGCCAGCGCACGGGCCGCCAGGTAGATGCCGTGGGCGATGGCCGCCGGCATGCCCAATGCCTTGGCGCTGAGCGCAGACAGGTGGATCGGGTTGTAGTCCCCGGCAACCGCGGCCCAGCGGCGTCCGGTTCCCGCATCCAGTTTCCAGCTTGCGGTGCGCTGCGGTGCGGCAAAGTCAGGGTGCGTGCTTTTCTCCGGCGTGGCCCCATCGAGCCGCACGCCTTTGGCCAAGAACGTGCTGCGCAGCAGCATCCGGTCCTGCCCATCCACCACAATGCGCATCACCAGGTCGGCGGTCACCCCGTGCGGATGGGCCGCGAGGTTCTCGCTGTGCACCTCGATGTCGAATGCCTCCACCTCCCCCAGCGGCTGCTGGACCTCCACCTGGTTGACCAGATGGATCATGCCCAGCAGCGGCAACGGGAAATCGTCGCGCACCATCAAGGACATGGCCAGCGGGAACGCCAAGGAGTGCACGTAGAGACTCGGCAGCACGCCGTTCATCGGTGCGTCCACGGCCTTGCGGAACTCGGCAAGCTTCGCCGGATCGGCCTTCGCACCCTGGAACACCAGCACGGTTTCGGGCAGCACCGGGTTCTTCGGCTTGCGCTTCAGGGTCTTGACGGACTGGGCATAGACCGAGGCCATCGACGGAATTCCGGAAACGATCTGCGCACCCATCTCAGGCACCTACCAGCGACTGGCCGCAGACGCGCAGCACCTGGCCGTTCAGCCCGGCCGCGGCATCCGAGCCGAGGAAGCTGATGGCTTCGGCAACATCCACCGGCAGGCCGCCCTGCATCAGCGAGGGCAGGACCATGCGGGCGACGGTGCGGGTGCCCAGCGGGATCTTTGCGGTCATCTCGGTCTCGATGAATCCCGGGGCCACCGCGGCGATGGAGCCGCCATTTTCGGCGAACAGCTTGGCGCTGGCGTGCACCATGCCGATCACCCCGCCCTTGGAAGCAGCATAGTTGGTCTGCCCGCGGTTGCCGGCGATGCCGGAGGTGGACGCCAGCGATACGATGCGCAGGCCCGGCAGCTTGGCCGCCAGGAAGGCCTCGTTCATGCGCAGCTGCGAGGCGATGTTCACTGCGATCACCGAATCCCAGCGGCCGGCGTCCATGTTGGCCAGCAGCTTGTCGCGGGTGATTCCGGCATTGTGGATCACCAGATCCAGCGAGCCATGGCGGCCGATCGCGTGATCCATGATCTGCTGCGCCGCATCCTCGGCAGTGACATCCAGCTGCAAGGTGGTGGCGCCGATGGAATTGGCCACCTTGGCCAGCGCTTCGCCGGCGGCCGGCATGTCCACCACGACCACCTGCGCCCCATCGCGGGACAGCGTTTTGGCGATGGCCGCGCCGATGCCGCGGGCGGCCCCGGTCACCACTGCCACCTTGCCGGCCAGCGGCTTGGCGAAGTCAGCCGGAAGCACGCCATCGTTGGTGCGCACGGTCAGGAATTGGCCGTCCACATAGGCGCTGCGCCCGGAGAAGAAGAAGCGCAAGGCGGCCAGCGCACTCGGGCTGGCCACGGTGGTGCCAGCTTCGAGCACGATGCCATTGGCGGTCGCGCCGCCGCGCATTTCGCGGCCCATCGAGCGCACCACGCCATCGATGCCCTGGCGCACGGCTGACAGCTGGGGCGCATCATCATCCCCGGCAGGCCGGGAGAAAGCGACCACGCGGCCGCCGGGAAGCAGCTTGCGCAGCGCCTGGCCGGCCGCCAACATCAGCGGCGAAAGGTCAGTGGGGCGCTCGAGCTCGTCAAGCAGCAGGACCAGAGCGCCGAGTTTGGCTTCCCCTGCTTCGTGGCGGCGCACATCCAGGCCCCAGGAGACCAAGGTGTCGCTCAATTCCTGCGCCTTGGCCGAAGCGCCGAGGATCAATACCGGGCCGGGCAGCAGCGCGGCATCCGGGCTGTAGCGGCGCAGCCGCGGCGGACGCGGCAGGCCCAGCATGGTGGCCAGCTTCTTGGTCAGGCCGGTGTTTACCAGTTCCATGTACTTGTCTGCCATTAGTTGCGAGCCTCCAGAATAGCGACGACGCCCTGGCCGCCTGCTGCGCAGACCGAAATCAGTGCGCGGCCCGAGCCCTTTTCGTGCAGCATCTTTGCGGTGCTGGCGATAATGCGGCCGCCGGTGGCGGCAAATGGGTGTCCGGCTGCGAGCGAGGAGCCGTTCACGTTAAGCTTCGACCGGTCGATGGCGCCCAGCGCGGCATCCAGGCCAAGCTTCTCGCGGCAGAATTCCTCGTCTTCCCACGCCTTGAGCGTGGACAGCACGGTGCCGGCGAAAGCTTCGTGGATCTCGTAGAAATCAAAGTCCTGCAAGGTGAGGTTGTTGCGCTTGAGCATGCGGGCGGTGGCGTAGGCGGGAGCCATCAGCAGGCCCTCTTCGCCGTGCACGAAGTCCACCGCGGCGGCTTCGAAGTCCACGAAGTTCGCCAGCATTGGCAGGTCGTTGGCTTGGGCGTACTCTTCGCTGCCCAGCAGCACTGCCGAGGCGCCGTCGGTCAGAGGGGTGGAGTTGCCAGCGGTCATGGTCGCCGCTTCGCCCAGGTTCTTGCCGAAGGCCGGCTTGAGCTTGGCGAGCTTTTCCATGCTGGAGTCGGCGCGCAGGTTGTTGTCCTTGGACAGGCCGTTGAATGGGGTGATCAGGTCGTTGAAGAAACCGCGGTCATAGGCTGCAGCCAGGTTCTTGTGGCTGGCCAAGGCCAGTTCATCCTGTGCTTCGCGGGTGATGCCCCACTTCTTGGTGGTGATCGCCTGGTGGTCGCCCATGGACAGTCCGGTGCGTGGTTCGCCGGTGCCTGGAGCCGCTGGGGCCAGGTGGCCTGGGCGCAGCTTGGACAACGCAGCCAACTTGGCTTTGGTGGAGCGGGCCCGGGAAAGTTCCATCAGGATCGCGCGCAGCGAATCGGATACGGCGATGGGCGCGTCGGAGGTGGTGTCCACGCCGCCGCCGATGGCCGAGTCGAGCTGGCCGAGCTTGATCTTGTTGGCCAGCGAGCCGATGGCTTCCATGCCGGTGGCGCAGGCCATTTGCACGTCGTAGGCCGGGGTGGCGTGATCCAGCGAGGAGCCGAGTACCGATTCGCGGATCAGGTTGAAGTTCTTGGAGTGCTTGAGCACCGCACCGCCGGAGACTGCACCGATGCGCTGTCCCTGCAGTCCGTAGCGGGCAACCAGGCCCTCGAGTGCGGCGGTGAACATGTCCTGGTTGGACGCATTCACATAAGCGGTGTTGGAACGGGCGAAGGGAATGCGGTTGCCACCGATGATCACGGCGTTGCGCACAGAAGGCTGGCTCATGTTCGTTGAACTCCTACAAATATTCTGGTGTGACAAGTATTACTGTAACCAAGAGTACATGATACTCTGAGTTACGTGAACAAGATCGCTGAGGAAATCGACCGCGAGACCGACGGCCGGGCAGCTCGCTGGGAAGCGCATCGCACCGCGCGCCACGAGGAACTGCTCAGGTTGGCACGCAAAGCCGTGCACAAGCTCGGTCCCCAGGTCTCCATGGAGGACATTGCCGGACACGCAAAGACCTCCAAGCCGGTCTACTACCGGTACTTCGGCGACAAGGAAGGCCTGCGCCAGGCACTGAGCGCCATGGTCATCAACGACTTCCGCGAACGCGTCATCGCCGCCGGCCTGGCCAAGGAAGACGAAATCAGCGCGCTCCACGCGATGGTCTCCTCCTACCTGGAGCTGGCCGACAACAGCCCCAACCTGTACTTCTTCGTGACCTCCGCCCCGCGCTCGGCCGATGACGAGTCGGCCGGGGCTCTGAACACCTTCTTCGAGGAGGCCTCCAGCTTGATGAGCGAACGCCTGCTCAAGCTCTATGACCAGCACGCCACCGCCTCCACCCTCGATTTGTGGCCGCGTGCGGCCCTGGGCATGGTCCGAGCCGCCGGTGAGCAGTGGCTGAGCCACCCGGCAGGCCCCGGCAAGCCGTCGCTGCAGTCGCTGGCCACCGAGCTGACCAACTGGCTGGCCTACGGCATCGCCTCCACCCGGACACCGACAACCCGCTAAAGCACCCCTTGGTGCACCCCAACCCGAACCACCGAAATGAAAGGCACGCCATGAGCGAGAACCGCATCAACATCACCGCCCTCTCCGAGCAGCTGCTCGGCCCCTACGCCGAAATCCGCAAGGCCTCGCGCGCCCGCGCCGCCAATCCGCAGCTGCAGCGCGACCCGCTGCTGGGCATGGCCGAGCACCGCGAACGGGTGCTCGGCCAGCTGGGCATCCTCGTCGAGCAGGAGGCCGTGCAGCGTGCCTTCCCCAAGGAATTCGGCGGCTTCGATGACCACGGCGGCTCGCTGGCCGCCTTCGAGGAACTGGTGGCAGCCGACCCATCGCTGCAGATCAAGGCAGGGGTGCAGTGGGGCCTGTTCGCCGGAGCGATCCTGCACCTAGGCAGCGAAGAGCACCACGCCAAGTGGCTGCCGGATGCCATGAGCCTGAAGACCCCGGGCGCCTTCGCCATGACCGAGATCGGCCACGGCTCGGACGTAGCCTCCGTCGCTACCACTGCCACCTACGACGAAGCCACGGAGGAATTCGTCATCCACACCCCGTTCAAGGCCGCCTGGAAGGACTATCTGGGCAACGCCGCGCTGCACGGCAAGGCAGCCACCGTCTTCGCCCAGCTGATCACCAAGGGCGTGAACCATGGCGTGCACTGCTTCTACGTGCCGATCCGCGACGAGGACGGCAACTTCCTGGAAGGCGTCGGCGGTGAGGACGACGGGCTCAAGGGCGGGCTGAACGGCATCGACAACGGCCGACTGCACTTCACCAACGTGCGTGTTCCGCGCACCAACCTGCTCAACCGCTACGGCAACGTGGACGCCGACGGCACCTACTCCTCTCCAATCCCCTCGCCGGGCCGCCGCTTCTTCACCATGCTCGGCACCCTGGTCCAGGGCCGCGTCTCGCTGGATGGCGCCGCCACCAACGCCTCGAAGATCGCCCTGCAGATCGCCGTGACCTACGGTAACCAGCGCCGCCAGTTCAACTCCACCTCGGACACCGAGGAAACCACCCTGCTGGACTACCAGCGCCACCAGCGCCGGCTGATCACCCGCCTGGCCCGCACCTACGCCTCCTCCTTCGCCCACGACGGCCTGCTGGACAAGTTCGACGCGGTATTCTCCGGCCGCGCCGACAGCGACGACGACCGCCAGGATCTGGAAACCCTCGCCGCCGCGCTGAAGCCGCTGAGCACCTGGGACGCGCTGGACACCATCCAGGAATGCCGCGAAGCCTGCGGCGGTGCCGGGTTCATCGCCAAGAACCGCTTCACCCAGCTCTACGCCGACCTGGATGTCTATGTGACCTTCGAGGGCGACAACAACGTGCTGCTGCAGCTGGTGGGCAAGCGCCTGCTCACCGACTATGCGGCCGAGTTCCGCAAGCTCGACACCGGAGCGATGGCGCTGTACGCGGCCAAGCAGGCAGGAACCACCGCACTGCACCGGTCCGGGCTGCGCAGCGTGGGCCAGGCCTTCGCGGACATCTCCGATGAGCGCAAGAGCGCCAACTTCTTCAAGGACCCGGAGAACCAGCGCGCCTTGCTTACCGACCGCATCAATGCCAAGGTCGCCGCGGTGGCCAACGCCCTGCGCGCCGCCGGGAAGGACAAGGCCAAGGGCGCCGCCGCGTTCAACGAGAACCAGGACCTGCTGATCTCCGCGGCCCGCGACCACGGCCAGCTGCTGCGCTGGGAGGCATTCACCGCGGCACTGGAGAAGATCCAGGATCCGGCCACCGCCGAGGTGCTGACCTGGCTGCGCGATGTCTTCGCGCTGTCGCTGGTCGAGGACGACCTGGGCTGGTACCTGGCCAACGGCCTGCTCTCGATGCAGCGCGCCCGCACCCTGTCCGGCTACATCAACCGCCTGCTTGCCCGCCTGCGCCCGCACGCCCAGGACCTGGTCGACGCCTTCGGCTACACCCAGGACCACCTGCGTGCCGACATCTCCTCGGGCGGCGAAGCCGAGCGCCAGGATGAGGCCATGGAGTACTTCCGTAAGCTGCGCGCCAGCGACAATGCGCCGATCAGCGAGAAGTCCTTGCAGAAGGCCAAGCGCTAGTACCTGCCTGAGGACCAGCGCACCGGTGCCCGGCCCCGGGGGAATTTCCCCTGGGCCGGGCACTTGCAGATTAACGGCAGCCGCGGCGGCTGGTATTATTTCTTCAGCCGCTGGGCCAGAGCCACGGTCAGCCCTTCGGGACCGCGCACGTAGGCCATCTTCCACACGCCCTCGTATTCCCCGACGCCTCCGATCAGCCCATAGCCCTTGGATTCAAGGCCGGCGAGCATCCCCTGGAGATCGTCGACCTCGAACGCGATCGAGCGCAACCCGAGTTCATTGGCCATGGCGTGCGGGTTGCCCGGTTCGTGCGCCGGCTTCTCGAAGCTGGACAGCTCGATGCCGACGGAGGAATCCTCGGATTTGAGCATCACGATGTTCGTGCGCGAGTCCTTGACCCCGCACACGGTTTCCAGGAACTCGCCTTCCATCCCCTCGACTCTCCCCTCGACATGCAGGCCCAGGCCAATGAAGAAGGCGGTCACCAGCTCGAGATCTCCAACGGTGATTCCGACATGGTCAAAATGGATAATCCGTGGCATGGCGGTGGGCACGCTTTCCTTGATTGGCGACCAGTTAGCCACAGGGTACCCCAGCAAGGTGTCCGGAACCACCCCGTTACCTTGTTAATAGCTCCTTCACCCGAGGATGATAGGAACTGTCGGCCGGCCAATCCCGGCATGGTTTCTTGCCCCTGCGTATCCAATAGCCCGGGGTGTCGCCACCGGGATTGGATGGCGGCGAGGTGATTGCTGATTGGGGCACGGCGCCAAAAACGGACGCCAGTCGCAACGTGGATGAAAGACTTTGCTACCGACGGTTGGCCGACCTTGAACAATTAATCGGTTCAAAGGAGCACCGGTCATGAAAACCGAAGACATCCAGATCTTCCTCGGCCTCGACATCGGCAAAACCGACCACTGGGCCTGCGCCCTCATCCAAGACGGCACCAAAATCTGGAACAAGGCCCTGGCCAACGACGAAGCCAAACTCACCGCCGTGCATCAAAAGCTGCTAGCTCAAGGACAGGTTCTGGTAGTCGTGGACCAGCCTGCCACCATCGGCGCGCTCGCTGTTGCCATAGCCCAGAACCTCGGAATTCCGGTGGCCTACCTTCCCGGACTCTCGATGCGGCGCATCGCCGACAAGTATCCCGGGACGGCGAAAACAGACGAAAAAGACGCCTTCATCATCGCCGACGCGGCACGCACCATGCCACATACCTTGCGCAGCATCCAAGTCTCCGACGAGGACGAAGCAACCCTGGGCATGCTCACCGGATTCGACCTGGCGTTGCTCTTAGTCATAAAACCTCTTCGTCGAATTATGAGTAGCTGAGCTACTCATAATTCGACGTCTGGTGATTCTGAGAAACAACGAATCCATCCTCAATCCGCCTATCCACAGCTCCCCCGGACATGTAAAGCCCCGGCACCATGGCCGAGTCACCTCGAATTATTGTCCTCAGCCAGACGCGATAAACCGCCACCATCGCCGCGCCTCAATGGAACGGCGGCTGTGGTCTTGGGCAGAACCTCCCAAACACCGCAGCCACCGGAATCTTCGCGGGCTACAGCCCGTCGACCTCGACCAGGCCGCGACGGGTAGGCACCGGAGCCACGTGCGTGCCGTTGGCCGCGACCCGCTGCACCGACAGCAAGCGTGAAGCGGGTCCATCCGCGGTCTGCAGGATCCACGGGCCGACCATCAGGTAGCCGCGGTCCTTTTCGGCCTCGGTGACCACCCCGGTCACCACGAAATCCCCGTAGGGTTCCTGGCTGAAGGAAGCCACCACCAGATCGCCGTGGGACAGCTCGGACACCTCGATGTCCTCCGGGACGAAGTCGCCCTCGAAGACCGCAGGAAAGGCGCGAACATCCTTGTCGGGCTGGCGCTGCATGATCTCGCCGCCATCGGCATTCTTGGCCTTCTTCTTCGCCGCGGCTGCGTTCAGCCCGCCGACCATCACGTCATCGAGCACCGTCGCGTGCGCGGCCCCGGTGATCAGGAAGTTGCCAAAGCGTTCGGTCTTGTAGAGCACCGAGAGGACATCGCCACCCTGGACCTCGCCGAAGGCCGCTTTCATGCCCGCTACGTCGCGCTTGGAAGGGCCTTTGATAAAGACGTCCACTGTTTTCTCCATCCTCACAGGTGCTTGCACAGACCCATCAAGCCTAGCGCAGGAAGGCCTGGCGCCGGAGAACCGAGGAAATCCAGTAGAAAAAACCCTAAAGCATTCGTTTCACAGCTAAGCTGGGATGGTGGACACACTTCAACGCTATGCACCCAATGAAAACCTCAGGCGCGACGAAGCGGCCTGGCGCGCACGGAATATCGAATGGCACTTCGCCGAAGTCCAGCTCGACCTGGCCAATGCCGCCGACCGCAACGCCACCAGCTTCACCTCGATCACCACGCTGAACTTCAGCTCCAGGGAACCGGCGACCTTCATCGACTTCATCCACGAATCGGTGGCCGAGGTGCTGGTTAACGGCTCCGCGATCGATGTGGATTCCGCCGTGCTTGATGCGCGCATCTACCTCGATAATCTGCGCACCGATGCGCCGAACACCGTGAAGATCACCGGCCAGGCCATCTACTCGCGCTCCGGCGAGGGCCTGCACCGCTTCGTGGACCCGCAGGACGGCGAAACCTACCTCTACACCCAGTTCGAGCCTTCCGAGGCGCGCCGCGTCTTCGCCTGCTTCGAACAGCCGGATCTGAAGACCAGCTACCGCTTCACGCTCACCGGTCGGGCCGATTGGCACCTGGCCAGCAACCAGCCGATCGTCGATGAGGTCGTGAACGAGGACGGCACCAAGACCGTCGCCTGCTCCCCCACACCTAAGATCTCCTCCTACATCACCGCAGTGCTGGCCGGCCCGTACCACGTGGTGCGCGGCGAGCACGTGCAGAAGCTGGCCGACGGCGAAGAGCTGGCCATCGAGATGGCCGCCACCTGCCGGGCCTCACTGGCCGAGCACTTCGACGGCGAGGAAATCATCAAGCTGACCAGCCAGGGCCTTGACTACTTCCACGAGCTATTCGACTACCCCTACCCGTGGGGCAAGTACGACTCGGCGTTCGTCCCGGAGTACAACCTCGGCGCTATGGAGAACCCGGGCCTGGTCACCTTCACCGAACGCTACGTGTTCACCTCGCACGCCACCGAAGGCCAGTACGAGCAGCGCGGCAACACCCTGATGCACGAGATGGCGCACATGTGGTTCGGCGACCTAGTCACCATGAAGTGGTGGGACGACCTGTGGCTCAAGGAATCCTTCGCCGACTACATCGGCACCCTGGCCAACGACGAGGCCACCGATTTCATCACCGCCTGGACCACCTTCGCCGCGCGCCGCAAGGCCTGGGCCTACGTCGCGGACCAGATGCCCACCACTCACCCGATCGTCGCCGACATCCCCGATTTGCTGGCAGCGGACCAGAATTTCGACGGCATCACCTACGCCAAGGGGGCGTCCGTGCTCAAGCAGCTGGCTGCCTTCGTTGGCGCGGATGCCTTCCGCGACGCCGCCCGCGCCTACTTCCGCAAGCATGCTTACGGCAACACCTCGCTGGATGACTTCCTCGAAGCGCTGGAAGCCGCCAGCGGCCGCGACATGGGACAGTGGGCCGACGCCTGGCTGAAGACCAGCGGCGTGCCGAAGCTGCACGTCCAGTACGACACCGACGAGTCGGGCACCATCACCTCGGCCTCGCTGATCCAGTCGGGCACCGACCCGGTTACCGCAGCGCCGATCGCCCGCCCGCATGTGCTCTCCGTGGGCGCCTACGAGCTGGACTCGGGCAAGCTGCAGCGCACCGATTCGGTGCAGGTGGAGCTGGCAGGCGAACAGGTGGCCTTGGACTTCCTCATCGGACGCAAGGTCCCTGACCTGCTGCTGCCCAATGACGGGGACGAGACATACGCGCTGATCGAATTCGATCCGGTCTCGCGCGCCACTTTGCTTGGCCACCTTTCGGGGCTGACCGACTCGCTGCCGCGCGCCACCTGCTGGGCCTCGCTGTGGGATGCGGTGCGTTCAGCCACGCTCGACGCGCAGAGCTATGTGCAAGCCATCCTGGATCACGCGCACGCCGTCACCGATGCCGGCGTCTTCGGGGTGCTCACCGACCAGCTGGCCACCTCGATCGCCAAGTACGTGGCTCCCGAGCTGCGCGCCGGGCTGCGCCAGCAGGCAGCCGCAACGCTCACCGGATGGCTGAACGAATTCGAGGCAGGCAGCGACCAGCAAACCACCACCGCACGCACCCTGGTCCGCCTGGCCCGCTCCGGCGTGGCCCCCGAGGTGCTCGATGCGTTCCTCGGCGAGCAACCCAACGCCTATCAGGTCACCGTCGACGAGCAGCTGCTCTGGGGTTCCTATATCGCGCTGGCCGCCTCCGGCCGGCTCGATGACGCCGCCGAAGCACGCATGCACGAGGCGGCCAAGGCCAACCCCACCAGTGTTGCGCAGAATTCGGTACGCACCGCGCTGGCCGCCCGCCCGGACCTGCAGGCCAAGGACACCGCCTTCGATACCGTGCTGATGGCACGCGATGAGCAGGGAGAACTGTCCAACGACGCCCTCTCGGCCACCGCCCTGGGCTTCACCCTGGGTTCAGCCGCACTGCTAGCCCCATTCGAGGAGCGCTACTGGGCCGCGATCCTGCCGGTCTTCGAGACCATGGGCATGGAATTCGCCACCCGCGTGATCGAGGGACTGTATCCAGGCCACCAGGATCTTCAGGGCTCCATCGAGCAGAACAAGGCGCTGGCCACAGCCACCACCTGGCTCGAACGCCACGAGGGCGCACCGGCCGCACTCAAGCGCATCCTGCTGGAGGAACGCGCCGAGCTGCAGCGCTCGCTGCAGGCCCAGGCCTACAGCCGCGCCAGCCGCTAGCCGATAGCCACTGGCGCTCCAAGCCGGCCCCCTGCTTCATCAAGCAGAGGGCCGGCTTTTTGCCGCCTGAAACGAAGCAAGGGCCCGTTCTCGATGCGGAATCGAGAACGAGCCCTTGGATCCTACCGTCTTATGGAACGCGTGCGGTCCACTGCTCGGTGGCGAATTTGGCAGCCGCCAGCTCCTGCGCCGCCTGTCGGGATTCGGCATCCAGCTGTGCCGGCTTGGCACCGGTGCGCTTGGCGAAGGTATCCATCATGACCTTGATGATCTCCATGCGTTCGAGCTGGGTCTGCGACTTCAGCGGATCAACGCGCTTGACCGTCGAGGCGATGCCCTTGTCGGAAATCTTCTCCCGGCCGATCCGCAGCACCTGGGTCATCTTCTGCGCATCGATGTCGTAGCTCATCGTGACGTGGTGCAGCATCGCGCCATGGGCCAGGCGCTTCTGCGCGGCGCCGCCGATCTTTCCGGCCGGGGTGGCGATGTCGTTCAGCGGCTTGTAGTGCGCCTTCAGCCCGATGCTTTCCAGCGCTTCCATCACCCATGCATCCAGGAACGGGTAGGAATCGGCAAAGCTCATGCCGTCCACCAGGGATTCGGGCGCGTACAGCGAGTAGGTGATGCAGTTGCCGGCCTCCATGAACATCGCCCCTCCGCCTGAAATGCGTCGCACCACCTGGATGCCATGCTTTTCGGCTTGCTCCATGTCGACTTCGTTCTTCAGCGACTGGAAGGATCCGATGACCACGGCGCCTTCGCTCCAGTCCCAGAAACGGATCGTCGGCTTGCGCGCGCCCTTGGCAATCTGGCGGGTCAGCACCTCATCCAGCGCCACCTGCTCGGTGATGGGGATGATCTCCGGGCCCAGGATTTCCCACTCATGGTCCTCCCACTTGGTGGCATGGCCCAGCGCGCGACGCACTACGCGCGCAATAGCGTTTTCGTCGAAGCCGAACATCACCGCGCCTTCGCGCAGGTTCTCGGTTACCGCCGTGCGAATGGTGCTGTGGCTGGCATCGGTTGGCAGTCCGCGGATCGCATCATTCAGGTCGTCGAGCGCATCGTCCGGCTCCAGGAAGAAGTCGCCATTCAACGACACTTCGGTGATCACGCCGTCGGCAGTATCCAGATCTACAACGACTAATTTGCCACCGACTACCTTGTATTCACCATGATGCATCATGGTTTCATTCTATCCCCGGCCACCGGCGAGTCGAATCCGGGCAGCGGTAGACTCGCCGGTTTACGGTCGACAAGCACCCCCACGCTAACAACCGAATAACCATTCGAAAAGGCATCAACACTCCGCGGATTTCCGGGCCAAAATGTCCGACCCCGGCCGGAGAATTAACTATGGCAATACCCGACTCTATCCAAGACGACGATGATGAGCATCGTCTGCCGCTGCTCCCAGCCTGCACCCGAAGAGAATCCCACAAGGACACTTTCTTCAGTGATCGCATCGAACATCAATTGTTCTATGGTCCTGCGAAACTCATTGCCGATGAGCTTTACGACGCAGAGCCGCTCAATGGCCCAGGCGACGCCCTCGAACGGCTGAGAATGATCCAGCGCCTGCAGAGCAGCCTTGATGCGCTGACCTCAGTGCTGCTGGCGGACTCAACCGAACAGGTCAGTGAATCATTGGCCGATACCATTGCCACGCAGGACTCGAGCACCGAGGAGGAGGAACGCGAAGTGACACCGCGCGGCCTGAATTCCATTGTGGTTCCGGGCAGCGTAAAGCGCGTAGATCAGTTCGATCATGTGAGCGATCATTGCCCAAAGCGCCCCAGGGTCATCCCCCTTCCTCAAGTCCGATTGACGCCAGAAGGGGGCAGGTTACTCGAGCTCAAGCCACACATCGACATTCCGGATAAGAGTCCAGGAACCGAACCGCCCCACATGGGCGGACAACGGGAAACAGGCCAAGTGCCCTAGCCCGGATGACCGATCTTGGGTGACAAATTTTTCAGTCACCAGAAGCACCACACGACCCATGAACACTTCAGGCAACCGCAATGGAGCCGGTTGCCCATCTCGATGCGGCCAAATGCGATTCTTCGAGAGGCCAGTGCACACTTTTTTGCTGTCGCCGCCGGTAGACCCCGACGGCTATCGCATCAAGAAGCTCCCTGCCGACGCCAACGACAGAATTTTTCAGTCAGTCGAGTCTTCACCTGACGTTCGGGACACCTGGCGCGTCGCACGTTGCGTTCAACGGCGTCCCGCCAATTTTTCAGTGAAAACTTTTTCAGTCATTGCAGGTCCGGCATCCGGGGATGGCCAGTCCGTTAAAGCAGCGACGGCGTGTTTCCAGAAACTGGAAACACGCCGCGAAAGCTTCCTGGGGGCGAAGTATTACTTCTTGCCGCCGAAGCCCTTGAAGCGGGCGTTGAAGCGCTCGACACGACCAGCGGTGTCCATGATGCGCTGCTTGCCGGTGTAGAACGGGTGCGAAGCTGCCGAGATTTCGACGTCGATTACTGGGTAGGTGTTGCCATCTTCCCATTCGATGGTCTTGTCCGACTTAGCGGTCGAACGGGTCAGGAACTTTTCGCCGGATGCCAGGTCGTTGAAGACAACTGGGCCGTACTGTGGATGGATATCAGCCTTCATAGCTATACACCTTTTTGTTTATGGCCACTGGATTTTGCCAGCAGCTACTTACTCGGAAATTGTGTCCCGCATTCAGGGCTCCACGTAGAAACCTCAAAGCACAGACAGTCCATCCTATCGCAAAATCGATGACTGCAGAAACGTTCTCAGCGTGGCGCGGAGCACAAATGCCAGAACGCAATTGCGCTTGCGGCACCAACATTCAGTGAATCCACATCACGGTGCATCGGGATGATGACGGTCCGGTCAACGGCGGCGAGAGCTTCATCGGTGACTCCCCTGCCTTCATTGCCCAATATCATCGCGACCTTCTGCCCAGCCTTGATCTCCACTTCGTTCAACGGGGTCGCGTCATCGGTCAGTTCCATGGCGAGCATCTCATAGCCATGGTTCTTCAGCGTCTGGAGATCTTCTGGCCAGGACTGCATTCGCACCCAAGGAAGGTCGAAGACCGTACCCATCGAGACACGCGCGCTGCGCCGGTACCAAGGGTCAACGCATTTAGGGGTGAGCAGCACTGCATCTACCCCGAGGCCCGAGGCCGAGCGAATAATTGCGCCGAGATTCGTATGGTCTGCGATGTCTTCCAAGATGGCAATCCGGGAATTGGCCTCAAGCACGTCGTCCAGATCCAGCGGTTCGGGACGATTCATCGCGGCCATGGCGCCGCGGTGCAGATGGAAGCCGACTAAGTCCTGAAGCTGCCGGTCGTCCCCGATGAAAATCGGCGCGTCCGGGAAGCGGTTGAATTCCTCGGCCAGCTGATCCAGATGCTTTTCAGCGAGCAGGAAGCTGCGTGGCACATGGCCTGCATTGATTGCACGCTGGACAACTTTGGTGCTCTCGGCGATGTAGAGGCCATTTTCCACATCGGTGCGCATGCGCAGATGCGCCTCCGAGAGCCGGAGGTACTCATCGAGACGGGGATCCTCCAGATCCGCCACCTGCAAGATGCGTTCAGGATTAAGAATTTCTACCACGAAGCTACACCAGCTTGTAGAGCATGTTGCCCAAAGCAATCAGCCCCAGAATGACGATGACGGCGCGCAGCCATCCCGGCGAGAGCTTGCGTCCCACCTTGGCACCGATGAAACCGCCGATCAGCGAGCCGACAGCAATCAGCAGCACGATGAGCCAGTGGATGCGCTCGGGCGCGATGATCAGGTACATCGCGGCCGCCACAAGGTTCACGATCAAGGAAAGTATCACCTTGATGGCGTTGGACTGCTGCAGCGAAGCGTGCAGGAAAACACCGAATACGGCCATCAGCAGTACGCCCTGCGCCGCGGTGAAGTAGCCGCCGTAGACACCGATCAGGAACACGAGGATATACAGCACCAATGGAATCGGCGCGCGGTCGGCATCATCCGGGTCTATACCGCCAGATGCGGTCTGGCGGGTCTTCGCCCACTTGGAAAGCCGCGGCTGGAAGATTACCAAGACCAGAGCGCAAACCAACAGCACCGGCGCCACGACGCCGAAGACCGACTCCGGCAAATTCAATAGCAGCAGTGAACCAATCAACCCGCCGGCCAAGGAGACTGGCACGAGCTTGAGCAGCGTCTTCTTGACGCTGGCGGCTTCCCGCCGGTAGCCCCAGGCGCCGGAGAAGCCTCCAGCAACCAGACCCATGGCGTTGGAGACCACGGCATTCACCGGTGCCGTGCCCAACGCCACGAGAATGGGGAAAGTGACCAAGGTGCCCGACCCGACGACGGTGTTAATAGTTCCGGCCCAGAGTCCTCCAAGGAAGATCAGGGCTTCACGCCAAAATTCGATCACGTGGTACTTTCCCCTTTAGTTGTTGTTGTTAGCTGCGTGCGAAAGCCGAATAGCGTCCACCTTCACGGCGCAGGCTCAGCGGCACGCCGTAGGTTGCTTCCAGGTTTTCTTCGTTGAGCGTGGAGCCGATCTCGCCGGCGGCGACGACTTCGCCGTCACGCATCATCAAGATGTGGGTGAATCCCGCTGGCACCTCTTCAAGGTGGTGGGTCACCAGAACCAGTGCTGGAGCATCCTCGTCGGCTGCCAGTTCAGCCAGCTTGCCAACCAGGTCTTCGCGACCGGCAAGATCCAGACCAGCTGCCGGCTCATCGAGGATCAGCAGCTCGGGATCGGTCATCAAGGCACGGGCGATCAGCACGCGCTTGCGTTCGCCTTCGGAAAGCTTGCCGAAAGGCTGGTTCATGAAGGTAGACATGCCCCAGTTGTGCAGCAGGTGGAAAGCACGGCGCTCATCGAGCTTCTCGTACTTCTCGCGCCAGCGGCCGGTCATGCCGTAGGCGGCAGTGAGCACCACGTTCAGCGCGGTTTCGTTGGCTGGAATGGAGTTGGCAACCAGGGCCGAGCTCAGGCCGATCAGCGGACGCAGATCGAAGACCGAAACCTTGCCCAAGCGTTCACCAAGAATATCCGCGGTACCGCGGGTGGGGTGCAGCCGAGTGGATGCGATGTTCATCAAGGTCGACTTGCCGGCGCCATTGGGGCCGATCACAATCCACCGCTGCCCTTCTTTGACTTCCCAGGACACGTCCTTGAGCAGTTCTTTTCGCCCGCGTACAACGCTGACATCTTTGAAAGTTAGCACTTCGCTCATGGTATTCAAGATTAGACTTTCCACCCCTGTTTCACTAATCGGAAATGCCATGCAAGACTCGAAAATCGGCGGATTGACCTGCATCGCCTCCTGTTGCAATGCCAGTTCGCGCCCATCGGACCGGTGCCTGTGCCCGGGGCCAACACGTCATGTTTGGTCGTAATCACCGGGGCAATGAAAAATGATTGCATGGCTTCATCATTGGTTTTCGCATCCCGCCCATCCCTTTCACGCACCGACTTCGCCGCTGTCCTGCAGCGGGCAACGGGAGCCGGACTGATTCCGGACGCCGACGAAAGCCGGATCAAAACCATCGAAGAGCGATTGGTTGCCAAATTCCGCATCGAGCAGGCCGATCACGCTCAGCTGCAGCAGGCTGCCAAGCAATTCGTCGATGCCCTAGTCGCCGACGGGGCACTGGATTATGCGGACTTGTGCGTAGCTGCGGTTCCTGCCGGGCTTACCGAGGCGCCACAGCTCCTGCTGCTGATGGATGTCGATTCCACCTTGATCAAGCAGGAAGTCATCGAATTGCTCGCCGCCCACGCTGGTCGGGAAGAAGAAGTGGCTGCAGTGACCGAGGCCGCGATGCGCGGCGAATTGGACTTCACCCAATCCTTGATCCAGCGCGTAGCTACTTTGAAGGATTTGCCAGTTGATGTCCTCGCCGAGGTTGGCCAGCGCATTATCTTCTCCGACGGCGCCGAATCCCTGGTCAAGCGGTTCCATGCGGCCGGGCACAAGGTCGGCGTAGTTTCCGGCGGGTTCCAGCAGATTCTGGATCCGTTGGCTGCCCACCTCGGACTGGACCATGCGCTTGCCAACACCTTGGGGATTACCGGAGGAATTCTTGACGGTACCGTTCACGGCAAGATTGTCGACCGTGAAATGAAGGAAACAATGCTACGCGCTTGGGCGCAGGAGCACCAGATCCCGATGTCTGCAACGATCGCCGCCGGTGATGGCGCCAACGACCTCGCCATGGTTGCCGCCGCAGGATTGGGTGTTGCTTTCAACGCGAAGCCTGCCCTGCGCGACGAGGCGGACGTTCGTCTGGACTTCTCGCGCCTGGATGCCATCGCCGACCTGGTTCTCGATGATTTGGCTTAGGGGAATCCAACAACTGCATAACGATTATGCGCTCACCGGCTTTTGATATCTCGTTCGGTTGTTCCAGCAGTTAGTATTTCTATTGATGCGTGCAACGGCTTGAGGCATTAGCCTTAGCCGCGCGTCGAGCCCCCATCGCTTTCGAAAGAGCTACTAGACCAGTGCAGACCCCCTCCCCGGACAGTTCCTCATCTACGACTGTTCACTCCCAACAGGACAAGAAAAAGCAGAAGGGCAAGGCCAAGCCTTGGATCATTGCCGGTTCTTGCGTGGCAGCCGTAGCAGCAGCATATTTCGGCGGAGCAGCCTTTGTCAGCTCCCAGGTCCCGGCCAACGCCTCCATTGCGGGTGTGAACATCGGATCCATGAACAATGACCAGGCTCGCGCCGAGCTGGAGCGCGAGGTTCTCCCCCTGGCTCAGAAGCCAGTGGATGTCACTGTCAACGGTGAAAAGTACACACTGGATCCTGCCAAGGCCGGTCTGGAACTGAACGTTGAAGACACCGTCAATGAACTGACGTCCTACGAAGTCAACCCGGTCAAGCTCTACGAACGCCTCACCGGCGAGTTCCACGTCACCCCGACTGTCGACGTTGACGAGGATAAGCTGGCCGCGCAACTCGATGCACTGGCCAAGAAGGCCAACGCCGAGGTTGCCGAAGGAACCATCGAATTCGAGGACGGCACCTCCAAGCTGACCAAGCCCGTTGACGGCGTCGCGCTGAAGACCAAGGAAGCTGCGGACTTGATCAGCGACGACTGGGAAATTGCCGGCCCTGCGATCGCCCTGCCAGCCGATGTCATTAAGCCGCAGATTTCTGCCGACACTCTGCAGGCCTTCTACGACAAGGACGTCAAGGCGCTGCTGAAGGACGAAGTCACCCTGGCCTCGGGCAAGAAGAAAGCTACCATCTCGGTCGCATCCATTGCCGCGGCAGCAAGCTACGCGCCCAAGGACGGTGCTCCGGCGATCGCTTTGGACGACAAGAAGCTCTACAAGGCGGCAACGAAGAACTCCGATCTTTCCAGCACCGCCAAGGATGCGCAGATCGTCTTGAAGGACGGCAAGCCTTCGATCATCAAGTCCTCCAAGGGCATCTCGCTGGAGACCAAGGGCCTCGGTGCCAAGGTCTTGGCCGCGACGGCCGCCAAGAATCGTACTGCCGAAGTCGAGATGACCGAGAAGGAAGCGGACTTCACCACCGCAGATGCGAAGAAGCTTGGCATCAAGGAACCGATCGTCACCTTCTCCACCCCGTACCCTGCCTCAGACACCGTGCGCACCAAGAACCTGCGTGCCGGTTCGGCTCGCGTCAGCGGGGACATCATCAAGCCTGGCGAACGCTTCTCGCTGCTCGAAGCCCTGGGCCCGATCACCGTGGCCAACGGCTACTACAGCTCCGGGGTTGTGGAAAACGGCTTCAGTACCGAAGCCGTTGGCGGCGGACTCTCGCAGATCTCCACCCAGATGTACAACGTCGGCTTCCTGGCCGGCTACGACGACATCACCCACAAGCCGCATTCGCGCTGGTTCGAACGCTACCCTGCAGGACGCGAAGCTACCCTGTGGGAAGGCCAGATCGACATGATCTGGGAGAACAACACCCCCTACGGCGTGATGATCCAGGCATGGGTTTCGGGCGACAAGGTCAATACCCGCCTGTGGTCCACCAAGTACTGGGATGTCTCGCAGAAGAGCTCGGGGAAGTACAACCTGACCAACCCGGAAACCAAGTACAACCCGGCCGAGAAGTGCGTCTCGGAATCCGGCGGCAAGAAGGGCTTCAGCATCGATATCACCCGTTACCGGGAGACCATCGACGGCTCCAAGAAGCTGCCAGCCGAAACCAAGAGCTGGACCTACAGCCCATGGCATAAGATCGTCTGCGACGAAAAGCCGAAGGACTAGATCACCGATTATATCTAGCCGAATCGCCGGGCACCTCCATTATGAGAGGTACCCGGCGATTTTTTATTCCTGCCGTTGCGGCCCAGGCACGAAAAAGCTGGCGGCCGGAACCCCGAAACAGGATCCCGGCCGCCAGCTGATGCGGTTGCTGAGGGGCCTACTTGCCCGACTGCGTCAGGAAGTCTCCTGCGCCGCCCACCAGCTCGGTGTGGCCGGTCTCGACGTCGGCGAAGACCATCTTGGCTACCTCGGCACCGAACTCCTCAACGGAGTACAGCTTGCCGGCAGCTTCGCGGCGGGCGTCGATGGCACCTGGCTCCATGCGGTTGAGCAGGGTTGCGGTGATCGTGCCTTCGATCATGTCGCCGGAAACCACCACGAAGGTGATGTTCTTCTCGGCCAGCTCCGGGATCATTTCACGCAATGCATCTTCGCCGGCACGCTTGGACTTCGCTACAGCGTCATAGGCATCCATGGTGCTCACTTCGTTGATGAAGTGCGCCTGGTGGCTGGTCACGAAGACCACGCGGCCGCCCTCGCTGAGCTTGGGCAGCGCAGCCTGGAGCATGGCGACCTGCGCGTCGCGGTTCAGGCGCAGCGCGTAGTTCTCGCCCATGGAGGTTTCCATGCCGCCTGAAGCGTTCAGCACGACGACGTCCAGCGAACCGAAATTCTCCACGGCGGCGTCGACCAGAGCCTGCGGCCCCTCGGCGGAGGTCAGGTCTGCGCCGACGGCCACTGCCTTGCCGCCCTTTTCCTCAATGGCGGCGACAATCTTGTTGGCGCGTGGGGCCTTGGCGCGGTAGTTGACCACGACGCCAATGCCCTGCTCGGCCAGCAGCTGTGCGGTGACTGCACCGATGCCGCGGGAGGAACCGGTAACAATGGCACCTTTGAACTCACTCATGGTGATACTCCTTTAGATCTCTTGCTGAAAACTTCTAGTGGCCCATGCCCAGGCCGCCGTCAACCGGGATTACCGCTCCGGAGATGTACGCTGCTTCATCGCTGGCGATCCAGCGGACGACGTTGGCAACTTCTTCTGGCTCAGCAAAGCGGTTGGCCGGAATGCTTTCGAGGTATCCCTTCTGGGTTTCCTCTGGCAAGACTGCGGTCATTTCGGTGTTCACGAAGCCCGGAGCGACGACGTTGGCGGTGATGCCGCGCGAACCCAGTTCGCGGGTCAGCGAGCGGGCGATGCCGACCAGGCCGGACTTCGAAGCCGCGTAGTTGATCTGGCCTGGCGAGCCGTACAGGCCCACGACCGAGGAGATCAGCACGACGCGGCCGCGCTTGAGCCGGATCATGCCCTTGGATGCGCGCTTGATCACGCGGAAGGCGCCGGTGAGGTTGGTGTCGATGACCGAGGTGAAGTCGTCTTCGCTCATGCGCAGCAGCAAGGTGTCCTTGGTGACTCCTGCATTGGCGATAAGAACTTCCACTGGACCGTGCGCAGCTTCAACTTCCTTGAAAGCGGCGTCGATGGACTCGCTGTCGGTGACATCAGCCTTGACGCCGAGCAGTCCGGCCGGAACCTCTCCACTGCGGTATGTGATGGCCACCTTGTCGCCGTTGGCTTCGAATGCACGCGCAATAGCAAGTCCGATTCCGCGGTTGCCGCCGGTCACGAGGACGCTGCGGCCAGTGGTTGGTTCCGTAGTCAATGTATTTCTCCATTCATGCGCTCGAGTTCCTGGCATGGAAAATCCCTCCATTGGCCAGCCGAAAACGCACTTTGCCTAGTTAAGTAGCTACTCCGTGAACAATCCTATTAGTTACTCACCAGTTTTACCGCTTCGACGGCGCGTAGAAATTACCCTCTGGGTGCTACAAGTGAGACAATGGGAGCAGATCCCGTATTGCAAAGCGAAGTCTTTTACATGTCCTCACAGCCAATGAACCACGGTTCCGGCCAACCCGAAGTTCACCGCATTACCGAAGCGCGACAGTCGCATACCGCCGAGCGTGATACCCGTGTGCGCAAATACACGATTTCGATGACCGTGCGCCTGGTCTGCTTTGTTCTCGCCTTCTTTTTCGACGGCTGGCTTCGCTGGGTCCTGCTCATTGGCGCGGTGGTCCTGCCCTACATCGCTGTGGTGATCGCCAACGGAGGTGCGGATCTGACCAAACGTGAACCGCCAGCCGAGTTCTACAGGGCGCCCGATGCCAATCAACTCGACGCACCCAAGGACACCGCACAGCAGCAGGAGCGGGAACCAGAAGTGATTGACGGCAACTTTGCCGATGACGAGGTACCAGTGCAACACCCGACAACATCCCCCAAGGAGGACTAGTGGATCTGCTAGGTTCGCTAGGCGGCCTCCCCGCTGCCGCCGAAATCCAGTGCTCGCGAAAGGGCTGCCGGAAAGGCGCCGACTACCAGCTGCTGTGGAACAATCCGAAAATCCATACCCCGGACCGGCGCAAGATCTGGCTGGCCTGCGAAGAGCATCGCGATTGGCTCGAAAATTACCTCAAGGAACGGCTGCTTTACAAGGAAACGCTGCCAATGCAGGGCAACGAAGGAGAAGGCAAGTAGATGTATCGTTTTCTGGCGAGCACCCGCTGGGTCGGGTGGCTGGTTCTCGTCGCCGTCTTCGCCTCCGCGTGCATTGCCCTGGGCAATTGGCAGAATGACCGCCGCGATGCTGTCTTGGAAGGCATCGAGCGCGTCAACCGCAACTACTTCGCCGAGCCGGTGACCGGCAAGCAGGCTCTGGAGAACTTCCATAACCTCGACGAAGACAAGACCTGGATGACCGCCGAGCTGACCGGCGAATACGTCGCCGAGGACACCATGATCGTGCGCAACCGGATCAAGGCCGGCCGGCCCGGCTACGAGGTTCTGGTGCCGTTCAAGACCAGCGAAGGCGAAACTGTCATCGTTGACCGCGGCTACCTGCCGATCGGCAACGAGGAAAGCGGCCACCCGGATGCGGTTCCGGCACCGCCTGAGGGCAAGGTCACCGTGGACGTGCGCTTGAAGCCATCGGAAATCCGCTTGGACCGCGGCGCCCCGGAAGGCCAGTTGGCCTCCATCCAGCTCGAGGACTACGCCAAGCAGCTGGATTACGAGATCGCCCAGGGCGCCTACGGCCTGATGTATGGAGAGGACCCGGCCCCGGCCGAGGCACCCCAGCAGCTGGATCCGCCGGACATGGACGAAGGTCCGCACCTGTCCTACGAGATCCAGTGGTACATCTTCGGCGTGCTGGCCTTCGTCGGCTTCTGGTACGCGGCCCGTCAGCAGAAGAAGCTGAACGCCGAGGAGGCCGCCGAGCGGGCCGAAGCCGAGGCACTGGGCCTGGAGGAGCCGATGCACAAGGTGCGCAAGATCCGGGCGAAGCAGGAGAAGAAGTTCCGCCGCGACGGCACGCTGACCGACGAGGCCATCGAGGATGCAATGCTCGATGAGGCGGAGCATACGCCAGGCGGCACCACGAAGTAGCAGTGCGCAGCAAACGCAGACCGCGCGGCACGTGGACGTAGTCCAGGTGCCGCGCGGTTTCTCGTCCCATGGCGTTTAGCTTGGCGTGGCAGGCGGGCTCCAGCGGATCCCGCCGTCGCTGCAGTTGGGCGCCTGCTGTTCTGCCCGGTCGAGGCAGGAGGCATCAATCAGGACGCGGTCCCCCACCGGCTCGCCAAGCTCAAGCGTGTACGGCACCGTCTCGTTGCCCTGGCAGTTCTGCGCCTCGCCTTCCAGCGGTTCAACTGCAATGCCGATGGCGATCTGGCCATCGGCCAGGTCCACATGGGTGGCGGTGACATCCCCGGTCTTCCCGGAAGCGCAGGCAAGGCCCATCACGCCGAGTTCCAGGCTGGTGCTCGACGCATTCACTCCAGCCGGGTCGATCAGCGCCCATTGGGCGTTGACCTCGTCGGGCACCTGGACTGCGCAACCGGCCAGCGTACTGGCAAGCAGCGCTGCGGCGCCTGCGAGCACCGGCAATCTGCGTCTTAAAACACTCATGGCTTGGCACATCCCCTTCACGGTGGTGATCTGCCAAGCCTACGAGAGTTCTTTGGTGTTGGTAAGGATCTAAGTCAGCGAGACCAATTCCAGGTAGTCCTCGCTGAACAGGTCCTCGTCGCCATCGGGCAGGATGACCACGCGTTCAGGCTTCAGCGCCATGACCGCGCCTTCATCGTGGGACACCATGACCACGGCACCCGGGAAGGTGGACAGCGCGCCGAGCACCTCGGCGCGCGAGGCAGGGTCCAGGTTGTTGGTCGGCTCATCGAGCAGCAGCACGTTGGCGCTGGAGGCCACGATGGTGGCCAGGGCCAGACGGGTCTTCTCGCCGCCGGAAAGCACGCCGGCCGGCTTGGTGACGTCGTCGCCGACGAACAGGAAGGAGCCGAGGATGGAACGCACGTCGGCATCGTTCAGGTGCTCCGGCGCGTTGCGGCGCATGTTCTCCAGCACGCTGGCATCCGGATCCAGGGTGTCATGCTCCTGGGCGAAATAGCCGATCTTCAGGCCGTGGCCCGGAACGATCTTTCCGGTATCGGGCTCGGAGACGCCGGCGAGCATGCGCAGCAGAGTGGTCTTGCCGGCGCCGTTCAGGCCCAGGATGACCACCTTCGAACCGCGGTCGATGGCCAGCGAGACGTCGTTGAAGATTTCCAACGACCCATAGGCCTTGGACAGTCCCTCGGCCATGAGCGGAGTCTTGCCGCAGGGGGCAGGATCCGGGAAGCGCAGGGCCGCGACCTTGTCGGAGGCGCGCTCTTCCTGCAGTCCGGCGAGCATACGGTCCACGCGCTTGAGCATGGATTGCGCGGCCGAGGCACCGGAGGCGCGCGCCTTCATCCGGTTCGCCTGGGTCAAGAGGACCGAGGCCTTCTTCTCGATGTTGGCGCGCTCGCGCTTGCGGGCGCGCTCATCGGTTTCGCGCTGGACCTTGTAGCGCTTCCAGTTCATGTTGTAGACATCCACCACGCCGCGGTTCGCGTCCAGATTCAGCACCTTGTTCACGGTGGCTTCCATCAGGCCGGTGTCGTGGCTGATCATCAGCACGCCGCCGGGGTAGTTCTTGATGAAGTCGCGCAGCCACATGATCGAATCGACGTCCAGGTGGTTGGTGGGCTCATCGAGCAGCAGCGTCTCGGCATCCGAGTAGAGGATGCGGGCCAGCTCCACACGGCGGCGCTGGCCGCCGGAAAGGGTGCGCAGCGGCTGGTCCAGGATCCGGTCGGGCAGATCCAGGTTGGCGCAGATGGCCGCGGCCTCGGATTCGGCGGCGTAGCCGCCGGCGGCGATGAATTCAGCTTCCAGGCGGTCGTACTGGCGCAGCGCCTTGGCGGATACCGCAGGATCATCACTGGCCATGTCCTCGCGGTTCTGGGCCAGCTTGGTGACGACCACATCCAGGCCACGGGCGCCGAGGATGCGGTTGCGCGCCAGCTGCTCCATGTCAGGGGTCTTGGGGTCCTGCGGCAGGTAGCCGATGGATCCCTTGTGCGTGACTTCGCCAGCGGTTGGCTGGGTCTCGCCGGCGAGGACCTTGGTCATGGTGGTCTTCCCGGCACCGTTGCGTCCCACCAGTCCGATCTTGTCGCCCTTGTCGATGCGGAAGTTCACTTCGTCCATCAGCAGGCGGGCGCCGACGCGTAGCTCAAGGTTGGCTACGGAAATCATATGGTGTGGCCCTTTCACGCGGGTAATAAAGCTATGCGGCCCAGAAATTGGGCAACTTCACTAGTCTACCGGCCAACGGCTCCCCGGCTGGCCGAACGTGCACAAACTAACAGTCCCGCGGTTGAGCTGGTAGAAGTGTTCGAAGCCCGGTCAGTTCTTGGCGCCCAGCTGCGAGCGGTAGTCCATCATCTGGATCAGCCGGCGGCGCAACGAGGCTTCGCGGCGCAAGTCTCCCCCGCTGGTCTTATCGATGTGGTCCTTGCCGAAGCGCCAGAGTAGCACGTCGTCCAGCAGCCGGTCCGGGCCCGGCGAATAGCGGTGATCCAGCGCGGCACGCACGTCGGTGACAACATTCGCGTCCAGCAGCTGCGCCAGCTGCCAAGTCTGGCCGATGCCGTGGGCGCCGAGCAGCTCGGCGGCCCAGGACCAGTCGTCATCGCGCTTGCGGTCGACATGCGGCAGCAGCGTCTGCCAGATTTCGCCGATCTTCTCCCCGGTCAGCGGCTCCGATCCGGCGCCCTGCTGGTCGTGGTAGCCGTTGAGCCGGTGGTACAGCTCGTCGATGTCGGTGAAGTAGTCCTCAACCGTTTCCAGCATCGCCGCGGTGGCGGTGAAGTGGCGGTCGATCTGCGGATTCCAGGCGGCTTCGCCGGGATGCTTGAAGCGGATGTCATGTTCCATTTCGGACCAGGCATGCTGCAGCACGGTGCGGATCTGCACCTCGAAGACGAAGTTGCCGCTGGCAACCACCGGCTTGCCGAGGGCTTCCTGGAATTTGCGCACGACCGGCTCGCTGCGGGTCTTGAGCAGCAGGTGGCGCGAGGAGTAGCCGTAGGTACCGGATTCCACCGAGCCGATGTCCTTCTCGCGGTCGCTGCGGCAGTCGAAGGAGTCCCGGTGCGACTTGATCAGGCTGGCCACCTGCTGGATCTCATGGGGCAGCATCACGATGATGCGGATACCCACCATGTCGTGGATCTCGCGCAGCGGGTTGGGGAATTCGAGCACCGGGGCGGTCTCGGAGTTCTCCTGCAGGCGGCGCGAGGCCTTGGCCGCAAAGGATTGCGGCGATTTCACCCGGCCGGTGATGAACAGCGGCTGCACCTCGGAATTCGCGAAGAGCCTGCGGATCTTCGCCTTCATGGCAGACATGACGGTATTCAGCTCGCCGGTCACCGATTTGTACTGCTCAACGGCGGCCGCAATCTGCTCGGAGAACTCGTCGTGCCCCTGGCCTTGCGCCGGATCCATCATTGATGCCTCCTGGATGCTGCAGCTTCTGTGGAAATGCTGTCCTTCAGTTCGTGCTCACGCGCCAACCGGGTGCGGCTGGGTCCCTATGGACGGGACAGGCGCTTGGCCATGTCGTCGAACAATGGAGCCTTGTCCTCGCCGTTCTTCTGCGCGGCGGCCTTGGTCTCCTTGGCTGGCTGCGCATTCTGCTTGATCGGGGTGACCTTCGAGTCCGATCGGCCTGCGGCGATGCCTTCGGCACGGGCCCGGGCCAGCGCGTCCTGGTGCTCCTGCTCCAGGACGGCCAGGCGTTCTTCCTCGGCGGTCTTGGTGTCGGCCAAGGCGGCGTTGTAGCCATCGTCATAGGCCACGCCGTACTTCTCGGCGTTTTCCTTTTCCTCGTCATACTCCAGCTCGGCGCGCAGCTTCGCGGCTTCGGACTTCTTCTGGTACATGTGCACGGTCAGGTGGGTGATGGCCAGCAGCACGATTGGCGGCATGGCGGCGACCAGCGCGGACACCAGCGGCGGCACGCCGTTCTCGATGGAGTCCACGGTCAGGATTGCATGGGTGGAGTTCGCCGCGGTGGAAACAATCGCGCCGAAGAACAGCAGCGACCACGGGTAGATCATGGCCTTGCGGTTGAAGCCGTTCAGGGCCACGATGGCCACGGTGGCGGCAACGATCATGCCGTCGATGATGATTGGCCAGATCCATGCCAGGCGCGGGCTGATGCCCGAGCGTTCTGCCAGGTCGGTCAACGCCGCGAATGAGAGCACGAATGCGCCGACGGCAATGAGGACCGTCGCGCCTACTGCCGTGCCTAGGACGGCGCGGTGCGGTTCGGCCGGGACCTGTGGTTTGTTATCTTCCATGCTGCTGAGCAGACCTATCTTTTGAGAATAACGGTATGTCTTCAAACGCGAGTTGTGCTGGACCGCGCCGAAAGGCGCAGGCCACCGCGTTCCATTTTAGCTTGCACCCGGCATTGCCGGGGTGCCTTGAGTCAAAGTGCGCGGCGGTCGATGAATCCGGTTCCGCTGATTCTTCCGGCCAGCCCCCGGTGATCTGCGTCGAAGATGAAGTAGAAGGCGCTGATCGCGATATAGATCACAGCAAGCATGTTCAGCAGCGGGTAGACGCTAATCTCGTCCATGCTGGTGGATATCTGGAAAAGGAAGTTGATCCCTCCAAACCCGAGCAGGCTGCGCAGCAACGCCCTGCCTGCCGGAGCCGGCCCGCCCTGCGTGCTGGCGACCATCAGCCAGGCGCACCTCTGGCCCAGTGTGGCCCGCCCCGGGGCCAGGCTCGGCAGCCAGAAGACGAAGAAGCACACGATCAGCGGCAGCCAGAAGTTCATCCACTTTTCGCCGAAGTCCACGCCGCCCAGGCGCTGAAGCAGTTCCAGCGCGGCGCCGATGACGAACAGCGCACCGGAGGTGAAGCCCGCATCGAAGACGTTGGCCAGTGCCCGGCGGGCCCGGGTGACCGGGCGCGCCGGCGCCTGGGCCGCATCGGCTTCCACCGGGCCCGAGAGGAAGCGGAAGATCGGCAGGTAGGCGATGATCGCACCGAGCAGCGCTCCGGCGGTGTTGGTGATCAGGTCATCGACGTCGGCCACGCGGTAGGCGCAGGTGTACAGCCCCCAGATGCCGGTGTATTGGGTCAGCTCGATGGCCAGCGAGGCGGCAAAGCCCAGCAGCACGCCGGTGATGATGTTGCCGCGCAGCCAGCGCACCGCCAGGATCCCCAGCGGCATGAACAAGATGATGTTGAACAGCACCTGCCACAGCGTGAAGCTGGTTGCGAATCCGCTGAGCCCGCGCTCGACGATAACCAGCTTGAAGTCATCGAGGAACCGTCCGGGCACCAGCTGAGGGATGGCCACCCCGGGCCGGCAATACTCGTCGCGCGAGGAGGGCAACGGGAGCATGGTGTAGCTGAACAGCCCGAAGCCGTAGATCGCCGCGGTGGCTGTCGTTACGGTGCGGCGCCAGGACAGTCGTCCGTGCCGGCGGTATTGCACGGCCAGCAGGAAGATGCCGGCGGAGGCCAGGAAGAAGGCGCCGCCGAGAATCGCGATAGTCGCTGGCCAGAACATCGTTTGCATATTTCCATCTAACCGGAATAATCCGTGAGGAAGCTGAGCCGCGGACTGTGAGCTTGGCTATGCTTCCGGCCCGCGCAGCACCCGCTTGGTGGGGGCATCGGCGGTGAAGAGCACAGCGAACAGGCCCAGGACCACCACGCCGGCCAGCGACTTCATCAGCCAGGCCGAATGCCACTGCTCGATGGAGAGCTGGTCGACGAAGACCGCCACCAGGATGATGCTCGATGCATGGATCATCAGCTTTTCCGATCCCCAGGCAACCCTGTGCGAAATGGCGAACAGCGCAATCAGCCACAGGATGTACCAGGGCTGGATGATCGGAGCGAGCAGCACCACCGCGGAAAGCGCCCAGGCCGCCAGGCGCACCGGACTGGAGGCGTCCTTGGCCAGCGCCAAGCGCGCGACGATCACCAGGGACAGCAGCTGGAAGATGGCCACCACGATGGTATTGACCAGCGAAATGTCGGCACCGAACAGGCCTGCGAGGTTGCTCACCGACCAGCCAATCAGTCCGACCGGAGCATACGGGAACGCCGCGTCGCCGGCGGTGAACATGGCAGGCAGCCAGCCGAACCAGAGGTTGGTGACGGCGCCGATCAGCAGCAGCCAGGTCAGCGACATGGCCGCGACCTTGACCCAGATCTTCCAGCGTGCGCGCATCGTGCGGGTGCGGCCAAGCAGCACCAGTCCGATGAATGGCAGCACCAGCAGCACGATGGGCTTGACCGATACGGCGATGGCCAGGGCCATGGTGGCGGCCATCGTGCGGCGGTCATAGGCGTAGGCGAAGGCGCTGAAGACGCCGGCAACCATCAGCGCGTCGTTGTGGACTCCGCCGATCATGGTCAGCAGGAACAGCGGATTGCCCACGATCGCCCAGTTGGCCCAGTTGGGGCTCTGCCCCATTTTCGCTGCCAGCTTCGCGGTGTAGTGGTAGCAGCCCCAGACGCCGAGCACGGCGATGATGCGCAGCAGGCCCACGCCCACTTCGGGGATGCCGTTGGAGACGAAGTAGATGATGCGCGAGAGCACCAGGAAGAACGGCCCGTAGGGCGAGGGCGACTGCGCCCAGAGGCCGTCGGATCCCCCGTCGAACCAGCCGGGCAGCGCGGAGATGCCTTCGGCATACGGGGATTTGTCCGCGTGCAGCATGCGGCCCTGCGCCAGATAGGAGTAGACATCTCGGCTGAGGATCGGGAAGCTGAGCATCAGCGGGGTGGACCACATGGCCAGCAGGCGGCTCAGTTCTTTCCGGGTGATCTCGCCTGTGCTCTGCACCCATGGCCGGGCCAGGATCCAGGTCCGGGTCAGCCAGACGATGCCCACGGCCATCAGCACGATGCAGATGATGACCCCCGGCGCATCGGTGCGGAACTCGATGAAGAAGCCGCTGCGGGCCAGCGGGGAAAGCTGGTTGCGCGGGAACCAGCCGATTCCCCAGGAGGCAACGGTTATCAGCGCCGAGGCGATGAACCCCTGCCAGGATAAAGACCGCAGGCTTGCGCGTTGCGGTTCCAGCTTTCGCTCCTGCACTGCCACTAGGCCTTCTTGAGTTTCTTGAGCCAGTTCGTCGAGCTGAGCAGATCGGCGCAGATGTTCTTGGTCTTCAGATCGAAGAAGACCAGGTACACGGCGCAGGCAATCGAGATGCCCCAGGAAATCAGCTGGACGCGCGGAACCAGCGACTCCTGCAGGAACTGCCAGACGAAGATCTGGTCAGCGGCCTGGTAGGCGAGGAAGAAGATGGTGGTCAGGTGCAGCCACAGCATCTGCCAGTCGTCGCGCAGCCCGGTGACGGCGAAGAACGGCAGCAGCCACAGCAGGTACCACGGCTGGATCACCGGGGAGAGCACGACAATCGCGGTGAACGCGATGGCCATGCGCTGCACCAGGTGCGAATACTTGCCGCGGAACATCAGCACGAAGGCGATCACCACGCCGATCAGGCGTCCAGCGGTCTTGACCACGTCCAGCACGCCGCCTGAATCCAAGCCGAAGGAATGGAAGATATTCTGGATGCCCACGGTCGCCAGGCCCAGCGGAGCGTAGATCGAGAATCCGGCGCCGGTGTAGTTGAGCATGACCGAGAGCCAGCCGAACCAGTAGCCGTTGAGCCAGCCCACCAGGGTCATCAGCGCGAGGAACAGCATGCCGGTGTAGAACCAGTAAAGGATGCGGCGCGGCCACTTGGCGTCCGGGCCTGCCCAGAGCAGGCCGATGAACGGCAGCAGCACCAGGGTGATCGGCTTGACTCCGACCGAGGCGGCGAGCACGACCACCGCCCAGAATCCGTGGCGCTTGCAGGCCAGGTAGACAGCCCATACGGCCAGGCCGGTCATCAGCGAGTCGTTATGCGCGCTGGCCACGAAGTTGACGAGGAACAGCGGGTTGGCCACGGTCATCCAGGTGGCCTTGGCCCCGGACACCGCGTGCAGTTCTGCCAGCTTCGGCACGAAGTGCAGGCACAGCAGCACGCCGATGAACGCGATGGCCCGGAAAGCCAGGATGGCCACGTCGGTGGAGCCGCTGACAATGTTGACCACAAGCCATTCGATGCTCAGGTACAGCGGGCCATAGGGCGTGCCGTCCTGGGCCCACATCGTGTCGGTTCCCAGCTGGAACCAGTTGTTCAGCGAGGAAATGCCGTCAACGTAGGGATCCTGCCCAGCGTCGACCAAACGGCCCTGGCCGATGTAGGCGAACACGTCCCGGCTCATGATCGGCAGCGTGACGAGCATCGGGATGCTCCACAGCCAGACGGCGCGGCGGACCACCTTCAGCGAGCCTTCGCCCCAGCCCTTGAGCTTCTGTCCCAGCCGCCACCACGAGCGGAAGAGCAGCCAGCAACCCAGGGTCAGCAGGATCACGCAGGCAGTCACGCCGGCGGGTTCGGTGCGCAGCATGATGAAGAACGGGTCGCGGTTCAGCGGGGAGACGCTGGCCAGCCAGCCGGTGCCGAAGGATCCGAAGAGGATCAGGGAGGAACCGATGACGCCACTGAGAAGGGTCCTGTTCACTCCAGCGTAGGGCGGGGAGCTCACTGCGGCTGGGTTGCTGGCTGACACGTTGGCACCTCGGGCTGTAACGGACATGAGTTCGAGAGTAATTAGGCCAGCGTCGCCTGGGCTCCGCCCTTGCGAGCGTGGCACGTCAACAGCCGGAAATCTCAGACGATTTTAGCATTCACCATGCCTTCGGGCCGGTTGGGACACTGTTCTTCCGCGCCGTTAAGAGGGTGCGCTCCCCCACAGCGTTCGTTGAAGTGTAGATTGGTTGCGTGGCTAGTAATTCAGAAAAAATTGTATGGATCGATTGCGAGATGACCGGATTGGATCTGGTTAAAGACGCATTGATCGAAGTAGCGGTGCTCATTACCGACTCGGATCTGGAGATCGTCGATGAGGGCATCCAGGTTGTCATCAAGCCCGAGCCAGCGGCTCTGGCGCAAATGGATGACTTCGTGCGCAATATGCATGTGGCCAGCGGCCTGCTGCCCGAGCTGGAAAACGGCATTTCCATGGACGAAGCCCAGCGCTTGGTGGTCGACTACATCAAGAAGCACGTTCCGGAGCCGAAGAAGGCGCTGCTTGGCGGCAACTCGGTGGGTACCGACAAGAACTTCTTGGCCCGCGATATGCCCGAGGTCATTGAGCACCTGCACTACCGCATTATCGACGTATCGACCCTGAAGGAATTGAGCCGCCGCTGGTTCCCGAAGGCCCACTATGGCGCTCCGGCCAAGACCGGCAACCACCGGGCGCTGGGAGACATCCAGGATTCGATCAACGAGCTGCGCTACTACCGCGAAGCCATCATGGTTCCGGCCCCGGGCCCAACCTCCGATGAAGCCCGGAAGATCGCCACCGAGATCAACCAAAGCGCCGGCTAGCTGCCAGGGATGGGCCCTGGGGTATGGGTGATGCACTGCACAGTGCCCCAGGGGCTTTCCGATTGGCGTCCAAGCGGAAAATCCGTGTATAGTATTTCTCGTTGCCCGATACGGAATCGGTTCGCGAAAGCGTTCTGACTAGTATCGAAGCGAACATGGTGGGTATAGCTCAGTCGGTAGAGCGTCTGGTTGTGGTCCAGAAGGTCGCGGGTTCAAACCCCGTTACTCACCCCAGCAGAAAAGGCTCGGTTCGGAATGGAGATTCTGAATCGAGTCTTTTGCTTTCCCCGCACGCCGGGCGCGCCGCCGCGCGGCCGGCACCGCGCAGAATCAGACCGTGCGCACTACCCTGGCTGGCGATCCGACCACCACTGCACCAGCAGGAACATCCTTGGTTACCACCGCGGCAGCAGCAACCACAGCATTGTCGCCGATCGCCACACCGGAAAGTATCGTCGCATTCGCGCCAACCCAGACATTGCGCCCAATGCCCACCGGGGCCGGAAGCATGTCACCTCGACGAGCAGGATCGAGATCATGGTTGAGCGTAGCCACGACGACGTTATGGCCGATCAAGCACTCGTCCCCGATGCTGATGCTGCCCTGGTCCTGGAACTTGCACCCGGCATTGATGAAGACGCGCTTGCCCAGTTTGATATTGCGTCCAAAGTCCGAGTTGAACGGCGGGAACAACACCACCGACTCGTCAACATGCCTGCCGGTCAATTGCCGGAGGAGCTCACGCACTTCGCATGGACTGCGGTAGCCGCTATTCAATTCCGCGCAGATGCGCAACGCGTCCTGGCTCGCGCCGTGCATGAGAGCATGCAGCTCAGAACCGGCGGCAATTCGCTGGCCTGAATCCAGCACTTCCAACAGATCATCAACGTCCACGACTCCCCCATCAGCTATTCGAACCATTAGATCGAACCATAGCGACTTTCGTGCATCCACATGGAGCCAGGTTGCCCGCCTCACTTGCCATAGCCCTGTTGCACCAGACGCCGAAGGCAAGGGCAACAGCTTGGCACTGAACATCACCCGTTATGCCAGATCAGCAGCGCACGAAAGGTTCCCAATCACGAATCATGAGCATTGCGTCACAATCCCATTGGCAGCAGTGGGCGAATTGGTATTTCTGGCTCGAATGCGTGTATAGTAATTTTCGTTGCCCGGTACGAAATCTTGAGCGCTATAGCTCCTGACTAGTATCGAAGTAGACATGGTGGGTATAGCTCAGTCGGTAGAGCGTCTGGTTGTGGTCCAGAAGGTCGCGGGTTCAAACCCCGTTACTCACCCCAGTTCGAAAGATCTGGTTTGGAATGGAAATTCTGAACCAGATCTTTTTTGCTTCCAGCACTGTGGAGCTCCATGACCACGGCGGCACATTTCCTGGCTCAGTGTTCGACTTCATACCGCCGACAGCCATCGCATGAACCCGTGAGATGCAAGGTCATGCCCAAGACGGGCAAAACGGTTTCACTGAACAGACGAGGTCCTCGTCACGCTGCCTCGCTGCTCCCCGCCCAGAGCGACCTGCAATCCGCCTATCAACCGTCCAAATGGAGCGTCAACCACACTGGGCGCCCAGACGCATCGGGCTGCGCGCCACGCAAAGTCACGAGTCCAGGCACGGCAAGACCGGCAAGCCCAGTCCATTACCGAGGCCAGCTGCAAGCACGATACGGAAGCGCCTAGATGAACAGGAAACTCGGCCCTACCGGCGAGCGCAACGCCGCCCAAATGAGGCATTAAGTCATATTTCGGCAGGTTGAAACACTGATTCGAAAGTATCTTCGAATACTCGGCGTTTCGAGGTCTAACCCCGTGTTTTTCGAGACTTTTTGCGTTATTTGGTGACTTGAATCGTTGTTTGCCCTGGCGAATAGGCATGAATTGGCCTGAGCAACCATAATGGATCATGTACTTCGGCAAGCCAGTGAGCTACATGCCTTCGTTCTACCCACCGAAAGGTACTCCCCTGTGAAACGCGCGCTCTTTGAAGAGGACCACGAGCAGTTCCGTGAACTGGCTACGGAGTTCAATGCCCGGGAGATTTCCGGCAAATACGCCCAGTGGGAGAAGGAGCACCAGATCCCTCGTGAGGTGTGGCAGGCCGCCGGCGAAAACGGCCTGCTGGGTCTTGCCGTGCCCGAGGAGTTCGGTGGCATGGGGATCGATGACTACCGCTTCCGTGTAGTGCTTGACGAGGAGTTCGTGCGTGCCGGGCATCTGGCCGTGGCATTGGCATTCCACCTGCATGACGATCTGGTTCTGCCTTATCTGCTGTCCTACGGTTCTGCCGAGCTCAAGGACAAGTGGCTGCCGCGCATGGTCGATGGCTCCACCATTACCTCCTGCGCGTTTACCGAGCCTGGCGCGGGGTCCGACCTGCGTGCCGTACGCACCAAGGCGGTCCGAGATGGAGATGACTGGCTGATCAGCGGGCAGAAGACTTTCATCGGCAATGCGGCCTTCGGCGATGCCGCGCTGGTGCTGGCGCGTACCGATGGCGAGAGCGGACGGGCCACCGAGCAGTCCTTCTCGTTGTTCATGGTCGAGCGTTCCGAGGGGTACACCAATGGCAGCCCCTTCGACAAGATCGGGTTGCGCGCTTCTGACACCGCGGAGCTGTTCTTCGACGATGTCCATGTTACGGCTGCCGATCTGGTTGGCGAGGTCGGCCAGGGCCTGTCCTATGTCAAGGCGCACCTCCCCCAGGCCCGCTTGGCCATTGCCGTAGCAGCGTCGGCGATCTGCACCGCGTCCTTCGAGCAGGCGCTGGAGCATGCGCAGAACCGCTCCACTTTCGGCCAGGCGCTGACCGAGTACCAGAACACCCGTTTCGAGCTGGCCAACCTGAAGACTGAGGCGCATGTCACCCAGAGCTTCGTGGATCGGGCTGTGCTGGCGTTCAACGATGGCGAGCTGGATCCTGCAGAGGCCGCGGAGGTCAAGCTTTGGGCTAGTGAGAGCGCCAAGAAGCTTTCCGACAAGGCGTTGCAGATCCATGGCGGCTACGGCTACATCATGGAGTACCCGATCGCCCAGTCGTTCACCGCCTCGCGCTTGCTGACCATTTTCGGTGGCACAAGTGAGATCATGCGTGAAACTATTGGACGAGCACTCTAAGCACTTTTGAAAGGAACTGATCACGTGCCTATTCGGCAGATCACTGTTTACGGAGAACCTGTACTTCACCAGCGTGCGGTGGAGGTCACCGAGTTTGACGACGCCTTGCGCGAGCTCGTTGCCGATATGCACGTCACCATGGATGAGGCGCACGGTGTCGGCTTGGCCGCTCCGCAGATCGGTTTGGGCCTGCGCATGTTCACCTACGTCTTCCCGGACCAGGATGATGCTCCCGAGCGCGGTGTGGTGATCAATCCCAAGCTGACCCTTTCGAAGGTTTCGCAGGCTCCTGCCCATCCCGATGACCATTCGGAGGGCTGCTTGTCCGTACCTGGCTTGAACTACCCGTTGCAGCGCGCCGACTATGCGAAGGTGGAGGGCTTCGACGAGTTCGGCAAGCCGATCTCCTTCGAGGCGCATGGCTGGTTCGCCCGCATCATGCAGCACGAGTACGACCACTTGGACGGCCTGCTGTACGTGGACAAGCTGCAGCCGCGCTGGGAGAAGAAGTGGAAGAAGGCCAAGAAGGCTCTTGGCTGGGGCGTACCGGGCAACACCTGGTTGCCGGGTACCGATGAGGATCCCTTCGGCCACTAGGCCAGTGTCGGTTGCCAGGCAGCCGCCTACCGGGCGGTCTTGAAGTCCAGATACCGCTGATGCAGCGCCGCACCGAGTTGATCGGTCGGCGCTGCTTCTGCATTCCAGAGCCTTGCCGCCCTGCCTTGTTCAAGCCAGAAGGGCAGGAACATGCCATTCTTTCCCGGCAGGATCTGCTGGGACATCTGCGCTTCGGCTGCCAGCGTCCGATCAGCATAGCCCAGGTAGTACTCGTCAAAGGGGCCCAGCAGGCGCAGCGGCAACCGGGTGAGCTGCGGCGATTCAAGCTCGCGGTGGGCCAGGCTTCCGGCAATGACCCAATAGTCTTCTCCTCGCTCATCGTTGCCTGCGCTGACCAGCACGTCGCCGAGGGCTTGGGCAGCGGTTCTCATGGCAGTAAGCGTCTGCCCCGCATACCAGGCTGCGTCGCGGATGGTGGCTGGCCCATGGGAGCTGAGATAGCGGCGCAATATTTCCGCCAGCGGATCCGCCGGTTCTCGGTGCTGTGCAATCCGTTCATCGACGAGCACGAAGTCCTGGGCGGTGAGCTTCGCATCATCCGGTATGGGCCCCAGGCAGATCAAACCGTCCAGGGCAAGGACCTGCAGCAGGTGCAAGCCGCGTTGCTTGTCCGTCTCGATTCCGTGCCGGTTCAGCACGTTGAAGAGCTCGGTTCGGCTGGCCTGTCTGGACTCCTGCAAAAGCGAGCTGATGACGCCGGCGGTCAGGTCAATGACCTGCGCGTCGATCTGCAGTCCGCGCAGGCGTGCGGCTGCTGAGCGCAGGGTGCGTTCACGGCTTGAGCGTACCAGCCACCGGAGATCCTCGGCGACGCAGATGTGCAGCGTGCCCCGCATGGTCCACGACCGGACCAGCTGGCCGCCGGTGAACAGCTCGTCGACCCGCTGGCGCGATTCTTGGGCTGTCGAGCGCTGGGCCAGCCCGTAGCGTCCTGCAGCGAAGTCCTGGGACTGGAAGGCGAGCAAGTGCTCTGAGGCTTGCAGCGTGGATTCTGCCGGTTCCAGCAGAAGCTGGCTGGCCATGCGTGCTGCCAGTACCCTGGTCCTGTCCATCGGTCCACCTCGATCCATTCCCGATGGCGTAGAGCCTAGCAGCCCGGCGCAGCGGATGCGCCTCCGGATCCGCAGCCGCCATGCCTCGCCTTGATGTGCAGATGGTCGTTGACGTAAGACTGCCGCAGCAGCGGGCGACGCCTCACTTCAGCGGGGCGCGAATCCATTCGGCGAGCGCCTGCCTGAGCAGGGAGCAGTTGGCGGCGGTGTCGAAGGAGGTTACCAGATGTGAATCGCCTAGCCGGTGCATGCAGTACCCGGCCCACGGCACCACGGTGAGATCCGTCAGCCCGCGCTCCCAGGCGGCGACCAGCACCGGCTGGACCTCCGTGCTGCGCAGCACCGGTTCTGGATTCAATCCCAACCACGGATCGAACATCTGTTCCCATTGCTCGAACGCGATGAGGTCGATCCCCTCGTCGCCGTACTGCTGGGTCCAGAAATCATTGCCGGTGGCTGGACCGGTTGCCGCGGTAGTTGCCGCCAGCCCAGGGATACGATGGGCACCCCGAGCCTTTCCCGCCCACGCGTTCGACCAGGTCTGGATCCACCGTTGCTCCCACAGGTCCCGGTCGGCTTCGTCCGGCAGGGCCGAGGATCCCGTCTCGGGAACCGGGCTGAGCTGGGGCAGCGCGAGATCTTCGGCCAGGCCCCAGGCCTGCCGGATGAACAACAGCATCCGGATTGGCTGCGCGTGATCATCCATGGACAGCGACATGTCCGCGGGCCACCCGCCGTGGTTCAGGGCCGGATTCGTTGATCGCATCATGCCCCGAGCCTTGCACAGGGCACTTCCTCTGGCAATAGGTTCTGAGCGCAGGAAACAGGATAGCGACCCCCCGGGAATACTGGACCCCCGTCCGGTCCTGCCCACGACGCGGAAAAGCGTGCATCAGGAAAACCCGGCAAGACCGTTCCTATCGCAGGCCCAGAACCCAAGAAGGGACCATCCCAACGCGCAATGCGTCGGGATGGCCCCTTCAGCTGAAACCCTTGAGGTCCTAGACGGTGACGGCTTCTGCCTTCACTGCAGGCACTGCAGCTGGGTGGGTGCCGGCCATGGTTTCGATGACGCGGACTACCTGGCAGGAGTAGCCGAATTCGTTGTCGTACCAAACGTAGACGACAGCGTTCTTGCCGGACACGATGGTGGCCAGGCCGTCAACGATGCCAGCGCGGCGCGAGCCGACGAAGTCGGTGGAAACAACCTCAGGCGAATCGATGTAGTCGATCTGCTTGTGCAGGTTCGAGGTCAGCGAGGTTTCGCGCAGGTAGGCGTTCAGCTCTTCCTTGGTGGTCTCGTTCTCAAGGTTGAGGTTCAAGATCGCCATGGAGACATCCGGGGTTGGAACGCGGATGGCGTTGCCGGTCAGCTTGCCTTCGAACTCCGGCAAGGCCTTGGCAACAGCCTTGGCGGCACCGGTTTCGGTGATCACCATGTTCAGCGCTGCCGAGCGGCCGCGGCGCTCGCCCTTGTGGAAGTTGTCGATCAGGTTCTGGTCGTTGGTGAACGAGTGAACGGTCTCGACGTGCCCGTGGGTAACGCCGAACTTCTCGTTCAGCGCCTTCAGCACAGGGGTGATGGCGTTGGTGGTGCACGATGCAGCGGTGACAATCTTGTCTTCTGCGGTGATCCACGAATCGTTGATGCCGTGAACGATGTTCTTCAGATCGCCCTTGCCGGGTGCGGTCAGCAGGACACGGGAAACGCCCTTGGCCTGCAGGTGCTGGGACAGGCCGGCCTCATCGCGCCAGCGGCCGGTGTTGTCAACGACGATGGCGTTGTCGATGCCGTGCTCGGTGTAGTCAATGGTGGTCGGGTCATTCGAGTAGATGACCTTGATCAGGGTGCCGTTGGCGAGGATGGTGCTGTTTTCCTCGTCAACGGTGATCGAGCCGTCGAAGCGGCCGTGCACCGAGTCGCGGCGCAGCAGCGAGGCGCGCTTGACCAAGTCGTTCTCCGCGCCCTTGCGGACTACGATGGCGCGCAGGCGCAGGCCGTAGCCGCCGCGCTCGATGAGGATGCGGGCCAGCAGGCGGCCGATGCGGCCGAAGCCGTACAGCACGACATCCTGCGGTTCTGCGTCGGTTGCGCCAGCCTGGCCAACCTTCTCGCCCAATTCATCAGCCAGGAAGGCGTTCAGATCAGCGGAACCGGACTCCTTGAACTTCTTGTTCATACGGCCGAGATCAACGGAGACCGAGCCGACATTCAGGGACTCGATGGCATCGAGGATCGCCTTGGTGTCGTTCAGGTCGAGCTCTTCGCCATCGATGCGGCGCACGACGCGGTGGGCCTTGATGATGTCGATGGCGGACTGGTTGATCAGCTTGCGGCCGTAGACGGAGGTCACCACATTGTTCCTGCGGTACAGACGTCCGATCAGTGGAATCATGGCCTCGGCGAGCTCTTCGCGCCCGCTCCATTCTTGCTGGGCAACGACAGACTGCTGGGTCACAGAAAATCCTTCCAATTCAGCCGACTCGCAGATCCATGAAGTCGGTTGGCACCGTGGGAAGCACCATTGCTTTTGCGGTGGCACGAGGTAACAGGATCATCCTCGTAAGTACATGATCCATTCTAGACCGTGCGCTGAAAAAGCGCGGATCGGGAACTGTGAATCATCTCACGAGCAGGCAAGGGCCGGGCGATGCGATCAGGAATGAAGGGCTGGATGCAGCCATGGGATTAATGAATGGGATGGCCGATACGCCGGGTTTTGTCGCGCCGAAGCGGGACGGTCATCTATCTACGACTGCCGTTGCCGGCAGCCTCTAGCGGTCCACCCGACTGCATGGGGCGAACAGCCCTCATAACGCAGTCTGTCTGACCTTGCTCCGAGTGGGGTTTACCTAGCCACCCCAATCACTTGGGGTGCTGGTGGTCTCTTACACCACCGTTTCACCCTTACCAGGAAAACCTGGCGGTCTATTTTCTGTGGCACTAGCCTGCGGGTTACCCCGAGTGGGCGTTACCCACCACCCTGTTCTGTGGAGCCCGGACGTTCCTCGGGACAATTGCTTGCCACGCGACCGTCTGGCCATCCCATTCACTACCAGTCTAATCGGTTCAGGACAGCCTTCGGACCACTTTCGAACACTGGATCGCTCACAGCCGGAGTCGCCACGGCGGGGACATGGCCGGCGCACAGCAGCAGGTGGACTCCGATAAGCTGGAGAGCGTGCTTATCTTGTTGCCGCCTTCCGAAGGCAAAACCGCCCACGTCGAAGGAGCTCCCTTCGAAATCGAAGATCTCTCTTTTCCGGAGCTCTCCGCAGAACGCCGCCTCGTGCTCGATGCCCTGGCAGAAGTATCAGCAAGGGAAGATGCCATGGACCTGCTGGGCGTCGGAGCTTCGCTGGCCAATGAGGTAGCACGGAATATCAACCTGCACACCGAGCCAGCAGCCCAGGCGCACGATATCTACTCGGGGGTGCTCTTTGAAGCCCTGGACTACGCGAACCTGGATGAAGCCGCGCGACGGCGCGCCGACGAATCCGTCATCGTGATCTCCGCGCTATGGGGCGCCGTGCGATTTGGCGATCGCATTCCGCCGTACCGCTTGTCCATGTCGGTCAAGCTCGAACCGCTGGGCAAGCTGGCCACCTGGTGGAAAAAGTGGCTGGCCCCGGTTCTCGATGAGGCGGCCGGCAGCCAGCTGATCGTTGACGCCCGGTCGAGCACCTACGCAGCCGCCTACAAGCCAGCCAATGGCAACACCGTTGCGGTCAATGTGTTCCAGATGCGCAACGGAACGCCGAAAGTGGTCTCGCATTTCGCCAAGCACACCCGGGGCGAGGTCGCACGCTTCCTGGTCGAGCAGCCGGTCGACCCGAAGAATCCTGGAGAATTGCTCGACCTTGTCCAGACCAAGTGGGAAGCTTCCCTAGTTGAAGACAAGAAGGGCCTGGCCCTGAACATCCTGCTGCCAGAAGACCACCAGTTCACCACCGTGAGGCACGCCGCCTGAGCTCGTTGCGACAGCGAATGATGCCGTGCCGGCCGGGCAATCACGCCAGGCCTGCACGGCATCATCACTGCGCTGCAACCAGTTCGACTTCGAACCCGGCCGCATCCTCCAAATAGGCCGCGTAGTGCTGCGCTCCCCCTGCATAAGGGTGCAGTTGCGCGAACATGAGGGCGAAACCGTGATCCAGCGCTTCGGCCGCCAACGTGTCGACGTCCTGCCTGGTGCCGGCACGGAACGCCAAATGGTTCAGCCCGGGAGCACGCCGATCATGCCGTTGCTTCTTCGCATCCGGTCCTGATTCCAGAACGATATAGAACTCTGCGCAGGAATAGCTGATGCCGTTGGTCCATTGCGACTTGACCGTGTAGCCAAGACGGGTCAGCAGCCAGCCCAGGGATGCCGTGCTGGCTGCCAAGTCCTCCACCCAAATCTCTACGTGGTGCAGCATGCCAGGCTCCGGCTAGGGTGTGAGGACAAAGTCCCAAGGATCGGAATTCACCTGGGATACCTCGATTTCCACCGCATGCCCCAGATCGTTCAGCACATTGCCCAAGGCGCGGGCACCGGCCGAGAGCCAGACCCATTCCGAAGCGAAGTGGGAAACGTCGATCAGGTAAGGGAAGCCGCCATTGGCAGCTTCGCGCGCTTCGCTTGCCGGGTGATGGCGCAGGTCGGCGGTTACGTACACATCGGCCTGGTGCGAGCGCACCGCATCGAACAGGGAATCGCCGGCGCCGCCGCACAGGGCAACCTTCCGGATGATTCCGTTGCGTTCTCCGGCGACGCGCACTCCGCCGGCGACGGCCGGCAGCACGGTGTAGACGCGTTCCGCGAAATCGTCGAGTTTCATCGGCTTCTCCAAGAAGCCGACCCGGCCCAGGCCTTCCTCGGGCAGCCCGTCCTTGGACTCCACCAACGGCACGCAGTCCTTCAACCCAAAGGCATCGGCCAGCGCGTCGTTGACGCCCCCGATGGCACTGTCGGCATTGGTGTGCGCGGTCAGCAACGCGGTACCGGATTCAATCAGGCGGTGGATGGCCTCACCCTTGAATGTCGTGCCGGCAACCTGGGTGACTCCGCGCAACAGCAGCGGGTGGTGAGTGATCAGCAGATCGGCCCCACGCTCGATTGCGTCCTCGATCACCTCCAGCGTTGGATCAACAGCCATCACGATCTTGGAAATCTGCTGGCCGGTTCGCCCGGTGACCAGCCCAACGGCATCCCAATCCTCGGCCAACGACTTTGGCCAAAGTTCCTCGGCGGCTTCAAGGACGTTACCCAGGGTGGTCTGCGCAGCCGAGGCGTCCTCCACCGGCTGCTCTGGCTTTGCTTCGGTAACGGGCTTGAGCGTCGAGGCCTCCGGGGAAACGTTGCTCTTCCCCAGGTCTTGCGAGTTATTTGCCTTGCTCTGCATACCAACCAGACTACGCGGTGCAAATGAGGATGGAACAGAATGCAACGCCGCAACGTTGTGAACTGTGTGAGTATTCTCAGCCTTCAGTCACCTCATCAATTCACTCCGACCCTGGAAGTCCAGGACACCAAGTTGAGCACCTTCGTGCTAGCTGGCGGTTGCTTCTGGTGCTTGGATGCCGTGTACCAGCGAACGCGTGGCGTCTACGCGGTGATTTCCGGATACATCGGCGGCCATACCAAGGATCCGAACTACCGCGAGGTTTGCACCGGCACCACCGGCCATGCCGAAGGTGTCGCGGTGATTTTCGATCCGCAAGTGGTTCCGGCCGACGTCATCCTGGACATGTTCTTCACCGTGCACGACCCGACCACGCTGAACCGCCAAGGCTACGATGTGGGAACCCAGTACCGCTCGGCGATGTTTCCGCTCGACGATGCGCAGCGCGAGCTTTTCGAAGCCGCCATCGACAAGTTCTCGCGCGTATACCCCAATCCGATCGTCACCACGCTGGAAGAGTCGAAAGATTTCTATCCTGCCGAGCAAATTCACCAGGATTATTACTCCGAAAACCAAGGAGTCGGATATTGCCGGGTGATTATCGATCCAAAGATCGCAAAGGTCAGGAAATATTACGCTCAATGGCTAAACGAAGCCTAGTCGCGCTTTAGGCCTATTAGGGTTAGTTGTGAACCCGATGGGTGTCCGGCGGATACGCCAGATTCCAGCAGTTATTTCGCCGCAACTATCTGCGGCTGCATAGAGTCACGTAAGGATTGCATACAAGATGGGCAAGATCTACAACAACGTCACCGAAGTCGTCGGCAACACCCCGCTGGTGAGCCTGAACCGCGTCGGCGAGGGCCTGCCAGGCAACATCGCCGTGAAGCTGGAATTCTTCAACCCGGCCAACTCCGTCAAGGACCGCATCGGAGTGGCCATCGTCGATGCAGCCGAGGCATCGGGCGCGTTGAAGCCAGGTGGCACCATCGTCGAGGGCACATCCGGCAACACCGGCATCGCGCTGGCCATGGTTGGCGCGGCTCGCGGCTACAAGGTCGTATTGACCATGCCTGAGACCATGTCCACCGAACGCCGCGTCATGCTGCGCGCTTTCGGTGCCGAGATCGTGCTGACCCCGGGCGCCGATGGCATGCGCGGCGCCGTGGAAAAGGCCAAGGAGATCGTTGCGACCACCGATAACGCCATCTGGGCGCAGCAGTTCGCCAACACCGCTAACCCGCAGGTGCACGCAGACACCACTGGTCCGGAAATCTGGGCAGATACCGAAGGCAAGGTCGATATCTTGGTAGCGGGCATCGGTACCGGTGGAACGATCACCGGCGCAGGCCGCTACCTGAAGGAAAAGAACCCGAACCTGAAGATCGTGGCAGTGGAGCCGAAGGATTCCCCAATCCTCAATGGCGGAAAGCCGGGCCCGCACAAGATCCAGGGTTTGGGCGCGAACTTCATCCCCGAGGTACTCAATACCGAGCTGTACGACGAAGTCCTGGATGCCAGCATCGAGGATTCGGTGTCGACCGCTCGCGCGCTGGGCGTCAAGGAAGGCATCCTCGGCGGCATCTCCGCTGGTGCAGCTGTATGGGGCGCCGTGCAGGTCGCCGCACGCGAGGAAAATGCAGGCAAGCAGATCGTTGCGATCATCCCCGACTTCGGTGAGCGCTACATCTCCACGCTGCTCTTCGACGACATCCGCGGCTAAGCAGATTCGCAGTAGCAGAATAAATCGGCGTGAGCCACCGTTGGGTCTATAGAGAGACCTTTATCGGTGCAGCTCGCGCCGATTTGCTGTGTGACATCTGCGGATTGTCCCGCAGCGAACCGCAACCATTAAGGTAGTATTCATGAGTTTTATCTCCCGCCTGCGTGAGGATTTGGCTAACGCACGCCAGCATGATCCGGCAGCGCGAAGCGATCCGGAAAACTTCTTCGTGTATTCCGGGCTGCACGCCATCTGGATGCACCGGCTGGCCCACAAGATGTGGCAGAACCCGGCGCTGAAATGGCCAGCGCGTTTGCTATCCCAGGCGAACCGCGCACTGACCGGCATCGAGATCCATCCCGGCGCGACCATCGGCCGCCGCTTCTTCATCGACCACGGCATGGGCATCGTCATCGGCGAGACCGCCGAAATCGGCGACGACGTGATGCTGTACCACGGGGTGACCCTCGGCGGCCGATCGCTGGCCAAGGTCAAGCGCCACCCGACCATCGGGGACCGCGTGGTCATCGGCGCCGGAGCCAAGGTCCTGGGCCCGATCGTGATCGGTGCCGACTCGGCAATTGGCGCGAACGCCGTCGTCGTCAAGGATGCACCGGCAGGGTCGATCGTCACCGGAATCCCTGCGCAGAACCGTCCGCGCCGGCCCGAGGAGCACAAGCCGGCGGTGGACCCGGCCGAGTACATCGACCCGGCCATGTGGATCTAGGACTTCTGCTTCCACTGCAGCGATAAACCCGCCCAGCGTCCGAGCCGTTCCGGTTCGGCCGCTGGGCGGGTTTCTTCGTGGGCCGGCTTGCTTGCCGGCAGAACAAAGCATCGATGCCCGGTACCTGCGAGTCTGGTACCGGGCATCGATGCTTATGCTTGCGTGGCAAGCGGGTTAGGCCAGCTTGTGCTCCCCCGATTCGGTGCCATCTGCCAGTTCAACGATTTCGTCCTCGGGATCCTGCGGCTGGGTGCCGAGCTTGCCTCGAGTCAGCTTGTGCATGATCATGGCCAACGCTCCGTCACCGGTCACGTTGGTTGCGGTGCCGAAGCTATCCAGTGCAATGTAGGCCGCGAACATCAGGCCGACCTCGACCTCGCCGAAGCCGAGCATCTGGGAGAGCAGGCCAGCAGCGGCCGCAATAGCGCCGCCGGGCACGCCCGGGGCGGCGATCATCATGACGCCCAGCATCAGGATGAATGGCAAGTATACGCCGAAGGATACGTCGCCGCCGGTCAGCAGGAGCACTGCGATGGAGAAGCAGGTGATCTTGACCATCGAGCCGGACAGGTGGATCGTGGCGCACAGCGGGATCACGAAGCCTGCCACGGCGTCGGCCACGCCATTCTTCTTGGCCGATTCCAGGGTCACCGGAATGGTTGCGGCCGAAGACGAGGTGCCCAATGCGGTGAAGTAGGCATTGCGCATGCCCCACAGGGCGGCCAGCGGGTTGCGCTTGTTCATCGCGCCAGCGATCGTGTACTGCGCCAGCAGGACCACCAGGGTGAGCACGAAGGAAATCACTGCAACGAAGAGGAACTTCTGGACCACGACGACGGCGTCACCGGCGGCGGACAGGTCCAGGAAGATGCCGAAGATGAACAGCGGCAGCGCCGGAACGATCACGCGGCGGATGACCATTTCGATGATGCTGCGGAATTCCACCGCACCACGGAAGAGCACGGTGGAACGGAAGGCAGTGAGCCCCAGGCCCAGCATGAATGCCAGCACCAGTGCGGTCATCACACCCATCAACGGAGTCAGCACGATTTCAGTTGCGGAATCTCCCGCCTCGCCGACCAGGGACAAGTACGGCTCGAAACCAGATCCTTCGCCTGCACCAACTTCTTCGACGCCGCCGCCGGACAGCGACTTGGTGAACAGCCAGCGGCTGACGAAGTAGGCAAGCAGGCCTGCGGCCAAGGTCGAGGCGTACGCAATGACTGCGGTGATGCCCAACCACTTGCCGGCGCCCTTGCCAAGCTCAGCGATTGCCGGTGCGACCAAGCCGAAGATGATCAAAGGTACGATGAAGCCAAGGAATCCGGAGAAGATCGAGTTGTAGGTCAGGAATACGCTTCCCAGCCAGACCGGCATGACCGGGCCAAGCAGGATGCCCAGCACGATGGCAACGAGCACCCAGCCAAGCAGTGGGATAGATTTCAGCAGCTTCATGAAAGTCCTTAAATACGGTTAGGGATCGGAGCACCCTGCGCGACGGCCACAGGTGTGTCGTGGCGCACGCCTCAATCATGATAGGCGTAATTTCTATTACACCGAAATCCTGTGATTAGCTTAAGTGTTACGGAAATTCGCGCTTCTGCCGAATAATTCCCGCCAGAAATCGCAAGGACTCCCATTGGATTCGATTGCTGGGGTATCGACCGTTCCCTAGATGAATATTCAGCGATTCAGCGGATGAGGGCGTCTGGCCACAATTAAGCGGTATGGCGCTAGTGTGACGCCGTGGACTACTCGAAGCTTGCTTCAACCACGCCTTGTTCATGGCCCTGGCCGACAACCTGGTTTCGCACCCGCAGGTTCAGCACAGTCCCGTCATCGGCATTTTCATAGCTCACGAACACCGACCCTGCTCCGGCGTCGCTGCTGGTTTGCGACCAATTTGGTCCACCTGCCGCCGAATGCCCTGTCAGGGATGCGACCACTTGGGCGGTGGCCAACTGCTTCATTTGGGCTTCGTTCCCATTGCCCCAGGCAACGACCAGCGCGTCGGCATACTCGGTGGCGTTTGACGGCAGCTTGCCCAGCTCCTGTCCCCCGATCGTTTCCGTTTGCTCCGATTCCTCATCGGCCGGCGTGCTTGAAGCTGCCGGCTCTGTCGGCTCGGACGAGGATTCGCTCGGGGATGCGGTTGCGGAGGAGGTTTGCGTCGGGCTGACTCCAGGATCCGTGGGCGATTCGCTAGGTGCGCCGCCGGAGGTGCTGCCGCAACCGGCGAGCGCGAGGCAGCCGGCCAGTGCTGCGGCCGAGCTGAGCTTGAGTAGTTTCCGAGGTGCATCCGGCATGGCATTCTCCGCTCTCGACGAGGAATCGCTGATTCCCTGATAATTCGATCCTCCACCGGAAGGGGCAGCAATTGCAAGCAGGCAGGCCCGGGCGAGGTGCTGATGTGCTCATTTGTCAGTAGGCTTGGGACATGAGCCAGCACCCTGCCGATAGCCATGACACGATCCGAGTACGCCAAGCACGGGAAAACAACCTGCGGGGCGTCGACGTCGATATTCCCAAACGCCGCATCACCGCCTTTACCGGCGTATCGGGTTCAGGCAAGTCCTCGCTGGTGTTCGGCACAATTGCCGCCGAGTCCCAGCGGCTGATCAATGAAACGTACACGACCTTCATCCAGAGCTTCATGCCGTCGATGCCCCGGCCTGACGTGGAGGTGCTGGAGAATCTGTCTACGGCCATAGTGGTCGACCAGGAACGCATGGGCGCGAATTCGCGTTCTACCGTGGGCACGGCAACCGATGCCTATTCGCTTCTGCGCGTGCTGTATTCGCGGTACTCCACCCCGAGCGCCGGCGGCGCGGGCGCGTATTCGTTTAATCTCGGCCAGGGGGCGTGCCCGGTATGCGAGGGTTTCGGCACCGAGGCGAGCATCGACCTTGATGAACTGCTGGATTGGGACAAGACCCTGAACGAGGGAGCCATCAAGGCGCCCAACTTCGCCCCGGGCGCGTGGCTGTGGCAGACGCTGACCGCCGGCACGCAGCCGGACCTGGACGTGAAGCTCAGGGACATGCCCAAGGCCATGCTGGACCGCATGCTCTATGAGGAAGCGGGCAAGGTCAAGCTCAACGGCGCGAACATGAGCTACTCCGGCTTGATCACCCGCATCAAGTCCAATTACATCCATTCGGGCAGGGAAATCAAGCAAGCCCATATCCGCGAGTGGATCGAGCGGATCTCCACGACCGCCCCTTGCTCCGCCTGCGACGGTTCCAGGCTGGGACCGGCGGCCCGCGAGTCAAAGATCAATTCCCTGGGAATCGCGGACATGACGGCAATGCAGGTGTCCGAGCTGCTCGACGCACTGGATCAGATCCAGATTCAGGATGCGTCACCGCTGATCACCAATTTGAAGGCCGTGCTCGAATCCATGGTGGATCTGGGCCTGGGATACCTTTCGCTTGACCGCCCGGCTGGCACGCTCTCCGGCGGCGAAGCCCAGCGCGTGAAGATGATTCGGCATCTTGGATCGGCGCTCAGCGATGTCACCTATGTCTTCGACGAGCCCACCGTGGGGTTGCATCCCCATGACATCCAGCGGATGAACAGGTTGCTGGCCGGCCTGCGCGACAAGGGCAATACCGTGCTGGTGGTGGAGCACAAGCCAGAGGTCATCGGCATTGCCGACCACGTCATCGACCTGGGTCCGGGCGCCGGCACCCACGGCGGCACCATTTGCTACAGCGGAGCCGTGGATGGCCTGCTCGCCAGCGATACTCTCACCGGGAAGCATTTCACGACGCGTGCCGCCCTCAATACGACCCCGCGAAAGGCCACTGGCGCGATGGAAGTGCGTGGCGCCTCCCTGCATAACCTGAAGAATCTTTCCGTGGATATTCCCACCGGCGTGATGTGCGCGATCACCGGCGTCGCGGGTTCGGGCAAGTCCACGCTGATCCACTCGACGATCGCCAAGCGCGAGGATGTTGCCGTGGTGGACCAAACGGCGATCCGCGGATCGCGGCGTTCGAACCCCGCCACCTACACCGGGATCATGGATCCGATCCGTGCCGCCTTTGCGAAGGCCAACGGCGTGAAGCCGGCCTTGTTCAGCGCCAATTCGGCCGGCGCCTGTCCTGCCTGCAACGGTGTCGGCTACACCTACACGGATTTGGCCTCCATGGCCGGGGTCGCCCTGCCGTGCGAGCAGTGCGGAGGCAAGCGGTATACAGCTGAAGTGCTGGAATACACCCTGGACGGCTTGAACATCGCCGAAGTCCTGGACTTGAGCATGGAAGAAGCCTTGGAGCAGCTGAAGGTGCCCAAGGCCAAGGCCATGCTGGAACGGCTGAACCAGGTGGGCTTGGGCTACCTGAAACTGGGCCAGCGGCTGAATACGCTCTCCGGCGGCGAACGGCAGCGCATCAAGCTGGCCATCAACCTCGGGCAAGGCGCCGGCACCTACGTCCTTGATGAGCCAACCACCGGGTTGCATATTGCCGATGTGCAGAACCTGCTGCGGCTGCTCGACGAGATGGTCGACGAAGGCAATACCGTCATTGCCATCGAGCATCACCTGGCAGTCGTCGCGCACAGCGACTGGGTCATCGACCTGGGCCCCGGAGCAGGCCACGAAGGCGGAAGCATCGTCTTCGAAGGGACCCCTGCAGATCTTGCCGCCTCGGGCACGCTGACCGGCGAACACCTCGCCGCCTACGTCAGGGGATAGGCGTGGCGCAGAAACTCAGGAAACCTCTGCCGGCTGACGCGCCGGAGTTGGCCCGGCTGCATGTCGAGTGCTGGAAGGAAACCTACACGCATCTGCTGCCTGACGGGTTCTTCGACTCCGCGCATGATGAGCAACGCCTGGGCATGTGGACCAGGGTGCTGGATGACCCGAATCCGCTGTTCCGGATCTGCGTCGCGGAGAACGAGGACAGGAAGCTTGTCGGCTTCGCACTTTCGGCTCCGCCCACGGGAAATACCGAGGGCCTGCGCGAAGACGTGGCTCGGCAGCTGTACAACCTGTATGTGCTGCAGGCCTTCCATGGGGATGGCACTGGGCAAGCGCTGCTGGATGCAGTGCTGGGCGACGAGCCGGCCGTGCTCTGGGTGGCTGCCCAGAATCCGCGGGCCATCAGGTTCTATGAACGCAACGGCTTCGACTTCGACGGAGCCACCGAGGTTGACCCGGCCGCCCCGGAAATCACCGACGCGAGGATGCTGCGGTAGCTAGCCGCCGGCAAGAATCTCCAGGATGTCCGGGTCCGTTGGGGTGCCCAGTTTCGCATCGATCTTCGAGACCAACTGCGCTTGGCGACGCAGCGTGTCGTATTCGGCATGCGAATCAGTGTCCTTCCGAATTCCCATGGAGTCTCGCGCATGGAACTTGTCCAGTGCCAGCTCCTTGACCACATCGCGAATCAACGCCAAGTCCTCGGGCTGCACCGCCCAGCTATCTTGATGCTCGCGCATCCAGGATCTGCGCTGCGCGTCGTCCAGGCCTTCGGGCGGCTGGCCTGCGCCCTGAAGATGCTCGAGCATCGACGTGCCGACATTCTGCTCGACGATGTCCTGGGACAAACACCGGTCAATGGCGTATTGGACGCGTAGCCACCATTGACCGGCGGTATCCACTTTCGAGCGCAGCCGCAGCGTTCGCATGGCCAGGACTACGCCTGCGCCCGCGATGATTACTGTTAGCAGCGGGACGAGCGCGAGCACGATTCCCAGCCCAGTGCCCCAGCCGCCACCATATCCGTTCATGCTCCGATCCTAGATTGGGCTTCGGACCGGAGCAATCGTCACGTGGCCGAGGCTAGATGCGCACGAGCATCTTGCCGGTGTTCGCTCCGCGCATCATGCCCAGGAAGGCGTCCACGGTATTCTCGATGCCGTCAACAATTGTCTCGTCGTAGGCGATCTTGCCTTCGGAGAACCACTGGCCCATGCGCTCGCCGAATTCCGGGGCGAGATCAAGGTAGCTAGAGAGGGTGAACCCCTGCAGCTTCAGCCCGCGGGTGATCAGGTTGGACATGTTCTGCGGACCCGGAGCCGGCTCGGTGGTGTTGTAGCTGGCGATGGCGCCGCACAGGGCTGCGCGTCCGCCATCGTTGAAAGCTGCCAGCGCGGCTTCGAGGTGATCCCCGCCGACGTTGTCGAAAAAGACGTCGATGCCTTCCGGTGCTGCGGCGGCCAGCTGGCCGCGCACGTCGCCATCCTTGTAGTTGAAGGCTGCGTCGTAGCCGTACTTGCTGGTCAGCAGTTCAATCTTCTCGGCGCTGCCGGCCGAACCGATGACGCGCTTGGCTCCCATGAGCTTGGCGATCTGCCCGGCAGCAGTGCCCACTGCCCCTGCGGCACCGGAGACGAAGACGGTCTCCCCTTCTGCAAGATTTGCGATAGCGCTCAGGCCCACGTAGGCGGTCAACCCGGTCATGCCCAGGATGTGCAGACGAAGAGATGACGATACCCCAGGCAGATCAGGCACCGGCTTGAAGCTGGACGAATCGGCTTGCACGGTGTCCGACCAGCCCAGCTGATGCTGGACCAAGGTGCCTGCCGGGAATGCCGCGTCAGCGGTCTCGACCACGCGGCCAATCGCTCCGCCGAGGATCTGCTCGCCGATCTGAAACGGAGGAATGTAGGAGCGGGTGTCGTTCATGCGTCCGCGCATGTAAGGGTCCACCGAAATGAACTCGTTGCGCACCCGGATTTCCCCGGTTTTCAGTTCCGGCAGCTCAACGGTCTGCACGGTGAAGTTCTCGTGGGTCGGCCAGCCGGAGGGGCGGGAGGCGAGCAGGATCTGCGTGCTGGTTGCTTTGGTCATGGTTACCAGTTCTTTCAAGTCTCGGTAGCGTGTGGAATTCTTCGTGTCGTACTAGTTGCCCAGCACGAGCCCAAGGATCAGCAGGACGATGGCCAGAAATGGCAATACCCCCTGCTTGATGGCGAGCTTCGCTTTGCCAGGGCTGCCCAGTGCCAGCACCAGCGCGGCGGCCAGCATCGAGCCGGTTCCGGCGAAGACCAAGGTAGCGCCCACTGCCATGTGTCCCAGGCCCAAGGCGATCACGCCTGCAATCGACGCTATGGCCAGGAAGAGGTTGTAGAACCCCTGGTTGAAGGCCATCTCCCGCGTCGCTTCCGCTTCAGCCTCGCTGGTCTTGAACACCGACCGGGTCTTGGCGGTGGTCCATGTCAGGGACTCCATCGAGAAGATGTAAATGTGCAGCAGGGCGGATGCTGTTGCGAAGATCTGCGCGGCGATGATCATGATGCGTCCTTAATGTGCGGGGAACAACTATTCTGTAACGACCATTTCAATATATACTGGAATGGTCGTTACGAAAAGAGGGGATGGGTGTGATGGCGCGAACATCTGCATTCGATAAGGAAAAAGTCGTCCAGAGTGCCCGATCGGTCTTCTGGTCACGGGGCTTCGAGGCCACGTCCATTCCAGAGCTTGAAAGCGCTACCGGCCTGAGCCGCTCCAGCATCTACAACTCGTTCGGCTCCAAGCGCGGCCTCTTCGACGCAGCGGTGGACAGCTATCTCAACGAGATCGTCCGCCCGCGATTGCGTCCACTGCTCCAGGATCCCGTACCGGCCCACGCGCTGGAAGACTACCTGCGCGGACTTGCCGCCGTCTTCGCGAAACCCGAATCCCTGCCAGCGGCCCATGGCTGCCTGCTGATCAATACCGCCAGCGCACCGATTGCCGCCGAAAACGACATCGCTGCCGTCATTTCCGCCTACCGCGAAGAACTCGATGGCGCCGTGGGCCGCGGATTGAAGGCAGTTTGCCCAGAGCTCTCACCCGAACGCCATGCCCTGCTCAGCGATACCATTACCGGGCTCGTGGTGGCGGCCTTCGCCCTGGTGCGCATCTCCCCCGGCGAAGCAGTCCGCTTGCTGCAGTGCGCGGAGAACCTGCTGGAGGACTAGCAGCACATCTTCCTAGACGGTGCCGCTGCGCGAAGACGGGTTTACCATGGAATCCCGGCAACGGGCTCGGGACTTCCTTGCGCGGAGCGATGACCGATGGACCAGGTTCGAGAACAAATTGCCGCCAGCTACCGGCGTGATGCCGCTGCCTTGGCTGGCTTCTTGTCTGGCGCCGATCGCAGCTCGTTGGCCAAGCACAGCGAAAGCACCCGCTGGAGCAACGAGCAGCTGCTCTTCCATATGGTCTTCGGCTATATGGTGGTCCGCGCGCTCATCCCGCTGGTGCATCTGCTGATCAAATGCCCGCCGTGGATCCGTTCGGCCTTCTGCGCGGTGCTCAATTCCGGCACGCGGCTGTTCCACCCGGTGAATTACCTCGGATCCTGCGTGGCGGCTACGGTCTACAACCATCGCCGGATGCGCACACGGCTGGAGCGGACCCAAGCAACGATCCTGGCCACGCTGGCAACAGAAGACATCGCGGACCTGCAACGCTGCGTCGACTTCCCGCGCCGGTGGGATCCGTTTTTCCATGAGCGCATGAGCTTGGCCGACGTCTATGCCTACCCCAGCTTGCACTTCACTTTCCATGCCAGACAGCTGTCGCTGCCCTGAAGCCGAACCGGTACGCGACGGACAAGTGCCCGCACTACGTCGCGATCAGCGTCTGCGCGGAATACATTCGGCTGATCCATGATCATTCGAGCGCAAAAAATGGCCTGCCCGAACTCCAGCGAGTTCGGGCAGGCCATTGGAGGAAATCCCGGTATTAGTGGGTGTCCTCGGCTGCGATTTCGGTACGGTCACCGCTCCACTGCGTGTGGAAGGTGCCTTCCTTGTCGGTGCGGCGGTAGGTGTGCGCACCGAAGTAGTCGCGCAGGCCCTGGGTCAGGGCTGCTGGCAGGCGGTCGCGGCGCAGGCCATCGTAGTAGGCCAGCGACGAGGAGAACACCGGTGCAGGGATGCCCAGCTGGACAGCAACGGAAACCACGCGTCGCCATGCTGGAACTGCCTTGTTGATGGCCTCGGCGAAGGCCGGGGCGAACAGCAGGTTCGAAGGCTTCTCGCCGGCCGAGTAGGCGGCGGTGATGTCCTTGAGCAGGGCCGCACGGATGATGCAGCCCTCGCGCCACAAGCCGGCGATCTCGTCGAGCTTCAGCTCCCAGTTGTATTCGCCGGCAGCCGAGGTGAGCATGTCGATGCCCTGGGCGTAGGAAACCAGCTTCGAGGCGAACAGCGCCTGGCGCACATCCTCGACGAAGTTCTCCGGCAGTGCGACCTCGGCGGTTTCGCCGGTCAGCACCTGCTGGCCCACGGCGCGGATATCGCGCTGCGAGGACAGCGAGCGGGCGAAGACCGATTCGGCAATGGCCGATACCGGCGAGCCCATGTCCAGGCCGGACTGCACGGTCCAGCGGCCGGTGCCCTTCTGCCCTGCGGAGTCCTGGATGACATCGACCAGCGGCTTGCCGGTGGATGCATCGACGTGGCCCAGCACTTCGGCGGTGATCTCGATCAGGAAGCTGGACAGCTCGCCCTGGTTCCACTCGTTGAAGATCTCTGCCTGCTTGGCCGGCTCGATGCCTGCGGCGTTGCGCATCAGGTCGTAGGCTTCGCCGATGACCTGCATGTCGGCGTATTCGATGCCGTTGTGGACCATCTTCACGAAGTGGCCTGCACCGTCGGTGGAGATCCAGGCGCAGCACGGTGCGCCGTCGTCGGCCTTCGCGGAGATCTTCTCCAGCATCGGGCCCAGCGACTTGTATGATTCGGCGGATCCACCTGGCATGATCGATGGGCCCAGCAGCGCGCCTTCTTCGCCGCCGGAGACGCCGATGCCCACGAAGTGCAGGCCCTTTTCGGCCAGGGAGGCTTCGCGGCGGCGGGTGTCGGTGTAGTGCGAGTTGCCCGCGTCGATGACCACGTCGCCCTCTTCAAGCAGCGGCACCAGCTGGTCGATGACCGAGTCCACCGGAGAGCCGGCCTTGACCATAATCAGCACGCGGCGCGGCGTTTCGAGGTTTGCAACCAGTTCTTCCAAGCTTTCGGTGCGAATGAAATCGCCTTCATCGCCATGCGCTTCGAGCAGCGCGTCGGTCTTGCCGACCGAGCGGTTGTGCAGGGCGACGGTATATCCGTTGCGGGCGAAGTTGCGGGCCAGGTTTGCGCCCATGACGGCCAGACCTGTGACACCAATCTGTGCAGGCATAAAAATAAGTCTCCATCGATTACGGGGAGTTGGACCGCCAAGCAGAGACCGGATGAGTCACGATCCCTGTTCACGGCCACGTGACCCTTCCATCCTACAAGGGCGAGGGCCGTGATTTACAGCGGTTCGCAAAAGTTAAAGCATATTTATTTCGGGGATCGACTTGCCTTGGCCTGATTTGACGCAGGCCATTGGCTAAACTGAACCCCATGGCAACAAGTCTGCACGCTCATGTGGTTGAGCACCTCGGCTCCCGCATTATCAGCGGGCAAATTCCCCGCGGCTCCATTATCCTCGCCGCCGACCTGGAACAGAAGCTGCAGGTCTCGCGCTCGGTGATCCGTGAAGCCATCCGGGTCCTGGCTCAATGCGGCCTAGTCAACAGCACCAAGCGGGTAGGTATTCGAGTGCTCGGCGCCGAGAGCTGGAACCCCTACGACGATCATGTCATCCGCTGGCGGCTGGCCAGCGACCAGAAGGGCGCGCAGCTGCGCTCACTGACCGAACTGCGCATTTCCGTCGAGCCGATGGCCGCGGAACTGGCGGCCGAGTTCGCCCCCGAAACGATGCGCAAGGAGCTGATGATGCTCTCCGCGCAGATGAACCATTACGGACGCCAAGGTGATTTGCGGCGATTCCTGGAGCTGGATATCCGATTCCATGCGGTGGTGCTGGCCGCCTCGGGCAACGAGATGTTCGCGAATCTCGCCACCCCGATCGGAGCGATCCTGCGTGGCCGCACCGAATTGGGCCTGATGCCCGAACGTCCCCACGAAGAAGCCCTGCTCTGGCACCAGTCGGTCGCGGATGCGATCTCCAATTCGGATGCCGCCAGTGCGCGGAAGAATATGGAAAGCATCATGCGCCGGACGCACAACGAGATCTGCAGCCTCTGGGACGGAGCACCGCGCTTGTTCGTGGATCCGGCCAAGAGCTCCCAGTAGCCAGGCTATCCCGCATCGCATTAAGAATCCGCCGGGGCAGCGATCTGCGTCGCTGCCCCGGCGGATTCTTTGCTTAGCCCGAGCTCGCTTTAGGCCAGCGCGGTCGCCAGGCCGTAGAACACCATGACACAGGCGAAGCCGACCACCGAAACCAGCGCCTGGCCAACAGTCCACACCTTCAAGGTCGTGGGCACATCGAGATCCAGGAAGCGCGAGATCAGCCAGAAGCCCGAATCATTGACGTGTCCGGCGAAGACCGAGCCCGCAGCCAGTGCCAGCACCATGGCGGCAACCTGGAAGGCGCTCAGCGAGGAATCGGCCAGCACCGCGGGCTGGACGATGGCGGCCGCCGTAGTCAGCGCCACCGTGGCCGAACCCTGGGCCAGGCGGACGATGGCGGCGATCAGGAAGCCGGCGACGATCAACGGCATGCCCACCGATTCAAGCGAGCTGGCGATAGCGTTGCCGATACCGCTCGCCCGCAGCACGCCGCCGAACATGCCGCCGGCGCCGGTGATCAAAATGATCGAGCAGACCGGGCCCAAGGCCGAGTCCACGACGGTTTCGGTCAGTGTCTTGTCCTTGCCCTTGAGGAATCCCAGCAGGAAGATGCCCAACAGCACCGTAATAAGCAGGGCCACCGGGGTCTCGCCGAGCAGGCGCAGCCAGCGCACCCAGGCGGATTCCGCATCCACGACGCCTGCGGAGCCGAGCATGTTCAAGCCCGTATTCATGAAGATCAGCAGCAGCGGGAGCAGCAGCAGGCTGAATACCGTGCCCACCGACGGCAAGGACTTGAACTCGTCCTTCGATGCCCCGTTGCCCAGAGCCGCATCTAGGATATTCGGGACCGGGATATCGAACTTCTTGCCGACGAACTTTCCGAACAGATGCCCGGCAACGAACCAGGTCGGGATCGCGACGATCAGGCCGAGCACCAGCACGAGCCCGACGTTGGCTTCCAGAAGGCCGGACGCGGCCACCGGTCCAGGGTGGGGCGGCACGAATACGTGCATCACCGAGAAAGCGGTGGCCGAGGGGATTGCGTAGAGCAGCAGCGAACCGCCCAGGCGGCGGGCCACAGTGAAGATGATCGGCAGCATGACTACCAGTCCAGCATCGAAGAAGATCGGGAAGCCGAAGAGCAGCGAGGCCACCGACAAGGCCAGTGGCGCGCGCTTCTCGCCGAACTTGGAGATCAGCCAGCTGGTCATCACATCAGCACCGCCGCTGGTTTCCAGCATGCGTCCGAGCATTGCACCCAGGCCGACCAGCAGTGCCACACTGGCCAAAGTGGATCCGAAGCCGCCGGTCAGTGTCGTAATGACCGATTCAGCGGGGATGCCCGACGCTACGGCGGTCAGCAAGCTGGTGAGTACCAGTGCGAGGAACGCATGGACGCGGAAGCGGATGATCAGCAGCAACAGCAGCGCTACCGCGGCGACCGCCAGTAGCAGCAGGCCGGGCGTGCCCAGCGTCCAGTTCAGTTCAAGTTCGCTTGTCATTGTCTTCCTTGATCAATGGGAGGCCTTTGCCTTGGGGGTTTGCGGATTGATGTCAGTGCGCCGCACGAGGAGCGTTCGGCGAAGTGAGCTTTGCGGCCAATTGGCTGACGATCTCCTCAGGGCTGTCGGCAATATCGGCACTGAGCACCGGTTCGTCCGGGTCCGGTACTTCGAGTGTGGCCAGCTGGCTGTTGAGCAGGCTGGCCGGCATGTACTCGTGCGAACGCGCAGTAATCCGATCCCGAATCAAGTTCGGGCCACCGGCAAGGTGGATGAAAACCGTCGCCGGTGCCAGGCGCCTGATGAGATCCCGGTAGCTTCGCTTGAGCGCGGAGCAGGCGATCACCGGCGGCGCCTGGCGCTGATTGCTTTCGGCCAGCTTCGTTCCAATCAGTTCCAGCCATGGCTCGCGATCAGCGTCATCCAGCGCCTGGCCGGCAGCCATTTTTTCCTTGTTGGCCTTGGGATGCAGGCTGTCGCCATCGATGAATTCATGCTCCAGCCGGTCGGCGAGCAGTTGGCCGATGGTGGTTTTGCCGCTGCCCGAAACACCCATCACCACAATGGGCGGGACTTGCTGATTCATGCATTCACTCCGTTGCGTGCAAACTAATATATGACTTATGGATATTCTAGTTCCATAAAATATGATTTAACTAGACTAAGAGTGAGCTGGGCTACTGTCAACAAATGTCGCGGAGAATTTGCTTGATCCACGCAAACTCACTGGTCAGCCAGTATATTTCCAGGAAATCATGCCAATCCTTCAATCGATGCTTGAACCAAGTCTATGAAAACCCTGAATTTCGCTGCGATTTTCGTAGATCACCTGCTCAAACCCATGTATTGTCTCGTTTTAGGTGGATCGAACCCGACCACTACACAGTCTGACCATTGGAGCGAATCATGGGATTCATTGGATGGATCGTATTGGGCTTGATTGCCGGAGCGATCGCAAAGGCCATTCTGCCCGGCAAGCAAGGTGGCGGCTGGATCGCTACCCTCATTCTGGGCGTCGTAGGCGCTCTGCTAGGCGGATGGATCGGAAGCGCACTCTTCGGCAAGGGCGTGGATGAGTTCTTCTCCATCTCAAGCTGGCTTCTTGCCATTGGCGGCGCACTGATCGTACTGGTTATCTGGGGATTCATCACCAAAAAGCGCGGCTAATCCAGCTTCGCTATCGCTAGCCCCGTCTAGCCAGACAGTTGAACCCGCCGATGGGCAGCTCCCGCTGCCCATCGGCGGGTTCTCTTTTGCCATGTGCTGGCGAATGCCACAGCTACCCACCAGTAATCTGCCGTAGAATTCGAACACGGGGGATTAATCCCCGAGCACCACATTAAGGACGGCCATGGCTACCGCACCACTCCCCGCTCCAAGCACAGTCCGGGCAGCCCGCACTTTCGCGCACATCGGCACCGAACGCACGCGCTGGCGCGGACTCATCCACGCCTGGTCCACCCCAGGAATCATCATCATGAACCTGGTGCTGATCGTGCTGGCCGACGGGCGCTTGGCCGAATGGACCACCGCCGTCTTTGCTCTCTGCTCGATCCTGCTCTTTGGCACCTCTGCGCTATATCACCGCGGGAACTGGACGGACAAGGTTATGGGCCTCTTCCGCCGAGCCGACCATGCGAACATTTTCCTGCTCATCGCCGGCACCTATACCCCGGTCGCAGCGCTGACCTTGCCGGGCCGGCAGGCGATCATCGTCCTGTCGATCATCTGGGCCGGAGCATTGGCCGGGATCGCCATCAAGTCCTTCTGGCCAGCTGCACCGCGCTGGGTAGGGGTCAGCCTCTACATCCTGCTCGGTTGGGGCGCGTTGATGCAGCTGCCAGCGTTCTGGGCAGCGAACCCCGCGGTGATGATCCTGATTCTTGCAGGAGGCGTGGCATATACGGTTGGTGCGGTGTTCTACGCCACCAAACGGCCTAATCCCCTGCCCAAGGTCTTCGGTTTCCATGAGCTCTTCCATGCCTGCACCGTCATGGCCTTCCTCTGCCATTGGACGGCAGTGCTTCTCGTAGCCCTGTAACCGTGCCGGCCAGTTGTTAAAAGCGATCGCCGCAAGCTTCTTCAAGAAGCTTGCGGCGATCGCTTTTATGCATCCGCTACTATGCTGGCTAGCGCTGGCCGTAGCGCTTGCGCACGACAACCAGTCCGAGCAGCGAGATCACGGCAATCGCCATGTAGTACAGGCTGGGCGCATCCAGCGACCCGGTCACGTCAAGCAGCCAGGTCAGCACCAGCGGGGCAATGCCACCCAAGAGGGTTACGCCCACGTTGTACGCCACCGACAGGCCCGAACCGCGGATCGCAGCCGGGAAGAGGTTTGAGAGCAACGCCGGCAGCGGGCCGAAGTAGAAGGACATGATCACGCCAAGCACCGCAATCACGATCACCATCACGATGACGCTCGGCTTCGAAGTCATCAGCTTGAACAACGGGTAGGCCAGCACGAACGCTGCCACTGCCGCATAGGTCATCACCCTTGCCGGGCCGATCCGGTCGGCCAGATGGCCCACCAGCGGAACACCGCACAGCGTGATGATGCCCGCCGAGATTCCACCCAGGAAGGCTGCATCGGCGGGGATCTTCAGGTTCGTGACGGCGAAGGTCGGCATGTACAGGATCATGTACACCGAAATCGTGGCCACGCCAATGGTTGCCACCGCGGCGAGCACGCGTCCGTAGTGCTGGACAAAGAGCGTGCCCAGCGGCGATTTCTCCTTGGCCGTGGAAATGAACTCCTCGGTTTCCTCCAGCTTTGCGCGAATGTACAGGCCGACCGGCCCGATCAGCAGGCCAACGAAGAACGGCACGCGCCAGCCCCAGCTCTCCAGGGCTTCCTGGCTCAAGCCCGTGGTCAGGAAATAGCCGAAGGCCGAGGCCAGCAGCATGGACGCACCCTGGCTGGCGACTTGCCACGAAGAGTAGAACGCTTTCTTATGCGGTGCGGTTTCGATGAGGAACGCGGTGGCCGTGCCGAACTCGCCACCGGCGGAGAATCCTTGGATCAACCGCGAGAGCAGGATGATCAAGGCACCCGCCACGCCCGCCACTTCATAGGGCGGCGCCACGGCCATGATCAGCGTTCCGAGCATCATCAACCCCAGCGTCAGGGTCAGTGCGCTCTTGCGCCCCTTGCGGTCGGCATAGCTGCCCAGCACCATGCCTCCCAAGGGCCTGATCACGTAGGAAATCGCGAAGGTGGCGAAAGTGAGAATCAGCGCGAACGTGCCATCGGATTCCGGATAGAACACCTTGGCGATCGTGGTTGCAAAGGTGGCATAGACAATGATGTCGAACCATTCAAGGGCCGCGCCGATGGAACTGGAGATGACGGCCTTGCGCGCCTTGGCGATCTGTTCTGGCGTAGCCACGGCTCCGGTGCTTATGAGCTGGCCTTTGCAATCAGCGAATCAATGAAGTTCTCGCAGGCCACGATCTGCTCCAGCTCGATGTACTCGTCCGGAGCGTGCGCCTGGGCGATATCGCCGGGACCGCACACCACGGTGGGAATGCCTGCCGCCGCGAACAGCCCGGCTTCGGTGCCATAGGTGACCTTTTCATCGGTGGCAATGGCGCCGCATGAGGCCGCGAAGGACACGATTTCTTCATCGGGTGCGGTATCCAGACCCGGAGCTCCTGCCTGCTGGGCGAGCTTCACTGAGCAGGCCGGGTTCTGCTCGCGCATTTCGGCCTCCAGCTTGGCCGCTTCGTCGCGGAAGCGTCCGGTGAGCGCCTCGCGGTCCACTACCGCCAGCGAGCGGTATTCGAAGTGGACCACTGCCTGCGAGGGAATGGTGTTCACCGCGATGCCGCCCTCGAACTTGTTCACGTTCATGGTGGTGGTCGGTTCGATGAAGGATTCATCGCGCGGACCATTGCTGCGCAGCTCGGCTGAAACTTCTTCGACGAAATTCGCGAAGCGCAGCGCGTAGGAAATGGCGTTGACGCCTTCGGATGGCAACGAGGAGTGGGCGGCGACACCGTTGAACTCGGCGCGGAAAACATTCATCGACTTGTGCCCGCGGATGGCCCGCATGCTCGACGGCTCCCCCACGAAGCATCCGCGCGGTGCCAGGTTCTGGTCAACGATCTTCTGCACTAGCGACACCGCGCCGACGCAGCCGACTTCTTCGTCGTAGGACAGGGCTAGGTGGATTGGCTCGGCAAGTTTTGCACTGGTGAGCTGGTCCAGCTTGGCGAGGATCACCCCGAGGTAGCCCTTCATGTCGCAGGTGCCGCGGCCATAGAGCTTGCCGTCGCGCACCTGTGCATCGAACGGATCGCTGCTCCAGTCCTGGCCGTCCACCGGCACCACGTCGGTGTGCCCGGAGAGCACGATGCCGCCGGTGCGCGTCCCATCGGCCGCGGGGATGGTGGCCAACAGGTTGGCTTTGGTGCCTTCGTCGTTGTGGATCAGCTGGGAGCTGATGCCGTAGGCGTCCAGCTTCTTCACCACATTCTCGATGAGTGGGAGGTTGCTGTCGCGGCTCGTGGTGTCCACGGCGATGAGCTCGTGGATTTCCTTCATGCTTGCTTCGCTGGGCGCAGTCATCTCAGCTCCTGGTTCTAGGCAATAACGCTATGGACTCATAGTTCCACAGTGACCCTTCTCCGCCTAGAAAAATTTCGCAGAATGGCTTTCTGGCTAGTTGCGAATAATGACGGCGCCACGCAAATAGTTCATGATTGCGTCCTCGAAGGCTGCTCGCTGGTTAACGGGCGTTGCCGCTGGGGCCAGCGCAGCTGACAGGTGCGGGTAGCTGCCCGTTTCCAATTGCGTGAACAGTGCCGCTGAATCCTGGGGCTGCTGCTGTTCCTGCTCATTCAGCGCAAATGCCACAGCCATGGCATTGAGCATGGCCAGGCACTGCAGTTTGGCACCCGCATCCAGCCCGCTGCCATCCAGGGCAGGTAATCCGCGCTCCAGGTAGGCCAAAGTGCTCGGGCCCGTGGCATGCTTGCCCATGGCTAGCCCAGGGGTCCACGGATGCCGGCGCATGATCCGCAACCCCTGGGTGGCCAGGCCCAGAAGCTGGTGGGCTGCGGAACCGGTGGGAGACTCGAGTTCATATTCAGCGCTGATCTGCTCCACCATGAGACCGCTGAGTTCCTCGTGGGAGTCCAGATAGCGGTAGAGCGATGCAGGGGCAGCTCCGACCTTGGCAGCTACGGCCCTGATTGATACCGACGCCATGCCTCGGCATCGGCCAGTGCAATCGCCGCCAGGGCGATCTTAGTCTTGGAGTGCCGGGGCTTGGGTCCGGTGTGAGGCTGGATTCCTGGCATTGCTGCTTCTTTACCGCATGGCGCACGATGCGCCAATCTCCGGTGTGTAGTTAATTGCGAACATCGTTCGCTATTAGTGCTACAGGCGAATCCATACGCTTGCTGATGATCGGACCAGGAACACGCGGCGACGTCGCGCCGATGGCTGGCCATGGCCAGAGCCTGGCGGCCCACGGCATCGATGTCTCCATTGCGGCAAACCCTGCTGACAAGGACCTGGTCGTTACCGCAGGCTGCCGCTTCCGGGAGCCGTCCGGGGACATGAGTGCATTGGTCAAGCCGGCACCCCGGGCGCCAAAGCCAGCACCAAGGATCTGCGCTAATGCATGCGGGCGCTCAAAGATTATTTCGAACTGGCAGCAGCCGGAACGATCGCCGCGGCCGAACACGGTGCCGACATCATCATGGCCTATGCGGTAGCACTCTACGCCTATGACATAGCCGAGGCCATGGCGATCCCTGCGATCGGCGCGCACCTGCAGCCCAACGAACCTAGCACGGCGTACGCGCCCATGGCGTTGGGGTCAGCGCGCAGCTTCCGGTCCCCATCCTCCACAGCTTCAGTTCACTAGTCGTTCCGCGTCCCGCTGACTGGCATGAAGGGATCGTCAATTGCGGGTACTGCCAACCGCCGGCCGATCCGACATGGACCCCATCACAGCGACTGCTCGACTTCCTCAACGATGGCCCACCTCCGGTCTTCATTGGCTTCGGCAGCACGCAGGCACTGGAACGGGCCTCATCATGGATGTTGCCCAGCGCGCTGGAAGACGCATCATCGTGCAAGGGGAACCGGAAATCGACGGACCCTCAGTCCTGGGCATTGGCGCAGTTCCGCACCATTGGCTGTTTCCGCAGATGGCGGCCGTCGTGCACCATGCCGGGGCAGGCATCACGGCTGCAGGGCTGCTGGCTGGTGTCCCAGCAGTTCCAGTACCGATCTTCATCGACCAGCAGTTCTGGCCCCAGCGCATCCACCAGCTCGACACTGCCGCTCAGCCCATTGCCTACAAGCAACTGACCGCACGGCGCCTAGCGGCCTCGATTGATGAGGTCCTGGCCAACGAGGATCTGGATAGCGGCGCCCAGCGAATTGCCCGGCGCCTGGTCTCCGAACCTGACAGCTCGATTCCGGTGGCAAGGGTCCTCGAACAGCTCTGCAACTAGTATCGCCCCGGCAGGCCTGGCAGGGGTCGGCAGATCTGGCAATCCGGACACTCGCAGCGGTATTGCTCACGCGCGGTTCCCATGCCGCCCGGCAACGGAGCTCGTGGTTGCGGCCTTTGGTCACGATCCCCGAGGCATTCCGATAATCGCGGCTCAGGTATACGGTCACACCGAGTTCAGCAAGGAGCGAAGCTGTTCCTTGTAGTCCTCAAAGGCAGTTCGCCCAGCACGCGTCAGAGCGATGTAGGTCACCGGATTCCGCCCTTCCAGGACTTTGTCCACCGCCACGTACCCGGCTTCTTCCAGTTTGCGTAGGTGCGTTGCCAGATTTCCTGATGTCATCGACAGCAGGCCCTGCAGCTTGGGAAACGAGATGCTGTCCCCTGCACCCAAGGTATCCAGAACCGTTACGGTCCTCAGCCGCGCTTGGGCGTGGATGACCGGGTCAAGCTCCTGCATGCCCGCCTCGGATCAACGAACCTGAAACCAGCTCCGGCTTGCTGACGTGTAGCAGGCCCAGCACAATGAAGCCCAAGCCGCCCAGCACTCCAGCCAGGAGATTCAATGGCGCCGGTGCAGCCAGCGACAACAGCGCAATGGCCAGGATCCAGGCTCCGAAAATCAGCTGGGTCCGGTCATTGAAGAGCAGCGAGCCGGCAACCACCAATACGCCGATGACCAGGCACAAGCTGCTGAGAGCAAAAGTGACCATGCCCATGGAGCTCAGCCCTTCGGCATGCAGCCGCCACCCCAGCAGGGCGGTGATGATCATGCCGAGGCTGAAGGTGTTGCCATAAATAGCGCCTTGAACCATCGATGGCCCCTTGGTCCCCGAGCCGCGCTTGGCCGAATGCACTGCTGATATCACGATGGCGATGAGAAATGCGGCAGCCGCGATGCCGATACCAACCGCTGCAGGCAGCAGTGGCGAACCTTGCGGCGCCAACGCGAAGTAGAGGCCGAGGAAGGCAATGATCCATGCGCCACCCCAGATTGAAAACAGCAGATGCTGGTTCGGGCTCATGCCCTCACGGGCTTGCTGTGCGTCCTCCTCGATTCCCTGCAGAATGCGAGCCGGGTCGATTTCCTTGTTATTCCCGCTGTCCATGACGGTCTGCCTCCTCCGGCGTGTGCCGTTTCCGAGACGCAAAGCGATACGTAATGAAAACCACTTTGCCTTGCAAAGTCTACGATAGCCCTGCCACCCACTAGCCGCAAGAGGCGCGTTCTGACCGCGGGACAGAATTAAGTCCCGGGAAATTCCATACAACAGCAGAAGGCACAGGCCAGAGGTAGTTCACGAGGCTTTGCACCATGCAATGAACCGCAAATAATTTTTCCTGCAGCGCGGCTAACTGCTTGCAACTATTTGCGTCCGAGCACGGCCACTAGGAAATCGTCGGCAGGCAAATGGAAGTTCCATGTCGAATAGCGTTGCCGAATTACCAACCCCGCCTCTATGGCATCGGATTCGAAGTCAACGAACTCGTACCCTCGTCCGGAACCGAAGCCGATGATCATGCGTCCGTCCGACGCCAAGTGCTCGCGCAGCTGCTGCAGTGATGGAAGGCGTTCGGACTCGGATAGGAAAGTGACAACATTGCCGGCGGAGACAATCAGATCGAATTCCTGCTTCTCCCCCGCTTCATCAGCAACTGTGAATTCAGCGAGGTTCCCGACCTGCCATTGGGCATTGGGGTACTCCATTCGCGCAACTTCGATGAGGTGCGGGTCGAGGTCGACGCCCACGACGTGGTGTCCTTGCTCGGAAAGCCAGCCGCCGATGCGCCCGGTTCCACATCCGGCATCCAGGATCCTGCTGCCGCGGGCAACCATTGCGTCAACGGCGCGTGCTTCTCCGAAAATATCCTGGCCTTCGGCGGCGAGTGTGCGCCAGCGCTGGGCGAAGTTCTGCGAGTGGTCCGGGTTCTTGCGCACGGTGGCGAGCCAAAGGTTTTCTTCTGGTGCAGTCATGAATCCAGTTTCGCACCTTCAGCGGACTTCGGCGATTCGACGGCCACGTCCAGAAAACGAGAAGAGACCGTTTCAATCACTGTGAAAAGTGATTGAAACGGTCTTCGTTGTGGTGGGCCCTACCGGGATCGAACCGATGACATTCACGGTGTAAACGTGACGCTCTACCAGCTGAGCTAAAGGCCCTCCTGCAATGGGTGAACTCGGAAATTGCTTTCCTTCATCCCTCCGCTGCAACAAGTAATAATCTAATGCATCCCGTACTGACTTGGCAACTTGATATGGACGTTTTGCCAAAAGAGTGCCGAGTGTCACCCGCGAGGCAACCTTTAGAACCATTCTTCCCATTCTGTCGCAGGCACGGGAGAGGATGAATGCATGAACAAGAAATTCGCAATTGCCACCCTTGCCCTAAGCCTGCTCATTTCCGGCTGCGCTTCGAAGCCCATCGGAACCGGTGCGGCACCTCAGTCCCCGTCCGCCGAAAATGTGGTACCAGAACCTGCCGACCTGACCGGGACTTGGACGCAAAGCAACTCCATGAGCGATGACTCATACCAGGAAGCGGTGATCGACAACGACATCATCACCATCAATTGGGTGATGAATAATGGTGATACCAAATCTCTGTACTGGGTTGGCAGCTTCGAGGCACCCGTGAATGCAGCCGAACCCTACACCTGGACCTCCAAGCGCGATAAGAAGGCCACTGAAAACGCCATGATGGTCTCGGGCAACGATACCAAGGAGTTCACCTTCACCGAGAATGAAATATCCTACGAAGCCAGCATCTTGGGCACCACAAGCATCGTCCGACTGGCAAAATAATCTGCCGACAACAAAAATCCTCGATCCGGAACGGATCGAGGATTCTTATTTGGTGGGCCCTACCGGGATCGAACCGATGACATTCACGGTGTAAACGTGACGCTCTACCAGCTGAGCTAAAGGCCCTTACCATGCTCGCTTTTGCAAGCCAACGAGGAATAACTCTACACAGGTATCTGCACACAGGCAAATCGAGGAGCTGATTTTTCCAGTGAACCAGAACACAGTTACCATCGGCAGGCTAAGCGCTGCGCTCCACCGCCGCCTTATAGTCTTCGACACTTCTTGGCTGGGTCATCTCGCTGCGGAAAATATCGCGCACCTCACCGTCGACCAGGTACAGCGACAGCCTCGTTGCGACCCCGCGTTCGTGATCGAAGGCGTCGGCCTGTTGGGCCACTGCCCCGTGTGGCCAGAAGTCGGCCAGCAGCTCGAATTGAAGGTCGAGGGACTGCGCGTAATTGCGCAGGGTGAACTTATGGTCCACTGAAATGGCAACGATGCGCACCTGATGCCGCTCGAAGAATTCGTAGTGCTCTTGGAGTGTCACCAGTTCCGACCCGCATACCCGTGAAAACGCCCAGGGATAAAAGACAACCAGCACCCGGCCTTTGGACAGCCCGGTACTGGTTATCGTTTCGCCGTACTGATTTTCCAGCGAGAAGTCGAACAGGCGTGAACCTGCTTGGATCATTAGTTCTTCTTACGCGGGGCGAGGCGGATTGCGGACCAATCCTCCGAGACACCTTCACTAGTAGTTACGTGCAGGCCGGCCGATGGGGCCTCCTGCTGGATCAGCGATGGCGATACATGTCCCTCGCGGCCCTGCTTCGGAGTGAGCAGCCAAACGACGCCCTTCTCATCCAAGCAGTTCAGCGCGTCCATCAATGCGTCAACAAGGTCTCCATCGCCGTCGCGCCACCAGAAAATGACTGCGTCGACAACGTCATGGTCCTCTTCGGTGAGCAGCTCTGAACCAATCAGGTCCTCGATCGAATCGCGCAGATCGTAATCCACGTCATCGTCATAACCCAGTTCCTGAATAAGGTCTTCATTGGCGAAGCCCAATTTTTTGGCGGGCTCCAAGTTTGCCGATACGGCGTCGCTCACTTCATTCCTCCTGCTGGTGCAAAGCGTTACTACCAACGAAACACGGTTTTGCCTTTCCGTTCAAGCGCTGCAGCGATAACACGCCGAACAAATATAACCCGAATTCCCGTGACCCGCACCATAGTGACACGACCATATTGTAGATAGCCCCCATACACAGTTGCCTAAGTCACTTCAAATATCCGATTTTAGCCCGTTTGCGCTCGAAATCACGACACCAAAGATGAGCTTTTGACACTAGAGTTGCATATGAACCGGCAGTGCACATCATTCCAGTGTTACTGCACCCGTTGTCCCAATACCGGTGCACCGCAGCGCAAAACTGCACAGCGTCGGAGCCGCAATTCAATCAAGGAGCTTCAGTGGCTGTAGAGGAACACATCTCCCAGATCCGTAGCGGGTTGACTTACCAGCTGTCCGATCGGGATCCTGAGGAAACTCAGGAATGGATGGACTCGTTTGACTCCCTCGTAGAAACCCAGGGCACCGAGCGTGCCCAGTTCATTATCCGCTCGCTGCTGCAGCGCGCAGGTGCCAAGTCCGTGGGCGTGCCGCACGTGACCACCACCGACTACGTGAACACCATTCCTGTAGACCAGGAACCAGAATTCCCCGGCGATGAGGCCATCGAGCGCCGCTACCGCGCTTTCATGCGCTGGAATGCCGCCATCATGGTGCACCGCGCGCAGAACCCGAACATCGGCGTTGGCGGACACATCTCCACCTACGCTGGTGCGGCGACCCTGTATGAAGTAGGTTTCAACCACTTCTTCCGTGGCAAGGACCACCCAGGCGGCGGCGACCAGGTCTTCTTCCAGGGCCACGCTTCGCCGGGCATGTACGCCCGCGCCTTCCTCGAAGGCCGACTGTCCGAAGAGGACATGGACGGATTCCGCCAGGAGAAGTCGAAGGAAGGCCACGCGCTTCCTTCCTACCCGCACCCGCGTTCCCTGCCTGACTTCTGGGAATTCCCGACCGTGTCGATGGGCATCGGCCCGGCCAACGCCATCTACCAGGCGCAGCTGAACCGCTACCTGCACAACCGCGGCATCAAGGACACCTCGGACCAGCAGGTCTGGGCCTTCCTCGGCGATGGCGAAATGGACGAGCCGGAGTCGCGCGGCTTCCTGCAGCTGGCCGCCAACGAGAAGTTGGACAACCTGAACTTCGTCATCAACTGCAACCTGCAGCGCCTCGATGGCCCGGTCCGAGGCAACGGCAAGATCATGCAGGAACTGGAAGCCTTCTTCCGCGGTGCAGGCTGGAACGTCATCAAGGTTGCCTGGGGCCGCGAGTGGGATGCCCTGCTCGAAGCAGACAAGACCAACGCCCTGGTTGACATCATGAACCAGACCCCGGATGGCGACTACCAGACCTACAAGGCCGAGTCCGGCGCGTTCGTGCGCGAGCACTTCTTCGGCCAGCGTCCGGAAACCAAGGAATTGGTTGCCGACATGACCGACGACGAGATCTGGAACCTGAAGCGCGGTGGCCACGATTACCACAAGGTCTACGCCGCCTACAAGGCTGCCGTGGAGTTCAAGGGCAAGCCGACCGTCATCCTGGCGAAGACCGTCAAGGGCTACGGCCTGGGTTCGCACTTCGAGGCTCGCAACGCGACCCACCAGATGAAGAAGCTGACCATGGAGGACTTGAAGAAGTTCCGTGATCACCTGCGCATCCCGATCACCGACGAGCAGCTCGAAGCCGACCTGTACACTCCTCCGTACTACCGCCCGGCCGAGGATTCGGCGGAGTACAAGTACATGATGGAGCGTCGCGCGGCCCTGGGCGGTTCGGTGCCGACCCGCCGCCAGGAAACCTCGAAGAAGCTGGCCCTGCCAGGCGAGAAGACCTACGCCATCGCCAAACGCGGCTCGGGCAAGCAGCAGGCGGCCACCACCATGGCCTTCGTGCGCCTGCTCAAGGACCTGATGCGCGACAAGGAATTCGGCCACCGCATCGTGCCGATCGTTCCGGATGAGTCCCGCACCTTCGGCATGGACTCGTTCTTCCCGACCGCGAAGATCTACAACCCGGGTGGCCAGAACTACCTGTCCGTGGACCGCGATCTGGTGCTGGCCTACAAGGAATCCCCGCAGGGCCAGCTGATCCACCCGGGCATCAACGAGGCCGGCGCCGTTGCAGCATTCACCGCTGCGGGCACCAGCTACTCGACTCACGACGAGCCGCTGATCCCGATCTACGTGTTCTACTCGATGTTCGGCTTCCAGCGCACCGGCGACCAGTTCTGGGCTGCCGGGGACCAGATGACCCGTGGCTTCATCATCGGCGCCACCGCCGGCCGCACCACCCTGACCGGTGAGGGCCTGCAGCACGCCGATGGCCACTCGCCGATCCTGGCCTCGACCAACCCATCGGTGATCACCTACGATCCGGCCTACGGCTACGAAATCGGCCACATCATGCGTTCCGGCCTGGAGCGCATGTACGGCGGAACCCACGCCGATCCGAACGTGATGTACTACCTGACCGTGTACAACGAGCCGATCAGCCAGCCAGCTGAGCCGGAGAACGTGGACATCGAGGGCATCATCAAGGGCATCCACCTGCTCAAGGAAGCCACCACCGACGGCCCGCGCGCACAGCTGCTGGCTTCGGGCGTAGCCGTGCCATGGGCGCTGGAAGCGCAGTCCATCCTGGCCGAGGAGTGGGGCGTCTCCGCCGATGTCTGGTCGGTCACCTCGTGGAACGAACTGGCCCGCGACGGCCAGCGCGCCGACGCCGAGGTGCTCGTGGATCCATCGAAGCCGCGCCGCACCCCGTACGTCACCTCGAAGCTGGAGTCCACCCCGGGCCCGGTCATTGCGACCACCGACTACATGCGCGCCGTACCTGAGCAGCTGCGCCCATACGTGCCAGGCGAGTTCCACACCCTGGGCGCTGACGGCTTCGGCTTCTCGGACACCCGTGCGGCAGCGCGCCGCTTCTTCAAGATCGATGCGCACTCGCTGGTCGTGCAGACCTTGCAGTCGCTGGTTGAGCGCGGCGAAATCCCTGCGGACACCGCAGTGAAGGCGCATGCGAAGTACGATCTGAACAACCCGAACGCCGGCCAGTCCGGCAACGCTGGCGGCGACGCCTAGCACCGGTTCGCTGGGGCTGGATCCGCCTCCGGCACCGCACCGATCAGCTGCCCGGCAACGAGGATTCCTCGTTGCAGGGCAGCTGATTCATTTAATCTCGCCTTTACCCCGGGACCCGGGCACGGGAACGGAAAAGAAACTAAGCTGGAAAACATGAGTCCTGAAATGGATGCCGCCGCAGCTCCGAAGAACCGTCCCAGCCGATCCCAGGCACCCAGCAGCGAAACGCTCAAGCGACTCAAGAGCCACATCGGCGTACTGTCCACCGCAGCGCTGAAATACCTGGACCAGCAGCTGCCCTGGTACCGATCGCTGGCGCCCAACGAGCGCGCCGCCCTGGGACTCATCGCCCAGAAGGGCATCTCCACGTTCGTGACCTGGTACGAAGATCCGTCCTCCACCCCTTCCTGGGTGGTCACCGACGTCTTTGGCGCCGCCCCCACGGAGCTGACCCGCTCCATCTCCCTGCAGAAGGCCTTGGGCCTGCTGCGCACCATTGTGGAAGTGGTCGAATCGCAGGTGCCGGACATCGCCGCCGAGCAGGAGCAGGCAGCCCTGCGCGAAGCGGTGCTGCGCTATTCGCGCGAGGTCGCCTTTGCCGCCGCCGATGTCTACGCCCGCGCCGCTGAAACCCGCGGGGCGTGGGACTCGCGCCTGGAGGCGCATGTGGTCGATGCGGTGCTGCACGGCGAAGCCCACGATTCGCTCTCCTCGCGCATTGCCGCCATCGGCTGGAAGTCGCAGAAGAACATCCGCATCTTGGTGGGCACCACCCCCTCGTCCAACCCGGCAACCTTCGTCTCGGCACTGCGCCGCATGGCCATCCGCTACTCGCGCGACTCCCTGGTGGGCGTGCTCGGCGACCGCTCGGTGCTGATGCTCTCGGACACCAAATTCGAGGAAGCCGATCTGAGCCGGCTGACCAGGTTCTTCGGTCCCGGCCCGCTGGTCTACTCCCCTCTGGCCCCGACGGTCAAGGAAATGCACCACGCCGCTGTCGCGGCCGTGGCCGGATTCAGTGCCGCCAAGGCCTGGCCGCAGGCGCCGAATCCGGTCAGCACCGATGACCTGTGGCCAGAGCGCGCCTGCAACGGCGACGAGCTGGCCCGCACGGCGCTGGTGGAGCAGGTCTACCAGCCACTGCAGCAGGCATCCAACGGCCTGGCCGAAACGCTCTCCAGCTACCTGGCCCTCGGCCACTCCCTGGAAGGCACCGCGCGCGAGCTGTTCGTGCACGCGAACACGGTGCGCTACCGGCTCAAGCGGGTCAGCGAGGTCACCGGCTGGGATCCGCTGGTTCCCCGCGATGCCTTCGTGCTGCAAACCGCGTTGCTTTTCGGCCGGCTTCACGAATCGAACTTGTAGGCTTCTGCCAAAGAACACCGGGCAGCCATGACGGATATTTGCGTGTTGATCGCGCATTACCGGGGAATTCAGCTTCCGGATACGCTAGGCTTTTGTGGAGATCCTACAAACAGTCACCTCGAGCTTGGTACTCAAAAGAAGCGCCAAAAGCTCCCAACATTTGGAAAGCTGTAAGAGTGTTAGCAATCGTTTGCCCCGGACAGGGCTCCCAGACCCCAGGTTTCCTCACCGAATGGCTCGACGTCGATGGCGTTGCCGAGCACCTGCAGGCGCTCAGCTCGATCACCGAGCGCGACCTCACCGCTCACGGCACCACCTCCGATGAAGAGACCATCAAAGACACCGCCGTCGCCCAGCCGCTGATCGTCGCCGCTGGCCTGGTCACCGCGCGTGCGCTCTTCGGCGAATCGCTTCCAGCCGGTGCCATCGTTGCCGGTCACTCCGTTGGCGAGATCACCGCTTCGGCATTGGCCGGCGCGCTCGACGAGGCTGACGCCATGAATTTCGTGAAGGTGCGCGCCAACGCCATGGCCGAGGCCGCAGCCGCCACCCCGACCGGCATGGCCGCCGTGCTCGGCGGAGATCCCGAAGAAGTCCTGGCCAAGCTCGACGAGCTGGGACTGACCCCTGCCAATGCCAACGGCGGCGGCCAGACCGTGGCCGCAGGCACCCTGGAGCAGCTCGCTGCCTTGGGCGAGAACCCGCCAGCAAAGGCGCGCGTGATCCCGCTGAAGGTTGCCGGCGCATTCCACACCGCGCACATGCAGCCAGCAGTCGGCACACTGCAGGAACTGGCCGATACCATCACCCCGAAGAACCCTTCGGCAACGCTGCTCTCGAACTTCGATGGCCAGGCCGTAGCCGATGGACAGGCAAATCTCGATTCGCTGGTCGCCCAGGTCTCCCGCCCGGTCCGCTGGGACCTGTGCATGCAGACCCTGGCCGAGGCTGGCGTGACCGGCGTGCTGGAACTGGCACCGGCCGGAACCCTGGTGGGCTTGGCCCGCCGCGGCCTGAAGGGCGTGAAGACCCTGGCCGTGAAGAGCCCCGCGGATTTGGAAGCAGCCAAGGCGTTCATCGCCGAGCACACCGCCAGCTAGGCTGGTGCGCCAATCGAAGATTGTGCTCGCCGGGAACGTCATGTTGCCTGCCCCGAGCCCATCTCTGGCCTAAGCTTTAAACCGACGAAACCTGCCACGCATCGCTGATGCACCAGCAAAGTTTCATTAAGCCGGCTGGAACCGTCTCCTGGAAACAGGATCCAGACCCAGCCACAAAAATGACCGGAGTCCTCCGGCTAAGAAGAAAAGGAGCCATCCATGGCTAGCAACGAAGAAATCCTGGCGGGCCTCGCCGAAATCGTCAACTCCGAGACCGGCCTGGACGAAGCAGACGTGCAGCTGGACAAGTCCTTCACCGAGGACCTGGACATCGACTCGATCTCGATGATGACCATCGTCGTTGAGGCCGAGGAAAAGTTCGAGGTCAAGATCCCTGACGAAGAGGTCAAGAACCTGAAGACCGTCGGCGACGCCGTCAACTTCATCGCTGCGGCACAGGCCTAAGCTTCCAGGCGTTCATCGCCACACCGTTGCGCGGGCAAGCCGCGCACACGGGCCGGTACGTCAAGCCGGCCCCCTGAATTTCCAAGCACAGTTCTAATTCGCACAGTAGAGAGTTTGATGATGGCGCGCAAAGTAGTGATCACCGGTCTCGGAGCCACGACCCCAATCGGCGGCGATGTCCCCACCCTATGGGAAAACGCCCTCAAGGGTGTCTCCGGTGCCGCACCCCTGGCAGATGACTGGGTCAAGGAATACGACCTGCCGGTCACCTTCGCCGCCCGCGCTGCTGTGCAGCCGACCGAGGTGCTCACCCGCCCGGAGACCAAGCGCATGGACCCATCCACCCAGTTCGCTGTAGTCGCGGCCCGCGAGGCCTGGGCCGATTCCGGCTTGGTCAAGGAAGAGATGGACCAGAACAAGCTGGCCGTAGCCTTCGCTACCGGCATCGGCGGTGTCTGGACCCTGCTCAACGCCTGGGACACCCTGCGCGAAAAGGGCCCGCGCCGCGTGCTGCCGATGACCGTGCCGATGCTGATGCCCAATGGCCCGGCAGCTGCCGTGTCGCTGGATCTGGGTGCTGCCGGTGGCGCGCACACCCCGGTGTCGGCGTGCGCTTCGGGTACCGAGGCGATGCACGTAGGCCTGGATCTGATCCGCTCGGGTAAGGCCGATGTGGTCATGGTCGGTGGCGCGGAAGCCGCGATCCATCCGATGCCGCTGGCCGCCTTCGCGTCCATGCACGCGCTCTCCCGCCGCAACGACGATCCAGCCAAGGCTTCGCGCCCCTATGATGTCGACCGCGATGGCTTCGTCATGGGTGAAGGCGCCGGTGCACTGGTGCTGGAGGCCGAAGAGCATGCCATCGCCCGCGGCGCCCGCATCTACGCCGAACTGGCAGGTTCCTCGGTGACCTCCGATGCGCACCACATCACCGCTCCGGATCCGGATGGCCTGGGCGCGACCCGTGCGCTGAAAGCCGCCATGTTCGACGGCCGCATCCAGCCAGAGGACGTCGCTCACGTCAACGCCCACGCAACCTCAACTCCGGTCGGCGACAAGCCGGAATACACTGCGCTGAAGAGCGCCCTGGGCGATCAGCTCGACAACGTCTGGGTTTCGGCGACCAAGTCGCAGATGGGCCACTTGCTGGGTGCCTCGGGCGCTGTGGAGTCCGTGCTGTGCGCACTGGCCGTCTACCACCGCAAGGCCCCGGTGACCATCAACCTGGACAATCAGGATCCGGAGATCCCCTTGAAGGTCGTCACCGGCGAGCCAGCGCAGCTGCCAGCCGAAGGCACCATCGTTGCTCTGAACAACTCGTTCGGCTTCGGCGGCCACAACGCTGTCGTAGCCATCCGCAGCGTCTAATCGCTTCGGCAGCAACACGAACGCACGCCGCTGGGTTGGCTGGAGGAAATCCTTCAGCCAACCCAGCGGCTTTTAACCTGGGAGGAATTGGCGGGCAGCCATTGCTTCGGTCCTGACACGTTGTTTAGACTCAGGTACCGTCTCGAATCGGAGGCACCTGACGGTACTTGGCCTACTGCAAAGGATCCTTTCCCATGCGCACCCTGATTGCCACTTCTTTCGTATCCCTGGATGGCGTCGTCGAGGCGCCGGGCGGTGAACCGGGCTACCGCAATTCAGGCTGGACGGTGGATACGGTCGACTTCGACCCGGCCGCCTATGAGCTGAAGGGCACCGAGCAAGCCGAGGCCAGCGCGATGCTCTTGGGCCGGCACAGCTACGAGTCGTTCTCTGCGGTATGGCCGTCAATGACCGAGGAATTTCCGCAGTACAACGCGATGCCCAAGTTCGTGCTGTCCACGACCTTGCGGGAGAAGGACCTGGCCACGAACTGGGGCGAGAGCACCATCTTGCGTTCGGTAGCCGATGTGGCGCGGCTTCGAGCAGGCGACGGCGGACCAATCAGCATCCACGGTTCCGCGACGATGGTCCACTCCCTGCAGGAGCATCAGCTCATCGACCAATACAACCTGCTGGTCTTCCCGGTCTTGCTCGGTGCCGGCAAGCGCCTGTTCAGCGACACGAGCCTGGATGCGCAGAAGCTGAAGCTCGTCGATTCCCAGGTGTACTCCAACGGGATCCAGAAGAACATATTCAAGGTCCAGCGCTAGAGGATCCTAGCCAGCCACTGGCAGATAGGGCCGGGTAATCAATTCCAGGTAGTGCCCGGAAGGGTCAAGCAGATAGACGCCCCGGCCACCATGTTCGTAATTGATCTGCCCTGCCAGCTGCCGTTGGGGATCTGCCCAATGCTCGATTTCCCGCTTGCAGATCGTGGCGTACGCACGATCGAATTGCTTGTCGTCAAGCAGGTAAGCGTAATGCTGCGGCGGGAAGTCGATCGGTGGTGCGGCGAACTGCAGCAGCACGCCATGAGCCAGGCTGATGTTAGCAAATGGTCCCCAGCCCGGTTCCTCGTGTGCTTCGAGCAGTTCCAGGTAGAACTTCGCCATGCGCTGCGGGTCCAGTGAAGCGATGATGGTGTGGTTGAACTGTGCGGTCATTCTCTCCCTTTCGTGTATCAGATGTGCTGTTCATTGGTTGAATGCATCTGGCACGGGAGGTCCGCGAATCAGGGAACGACCAGATAGCCGTTCCGGGAGTGGCCTGCAACGGCCTGGCTGGTCTTCATCGCCACCGAGCTTAGCACTGGCAAGCGACGCGACGCCACAATCACAGTTCTAATGGCAAGAAGTGGGATCCCCGGCATGGGATCCCACTTCTTTGTTGGTAACAACCCCGCACCAACGGGGTCATTTCTGGGTGACCAATGAAAAGTCACCCAGAGACTAATTAACCAGTCGTTATACCACCTGGTTGAGCCATCGTACAGGCGCATCTTCGCCCGCGTGGCGGAAGGGTTCAAGTTCTTCATCCCAGGGCTCGCCAAGGGCGATGGACATTTCCTGGTAGAACACCGACGGGTTGCCATCGCCTTTTTCATATGCCCAGCGGATGCGCTCTTCGCTGACCATGACATTGCCAGCGCAATCGACAGTGGCGTGGAAGATACCTAGGTCAGGGGTGACGGACCAGCGGCTTCCATCAGCCCCAGGGCTCGGGTCTTCGGTGATTTCGAATCGAAGGTGCTGCCAGCCGTGCATTTCGCTGGTCAGCAATGCGCCGGTACCTTGGGTGCCAACCCACTCAATTTCGGCGCGGCAAAATCCGGGTGCGGCGTGCTGTTCGGTCCACTCCATCTTCACTGGAGTGCCGAGCACGGACCCGATTGCCCATTCCAGATGTGGGCATAGCGCTGCAGGGGCGGAATGAATATAAATCACGCCTCTGGTCATCGGTGCAGACATGCCATCCTCCGTTGCGGTGTTGATCGTCTTCCCCTACGTCAACATCGTTCCGGTGCCATCGCTGCCGATACTTCCATTTTGCCTGATGATGAGGCCTTTCGCCACCCGGAAAGCCCATTTTCGCGGATTCATGCCAAATAGTCAGGCTCGCGGATGGGCTTGGCGATAGCTTTGCCTCAATCGATCGACTGAAACATGCGTATACAGCTGGGTCGTTGCCAGTGAAGCATGCCCGAGGAACTCCTGGACGGCGCGCAAATCTGCGCCCCCATCGAGCAGATGGGTGGCCACGGTGTGCCGTAACGCGTGCGGACCGCTAGCAGCGGTATCCCCCAGCGATTCCAGCGCCTTGGAAATAACCTCTCGGGCTTGGCGAACGTTCAAGCGCGCACCGCGCACGCCGACGAGCAATGCCCCCTGGGCCTCCTGCCGGGCCAGGACCTTGCGATGCGAGCGGATCCACGCGATGATCACGCGCTCTGCAGGCTTTCCGAAGGGAACAACCCGTTCCTTGTTTCCCTTGCCAAGAACCTTCAGGGTACGTCGTTCGAAGTCGATGTCGTCCACGTCCAGGGCCACGAGCTCGCTGATGCGCAATCCGGATGCGTATAGCAGCTCCGCGATGACCTTGTCGCGTGCCACCACAGCCTGGCTCTTGGCATCTGGCCCTGATTCCGCTGCGCTTTCGCTATCGACTGCGCCAGCAGGCGCCTCAGTTTTTCCGGAGAGCAGGCGATCGATCTGGCTTGGCTGCAAAACGTGCGGAAGCCGCCGCTCCTTCTTGGGCGCGGCCAGCCGCAATGCGGGGTCGGTGTCGATCAATTGGTGCTTCAATGCCCATGCGAAGAAGTTCTTCACCGCGGAGATCCGCCGGGCCAGGGTAGTGCGGGACACCTGCGCTTCGTGAAGCTGGGCCAACCAATCGCGGAGCATGTCGACCGTAATCTGCTTGAGGCTCGGATCCTGGGCGTGGTGCTGCAGGTACTGGCCAAGGTTGCGCAAGTCCACGTCGTAGGCTCGCAGAGTATTAGCGCTTCGGCCGCGTTCGCGTTGCAGGTATTCCAGGTAATCCGCAACCGGCTCGGCGAACTTTGCCGACAGAGCAGTGCTGGTGTGCGTCGTTTGTTCTTGCTTCATCACTATTGAGAATACCCCCAGCTGGGTCACCGGCTAGTTGTGGCGCACCAACTTCCAGGTCAGGCCATCAGTAGCGGCCATGTCCAGCGACTCCAACTGGTTGATGGCCCGGAGCGTCTTGATCAGCGGCACGCCACTGCGGGCCGAGATTTCATCGACCAGCATCCCTTTGGCGAAGGACATCGTGTCGTAGACCATGCCTTCGTCCCTGCTCAGGTTGTCAGTCGGGCGTTGCTGGGCCTCTGAGCTAGGCGACTCTGTTTGACGGTGCTGGCCGAGCAGGCCCAATGCGTGGGGCGGACTGGCGAGCAATGCCGCACTACCCTCCGCAATCAAGCGATGGCATCCTGCCGAGTTGGGTGCGAAAACACTGCCGGGAACAGCAGCAACATCGCGTCCGAGCTCGACCGCATGGCTGGCGGTGTTCAGTGCACCGGAACGGTGGCGCGCCTCGCTGATGATGACGAGCCTGCTCAATGCGGCGATCAGCCGATTGCGGTTCAGGAAGCGGAAGCGAGCGGATGTGGTTCCGGGCGGCACCTCGGAGATCAGCACGCCGCGGGCAATAATCTGGTTCAGCAGATTGCTGTTGCCCGAAGGGTAGAGCCGATCGATGCCACCGGCCATAACAGTGATCGTTGGCGGACCTGGGTACTGCCAATCCTCCACGCTCAGCGCTGCCCGGTGCGCGCTGGCATCAATGCCGTAGGCTCCGCCCGAGACAACGGTGTACCCACTCAAAGCCAATGTTCTGCCAAGATCGAAGGTGACTTGATCACCGTAGTCGCTGGCGTCACGTGAGCCGACGATGGAAACGTTGCTGGCCAGCTCTTGGCCTTCAAGCAGTTGGGGGTTTGCCGATCGCCACCACAAGCACAACGGACGCCCGAGATTCAGGTCGGCTAGCTGACGTGGCCAAGTGGCATCGCTGGGGATCAGCAGTCCTCCACCAACCCGAGCGGCGGCATCCAGCGCGCCGACCGGGTTGCTCAACGACAGGCGTTTCCGCCATCGGGTCAGCGCCACTTTCAGGTCTTGCGCGGAATCCCCTGCAGGGTGGAATCCCAGGATTCCGTCAACCGGAAGCTTGAGCGCGGACGGATAGAAATCCTCTCGCTGGATCAAGCGCAGCAATTCCTGTGGGCTCATGAGTTCCAGCAAGGCCGTGGCCACGTAGTCGTTGGGCTCTATGAGCTGGTTCAGGTGCGCGTAGACCAGACGCTCTTGGGAGCTTGGGGCCACCGATCCCCCGGCAGTGTTCGTATTACTGGAAGTCATGGCTTTACCTAGCTGCTTTCCACGTTCTGGCGGAGATGGCCGGCGATGGCCAAATCATCCGCGGTTGGTGCTGTGTGTTCCTGCTGATCTGCCACAGTCCACGCAACCCGCAAGAGGCGGTGGATTGCCCGGGCAGAGAGCCCGCGACGCGTGGCCAGCTGCTCAAGCGCCGCCCTCGTCTTGGCCGGATAGTTCAGCTCGTTTTTGAGGATTTGTGTTGGAATCTGCGCGTTGCAGGCAATTGAGAACTTTCCCAGCCGAGCCTGGCTGCGTGCGCGGGTGCCCATAACTCGTTCACGAACCTGAGCACTGGATTCGTTCGGTGCCGAGTTCAGAAGCTGGGCTTGCGGAACCGGGTTGACTCTGACCTGCAGATCGACACGGTCGAGAATCGGTCCGGAGAGCCGGGCGAAGTAGCGCCGGCGAGCCATGGGAGTGCAGGTGCACCCGGTACCCGTTCCGAAGTTCTTTCCGCAGGGACACGGGTTGGAGGCCATGATGAGTTGGAAACGGGCCGGCAGACGCTGGTGTCCTCGGATCCGTGCGAGGTTGATATAGCCTTCCTCGATTGGTTGACGCAGCGCATCGAGTACCCCAGTATGGAATTGCGCTGCCTCGTCGAGGAACAGGATGCCGTGGTGGGCGCGGGTAATGGCACCGGGAATCAGTTGTGCTGTTCCACCGCCAATCAAAGCCGAACGAGATGCCGTGTGGTGTGGTGCGACGAAAGGCGGCGTGCGTTGCAACTCGTCCAGTTCCCCGGCACCTCCCCGGGTGATCGAATGCACCGCGGTGGCTTCGAGAGCCTGGAGCTCATCCAAGGGCGGCATGATTGTCGGCAGGCATTTGGCCAGCATGGTTTTTCCGGCGCCGGCCGGTCCAACCATGATCAGGTGGTGTCCCCCGGCTGCTGCCAATTCCAGCGCAAGCCGTGCTTCCTGTTGTCCGTTGACCAAACACAGATCCACGTCGTCAGCAGCACCGGCGGCATGCCCGCCAGCTTCGCCAGGTGGTTGCGGTGGCCGGTGGCGCAGGTAGGTGGTTATCTGGTCCTTCGCCGCTCCGCAGTAGGCGAGCACCTGCCCGAGGTGGCGCAGCGCGATGACCTCAATGCCACCCACCAGCCTGGCTTCCGCGCCGTTCTCCTCGGCCACGATCACCTGGTCAAAGCCATGGGCGCGAGCCAGCTGCACCGCTGGCAGCACACCAGGAACCGGTCTCAAGGTGCCATCCAAGCCAAGTTCTGCCATGTACAGGGTGCCTGGTGAAGCGAGCAGTTGCTGATCAGCGGCCAAGGCGGCAACGACGATGGCAAGATCAAAAGCCGACCCGTATTTCGGCAGCGTGGCCGGCGAGAGATTGACCGTCAGCTTCCGGTTGGCCAGCGGGATCCCTGAATTCCGTGCCGCTGCCTTGATCCGTTCACGGGCTTCGCTCAAGGATGCATCGGGCAAACCCAGCAGCACGAATCCCGGGATGCCGTTGCCAAGGTCGGCTTCGACTTCCACCAAGGAAGCGCTGACCCCGTGCAGGGCCACAGCACTGGTTCGTGCGGTACTCATGAGTGCACATTTTCATGCAGGTGGCAGTCGAATCCGCTCACCGTCGCGTATACCTCGACGACGTCCACGCGAAGTTCAGCGAGAAACAGGCGATGGGATTGGGCCCAGAAGAGAAGCAGCTTGTTCAGCCGGCGAAACTTGGCCGGGGTGATCGCGTCGAAGCCGGAACCGAAACGTTGCGAGGACCGCGTTTTGACCTCGACGGCCACAATCTGGCCGTTGCCGGCCCGCGCCACCAGATCCAGCTCCCCTGCCGGGCATCGCCAATTGCGGTCAAGGATTTCGTAGCGCTGCCCGGTGAGAAATGCTGCGGCGGCTCGTTCCCCGTCGGCACCTAGCCGTTGCTTCTCGGTCTGCATGTTTGCTCCTCGATGTCTATGATCCGTTCTGGAAACATCGTCGGAGATTCATAAGCCACGGCAACAGCACTGGCCGCGAAATGTGGATATCTCGTTGCCAACGAGAAAGCCGGCCCTGTTCTGGAAACAGGGCCGGCGATCGCATGACTGTGCGGTTTGAGCTAGTTGCCCAGTCCGTCTTTGGGAATCTGGAACTCGTCGGGGTTGAGTTCTTCGACGTTGACGTCCTTGAATGTCAGCACCTTGACGGACTTCACGAAGCGGCCTTGGCGGTAGATGTCCCAAACCCACGCGTCGGTGAGGTTCAGCTCGAAGTACACTTCCCCGGCATTGGACAGGGTCTTCACGTCTACCTCGTTGGCCAGGTAGAAGCGGCGTTCGGTCTCGACCACGTAATTGAACAGCCCCACCACGGTCTTGTACTCGCGGTACAGCTGCAGTTCCATGTCGGACTCGTAGTTTTCCAGGTCGTCGGCAGCCATCACTTTGCTTTCTTTGTCGTGGCTTCACCTTGGGCCTGATCAGCACCCGAAGTCAAGTTCCAGCTCTTTCGGTGGTAATCGCAGGGACCCTGGAGGACAATCGCGGCGCGATGCGCGGCGGTGGCATAGCCCTTGTTGATCTCCCAACCGAAGTTCGGATGCTCGGTGGCCAGGCCAACCATGATGCCGTCGCGTTCGACCTTGGCCAGGATGGACGCGCCGGCGATAGCCTGGCAGGTCATGTCGCCCTTCACGATGGTAGCCACCGGGATGTGCAGGCCCACGGGCTCGCGGTCGTCGGCCAGGATATCGAACAAGTCCGGTTCAGGGGCTGTCAGCCAGTCGTAGCTGCCATCCAGCAGGGCCGCTTCAGGCTGGACGGCGCACTGCGTCATGGCCCGCGTTCCGGCCAGGCGCAGGGCACCGGTGACACCGAGCTCATCGATTTCAGCTGCCGAAGCATGCCCCACGCCGTAGCCGACCGCCCATTGGCGCACTGGGTCGACCAGCGACATCCGGGTTTCTGGGCTCAGGAGCTTGGAATCGCGCAGTTCAGGGAATTCGTTGACCTGCTGGATATCGATCACAGTCATTCCGACGGTAATCGGACCAGCTAGCGCGCCGCGTCCCACCTCATCGACGGCAGCGATGTAGCGGACGCCATGCTTGGCGGCCAGGGCGCGCTCGTGCTCGAGTGTGGTTGCCTTGCTCTTGGAATCAGCCATGTGCATGTACGCTACTCAGCCACTGCGTTCGGGACATTGGCGAAGACTTCTTCATGGGAATCGATGGTGCCCCAGCGAGAAGTAGGCCAAGAGATCACCGAAGCGCGGCCTTGGACGGATTCGATATCGACGAATCCGCCTTGGCGATCTGCATGGAAGCGGGAATCCGCGCTGGCTGCACGGTGATCCCCCATCACCCAGAGCTTTCCTTCTGGGACGGTCACCTTGAATTCCATATCCGACGGGCTGTCACCGTCGTAGATGTACGGCTCGACGATGGGCTCGCCGTTGATGGTGATGGCGCCTTCTGCGGTGCAGCACTCAACGGTGTCACCGGGCATGCCGATGATGCGCTTGACCAGGTACTGCTCATCAGCGGCTGGAAGCACGCCGACAAAGGAAAGCACGTTCTGGAATGCGGTGGGATACTCGGTCAGCGGCGGCAGCCACTCCTGGTCGTCGCGGAATACGACGACATCTCCGCGTTCCAGTTCGAATGGACCGGGAACCATGAGGTTGGCGAAAATCCTGTCGTCGACCTCGAGAGTATGCTCCATGGAGCCGGATGGAATGTAGTAGGCACGGAAGAAGAAGGTCTTGATCACGAATGAGAGCAACAGCGCGATCGCGATAATGAAGACAATCTCGCGAACGAAGCGCCATAGTTTGTAAAGTGGACCCCGGTTTCGAGGAGTCTCTGCTGATGCTGCACTCACGATTCGATTAGTGCCTTCCATTGTCGCGTGTTATCCCCATCTTACGTGCCGAATCAGGCCCAACGTATCATTGCACTGCTACGGCCAGTTGCTCCGGAACGCGCCAACGGCCAGCCCCGGCGAAGGGACTGGCCGCTAGTGCGTTCCACCAAAGCGGAGCCTGGCTATTGCGTGGCTGCCGGCGTCATGATGCCGCCGCTCTCTTTGTAGTCCACAGGGATTTCGCCGATGGGCTTCTCATCTTCGATCAGCTTTTCAACAGCTTCGAGCTGGCTCTTGTCCACCGACAAGGTGATGCCGCCCGTCTCAGGATTCAGCGTGTAGGCATGGATGGCATTGCGCACCGGGTTTTCCTGCTTGCTTTGCCACTTCATGATTTCGGAGATTGCCGAGCGGAGCTCATCGCTGCTGAACTGGACCAGGTGCCCGACGGCCCCGGCTTCTTCAATGGTGGAAAGCTGTTCTTCGCTGGTCGTTGAAACGTTCAGCTTCCCATCCTTGATCCAGCCTTGGACGTAGTCGTCGCCCAATGCTTCGGACAGCTGGTCATTGGTCTTCAGCAGTGCGTCTTGGTCCACGGCATTCTCACTCGAGTTATCTGTTTGCTGAGAGGATTCAGATGCCGTGGCGCTGGCGGTAGGCTGCGTGCCCGGATCGGTTTCCTGGCCGCAGCCGGTAAGCAATAGTGCAGCCATGGCGGCGGTAGATGCCAGCATGATTGGCGTGCGTGCAGTTCTAGCGTTCGAATTCATAATTTACACCTCGGTGGTATTCACGTTGCCGCAACGATCTTAGCTATCAGGCTAGTGCCAGATTCGTAGAGCAACCAAGGAGCTACATGTGTGCCAAGTAAAAATGCCCCGCTACTTGTTCCAAAGTAGCGGGGCACTTTCAGCAGGACCTATTCCCGTGGGTCAGGCATCCCTTAGCCGTGGCGGCGTGCGCTGCGGCGGAACAGCAGGAATGCTGCACCGGCGAGAGCCATTGCACCACCGGCAGCGATCAGCGGAACGCTGCTCGAACCGGTATCTGCCAATGGATCATCCTTCTTCGGAGTTTCCTTTGGAGTTGCAGACTTGCTTGGCTCGTCGTCCTTGGGAGCTTCCGACTGCTCGTCATCTTCCGAAGCCGATGGCGAAGCCGATGGCGACTCCGAAGGCTCCTCAGATTCATCCTCGGAAGGCGAAGCCGATGGCGAGGTGCTCTCCGACGGTGAAGCACTCTCCGACGGCGAAGCACTCTCCGACGGCGAAGCACTCTCCGACGGCGAAGCACTCTCCGACGGCGAAGCACTCTCCGACGGCGAAGCACTCTCCGACGGCGAAGCACTCTCCGACGGCGAAGCACTCTCCGACGGCGACGGTTCCTCGGCCGGTGCAACTACGACGACGTTGCCGTTAACCTTTTTAGACTGGTTGTAACCGTTCTTAGCCACGACACTGAATTCGAACTTTCCAGCTTCTTCCGGAGCAGGGAACGAGAACTCCCCATCAGCGCCCAGTTCGATCTTCTTGTAGAGCTTGCCATCTACAACTACGCGAATGATGGTGCCAGCCGGAGCGTCAACAACCGTACCAGTGATTGCTTCGCCAGGCTCTACTTCAGTACCGTTTTCAACCGTAATGGTTGGGGTATTGATATGGAGTTTCAGAGTGTATCCGTCGATGTAATCCTTCTTGTAGACATCGTCCAGCGAGGTGTACATCGCAACGTCGTCCGCGTTGTTCTCGATTCCGTCCTCGCCGCCGGAGTTGGCGGAGTTGATGCCCACGGCCTTGCTGCCGACGAGCACTGGTCCACCGGAGTCGCCCTGGTCCAGCACGGTCTGGCCCGGGTTCTCTGCGGAGTAGCCCCAGACCGAACGCACGGTGTCGTTCTGGCCGTAGACGAAGAAGACGCCTTCGCCGTAAATTTCCGAGCAGCTCCAGCCGGTGGTGCGGCCAGCCGAGCAGGCCTCGGACCCGATGACGGCCTTGGACACGCCGGTCACGTTAATGACCTTGTCACGCTCGTCCTGGCCTTCTGGCCACTGCGAGACCGCAGCGTGCAGGTTCAGCTCAGGGTTGATGTCGTCGATCACCGAGATGTCGGTGCCCGGCTCCAGGTTCTCGAACTCTTCTTCAGTCATCGAGTTCAGTTCTTCGATGGTTAAGCCCGAGTTGCCCGGACCACCGAACTGGTTGAAGCCAAAGGTGCCCAGTTCGGCACTGATGCCCTCAATCTGGCTTGGGGACGAGTGCTCCAAGAGACCAAGAATCTTGGTGGTGCCGTCCTGGGAGCAGTGGCCTGCGGAAATGACTGCATCCTCACCGGCGGAGTTCCAGGCGTTGAAGCCCAGCGAGCAAACGGTGGTTGCGTCGGAAGGCTGGCCGGACTGGTCCATGGCGTATCCCATTGCACCGTAGACGTCTTCCAGGGCGGTAGTCTCGGCGACGCCGGAGCCTTCTTCACCCTCGACGTATTTGGCCTGGCTGACGAATTCTTCGATGGTCAGGTCCTCGGCCGAGAGCTCGGCAGCCTGGGATTCGAGAGCCTTGGCTTCCTTCTTCTCGAAGCCTTCAGCATAGATCTTCAGGCCTTCGGCGGTGTTCAGAATCGCGGTAATGCGCTTCATTTCCTTCGGCGCAACGGTCTTCGCAAGTTCCTTGTAGACCTGTCGTGGAGTCTTGACCTCAGCATCGAGGACCTTAATTTCCAACGTGGTAGGTGCTGGAGTAGCGGTTTCAGCGATGATCTTCTTCGCCTTGTCGGCGTCGTCCTTGCCGACGGTGATTTCGGCCTTGCCGTCCTTCACCGAGGCAGTGGCTTCCACGCCCTTTTCGTTCAGTTCGTCGCGAACCTTGGAAACAGCGTCGCTCGTTTCCCCGTCCTTGACGTACTCCTCAACCGACTTGTCGAGGTCTCGTTCGATAGCCTTGTCGAGACCTTCGGTATCGACAGCGCTGGCGCTCGGCGATGGCTTCTCGCTAGACGGAGTGGAAGCAGTCGGCGATTCGGAAACCGTCGGCGCTGCCGCTGCAGGCATGAAGCTCGAACCGACCACCAAAGCGGTCGCGGCTGCTGCAACGATGCCGCGTTGCGCAGTCTTCTTTTTTGGATGTGGCATTAACGCTTCTCCCAGATTTATGGTGCGAGTGCTTGCGTTTCCCCTTACCTAAGGGCGCACGCGTAAGCACAGGTGTTGTTACCAAAATGAAACAATACTTGGTTCCCGCACAGCTTTTCAAGCTTCGAATCCAACAAAAATACAAACTCAGAGTTACGTTTTACCTAGTCAAATGCCTTCGGCCGAAACGGCTCGGGTCACAAATTACGAGCCAGTAGCGTTGGTTTAAGATTGGAATACTCTTTCTAAGCCCTAGTCAGCTGGGTAGATCCTGAAAGTCGCCACACAATTTGCACACCGGATACACAGGAACTCCTAGGCCGTGAAATTCAAACCAAATTAATTACATGTTCATAGAAAAAATGCGCCAGATGGGTAGTTCTACCCATCTGGCGCAAGCGAATTTGCTAGTTGTTGCGGCGTGTCACCGGATCTCCGCACGCTGATCGAGAGGCCAAATTACCTCTGCGGCCTTGCCGGTAACCCGTTCAACACTGATCATCCCGCCGCCGCTGGCACCCAGCAACGAGCGCGAATCCTTGGACGTGGACCGGTGATCGCCCATGACCCACAAACGGCCTTCCGGCACTTCTACGGAAAATTCCTGTTCGCTCGGAGCATCCCCGGGGTAGATGTACGGCTCGTCTACGGGTTCGCCGTTAACGAGCAGCCGCCCATCAGCGCTGCAGCATTCCACGGTGTCTTCCCCAACGCCGATAACGCGCTTGACGTACTTGTTGTTGCTTCCTGCGAGGCTGAACGCCGAGAGCAGATCATCAGCAAAACTCGGCTTGGCGTACGGGAGGAACGAGCCGCGGCCATCGAAAACGATGATGTCTCCGCGCTGCGGTTCGGCATCCGAGTAGGCCCGGCGGTCCACGGAGATGCTTTGGCCAGGGTTGAGCGTGGGCTCCATCGAGTTGGACTCGATACGGAAGACATCGATCACCGTGGTTCGAAGAAGAATGGTGGCCAGCAGGCCGAGAATAACTGCGAGTACAGCGAAGCGCCAGACCCATGAAAAGGCCTGGCGCTTCGTTGTTGCCCGCTCGGTGCGTGCAATCCGGTTCATCGAAGAACGCAGATTACTTCTTTGCGCCGAAGTCGCGCTTCTCGCGGATGCGAGCAGCCTTGCCGTGGCGATCGCGCATGTAGTACAGCTTTGCACGACGCACGTCGCCCTTGGTCACAACCTCAATCTTTTCGATGATTGGGGAGTGAACTGGGAAGGTACGCTCAACACCGGTGCCGAAGGAAACCTTGCGAACGGTGAAGGTCTCGCCGATGCCGCGGCCCTGGCGGCCAAGCACGTAGCCCTGGAAGACCTGAACACGGGAGTTCTTGCCTTCGATGATGTTGACGTGCACCTTCAAGGTGTCGCCTGGGGCGAAGGCTGGAACGTCGGAGCGCAGCGAAGCTGCGTCAACAGAGTCAAGAATATGCATGGTGCATCTCCTAGGATCAATGCCGCAGGTCACCGAATCCTCGTAGCGGGGCCCGACACCGGTCGAAACCAGTGAAATCCCCGGAACGTTGTACCATCGATTGCCCCTAGCAATCGATGCGGCGGTCTTCTATGGCTCGAACTTCCCCCTGCGGCAGGAGTCGAACAAAAACACACCAAGAGACAATTATGCCGTATCAGCGAAGCCGACGCGAGTCTGCCCGAAATGGCTTCGAGTGATTTTGCCCTCTTAGCCCGCCTCGGTGTCGGCACCGGTGGCCCAGTCCAGTTCGGACTTGGGGGTAATGGCACCGTCAACGAGCGCGAATCCGCTGTGCCACAGGGCATCGCGGTCCTTCCGGTTCAGGCTCTCGGGATCCAGCTGCATGATCAGGTCAGGGCGGCGCGCAGCGGTGCGCTTGATCTGCTCATCGCGGCGGAACCGTCCCACCCGCTGGTGGTTGCCGCCGAGCAGCACCTCCGGGACATCGCGGCCTCGCCAAGAGGCCGGCTTGGTGTACACCGGGTATTCCAGCAGGACATCCGAGTGGGATTCTTCCACCAGGGATTCAGGGTTGCCGATGACACCGGGGATCAGCCGGGCGATGGCTTCCACCATCACCATGACGGCAACCTCTCCCCCGTTGAGCACGTAATCGCCGATGGATACCGGGATGACGTTGAAGTTCTCGTGCGCGTACTCGATGACGCGTTCGTCGATGCCCTCGTAGCGGCCGCAGGCGAAGACCAGGTGCTCTTCTTCGGCAAGGTCGTAGGCCATTTGCTGGTTGAAGACGGTGCCTGCAGGCGATGGTACGATCAACGTCGGCTTGGGGCCTTGCGCATCGGCCGGGCGTACCGAGTCAAGGGCCTGTCCCCACGGCTCGGGCATCATCACCATGCCGGCTCCGCCGCCGTAGGGGGTGTCGTCGACCTTGCGGTGCTTGTCGGCGGTGAAGTCGCGCAGGTTGGTGACATTCAGATCCAGGATGCCGTCTTGCGCGGCGCGTCCGATCAGCGACAGCGAAAGCGGCTGCAGGTACTCAGGGAAAATCGAGATGACGTCCAGACGCATGGCTTACTTTGTTCCCTCTTCTTCGCTGCCTTCTTCATCGCTGTTCAAGGTCAGCAGACCTGCCGGCGGGGTGATGACCACGATGCCGGCTTCCGGGTCGATCTCCGGCACGAACTCGTCGACGAACGGCAGGTAAATTTCCTCGCCGTCAGCGTCTTCGAAGACCAGCAGATCCTGGGCTGGATTGGTGCGCAGCGCGGTGATGACGCCGACCTGCTCGCCATCGAGCATGACCTTCAGATCCAGCAATTCGTGCTCGTACCATTCGTCCGAGTCGTCTTCCGGCTCGTCCGAGACCTCGATTTCCAGGCGTGCGCCACGCAGGGTTTCCGCCTGGTTGCGGTCGGCGATTTCCTTGAAGGCGAGCAGCAGGATGGTCTTGTTCCAGCGGGCATTCTTGATGGTCAAGGTCTTGACCGGGCCGTCGACGACGATGAATTCTTCGCCAGCGGTGAAGCGCTCTTCCGGGTTGTCGGTCATGACCTGGACGGTGACTTCACCACGGATGCCGTGGGGCTTGCCGATGCGGGCAACCTGCAATCGCATAGTCTGCTGCTCTTTCTGCACTAAGTTCCGTGGCGTGCGCCGGGAGACTGGATTGGAAATTCTAGGGTAAACACGAAAAGGAGTTCCCGTCACTTCTCAGGACGGAAACTCCTTTCGTTTCGAAGCCAACTTACAAGTCAGACTTCTAAGTTGTTCAGCCTCGGCGACGGTCGGTGTCGATTACATCGACACGTACCGGCTCCTTGGCCAACGCTGCCATCACGGTGCGCAGTGCTCGCGCGGTGCGTCCCTGGCGTCCGATCACACGACCGAGATCCTCAGGATTCACACGAACTTCGAGCAGGTCGCCGCGGCGGGTGGACTTCAAGGCAACCTTGACGTCTTCCGGTTCCTCGACAACCCCGCGTACCAGATGGTCTAGCGCGTCAACGAGCACTGTTACTCAGCCTCGGTTGCTTCGGCCTCTGCCTCTTCAGCAGCTGGCTTCTCAGCCTTCTTGGTGATTGCCTCTGGGAGGATCACGGAACCCTTTTCAGGAGCAACGAATGCTGGCTTAGGCTCGGCAACCTTGTAGGTGCCTTCCTGGCCATCGATGCCCTTGAACTTCTGCCAGTCACCGGTGACCTTCAGCAGTGCGTGTACCTGCTCGGTTGGCTGTGCGCCAACGGACAGCCAGTACTGTGCACGATCCGAATCGATCTCGATAACCGATGGGTTCTCGGTTGGGTGGTACTTGCCGATCTCCTCGATGGCACGGCCATCGCGCTTGGCGCGCGAGTCCATGACGACAACGCGGTAGAAAGGTGCGCGCATCTTGCCGAAGCGCTTCAGACGAATCTTTACGGCCACTTTTGTGGTCTCCTGTTTCTCAACATGGTCGAATCCAATTTTTGGCACCTGTGGGGCAGGCCTTACTGGTTGGACTCTAAAAGGACAGGATTCGTAGCGGAGAGAGGGGCCACTGCGAATCGAGTACCCTGCAATTATGCCAGAGAGCAGGCTGGCTGGCCAACTCCATCTGGCGCAACGTGTCGGGCAATGATCATGAGCTTGCTCACCCCGGAGGCCACGCTGATTTGGAGCTCTTAGTATTTATTCTATGACCGTCACTTCCGCTTTGCTGGCCTTCAGCGCCGTTGCCGCCTTGATGACCCTGATTCCGGGTGTCGATACTGCGTTGATCCTTCGTTCGGCGATCACCCGTGGGCGCGGCGAGGCCATGCTGGCCGGGCTGGGGATTTGCACTGGTGTCTTCGTCTGGGGCGTGGCCGCGGCCGCCGGAGCATCGGCAATTCTGGCCGCGTCGGCGCTGGCGTACCAGATCCTCACTTACGCCGGCGCTGCCTACCTGGTCTTCCTGGGCGGGCAGATGATCTACCGGAGCCTGCGCAAGAAGCAGCTGCCGAGCACCGAAATCCCGGTCCCGCAAAGCGGCATTCGAACCTACCTGACCGGTCTGGTCACCAACGTGCTGAACCCGAAGATCGGCGTTTTCTATATCGCGGCCATCCCGCAATTCACCCCTGCCGGCAGCAATGCCCTGCTCATGGGCGTCGGCCTGTCCGCCGTGCATGTTGCCCTCACCCTGATGTGGGCCGCCATTCTGGTATTCGGAGTACGGATCGCTGGACGCTGGCTGAGCTCAGCCAAGGCGGTGTCCTGGATGGACCGGATTACCGGGACGGTACTGATCGGCTTCGGGCTGAAGGTCGCGCTCTCGCGGCCGTAACCTAGTGCACCAGCCGCCATGGCGGCGCAGCTGGGCATTCGGCGTGCTCAGGCGGCTACCGGGACACTGTTTCTTCGCGGCGTTTGCAGCGGATCTAGGTGCTTGGGCAGCAGGATGTGCGCCAGTCCCCCGACCGTAACCACGGACAGCAACCCGGCATGGACGGCATGGTGGTGCCGCCGGCACAGGCAGCTGCCGTTGCGCGTCGAGGTGCACCCGCCTCGCTCCCACCAATCGTTGTGGTGGTATTCGAGCATTTCCGGTGGTGCGCTGCATCCCGGGACAATACATCCACGGTCTCGGGCGAAGATCGCCCGTTTCATCGCTTCCGTGAAGAAGCGTTCCTTGCGCCCCACATCCAGCGGCTGGCCATCGGGCCCGAACACCACCCGGTAGATTTCACCCTGGCAGATCAGCTGGGCGGTATCCACGGAATCGAGTTTCAACCCATGATCTGTGGTGGCTCCCAGCTTGCCTGGATCACCCAGATCCTGCAGGTCGTTCAATTGGATGTGGATGCCGATCCTTGGCGTGATGCCCTTGGCTGGAGACCCTGTCGAATGCTGCTTCAGCGCGGCCAATAGTGCATTGAGCCGACGCTGAGGCACGGGCACGTCCCCATCGCCAAGAAAGGCGGAATCCCTAGTGCCTTCAGTGCTTTCAGTGCCTTCAGGGCGCTCAGTTCCTTGAGCGTCTTGGGTGCCTGATTGCCACGCCGCAGAGTTGGACTCTGCGTCCTCGTGGTCCTCAGACTCGCAGTGCTCTTCGTGTTCTTCTTGTTCTGCTTGGGCCCAGGGTGGCGGAGGCTCGCTGCTGCTGAACAAGTCGTCGCTGGCTGGCTCGTCCGCGGCGTTAGCCTGTTGGCCTGGCGCTGCGTCTGGGGCGGCCCCGGCCGCGCGGGCGGCCTTGCCTGCCGTGGTGCGCGGATTATCCGCCTGGGCCAGGGTGGAGCGGAATTCCTCGCGCTGGGTTCCGCCGATCAGCAGCTCGTACTTGTCGCAGTCCCCGACGGTGCCCCGCGGATAGATGCCTGGTTGCGGGTTCCGGGTTTGCGTGCGGGCCTTGCGTTCGGCATTGAGCATGGCCGCGAGCCTGGTTTCGCGGGTGGCTCGATCGGGTTCCTTCAGCAGCTCGGCGGCTTGTTCTTCGAGCAGCTGCCCCTGCGCGTTGCATGCGGTGGGCTGCAGCGGCTGGCCTTGGAAGCTGGTGTCTGCCGGCTCGAACTTGTCCAGGGCACGGGCAGCGCGGGCCACCATCCGCGGATCCAGTGCGGGGGCCTCGGCGTAGAGCTTGGCCAGCTGGGCGAAGCGCGGCGCAGCGGTGCTGCCATCCATCAGCCGGCGGGCGATGAGCAGGTGGGCGTCGCTGACCCGATGCTGCCCTTCGTGGGCATTGAGCCCCAGCCACCCGGCCAGGAAGTCGCCGGTGTTCTGGTAGTGGGCGCGGCCCGAGTGCTGTCGGGCCGGCCGGGCCAAATTGGCTGTTGAATCCGCGACGGCCGCCAGCTCGTCGTCTTCCAGCAGGTGGGCGCCGGTTGATTCGAGGTGGATGGCGCTGCGCAGCTGCTCGCGCAAGGTGTAGCGGTAGAGCAGTTCAACCAGCCGGGCATGGGCGGCCGCCACCCGCGGGTCATCGCTCTCACGCAGGGCGGCAGACAGCTTGGCCAGCAGCGCGAGGCAGGAAGCCACCAGCTCCAGGAGCACTCCGGCCGCTTGGCGCGGCAGGGCCCCGTTGATGGCTTCGCGCAGGATCTGGGTCGCTGCGGCTAGCTGGTGGATTCCCATGGACCCAGCATCGCCCCGTCCAAATGCGCTGGCCGGGCCGATGCCGCGAAATGTGGATAAGCTGCTATCCGCGCTGGCGGACCTTGGACTGGCGGATGACCAGGACGATCAAGTACGGGGCGCCAATCACCGCGGTAGCCACCCCGGCGGGCAGGATCACCGGGAACGCGCAGGCCGCGAGCAAGTCGGCCAGCAGCACGAAGATCGCCCCGATCAGCGCCGCATGCGGCACCGGCGGGATGGTGCCGCGGGTCACCAGCCGGGCGGCGTGCCCGCTGGCCAGCGCGACGAAGGCCAGCGGCCCGGCGATCACGGTCGCGGCGATGGCCAGCAGCGAGGCGATGCCCAGCATCGGCACCCGGTCGCGGCCCAGGTGCATGCCCAGTGCGCGGGAGGTGCCCGAATCCAGGGCCAGCACCTCGCGCTGGTTGCGCAGCAGCGCCGCGGCCACCAGTCCCAGCACGATCACCGCCGCCGCGGTAGGCAAGGAAATCCTGGCGAAGAAGCCGGAGACCACCTATTCGCTGGTGCGCTTCGCCTGCGAGGACACCGCGCGCCTGTACGCCACCGATTCGTTCATCGGCGAGATCATGGTCGACAGGGGCATCCCGCGTCCGGAGGACGCGCCGGACACCACCGAATCGATCATCGTTCCGCTCTCGCCGGAGGAAATCCTGAAGGCGGATGCCGCAGTGATCTTCCAGTCCACCTGGGCGCCGGAAGGTGCCGAGGGTGACGCGTCGCGCGCCCAGGAGAAGAAGTTCACCTCCAACCCGCTATGGAAGAAGCTGGAGGGCGAGGTCATGCCGGTTGACGACTCGGTCTTCCTGCCCGCGGTTTCGCTGCAGGGCGCCGGTGAGGTCATCACCCAGGTGGCCGAGCACTTCGAGGTCGACCCGCAGCTGCCATAGCGGCCGCATGCGGCTCCAGCCATTAATGGGCATCGAGTCCCCGCCCGGCGTCATTCGCCGTAGGCAGGGACTCGATGCTGTTAACTAGTGGCCCCGAAAGGTGCCGCGCTCAATCAGTGGTTATCTGGCGGCCTTACGCACCGGATCGACAGCGCTCTCCGCGTGCTTCAGCCGCTTCTCAGCGCGCTTCTCCTTGATGCTCTTGCCTGGTTTTTTCGCTTCGCCCTTGCGCGGGGATTTGCTCGACATGACGTGCCGTCCTTTACCGGAGGCGCGCTACGCCTCCAACAAATGCGGGGAAAGTACCCCATGCCCACGACCGTAGGAAGTTTCGCCCAGAAGGGCAAGGGATGCGGGCAGCTGGGCGATTCTTCCCATGATTCCGGCATACTCGGCGCATCCGGCGAGCACCCTGCCCGCTGCGCAAATGACGCGATGTGACCGGCACAACGGCGCATTTCCAGCGCCCGCCTAGCTTCAGCCCGTAGGCTGAAATCTGGCGCGAGGTACTTCCTGTTCTCGTGTGAAATTAACTTTCCTGTGGTCAACCTAAGGATCATTCGCCGTGGAATTCAAGAAACAGCATCTTCACGCCTATATGGTGACGTGGAAACTGGAGCGCGAATTCGGCGGGATGACCACAGTCTGCACCCAGCGCGCGGCGGCTTTCGCCGAGCGCCATGGCTCGGCGGCAGTGATCACCTTCGCCCCGAATGCGCAGATTCCGCAGATCGCCGAAGAGCTCGTGGAACGCGGCAAGCTCTCGCCCAAGGTCCAGGTACTCAACCCCTACATCCACCTGGCCGAGCACGACCTGCAGCCGCAGGACAGTATCCCGGGCAGGAAAGCGGAACCCGCGCACCAGGACTTCACCCTCACTGAATCGGTCCGCCATCCCGGCGGCGCCGGCGTGTTCTGCGAGCACAGCGTGGCCGGCACGGAAGGCGAGGTCAGGCAAACCGCCTACTTCCGCGGCGACGGCACCGCCTTCCTGACCGATACGAAATTCCATGACGGCAAGCACCGGCGCATCCTCGAGGCATTCGACCGCACCGGAATGCTGGTGGCGCGCTTCAACAGCGCTGCATCGTTCTACCGCTATTGGCTCTCGCAGATCGTCGACCACCCGGACTCCCTGATGGTGGTCGACAGCAAATTCACCGCGGCAATGCTGGCCTCGTGGAAAACCGTGCATGTGCCCAAGGTGTTCGCCTTCCACAGCATCCATGTGGCCAAGGGGCAGGATCTAGCCACCGGCAAGCTTTCCAAGGGCCACGGCCCGATCATCGAGGAACGCGCCAACTGGGATGCGTTCGTCTTCCTGACCCGCGCTCAGCGCCGGGCCTATGTCGAGCGCTTCGGGAACCCCGACTCGGCATTCGTCATTCCCAATCCGCTGAAGCCTTCGGTTCTCCAGCCGCCGGAACCCGAACGCGGCGCCACGGATTTGATCGTCGCCGGTTCGCTGACCCCCAACAAGAATGTAGCCGCCGCACTGGATGTCATCCACGAGCTGTCGCGCCGCGGCAAGCATCCCACCTTGCACATCGTGGGCGAGGGCAACGAGCGCGATGCGCTGGAATCGCGGGCCGCGGAGCTGGGCTTGGGCGAGACGGTGGTCTTCCACGGCTTCTCCGACCAGCTCCCTCGCCGCTTCGCTTCCTGCCTGGCCCAGCTGTTCACCTCGACCAACGAGGGCCAGGCCCTGGTGATCCTCGAAGCCCAGGCGCAGGGATGCATTCCGGTGTCCTTCGACATCAACTTCGGCCCCGCCGACAGCATCACCGATGGGGACAACGGCTTTTTGGTCCCCCATGGGGACATCCAGCTGATGGCGGACCGCGTCGAGCAGCTCATGGAAGACCCTGCGCTGGCCGCGAGGATGTCGCAGCAAGCCCGCACCTTTGCCCGCGAGTACCAGTCTCGCGATCTCGTCTCGCTCTGGGAGGAAACCGTGTCCATCGCCAAGTTGTTCAAGAAGAAGGCCGCAACCAACGACGTCCCGCATTTCGATGCGCGGCTGCGCGGCGTGGAATTCCCCGAAGGCCAGGGATTGCAGGTGAAGGTGGAGCATCATGCGGACCTCGATGGCCTGCCAGCCGATGCCGTTTTCGAGCTGGTCTTCGTCAACCGCGGTAGCAACGAAGAACTCGCCTCGGTGCCCAGCACCGGCGTGGAGGGAGAACTGGCCTTCTTCGACGTGGATCCCCAGCTGCTGGGCGAAATCCCGGAGCAGGACACGGCAGTGGATGTGAACCTGCGGCTGCGGGTGGGCAAGGACGCTCGAATGAAGCGCCTGGGCCTGCCCGAATCGATGATCCTGCCCTACTTCACCACGCAGAAGAACCTCTCCTTCCGCCCCGAGCAGTAGCCGGCATCCAGCGCGTGCTCCGCGCCCATGGACAATTCTCCAAGCCCGCTTCGATAAAATCGATCGCATGCGAATCAAGATGTCCCAGCTGCGGCCGCTGCTCAAGAGCCACCGGATCCTCATGACGGTTCCTGGCATGAAGGAATTCGAAGACACCGGAAGCACCTACAATCCCGATGCCTGGGTCAGCTACGAGGAAGACCTCGCCCTGGATCCCTACACCACCTTCTGGGGCACCAGCGGAACAGCCCTACCGCGCATGGGCGCGTTCTCCTACACGCATTCGAAGCTCAACAAGGCCATCAGCGTCGGGCGCTTCACCTCGATCGCCAAGGGCCTGTCGGTCATGGGTGCCAAGCACCCTTTGGAGTGGGCTTCGACCAGTCCGGTGTTCTACAACCAGCGGCTGCTGATGCAGACCTACTGCGCCGATCGCGGCGTGGAACTGGGCACGGCGAAGTACGGCTACACGCCGGGGAAGATCACCATCGGCAACGACGTGTGGATCGGCGAGAAGGTCACCCTGGGCCATGGGGTATCGATTGGTGATGGCGCGGTCATCGCCTCGAATTCGGTAATCACCAAGGACGTGGCGCCATTCACCGTGGTGGGCGGGCTGCCGGCGAAGAAGATCCGCGACCGCTTCGATGCCCAGACCACCGAAGCGCTGAAGGCCTCCCAATGGTGGCGGTACGCCCCGGAGGATCTCACGCCGCTGCAGGTGTCGGACCCTGCGGCCTTCGCCGAGCAGGTGCTTGAACAGGCAGCGGCCGGAATGCTGCGGCCCTTCGAAACCCAGCCGCTGACCGCCCGGCACATTGCCGAGCACCTGGATTCGGTGCAATCCGCAAGCGACTGAACATGGGAATGCCCCGGGCGCTCGCCGAATTGGCGGGCGCCCGGGGCAATTAAGCTGTCGGGCCGGAGTCTGGATCAGCCCACGGCCACGCGCAGCTCGTTGTTCCATGGGTCCTTGAAACGCAGCTCCGCGCCGGTATGGTGATTCTCCACCTTGGCGAAGGCCAGACGTTCGGCCAGCTTGCCCACCTCGTCTTCGGTCGGGACGTTGATCAGCACCTCTCCCAGGCCCAGGGTGTCCTTGCGCGGCCCGGCGCCGCGCGAGTTCCACACATTCATGGCCATATGGTGGTGGTATCCGCCAGCGGAGACGAACAGCGCCTGGTTGCCCAGCGTGGTGGTCTCGTCGAAGCCCAGGGTGTTGACGTAGAACTGGCGGGCGGTGGCGACATCGCCAACCTGCAGGTGCACGTGCCCGATATCGGCGGCGGCCTGGCGCTGTCCGGTGATGGCCTGCTCGTTCAGGTGCTCATTGAGGAACCTGTTCGGATCCAGATAGATGGTATCCATGGCCACCTCGCCGCCACTCCAGCTCCAGGTATCGCGCGGACGGTCCCAGTACAGCTCGATGCCGTTGCCTTCCGGGTCGGTGAAGTAGAAGGCTTCGGAGACCAGGTGGTCCGAGCTGCCCACGAAGCGGCTCTGGTCGAACTGGGCCGCCGAGAGCACGGTGGCTGCCAGATCGGCCTTGGTTTCGAAGAGCAGTGCGGTATGGAAGAGCCCCGCTTCGTTGCGCGATGGCAACTGCAGGCCTGGCGCGTTCTGCAGGTTGACCAGTTCCTGGGTGCCGCGGCCCAGGCGGGTGCTTTCGGCGGATTCGGCCAGCACCTCAAGGCCCAGTGCCTTCTGGTAGTACTCGCTCATGGTCTTCATGTCGCCGACCTTCAGTTGCACGGCGTTCATGTGGGTGGTTGCGGCGAGCTTGTCTTCTTTGAGCATGGTCATCTCCAGCGCCTTCTTTCCGATCAGGACTTCCTGTTGGATATCACCCTACTCCAATTTACTTGATGCCTCAAGTAAATTCTGGTGTTCCGGTGATCACGCCATTGAACGCATCGGGTGCACCGCTCCGCTAGGCTGGCAACTGGGCGAGCTTCGGGTGCAGATGCCTGCTCGATAGCGCTGCCGCCGCACTGCTGGCAGCCGCCTCCATCGACGCCTGCACTGACGCGCCGCGCAGCCGGGCCGCCAAGAATCCCGCCATGAAGGCATCTCCGGCACCATTGGTATCGACCACCTCGACCTTTGGCGCGGCCACTTCCCAACGCCGACCCTGGCGATCCATGGCCACCGCGCCCTGCTCCCCCAGCGTGCAAATACCCAGACCGGGGCCGCGGCGCAGGCAACCGGCCAGCAGCTCCCACGGGTCACTGGTGGCATCATCGTTCATGAAAACCACAGAAGCCGCGCCCAGGAATGGCTGATGGAACGAGGTAAAGCCATCAAAGTCATGCAGGTCGACCCACAGCGGCACGGCCGGCCCACGCAATCGCTCAATGACCCGCAACCCCAACTCGCTCAGATCAATCACCGCCAGATCGGCTTCGCGCACCGCGGCGCATACGGCTTCGACAGCCGCATCCGCGGGAGTGGACGGCGTGGCAAGATAGACCGAGACCCGCTGGCCGCCAGCCATGAGGTTAACATGCTGCTCGGTGCTCGCGCTGGGCACCACCTGCAGGTTGATGCCAGCGCCCAAGAGCGCACGCCGCAGCGCACGCCCGGATTCATCGTCGCCTATCTGGGTAAAGAGCTCGGTGGCGACATCCAGCGAACTCAAGTGCAGTGCCTTGCCCGCAGAAGTGCCACCGACGGTACGCCATGCGCTGTTCGCGACGAGTTGCTGGGGGCGGGGTTCGGGCAGGTGGTCAAGCTCAACCAGCTGATTCCAGCTGGACGGACCACAGACAAGCACCTTGGGCTGCTGGCTCATACACTAATTCAACACCCCCGGCCTCAGGTGATTCAAGACTTCGGTCGGCAACAACGCTTTCAAACCCTTGGACTTCCAAGTAGATTGGCCAGTGATCCGCCTCACTCTATCGACGGGGCACCATTGTCCACGCGAGGGAAGGTTAGTTGTGAGCGTTACCGATGAATTCAGAGCTGCCCGAGATCGGCTCCTGGAATTGCGCAACGATTACCAGCAGGCACGGGCCGAGTTCACCTGGCCTCAGTTCAGTGAGTTCAATTTCGGCTTTGACTGGTTTGACCAGGTTGCCAAGGATCCGCAGCGGGCGGATCAGCCGGCGCTGATCATCACCGAACGAGACGGCAACTCCATCAGGCGCACCTGGGCCGAGCTCTCCGAGCGCTCCACCGAAGTGGCCCGCTGGCTCGCCGACCAGGGCGTGAACCGCTCGGACTCCATTGCCATCATGCTCGGCAACCAGGTTGAGCTCTGGGAGTCGATGCTCGCCGGAATCAAGCTCGGCGCCATCCTGATCCCGTGCACCACGCAGCTGACGCCCACGGACCTGGCCGACCGGATCGATCGCGGCCGCATCCAATGGGTGATCACCAACGAGGCCGAGATCCAGAAGTTCGACACCGTGCCCGGGGACTACACGCTGATCCAGATCGGCGGCAGCGTGCCAGAAGATAATCTCGACTACGCGAAGTCCCACCAGGCCGAGGCCAGTTTCCAGCTCGATTCCCCCACGCGCGCCGATGAAACGCTCTTGCGCTACTTCACCTCTGGCACCACATCCAAGGCCAAGCTGGTTGAGCACACCCATACGTCCTACCCGGTGGGCCACTTGAGCACCATGTTCTGGATCGGCCTGGAACCTGGTGATGTGCACCTGAATGTCGCTTCGCCGGGCTGGGCAAAACATGCGTGGTCCAACCTGTTTGCGCCATGGATCGCCGAGGCGACTGTTTTCCTCTATAACTATGACCGCTTTGACCCGATCGCGCTGATGAACCAGATGGACGCCGAAAAGGTGACCAGCTTCTGCGCGCCGCCCACCGTATGGCGCCTGCTGATCCAGGCTGATCTGGGCGCCTTGAAGACGGCGCCGCAAAAGCTGGTCTCGGCCGGCGAACCGCTGAATGCGGAAGTCATCGACCAGGTGCACAAGTCCTGGGGCCAGGTGATCCGCGACGGGTTCGGGCAGACCGAGACCACGGTGCAGATCGCCAATCCGCCAGGCGAGCCGATCACCATCGGCGCGATGGGCCGGCCGATGCCCGGCTACGATGTGGTGCTGCGCGATCCGGCCACCGGCGCGGAAGGCGAAGTGGGCGAAATCTGCCTGGTCACCACCCCGCGTCCGCTGGGGCTGATGAAGGGGTACTTCGAAAATCCCGAGAAGACTGCCGAGGTCTTCCGGGACGGCGTGTACCATACCGGGGATATCGCCGAGCGGGACGAGCGCGGCGTGCTGACCTACGTCGGGCGTGCCGATGACGTATTCAAGTCCAGCGACTACAAGATCAGCCCGTTCGAGCTGGAATCGGTGCTGATCGAGCACCCCGGCGTGGCCGAAGCGGCGGTGGTTCCGGCACCCGATGAGCTGCGGCTGACCGTGCCCAAGGCCTACATCGTCGCATCCGGCGGGCACGAGCCGGGCCCGGAATTGGCCGAGTCGATCCTCGCCTACTGCCGCGAGCACCTCTCGGCCTTCAAGCGCGTCCGCCGCCTTGAATTCGCCGATCTGCCCAAGACCATCTCGGGCAAGATCCGCCGCGTGGAACTGCGCCAGGCAGAAGAACGGCGGCACACCGGCGGTACCCCAGCTGGCACCGAATACCGGGATACCGACTTCCCGAAGCTCAAGGGGTAATCGCCCCAAGCATCCAGGGCGCCTTCCGAACTTGGCTTAGGCAGGCGCTCTGGATTTTTCCTTGCCGCCAATGCTCCTTGCGGATACTGGCTGCACGTCTGCGCCGAGGCCAGCCAATGACCACCACCGCCTGTCGGCACAAGGCGGCAGGCGCCACCGCAGAGTTCGCAGAACGTCTTCATTCAGGCACTATGTATGCCTGCTGTGGAATTTGTTGGGCAAAATTTGCGAACTTCAACACTCTTACCGCGCATGATGTCGCAACAATTCGTCAGAACTGGGCACTGAAGTATATTGATTCCAGAAGACCGAAGAATTCTCTTGGGCGCTGGCGCCCATCATGCAAAGGACTCTAATGAGCAATACCGGCAAGTTCCGGGCAGCACGCGATCTGCTGCTGGCAGCACGCGATGACTACGACCGGGCCCGGGCTGAGTTCTCCTGGCCGGAATTCAACGATTTCAACTTCGCCTACGACTGGTTCGACCAGGTGGCCAAGGACCCGGCGCGGGCAAATGAACCGGCACTGATCCTCACCGAACCCGATGGCAGCTCCGCACGCTACAGCTGGGCCGAGCTCTCGCGCCGCTCCACCCAGGTGGCCCGCTGGCTCTCGGATGAGGGCCTGCAGCGCGGCGACACCATCATCGTCATGCTGGGCAACGAGGTGGCCCTGTGGGAGGTGATGCTGGCGGGCATGAAGCTCGGCGCGGTGATCATCCCGTCGACCACGCAGCTGGTCAGCGTGGATCTGGCCGACCGCATCGAGCGCGGCAACGCGAACTGGGTGATCACCAGCCATGACCAGGTCGCCAAATTCGACACGGTCCCCGGGGACTACCGGATCGTCCAGGTGCGCGGAGAGGCCAGCGAGGGCACCTTGCACTACGGCAAGTCCCACGATGCGCCGGCCGAATTCAGCCTGGATACCCCGACGCTGGCCGATGAGAACATGCTGCTCTACTTCACCTCGGGAACCACCTCGCTGGCCAAGCTGGTGCAGCACACCCACACCTCGTACACCGTGGGCCACCTGGCAACGATGTTCTGGATCGGCCTGGAACCAGGCGACGTGCACCTGAATGTGGCATCCCCCGGGTGGGGCAAGCACGCCTGGTCTAACTTCTTCGGACCATGGATCGCCGAGGCGACGGTGTTCGTCTACAACTACGAGCGCTTTGATCCGCTGGCGCTGATGAACCAGATGGCGGTGGAGAAGGTCACCAGCTTCTGCGCTCCGCCCACCGTATGGCGCCTGCTGATCCAGGCGGACCTGGGCACCCTGAAGACTCCCCCGCGCAAGCTGGTCTCCGCAGGCGAGCCGTTGAATGCAGAGGTCATCGACCAGGTGCGCAAGGCATGGGGCCAGGTGATCCGCGATGGCTACGGGCAGACCGAAACCACGGTGCAGATCGCCAATTCGCCGGGCACCGAGGTGAAGGTCGGCGCAATGGGCCGCCCGATGCCGGGCTATGCGGTGGAACTGCGCAACCCGACCACCGGGCAGCTGGCCGAAATCGGGGAAATCTGCCTGCGGCTTGATCCGGCTCCGGCAGGCTTGATGAAGGGCTACTTCGCCGATGAGGAGAAAACCGCCGAAGCGATGCAGGGCGGCGTCTACCACACCGGCGATATCGCCGAACGCGATGAGGAAGGCGTGCTGACCTATGTGGGCCGCGCCGATGACATCTTCAAGTCCAGCGACTACAAGCTCAGCCCGTTCGAGCTGGAGTCGGTGCTGCTGGAGCATCCTGCGGTGGCCGAGGCGGCCGTGGTGCCCTCTCCTGATCCGCTGAAGCTCTCGGTGCCCAAGGCCTTCGTGGTGCTGGCCGGCAACCTGGAGCCATCCGCCGAGGTAGCCAAGGACATCCTCGGCTTCTGCCGCGAGCAGCTGGCCCCCTACAAGCGGATCCGCCGGCTGGAATTCACCACCCTGCCCAAGACCATCTCGGGCAAGATCCGCCGCGTCGAGCTGCGCCTGGCCGAGGAGGAACGGCATGCGGCCGGCACCAGCGTCAGCGGAGAGTACCGGGATACCGATTTCCCTGAACTCAAGGACCGCGGCTAGGACTTTGCGGCAAAGGCCAGCCCGCCAGGAAGCATTCTCGCTACCTGCCGGGCTGGCCTCTGGTTTGCTGCGATTGGCTAGCGGCTGCGCTTGGCTTTCAGCGCGTCGACAATGCCCTTGCCCAGGTAGAAGGCGCCGTCGGCGTACCAGGCCAGCATCAGCAGCTGGCGCGCCGGCTTGGGCAGCCAGGCAAAGCGTTCGCTCTTGGCCAGCACCAGGTGCACTGCCGCACCGGATGCCAGCACCGCTGCGCTTGAACCGATCAGCGCCTTGGGGTTCCAGTTGTGGCGGTAGAGCAGCCGGTCCAGGCCCGTGGCTTCGCGCTCCTGCTCGGCCAGGGCCGACTTGATGGTCTTGTATGGGCCGCCGGTGGTGATGACCCGGCGTTCTTCGGGCAGCGGACGGCCAGTGAGGTAGTCGACGCTGCGCGCATCGAAGCCCAGCAGCGTCAGCAGGCGCTTGAGATCCTTCAAATCCCTGCTGCCGCGAGCCAGCTGCTGCGCCTCGGCGCGGTGGGCAGGATCCTCGACCAGCTGCTCGATGAGCTCCAGTTCCGTCTCGTCCCAGCCATGGAGCAGGTGATCCAGTTCTTCGAGGCGCACCGCTGCCGGGCTGCCGGCTTCCGGCTCCAGGATGACGGTGCGTTCCAGGTCCACCGTCATGGACATCGAGGAACCGAACGGCTCCAGCCGCGGCCCCTTGGCTTCGATGGTTGCGGTGATGACATTGCCGGTACGGTCCAGGGACAGGTATGGGCGGTTTGAACGCCCGATGCTCGGGGCATAGACCGGTTCCTTGGGCATGGCCATCAGCCCGGCGCCGTGCTCCCACACGGTGATCTCGTTCGTCTCGAAGCCTGCCGCGAGCACCAGCTCGGAGCCCTTGAGCTTCGGACCGTGCAGCAGCTCGCTGGAAGTGCCGTAGTCGCCCAGCAGCTCCTCATCCGGGTTGGGCCCGTCGATCTCGTCCCCGTCCACCAGTACGTAGTCGGCACCGGTGGAGTTCTTCAGCTCGTGGACCAGCTTGGTCACGCGCGAGCCTTCGCGCAGCTTGCCCTTGGCATCAATGCGGTAGAGCACCGCATCGCGGGCTTCGCTCACCGTGGCCACCTCGGCCATCACTTCGGTGGAATGCTCGCGTTCAACAGCCCCGCCGATGAATCCCAGCAGGCGCCGGTCGGCCAGCGCGGTGCGGATCAGCGCCGCCGCATCAGGCTTGTCGCCCATGAAGATGAATTCCAGGTTGAGGTAGTTGAACTCGGTTGAATCCACGGAGGCGGACCCCTTTCGCGGGTGGGATTGTCGTTATCTATCAATCATAGGTGGCACTGTGCTGCGCAAAGGAAAACCGCGCCATGGGAACTGGTTCCCAGTTCCCATGGCGCGGTCACTTCCCTGTACAGGGAATCAAGGCCTACTTCTTGCCCAGGTACTTCTCGAAGCCGGCTGGCAGGTTCAGGCTCGACGGATCGAAGTCCTGGTTGGCGCCTGCGCCGAAGGCGGCACCGTTCGGGGCTGCGGCCTTCTTGTTCTTGGCCTCCAGCTCGGCCTGCGCGGCCTTGGCTGGGTTGCCGTACTTCTGCTTCTTGCCCTTGCCCTTGGCTTTCGCCTTGCGGGCTGCGCCTTTGCCGGCACCCGGCATGCCCGGGATGCCGCCGCCGGCAGCCATCTTCTTCATCATCTTCTGCGCTTCGCCGAAGCGCTCCAGCATCTGGTTCACCTCGGAGACCGAGACGCCCGAGCCCTTGGCGATGCGTGCGCGGCGAGAGCCGTTGATGATCTTCGGGGCCACGCGCTCATGCGGGGTCATCGAACGGACGATGGCCTCCACGCGGTCGATCTGGCGCTCGTCGAACTGCTCAAGCTGCTGGCGGGAGATCTGCGCGCCGGGCATCATGCCCAGCAGCTTCTTCATCGAGCCCATCTTCTTGATCTGGGCCATCTGGGCGAGGAAGTCGTCCAGGGTGAAGTCTTCCTGATCGGCGAACTTCTTCGCCATGCGCTCGGCTTCGCCCTTGTCCCAGTTCTTCTCGGCCTGCTCGATCAGGGTGAGCACATCGCCCATGTCCAGGATGCGCGAAGCCATGCGGTCCGGGTGGAAGATCTCGAAGTCGTCCAGGTTCTCGCCGGTGGAGGCGAACATGACCGGCTTGCCGGTCACCGAGGCCACCGACAGGGCGGCGCCGCCGCGGGCGTCGCCGTCCAGCTTGGACAGGACCACGCCGGTGAAGTCCACGCCCTCATGGAAGGCCTGGGCGGTGTTGACCGCGTCCTGGCCGATCATCGCGTCGATGACGAAGAGCACTTCATCCGGGTTGATGGCGGCGCGGATGTTCGCGGCCTGGGCCATCATCTCGGTGTCCACGCCCAGGCGGCCGGCGGTATCGACAATCACGATGTCGTGCAGCTTGGCCTTGGCTTCGGCCACGCCGTCGCGGGCCACTGCTACCGGGTCGCCGGTCGGGGTGTCGAATTCGGAGGAGACGCCCGGGTGCGGTGCGTAGACCGGCACGCCGGCGCGTTCGCCGTTGATCTGCAGCTGCTTGACCGCGTTGGGGCGCTGCAGGTCGCAGGCCACCAGCATCGGGGTGTGGCCTTCGGCCTTCAGGTGCTTGGCCAGCTTGCCGGCCAGGGTGGTCTTGCCGGCGCCCTGCAGGCCGGCGAGCATGATCACCGTGGGAGGGTTCTTGGCCAGGTTCAGCCGGCGGGTTTCCCCGCCGAGGATGCCCACGAGTTCCTCGTTGACGATCTTGACGACCTGCTGGCCCGGGTTCAGCGACTCGGAGACCTCGGCACCCAGAGCGCGTTCCTTCACCTGGGCCACGAAGCCGCGAACCACCGGCACGGCGACGTCGGCGTCAAGCAGGGCGCGACGGATCTCGCGTACGGTACCGTCGATATCCGCTTCGCTCAGGCGGCCCTTGCCGCGCAGGTTCTTGAAGGTTTCTGTCAGGCGATCGGAAAGTGAATTAAACACGTGCCGGGCACTTCTTTCGATAGGTCTTGTGGTGCGCATTGGAAAATCGCACAGGACTCAACTCCCAAGAATATCAATAATCGGGCGCCGAACTAACCAGCTGTGCAGCGTTTCACCAGCAGCCTATGGCGCAACGCCGAAGCTGCTCCCCTCCGAAAGGACGGGAGCAGCTTCGGGTGCCGGGAGCCAAGGGCTACGGCTTTGCCTCGCGCGCAGCAGGCGCGGTGCCTGCCGGCGGCTTCGGCACCTTGGCTGGGGCGGCAGCTTCAGCCGGTGCAGGAACCGCGGCCTTCGGGTTCGGCTTGGCCGCTGCTGGTGCAGCTTTCTGCACGGCCGGCGCCGCAACTGGAGGCTTTGGCATTGGCTTCGGTTTTGGTTTCGGCTGCAGCTTTGGCTTCGGCTGAGGTTGCGGAACCGCCGCGACCGGCGCCTTCGCGACCTTCTTCGCTGCAGGCGCAGCCGCCTTGGCCGGAGCTGCCGGCTTGGGCTTTTCAGCCGCTGGCTTCTTTGCGCTCTTCTTCTCTGGAGCAGCAGGCTTGGCCGGCGCCAGCTCCTTGGCTACAGGCGGAGCCTTCTGGCGCTTCTCTGCCTGCATGTCCACGATCTTCGGCTGGGCTACTCCGATGATCTTCTCTGTCCCGGCCGTGGGCTCGGTTTCCTCCTCATGGTCCGACGTGTCCGGGTTTCCCGTTTCTTTCTCCTGCTGCGGTTCGATACCCGAGTCCGGGCTCGGTTCAGGAGCGAGGGTCGGCTCGGCCAATGGAGGTGGCTGGGTGGATTCCACTTCCTCTGTTGGATTCTCCGGAGCTGGAGACTCCGAGGCGGTAGGTGATGCCGAAGGCATCGTCGACTCGGTGGGTGTCGCGGTAGGTGATGCGGAAGCGCTGGGTTGCTCCACTGGTCCAGTGCTTGGCGTTGGCGCTGCCGTTGGCGCACTTGGAATCGGTGCTGCCGTTGACGCGCTTGGCTCAGCTGGAACAGGAGTTTGCGTTGGCTGGGCCTTCGGGCGTTCGGTTCCTAGCTTCTTCGGCGGCTTAGGCGCCTTGTTCGGCTGCGGTGCCGCCTGCGTGGTTCGTGGAGACGGGCTGGCTTTCGAGTGATCCTTTTTCGGCTGATTCCTAGGCTTGGCCATCTTGGCCTTTTTCTGGTTGCCCTCGGCAGATGGCTGCACCGGGTCAGCCTGGTAATGCTTCACACGGGTTGGGCGTTCTTCGCCTGCTGAGCCGCGGTTGCTTGAGGTCCGGGAAGAATGCCCAAATGCTCCAGCAACCGATTGCTGGCGCAGGGCACTGCCGGCGTCCACCGCAAATGGCCCGGCTGCAAGCACCGCTCGCCGTTGCCCGCCGGCCATCGGCAGGTAGTTGCTCGGATTCTGCCACTGCCCATTGACGATGACTTCGAAATGCACATGGCACCCAGTGGAATTGCCGGTTGTCCCGGACAACGCAATGACTTGGCCTTGGACCACGAATTCGCCAACGCTTACCAGCAGCAGCGAATTGTGGCTGTATCCGGTCTGCACCCGATTCCCGTGGTCAATGGTGACCCGTTGGCCGGAATGGCCCGCCCAGCCGGCGACAATCACCCTGCCGGTCTCGCTGGCCCGAACAGGCGAGCCGCAGGCAATGGGATAATCCTGGCCGATGTGGATTTGGTGCCCGGCACCTGTCGGGTTGGCTCTCCAGCCGAACGCACTGGAGATTTGCCGGGTGGCCACCGGGTGCTCCAGCAGCAGGCCGGTGCGCAGCATGGCCGTCCGGATCTCCTGGGACGCGGCAATCGGTGCGGGCGGCACTGTTACCCCCGAACTCGACGTTGCCGTCATAGAAGCTCGACGCTCAGCCACCTGTGCCACCGGGCCAGGCTCGGACCCGCCGAGCCTCTCAGTGCCAGATTTCAGGCCGGTGATTTCTATGCCGGCCACTTCGGGCATATCCGGTACGGTGACGACGTCGCGCCCGAGCAGCGGCCGGGATTCCGCGCTGAAGGCCACGGTGCTTGATTCAGCTCTGGCAGGCATTGCACCGGCCGCACCGGGCCACGCCAATGCACTGCTCAGGCCAAATGCCGCAGCGATAGCCAGTGCCCCATACGGCAACCGGCGGCTGGTCCCCAAGACTCCGCGCGGCATAGAACTGCTTAAACCATGATGTTGTCGTTTCATAACTTGCCAGTCCCCCAAAACTGCAATTACTCAACAGAACCTCAGAATAGCCCTAGCCCGATGAATAATCCATGGCTAGTTGAAGGCTTTTGCAACGGCGGGGATGGTCCTGCGGAACACCGTTCTCCCGCGGCACCATCCCAGCCGTGCCGCCACCCCGGAAATCCGGCATCAAAACGTTGCGGTTCCGATGCCTGCTCGTCTTCCGGCGAGCGCTGATTCCACCCGGGATTCCTGCCTCGATACGGCGCGTTGGAGACAACTGCTCGGCCGCCGGAAACCCGGAAATCCCTGGGCGGGCAATGTCGCTTCCTGCTTGAACCGTGCTGATGTGCTGATAATGCTGTGAGGAGGGACCGTGGGGCAACCGGTCCCCGCAGCGCGGTGAAAAACGGAGGATCCACGATGGAGACCAGCACCCTGGCAGGAAGGCTTTCCCGGTGGGCAGTGCTGTCCTGCGCATGGCTGCAAGATTATCTCTATGCTGGCGCCGGGCAGCTTCGTTCGCTGCTGCCGGGCACGCCGGCCGACCAGCTGCGCGCGGGCAGCGACCAGGTGGCAGAACCGGTGGTGCTGATTCCGGGAATCTGGGAATCCTGGAAGTTCATGCTCCCGCTGGCCAAGGCGCTGCACCAAGCCGGCCACTCGGTGCATGTGATCCCTCAGCTCGGCTTCAACCACGGCACCGTGCCGGAGATGTCCGAGGCAGTTTCGAGCTACCTGGCCACGGAGCAGCTGGACGGTGCGGTGCTGGTGGCGCACAGCAAAGGCGGCCTGATCGGCAAGTACCTCATGGCCGCCTCGCTGCAGGGATACCGGATCAATCGGATGATCGCCATCGGCACTCCTTTCTCCGGTTCGCGCTATGCACGCTATGCTCCGATCCGCTCCCTGCGGGCCCTGTCCCCCAATGCCCAGGGGCTGCTCAAGCTCTCGGCCAACTTGAGCGTGAATTCGCGGATCATCTCCATCTACAGCAGCTTCGACCCGCACATCCCCGGCGGCTGCGACTTGGCCGGAGCCACCAATATCAAGCTGCCCACGCTGGGGCATTTCCGGTTGCTGTCCGATGCGCGCCTGCATGCAGCAGTGCTCAAGCACCTGGGGCATGGATAGTCCTCGGCCGGTTGATCTCCGGCAGGCAGCGCACCTCAATCCGATCGTTCGGTGTGAATCGCTCCTTGCTGTTGAACCCGCCGCCGAGCGCTGCCTAGCGTGAGCGGACAAGGGCTGGACTCTCACCTCCAGCAATCATGCAGACAGGAGCAGCCGATGAACCCGCAGGAATTCTCCGCGCCGCAGGACGATGGCGAACGCGACGATGCACACGACGATGCGCAATCAGCCAACCGCGAGGCCGCGGCCACATCCAACCCCGATCCAGAAGAGCAACTGATTACCGGGCTTGAACCGGGAGGTTCGGTACCACCGGATGAAACCCCGCCCGGTGAAGGTTCGATGAGCCAAGACCAGGGGCATGGCGAATAGCCTGGCGCAGCGTCCAATCAGCGATGCACGCATTGGACGCTGGCTGGAGGAGCTGGCTGAATCGGACGGGAACCCGGGCGGCGGAGCCGCGGCGGCGCTGATGCTCGCAGCCGCCGCCGCGCTGATGTCAATGTCCGGCGGCTACGTATCGGCTTCGGGGACCGCACAGTCCGAACTCACCGGCCTGCTGGCACGGGCCAAGCAGCTGCGGCTCGACGCGCTGGCCATGGCAGACCGTGATGCGCGGGCTTCCGCGGAGTTCGGGGTAGCCTACGCGCAACCGGCCTCGCAGCAGCGCGACCGCCGTCTTGCACAGGCCTGCTTGCAGGCCGCGAAATCCTCTGCCGCACTCGGTGCGCTGGCCATGACCGCTCTGGATGACCTGCGCTGGCTCGCGCAGCAAGCCAAGCCGCAACTGGTGGCCGATGTCGCCACTACCCTGGGCATGCTGAGCGCAGTGCTGAAGGCTGCCAGCAGCAATCTGCGCTATGACCTTTCCCAGTTGGCTTCCAGCCCGGCGCAGGTCAAGCACGCCGGGTTATGGGATACCGAAGCATCGCTGGACCGGGCGATGCAGAACGCAGGAGAGCTGGCCGCCACGTCATCTGGTCCTACGCCCACGTGCCCCAGGGCTATGCCGGGGATGCCGGTGCGCTCATCGATGCGCAGATCGAGCGGTTCGCGCCGGGCTTCAGGGACCGGATCGTGCAGCGGGTGGACACTTCCCCGGCGCAGCTGCAGGCTTGGGATCCCAACCTGGTCGGCGGCGATATCGGCGGCGGATCGCTGTCCGGCACCCAGCAATTCTTCCGCCCCTCCGCTTCGCCCAATCCCTATTCCCTCGGCATTCCGGGACTGTACCTGTGCTCTTCTTCCACGCCGCCGGGCGGCGGGGTGCATGGCATGGCCGGCTGGCATGCAGCGCATCGGGCCCTGCGAGAACTGGGGCGCAACTGAGCCGATGATCAGCATCCTTGGTTGCCGGCGATGGATCAGCGGCATGCAACTACATGGGCGAACCGAGCCCGCGCAGCCCAAGCCATTTCCTGCAATAAGGCTTTGACTAGTAAAAAATAAAGTCTGTGAATTTCCTCGGAATCGGGACGGGTTAACAAGAACTTAGTGGGCCAATGATAATTTCATACCAAGTCCCCCACCGCTTGGCGTATGGTCGACAGCGTCACTGCAGGCCATGCCGCCGCCTCAGGGGCCGGAAAACTGCATAGTTGAAGTGAGAAGTATCGTCTAGAAGTGGAGGGTAGTTCACATGCCAGGAAGGCTAGTCAGATCCCAGACTGCGGTGCGTGTTGCTGAGTTGCTGGGATCACGCGAGGGCAGAAGTCATTTGGGCAATTATGGCTGGACCCAGGGAATGCCAGTGGTCATGACGCAGCCTGAGGAATCGCTCGACGATGTCATGGGCCTCGTGTCAGTGCACAAGCGGCCGGTACTGGTCGCGATGCTTGGAAAGCAGACCGGGGAGCTGAAATTCTTGCATATTTCCGAGCCTTCTCCAGTTTTGGAAGTGGTTCCGGCCAGCGCGCCGCGCAGCACGATCAAAGATTTGTTCGCGCAGGCCGAGCACAGCGGCATGGCAGCATTCCGCGTGAAGTATTGGCAGTACAGTGCGGTCGCCCACGCGGTGCCCCATTTCGATGCGAATGCTCCAGGACACAGGCACGTCGCACAGGAGTCCGGCAGCGGCTCATGACAGCTGGCAACGCTGCCACTGGCACAGCCCCCTGGTAATCTGCGCACCGCGCAGTTCACCAGGGGGCTGTTTCCATGCCAGGGACCAGGTCTGCTTGCTGGATGCTAGCCGGTGTTGAGCATCCGGTGTTCCAGCGTTGCCAGATAGTCCGCGAAGCCTTCGTCCAGCCGGCCGCGCAGGCGCCCAGAGGTGGTTGCCTGCAGCCGGGCCGTGGCCTGGACCCGGTAACCGGCATGGCGCAAGGCTTCCACCAGTGCCACATCCTCCCGGGCCGCCAGCGGCTCGAAGCCTCCGACAGCCAGATAGGCGGCAGCGCACACGCCGAAGTTCGCGCCGTGGATATGGCCATGCCCCTCCACCGGCCGGTATTCCTGCTGCCATAGGGCGAAGAGGTGCTCATCGAGTTCGCTGCGGTCCGGTTCCACGGTTCCCGCTACCGCATCTGCCCCGTCGGCGTGCAGGCGGGCAAAGCCCTGAAGCCAATGCTCTGGGACGCAGGTATCCGCGTCGGTGCTAGCCAGCCAGATGGCGCCCGGGTCGCTCATCTGCCACATCACATGGGCCTGGGCAGGGGTATGCAGGGAGACGAAATCCCAGAAGGTGTCGTGGGCGGATTGCGCCTGCGGGATCTCCGTATCGGGATGCGGCTTCGCGGCGTGGACGAGGTCCGGGAACTTGATCCCGTCCTGGATGAAGAACACCGGGATGTTGTTGCCCACCAGGTCGAAGATGCCTTCGTTAGTGTAGAACTTCGTGGCGAAGCCGCGGGTATCGCGGGCGGTGTCCATGGAGCCGCGGGATCCGACCACGGTGGAGAAGCGGACGAAGACCTTAGTTTGGCGTCCGGGCTTAAGGAAGTCGGCACGGCACAGCTTGCCGGCATTGCCGTAGCTGGTTAATGTGCCGTGGGCGCCGGCACCGCGCGCATGGACAACGCGCTCGGGAATGCGCTCGTGATCGAAATGCATGATCTTCTCACGCAGGTGGTGGTCCTGCATCAGGGTGGGGCCCCGCTCGCCGGCTTTCAGCGAGTGATCGGTGTCGTTGACTTCAGCGCCCTGGGTCGTGGTCAGTTACTCATCTGTCCTGTCCGGGGCCGGACAGCACCGGCTTTTGCCCGTGAGCTGATGGCTGTTGTGGTTCGCTGGTCATGGCACTCTCCTTATTCGCAGGAATGATCGGCTGGTCAGTGCCACGCTAAGGTCCTTCGCGGTGCCGATGCCACCGGGCAAGCTGATTCCCATGGTTTGCACATGTGCCAGCTGGCGCATCGGCAAATGCCAAGACCGCCGGTGGCTGCATGGCCCACCGGCGGTCTTGTCGGACGTTTCAGAAACGTCCAGCCCCTCGTGCTTGTACTGCGTTATTTTCCAGATTCCACTCCTTACTTGGAAACCAGCTGGTATCCATTTTCGTTGTGTTCAGCCTCGTCGATCCCGGCAATCTCGATGTCTGCCGTGACACGCCATGGGCTGAACTTTCCAATAACCGTTGCGATGACCCAGGTCATCACCGCGGAGAAGGCCATGACCACGATCAGGGTGGCAGTCTGGGCGATCAGCTGGGCTACGCCGCCGCCATAGAACAGGCCGCCGGCGCTTTCCTCGGTTGGCAGTGCGAAGAAGCCGAGGAACAGGGTGCCGATCAGGCCGGCGACCAGGTGCACGCCGACAACATCCAGCGAGTCGTCGTAGCCGAGCTTCCACTTCAGGTTCACGGCCCAGGCGGCACCGGCTCCGGCCAGCACGCCCAGCAGCATGGCGGCCCATGGGGCAACGTCGGCGCAGGATGGGGTGATGGCTACCAGGCCGGCCACCAGGCCGGAGGCAACGCCCAGCGAGCTGGGGCGGGAGCCGCGCAGCTTCTCGACCAGGATCCAGCCGAGGACTGCGGCACCCGGAGCTGCCAGGGTGTTGACCCAGATGAGTCCTGCCTGCTCGACGGTGGTTGCCGCCCCGGCATTGAAGCCGAACCAGCCGAACCACAGCAGGCCTGCACCGAGCATCACCAGCGGGGTGTTGTGCGGCTGCGGACGGTCGTGGAAGTTGTGGCGCTGGCCGAGCTTCAGGGCCAGGACCAGGGCCGCGATACCTGCGTTGGTGTGGACCACTGCGCCGCCGGCGAAGTCGATGGCCTCGCCGAAGATGCTGCCCAGGAAGCCGTCGGCGGAGAGCAGGCCGCCGCCCCAGACCCAGAAGGCCACCGGTGCGTAGACCAGGGTGACCCACAGTGGCACGAAGAACAGCCACGGTGCGAAACGTGCACGGTCGGCGATGGCTCCGGAGATGATGGCCACCGAGATCATGGCGAAGGTTCCGGCGAATCCGGCGGCGAGCAGCTCAGACTGCTCGGTGTTGTGCATCGCGAAGTCGCTGATCGGGTTGCCGACAATCCCGGCGATGGCTGGTTCTCCGGCGGAGAACGAGTAGCCCCACAGCACCCAGACGACTGCGGTGATCGCCGCGGCGGAGAAGCTCATCAGCATCATGTTCACTACGCCGGTGGCGCGAGTCATGCCGCCGTAGAAAAGTCCCAGTGCCGGTGTCATCAGCAGCACGAGCGCGGCAGCTATCAGGATCCATAAGCTGGCAACATCCAACTCCATCTGGATCACGTCCCCTCAAGTTATTCGGTGTATCGGTGGTGATATGACTATTGAACTAACCCGATGTTTCCGAATGCTCGCTGCTTCGTTTCCGCTGTGTATCAAGTTCAAGCCGGGGGTAACGGTTGCTTCTCGGCAATGTTTCCATGCCGTTTCGAACAGTTCACGGTTTTGCTGGCAGCCGGTGAAAACGGGCAGCCCGGTATCGGCAGAAAGTATTTTCTGCCGATACCGGGCTGATTGCGCTGACGCTGCGTGCGGCTACAGGCGCTTGATTTTCACGACCTGGAACTTCGGCACCGTGGTTGAGCCGCCGATGGTGGTGTCGTAGCTCAGCGAACCGGTAACCGTGGCGGTGATTTGCACGATATCCTCGGCCACGATGTCATCAAGCACCTTGCAATCCACCAGGCCGTCGCCGGCGGTGAACATCGAATTGTGCTCGTAGTCGTATTTGCCTACGTGCGCGTGGCTGAGATCAGCGCGGAAGGTGCAGGGACCGGTCGCCGAGTCGAACTGCGTGACCCGCCCATAGACGATCACGTTCTCATCGATGTGCGCGTCCGGCTTCTTCACGATCTGCGCCAATTCGCGCTTGGTGATTTTCCGGGCCTTGTTGGCCTTGGCTTTCTCTGCCTTGGCCGCGGCTTCCTTCTCCTTCTTCTCCTTCGCCTTGCGGGCTTTCACGGCTTCTTCGGCAGCGACGCGTTCTTCTTCGGCCGCGCGCAGCTCTGCAGCTTCGTCCTGGGCCAGGGCCAATTGCGATTCCGTTTCGGTCAGCTGAGCTTGAAGCGTTTCTACCTCAGCGGCCATGGCCGAGCTTGAAGCCTGCGCGGCCTCGAAATCTTCCGTGGAGACGCCGCAAGCGGCCAGCGAGAGAATTCCGGCAAGTGCAGTTGCCGTCAGAATGGACTTTTTCATGGCCCACCTCCATTTCACGAGTGCGAGTTACTTGAACCCCCAAGTTCCAAGTAAAAAGAATCGTGACATGCGCCAGGGACAATTTGGCTTCAGCAGGCACACTGGAGACATGGACCGCACTTTCTTCTTGCCCGATGCGCTCAGCGTTGCACCGCAATTGCTCGGGGCAGTGCTCACGGTGGATTCCGCCGAAGGAACGGTCAGCGTGCGCATCACGGAAACCGAGGCATACATGGGGTTGGGCACCGGTGGCCCCTATGATCCCGGCAGCCACTCGAAAGATCGGAAAACCGAGCGCAACGCATCCATGTTCCTGGACCCCGGACATGCATATGTTTATTTCAGCTACGGCATGCACTATGCCCTGAATTTCGTTTGCTCGCCGCCGGGCATTGCGTCCGGGGTGCTGATACGCTCAGGCGCAATTACGTCTGGGACAGAACTGGCAATGGCCCGCCGGCTGGAGAAACGCCCAGCCCGCTACGCGCGCAATCCCATCCCGGAAGTCCAGCTAGCCCGCGGACCGGGGAACTTGGCCGCCGCGCTGGGACTCACCAGATTGACGCACGATGGATTGGACCTGTTCTCTCCCCCATTTGCCATCCACGCCGCGCCCAGCGCTCCGGCAGCAATCCGCACCGGGCCGCGCGTTGGGGTAGCCGGGATAGCAGGCGGGCCGCAGTTCCCGTGGCGATTTTGGCTGCCCGGAGAACCAAGCGTTTCCACCTATCGTCCAGGCCGAGATGCTCCTGCGTCAGGGAGAAGCACTGCAGAATGACAATGGGCCCCGGTTACGACGCATTGAATGCGTCGTAACCGGGGCCCACCAGGCGATGCCCGTCCGATGCCTTATGCGGCCGGGAACAATTCCTTGGAATCCAGTGCCTTCTTCAGGCGGGATTCCAGGGTCGGAGACAAGGATCCCGCAAAAGTTTCGCTCAGGTGCGAGTGGTCCCAGTACGCCACGATGCCGCCCACCACCGAATAGCAGCGGTCTTCCTCGCACAGCTGGTCATTCATGTCGATCTGCACTACTGACGGATCTTCAAGGGTCTTTACCGCATCCACTTGCGGATCCATCGGAATCCAATCGTCCGCATCACCGGTGCACTCATCGGGGTCATTCGGGTTCGATGCCACGCAGTCTGGAACATTGTCCAAGGTTTCCCCGGGCCATGAGGTATCACGGATCACCGCGACGTCCGCCCCAGTATCCGACCACTTTTCCAGGATTTCCTCGTAGGCCTTCTGTGCCGGCTCTTCCGTATCCTTCATGCTGTAGCCGCTGACCGGTACCGATTGGCGATTCGAGCTGATCACCAGGTCGTAGTCTTCTTTCTCAATCTGCTCGCTCACCCAGGTACCCAGTTCAGCACACCCGGCTGTCTTCGACTCCGAATCAAATTTCTGTGGTTCGGCCATGATGGCACAGCGGTTGGCAACGTAGGTGTCCAAAGTCCAGCCATGTTCCTCTACCAGCGGTTCCAAAGCGGGGAACCATTGAGCGGCATGCGAGTTGCCGACCAGCGCGACCTTAATGTCTCCGTCGCCGTAGCTGCATACGGGACGTTCTTTGAAGTCGGTGCTCTGGCTTGCAAAGCAATCGTCCTTGTAGACAACTGGCTTGTCCGTTTTAGCCACGATTGGCGCAGGGGCAACTACGTCGTAATTGCCTATTGCTTCTTGTTGCTGATCGCAATCTTCGGCCAGGGCGGCTGCTCCGAAACACTCTGGACCCACGGATTTCTCGACTTGGGCCAGCGCCTTATCCACGTCCCGCGCATCATTCATGACCCGCGCCGTATTCATATAGAAGGCACCGGAAAGCAAGGCCAGAATCAGGCTTCCGGAGACCAGGAAGCGCGGTGCCGAAAGCACAACAGAAGAATCAATGAATTTGCGGAACCGAACTTCGACAAGCTTCTGAGTCAGCACTGCCAAAGACAAGGTCAGGGCGAGAGCCAGGATCTTCTGTGGCCATTTGAAATCATCAACCATGAACGGCATCAAGACCAGCAGCGGCCAGTGCCACAGGTAAATGGCATAGGAATTATCCCCAAAGAACTGGAACAGCTTGGAGTTCAGCAGGACGTTGGGAGAATACCTGTGGGTGGAGTGGGACAGCAGGAGCAAGGCTGTGCCGAATACCGGGATGACTGCAATGTAGCCGGGGAATGGCATGTCTCCAGTGAAAGCCAACGCACTGAAAGCAACGGCTAATAGGCCGCCCCAAGCGCCAATCAGACTGACAAGGTCGCGCTTTGCCGCATGCAAACGTGGCCCCAATGCTGCGACAAGTGCTCCAGCAGCGAATTCCCATACGCGGGTGAACGTGGAGAAGTAGGCGCTTCCCGGCTCGGCTGCCGTCGCATAGATCGAGTAGCCAAAGGACAGAACAAACACGGCACTGATTCCTGCCAGCGCCACGGTCGCTGACTTAAGCCCAAACTTGACTGCGGCAAAGATCAGCAAACCAATCAGCACCGGCCAAACGAAGTAGAACTGCTCTTCAGCAGACAATGACCAGAAATGCTGGAAGGGACTTGGCGCATCGCCTTCGGCTAGGTAATCGACTTTAGTCAAGGCCAAGAACCAGTTTTGGAAGTAGAACGTTGCAGCCACTGCCTGCAACCCCCAGTCCTGCCAGACCGTGGTCGGCGCAAACATCCAGATAGCCAGAACGCTGGCGAAGATCACCAAGAAGGATGCAGGGATCAGGCGTTTCACTCGCCGCATCCAGAAATGCGCAACGTCCGCGAGATTCTTAGGTGGTTTGGAGATCAGGTGCGAGGTAATCAAGAAACCAGAAATCACGAAGAATACATCGACGCCTACAAAGCCCCCAGGGAGATAGTGTCCCCAGAAGTGATACAGCACCACAATGCCAACGGCTATGGCACGAAGCCCCTGAATATCGGCGCGGAATGCCTTGGTTCGCGAATCCCGGTTCACGGGAATCGGCAGGTCTTGATTCGACGACACGTCGGTGTGAGTCCTTTGCCAGATCGATCTTTCTTGCAAGATTTCTGGATCCATTGAGCAGAACCCCGAATGCCTCGCATGGCAGTGGAGATGCTCAATGCCCCAGAACATCTTTATCGAAGTTACCTGACCGCTTTCTGCAAATTATTGTGCGATTCCCGGACAAAGCAACACGAGATCACTTGTATCAAATGAAGCTTCTCCTCGCTGACAAGTAGTTTTAGCTACATGTACGAAACCCGCGCATACGAGTTCGGCTCCTCGGCCGCATGAAAAGCATCACGGCGTGTCGCGATGCAGTGTGTCTGCTGAATTCAGCACTAATGATCTATCAACGTGCACCAGCAGGCAGCTTGCACCACCGCGATCTTGTCGCGGCAGGTTTTCGGAGCCCACGCTCCCGGGCGAATGTTGGCACCGCGTCTCATGATGCTTGCATTATTCGAAACGCACGCGCTGGCTCCGATCTCAATCCACGCGAATAGATCCATATTGAGTGCCAACCGCGTTGCGAATACTTCGACATTGAACGGCACACCAGCGCCCCTGCAGAAAGCGAATACGTCGTAGCACGCAGGAGCCGGCAGCGCCACGCACAGAGCCCTCAATGCCAAGTGGGTCGCCCGTGGTACCCCAGTTTGATCAGACCACCACCGGAAGTCTTTTTAATCAAAGGTCTCCCCGCTATTTCAAGCAGCGGGGAGACCTGGAAGATATGGGATTTTCGTTTAGGCGATTAGCCTTCGAGCAGTGCGTCCACGAAATCTTCGGGGTTGAATGGAGCAAGGTCGTCCGGGCCCTCGCCCAAGCCGACGAGCTTTACCGGAACGCCAAGCTGGCGCTGGATAGCCACGACGATGCCGCCCTTGGCGGTGCCATCGAGTTTGGTCAGCACGATGCCCGAAACGTTGACGACTTCGGAGAAGACCTTGGCCTGCTGCAGGCCGTTCTGGCCGGTGGTCGCGTCGAGGACCAGCAGGACTTCGTCAATCGTGGCCTTCTTCTCGACCACGCGCTTGATCTTGCCCAGCTCGTCCATCAGGCCGACCTTGTTCTGCAGGCGGCCGGCGGTGTCGATCATGACAATGTCGACTTCCTGGTCAATGCCGGCGGAAACAGCTTCAAAGGCAACGGATGCCGGGTCGGCACCGTCAATCTCCGAGCGAACGGTTGGCACGCCCACGCGGTCACCCCAGGTGGCAAGCTGTTCTGCAGCTGCAGCACGGAATGTGTCGGCGGCGCCCAACAGGACGTCCTTGTCTTCAGCAACGAGAACTCGGGCCATCTTGCCGATCGTGGTGGTCTTGCCTACGCCGTTGACACCGACAACCATGATGACGCTCGGGCGGTCCGGGTGCGGTTCAGGCAGGTAGCTGCGGTCCAGGCTCGGGTCGACCAGCTTGAGCAGTTCCTCGCGGAGCATGGCCTTGACCCGGGCCGGGTCCTTGCTGCCTTCAATCTTCACTCGTTCGCGCAGGGCGTCGACAAGCTCAAGGGCAGGTTCGGTACCCAGGTCTGCCATCAGCAGGTTCTCTTCAATCTCTTCCCAGACATCCTCGTCAATCGAGTCTTGGCTGAGCAGGGCCAGCAGGCCCTTGGAGAACATGTTATTGGACTTGGTCAGTCGCGCACGCAGGCGGGCCAGACGGCCCTGCACTGGTTCAGGAACATCGAGCTGTGGCGCAGCCGGTGCGGCAGGTTCCTGGACTACGACGGGTGCGTCACTTGCTCCGGCAGTGTCCGCTGCGGCATCAGTATCGCCCTCAGCGCTCTGGCCGGTTGGCAAGTCGTCTGCGTCGCGCTCTGAGGTATACGGGGTCTTGGGCTTGCGGCCCTTGGTGACGAAGGCGATGACGCCAATGGCCACCACGGCAACAACCGCGACAATGATGATGGTTAATATAAGCGAATCAGACACGCTTTAAATCGTCTCATATCTCCAACGATTTAGGGATCATCTGGCGCTCAGCACCAGCGAAAGCGTATTTGGCATCCGGGGCTAGACTGGCTGGTGGGCTGATTTGCCCTACACGTCGTTCCAGAAAGGCTGACGGTTGCTGCCCGCTTGGCGGCAGAACCATCTTTCCAATAGTTATGGCATTGAAAACCACCCGTACATCCAGGCCCCCGATCCCACAGGAGATTGGCGTGCTGCTGGTAGCGGCTTTCATCATCGCCTTGGGTTTCGGGCTCATTGCCCCGATCCTGCCCCAGTATGCGGTGAGCTTTGATGTCGGCAATGCGGCTGCCACGATCATCGTCAGCATCTTTGCCTTTACCCGCTTGATTTTCGCACCGGTAGCCGGAGTATTGGTAGGCAAGCTGGGCGAGCCAAGAATCTACGTCACCGGTGTGCTGCTGGTGGCGGTATCCACGTTGCTCTGCGCGGTGGTGCAGGACTACACCCAGCTGTTGATTGCCCGCGGACTGGGCGGATTCGGCTCAACCATGTTCACCATTTCGGCCATGGCGCTGATTGCACGCCTGGCTCCGGAAAAATCCCGCGGACGCATCTCCGGCTTGTACGCCGGCTCCTTCCTCTTGGGCAATGTCTTTGGCCCTGTTCTTGGAACACTGCTTGCCCCGCTGGGCATGCGTGTTCCCTTCCTGATCTACGGAACAGCCCTGGTGATTGCCGCGGGAGTGGTCTACATGGCGTTGGGCCGCCGCCGTGAACTGGATACGGATGCCGCCAACCCGCGCTCGCGGAAAACGGATATCGAGGTAGTGACCACGCGCGAGGCGCTGGCCTCCCCCGCCTATCGGGCAGCGTTGTTCTCCGGGTTCAGCTACGGCTGGCTGGCCTTCGGCGTACGCAACAGCATGATTCCCCTCTTCGCCTTGGCCGTCTTCGGCCAAGCCATGGGCGCCACGGCTGCCGGGATTTCCATGACGGTGTTTGCCATCGGGAACGGTTGCGCGCTGATGTTCTCCGGCCGACTGACTGATAGCATTGGCCGCAAGATTCCTATTGTCCTCGGGATGAGCATCTTGCTCTTGTCCATTGGCGCCATGGGCTACTCGACGTCCTTGGTTGGCTTCATCGTCTTCTCAGTGCTGGCTGGTCTTGGCGGTGGGCTGCTTGGCCCCGCGCAGCAGGCGTCCGTGGCTGACGTGATTGGTTCCGGACGCAACGGCGGCAAGGCTCTGGCCGGTTTCCAGATGTGCACGGATCTCGGTTCCATTATCGGTCCGCTGTTGGCCGGTGCCATGGCAGATACGATCAGCTTCCAATTGGCATTCAATATTTCGGCAGTAGTTGGCCTGGTCGGGGTGATTGCGTGGCTTCTGGTTCCAAAAACCATAAAGCCGGTGAAATTGACTGAATAGGCAACTTCGTTTCCACTGTTTTTCAGGCTGAATATTAATTCCCGGAATCTTGCCGGAAAACATCGGGTAGATATACTGACAAAGGCTTTTGCCATGTCACTTGCACTCAATTTTTCAGGGGAATCCATGCCGGCACTCCGGTCACGACGATCCAAAGCCCTATCCATTGCGGTCGTAGCCGCACTTTCCATCCCGCTTTCTGCGGGTCCGGGTTTCGCTGCACCAGCGGAAGAACCCTCCGCTCAATCAAGCCAATCTCCTACTCCCACGGCCATCGCGACAGACACGCCGGAACTATCTTCGACGGCATCTGATGCGCCGGAGCTGACCGGGACCGGCGACAAGGTTGCTGAGTCCACGGCGCCAACGCAGAGCACATCTGCTGCCGTGGCCACGCCGGCTGCTGAGGAAATCTCCACGGCGCTGTCCAAGGGTGAGGAACTTTCCAACAAGGAGCGGGTGAAGCTGGCCGACAAGGCGCTGGCCGAACTGGAGTTGGAGCACCTCGATGCCCAGCTGGGGCAAGGTGCCAAGCGAATTGCGGAAACTGGAGACGCTACCGTCCCCACCGTGGCCGAGCTGGCGGATCTCGCGCAGCTGGCCTCGGATGATGCTGCCGCTTCCATTCCCTTCGATGTCGGTGCGCCCGCTTCCCTGGATGAGCTGCGCACTTGGCGTCCGCCGGGCACCCTCGGAATCGATGTTTCCCGCCATCAAGGCACTGTGAACTGGTCCACCGCCAAGGCCAACGGAGCACGCTTCGCCTACATCAAGGCCACCCAGTCATGGCCTTCGTCCTTGTACAAGGACCCGAAGTTCAGCCAGAACTACATCAACTCGCGCAATGCCGGCCTGATCCGCGGTGCGTACCATTTCGCCATGCCTGCCCATTCGTCCGGCGCTGCACAGGCCAAGGAATTCATGGCCAATGGCGGCGGTTGGACCAACGACGGGTACACCATGCCGCCGTTGCTGGATATCGAGTGGAACCCGTATAGCAAGACCGCTTACCCTCAGGGCAAGGGCGATATGTGCTACGGCATGTCTCCTTCGGCAATGGTCGCGTGGATCAAGGACTTCGGCAACACCGTCAAGGCCAAGACCGGCCGCCTGCCGATGATCTACACCGCCCAGTCTTGGTGGGACGAATGCACGGGTGATTCCGTGGCCTTCAAGTCCTGGCCACTGCATGTGTCCATTTTCCCGACCTCTGACGTCGCGAAGAATCCCCGGGAGCTTCCCGAAGGCTGGACCACCTTCAACGTCTGGCAGTATTCTTCCAACTCCAACATGCTGGGCTCGACCAATAACGTGGATGCCAACGTGTGGAACGGCGACCTGACTTCATTGCGCGACTTCGCGAAGAACCGCCGCAGCACCGCCTACAAGTTGACCACCAGCTACTTCGGCAACATGGATGTGTGGCCGACCCGCTTGGGCCCAACACGGATGTCTGGTGCCAACCGCTACGGAACTCCTGTTGCGATCTCCAAACGCACCTTCCCCTATGGCGCGAAGACTGTTGTTGTCGCTTCCGGTGAGCACTTCGCTGATGCGCTGTCGGTCACGTCGCTGGCCAACCGCCACAACGCTCCTTTGCTGTTGACCAAGCAGGCGTACCTGCCCAGCGAGGTGGCTGCGGAAATCAAACGCCTGAATCCTTCGCGCATCATTATTGCAGGTGGCCCGACCGCAGTCAGCAGCAAGACGTTCACTCAATTGAAGAAGTACGCACCGGTATCGCGTGAAGCGGGAAGCACCCGTTACGGAACCAGCGCCGAGATCGCTACGAATTGGTCCTCTGCGAAGAATGTGTTTGTCGCCTCGGGACGTTCGTTCCCTGATGCCCTGTCCATGGCGGCAGTCGCGGCGGACCGCGAGGCTCCGTTGCTGTTGAGCAGCAAGAAGTACGTCCCGAGCGCCATCTTGAAACAGCTGAAGCGCTTGAATCCTTCCACCGTGTATTTGGCCGGCGGACCACTGGCGGTTTCCAAGACTGCGGAAAACCAGATCCGCAAGGCGGTTCCGAATGCCCGCATCGCCCGCTATGGCGGCGCAACGCGATATGACACCAGTGCTGTCATCGCCAAGGCCTTCTGGCCCAATGGTTCACAGCGACAGTTCATTGCCAACGGCAAGAACTTCCCTGACGGGCTCAGCGGTGCTGTTGCAGCAGGCTATAACGGAGCGCCAATGCTGCTGGCCAAGAAGACCTGCCTGCCGAAATCAATCGGCTCGGCACTGACCAGCATGGAAGGCTGGACCAACGTCCTCATCGGCGGACCGCTGGCTCTTGATTCAACAGTTGCTTACCGGAATGACGGAAAGCTCAATACGTGCTCGTAGGCATGGCGAATTAGCCGTTGCACAGTAAAGAAGCTCGTAGTTGCCGCTAGTGGCAACTACGAGCTTCTTTGCTTTGTATGATGTCGGCGATCGGATCGAAGCCAGCCGGGCGGTTCCGTAAGCCGACGGGCTGGCTCGCTTGGCAAGCATCTTTGCTGATAAATCCGGTGGCCGCTGCATGATTGATACAAACCTGAAGATTCGGGCTTTGCTACACCTTCACCCATTTTGATTCGTTTGCCTGGCGTATCCCCGCCCTGCCGCAAGAGCTACGAAGTTACAACTCGATCCATCTTCTGGCTGATGACCGTGGAAACTCCGTCTCCGCGCATGGTGACACCGTACAGCGCATCAGCCACTTCCATGGTCTTTTTCTGGTGGGTAATCACGATCAGCTGGGAGGACTCGCGCAGCTCCTCAAAGATCGTGATCAAGCGCCCCAAGTTCATATCGTCCAAGGCAGCCTCGACCTCGTCCATTACATAGAAGGGAGATGGCCGGGCCTTGAAGATGGCGACCAGCAAGGCGACGGCAGTCAGCGAACGCTCGCCACCGGAGAGCAGCGAGAGCCGCTTGATCTTCTTGCCGGCTGGACGCGCTTCCACCTCGATGCCCGTGGTGAGCATATTTTCGGGATCGGTAAGCACGAGCTGGCCTTCGCCGCCCGGGAACAGGCGGTCGAAGATCCGCTTGAACTGCACGGCTGTGTCGTTGTAGGCCTCGGTGAACACTCGTTCGACGTGGGAATCAACGTCAGCAATGATCTGCTGCAAATCCCCGCGGGACTTCTTCAAATCCTCTAGCTGGCCTGACAGGAATTTATGGCGCTCTTCCAAAGCGGCGAATTCTTCAAGTGCCAGCGGGTTGACCTTGCCCAGGGCCGCTAGGTCGCGTTCTGCTTTCTTCAGCCGCTTTTCCTGCTCCACGCGATCATAGGCTCGGGTGCCGACAGGGTTCCCGTCTTCGTCAACGCTCTGCCGAAGCGCACCCCACTTGTCGTCTTCATCTACAGCTTCCGGAATCAGCTGGTCTGGACCATAGTTGGCAATCAGATGATCGGGGGTGAATCCCAGTTCTTCCAGTGCCTTGGTCTCAAGGTTCTCAATACGCATCCGCAGTTCGGCACGGGCCATCTCGTCGCGATGCACGGCATCTGCAAGCCGGGCGAGCTCTGCGGAGAGCTGTTCCGCTTCCCTGCGCTGGCTACCCAGCATGGTTTCGAGTCCGGTTTTCTTGCCGTCGAGTTCCTCGCGTTCTTGGCCAGCCATGGATGCCGATACTTCTATGAAACGCAGGACGCGTTCAGCGGCTTGCTCAATGCGGTTCGCATTGGCGGCCTGGGCCTTGCGCTGTTCAGCACGTCGGGCGGCGACTTCACGGTGATTTCGCTCGGCGGCCGCAGTGCGGCGCAACCCCTCGATGCGTGAGCGCAACGCAGAAACGCGCTCTTCGCTGCTGCGCAAGGCCAGACGAGCTTCCAATTCCTGCTGGCGTGCGGCGGCCGCGGCATCGGCCAGTGCTGCCCGGGCCGCGTCGTCCACGGTTTCTTCGTTTTGATCGGTCGAAGCAAGTTCCATGCGCTCAGTAATCTCTTCCAGAGATTCCTGCTCAATTTCCAGCTTCTCAAGCGTTGCTTCGAGCTTTTCTTCCAACGCGGATTTATCCGATTGCGCGCTCCGCAGCTTCTGCCCGAGACGTGCCAGATACGACGACAGTTCATCAATTGTCGCGTCTGATTCCGTTAAAGCGGACAAGGCGTCTTCGCGCTGTTGCTGGGCGACGGAAAGCTCTGGACCTCGTTGGGCCAGTCTTTGTTCAACTGATGAAAGTTCTTCTTGGCACTGGGATAGTTCGTTCTCCGTCTGTTCTACCAACGCCTGTTGAGCGATCAGGGAAGCGCCCGCTGAATCTCCCACAGAGCTGCGTAATGCGGAAACAGTTATGCCGTCCAAGGTGGTGAGCAAAGCCGACGGGTGCTGCGCCAATACTGCCGGCGCTTGGCTCATCTCCTCAATGATGTAGTGGCCATCGAAAAGCTGATCAAGCAAACTGTCCAAAGCGCTATCGGCAGCGACAACTTCACGAGCGCTGACGGCGTTAGCCACGCCAGCCGCAGTAGCAACCTCTGAAGACAGCTCTGCGTGCAGGAAAATCTGGCTGGCGGCTTGCTGTTGCACGTCTTCGATGAGTTCCAGCGCGTTGCCAAGGTTCTTGGCTACCAATGCTTCGGCGTTCTCACGCAATATCGCGGCGATGGCCTGTTCGTATCCGGGGTTGACCGTAATCAGCTCGCCCAAACGCCCCAGGACCTTGCCAGCAGCTGAACGAAGAAGGTGAACGGACTGATCATCTGGTTTTGAGTTCAGCTTCAGGGCATCAAGGCGTGCGCGCAGTCCTGAAACACGCACAGATAGTTCACGTTCCCGCTGGCTATCGGCGTTGTGTGCTTCTGACAAAGCTGAATGTTCTTGATCCGCACTCTCGAAATCCAGATTCAGCTGCGCTTCGCCAGCTAGCTGTTTTTCAAGATCGGTGGCGACTTCGGCGTGAGAGCGCGAATCCAATTCAAGATCCGAGTCGAAGGAACGGATACTTTCCTGAAGGCGAGATATCTCAGCCCGAGTTACATCGACACGGCTACGTGCGGAAGCCACCTGGGAGGCTAGCCGGGACATCCCCTCGCGGCGATCCGCTGCGGCACGAAGCATGGCAGCCATTCGTTGTTGTTCAGCCCGCGAGGCTTCCTCTGCCTGCTCCCTGGATTCAACGGCTTCAGCCTGGATCTCATGGCGGTCTTCAAGAGCTTCTTCCAGTTCCTCAAGTTCTGAGCTCATTCGCTCAGCTTGGGCTTCCAACCGCTCAGGATCACGGCTGGAATCGAAATGGGTTTCGTTGCTCTCCAGCAATTTCGCTCGTTCACGAGCCAACGCGGCCAGCGAACGGTACCTTTCTGCTTGGGTACTCAGCGCAACCCATGTTTCCTGAATCTGCCCAAGACGCGGGGTGATGGTTTCCATCTGGGAAGCGAGTTCTTCGATGTGCTTCTTGATGCGTTCCAGGCGTGCAGCAGCCTCTTCTTGCTGGGCTTGGATCTTCGATTCGTCATCAATATCTTGTGCCAGCTTGTTATTCAGCGTGACCAAATCATCAGCAAGCAGGCGGGACTTTGCATCCCGAACGTCGAGCTGAACCGTCTGCGCGCGGCGAGCAATTTTCGCCTGCCGTCCCAACGGGGCCAATTGGCGCCGCACCTCAGCGCTCAAATCCTCAAGGCGATCCAGGTTTCCCTGCATTGCCTGCAGCTTACGCAGAGTTTTCTCTTTGCGCCGACGGTGCTTGAGCACGCCGGCCGCCTCTTCAATGAAGCCACGCCGGTCTTCGGCTGTTGCGTGCAGAATGCGGTCCAGCTGCCCCTGCCCGACAATCACATGCATTTCCCGCCCCAGGCCGGAGTCCGAGAGCAGCTCTTGAATGTCCAGTAGACGACACGAGCTTCCATTAATTGCGTATTCGGATCCGCCGGTACGGAATAAGGTGCGGGAGATAGTGACTTCTGCATAGTCGATGGGAAGCTGGCCATCTGCGTTATCGATGGTCAAGGAAACGTGGGCACGTCCAAGCGGTGGGCGACCCGACGTGCCGGCGAAGATCACGTCTTCCATCTTGCCGCCGCGAAGTGTCTTGGCACCCTGCTCCCCCATGACCCAAGACAGCGCATCCACCACATTGGATTTGCCCGAGCCGTTAGGCCCGACAACTGCTGTGACACCGGGTTCGAATTCAAAGGTGGTCGCCGACGCAAAAGACTTGAATCCGCGAACGGTGAGAGTCTTGAGATGCACGGCGTGAAGTTCCTAAGTTTGGGTCGAATGGCTAAAGTTGGGTTGGACATCCAAACCCAATCCTTGTGGCAATTCTAGCGAAGCACGGTAGGGATTTTCTGGTTGTGCTCGCAAAATCCAAGAACGAAAATCGAGGGATAGATCATTCTATGAGCATTCTGACGCAGATTGACCAGTGGCCTAGTGACAATGCGGTTTCCATGGTAGTCAACGGCAACGGGGCAATCATTGACCAGCACGGTGATACTGCACGCGTTTATCCCTTGGCCTCAGTGACGAAATTGCTCAGTGCCTACACGTTCTTGGTAGCGCTAGAAGAAGAAGCCATCACCCTCGAAGACCCTGCAGGGCCAGAGGGTTCCACGGTGCACCACCTCTTGGCGCATACAGCCGGCTATGACTTCGATTCCGAAACGATCCGCTTTGCCGTAGGGACCAAACGCGGCTACTCGAATTTCGGATTCGAGAAGCTCGGAGAGCATTTGGAGCAACAGACTGGAATCAGCATGTCCCAGTACGCACAAGAGGCTGTCTTCGCCCCCCTGGCCATGGCTAGCACTGAGATTGCCGGCAGCTGCGCGAAGGATGGGCGCTCCACTGCCGCGGACTTGGCAAAATTCGCGGCTGAGCTATTGAACCCAACTATCGTGGCGCAAGAAACATTACATGACGCAACGCGTGTTCATTTTGAGAACCTAGCTGGGATTCTGCCTGGCTATGGGCGTCAGAATCCGAATGACTGGGGACTCGGCTTTGAAATCCGATCATCCAAATCGCCACACTGGACAGGCGCAAGCCATCCGGCATCGACATTCGGGCACTTTGGTCAGTCTGGCACATTCCTCTGGGTGGATCCAGAACATCGTCTAGCCTGTGTGACGCTCACCGATAAGGACTTTGGACAGTGGGCCGTTGACGCTTGGGCACCATTCAATGAACAGGTGCTCAATTCTCAGACTGCCTAGCCTGATATAAGTTCTCGATGCGCCAGCTAGCGTCGTGTGCGGCGTGGACGTGGTTGGCACACGGGACAGCTGTATGAGGAACGGCCCATAAACGGATCCCGCCGAATCAACGATTCTCGTCCGTTCTCCTCGCACCGCAAACAGACTTTGCCTTCACGCCCATAGGCGTTCAATGACCTGGCGAAATAACCGCTGGCACCGTTCACATTTACATAGAGAGAATCAAAGCTGGTACCGCCAGATGCAAGGGCGCGAGTCATCACATCAACCAGGGCATCGTTAAGGCGTTGAACCTCAGGACGCCTAATTGTTGCGGTACTGCGCAATCCGGACAGGCGTGCTTGCCATAGTGCCTCATCCGCATAGATGTTGCCGACGCCTGAAATGATCCCCTGGTCCAGAATGGCCCGCTTCAATTCTGTATTCTTTTTGCGAAGCGCGACGTACAGGTCCTCGGGATTGCGGTGAGGATCCATGACATCCCTGGCGATGTGCGCAGCCGCTAATGGGATCGATGGCTGTAGCGAACCTGCGCCCGCAGGCAACCCATCTGGTGTTGCTATGACAGGCGACAGGAACATTCCGCCGAAGATTCGCTGGTCGACGAAGCGCAGTTCGCGTGGGTAGCCGAATCTATTGCTCAATGATAGGCGTACTTTTAGATGCTTCTCATCGGGAGCGTCAGGCTCTTCAACAAGAAGTTGCCCGCTCATCCCCAGGTGAGCTACCAAGGCCGCCGGAGTAGGCAAGCCTTCCAAGTCCATCCAGAGGAACTTGCCCCGGCGAACAACAGAAGCAATGGAACAGCCGCTCAGGGTCTGTTCGAAATCTTCAACGCCATCGGTATGACGGCGGACAGAACGGGGGTCGAGCACCTGAACGGTTTGCACCGTTCGAGTGCGAACCCACTTGTCCAACCCTTCGCGGACGACTTCAACTTCTGGCAGTTCTGGCATGCGCTAAATGCTATCCCTTGGGTAGCTTCTCACCAGGATGCAGCATGAGCCAAGTCTTGTGTGCCGCTTCTTGCTCGGCTTCCTTCTTGGACGGCCCATGCCCCTCGCCGTACGTCTTGTCACCGATGAGGAGCTCCGCGAGGTAGGTTCGTGCATGGTCAGGACCGGAACCAGTGACCCGGTAGTGCATCTCGCCTAGCTTTTGGGAGGCTACTTCCTCCTGGATTACAGTTTTCCAGTCAGTGGTTGCGCCTAGCAGTCGAGGATCCTCCAGCAGCGGAGTCACGAAACGAAGTACAAATGAGCGGGCGGCTTCCATACCTTGTACCAGGTAGGTTGCTCCAAGGATGGCTTCCATGGTGTCTGCGAGAATGGATGACTTGTTTGAGCCTTTGGACTGCGCTTCACCACGACCCAGGAGCAAGTGCTCCCCCACTTCCAGATCACGGGCAATCATTGCCAAGGCGCGGGTGCTGACGATAGCCGCGCGCCGTTTCGCGAGATCGCCTTCTGGCAGAAACGGGAAAGTTGCGTATAGGTATTCTGCAACGCAGAAGCCAAGAATTGAATCACCCAGGAACTCGAGGCGTTCATTTGTTGGAATGCCACCGTTCTCATATGAATAGGAGCGGTGGGTGAATGCAAGACGAAACGTCTCGGAATCAATGTTGATTCCGAGACGCTTCATAAGTTCTTCTTTAGAAGACATGTCTTAGACGTCTGCGACCTTGCGACCCTTGTACTCAAGGAACAGTTCGGTACCAGCCGAGTCGGTGACAACCTTAGCCTGGTGAGGCAGGCTGTAGGTTACGCGACCGTTTTCAACGGTCTTCACCAGGTTCGGTGCGGTAGCCTTCCACTGAGAACGGCGGGCACGAGTATTCGCACGGGACATCTTCCGCTTTGGAACAGCCACGACTACTTCTCTTCTCTCTTGTCTGACGTTTTATCGTTTGTCGCATCCTCTGCGACAATGTCGGACAGCTGCGCTAGCGCTGCCCAACGTGGATCCAGGATCTCATGATCATGCTGGGGGTCATCGTTGAGGCTGATTCCGCATTCGCTGCAGAGCCCCAAGCAATCTTCCCGGCAAACCGGTTGGAACGGCAGGGCGGTAACCACTGCGCTCCTTAGTACCGGATCGATGTCAATCAAGTCACCGACCACCCAATACTGATCCATATCATCATCGTCTTCGAATTCTTCGCTCTCTTCATAGTAGAAGAGCTCTTGAATATCAGCCTCGAAATCGTACTCGATAGGCTCCAGGCATCGTCCACATTCCCCAGCAATCTGCGCTGTAGCGGTACCCGATACCAGAATTCCCTCATGCACGGCTTCAAAGCGAAGATCTAAGTCAAGCTCAGATCCTCCACGAATACCAATGAGTGCATTTCCCACATCCGTGGGCGCCGGAACCTGCTCCTTGAGAGTTTTCATCGAGCCAGGCGAACGGCCGAGCTCCCTGGTTGAAAAAACCAGAGGCGAGTTGCGATCGAGTTCGCCGTGTGGCGATCGATCAGAACGCTTTTCGCTAATGATGACTCCTATAGAAACATAGTCCGACATTTCATCTTAGCTTGCCGTGAGCCAAGTTCCCAAACCCAAACCAGTTTTCGGCCAGTGATTTGGAAGTTGCACTCATCACATCATATCTCAGCTTCTATCTTGGTCCGCATTGGCAACACGGTCTTCTAGGACGACAAACTTTACGGTAATTGATTCGCACCCTACCTGAACATATTTTGATGGTTAACTAAAAGTTTCCTAGGTTCAAAGACCTCCTTAAGCATGTCGACAGCCTCCTACGAAGTCCACGCCATATGATTATTCTTAGATCCAAAAATCAGTGGCGAAGGAACTTCCATGAAGGTACTCAAGACCTTGAACAATGCGGCGGCATACGCCGGTCAACGCCTTGTTGCGCGACAGCACCGCAAGTTCATCAACCGTCATGCCACCGAGCTCTTTTATGCGCCTAGCGGCGACGGCCGTTACCAGGTTGCCCTCTACTTTGCGGATCCCATGGTTAACGCTTATCAAATCCGCCAGTGGTACGAACCTTTGAAGCAATTGGCCAAACACGTACCAGTGGTCATCATTGCACGACTGCCTGAGTCCGCTTTGGCGATACGTGAGGAATGCGCCCTACCAGTCCATTACGCACCGACAATCGAAGACGTTGAAAAACTCGTTAACTCCCAAGATTTACGTGTTGTGTTTTACGTCAACCAGAATATTCGCAATTTCCAGATGATGCGCTTCAACGCACCAGACCACGTTTTCATCAGTCATGGTGAGAGCGAAAAGGCCTACATGTGGTCCAACCAGCTCAAAGCCTACGACTACGTCTTTTCCGCTGGACAGGCTGCGCGCGATCGCTTGGGCGTTCATCTGCACAACTTCGATTCAGAGCATCGTACCCGTCTAATCGGTCGACCACAGATCGACGTAAATTATTTGGCGCCATACTCGATCAACCACTCTTTGCCCACCGTACTTTACGCTCCAACGTGGGAAGGCGACCGGCCTTCGATGAATTACGGCTCGCTCATATCGCATGGGGAAGTGCTCATTGACGCGCTGATCAAAGACGGCGGATTCAACATAATCTTCCGCCCCCACCCGCGTTCTGGCATCAATTCTGCGCAATATGGACAAGCTGTGGAACGAGTTCGAAATAAGCTCAATTCAGCAAATTCGACAGCAACTGGTCGACTCCTGTTTGACGACACCACCCATTGGGGCTGGCAGTGGGCCCAATCTGATATTTGCATTACGGATATTTCTGCAGTTGCCTACGATTTTCTTGCAACTGGTAAACCGATGTTCGTTACCACTCCGGTTTCTGAGGAGGCGACTATCTCTAATTCCCCGGCTCTGAGCAAGGTGCCGTCCCTAGCAGCTGCACAGTCCGCTGATAGCCCTGCGTTGATTCGTTCAGCACTATTGGAAGAAAATGCTGGGTTCAAAGAAGTTGTCGAGTACTATTTCGGTGACGTTGCCAAGGGCGCCAGCATGCAGCGCTTTATTGATGAATCTCTGAACTTGCTCAACGGCCACGCGGAGGTTTCGCACTTCCCGGGCCGGCGCGCAGCCTAGGTGTTCGAATCCAACGAAGAGGTGTGTTGAAGAGTCATTGATTCTTCAACACACCTCTTTCCAGTTTGGCAGTCTTAGACGACTATGAATTCACCAAGCTAAGCAGCTCCTCAAATTGTGCAAGCGCGTTGTCCTGGTACAACTGTGCGTCAAAAACCTTCTCGGCTTGGTAGCCGTCCAAGAAGGCCTGCATGCCCTTGACCAATCCTTCGGCCGAATTTTCGACAAGTTGCCCGAAACCGCCGACGAGCACGCTATGCGATCCAACAACATCGGTTGAGATTGCAGGTAGGCCAAGCATCATCGCTTCTATCATTGCCAGTCCCTGACCTTCATAGTCAGAAGAGAAGACAAAACAGTCAGCGGTCTTCAGTGTTGGGAAGGGGTTGGCCAACAAACCGGTTATGACCACGCGCCCGGTCAGTCCGCGTACCTTGATCTCCGTTTCCAGGTCACTGCGAAGCGGGCCATCACCAATCATCAACAACCGAGTTCCTGGATGATCCGCGTTAATCTTCGCGAACGCTTCAAGCAACTTCATTTGTCCCTTTTCAGGAGACAACCGCGCCATGTTGGCAAAAACGGTTAGCCCATCGCCCTCGAAACGATGCACCGGATCCGATGCCTCAGACCATTCCAAAGGCTTGCGCAGATCCAGCAGGTTCTCCGACACGGTGAACTTGCCAGGATCAAGCCCAAATACCTCGCTCAGTTGCTGCTCGTTCTGCTGACCAACACTTTCAGTTACAGAAACCAACCGGTCATAGTGACGGTAAGTGGCGAATAGTCCCGGCATCGTGCCGAAGCGCAGTTTCCACTCCCCTACCATGTCGTTGTGCAGGTAAATGTAGTTGCGCTTCGCATGAGTATGAGACGCGGCAAATAACATAGCCCAAAATCGCGAGTATCCTTCGAAATCGATAGCAACGTCAAAGCGTGCATCACCGAAGGAACGCTGCATTTCGCGTTCCATCGTGTTCAGGTGGATCTGTTCAGCTACAGGCGAGTCGAAACCACGATGTGCGTGATAACCATCGGAAACCCAACGTTCTTCGGCGGACATAATCGTTGCGCCGGCGCGTGGAAGAATCTTGACATGTTCAGGAAGCCCGTTGAGAATCTCCAATGAATCCGTATTGCTTCCAACGGCGCCCATGTCAACAGCAACAGACACCAAGTACTTCTCTGGATCCAGCGAGCCGATCAAATTGGTGAATGCTGTGGCGATGCCATTGGGCTTAAAAGGACCTTGATAGAACAGCAGCTTGATACGCTCGTCTTGCGGTGCCTCAAGAAGGCAGCTTTCGTCATCCAGGAAGAAGAAATCGATGACTCGCTGAGTGGCATTCCCATCTTCCATCGACGCAAACTCAGCCACGTTCTTCTCGAGGTTCTCGTGTACACCGAGATCCCCCTCGCCAAGTTGGCGATGAAGCTCCAAGCATACTTCTTCGATTGAGTCCATGACGTTGCCAGGCCATGTAGAGCGTTCGAAGTACAGACCACGTTCAGCCTCATAAGCGTCGAAGTCCGGCGTGTAGAAAATGATTGGCTTCTTAGTTGGCAAGAAGTCGTAGAAGATTGAAGAGTAGTCGGTGATTAACACATCGACAACTGCCAAAAGCTCGTTAGTGTCGATGGATGCAGGCACGACGGTTGCATCCAGGGCTGCATCACCAATTAGTTGTTCAGCGAAACGGTGTGCACGGAACAGCATGTGGTGCTCGCCTTGCGACATTGCAGCCAGGTCCTCGACTAGGCCATTGACATCATAAGACCGATCTTTGAGCTGGCCTCGCCAAGTCGGCGCAAACAACACGATTTTCTTGTCGTTGTTTGGATCAACACCAAGAATTTCTAGGATTTCGATCCGACGTGCTTCGCTCATATTGATCATCTGGTCTATTCGAGGGCTGCCGGTCAGGGCAACCTTAGCCGGGAACAGACCACCAAGGTCATGGTCAGTACTTAGGGTTTTCAGCGTGTGCGCATTGGGGACCATCATGTGAGTTGTTTGAAGGAAGTTGCGCTGAACGTTTCGGTGCTCGGCAACACCGTCTTTGACGAGCTTACCCATGAACTTCAAGGGCGTACCGTGCCATGTGTTTAATACTCGTTGCCCCTCGCGACGGGCAAAATAGGTTGGGAAGGTCGCGTTATTCACCAGGTACTTGGCGGTTCCCAGCAAACGAATGTATTTGTCGGAATGCTGCTTTATGATCGCAACATCCGGTTCTTCACTCAGCTGGGCTGGGACCTCTGAATAATCGTTATAGACCCACGCGAAACGGAAGTTGTCAAAACGTGGATCCTTACGCATCTGACGGAAGATTGCCAGAGGATGGCAATGGACATTCTTGCCATGTGACGACTCGAATAGGACTAGATTCTCGTCTAGCGGCTCTACTTCCCGCGCATGGATAGCCAGAGCACCGCGCCGACGACCCACGCCCTTAAGGGCGTTGCCCAGTCCGGCCACCGATATCTCAGTGAAAAGCAACATGCCGGCATAGTATTCACACGCAGACTCGAACATTCCTAGATGGGCGAAGGCCTGCCCAGCTTTCGCTTGCCACTGACGTTCGGTAGAAGACGAATGCCACAAAGCTGACGCATATGCAGAAGCGGCAGTTTCCCAATCTCCTCCGGCAGCTGCAATCGCACCTCGCTGGCGATGGTAATTTGCACGTGCGCCAGCGGACTTGGATCCTTTGAAGCTGCTGCCAAGGTATCCCCAAGCTTCTGCCGCCTCGCTGAATCGGTTACTGGCTTCCTCAAATTGGCCAAGTTGCATCAGTCCGTGGGCATAACGGAACAACGCTACAGCTGGTTCAATTCTTTTCTGCTCTGGCAATAGGTCAACAAATTCGGAGAAACAGGCTACCGACTCTGCCTGTTCACCGGCGCGAGCGAGTAGTCGACCGCGGGCATAACCAGCCAAAACGCGCTCTTCAACTGTGTCCGCGAAGTTCTCGGCTCGTTGGAAGTATTCGTTGGCTTGGCGGAATTCGAAGAGTCTCGCCGCCGTTTCGCCGGCACGGTAGTTCAGCAGATATAAATTCGTAGTGCTGGAAGTATTTTGCAGTTCGAGCTCGTAGGCGTCTAGTGCACGATTCCAGTCTTCTTCATTTTCATGAATTTTGCCTACGCCAACGTTCAGGACGGTCTGTTCGGTTGAACGCAACACAGCGTTAGAGTACGCGTTCTGGGCTTCCGTGGATTGCCCCAATTCTTCTAGGCAACGACCAAGCCCGTACCAGTACTTGGGGTGCTGGTCATCGAGGTCCAAAGCCTTTTGGAAGTACTCTTCAGCCAACTCAAAACGGGACATGAAGGAGGCTGCCTGGCCGGTCAGGAACATCCAATTTGCGTCGTCGACATGCTGGCTTTCATATTGCAGCCGAACATCCAATTCACGCCAGCGTTGCCCGGTCTCCAGCAGGAACTTCGCGATAGCTGCCGAAGCTGATGGATCGCTCGGGAAATCTGCCACCAAACCGTCCAAGACGGCAGAGGCGAGATCTGATTTTCGGGCCAAACGAGCGCAACGTGCCCAACGAATCCGCCAAGTGATTTTGCTTGGGTCGCCTTCGCAAGCAGCTGCAAAAAGTTCTAGCGAGCGCTCGTACTTTTTCATTCGCTGCATGTTCAATGCGAGCGTTTGGATCCACCCGTAACGATGCGGCTGACGAGCAATGGCAGATTCAAGCTCATTCATGGCAGCGTGGTACTGCTTGCACTTGTACAAGCAGAATCCGTAGCGGAATTGCACTTCAGCAGACTTGGTCAGGCCTTTGTTAAGTACCTGACCGTAGTAGATAGCCGCGATACGGTATCTGCCTAGTCGTTCGATTCGACGGCCTACGCCGAGAGCTACACGCGTACGAAAAATATCCACCGGGGTCCTTCAGAAGGGGGTCTAACTAATAGGCGCCAATAATACGGAGCCTATCTATCATCCGATTCTCCCGCACAGCTCGTCAGAATTGCCTAATTAAGGACCGAGTGTTGTTAGTGTGAAAACACATCTGCAATAAAGACGACCCCAAATCCGCAAGTATTGTGATTTGGGGTCGTACCAATGGCAACAGTGACTAACTGTGCCAACCACGGAAGTTTTGCAGTTTGCTCTGGCGTTCGTCGATGAGCTTTTCGATTACTTCCTGGAAGCGCTTGGTGGAATCTCCTCGGCTTAATTCGCCAAAGTAGAACTTGCGCATTTCGAGGCGCTGTTCTTTATGCCGGTCGTGGACCAGCGCATCATTAAGAACTTCACGCACGTTGGGCACGGAGTCACGATCAATAACGTGACAAGCCTTGGTGATCGGGGCGTCCCTATGCAGAATTTCACGATTCGTACGACGATCTGAAATCACCAGTGGGTTGGCAGGATGCAGGTACAAATAGTCCAGCCCGACGCTTGAAACGTCTGTTATCAGTGCATCGGTGGATTCGAACATCGCCAAAATATTGCCCTGTTCGGAAATGACGTGATCGGCCCCCGATTCATTGGCGATCGCGATGAGTTCCATGATGCGCGAGTGCGCTTGGGCAACACCATGATTCTTGCTTGTCTGGATCCGCGGATGGGGCTTGTAGATAACCCGCCAATTGGGATTCGCCAGCAATGCTTCGACGATGGAAACCCCGTACTTATCCAACGAGGTGTAGTTGTTATCCTCGTTTTCGCCTTCCCACGTTGGCGCGTACATGACATCCAGCTTGTCACTAGGATCCAGTTCAGGCTTAAAATCAATGTCCAGCTGCGGACGACCGGTAACCTCAAGCTTGTTGTGGTCAAAGTCGATCAGCATGGCCTCATGGCGTTTGATAGCTGCTGGACCCGCAACAAACACTTTGTCGTAGGCCTTTGCCTTGTTTGAAACCATCGACAGCTTATCGCTTTCGCCGTGATTCACGTGAACATGCACCAAACGGGGGTGGTCAAGGGACTGGAAGTTGGTACGCGAGTTATTCGTATAGATGACCAGCTTCAACTCATTGTCGTCATACAAATCCATGAGATCTGAAAAACGGCGGATGTAGATCTTCGGAAGATCCGTGAATTTCTCAGCAGCTTTGAAAGCGCTCAGGGTACGGAAGACCAACAGAACTTCTTGCTTTGCATGAAGTTCTTCGAGCACTGGTAACCACTGAGTTACCTGGTAGATCTTATCCGCACCATCGCCGAAGTACACCGCAACGGTTCCAGGTACAGGAATACCGGAAACACCAACGTTGAGGCTGCCAAGGCGCGCGGTGAGGCCCATGACCCTTGATAGTCGTCTTACCTCTGGCCTGCGCCCCACTTTCCGAAGCGCGTTCTTGACGCTGGACTTAATGGTGGCTGAAATATGGTCGCTAGACATGGGAACTTTCAAAAATCTAGAAAAGCAGGAGTGCAATCGGACTAACTAGCTCAGTTCTTTTACGATCTGGCTCAGGGTGTCTAGCGTGTCCTTCAAAGAATCCACGTGGCGTTCATCAAACTGGCTCAGGACACGTTTCATCTCGGTAGTTGAGATTCCCGAGGTACGAGGAAGGTAAACAACCTCGACTTCATCACCAAGGTCGTCGAACTTTCCTTTCCAGTCCTCACCAATGCCAAACACCTTGGCATCATACTTCTTGATATCCAGGCGCTTCTGTTCCCAATTTTCTTCTGGGATCGCAAGATCAACGTACTTGATGGCCTGCACGATTTCACGGCGCTGTTCGAACGGTACAACGGGCTTTTTACCCTTGATTGCATTGAACTCGTCCGTGGATACGCCAACTACCAAACGGTCGCCCTTTTCTTTCAGACGCTTCAAGATGTTGAGATGACCAATATGGAAAAGGTCGAATGTTCCATAAGTCAGTACCGTCTTGGTCATTGGTTGCCTCCTGCTGTTATTACCGGTAGCACTAATTCTGTAGGACTACCTCACCCGTCGCTGCAGCGCAGCACCTGGCACTTTTGTTACTTGAACAATAAATAATGCTTCACAAGTTTGTCACGCACAACTTGATGAAACCTGAGTGCGTCCGCACTACTTCTCGAAAGAAGACTTGTACGGGAACAGCGTGTCGAGAACGCTCTTTGCCATCCGTCCGCGTTTTTCGGTTCCGCTGACGCTGGACACTTCATTGAAGCAGAACATCTGTTTGCCACGCCCGCGCACCAGCCGAAAGAGATTCATTGGCAAATGTTCGCCGCCGAGATCAACGTACGAATAATCGATATCCACAGGAACGCCAATGCCTTCAGCTGCTGCCACGTAATGTGCCAGTGAGGACGGTAATGACATATCGTCTACGTGCCTAAATTTATGCTTTGCGGTGGCATCAACTTCTTCGGTAAACGAACGACGGATTATTTCATGCACACTCTTCCGCTGAGGGTGCGCAACATGGCGGAACTTCAGGGCAGTCGTCTTCCCATATTTATCCTGGATCAAATCGGCATTAAGCTGAGCTGCTAGATTTACCGCAAGCCTCGGGTTCGATGCTTCGGCATAATGCGCCTTGGCCAACGAATACTTGACGGAGCCGCTGCCGGTATAGAACACGTTCGGTGACATCGGACGCCCAAAAAAGATGTCGTCATTCACATATATGAAATACTCCGACAGGCCCTCGATATTGGAAATTTGCGTTTCAATCGCATGCGAGTTGAAAGTCGGTAAGCAATCAAGCGGGGAATCAAATATCTCGCTGTGGCTCACCAGCTTGATCTTGGAATTCTCCGTATTGAGCCAATCAGGAGCTTGCCCTGCCGTCACTAAATAGATATTGCGAATCCATGGCATATTCATTTCCAGGGAACGCAACGAGTATTTCAATTCGTCGCGAGACGTGTATCGTGCCAAATCGCGGCTACTCGGATGAGATGCGCCGGCTGGGATTGACTGCTTGAATTCTCGATATGCTTCTTGCCAAACCGGATCTGCCGAATCAACCCACGTGTATACAACATCGACCGGCTCAGTGAAATCCTGGATATCTGGCACTAGTGACTTGCCATCCGAATAAACCGCCCATATCGCACCTAAACCCGAATGGCGTCCTAGTGGCGTTTGATGCATAGGCATTTGTCCATGGACCGCCCACACGCTTAATGCGCCATAGCTTGCTGCGTCCAAACTCACTCTAGTCAGCTTGTAGCCAGCGCCCTGCAGTGCTGTGGAAAGCTTTTGCCACCCTGTCTTCGTAACCGTCGAAACGCCACGTAGCGTGTCATCGAGGTACTCGATCCCTAACGAAGTCGCCATTGCGCGGGACTCATGTACATTGATTGAACGGATTTGTTCGATATCAAGATCTGCTGAACTTTGATTTCTGGTAGACCATGCAAGAACTTTCTCCCAGAAGGCATCGGGTAGCTTTCGACCAAGCCGGCCCCTCCATCCACGGAAACTCAAATCTCACACCATCCAGCACTTGTTGTTAGATCACGATTAGCCAATTCGCTTCGCTACATTCATGAACATTTTACAGGTTGTTCACTTTGGACTTGAACGACCAAATAACCATATTAGTCCAAATCGGTTAACTCGTCACAAAATGCAACTACAGGCGCTGGCATAACTAGCTAAGACAATTCAGAACAGACTCCACGGGATCAAGGTTCGAATACGCCTAAATAATAGGTGGACGTCCAGAAAGCGTCATTCGCATCAAGGTACTCCAACGAAGCTTGGCACGCGGTTCGCGGTACCAGGGGCTGCCCTTCCAGCCAGCTTTCCAACCTGCTAGATACTGTCTTACAGCAGATCGATTTTTCCGTAATCGCAGACATTCGATCATCGCCCATGAAGTTGGATAGATCCACGCAAATGGGACCGGCAGATTACGACGAGCCAGCCAAACACGATTGCGTGCATTCAACCTATAGAACTCATCGTGACGCCGCGGATCGACCACGGGATGGCCGATTCGCATATCACCTGCGTACCAGACATAGGTCCCGGTATCCCAGATCCGCCAGGCAAGTTCAATACCTTCATGGGCATACCAGAAGCCGCCAGCCCAGCCGCCAGTGGCGTCGAAAAGAGCTCGTTTAGTAACTAGGCACGTCTCCCCAACATGGAAAACCTTGCTTGGCTCGGCTGCAGTTCGTTTCTTCAGGCGAGGGATCCAACGAGTGGGATCCAGATCGCTATGTTCAGGATCTGTGATTCGCGGCTGCAATAAACCTAGCTGTGGGTAATGCCTAAAGCGCTCTATAGCGGAAATCAGGAAATCATCGTCAAGGAACCAAGAATCATCATCCAGGAAACAAAGATACTCACCCGAAACTTGGGAAACTCCAGCATTTCGCCCAGCTGGGATCCCAAGGTTTTCCGGCAAGTAGTGTGTTTTGATGCTTTCGGGAATCTCCGTGGGGTCCCACCCGTTGCCGACAACCACTGCATCGATTTCTACGCCGCGTTGGGACAGTAATGAGTCCAAAGCTCGGCGAAGCTCCACAGGACGGTTGCCCATCGTTAGAACGACCACGCCGATCTGCGGTGCGAGTTGCTGACTCATGCGCTACCCTTTCGATTCAAATTCAATGGCGTTATTCCTTAGGCCTTCAACCGCGCAGAAACCATGTTCGACAGAAAATGACCAACATTAACTAGAACGCACGCTGGAAGGAGAATCCAGATCAGCCACTTCTCCGCCAGTCCAGGCGAACCGCTAACGGCAGAAATGATTGAGCAAGCCAAAATGATCAAACTGAGTTCTACCGCATGCAACAGCTTGTGGAACGGGAGGAACTTCGCTAGAGAACGCAACCGACCGATGAGTGTCGTTGTGGGAACCGCGCGGGCAGCTGCAGTGTCCGGCAGCTTTGGCAACCCAGCCATGCCGCGGGCAGCATGCACCATCAGTGATTGTGAACGATTAAGCACTAGGACCACAGCCAAACAGGCACCCATGAATAGTGTCGGCCAAGCCTGCGCTGCAGTACCACTATCAGTTGAGAGTTCCTTGAACACGCGATAGCCAAGTGCAATCGGAATCAAAGCCTCGGTCGTGTGGTGACCGACCATATCAATGAAAATGCCACGAGGAGATTGGGACGCACGCCAACGTGCCACTTCCCCATCCGAGCAATCGAAATACAACTGCACCTGGGACAACGCCACGGCCAAGACCGGCCCCCAAATGCCGGGGATAAGCAGTGCCAACGACATGCACCAACCGGCCAAGATCATCAATCCCGTAACCCCGTTCGCACTGATCCTTGTACGAACCAATACTGCGGTCAGATAAATCGAGATATGACGCAGGTAAAGTTCAGCTGTCCAGTGTTCAGCATTCTTTCGCGCTTTGACTTCTGGAGGCTGGCATACCTCGCGCAGTTGATCCAGCGTAGGATTTTTCGGTCGTTCTACGCTCATTTAACGCGTCCTTTATCCACTGTGCCAGCGGCACCGAACAATCGACCCTTAATGTAACCGGCTGCCCAGGGCAGGTGAATCGCTTGGAACGCGCCGGCGGTTAGCACCTTTTCTTTGACACCCTGCGCGTTGGATTTGAGGCCAGCAGCAAGAGTGGCGGTTGAATACACCACGGGTGCTAGACGTGCTGTGTCGACCACGAACTGCACTGGTCGTGATACGTGTCCCCTGATCAGAGGGGATACGGCCATTGCGATTAATCCCGCTCCTACCCCGACAAGCAGAACGGGAGGCATGTCGTGGCGGATCGATTTTCCTTCTGGGAATCGCCGTGCAATCTCGCCCCGCCACGTTCCCGAAGCGTAGGACTGGCGCGCCAATGACTTGAAATTATCACGCGGGTAATAGCCCACCTTTAATTCTGGATCGAACCATACCTTGTGGCCTGCCTGACGAATTCGCAGGCAAAGCTCCCAATCTTGCGCGCGCCACATGTCTTCATCGTAAAAACCGACTTCGTCGAAGACCTCGCGTCGGAAAATCCCAAGATAAGCGGACTCAGCTTCGCCTTCTGGAGCGCCCGAATGATAAGCCGGGCCGCCGAAACCGAATTTTGAGTGGTATGCAGCAGCGATAGCACGTTGTTTCGGCGTACGTCCTCGTGCATCCATGAGCCCGCCCACGTCATGGGCGCCAACTCGGAATAGCGTTTCCACGCCACGGCGAGTGTAGTTTGCTGGTAGCTCACTATGAGCATCTACCCGCATGACAATGGGGTGGGATGACTTTTTGACAGCTAGATTCAGAGCAATTGGAGTACGACCTTTAGGATTGTCCACGAGGACAATACGCGGATCTGACTCAGCCAAGCGGGCAGCAACTGAATTCGTACCATCGTCACTCGGCCCCAAGGCTATAACTAACTCTTTTTCGCCATCATAGTCTTGAGACAAAATCGAACGAACGGCCTCTTCGAGATAATCAGCTTCATTCAACACAGGCATGACGTAGGATACGCCAGGGTTTTCAGTCATTCGTCACTTACTTTTTATGCTGTTGATAGGCCTTAATGACCGTGTCAGGATCGCCGTCCATTTTCTGGACGCCCTTCTCTATCCAAATACAACGGTTACAGGTTTCCTTGATTGAATTCATAGAATGAGAAACAAGAAAAACAGTTCCGGCGTTCTCACGGATTTCGCGAATCTTCGCTTCACTTCTCTTGCGGAACTTCGCATCACCAACGGCCAGGGCTTCATCGACAATCAAAATGTCATGCTGCTTTGACGCAGCGATGGCGAATTTCAGACGTGCTGCCATGCCAGAAGAATAAGTTCTCATCGGAAGATCAATGAATTCTTCCAATTCAGCGAACTTCGTGATGTCCGCCCTCATCTCTTCTACTTGCTCCCGGTTATATCCAAGAGCCAATCCACCCAAAGTGATGTTCTTATCCCCAGATAGATCCGGGATCAGAGCAGCGCCGACGCCCAAAAGACTGGGGCGGGAGCGCGCGTAGACGGAACCCGAGGCCGGAGGAGTAAGCCCTGTGATAGCACGTAACAGTGTCGACTTTCCAGAACCGTTTGAACCAATGATTCCGATGGATTCGTTTTCATAGGCGACAAACGAGATGCCTTGAAGCGCATGAACGGTTCTCACTCCACGCATCTTAGGTTGTAAGAGCCTGCGAGCACCAGCGTTTCCGACAGCTTTACCGCTAGAGAACACTTGGTATTTCACGTGCAAATTATCAACCATAACAACAGGCTGACGACTATCGTCGATCTCTAAAGAGGATTGTTTGACTTGATCTGGCTGAACAACATCTATAAATGATGTGTCATCTGAAAAAATAGGGGCCGGCTCATACTCAGGATGCAGTCCTGGGTTGATCAGGTCATCAAAACTAATTGGCACGACCGTAACGCTCCTCAGCCTTCCAGAAGAAAATAAGTCCAAAGACAAGCGCGGCGATCGCCCACGCTCCGATTACCAACCATCCAAACGGATTATATTCAGCGTTATCCATAATCATGGCGCGAGCCAACTGAAGGGTTTGATAAAGCGGATGGTAGTCAAATACTGTTACGAGCCAAGGCCAACTAGCGAGGATGCGGTCAACGCTAAACAATACGCCAGAAGTATAGAAAAGCATTCGAGTCACCAACGGCAAGATTTGGGTGAAGTCCCGTACATGGACCGTTATTCTTGCACAAATGAGTGCTACGCCCATATTGAATACAGTGAAGATGGCGATGATCGGAATAATGCCAAACCAAGTCCATTTAGGGACAGTGCCGAGTATGACTGAGTAGAGGAACATGACGATAAGCATCGGCATCAGAGTTAACAAATTCTGAGTTATCTGTGCCACAGGAAGGCTTAATCGTGGGAACGATAAAGATTGCACTAGCGCCTGGTTACCGGTAATCGATTTCGCGCCGCCATTCATTGAACTAGTGAAAAACTCGAATAAGAAGACACCAATCACCACGAAGACAGGGAAATCAGCAGTTTTCTTGTCGCCCTGCAGGATACCGAAAATCACGCCGTACATAATGGCGTTGAGCGTCGGCTTAAGAATTACCCAAATCATTCCCAGCCGATTCTGCTGGTTCTGTTTTTGCACCCGAGCCTTAGCTAGCTCATATACGAATTCACGGCGTTCCCAGGTCTGCCTCAGATAGTTAGCCAACGATGGCCGCGCACCAACACGGTGCAAGCCATACTTGTCGGCCTCCTCTGCAACTGTCATGCCCAAAAGTCCTCATTTTCTTATGCAAACTACTGCTCGGTTCGTGAGCAAAGATGTTCAAAGTCTAGTAGATAGCTCGTGTGAACCCCGCACTTTAGGATACGCAACACACGAATTATCATGTCAGTCACGTCGATCAGTTCGATTCTGGTGGGTTTTCAGCCAAGTACTCCCGCATAGAATCGGTACGAAGTGCTTCGCCAATTTGTTCGATGGCGGTAACACTGGCTAACTCAATCGACTGGCCATCGACGCTAGTTGCTGAGCCCGCAGTCGGCATCGTAAACATGGCCATGTTCTTTGTATCGACATTTTTCAACTGCAGACCAAGCCCAACAAGGGTGGCAGCATCAAAATTCTCGTCCAAAGTCAGGTATGGAGAAACCGTATCGACGATTTCGTATAACTTTGCAGGATTCGTGACTGTTCCAGAAGACAACAATTGGTTAGCGGCTGCAGCAATGAATATTCGTTGATTCGCCACTCGTTGATAATCGCCGTTCGAGAAGGACTTTCGTTCTCTCACGAATCGAAGTGCGCGGTCGCCTTCCAACGTGATTTCACCAGTTGGGTAAAAATAGTCAGTGTCGTTCGCAGTAAATTTTATTTCGTTGTTGACAGTCACTCCCCCAAGAGCTGTTGACAGCTCCTTGAAACCTTCAAAGTCGATCATGGCAACATGATCAATCTTGGTTTCGAAGAGCCCCTCAACGGTTCTTAAAAGCAGTGGAACCCCGCCAAACGAAATGGCCGCGTTCAGTTTGTTTTGGCCGTACCCAGGGATGTCCACGTACATATCTCGAACCATTGACATTACGTAAATCTGGGAACGATCTTCGGGGATATGCACCAACATCATTGAATCGCTTCGCTGCGAAACCGCGCCCTGTAAGGCTGCCGAATTCTCCGTGTCATCATCAGCATGATCGACACCCAGCATCAAAACGTTCATGGACTTATCATCTGGATCTTTGACGGGTCGCGCTAGCTGTTCGGCTTTAGAGAATTCCAAAGCCACCGTATTAGATTTCGTATTGAACTGCCGTTGCAGGTCAAACAAGATGTATCCAAGACCCAGCATGGCGACGAGCACGATAGAAATCACGAGGACTACGATGCCCTGTGTTCGTTTTTTCTTTTGTCGGATTGCTCGGTTCTTCGCACTACGTGTTAGAAGTAGCGAGTTCCCGTCTTCTTGTGTTTTCAATCAATCTCCACCGGACCATGATCCCCCAATGTCAACGTCGTATGGGGCGACTTTGCGCAATCAAAAAGACTACCCAAGATAATTGTGATTATCCTGAGTAGTCTTAGTCAGGTTCAAACGTCGAGATCCTGAACGAAGGATTTCAGCCACGTCTTCAATCCCGGTCCAAGATCCTCATTTTCAACAGCTAGGCTGATATTCGCTTGGAGATAGCTCAGTTTGTCCCCAGTGTCGTAGCGACGCCCTCTAAAGACAACAGCATGCACTCCTGAACCTTCGCCTTCGGAAGTTGCAAGCTCTTCTAGGGCATCGGTTAATTGGATCTCGTTTCCGCGTCCAGGAGCAGTGTGCTCCAGAATCTGGAATACCCGAGGATGCAACAAATACCGTCCAATTACTGCGAGGTTACTGGGGGCTTCTTCAACACTTGGTTTTTCTACAAGTCCTCGTACGCAAACGAAATCTTCGTCTTCGACAGGAGCTACATCAGCACAGCCATAGGAACTTATTTGATCCGGTTCGACTTCCATCAGAGCGATGACTGACCCGCCGGTCTTTTCTTGTACCGCGATCATCGTGCTCAGTAGGTCATCGTTCTCATGGATTAAGTCATCGCCGAGCAGCACGGCGAAGGGCTCATCGCCTACGTGCTGCTTCGCGCACAATACTGCGTGCCCCAATCCTCGCGGATCGCGCTGGCGGATGTAATGAATATCGCCTAGGGCGGTCGCTTCCTCCACCAACGAGAGCTTTTTCTGGTCATCTTTGGCCGCCAGAGAAGCTTCTAGAGAAGGAACCCGATCAAAGTGGTCTTCTAGAGCACGTTTATTTCGCCCGGTGATCATCAGTACGTCGCTGAGACCAGCACGAGCAGCTTCAGCAACAACGTATTGGATCGCCGGCTTGTCGACGACAGGGAGCATTTCTTTGGGCATTGCTTTCGTCGCCGGCAAAAAACGAGTACCGAGCCCTGCGGCGGGAACTACGGCTTTGGTTATCGGACGCGATATAGACATGATTTTAATTTTCCTACCTATTGTTCGGCTGATGCCCAACGTTGCTTCGAATGTGCTCAGTGCGTTGCTAGTCTCTTGATAACAGCCCGCGGGAAGTATTCATCAACGTCCCCACCAAGTGCCTGAACTTCCTTAAGCAACGAAGATGACAAATGCGTGTAGCGCGTATCGGCCTGAAGGAAAACAGTTTCAACTCCAGTCAGATGCCGATTCATCGTGGCCATGGGAATTTCGTATGCGTAGTCAACAGTGCTGCGCAATCCCTTGACGATTGCCTCGGCGCCCTGCTCCTTGCAGAAATCAGCCAGCAGGCCTTGCCCCATAGGAACAGCGGAAACCCCGCGCAGTCCCCCAACAGTTTCCTCAACCATCGCTACGCGATCTTCTTCACTGAAGCGGTACTTTTTGGAGTAATTCGTAGACACAGCCACGATCACCTCATCAAAAAGGCTCGCTGCGCGCGCAATGATCTCGACGTGTCCATTGTGAATTGGGTCAAAAGAACCCGGGCATACCGCTCTTCGCATGATCTGAATCTATCAAGAACTCTCGCCAATTCAGCGAACTGGTATGAATGTCTCGTAAAGATTCAATGACTTAATGCCCATGCTCGCCTTTACACAAGACGATAATGGAACCATGAGCATTGAATACTCTCCGTGGCAACGGACCGCCCACGGTGCCAACCTACTAGATTCCACTGGCCGGCCGGGAGTGACCATCTTCGAAGAAATCACGGGTCTGGCGAACGATCATCGGGCAATTAACCTTGGGCAAGGATTCCCGGATTCCGAAGGGCCAGAGGAAATCAAGAAAATTGCTATCGATGCGATCCAGAATGGCGCTAACCAATATGCGCCCGGTTCAGGAACTCCTTCGCTCCGCGAAGCCATCGTTGCCCACCAGGAGCGCTTTTATTCATTGAACCTGGACCCCGAATCCGAGGTCGTAGTTTCGACTGGCGCTACCGAAGCTATCGCTGCTTCCTTACTTGCCTTCCTGGAACCTGACGATGAAGTTGTGACCTTTGAACCGTATTACGATTCCTATGCGGCCATGATCGGGTTGGCCAATGCAGTGCATAAGGTCGTTCAGCTCAAGGCTCCGAAATTCGAGCCGGATATGGATGACCTTCGACGTGCGGTCACAGACAAGACCCGTGTAATCGTCGTGAACAATCCCCACAATCCAACGGGCACAGTTCTAGATATTTCGGTGCTCCAGGAAATCATTTCTCTAGCACATCAGCACAACTGCATCATCATCGCTGACGAGGTCTATGAACACCTCACTTTTGGCATACGGCATGTTCCGATCGCGAGCTTGCCAGGTGGATTCGAACGAACCATCACCATTTCTTCGGCAGGCAAGTCATTCTCCTTTACCGGCTGGAAAGTTGGATGGGCAACTGGACCCCGCGAACTGATCACTGCCGTCCGTACGGTAAAACAGTTCCTTACCTATTCCTCGGGCCCTGCGTTCCAACCTGCTGTCGCACAAGCCTTGAATCTTCCTGATGCCTTTTTCGAACGCTTCGCTGCTGATTTAGGACAGCAGGGAGAAATTCTCGCATCAGGCCTGGAACAAGCTGGGATCCCGGTTATACGTCCAAAGGGCACCTACTTCTTGGTTGCTGACGTACGCAGCTTTGATCTGAACGACGCTGCTGAAGTAGCGCGCATGATGCCCGAGCGCGTAGGCGTAGCTGCGATTCCGATGTCTGCCTTTGTCCATCCCGAGAATCAGCAAGACTACCAAGGACTGTTGCGTTTCGCTTTCTGCAAGAAGCGTGAGGTCATTGCCGATGCCGTCGAGCACTTGCGCCTCCTGCCAAGGTTGCTTGCCCAATGACGCGCGAGCCTGCTAAACGGTGGCTCGGATTCATCCAGGCACACGCCACTATTTACGACGATGATTTGATCCCCGGGTCAAAAATACTAGCGATCGGCGATGCGCCTCAATCCCATGTGAATCTTTCCCTTCCGGAAGAAGTGTTCTACGAGTATCTCGCACGCATCGCTAACCATCTGAAGGCCTTGCGCCCAGAAAAACGCCCATTGAAGATGCTTCATCTAGGTGCCGGTGCATTGACCTTGGCCCGTTGGGCGAGTGTCGTTTACCCATCGAGTACCCACGTGGCTGTAGACATTGAGTGCGAACTTCTTGATTTCGTTCTCACGCATCTTCCTTTGCCGAATGACTGCCACTTGTCACCGATTGTCGCCGATGCGAGGAGTGTACTTGCCGAACAACTGGCCGGTGAGAAGTTTGACGTCATTGTCTTGGATATTTTCTCTGGCCCGGAAGCCCCTGAACACCTGACTACGGAGGACTATTACGCCGAACTCAAGAACTCTTTGGCCAATGACGGATTGCTCTTCGTGAATATTGGAGATGATCCGCCCTTGAATTTCACTTGCACCCAAGTCGAGGCGGCGAACTCCAGCTTTGAGTTCGTGATGTTGAGTTCGAGTCCGGAAATGTTTACCAAGCGCTTCCCCGGTAATTTGATTCTCACAGCGTCGCGCCAACACTTTAGCGAAGACCAAATAGTCCAGTGCCAGGCAGCGGGACCGTACCCGTCAGAAGTTCGCCATTCGATGGATCTAGATGGGTTCTGCAAACCATAGGTGCGTTTCGCCGTATTTCTTGTCGGCGATCTTCTCCATGGTGCTTGGCCATGTAGGTTCCGGTGAGCGTCCGGAACGCTCCACAATGACTGTGGCATCCTCAGCCAGGATTCTGGATACTTTCTCGAGGGTGACAGCCAGTTCTTCTTCAGTCAGCGGGTAGGGAGGATCCAGCAAGACAATGTCAAAGGTCTTGCTGGGCACTCCCGAAATTGCGTTGTAATAGCCGTCTAGGACACTATCAACAGGTCCACGCTGTACCGTCACCGTATTGGCCTTCAACACCTTGTTCACCAGTGACGCGTTTTGCTGGCAAACAGAAACCGCCTTCGGGGCTTTTTCTACCAGAACAACCTGCCGCGCACCGCGACTGGCCGTCTCGAGTCCCAGCGACCCCGAACCGGCGAAGAGATCCAGCACTCGGGCGCCGGCAAGAATATCCCAGCTATCCAAGCGGGAGAAGAGGGCCTCTTTGACACGATCCGTTGTCGGGCGCGTTGCATCACCCGGTACGGACTTCAGTGGATGCCCGCCGGCAGCTCCAGCGATAATACGGCTCATTGCCTAGCAATACCTTCAATCAGTTCTTATTCAAAAATTCTTTAGTGGAATCATCAAGCCAATTCCCGGCTGCGCTCAGAAGCCCCGGGTAGTTGCTTCCCCAGTTGGCATCGGCAAGAAGCCTGCCCACATCGGTTCTCGCGTGCTCAATGAGCGAGCGATCCTTGATGATGCTCAGTTCCCGCAACGTCGTCCGGCTGCCTGATTGCTGAACACCCAAGATATTTCCTTCTTTGCGTTCAGCCAAGTCTGCCTCGGCTAGCTCAAAACCGTCGATAGTTGACTCGATGGTCTTCAAGCGTCCAACCGACGGATGGTCCGCGTCCAGCCATGTCGTCATGAGGCACGTACCAGGCAGTCCGCCACGGCCCACTCGACCGCGCAGCTGATGGAGCTGCGAGATGCCGAAGCGCTCAGCATCCATGATCACCATCAATGTCGCATTATGGACGTCAACGCCAACCTCAATGACTGTCGTGGAAATCAGCACGTCAATTTCACCACGGGCAAAGGAATCCATGGTTGCCTGCTTGTCTGCCACATCTAATTGCGAGTGCAACGCCTCGGTGCGTATCCCAGCGAATTCAGGCATCCCACCAAGCATTTCTTGCATGGCTTCTACGCTCATGGGCTGACCGGACGATTCTTCATAGGACGCCAGCAGAACGCCTTGTTCCGCCGCTGTGTCCGAAATTCTTGGGCACACCACATATGCTTGGTGGCCCTTCTCCACTTCTTCAACAATTCTGGTGAATAGCCTGTCGCGGAAACCGGTCAGCTGCATTGGCACGATATGCGTGTGGATCGGGGCGCGGCCGGCGGGCAAGCGTTTAATTGTGGAGGTGTCCAAATCACCAAAGACGGTCATGGCGACGGTTCTCGGTATCGGAGTAGCAGTCATGACCAGGGTATGAGGAACCGAGTCGACTGCTTTAGACCTCAAGGCGTCGCGCTGCTCAACACCAAATCGATGTTGTTCGTCCACGACGACGAGGCCAAGATCTGCAAACTGCACATGGCCGCTCAAGAGGGCATGCGTACCAATAATCAGTCCAGTCTCACCGCTGGCAATACCCAGCAATGCTTCACGGCGATGGGCAGTTTTAGCCGACCCGGTTAGAAGCGCGACGCCTGTTCCTTCGCCTTCGCCAAAAAGCCCAGGTTCAGCGAGCTTGCCGAGCATCTTCTTGATCGAAGCGTAGTGCTGTGCGGCCAAGACTTCAGTTGGCGCTAAGAGTGCAGCCTGTCCTCCGGCGTCGATCACTTGCAAGATGGCCCGTAGTGCGACAACAGTCTTGCCGGAGCCGACTTCCCCCTGCAGCAAGCGATGCATTGGTTGCGACTGTTCCAAGTCCTTGGAAATTTGTTCACCGACAACAAGCTGGTCTTCGGTCAAGCTGAACGGCAGCTGGGCATCGAATTTGTCAGCTAAGCGGCCCGGCACCGGTGGGCGTGCAATTGCTTTCTGCGCGCCCAACTGGCGCCCACGTTCGCCTAACGCCAGCTGCAGCATAAATGCTTCTTCAAAGGCAAAGCGCTGTCGAGCGACGTAGGCGTGCTTGATTTCCTTGGGGAAATGGCGATCCAAGAACGCTTGATGGCGTTGTGGATATTGATGCGTGCGAAGAAGTTCCCTTGGAAGAAACTCAGGAAGCTTCTGATCTGTGAAGTGCTCCAGCAACAGACCCAGCAGATCCCGGATGCGCTTGTTGGGCATCTTTGCCGAAGCAGGATAGATCGGAATTGGACGTGGATCTGCCTGCGATGCCTCATCCAGGATCGCGTACTCAGGCTGGCTCAACTGCAGGTGGTCCTGGTACCAACCGACCTTGCCACTGAACATCGCGATAGTTCCAATGTGCAGATCTGTGCGTGCTTGATAGCCATTGAAGAAGGTCATCTTCAGCTCTTGTCCGCCTATGCTGAGCTCATCGCTGACGGTCACTTCAAAAATGAAACCGCGCCGCGAGTGCATCTGCCGCTGGCTGACGTTGACAACCTGGGCGACAACAGTAACGTGCTCATCGAAGGGAATCTCTGAAATCGGGGTGAGCTCACCTACCTCAACGTACCGTCGCGGAAAATGCCATAAGAACTCCCCTACCGTCTTATAGCCGAATGCTTTTTCCAGGGCGGTGGAGTTCTTTTTTCCCAGGAATGCTGAGAGCTCTGCACTCTCAAACGAAGTAAGCGTTGTTTCAGCCATCGTGGGTGCACAGATCAGTGACACTGATATTCACCGGGTCACCGTGTTTTCTGATGAGTTCCAGTGCCGGTTCGGCATCAGGGACGTGGACGTGAACGCGCCATCTGTAGGTGTCTTCCTCCAGCTGATTCACGGGCGACATGATCACTGAATTGCCCATTGAGTCCAGTTGTCCACGCAGAGTAGCGGCACCCAACGCGTCCAAGGAAACAGTGCACATTACCTCAACACCTGACTCTGTTTCTTCAGTCATGTGAATGTGCGGGTCTTGTGAACGGTAACCGTGGAAGTCGTCGTAGGAATCGAATTCGGTGGATTCGCTCCGAATCGCGGCGCATAGCTCGTCAATTATGATTAGCATCCCGACCGCTCCTGCGTCGACAACGCCAGCCTTAACGAGACTCGGAAGTTCAGCTTCGGTGCCCCTGACTGCGAGTTGAGCTGCTTGACTCATTTGCGTGAGAACGGCATCAAGTGCTGCACGACTATCCGGATCCGTCTTCAAGTGTGCAAGTGTTGAGCCTGCGGCCAAAGATATTGCATTGATCACGGACAGCATCGTGCCTTCGACCGGTTCGCTCAGCGCTGACCAAGACCGCACTTTGGCTCGCTCGAGACCAAGCGCAAGCAACGGCGCAGTTAGGCGTTCATGGCCACTCCAAGGCTCGCTCAGGCCGCTCAAGAAGACTGCTAGCAATGTGCCCGAGTTGCCGCGCGCAGATTCCAACGAAGCCCGCGCGGCAACTTCAAGAAACCCACCAATATCGTCGCTTTCCAGTTTGCTGATCGCGTCATGTCCCGCTCTCGCGGTCAGATACAGGTTGCTACCGGTATCGCCGTCTGCCACTGGGAACACATTGATTGCATTCAACCTGTCAGAATGGTTCCCGAGACTCTTGACGCTTCGAGCGAGCCATTCTCGGATGGCTCGCACGGAGGTATCGAGTTTGTGGGGCGTCATGGAAAGTCGTTCCTTAGGTGGTCTTACTGCGACAAGTCAGTTGATGCTACGAATTCATCAACCGTGTCATTCTGCAATGCTTCGCCAAACTTGGCAATCGTATCCATGTCAGGAACGACAATTGATTGCCCGTCAGCTGAACGCCCAGGACCATTGTTTGGCAGGGTGAAGAACTCCATAGCACTGGAACGGATGCTAATCATCGAAGACGCCAACGATGCGATTTTTCCTGCGTCAAGGGATTCGTCAACTGCTACATATGGTGCGATTTCCTCAACGACAGACTGGATCTTTGTGGGGCTGGTCAGAGTTTCCTTGGACAGGATCTGGCCAATCAAAGCCTTGACGAAGAGCTGCTGGTTCTTGACACGGCGGTAATCGCTACCACCTGGACCCGTAAACGCCTTGCGCTCACGAACAAAGGCTAGTGCTTCGTCTCCATCGAGCGTTTGCACACCTTCTGGGAAGAAGTAGCCCTTGACATGTACCGGGCTGAAAGCGATCGGGTTGTCGACGGTTACGCCGCCGACGGCATTGGTCAGGCCCTTGAAGCCTTCAAAGTCAATCGATGCCACATGGTTGATCCGAATGCCGAAGAGACCTTCGAGAGTTTCGACTGCTTTGGGAACACCGCCGCTGGCGAATGCGCGGTTAATCTTCGCGGTGCCGACGCCAGGAATGTCCAGCCAAGTATCACGCATGATCGACGTGACGAAGACGTTCTTCCGGTCCGAAGGAATGTGCACCAGCATCATGGTGTCGGATCGTCCTCCACCCGGAAGTGTTGCGAACTCATCCTCCTGTGCATCGTCACTACGCACGGCCCGGGTATCAGTACCCAGCAGAAGTACGTTAACTGCGTCCTTAGATTCCTCTTTTACCTCCGGGCGCGTCTCTTCCGCAGGGAAAGCGTTGGTGATTTTGGTGCTGTTGTCATTGAACGTTCTACCGAGGTTCCATGCGTAACCACCAGCGACAAGTCCAGCGATAACCACCAGGGCAAGGACACTCAGGATAATAGCTCGACCCGTGCGTTTCTTTTTCTGGCGTGGTCTCACCGAATGTTCTTCAAAGGACATATGCTACCTTTCACAGTTTCAACTGACTACATCTTATCTTTCAGATTGCCGATGTAGGCTTATAACGTGTTTAAAATCAGTGTCTCCGCACGACTGTCACCAAAACTTAACCGAATATTGGGTCGTGGTTCAGTAGTCGCCGGAATCGGGCTCATTTCCATAACTGGCCTCGCCGGTTGCGCATCAGTAGCTTCCGTGGATGCTGCCCCAGACGCAGCCAACCCACTGTGCGCGGAAATGATGGTTGTCCTGCCCGAAGCTATCGATGATGCGGAACGCCGTACCACGACGTCCCAATCAACAGCAGCCTGGGGCGACCCGTCAAAGGTCGTTCTGCGTTGCGGTGTAGAAGTCCCCGGGCCGACAACGGACCCTTGCGTGTCGGTGAATGACGTTGACTGGGTAGCGCATGAGGACGAAGCAACGAGCATCTGGACCTTGACCACTTATGGCCGGACCCCAGCAACCGAAGTTATCCTCGACCCTAACGTGATCCCGTCGAGCACAGTTCTGGCTACACTTTCAGATGCTGCACAGAAAATCCCAGCTTCCAAGAAGTGCGTCAGCGTTGACAAATCGGTGGACTTGTAAACAACTCGTCGACAAAAGTTTCGGGGTGTGCTGAATTTTCAACACACCCCGAGGTTCCACCAATGCTCGTTGGCCTAGCGCAAACCGATGTTCCGCTCGGTCGCCAGGGCAATCAGCTCATCAATGAGTTCACGGTACTCAATTCCCGTCTTCGCCCACATTTGCGGGTACATGCTGGACGGAGTAAAGCCGGGCATGGTGTTGATTTCATTGATGATCCACTCACCTTCGGGAGTGTAGAAGAAATCAACTCGGGATAGGCCTTCTGCGTCGATGGCGTCAAACGCCTTGACTGCCAGCTCACGGATTTCGCGCGTGGCTTCATCGCTCAAGTTTGCAGGGCAGCTGAGCTCGGCCGCCGCTCCATCAACGTACTTGGCTTCGAAATCATAGAAGGTGTGCTGAGCGTCCGCCACCGCAATCTCTCCTGGCAATGAAGCGCGCGATGGTCCGCTACCGCGGCCTTCAAGAACGCCGCATTCGATTTCCCGCCCGACGATCCCCTGCTCGATGATCACCTTGGGATCTTCGGCCCGGGCGATTTCAATAGCAGCACGCAGCTCGGACGGATCATCAACCTTCGTGATGCCTACCGAAGACCCTGCGCGGGCCGGCTTGACGAACAACGGGTACTGCAGGTTATCGCAACGCTTCATGGCAGCTTCGCTATCACGCAGCCACTGCTTGTTGGTGATCACGTCGTACGGTCCCACATTGAAGCCGGCCCCTTCGAAAACCACCTTCATGTAGTGCTTATCCATGCCCATCGCACTGGCTGCAATACCGGAGCCCACATAGGACACGCCTGCCATTTCAAGCATGCCCTGGATCGACCCGTCTTCACCGAACGGACCGTGAAGCAAGGGGAAGACTACGTCAATCTCGCCCAGGTCTACCACAGTGGAATCCGAGTAAGAAAGCAATGATGTCTTCTGCGCGTCGGTGGACAAATGCACCGGATGCTCCACCGAGGAAATCTCCGGCAGCTTGCCGGTGTTCAGAGCCCAGCCTTCCGGATCTTCATCCAGCAAGGTCCAGCCGCCGTCGCGGGTGATCCCTACCGGAACGATTTCAAAGCGTTCACGGTCGATGGCGTGCATGACGCCGGCAGCGGTCACGCAGGAAACGGAGTGCTCCGAGGAACGGCCGCCGAAGAGCAAGAGGACGCGTAGCTTGCGTTCAGTCATTAGTGACGTTCTCCTTCGGATTTCAGTTCACGCGACAACAGGCGTGCGGCCATGTTCTCAACGCTCAAGGTGCCTTCCAGGACCATCACCACTGCTTCGGTAATCGGCATTTCCACGTTATGGGCACGGGAAAGGTCGAATACGGCACGTGCTGATTTGATGCCTTCCGCGGTCTGCGACATGCGGTCATTGACCTCTTCTAGGAAGAGCCCCTGGCCGAGCAGTCGTCCGGCGGTGTTGTTGCGCGAGAGCGAGGAAGAACAGGTAGCGACAAGGTCGCCCAAACCAGAAAGGCCGGCCAAGGTGTCCAAACGGCCGCCAAGGGCGAGGACCAAGCGAGTGGTCTCGGCCAAACCGCGAGTGATCACTGTGGACTTGGTGTTATCGCCCATCCCCATGCCGTCGCACATGCCCACGGCAAGCGCGATGATGTTCTTGACGATACCGCCAAGCTCCACGCCCAGTACATCATCATTCGTGTAGGGACGGAAGTACGGAGCTGAGCACAGTTCAGCGATCCACTGCGCAATATCGGAATCTGTACAGGCAACAACTGAGGCGGTGGGCTGCTCGCGCGCAATCTCCATGGCCAGATTCGGCCCGGACAGCACGGCAATTTGCTCAGCGGGCATCCCGGTCACTTCAGCGATCACCTGGCTCATGCGCAGGTCGGTTCCGCGTTCAAGGCCCTTCATCAGGGAAAGCAGCACGGCGCCTGGTTCAAAGAATTCCTTGAATTTCGCCAATTCCTGGCGCAAGGACTGCGACGGAATTGCCAAGACCACAAGGTCGGCGCCGGTTAGCACGGTCTGCGGATCCGATGATGCCGTGACGTTGGCAGGAAGCTTGGTTTCGCGCAAGTAGCGTGAATTGGTATGGCGTTCGTTGATTTCATTGGCTGCGTCTTCGCGACGTGCCCAAATCTGAACCGCGATTCCCTTGTCTGCAACTGAATCGGCAAGCACCTTGGCGAAGGTGGTCCCCCAGCTGCCAGCGCCCATGACGGCGATTTTGCGTGGTAGCGGCTTAGTCAAAGTCAGTCCTCTGGAAGGTGATGATGAAGTTTATTAGTTTTCCGGGGTATCGAAATTGCGTCCAGTCTTCGACTGGCCGTGCTTGCTGGGATCCCAACGCACAGCCGGCGCTTCTTCTTGGCGCAGTTCTGCGGTCAGTGCAGTGATTCCGTCCATGATGCGATCGGTGGCTTCCTGCAGCACTGCACGAGTGCGCGGGCCTCCACGAAGATCGTCTAGATCCACTGGCTGCCCGACGGACACGGTGACGTGCTTTCGCGGGAACAGGTACATCTTCTTGGAATAGCGAGGGAGCAGTTCCTGGTCGCCCCAGTGTGCCATCGGCACCACTGGTGCACCGGTTTGCAGAGCCAATCGTGCGGCGCCAGTGCGTCCAACCATTGGCCACAAATTGGGGTCGCGGGTCAGCGTGCCCTCAGGGTAAATGACAATGACTCCGCCGGCATCCAGCACTTTCTTGGCCGCGGCCAGCGATTCGCCGGCGTTGGATGCGCTGCGTGATACCGGTACCTGGCCGGTCTCGCGCAGAAGCCAGCCGAGCACTGGAATCTTGAACAAGGACTCCTTGGCCAGCCAGCGTGGCAGCCGGCCATTGCTGTAAATAGCGTGGCCGACAACCAGCGGATCAATTTCGGTGAGGTGATTGGGGCAGAGGATGTACCCGCCCTGCGGAAGCGTCTCGAAACCCTTCCACGTCTTGCCCATCAAAACGTTCATGGAAGTACGGACAACGCCCGCCAATACCGAGAAAACCCGCTTGGTCCTTGCAGATTCGCCAGGGGCCAGAATCTTTTCCACGAATCTGATCCCCTTTAGTTGCTCAGCTCGACGTTTGCGCCCAGGGCCTGCAGCTTCTCCATGAAGTGCTCGTAGCCACGGTTGATGATCTCGATTCCGGTGACCTTGCTGGTGCCTTCGGCAGCCAGTGCGGCAATCAGGTGGGAAAATCCACCACGAAGATCCGGAACATCGATGTCGGCACCGGTCAGCTTGGCAGGGCCTACGACAACAGCTGAATGCTTGAAGTTGCGCTGTCCGAAGCGGCAAGGCGTGGAACCGAGGCAGTCGGTGTGAACCTGGACGGTGGATCCCATGCGGACCAGCGCATCGGTGAATCCGAAGCGATTCTCATACACGGTTTCGTGAATGACCGAGACGCCCTTGGCCTGGGTCAAGGCGACGACCAGCGGCTGCTGCCAATCGGTCATGAAGCCCGGGTGCACATCGGTTTCCAGGATCAGCGGATTAAGGTCTCCACCTGGGTGGTAGAAGCGGATGCCGTCGGCCTTTACCTCGAACTCGCCGCCAATCTGGCGATAGACGTGCAGGAAAGCAGTCAAGTCACGCTGGGTGGCGTCCTGGACGAAAATATCGCCCTTGGTGACCAGAGCGGCAGAGGCCCAAGATGCGGCTTCATTGCGGTCTGGCAGAGCGGAGTGGTCGAAGCTGGAAAGCTTCTCAACACCCTGGATGCGGATCACGCGGTCGCGGTGCACCGAGATGATGGCGCCCATCTTCTGCAGCAGCGAGATGAGGTCCAGGATTTCCGGCTCAATGGCTGCATTGCTGACTTCGGTGACACCCTTGGCGCGGACGGCCGAAAGCAGCACCTGCTCGGTGGTGCCAACGCTTGGGTACTGCAGTTCGAGCTTGGCTCCGGTCAGCCCGTTTGGGGCAGAAATGCGGATGCCGTCGGCTGCCTTGTCCACGATGGCGCCAAAGTCGCGCAGTACTTCCAGATGGAAGTCGATCGGGCGGTCGCCGATGCGGCAGCCACCCAGGTCCGGGATGAAGGCTTCGCCCAGCGAATGGATCAGCGGTCCGCAGAAAAGAATGGGAATACGCGAGTCGCCGGCGTGGGCATCAATGGCCTGGTTCGAGGCGGTCTTGACCTGGGTAGGGTCCATGGTGAGATCACCGGTCTCGGGATCCTGGTCCACCTTGACGCCGTGGATTTCAAGCAGGCTGCGGACAACAGCTACGTCCTTGATCTCCGGTACGTTGCGCAGTACCGAGGGGCTGTCGCCCAGCAGAGCCGCGACCATGGCTTTTGGCACTAGGTTCTTCGCTCCGCCGACTCGTACGGTGCCCTTTAGCGGAACACCACCATGGATCGTCAGGATCTTACCCATGTATGAATTACCTCATCGCGTAGTCGTTATCGCCCGCCGAAGCATCAAGGCTTTCGAACTGGCAGGACTAAGTAAGCATACCGCCTCTATACCTGCCAGTACGCCCAGATCATCTCGTGGCGCACACATTGTGAGCATGCTTTCAGACAGAGCCGTGATGCTCTGCAGAAAAACATTGCGTTGGGAACGCAATGATCCGCTCACCCCTAACAACGCCAGGGATGAGCGGACCATTCCATTTACCTTGAACTCGGTGCTAGCCCGCAGTTCGTGCGGGCAAAGTCCTCGGCTTGTGCGCAGGGCGCTTGGCCTCGTATGCGGTGATATCTTCCTCGTGTTGCAGGGTCAGGCCGATGTCATCCAGGCCTTCCATCAAGCGCCACCGGGTGTAGTCGTCAATCTGGAACGGTGCCGAGATGGAACCGCAGTGAACCGTACGCGATTCCAAGTCCACGGTCACCGTGGTTCCTGGATTGTTTTCCAGTTCCTTCCAGATCAATTCGATGTCGCTTTGCGCAACTTCGGCAGCAACCAATCCCTGCTTGCCCGAGTTGCCGCGGAAGATATCGGCAAAGCGCGAGGAGATCACGGCCTTGAATCCGTAATCCTTCAAGGCCCAGACAGCGTGCTCGCGCGACGAGCCGGTGCCGAAGTCGGGACCCGCCACCAGTACGGAGCCGGTGTTGAATGGTTCCTGGTTCAGAATGAATTTCTCATCCCGTCGCCAACCTGCAAACAACGCGTCTTCGAAACCGGTGCGGGTGATGCGCTTGAGGTATACGGCAGGAATGATCTGGTCCGTATCCACATTGCTCTGCCGCAGTGGAACACCAATGCCGGTGTGGCTGACAATCTTTTCCATGACGGTGATCCTTCCTAGACCGAAACCGGTGCGTTGACGAGGTCGCTAGGCGACGAGAGGGTTCCACGGATTGCGGTAGCCGCGGCAACCAGTGGCGAGACCAGGTGGGTGCGTCCGCCCTTGCCCTGGCGTCCTTCGAAGTTGCGGTTCGAGGTGGACGCGCAGCGCTCCCCCTCGGCCAGCTGGTCCGGGTTCATGCCCAGGCACATGGAGCAGCCCGCGAACCGCCATTCAGCGCCGAAGTCCTTGAAAATCTGGTCCAGTCCTTCTGCTTCTGCTTCCAAGCGAACTCGCGCCGAGCCAGGGACCACTATCATACGGACGTTGGGGTCTTTTTCCTTGCCCTTGATGACCTCAGCGGCTGCCCGCAGATCTTCCATGCGGGAGTTGGTGCAAGATCCCAGGAAGACGGTATCCACCCGGATATCCTTCATTGGGGTACCGCCCTCGAGTCCCATGTAGGTCAATGCTCGCTCGCAGGCCTTGCGGTCATTTTCGTCTTCGAAGTCTTCTGGCGAAGGCACATTCTCGGACAGTGAGACGCCCTGGCCAGGGTTGGTGCCCCAGGTGACGAAAGGTTCGAGTTCATCAGCGTTCAAGAAGACTTCAGCGTCGAAGCGTGCACCCTCATCGGTGTGCAGCTGCTTCCAGTCTGCAACAGCGGCATCCCAATCTTCGCCTTCCGGAGCGTGCGGGCGGCCCTTGACATATTCGAAGGTAGTTTCGTCCGGTGCAATCATGCCGGCGCGGGCACCGGCCTCGATGGACATGTTGCAGATGGTCATACGGGCATCCATGGACAGCGAACGAATCGCCGAACCGCGGTACTCCAGCACGTAACCCTGGCCGCCACCGGTACCGATCTTGGCAATCACGGCCAGGATGATGTCCTTGGAGGTAACGCCTGGCTTCAAGGTGCCCTCGACGTTGATGGCCATGGTCTTGAACGGCTTCAGGCTCAAGGACTGGGTGGCCATGACATGCTCGACTTCCGAGGTGCCGATGCCAAAGGCCAGGGCGCCGAAGGCACCATGGGTCGAAGTGTGCGAGTCGCCGCAGACAACGGTCATGCCCGGCTGGGTCAGTCCCAGCTGCGGACCCACGACGTGGACAATGCCCTGTTCCTTGTCGCCCAAGGAGTGCAAGCGGACGCCGAATTCCTTGCAGTTGTCGCGCAGGGTGTGGATCTGGGTGCGGCTGGTCAAGTCGGCAATGGGCTTGTCGATGTCCAGCGTCGGAGTGTTGTGGTCCTCTGTCGCAATGGTCAAATCCGGACGGCGCAGCGGACGGCCAGCGAGACGCAGGCCTTCGAAGGCCTGCGGAGAGGTCACCTCATGCAGCAGGTGGAGATCAATGAAAATCAAGTCCGGCTGGCGGGCTTCGCCTTCGCCTTCTCCTCGACGCACAACATGTGCATTCCAGACTTTTTCTGCCAACGTCTGGGGCGACTGCATGGCGGACATGCGACACACTCCTCAAGCTACAAACAATTGATACTCCAACTTTGACACTTCACAGAGCGACTTTTCCAGTATGCGGACTTGAATCTCAAATACTGAGACGTGATACTTGGACTATGACAACAGGCAGCGGCGTAGGCGTATTGGATAAGGCAGCAGCCATTCTCAATGCATTGGAGAATGGCCCCACTTCCCTTTCCCAGTTGGTGGAGCTCACCGAAATTTCGCGTCCCACGGTGCACCGCATTGCCCAGTCGCTCGTCCATCACGGATTAGTTGGGCGCGACATGCATGGCCGCTTTGAGCTGGGAAACCGCCTGGTGGAGCTCGCCAGCGCAGCGGGCGAAGACCGGTTGGTCAGCGCTGCCGGGCCGGTGCTCATCAAGCTTCGCGACCTGACTGGTGAAAGCACGCAGATTTTCCGCAAGCAGGGTGACTACCGTGTGTGCATCGCCAGCGCCGAGCGCCCAATCGGCCTGCGCGACACCATTCCCGTGGGGACCCAACTGTCAATGAAGGCCGGTTCGGCAGCCCAGATCCTGCTCGCGTGGGAAGATAATGAGCGCATGGTGGAAGGGTTGCACCACGCACGCTTCACGCCGACAATCCTGGCCGGAGTCCGCCGGCGCGGTTGGGCCCAGTCGCTGGGAGAACGCGAGCCTGGCGTCGCTTCGGTTTCCGCACCAGTTCGCGGGCAGTCCGGACGAGTCATCGCTGCCCTGTCCTTATCGGGCCCGATTGAACGGCTTACCCGCCAACCTGGCAAGATTCATCACGAAGCCGTGACGAGCGCCGCCCACGAACTTTCTGAACTCCTGCGCGTTCAAAATGACCGTGCATAGCCAGCACACGAATCTGGTGCCAAGAAGCTAAGCGAAGTGGTCAAAGCCCGTCTCAGGCTTTGCGACCTTGCCATCGACTTTCACCACTGCTCGACGCCCATTGGCCGGCTTGGCAACACCGATAACATTAAATTCTCCGGGGATTTCAAGTCCCTGAGGGAAGGCGGCAAGGAGTCCGAAATCCTCACCGCCATAAAGTACCCATGACATCGGATCGGTGCCCGTCAGTTCTGAGGCAGCCTCCAGTCGAAGCGCGAAGTCCTGGAGAGCAGAAGATTCCAACTCGAGATTCACATGGCTGGCTTTGGCCATGCGCCCGGCGTCGCGGATCAGCCCATCGGATAGATCCATCATGGCTGTCGCGCCCGCTTCGGCAGCGCGTGGCCCAGATTCCAGCGGCGGCACGGGACGGCACTGTGCCTGGACCAGACGGCGCACCGCTCTGCTCCAACTTTCATTGTCATGCTCGTGTTCAAGCACAGAGAGTCCTGCCCCGGCGGCGCCAACACGTCCGGCCACCGCTATGCGGTCTCCGGCTCGGACTCCGCTCCTCAGCACTTTCCCATGCTCGCATTCGCCAAGAACGGTCGTGGTAACGGAAATTTCTTGCGACTTCCCGAGGTCTCCCCCGAGAATCGTCAGTTCGCTGGCGCCAAGCTCCGCAATAGCCTCGGCAACGCCACGGCTGAAGTCCCTCACCCATTCCAGAGACGTGGACTTCGGCAGGGACAGCGAAATCACAGCGCCAGTGGCGCGACCACCCATCGCATTAATGTCTGAAACATTTTGGGCAATGGACTTCCATCCGATGTCATAAGCATTGTGTTCCAAACCGCTGGGCCAGAGGAGTCGAAAATCCTGGTTTTCAACCAGGGTATCTACCGAGACGAGAACTTCGTTCCCGCTCACCCTCAACGCACCTGCGTCGTCGCCCGGCCCGAGACTTGCCTGCGCTGAATCGAGCAGCGGCAAGATCGCTTCCAGGATGCCTTGCTCGCCTAGGTCACCCACTGTTGCATCGACTTTTGGTTGGTTTGTAGTCACAGAGTTCTAATCGGCTTTCTTGGCTGCGGAGGTGATCAATGCTGAGTAGCTGTTGTAGGTGTCCAGATGCTGGTCAACGGGCTCAATGACTGCCTGCCTCACCAGCTGGGATACCGAGCGTTCAATATTCTTCAACGCTTTCCTTCGCTTAACTTTAGCGACTATTCGGTTGACAAACGAGCACGCCAATCCCAGGACAATGCCCAGCAGTATTCCAATGAAAACCAGCAGCGTTGGTACAGCGATACCTTCGACTCGCGGAGCCTCCGGTAGCTCGAATTGGAAGTATCCGGCAACCAGATAGCCGGCGAGCCACAAAGCACCACCTAATGCCGCAACAAGTGCAACCCATTGGATGACCTTGACTACGGGCCACCACCATGAAGACCGTTCAACACCCAACGGAGTGCCGGCAATCGCCGCATCAATACCGTCATCCAGCACCGCCGTATTTGCGTGCACTTTTTCCCGCAGCGGCTCTTTCCAGCTTTCCGGAAGATCTGCAGAAGCTTCGGAGACATACTGATTGATGCCATGTTCTATAGCCGCAGTTTCTGCGATGGACAGCTCTGGACGAGAAGTCAATGACAATTCTGGGTCTTCATGCTGCCGTCCAAGATTCATCCTCTTGAGCGGATCGTTGCGCAGCTTGACCAGCCAGGTGGTCAACGGCCATCCCGTGCGCGAAGCGCCACGAAGCAAGTAAGAGGTTTCCACTGCATCAGCAATGTAATGGGCACCGTGCGCTTTGGCGATCACGCGCTCCAGCTCGGCTTGGTGCAGCTGGCTGGGCAAGCGCACTTTCTCTACTTGGAGTTCCTCGCTCAAGTGATGGATGACCTGATCAACATCTGCGCGGAGTCGACGCGTGGAAAGTGCCTTGTTCTTGGCCGCGGCCGCGATCTTGGCCTGCACCTCCGCGACTCCTTCACCCGTAGCGGCAGAGGCACAGACGATGGGCAGATTCTCCAACCCAGAGGTGGCCAAAATGCCACGCAAGGAATCGACTACTTGCTTGCGTTCTTGCACGGCGATCTTGTCAATCTGGTTCAAGACGATCAGCAGGTTGCCTTGCTGGCTGCGCAAGGAATTGAGATATCCGTGGTGGATGGACGCGTCTGCGTATTTCTGGGGATCAAGCACCCACACCAGATAGTCCACCTGGCCCACCAATCGGGAAGCGATCTTGTGGTGATCAACTGCTGTCGAGTCCATGTCGGGCAGGTCCAACAGCAGGAGCCCGGAATCGAAGGTTCTTTTCTTTGCAGAGTCCGCTTGGCCGTCCCGATCCTCGATGACGTGGCGAGTAGTCACTTCCAGCCAGTCCAGCAGTTCGCCAGCGCCTTCCGGTTCCCAAATGGCAGCGACAGTGTCGGTAGTCGTCGGGCGGATGACACCTGTGGTGGCAAGTTCCTGGCCCACCAGCGCGTTGAACATCGTTGACTTTCCGCTGCCGGTGGCACCGAAAAGTCCCACCACGACATGCTCCGCGGAAAGCTGGCGTCGAGATTCAGCGCGGGCGATGACGTCTGCGGCCAAATCGATGGTTTCTGGTTCCAAGTGTGGCTCTGCAAGCTGCATCGCTTCCACGATGCTATTGATTTGCGAGTTGAGGCCGCTGACGGCCCGCAGGATCTTGCGTTCGGACATCAGTGGGCCCCCTTGCCGCTCAAGCCTGCGGTAATCTTGCCCAGCCGATCAGCAAGCTCCGGCTGCGAAGTGGCTGAGAGCTCATTCAGATAGATTGATGAGCTCTTCGCCAAGAGATCACGTGCTCTGGAATCGAGCATCTTTCGTGCCTTGGTGGCCATGCGGCGTACCGCGTCCTCTCCGAATATTGCTTCCAGCAGTTTCTGCCCCACCAATGCTGAGCCCCCGGCAATTCCGATTTCCAATCCAGTGAGACCTGCCGTTGATGCAAAGACCACAACCATCAAGATCACGGCCACCCCGTTGACGCCGAATGCGGCCATCCGGGCGGTTTTGCGCTTCCCGGCGCCCTCTTGGCGGATCATGTCCAGGACATCTTTTTGCCAGAGCCGGATGCTTTCTGAAGCTTGCTCAGGGAGATCCTTCGGCGGACGCGGCATGGGCAGATTAGCCCGTAGAGCCTGGCCGAAAGGCGTGTTCTGCCACGACCTGTCGATGTCATGGCAGGCCTTGGTGACTTCTGCAATGAAGACTGTATGCAAACCTGATTCAATGGCTTGTTCAACCCTGTGGGTCGCTGGAGGCTTCCCCGTGAGGAACGCGCCCACACGATCTCTCACCCGTCCGATGGCACCTTCGATTCCGCGCAGCAGCTCGCCGGCTCCGACGAAGTCCTGCCAACGTGCCAGGATTTCGCCACGCAGCAGCGAGCCGTCATTGAGAGAATCGTTGATCCTGGCCAAGGCTTGTGCGAAGCGTTCTTCGGTCAACGTGCATAGTTCACCGAGCTGGTTTTCCTGCTCTTGCAGTTCAGCGATTAGTTCACTGACATCGGCGGCGGTGCGGCGCAACGCTCCATCAAGGGTTTGGGCCGCGATTCGCTGACGTTGAGCGGAATCCGCTGCCAGTGAGTTCAGCCACGCAAGCAACGGCTCCACATGCTCACTGGGAATCAGTTTTTCTTCACCGAGTTGCGTCTCGTTGAGAACATGCAGCAGTGTGGGGTCCAGGTCCTTGTCACTTAATAGGCGCTTCAGGTCCGGAACGATGTCGTTTTCGGCTCCAGGAGGAACCCTGTTCAACACGACGCAGACGGTTATTTTGCGTGCACCAGCCTCGGTGAGCAGATCCCAGGGAAGAGCGTCAGCGTACCTATTGGCCGTCGTGACGAAAATCCAGAGGTCCGCTGCATTTAGAAGCTGGCCAGCTAATTCCCTGTTTTCATCGGAAACCGAGTCGATATCCGGGGCATCAAGTATTGCCAACCCTTGCGGTACTTGTTGGCGGGGTGTCATCAATAGTGCTTGGTTGGTGGATGCTCCGCCCTGCGCATTGAATCCACCACCAGCTACACGTTTAAGTTCGGGAAGAATCCGGTCAGATTCAAAGAAGTGTTGGTCAACCGGGTTGAACGCCAAAACCGGAGTTCGCGTCGTCGGGCGTACCGCACCGGAAAGGCTTACCTGTTCTCCTAGCAGGGAATTTACAAGAGTCGATTTTCCTGAGCCCGTGGATCCGCCGACAACCACCAATAGCGGTGCGCCCAGGTTCGAAATTCGAGGTATCAGGTAGTCCGAAATTTGGAGCGATACCTTGTTGCGCAGTACTTCGAATCCGGATGCAACTCGTGGTTGAGGGTTAACAAAGGACAGCTCACTGAGCACATCCTGAAGCTCGTTCAATTGCTTCACGGCTTCGCTGCCGGTTCCGGCTGGCGAAGCGGTTTCCTGCCCTGAGCTCTTATCCAGATCTGAATTCGACTCCATGAGAACTATCTTGCCTCATGCCAACAGGTAATTTCTCTAGCCCAGTACAGATTTTGTCCGGGAAACACGAAAACCGCGGATTTCTCCGCGGTTTTCCATTGGTGACCCCAACGGGATTCGAACCCGTGTTGCTGCCGTGAGAGGGCAGAGTACTAGGCCGCTATACGATGGGGCCGTATGCTGAAGAGCTACCTTCAACCCATCAAATTTCTTTGATGAAGCGCTGGGATACCAGGACTCGAACCTAGAATGACGGAACCAGAAACCGTTGTGTTGCCAATTACACCATATCCCACTGTGACTTGGCGTTTCAGGAATTCAGCTAATTATCATTCCGGCCACTGCCGTAGCACGAGATACAACTATACCGGCCAAATGACCAGCGCACAAATCGAGCATCGCGGCCAGTTTTCCACCGGCATTCCGCGGAAAATCAGGACAGAACCGTCGTGAGCGAGCCCAAATCCTTCACCCGTCATCCAAGAAAATTCTTGTGAACTGAAGCACGATCCAAGAGCACTGGCTGGAGTCCAGCGTCACCGGCCCCTTGATAATCATTAATCGGGTTGTCCCCTATGTACAGTGTGTGGGCCGGCAGACTCTTTAGCGCAGCGCACCCGGCCAGGAATGGGGCCGAGTGCGGTTTCGGTGCCCCAGCAGTATCGGAACCAATGACGCATTGGAATCCGGCAAGCCCGGCGGTCTGCAGCCTGTCACGCTGGTATGACTCGACATTGTTGCTAACCGCGCCATACGGGATCCCCAGAGACTCCAGCTGGTCCAAGAATGCCGGCACGTGGCCAAAGGGCTTCCACGACTCGCGAACTTTCGTCTCATATTCATGAGCCCAACGTGCATATGCTTGGCCACTGGGGGTAGTGGCCCCTGCCAACCTGTACGCGCGCTGCAGCCGCACTTCTCTCTGGCCAAGGAAAGTCAACTCGCCTGCCATGTACCTGTCATAGGCCTGCGCACCATCATCGGCGAAGTCTGCCGCGATCTCAGTTACTTGTTCAGGATTCAGGTGCGCCAGCGCCGACGCCGACGCCGACAAGGATGAGAAGCCTTGGATAGCGGCGGAGCGCAAATCCACGAGGGTCTCATCGATATCGAAGAGAACGCCCCGGATAGGAACAGTTGCAGGATTGGTTCCATCCGAGGCGTTCACAGTGCTTCTCACCGATTTATCGGAGAATCTCTACCGGGAGTCGCCGAACGCACGAAGTCGTTTCAGGCTCGACTCGCGTCCAAGAATTTCCATGGACTCGAAGAGCGGTGGCGAAACGCGCTTTCCGGAGATTGCAACGCGGGCCGGACCGAAGGCCTGGCGAGGCTTCAGTTCCAGTTCGTCTACAAGTTTCGTGCGCAGGGCTGCCTGAATGGTTTCAGCGTTCCATTCGGCAAGGCCTTCCAGGCCCTGGATGCTAGCGTCGATCACTTCAACCAGGTTTGCAGGCATGCCCTTGAGTGCTTTTTCTTCGATGGCAATTTCGTCATCAGCCTTGAAGAGGAACTCAAGCATGTCGGTTGCTTCTCCCAACAGCGCGATACGTTCCTGGACCAATGGCGACGCCTGATCCAATATCTCGTTTTCGCGTTCTGTAAGCACTTCGCCCACTAGGCCCGCGGCCTGCAGGTAAGGGACCAAACGATCGCGGAAGTCCTGTGGCTCCAGCATGCGCACGTGAGTGCCGTTGATTGCTTCTGCCTTCTTCACATCGAAGCGGGCAGGGTTGGACAGCACGTCCTTTACGTCGAAGGCTTCAACCAGCTGTTCACGCGAGAAGATATCTTCATCAGCGCTCAGCGACCAACCCAGCAGGGCCAGATAGTTCAGCAGGCCTTCCGGGATGAAGCCATTGTCGCGGTGGAGGAACAAGCTGGATTCCGGATCACGCTTGGAAAGCTTCTTGTTGCCCTGGCCCATGACGTACGGCAAGTGGCCGAAGCGTGGCATGTACTGGGCAACGCCGATGTCATGCAGCAATGCGTACAAGACGACCTGGCGCGGAGTCGAGGACAACAGATCCTCGCCACGAAGCACATGGGTAATTCCCATCAGCGCATCATCGATTGGGTTGACCAGGGTGTACAGCGGCTTGCCATTGGCGCGCACCACCACGTAGTCGGGAACAGATCCCGCCTTGAAGGTGATCTCGCCACGCACCAAGTCATTGAAGGTGATGTCGTGATCCGGCATGCGAACACGCAATACCGGTTCGCGGCCTTCGGCCTTGAACGCGGCTTTCTGCTCTTCGGTCAACTCGCGGTCGAAGTTGTCGTAGCCAAGCTTCGGATCGCGTCCAGCCGCCTTGTGGCGAGCTTCGACTTCCTCGGGGGTCGAGTAGGACTCGTAAAGATGGCCAGCTGCACGAAGCTTCTCAATGACATCCTGGTAGATGTCACCACGCTGCGACTGGCGGTATGGCTCATGAGGACCGCCCGCGTTGACGCCCTCGTCCCAATCAATGCCCAACCAAGCCAAGGCATCCAGAAGCTGGTTGTAGCTTTCCTCGGAGTCGCGTTTGGCATCGGTGTCTTCAATGCGGAAGATCATCTTGCCGCCGGTGTGACGCGCATAAGCCCAGTTGAACAGGGCAGTACGGATCAAACCTACGTGAGGAGTACCAGTTGGTGAAGGGCAAAAGCGAACGCGTACCGGGGTGTCTTCGGTAACAATGGGAATCAACGATAGATCAGTCATGATGTTTTTATTCTATGCCTTCAAGACGGAAACCGGCATTTTAAAGCGCAAGGCTCCCGATCACACTAACGATCGAGAGCCAGTGCGGTTTCACCAAATTGATGATGGCAAGTTGGTGACAACATCAACTCTACCTATGAACCGAGTTCACGTACTGCATCTAGCGACGGAAAACTGTTCGCAGCGTTCCAATACCTTCTACTTCCACTTCAACAACGTCGCCGGCATTGACCAGGCCGACACCCGCTGGCGTGCCGGTCATGATGACGTCGCCTGGCAGCAAGGTAAAAGCTTCGGAAGCTCGAGCAACCAGTTCATTCACCGGCCAGATCATGTCATTGGTAGTTCCGTCTTGGCGAACCTCGCCATTGACTCGGCTGACGATACTCAGGTCATCAGCGTCTTCGATTTCCGTTTCGATCCAAGGTCCAAGCGGGCAAGAACCATCGAAGCCCTTGGCGCGAGCCCACTGCGGATCAGTGCGCTGGGCATCGCGTGCGGTCAGGTCGTTTGCTACCGTGTAGCCGAAGATCACGTCCTGGGCCTTGTCGGCCGGAACGTCCTTACAGATACGGCCAATGACCACTGCCAGTTCGCCTTCGAAGGAAACTTCCTTTGAGAACTCCGGCAAGGTGACGGGGTCTCCATGGCCCACTACCGAAGTGTTCGGCTTCAAGAACATCAATGGTTCGGCTGGAACTTCATTGCCCAGTTCTTTGGCGTGCTCGCGGTAGGTGCGACCGAATCCAACGACCTTCGATCGAGGGATGATCGGGGCTAACAGCCGAACATCATCCAATGAGTGGGTAGCACCAGTCGTCTTGATCCCCTGGAAAAATGGGTCTCCGGCCAGAACATGAATATCATTACCGTCTACGACTCCATAAAGCGGGTCGCTATCTACTACAAATCGTGCAATGCGCATATGGATAGCCTATTGCATATCAGGCGCCATCGAAGATGATAAAAACGGGGAGCTGTCGTGATCCACGACAGCTCCCCGAAAACGCTCGTGTAAATTAAGCCAAACGCTCCAGCCAACCATGACGGTCTTCCACGGTGCCAAGCTGGATTCCCAGCAGTTCTTCGCGGATGGACATGGTCACCTCGCCGGCGGCAGCGTTCTCATCGCCGATAAGCTCTTCGCCGTTCTTCAGCGCACCGATTGGGGTGATCACAGCTGCAGTACCGCAAGCGAAAACTTCTGCGATATCGCCCGAGGCGATCCCTTCACGCCATTCATCCAGGGTGATCTTGCGTTCTTCAACTTCCATGCCGCGGTCCTTCGCGAGCTGGATGACCGATGAACGGGTCACTCCTTCCAGAATGGTTCCGGTCAACGCCGGAGTCACCAACTTGTTGTCCCTGGTGACGAAGAAGACATTCATGCCGCCGAGTTCTTCGACAGCATTGTCATTGAAGGAGTCGAGGAACAGGACCTGCTTGCAGCCGTTTTCTTCGGCTTCCAGCTGGGCCACGAGCGAAGCGGCATAGTTGCCGCCGCACTTGGCTGAACCGGTACCGCCTCGACCTGCTCGCGCATAGTTCTTCGAGACCCAGATGGCAACTGGCTTGAGCTCGCCACCGAAGTAGTTGCCTGCTGGCGATGCGATGACGCGGTAGGAAACCTCACGCGCTGCGCGCACCCCGAGGAATGCTTCGGTAGCAATCATGAACGGACGCAGATACAGGGCTTCCCCGTCACCGGTCGGAACCCAATCGATATCAGTCGCCACCAGCTTGCGTAGCGACTCGACGAAAACTTCTTCATCCAGCTGCGGGAGCGCAAGGCGCTGTGCGGACTTGTTCAAGCGAGCAGCATTGGCGTGTGGACGGAAGGTCCACACTGAACCGTCTGCGTGGCGGTAAGCCTTGAGTCCTTCGAAAATTTCCTGGCCGTAATGCAGTACGGAAGCGGCTGGATCCATGGCGATTGGGCCATACGGCTCTATTCGAGCGTCATGCCATTCACCGTTACGTCCGCTATCGTCTGCCGACCAGTCGATAACTGCGGTGTGATCAGTGAAGAAGTCTCCGAACCCAGGATTTGCCAAGACGTCAGCCCGCTCCTGCTCACTCTTGCGATTCGTTGAGAGATTTTCGGTGAATTCCATCTACCCTGGACTTCCTAGTTCAATAAACAAAGAACGGATGCTCCACGCCTCTGCGGAACATCCGTTCGTGGATTTGCTACTGGTTAGCGGCTAACCAGAAACGTCACTTTCAGCTTATGCCAGTAACGCGACAATTGCATCGCCAATTTCACTGGTGGTGCGATTATCGGTCAATTCTTGGCGTGAAGTGATCTCTTTTTCAACAGCTTGCTCAACTGTCCGTGCTTCATCAACCAAACCGAGATGGTCAAGCATCAGTGCCACCGACAAGATTGCCGCAGTTGGGTCCGCCTTCTGCTGACCCGCAATATCCGGTGCAGAACCATGAACTGGTTCAAACATCGAAGGGTAGGTGCGGTCCATGTTAATGTTGCCACTGGCAGCCAAGCCGATACCACCGGTGATGGCGCCGGCTTGGTCCGTGAGGATGTCGCCGAAGAGGTTATCGGTGACAATCACGTCGAAGCGCGAAGGGTCCGTAGTCAAGAAAATGGTTGCCGCATCCACGTGCAGGTAGTCATGGGTAACCTCTGGGAACTCCTGCGCAACCATTTCGACCGTTCGCTTCCACAGATGTCCAGCATGCACCAGCACGTTGTGCTTATGGACCAGCGTTACGTGCTTGCGTTCACGCTCTGCTGCGCGGCGGAATGCGTCCCGGACAACACGTTCTACGCCGTAGGCTGTATTCACGGATACTTCGGTGGCGATTTCATGCGCGGTGCCCGTGCGAACCGAGCCACCATTGCCAACATACGGTCCTTCGGTGCCTTCACGAACTACTACGAAGTCGATTTCACCCGGATTAGCCAGAGGGCTTTCAATTCCTGGATACAGCTTCGCCGGACGCAGGTTCACGAAATGGTCCAGCGAGAAGCGGAGCTTCAATAGCATCTCGCGCTCGATGATGCCGGACGGAATTCGGGTATCCCCGGGAGCTGCGCCAACAGCACCGAAGAGAATTGCATCATGCTTCTTGATAGCTTCCAAGGTCTCTTCCGGCAGAGTTTCCCCGGTCTCCAACCAATGCTCCGCACCAAGCTTGTAGTCAGTCAGCTTGACCTCGGTCTTGCCTCCGTTAGTGACGAATTTCAGAACCTTGACGGCTTCAGCAACAACTTCTGGGCCAATACCGTCACCCGGAATGACCGCAATATCAATTACATTTCCCATGGCAAAGATTCTATCGACTAGCGTCCGCTATTTGAGAGTTCATCTCATATAATGAGATTGCTTCGATTTGAAACTACATATTTCCTCCCTGGGCATGAGGTCGCGCAGCCTTCGCTACCGATAACCTTGGATACAAAGGTCCATGGCTTCGCTAACAGGATCGGCTGTTACTAACACGTTGAATTGCAGGAAAACTTGATCTTTGCCAATCCCCACCGTCGTATCGACGGTTGGATCCGCGAGAATCCCGGACGAGTCGATTTCATCACCGGTCTGCTGTACACGCTACTTTGCATGCCGACAGCTCTCGGCTTGGCATCATCAATGTCGACTCCTGCGTCCTTCGCAGCCGTGCTGACGCTGTCGATCCTTCAATCCGCACCGCTGATGTTGCGGCGTCGATATCCATGGCCCGTCACCCTCGTCGTAGCCGCCGGCCACCTTATGCAGCTTGCGTTTGATGGGCTCATTCTGTTCTCGCAGGTCTCGGTGCCGATCCTTGTCTACACAATGGCTGTCTATGGGAAACGCTGGCAATCTTTCAGTACGCTGGGCCTTGGTTTGCTTGGCGCGTTGCTGGCGACGTTCAGCATGTTCGAGGCGTCAAGGAATTCACCTGATCCAACGGCCGTCTTCACTTTCGACATGATGATTTCCTTCGTGGGCCTTGCATTGGTTGTCACCTTGTCGTGGACCTTCGGTGACCTGGCCCGCACCAGACGGCTGGCCATGAAATCATTGCGTGAGCATGCCGATCGCCTGGAGAAGGAGCGACTTATAGAGCGTGCTCTGGCTGCATCAGACGAGCGAAACCACATTGCCCGGGAGATGCATGACATCGTCGCGCATTCACTGTCCGTCATCATCACGCAGGCAAACGGGGCACGATATGCCGCAGCGAAAGACCCGGAGATCGCCATCGAGACTCTAAAGACAGTTTCGGATACTGGTCGCGCATCATTGAAAGAGATGCGCCGGCTCCTAGGCGTTCTGCGAAAGGATGAGGAGCTGGAGAATCGTCCTCTTCCGTCGCTGGCAAACATACCTGAACTTGTAGAAAGCGTTGCCGTGTCTGGACTGAATGTCCAGCTGGAAACTTCGGGAACTCCACGGAAAGAACTGCCTGCAGGTGCGGAGCTCACTATATATCGATGCATTCAAGAATCGCTCACGAATGTCATTAAGCATGCTGGCCCGGACACTCAGACCAAAGTCCATATCGAGTGGAATTCCCGGGGCTTGAATTTGACCGTCAGTGACGACGGGCGAGGTGCCGGGTCCATTGTCCTTGAAGGCACAGGCCATGGCCTGCAGGGGATGAAAGAGCGCGTAGCCTTATATGAAGGTACCTGTACTGCGCTCCCCCAGGCTGGGGGCGGTTTCGCTGTTAATGTTTACATCCCATACACCGAGGACTAATATTCAAATGCCTAAACCCGATGCCATCAAGGTTGCCTTGGTCGATGATCAACTGCTGGTTCGCAGTGGTTTCAGAATGCTTATTAATTCCCAAGACGATATGGAAGTCATTGTCGAGGCCGGCAATGGTCGCGAAGCGCTAGCTGCACCGGTAATGTCCCAGGCGGACGTCATCTTGATGGACGTGCGTATGCCGGAAATGGATGGAATCGAAGCTACCGAGCGGCTGCTGGATCCGGATAAAAAGGCCGCGGATGGCCCAAAGATCATCGTGCTGACGACCTTCGACATGGATGAGTACGCGCTGAGAGCGATTCAAGCCGGCGCCAGCGGATTTCTCCTCAAGGACGCTCCCCCAGAAGAACTCTTGGAATCCGTGCGCACCGTCAATAGAGGCGATGCCGTAATAGCCCCGTCGACCACTCGGCGATTGTTGGATCACATGGCGCCAATGCTCAAGAAGATTTCGTCACAGCACAATGCTCACCTTGTTGCCGCTGTAGAATCGCTGACGCCTCGCGAACGTGAAGTTTTCGGATTGATTGCAGAAGGCTTTTCCAACCCTGAGATTGCCGACAAACTATTCTTGTCTGAAGCGACTGTCAAAACCCACGTGGGCCACATCTTGGCAAAATTGGAAGCTCGAGACCGGGTTCAGGCTGTTGTCATTGCTTACCAAACTGGCGTTGTCACACCATGACTGGATGCAAAATTTGAAGTGTTCTGCTCAAATTCAATATTGAGCAGAACACCTCAATTTTCTTTCAGAAGCGTCTTATTTCTCTTCTTCGTAGCGTGGGAACACTGGCGAAGGAGCCGGTAGTTCAGTTCCTGGAACCAATGCACTATCGAAGGACTCGAAGGTTCGCGCAGAACCTTCACCAACTGCCAACGCGTTGAGCATCGAAGTCATTGCCTGGGGCAAGACTGGCTGAAGCAGCAAAGCGACCTTGCGGACAATCTCAATGGTCACGTACAAAACCGTCGCCATACGCTCTGGATCAGTCTTCTTCAGCTTCCAGGGCTCCTGCTCGGCAAAGTAAGCGTTGGTGTCGCCCAGAACGTGCCATACCACTTCAAGCGCCTTGCTGAATTCTTGACGGGAGAAGGCGTCGCGGTTGATTTCCAGCAGCTTGCCGGCGGCATCCAGTATTTGCTGATCGGCTTCCAACAATTCACCGGGCGTCGGGACAACTCCCCCGCAGTTCTTCGCGACCATCGACAGTGAACGCTGTGCAAGGTTGCCGAAGTTGTTTGCCAAGTCTCCGTTAATTCGGGCAACGATCGTTTCATGGTTGTAACTGCCGTCGGCGCCAAAGGGGACTTCACGCAGGAAGAAGTAGCGTACCTGATCCAGACCGTAACGGTTCACAAAATCGTCTGGAGACACGGTGTTGCCCAAGGACTTGGACATCTTCACGCCATTGTTGTGTAGGAACCCGTGGATCATGACGCGCTTCGGCAACGGCAATTTGGCAGACATCAAGAATGCAGGCCAGTAAATCGCATGGAATCGCGAGATGTCCTTGCCGATGACGTGGACATCTGCCGGCCAGTATTTGCGGAAGGAAGCGGAATCGACGTCTGGGAATCCAACTCCAGTCAGGTAGTTGGTGAGTGCGTCAACCCACACGTACATGACATGCTTCTCATTGCCCGGCACCGGGATGCCCCAGTCAAAGGTTGTACGGGAAATTGAAAGGTCGGTCAGCCCGCCCTCGACGAATCGCACTACTTCATTGAAGCGGGAACGTGGCGCGCCGAATTCAGGGTTGTTTTGGTAGTACTCCAGCAACTTGTCCTGGTACTTGGACAGTCGGAAGAAGTATGACTCTTCTTCTGTCCAGGTAACCTCGGTGTCAGTTTCAATGGCATAGCGGATGCCATCTTCACGAACTTCCGTCTGTTCCTCGGTGTAGAAGGCTTCATCGCGTACCGAGTACCAACCAGCGTACTTATCCAGGTAAATGTCATCATTGGCTTCCATGCGGCGCCACAGTTCCTGTGCAGCCGCATGATGGTCCGCGTCAGTTGTACGGATGAAGCGATCGTAGCTCGTGCCCAGCTCATCGTTCATGGCTTGGAAAGCATCCGAGTTTCGCTGTGCCAGTTGAGCCGGCGTGATGCCAAGGTTCTCTGCGGTCTGCATCATCTTCTGGCCATGCTCGTCGGTGCCGGTCATGAAAAAGACATCAAAACCGTCCAGCCGCTTGAATCGAGCCATCACGTCAGTTGCCACCACCTCATAGGCGTGCCCAATATGCGGGGTACCATTTGGGTATGAAATAGCCGTGGTGATGTAAAAAGGTTTCTGCTGAGAAGTCACGATATAAATTTACCTTAGCTTGCGTCTGAAAGCGGATTTACGGATAGTGCTGACTCGTCACATGATCCTGTCCAAGTACTCCCAGAAGGCGCCACGCAAGGTGCGCCGAATGGTCTGTTGATCGGTTTTCCATTCACCAAGCACCTGGGCGCAGTCCTTGAGCAATGTCCTATCAATCTCCGGTGGCAACTGAGGCTTGTCGTCAATCAGTTCTACTACGTCGTGCTGTGTAGTGAAGGCCAGCCAAGATTCAGCGACTTTCGCGCCGATTTCTTCTGCAACTTTCAGTTCTTTTTGCTCGTAAGCTGCAGAGCCCTGATAGCCAGAGCTATCTCCACCACTGGAGTAGACCACCTCTGGTTCGGTGTCCCGTTCCATTTTTGACTTGGCAACAAGCTTCTGAGCCATGACTGCAGGTGTTGGAACTACCGGCTTTGCGACTGGCTTTGGTTCTGTTTCTGTCGATGCACTAGCAATGAGAGAGGTTTTTTCAGAATGATTTTTGTCCCACTCGAGAACCTTAGTGAATGCGCTATCCAATAATTGATTAGGAACGGTTTCGATGTAGTCAGCGGTTAATGCCAGGTGTTCAGCGACGGAAGCGACGCCAAGTCGGCTATCGGATTTCGCTACTCCGAGTAGCACGACTTTCATGCCTAGGTCCTGCGCTTCCTCAACAGCTTCGGCCAGGTCGTCATCGCCAGAAACCAAGTACGCAACAGAAGCCGAGCCATTGCGCGCAACTCCGACCAAGTCCAGCGCCAGCCTTAGGTCCACACCTTTTTGCTCGCCGTTATAAGAGATACGTCCTAGGCGGACTTTAACGCCTGGTATCAAGCCAATACGCTTATGCTGTTCGGTAAATAGGCCGTCCTTCGAGGCATCATACCAATAGACGCGAAGGTTATTCAGACCCGTATTCTTCTTGACCGTTTGCACAATCCCGCGTATCAAAGCCTCGTAATGAGTTGTGAAGGCTGAACGTAAAGTAGTTCCGGCGGCACGATGGCCGCCTAGTGAGAGTAGAAATCCGGCATCAATAAATATTGCAGTTTGATTCATCATGTTTCGATCGTACCTAGTGTCACCGGGCACCAGTTCTCGCGAAACGTCCAAACTATTGTCAAGCGCAGCGGAAATTTTCAAGTGAAGTGAGACCAACGGGTGCTAAATAGCGATCATTTATTCCCCTTCCTCCAGCTTCATTGGCTTGTTGATCCACGCCGCAACAGGCAACAGTAATTTCTTCGGCAACCTGCGCTGCCCGAACCGTTCGGGATGTGTGTCCCACGCTTTCTGCAACGCGGCCAGCCGTTGGTCCTCAACGTGCCCGGTCATCCCGAAATGCACATCCGCCGGGGTATGGAATCCGATCCCCGAATGCCGGTGATGCCCGTTGTACGCCTGGACAACCCTGTTCATGAAATCTCGGGCATCAGCCAGCGAACCGAACTGCTCAGGGAACACCGGAAGATACTTCAAGGTCTTGAACCAAGCCTCTGAGTAGGGATTATCACTGCTGACCTTCGGCCGCGAATGCGAACGCAGCACATCCAGGTCCGCCAGCAATGAGGCGACCGGCTTCGAAGTCATCGAGGACCCGCGGTCGGCGTGCACCACCTTTGGTACCTGGTCGTTGGCGAATACCTCGGCGATAAACTCACGCGCCAATTCCCCGGATTCGCGAGCGTGGACCTGGCAGCCGACAACATAGCGCGAATAGAAGTCGATCGTCACGTACGCGTCTAAGTAGGTGCCGTTGGCCGGCCCAGCGAATTTCGTAATGTCCCACGTGAATACCTCCCCAGGCTGGTACGCCACCAGCTCCGGGATTTTCCGGACCGGATGCCGGGCCTGCCGGTGGCGTTCGGCCACTTGCTTCTCACGGTGCAGCATCCGGTACATGGTGGAGACCGAGCACAAATACGTGCCTTCAGACAAGAGGACCGCGTAGATCTGCTCGGGTGCCTGATCGCTGAACCGCTCGCTGTTCAGAGTCTTTAGGACCGTAGCTTCTTCCTCGGTGGTGATCTTGTTCGCCGGCGCCGGGCGGGGAGCCGAGGGCGCTGGTTGCGGGGCTATCGCGGATTGCTGACGGCGGTGCATCGTGGCCCTACTAACCGCGGCCAGGGTGCTGGCCTGCCGGGTGGCACCCCGCCGTCGACCAGTTGCTGGTAGGTGCCGGCGAGCAGGCCGCGGACGTCTACTTGGAATCCGCGCTCTTCGAGATTTGTTCCAAGAGCGCGTGCGCTTTTCCCATGATGTCCAAGGCGGTCTGCGTGGTGGCGAGCTTCTGCTCGCTGGCCGCGAGCTGCTTTTTCAGTCGGGCGATTTCCGCTTGTTCCTTGGTCAGCTTGTTGCCGTTCTTGGTGCCGGTGCTGCTGGTGCTGGCGGGGTTGTTCCCGTCGAGAATTCCCGCGACGCGTAGTCTGCGCCGCTCGACGATCTGGGAGGAATGCAGTCCGTTGGCGCGGAGGTAGCCGCGGCCCTCGCCGCTTTGGATCGCGTGTTCGTAGCCTTGCAGGTAAGCGAGTTTCTGGGCCGGGGCGATGGTACGGCGTCGTGGCTGGTCCGGTCGGGGTTGGGTGGAATCCATGGTCCCATTCTCCGTCACGGTGCTGGTGGATGGGTGGATGGAGGCGATGCTCATGGTGGAGGTTAGTCCTGTTCTCGCCCTGTCTGGAGAGGGTAACTTGCTATGAATCGGTGGTCTCACTCAAGCCTGACTGTGAGTCTTGAATTAGTTGGTCTGGGACCAACTGGCAGAGTAGGAGCCAGCCGCCTACCCTTGTCTCGTGACTCTTGACAGACTTGGCCCCGCGGGGTGCCGTAGCCCTGACTTGTCCGAGCCTGGGGTGGTCGGCCGGCACCTGCCCGGCCCACCCCGGTAGCCTGATCAGAAGGCTGCCCGCCACCAGCTGGTGGCGTGGCTCATCACAGTAATGCTCCGACGGTGACCTCTACCCGGACCGGTACCGGCTGCACGCGGCCGATTGCCCTGTCGTCCATGAAGAGAAGAGCAAGCGACCATGTCTATCGTCTCGCAAACCCACCCATTTGTCGTCGGTGTCGACACACACGCGAAGAAGCACGTCTACGCCATCCTCACCGCTGCCGGTGAACTGATCGAGACCCGAGACTTCCCGACCTCAGACACGGGGATCAAACGAGCCCTGACTTGGGTCGGACGGCGTACCGGCGGGGACGCGAGCACCCTGTGGGTGATCGAGGGCGCCGCGTCCTACGGCGCTATCCTCGCAGACACCGTCGCCGATGCCGGGGGCCCGGTCGCCGAGGCCGCCCGGATGGATGCCAAGGCCCGGCACGGGGTCGGCAAATCCGACCCGATGGACGCCTACCGGATCGCCTCCATCGTCCTGCCGACGGATACCAACAGGTTACGCGGCCCCCGGCTCAACGAGGGCGCCCGGGCCGCGCTACGGGTGCTGGTGACCGCACGGGACGCGCTGACCACCGAGCGGACCCGGCACGTCAACGCGCTCACCGCCCTGCTCCGGGTGAACCCGCTGGGTATTGACGGCCGCAAACGGATGAGCGGCGCCCAGATCGGCGAGGTGTCGATGTGGCGGACCCGTGACGAGGCTCTGGAGTTGCAGGTCGCCCGGTCTGAAGCCGTCCGGCTCGCCGTGCGGGTGACCGAGCTGGATGATCATCTGAAGGCCAACGCCGAGAAGATCACCGAGCTGGTCAAGCTCAGCGAAGCTAAGGATCTGCTGGACGTGAAGGGCATTGGACCGGTGGTCGCGGCCGTGTGTCTGACTGCATGGTCGCACCAGGGCCGGGTGCGATCAGAGGCCGCCTACGCGTCTCTGGCCGGGGTGAACCCGATTCCCGCGTCCTCAGGGAATACGGTCAGGCATCGGCTGAACCGTGGCGGGGACCGGAAGCTCAATAAGGCGCTACATACCGCAGCACTGGTCCGGATGGCCTATGACGAAGAAACCCGCGTTTACGTAGAGAAACGCACCCAGGAAGGCAAGAGCCTTCGGGAGATCCGCCGATGCATCAAACGCTACCTCGCGAGGAAGATCTACCGGATCCGAAATGCCGCTATTCCGGAGGTGTTACCGGCTTGACAAATATAGAAGCTTCCCAGCGGGCTTCGCCAACGCCGAGGATGATTGAGAATTACCTCTCCGCTTGCGTTCCCAAACTGGAGCCTTGTGCTGAACCGGCGGCAAGCGCATTCTGAGGTTGTTGGTGGTGTCGACATGCTGGTATGACTCTGGTGCCTTGAGCCCGGATAGAAGCTTGGCCTGCGCGGATTTTCACGAGAACCGTGGATTGTTGCTTCGAGCACGAGTACTAGATTTCAACGTTTCACTCCTTAATCCCACGACACCACCAACGCCAGGAGTCAACGAACTTGTTGGAAGGAAGTGAAGCACGATGGAGATCGTGCATGAGCGCGCCGCAGGAATCGACATCTCCAAGCGGGACGCCAAAGTTGCCGTGCGGAAACCGGGGCAGCGCGGCGGAACCTACCGCACCGAGGTGAAGACCTTCGGAGCCAACACCGCCCAGATCCGCGAACTTATCGGCTACCTGAACGCCGAGAAGGTCAGTGTCATCGTCATGGAAGCGACCAGCGACTACTGGAAGCCGTTCTATTTCCTGATGGAGGAAGAACAACTGCCGGTTATCCTCGTCAACGCCAAACGCGCCAGGAACATTCCGGGTCGGAAATCCGACGTCAACGACGCGACCTGGCTCGCTGAGCTGGCGGCCCATAACCTGCTGGCCGCCTCCTTCATCCCTCCCGAGCCGATCCGGCATCTTCGCGATCTGACCCGGGCACGCTCGGCGGTGGTGCATGACCGGACCAAGGTCTACCAGAGGTTGGAGAAGTTCCTAGAATCGTCCGGGATCAAGCTCTCCAGCGTTGCCTCCAGCCTGACCGGGGTGTCCTCGCGGCATATGCTTGACGCTCTGGTGGCCGGGGAACGAGACCCGCAAGTCTTGGCCGACCTGTCGATCCGTTCCATGCGGCGCAAGATCCCTGAACTTGTCGAAGCGCTTGAGGGACGGTTCACCGACCATCATGCCGCCATGGTGAAACTTCATTTAGACCACATCGACACGCTCGATGAACAGCTTCGGGTGCTGGATCAGATGATCACCGAGGCGATGGCACCATTCGATCAGGCATGCCAGGCCTTGGAAACTGTGCCCGGGATCGGCAAGCAGACGGCGCAGGTCATCATCGCTGAAGTCGGCGTGGACATGACTGTTTTCCCTGATGCGGCGCACCTGGCCTCCTGGGCCGGAGTCTGCCCAGGACAGAACGAGTCAGCAGGCCGGCAACGCTCCTCGCATACTCGAGGTGGCAACGTGTATTTGCGGGCGGCGCTGGGAACCGCCGCGCTGGCGGCGATCAAGCACAAGGAATCGTTCCTGGCCGCCCGGTACCGGCGGTTGTATCTTCGCCGTGGAGGAAGCCGCGCGCTGGTTGCCATTGAACACACCATCATCGTTGCTATCTGGCATTTGCTGGCCAACGGCGAGGTGTTCAAAGAACTTGGTCCAGACTACTACGATCAGCACAACAAGGATCGTGCGAAATCCCGGGCGGTCAAGGAACTTGAACGGCTTGGTTACGCGGTTCGTTTGGACTCGGCTGCCTGAACGCTTACATCATCACCTACGCTCGATAATTTGGAATCGAAATCAGCATTCCTAACCCAGCCAAGCCTCGGCTCTTGCCAGAGGCTTGGTCGATGGTATGTGCCTTGACGGTGGAAGCGTTGGTTGCGGACGCTCCAGTATTCACGTACTAGGGTCAGGGAATCGACTCTTAAGTGTCCCCGGAAGCATGATTTCATTTGATATCGCCACTCGTGACTTCGGTAAGCTTGACGCAATCGAATGCGTTTGACGTGGCGATGGGTTTCCTGACTTGCTGTTTGAACCGTCCCGGAAATTACGCCGCCAGATTACTGGCGGCTTCATCGGGTAACGAGCCACTCATTTCATCATAATAGAGTTCTTCAAATTCAACCGGAGCCCGATATCCGAGGGTCGAGTGCAAGCGGTCGTTGTTATACCAGTGCACCCATTCCACGACCACGTCATCCACGTCCGCCTTGGTAGCCAAGGCTCCAGTGCGGAACGGTGAATCCGTAGCAACCGCCTCGTTCTTGAACAACCCCATCACCGTCTCGGCGGCCGCGTTGTCGAACGCGTCCCCAAGCGTTCCGATCGACGGCACCAGTCCCTATTTCATTTGATATCGCCACTCGTGACTTCGGTAAGCTTGACGCAATCGAATGCGTTTGACGTGGCGATGGGTTTCCTGACTTGCTGTTTGAACCGTCCCGGAAATTACGCCGCCAGATTACTGGCGGCTTCATCGGGTAACGAGCCACTCATTTCATCATAATAGAGTTCTTCAAATTCAACCGGAGCCCGATATCCGAGGGTCGAGTGCAAGCGGTCGTTGTTATACCAGTGCACCCATTCCACGACCACGTCATCCACGTCCGCCTTGGTAGCCAAGGCTCCAGTGCGGAACGGTGAATCCGTAGCAACCGCCTCGTTCTTGAACAACCCCATCACCGTCTCGGCGGCCGCGTTGTCGAACGCGTCCCCAAGCGTTCCGATCGACGGCACCAGTCCCTCCATCGCCAGCGTCTGAGTGTACCTCTGAGAGGTACATTCCGTGAGTTCAACCGGTCGATGCAACACCGACGTTTGAACTAACTCTAACTGCTCCGCAAACACCTCGGCCGGTGTCCTCCAGCCGAGCACTTTCCTCGGCCGATTGTTCAACTCGCATGCCACCGCGGCCAGTTCTTCCGCGTTCCACCTCGAAACGTCCGTACCCTTCGGAAAGTACTGACGTAACAGCCCGTTCGTATTCTCATTTGTTGGCCGTTGCCAAGGGGAATGCGGATCCGCGAAGAACACCTTTGTACCAGTTTCAAGTGTGAACTTCGCATGATCGGAAAGCTCTTTCCCCCGATCCCAGGTCAATGTCTTACGTAACTGCTGCGGCAACTCGCTCATCGATATCTTGAGCGCTTCGACCATCGCCGCGGCACCATACCCGCCAAGCGCCGGCCCGTTCTTCACGACTGGCTGCTCCCCATACCCTTCCAGCCTGGGGAGGTGGACCAGCAGTATGGAACGGCTGCTACGTTCTACCAACGTGCCGATCGCGGACCGATTCGCGCCAATAATTAGGTCCCCTTCCCAGTGCCCGGGCACCGCACGATCAGCAGCCTCGGCCGGGCGCTCAGAAATCACCACGTCAGCGGTGACGTGGCCCTGCGGCTTATTCTGCGACCTCGCGCGAGGCTTCCGCAACGGCCGCCCCGTCCGTAATGCTTGCACGAGTTCACGTTTGAGCGCGCCACGCCCCTGAACGTAGAGCGACTGATATATAGCTTCGTGGCTGATACGCATAGAACTATCATCCGGGAAGTCGAGTTTCAGACGCTGCGAGATCTGCTCAGGGCTCCACCCGAGAAACCATTTCCGATCCTGCCGATGCGGCTTATTCAGCCCTTTCCACGCTGCGGCTCTCGGGCCCGCAACCGCTACACCGTCAGGGAACCGAATCTCCCCGGAGAGGCGTTCTTGCACATATTCCCGCAAGGCATCGTTCTGCACGAGCTTCGAGGCTTTGGGACGCTTTGCTGCCTGTTGCGCTTTCCATTGCGCAACCAGCGGTCGATATTCTAGTTTCCTGCCCCGGGTGGCTGCGTTGCGTCGTAACTCACGTGAAATCGTGCTCGGGTCGCGACCCAGTTGGCGGGCAATCTCACGCACCCCGGTGTTCTTGGCGCGCAGAAGGCCGATCTCTTCACGTTCTTCAAACGACAGATACCGTCCGGTGGTCTCCGACAAACTGATTGGGGTCATGCCCCCAGCATGCCGAAACCATCTTGTGCCGACCGGCACGGACACGCCCACTTGCAGCGCAGCCTCGGCCGAAGTGATACCGGTTGCGATCAGACGCCAGAACTCGCGTTGCACAGCCCGTGACGGTTCCGGTCTGCCGGGAGACCGCATCGGAGGGCGCAATGCGCGATCGGCGCGCCACTGCCGACGCACTCTCTCAGGTGCGTCGCTCGTTTTCGCCCACCAGTCCTTCGTCGCCATCCTTGAACACCTCCAGGGTCAGGGTGTTGCGACGACCAATTGAATCCGCCTTCACTGCCCGCATCTGAATGGTGAATGGTACCAAAGGCCGGTCTCACATGCGCTTTTTGCTCAATCCGGCGTTGCCATAGCGCCAGTTGGAGAGCCTGCTGCACAAACTCGGTGTCATGCGAGGTCGACGAAGCCCAGGACAAGATCCGGCGTGAGAACAAATCGATCACGAAGGACACATAGGCGAACCCGCCCCGAATCGGAACATAAGTGAAATCAGTGACCCACACCTTGTTAGGTGCATCAGTATAGAAGTTCCGATTCAATAGATCTTTCGCCCGGATCTTATTTTTAGCGCGGATCGTTGTAGTCGTTCTCCGGCCCCGCACCAGACCATTCATCCCAGCCACACGCATCAGCCGATCCACGGTGTGTTTTGAGATGTCAGGGAAGCCGTTGCGCTGCAACCAGACCAGCATTTTCCTCCGCACATAAAGAACCTCGGGCTTCGGCCTCCCCGTCTTTTCATCAGGTTTCTGCAGGTGATGAAGAACGTTCAAAATGAGTGCATCCGTGACGACCCGTGGTGCTGGTTCAGCTGCTTCCCAACTGCGATACGTGCGGGCAGAAAGCTTCAGGCCCTGAGTATTCAGGGCCTCACAGAACGGACAAGACTGCGTAGCAGTGTTCCCGTTGCTGGTCGATGAACTCGGTGATTAGTGCCGGCGAGGGTCCAGCTCCCTTAGCTAAAGAAAATCGCTGATGCCTTCAAGATGTCGTTGGCTTCTTCAAGGTCCCGGACCTTGGCTTTCAACGCTTTGATCTCGGCGAGTTCTTCGCTGGTCGCTCCAGTTCGTTCACCAGAATCAACCTGGGCTTGGAGCGCCCAGCGGCGCAGGGTTTCTTTACCGACGTTCAGCTTTGGAGCCATGTCATTGCAGGCTGCGTAGACCGATTTATAGCGGTCAAGTCGTTCCATGATGTAGTCCACTGCGCGGGCTTTGACTTCGGGGGTGTACTGCTTGGGCATGCTGTCCATTCTCTCAATAGAAAGCGGCATAAAACCCGGGACGATTCAATTCGAGTCGCAAGATACTTCGATTGTTGGTTGCAAGTGCGTGGCGATTAACTCAGGACATTTATGATGGTTCACAGAACTATCTATTCGAGCAAATTTGAATTTCCCCATTTTCTTCCTCGACTTTGCCATTTATAGAGTTTGACTGAACCACAAAGGTGCATGTTGGAGTTCGCACATGGCCTTGAAAAGACCAATCTTATTCAATTATCCTGAAGGACCATCAAGTCACTGTTCAAATGACTTGCCCACGGTACTGCGCTCAGTGAAACAATTATCCGATATTTGACTGAACCAGAAATAACCACTGAGGTTCCACACCTTTCCCTTTTAGGGGAACCTAAAGTTTGCGGCTTTCATAGGCAATCTTTCGTGCTGCCGAAAGAGTTGAAGTGTCCAATTAGTTTGCTCTCAGTATTCGGCAGCTTGCTCGACCCCTGTCTGACAGGGTTGAGTGAGACCACCGATTCATAGCAAGTTACCCTCTCCAGACAGGGCGAGAACAGGACTAACCTCCACCATGAGCATCGCCTCCATCCACCCATCCACCAGCACCGTGACGGAGAATGGGACCATGGATTCCACCCAACCCCGACCGGACCAGCCACGACGCCGTACCATCGCCCCGGCCCAGAAACTCGCTTACCTGCAAGGCTACGAACACGCGATCCAAAGCGGCGAGGGCCGCGGCTACCTCCGCGCCAACGGACTGCATTCCTCCCAGATCGTCGAGCGGCGCAGACTACGCGTCGCGGGAATTCTCGACGGGAACAACCCCGCCAGCACCAGCAGCACCGGCACCAAGAACGGCAACAAGCTGACCAAGGAACAAGCGGAAATCGCCCGACTGAAAAAGCAGCTCGCGGCCAGCGAGCAGAAGCTCGCCACCACGCAGACCGCCTTGGACATCATGGGAAAAGCGCACGCGCTCTTGGAACAAATCTCGAAGAGCGCGGATTCCAAGTAGACGTCCGCGGCCTGCTCGCCGGCACCTACCAGCAACTGGTCGACGGCGGGGTGCCACCCGGCAGGCCAGCACCCTGGCCGCGGTTAGTAGGGCCACGATGCACCGCCGTCAGCAATCCGCGATAGCCCCGCAACCAGCGCCCTCGGCTCCCCGCCCGGCGCCGGCGAACAAGATCACCACCGAGGAAGAAGCTACGGTCCTAAAGACTCTGAACAGCGAGCGGTTCAGCGATCAGGCACCCGAGCAGATCTACGCGGTCCTCTTGTCTGAAGGCACGTATTTGTGCTCGGTCTCCACCATGTACCGGATGCTGCACCGTGAGAAGCAAGTGGCCGAACGCCACCGGCAGGCCCGGCATCCGGTCCGGAAAATCCCGGAGCTGGTGGCGTACCAGCCTGGGGAGGTATTCACGTGGGACATTACGAAATTCGCTGGGCCGGCCAACGGCACCTACTTAGACGCGTACGTGACGATCGACTTCTATTCGCGCTATGTTGTCGGCTGCCAGGTCCACGCTCGCGAATCCGGGGAATTGGCGCGTGAGTTTATCGCCGAGGTATTCGCCAACGACCAGGTACCAAAGGTGGTGCACGCCGACCGCGGGTCCTCGATGACTTCGAAGCCGGTCGCCTCATTGCTGGCGGACCTGGATGTGCTGCGTTCGCATTCGCGGCCGAAGGTCAGCAGTGATAATCCCTACTCAGAGGCTTGGTTCAAGACCTTGAAGTATCTTCCGGTGTTCCCTGAGCAGTTCGGTTCGCTGGCTGATGCCCGAGATTTCATGAACAGGGTTGTCCAGGCGTACAACGGGCATCACCGGCATTCGGGGATCGGATTCCATACCCCGGCGGATGTGCATTTCGGGATGACCGGGCACGTTGAGGACCAACGGCTGGCCGCGTTGCAGAAAGCGTGGGACACACATCCCGAACGGTTCGGGCAGCGCAGGTTGCCGAAGAAATTACTGTTGCCTGTTGCGGCGTGGATCAACAAGCCAATGAAGCTGGAGGAAGGGGAATAAATGATCGCTATTTAGCACCCGTTGGTCTCACTTCACTTGAAAATTTCCGATTGGGACCGATGAGAGGGAATCCTCTAATGAAATACTCATTTAATAGCTACTCTTGCGATAGTATAGATCGTCTGCAATGACAAATAACACCCGCTTCCAGACGATCTGAGCTACCCGATGGAGAACCTAGGATTTCTTATGACGAGCCTGACACCAGAACCGGTCATCGAGCCTGTAGTCATATTAGACTATGCTGTGGGAGCGACTACCGTGGATCTACTCATCCAAAGCGAGCAGGAATTGTCAGCCATGTTCGAAAAGGCAAAGAGTTTCAAAAGACATATCTTCTTCGACGAACTTCCGCGCTCCATCAAAGGGCGGCACTTCCAGGCGCACATCGGTAAGAGCAAAATCGATTCCGACTTAAAAATTCGGGATAATAATGGTCAATTACTCGCATATCAGGTGCATCTCGACTTGAATTTTCGCCCGAGAAGAACGCGAATTACCTCCGCGACAATCGCTGGTGAACCACGTGAGCTAGTACTGTCTCATGATCGGATTTCCCTAAGAAAGTTGTCGCAGGATATACCGACAGTTTCGAAAGTTTCGGTATTCAATGACTCCATTGTCATCGAACAATCTTCTCATTCTCAATGCACCATTGAGCTAATTCCTCGTTCTCGGAAGCCTAGCTCTTCAACCATTAGTTCCGACTCTTCGGGAAAAATCGAAATTAGCAAAACCTGGCTTGCTAACTTCACCGCTTTTGACGAGTCCATGTTGTTCAACATTATGGACAAAGAGACAGGGAAGCGACTGCGCCACGAAAACCCTGAAATCGGCTCACCACGTGACTTATATTCCTATTCGGCCATGAGATACACAACAAGCAGTTCTGTCGTTTCCTTAAGACCATACTGGACGACAGATGGGTACCTATCATTGAAAGTAGTAGCAAAGCAGGCAAGAGCATGAGAATAATCTATCTTTTGACTACGGCCGATGCCAATGCCGGGACAGAAAGGGCAATACAGGCTCAGATCGAAAACCTTGACGATTCAGTTCATGAAATCGAGGTTGTCAGCATCTACCGGCAGGACGGAAGCGCAATGCAGCGTTTTCCACAAAGCACTCGCATCCGATATTTAATCAATCAGGACGATAAATCGGACCTTGCCTACGAGCTTACACTCGGCCGGTCGGTTGAGCTTGCAAACCTACCATCAAACCTTATTGACGCGGCTTGGGATAATCAATTCAATGCCCTCTCTGACTATTCGATTCGAAAGTACTTATCTTCTCTTTCGAATGCTGTGGTCATGACAACAACACCGGCACTTGCCTACTTAGCTTCACTATTTGTTAACAGCACGGTAAAGATTGTCGCCCAAGAGCACCGTGCGACATCCGAACGCGGGGTTGGAATCACACCCTTACTGTTGGCTCAAGATTCCCTTGCCGCAGTAGTCTCTTTGAATGAAGAAAACAACAATTGGGTGCGGTCGAGATTTGATTCCAAGAATATTATTTTTAGAGTCATATCCAATTCAATTTCAAATGACTTCGCACCTAAATCCCTCCTTGATTCAAAAATTATCGTAGCCGCCGGTCGTCTATCTGCAGCTAAACAATTTGATCATCTAATTGGAGCGTTCTCTCAAATTTCTGACGAATTTCCGGACTGGACTTTACGAATATTTGGTTCAGGTCCCGACGGAACTAAGCTTCGGAATCTCATTTCAAGAGGTAATTTATCGTCACGTATTCAGATACTCCCAGCTGTCGAGACGCTAAATATTGAATGGGCGAAAGCTAGTATTCATGCAATGGCTTCTAGAAGTGAGGGACAATCACTAGTAATTCTCGAAGCTGCTGCTTCCGGCGTTCCAACTGTAGCCTATGATTGCCCAACTGGTCCTCGAAATCTTATAAATGATGGGGTCAACGGCCGTCTAGTCGAACTCAACTCCATCACTGGGCTTTCCGCCGCATTAGCAGAGTTGATGCGAAGTGATTCCCTCAGATCAGAGCTAGGTAATAACGCTCAAGAATCGACAGTGCCGTTCCTTCCGATTTCTATATCGACCTTATGGAATGACCTCCTAACTGACATTTCTAGCTCCTCTCTCTCTATCGGCGAGCTAGAAACTGAAGTGAACAGTGAATCAGAATCGATCGACAATAACCCGACCGATCTGATTGAAGATTCCATTGCTTCCGATCCGCCGGTAGAGGCTCAATTTTACCAAGTTGAATCGATTGATATCGAATTAGCAAAAACTGAAAATTATCAGTTTGTGAGGGCACTGCTGGAATCCAAAGATCTAGAGTTCTTCGCCTTGGAGCCTTATGGTTACTTTCGGAATTCACTTGCTATCCGCGAAGAAGATAAAAGCGTACTATTAGAAGCTTTTTCTGAAATCACATCACCGAACATTGCCGTTCGTTGCGAGAAAGGTAACGCGCGGCTTACCCACCTTGACTGGTATCCAAGCCGATCCGCCGCCCCTTATCAAATTGCCGATGGCAATGTATTTAGGGTATTCAACCACTACACTGATTCGCTGAACACAAAAGTCGTAGGTGCAGTAGCGTCTACCGATATTGAAGTTTGGGAGTACGACATTGACGCGAAAGTCTATCGCGCTCCTCGTCATAATCGATTAGTGGATCAAATACTTGGCGACCAATTCAAAATCGACGGGGCAAATAAGTCCCCTATGTTATGGAGCCGTATCGACTTCCCCATTGATGTCGTTTACACATGGGTTGATGACACTGACCCCGAATGGAAAGAAAGAAAGAATCAACATCTCCCCGCTGAAGAAAGGCTGCACCCTTTGGCAACGAGCGAGGTGCGTTTCAGGAATCGCGATGAATTGAAGTATTCGATTCGGAGCGTGAGAACTTTTGCTCCGTGGGTGAACAAGATCTACATTGTCACAGATGCTCAGAGGCCAAGTTGGTTAATTGATAATTCAGATATTGAAGTAATTGACCACAGAGAATTATTTCCTGATTCTGAGTCTACTCCAACGTTTAATTCCCATGCCATCGAGTCGGTACTACACCGAATTCCGGGGCTGTCCGAGCACTTCTTATATCTTAATGATGATGTTATGTTCATGCGATATCAAGATCCGGAGACTTTCTTCCACTCAAATGGAATAGCTAAGTTCTTTCAATCACCGGTTAAAATTGCCGACTTAGAAGATAAAACTGAGCCGCATATGTGGGCAGCCATCAACAATAGAAGGATTTTAGCTTCATTGTTTGGCAGGAACATCACTCAGTCGATGCTTCATACTCCGCATGCGCATCGAAAGTCTGTCCTCTGCGAAGTTGAACAAAAATTCTCGGACATATTCGCGACGGTTAGAAGCAATCGATTTAGAGCGTCTACCGACATCTCCTTGCTTTCGTCATTCGCTCAGTATTATGGGTACTTTACCGGGAAATATTTGCCAGGCAGCATTCGGTACACGTATTGCGCTATAGGCTCCTCCACTTCCAGACAAAGATTTCGCGAATTGGCATTAGAAGAACGATTTGACGTCTTAGCACTTGGAGAGTCAAATGAGCCGGAACTGACTTCCGAAGATGCGGACGCGATCGTGCAAAGTTTCTTCGATGTGAAGTTCCCGATGAGGTCGAAAGATGAAAAGCGTTGGTAAATACACTCATTTACCTTAGCCCAATTTTTTCATAACAACCTGGAAACCCACCAACGCACGGCCTAAGCCATGCACTGGTGGGTTTCCCCGTTCTTGGGAACGACGAAGGGCGACACCCACTGACGCACCGGCCGGCAGCCACCCACCGAAATGGTCTTGCTGTTGAAAGAATCGGAGACCGCACGCCAGTAGGTCATGAATTGCCCCGGGTTTAGTAGAGGTATGTAAACCCATTCAAGGAGAATGGAAGCATTCCCAAGAAATACACCGACGACGTCAAGAAACGCGCAGTAGAGCTCGTCTTGCTGGCCCAAAGCAACCCGGATACCTCCTACGGAGCCATTACCAGAATCGCCGCGCAGTTCGACGTCAAAACCGATACGCTGCGGACCTGGATACACCTTCACGAAAGCACCGGTCAGAGCACTGCGGCCGAGTCTGTGGACCTCGTAGCCGAGAACTGTACAGCAGACGTATTTGGAAGCACCTGTGCGCGCATCGGATAGCACCGATGTAACGATCGGGTAGCGCATCAATGCGACCCGAGCAGAGCCGGCCCGAAGCACGAGAAGTCCATTGGACACGATGCGCGAGCAAAGTCCTCCGAACCGGGCTCATGGCTGCCACCATGGGCAAGTTGCGGCAATGTCTCGGCTCCTGGTGGGTAACGCCTAGCATCGTAACGAGGGCATGAGATGATCAGGTCTCAGCCGGTCAAGCCCAAAGCGATTGGGTCGACAGGCGAAACCTCGCTCAGACGCTTCCATGCCGAGATACCCGGAATGACTCGAGAGGACTGGGGCGCCCCGAGGAGGTGTCATCAGCGCTGGTCGGTTATCAGGTGTATTGGATCTTCGGTGCCCCGTGCAGCTATTGGGCCCCTCGGGGTGAAGATTTCCAGATGCTATCCGAATCGCGCTTGCATGCTTCACTTTCGATACACATGCGCTACTGCGGAATAGCGTTTGAAGGTACTTCTGTTCTTCCAACCGGGTACCCCCGTTCTGCCAAAACGGTACTGATGGCCATCTTCCACTGATTTTCTAGGCACGGATATTCCCCCACGTGAACCACCCATGGTTCCAGAGAATATCCTTGACCCAAGGAGAATCCGCGAAAAATGGATTACCTACGCATCATCCAGATGCTCCTGAACAGTTACACCTATGCGGAAATCACCGCATCCCTGAACTGTTCGAGAAGAGATATCTCCACGGCTAAGAAAGCCATCGACACTCACCAGATCACCGCTGCGAACATCGGCCAGATCTCGCACGCGAGACTGGCCGAAATCTTCCCCGACAAACGCAAAGTCATCAGCGCCATCTACTCCGAGCCGGACTTCGAGCTCGTAGCCGAGAAGCTGCAACGCAACCGGTTCTTCACGTTGCAGCAAGCCTGGATGAAATACACCGACCTCGATGACGGGCAGAAGAAATACAGTTATTCACGGTTCTGCTCCAAGTTCCAGCAGCATATGCGCACCCATGATCTGGTGGCCACGCTGCAGCATGAACCAGGCAAGGCCATGTTCGTTGACTGGGCTGGCCCCACGCTGGCGGTGGTTGATGCAGTAACCGGTGAGCAGTTCAAAGCGTATTTCTGCGTCGCCTCGCTACCGTATTCCTCCATGGTCTTCGCCAAGGCGTATCCGAACATGAGGCAGGATGCATGGAACAGGGCGCATGTTGACGCGTTGGAGTTCTTCGGCGGGGTGCCTCAGATGATTGTTCCGGACAATGCGAAGACCGCGACGCATTACCGGCAGAACCGGAAAAACAGCGCTCAAGGCGAAGCGAGGGAAGTAGTGGTCACGAAGTCCTACGCGGCCTTGGCCGATCACTATGGAACAGCGATTGTTCCTGCCAGGCCGGGCAAGCCGCGCGACAAGGCGCATGTTGAGCGGATGGTCCAGGTCGTTGAGACGATGATTCTGGGGTATTTGGCAGAGGCAGACTTCGAGAGTTTCGAGGAGCTCAACGAAGCGGTGAGCCAGAGGCTGGAGCATGTGAATTCCAAGGTGCACCGCACCAATGGGGTGAGCCGGGCTGAACTGTTCGCCAGTTCCGAGGCGGAGCTGCTCAAGCCGTTGCCGTCCCACCGGTTCGAACAGGTGGAATACAAGCAGCTGAAGGTGGGGCCGAATTATCACGTGAACTGTGATTATCAGTATTACTCTGTTCCGTACCAGCTGGTTGGCCGGACGTTGAGCGTCAGGCTGACGCAAACAAGGGTGAAGGTGATCGACGGTTCGGCGGTGGTTGCTGAGCATGCGTGGCTGGAAGGTCGGCGTGGTCAGCATTCGACGCTGCAGGTCCATATCCCTGCCCAGCATAAGGACGTTTCCGGGCTTTGGAGCCGGGACTGGTTCATCGCCCATGCCCAGTCCTTTGGCCCGGCCACCGTTGAAGTGATCGTTGCAGTGTTGGACCGGGCAGCGGTTGAAGCGCAGGCGTTTGTTGAATGCCGGAACATCGTCAAGGGGCTGGGCGCCAAGCACCGCAGCCTGCTGGAGCCGGCATGCAAGTATTTGCTGGATCGAGGAGGCTAGTCTTCCTACAGCGGATTGAAGCGGATCATCGCGGCGATGGCTCAAGAGGAAAAGAGCCCCGCGCGGACTGCAGTTCCGGTTCCTGAAACGGTCAAGGACCTCTCCGCGGAATCGGCGCGGACGCAGCAGTTCGTCAGAGCTCCCGGCCATTATTCGATGGGTGGTGGCCAGTAATGCTCAGCGACGCAGACCAGACGAAGATCAAGAACTTGCGATTGACGGCGTTCGCCGAAAAGTTCTTCGAGCTGACCGGTGAACAGGCCAATGAACGGCTGACGCCGGAAGAGGTGTTCATGCAGGCTGTTGACCACGCCGTTGATACCCGCCGTGGGCGGCGGATTGATAAATTGATTTCCCAGGCTGGGTTCCAGTTGCCTACAGCGTCAATAGCGCAGATCCATTATCTTCCCGGGCGGAAGATTGATGAGGCAAGGATGCGCAGATACTTGACGCATGAGTGGCGTGCGGATCCGAAGAATCTGCTCATTATTTCACCCACTGGTGGCGGCAAGACCTATTTGGCCTGCGCCATAGGCGTTGCCGCCTGCCATACCGAGCACACGGTGTTTTACCGTCGTATGGGTGACTTGATCAGGGACTTCAGGTTAGCGAGGGAAGACAACCGCGAGTATCAGCGGTTGCTGGTCGAGTTGCGTACCGTGGATGTATTGATCATCGATGATTTCCTCACCGTTGGCATCGATCAGCAAGGGGCCAGTGAGCTGTTCGCGGTTCTTTCGGATCGTGAGTACACGTTGCCGACGATTATTGTTTCGCAGACGGATCCGGAGTATTGGGTCACGGTGATTCCTGACAGGATCGCTGGGGATCCGATTGTTAATCGGTTGGCGACGAATACGAGGTGGTTGCCGCTTGGTGCGTTGGACATGCGTAAGCAGCTTGGTGATCAGGCCCGAATATCCAAGGACTTCTGGGAGTAGGTTTCGAAGGCCTGAATAGTCCTAGATCCTTGAGGATTCTCGGAGCCTGACGGCTTAATGATATCGTTCTGGGTCCTGGCGATCGGGGCCTAGAACGATGTTTATCTTTTGAAGGCGGTACCAACAAGCCGGAATAGCGGTACCCGGTTGCCAGAAATGGCGGTACCTACTCGCCGGAATAGGAGTACCTTATCGCCCTATTCGGCAGCCAGTGACAGGGTGGTGCAGGGCCATGGTGGGTCCTGACCAGTCCACTTCGACGCTGACGCCGGCTTTGTGCTGGACTCTTGAGGTGGCTCCGTGCTCGAGCACGTAGCGTTGGTAGGACTTGCAGAACCGGTCGTAGCCCATGAATGCTGAGCCAGCGGCCTTGGCCCCGTCGGCGTATTCGCCGTGCAATAGCTTCAGGTTGGTGCCGACCTTGGCCAGTTCCTTATGAACGGTGGACCAGTCTGGTTGGCTGAAGACGCTCTCGTGCTCGCTGCGCCCGGGGAACAGCAGTTCGTAGACGTTATCCTCGGTGAGGTCCTTGAGTTCGTCCCAGCTGCGGGAGGTCGCGTCGGCGGCGTTGAGGACTTCGGCGACGCTATTGCGGGAGATGCCTTGGGTGGACGCGATGACGCGTCCTGACAATCCCTCGGCGCGAAGCTGCAGGATTCGCTTCGCTTTGATCTTTCGTGCCATTGAAAATGGCTCCTTCCACCACACAGTCGGTTGCGTGGTGGGAGGAGTTTATACAGGGTGGCTCTGAAGGAGAATATCCGGTGGCTCTGAACGGGAATAACGATGTTTACAGCTGGTGGCTCTGAACGGCAATATTGGTGGCTCTCAAAGAGTCAAATATTCACTTCGAGCAGGAAGCGGCGAACTTGGTCTTCCAGTTGGTCTCGTCTCGCTATAAGCAATGTTCGTTGATCCTGACCAGTGATTTGCCGTTCTCGGGAAGGGGCACCGTGTTTGGGGATCAGGTGGTGGCTGCAACGATGATCGACCGGATTGTTCACCATGCGGAAGTCATCGCTTTGAAAGGTAGTTCGTACCGGTTGAAGGAGCAGTCGTTTGAGACATTGCCGTCGGTAGCGGCGGAGCAACAACGGGTTTAGACTGCTCTTAAATGTTCATTTTTCGGGTTCAGAAAATGTTGAGTTTTAAACTTCCGCCGACAAGTCCAATGCGCACACAATTGCTACCAAATACCTTTGCTATATACCCATCGGGCATATACCTCGGCAGACGCCGGAACGACGATTAATAATTTGGTAAATTTCGTTGCAACGAGAATCAACCATTATCTTTCTCTCTCCCAAGGACTAGGAATCGGTAGCAAATATTGAAGATTAGTTTTAATGAACGCAGACGAGCTTTCTTCGTCGTAGTCCAGTTCAATGGACGCACCATCGTTTATCACAATGCAGTCAAGATTCCGACGACTCAATAAACGTTGCATGCGTAGTCGGCCGTTTTCAGTCGACGGATCGATATAATCATATCTAATCGACCCGGGGACACAATTTCCAGTGCTTAATCCATAATTGAAGTAAAAAGAACCTGCCAATGCGACATCATTCACGGATCTGAACTGAGCATGTCTAGTCTGAGTCGATAAGGTGGAAAACTCAGTTTCAATTTCTTCACATACGCTTTTACGCAATGCTGCCGGAGTATGATAAAACTTCCTGGAAAAACTGAGATGACCTCGCGCAGTAATGGCCTCCCTTGCGTTCTTAGCTGCGATTGTGGAAGCGTTATCTAAAGGATTAGCCAATTGAGAATCAATTTTTGCCTTAGACCAAAAAACCTTGCTAATCCCGCTTGGATAGAAAAACAGCTCCGGATCAATAGACCTTGTGAGCATTACATCGTCATTGAAGTAAAGAAAATACTCCGACAAACCAGGAATACGGTGAATGCAAGATTCGATAGCATGGGAGTTAAAAGTCGGCAGACCTGACTTATCAGGCCAAATTTCCTGGTGATCGACTATTTTGACCCTTTCATCAGTCACAAGCCAATCAGGTCGTTGCCTGTCCGTAACTATGAAAATACTATTTACCCATGGGGCATATTGATAAATCGACCGAAGGCTAAATCGCAATTCATCGTTGTCTTTGAAACGTGCACTATTGTTAGCTTCGTTAGATTGTTGAGAAGTGGAAGTCTCATTTTCAACTTTGGTCTTTCGACGAATCCAACTTGGGTCGCTACCATCTACCCAAGTATAGACTATATCAATCTTTCCTCGAAATTGACTGACATTCTCGCGAGATAACTTCGAAACTTCATTCATGAATTGAATCGGACTATTATTGAAACTTGGAAGCTCTGCAACGTATTCATGCCAGACTGGGCACCTCAATATCATCTTCTCAGTTTGCGGATCGTAAGCCTCCTCCCAAAATCTGATCTCGACGCCTTGTAATGCACCAGCTCGGAAGCTAAGGTTACCTTGAAAAGCCACACGCTCGAATAGGCGGACGGCATGCATATCTGACGTAAGCTGGAAGTCTGCGACCAATTTTGCACCACTCATCATTCGGCCTTGGTTGTCAACTCCAGCTGCGTACCAGTGATTTAGTTGATCATGCGATGACAAGATCGACCATAAAGAATCACGATCAGCCGCCAAAATACTGATAATATTTGGGCCAGACATTCGCGAAGGAAGATTCCAAGAAATTAAGTCTGTATTCTTAATTATTTCTTGAATCTTCTCATGGCTCCTCACTCTAATTTCATTTAGACTAAAAGAATCCTCTACTGCGAAGAGCTGCGACCTATGGCCTGAGCGCAACACTGTCAGCCCATTCTTAATTATTCCGCGGTTAATTATGACAGATTTAAAGGATTTGGTTTGCACCCGGTACGAGAATTCATTTAAATGAAATTTAAGTTTCCGCTTAATCTTTAAGGGAATTAATTGCTTTAAATACTCCATGATTATCGTTTTCGTCTACTTGGAAACTTGAGTAGGTCAATAGTATTCTCGTGAACGACGAGACGCAGATCAGTTGGCGCCACGTGATAGTTATTCTGGGCCAAAAGGCCTATGCTGATCGAGTAAGTTCCATTGTCTACTATGAAATCCTTAACCATTCGGCTGATGCTGAATGAGGCATTGGGGTAGATAACTTCTTGGCCCATCTCATTAACTGTTAAGTTTTCTGGCAGACGCTTCAATGGAACTAGGATTGACCTGCCATTTTGGGTATTCGAAAGAACCATACGATAACGGTAATAATTCCCAGGTTCTCCCGATGCAGCTTCACAAAATGCAAGCTGGCCACGTATGTTTAACACACCATTATCTAGTCGTGATGTAGCAATTGTAAGGTGATGAGCGTCATTCTCTGAAGTTGCATTGATAAGAACTCTTCGAAGTTTGACTTGCGTTCCGTCTAAATACAAACAATTCAAGTACTCTTCAGACGCAGACCAGGAAATTTTCAACTTGGACATTTCAATATTCTTATTGCTCTCATACTTTAATTGGGAGCTATTGATTTCAAGCCTGTAATGACCAGTCGGCAAATCAGAAAGACTGATTCCTAAATTCTTTCGGGTAGTAAAAGCTCCACGATCGTAATCAATATATTTACTCTGATAATGTATATAAGAGAGATACGGATCCGTCTTATGCGCTAATCCATAAATGAATGTTTCATCCGATTCATTGCGGAGCACTAAATTATTTCTAAGTACTTCATCTCGCGGCTGAACTCCCCGGAAAAAGGCATAGCCACTCAGGTGAAGCATTTCGTCCTTAATCTTAACGGTCTCCGTTTTGAGAAGGTGCTCACCAAGCGACGCTGGATCCATAGTGATGCCACTATAGTCCCTATTTCCATTCTTTGTAATTCCAAACTTTGGAATAATATCGTCGATCAGAAGATTCATAATCGCGATAATATTTGGGAGGTTGTATCTAGTTACATCCCGGTGCCTCCGGACCAGGTCACTTTCTGTCAGTACAAAGTTGAAGTTCTCGTACTTACGAAAAAGATTCAGGTGCTCCTTGAGCTCTCCTTCAAAAAGAGGATCCTGTGGTGACGAATAAAGATAAATATTTTTGTCGAGAATCTGGTCACGAGATATAGCATTTGGAATAAGGGAATCAAGATGCGAAATAGCTTGCGCAGAATCGTCGTCACTGAGTCCACGAAAAATTTCGGGTCGTTTCACATTGGCACTACCGAGTTTGATTCTGGGAACAGTTGCAATAATGTTTCTATAATCATGCTTTGTTCCATGATAAAGTGCTGCGCTTGCCCCCTTGGAGAATCCTGCGAGAATAACGTCCCTTTTTGTGATACCCAAGTGTCGAATAAAATATGAAATTAAGTCCTGCACGTCATTCTCGACTGCAAATCCCGAATTGTCTCGGATGTAATAAGTAAAGTTTCCATCAAACATATCCCGAATCCACAGAATATTGCATTTAACAGATTCACTAGAAGGACCGTCAAAATCGTAATACTTTTTAGTCCCAAAGCCACCAGAAAAGACAACTAATAGCTTGCGCTTATCGATACGTGATGGCCTGAACTTATAACTGATCTTATATTTTCGCCCAAAGTATGTCTTCTCTTTTATAGCTGTCATTTCCTCTATTTCTCAACATAAAACTTTATCGTGAATATTTCCAGACGTAACGAGAATTACTCGGTAGCATGGATTAAAGCTCTATAGGATGTTACATTTAAAGGTCCGAGTAGTCGAATCGTTCTAACCGCCAAAACGGTTCGAATCCCAATGGCAGCATATCGCTAATGGTGGATCTTGCGTCGCGGCCTGTAGATTCGCAATTTGTTTACCGAGTACAGGCCGCGACACTACTTGACTAGTCAGCGAGGTTGATCTCGCGGGCCACACTTGCACCGATCGCAGCGCCAACCACGTCCAGCACACCCTGAGGTAACGCGGAATCAATATTGATAACAGCCAAAGCTTCAGCCTTCTTTTCATCGCGCGACACCTGCATGCCGGCGATGTTAACGCTCTGCTCCCCCAGGACGTTGCCCAGTGAGCCAACGACACCAGGACGATCCGCGTAGCGTACTACGATCATGTGATCGGAAATCGGGATCTCGATCTCGTGGCCGTTGATGCCCACCAGCTTTTCAATCTGCTTAGGACCGGTCAGCGTGCCAGCAACAGCAAGCTGGTTCCCTTCATTCGTAGATCCCTTGATGGTCAGCTGGTTGCGGTACTCAGGCGAGTCTGGGGTAGTAATCAGTCGGGTAGCTACGCCACGCTGCTCCGCCAGGACTGGTGCGTTAACGTAGGAGACCTGGTCAGAAACGACATCCATGAAGACACCCTTGAGGGCCGAAAGCTCCAGGGCCTTGACATCGAGTGCAGCGATTTCACCAGCAACCTCAACATCAATGCTGGTCAGCGAACCGGAAGCCAACGCGTTGAAAATACGGCCCAGCTTCTCAATCAGCGGGATGCCTGGGCGCACGTTCTCGTCGATGACTCCGCCTGCAACGTTCACGGCATCTGGAACCAGTTCACCGGCAAGTGCCAGGCGGACCGACTTGGCAACCGAAACGCCTGCCTTCTCCTGCGCTTCGTCGGTCGATGCACCAAGGTGCGGGGTCACCGTGACATTGTCGAATTCGAAGAATGGAAGATCGGTGCTTGGTTCCTTTACGAAGACGTCAATGCCGGCGCCGGCAATCTCTTCATTCTTCAATGCTTCGTACAGCGCATCTTCGTCCACCAGGCCGCCACGTGCCACGTTGACCACATAGGCGGACTTCTTCATCTTGGTGAAGGCGTCCTTGCCCAGCATTCCCACGGTTTCCGGGGTCTTCGGCATGTGGATGGTGATGAAGTCGGCTTCAGCCAGCAGCTCGTCCAAGGTCAGCAGCGTGACACCCAGCTGCGCGGCACGTGCCGGGGTGACGTATGGGTCATAGGCGACAATCTCCATGCCGAAGCCCTGCAGGCGTGCTGCGACGAGTGCGCCGATGCGGCCCAGGCCGATGATGCCGGCCTTCTTCTCGTAGAGTTCAACGCCAGTGAAGGACCTTCGCTTCCATGCGCCGCTCTTCAGCGATGCATTGGCTGCTGGAATGCGGCGTGCCAGGGACACGATGTGGCCAACGGTCAGTTCGGCGGCGGAGATGACGTTGGAGGTTGGTGCGTTGACTACCATGACGCCAGCCTGGGTGGCAGCCTTGATGTCAACGTTGTCCAGGCCCACGCCGGCGCGGGCGATGACCTTCAGGTTCTTTGCGGCGGCGATTGCCTCAGCATCTACCTGAGTGGCGGAGCGCACGAGAATTGCGTCTACGTCGGCAATGGCTTCGAGCAGCTGGGAGCGGTCCGCTCCGTCGGTCTGACGAATTTCAAAGTCGGGGCCGAGGGCAGCAACGGTTGCTGGGGAGAGTTGTTCGGCCAGAAGTACGATTGGCTTGTTGTCAGACACGGGTGTGGCACCTTTGCGATTTCTTGGGCTGATGCTTGCATGAAAGCAGCTGTTAATCGTTGCTTTCATTTCCAGAGTAGCGCTATGCATCCCCCGTTTTCCCTTGAATTCACGCATGTTACGCAAGCAAAACCTGACTTTGTGAAAACTTTCACTTATTAGATAGACTGTGACGAGCACACAGATGCCTGCGTCAATTATTGCACCCGTTCGGCATTTCGTTAGCAGATTCTTCACGCTTGTTGAGCCTATGCGGAGGCCTAGTTTAAATCCTATGCCGCTATTGATCGTTCTTCACTTTTAGGCCCAGGACGCCATCGCCTCGATTGCCGGGATTGTTGAATTGCCGCTAAGATCTTGCCAGCCAGTCTCGTTGCTTACCAGCCAGTCTCGTTGCTTAATAGGCAAAACACCGGCTGCCCCATTTGATGGGGTTTGCCGGTGTTCTGTGGAGCTTCAAGCTAAGTGCTATTGCAAGATCTAAGCTACCAACCGTCGCTTGGTTGCACTTTCAGCTTCGGCCTCATCGTAATCGACGCTTCCGAATTCACCTATACGCGCACCAATTCCAAGAAGTTCTGCAATCGCGGCAACAGTACGCTCTGCGGCCAGACCATCGCCATATGGGTTGACTGCGTTGGCCATTTCTGCGTAAACACTCGGGTCATTGAGCAGCTGGCTTACTGAATCCACGATGCGTTGTTCGTCCGTGCCGATGAGTCGCACGGTTCCCGCAGACACGGCTTCTGGCCGTTCCGTGTTTTCCCGCATGACCAGAACCGGCTTGCCCAGGCTTGGCGCTTCTTCTTGGACACCGCCGGAGTCCGTGAGCACGACATTAGCGGCATCCAGCATTCGAGTGAATTCACCGTAGCTCAGTGGTTCAGTCAACGTAATGTTCTGAATGCCATCGATGCTTGGAAGCAACGCCTCGCGGACTACCGGGTTCCGGTGTAGTGGCAAGACAAATTCCACGGTCGGCTCGGACTGGGCGAGACTAGCCAACGCCCGGGCTATACTCCGCATTGGCTCGCCCTGATTTTCGCGACGGTGCGTGGTCACCAGCACGATACGCTTGCCGCTGGCCACCAGCTCCTCTAGTTTCTGATCTTCAAAAGCTACACGCTTCGCCACTACAGTCAGCAACGCGTCAATCACAGTGTTACCGGTGATCACGATGTCTTCCGGATTCAGATTTTCGCGAACCAAATTGTTGCGACTGACACGTGTGGGCGCCAGATGCAATGCGGCCAGCTGACTCGTAAGTTTGCGGTTGGCCTCTTCCGGGAACGGCGAGTACAGGTCATGGCTTCGCAAACCTGCTTCAGCATGAATGACAGGGATGCCCCGGTAGAACGCGGCTAACGCTCCGGCTGTTGACGTCGTAGTGTCCCCCTGCACGATCACCGCATCCGGTTTTTCGCGTTCAAGAACATCGTCCAGGCCCTTGATGGTCTTGGTCAATACGCCGTTCAGGGTCTGGCGAGGTTCAATGATGTCCAAGTCGTAATCAGGGGTAATATCGAACAAGGCATTCACCTGATCCAGCATTTCCCGGTGTTGTCCGGTTACCGTTACTACGCAGTCAAACTGCTCGCTATTCTTCAAGGCGCTGACAATCGGCGCAACTTTGATTGCTTCTGGGCGAGTGCCATAAATCGGCATGATCTTCTTAGGCATGGTTGTTCTCCATTACTTCATGCTCTTCGATGTTTCCCTGATCGCAGAAACGCCACTGCCCTCGTGTATCGATAACCTGCTTGCCTTCAAGTTGCCCCGGCTGGACGTCGTCGTACTCGTCATGGTCTACCAGCAGTACTACAGTTCCGGCCTGCTCGATAGCATCAGCAGGATCTGCCAATTCGACGTTCTCCAAGGCCGCGAATGTTGCCGGCAGTACCTCAACATTAGGTTCAGAGATGACAAAACGCGTTGAAGGATTCTTATTCGCCAAGGCCAGTGCAATCTGAAGTGCCGGAGACTCCCGAAGGTCGTCAATATTCTTCTTGAATGCAAGTCCCAATAGCGCAACGACTGGATTGTCAGCCTTGGGCATCAGCTCCTCAGTCTTAGCGATCACCCAGTGCGGCTTTGCGTCATTAGTAACACGTGCCTGGCGGATCAGTTGCGCCTCGTCGGGGGCTGCGGCAACGATGAACCACGGGTCGACCGCGATGCAGTGTCCGCCAACCCCGGGGCCAGGCTGCAAGATATTGACTCGTGGGTGGTGGTTAGCCAACTCGATGAGTTCCCATACATTGATACCCAACTTGTCAGAGATGGTTGACAGTTCATTTGCAAAGGCGATGTTGACGTCGCGGTAGGAGTTCTCGACGAGCTTCGACATCTCAGCGGTGATGGCATCTGTAGTAAGAATTTCCGCCTTGCAGAACGTCTCATAGAGTTTCTTGGCTAGCTCCGCGGCCCTTGGAGTCATGCCACCAACAATTCGGTCGTTGGTCACTAATTCCTTCATCACATACCCCGGCAAGACACGCTCAGGACAGTGGGCGACCAGAAGCTGATCCATGTCCAAATCTGGACGGGCGGCCGCTAGGTGACGGGCCAGATGCTCTGTGGTACCCGGAGGTGACGTCGATTCGAGAATAACCAGTTCATCACCGGTCAGCAGCGGAGCGATGCCATCCGCTGCAGCTTCGATGTAGCTGAGATCAGCCGAATAGTCATCATTGAAGGGAGTTGGCACGGCCAGAATGTATGCATCGGCAGCCTTGTTCTGCAAACTTGCGGACAGCATGCCCGCATGCACACCACGTGCCACGAAGTCACCGAGCTCTGGTTCTACAAACGGCACTTCACCATTGTTAATCGCGACAACGTTGCGTTCATTGACATCAACCCCATGAACCCGAATTCCATTAGCGGCGAGTATTGCAGCGGTCGGCAGTCCGATGTAGCCCAAGCCGATAACGGATACTTCTTTAATGCCAGTCACGTCGATGACTTCCTACTCATTAGAGGGAGCTAGTTGCAGATCGCCAACCGCTCCAGTTTGATTTTCCTGAAAATAGGAACAATCCCGTTGTTCCGTTTCACATCTTTAAACTTATGGAGCGATAGTTAATGGCAAGTAAACACGTGATTGACTATTGAGAATAAATTCTCTTAAGTTTGCGTGAACAGACTGCCCACGTTCGATCAGATAGAACTTTTTCCCTTCCTGACTGGCCTAGTTGTTGTCTGAACGATGGATCAACGAGCAGGTTTTCCAGGGTTTCGCTCCACGCAACGTCATCTCCAGGCGGGAGAAGAACCCCATCAACGCCATCTCGGATCAGCTCTTCGAGTGCTGGTAATTTGGAGGCCATCACAGGAACGGCACTGGCCATTGCCTCGACCGGTTTCAACGGTGTGACATCACGTGTTACTGAAAGATCCCTGCGTGGAACTGCGAATACATCAAGAGCAGCATGGTATTTTGCCGCCTTTTGTCGCGACACGCGTCCTGTGAAAATACAACGTTCACCCACACCTAGTTCGCGGGCCAAACGCATCAGCACTTCACGCTCCACGCCATCGCCCACAATCACTAAATACAGATCTGGCCGACGGTTCGCCAGCATCGCCATCACCCTGACGAGCATATCCAAGCCTTCGTAGGCAACGAGCGAGCTGACTGTTCCGAAATACTCTGCATGCGGGTCCAGCCCCAACGCAGTTCTGGCATCCACCGCGGATAATGGTTCATCAACAAATGGATGCCCGACACCGTTGGGAATAACCGTTATCTTCTCCGGGCTGACACCGAAGTGCTCTAGGTTATCCCGCATTGCTTGGCCCAAAGTTAGTACTTCGGTCGCACTCGCGGCCAGTTCTGCTTCGCGCGCTTGGAAGAGTCGATATCGCTGTGAACCGCTTGCAGCAGCTGGCCGAGTCGATGCCCAGGTATCGGCCAGTTGCCCACGTACCTCGTAGACCCAAGGAAGATTATAGGATCTCGCAACAGCACGGACGGCAAGGGCATTAGTGAAGTCAGTTGTGGTATGCAAAACGGTTGGCTTCAGTTGCTCTACCAAGGCTGACAGCATCTGCGTCTGCTGCTGGATTCTTCCCGCAGTGTCGAATTGCAAATGCGCCGGAAGTAGACGGTGATAGGAAATTCCGTCCACGATTGAAGTGCTTTCTGCCAAGGCGTGACCAATCGACATGGGATATCCAACTCGCGTTACTGCATGGACTTCGACATCTTCGTCCTGTAGTGCCAGAAGCAGAGAATGGGTTCGCTGGGTATAACCGCTTGCAGTAAACGGGAGAGAGTTGGTCGCTATATATAGAACGCGCGTCGTTCCGTTTAATTCCCAGTCGCGTTTCTTTGAATTAGCGACTGGATTCCAGGACTCAAGTACCCGGAACTCACTGCGGTAGTGTTTCAGTTGCCGCGACTTGGAGTTGCCCATGCTAGAGAGTAGATTGATCGCTTCATCCAGGTTGCCCAGGGAGAATTCTAGACGTGCCTTCGATTTGGCAGTCGCTTTCGTTACCGGTGAGCTATCGAGAATCTCCGCGGCCAAGTCCCATAGTTGCGCTGCGATAGCGGTGTCCGCCAACCGTGCCGCCTTAGAAGGCCGATTCCATTGTTTCTTCTGCGACGCTAAGTATTGCGCCACTGCTGTTCGATCTTCACTCAAGAGCGCAACCAGTCCGTCAAATTTACCTGAGATTAGAGGTGCACTTCTAAGTTTTTCCAAACACTTCAACTGCTGACTTTTCGCGAATTTCCGCACCGCTTGAAGACAGAAATACTGCGGATCATCAAAGAGGTTCTCACCGATGAGCCGTAATACGTTGCGCACATTCTGTGCTTTGTTTCCAGTGAAATACCCCATCTTTGGATTCATCTTTTGCCTTCCGCTAGGGCGGTCAGCTCGCTCAAGTATCTGTCCCCAAGTTGATCCAGCGAAGCGTTTTCAAGTACCCATTGCGGCCCAATGCCTTTTCGATTTCGTGACGCCGTGGATGCTCCCATGGTCTTCAAATGATCGACTAAGCTTTGCACGTTTTGCGGCACGATGTCGCCCGAATTCGATTCCTGGATAATTCTCGCTGCTTCGCCCCGGACCAAACCAGTAATATGCCGATTGAAGTAAAGAAGTTCATAGAGTTTCGAAGGAATCGTGTGTTCAAAGCTCGGCCAGTCCGAACGCAGGCTGACAAGGCACGTATCGGCCCATGCGTACTGTTCCAGGACCTTCTCGCCCCGTACGGGGTGCAGGAATTCAACAGGCGCGTCGAGGTTGGCCGCCAGCTGTTGCAGTCTCTCCCGTTCCGTTCCATCTCCAACGAAACGGACCCGCACAGCAGATCGTAGCTTAGCCGCAGCCTGAATCACCAGATCCAAGCCTTGGCTCAGTCCCAGGTTCCCCAAATAGAGAACGTGCAGGCGAGGGTCGTCATGACTGACTCGTGGAAGAGACGACGTGTAATTCGATAGGTCCACTCCATTTGAAACGACGGAAACTCGATGAGCACCCTGCAGTCGCGCGACTTCGCCCAAACCGGGGGTTACAGTCACGACCAAATCGGCTCGGCTCAAGACGCGAAGGATTAACTTAGTGGCGATAGGTTCCAATTTGGTTGACCGCAGGATATTGGACTCGCTGAGAAGGTTAGGCCAAGAATCTCGGAGATCCACGACGAGTTTGGAGCGAAATAGCCGGCTAACGATGTATCCGCTAAGCAATGTGCTCAGCGCCGGTACAGTTGCAATCAGGACGTCAGGCCGGCCTGCGAATAAGCAGGCAGGAATTGATGCCAGCGCCTGAAGTGCGCTGCGCAGGGCTTTAAACACCAATCGCTTTGGCCTGCCAAACGTTGGATATCGAACAATTCGGATGCCGGCATCTGTAATTTGAAAAGGCTTTCCCCCGGTGTTGGGCGCAACGACGCTGACCGAATTCCCCCGATTAACAAAGACCTCGGTGAAGGCCTTCCAGCGCCGTTGAGGGGGTGTAAGTTCAGGGGAAAATGAATGGGTAATGAGCAGAACTTTTAAGCTCTTTGAATCAGAAGAAGACATGATGATCATTTCTGCCAAACCATTGGACGGTGCCGCTTGCAGCGAGCTCGAGATCATTCGCCTTCCAAGTGTGGCCGGCCCCTGCAGAGCGCATCTGCACGAAATTGAACCGATCCGCCGAGTAGATCCGCGCGCCCGCTTGGCCTACACGGTTAAGGAAATCGGTGTCTTCCCCTCGACTCCGATTTGCAAAGCGATGCTCCTCAAACAAAGTACGGGTCCCTAATAAAGTGGGCCCCATGACAATATCTGTAAAGCGATGTTCCCGGTCTGCCATACGAAGAAGCGTCCGGTTGCTTCCTTCGAGGTACATATAGTGTGCTTGTTTGCCCACAAGGTCTGCACCGCTATACCGCAAAGCATTGATTTGATCAGCCAGGTAATGGCAACCATAAAGGTCATCATCATCCATTTTGGCAACGAAGTCGCCAGTGCTGCGATCAATACCTAAATTCAGGCACTCGCCTAGGCTTAAATTGCTATCTGCGCTAACTGTTACGATATCTTCAAAGCTTCCATTTTCCAGCGCTTCACTAATCGTTTTCCGAGACGGCTCGAATCCGTGGGACACGAGTATCAATTGCAGTTCCACGCCAACCTGTCCACCGATCGCTGAGAGCATATGGGCAAGCTGTTCGGGTCGTCGTGTAGCTGCAATGACGCTCACATTTCGTTTCGCTGCCATAGAGAATTTGTTTGCCGATGCATTCGAGGACGAGGCATCTAAGCCTGCAAGCTTTAGAACGCTCTGGCTACGGTGGGCGTACGTATGGTTTGCCCATATTCGACGTTGGGCCAAGTGTACGCTTCTGTCACGTTGTTCTCCGCTCCTCGCAAGCATCTTCAGGGTTTGAGAAGCCTGTTCCACGCTGGCTACCTCAAAGACTTCGTCAGCTGAAAAATATGAGGACAACGCTTCACTTGGAGCAGATACCACTGGCGTGCCGCACGCCGAGATCTCGAAAATTCTCCGGGCACACATGCTTGGCGAATCAATGACCGAGTTGGCATTCAGGAAAGCAACGAAATCCTGGTAGGCGGGAACCATCTGATCATAGGGCAAGGAGCCAATAACGAGCTGCTTGTACGGCTCCGGGAACTGGTAGTTCGGGTCCTTGCCCAGCTGGCGGGAGAAAATGGCTACTGGCTCTCCCCCGCGTTGAGCGGCATCGCATGCACCATCAAGCAGAAGGTGCAATTGCTCACGACGTTCTGGATACTTGTGGGCGAAGTACATCCCGGCGAAGGCAAAGCCTTTAGGGTCTACAGACCGTGCCCGAACAGGGTTGTGGATCTCAGGCTGGGCGGCAAAGGGCAGTACTGCGACACGGTCATGTCCAAGATCGTCACGGTAATTCTCAATCTTCTGCGAATCAGAAGTCAGAACCGAGTCGAATAGCTTCGCAGTCTCCAAGAAGTCGGCATAGTGCGGGGGGTCTTCCTTATTCCAAAATACTGTTGGGATTCCCATGTCCTTGAATGACTGGATCATCTGTGCCAAGGCTTCTCGTGGTGCTGACGGTCCAGTGAGATGGTATTGCCATGCTCCGTTGTTTCCATTCCAGGCCGACTCCACGAACAACAATTCGAAATTCTCAGTTCGATTTTTTTGTTGCCAGTCCTCGGGAGTAACCAAGGAAAGGTTCCATTCAGCTCCCCACGCGGCCTGGCTGAAATCATCGAGAATTGCAGCTACACGTATAGGCGTCCGGGAACGCCCCTTGTTTGCAGCCTGACCGGCACGTCCGCTGCCGACATAGGTCTGGCCCCTTTTGCTCTTCGGAAGTGCAGGCGAATTGAGCCCCAATGCTTGGCGGCGCTGCCACGTCCTGAATTGCGGCAGCCCGCCCCTGCGCAGATGCCATATGCCTCTGCGCAGTGAATCGATGTCCATCTATTCCTAAACTCTCTCTTGCCCGACTCGTTCGTCTGCATACCGCGAAATATCGCCTGCTGGCGCCTTGTTTGCCGCGAAAAACTCCTTGAGTTCTGGATCTTCCCATTGGTGGGCACCATAGAACTCAGCCAATTGGACAACCAATTGCTTGGATTCTTCCAGTTCTTCAGGTGCCACACGGTTCAATTTGTCGATATACCAGCCCTTGGTGAACTTCTCCATGCGGCGTTTGCGATATTCGCTAAGCAATCCGATGCTGTCCAACCATTCAGCACGCGCGCTTTCCAACGGAATGTATTTTCGGTAGAACTTCGGACCAAGGCTGTTCACCGTGGAGTTGGATACTGCCGCGAAGTACATATGGATCGGTTCATTCAGCAGTGAAATCTGCTTAGCGTAATAGAGCATTTGCTGGAAGAAGTAGGAATCCTGGCCTACCGCGCCGACCGGCTGTTCAATTCCCAAGGATCGCAACCACTGCGTGTTGGCGACAAGTGCCTGAATGCTCATCGGCGTGAAATTAATCTTCCGCAAAACCGATTCATCTACCTTGTAGGTGTCTTCTGCTACTTCATCTTGGATGATCTGCTTGCGCAGGATACGAACATAGTTAACCAGCTTGCGGCCAACGGCGTTACGTGCCATGTTGCCAATTGCAAAGTCTGATCCATTATCCCGAGCCAGCTTCAGCAGCTTGGCGTAACCATCGTTGAGGGCTTCATTGTCTGGATCAAGGTAGGTAATCCAGTCCGCCGTCGCCATAGCCAGGCCATGATTGCGCGGACGAGAAGCACTTCCGGAACCACCAGTTTCGAAGAAGTGAGTCCTTACGTTCGAGAAGCGTTCAGCAAGGTTCTTGACTGTTCGAATGGTGTTCGGATCAGTCGATCCGTCATCAATAAGCAAGATTTCCATCTGGGCGAATAACGAGCTCCTTCGCAAGGACTCGAAGCACTTGAATTCCAGATGTTCGCCATTGTTATAGATCGGAATCACGACGCTGATCATTGCCGGCTCGTGGACAACGCGAAGAGTTTCCCGGCCGCGCTCCCCAACTTCGAAACCATCTAGACGGTAACTTTGCCCGTAAGTCGCAACGGCTGCACTGCTTGGGGTAAGCCAACGCAACGCCCCATGGTTGGGTTCAGCATCCTCGGTGAACGCGTGGTGCGACTTGTAATCGTCGGTTTCTCCCGCTTTGAACACGACGTCGCTGGCAACGTACTTCGTCGCATTCAACAAGTCCTGCAGATAGTGCTGACCATAATCGAATCCACCTGCGACCGTGCAAGCCAAATCGAAGCCAGCTTCACGTGCTGCTTCTACCGAGTTAAAAACTGGTAGATCATCTTGGTACGACTGGCCGTCCACGAATTCTTGAGCTGTCGAGAGCGCTCCAACCACCGCCAGTTTTGGTTGCGGCGAGACTGCTTCTGCCAGACCGCATACGCTTAGAAGCTGACGAATTCGATCAAAGTTCACATGATTGGTGAACACGTTGCGCAGGCCAGCCATCTGATTACGGTACTGATGTTCGGGAATCAGCGATTCGATGATGCTCCGGGTTTCCTGTGCACTGTCTGGCATGAAAACGTTCGGAAATTGATCGTTCACACCGGCACTGTAGTTGGAAAGTACGGTACAGCCCATTGCCTGAAGCTCAACGACGCGATTCGCATACATGGTGGGGCTACCAACAACGGAGTTGAGGTTAATTACCAGATCGCTCGTGCGATGAATCTGCAACAGTTCATCATGCCTGATCGCAGGCTCTACGTACGGAAGGTAGCGCTCCGGGAACAGATACTTTTCGTTATCCAGAGACCAGTTCCGGTCAATAATGCGGAGGTTCCGTCCTGAATCAATGACCCCGTCGAAGATCTGCAAAGCCGAGCGTCGACGCTCGTGATATTTGTGGTTGTGCCACGAACCGGCGAATACAACATCATCAATTCGATTCTTTCGGCTTCCGATGGGGTTGTGGTGTCGGTAGTCAACGCTGAAAGACAATACATCAATTGCTTGGGCGCGTGGACATGCCTTTTCATAATCCGGGATCTTTTCCACCGCGCTGGTAAATACGAAATCGCACTTCTTGGCTGTCGAAAGGAACACTTCGAAGTTTGGTGGGTCTTCTTTCGAGTAAAAGGCCACTGGAGTACCTGCATCCTGGTACAGCGGTATTAGTTCATTTTCAATAAGTTTCCGAATTCGGCTTCGTTGCTGCGACGCACCAACCCATTCGCCGGAAAGTCCTCGCCAGCTCGTGGTAACCAAGACCAGATCCAAATGGCCGACATAGTCACGGAAGTTTTTTGGGGTCAGCGGGACGAAATTGGCAGTCGATACGAAAGATTTGTAGAGGAACTCATCGGCAATAATTCCAATTCTGGTGTTGAAGGGCACGTACCAGCGCTGGCCGTTGGATTCTTCTCGATTGATGATTCCCTTGTACTGCTCAGCGAGTCCAGCGCGCCGAGAGTCAAAGTGGGCTCGGCGTTTAAAATAGTCTTCAGCGTTTCTTGCGGGTTCCAAAAATGGGTGATCCCCCAGCAGAGAATCACGGAAATAGGCTGAATCCAGGTGCTTCGCAATATCGAAACCCATAGGATACCCAAGGGGCGCTTCGAGCGTCTCTATGCGTCCTTCAATGGTATTGAGCCTCTTTTTCAGACTTGCTGCATCCATGGTTTAGTTTCCTGCTTTCTTGCGCCAGTACCAAAGTTGAAGCCTTCCGAGTTTGGAATTTTTCAAGGCCTCATAACGTTTTTGTAGGTATTCCAGGTCAGAATTGAGCCTGGCAATTTCCTTGCGATCCGCTGGACGCGACACCTGTTTCTTCTTGATGGGCAACTTGATTGACTTGCCGGAAGTTACCTGTGCAAGCTGCTCGTCGCGTTTATCAATGATCTTGAGGAGCTTCATTTCTCGCTTATAGAGATCAACGAGCTCCTGCTTGAGCTGTGCGTTCTCGGCTTGATACTTCAAAGGGAGAAAACTTGCGCGTTCGCCCAGCGCTCTCAGATCTTCCGCATCCTGATGGATCATTTAGTTAGTTTCCCTTCAAGTTCTTCACTTCGCATGGCCAGGGTTGATGGAGTGCTCAATGCTCAGCGCCACCTTGGGCTAGTTTCTTTTCAACCGGATGCAGGCCCGCTTCGCCCAATAGACGCAGATACACTTCGGCATTCGGGCTTCGATGTCCGCTTCCCCATGATTCAGTGATCGTCCGTGCCGAAATGCCCGCAAGATCCTCAACCTTCTCCAAGAAAGGCTGGCGATGTTGGCTCGAATGATGTGAATCTCCGTCGTTACGGATGAAGAGCACGTCAACTTTTGGTTTAAGTTCCTTGTACCGTTCTGCAACGTCCAGTCGCTGGCGAATTCCGTGGTCGTTGACAACACCGTCCGGGAAGACCACATCCGTAGCCTTTTGAGCCAATCGCGCATGGTAGGCGGTAACGCAGGTCTGAGGATTAAACGCGATAACCTTGCTTTCTGGAAGAAAGGCAGCGACTTGGAGCGCAGCGAAACCACCGCCAGAGCTTCCAGAGAGCACCACTCGTTCTATTCCGAGAGACCTCATTCGTTCCTTGATCAGCAAAGCCATCTCGCTATGCAGGTCCTGCGTTTCAGTGCCGAGGAACCATGCCAAGCTGACGCTGGGGTCAAGATCCAGAGTTGGGTCGGCAAATACCATCTGGTTGATTCCTAGTCCCGATAAGCTTTGACCCCTTTCAAAGCGAGGGAGAGAGTATTTGCCGCGATCCAACGCACCGTGGAATGACACGTGCAAAGTTTCCCCTTGGCCTGGGATGGTGGCTATGGGCAAGGTCAGCCGGCCATAACGGTAGCTTTGGATGCCCCGATAGTCTGAATCTTGAGCAACGGCGCTCCTCGACGCATAGCTCCGGATCTTCCCGTTTCTGTTCGAAATCGGCTTCTTCTGGTTCCAAGAAATCAGCGGGGCACGCAACTTGGCCGCATCATTAAGTTCTTCAGGCAGCGTCAAGTCCGTTCCGGCCAGATCAATGACTCCCGTGACCAGCCCTGCCCGGTAGCCAGCTTTGATGCCGACACGTTTGATTTCTTCATAGGCAGAGTTCAGCGCAGTTTGGCGTTCGGCCACTGTGCTGATGCCTGGAATCAGAGAGTCGAAAAGGTCTTCGGCGAAAAGCGTGGATTTGGCCACTGTTTCAGCAGCAGTCGAAAAGTAGTCATTAATCCTTTTTTCACGAAAAGGATGATCAGAAATGACGGCGCCTTTTTTCCCGACAAGGACGTATTCAGTGCCGACTCGCCCATTAACGGTAAATTCTTGGTATCCCGGAGCTATACGGCGCATGGTACTCAACGAACCGTCCGCTGCGGCGCTCGCGCCAATTACTGTGCGGAAAGTTAATTGAGTACCCTTTTGCACAGCGCTGATGACCGTAGTTTCTTTGTTCTTACGCCACCCAGTGCTGGTCCACCCGTTGTATGGCTTTGTTTCACCCCTGGCAGTGGTAAGCCTCCCGTTACGTCCTACCCACTGCAATAGGCACTCGGCATTACCGTTACTGAGAACGGCGGACGCTTTCTTCAAGGTCGCAGTAGCGGATTCATGAGCGTGCCACCGTTGCTCAATTTCTACTTCTTCCTTCGCTGATACCGCATCGATGATCAGCAAGTACTCGCCATGCTTTGAGAAGATGACACGGCGGGTCATCAAAATGTCCTCGTAGCCAGCATCCCGAGTCACGGCCTCGAAGTGTCGTGTCGTTTCGTCCGTGCGGAAAAGGGTTACGTTTGTCGCGCGGTCGTACGTGTGGCCATTAGCAACAAGCAGATTATGTCCGGGACGGTTGACTACGTAAGTTCGCATCGGATGGCGCCCATACAAGTACTTTCCCGTATCAATGAGCCATGGGTATCCGTTGGAGAAGAAGGTAATGGAGCCGCCGTCAGCCTGCCCGTGAATTTTGCGCTGTGGGCCGAAGCAAAGCGAAAAGAACGTTTCCTGCGCGAAGTCCCGTTCAGTTTCTCCCCAGCCGCTTCTCCCATACACATAACCAGCCTCGTAGACCTTGATCAGATCTCGTGGCGCGCTCCCCTTTGATCCGCCCGTGCTGACGTACTGCGTATATGGCGATTTGACCTTCGAAGGTCCACCACTGTCCATGTCGCCGATGCGGACGTAGTTGCCGTTGGGCTGCGTGGCGTGAGCAAGCGATTCAGGTGCCGCATCGAGGACTGACGCCCATGATGGCCTAGCAATCCCTTCGAGGTCCAGACGGCGAAGCGCTTCATGCCACCAACGATAATTTGCTTCCTGGTAAGAGATGCTGCCTTCTTCGTTTACGCCTTGGGCGTCGTAGGATCCGGAAACAAGTTCTCCCATGCGTTGAATAGCAAGGTCTACCAAAGTGCGTTCTTCAAGAATGCTCGCGGCAACGAAAAGTGCCTGGTGCTGGTGCAATGCATGGTTGCCGTGCCCGAGATTGTTCTCGTCCGCTAGCCAGTGCATGTGCTGCTCCAGCGAGTCAGTAAGCCATTGCGGAGGGTCGACGTACATGTTCAAGCCAAAGGACAAGACGTAGGTACGCAAAGCATCACCCATGTCGATCCACGCCCATTTAGTCCGGCTGGTCCCTGGAGGATTTGTGGCAATCCAAGATTGAACGTAACGCTCCCAAACTTGGCGTGACTTGTCATCACCAGACTCGGCTTCACGGCGCAAGGGATCGAGCCAACGCAAGGAGTGGTACTGGAACTGCCAGTTATCATCCTTCAAGGGATTTTCGAGCCACGATGGATCTTCAGGCAACGTCCACTCTGGGTGCGGCGACATCGCTAGCCGGCCGTCCAGTACTCGCTTGGCAAGGATTTTATCCTTAGTAGTCCGCTCGTAACGAGCACCGAAGCTTTGGCGCTTTGCGCACTCAAGATTCATGGATTTTCCTCCAGTTATTGCTGAACGAGCATCGCTCGCATCGCACTTTTCTGGATCCATGCTATTTGCTTTAATTAGCCAAAATGCCCATAAACAGGCTAGTCAACCGGATGTTCTCACGTTGTTCACCCGCGGTTCACTCTTGGCCATATCGGCTTGGTTGACAGAAAGTTATGTGACCCCAATTGGAGACGTGAGCACGCCCATTCCGGAAGGCAGAACTAAAGTCAGTCAGCTGCAAAGTTGCAATTTTTGGCTTGGCCGAAGTCAGCACGCATCTGGAGTCGGCAGGAACGGATCCACGCATCGAATAGCAAGTGGCATCGCTTGCCCGCGATCATCACGTTAACCGACAAAAAGCGCTAGCCATCATCTTCCACATGAAACAAACGAAAGTAATAGGCAGCCAAATTCCCGAATCGCTAGGGGTTCGCGGCCGGCTTTCATTGTCGATATTTTGTCGAAAGCCCCGTCGAATCCGCTAAAGTGTTCCTCTCGTACCAAGACGACTGCTCAGGAATCCCTGCCTCGTGCAATGCGTGTTGCGTTAGAGTACTCCAGAAACGTGGACAGGTGCTAACAGCTAAGCCCACCATTTCAGATTTTTGGAATTTCACTGACTGCTTTGTTCGTGGATTTCCGAAAATTTCCTTGTACTCAAAACTTGTAGTTGAGCAATAGGATTTGCAGGTAAATATACGCGGGTCGCGCCATCACTCATGCTGCCCCAGATTCACCGATCTGCCGTTACCTGAAGTATCGAATATGCACACCCGTGTATGTGTTCATGCAGTCCGGATACCATCAGTGAGCATCTGAATCCTCCGCTACACCAGGAGTTGCGGACTTACTTCTTGGGGAGCCATGGAAACACGTATCGGGATCATTGGCGGCGGGATCCTCGGCATTGCCAAAGCCCGCACCCTGTCCACCACCGCGGGCCATCACGTCACGGTGTTGGAAAAGGAAGCAACCCTGGCCAGCCACCAGACCGGACGCGACTCCGGCGTAGTCCATGCTGGGTTGTACTACCAGCCTGGCTCGCTCAAGGCCCAGCGCCCTAAGCTCCCCAGCAGTTCCCTCATCCGCCAATCCATCAATCGTCTGCCGGGCATCCGGTCCGGCAGATGTCCACCTCCTGGCACGGAATCTGCCGGCGCCAAGAGGAGCAAAGCCTACTTGGCCGACCGCAACTCGAAGAAGATGAAGCTCAGGAAAGCATCCCGCTCGCGTATCCTCTCGGGCACGATCTGCTCGGGCGCGTCCTTGGAATAAGGCGGCTCCCAGACTTTCTCGATGCTGAAACCTGCTTCCAGGAAGGCGGTCATGGTCTCATGCAGCGGCCGATGCCAATAGGTCAGCGACGCGGCCTGGCCGGCGAAGGACAGTTCATCGGTGTACTGGACCCGCTGGAAATAGTCTTCACCCGGGTGATTCCACGGGTACAAGATCGGATGGTTCAGCGAGAGCAAGAGCCTGCCGCCAGGCTTGAGCACACGCCTGATTTCTGCCAGTGCCCGCGTCCAGTCCTCCAGGTAGTGCAGGACCAGCGAGGCGATGGCATCATCAAAGGAGTCCGCACCGTAGGGCAGCTGCTCCCCCCAGATTGGCAACCTGAAGATCGGCCCCCTCCCCGAGCCGCGCACGCGCCAAGTCGATCATCCCTTGGCTCGCATCGAACCCGCTCACTAATGCGCCGCGCGCCATGAGCTCATGCGCGAGCGGTCCCGACCCGCACCCGATATCGAGGATCCTGCGCCCGGCGACCTCGCCGGCCATCTGCAGCATGGCCGGACGCTCGTAAAAGGCATTGAGCAAGCTCGACTCGTTCTCATCCGCATAGGCCTGGGCGAAGTCATCGTAGTTGGTTCCAGCAGCCACAGCTCAGCTCCACTCAAGTTCATTTTTGTTACTTCTTAGATTCTTTAAGAACCCACAATATCCGTTTTCAAGAAAAATCGCGTTTTCCCGGCCTTGCCAGCCAACAATTTTAGCGTCCGCATCGTTTTATTAATCTTCGTTGTTGACGAAATTGAATTTCATCCGATACGCTGTCGCCATATCACTCGCACGGATGTTGGGGGTCCGGCAAAACTTGGGGAAAGCCAGTTGATCGTGGGGATCAAGTGGTTGCAATTTTGGCACTCGTTTTGGGAAACGAGCGCCAAATTCTACGCACCAGTCTGCGTTCTCCAGGTCTAGCACCCCCAGTGTCCTCGGATATTGGGGAATTCTTTTGTTTGGCAATCCTGTTGGGGACAGAGTTGCGCGTCGGAAATTGAACCGCCGCCATCAATCCACGCCGTTTTTCTGGCGAACATCTTCGTTCAAGACGATTTCCGGTGCCTCCTTGGCCTTGGCGCTATCAGCGTCAGTTGCCTTGCCTGCGGTACCGCAGACCCTTACCGCGGCCGCCGCAGCCCAGGCTGACACGGAGTTAACCGCTACCGTCGAACCGACCCAGGACTCGGGAACCAAGATTTCGCGCACAAGCGGCCCGGCTGGCGAAAGCTCGGCCGGCGCATCGGCATCCGCCAGTGCAGAGGAAGTTCTGAAGACCGAAGAACCGGAGCTTCCATCGCCATCTGAAACGGCGGCAGCTCCAACCGCTCAAAGCCCTGCGAGCCCGGAACCGACGAGCTCACCGAGCCCGAAGTCATCCAGCGCTCCGAGCCAATCCGCTTCGCCAGCTCCAGTCCCGCCTCTTGCTCCTTCGCCAATTTTGATTCCAGAAGCTACGAAGGCTCCAAAGAACACTGATTCTTCGCCGAGCCCCGGTACCAAGCCGAAAGAATCCGCTTCAGCGAGCCCCGACATGAAGCTTCAGGAGCAAAACCAGCTCATGAATGCAAGCACTACGACCTGCACTGACACGCAGTTCCTTACCGAAGTCATTGCTGGCGTCGAAATCGACGGCAACCTCTGCTCCAATGGCGCAGAGGACTGGACCACGATACTGAATGGTCCTGTCGCAAATGACGGCAGCGGCAGCAACGACAGCACGCAGTTCACAGAGGGCGCTTCCGAAACCAACTGGCCTTGGACCGGACAAGAGATCGAGGGCGTCAACACCGCCGGTGACAAATCCGACATCACCAAAATCTACGCCACGCAGCGTTCTGTCGACGGAAACGTCTACGCCTTCTTCGGCTTCGAGCGTGCTACGGCGAACGGCACTACTCAATTCGTCATTGAGCTGAATGCCGAACCGAACTCCTCGCCTAATTCCCCGTCTCCGAATCGCAGCACCGGCGATTTGCGCCTGCTCATCGAGCAGGGCGGAAACAACACCTTGACCCTGACTCGGGCCGACGAGTGGAACTCAACCGGTGCCACTACTGGTTCGTGGACCCGGCTGTCCAGCACCGCCGGCTTCACCGGCATCGCGAATGACAAGGCCATCGGAAACTTCGACCGTACCGGAAATCTGGTCAAGGGTGCCTTCGCCGAGATGAGCCTCAACCTGACGGCCCTGTTCGGCAATGCGGATTGCAGCGGCAACTACGGAACTCTCAATGTCCGTTCCAGCGCTTCGGGTGATACCTCTTCCCTGAAGGACTGGGTGAAGCCGATTGCATTGAGCATTCCGAGCACCTGCTCAAGCGTCCAGGTCGATAAGATATGGGAGATTGACGGCCAGAGCTACAGCCACGGGCAGCAGCCAGCCGGATTCACCGCCGCACTGAAGCTCGGTGGCCGAGACGATGCGGTCTTCGGCACCAGCTACGCCACCCGGAGCAACGGCTCCAGCTACGAGCAGGGACAGACTGTCACCATCGATGAAACCGTCGGCACCTTGCCCGCAGGCTGCACCAACGTCGCTTCCGGAGATATCGGATCGCACACGCTTGGTGCCGGACACAATAGCTTCACCATCACCAACAAGGTGACCTGTACTGAGTTGACCCTGGTCAAGAAGGTCGTTGGCGACGCCTCCGCGGACAGCTGGACGCTCACCGCGACGGGCCCTACCCCGCTCAGCGGTGCCACCGGCTCGACTGCTGTCACCGATGCGGGCGTCAAGCCAGGCACCTACACTCTGGGCGAGACTTCGGGTATCGAGGGCTACCGCCTGACCAGCATCAGCTGCGGCGAGAACCACCCGGTGTCGCTGGACGAGAAGACGGTAAGCATTGCAGCTGGCGACAAGGTCACCTGCACGCTGACAAATACCGCCGAGGTGGCATTAACTGTCACCAAGACGTGGATTGTCAACGAGGTTGAATACCCGGACGGCGAGCAGCCTGTTGGTACCGCCAAGCTCACCGTGGACGGCGAGGAGGCCGCATTCGGCGACACCATCACCGGCTACGTGATCGGCGATGAGGTCGCGATCGCTGAAACTGTCGAAGACCTGCCGGCACTGTGCACGCTGACCAGCACCACCATCGACGGCGTCGAGGGCAAGACAGCTGCCCATGCCATGACCGGTGATCCCGATCCAAACGTCGTCAAGGTTGTCAACACGGTTGGCTGCGTCCAGCAATTGACCCTCATCAAGAAGGTCGACAACGAGGAGTTTGCAGGCACCAGCACTCGCGACGACTGGACCCTGACTGCAACGGGCATCGACCACGAGTCCGTGTCAACCGGCAAGACCGGCGATGCTGCGGTGACAAAGGCCGAGGTGCCGGTCGGAAACTACACCTTGTCGGAGAACGGTCCGGCAGGCTATGCGGCCGGCGCATGGACTTGCGAGGGCACCGGCAGCTACGCGGACGGCAAGCTCAAATTGGAACTCGGCCAGGAAGCCACCTGCACCATCGTGAACACCGCGAATCCGGGCGCAGTCACCTGGACCAAGACCGATGCGCAGTCCGGGTTCCTGGCAGGATCCGAATGGGAACTGACCGGACCTGATGCCGGCACAGCCGTAGCCATCACCGACTGCACCGAGGAGGGATGCGCCGGGCCGGATCTGGATCCACGAGCTGGCCACTTCATGCTGGAAGACCTTAAGTGGGGCAACTACACCTTGACCGAAACCTTGGCACCTCCGGGCTACAAGCTCGGAGAAAATCCAAGCATCGATTTCACTGTGGCCGGTGATGAACTGCAGGTTGAACTTGCTGCAGTCGTCAACGAGCAACAGGAGGGACCGGCCCTGCCGCTGACCGGCGGCATCGGACGGGACCACGTATATCTTCTAGGCGGCACGCTCCTCACGCTGGGGCTTGGCGCGCTAGGGACCCGGTTCTGGACTACCCGGCGTAATCGCACGATTCGCTAGGTCCTCGAACCACCACATCACCACGCGCTGCCGGATTCATTTTGGGGGGCCGGCAGCGCACCATTCGCAAACACTTCACTAGGGAGAGAACGTGTTCACCGAACAGAAAATCGGCAAGCTTCTTGCCGGAGCCAGCGCATTGGCGCTGGCAGGCGTTGGATTCTTGGGGGCCACCGCCGCAAACGCCGCTGAAACCGGAAACATCGACGGCAGCAAGCTGGGGTCGATCACCATCCACAAGTCCGCTGCTGCCCCAGGAGAGGCTGGCGACGGCACCGCGCTGCCGGAGGATCCTCAGCCGATCTTGGAGGGTGTCACCTTCACTATCCAGCCGGTCTTGCATGACGGGGTCGAGCTGGATCTGAGCACCGCCCAAGGCTGGAAGCTCGCCGAGGCGCTGGGGACGACCCCTAGCCTTCCGCTGGCCGACGGTTACGATCTTGGCGTTGGCCAGGCAGTGACCACCAATGTCAACGGCGTCGCCACCCTGTCGGGTCTGAAGCTCGGCCTGTACCTGGTCACCGAGACCGATTCGGGCAACAACCTGATCAAGGACAAGAGCGCACCGTTCTATGTTTCCGTGCCTAATCCGCAAGAGAATGGCGCGTGGAACTACGACGTGCATGTCTACCCGAAGAACACGCTGAACGAGATCAACATCGTGAAGACCGTGGATGATGAAGCGCTGCTCATGGGTGCTCCCGTCACCTGGACCCTGGAAACCGAAGTTCCGGCTTCCCCGCTGCCGTACAAGTCCTTCAAGCTGACCGATGTTCTGCCCACCGGGCTCGAATTCATTGCATGGGAGTCCGTCTCCATCGGTGGTACGCCACTAGTAGCTGGCGACTACACCATCTCGGATGACAACACGGAGATCACCCTCACCGCAGCCGGCTTGCTGAAGCTGGATGGTGCCGGGGCCACCACCGTAACCGCAGTGCTGAAAACCAAGGTCACCGCCATTCCAGAGGATGGCAAGATCACCAACGATGCCACTGTGACCATCAACGGTACCAGCGACAACGACCCGGCCACCACCAACCTGGGTACCCTGAAGCTGATCAAGATGGATGAAGACCAGAAGATCCTGCCGGGCGCCGAGTTCGAGCTGTACGCAGAGGCTCCAGTTGATGGCCAGCCAACTGGCGAACCACTGGCCACGGGCGTATCCAACGAGAACGGCGAGATCATCTGGCAGCTGCACCTTGGCATCGAGGGCGACGCCACCGAGAACTACTGGGTTCTGGAAACCAAGGCACCGGCCGGCTACGTGCTGCCAGCCAACCCTTGGTCCGGTGAACTGATCGTCAATGGTGGCGAGGTCACCACCAACGAGGTCACCAACCACAAGCCAGTGGGTCCTAACCTGCCAATGACCGGTGCACAGGGAACCATGCTGTTCTCGATTGCCGGTGTCGGCCTGATGGGCGTGGCCGCTGGCGGCGCCCTGCTGCAGCGCCGCCGGGCACGCCAAGGGAACTAGTTCCCTCAGCGGCGATCCCGCAACTCACTAAGTGGTGGGAGGCACCATGCCTCCCGCCACTTAGCCGTTTCAGAAGCACTATTCGCCAACTTCAACGGTCTAGAAACCAGGACGGCAAATGACCACCATGCACTCGGCTCATTCCCTAGCTTCCGGGAAGCCGCAAAGATGGAAGCTTCCGAAGGCAACTTTGGTGATAGCTCTCGTCTTTCTCCTTGGTAGCCTGACCCTGCTGTACCCGACTACGGCCAGCTGGTTCGCGCAATACAATCAATCCCAGACCATTGGAGTCATCAACTCCGACATTTCTGCCGAGGAGCCTGAGCTTCTGCACAAGGAAGTGGCAAGGGCGCAGGAGTACAACGAGAAGCTCGTGGGCGGGGCGTTGCTCTCCCCCAGCAGCAACGTGCCAACCAGTGACGGCCGCACAGCATCTGGACTGCGGTACGACGATCTGCTGAACGTCAGCAGTGATGGACTGATGGGACGACTGCGTATCCCAGCCATCAACGTTGACCTGCCGATCTATCACGGCACCGATGCGGCGACGCTCGAACGCGGTGTAGGCCACCTGGAAGGCACCGCCTTGCCGGTGGGCGGCATCTCGCGGCATACGGTGCTGACCGCGCACCGGGGACTGCCCGAAGCGACCCTGTTCAATGATTTGCCCAACCTGGAAATTGGAGACACCTTCACCATCGAAGTTTTCGGCGAGGTGTTGACCTACAAGGTTTTCGAAACCCAGACGGTGCTTCCTGACGAATCCAAGGCTCTCATCCCGAGATTCGGTCACGACTTGGCTACCCTCGTGACCTGCACTCCGCTGGGAATTAATTCCCACCGCATGCTGGTGACAGCGGAGCGTATCCTGCCGACCCCCATCGCGGATATCGAGGCCAGCGGCAAGACCCCGGACATTCCGGGCTTCCCCTGGTGGGCAGTCTTTGCCGGTGCCGCTCTGGTCTTCTCGGCCCTGTGGGTTTACATGGCTGGCCGGGTGAAGCCAGCCGAGGAAGCTGGTCCCCTCAACTCGTAGGTGAGGCGTTCGCATCCCTGGCCAATATGGCTCGCAAATCCAAAACAATAGGCAAGGCGGCCCCTTCCCGAAGGAAGCGGCCGCCGTTGCCTATTCTGTTCCCAGTCGCCGGGCGACCAGGCCAGGCTGCGCCTGAAATTAGCGGGCTACAGAACCGTCCACGTAGTCGTCCGAGGATGCATCCGAGATCCAGGAGAACAGCGAGCGCAGTTCGCGGCCGGTGGTCTCGATCGGATGCGCTTCGCCCTTGGCACGCAGTTCCTTGAACTCAGGAGCGCCAGCCTTCTGGTCTTCCATGAAGCGGTTTGCGAAAGCGCCGGACTGGATATCAGCCAGGACAGCCTTCATGTTTTCCTTCACCTCTGGGGTGATCACGCGTGGGCCGGAGACGTAGTCGCCGTACTCAGCGGTGTCGGAGATCGACCAGCGCTGCTTGGCGATGCCGCCTTCCCACATCAGGTCGACGATCAGCTTCAGCTCGTGGAGCACCTCGAAGTAGGCGATCTCCGGCTTGTAGCCGGCTTCGGTCAGGACCTCGAAGCCGTACTGGACCAGCTGGGAGGTACCGCCGCAGAGCACAGCCTGCTCGCCGAACAGGTCGGTTTCGGTCTCTTCGGTGAAGGTGGTCTCGATGACGCCGGCGCGGGTGCCGCCGATGCCTGCTGCGTAGGACAGAGCCAGTTCCTTGGCGCCGCCGGTGAAGTTCTGCTCCACGGCGATCAGGTCAGGGATGCCGCGGCCGGCTTCGAATTCGCGGCGCACGGTGTGGCCTGGTGCCTTAGGGGCAACCAGGGCAACGTCAACGTTGGCTGGTGGCTGGATGAAGCCGAAGCGGATGTTGAAGCCGTGGCCGAAGAACAGGGCGTTGCCCTCTTCGAGGTGCTCGGCGATCGACTCGGTGTAGACCTGGGCCTGGACCTGGTCCGGGGTCAGGATCATGATGACGTCTGCCCAGGCTGCTGCCTCGGCGACGGTGGCGACCTTCAGGCCTTCGGCCTCAGCCTTGGCGCGGGACTTCGAGCCCTCGGCCAGGCCAACGGTGATTTCGACACCCGAGTCGCGCAGGCTCAGTGCGTGGGCGTGGCCCTGGGAGCCGTAGCCGATGATGGCTACCTTCTTGCCCTGGATGATCGAGAGGTCTGCGTCGTCTTCGTAATACAGATCAGCCACTGTAATTCTCCTTATATGTGCTTCTGGTGAAGAAGTCTTTGCTGAGGCACTGTTGCTTACTTCCAAGCTAGGTGCCAAGTATCTTAATTTTGTAGTTCGTGTCTCTTGAAGTCGTTGCGCCTAGGCGGAAATCGTCTTCAAGGCGCGGTCGCTCATGGACTTTGATCCGCGGCCCACAGCCAGCGTTCCTGCCTGGACGATCTCGCGGATGCCGAAAGGCTCAAGCACTGCCAGCAGCGCATCGATCTTCGCGGCGTTGCCGGTGGCCTCCACGACCAGCGAGTCGGTGGATACATCGATCACCGAAGCACGGAACAGTTCCGCGGCCTGGGTGACCTGCAGACGGGTCGTTGCATCGGCTCGCACCTTGATCATGATGTGGTCACGCTGCACCGAGGTTTCCGGCAGCAGTTCCACGATCTTGATCACGTTGACCAGCTTGTTCAGCTGCTTGGTGACCTGTTCCAGGGAATCCCCCTCGGCGTCGACCACCACGGTCATGCGGCTGATGCCGGCAATTTCCGTCGGGCCCACGGCCAGCGAGTGAATGTTGAAGGCACGGCGGGCGAAGAGGCTGGCGACGCGGGTCAGCACGCCGGGAACGTCTTCAACCAGTACCGAAAGCGTATGCTTTGCCATGTTCTAGTCCTCCTCTTCCCATTCAGGGGTCATGCCGCGGGCAATCTGGATCTGGTCGTTGCTGACTCCCGACGGAACCATCGGCCACACCATGGAATCGGCCGAGACCACGAAGTCGATGACTACCGGGCGGTCATTGATTTCCAATGCCTTCTGGATGGTCGCATCGATGTCCTCGTCGCGTTCGCAGCGCAGGCCCACGCAGCCGTAGGCGTCTGCCAGCTTCACGAAGTCGGGAATCCGGGCGGTTCCGTGCCCGGTGTTCAAATCGGTGTTGGAGTAGCGGCCATCGTAGAACAGGGTCTGCCACTGGCGGACCATTCCCAGCGACGAGTTGTTGATCACCGCAACCTTGATCGGGATCTGGTTGATCACGCAGGTGGCCAGCTCCTGGTTGGTCATCTGGAAGCAGCCGTCGCCGTCAACGGCCCAGACCACGCGGTCCGGCTGCGCCACCTTGGCACCCATCGCAGCCGGCACCGAGTAGCCCATGGTGCCCAGGCCTGCGGAGTTCAGCCACGAGCGCGGACGCTCGTACTTCACGAACTGCGCGGCCCACATCTGGTGCTGGCCCACGCCAGCCACGTATACGCCTTCCGGACCGGTCAGCTCGCCGATTCGCTGGATAACATTCTGCGGAGCCGAGAGGCCATCGTGGGTTTCGGTGTAGCCGATCGGGTAGGTTTCGCGCAGGCGGTTGAGCAGTCCCCACCAGCCGGTCAGATCCTGCTGGGCTTCGTTCTCGAAGCGTGCGGCGCAGGCTTCGTGCAGCTGCGGGATGATTTCATCCAGCGAACCCACGATCGGCACATCGGCCACGCGGTTCTTGGAGATTTCCGCTGGATCGATATCGGCGTGGATCACCTTGGCGTTCGGCGCGAAGGTGGAGAGCACGCCGGTGACGCGGTCATCGAAGCGGGCACCGAGGGTGATCAGCAGGTCTGCCTGCTGCAGCGCGGTCACTGCGGACACGGCGCCGTGCATGCCCGGCATGCCCACATGCTGTTCATGCGAGTCCGGGAATGCGCCGCGGGCGGTCAGGGTGGTGACCACCGGTGCGTTGATGAATTCCGCAAACTCCTTCAGCTGCTCGTGCGCGTTGGCCTTGATCACGCCGCCACCGACGTACAGCACCGGGCGGGTTGCCGAAGCGATGAGCTTGGCGGCTTCGCGCAGCTGCTTGTTGTGGCCACGGGTGACCACGCGGTAGCCGGGCAGGTCCACCTTGGGCGGCCAGGAGAAGGTCATCTCGGATGTCTGCGCATCCTTGGTGATATCCACCAGCACCGGACCGGGACGGCCGGTCTGCGCCAAGTAGAACGCGCTGGCCAGCGTGCGAGGAATGTCCTCTGCGTTGGTGACCAGGAAAGCGTGCTTGGTGATCGGCATCGTGATGCCGACAATGTCTGCTTCCTGGAATGCGTCAGAGCCAATGAAAGCGCTATTGACCTGACCGGTGATGGCCACCATTGGGACCGAGTCCATATTGGCATCGGCCAGTGCGGTGACGAGGTTGGTTGCGCCTGGACCGGAAGTGGCGATGCAGACGCCCACTTCCCCGCTCACCATGGCGTAACCCTGTGCGGCATGGCCTGCACCCTGTTCGTGGCGGACCAAGACGTGGTTAATCTTGGTCGAATCCATCAGTGGATCGTAAGTGGGAAGGATGGCCCCACCTGGTAATCCGAAGACGTCTTTGACGCCCATTTCTTCCAGCGAGCGGACGATGGCTTGTGAGCCCGTCATCTGTGTGGGAGCAACGATATTATTCGGACCCTGTACCGGGTTCGAAGCTTCCACGACGGAAGAGACAGCGGCGGCGGCATCCTTGGTTCGATTGATTGACTTCGCAACCGACGCCGGATTGGCGGGTGTTGAGTTGCTCATCGGGATCCTTTCCATTTCTATCTCTTCGTTTACGCATAAAAAACGCCCCGCGGCCGTCACTGATGACGAAAGGGGGCTTGCGCGTTACCGGTGTACCGTCCGTGGTGTTGGACAGCGCCTCAGGCTCCGCGCCTGATAACTAGTAGTACATCGGTGTTTATTTGCATGCCTCTAGTTTTCTCCACCTCACGGCAAAGAGCAACTAGACACCCTGTTTATCTCATTATATGAGATGAATGTCCAAAGATTGGACGCGTCCCCACGTTCAGACTTTGGCCATTTCGCTTCCCGGGCACTGAAAGCGCCTGTCGAAGCGGGGTTAGCTGGAGACAAGCACCAACTGCCAGGGATGCGATTAATCCAGCTCGCAGCCCTTGCCCCAAGGAAACCGCCTGCCTTGCAGATGGTTTCGCTTGCAGCTTTAAGCCAAGAATGGCATGAATTGGGCCAGTGGCCACACGTGCGCATGGCGTCTTGACTCAATTAGCATCTTGGCTCATTAATCCCATTCTAGAAGTCAATATGACCAATCAGATAACCCATGACGTGTCGATGACATATTTCGATAAATGTGGCGACTGATCAAATTGTCCAAACTTATCGGTAGAGTAAGGGGTATGGACAAGCGCCCAGACGAAAATCCGACCCAGCAGGTCAAGGACCGCCTCCACGAGGCTTTTGACTCGCAGATCCCCAATTTCGCCAGCTACAATCTCGTGGCGGCCACCGGCATCGCCGGCTCCGGGGGGCTCAAGGTCATCGGATATCGACGCCAGCCGGCGGAGCTGATTATTGCGCCAGTCAATGCAAGCAGCTTGGAAGCCTCCGAAGATGCCATCAACATCAACAACACGAACGTGAACCAGCTGGCCGAGCTGAGCGATGGCGGCTACGAGATTGCGATCTCTACCGGCCGGGTGTTCCGCTTCAGTGTTCCTGAAGCACCGAGCATCGACTTGCATGTGGATGACGCGATCAGCATTGGTGCCACGCTCGACCAGAAATCGGATGCTGAAGACTTCGCCGATTTCATGGATCACTTCATGAACACCATCGAAGGCACCGAGAACTTCGTATAAGCAGCAACAGCATCCCAAAACGAGAAGGCCATCTCGCCTGCCAGCTCCATCGCGAGCCCTGCGGCGAGGTGGCCTTTCATTCACAGCGCCCCGGGGTGATTCCCGCGGTAGTCGGAAGCGAGCAACTCGCCTTCTACGGTGATAATCTCGACCCGGTCCAACTCGCTTGATTCGTAGCCGACGGATGTGATGACCAGTTCGGCATAGCGGACGGCACTGCCATCGGCAATCCAGCCGCTGCCCTCCACAACTATGGCGAGCACGCCCTGGACCGGAGAAAGCCAGCCGACGGTGGCGTATTGGATGGAATCCTTGGCGAATGAATGGAATCCCGCAGCGCCCTGGCCGTTGAGGTACTGGAAGATTTTCTGATCAGCCCATTCCTGCCGGCCCTCGACTTCCTCCAGGTTATCGGCATACTTCGGCAGCGCCGCGATCGTCGCCTTTGCGCCCGGGATGCGGTCGGATGCTTCGAACTGCAGCGGCGTGCAGCCGGACAGGCACGTTGCCAGCACCAGTCCGGCAGCTACGACGCCGGTTTTGCCCATGGCATGTCTGGCCTTTGAGCGCCGCTTGATACCGGCAGCAATTACTTGAAGCACCATGCAATTGAGCCTAGCCCATGGCCAGGACATCTCCACAGGCCATTACCGAACCGGCGTTCATGCCGGCGCCGCGCGCGGGATCAGCCTTGCGCGGCCTGGTACAGGGAGAGCTCCTCGGCCTGCATCACCAGCCACGGGCTGAAGGCCCACGGAGTTGCTCGCAGGGCTGCGCCCAGCTGCGCCGGATCCACCCAGCAGTAGTCCATGACTTCATCCGGGTTCGCGGTGATCTCGCTGTCAATCACGGCGGTGAAGACCGGGCAGATTTCATTCTCCACAATGCCCGAGGCATCCACGGCGCGATAGCGGAAATCCGGCAGCGCCGACTCGATGCCACTGACCCTGAAGCCGAGCTCATGGGCCGCATGGCGGGCAATGGCTTCCTCGAAGCTTTCACCGGGCTGCGGATGCCCGCAGAAGGAATTGGTCCATACCCCTGGCCAGGTCACCTTGGACAGTGCGCGGCGGGTCACCAGCACCTGGCCGGCGGCATTGCGCACATGGCACGAGAATGCCTGGTGCAGCACGGTATCCGTGGTGTGGACCAGTTCTTTCGGTCGCACGCCGATTGGCTGGCCATCCTCCGAAAGCAAAATGACATCCATTGAAATCCTTGATTCCCCATCCGGGTCTAGTTAGGTGAAAAGTGCCGAAAAGATCAGGAGCATGGTCAGCAGGAAACCGCACAGGTAGTTGATCCACAAGAATCTCTTCCATCCTCGATTAACCGTACCCGAGCTCACGTCGCTGACCCCAAGATGCGGTAGGACGTTGAGCACATAGGGCAGGGCCAGCAACGACGCCCAGCGGCCGATCCCCTGCACCCCGGCGGCCACCAGCACTCCGGCCAGCACATAGCCGGCAAGGACCAGCCAGATGGTGGTGCGGGCGGACAAGGCGGTGGCAATCGAAGACAGGCCGCCCTGGCGATCTGGAATGATGTCCTGGATTGCGCCGAGGGCATGGCTGGCCATCCCCCACAGCAGGAACGCGCCAAAGACCAGCCACTGCCCGGGCTGCACGCTGGCACCAGCGAGCACCCAGCCGTAGACCGCCGGCGAAACGAAATGCACCGCGCTGGTCAGCGAGTCCAGCCCGGGCCGTTCCTTGAAGCGCAGCCGCGGTGCCGAATAGGCCAGCACGGCGAAGATGGACACGGCCAGCACGAGGTTGGCCACCAGGCTTCCCGCCGCTGCGAGCACCGCGAGGAACGGAACGGCGCACGCAACGCAGGCGACGAGCAGCGCCTTGTGGCTCTGCCGGGACAGCAGCGCGCCCTCGATTCCGCCCTTGCGTGGATTGCGCAGATCCGATTCGTAGTCGAAGACGTCGTTGATGCCGTACATCAGCAGATTGTAGGGAAACAGGAAGAACACCGTGCCCACGGCCAAGCGCCAATCAACTCCCCCGCCGGCCAGCAGAAAGGCGGCGGCAAACGGGTAGGCGGTATTCACCCAGGAAATGGGCCGCGAGCTGGCAACGATTCCGCGGATCATGAAGCATCCTTTCTGCCTGCGCCGAGCAGCCACCACAGTCCGGGGATAAGGAAGACCGCACAGGCGGCATAGAAAAAGTCCTCGAGCGGGGCCAAACCAATATGCACCCCGGACAGCGTGCCGCTGCCGTAGCCGAACAGCCCGGCGTAAATCATCAGGTTGTCGAAAATCGCGGTGAGCACCAGCATCACGGCCAATGCGGCGCCCAGCGGCTTGATCACCGTGCGCAGGTGCTGCTTGCTGGCGGCCAGCCCGGCGGCGAAGATGGCCATGGCCGCGGCAAGGAAGCAGAAGCTCAATTCAAGGAACATGCCGCTCACCTCGCAGCCCGCGGACCAGCATCGGCAGGCCGGCGAAGGCGATCATCGCGCAGTAGCACAGGAAGATGAGGAAGAAGACTTCTTCCAGCGGGAACTGCTCGCCCACCATGATCCCGGTCATGAGCTGCGATTCCTTGTGCAGGAAGATGCCCTGCCTGATGGCCAGCACATCCCAGAGCACGAAGAATCCAGTGCCCAGCGCAAGGGCCAGGATCCCGCGCACGGGGTGGCGGAAGAGAAACAGCTTCCCCTTGGCATCCAGCAGCACCATGCAGGCAAGCAGAAACAACAGGATGCCCAAATAGATCACGCTCCGGCCTCCTGCGCCAGCGTTGCAGCACCGCTTTCGGCCATCGGCCCGGCACCGGGGACACCGAGCACCGCCTTGGCCGCCAGCTCCCCGCTGATCAGGCACATCGGCACCCCGATTCCGGGGCGCACCGTGCTGCCGGCATAGTACAATCCGCGCACGGTGGCGCTGCGGTTGCCCGGACGCAGCATGGCGCTTTGCCCCAGGGTATGGGCCAAGCCCAGCGCACCGCCCTTGAAGGCGCCATACTGGGCGGCGAAGTCCCCCGGGCCGATGCTCTGGCGCACCACGATCCGCGACCGCAAATCCTCGATGCCGGCCCAGGAGGCCAGCTGGTCGATGGCAGCGTCGGCCACCGCCTCGACCATGGCGGCTCCTGCGCCATCGGCGGCGCCCATCCCCCATCCGGGCACGGCCGGGGCTGGGACCAGGATGAACAGGTTCTCGCAGCCCTCCGGTGCCACGTCCGGGTCGGTGGCGCTGGGCTTGCAGACATAGATGCTGGTTTCTTCCTGCAGCGCCTGCCCATTGCGGATGCGCGAGAAGTTCTCGTCCCAGTCGGTGGTGAACATCAGGTTGTGGTGTTCCAGCTGGGGCAGCTTGCCTTTGACCCCCAGGCAGAGCAGCACCGCGCTGGGGCCGGGATCCTTGCGCTGGAAGCTCTTGGCGGTATGGGTCTGCAGTTCTTCGGGTAGCAGCTCGCCGTCCAGGTGGCGCACGTCCGCGGCTCCGATGACATGCGTGGCTTCGGTGCGCTGCGCCTTGCCGTGCTCATCGATCCAGCGCACCGCGGTGACCCGCGGGTGCTTTCCCGGGCTGGTTTCAATGGCCGTTGCGGTGGATGAGAGGTGGATGGATGCGCCGTGCTTCTGTGCCAGTGCGGCCATCGCATCGGCCACGGCGGCGAAGCCTCCCATCGGGTATTTGACCCCGTCGGCCAGATCCAGGTGGCTCATCAGCTGGTAGAGCGCTGGGGTGCGCTTCGGGCTGGAGCCCAGGAACACCGCCGGGTAGCCGAGCAGCTGGCGGATCTCGGTGCTGGCAAAACGCCGGGCGGCATGGCCTGCCAGGCTGGTGGCCAGCAGCTTGGCCAGCTGCGGGGCACGGCGCAGGATCTTCGGGTGCAGCAGCCCGGTCAGCGAGCTGAAATCATCGTAGAGGAAATGCTCCAGGGCCAGTTCGTAGCCTTCCTTCGCGGTGCGCAGGTAGCGCGCCAGTGCTGGAGCGCTGCCCGGTTCCAGGGCTTCGAACAGGGCGCTGGCCGCGGCGCCGGTGCCCACGTCCACGGGTGCGTCGCGGTGCTGGAAGAAGACGCGGTAGCCGGGATCCAGCTCGCGCAGCTGAAGCTGTTCGCTGGCGCTGGTGCCCATGAGCCGGAACCAATGCTCGAAGACCTCGGGCATCAGGTACCAGGAGGGCCCGGTGTCGAAGCGGAATCCTTCGCGTTCCAAGCGTCCTGAGCGTCCGCCAGGATGCGGCTGCTGCTCGATGACGGTGACCTTGCAGCCCCGGGCGGCCAGCAGCCCGGCGCTGGCCAGGCCGGAGAAGCCTGCCCCGATGACGACGACATCCGGGTTTTCGTTCTTCATCTGCGTGCTCTTTCCATGAGTTGCTTGCGGTGCGCGCTGCGGCTGGTTCCCAGCAGCACGCGGGCGGCGATCAGCGCCTTGCGCGGGGTGGAGACCGAGATGCGGGTGCGCAGCAGGTCGGCGGCGTCGGCCTTGTCCAGCTGGGAATTCAGTTCGCGGAACAGGTCATGGGCCAGGCGCACCGCCCGGGCCGCTGACGGGGCCAGATACGGCATCCCGGAGCGGGCTTGGGCCAGGTCCTGCTCGATCTGCTCCACCAGCAGCGCCTTGGCCTGCTCGTCGAAGCGGGCCGGGTTGATCCCGGGAAAGTAGCTGCGTCCCAAGTCCTGGCTGTCTTCGGCCAGATCGCGCAGGAAGTTGACCTTCTGGAAGGCCGCGCCTAGGCTGCGGGCAGCCTGGCGGGCCTGCTGCTCCTCGGCCCGGTCCAGTTCAGGTGCGCCGGGCATCGTCTGGAAGACCCGCAGGCACATCAGCCCGATGACTTCGGCCGAGCCGTAGATGTAATCCTCTAGGCTGCGCGCGTCGTGCTGCCCGGTGGAGAGGTCCGCGCGCATGGATGCGAAGAACGGGCCGGTGAGCGCGGCGTTGATGCCGGTGGCCCGGGCGGAGATTGCGAAGGCATGGACCACCATGTTGGTGCTGTAGCCGCGGTCCATCGCGCGCAGGGTCTCGGCTTCCAGCTCGTCGAGGCAGCCTCCGATGGCCTGGTCATCCAGGCCGGCCTGGCAGGCCACCCCGTCCACGATCTCATCAGCCAGGCGCACCAGCGCGTAGATATTGGCAATGTGCCGGGCACTGCCGGCATCCAGCATCCTGCAGGCCAGCGAGAACGAGGTGGAGTATTCGCCCAGCACCACCCGTGCGCTGCGCTGGGCGGCGCGCGAGTAGTGCTCCAGGGCGGCGGTGCCGGCAGCGGGCTTCAGGGAAGTATCGCGTTTCATGGTGTTCAGCTGCTTCGCTCCAGGATCAGGCTGGTGCATTCGAGCAGCAGCGTGCGGGCTTCTTCGGGCAAGTCCAGGAAGGCGGCGGAGCCGGTGGCCCGCGAGCACAGCTGCGCAGCCAGCTGGCGGGCGAAGCGCTCTGCTCCCTGCGCCGCCAGCTCCTGGCGGATCCTGCCGGCATCCACCGTTCCCTCGCGGAATCCATTAAACAGTGCGGAGAATTCTGGTTGCTCGCTGGCCAGGGCCAGCAGGATGGTGCTCTTGAATTCGCGCAGATCAGATTCCACCGGCTTGCCGGTGCGCGTCGGATCACCGAAGGTGCCCAGCACGTCGTCGATGATCTGGTAGGCCACGCCGAGCTGGCATCCCACCGTGCCGAGGGCTTCGGCCTGCACGGGGTGCGCTCCGGCCAGCAGAGCTCCTGCCTGCAGCGGCAGCTGGAAGGAGTAGGCGGCGGTTTTCATCTGCTCCATGCGCAGCACCTGGCTGGTGGTGGCAGGTGCAGGGCCCAGCGAGTAGAGCAGGTCTTCGAGTTCCCCGGCGCCTGCCTGCTCGATGGCTTGGAAGAAGGCTTGCTCCACGTCGGCTTCGGCATCGCTGCCGGCCGCGGCGCGGGCGGCGAGCTTGATCGCCTCGCTGATCAGCAGGTCCCCGGCGATGATGCCCACCGAATTGCCCGCATGCTCGGCATCGGCAGGATTCCGCCCGTTGGCCAGCGCGTGGTCGCGGTAGAGCGCGGAGATGGTCGGCTCTCCGCGGCGGACGAAGTCGCGGTCCACCACGTCATCGTGGATCAAGAGGGCCGCGTGCAGCAGCTCGAAGGCGCAGCCCAGGTCGATGGCGCGGGCTTCGTTGCGTCCGCCGAACGCCCGGTATCCGAGCATCACCATCCCTGGCCGCATGAGCTTGCCGGTTCCCAGGCGTGCGCCGATTCGCGACCAGAGCAGCGCGGTCTGCTCCGAGTAGGCGGCGCTGCGCCGCTGGGCCTGGATGGCCAGAAGCTCCAGCCGGTCGCTGATGGCCTGCCGGGTGGCGTCATCGATGAGCCCGCGCGCGGCCGGTGCGGTTTGCGATAGCGCAGTGCGCGCTGGCGCTGTTGGGGCCGGCAGGGACTGGTGCGTGGTGGTGTGCGTTCTCATGATTCCCTGCTCCCAGGTTGTGGTGTGGTTGCTTGGTGTTCTTCACTGCTCCCGGTCTCCCGCTGGTCCAGTTCACGCCGGGAAGCTTCCAGCTCGGCGCGCAGCCGGAGGCGATCCGGCTCGTCGAGTCGCGCACTGAAGGTGTGCAGATGCCGAAGCAGTACCTGTCCCGGTCCGGTGGACACAGGGAAATTGGGTCCCGGGACCACCAAGGTGCGCCGGCGGTCCGAGGCGTGATGCCGTCTTTCCACCAATCCGCGGGCCTCCAGCCGATCCAGGACCGAGGTGATTCCTGCCGATGAGACCCCGAGTTCGCGGGCCAGTTGCCCGGAGCTGGGTGTTTGCAGGGAGCGCAGCAGGTTCACCGCGCGCAGGTCTGTATCGTTCAGGTCAAGCCGATGCCGCAAGCGTGCCTCGCACAGGGCGTAGGAGCGCGTCAGCCGCAACAGCTCCCGGAAGAGTTCCGAGGTCGTCAGCACTGCTGGACGTTCCATGATCACTTCTCTCGGCTTATTGATATTCAGCTTATCTAGATACATCATGGTTTAACTATCTCGTTTTGTCGACCCGATACGGGAAAAACTTTCCATCGACCTTTCAGGAGCGCACGATGAGCAGTTCAACCAATTCCCCCGATTTCCCCCTGCCGGCCCGAACGGCCTCGGCATCGTGGACGTTGCCGGTGATCACGGCGCTGGCACTGGTTCTGGCCATCGCCGTCTCGTTCATCGGCAGCGGGGCCCTCGGCGGGACACCGATCCAGCAGGTAGCCGGCGGCTATCTCAGTGCCGATTCTACTTTGCTGGCACCGGCCGGCCCGGCGTTCTCCATCTGGAGCGTAATCTATGCCGGACTGGCCGTCTACGGAATTTTCCAGCTCACGTCCGCCGGGCGCCGCTCGGCCTGGGCGGCCCGGCTGCGGATGCCTGCGCTGCTTTCGGCATTGCTTAATGCCGCCTGGATTGCCGTCGTGCAGCTTGGCTGGCTGGCAGTAAGCGTCGCGGTGATCTTCGCCCTGGTTGCCTGCCTGGCTTGGATGCTGACCATCATGATGGCCGGCACCCCTGGCTCGCGCACCGAGCACTGGATCATGTGGCTGACTTTCGGCATCTACCTGGGCTGGGTCTGCGTGGCCAGCATCGCCAACATGGCAGCGTGGCTGCTCTCGCTGGGCGTTGGCGAAGGCGCTTCCTGGGCGCCAGGGTTGGCTGTGGTGCTGCTGGTAGCGGCTGCGGGCATCGGTCTAGGAATCACCGCCTACTCGGGCAGGATTTTCACCGCGGTGGCCATCGCCTGGGGCCTGGCCTGGATCGGCGCGAGCCGGCTGGCCGGCAGCAACCAGTCCGAGCTGGTGGGCTACGCCGGCTTGGGCTGCGCGGCATTGCTGCTTCTCGGCTCGCTGGCCATCGCCTGGCGCCAGCGCGGGGTGACGGCGCCATGAGCTTGATCGCGGTAACCGGAGCCAGCGGATATATTGGCGGACGGCTGGTGCCGCTGCTGTTGAGCAATGGGCACCAGGTCAGGGTGTTCACCCGTGATGCTCAGCGCCTGCGCGATATACCCTGGCGCAGCCAGGTGGAAGTCGTCGAGGGTGACCTGCAGGATCGGGACGCCGTGGCCCGGCTCTGCAAGGACGTGGACCTGCTCTACTACCTGGTGCACTCGATGTCGGGAACCCGAGATTTCGCGGCCCAGGAGAAAGCCTGCGCACAGGTTGTGGCGCAGGCCGCGCGGGAGCAATCGGTCGGCCAGCTGGTCTATCTCTCGGGCCTGCATCCCGCCGGCGAACTCAGCGAGCATCTGGCATCACGGGTGGCCGTGGGAGAAATCCTGTCGGAGGCCGCCAGCACCCTGGTGCTCCAGGCAGGCCTGGTGATCGGCTCGGGCTCAGCCAGTTTCGAAATGGTCAGGCACCTGAGCGATGTGCTGCCGGTAATGCCGGCACCACGATGGGTGCTGAACCAGGTGCAGCCCATCGCCATCCGCGACACCCTGCACTACCTTGCGGCCTGCGCCGAGCTGGCGGAACCCGCGCAGGGCACCTATGACATCGGCGGGCCAAGCACCTACAGCTACGCCCAGCTGATGAAGATCTATGCCCGGGTGGCCGGCCTGCGCGAGCCGAGCATCTGGCCGCTGCCGCTGCTGACCCCGCGGCTGGCCTCGCACTGGGTGAATCTGGTGACGCCGTTGCCGCACACATTGGCATCCGCGCTGGTGCAGTCGCTGCAGCATGATTGCGTGATGGGCTCGCGGGAGATCGATGCGCTGATTGCCCCGCCAGCCGAAGGGCTGTGCGACTATCCGCGGGCGGTGCAGCTGGCGCTGGAGAAGATGGATGCTGATGCGGTGCAAACCAGCTGGGCTACCGCCCAGCCGATCGCTGCCCCGGCCGAACCGCTGCCTTCAGACCCGGACTGGGCAGGGCGCAAGGCCTACACGGACATCCGCCGGATCAGCACCACCGCCACCGCGGCGCAGCTGTTCAGCGTGCTGCAGCGGCTTGGCGGGGATTCGCACTATTTCGCCTTCCCCGCCCTGTGGAAGCTGCGCGGCCTGATGGACAAGCTGGCGGGAGGCGTAGGCTCACGGCGCGGCAGGCGCTCGCACAGCACCTTGGCGCTGGGAGATGTGCTGGATTGGTGGCGCGTGGAAGCCCTGGAGGAGAACAGCCTGCTGCGCCTGCGCGCGGAGATGCGCACCCCGGGGCGGGCCTGGCTGGATTACCGCATCGGGAAGGACAGCGAGGGGCGAACGGAACTGATCCAGCGTGCGGTGTTCTTCCCGCGCGGCCTGGCAGGACGCTGCTATTGGTGGGCGGTATTCCCCTTCCATGGCGCCATTTTCCCGGCCACCATCAAGAACATCGTGCGCGATGCGGAAAAGCAAGAGGAGGGCTAAGCCACTCCTGCTGCTCCAGGGCTATTCGGTTTCGCCGGTGCCCGGTTCGCCAAGGCTGCTTTCCATTGCATCAGAGGTGCTGGCAAGGAACCGGATCACCACTTCCCGTTCTTCGGGGCTCAGCGATTTGGCGACTTCGAATCGCTTGGCATGGTGCCGGCCGACCTGCTCGCGGGCGGCCAGATGGGTTTGGTCGGTCACTTCCACGCACAGCGAGCGACGGTCGGTTGGATGCTTGGTGCGCCGAACATGGCCATGGGCCTCCAACCGGTCGATCATCTTGGTGACCGACGCACTGGAAATTCCCAAATACTGGCTCAGGGCGCCAGGGGTGACCGATTGCCCGGCATGCTTGGCGGAGATCATCTTGCGGATGGCGCGCATGTCGGTTTCGTTCAGTTTCATGTACTGCTGCGAGCTGCTCATGATCTTGCGCTCGATCTGGCGCATCCGGCCCATTTCAGCCATGATCCGGTCGATTTGCTCCAGATCCGCATCCACGACGCCAGCCCGCTTGATCAGCTTCTGGCCAGGATCGGATTCAGCTAGCCCGTACATGGTGGGCAAGTCTTTGGCGGACATGGTGCTTCTCCTGATCGGATCTCGGACGCGTGCCTAATTGGATCTTACGCCGTGCGTGATGGATGCATGCAGAAAACCCTGCGGCCGATGGAATCAGACCGCAGGGTTTTGTTGGTGCGAGTAGAGAGACTTGAACTCTCACGTCCGAAGACACTGGAACCTAAATCCAGCGCGTCTACCAATTCCGCCATACTCGCTAGCGCTACACCGGAAACACCGTTTCCCTGAAGGCGACCTCATTTAGTGTAGCGGAACTTGGGCCTGATATGAAATCAGTCAAGGGCAGCGGTTACTTCGGATCAATCCCCAAGTCACGGCGCAGCTTTGCCACATGTCCGGTGGCACGCACGTTGTACTGCGCGAGCGCAACCTTGCCCTCTTCATCGACCACGATCGTGGAGCGAATCAGGCCTTCGTAGACCTTGCCGTAATTCTTCTTTTCTCCCCAAGCACCATAGGCTTCAGCCACCGCGTGATCTTCATCGGAAAGCAGCGGGAAATTCAGCTCTTCGTTGGCAACGAATTTTTCAAGCTTTGCGGTCTTGTCCGGGGAGATGCCCAGAACTGCATAGCCCAGGCCCTTCAATGATTCGAGCGAATCGCGGAAGTCGCACGCCTGCTTGGTGCAGCCAGGGGTGGATGCCGCTGGATAGAAGTACACAATGGTCTTCTTGCCACGGTAATCGGACAAGGAGACGGAATTGCCGGCAGCGTCCTGCAAGGTGAAATCAGGGGCCTGGTCGCCGACGGACAGGCGGTTAGCCGTTGCGGGAGTACTCATGAGCTGATCCTCTTTTCTTTGCGGTATACAAAAAATCCGACCTGATGAATCAGATCGGATCTACTGTGCGCCCTCCGGGACTCGAACCCGGAACCTAATGATTAAGAGTCATTTGCTCTACCAATTGAGCTAAAGGCGCTTCCTCGCTCTGACTAGTTCTTTTTCAGAACCCGTCATTGCGACGTAGACAATCATAGGCAGAAATGGCGCAAAAGCAAAAATCGCCCAGCATCCAGTCCGCAAACATAAAAATCCAAGTCAGGTTCATGTTATCACGACTACGCCGATGGCGAAGTAATCTAAAACACACGCAAGTTTTCACTTCGGCAATGCCCATTGCCATCGCGCACCGTAGTTGCATATTCCATAATGACAACCACCCGCTAGAAGTTCGACATCGCGGTCGCTGCGCCGCGAGCCGCAAGCGGGCACGAGTCGAAACGCTGATCCGCCCCGGCATTGCCAGCGGATAAGCCCCGCGGCCGGTAATTTTCGGCCTGGCGCCATGACCGGAAGCGCAGAATCGCGCATGGTCAACAAAAAAGGCCAGACCGAAGCCTGACCTTTGTTTTGTGCGCCCTCCGGGACTCGAACCCGGAACCTAATGATTAAGAGTCATTTGCTCTACCAATTGAGCTAAAGGCGCGTATTAATTTATATAAACAAGTTGCCTGGTGAACCGAACAAATTGTTCGTGCGCCCCCCGGGACTTGAACCCGGAACCTAATGATTAAGAGTCATTTGCTCTGCCAATTGAGCTAGAGGCGCCCGCTGCGATGTTCTAGAAGCTTTTCGGGCTTCGCGCTTTCGCAACGAGATAAAACTTTACCAGCAATTTCCCTCAGCGCAAATTCGATTGCCAGCATTCCGCGGTGACCTTCATTACAGGAGATGACTAGGGATTACTGCCAAAGAGCGGAAGGGGTTTGTACAGTGATTCCATGAGCACCCAACGAACGATTTCATTCCCCACCCAAGAACTGCTTGATGCGGTCGGACCGATCCCGGAAAATCTCAAGGCAGTGCTCTGGGACTTGGAGAACGACCCCGAGACCCCGCTGGAAGACATCGACATTGCCGTCCTTCCCTACATGGCGAATCCCCAGACGCTGAAGAACGTCCGCAAGGCGCCCAATGTCAAGGTGGTCCAGACGCAGACGACCGGCTTTGATGGAATGATCGACCTGATCGGCGACCGCGCCGATATCAATACAGCGGCCGGCGTCCACGCGGCGGCTACCGCGGAGATGGCACTGGGACTGGCCATCGCCTCCTTGCGAGGCTTTCCGCAATCGGTGCGCGATCAGCAGCAGGGCCGATGGAATCCCCAGCAATGGCCCGGGTTAGCTGACCGTACCGTGGGCTTGGTTGGCGTGGGCGGCATCGGCGAGGAGATCCGCAAGCGCCTGGAGCCTTTTGAAATCAATCTCTTGCGCTTCGGATCGACCGCCCGCACCGATGAGCATGGCGAGGTCTTCGCAACCTCCGAGCTGGCGGCTCTTGCGCCGGAAATCGAGGTGCTGATCCTGATCGTGCCACTCAATGATTCCACCCGCCACCTGGTGGATGCGAAATTGCTGGCCAAGCTTCCTGACGGCGCGACGGTCATCAACGTGGCCCGAGGTCCGGTGGTGGACACCGATGCCATCGTGGCGGAAGTCGCCTCGGGCCGCTTGAACATGGCATCAGATGTCTTCGACCCGGAACCGCTGCCTGCCGGCCACCCATTGTGGCAGCACCCCAATGCGTTGGTCATTCCGCACAATGGCGGGAACACCAAGGCGTTCTTCCCGCGCATGGTGAAGCTGCTCATGAAGCAGGTGCAGGCCTGGGCAGCGGGCAACGACGGCGAGAACCTCGTGCACCGCAGCTAACAATTTAGTGACAGTTGACGGCTCCGGGAGTTTTGGCTCCCGGAGCCGTGGACGTGGTGCGCTATCTTTGATAAATACCTTTGCGCATTGCTCCCTGCTTGTTCCCTGCGCAAAGCAGTACCGCCTGCCGAAGGAAGATGAGCCATCCCCGTGCCCGAATTGCCACCGAAACCCGTATCACGACGCGCATTGCTGACCGGTACATTGGCGACAACCGCACTGGCGCTGACCGCCTGCACCGGCAATTCCGGGCCCGCTGCCTCCGCTTCGCCCTCGGCCACCGCCAGCGCGACGCCTGTTCCGCGGACCCTGCGCTTGGCGGCAGCCGCTCCCCCGGTCAAACTCGATCCAGCCATCGTCGGCGATAACGAATCCTTCCGGATCACCCGCCAGGTTTACGAAACGCTGGTCGACATCGATCCGGATACCGGCAGCACCGTAGCCGGCCTGGCCGAATCCTGGACCGAAAGCCCCGACGGCCTGCGCTACACCTTTACCCTGCGCCAGGGCGTGCTCTTCCATGACGGCACCGAATTGACCGCTAAGGCAGTGGTCGCCAACTTCAACCGCTGGGAGAACTTGTCGCCGCAGCTGCGCACCACCTCCAGCCAGGGTTTCGCGAACATCTTCCACATCGATAGCGACATCCCCAAGCTGCCCACCGCCAAGGAACTTGAGAAGACCTTCAAGAGCACTGGCGAGGCTACCGAAGAAGAGCTGGCCACCCAGCAGTCGCGCACCGAGCAGCTCGAAGAGTTGTCCAAGCAGTTCGAGACGAAGCTCTTTGAAGGCAAATCCTCCGCGGGTTCGGCAAGCTATTTCGCGTCCGTCGAGGCCACCGGCGAGTACGTGGTCACCTTGAACTTGCGCCGCAGGCTGCCAGGGCTGGTCGACGCGCTGACCTTGCCGGGCATGGCCATCGCCGCACCGAGCGCGTTGACCGGCGGACCAAAGCAGAATCCTGCCCAGTCGCTGTCCACCCACCCGGTAGGTACCGGACCGTACACCTTCGTCTCCAATGGCAACGGCGTTGTGCGCCTGGAGATCTTCAAGGACTACTGGAACCAGGCGCGCCTGGACAATAACACCGGGCATCCTGAAGTCGCGCTGATCTCCGCAGTTCCTTCGCCCTACAACCGCGAAGGCGCGCTGCTGGCCGATGAAATCGACGGCTTCGACATGGTGTCGGTGGACATCATGCGCACCCTGGTGCGCAATGCCAAGGTGGTCGTCCAGCGCGACCCCTTCTCGGTGCTCTACCTCGGCATGGACCAGCGCAACAAGTGGCTGGCCAAGCCGGATTTCCGCATGGCCATTGCCCATGCGATCAACCGCAGCTCGCTGGCCGAGAAGCTGTTCCTGCAAGGATCCAAGCATGCTTCCACCCTGTTGCCTCCCGCGCTGAGCATTCCGGCTCCGGAAGAAACCCCCAACCACGACGCCACGAAGGCCAAGGCGTTGCTGGACGAGCTGGGCTACGACGGTGAAGAAATCGAATTCGCCTATCCGCTGCGGGTTTCGCGCAACTACCTGCCGTTGCCCGAGCGCACCTTCGCGCAGATCGCCGACGACCTGGCCGCGGTGGGGATCCGCATCAAGCCCAAGCCGATCGCCTGGACCGACGGCTATGTGCAGACCGTGCAGTCCAAGGACTTCAATGGGCTGCACCTGCTGGGCTTCTCCGGCGGCTACCGTTCCGCCGACGACTTCCTTTCGGGCATTCTGGCTTCCAAGGAGAATGAGTTCGGCTACACCTCGGCGTTACTTGACTCACAGGTCATGCTGGCCCGTTCCGTCCCATTTGGCGAGGAGCGGACCGCCGCCTATGCCGATATCCTCAAGACCCTGAACACCGATCTGCCCGCGCTCCCCTTGGTCTTTCCGATCTCTGCGCTGGCGTTTAACGGAAACGTCACCTTCTATCCGCCATCGCCAATGCTCAACGAGTGCTACGCGGATGTGCAGATGACGAATTCACCGTCCATCTCAAGTTAGCGACCGTTAACCCAGTTAACGATTTCTGGCCCCCGGGGATATGGGTCTACTCTGGGAGAGAGCAAAGTATCACTGTCGATGGAGATCCTCGTGCCTTCTGAAACGTCAACCGAATCTTTTGACGTAGTACTAATCGGTGCCGGCATCATGAGTGCCACCCTTGGCACCATGATCAACCAGCTGGAGCCAACCTGGTCCATTGGTCTTTTCGAGAACCTGGACAAGGCCGGGCAGGAATCCTCCTCGCCTTGGAACAACGCAGGCACCGGCCACTCGGCACTGTGCGAGCTGAACTACACCGCTGCCAAGGCTGACGGCTCGGTCGATCCGGCCAAGGCCATCGGCATCAACGAGCAGTTCCAGGTGTCCCGCCAGTTCTACTCGTGGGCCGTGGAGAACAAGCGCGTAGCTGACAACAGCTTCATCAACGCCCTGCCGCACATGTCCTTCGTCATCGGCGAGGACCACTCCAAGTACCTGCAGACGCGCTACGAGGCGCTGAAGCCGAACGCCCTGTTCGACGAACTGGAAATCACCAACGACCTGGGCACCATCAACGAGTGGACCCCGCTGGTTGCCAAGGGCCGCGACGCCTCGCAGAAGGTCGCCGCGTCCCGCGTGGTCTCCGGCACCGACGTCGATTTCGGCCGGTTGACCCGCGAGTTGACCGACTCGCTGAGCGCCGCCGGCGCCTCGGTGAACTACGGCCACAAGGTCAAGGGCCTCAAGCGTTCGGGCGCCGGCTGGGAGCTGACCGTCAAGGACAATGCTTCGGGCGCAGTGAAGAACGTCAAGGCCAAGTTCGTGTTCGTCGGCGCGGGCGGCGGCGCACTGCCGCTGCTGCAGAAGGCAGGCATCGACGAGATCAAGGGCTTCGGCGGATTCCCGGTCTCCGGGCAGTTCCTGCGCTGCACCGACGAAACCGTCATCAACCAGCACCATGCCAAGGTTTACGGCCAGGCTTCCGTGGGCGCACCTCCAATGTCGGTGCCGCACCTGGACACCCGCTTTGTCGACGGCAAGCGCTCGCTGATGTTCGGCCCGTACGCCGGCTTCTCGATGAACTTCCTGAAGTCCACCGGCCAGCTGGATCTTCCACTGTCCCTGCGTCCGCACAACATCATCCCGATGCTGGCCGTGGGCAAGGACAACCTGGATCTGACCACCTACCTGATCAAGGAAGTTCTCAAGTCGCGCGCCAAGAAGGACGAGTCGCTGGCAGAGTACTTCCCTCAGGCTGATGGTTCCAAGTGGGAACTGATCACCGCCGGCCAGCGCGTCCAGGTCATCAAGAAGGATGCCAAGAAGGGCGGCGTGCTGCAGTTCGGCACCGAGGTCATCACTTCCTCGGACGGCTCGATCTCCGGCCTGCTCGGCGCTTCGCCAGGCGCGTCGACCGCTACCCCGATCATGATCGGCCTGCTCTCGCGCTGCTTCCCTAAGCAGTTCGCCGGCTGGGAGTCGAAGCTGAAGGACATGATTCCTTCCTACGGCCAGAAGCTGAACGAGAACCCGGCACTCTACGCTGAGGTCAAGGCGGCGACCGACAAGTCCCTGGGACTGTAGCCACCTGGCACTACGAGAACCGTCCACCAGCATTGGTGGGCGGTTCTTCGCATATCCGGGCTAAGCAGTACCGCAGGTTTTTGCACCGACGCGGCGACCTCGATGTCCAGCGGGGATTTCAAGGTCTGGAGCACCACGCAATACTTTTCGGTGGCCTCGATCAGCTGCGCGACTTCCTGCTCGCTGGCCTCGGTCTGCAGCTCGAAGGACAGCTTAATCGAGCTGAACCCCACCGCGGCGTCCGGGTCCGAGCCCAAGGTGCCGCGCACATCCAGCACGCCCCTCGCGTGGACGCTGCCGCTCACGCTCAGCAAGCGGTTGATCGCCACCGCGGCCAAGGTGACACCGGCACAGGCCACCAGCGCCTGCAGGAGCATGTCCCCCGAGCAGGCCGGCGTCCCGTCCCCGCCGGTGGACGGGTGCAGGCCGGCGTCCACCAGGGCTTGGCCGGCGTGCACCGAGCAGGACAGCCCTTCTTCTCCGAGCGTTCCGCTGGCCTCCAGCACGATGCTTCCAGCATCCGGCTGCTCGCGGTACAGCTGCTTCAATGGCTTCTTCACGCTGCGTAGAGTATCCCGATCCATGGCTGCCCTGCCCTTCCGCGAAGTTCCGCGGGACTATCCCGTAGATCGAGTATGCGCGCCATTCCGCACAAAGAGCCGGGCGATCGGCAGAATCTTCGCGTGATCGACGGCAACGGCAATTCACAACGCCGGGGTCGTTTTCCAATGTTCCCCGGCCAAGGAAGCACCCGCGGCATCCGATGACGCATGTGTCAGGCCGGCAGAATGGCGCAAGCCCGAAAAATCAAAAAGCAGCATCCAATTCCAGCCTCGTGCGGCTGCCGGGTAGTCCATTCGGATGATTTTTGCGTGCTTAACATCTCTCGGTGACCGTTGTGCAACGGCAACCAACTAAAGTTGGATATAAGCCCTTCCCACTGCGACACAACGAGGACCTCACCCGCATGCAGCGCTTGGCCATCTTGTCATTGAAGAACCGGGCGCTCATTGCGCTCATCACGGTTTTCGCCGCCGTTTTCGGCGTGATTTCCATGGGATCGCTCAAGCAGGAGCTGATCCCGGAACTGGAATTCCCGCAGATCTCGGTCATGGCAACCCAAATGGGTTCCAGCCCCGAGGTGATCGACGAACAGGTCGCCGAACCGCTGGAAACCGCGCTGCAGGCTGTCGAGGGCCTGGAATCCTCCACCGCCACCTCGCAGACCGGCTTCACCCGCATCGGCTTGACCTTCGAATACGGCACGGACATGGACCGCGCCCGCACCCAGGTGGAACGGGCCATTGCCAACTCCAAGTCCCAGCTGCCCGAGGATGTGGAGCCGACCGCCTTCGCCGGTTCCATCGCCGATTTCCCGGTACTGGTCCTGGCGGTCTCCTCGGACCAGTCGCTGGAAGCGCTCAACGACGACGTGGAGCGCATCACCCTGCCCAAGCTGCAGAAGATCGACGGCGTGCGCGAGGCCTCGGTCTCCGGCGGCTCCTCCCAGCACATTGCGGTGATCCCGAAGGACAGCCAGATGCGCGAGGCCGGGCTGTCCGTCGCGGACCTGAAGGACGGCATCGAGAACGCCGGCTCCCCCATGCCCATCGGCAACATGGACGTCGACGGACTGGAGCTTCCGGTGATCGCCGGTTCCACCCCGGATACCCTGGACGCCATCAAGGACATCCCGCTGGTCACCGACAACGGCCCGGTGCTGCTCAAGGACGTCGCCGAGGTCTCGGTGCAGGCCGACGAGGCCACCAGCATCACCCGCACCAACGGCGAGGAGACCCTGTCCATCCAGGTCACCAAGACCCCGGATGGCGACACCGTAGCCATCTCGCATGCCATCACCGCGATGCTCGCCGAGCTGGAAGCGGAGCTGGGCCACAAGGCCACCATGACCACGATCTTCGACCAGGCGCCGTTCATCGAGGACTCGATCAAGCACCTGGCACTGGAAGGCGCGCTGGGCCTGGGCTTCGCCGTGATCATCATCCTGGTGTTCCTCTTCTCGGTACGCTCCACCCTGGTCACCGCAATCTCCATCCCGCTGTCACTGATGGCGACGTTCATCGGGATGAATGTCTTCGGGTACACGCTGAACATGCTGACCCTGGGCGCACTGACCATTTCCATTGGCCGCGTGGTGGATGACTCGATTGTGGTCATCGAGAACATCAAGCGCCATCTGGCCCACGGCGAATCCAAGGCGCAGGCCATCCTGCTGGCGGTCAAGGAAGTTGCCGGCGCCGTTACCGCGGCGACCCTGACCACCGTGGCGGTATTCCTGCCGATCGCCTTAGTGGGCGGCATGGCCGGCGAGCTGTTCAGCCCGTTCGCGCTGACCATGACCATCGCGCTGCTGGCCTCGCTGCTGGTATCGCTGACCATCGTCCCGGTGCTGGCGTACTGGTTCCTGCCGCACCGCCCGGGCAGCGGCGAAACCCACACCGTGCACGTAGCCGAAGACAAGTCCTGGCTGCAGCGCGCCTATATCCCGGTGCTGAAGAAGACCCAGAAGCACCCGGTCATCACGCTGCTCGCCTCCGTGCTGGTGCTTGCCGGCACCGTGGCGATGACCCCGCTGCTGAACACCAACCTGCTGGGCTCCACCGGTGAGAACTCGATTTCCATCACCGCCGAAATGCCGTCGGGCACGGCCATGGAAACCACCGAGAAGGAAGCGGCGAAGATCGAATCAAAGCTCGCGGACATCGACGGCATCGAAGATGTCCAGCTGACCGTGGGCACCGCCAGCGGCATGGCGGCCATGTTCTCCTCCGGCTCGGACACCGCCAGCTTCACCGTGATCACCGATCCCGATGCGGACCAGGAAGCGCTGAAAAACACGGTGCGCGAGCAGGTCGAGGCACTGGACCTGCCCAAGGACCTGGACCTGGGGTTCGGCTCGAACTCCTCGGCCATGATGTCCAGCGATGTCACCGTCGAGGTCAAGGCCCCGGATGAGGGAATCCTGCGTGAGGCGACCACCGCGACGCGCGAAGCGCTGGAAGGCACCGCGCACGTCACCGAAATCTCCGATAACCTCTCTGCCGAACGCGAGCAGGTCTCCATCGATATCGATGCCACCAAGGCCGCCGAGTCCGGGCTGACCGAAACCCAGCTGGCTGGCATGGTTGCCTCCCAGGTCTCCCCCGTTCCTGCCGGCACGCTGCGCCTGGACTACACCGACATGACGGTGCAGATCGGCGAGGGCATGGACCTGGACAGCCTTGACAAGCTGCGCGAGCTGGAGATCCCGACCGCCGCCGGCGTCAAGGAACTGCAGGACCTGGCCACCGTGGAACGCGCCAAGGTGGTCCAGCAGGTCACCACCTCCAACGGCGAGCGGATCGCCACCGTCACCCTGACTCCTGCGGAGAACATGCTCGGGGATGTGTCCAAGGACGTCACCGAGCGACTGGAGTCGGTGCAGCTGCCTGAGGGCGCCACTGCCGAAATCGGCGGCGCAGCCACCGAGCAGGCCGAGTCCTTCAACCAGCTGTACCTGGCGCTGCTGGCGGCCATCGCCATTGTCTACGTGATCATGGTGGCGACGTTCAAGTCGCTGATCCAGCCGCTGATCCTGCTGGTCTCGATTCCGTTCGCGGCTACCGGCGCGATCGGCCTGCTGCTGATCTCCGGCATCCCGCTGGGCCTGCCGTCGCTGATCGGCATGCTGATGCTGGTGGGCATCGTGGTGACCAACGCGATTGTGCTGATCGACCTGATCAACCAGTATCGCGAGGACACGGCCGAGCGCCATGCCATGGCACTGGAAGATGCCATCATGCACGGCGCCCGCCAGCGCCTGCGCCCGATTTTGATGACCGCGCTGGCGACCATCTTCGCGCTGGTGCCGATGGGCCTGGGCCTGACCGGCCAGTCGGGTTTCATCTCCCAGCCTTTGGCTGTGGTGGTCATCGGCGGCCTGGTCTCCTCCACCTTGCTCACGCTGATCCTGGTGCCGGTGCTCTACCGCTTGGTCGAGTCCCGCAAGGAGAAGAACGCCAAGGCCCGCTCCGCGCGCAGGCATTCGGCGCAGCAGCACACCGCGGCCCAGGACCTGACCCGTGCCATGGACAGCGCCAGCGCCAAGATCGCGCCGGAGGCTGCACCGGCAGCCGATGCCAAGTCCAAGTCCGAAGACAGAGCCGGAGTCACAGACAAGGGCAAGGAACAGCCGAAACCAGCCGGGACCGGCAAGGCTGGCAAGAATGAGAATCCGGCGGCACCGGCCGATCAGGTCGTCAACCCGTTGACCGGACAGATTCCGGTCTCGCGCAAGGAACGCCGCGCGTTCGAAGAGATGATGAAGCAGACGCCGCCAAAGACTGACGACTAGCTTTCAGCGTCGATAGAAATCGGGCCTGCAACCACAACGGTGGTTGCAGGCCCGATGCCGTTATCGCGAAGCCAACGACAGCTGGTGCTACACCAGCTGCAGCTCCGTCAGGCAGGTCGCGTTCTCATCCCCGGCGGTGGTCACCGTGGTTTGCGCGGTCTTTCCCTGGTACGTGAACTCCAGGTCCACCGAAATTCCCCGCGGAACCCACAGGCCGATAAATCCGTTGTCGAAGGATTCCATGTCCTGGTCCACCAATACTTCACCGGTATCCGAGTTGACTGCCTTGACCTTCATTTCCACGCCTTGCAGCTGCCCTACGCAGGTGGTGAGGCTATGGAAATGGCAGCTGTGCGTCTGGTCCACATAGGGTGCGGCCGAGAGGTAGTACTGGTCTTCGGGTAGCGGCAGGTTCGCGGTGCGTCCCGATTCATCGGCCAGCACCAGCTGCGTTGGTTTCACCTGGGCGGTGAAGTTCTCAGGCCGTTGATCCAGTGGCATGCGGTCGAGCTGGTCGATGACCTGCTTGGCGTCCAACCCCTCCAGTCCCAGCTCGGCAAGGAACTGCCCTGCGTGCTCGGCACCGATGGCTGTCGTGGCAGACTGGCTTGCTGGTTGCCCGGCACTGCATCCTGCGAGGAGGGCCAGTGCCAGGACGGTTCCAGCGCCGGTTGCTGCCGCCTTCCAGCGTGCAGTGCGAGGGGGCGAAATTCGTTGAGTCAAGTGATATCCCATCTTCCTGGTTCGCAGCACCGTTTACAGTCCAGCCAGCAGCTGTTTCATTTCATCGATTTCAGCTGTCTGAGAGTCGATGATCTGCCCAGCCAATTCCTTGGCCTCGGCATTCTGGCCGTCCTCCAGCTCCGACTCGGCCATGTCCACCGCACCTTCGTGATGCATGATCATCTGCTCGAGGAACAGCTGCGCCGCTTCCTTTCCGGAAGCTTCCTGCAGTGCCTTGATCCCGTCTTCCGGAACCATGCCATCGTGCTCCATGCTGCCGTGGTCCATGCCTTCTGGCATGTCCCACTCGTCCAGCCATCCATCCATTCGCTCGATCTCCGGCGCCTGGGCTGCCTTGATGCGCTCGGCCAAGGCTGTGACCTCCTGCGGGATGTCTTTCTTGCCCAAGATCATCTCGGACATCTCGATCGCCTGTTCATGGTGCACCTTCATGCCCGAAGCGAAAGCCATGTCGGCATCGTTGGCTGACGCTGACCGGTCCATGGAATGGCCGGCATGCGAATCGGACGCTGAGGCGCTCGGCGCCGGGGTACTTGATGATTCCCCCGCGCATCCGGCGAGGGCGAGCGTTGCGCCCAGCACGAGGGCGCTGCAAATGAGGATCTGCTTGTTCATGGTAATTCTCCTGGTGGATATCGAACGTGAACGGCGCCCGCCTGCGGCGGCGCCGGAACCAGCCGGAGGCCGGTGCGTGGACCGGCCAAGCCCTCACGTTCGGCAGATCCCCAAGGCAACCAGATCAGGTTTTTCAGGCCCGATACCCGGCAGGGTCGATGCCGCGCACAACGTTTGCGGGAACGCCGTCGGGAGCACGGCTACGGTATGCGGCGGCCGCAAGAACAGCAGCATGGCCAGCAGCGCCAACACGCAACCCGCGGCGGTCATGCCATGGTCCATCGGACAGTCGGCGCAGCCCTGCTCCGAGCCACCCGCGTCGGCTGGCGGAGCATGTGGCGCGGGGTCGGCGTCTGCCGGATGTGTCTGGGCCACCGGTTCCAAGGACTGCGCATGGGCTCCATGGTTCATCACGTGCATCGAAAACAAGCCGAGAAGCACCGCGCTGATCAGGAACAGCGAGCGGACGACCGCCAGGCGGGGGCAGTTGCGCCCGCCGGTCTTCGCCGGGTGTTTTCCGATGCTCATGGATCCCAGCTTAGCGACGGCAGCTCACGGACGCGAAGCGCGGCCACGTCCAAATCCCTGTTCTGCATTGATTGCAGCTCCAAGCTTGGATAAACCATTAATATTTAAGTTGCGCACAATTGAATTGCGTGCAATCATTATTCCATGGCAATAGTTGACGATATGGTGTGCTTCTCCCTCTACTCGGCAAGCCGGGCAACCACTCGCGCATATACCGAACTGCTCGCCCCGTGGCAGCTGACCTACACCCAGTACTTGGTGCTTGTTTCGCTGTGGACCGAAGGCGATAAGCCGGTGCGCGAGATCGGCGAAATGCTCCAGCTGGACTCCGGGACCCTGTCTCCGCTACTTCGCCGACTGGAGCAGAAGGGCTTCATTGAACGCCGCCGCGATGGCCAGGACAGCCGCGTCGTCAACGTCAGCTTGACTCCCGCTGGAACATCCTTGCGCAAGGACTTGGCGCACATACCGGCGCAGATTGCTTGCGGTACCGGATTGCCGGATATGCAAAGCGCCAAAGCGCTGCTGGCAACCCTGCACCGCATCACCACTTCCATGCAGGAAATCCCTGCTCCGGAGCAACCCTCCCGAAAATAGCTACAAGCTTTCACCATCAACGAAAGGCAATTCCATGGAAACCCTATACACCGCAGAGTCCCTGTCCACCGGCCAAGGCCGCGAAGGGCGCGTCCAGACCCCCGACGGCAAGCTCGACCTGGTATTGACCTCCCCGGCAGAACTAGGCGGCTCGGGAGCCGGTACCAACCCGGAACAGCTGTTCGCCGCTGGCTACGCCGCTTGCTTCCACTCGGCATTAAATCTGGTCGCGCGCGGCCGCAAGGTAAAAATTGACGACTCCAGCGTCGGCGGCCGTGTCCACCTGAACCGCGACGGGGAGAACGGATTCAAGTTGTCGGTAGAGCTGGAAGTCATCATTCCCGGCCTGGAACCCGCACTGGCCCAGGAACTGGCCGATGCGGCTCACCAAGTCTGCCCCTACTCCAATGCCACCCGCGGCAACATCGATGTCCTTGTCAGCGTCAGCGATGACTAGGTCCCGGGAGGGGAAGCCACTGGGTTTCGCGCGGCACGGCGCACGGAGCGCGCTCGGGGCGTTCCTAGGCTTCGCCGGGGTCAGCCACCTGACCTTTGCCCGCGAGGAATTCCGCGCCCAGGTCCCGGACTTCGTCCCGCTGGATCCGGACCTGACGGTCATCCTTTCCGGCGTCGTGGAAATCGGTCTGGGACTTTCCTTGCTCGCGCTGCTCAAGAAGCGGGTAGCCGTGGGTTGGATCGCCGCCCTCTTCTTCGTCGCGGTATTCCCCGGCAATCTAGCCCAGTGGCAGGAGGGACGCGACGCGTTCGGCCTGGACACCGACGCGAAACGACTGGCCCGGCTCTTCTTCCAGCCAGCGCTGGTAGCGCTCGCACTGTGGAGCACCGCAGCATGGCGCGACCGGGCCCAGCTGCGATCCAAGGCCTAGAAAAGCAACGGCTTGCGCACGGCGGGAGTTTCGGGCATCACGCCGGATGCCCCGCCGTGCACTGCCTGCGCAATTTCGCTGGCCGGCGGCCTGGCGCCCGCCCATGGCTAGGCATCCCGGCGTTTCAAGCTGATGCATGCTGCGCCGAGCAAAGCAACGCTCCACGCAATCAAGACCATCAAGGCCACCAAAAGCCCGTACGGTTCGCTGGCTCCGGTCGCCATGAACGTCGCTGCGTTGGTTGGCAAATACCGGCTCACTTCTTGGATCCGCTCAATAGGCCTCGGGCAGCTCACTCAACTCGTCGGCAATTTCGGCCAAGGTCAGCCCCACACGCTGGCCGGCGGCAATAATGGCCAACCTGCGCAGCGTGTGCTTGGGAAAAAGGCGCATGTTCCCGCTGGTACGGGTGGAGAAAATCAGGTTCCGCGATTCATAGAACCTGATGGTGGCGACTGAATACCCCGGCCCGGCGTGCAAGATCCCCGATGCCCAATTGGTTTTTCCTGGTTGGCACTGCGGATTCGCTGGGGGTCATGAAAGGAATTATTCAGGTCAACCCGCTTGACCTCAAGTTAGCTAGAGCCTGTTGGCTGTCGTATGAATAACGACGAAAGGCCACGACTTGAGCATCACCCAGATCCACCCACGCAACACCCCGTTCTCACTGAAGCCGGAACTGCAACTTGATGCCGGGAACGCTACTCCGTTGAACGCGCGCCAGCTGCGGCGTTATCTGCGGTAGCTGCGCAAGCACCGGCGCCATTGCCAGTGCACGCCACAGGGAACATCAATGGAATTGCCCCATGAGCACAATTCCCTCTTCTGGGGCGGCGGCTTCATCCCCACGCATCCCTGAGCCACGGTGTGCGGCCGGAGGACTGCCGCGAACGAACAGAAGCAAGTGCTAGCAAGTGCACCATTCAGGGAACGGGAATATTTGACGCATCAATTTGTTATTACATGCATACGCATATAAATTGATGGCAGGACAAAACGCTTGCACCGTCGTAACAGGAGTGGACATGCAATTCGGAGTATTCTCAGTCAGCGACATCACTCGCGACCCGACCACCGGCCGCATCCCCACCGAGAAAGAGCGCATCGACGCATCGGTGGCAATCGCCAAGAAGGTCGAAGAGATCGGCATGGATGTCTACGCCATCGGCGAGCACCACAACCGCCCCTTCTTCTCTTCCTCCCCCACCACCACGCTGGCCTACATTGCCGCGCAGACCGAGCGCATCATCCTGTCCACAGCGACTACGCTGATCACCACCAATGACCCGGTGAAGATCGCCGAGGACTTCGCGATGCTCCAGCATCTGGCCGACGGCCGCGTGGACCTGGTCCTGGGCCGCGGCAACACCGGCCCGGTCTACCCATGGTTCGGCAAGAACATGCAGGACTCGGTCAACCTGACCGTGGAGAACTACCACCTGCTGCGCCGCCTGTGGGATGAGGATGTGGTGAACTGGGAAGGCAAGTTCCGCACCCCGCTGCAGAACTTCACCTCGACCCCACGCCCGCTCGATGACGTGGCACCGTTCGTCTGGCACGGATCGATCCGTACCCCGCAGGTCGCTGAAATCGCCGCCTACTACGGCGACGGCTTCTTCGCCAACAACATCTTCTGGCCGAAGGAGCACTACCAGCAGCTGATCGGCCTGTACCGCGAGCGCTACGAGCACTACGGCCACGGACGCGCAGACCAGGCAGTGGTGGGACTGGGCGGCCAGTTCTACATGGCCAAGGATTCCCAGCAGGCGGTCAAGGAATTCCGCCCATACTTCGACAACGCCCCGGTCTACGGGCACGGCCCATCGCTGGAAGACTTCACCGCGCAGACCCCGTTGACCGTCGGCTCGCCGCAGCAGGTGCTGGAGAAGACCCTGTCCTTCCAGGAATACTTCGGCAGCTACCAGCGCCAGCTGTTCCTGATCGACCACGCGGGCCTTCCGCTGAAGACCGTGCTGAACCAGCTGGACATGTTCGGCGAGTACGTGCTGCCTGAACTGCGCAAGGAAATGGAGTCCCGCGCACCGAAGGACCTCACCCCGGCACCAACGCATGAAGGCCTGGTGGCCGCTCGCAACGCTAAACTGGTCGCTGAGCAAGCAACCACCAAGGAGCCAGGCGCAAGTGACCGGGACCAGTAATCCAGCAGCCTCGTTGAAGGTCACCAGCGATGCCTGGGAAGCGCTTTTCCGGGCACAGGTGGCGGTCATGCGCCAGATCACCGCAATGCCCGAATTCGGCAAGCTCTCCATGCGCGAGTACGACGTGCTGTTCAACTTGCGCACCTGCCCCGGAGGCAAGAGCCGGCTGGTTGACCTGAATAAGCAGCTGCTGATCTCGCAACCCAGCCTGAGCCGCATGGTCACCCGATTGGAAGATCAGGGGCTGGTAGTTCGCGAACCCGACCCGGATGACCATCGCGCCATGCAGCTCTCGCTGACCGAGAAGGGACGCAAGCTGCAGCAGGAAATCGGGCGCGAGCACGTCAAGCACCTGCACAACCTGCTGGGCAGCGCGCTGAGCGAAGACGAATTCCATGAACTGCGACGCCTGAGCACCAAGCTGCGAGATGCGGTGCAGTAGCGCATCCGCCAGGCCCGGAAGGACATGCCATGAGGCAGCTCCTTCCGGGCTCTTTGGCATTGCATGGGATTAAATTGATTCATCATCACCTGTTCATTCACGGCATGCAGAAGGCAGATCACTTTTGAAGGACGAGAAGCTATTCAGCTTGGAAGAAGCCGCCGGCACCCTTGGGGTAGACACCAAGCAGCTGCGCAGCTATCTGCGCCAGCATCGTCCCAAGGGCGCAATCCAGAAGCCGCCTCAGCCAGGCGGCACGTGGCATGTGTCCGCCACCTTGCTGGCCCAGCTGCAGTTCGCCGGCGCACCGGGAATGAACATTGTCCTCAAGCCCGTCGATGACCAGGTCATTGATTCGCTGGAATGGTCGCCGTGGGAACCCTTCGAAGCCACCGCCGACTCGGCACCTGTGGCTCCGGGGGTCTACATGTTCCGCCGGGCCGGCGCCGGGGACCACAAGCCCATCTACGTGGGGCAGGCCGGCGAGCGCAGCGGCAAGGGCCTGCGCGGACGGCTGAAGATCTATTCCAGCGGCAAGGGTGCGACCTCCGGCCTGGGCAAGTACGCCTTCGACGAAGCGTTGGCTGACCCGCAGTGGCTTCGGGAACTGGCAGCCGAGGCCGATCGCGGAGAGTCCCGGACCGTCCAGCAAGTGGCGCGCTTGGCCATTGACCGCTTGCATCTCGAAGGCCGGTGGGTGACCTGCATCCACCGCAAGGCGGCCCTGCTGCTGGAAGCCGCGTTGATCCGGAAATACCACGCTACGCTGTGGAATGTTGCCGGTGCGCCGAAGGATGCCGGGAACTGAGTCTCCTGCTGGATTTTCCCGGGCTTTGGGTTGATTCTGCTTGCGTGCAGGTTCATTGTTGGAGTAGCCACCCTCCCGCCAGCACACAGGTTGAATCGAGGCATTTGCCATGGGCCCGGTAGTTTGCGATGTCACCGTCTCCTTGGACGGATTCTGTGCTGGTCCCAATCAGAGCATGGAGCAGCCGTTGGGCGTAGGAGCCGAAGCGCTGCACCGTTGGCAGTTCGAGAATCTTGAGGAAAACCAGGCCGAAATTTCTGCCATTACCCAGGCGTCGGCTTTCATCATGGGCAGCAAGATGTTCGGCCCTCCAGCCGGAGAAGACGACGCGGGCTGGATCGGGTGGTGGGGCGAGAATCCTCCGTATCATGCCCCGGTCTTCGTGCTGAGCCATCATCCGAAGCCGATGATCTGCCTGCAGGGCGGGAACAGCTTCCAATTCATCTCGGAGGGGATCGAGGAAGCCCTTGCCGAGGCACGGGAAGCCGCTGGCGAAAATCCTGTGGCCATTGCCGGCGGTGCAAGTACCATCGTGCAATTCCTGCGAGCCGGCCTCATTGACGCGTTGCGCCTGCATATCGCACCGATCCGCCTGGGACGCGGCGAGCCGATCACGATTGAAGATATAGAAACGCATATGGATCGCGTTTCCCGCCGTGAAACTTCACTCGTGACGCACGTGTACTACCATCGGCGCCGCTAGCTCAGGCACCAACTATTTGTAGAAGCCTTCGCGCAGGTTGATCCCGTATTCCAGCCACGCTTTCATGGCGGCCAGCATTCCGGTCCATCCTTCGCAATTGCCGAAGGCGGCCTTGGCCCCTTCATCGGTGGCAATCCAGCTCGCTTCGCTGATGGTCACCTTGGTTCGGGTGCTGTCCTCCAGGGATTCGAAGTCGAATCTCACGGTATTCATGCCATCTTCAGCCGTGGATTGCTGGCCGCCCCACTGGATGACGATGCGCTTCGGTTCTTCCACTTCCACAACCTTGACCGGGAATGCTCCGGGAAAATCATGGAAGTCCCAGGTAACGGTGGCACCGTTTTCCAGGTATCCCTCGGCTCCCCCGGTAGTGAAATAATGGGAAAGCTGTTCCGGATCGGCCACAGCTTCGAATACTTGCCTGATCGACTTGGAAATGATGCCTGAGACGGAGAAGGACAGTTCGCGAAGCTCTTCATGTGTTTCCATATGTCAGGTTTACGCCCGAGGTGCACAGGTGACAATAGAAACGGGAAAATTCCCAGCGAAAATTAGCGGCTAAACGCCAAACGGCTTGGCATAACGGTAGTCGCCGCTCGGAAGGCAGCTGTCATCAAAGACGCGCACCATGAAGTGCTCGCCCCACGACGGAACCGAAGGGTGGATGCCTCGCAGCTGGGCAGCTTCGTAGCCGAAGCGGCTGTAATAGCCTGGGGCACCGAGCAGGACAATGCCGCTGATGCTTTCTTGCTCGGCCCTGTCATGAATTTCTTGCATCAGGATCGATCCGACACCCCGGTGCTGGTATTCCGGAGCGACAGCCAGCGGACCTAGTCCCAGTAAGGGTTCCCCATTGACTGCGCCCCATGTCGCGATGACGTGGCCGATAACCGTTGTGTCGTCCAGGGCAACGATTGAGAAGCGGTTGTCATATTGGTCGCACTCGAAGAGCTGCTGCAGTAGTCCGACTTCCTCAGGCTCAACCATCGGATCGATTCCGGCGAACGCAGCGTGCGTAATTGCGTACACCGCAGCTCGGTCATCGAAGACTTCTGGACGGATACGCATGCACGCAAACCTACCAAATCTCGCCCAACTAGAAAAATTGACTCGTCGCATTCTTCTGTTCGCCAGAACGCCTGCCCAGGGCATCTCCGCACCTGCTGGAGAAAAGATTGCAGCATCTTGCGAGCAAGTCTGGGGCCGTGATTTCCCGCGCAACCGGTCTTGTAGAACTACGAGGCTGAATGGAATTCCCGATTACTGCGGGGCAGGGGCCACGGCACCTGGAAATTTTCCGATTCCCCACGTGGGAAGAGCCTTCTCCTGGTGCAGGCAACGCACCGCAGATGATGGCACGTGCCTACTTCCAAGGGATAAAACAATCCGCTTGCTTCCGCAAAAGCTCGGTCGCAATAGGCTCGTTTCATCTCCAACGTTTGCAGTAAAACCTTGAATGACTCATGGATAAGTGATGGAATGATGGTCGCATCGCTTGTCACCTCTATCGGAGAATTCCATGAAACAGCCTCGGGCGTTCAAGATTTCCATGGCTGCCGCGCTATCGGCTGCGCTGTTCGCAACAGTGCTGCCGGCAAATCCGGCACTAGCCACAGCTCCTGCCTCCGCCATGTCAGTGCCCCAAGCACAGGTGCTCACAGTTGACAACGGACTGCAGATTGCTGCCAAGAAGATCCAGCGCAATCCAAGCAAGGATGACGTCTTCGTCAACAAGAAGTACCCGCTGAGTCCCGTGAAGTTCGCTCCGAAGACGGTCGCCGTCAAAGGCACCAACGTCAGGCTGAGGTCCTCGGCCGCCAAGGCCTACACCAAGATGGTGAAGGCGGCGGCCAAGGATGGCGTAAAGATTCGCGCCGTCAGCGGATACCGTTCATACAACCGCCAGGCGGAGCTGTTCAACTACTACTCGCGCATCTACGGCAAGAGCTACGCTTCGCGCATTTCTGCTGTACCAGGCACCAGCGAGCACCAAACCGGTCTGGCAATTGACGTTGGAAACGCCAATGGCGCCTGCGGATTGCAGGCCTGCTTCGCCAACACTCCTGTGGGCAAGTGGGTTGGCAAGAATGCGCACAAGTACGGCTTCATCATGCGATATCAGAAGGGCCAGGAATCCGTTACCGGCTACGCCTACGAGCCATGGCACTTCCGCTACTTGGGCACCTCGCTGGCCAAGAGCGTCAAGAATTCAGGTGCCAAGAGCCTCGAAGCCTACTACGGGGTTTCCGGCAAGAAGTCTGACAGCGCTCCGAAGAAATCCAAGGGCACTGCACAGACCACCGCTAATCTGAATATGCGCACCGGGGCGGGCACTGGCAATCGCGTGCTGCTGACCATCCCGAAGGGCAAGACCGTCCAGCTGACCGGTTCCAAGAAGTCCGGCTGGTACCAGGTTCGCTACAGCTCGAAGACCGGCTGGGTTTCAGGCAAGTACCTGAAGAACGTCTCGATGCCGTCTGCGCCGAAGAAGGATACGAAGAAGAGCACGCCGCAGAAGAACACCAGCAACGCCAAGTCGGCCAAGACCACGGCCAACTTGAACATGCGTACCGGGGCAGGCACTAGTAATCGCATCGTGCTGACCATCCCGCAGGGCAAGAAGGTAGCCATTCGCGGTGCCAAGAAGTCCGGCTGGTACCCGGTGAAGTACGCAGGCAAGAACGGCTGGGTCTCGGGTACCTACCTGAGCAGTTTCTCCTCGACCGGTGCAGCTCCGAAAACGACGAAGCCCAAGACCTCGAAATCTTCGTCAAAGAAGACCATCGCGAATTTGAACATGCGCACCGGTGTTGGGACGAGCAAGCGAGTCATCCTCACCATTCCCAAGGGCAAGACGGTGACGGTCCGCGGTGCGAAGAAGTCCGGCTGGTACCCAGTGAAGTATGCAGGCAAGAACGGCTGGGTCTCTGGCAAGTACCTGCGCTAATTCTTTGAACTAGCGCACCAGTGTCCGCATTGTGGAAGATAGGCGATTCATTCTCAAATGAATCGCCTATCTTTTTGCTGTTGCACTTCCCCAAGGTACAGCGAAGTTGCCACTTCAATGGTCAATTATTTACTTCGACGCTCAACGGCAAGTTCGCAAGTCGCTAACTGGCAGACACAGGATTGGCCGCTTCATGGTTCCAAACGGATCCCGTTTCCTAGCACTTATTGGATAGGCTAAGAGCAACTTGCCTACACTTCGCGCAGCTGGTTTCCAGCACAAAACTTTGGGGGAAATACATTGCAGGAAAGCACGAACCAGAAGTCTGATCTCGCCAGCCAGCAGGAGGAAGAAGAACTAGGTGCGGTGGATCCGAACGCCACGAATCCGGATCACGGAGCGGACGAGACCCTCTCCGATATGCTCAAGGATCAGAATGTCGATGCCGAGCAATTCGCTACTGCTTTCCTCAAGAAAGTAATTCGGCTCAGAGGCGTGAAAATCGATCGTGATCATTTCCTCACGGCAGAGCTGCACAAAAAGGGATGCAGCCGCGATCAGATAGATAGGGCAGTCTCTACCAACCCAGCCGCGGCAGGCATCGGGCCCAAGATGTTGGATGAAATCGCTTCCGAATCCATTGACTTTGAAACCCGCAAATCCACTGCTTTGTCATTTGCCAGTGGATTACCTGGCGGTTTGTTCATGTTCGGAACCATTCCGGCGGATATCACGCAGTTCTATATCCATGCGTTCAGGGTCATGCAAAAAATTGCTTACACCTACGGTTGGCAATCTTTCCTCGACGACGTGGATCATATCGATGATGAAACCTTGGGTAAGCTTGCTGGTTTTCTCGGCGTGATGATGGGAGTCAGCGGGGCATCGACCACGGTAGGCCGGTTCGCTGCCCAGGTAGCCGGACCGGCTATTCAGAAAAATATAGCCAAGCAGGCTCTGACAAAAACCGCCTGGTATGGTCCGATGAAACAAACGCTGAAGTTGATTGGCGTCAATGTCACCAAGCAAAGCTTTGCGAAGAGCGTCAGCAAGATTGTTCCTGTCGTTGGCGGTGTGGTCTCGGGAGGACTGACCTTCGTTACGCTCAAGGTGCAGTCCAATAGGCTGAAGCAGCACTTGCGCGAGCTTCCGCCACCTCTAGTTGACGCAGCGGAGTATTTGGCTTCCCTTCAGGATCTGGACAAGGCCGAAACCGAGAATGGCCTGTCGGCGACGCTGAGTTCAGCAGGAGCTTCTGTCCGCGACAAGGCACACAAGGTTTCGGATTCCGTGCGCGACAGCAACTTGGTAAAAGGTGGCCTGTCTGGAGCTTCTGCTGGCGTATCCAAGGCGAAAAATCTTGGGTCATCGCTGGCCGGCGCAGCTAGCGGGCGACTTGGCGGAAAGAAGCGAGCCGAACGCCAACAGGCACTCCCCGCTGCTCCGACCGATGAGCAACAGGAAACCGACGACTGATAGCCAAGCGATCTCGAACGATTCCCCAAAAGCTGGAGCAGCCGATCACAGCTTTTGGGGAAATATTCGTACTAGGACATTGCAGGATGCTGCCATGTGTTAAGAAGTCCGTCGGAGCCACTGTCACCGAACTGAAAACACAACATTGGACAATCCAGGCTATAGCCTTGGCTATTTCAGAAGCCCGGAAACGCAAGAAACGACAGCCGACGCTACCTGGCTGATCTCGTTCTCTTTCACCGTACGTGTGAACGACAGCCTGACAGCCGTATGGGCCAATTCTTCTTCATAGCCCATTGCGGTAAGCACCGCGGAAGGATCGGTCGAGCCTGCAGCGCAGGCAGAACCCGAAGAGCAGAGGACTCCCCTGCGGGCCAACTCAATCAACACCGTTTCCCCAGCGGTCTTGGGGAAGACGAAAGAGGCGATGCCACCAACGCGATGCTCCGGATCCCCGGTGAGCTGGACACTTCCCGGGTGCTTGGCATTGAGCTCCTTGAGGATCCGCTCAATCAGGTACGGGCCGAAGTTTTCGCCAAGTCCGGCTTCGCGCTGCGTAGTCGCCGCTTGCAACGCCACGGCTATGCCAACGGCGGCAGCCGGGTTCTCGGTGCCCGAACGCAGTCCGCCCTGCTGCCCGCCACCGTGCATCAGCGGCACAAAGCGGTGCTTGGCTGACAGGTACATTGCTCCGCTGCCCTTGAGGCTGCCGATCTTATGCCCGGAGATGCTCAATGCGTCCACGGCAACGCACAATGGCTTGAGATCGATCCAGCCGGCGGCCTGCACGGCATCCGTATGCATGATCGCCCCGGCAGCGTGTGCCAGTTGGGCCAACTGCTCGACCGGCTGAGTGGTGCCGACTTCATTGTTCACCGCCATAACCGAAACCACGGCAACATCCGCATCGATCAGCTGGCCGGCCACTTCCAGATCCACGAGCCCCGTGGCCGAGACAGGGATGATGCGGTGTTCGAATCCGTGGAATTCAACCAGATACTTGCAGGCTTCCAGCACTGCTGGATGCTCAATGGCGCTGGAGACCACTACACGTCCACGGGGTTTGGCCAAGGCCGCGCCGATGACGGCAGCGTTGGCTCCCTCGGTGCCGCCGGAAGTGAAATACACTTCTTCTGCCGCCACACCCAGCTGGCCGGCTACCTGCGTTCTTGCCCAGTCATTGGCCCGCTTGGCTTGCTGGCCGGCTTCATGCAAGGATGCCGGATTGCCGAAATCCTTGGTCAGCAATGGGTTGAGCATGTCGAGAACGTCTTGGCGAGGTGGCGCAGTGGATGCGGCATCCATGTAGATCATGCAATAACCATATCCAGACCAAGGTCGATTGCTTTCACCGAGTGGGTGATGGCACCCGAAGAAATGACATCGACACCGGCCTCGGCGACTGCCGCAACGGTGGCCGCGTTGATGTTCCCGCTGGCTTCGACCACTGCTTGCCCGTTAATCAGTTCAATTGCTGCAGGAATGTCAACCGGATCAAAGTTATCCAGCATGATGATGTCCACTCCAGCGGCGAGCACCGGCGGAATCTGCTCAATGGAATCCACTTCAACTTCCATCGAGGTAGTGTGCCCCAGCCGGGAGCGCACGGATTTCAGGGCTGCGGTCAGCTGCTCCCCGTTATCCAGCAAGGCCAGATGGTTGTCCTTGGCCATGAAAGCATCGGACAGGTTGTCGCGGTGATTGACTCCCCCACCGCAACGGACAGCATAACGTTCGAGGACGCGAAGTCCTGGCGTTGTCTTCCGGGTATCGGCAATTCGGGCCTTGGTGTGCGCAACCAGTCCTACCAGTTCGGCGGTTGCGGTGGCGATGGCACTCATGCGCTGCAAGAGGTTGAGTCCCACGCGTTCAGCGGTCAGCAAGCTCGCCGCAGGCCCGCTGACCCTGAGCAAACTATCTCCGGCAGCAAAGGCCTTTCCCTCGGCAACCAGCTGCTCGACCTCCAGCTGCGCATCGACCAGCTGCATCGTCCGGGTAAATACTGCCCCACCGGAGAGCACCCCAGGCTGGCGGGCCTGCACCACAGCAGTGGCTCTCGCCCCCTCGGGCACAATGGTCAGTGCGGTGAGGTCGCCACGCGGATTGTCCTCGGCGAGCGCCATTTCAATGATGCGGTCCATTGCTGCGGTGGGTACCGGATGGATCAGAGTGTTCACGCGTTCAGTTCCTTGCTCAAGAAGTTCTTGTTATTCAGCTCGCTTGGGTGCAATGTCCAGCCATAGCGCACGCACTGGCCTGGCCCGTTGGTGGTGCTTTCGGTTGAATCAAGGCGATGATGCGCACCTAGGCTCTCTGTGCGTGCCATGGAACCTGCGGCAATGATCCGTGCGGCGATCCACAGATTGCGCAGTTCCGCTTGTTCTCGCGCCGAGGCGGCTACCGGTGCACTCGTCGCGAGCATGTGGGATATTTCCTCCAGCTGCCCACCGGTTCGGTAGACGCCAAGGGAGTTGCTGGCAGCGGCTTGCAGGTGCTCAAGATCCAGCGGCGCTTCCGGGATGGACTCTGAGATCTGCCGGATGGCCAGCTCCTCGGTGGTGCAGCGGGCATCCGCCGGGTCGGTGCTCACTGCCACGATGGCATCCCGGGCGAAGACCATGGCTTCCAGCAAGGAGTTGCTGGCCAAACGGTTGGCACCATGAACTGTCGTATTGGCGCATTCACCGGCCGCATAGAGTCCGGGGACAGTGGTTCGTCCTGAGGTGTCAGTGTAGATCCCGCCCATGAAGTAATGCTGGGCAGCCACCACCGGAATCAGATCATGAGCCATGTCCAATCCGGAACCGTCCTCGGTGCACGAGGCAAGCTTGGCCGTGATGGAAGGGAAACGGGTTGCGAGGAATCCTGCGCCACGGGCTGCTTCCACTGCCCGCGCATCAAGGAAAACCTGGTGCCCGGACTGGATCTGCCCATGGATGCCTCGCGCCACCACATCACGGGGCGCCAGTTCTGCATCCGGGTGGAGTCCGGGCATGAAACGATGCCCGGCCTCGTTGACCAGGATGGCCCCTTCGCCACGCACCGCTTCGGACACCATGCCGGCCTGCGGATATTTGGCAGGGTCAACAAGTGTTGGATGGAATTGAATGAATTCGGCGTCAGCAATGACAGCACCGGCCCGGGCGGCCAAGCCAAGGCCGTCCGCGGTTGCACCTTCGGGATTGGTCGTCGCCGAGTACAACTGCCCTATACCGCCGGTAGCCAGCAGCACCGAGTCGGCTTCAAGCAGCTGCTCCGCGTCGTGGCGCAGATAGTGCACCCCGGAGACTCTGCCATCCTGCAGCAGCAGGTCGCTGGCAAGGGCATCCTCGATGATGCTGAGCTCGTTTGCAGTCTCCAGTTGGCGCACGGCGCGAACCAGCGTTTTCACCAACGAAGCGCCCGTGGCATCGCCGTTGATATGCAGAATTCGGTGTGCGCTGTGTGCGGCCTCAAGGCCGAGCTGGTAGGAGCCGTCTGAATTTCGGTCAAACTCCACCGCGTAGGTTTCCAAGGCCTGCACCAGCTCTTCGCCCGAGGAGCACAGGTGTTCCACTGGTTCCAGACCGCAGTGTCCCGCGCCGGCTTTCAGGGTATCGGCAACGTGCTTGGCTACCGAGTCGCCGTGGGCTAGGGATGCTTCGGTGACAGCCGACAGGCCACCCTGCGCGTGCTCGGAGTTCGAGTCGCCGAGTTTGCCTTTGGTCAGCAGTACCGGCCGGATGCCCAGCTTCACGGCTTGCAGGGCAGCGCATAGGCCTGCCACGCCCGAGCCGATGATCACCAGCTTCTCTGGTGTTCGTTGCTCCTGGCTCATGGCTTGGCAGCCAGCATGCGCTCCAGTGCGATCTTTGCGTCTGCCTGCTGTTCCTCCGGCACCGAGATCTGGTTGACCACGCGTCCGGCAACCAGCTCTTCGAGTACCCAGGCAAGGTAGCCCGGGTGGATCCGGTACATGGTGGAGCATGGGCAGATCACTGGATCAAGGCAGAAGATGTTGTGCTGCGGATACTGGGCAGCCAAGCGGTTGACCATGTTGATTTCGGTTCCGATGGCGAAATCCGTTGGTTCGGTTGCGGCTGCAATGGCCTTTTGGATGTAGTCGGTGGAGCCGGCTTCATCTGCGGCGTCGACGACTTCCATCGGGCATTCCGGGTGCACGATAACGCGCACGCCCGGGAAGTCCTGGCGCGCCTCGGCGATCTGCGCAGGGTTGAAGCGCTTGTGCACGGAGCAGAAGCCGTGCCACAAGATGACCTTGGCATCGAGCAGTGTGGCAGCTTCGTTGCCACCCAGTTCCTTGCGCGGAGTCCACATTGGCATTTGCTCCAATGGAATGCCCATGGCCTTGGCGGTGTTGCGTCCGAGGTGCTGGTCCGGGAAGAACAGGACACGGCGTCCGCGCTCGAAAGCCCACTCCAAAACGGTTGCCGCGTTGGAGGAGGTGCATACCAGTCCTCCGTTGCGACCGACAAATGCCTTGAGCTCGGCGGAGCAGTTCATGTAGGTCACGGGAATGACCGGCATCCGCCCGTCATCGGCTTCATCCGCGTAGAGCGCGGTGAGCTCTTCCCAGCACTGTTGCACGCTCGGGCCGTCGGCCATATCTGCCATCGAGCAGCCTGCCGCAAGATTCGGCAGGATTACCGACTGGTCCTCGCGGCTGAGGATATCCGCGGTTTCGGCCATGAAGTGCACGCCGCAGAACACGATGGCTTCTGCCTTGTCGCGGGTCAAGGCAGCGTTGGCCAGCTGGAAGGAGTCGCCTACGAAGTCCGCGTACTTCACCACTTCGTCGCGCTGGTAGAAGTGCCCGAGGATCACTGCCTTGTCCCCCAGGGTTTCCTTGGCAGCAATGATGCGGGCATCAAGCTCGGTATCGCTGGCCTTGAGGTATTCTTCCGGGATGGAACCCTGCACCGGGTAGCCAGCTGGAACCGAATCTTCCTGCGAGGCGCCGGGCCCGTATCCGGCAGGCGTGTCCCACGGGTTGGAAGCCAGGTCGGTGGAGCAGGTGGAATCCGGCGCCAGCAGATTAAGCCGAGCGATGTTCTGGGCTACCGAGGCATTGGCGTTGTCAGTGAATTGGGTGCTCATAGGTTCGTCCGTTTCTTACAGGATGACGGTGAATAAGTATGGATGTTGCTTGCTAGTCGTGCAGCGGGTCGACTTCCAAAGGGTCAGGCCCGTGCCCCACGTAGCGGTAGAGCCGCGGCGGCCGGTGCTGTCCGCCGGCCAGATACTCATCGGTTTCCTCGATGGAGGCCGTGCTCTTGAGCGTGCGGCGGAAGTTCGCGGGATCCAGGCGCCGTCCGAGGATGGCCTCGTAGACTCCGCGCAGAGCCGCCAAGGTGAAGCGCTCCCCCAGCAATCGATGCGCTATCTGCCCGTATTCGGTCTTGTTGCGCAGCCGCCACATGGCGTAGTCCAGGATCTTCCGGTGATCGAAAGCCATCTGGGCGATCTGCGGATCATCGATATCGAACCAGGCCACATTGTCGTCTTGGACCGTAGCTCCGACTTGGTCAGCGTTCAGCAGCGCAAAGTAGGCGATGGTGACCAGCCGGTGGGTCGGCGAGCGGTCGATATCGCCGAAAGTGTAGAGCTGCTCCAGGTAGGAGGGGCGTAGACCTGTGGTCTCGGCCAAGTTGCGCCCGGCCGCTTGGCCGAGGGATTCGCGCGGATCAACTGGACCGCCCGGCAGCGCCCACATTCCGGCGTGGGGTTGCCTAACTCGACGGACCACGGGCAAGCAGAGTTTGTCAGGTCCACCGTCCTTGCCTTCACGGATTCCCAGGATCACCGTGGAAACCGCAAGAGCGGGTGCCAGGTTGCGGCGTTCTTCGACGTTCGCCCAGCCAGGTACGGATGACATTTATTCGTGCCTCGTTTTCAAAGCATTCGATTTCGTTAGAGTCATTCTGACATTAACACTCGTGGCACGCTAGCCCGGATCTCATTTCGCCGGTGGATAGCCTATGATCGATGGCATGACTTTGGATCTGAATCTTCGAGTGGTTCGCGCAAACACTGAGGTGAAAAGCCCATCCGTGCTTTTCATCCACGGCTTCGCCTCATCCGGCGAATCGAATTGGGACCGCTCGCGTTGGCTGAAATATTTCACCGATGCGGGACGCGATGTCCTTCTGATTGACTTGCCCGGCCATGGAGAAGACCCTCGACGCAACGACGGCAGCTGGGCACCAAGCCAGATTCGCCAGGCGCTGGCGGCCATTGTGATGGATCTGGACGAAGGTCCGGTAGATGTCATCGGCTACTCGTTGGGTTCACGCCTTGCCTGGGAGTTCGCCGCTTTCAATCCTGATTTGGTGAATCACCTGGTCATCGGCGGTCCAGGGGCCGGCGATCCGCTGGCCGCCTTCGAATTGGATCAGGCCCGCGCCCATGTCGAGACGGGCGAAAAGATCCATGATGACTACACTGCCACCATCATGCAGATTGCCAAGGCTGAGCCGTCCAATGATCTCTCGGCGCTCTTTGAGCTTATTGAAGCCATCAAGTCCGAGCCGTATGACCCTGCCGCAAAGGTGCCGTCAGTTCCAACCCTGCTGGTAGCTGGAGACCAGGATGATCTCGCCACGACCATGCCGCATTTGCGTCGCCTTCTGAAGGACGCGGGAACACGCAATGAAGTGCTGTGGCTGGCAGGACGCAATCACGCCAACGCAGTAACGAGCCGCGAGTTCAAGGAAAAGGCTCTGGAGTTCTTGAAAACCTAGGCGCAATCCCACAACCGGTTGACTGCCCTTCGGAATTTCCGTAGGGCAGTTCAGTTTTAAGTACACCCGTATCAGATCGGACCAGCACCGTAGTCCGATTACTACAGCGGCGTGTACATCAACAGGGTCAAGTCCGTGGCTTCGGTAGGAGTCAGGTTGTGCTGCTCGTAGCGGGTCAGCCCCAATTCAGGGTGCCGGAACACGCGTTCGCCGGTGCGGAACCCTGCAACGTCCCGTTCGTTCCAGATGGCGGCGAATTCCGGAGAAGCCGCCGAGACCCGGGCAACAATGCCGCTCTCCCCCGACGGGCTGAGCCATCCACGCGTTTCGGCACGGAAGCTGCCCACAAAGCCACGGCTTTGCACTTCCCAGTCCGGCAGCATTTCGCGCAGCTGCGCGTCGGTGAACACCAGCCACAAGAGGTTCCGGTCCTGGCTCTCCAGCGACTCGACCCGTGGATACAGCTCCGCATAGGCATGATTCCATCCCAGGATGGTCCAGTCGGCTGAAAGCAGGAAGGCCGGGAACTGCAACGCATCCAGCAAGCGCTGCAAGGCTGGGGTCATGCCGCCATTGCCAATTGGCTCCAGCTCACCATGCCCCGCCAGCGAAAACAAGTACGAGGATTCCACCGGGGTCAACCGGTACAAGCGCGCCAAGGACTGCAAGACCTGGCGGGAGGGATTGATGTCGCGGGCCTGCTCCAGCCAGGTGTACCAGGTAACAGAAACACCGGCCAAGGTGGCGACTTCCTCGCGGCGCAAACCGCGCACCCGGCTGCGCCCGATCTCCGGCAGTCCGTGCGATGCCCTGTCAGCCCGGGCTCTGCGGTCCTTGAGGAAGGCCGCGAGCTCTTCTCTGCGTCTCTGGCTTGGATTCACTGGGCCCACCCCTCTGCATGGTAGTAGTACTACTAGTATCGTCACCGTCTGGGTTTGACGGCAAATATATGGTGATATTTTAGGTATGACCACACTTCGTTCACACACTGTCACCCATGGCCGCAATATGGCCGGCGCTCGCGCACTGTTCCGCGCAGCCGGCGTGAACGGCGCCGACCTCGGACGCAAGCCGATCATCGCGGTCTCCAACAGCTTCACCGAGTTCGTTCCCGGACACACCCACCTGCAGCCGGTTGGCCGCATCGTGTCCGAGGCCATCGAGGCAGCCGGCGGCATTCCCCGCGAATTCAACACCATCGCGGTGGATGACGGCATCGCCATGGGCCACGGCGGCATGCTCTACTCCCTGCCGTCCCGCGATCTGATTGCGGACTCGGTGGAGTACATGGTCAATGCGCACTGTGCTGACGCGCTGATCTGCATCTCCAACTGCGACAAGATCACCCCCGGCATGCTCATGGCCGCACTGCGCCTGAACATCCCGACCGTCTTCGTCTCCGGCGGACCCATGGAATCGGGCCGCGCCACCCTGGTTGACGGCACCGTGCGCACCCTGGACCTGGTGGACGCCATCTCCGAGGCAGTGAACGAGAACGTCTCCGATGCCGACCTGCTGCGCATCGAAGAGTCCGCTTGCCCTACCTGTGGTTCCTGCTCGGGCATGTTCACCGCCAACTCCATGAACTGCCTGACCGAAGCCATGGGCCTCTCGCTGCCAGGCAACGGCTCCACCCTGGCCACCCACACCGCGCGCAAGGACCTGTACCAGAACGCCGGCAAGCTGGTGGTCGATATCGCCAACCGCTACTACGGCGAAGACGACGAGACCGTGCTGCCACGCAGCATCGCCACCAAGAAGGCCTTCGGCAACGCCATGGCACTTGATATCGCCATGGGCGGTTCCACCAACACCATCCTGCACTTGCTGGCCGCCGCCCGCGAGGCCGGCGTGGACTTCGGCCTGGATGAGATTGACGAAGTCTCCCGCCGCGTGCCATGCCTGGCCAAGGTGGCACCGAACGCTGCCGGCAACGGCACCATCTACTACATGGAAGATGTCCACCGCGCCGGCGGCATCCCTGCCATCCTCGGCGAATTGCGCCGTGGCGGCCTGCTGGATGAAACCGTGCACACCGTCCACTCGGCAACCCTGGGCGAATGGCTCGATAACTGGGACATCCGCGGCGGCAAGGCGACGCAGGAATCCTTCGACCTGTGGCACGCGGCCCCGGGCGGCAAGCGCTCCTCCACCGCATTCTCGCAGTCCGAGAAGTGGGCGGCCCTGGACACCGATGACGCCGAAGGCTGCATCCACTCGGTAGAGAACGCCTACTCCAAGGACGGCGGCCTGGCCGTGCTGCGCGGCAACATCGCCGTGGACGGCGCAGTGGTCAAGACCGCTGGAGTCGACCCGTCGATCTGGACCTTCTCCGGCCCTGCGGTGGTCTGCGAATCCCAGGACGAGGCAGTGGAGAAAATCCTGAACAAGCAGGTGAAGGAAGGCGACGTAGTGGTCATTCGCTACGAAGGACCGAGGGGCGGTCCCGGCATGCAGGAAATGCTCTACCCGACCTCGTTCCTCAAGGGCCGTGGCCTGGGCAAGTCCTGCGCGCTGATCACCGATGGCCGCTTCTCCGGCGGCACCTCGGGCCTGTCCATCGGCCACGTCTCCCCCGAGGCGGCCTCCGGCGGCTTGATCGCGCTGGTTGAAGATGGCGATACCATCTCCATCGACATCCCGACCCGCGAGCTGACCTTGAATGTCTCCGACGAGGTTCTGGCCCAGCGCCGCGAGCGCTTGATCGCCACCACCGGCTATCATCCGAAGAACCGCGAGCGCGTGGTCTCCCCTGCGCTGCGCGCCTACGCCGCCATGGCGTTGTCCGCAGACAAGGGTGCGGTCCGCGACGTCGACAGCGTGGAGCGCGCCATGCGCGAAGCCCACGAGCGTGAAGCTGCAGCCCAGAGCGCATCTCAGATCTAGCCTGTAGGCTTGACCGCGGCAGCAGGCCCGGATCTCTTGTGAAAGAGGTCCGGGCCTGCTCTGTTGATTCTGCATTTGCCCGGCACGCCGAATGCCGGCCCTGCCCCGAAAGGCAGGACCGGCATCCAGCTGGCGCACGGACTATGGGTTCCGGCGACGGTACCGAAGCAGGATCAATGCTCCGGCGATAATCACCATCCCTGCAGCCCCTGCCAGCCACAACGTGCCCTGGTCAAGGCCGGTTGCTGCGAGCGGTGCTGGCGGGGCAGGTGGTGCTGGCGGGGCAGGTGGTGCTGCCGGCGCTGGCGGTGCCGGAGGAGCTGGCGGTGCCGGTGGCGCTGCCTGCGGAGCCTCGGAGCAAACTTCCACGTCCGCCGAATCCGAATTGTTCGAGTCCTCGCCGGATGCCTCCGGGATTATCGCGGTATTCGTCATCGTCCGGCACTTGCCGGCAATGCCGTCCAAGACCAGTTCGTACGTGAACTTCTTGCTCTGCTCTTCGGCCTTGACCTTGCCCAGTTCCCGTGGATTCTCGGGATTCGTGTAGTCATCGAAGACCGTCACCATCTCATCGGTGGACGATGCCGCTTCGAACTCCAGCGGAGCCTTGGCACTGACCGTCTGCGTGGTTCCTTCCACGTCGGTCCAGCTGGCGTTCACCGTGTTATCGTGGCCGGTGTAATCGGCCTCGGCAACCGGGGATTCGAAGGAGCAGCTGTACTTCACGGTCCGGGTCTCCCCGGCCAGGAGCATCAGCTTCCCATCCGCCAATCCTTCGATGGAGCAGGTGGCCCCTTCGATGGACAGCTTGTCTTCGAGGAGCACTTGCGTGTCCTTGAAGTCATTCGGGTTGGCCACGGTGATCTCACCGGTGACGGTGAAGTCCTGGTCTTCGTAGCCCTCCAGGCTTGCCTCGACCGTGTACTCGGCCGTGGCTTGCCCATCCGGTTCAACCTCGAACTTCGTCTCCTTCGCGTCCTTGCGGATCGACCAGTCGTAGTCCCTGGCGTACTGGGCGTCGGCGCTCTTGGCGATCATCAGTCCCTGCTCGATGCACAGTTGCAGGTCCACCGAGGATTCGTCCTTGCCGTTGCCGTCCGTTTCCTCGTGCACTGCCGCGGTATTGATGTATACCGTGCAGGTACCCGCTTCGGGCTCCAATACCTGTTCGTATTCGAACTGCATTGGCGCTTGCGGGACATGGACTACCCCGAGCACCTTCGGTTCGGCCTCAGGATCCATCATGTCATCGGTGACCGTCACCGATTCGTCCGTGACTGCATCGATCGTGAAGTCGATCGGTGCTTCGGCACGCACCTCGCGGTCATCGAAGGTGGCAATCACGGTGTTGACCGCTCCCTCGAAGGCATCGGTGGTGAGCCAGCTGGCCAGTTCGCATTCATACCGGGCCCCCAAGTTCTCCCCGGCATCGAGCACGACCTGCAATCCAGCTGCCGCTTCATCGGCATCCTCCGCATCGATCCGGCAGCTGGTGCCAGCTGTATCGATCCGGTCTTCCAAGGTGGCGGTGATGGAACCGAACTCATTCGGGTTCTGCACCATCACTTCACCGGACAGCCGCAAATTCTGCTCGGCGACTGCGGTGTTGCGAGCTTCCACCCAGTAGTGCGCGGTGAACGTGCCATCCTCATTCTGCGTGAGCTTGCTCTGGTCGATCCGCTTCTCTACCTCCCATTCGTAATCCAGATCCACCAGCCCCTGTGCGGTCTTCTGCAGGCCCAGGGCCTTCTGGCCGCAGAGGGTCACGGTGGTCGAGTCCTCGGCCCCGGTCTGCTTGATCACCGCGGTATTGGTGAACTGGGTGCAGGTGCCGGCTTCGGCCTGGTGGCGCAGGGTGTAGTCGAAGTCGATCGGGGTGCCTTCGGCATTCCAGATCGCTTCGCCCAGCACTACCGGCGACTCGGGGTTGGTCTTGTCATCGATGACGGTGACCTGCTTGTCGGTTTCGGCATCCAGCAGGTAGTCCACCGGCGCGGTGGCCGTGGCCATCGAGTCCTCGCCCCAGGTTGCCGTGACGGTGTTGCTGCCGCTGAGCTCATCCGGGGTGCCCGAGCAGCTGTAGGGCAGCTGCACCGTGGCGCCGACTCCGTCGCCGCCCACCGGGACCGCGACTTGCAGGCCCTCGGTTTGCGGATCGGCATCCTCGGCATCGATGGTGCACGTCACCCCTTCGATGCTGATCTCGTCGGTGATGGTGGCCACCGTCGAGGCCGATGCGAAGCGGTTCGGATTCACCAGCACGATCATGCCGTGCACTTCATGCCCGGAATCCTCCGAACCATCCGGAATGGCCGATACCGTGTAGGAGAAGTCGGCGGTGCCGTCTTCGGCCACGGTGACCTCGGTGCGGTCGGCCTTCTTCTCAAGATCCCAGAAGTAGGTCCGGTCGAAGCTGGCTTCGGCGTCCTTGGTGAGCATCAGGTCGAGCAGGCCGCACAGCTGCACGGTCGCGTCATCGCGCGGATCCTCACCCGCATCGATATCAACCCAGGCGGTGTTCGTGTAGCTCATGCATTCGCCGGCGGGAGCATCATGCTCCAGCTGGTATTCGATGAGCACCGGCGAATCGTCGATGTCCACGGTGCCAAGCAGCACCGGCTCCTCGGGATTCGTCTGGTCATCCCAGATCTCGACCTCGCGGTCGATTTCCATGTCAAGGGCGAACTCGATCGGCACCTGCGTGCTCGATGCCCGGTCATCGCCCCAGCTGGCCGTCGCGGTGTTGGTGCCGCCGCTGTAGGAGCCGGGATCGACTCCTGCCGAGACATCGCAGCTGTAGCCGACGGTAATCGTACCGTTGGCCGGGATGCTCACCAGCGATTCCGAGGTGGTGCAGGTGATGCCCTCCAGATCGACCACGTCCTGGATGGTGGCATCGATGCCGGTGTAGTGGTTCGGGTTGGTGATGGTGATCTTCCCTTCCAGCACCCATCCCGAATCCTCGTGCCCGGTGTTCTCCACCTTGACCACGTAGTCCACCGGCTCGCTGGCCGCACCGTCCGTCGTGATCTTCTCGTCCTGGCCTTCGGCCAGCGACTTCTCGATCTGCCACTGGTAGGTGCGGTCGTACTGGGCGTCAACGGTCTTGCTGATTTCCAGGGCCGCCTCGCGGCAGGCCTCGGCGAGCGCATTGTCCGTCGCGGTGAAGCCGTCATCTCCGGTGAGCGTGGCGACGTTCTCGAAGACCTGGCAGGTGCCTGCCTCGTCCACGGTCCACGTCACCGAGTAGTCCCGGCTTTGCGGCCCATCGGAGACGTCCACGATCCATGGCGGATCGAACTCGTGGGCGCTGTCGGTGATGGTTACCGTGTCATTCAGCGGCGTCTGGGTCCAGTCGGCTTCCGAGATCTCCACGGTATCCGAGTCCTGGCTGTTGACCGTGCTCAGCGCCTGGGCATCCCAATCCACGGTGGCGGTATTGCTGCCGTCGTAGTCAGGCTGGGATTCGAAGGTGCACGAATAGGTCATCACCCATTCGGCCCCTGCCGGGATCACCGTCTGGAAGCCGGCTTGCTCGGCGGACATGTCCGCCACCGCTTCACCGCGCACCCCGGTGATCGTGCAGGCCACGTCCACGCCGACATCGGCGAAGTCCTGCACCGTAACCGGCGCGTCCTGCCAGTCGTTCGGGTTGCTGAGCGTGATTTCTCCGCTCATCGCCCAGTTGCCGTCCTCGTGGCCCTCGGGGGTCACGGTGATCCGGTAGTTCGCGGTGACCTCGCCGGTATTCGGGTTGGCTGCCAGCGGTTGGCCGGAGAGCAGTTCCTTGTCTAGCGACCACAGGTAGGAGCGGTCGAAGGAGGTCACGACGTTCTTCGCGATATCAAGATCCGCGCCGGCGCACACCGTGGTGCTGGCCGAAGCCGTGTTCTCTTCGCCCTCGCCGGTGGCCTCATCGAGCACCGCGGTGTTGGTGTACTCGGTGCAGGTTCCGGCAACGCCCTGCAGTTCCAGGTCGTATTCGAAGGCCTTCGGCGATTCCTCGGCGGTGGCGGTGCCGAGCACCACTTCCTGGCCCTCGACGGTCTGGTCATCGGTGATGGTGACTTCGCCGTCGGTCAGCTTCGATTGCTCGAAGCCGAAGCCGACTTCCGTTTCGGCCTGGCGTTCCTGGCCCCAGCTCACCGTTGCGGTATTCGTGTACTGCGCGGTGATGTCGGTGTCCGTGGGCACCTGGCAGTCGTAGTCGAGCGTGATACTCTCCCCGTCCGCCAGCACGACCTGGAAACCGTCCGCATTCTCATCCGCGTCGGTCCCGCCGATGGTGCAGGTGGCTGACGGGATGGAGAGCACGTCGGCGACCGTTGCCGTCAGTTCCCCGACTTGCGTATTCGGGTTGCTGATGGTGATGGTTCCTGACACCTGCTTCGCGCTGTCCTGCGCCGAGCCGGCGGTGGCCACGACCGTGTAGTGCGCGGTGACCGTGCCGTCGCCGGCGACGGTGAACTCGCTCTGGTCAACCTGCTTGTTCAGCGACCAGTCGTAGTCGCGTTCGTAGCTGGCGTCCACGTCCTTCGTGATGACCAGGTTCTTCTGGTCGCAGATGGACACGTCCTGCGAGTCCTCGATGTCCTCGCCGGTCAGATCCACCCAGGCGGTGTTCGTGAAGACCAGGCATTCATCGCGTGGCACTTCATAGGTGATCTGGTAGCTGAAGCTCTTTGGAGCGTCGGCGTAGTTCACCGTGCCCAGCAGTACCGGGTCGCCGGATGGCTCAGCCTGGTCATCCCAGACGTCAACGGTTGCATCGGTGGTCTCATCGAGGATGAATTCGATGGGCACCGGCTGGCTTTCAGCCTGCAGCCCATCGCCCCAGGTGACAATCGCCGTATTGGTGTGGCCGGTGTAGTCGGCCTCGGCAACGGCCGATGCATCGCAGCTGTAGTCCACGGTGATCGAGTCGCCGCGCGGCACCACTTGCTGCATGCCCGCCATGCCCGGATTCGAGTCCTCGGCCACGATGGTGCAGGCGGCCGAGAGGGTGTTCTCGTCGCTGATCGTCACTTCGAGATCTTCGAAGTCGTTGGGATTATTCACGGTAATGGATCCGGAAAGCTGCTGCCCTGAATCCTCATACCCGGTGTTGTCCACCAGCACCGTGTAATCGACGGTAGCTGTTCCGTCTTCCTCGACCACGACATCTGGCCGCTGGCCTTCGGCCAGCTGCTTGTCGATGCTCCACAGGTAGGTGCGGTCATAACTGGCCGTCGCGTCCTTGGTAACGGTCAGGCCTGCCTGGCGGCATGCCTCGACCTCGGCGTCATCGCTCTTGACCAGCTGGTTGCTGCCGGTGATCGTGGCGGTGTTCATGAAGCTCTGGCACGTGCCTGCTTCGTCCACGGTCCAGGTGTATGAATAGGTCCTGGTCTGCGGGCCATCGGAGTAGCTGATGGTCCAGGCCGGATCGAACTCATGCAGCGGATCGGTGACGGTCACGGTCTCGTTCAGCGGTGTCTGCGTCCAGTCGTCCGCATCGACGTCAACCACCTTGGTGGCGCTGGATGATGCGGTGGACGCTTCGCTGGCTGACCAGGTGACCTCGGCGGTATTGCTGCCTTCATAGTTCGGCTGCGATTCAAAGGTGCAGCTGTAGGTGAAGGTCAGCGTTTCGGAGGCATCCAGAGTCGCTTGGAAGCCCGGAGCGGCCGGATCGGCATCCATCGTGTCCGGGTCGCCGGCAATGCCGACCACCTGGCAGGTGGCGTCGCCGCCCACATCGACCTGGTCGGTGACGGTCACGTCAACCGATTGCCAGTCGTTGGGGTTGGTTACGGTGATGGTTCCGCTCATGGCCCAGTCGCTGTCCGTGTAGCTTTCGGGAGTGACGGTGACCGAGTACTCGGCGGTGAATTCGCCGGTTTCAGGATCCGCGGTGAACGGCTGCTCGCCCAGGGCATTCTTGACGATGCTCCAGTCGTAGCTGCGGTTGAAGCTGGAGACGACCAGCTTCTCGATGCTCAGGTCCTGGCCGATGCAGATTTCCACCGTGGCATCATCGGTCAGTGTTTCCCCGTCATCCGTGGCGAGGCTGGCGATGTTCTTGTAGTCGGTGCATTGGCCGAGCACGCCATCCCATTCGATGGTGTAGGCGAAGGTCTTCGGACTGTCAGCTACCGTGACCGTGTTGCCGCCCTCGATGCCCGACAGGTCGAATTCGCTATCGGTGACAGTTACTTCGTCATCCGTCACCGTTGGCGAAACGTCCGCGAAGTCGTAGCCGGCCGAGGCGCTGGCCTGGCCATCGGTGCCGTAGTAGTCCTCCGCGTCCCAGGTTGCCGTGACCGTGTTGGTGCCGGCGCTGCCGGCGCTGGTTCCCTCGGGCAGGTCGCATTCATAAGTGAAGGACGTCTCGCCTGGCTGTATAGTCAGCGGGTTGGTGATCGGCGATCCGCCAGCGGAAATGACGCAGTTGGCGCCGTCGAGCTGGTCGACCAGGGAAACCCCTGTCATCGCCGTATCATTCGGGTTGTTCACGGTGATGGTGCCGGACAACTCGAAGTTGCTGTCCTGGGCCTCGCTGGCGGTGGCGACCACGTTGTAGTCGACCTCCACTCCGGTGGCCATCGCCTCTACCGTGGCTTCCTGGCCTTCGGCCAAGGACTTGACCAGATCCCAGTCGTAGTCGCGGTCATAGGATGCCTGGACATCCTTTTGGAGAGTGAGCTCCTCATAGGTGGTCTTCGTATTGGTGAAAGTACAAGTGACTTCATCATTGTCGACCAACTCGAAGGTGATGGAAGTCCCGCTGCGAATTGCGGCGGCACCGGTGCAGGTGATATCAGATAGATTCCATCCCGCTGGCAGGCTGTTCTCTGTAACGGTTAACGTGGACGGAGCCACGGTGTAGGTGACGCTGCTTGGCAGGTCCGCACCTGTATCTGAATCCGCGCTGTCATCGAGGTTGAATGACGTCGAGTCGCCGAAGCGGTCCTCAGCGAGCGTGAACGCGAAGTCCGTGCCGTCGGCAGGTACTGCGTCCTTGATAATGGTCACGAAGCCCGCTTGGACCGCACCTGCCTGAATCTGGTTGTCCCGTTGGCCAACGGACTTGCAATTCAGCGATGAAATCACGACGTGATACGGTGACCCGTTGATCGACGAAGCGCCGGTGCCCGGCCCGTGATCCAGTTCGGAGGCGATATGCGCATCGAAGAGCAGAGTGACGTCTGATTCTTCGCCTTCGGCTCCGTCGACCCACAGCGTGATATAGACGGTGTCGACGCGGTCATCCCCGCTCCCCTCGACAACGGTCCAGCCCGTGATCTCGGCCCCCGTAGCGGATTGGTTGAGCAGATAGTCGTAGGCCCACTTGCCGGCCTGCTTGACCTGGTACTTGATGACCAGCTCATTCTCGCCTGCTGGCAACGTCATCTCGACGCGCTGGTGCACGACGCCGCCTTCATAGAGGCCGTCGTGCACGTTGCCGTTGGCATAGTCCGGCATCTCGTCTGACTTCTGCATGAAGGTGTCGACCGAACCCTCGCCTGCGTTGTACTCGCAGGTTACCGGTTCACCTGGCTCTAGGGCCGCGGCAGCAAGCGGCTCGCGGGCCGCTGCCGAAGACTCGGCAGACTCTTCCGATTCCGAAACTTCGGCCTTCGGCTGCGCAAGTTTCGGCGAAGCCGTGTCCTTCAGCTTCTTTTCCTGCTTGGGTGCCACCGATTCCACACGTTCGGATTTAGGTGCTGGTTTCGTGGTTTCCGCTGATTTTGGCTGGTCTGGCTTTTCAGATTCTGGTGCAGGTGCCGGGTCCGGCTCGGGTTCGGCTACTGCATCTTTGTCAGGAGCCGATGCCTTGGTACGATTTTCTGCTTCAGCAGCTGGCGATTCCTCCGCCGTGGTTGCCTCTGAAGATTCCTCAGCTTCGACCGCTGTTTCCTCTGTGGACTTCGTGTCCACGGCGGCTGCGGAGTCCTCCGATTCAGTTGCCGGCTGTGTGGCCGCGGTTTCTTCCCCAACAGAAGTTTCGGCGGCAACTGCCATGCCCGGAATGGTCATGACAAAACACAAGGAAATTGACGAAATTATCGCCAAAAATGGCTTTAAAGATCCTTTTAAAATAGTTTTGCGACGCGAATTTGGCACAAAAGTGCCACGCCTTTGATGCCTAGACATTTCTCCCCCATACAAGAATGTCCAGAGTGGATCGCGCGGCGTGTAAGTGCGATCCACCCGAAAAAGAGCGAGCGGTAGTAAGGCTCTGACCTCAGATAATAAAAGCCTGGCCTAAGATGCAGCCACCCCATGTGGCTCAACTGCTCAGGATAAGTTCCCCAATGCATCTAAAGATGCGAAATGAATGCGAGTGTTTCAATTCGTCTTTAAATCCCCCAATTCAAGACAACGATATGCCGACATCCTACGCCGGGATCCAGATTTTTACCAGCAGTTAGAGGGAAATAATTTTGGCACAGAATGAAGCAAATGATGCACTTCTTCCTCTGTGGATTAAACCGTCTTGTCATCCCCGCTATTCTCGATCCTGGCACTGTCCGAACACCGGAATCGCGCGGTCGGGACATCCAGATCGACCCCATTTAACTGTGCACGCCATACCGCGGGGCCACGTCCGGTTCCGCTGCGCGCAGGGCTCCCAGCGTCACCTGTTCCGTGAACCCTGCTGCACCCGGAGGAAGGCTGGGAGTTCAGCGTGCCAATCGCCTTTGGAGGCCCCATGGCAATCGACGCCACGGCGCTCCGCACAGGGCGCCTCGCGCGCAACGAACTCAAATGCACCCTTCGATCAGTAACTTGACTAGCGGGTCTGACTAGCAAAGTAAAAATACATCTCAATCTGATAAAGGTTACGCGTTTCTCTTGATTAGGCTTGGAGGTTGCAGTTGGCTCGGGTAATTTTTGTATGGTGAAAAGAGCAACTCTATGAGCCAACGCCGCGCGTTCCGCCGCGTTTTCCTTCCCGCTGCCTGGCTGGTCATCGGCGCTTTGATCGCCGTCAGCCTCGTGAAGCTCGCGTTTGCCGGCGGTACTTCCGCCGCCGACGACGACCTGTTCCCCACCGGAGAAATCCCGGCCGAGACCGTTTTTGCCGAAAAAGCAACGGTCGAGAACAAGCTGACCATCCCCGGAACCATCAAGCTCACCGAATCCAAAGAGCTGAACGCTCCCGTGGACGGCGTCGTCAACTGGGCCTTCGTCAAACCCGGTGACAATGTCTCCCTTGGCGATCGCATCTTCCAGGTCCGCACAGAGTCCCAGCCTGAAGTCGCTGAAGCCAGCGACTCGGACACCGAAGGTTCCGAAGGCGAACAATTGACGGTGGAAGCTGCTCCCGTCGTGAAGTACCACGATGTCTACGCATCGGCCACCGGCAAGGTAGGCGCTTTCCAGATCGAGATTGGCGATGACGTCACCAAGGGCACGGGCCTCGGCTCCATCCAGCCGCAGGAATTCCTGGCGGCCGGTTCGATCGATCCGCTGGATCGCTACCGCCTGATGGACGAAACCCTCGAAGCAATGATCACTATTGACGGCGGGCCGGAGCCCTTCACGTGCAAGGATCTGTCTGTCGGGGACAGCGCGTCGAAGAAATCCAACGCCAGCACGGCGGAGCAGGATATGGAATCGTCCATGGATCCAATGGCCACCGGCGAATCTCCGGAGAGCTCTTCAAGCAGCGAGATTTCATGTGCTGTTCCAGCTGACGTCGTCGTCTTCGACGGGCTGAACATGAACATGGAAATCGATGCCGGCACCGTCGAGGATGCAGTGACTGTACCGGTATCTGCAGTCCGCGGCCTGGTTGGCCAGGGCGCGGTGTGGAAACTGGATGAGAACGGCAAGGAAATCCGCACCGAAGTCGAGCTTGGCGTGACCGATGGAAAGATCATCGAGGTGGTTTCCGGACTGACTGACGAGACCGAAATCCTTCGTTTCGTCCCGGGATCCACCCCGGCGCCTGGCGAAATGATGCAGATGGAGTCCTACTCAGATGAGTGGTGAGCCATTGCTGAAGCTCGAGGACGTCACCCGCAGCGTCCTACTGCCCGATGACAGCGAGCTGCATATCCTCAACGGGATTGATCTCACCGTATCCGAGGGAGACCACATAGCAATCGTCGGACGTTCGGGCACCGGGAAGTCCACGTTGCTGAACATCCTGGGCCTGCTTGATCGTCCGACCAGCGGGAGCCTGCTGTGGCGCGGCAAGGATGCCGCCCGGCTGAGCGCCAAGCAGGCTGCTCATGCCCGCGGCCGCGACCTCGGGTTCGTCTTCCAGCAGTTCAACCTCCTGCCCGGACGCACTGCGCTGGAGAATGTCATGGCTCCGCTGATGTATGCCAGCGGCCGCGATTTCTGGAATCGGCGCAAGCTGGCCACCGAGGCACTGGAACGCGTAGGACTGGGCGGACGCCTGGATTCCATGCCGCAGACCCTCTCGGGTGGCGAGCAGCAGCGCGTGGCGATTGCCCGTGCACTGGTGCGGCGCCCTCGCGTGGTGCTCGCCGATGAGCCCACCGGCGCATTGGACGTCAGCACTGGACGTGCCGTCATGGACTTGCTGGATTCCGCCACGGTTGATTCGGGCGCGGCCCTGATCACCATCACGCACGACAGCAACGTGGCAGCCCTGGCGCGTGAGCAGTTCCGCCTGGATTCAGGGCGGCTGCATCCGCTCGGTGAGGTCGTGGTCCGATGAATGCCCTTGCACGACTAGCTACCGGATTTGCCGCCGCCTTGCTGGAGGCATGGCAGGAACTGCGCATCCACAAATTGCGGGTCTTGCTCTCCTTGATTGGCGTGACCGTTGCCGTGGCATCGCTGACCACCGCCCTGGCCGGCGCCGGCATGGCCCGGCAGATGATGACCGAAACCCTTGAACGCGACGGCCGTCCCGCAATGATCACCACCTATGCCTTCGATGCCCGCTCGGATGGAGGTCCGCAGGGCGATGATTCGGTGGCGCAGGCTTTCGAGAAGACCAGCGCGCGCTTCAAAATCGACTACACCACGATGATCGGCCGCAGCTACGACCAGCGGGTCTCATATCAGGGTATGGCCCTTGAAGCGGAAACCCTGGTGGTTGAGCCGGACTACGCCCCGATGCACCGTCTGGTCATGAGCCAGGGCCGCTGGCTGGAATCCGAGGATGCGCAAAATCTGTCACCCGCCGTGGTGGTTGACCAGAACATCATGAGGGAATTGGGATTGGAAGGCCAGCGCCTGCCGCTCGCCGTCGACTTGGTGAGCAACGGCAACGCCGTGTCTGTCACGGTCATCGGCACCGCCAGTTCCCGATCCTTCGGGATGTCTGGCCAGTTGTGGATGCTGCCGGCCACCTATGACCATTGGTTCGCAGGCCAATCCCCGATGAATGAAGTGGCCTACAAGATGTGGGTGCCTATCGAGGGATCCGAGGAGTTGGCTATGCACTTTGGCCAGCAGATGCAGGCCGAGCTTCCTGGCTTCACCGTCGATTCCCACCGCGAGGATTACCTGATGTGGGGTGCTGATGAGAGCCTGAATCAACTAGCACTAGTGGTTTCCGGCATTGCAGTGATCATCTTGCTGCTTGGCTCGCTGAGCCTGCTGAACGTTGCGATGGTGACCATGAAGCAGCGCATTCGCGAAGTCGGCATCCGCCGCAGCTTCGGCGCCACCACCGGCCGGGTATTCTTCTCGGTCATGATGGAGAGCGTGGTCGCCACCGCCGTGGCTGGCGGCCTGGGCGTGCTGATCTCGGTGGCTCTTGTTTCCAATGAGAGCTTGCTGAACATGGTGCTCGCTACCGAGCTGGACCAGATGCCGCCCTTCCCGCTTGATGCCGCACTGCTGGGCATGGGAGTCTCCGTTGCGGTGGGCGCGCTCACTGGCGTGCTCCCGGCGCTGGTGGCAGCACGCGTGAAGATCGTGGATGCCATCCGCGTGTAGACCACGGCCTGCACTGCCACTTGAACAACTTAATAGCACGAGGCGCTGGCCGGGGAATTCTCTCCGGCCAGCGCCGTTTTTAACGCGGCTTTCAACCTTTAAGGGCCCCTATCGGAATACCGGATCCGCCGGTCCCCGGCCTCCACAAGGCATTCCTGTCGGCAATTGCGCGCTATCGTACATTCGATCTGATGCCCAGATTTCGACGATTCTGGAAAACTCTCGGCGGCGCCAAATTTCGCGTGATTCCGCAGAATTTCCGGCCTTCGATGCCATCTGGCTGAAAGATTCCCGCTTCCCGCTTGACACCGCCTGAGATTGGGACCACACTGATCGTATACGATTTGATGTACGAAATGATGTTCGACGAAAGCAGGCCGATCAACGGTGAGCAATATTGTCCCGGTAACCGAAGAGACCTTCGTGCAGGCAGGCAAGATCCTTGCCGTACACCTGAGCTACTCCTCGCGTGCGGCGCAGCGTGGACGCACCCCGAAATTCCCCAGCTACTTCATGAAGGCCACCAGCTCGCTGGCCGCCAGCGGTTCCACCGTGGAACGCCCTGCCGGCACCGAGCTGCTCGCCTTCGAGGGCGAAATCGCACTGATCATCGGCAAGGCCGCCCGCCGAGTCTCGGTTGAGGACGCCTGGAGCTACGTCGGACAGGTCACCGCGTCGAACGACCTGGGCGTGCACGACATGAAGTACGCGGACAAGGGCTCGAACATCCGCTCGAAGTCCGGCGACGGCTACACCCCGGTCGGCCCCAACGCGCTGGATGCTTCCACCCTGGATCCTGCCAAGCTGCGCGTGCAGACTTGGGTGAACGGCCAGCTCGCCCAGGATGCCGACACCTCGGAACTGCTCTTCTCCTTCGCCACCATCGTCGCCGACCTGTCCCAGCAGATGACCCTGCAGCCAGGCGATATCATCCTCACCGGCACCCCTGCCGGCTCCACCGTCTTCTTCCCAGGCGATGTCGTCGAGGTCGAGGTCACCGACCTGGTTTCCGGCGCATCCACCGGCAAGCTGAAGACCACCGCCATCGAGGGCACCGAAGCCTTCGCCGCATTCGGCAACCAGCCAAAGGTCACCGACAAGGACAAGGAAGACGCCTACGGCGATCGCGAGAGCGCCGGCATGGAACCCCTGATTACCGGCAAGTCGGTGCTGACCGACAAGGTCCGCGAGCAGCTGGCCTCGGTCGCCACCGCCACCCTGTCCGCCACCCTGCGCAAGCGCGGGTTGAACAACGTGAACATCGAGGTTCCCGGTGCCACCAAGGGCATGCAGCGCGTGATCGGCACCGCCCGCACCCTGCGCTACATCCCGAACCGCGAGGACCTGTTCAAGGCCCACGGCGGCGGCTACAACATGCAGAAGCAGTCCATCGACTCGCTCAAGGACGGCGAAATCCTGGTCATGGAAGCCCGCGGCGAGACGGGTTCGGCCACCCTGGGCGACATTCTGGCCCTGCGTTCCCAGCAGCTCGGTGCCGCCGGCATCATCTCCGATGGCGGCGTGCGCGACCTGGATGCGGTATCCAACCTCCAGATCCCGGTCTTCTACAACGGCGCCCACCCGGCAGTGCTCGGCCGCAAGCACGTGGCCTGGGACAAGGACATCACCGTGGCCTGCGGCGGTGTGTCCGTGCAGCCGGGCGACGTGATCGTGGCCGACTCCGATGGCATCGTGGTCATCCCGCCGGCCATGGTGGCCGAGGTGGCCGCCGAGGCAGCGGTCACCGAGTCCAATGACGAATTCATCTTCGCCATGGTCAAGCGAGGCCACGGCATCGAAGGCCTGTTCCCGATGAACGCCGAGTGGAAGGCCAAGTACAACGCCTGGAAGGACGCAGGCAGCCCGGATCTGGACTCATGGTCGCTGTAATGACTGCTTCCAAGTCCGAGGCGGCCTACCAGCTGGTCTCCGAGCGCATCGTCAACGGGGCATACTCCCCCGGCTACCGGCTGGTGCTGGGCACCATTGCCGATGAGCTGGGCTGCTCCGTGGTTCCGGTGCGCGAGGCGATCCGCCGGCTGGAGGCCGAAGGGCTGGTCCACTTCACCCGAAACGTCGGGGCGACGGTGGCCCATGTGGATTCCACGCTCTACCTGCACACCATGCAGACGCTGATGGTCATCGAGCCGGCCGCCACCGCGCTGGCCGCCGATGCCATGGACGCCAAGTGGCTCGCCGAGGCGCGGGCGCTGAACGAGAAGATGCGCCAATGCCTGGAGGACTTCGACCCGGTGGCCTTCACCCGGATGAACACCGAATTCCACCAGCTGCTCTACGGCCAATGCCCCAACCCGCACATTCTGGACCTGGTCCAGCGCGGATGGCGGCGGCTGGCGGCGATGCGCGCGAGCTCCTTCACTCACATCCCGAACCGGGCCCGCGCCTCGGTTGAGGAACACGAGAAGCTGCTGGATCTGATTGCCGATCACGCCACCCCGGCGCAGATCGAGGCCGCGGCGCGCGAGCACCGCGCCCGCACCCTGAACGCCTACCTCAAGGCCGCCGGCATGGCACCGAGCGCCATCTTGCCGGCAGCCCCTGCACTACCCATAGTTTTGCCCAAAGCTATCCGGTGAAAACACCGGGACAACGCACGAAAGGAACTGCCATGAGCAAGCACTTCGTACCGGAAAATCTCCCAACCCACCTGCAGCACTACATCGACGGCGAATTCGTTGACTCCATCGGCGGAGCAACCTTCGACGTGCAGGAACCGGTCACCAACACCAACTACGCCACCGTCGCCTCGGCACAGCCAGAGGACGTGGACCTGGCCGTCGCCGCCGCCAGCAAGTCCTTCAAGGAAGGCCCATGGTCAAAGATGCTGCCGCGCGAGCGTTCCCGCGTGCTGCACAAGATCGCCGACATCGTCGAATCCCGCGACGAGGAACTCTCGCTGCTCGAATCCTACGACTCCGGCCTGCCGATCACCCAGGCCAAGGGCCAGGCCCGCCGCGCCGCCGAGAACTTCCGCTTCTTCGCCGACCTGATCGTCGCGCAGGTGGACAACACCTTCCGCGTCCCGGGCCGCCAGATGAACTACGTGAACCGCAAGCCGATCGGCGTCGCCGCACTGATCACCCCATGGAACGTGCCGTTCATGCAGGAATCCTGGAAGCTGGCCCCGGCCATCGCCACCGGCAACTCGGTGGTCCTGAAGCCGGCCAGCTACACCCCGCTGTCCGCCACCCTGTGGCCAGAGATCTTCCGCGAAGCCGGCCTGCCAGAGGGCGTCTTCAACCTGATCTTCGGCTCCGGCGGCGTGGCCGGCGACTACCTGGTCAAGCACCCGGACGTCCCGCTGGTCTCCTTCACCGGCGACTCCTCCACCGGTGCCACCATCTCCACCGCGGCCGCACCATTCTTCAAGGGCCTGTCCCTGGAGCTGGGCGGCAAGTCCCCTGCCGTGGTCTTCGCCGACGCCGACCTGGAAGCCGCATTGGACGCCACCGTCTTCGGCGTGTTCTCGCTGAACGGCGAACGCTGCACCGCCGGTTCCCGCGTGCTGGTCCAGCGCGAGATCTACGATGATTTCGTTGCCAAGTTCGCGCAGCGCGCCAAGAACATCCGCGTCGGCCTGCCGAGCGACCCGAAGACCGAGGTCGGCTCGCTGGTCCACCCGAACCACTTCGACAAGGTCATGAGCTACATCGAAATCGGCAAGAACGAAGGCCGGCTGCTGGCCGGCGGCGGCCGCGCCGAAGGCTTCGAGAATGAGGGCAACTACGTCGCCCCGACCGTGTTCGCCGATGTCGCACCGGATGCGCAGATCTTCCAGGACGAGATCTTCGGCCCGGTGGTTGCCATCACCCCGTTCGACACCGACGAGGAAGCCCTGGAGCTGGCCAACAACACAAAGTACGGCCTGGCCGCCTACGTGTGGACCTCGAACCTGAAGCGCGCGCACAACTTCGCGCACCAGATCGACTCGGGCATGGTGTGGCTGAACTCGAACAACGTCCGCGACCTGCGCACCCCATTCGGCGGCGTGAAAGCTTCGGGCCTGGGCCGCGAGGGCGGCTACCGCTCGGTGGACTTCTACACCACCCAGCAGTCCATCCAGATCACCCTGAACGAAGCGCACTCCCCGAAGTTCGGCGTCTAGGAAGCACCAGCTTCCCTCCACTAAATTTTTTTGCTTGCAAAGGAGCACATCATGAGCAAAGCGATCGCAAACCCGATCCCAACCCCTTCGGTGCCAGCGCCGGATATCCTGCGCTGCGCCTACGCCGAACTGGTCGTCACCGACCTTGAGCGCTCGCGCAACTTCTACGTCGACGTGCTGGGCCTGCACGTGTCCTACGAAGACGAGAACCAGATCTACCTGCGTTCCTTCGAGGAATTCATCCACCACAACCTGGTGCTGACCAAGGGCCCAGTGGCCGCGCTGAAGGCCATGGCCTTCCGCGTGCGTTCCACCGAAGACGTGGACAAGGCCGAGGCCTACTACAAGGAACTGGGCTGCCGCACCGAGCGCCGCAAGGAAGGCTTCGTGAAGGGCATCGGCGATGCAGTGCGCGTCGAGGATCCGCTGGGCTTCCCCTATGAGTTCTTCTTCGAGACCACCCACGTCGAGCGCCTGCACATGCGCTACGACCTGTACTCGGCCGGCGAGCTGGTCCGTCTGGACCATTTCAACCAGGTGACCCCGGACGTGCCACGCGGCCGCAAGTACCTAGAGGACCTGGGCTTCCGCGTCACGGAGGACATCCAGGACGACGAAGGCACCACCTACGCAGCCTGGATGCACCGCAAGGGCACCGTGCACGACACCGCCCTGACCGGCGGCAACGGCCCGCGTCTGCATCACGTTGCCTTCTCCACCCACGAGAAGCACAACATCATCCAGATCTGCGACAAGATGGGCGCACTGCGCATCTCGGACCGCATCGAACGCGGCCCAGGCCGCCACGGCGTCTCCAACGCGTTCTACCTGTACATCCTGGATCCGGATGACCACCGCATCGAGATCTACACCCAGGACTACTACACCGGCGATCCGGACAACCCGACCATCACTTGGAACGTGCACGACAACCAGCGCCGCGACTGGTGGGGCAACCCGGTTGTGCCTTCGTGGTACACCGAGGCCTCGAAGGTCCTGGATCTGGATGGCAACGTGCAGGAAATCGTCGAGCGCACCGACGACTCCGAACTGGAAGTCACCATCGGCGCCGACGGCTTCTCCTACACCCGTGCCGGTGACGAGGACGGCTCGTACCACGGCCAGGCATCCAAGGGCTTCAAGCTGGGCAACCAGCTCTAAGCCAGGCAAGCTCCCCTAGACCTGGAGCTTGGCAGCTTCCCTGAGCTGCAGCACAAGAATCCCGGGACATCTGCGAATTCCTTCTCCGATGCCCCGGGATTCTGCTTTTTCAGGCTTCGTTCTTCCAAGGAATTCAGACCCGGGCAACGCGCCGTTCGCGCACCGCCTTGCGCCAGCCATCGGCGATGTCCCAACCGACCCCGATGGCGATCCCGAACCCGAGCAGCACAGCCAGGATCCGGAAGACTCCCCCGTTGCCTGCGGTATCCGCATTCCCGGCAGCGAATTCCTCGCCGCCGGCCTGAGCGATGAACGAGAGGAACTCGGGGTTCACCAGCTCCCCGCCCAGCAGCAGGACCAGCACCCAGGCCGCGAAAAGCAGGGCAAGCACGGTGTTCAGCGCTGCCAGCGCGGTAGTCCAGCGGCGCTGCGCATAAAGCGCGAAAGCGAAGACTGCTTCAAGCACCATCAGGCCGAACAGCGCGCCGATCCACCACGGCCACAGTCCCGGATTGAGGATCGCGATCGGCTCGCCGCCGGTCGGGAAGAATCCGCGCACCGCATCCCACACCACCGCCACGACGGCGATGGCCAGGAACACCAGCGAGGCGATCAGCTCGCTGCGTCCGGCGCCATCCTCCTGGACCTCAGGCAGCTGGTCGACATCCCACTTCATGCCGGTGTCCGCGCCGGAGCGCTCGAGCACGACGAAGACCAGCGTGGTCCAGAAGACCAGATGCACGGCCACCTGCAGCCCGATGGCCAGCGCCTGGACGAGGCTCTCGCCGACCTCAGCTCCGGAGAGCAGCTGGCCCAGCAGCACCGCGCCGACCACGCAGACCGGTACGATCCACAACAGCAGCTTCAGCAGCCGCCACCAGGTCAGGTAGTGCTTCGGACCGATCAGGTGCAGCGGCCGGTCCGCGTAGCCCGCGGCAAGCAGGCCGGGATCGCCCAGCTCGGACAGGACTTCGCGTTCAGCCTCGTCCGCGGCCTCACCCTTGTCCGTGCGCGCCTCGATCGCGTCGGCAATCAAGGCTTCGAGCTCGGCGCGGACGTCGTCCTGCAGTTCGGGTTTCAGGCTCCGGATGGTGGCCGAGATGTAGCGTTCGGTCAAGGTGGTAGTCATGTCAGTGCTCCTCTTTGGTGAGCGAGGCGATCGCCGTGGTCAGGGATCGCCATTCGGCGGTCAACGCGTCAGCGAGACGGATGCCGTCGAGCGAGGTCCGGTAGAACTTGCGTGGCCGCGCCTCCTCGGTGTTCCACTCGCTGGTGAGGTACCCCTGCTTCTCCAAACGACGCAGCAGCGGATACAGGGTGTTGGCGTCAGTGGAGAAACCATGATCGCCAAGCTGCTCCAGCAGGCTGTAGCCATACCCGGCGCCGCGCAGCAGCTGCAGGCAGGCCAGTACTACGGTGCCGCGTCGCAGCTCTTGCAGCTGGGTGTCGAACTCTTCCATGTCCACTACATTACTGTGTGTCACACACTACAGTCAATGACACATTAGTGGATCCTGTGGAACGACGTGTTCAATGTCGTAGCCTGGCAGGCCAAATCCTGCCAACCCGCCTCCCGCCACGCGTAAGCTGTAAATCAGCAACAGCCGATCAGTGAGGCGGAACATGGACGAGCAAAAATCGCTAGTTGAATTGGCCAAGGCGATTGCTGTCCGCGCCCACGAAGGCCAGGTCGATAAGCTTGGCGCTGCCTATATCGGGCATCCGGCACGAGTGGCTGGCCATACCCGCGCTCTTGGCGGTTCGCCGGAGGCCATCGCGGCCGCGTGGCTGCATGATGTGATCGAGGATTGCGAGGTGAGCGCGGAGGATCTGCGCAACTCAGGCATTCCCGAAACAGTCATCGAGGCGGTCCAGCTGCTGAGCAAGCGTCCAGGGCAGAGCCTGCAAGAGTATTGCGCAAAAGTGCGCGGCAACTCGCTGGCCTTGCTGGTCAAGCAAGCGGATCTGGCCGACAACACCGACCCTGAACGCACCAGCCAACTGGACCCGGTTACCCGGCAGCGGTTGGCCGAGAAATACCGGCACACCAGGGCACTTCTCGGCCTCCAGTAGCAGCCGGAGTCCTGAGCAGCGTCTGGATTCCCAAGCACTGCTGCTCCCACGCCGGCCCGTGATGCTCCTTGCGTCGACTTTTCAGACTGTCGACTCAAGCACCTGATCACCGCACGGGACATTAAATGCTGGATGTTTCCACCGATACCCTTGCAATCGAGCGCCATTGGGCAAGACTGGAACCATGGCTACAGGTAGAAGCACAGTGTTCGAAAACCGCAGCCATGCCGGCGCCGCGCTGGGCATGAAGCTGTCCACTCTGCTGCCCGCCGGAGACTACACGGTGCTGGGCCTGCTACGCGGCGGGGTGCCCATTGCCTACGAAGTGGCCACGGCGCTCGGCGCCGATCTGGGCGCCGTGGCGGTGCGCAAGCTCGGGGTACCCAGCAATCCCGAGCTGGCATTCGGCGCCATCGCCCGGTATGGGTCCAGCAGCTCCCGCCATATCAACGAGGCCATTTATCGCCGGGCGCTGCAGTATTTCGGCAAGGACGAGCTCGAATCCCTGGAACGAGGCACCGGTGCCGACCTGCTGGCCCTCGCCGACAGGTTCAAGGACTATTGCCCGGATCTCTCCGGGCGCGACTTGCTGCTCTGCGATGACGGGATGGCCACGGGCGCGACGATGAAGGCCGCGCTGGATCTCGTACAGGAGTTGTCCCCTGCCTCCGTCATGCTGGCAGTTCCGGTGGCTTCCCCCGAAACGGTTGCTGAATTGGCGCCCCATGTCGATGGCATCTGCGAACTTCTCACCCCGGGCAATTTCACGGCCGTCGGCGCGTTCTACGAGGATTTCGGCCAAGTCAGCCAGGACCAGGTCCTGGAATTGCTGCGCTCGAAGCGGTAAAGATCGAGTACCGCGCAGTCAAGGGCCGGCGTTGAGGATTCCAGCATGAGTCCCCACTCCGCGCCGCGACCGTCGATCGCCGAGCAGGAGGTTGGCCAGCCACCGGCTTTCGACTAGGCCAGCGACCGTTCTGCCGAGCTCACCCAAGCTGGCTACGGCGATCCAAGACCGGGCACCATGAGGCAAGGGCCAGCACCGTGCCGATCGCGCCGATCCCGACCAGAACCACGGCGACGCCCCACAAGCCGATTGACGCGCCGAGGACACCGGCCACCGGGTAGGTCAACAAGAAGCAGGCATGGGACAAGGAAAATTGCGCGGCGAAAACCCCCGGGCGCGTCTGCTCTGTACTATTGCGGCGCAATATCCTGGACGAGGGCGTGAGGATGCTTGCAGTCGCCGCACCCAAAGCCATCCATAAGCCAAGAAGCCCGGCCCATTGCCCGGCTCCCTGTGCCCAGCCGATGACCGTAGCACCAATGAGCAGCAGCAGCGGCATCATTATGGCGCCGGCGAGCATCACAGTGCTGTCCTCGAAACGCTCCAGCAACCCGGGCATGCCCAGTGCCACCGCCATCGAACCTGCACCATAGGCTCCGAGCAGCAAGGCAACATCCACCTGCGAACGGCCCAGCTCCCCCTTCACCAGCACCACCGTGTTGACGATGACCATGGCGGAGACCGCGGCAACGACCAGATTCAGTGCCATCAGGCTGCGCAGTTCGCGTGCCGACCAGAACGCCCGGGTTCCGCCGGTGAGGCGATGGAAGAAGAGCGTCTTCTGCGGCGGCGGGATCAGCGGGAACCGGGTCGCGGCAACAAGCAGAGCCGATGCGGCAAAGCCGATCACGGTCCCGGCAAAGAGGTTGTGGTAGCTGGTGACAGTCAACAACGCGGCCGCCAGCATCGGACTGGCCAACGACTCCATGTCATAGGCCAGACGCGACAGGGACAGGGCCTTCGTATATTCCCGTTCTCCAGGCAGGATGGAGGGAATGACCGCCTGGAATGCGGGGGTAAAGGTCGCCGATGCCGATTGCAGGACAAATATCAGCACATAGATCTGCCACGCTTCACTGGCGAAGGGGAGGCAGAGCGCCACCAGTCCACGAATGACATTGGACCCGACAAGCACCGGTTTGCGCGGAATATGGGACACCAGGGCGTTGACCAATGGTGCAACCGCCACATAGGCGACCATCTTGACGGTCAAGGCCAGGCCGAGCACCAAGCCCGCGTCGTTGCCGGCGATATCGAAAGCCAAAAGGCCCAGCGCTACGGTGAGCAAGCCAGTGCCCAGAAGCGCAATCATCTGCGCGCCGAAGAGCTTGGCGTACGCCTGGTCCCTGAGAACTGAAAGCATCTTGGCCGCCCCCGTCTTCTTTAGTCCTAGGTGTTTGGCGCTTCGTGATGCAGCGGCAATTGGCCGTTGGATACAGAATGCTCTGCCTGCTTGATCGCTTCGCTGACCAGGCGTGCGGGGTGCTCATCGGTGAGGCTATACAGCACCTTGGTTCCGACCTGGCGTGTGGTCACCATGCGCGCCATGCGCAAGCGAGCCAGGTGCTGGGAAACCCCCGAAGGGCTCTTCTCGACGAGCTCTGCGAGCGCATTGACCGAAAGCTCTCCGGCACGGCGCAGATGCAGCACAATCCGGATCCGCGTGGCATCGGAAAGCAGTCCGAAGACTTCCGCGGCCAGCTCCACGAAATCCGAGGAGGGATCCGGAGCATAAATCTTATTATCTGCATGCATGCTAATAGACTAATGCTTTTCCCTGGCACTGCCTAGAGCACACCGGAAGTATTCAGCCTTCGACTCGAACTAGAATTGGAACCATGACTGCAACGCTCGTGGCCAAGGACCTTGCCGGTGGCCACGCCCCCCGAACCCTCTTCTCGAATCTGAACTTCACCGCCTCGCCCGGTGATGTCTATGGCGTGGTGGGCGCCAACGGCGCCGGCAAATCCACGTTGCTGTCGCTGCTAGCCGGGGCCGCAACCCCGCAGGCCGGAACCGTGAGCACTGCCCCGGATTCCGCGTTCATCGGCTGGATGCCGCAGGAGCACGAGCGCCCTCCAGGTGAAACCATTGCCGCGTATTTGGCCCGCCGGACCGGTTGCGCCGCGGCCACCACCGCCATGGAGACGACCGCCGAAGAACTGGGCAGCGGCAAGCCGGGCGCAGATGATGCCTACAGCGCCGCCTTCGATCACTGGATGGCCTCTGGCGCCATGGATCTTGAAGACCGCATCCCCGAGGTGCTGGCCAAGCTCGGCTTCACCCTCCCGGTCGATACCGAGATGACTGCCCTGTCCGGCGGCCAAGTTGCCCGCGTTGCCCTGGCGGCCTTGCTGCTCTCCCGCTTCGATGCGGTATTGCTCGATGAGCCGACCAACGATCTTGATCTTGAAGGCCTGGAGCATCTGGAGGACTTCATCAAGTCCCTGCGCGCACCGGTGATCCTGGTGTCGCATGACCGCGAGTTCCTCGCCCGTTGCACCACCGGCATCATCGAACTGGACTTGGCCCAGAATCAGGTAGCCACCTATGAAGGCGGCTACGACGCGTATCTCGCCGAACGGGCCATCAAGCGGACGCACGCGCGTGAAGCCTACGAGCAGTTCGAAAGCCAGAAGGCGGATCTCGTCTCCCGTGCTCGCACCCAGCGCGAGTGGTCCTCGCAAGGGGTGCGCAATGCCATGCGCAAGGCGCCGGACAACGACAAGATCCGCCGACGTGCCAACACCGAATCCTCGGAGAAGCAGGCAGCCAAGGTGCGCCAAATGGAATCGCGCATCGCCCGTCTTGAGGAAGTGGCCGAACCGCGCAAGGAATGGGTTCTGCAGTTCTCCATCGCGTCGGCCCCGCGCGGATCCTCGGTGATGTGCACGCTCAACGAAGCCTCGGTGTCCCACGGCGATTACACGTTCGGGCCGGTGTCGGTTCAGGTCAATGCCGGGGACCGAATTGGCATCACCGGCCCAAATGGAGCTGGCAAGTCGACCTTGCTGAATCTGCTGCTGGGCAAGCAGGCTCCACACAGCGGAACCGCTTCCCTGGGCGGCTCGGTGAGCATCGGCGAAATCGACCAAGCACGCACCCAGCTTCCCGGTGATCTCCCGTTGGGCGACGCCTTCGAACAGGAAGTGCCCGAGTACTCCGCCGCCGAGGTCCGCACCCTGCTGGCCAAGTTCGGCTTGAAGGCAGACCAGTCCTCTGCATTGGTCGATTCGCTGTCTCCCGGCGAGCGCACCCGCGCATCGATGGCATTGCTCCAGGCCCGTGGGGTGAACCTGCTGGTGCTCGACGAGCCGACCAATCACCTCGACGTGCCCGCCATTGAACAGCTCGAAGAAGCACTGGAAGCATACACTGGAGCGTTGCTGCTGGTCACCCATGATCGCCGGCTGCTGGAGAATGTCCGCCTGTCCGCCCACTGGGAAGTTGCCGAAGGGCAACTAACTGCCCATTTCTAGGGTCTGGCTTGGGCACGTATTACATAGGCAATTTCACAGCAATCCAACGTAGGATTGGCATCATGGGAGCCGAGTTTTTCAGTTCTTTCGACTGCGAGGTCGACGCCTAGTACCCAAGGATATTTTCTTGAGAAGCACTGCAACACTCCATTCCCAAGGGCCTACACTCAAGCCGGGCGACCCCAAGAGCTTCTTCCACGTCAAGAAGCTGGTCACCGAAGCCGGATTGATTGGCCGCCGACGCGGGCACTATCTCGGCCTGGGCATCGTGCTGACGGTGCTGCTGGCTGGCACCGTTGCCGGATTCATCCTCCTTGGCGACAGCTGGTTCCAGTTGCTGATGGCAGGGGCCTTGGGCCTGCTGCTCACCCAGTTCGCTTTCCTGGCGCATGAGGCGGCACACCGCCAGATCCTCGCCTCGCACAAGCGCAATGACAAGCTGGGCCAGTTCCTGGCCAATATCGTCGTGGGCATCAGCTACCAGTGGTGGATGAACAAGCACAACAAGCATCATGCGACGCCCAATACCGTGGGCAAGGATCCTGATATCGAGTGGGACACCATTTCCTTTCAGACCGAGGATGCCAAGCGCCAGCGCGGGTTGCTCAAGTGGATCACCAACCGCCAGGGCTACCTGTTCTTCCCGCTGCTCACCCTTGAGGGCTTGAATTTGCACATGCACTCGATCAAGTACTTGTTCAAGGCTGAGCGGGTCAAGAACCGCAAGCGCGAAATCACCGGTGTTGCACTGCGCATCGGAATCTACCTGGCCATCGTCTTCTACTTCCTGCCCGTGGGCATGGCATTCGCCTTCCTGGGCGTGCAGCTGGCAGTTTTCGGCATCTACATGGGTGCATCCTTTGCCCCGAACCACAAGGGCATGCCGATGGTTCCCCAGGACGCCCGCATCGACTTCTTCTCCCGCCAAGTACTGACCGGACGCAACGTCATGGCCAAGTCCAGCTGGGGAAACCGCGTGCTATCCCACGTTTACGGCGGATTGAACTACCAGGTGGAGCACCATCTGTTCCCGTCCATGCCGCGCGCCAACCTGGCCGGCGTCTCGCGCATCGTGCGCCAGTACTGCGAAGAGCATCAGGTGCCCTACACCGTGGCCAGTGTCCGCGAATCCTACGCACAGGTGATCACCTACCTGAACAAGGTAGGGCTATCGGCCCGGGATCCTTTCGAGTGCCCGATGATCTCCGGTTACCGCGTTAGCGCATAGCGTCTGTGCCAGGCGCATGAGCTAGGAATTGCTGCCACCATAAGCAAGGGTTCCCAGCTCTTCGCCGTTGGCGTCAAGAACAAGCATCTTGTTGCCCTCCTCCAGCTTGGCGGTGGCGGCACGCGAAAGCCAGTCATCCACGCCTTCGCAGTACATCTTTGTCGAAGCCAACGCGCCGAATTCCAGCTCTTCGGATCCGCTCCATGTGCCGGTAATGCGGTTGCAGCCATCACTGCCGGCGACCTTGCCGTCCGCTGAAAGTTCCAGCCACGGCTGGCCTTGTTCCTTGCTGCCCCACAAACCTGCCGGATCCTGCAGTATCACGCTGGTCTCGCTTTCAGTTGGCTGGCTGGCGCCAGACCCGCTCCCGGTAGATGCGCAGGCGCAACGCCACAGGCCAGAGCTACTGCTGCGCTGCTCAGGAAGAATCGCTTCATGGTCCCAGCCTAGGTCCAGAATCCTCCGTTGACCAGCACCGAATTATGGCTGGGAGTCTACTGGCTGGGTTGGTTCCTTCGGCCCGGCGATCTCGATTGCGCCGGTCACCGTACGCTGAGCGCCGGTGCTGACGGGCACCACTTCCTCAGCTTCCGGCTTGACGTGCGCGGCATGGCTATGGCGCAGGTCGATGACGCCGACCACGAGGGTGGCCAAGACCAGCAGCGAAATGGCGACGAAGGAGAGCGACATGGCCAGCGAATAGCCGGCGACGTGATTCATGCCATAGAAGACTGCGGTGATCACCGCAATGCCCACGGCCGTGCCCACGCGCTGGGAGGTCTGCATCAACCCTCCGGCGCTGCCGGAGTTGGCCACGGGAACTTCCATGAGGGTCAGCGCCTGGTTAGGCGAAATGATGAAGCCCTGCGCCACTCCAATGAAAGCCAGCGAAAGCAGCATCCACCAGATGCTCAGCGCCCCGCGGTCTTCCAGGATTACCACGGCAATGGTGGCCAGCAGGCCGAACAGTGCGCTGAGGATGCCGCCAATGACTAATTTCCGTCCCAAGGTCATCACGAAACGGCCAGCGATATCTGAGCTGAAGGCCGACAGAAGTGCGGCCGGAAGGCAGATCAAACCTGCTTCCAGTGCGCTGAAGCCCTGGGATTGCTGGACATAGATTGCCACCAGCACCCAGACGCTGGAAACCCCCATGAAGTAAAGGCCTGCGATCAGCGTGCCATTGGTGAAGCTGCGGATCTTGAACAGGGCCAGTTCCACCATGGGTTCGCGCCCGCGCTTCTTGTATTTCTTCTCCCACTGGACCCAGAGCACCAGGAGCAGGAAGGCCAAGGCCAGCAGGGACCAGAGCCAAGGGGTTTCTCGGCCCTGCACGAAAGGCAGCAACAAGGCGAAAATGCCTACTGCCAGCAGCAAACCGCCAACTGGATCCAAATCCACCTTGCCCGTTGGCTTGCTGAACAGCGGCTTGGGCAGCCACAGCAAGGCAAGGACAATTGCCAGCACTCCTACCGGTACGTTGATCAGGAAGGTGGAACGCCAGCCGGCGTCTTCGCCAAACCAGTTGATCAGCAGTCCGCCCAGCACCGGTCCGATGGCGACCGAGAAGCCAACAGCTGTGCCCAGCAGGCCGTAGGCCCGGCCGCGGGCAGCGCCACGGAAATGCTGCTGGATCATGCCCATCACCTGTGGGTTGAGCAGGCCGGAGCCAATGCCCATGATGAACCGGGCAATATTCAATACCAGCGGGTCAGCTGCCAATCCGGCCAGGACGCTGGCCGCCGTGAAGATCGCGACGCCTGCCACGAATATCACGCCGCGGCCCAGCAGGTCGCCGGCGCGTCCGGCGGCTACCAGCACCACGCCGAAGGTCAACGCATATCCGGCCAGCACCCACTGCAGGTCGGCCTCGGTGGCGTGCAGCGTGGAACCGATGGCTGGGAGAACCACGTTGACGATGCTGACTGACACCAGGGACATGAACATCGCGGCGAGCAGCACACCCAGCAATCGCCACCGGGCTCCAGCCGAGAGTTCTTCGGCAACTGGTGCCGCATGCGGCTTGCTCTGGGACATGGGCCAACTTTCACACGAATTCCAGACCGCAGATTCTTTCGGTCCTGCGACCTACAGCGCCGTTCGGTCGGCAAATATTCCCAGTCGAAGTGCTTATTTCACTTCGTGGGATCTTCGACGGCCCGGTTGAGCTCAAGCATCTGTGCAATGGCCAGCAACCTCAACTCGATAACTTCTTCGAAGAGGTCGTCGCTGTCTTGCTGAGGCAACTCGAGGGATTGGCGTGCCAGCGGCGTGGGAACTTCCGGGTAGGCGTCAAGCAATTGGAGCGGCACCAGCGAGCTCACATAGTCCGGGCTGTCTTTTGAGCGGCGGTCGTAGTAGTAATCCACATGCATCACGAAACCCAGGACGTCCCGTTCCAGCGCGCGGACCAGCGCTACAGCCTGCTTGAGCGTCAATCCGATATCCACGTAGAACGCTAGGATCCGTTCCATCAATTCGTTGCGGAATGGGCCGGGCTCGACCTTGAGCTTTTCGTCGAGCGCCATCTGCGATGCCCGGGGGTAGGCGCGGTAGGCCTTGCGCGTCGCATTGTAGGCTTCGGTCACACCACGCTTCCAGTCGTTGCAGTCGAATTCAATCAGCGGATTAATCGATATGAATCGCGATACAGCGAGGTTGATGACTTCCTGGCGGTCAGCCACGTAGTTGTACAACGCCCGCGGGGTGACATTGAATTCGGTCGCAAGACGATGCATGGTCAGCGCGTCATAGCCCTCGGCACCGGCTATTTCCAATGCCTTCTGGGCAATCTGATCCTTGCTCAGGGTCTGGAACTCGGAGTCCTTGCGCGGGCGCCCGCGACCTCGTTTTATAGGTTCAGGAGAGGATTTTCCCTTATTTTCGGCCATGCCAAGAGGATATACGCATTCCCTATGGAAAATCCCATAAAGCACCACAAGACCTGAAAACGCTAAAACAGGGCCAGCAACTTCCTGGCCCGCTCATGCCACATGCCCGCGGCTACCGCGAGATGGCCTACGGCGAAGCCCATACCGCCAGCCAGCCATGGCCACGCCAGAACTGCACCGTAGGTTCCGGGCAGCGCGGCGACGAATCCAGCAGCCATCACCAGCAGGCCGGCTGCCACCAGTGCAATATGTGCCAGCTTCCAGCGGAACGGCAGCAACAGGGCCAGCACAGCCAGCAGCGCGGACGGAGCCGCAATCAGCCACGGTGCACCGCTGAATCCAGCCAGCCCCTGGTAGCTGGCATACCCTACAACGAGCATCAGCAGCACGGCAGCGCAGATGAGCCAGCCTGGCCCTGGCCTTGCCATGGAACCACGCATCATCAGCAGCGGGGTGAATACCTGTGCCCAGAGCAGCACGGTGACCGGGACGAAGTAGAGCGCAAGCGTTCCCCCACCGGCCACGCAGATGGAGGTCATGATCAACGCCCCTAGGATCTGGATGATGGTGCCGGCAATATTCGGAAGCCACAACGGCACGAGGCTGAGGATGGCCGGAATGAAGGCCAGCCAAATCAGCTGCGAGCCGATCAGCAATTCAAGTTCCCCCAGGAAGCCGCTTACTCCCCCGGCAACAAATCCGAAGCCTTGCCCCTCGACCAAGGCGGTCTGGGGCGGGGCGAAGAGCACCACCATCAGGGTGAGCAAGGCAAGCGCGAAGATTGGCCATGCCAGGATGCGCGTCAGGAAGTGCTTGCCGCTGCTGACTTCCAGGGCTTCGGGCTCATGGCGTTCGAATTTGCGCGCACGGGATGCAGGCTCGCCAAGCAGGCGGACCAGATCGCGTTTGCGGCGTCCGCCGCCCGGCAGGCGGAGAATCTCCTGCTTGGTCGTTTCAATGACCTCGTTGCGTTCTTCCAGCGACAAGAAATCCAAGGCCCGGCGAAGTTGCTCCAAATAGTTGCGGGCGGCGCGCGGCAGGTACGGCTTCATGCCCTTTACTCTACGTGCTCCGAGCGCTTGGCCAGCGCAGGAAAAGGGGGCAACGCCAGTGGCGTTGCCCCCTTTTCGAACAGCGTAGAGGTGTTCGAGCGCTACTTGCCTGCGCCGGCGGTCAGCCCGCCGACAATGTACTTCTGCAGGAACAGGAACAGCGCCATCACCGGGATTGCTGCCAGCACCGCGCCGGCGGCGAAGACCGACCAGTTGGAAGTGAATTCCTCCGAGACGTAGGAATACAGGCCCACGGCCAGCGTCTGGTTCTCCGGGGCGACCAGGATGACCGAGGCGATGACGAAGTCCGAGGTGCTGGAGATGAAGGACAGCAGGCCGACAACTGCCAGGATCGGCGCCACCAGGCGCAGGATCATGGTGAAGAAGATGCGGGCGTGGCCGGCCCCATCGATCTTCGCCGCTTCATCGATTTCCACTGGAACGGTGTTGAAGAAGCCGTACATCAGGTAGGTGTTCACTCCCAGTGCGCCGCCCAGGTACACCATGATCAAGGCGATCTGGCTGTCGATGCCCAACACCGGGAAGACATCTCCCAGCGAGGTGAGCAGGATGAAGATCGCCACCACTGCCAGCAGCTGCGGGAAGATCTGCACGACCAGCAGGCTGACCAGGCCCACGCGGCGCCCGGTGAAGCGCATCCGCGAGAAGCTGTAGGCGGCCAGCGCCCCGAGGAACACGGAGGCGGCGGCCGTGGTCAGGCCGATGAACAAGGTGTTCACGAACCAAGCACCGAAGGGACGCTGCTCGTTCTGGAACAGCTCCACATAGCTGTTGAAGCCGACGGTGCTGAAGAAGCCGTTGGAGGACAGCAGGGTGCCGTTGGGGTTCAGCGATGCCGAAAGCACATAGAGCAACGGGAACGCCGCATAGATGCACAGGGCTACGCCGATCAGGTGGCGCCAGCCGGTGGTGGCGAACCATTTGCCAAAGCCTCGCCGCGGTGCCCGTTCCCTGGGCGCGCGTGTCGCGGGACGGCTGGTGATTTGGGTGCTCATTAGTTCAGCTCCTCCAGTGCCTTTGTCTGCTTGAAACTGATAATCGAGATGATCGCGACGATCACGAAGATGATGATGGAGAACGCGCTGGCCAGGCCGTAGTCGCGTTGCGAGCCGACGAAGGCCACCTTGTAGACCATGGAGATCAGGATGTCGGTGGATCCCACGTTCAATCCTGCATCCTCCAGGCGCGGCCCGCCTTCGGTGAGCATGTAGATCACGTTGAAGTTGTTGAAGTTGAACGCGAAGGAGCTAATCAGCAGCGGAGCTACCGAGACCAGCAGCAGCGGAAGCTTGATCAGGCGGAAGATCTGGAAAGGCTTCGCCCCATCGAGGGTGGCCGCTTCGGAGAGCTCATCCGGAATGGACTGCAGCGCGCCGGTGCACACCAGGAACATGTATGGGAAGCCCAGCCACAGGTTCACCCAGAGCACCGAGAACTTCGCCAGCCAGGGGTCGGTCAGCCAGGGGATTTCGGCCCCGCCGAAGAGCACCTGGTTCACGAATCCGAAGTCGCGGTTGAGCATGCCAGCCCAGACCAGGCCGCCGAGGAACGCAGGGAATGCGTAGGGCAGGATCGAGATGACGCGGTAGATCTTCCGTCCCTTCATGCGCATGTCATTGAAGACAATCGCCAGGAACAGTCCCAGGAAGAAGGTGGTGGCTACCGAGAGGAAAGCGAAGGCAAAAGTCCACACGGTGACCGAGAACAGCGCGTTGCGAATCGAGGAATCGGTGATCGCCCGAGTGAAGTTATCGAATCCGACGTTGATGGACCAGCCGGGCATCAGCTGCGAGCCGTCTTCGGCGGTGTAGGCGCCGACTCCGGTGTCCTTGTACACCACACCGGTGGCCTTGTCGGTCATGGTGTCGGCGGCCTCGTCGTATTTGATGGACGAGGTGTATTGGTAGGCGGTGCGGCCATCGCTGGTGCGCAGGGTGCCATCGGCAGGGTTCTCGCTGACCGGAACGGTCAGCGAGGTGACCTCCTGCTGGCGACCCAGCAGGTCGCCGAAGGCCAGTTCGGAGTAGTCCCCCAGGGCTGCAGGATCGACCGGGGCGAACGGCTTATCCGCGTCGCCGAGCATTTGCTGGCCATCGCGCTCGATGAGCATCGCCAGCCCGTCCTGCCCGTCGAGGATGGACACCGGGTAGCCAGCGCTTCCCTCGACGCGGTTCTGGTTGGACTGCAGCAGCGCGGTGATCGCATCGTCCTTGTCCGAGTTGTGTCCCGACCCGTAATTGGTGAAGGCGATGTACCCCGTGTAGCCGATCACGAAGACCTGGAAGATCAGCAGGAAGATGGTGCCCGGCAGCAGGTACTTGGCCGGCAGCCAGCCGCGCTTGAAGTAGATTACGTTGATCAGCACGGTGATCACGGCGATCGCCGAGGCGATCACCCAGGCTTCGCGCCCCAGCGCGGTGAAAACCGCGAAGATGGCTGTCGCATCGACGATTGCCACCAGGATGATCTTGGCGAGCATGGCGCCAACGGAGGTGCTGGTGGCGTTGGCGAAGCGCCTGGCCGCCGGTGACAGCTTGGGCTTCGTCTCCTCGGTGCTTGATTGCGGCCCCTGGTGGGCAGTCTTTGTCATCTTCCAGATGTCCCTGTCGATCAAGTGCAGCTAATGCTGCTGGATTGCAGGCGCTGGGGCCGGAAGGATCGCCTTCCGTCCCCAGCGCCATCGGTGTGCCTGGTAGCAGGCGGTACTACTTGGAGATGGCCTTCTCGATATCCGAGGTCATCTGCTTCCAGCGCTTGGCCGGATCAGCCTTGCCGGAGATGATCTCGGCCTCGGCCACACCCCAGAACTCCCATACGGCCGCCATTTCAGGGATGTTCGGCATCGGAACGCCGTTGGCGCCGACCTCGCCGAAGGCGGCGATGGTCTCATCGGACTTGGCAGCTTCGAAGGCCGCCTTGTTGGCTGGCGGTCGGTTGCCTACCTCGTACAGATCGGTCTGAACTTCCTCGGTGCCGATGTAGTTGGTCAGGAATTCGGTTGCTGCCAGCAGGTTCTCGGTCTTCGAGGAAACGAAGAAGCCCTGGACTGCGACGAAAGGCTGGGCTGGCTCTCCACCAGCCGATGGAATCGGATCGATTTCCAAATTGATGTCAGCGTCTTCGACAGCTTCCACGTTCCATGGACCGGTCAGGAAGAATGGCGAGTCGCCGGAGACGAACTTCTCCTTGGCAATGTCCCCGTCGATGCTGGTCTTCAGGTTGCCTTCTTCGCCCTCTTCAGCCAGCCACTTGGCGAATTCGATGCCGCCTTCGTTGCCGATCTGCAGGTCGGCCGGATCGTAGGCGCCGTTTTCATCGGTGCCGAACACCGGTGCGCCGAAGGAGGTCTGGAATGGGTAGGCGTGGAATGGATCGCCGACATCAGAGACCTGCACCAGGAATGGGAATTCGGTGTCGGCCTTCTCGCCGGCGGCGATCATCTCATCGAACGTCGCAGGGGCTTCGTCGACCAGATCCGCGTTGCGCAGCAGGGCCAGGTTCTCGGTGGCGTACGGAACGCCGTAGGTGTTGCCCTCGTAGCTCATCGCGGTCACTGCCACATCCTGGAACTCGCCGGCCTTGTCGCCCAGCTCAACCGGCTGGACCACGCCGTTGTTGACCAGGTTGCCCAGCCAGTCGTGGGCACCGATGGTGATGTCCGGACCCTTGCCGGTTGGCACCTGGCGCAGGAAGTCTTCCTGGATCTTGGAGAAGTCCTTGATCACCAGGTCCACCTTGACACCGGACTGATTCTCGAAGTCTGCGGCGGCTTCCTTCAGCACTGGTTCGCGGTTGGCATCGACCCAGACGGTCAGCTTGCCGCCGGAAGCGGCTGCCGGGGAGGATTCCGCGGCGGCCGGGCTCGAAGATGCTGCTGGTTCGTTGGTGGCGGACCCGCCGCAAGCGGTGAGTGAGAGTGCGGCAATCGCCGTCAACGCTCCGCCAAGAAGCCAAGGGTGTTTGTTCACCTTCATGGTGTGTCCTTTCGTGACAACTGTGTCATCAGGGACCGGGCTGGCCGCGATATTTGCTATGGCTACCGGTCGGGTCGTGAGTGGTGCGAGTAACACCATTTTTGTAAGCGTTTACAGCGTGGCATAGATCATCAACTTTGACAAGAGTAGCCATAAAATCAGTTTTAATCACCCTTACGTGGAATCACAGTAACTCAGGACGCGCAATCCGTAGAGCATAATTGCAAGCGTTTACATTCTGCGTCCGATCATTTATCGTTACCGTCATGACTTCAATTCGTTCAGCAGCTGATTTCCCTGTGCAGGCCGAAGACGCGCAGTGGTGGCGCTCCTCGGTGATCTACCAGATCTACCCGCGCTCCTTCGCCGATTCCAATGGCGATGGCATGGGCGACCTGCGCGGAATTACCCAACGCCTGGAAAGCATCGCGCAGCTTTCGGTCGACGCGATCTGGCTTTCGCCATTCTTCACTTCCCCGCAGAAGGACGCCGGATACGACGTCTCGGACTACTGCGACGTGGATCCGCTATTCGGAACGCTGGAAGACTACGACGCGATGGTGGCCAGGGCCCATGAATTGGGTCTGAAGGTCATCATCGATCTGGTCCCGAACCACTGCTCGGACCAGCACCCATGGTTCCAGGAGGCGCTCCAGGCAGCTCCCGGCTCCCCCGAACGCGACCGCTTCATCTTCAAGGACACCCCGGAAACCGGACACCCGAACAACTGGGGTTCAGTCTTCGGCGGCCCGATGTGGACCGCAACCAGGAACCCGGATGGCAGCACCGGCCAGTCCTACCTGCACATCTTCGATTCCTCGCAGCCTGACTTCAACTGGCACAACGAGGAAGTTCGCGCGATGTTCCGCGACGTCCTGCGCTTCTGGCTGGATCGGGGCACCGACGGCTTCCGCGTCGACGTGGCCCACGGCTTGATCAAGGCCGAAGGCCTGCCCGATTTCACGCCGGACCCCATGGCAGCTTCGATGGGCGGCACCGAAGAACTGGCTCCGTGGTGGGGCCAGGACGGCGTGCATGAAATCTACCGAGACTGGCGCAAGGTCATGGACGAGTACGAGGGCGACCGCGTGCTCTGCGCCGAGGCATGGGTCAATCCCCTGTCGCTGATGGCGAAGTGGGTGCGCAACGACGAGATGCACCAGGCATTCAACTTCCCGTACCTCTCCTGCGATTTCGATGCCAAGCAGATCCGCAAGACCATCGACGAGTCCCTTCAGGAGTTCGGCAAGGTCGGCGCACCGAGCACCTGGGTGCTCTCCAACCACGACGTGGTGCGCCATGCGACCCGCCTGGCGCTGACCGATGAGAACCCGCAGGGCGAGGGCATTGGCCCGAACACCCCGAACCTGCCAGAGCCTGCCGTCGGATTGCGCCGCGCACGCGCTTCCAGCACGCTGATGCTGGCCCTGCCGGGCGGCGCCTACCTCTACCAGGGCGAGGAACTGGGCCTGCCGGAAGCAATCGACCTGCCCGATGATGCACGCCAGGATCCGACCTGGTTCCGCACCAATGGCGAACGCTATGGCCGCGATGGCTGCCGCGTCCCCTTGCCATGGGAGAGCGGCAAGCCGGCCTTCGGCTTCAGCTCGACCGGTGAAAGCTGGCTACCGCAGCCAGCCGGCTGGGATTCCTACGCCCGCGATGCGCAGCTCGAAGACCAGTCCTCCACGCTGAACCTGTACCGCCGCCTGCTGCAGCTGCGCCAGGACCACGCGCTGGGCACCGGCACCCTTCAATGGATCGACGGCACCGAGGACGAGGTCCTGGCCTTCACCAACGGCAACGTGCTGGTCGTGGCCAACTACGCCGCAACCTCCCTGCCATTGCCGGTGCAGGCGCAAGGCGCCACCGAGCTGGTGCGCAGCCAAATGGAGCAGTCCGCGGAACCGGGAATGATCCCGGGCGAAACCGCCATCTGGTTCCAGCTGGCATAGGGAGCAATCAAGTTTCCGGCAGCAGCCGCACCGGGTAACGTTAGGCAGTAGCCGCGGCCAAGGGAAAGAGATTTCCCCCAGCCGCGGCTACTGGCATGAAGGAAGGACATGATGTGGCCGGAATCAAGGACGTCGCGCAAGCCGCTGGCGTATCCATTGCCACCGTCTCCCGCGCGCTATCTGGGCGGGGTTCGGTCTCGGCAGCCGCGCAGGAGGCGGTGCAGCGTGCCGCCGCGGAACTGGGCTACGTGGTCTCTTCCTCCGCGTCCGGGCTGGCATCGGGCCGCACTCGCAATATCGGTGTGCTCGTGCCGGTAATCAACCACTGGTTCTACGCCTGCGTGCTGGAAGGCATCTCCAGCCGCCTGATGGACGAGGGCTATGACACCACCCTCTACCAGCTGACCAAGGACCGCACCCAGCGCGAGAAGATCTTCTCCGATTTCCTGCTGCGCCAGCGCGTTGACGCGGTAATCGCTGTCAACGTCGAATTAGCCGATGAGGAGGTCCAGGCCTTGCTGGCTGTGGACAAGCCATTGGTTGGCGTCGGCGGCCCGCTTCCAGGGGTGCCAACGCTGTACGTGAATGATCAAGCGATTTCGGATCTGGCCACCGGGCACCTGATTTCTTTGGGCCATGAACGCATTGGCTTTATTGGCGGCAACGCGGAAACCGATGTGGACTTCATGATTCCCACCCACCGCCGCGCCGGGTACGAGCAGGCGCTGGAGCAGGCAGGGTTGCCTATCGATGAGTCGCTGATCGTGAGCGCCGATTTCTCCATGACCCAGGGCTATGCGGTGGCCAAGCAGCTACTGGGCAACCCTGCTTCCCGGCCTACCGCGGTCTTTGCCGCCAGCGATGAGATGGCAATCGGCGCGATTCTGGCAGCCCGCGATCTGGGCTTGCAATTGCCTCGCGACCTGTCGGTAATAGGCGTGGATAACCACAATCTTGCCGAGCTCTTCGGCTTGACCACCGTCGAGCAGCGTCCGCATGAGCAAGGGCAGCTGGCGGTCGCCATGCTGCTGCGCGCTATCCGCGGCGAGGAACCGGCGCAGGCCCACGAATTGGAGCATCGGCTGGTCGTGCGCTCATCTACCACCCGACCGGCCTAGCAGCCTGGACAGGGATTCACCAGCCCGCTGATTCCACTGGCTGCCATCGATATCGCCGATCGCCGAACACGCAAATGCCCGCGCCGGCACCGGATCGCTTGATCCAGTGCCCGCGCGGGCATCGCGCTGCTGTGGAATTAGTGCACCACAGTCGAGTCGGCCTGTTCGCCCTCGACTTCTTCCAGATGCAGGTTGCGTCCGCGGGTCTCGCCCACCCAGAGCACGGCCGCCACGGAGATGACGGTCAGCACCATGATGTAGACGGCAATCGAGACCGAAGCGCCGGTGGTCTCCAGCAGGATCTGCGCCACGGTGGCAGCGAAGGCACCACCGAGGATAGCACCGAGCGCATAGCCGATGGAGATGCCCGAGTAGCGGATCTGTGCAGGGAACATTTCCGCGTACATTGCCGACTGCGGGCCGTAGGACAGGCCCAGGCCAACGGTCAGCACGAAGATGGCGATGGTGTACAGCACGATGTTGCCGGTATCGATCATGAGGAACATTGGGATCATCCAGACGAAGACCAGCGCGTAGCCGATCACGAAGGTCGCGCGGCGCCCGATCTTATCCGAGAGCCAGCCGCCGACCAGGGTGAAGATCAGCCAGCCCACCGAACCAATGGTGGTGGCCAAGAGGATTGGCGCAACCGGCATTTCCAGCACCTTGGTGGTGTAGGAGATGAAGAACGCGATGACCAGGTAGCCGGCGGCGTTATTCGAGATGAAGATCAGCGCAGCCTGCAGGACCTGCTTGGTGTGGCCGGTCATCAGTTCGCGCAACGGCGTGTGCTCGGCGGCCTTGCGCTGGGAGAGCTGCTTGAAGACCGGGGATTCCTCGACCGCACGGCGGATCATGTAGCCCACGAAGATCAGCGCAATGGAGAGCAGGAACGGGATGCGCCAGCCCCAGGCGATAAAGTCTTCCGGGCTCATGGCAACACGCAGGATGTACAGCAAGCCGGTAGCCAGGATCATGCCGATAGGCACACCGATCTGCGGGTAGGCGCCGAAGTAGCCGCGGCGGTGGTTCGGTGCATGCTCTACCGCCATCAAGGCGGCGCCGCCCCATTCGCCGCCGGCCGAGAAGCCCTGGATCACGCGCAGCAGCACGAGCAGGATTGGCGCGGCCACGCCGATGGATGCGTAGGTTGGCAGCAGGCCGATGGCAGCGGTGGCAATGCCCATGAGGATCAGGGTGAGCACCAGGATGCGCTTGCGTCCGTAGCGGTCACCCAGGTGCCCGGCAACTACCGCGCCGAGCGGACGGAAGAAGAAGGAGATGCCGATCATTGCGAAGGAAAGGATCTGCGCGATGCCCGGGTTCGACTCGCCCAGGGGCGCGAGGAACAGCGGGGTCAGCAGCGTCGCGGTGAGCTGGGCGAAGATGAAGAAGTCGTACCACTCAATGGTGGTGCCCACGAGGGTGCCGGCAAGTACCCGGCGCTCCTCCTGGGTGCGAGAGACAGTCGATGACATGTGAAGACCTTTTGCGAGTTGTATACCGACCGTTCGGACGGTTATATGTCGCACACCATCATAAGCGCAGAGTGAAGCGGATCACAAGATCTGCCCCAAACGTGACCCCATGCAGGCAGGCACTTTGCGACCTGCCCCGCCAGCGAATTCGGTGTTCCAATAGAGAACGACTAAAATCGAAGATAGATCACGGACCTTCCTGGTCCCCAGGCTCACTAAGCAGGCCTCGACGACGTTCCCGCAACGCCGCAGGCCAGATTGAAGATCAATGCCTACCTCCCAGACGCTTTCGCGTGGAATCCGCGTCCTTGAAATCGTCGCCAATTCCCCGGTGAACCTATCCATCGCGGAAATCGCCGCGAAGCTGGAAGTCCACCGATCCATCGCCTACCGGATCATCCGCACCCTGGAACAGCATCACCTGCTCAACCGCGATGAGGCCGGCCATATCCGCTCGGCCTCCGGCCTGGCGGCGCTCGCCCGCTCGGTCCAGCGCGATCTGCAGGCGGCCGCCGCTCCCGAGCTCAACGCACTGGCCAACGAGCTGTCCATGACCACCTTCGTGGCCGTCTGGGAACATGACCTGTGCACCACCTTGCAGTCGGTCTCCCCGCTGAACTCCCAGCGAGCGATTGTCCACCGCCCGGGTTCGGTGCACGGCATGGACGTGGGAGCCGCCGGCATCGCAATCCAGTCGCGCTACAGCAAGGCCGAGTGGGATGCGCTGGACACGGGCATCGAGTACCGTGACGCTGCCACCCAGGCACGGGTTGACGGCTATGCCACCAGCGAGAATGAAGTCATCCAGGGCGTGAAGTCCATTGCCGTTCCGATCCAGCATTCGGGGCAAACCCCGGCGGCGCTGGCCGTGGTCTTCGCGACCAGCACGGCCGGCAACTACGAGCGCATGATCGAGGAGCTCAAGCACGCGGCGGCACGCATCAGCGACAAGCTCGCGCACTAGAAATTCCCGGCACAGAACGAAATCCCGTGGCACTGCACCTTGATGGCTGCAGTGCCACGGGATTCTGCTCATCCGGCCATGGCGGCCGGATGCACGGTTCTTGGCGTTCGCTCCCTAGCGGACGCGGGCCAGCGACGGAGACTTCGCGACGATGAGCTTCATTGCCACAGCGGCCAGGAAGATCACCAGCGCGCCACCGGTGGAGACCCAGAAGGCGCCGAGATAGCCCAGGGTTTCGGCAGAAACGCCGGCCAGTCCGTTGCCGATCGCGGTTCCCACCACGATGCCGGCAGAGAGCATGGTCATCACGGTGGACAGGCGCTGCGGTGGAGCGACTTCACCGCCCAGGGTCATGACCGTGACAATCACCGGCCCCACGGCAAAGCCTGCGATGAACAGGGCCAGCAGCATCAGCGGCACATTGCCCGCCACGTGCATCCCGAAGCTGAGCACGGTCAGTGCCGCGCCGCACAGGATCCAGCGGTTGATCTGCTTGAAGGATTGCGGCCACGCTGCCACGGAGACTGCAGCAATCGCACTGGAGAAGCCCATGGCGCCATAAAGCAGGCCACCGGAGTTGGAGTCGCCCTGCGCGCCGGCAAAGGCCAGGGTACCGGCTGCCGAGGACCCGAAGACCGTGCCCAGCGCCACCATGCCCAGGATCAGGGCTCCGATCGAGGCAACCTGCGCGCCGCTGATCGAGACCTTCGGCGCGTGTTCGGTATTCTTCACCGGCTTCACGGCATGGCCTGTACGGTGCGAGGCGAAGACCGGCACCAGCACGAGGGTCAGCAGCGCGGCGAGGTAGAGCGGCAGCACCGGATCCACCAAGGAGGCCAGCAGGCCGACGGCCACCGGGCCGAAGACGAAGCCCAGTTCATCGAACATCGATTCAAGGCTCAGGGCCGCCGACAGCACCTTGTGGTTCTTTTTCTGCTGGCGGGTGATGGAGATCCAGCGGACACGGGACATCGGACCGACCTGCGGGCCGGTGGCACCGGTGGCAAGGCACAGCATTGTGAGCAGCGCCGCGGACATGTCGGGGCCGGAATTGCCGAAGAGGGTCAGGGCCACCAGGAGGATGGTGTGGATGACGGCGACAGTGGTCAAGACCGGGCGCTGGCCGACGCGGTCGGCCAGATAGCCGATACTGGGGCCGCCCACGGCGGATCCCAGGCCAACCATGGCCGCGGCCAGGCCGCCCATGGCATAGGAGCCGGTGGTTGCGGTCACCAGGGTCATGGACCCGATGGTGAGCATCGCGAGCGGGAGACGTGCAAGGAAAGTGAGTGGCAGGAACGGTGCTCCCACCAAAGGAACTAACGCGGAGTATCCGGACATTTTCTCGGATTCCTCACTGTTTTCCTTCGACAAAGTATGCTGAGTCAACAAAACTCCATGACGAAGCGTGCGTCGTCCCACACCCCCCGACGCACAAATTTCCCAAACATGCCTGATGGCACTACTTTCAAGATAGCTACTGCCCCAAGGCAAGTCCAATCTATCCAGCCAAGATCACAGCGCCTTCGCGTTCAATGGTGGAACCATGCTGGGTCTTGACCACCGATATCCGGTTGGTGATCCTCTGCTTCATCTCTGCAACGTGCGAGACCAGGCCGATGGTCCGGCCCCCTGCACGCAGGTTTTCCAAGGCCAGCATGACTTCTTCCAGCGTCTCGGCATCCAGCGAACCGAAGCCTTCGTCCACGAAGAGCGTCTGCATGTCCACGGCGCCGGAGTGGTGGGAAATGACATCCGCCAAGCCCAAAGCCAACGCCAGCGAGGCCATGAAGGTCTCGCCCCCGGAAAGCGTCTGGGTCTCACGGCGCTTGCCTGTCCATGAATCGAGCACCTGCAGCCCCAGCCCGGATTTGGCGTTGCCCTTCTTGGAATCATCATGGTGCAGCGAGTAGCGTCCGCCGGACATCACGTCCAGGCGCTGCGTCGCGGCGATGGCCACTTCCTCAAGGCGAGCTGCCAGCACATAGGTGCTCAGCGTCATCTTGTAGAGGTTCTCGCCCCCGCCGCGCACCACTTCTGCCAGGGAGCGCAGCCGGCGATAGGCTTCGATGACCGGACCTGCCTCGGACCGCTGTCGTTCAAGGTCGCTGGTGGCCTGCTCATGGCGAGCCAGCTGGGTCTGGGCCAGTATTTCCTCTTCCCGTGCCGCCTCGAAGCGTTCTTCGGCCTGGTTTGCCAGCACCCGCGCTTGGGCAAGATCTTCCTCGCTGGGTGCGGCGATGCCTTGCGCTGCAAGTTCCCGGGCCTTGAGGCAGTCCTGGGACGCTTGGAGCGTGGCGATGGCACTGGACAAATCCGCATCCGCGCGCTGCAATTGGCGCAGGCGCTCGCGTTCGGCGCCTTCCAGCAGGGCCGCCTCGAAGGCAGCCAGGTTCTCGAAACCGGCGACGGTGCGCTGGCTGTTCCAGGTGGCTTCCGCTTTCCGCACGGCCTCGGCGGCGTCGATCAGGCGGCGCAGATGCTGCACTGCACTGGCCAGCCCGTTGGACTTCTTCGCCAGTTCCTCCACCAGCTCGGCCAGGTTCTTCCTGCCTTGGCGCAGCTGCGCCAGCTTGGCATCCAGTTCAGTCAGCTGGGAATCCAAGGACTGCGCCTGCTGCTTCGCCGTCGCATGTTCCAGTGCGGCTTGGTTGGCCCGCGCAGCGTGCTTTTCAGTACGCTGGCGCACCGCATCCAGCTTGGCCACGCGGGCGGCGATCTCTGCCCGCTGCGTGCGCAGCTGTTCCAGTAGTACCTGGGCCGTGGCGAGTTCTGCCCGCAGGTCAGCGACCGAGGCCTCGCCGGCCGCTTCCTGGGCGGTCTGGAACTTGGCCACCAGCATGTCGCGCGCTTGCGCGGCCTGCTGCCCGGCGGCGCGTGCCGAGGCCTCCGCGTCCTCCAGTTCCTGGATCTGCGCATCGTCGATCAGCGGCGCATCGGCATCGGCCTGGGCCGGGGCGGGATGCTCCTGCGCACCGCAGACCAGGCAGGGTTGCCCGTCTTCCAGTGCGGCGGCCAAGCGCAGGGCGCTTTGGGCCAGCTGTTCGGTGCGCAAGTCGAGCAGGGACTTGGCGGCACCGGCAATGACCAGTTCCTGCGCGCTGGCCTTCTCACGGGCGGCCAGCGCTTTGCGTTCCAGCGCGTCGCGCTCGGTAGCGTGCTTGATCCTGGTCTCCAGCTCCTGGACGCGTCCCTTGGCCTGCTGGAGCTTGTCGCCGGCAGCCACCAGGTCCAGGTCCCCGGCTTCCAGCGTGTCGCGTTCTGCCTTCATCTTGGCGACTTCGGCTTCGGCCTGGGCACGTGTCTTTTCATGCTCGGCTGCCAATTCGGCGGCCTTGCGCGCCTGGCCGGCGAGCAGATCGCGGCGCTGCTCATCTTCCAGGGCGGCCTTGGCTACCGCCAGTTCCTCGGCCGCCTGCTGGGCGGGCAGGCGCAGCTGTTCCAGGCTGTTGGCATCGGCACCGGGCGCCAGCCCCATCTCGGTTTCGAGCCACTGCTGGCTGCGCAGCCAGGACTGGTTGGCCTGCTCCTGCGCCGCGGTCGCCTCATGGAGCTGGGCGAAGTAAGCGCGCACCGCCCCGGCCTTGGCATCGGCCTCCAACCGGGTGCCAGCGGCCGCGGCAGCCTCATGCTTTTCGGCGTAGCCTGCCTGCATGCCCTGCAGCTCGGCCAGGCGAGCGAAAATCCGTCGCCGCTCTTCCATTCCCTGCGACTGCTCGCGGGTGCGGGTCTTCTCGGCGCGCAGGGCGGCCGCTTCGTCGGCCGAACGTTGGAGGATCGCTGCAATCCGGCGGCGATAGCCGGCGAACTGCTCGGCCTGCGCCATATCCTCGCCCGCCTGCGCCTGGCCAGCTCCCTCGGCGCCGTCCAGCTCGGTATCATCCAACTCGTCGCTGGTTTCGCGGCCGGCCAGGAATGACCGGGCAGCTGAGTGGATGGCTTCCTCGCTGGCGCTCAGGCGCGCTTCCACGCTTTCGGTGTGCTTGCGCGCTTCAGTGAGGCGGGCAGCGAATTCATCTTCGATCCGCGCATAGCCGCTGGTGTCGAAGAGATTCGCCAGCAGCTCTTCGCGGTCCTTGGCCTTGGCCCGCAGGAAGTCGGCGAAGCCGCCCTGCGGCAGCATGACCACCTTGGTGAACTGCTCGCGGTCCAAGCCCAGCAGGCTGCCCAGGATGTGGCCCACCTCGTCATTGCGGGTGGACAGTTCCTGCCAGCCGGCATCGGTGAATTCGCGCAGGAAGCTGGCGGCCTTCTGCTCGGTGGTCTTGTTCTTGCCGCGCTTGGAGGGACGCATCCATGCCGGCGAACGGGTGACCTCGAACCGCCGGTCGCCGATGGTCAGCTCGCAGACCACTTCCGGTGCCAGGCCCGCCGGGGCGTGGTCGGAGCGGATCTGCCGGCTGCCCGCCCGGCTTCCGGGCAGCGCGCCGTACAGGGCATAGCAGATCGCGTCCAGGATGCTGGACTTGCCGGCGCCGGTGGGTCCATCGAGCAGGAACAGCCCGCCGTCGGCCAATTCATCGAAATTGATCTCTTCAGTGCTTGCGAAGGGACCGAAAGCCTGGATTTGGAGTCGGTGGATTCTCACTGGCTGGCCTGTGCCTCTCGGGTGGCTTGGATGACTGAGTCGATGACTTCGCGTTCGGGGTCATCGGCGGCGCGTTCACGGACGTGCTCCACGAAGTCCCGCACCACCTGCTCGGTGCTGGTTGCCTTGGCCATGCGCTCGGCATAGCTGGCCGACTGTTCCTTTTCACCGGTTCCTTCGGGAGCGAAGTTCAGCACCACGGTGTCGGGGAAACGGGTTCGGATCGTTGCCATCGCGTCGGCGGGGCGCTCGCTGTCGGTCAGCGTGACCTGGCACCAGGCCCCCACGGCGGACTCGAGGTCCTGGTCGGCCAGCAGCTCGGCGAGCTTGCCCTTGAGAATGGCCAATTTCTTCGGCACCGGCAGCAGGATTTCCTCGATGGACTCGATGCCCGAGGCGCTGGTCTCGATCAGCCATGCGCCCTTTCGCTGGGTGGCCTCGGAGAAGGAGTAGGCCAGCGGCGAGCCCGAATAGCGCACATGCTCCTTGACCTTCTGCCGTCCGTGCAGGTGGCCCAGGGCCGAGTAGTCGAAGTGCTCGAACAGCTCGGCCGGCACCACGTCGAGGTTGCCGGTGCTCAATTCGCGTTCCGAGTCGCTGCCGATGCCGCCGGCGGCGAACAGGTGCGCCATAGCGATGGAAACGACCGGCTTCTGACCCGCCCGCAGCTGCTCCAGATGCTCGTCGATCTGCGCGATGGCCGCCTGCACCACCGCTTCATGGCTGGCCTTGGCGACGCCCAGGCGTTCCATCACCATGCGCGGTTCCAGGTACGGGATGCCATAGATGGCCACCTGGTGGTCGCCGGCATCGCGCAGCACCGGCTGCAGCATGCGCTGGGTATCGGCGATAATATGCACCCCGGCGGAATCCAGCAGATCGGCGCCGAAGCCCAGGCGGGAGGCCGAGTCGTGGTTGCCGCTGGTGATCACGATACTGACCCCGGTGGCGCGCAGCTCGCGCAGCACCCAGTTGCACAGCTGGACGGCATCCACATGCGGCAGCGCCCGGTCATAGATGTCCCCGGAGATCAGCACCACGTCAACCTGCAGGTTGATGGTGATGTCGATGATTTCCTGCAGCACTGCCCGCTGGGATTCGATCAGGGAGGCTCCGTGGAAGGTGCGGCCCAAATGCCAGTCCGAGGTGTGAAGCAATCGCATGTGTCCAACCTTATGCAATGCCGCGGACAACTTGGACATTAGAATGGGGGTTGTGAATGAAACCGGTGAAACTGCACTCCTGCCAGAGAACTACTCAGACAAGGTGTTTGCGATCCTCCTCGGCCTGGCCGATGGCGCAACCCACGCCCGTGACGACATTGATCCCGGAGCCACCGAAATCCTCCCGCTCTACCTGGCCGACGGCCTGCTCGAAGCGCTGGAATGGGCCCATGACGGTGTAGCCAGCGACGAAGCGGCCTGCATGTGGCTTGCTGCCCTGCGCGGCTACCGCAAGATCACCGGTTCCTTCCCGGAGCGCACCCCGGAACCGCTGGGCCGCTGGATCGACAAGGAATTTTCCAACGTCGAGATCTTCGAGAAGATCCACGACGGCGATCCGCAGAACCTGGCCGGCCTGGACAGCCCCGACATGGGCCAGCCCGGGCGTCCAACCGGTGCCGGCGCCGACTCCACCGGCGTGCTGCCGCGCGCCGCGGTGACCGCGCTGCTGGCCCGGGTCCCGCTGGGCACCACCGAGACGCTGGCCCGTTCGGCGGCCTTCCTCACCCATGACAGCCAGGCGGCCAAGACCGCCGTGGCCGCCGCGAAGATCATCCGCTCGGCCATGGAACGCTCCGAGGCATCTGCCGGAGAATGGGCCGCGCTGCTCGATGGCCTCGAAGGCCCATCGGCCGATGCGCTGCGCGAGGTCGCCACCAAGATCGGCGAGAACATCTCGCTGCCCGGACAGGAAGCCTATGACGCCTACTTCGGCGAGCAGACGGCCGAAGCGGACGGCGCATCGGACGTGGAAGCAGCCCCGGCGGCTGCCGCCGAGGAAGCAGCCGTGAGGGATCCCGAGGTGGATGCCTACGCTGTTGCGCTGCTGGCCGCCGTCTACGGCACCGAAGCTGTCGGCGAGCGCCCCGCCAGCGCACTGGATGACATCATCTCCGAGCTGCATGACCGCTGGATGGCGCTGCTCGTCTAGGCGCCCGAAGGGAAGCATGAAAAACCTCCGGCTGGCACAGAGCGATCTGTGCCGGCCGGAGGTTTCTTTTCTGCTTTTCTTGGCTGCTAGGCAGTCAGCCCGAAGCCGCCCACCATCTGCATGAATTCTCCTTCGGAGATGATGCTGACCCGCTGGCCCTTTTCGCGCAGCCGCAGCACGTGCTTGGCCTTGTTGGTCAGCCGCCCGGTGGCCAGGTCCTCCGGGACAAAGCCGTCGCCGACCACCAGCGCGGTGGTGGCGCGGGTGACGCGCGAGGCGGTCTGCGCTCCGTGCTCGGCCGCCAGTTCCTTGGCCTTGGGGCGCGGCATGGACAGGTTGCCGGTGAACACCATGATCTGGCCGAACAGCGGGTGGCTTGGATCAGCGTTCTCGCTCGGCTTGGGGTTCGGGCCTTCTTGCGGCCAGTTGCTGAAGGCATCCTGCGGCGGCAGCGGGTTGCCTGCGGCCAGCCAGCCCTGCGCGTCGCGGGTGGCGCGGGACAGATCGTCGCCTGGCTGCCAGGCCTGGGTCAGGCTCAGCCGGACGCCATAGTGGTCTGCGGTTTCCAGCACCGAGGGCTGTGCGCTGCGCAGGGACATGTCGATCATCGCCCACGCGCAGGCCTCGGCGTCGGCCAGCGCTTCGTGGTGGTTCTCGATCGGGTGCCCGGCTTCCTCGGCAACGAAGGGCAGCGAGTAGCTGGGCAGGTCGTAGGCCTTGCGGGAGAGCTTGACGGTGCACAGGTGCGCGATTTCCGGCACGGCGACTTCGCCGGCTTCGCTGGCCGCGCGGATCACGCCCGAATCGAAAGATGAATTGTGGGCCACAAGTACGTCGGATCCGATGAATTCCAGCAGCTGCGGAATCTTGTCGGTAACCCGTGGCGCTGCGCTCACCATGTCCGGGGTGATGTGGTGGATCGAGACGTTGCGCGGGTCGAAGTGGTCGAATCCGGCCGGCGGCTGCATGAGCCACTGCTCGGTTTCGACGATTTTCCCGGATCGCACCTTGACCAGGCCCACCGAGCAGGCGGAGCCGATAAAACCGTTTGCTGTCTCAAAATCTACTGCTGTGAAGTCCAATGCCACGCCCAATAGCTTACTCGCTTTATCGCTGGCACTGGCATGGGTGTGACGCGCGCGCCGTGCGTTGCAGGGTTTTCGCAGGGCGATGCCGTGGTGGCAATTCACTGCAGTCCCGGAATTGACCTGCGGCTATCAATTGATTGCCGGCCCTCGCGGCGCAAGCCAGAGGCAGGGCATCTCACATTCGAAACCGGCAACCTCGCTTTTGGTGTGCCCGGAAGTCAGCTGCGGAACAATTTCTCGTAGTACTCGCTGAGCGCGGGATAGTAATCGGGCTCGAAGACCACGCTCCCCACGTCGGTTCCGTCCACCGCCGCGGCCAGCCGATCAAGGTAGAACTCCCAGCCCGGCCCGATGGACCCGGCCTGCTGCGGGTCAAGCCCCGGCATCTGGAAGACCAGGCAGCTGCCCTGGCCCGATGCCTCTACCTTCAGCTCCAGCTGCCAAACCGAATCGCCGGTTCCAGTGCGCACCTGCAGCTGTCGCGTGCGCGGATCGCACTGCAAGATCTCCACGCGTTCGGTGGGCGCTTCCTCTTCGGCCAGCAGCACTACCTCGACGGCGCCGCTTTTCGGATCCCCGTGCCAGGAACCGAACCAGAGCGCCAAGTACTCGGAATCGGCCAGATAGCGCCAGATCCTCCCCGGGGATTCAGTGAACACGCGGCGCAATTCCAGCGCGCCGTGCGCGGTGCGGTTTCCGGTGGGCGTAGCGCTCATGGCTGTACTCCTGGCTTACTCCACTGCCACCACGGCACTGGCTGTTCCAATGCCTTCGCCGACAGTGATTGAAGAATAGCAAAAAGCGCTGGCTTCCCTCCCGAATGGAAAAGAAACCAGCGCTCATTTCATGATCTTGGACCCGGCCAGCAGACGGGCTACGCGGTAGCCTTGCGCAAGGTGAGATAGGAGCCGCCAGCCATCAGCAGGGCGACAATACCGCCCCACGAGGTCACCCCAGCGGCGGTCCAGGTCAGTGCCCAGCTCCAGAACTCGCCCCAGGAATTGGTGAAGGTGAACAGGGCGATGAACCCCAGCACCAGCACACCCAAGCAGATGAAGAATGCCACCATGCCAGTGGTGCGCCACCTCATGTAAATGGTCGCTGCCAGGAATCCGATCATGAACAGCAGCACCATCAGCACAAAGTAGAACAGGATCTGGACCAGCCAGTTGTTATCCGCAATCCATTGCAGCGCAAAGAACCGTCCGCCCATGCCCCAACCATCGGTAGCAACTTCCAGCAGTCCCATCAGGTAGTAGAACACCGAGAGCGCCAGCGCGCATACGGAGAACAGTGCCACGGTGCCCAGATAGAAGGTACGCCGCGAAATGCTCATGGCCATGGAGAACGGGAAGGTCAACGTCAGCGACTGGATTCCCAGGGCCAGGAAGTACCACATGGGCGCTTGGGCGCCGCCGCTGTACATTGCCCCGTCTCCGCCGTTGCGCCGGACCAGCCACCAGATGGCCAGGGTGAAAAGGAATGATGCACCCAGGATGATCAGCGGAATTCCGATGAAGGTACCCTTGTTGATCAGTTGCATGCGGGCAACATTGATGACGCGGTTCATTTTCTTGCCTCCGTCCGTTCTTCTGTCCTTTGTGCCGTGGTGCCGCTCAATGCGCTGCGCACCACCAATTGCTGCAGCGACACGGGGCTCAGGTCCAGGCCCATGAGTTTCGCCTGCTCGCGCTGGTCCGCATCCAGTTTGGCCTTGATCGTGACGCTGGCCAGGGCGCCGAGCGCATCGCGATGCAGTACCTGCGCGGTGCCGATGAATTCCTGGACCTTGGCGGCGTCACCAGTGACAGTGACCGCCGTGCCGCGCAGCTCTTCGGCATCCGAGTCGATGACGATTTGCCCCTTGTCGATCACGATGACGTGTTCAAGAAGGTTGGCGACTTCGTCGATCAGGTGGCTGGAGAGCACGATGGTGCGTGGGTATTCAGCGAAGTCTTCGACAAGGCGGTCGTAGAAGATCTGCCGGGCTACCGCATCGAGGCCGAGGTAGGGCTCATCGAAGAAGGTGATGTCGGCCCGCGAGGCCATGCCGATGATAACGCCAACCGCGGACAGCTGCCCTCGGGAAAGCTTCTTGATCCTCCGCTTGATCGGCAGCGCGAACGCTTCGACGAGCTCCTGGGCCAGATCCTCGTCCCAGTTCTCGAAGAACAAGGCTGCGGATTCGAATGCCTGGTGGACCTTGAAGTCATCGGGGTATTTCTGTGATTCGCGGATGAAGCAGATGCGCGAAAGCGTCGGATCATGCTCGAACGGGGCGTGGCCGAAGATTTCGGCGGTGCCGTGGTCTGCATAGTTCTGCCCGGTCAGGATGGACATCAGCGTGGTCTTGCCGGCTCCGTTGCGTCCAAGCAGCCCGTAGATCCGATCCGGCTCCAGATCCAGAGTGACGTTGTCGAGCGCTTTCACGTCCTTGTAGGTCTTGCTCAGTTCGCGTGTGGCGATTGCTGTCGTGCGTGGCATGTCGTTCCTCCCTGTGCTGTAGAGATGTTTCAAGATTCCGAGCCGGTCTTGATCATGGCGACCAGCTCATCCACGCCAATGCCCAGCTTGTAAGCTTCTGCGGTCAATGGCGCAATGAATTGCTGCTGGAATTTCTCGCGGCGTTGCGCTCGCAGCCGCTGCGGTGCTCCTTCGGTGACGAACATGCCGATTCCCCGTTTCTTGTAGAGCAGCCCGTCTTCCACGAGCCGGTTGATTCCCTTGGCTGCGGTGGCCGGATTGATCCGGTAGAACGCTGCGAATTCATTGGTTGATGGAACTTGCGCTTCTTCCGCCAGAACACCAGAGATGATGTCGTTCTCAATCAGCTCAGCAATTTGCATGAAGATCGGTTTTGAATCATCAATCATGCTGGCTCCCCCCCGTGCTCATCCCCACCAGGTTAGTTAGTGGGTTAGTTACTCATGTAACTAACCATAGAACCTCGGGAAGTTCTGCGCAAGTACGGAGCGGCAGAATTCCCATGGAAATTAGGGGCTCCATACTGTCCGCCACGGCATCTAAGCTGGGACTTGCCAAAAAGGGTATCCCTGCACGCGCACCATCGATGCTGCGTTCACAGTGGTGAAGCCCTGATTGGAAACGCCCGACCGGGAGAGTTGTACGCCCAGCCCGAAACCGTGGAACACGGGCGCGGGCAGCGAAAAATTGGCCAGGTCTGGTTCGGAAAATTGCGATCGCGCACTTGGAGGCCAACAGCCCTCCTCGTGTTGCAGGCATTTATGGGAGGGACCATGCAAGAAGATTTCAACCGACTTGAGATACCAGATCAGCTTCTTGGAGCGCTGGACCGCCAAGTTCTACTCGAGCTGTTCAAGGCGTACTTCCCCGATTGCAGCGGTGAAGACATTGCGCGTAAGAGCCGACGTGAACTGATCACCAGGATCCAGACCGAACGCGCTTATGCCGGGCACCGTCCCAGCTGCATCATCGACGACTATCCCCTGCGCCGACCGAAGCTTGGGGCAGTGAAACCCGGATTGCTGGTCCGCGAACCAGGCCAGTCGGTCTACTGGTGCCGACAGGCCAAGCCCCTGGAATCAGCTGCAGCTCTGGGGCAAGTGAACCAGAATTACCTCTGGAATTTGCCGGAAACCATGCAAGCGGGAGACCTGATCCTGACGGCATTGGAGAGCACTCCGGCGTTGGTTGCCAGCTTGGAAATCGCCAGTTCGGAGGAACCCGGAAAGCTCACTTTCACTGCATTGGCGACCTTCACTGATCCCATTTCGGTGGCCGACATCGAGTCCATGATCGGCGAGAAGCTGCCACGGCATTCGCAGTACCTAGACGATTCGCTGGCCGAGAAGGTTCTGGACGGCATCCGGGAGCTGCTCCAACGCCCGCGCCCGATCTTCGTCACCGCGGGCGCGTGCTCGCCGTCGAAACCGGCCAAGACCAACCGGGTGCTGGGCGTTGCTGCCATTCTCCAGCGCAGCGCGCCGGACCAGCCGCTGGCCTGCGAAATTTGCGAGCGGGACATCTCTGCCCGGCCACAGATCCACCTGCCGCAGGCGCACCAGGACAGCCTGCGCTGGGAGATCCAGGACCACGTGGATGAACTGGTGCTGCTGTGCGGCGACTGCCACCAGATGGCCCACCAGCCAACGCTGCAGCGGCTGCGCAACTACGCGAAGCCTGCCTGCCCCGCCTGCGGGGAACGCAATCCGCGGAAGGTCATCTGGGGAATGCCGAGCTTCGAGCCCGATGACGAGGAGTTCGTCACCGCTGGATGCATGATGCCTTTCGGGCCTCCATCGCAATGGGAGTGCCGCGCCTGCGGAACCCAGTACCTGGTGGCCGAATTCGATGACCGGCCGCACCAGGCCAGGGCGTACTACGGGGAGAAGCTCCAGCGCTGAGCACAAGAACGCCGGCACATCCTGAATTGGATGTGCCGGCGTTCTGCGGCCTTGGCCTTGGTGCTACTTGGCCAGGGCCTTGGTCACCTCGTCGATGATGCGAGGCAGCAAGGCGGCGAAGGCGCGAGCGCGATGCGAGATCGCGTTCTTTTCCTCCGGAGTGTGCTCGGCCATGGACTTGTCGGCCCCCGCGGGTTCGAAGATCGGATCATAGCCAAAGCCATGCTCGCCGGCCCGCTCGGTGCGCAACACGCCCTCGACCTTGCCAAGTTCAACGTGCTCGGCTCCCCCAGGGGCGGCCAGCGCCGCGGCGCAGACGAACTGCGCTCCGCGATGCTCGGCGGCAATGTCGCCGAGCTGGCCGAGCAGCAGATCTATATTCGCTTCGTCGTTGCCGTGCACTCCGGACCAGCGGGCCGAGAAGATGCCCGGGGCTCCCCCGAGCACATCAACGCTCAGGCCGGAATCGTCGGCGAGCGCCACCAGGCCGGTGGATGCCGAGATCTCGCGGGCCTTCTTCAGCGCGTTGCCGGCGAAGCTGACCTGGTCCTCGACCGGGTCGGGCGCCCCCGCGGTGGCGGCGTCGATGACCTGGGTGTCGACATCCAGGCCCGGGACCTTTCCGCGCAGCAGTTCGCGCAATTCGCGCAGCTTTCCCTGGTTGCGCGAGGCGAGGACCAGTACCGGCTTGCTCATTTGGTGCTGTTCAGGGTCTCGCGCTGGATTTCGGCCAGCTCGTTGGTGCCGCCCAGAGCCAGATCCAGCAGGGCATCCAGCTCTTCGCGCTTGAAGGGCACGCCCTCGGCGGTGCCCTGGACCTCGACGAAGTCGCCGGATCCGGTGACCACGACGTTCATGTCGGTTTCGGCGCGGACATCTTCCTCGTAGGGCAGATCCAGCATCGGGATGCCGTCGATGATGCCCACCGAGATTGCTGCCACCGAGTCGGTCAGCACCTTGGCGCCGGGCTTCACGATGCCCTGCGAACGGGCCCAGGAGATTGCTTCCGCCAGCGCCACGTAGGCGCCGGTGATCGCTGCGGTGCGGGTGCCGCCGTCGGCCTGCAGGACATCGCAGTCCAGCACGATGGTGTTTTCGCCCAGCGCCTTGGTATCGACCACGGCACGCAGCGAGCGGCCGATCAGGCGGGAGATTTCGTGGGTGCGGCCGGAGAGCTTGCCCTTGACCGACTCGCGGGAGTTGCGGGTGTTGGTGGCGCGCGGGAGCATCGCGTATTCAGCGGTGACCCAGCCGGTGCCTTCGCCCTTGAGCCAGCGCGGCACGCCCTCGGTGAAGGAAGCGGTGCACAGCACGCGGGTGTTGCCGAATTCGATCAGGGCCGAGCCTTCGGCCTGAGCGGACCAGCCGCGGGTGATGGTGATGTCTCGAAGTTGCGCGGCTCCTCGGCCGTCAGCGCGTAAAGTCATGGTTCCATCCTAACCACGTGCGCCCCGCGATCCGCACGGGCGGCGCCGCGCGTTACGGTGAAATGCACCTCGTGAGCCGTTCGCGGCCGCTAGTGCGGATGCACCACGATGCAGCACCGGCGAGACTGCGGGCTCAGCTCGGCCCTGCCGCAGTCCAGCTGGCAACCTTCCACGGCGCCGGAAACCAGTTCGTAGTTCATCGAGCAGACCATTTCGGTTTGCTGCTGGGCGATCTGGTGGAATGGGCAGTTCCGCATGGATATTTCCCCGTGCTCATCCACTTCGGGCTCATAGCCCAGCTCATCGAGCAGCGGCACGAGCCCGTCGCCGCCCTGGCCGAGTTTCCTGCCTTCGCCGCGTGCTGCCTGATGCAGCGCAGCGAGCACGGCCCCCGAGGTGTCGGCGCTGGCCGCCTGCGCCAGCAAGCTGCCCAGCAGCCGGTAGTTGTGCGCTGGCAGGCTCACCGACACTTCGGATTGGGCGAGCGCGTAGAGCTTGGCCGTGCGCCCGGCGCCGGGCCCGGTTCTTCCTTCAGGCCGGGCGAAGGTCACGGCCAGCAATCCGGCGGTGGCCAGCCGGTCCAGGTGGTAGGCCGCCAGGGTCCGGCTGATTCCCGCGACCTTGGCTGCCGCCTCGCGTCCTACCGGTTGCGTGCTTTGCGAAATGAACTCGAACAGCTGGCGCCGCACCGGATCTTTGAGCGATTCGATGACCGCATCTTGGTGCAAGTTCAAATCTTTGGAGGGTGATCGCCATGAGCGCCTCATGGAGCGAGAAGCATCCGCTCTCGCACATCCGGGCAACAACAGCTGAACGGGTCAGCACCGACCCGTCGATGAGCGCATTCTGGATCCTGCGCATTGGATTTGTCGTCCTGCCCCTGCTCATGGGACTGGACAAGTTCGCGAACGTGATGGCCTACTGGCCGGACTACCTGGCCCCGTGGGTCATTGCCATCCTGCCGTTCTCCGCGCAAACCGCCATGCACGTGGTTGGCTTGGTGGAACTGGCTGCCGCCGCATCGATGATCATCAAGCCGCGCTATGCGAGCTATGTGCTCGCCCTGTGGCTGCTGGGCATCATCATCAACCTGGTCTCGATGGGCATCTTCCTCGATGTCGCCCTGCGGGACGTGGGACTGCTCGTTGCCGCACTGACGCTGACCCGCCTGGCCAGCAAGTACGACAAACCGTGGGGCGCTAAGCACGGCACTCACTGATCCGCTGCAGAACAGAGCAAAGCACCGGCGAGAAGGATTACCCCTTCTCGCCGGTGCTTTCGTTCCGTGCGTCGAGACTGTTCCGCGCACCTACTTCTTGCGCTTGAGCAGCGGGAACTTGCGGGTCTTCTCGTACTTGATGGTCGGCATGGATCCGGTGCGGGTCTTCAGGTAGTCAGTACCGCGATCCCCCTTGAACAGGGTCGGGTCCTTGTCTTCCTTCAGGCTGCCGGAGTACACGCCGTAGGTTACGCCGGATACGGCAACGGCAATGCCGCCGCTGTAGGTTTCCTTGGCCTCTTCAACCACCTTGTTGATGTCGGTCCATACCGGAATGTGGGTGAGCAGCATGCGCTCGGCACCGGCGGCGGCGGCCATCTCGCCAGCGCGCTTCCCGGTCAGGTGCACGCCGTCAATGTGGTCATCGCGGCCTTCCTCGAAGGCCGCCTCGCACAGGAACATGTCGGCGCCGCGGGCGGCTTCCACGAGGCCATCGCAGCTGTCGGTATCCCCGGAATAGGTCAGCACGCTGGTCAGCAGCTCGCCGTCGGGGCCCGGTTCATGCGCTTCCACGCGCAGGGCATAGGCTTCCTTGATCGGGTGGCGCACCGGGTACGGGGTGATGGTGAACGGTCCGATATTCACCGGCTTCAGCGATTTCCAGACCTGGAAGTCGTAGTCCTTGGCCATGGTGTCGCCGTCAGGCAGCGAGTAGGCAGTCTCGATGCGCTCGGCGGTGTCTTCCGGGCCGTGCACGAGCATCCTCTCGCGGCCCCAGCCGTCAGGATCCCAGCGGATCGCCACATGCAAACCGCACAAATCCATGCAGTGGTCGGGATGCAGATGGGAAATCATGATCCCGTCGATGTCTTTCAAATCGGTGTAGCGCTGCAGCACGCCCAAAGCCCCGGAGCCCAGATCCAGCAGGATCTTCCAGTCGCGGGTGCCATCAAAGGCCGTCACCAGGTAGCAGGACGCGGGCGATCCCGGCCCTGGGAATGACCCGGTGCATCCGATGATGGTCAGCTTCATTCGTTACTCGCTTTCGACGCGGCAATCATTTGCGGAGTGATCCGCGAGATGGCTCCGGTCGGATAGTGGGCGGCTACATGGTCCACGTGGCGCACCTGCAGCACCTCGGGTCCGAGGAAACGGCGAGCCAGTACACCAAAACTATCAGCGTTGCCTGTGGCGAGGAACTCATGACGCGCCGCGGCGCCGTCGTTGCGCACCAGCGAATGCCGGGTCAGCGCCCGGAAAACGTCCTTCGCCGTTTCCTCTGCAGATGACACGAGCGTGACCGAATCCCCCATCACATAGGAGAGCACGCCGGTGAGCAGCGGGTAGTGCGTGCATCCCAGCACCAGGGTGTCCACCTCGGCGGCCTGCAGCGGCGCCAGATACTCCTGCGCGATCTCCAGCAGCTCGGCGCCGGCGGTGATGCCGGATTCCACGAACTCCACGAAACGCGGGCAGGCCACGGTCGATACCTGCAGGTTCGGGGCAGCGGCAAAAGCATCCTCATAGGCGCGCGAGCCCACGGTCGCCTGGGTGCCGATGATGCCGATCCTGCCATTCTTCGTGCCGGCCACGGCACGGCGGACCGCCGGCTGGATGACTTCGACCACCGGGATGCCATAGCGCGCGGTGTAGCGTTCGCGGGCATCGCGCAGCACCGCTGCGGAGGCCGAATTGCAGGCAATGACCAGCAGCTTCACCCCGGAATCCACCAGTTCGTCCATGACGCCCAGGGCGTTGGCCCGCACCTGGGCGATAGGCAGCGGACCGTAGGGAGAGTTGGCGGTATCCCCCACATAGATCAGCGATTCGCCGGGCAGCTGGTCGATGATCGCGCGGGCCACGGTCAGCCCGCCAACACCGGAATCGAAGATGCCAATGGGAGTATTGGCGTCCGGGGCGGAGACCTGCCCGGTGGCAAAGTAGGAATTCATGGGCTCAGGACTCCGCATCCAGCAGCGCGCCCATCAAGGTATCGAGCACCCAAGAGATCAGGTTGTACACCAGGGACATGTATTCCTCGGGGGTTTCCACCTCGGAAGCATCAAGCACCTCGGCGACGCGGGCCGAATCCTCTTCGCTGCGGATCTGAAGGCGCTCGGCGAGCACCAGGCGCACGTCGTTCAGGGCCTGGGCGAAACGCGCCGCGGCGTCCTTGTCCAGCACAAGCTTGTCGGTTTCCAGCAGCAGCTGGGCTTCGCGCAGGCGGCCAACCTTCTGCGCGATCGTATCGGCTTCGGTCAGCCGGCGATGCTCGGCAGCCACCACGGCGTCGTCGCTGGCATCGGGCAGCAGCCTGGCCAGTGCCGGATCGGCAATCGGAGGCAAATCCATGGACTCGGGCCGCATGCCGGTCAGGGCGTAGAGCGGGTCGATGTCCTCGGGCAGCTGGTGCAGCCGGGCACGTTCTTCGAGCATTTCGATGACGTCGGAGAAGAGTTCGCGGATCAGCTTGCGTTCGGGCGAATGCAGCGTGCCGGTAATGCCCTTGGAACCGTTCTTGAAGGCCTTGGCCACGTTCAGGCTCCCTGGGTCATGGTTGCGTTCAGTCCGAACCCGTGCATGGCCTGCACATCGGATTCGATGGCTTCGCGGCTGCCGCTGCGCACGGTGCAGAAGCCGTCATGGTGCACCTGCAGCATGAGCTTCTCAGCTTTTTCCGGGCTGAAACCAAAGTAGGAACGGAACACGTAGGATACGTAGCTCATCAAGTTCACTGGATCATTCCACACGACCAAGCGCCATGGCTTGTCTTGGGATACCAGGGTTTCAAATTCGGAAAGTACATCGGGCATTGCGGTCATGGTTACCATTTTACGCGCGGAAGCTGAACGCAACACCGGACACGGCAAATATCACCTTGGGCGTGAGCCGTTATACAGTAAAACGGGTCTGCTTTCCCAAGCAGCCGCACAAGGCCTTTTCCGATCATCAGGAGCGTCACATGCGCACCAGTCTCTTCACCGACCACTATGAGCTGACCATGCTCCAGGCAGCGCTGGAATCCGGTGCGGCGCACCGCCCATCAGTCTTCGAGGCATTCGCACGCCGCTTGCCCGAAGGCCGGCGCTACGGCGTGGTCGCAGGCACTGGCCGCGTGCTCGAAGGCCTGGCAGATTTCCGCTTTGATGACGAGCAGCTGCGTTTCCTCAGCGACAACAAGGTGGTCAACGCCGAGACCATCAAATACCTGGAGAACTTCCGCTTCACCGGCAACATCTCCGGCTATGCCGAGGGCGAGCTGTACTTCCCGAACTCGCCACTGCTGACCGTGGAGTCGACCTTCGCCGAAGCCTGCGTCATCGAGACCTTCGTGCTCTCGGCGATGAACCATGATTCGGCCATTGCCTCGGCCGCCTCGCGCATGATCGCCTCGGCAGGCGAGCGCCCCTGCATCGAGATGGGCTCGCGCCGCACCCATGAGGAATCAGCGGTGGCCGCCGCGCGCGCCGCCATGATTGCCGGATTCTCCTCGACCTCGAACCTGGAAGCCGGTGCACGCTACGGCCTGAAAACCGTTGGCACCTCGGCCCACTCCTTCACCCTGCTGCACGACACCGAGCGCGCCGCCTTCGAAGCGCAGGTTGCCTCGCTGGGCAAGGACACCATCTTGCTGGTCGACACCTACGACGTCGAGAACGGCGTACGCACCGCCGTCGAGGTGGCCGGTCCCGAGCTGGGCGGCGTCCGCCTCGACTCGGGCGACCTGGTGCAGCAGGCAGGCTGGGTCCGCGAGCTGCTCGATGATTTGGGCAACTGGAACACCAAGATCACCGTCACCTCGGACCTGGACGAGTACGCGATTGCCGCCCTGGCCAGCGCTCCGGTGGACTCCTACGGCGTGGGCACGGCCCTGGTCACCGGTTCCGGGCACCCGACCGCGTCCATGGTCTATAAGCTGGTGGCCCGCCAGGACGATGCGGGCGAATGGATTCCCGTGGCCAAGGCCGCGGCGAACAAGGCCAGCGTGGGCGGCCGCAAGTATGCGGTGCGCCAGCTCAACGAGCGCAACCGCGCCGTCGCCGAAATCGTCTCCACCTCCGAGTACACCACCGGTGGCCCCGAGCGCGACCTGGTTGTCCCGCTGGTGCGCAACGGCGAGATCGACCAGGCCCATGTCGGCGCTGCCGGCGTCAAGCGCGCCACCGAGCGCCACCACGCATCGGTCCAGGAGCTGCCGGGCGTGGCCCGCAAGATGCAGCGCGGCGAACCGGTCATCCCGACCGTCATGATCCAGGACTAGCCAAACACACGAAAAACTCAGCTGCGGAACGTAGAATCCAGATTCAAGGATCCTGCGGTCCGCAGTTGTCCAAGGTCTACATCCACTAGCCAGGGAGGCAACGATGAGCAGAGCCCTATTGATCATTGATGTCCAGCCGGACTTCTGCGAAGGCGGTGCCCTCGCGGTAACCGGCGGCAATGCTGTAGCTACGGCCATTGCCGCGGACATTGCCGAACGCCGCGATTCCTACTCGGCCATCGTGACCACCCAGGATTGGCACATCGAGCCGGGCGATCATTTCTCTCAGAACCCGGACTTCATTGATTCCTGGCCGGTGCACTGTGTCGCCGGCACTCCTGGCGCAGCGCTGCATCCGCAGCTCGCGCACGTGCCAGTCGACGCGCATTTCGCCAAGGGGCGTTTCGCCGCGGCCTATTCCGGCTTCGAAGCCCGGGAACTGGATCCTTCGGCGGACAAGGCCGATGAAAGCGGAGAACTGCTCGGTGACTGGCTCAAGGCCAAGGGCATCACTTCGGTGGATGTCGTGGGACTTGCCGCTGACCATTGCGTGAAGGCCACCGCGTTCGATGCGGTGGAAGCAGGGTTCACCACCACCATCATTTCCCCGCTGACCGCAGCGGTCTCGCCGGAGAATCTGCCAGCGATCCGCGAGAAACTGCGCGCAGCCGGCGTCACGGTGCTGTCGCTGGGCTGATCCTTGGCTTGAAAACCACAACGGCTTGGCGCTGACCGAATTCTCCGGTCAGCGCCAAGCCGTTTTTTCGCGGAAACTACTTGCGCCCGACGAACCAGTCCTGCAGCTTGTCGATGCGCGCCTGCAGCTGGTCAGCTGTCGCCTGCGGCACAGCAGGCCCGCCGCAGATGCTGCGCAGCTTGTTGTGGATCTGCCCATGCGGCGTGCCGGTCCGGGCAGCCCATGCCGAGACGTTCTTGGACAGCTTCGTGCGCAGCTCCATCATGCGGCGGTGATCGGACACCGGTTCGGGCTTGGTGGTGCCCTTGGAAATCTGCTTGGTCTGCTGCTTGCGCAGCAGCTCGGAAACCTGCTCGGTATCCAGCAGGCCCGGGATGCCCAGGAACCCCAGTTCCTCTTCACTGCCGATGTCGGCACCGGTGCCGAATTCGCCACCGTCGAAGAGCACGCGATCGAAAGAAGCCTGCGAGTTCAGCGCTTCGAACTTGTTGCGTGCCAGCTCGTCGCTGGCCTTCTCTTCCTTGTTCGCCGCTTCCAGCAGCGAATCGTCCAGGCCGTCCTCGTCCTTGGAGCCTTCTCGGTCCAAGGCGTGGTCGCGTTCGACTTCCATCTCGTTGGCCAAGGCCATCAGGATCGGCACCGAGGGCAGGAACACCGAGGCCACTTCTCCGCGCTTGCGGCTGCGCACGAAGCGTCCCACCGCCTGGGCGAAGAACAGCGGCGTGGAGGTGGATGTCGCATAGACGCCGACGCACAAGCGCGGCACGTCCACTCCTTCGGATACCATGCGCACCGCGACCATCCAGCGCGCATCGGACGCGGAGAATTCGTCGATCTTCTGCGATGCCTTGGGGTCATCGGACAGGATGGTGGTGACCTTCTCGCCGCAGATGGCTTCGAGCTGGGCAGCATAGCCGCGCGCGTCCTCGTGGTCGGTGGCAATGACCAGGCCGCCGGCGTCCTTCACGGTGCGGCGCACCTCGGACAGGCGCCGGTCAGCGGCTTGCAGCACCGAGGGAATCCAGTCCCCGTGCGGGTCCAGCGCGGTGCGCCAGGCATGGGCGGTGACATCCTTGGTGAAGCCCTCGCCGAGGTTTGCTTCCATCTCCTCGCCGCCGGCGGTTCGCCAGCGCATATTGCCCGAATAGGCCATGAACAGCACCGGACGGACCACATGGTCTGCCAGGGCGTTGCCGTAGCCGTAGGTGTAGTCGGCCTTGGACCGGCGGATACCGTCTCCCTCATCGACATACTGCACGAAGGGAATCGGTGCAGCATCGGAACGGAACGGGGTACCGGTCAGGGCCAGTCGGCGGGTGGCAGGTTCGAATGCCTCGCGGATGCCGTCGCCCCAGCTCAGCGCATCACCGGCGTGGTGGACCTCGTCCATGATCACCAGGGTGCGGGCATCCTCGGTCTTCGCGCGGTGCACGGCAGGCTTCAGCGCGACCTGGGCATAGGTCACCACGACGCCCATGTAATGCGAGCCGTGCCGGCCGTCGGAGTTCTTGTAGTTCGGGTCCAGGGCAATACCCACACGCGCTGCCGAATCCGCCCACTGCTTTTTCAGGTGGTCGGTCGGCGCGACAACGATCATGCGGTTGATCTTGCCCGAGTCGATCAGCACCTTGGCCAGGCGCAGCGCAAAGGTGGTCTTGCCGGCGCCAGGGGTCGCCACTGCCATGAAGTCCCTGGGCTCCTTGTCAAAGTACAAGGCCAGGGCTTCGGCCTGCCAGGCACGCAGCTTCGGCCCGGTTCCCCATGCCGCGCGTTCCGGGTACGCTACCGGAAGCTTGTCTTCTAGTGGAAGCTTGTCGCCAAAATCAAAGAGTGTCTCGGTCATTTACCTTTTCCCGGCCGCGTGCATCGTGTGAAGTAGTGCTAGTTCATTCGCAGCACTACCCCATCAAGGAATCGTAGATTTCCTTGCACTCGGGGCATACCGGGAATTTCTGCGGATCTCGGCCTGGGGTCCAGACCTTGCCGCACAGGGCGATCACTGGCTCGCCGGTCATTGCCGACTCCATGATCTTTTCTTTCTGCACATAGTGGGCAAAGCGCTCGTGATCTCCGGCCTCGACACTCTGGGTTGTCTCGGTACGTTCAATCGTGGCAGTGCCGCCGCGGGTTTCTTCAGACTGTTCCACCATGCCTTCAAGTCTAGTACGGATTGCCCCTGCTGTCCGCGTAGCAGGCATGGGAGCTTGTCCACATTGACTTTGCCGCTGTTGCCTGCGAAGCTCCATGTTCCGCTTCATATCTTCAGGTCAGGGAACGTTTTCCTGCATCTTCTCGAATGACTGCCATCCAGTTTGATTTGGATTTCCCCGGCTTGGACGCCACCGGCCAATATCCTGTGAACCTTGTTGCACCAGGGCAGGAAGAAGGCCGTCCGGCGGGAAATTGCTTCCCGCCGGACGGCCCAGGATGCCGTTCCAGCTGCCCTGCCTACTTGTTGAGCATGACCGACTGCATCAACTCTGGAGTGCGCTTCTCATACCATTTGCCGCCGAGGGCAATGCCGGCGAACACCAGTCCGATGCCCAGAACCAAGCCCGCACCCAGGGTGATGAAGCCCAAGACCTGCGAGTGCTGGAACCAGCCGATGGCGTAGGGAATGAGCACCGGGATCAGCAAGAGTCCCATGGTGAGCATGATGCCCAGCTGCGTGAGCGCCATGCGCATGCCGCTGCCAGGAGGGGTCTTCATCGGGTTATCGCCCGGAAGTGGCACCGCATAGGTGTAGCGGGCCGAAGACACCGAGGAAACGCCCAACGCGACGAACAGCGCGGCCAGCGACAAGCCCAGATCACCCGGGATGCGCCACAGCTCACCAGCGACCAGGCCCGGCAGGATCGCGGCCGCCAGGACCGGAATGATGCCAATCAGGAAGCAGGACAGCGCCCGTCCAGCGCGATCGGCCCGGCCGGAAATGCCGGTCAATGCGTGCAGTGCAAAGGCCGTGTTGTCATAGGAAATATCTGCGGATATGGAAAAGCCCAGCAAGATGCCGATCAACGGCCCCATCAGATACATCATCGTGTAGTTGCCGGATTGGCTGCCGGTGAACCAGAAGAGCAATGGAAGCACCGGCACAATCAGCACGCCCACGGCGTAGCGCGGATCCTTGAACCAATAGGTCAGTGCCCTGGCGGCGACGGCGCCGGTCGGCGTTGCCGGCAGCAGCTTGAAGAAGCCCAGCCCCTTGGCCGTGGCAGCGCGCTGCTGCGGCGGCGGGGTAATCGCGGCTTTTGCGGTGGCGCGAGCCAGCAGGACATAGAGCCCGCCGAGGTAGGCCGCACCTAGCACAAGGTGGATGGCCATTTGCCCGTAGAGCGCCGAGGCATAGGCCCCGGGAACAGCGGCAAAGGCGCCGAGCGGGGTGTAGCCGAGCACCGTGGACAGCGGATGGATCCATTCGCCCATGGACTCTGCCGCGGAGAACACCGAAGCCATGATCGGACCCAGCCCGACGAGCAGCAGGAACAGCAGCGCGAACGTCAATTCGCGGAAGCGGCGCTTGGCCCGCAGCGCGGTTGCCATGATCACCAGGTACTGGCACAGCAGGATCGCCATCACCGCGGTCGCCATCGCAGCCAGCAGGCCCAGCATCAGCGCACCTGCATCGCTTCGCCACATCAGCGAGGCGCCCAGCAGGCCGAGAACGGTCAGCACCGCAGGAATCGAGATAAAGCCGGCCAGCACCAGGGCCGGGCCCAGGGTCTTTTCCGGAATCCCGAATTGGACGAAGCGCGACGGTTCCAGGGTGAGGTCGACGCCGGTCAGCAGCGGCGGGATGATGGCCCAGCCCAGCACCACTGCCGAACCGATAAGGGTGAAGATTTCGCCCTGGAAAGGGATCTCGTCAGCGGCGAACCACACGGCCAAGGTCAGCATGGTGATCATGCCCAGCGCGTACAGGCCGCCGATGATGACGCCGATCAGCTGGCCGATGGAGCGCTTGAATCCGTTGGCCAGCAAGCGCAGTTTCAGGCTTAGGACGTGCGCAACCATGACAGCCCCTCGTTATTGGCGCGGCCGCCCACCAGATCGACGAAGCGGTCTTCCAGGCTCATGCCGCCGCGGACCTCGTCCACGGTGCCCTGCGCCTTGAGCATGCCATCGGAAATGACCGCCACGTGCGTGCACATGCGCTGGACCAGGTCCATCACATGCGAGGAAACGATCACGGTGCCGCCGAATTCCACGTAGTTGTTCAGGATGTCGCGGATATTCGCCGCCGAGACCGGGTCCACTGCCTCGAAGGGCTCATCGAGCACCAGCAGCTTTGGCGAATGGATCATCGCGGTAGCCAAGGCGATCTTCTTGGTCATGCCGGCGGAGTAGTCCACCACCAGCTTGTCGCCGTCGTCCAGCAGGTCCATCACGCGCAGCAGGTCCTCGGTCCGCTGGGCAACTTCGGCACGGTCCATACCTCGCAGCAGCCCGGAATAGGTCACCAGCTGCCGGCCGGTGAGCCGATCGAATTGGCGCACGCCATCGGCCAGGACGCCCAGGGTGGACTTGGCGGCGTGCGGGTCGGCCCAGATATCCACGCCGTTGACCACCGCCTGACCCGCATCCGGGCGCAGCAAACCGGTAGCCATCGAGAGCATGGTGGTCTTTCCGGCGCCATTGGGCCCGACCAGCCCATAGAATGAACCGGCGGGAACTTGCAGGCTGACGTTGTTCACGGCAATCTTGGCGCCAAATTGCTTGGCGAGAGACCGGATGTCCAGTGCGATCTGATTCATAGTTTAAGGCTAGCAATGCCCCAAGTCAGAACACATCATCCTTTGGAATTAAACCTGAAGGCAAGACAAAGCCGCGGCCCGGGAAATATTCCAGACCGCGGCTTTCTGGCTGTGCGCTTCAGCGCTTCGGCATCAGCCTAGAAGAGTACGCGGGCCAGCTTCTGGCGCGAGGCGGCGACGCGTGGGTCGGCATTGCCAATGACCGCATAGAGCTCGATCAGGCGGCGGCGCACCCGCTCGCGGTCTTCATCTGCCAGCTTGGAGATCAGCGAGACCAGCCGAGCGAAGGCGTCCTCGACATGCCCGCCGACCACATCCAGGTCGGCGACATCCAGCTGCGCCGCGATGTCCTCGGGGTTCTGCGCGGCCTGCTCGCGGGCCTTGTTCAGATCCAGGTTGTGCGTGCGCGAGAGCAAGCGGACCTGGTACACACCAACCTGCGCGTCCTTGTCGTTCGGCTTTTCGTTCAGCGCTTCCAGGTAGGCTGCCTCGGCGGTGGCGTAGTCCCCCGCATCGATGGCGTCGACTGCCTTCTGGTGCAGCGGCGGCAGTTCCGGCTCGGCCTGGCCGGCCTGCCCGGAGAATGCCGGGGCGGTGCCGCTCATGCCCTGCTGCACGGCGAGCTGTTCAAGCTGCGCGAAAACCTGGGCAATTTGCGCTTCTTCGGCAGGCCCCTGGAACAGCGGCACCGGCTGGCCCTTGATCAGCGCAACCACCATCGGGATCTGCTGCGCCTGGAAGGCCTGGGCGATCTGCGGGTAGCTTTCGGCATCCACGAGGCCGAGGACGAACTTGCCGCCCTTGGCATCCACCAGCTTGCGCAGGGTCGCATCCAGATCTGCAGAGACCTGCACGCGCGGCGAGCCGAGGGAAACGATGGCGGGCACCTGCTGGGACAGGCCGACGAACTGCTGGAACGCGGCCTCGTCCAGGCTGGTGGTCCAGCTGGCGGCACCGGCTGGGGTGCTGCCGGTTGCCTCCGGGCCGTGGTTGGCCAGCGCCGAGAGATCCACCGCACCGCGGGTCGAAGGGATGTTCTGATCAGTCATGGGGATTAGTCAACTTCCTTCACATCGAGCAGGACCTGGCTTGCCGAGATCAGCTGGATCTTGTCCTTGGAACCATCGGCTGGCAGGTAGAACATCACGGGTTCGGCGTAGGTGCTCTCGACGTCGCCGTTCGACGAGCTGGAGCCCAGCAACTGTTCGGTCAGCTTGTCGGTGCTCTTGAGCGGTTCGGCGTCTTCGGTGCGGACGAACAGCGCCTTGTTGTTCAGCTTGCCGGTGACAATCGCGCCGCCATCCGGGGTGGAGACCACCTTGGTGTCTCCCTCGGTGACCGAGCGCTTGTACTTGACGTTTGCCTCGTTAGCTTCCTTGGACTCATCCTTCTGGGCCGCGTGCACCGCCTTGATGAAGTCGGACTCCGCGAATTTGCCCTTGTCCTTGGCCTTGGGATCGGTCAGGACCTTGCCCAGCGCTTCCAGCGCCTTCTTCGGGGTCATCTGCAGGCCTTCGGCGTCGGCGCTCAGCTGCTTGGTCGACGGATCGCCCACCGCGATGCCCGGGAAGGTGGAGTTCGGCAGCATCTGTCCGGCGAAGACCACCTTGAAGTTCTCGCGGGCATTGGCCTGCACCAGGGTCAGCGCCTGCGGCAGGGTATCTGCGTCATTGTTCTTCGCGGTCACCACGGAGATCACGCGCGGGAACTTCGCTTCAGTCGCATTCGGCACCGCGGCCGAGCGGATCACCTGGGTCGTGAGCGCCATCGGCTTGTCGACCTTGAACTCTTCCTTGAGCATGTCGTAGCGCTTGTTGCGCAGGTACTTGAAAGCACCGGCACTGCGCTGTTCCAGGGCCTTGGAATCGTTCTTTTCATCGGCCTTGGCGATCTGCTTCTGGGCATCGGCCAGCACGCGCTTGAGCTGCTCTTCGGTGATCACCGGGAAGCTGGCCGCTTCCTCCTCCGAGGAAGCGGCGGATTCGGAGCCCTTGGCCTCGTCGGACTTGGCTTCTTCGGACTTCGCTTCTTCGGACTTCTGCGCCGATTCCGAGGCCTTGGCACTGTCCCCGTCGCTCGGTGCCATCGGCAGCGAGACGCCGGAGATGGCCAGGGCGACAACTGCCACGGCGGCGACCGAGTGCTGGGTGTTCGAGCCGGTCTTCGCCTTGCCCGGGCGCATGGCCAGCAAGGCCAGTCCGAAGACCAGCAGCAGCGCGCCGGCAATTATCAGCGGCAGGGCGAACGGCATGGCGTCGTCATTGGCGTAGGTGACCGAGATGTCCACTGGAGCGGCATCCTTTCCGCCGGCGGCCAGCAACAGGGACCAGTCGCCGGAATCCGGAGCGGTCCAGCGGTAGGTCATGGTCTGCTCGGCAGTCTGCGAGTCGAAGAAGATGTCATCGCCGGCGGGGTTCGGCACTTCGGCTTCGCCCTTGGCGTATTCGGCAATCATCTTGTGGTTGGTCGTGTCGATGCCGGTGACCGATACGTGCGCGGCATCGCCGATCCACGCCTCGACATCATAATCGCGTCCCAAGGATGCAGTGAATTCACCCTTCGACTTGATCACCAGTTCCACCGGATCCAGCTTGGGGTCGTTGACCGAGGATTCAATCAGGGTCAGCGGGGCCTCACCGGATAGTTGCGGCATGGTCGCGGTCACCGTTTCGGGCGGCGCCCAAAAGGTCTTCTGTCCGATGCCGACCACCAGGGCCACGGCCCCCAGCAGCATCGCGATCACGGAGATTACTTTTCGCACAAGTTCACCTATTCGCCTACGTCTCACAGCTGTTCTTCGACAAGTCTAACGAGTTACGGCGGATCATGGTTCCGATCCGTGCCTGTGAACTGCCTCAACACCGCAATTGAGTGGTGTCTTGAACCACTTAATAGACTCCAATGCGCGATATGCTCTGACCCATGGAGCCAGATCACCCGCGCCCGCATCGCGCTCAGCACGCGCACGACGAGCAATCGCACGCACCTGAGCACTCCGTGGAACCAGAGACCCCAGGCCCGGAATCCACAGCGCATTCCCAGCCTCATCAGGCGAATTCCCAGCCAGCGCCACCCCCATCAGAGGGCACGCCGGTCCCCCGCTATCCCGATTCTGCGCCATCGGGCGGCGCTGCAGCTCGCGAGGGCTGGACCAGGAAGCTCGCCGACCGGGTGGGCAAGCTGCTCAACGCCCCGCAGCGCGGCGCGGCCCTCGGCGAGGAACCCGAGCAGCCGCTGGAGGGCTCCCCCGAACCGATTCCTGCGCTGCACCCGATTTCCATGGGCTTCCTGGGCACCATCGGGGTCGGCATCGCCCTGGGCGGCTACTACCTGCTGACCAATGTCGGCTCGCTGATGACCTGGATTGCCATTGCGCTGTTCATTGCCCTGGGCCTTGACCCGATTGTGCGCTTCATGATGCGCAAGGGGCTCTCCCGTCCACTGGCCGTGAGCGCGACCATGGTCAGCCTGCTGGCAATCTTCGGCGGCTTCATGGCCCTGATCATCCCCACCCTGGTCAATCAGATCACGGCCTTCATCACGCGCGCGCCTGAAATCGTCGATGATTTCCTCAACAGCGAATGGGTCAGGGAAATCGACCGCCAGTATGCAATCTCCCAGCGCATCACTACCGAGGTGGACCGCTTCTTTGGCGACTCGGGCGCCGTAACGAATGTCTTCGGCGGTGTCCTGGGCGTCTCGCAAACCGTCGCGCAGTCGATGTTCGGCGTGCTGATCGTGCTGGTGCTGGCCATCTACTTCCTGGCGTCACTGCCGGGCATGATGGGCTTCTCGCTGCGCCTGGCCCCTCGCTCCAAGCGCGAGCGCGTCTCGGAATTGACCGTGCGCATCACCCGCTCGGTAGGCAACTATGTCATGGGCCAAGCCACCGTCGCGATACTGAACTGCCTGGTGGCGCTGCTCCTGATGAGCATCCTGGGCGTTCCGTTCACCGCGCTGCTCACCTTGCTGGTGGCCTTGCTGGCCTTCATCCCACTGGTAGGTGGCGTGATCGCCGGTGTGCTGGTCACCTTGGTGACCCTGTCCCTGGGGTGGCAAACCGCGCTGATCTATGCCATCTGCTACTTCGGCTACCTGCAAATCGAAGCCTACTTCGTCTCGCCGCGCATCATGCGCCGTGCGGTGGCAGTGCCCGGCGCGGTCGCCGTGATCTCGGTGATTGCCGGTGGCAGCCTGGCCGGGGTCACCGGTGCGCTGATGGCCATTCCGGTAGCTGCCAGCGCCATGATCCTGTTGCGCGAGGTATTCATCGCACGCCAGGACCGCCGCTAGCAGACTGACTCCGCAGGCTCGTCCTAGTAGCGGTAGGAGCGGGTTTCCCAGCAGTGCGGATGCCAGTGGCGGCGCGCATTGGCCGCGGCTTCATCCCCGGACCAGTGATCCGCCCGCCAGGCGACCACATGGGCCACGCCCACGCCGATGGAGCGGTGGCACCCAGGGCAGGTGTAGATCTTGTTGGCGTTCAGCGGCGCGATCTTGCGGACATGCCACTGCCCATCCGGGGCATCCTGGCGGAGCACCACGCCGAAGCGGGCCCGTTGCATCCACTCTTCCTGGTCCGCTCCGTACTCTTGCTCGTCATCCCCGTAGCCGTGGCCGGATCCGGAGTTCCGGCCTCTGGCAGGTCGTGAATTCTTCGAGCGGCGCGGGCGGTTGGAACGTGGCATGTCATTAATCATGCCGTATCTGAGGGCACAAGTCGCAACCAGCTAGTAAAGTGTGTGGGGTGCGTTTAGTGGTAGCGAAGTGTTCAGTAGATTACGAGGGCCGTCTGCGAGCCCACCTTCCGTTGGCGACCCGCCTGATCATGGTCAAGGCCGATGGATCGGTTCTAATCCACTCGGATGGCGGCAGCTACAAGCCGCTGAACTGGATGAATCCTCCATTGACCCTGCGCGAGGCCGACCCCGACGAGGAAGCCGCCGCTTTGGGAGCCACCGCCACGTGGATCGTGGCCAGCGCCAAGACCGATGACAAGCTGACCATCCACTTCCACAGCTTCGAGCACGACTCGGCCCACATCCTGGGCAATGATCCGGGACTGGTCAAAGACGGCGTCGAGGCCGACCTGCAGCGACTGCTGGCCGAGCAGATCGAGTTGCTCGGCGACGGCCACCAACTGATCCGCCGCGAGTACATGACCGCCATCGGCCCGGTGGACATCCTGGCCCGTGATGCCAAGGGCGCCACGGTAGCGGTAGAGCTCAAGCGCCGCGGCGACATTGACGGCGTGGAACAGCTGACCCGCTATCTGGACCTGCTCAACCGCGATCCGCTGCTCAAGCCGGTGACCGGCATCTTCGCCGCCCAGCAGATCAAGCCGCAGGCCCGCACCCTGGCCGAGGACCGCGGCATACGCTGCCTCACCCTGGACTACGACGCCATGCGCGGTGTCGACGATTCTGCAGGACGTCTCTTCTAGCGCAGAGTCCTGCCCCACGCGCTACGAGTCCCGGAGCTGCCTGCCGACTGCTAATCTGATCTCCTCAACCAAATGCGCTTGGGGCCGCACGGCACCAGCCAGCTTTGCCGGGAGGACCATTGGATCCGCTGACAGCTTCGCTCATGGCCATTGGCAGCGGTTCCGCTGCCGGACTGCGGCCCTACTTCACCGTGTTGGCGCTCGGCATTGCGGGACTCGCAATTCCCGACACCGCACCAGAGATGATTGCCTCGGCCGCCCGGCAGATCCCCGAGAGCATCAGCAATCCTTGGGTTCTGGCGATTTGCGCGGTGCTGGCCATTGGCGAAGCGGGCCTGGACAAGATCCCTTTCCTGAACTTGTCCATGGAAACGGTCTCCGTATGGCTGCGCCCGGTCTTCGGAGCGCTGGTAGGCATTGGGCTTGGGGCAAACTCGGGAGCGGAAGTTGCCGTGGTGACCGGGTTGCTCGGTGCGGGATCCGCGCTGTCGGTGAGCCTGGGCAAATCATCGCTGACCGCGGCAACCAACGTCGTGCCCGAACCAGTGACCCAATGGGTGCGCAGCCTGATCGAGGATTTCGGTGCGCTGGTGCTCGTCCTCGCCGCGGTGCTGATTCCGGTGCTGGCCGCGTTGCTCGGCCTGGCTGCCGTGGCGATAGGTTTCCTCCTCTACCGGATGTTCCGCAAGGCCTACCGCTCGCTGAAGAGCAAATTCGGCAACGCGACGGACAAGCAGGCCGCCGCACGGGCCGTGCGCGAAGCGCAGAGCGACACCGGCAGAAAAGCCAGCGCCTGGCAATCGCTGAAGCGCATTGCCTCCGGCACCGAACCGGGAAACCCGGATCCTGCCGCTAAAGGCGGCTGAGCGCATGGCGCCGGCCCTCCACGTCGCTGCGAGAATAATCCGCCAAGTCGATGACTGGATGCCTTCTCTCTTCTAAGCTGGGAACATGACTACGACGCGCTACGCTTTGTTCGCCACCCTGATTTCCGATGGTCTCAAGGTCACCGATGGCGTGCTCGCCGTCGAGGGAGACCGCATCCGCTTTGCCGGCAACCGCGATGACTTCACCGCCCTGCCCGACGCCTCCGACTACCCGGTGCGCGAGGTGGCCCCGGGATCCATCATCATCCCGGGCCTGATTGACCTGCACTGCCACGGCGCCCTCGGCGCGGATTTCTCGGCGACGGATCACAAGAGCGTCACCGAAGCCATCGAGTACCTGCACCGTTCGGGCACTACAACGCTGCTCGCCTCGCTGGTCACCGCTGAGCCGTCGTCGATGATCGAGGCCGCCGAGCTGCTCGCCGAATTGGCCGAGGCCGGGAAGATTGCCGGCATCCATGCCGAGGGCCCGTTCCTCTCCGAAGCCCGCTGCGGCGCCCAGGATCCGCGCTTCCTGCAGGAACCTGATCCCGGCTTCGTCAGCGAGCTGGTGGCCGCCAGCCGTGGCCAGCTGCGCACCATGACCTATGCCCCCGAGCTGGACGGCACCGAGGAAATCATCGAGCAGCTGGTCTCCCACGGCGTGGTTCCCTCGCTGGGGCATACCGATGCCAGCGCGCAGGTCGCCTCCGATTCGCTGCGCTTTGCCCGCGAGCAGCTGCGCAGCGCCGGGGTGGACGGATTCACCGAACGCCCGACGGTCACCCACCTGTTCAACGGCATGCCCTCGCTGCACCACCGCGAGCCGGGACCGGTGGCCGCCTGCCTGGAAGAAGCGGTGAACCGCAATGCATTCGTGGAGCTGATCGCCGACGGGGTGCACCTGTCCCCCGATACCGTGCGGCTGGTCTACCGGCTGGTGGGCGGAAGCAACATCCTGCTGGTTAGCGATTCCATGGCAGCCACCGGCTTGGCCGATGGCCAGTACGCTCTCGGCCCGCAGGAGGTGACCGTGTCCAACGGCCAGGCACGGCTGTCGAGCGATAATTCGCTGGCCGGCGGCACCTGCACGTTGCTCCAGATCGTCCAGCGTGCGGTGCAGGCAGGGGTCTCGCTGGTCGAGGCGGTCAACTCGGCCACGTCCATCCCTGCCTCGCTGATCGGGCTGGCCGATGAAGTCGGCTCCCTGCACTACGGCTTCGCGGCCGACGCGCTGGTCCTCGATGCCGAACTGCAGCTGGTCCAGACGATCCGCAACGGGGAATACCTCTAGCCTTTAAGAAGCGAAGACCGCCGCTGCATCTGCAGCGGCGGTCTTCGCGTATTCAAGTGCTAGATCTGCCAGCTTCCGGCGATCGGACCGGCTTCGAGCCAGGCCGAGAAGCCGGTGTAGTCACGGTAGTCCATGGCCAGCAGCAGTTCCTCACCGCTGCGCACCAGCATCACGATGATGAATCCCGGAGGGATCCGCGAGGTTTCCTCATCGGTGGGCTGGCGCGTTCCGGTGATGTCCAGTCCGCGGCGCTCGATCACGAAGCTCGGCACCGGGGAGACAGAGAAAAACCGCAACAGGTCCACATGCGCTCCGCCGTAGCGGCCGATGACCATGATCCATTTGCCCGAGGGCGCAAGGATTGATGCATCGAAGGTGCCCAGCGTGCGCCGCAATTGGATGCGGCGCACGGCCATGGCCCCGAAGAACATGGCGATGCCGATCAGGATCAGCAACGCGATCAGAACTGGTGCGGTTATCTCGAACAATTCATCGCCTACGCTGCGGTACCAAGCACAGCGTTGTCAGCAACGATTACTACGCGATCCGAATCAACGGAGAAGAAGCCCCCATCGATCTGGACCGAGAAGCGGGACTCGGAAACCGGTTCGATTTCCAGGTCCCCAGCGGCAAGCACGGACAGCATCGGAACGTGACCGGGCAGAACACCGATCTCGCCGTCCACCGAACGAGCCTTGACCAGCTTCGCTGCGCCCGACCACACGAAGTGGTCGGCCGCGACGATTTCGACCTGAAGCTCAGCCATGATTAGCTGGCCTTCTGGATTTCGGCCCACTGGCGCTCGACGTCGTCAAGACCGCCGATGTTGAAGAACGCCTGTTCTGCAATGTGGTCCAGGTCGCCATCGCAGATAGCCTTGAAGCCTTCGATGGTGTCCTTGATCGATACGGTCGAGCCCTCGACACCGGTGAACTGCTTTGCGGTGTAGGTGTTCTGCGACAGGAACTGCTGGATGCGGCGTGCACGGGCAACGACGATCTTGTCCTCTTCGCCCAGTTCGTCGATACCGAGGATCGCGATGATGTCCTGCAGTTCCTTGTTCTTCTGCAGGATAGCCTTCACGCGGATGGCTACATCGTAGTGATCCTGGCCGATGTACTGCGGATCCAGGATTCGCGAGGTCGAGGTCAGCGGATCGATTGCCGGGTACAGGCCGCGCGACGCGATTTCACGCGACAGCTCGGTGGTTGCATCCAGGTGGGCGAAGGTTGCTGCTGGAGCCGGGTCGGTGTAGTCATCGGCCGGGACGTAGACAGCCTGCATCGAGGTAATCGAGCGACCCTTCGTCGAGGTGATGCGTTCCTGCAACAGACCCATTTCATCGGCCAAGTTCGGCTGGTAACCCACGGCCGACGGCATGCGGCCCAGCAGGGTCGACACCTCGGAACCGGCCTGGGTGAAGCGGAAGATGTTATCGATGAACAGCAGCACGTCCTGGTTCTGCACATCGCGGAAGTATTCCGCCATGGTCAGAGCCGACAGTGCCACGCGCAGACGGGTGCCTGGTGGCTCATCCATCTGGCCGAACACCAAGGCGGTGTCCTTGAGCACGTTGGCTTCGTCCATTTCGACCCAGAGGTCGTTGCCTTCACGGGTGCGCTCGCCCACGCCGGCGAATACCGAGGTACCACCGAAGTTGCGTGCCACACGGGTGATCATTTCCTGGATCAGCACGGTCTTGCCCACGCCGGCGCCGCCGAACAGGCCGATCTTGCCGCCCTTGATGTAAGGGGTCAGCAGGTCGATCGACTTGATGCCGGTTTCCAGCATCTCGGTCGAGCCCTCGAGCTCCGAGAACTTCGGTGCCTCGCGGTGGATTGGCCAGCGCTCGGAAACCTGGATCTCCGAGTTGTCAACGTCCAGGGCATCGCCCAGCACGTTGAAGATGTGGCCCTTGACGCCGTCACCAACTGGGACGGAGATGGCAGCGCCGGTATCGATAACCTGAGCGCCGCGGACCAGGCCGTCGGTGGCCTGCAGCGATACTGCGCGGACCAGGCCCTCACCGAGGTGCTGGCTGGTCTCGAAGGTGATCTTCTTGGTTTCGCCGTTGAGGGTCAGCTCAGCGGTCAGTGCGTTGTAGATAGCAGGCAGTGCGTCGGCTGGGAACTCGACGTCCACGACCGGGCCAGTCACGCGCGCGACGCGACCAATGGCCCCTGCGGTAACCTGCTCGTTGAGTTGGGCAGTCATCTTTCTCACTTCTTGTCTGGTCGGAATCTCGGAAATTAGCTGTTCAGCGCGTCGGCGCCAGCAATAATTTCCGAAAGCTCCTGGGTGATTTCAGCCTGACGGGCATTGTTGAGCAATCGGGTGTACTTCTTGATCAGTTCACCAGCGTTGTCGCCTGCTGCCTTCATGGCGCGCTGGCGGGCAGCGAGCTCGGAGGCAGCAGACTGCAGCTGGCAGTTGAACAGTCGAGAATCGATGTAGCGCGGCAGCAGTGCATCAAGCACTTCCTCCGGCGATGGCTCAAACTCGTACAGTGGCAACAGCTCGTCGGCCGGGGTCTCGGACTCGTCCTCGACAACCTCCAACGGCAACAGACGGATGACCGTCGGTTCCTGCGTGACCATCGACTTGAACTGGGTGTAGACGACGTGGATCTCGTCCACGCCTCCCTGCTCGAAGTCGGTGTCGAAGTCCTCCAGGAGGACATCGCGCAGCTCGCGTGCGGTTTCGAAACGCGGGGAATCGGTTTCCCCGGTCCACACTCGTGCATACTCGCGTGAGCGGAAATCAAAGTAAGCCTGGGCCTTGCGGCCGACCAAGTAGGTCTTGACTTCCTTGCCTTCTTCACGCAGGAGTTCCACGAGGTGCTCTGCCTGCTTCAGAACGCTGGCGGAGTAGGACCCGGCAAGTCCTCGGTCCGAAGTCATCACCAAGACCGCGGCACGGCGTACCTGCGCCGGCTCGGTGGTCAGTGGATGATCGACATCGGCCTGGGACGCGACGGCGGTTACTGCACGGGTAATCGCATTGGCATACGGCAGCGAGGCCGAGACACGCGAACGTGCCTTACCAATGCGGGATGCAGCGATCAGTTCCATCGCCTTGAAGATCTTGCGCATCGACTTAGTCGATCCGATCTTCTGGCGGTAGACCCGAATCTGGGCTCCCATGTGTGTCCTTTCCTTATCCCCTGCCTTGGGAGGGCGGCGCCGTTACCGGCGCCGCTCCCCCTTGGCAAGGAGAATGTCAGCGCTTCTGCTTGACGATCTGTTCCTGGTCAACGGAATCGGAATCGAGAGCGTCATGCTCTTCGTGTCCGGCTGCGACAAGCTTGTCGTCGCCCTCGCCGAAGAAGCCGGCCTTGAAGTCCGCAACAGCGGTCTTCATGGCTTCCAGAGTCTCGTTCTCCAGCTTGCCGGTCTGGCCAATCACGGTCAGCACGTCGGTGCGGTGGCGCAGGTACTCGATGAACTCGCCCTCGAAGCGGCGTACATCCTCAACCGGGACATCGTCCAGGTAGCCGTTGGTGCCGGCCCAGATCGAAACGACCTGGTCCTCAACCGGGTACGGGGTGTACTGGCCCTGCTTGAGCAGTTCCATCAGGCGTGCGCCACGGGTCAGCTGCTGCTTGGAAGCGGCATCCAGGTCCGAAGCGAACATGGCGAATGCCTGCATGTCGCGGTACTGGGCCAGTTCCAGCTTCAAGGTACCGGAAACCTTCTTCATGGCCTTGACCTGTGCCGAACCGCCAACACGGGATACCGAGATACCCACGTCGACAGCTGGACGCTGGTTGGCGTTGAAGAGGTCCGACTGCAAGAAGATCTGGCCGTCGGTGATCGAGATGACGTTGGTCGGAATGAACGCGCCCACGTCGTTGGCCTTGGTTTCGATGATTGGCAAGCCAGTCATCGAGCCTGCACCCAAGTCGTCCGACAGCTTGGCGCAACGCTCAAGCAGGCGGGAGTGCAGGTAGAAGACGTCGCCTGGGTAGGCTTCGCGTCCTGGCGGACGGCGCAGCAGCAGGGACACTGCACGGTAGGCTTCAGCCTGCTTCGACAGATCATCGAACACGATCAGAACGTGCTTGCCGCCGTACATCCAGTGCTGGCCGATGGCCGAGCCTGCGTAAGGAGCCAAGTACTTGAAGCCGGCTGGGTCCGATGCCGGGGAGGCCACGATAGTGGTGTACTCCAGGGCGCCCTGCTCTTCGAGGGTCTGGCGGACGGCAGCGATGGTCGATGCCTTCTGGCCGATTGCCACGTAGATGCAGCGGACCTGCTTGGTCTGATCGCCGGACTCCCAGTTGGCACGCTGGTTCAGGATGGTGTCGACCGCGATGGCGGTCTTGCCGGTCTGGCGGTCGCCAATGATCAGCTGGCGCTGGCCGCGGCCGATCGGGATCATGGCGTCGATAGCCTTCAGACCGGTCTGCATTGGCTCGTGCACGCTCTTGCGCTGGGTCACGCCTGGTGCCTGGAGCTCCAGGGCGCGGCGGCCCTCGGAAGCGATTGGGCCCAGGTTGTCCAGTGGCTCGCCCAATGGGTCGACCACGCGGCCCAGGTAGCCGTCGCCGACTGGAACCGAAAGGATCTCGCCGGTGCGCTCTACCTTCTGGCCAGCTTCGATGCCGGTGAAGTCACCAAGCACAACGACACCGATTTCGCGGGTATCGAGGTTCTGGGCCAAGCCCAGGGTGCCATCTTCGAACTTCAGCAACTCGTTGGCCATGACGGAAGGAAGGCCTTCCACTCTGGCGATGCCGTCGCTCGCGGCGACGACGCGTCCCACCTCGGTGCGCTCTGCCTTACCCGGTTCGAAGGAAGATGCGAACTCGTTTAGGGCATCGCGGACGTCGTTGGCATTGATGGTCAAATCGGCCATCTGCAGTCCCTGCTCTCCTAAATTGTGATCCGACCCGGTGGGCCGAATCGAATGTGAATGAAGTCTGTTGTGGTCCTGGCAGCCAGGAACACCGGGCGAAGGATCGCTCCTCGCGCCCAATGAGTCCTAGCTGGCCAAGGCGCGGCGCAACTCGGCCACGCGTGATGCCACGGAAGCGTCGACAACTTCGTCGCCAACCTTGACTACCAGGCCACCAACCAGCGATGGGTCGGTAGTGGTGTTGAGCTTGAGCTGACGACCGTATAGCTTGTTCAGGCTGCTCTCCAGGCGCGAAAGCTGGGCTTCGGAGAGTTCGATGGAGCTGGTCACCGAAGCGATCCAGCGCTGCTGGCGCTTGGCCACGAGCTCTACGAAACGTCCAACCAAGGCTGCCGGCTTCAAACCGCGAGGGTTCGAAACTGCCTGGGAGATCAAAACCTGCGAGGTCTGCGACGCGTTAGGCACGAGCTTCAACGCGAGTGCGCGCTTAGCCTCGACTGGGGCCTGTGCATCATCCAACGCACGCTGCAGCTCGTGATTGCCACGAACTACCTCGATGAAGGAGAACAGATCCTGCTCCAGCTTGTTCAGCCCCGAAGCGCCGTCCTGCTGTTCCGCCACCGCGGCAACCGCGGTGACAGCCAGCGTTTCGAGCGCATCGCTAATGTCGCGTTCCGAGCTCCAGCGGGTAGAAGCCAGCTGTGCAACGGTATCCTCGGCGTCAGCCGAGACCTTTCCGCGCAGCAGCTGAGCCAAAAGGCCTGCCTTGTCGGCATTCCCACGGGCTGGGTCAGTCAATGCGCGGCGGAGACCGGCATTTGCATCCAGTACTTCCAGGACCGCGAACAGTTCCTTAGGCAGCTCAATAGATGCCAGTGCCAGCTTGGGTTCCAGGAACTCCAAAGCCTTTGCCAGTGACTCGCTCGATACACTTGCCATTAGTTCGATGCACCTGCGTTCTGCTGAGCTTCCAAATCGGTCAGGAACTTGTCAACCACGCGCTGGGCACGGGCATCGTCCTGCAGAGCTTCGTCAACAACCTTGCTTGCAAGCTCGGTAGCCAATGCGCCCACGTCGGTGCGAAGCGAAGCCAATGCGGATACGCGCTCAGCCTCGATCTGGCGGTGCGACTGCTCGGTGATGCGAGCTGCCTCATCGGTTGCCTTGGTCTTCAGATCGGCGAGGATCTGAGCACCTTCGCTACGAGCTTCCTCACGGATGCGGTTTGCTTCGGTGCGTGCTTCCAGAAGCTGGGCCTTGTACAGTGCCAAGGTCTCCTCTGCTTCCTTCTGCGCTGCTTCAGCCTTCTCAAGGCCACCTTCGATCGCGGTGACGCGATCTTCATAGGATTGCTCGAACTTCGGAGCAATCACCTTGATGACGATGAACAGAAGGACCGCGAAACCAACACCCGTAACGAGAATTTCCCACGGGTTCGGCAACAGCGGGTTGACCGATTCGCTCGCAGCGAGGATGAAATCAGTGCTGTTCATTCTCACTATTCCTTATCTACTAGTTTCCGCTTTTGTGTACGCCTCGCGATAGTGGCGAGGCCACTACAGTTGCGAAAAGACTAGGCGCCTACGACGAAGGCGAAGACCAGGCCCAGGATGGCCAGTGCTTCAGCAAGTGCGAAGCCAAGCATGGCGATTGGCTGCAGGATGCGCTGAGCCTCTGGCTGACGAGCAACACCGTTGATGTAGGCAGCGAAGATCAAGCCAACGCCGATAGCCGAACCGATAGCAGCCAGGCCGTAGCCGATCATATTCAGGGAGCCGTGCAACATGTGATTATGTTCCTTTCAAGATACCGGGCTTTTGCCGGTAGGTTGTGAGGTATTCCTTGAGCGACTCAAGGAAGATCTTTATGGGTTGGAAGAAAGAAGTGTTGGCCTAGTGGGCGTCGGCTTCAATTGCACCTTGGAGGTAGATCGCGGTCAGCAGGGCGAAAACGAACGCCTGCAGGCACATGATCAGAAGTTCCAGGAAGTACATTGCGACCGATCCGATGATGACCAGCACGCCGAGGCCGTTCATGGCCAGGGAGTCCTGGACAACGATCAGATGACGTGCACCGGAAGCTGCCAGCATCACGATCATGTGACCGGCCAGCATCGTTGCCATCAAACGCAGCGAGTGCGTCAGCGGGCGAACGATGAAGTTAGAAATGATTTCCAACGGAACCATCAGCGGCATGATCCAGCCCGGAACACCGGACGGGACGACAGCCAGCTTGAAGTAGCGGATACCATGGTTCTTCAGGCCTACGGCAATCCAGGTGCCGTAGATGATGATAGCCATCGCGTAGGCAGAACCAGCGTGTGAGAACGATGGAAGCTGCAGGAACGGAATCGCGCCGAAGAGGTTGTTCAGCAGTACGAAGAAGAAGGTCGCGAACAGCAGAGGAATCCAAGGACGGAAGTTCTTCTCGCCGATGATGTCGCGGCCAATTCCGTTACGTACGAATGCGTAACCGGTTTCAGCGATGTACTGCATCTTGCCTGGAACCAATTTAGGGTTCTTGATGGCCGCGGTGAAGAACCAAGTGATGAGCACGATCGACAAAACGATCATGAGCATCTGCTTGCCGAAACCCGTGCCGTACTCCGCCATCCAAGGGAAGATATCTGGAAGGTGGGTATCGGAAACGGATGGCGGTACGAAGCCGCCTTCTTCTGAGGCCATTGGGAGCGCAAACGCGAACAACGCGCTGTCCTCTCTGCAGTAACGGTCACGGGCAAAAGGCGGTGACTGGCGGTAACTGCCTCTCACCGTGTGAAGAAAAGATCAAACGGGGATCCCATCATGGCCCATGCCTAAGCATCAACCCTGATGAGGATCCATCTGCGGGTCTCCCCGCGGATGCATCTTGCATAAACCACCCGCAGTTCAGCGGACGGCCAAAAATGACCCGAAGTAAGCTTATCAAACTCACAGCACCCCACCGACACATAGTCGGGCGGAATACTCTATTCCTCGTTGTAGATAGCCAGGCGTGCCTTCATGAAGGCACGCACCTCGCCAACCTGCCAGGCAACAAGGGAGATAGCTGCTGCAAGAACGAAACCCTGGCGGTTGACCCATTCGGGCAACCCCAGGTTCAACAGCACGAAGGCGATGCCGAAAACCTTGATGACAAAGACGCCCAGGAACGCGGGCATGGCCCACGAGCGGCGGATTCGCCCGGCAGCTTCGGCGATGAGGATGCCAATTGCGAAAAAGCCGATCACGATCCCGGCAGCCAGCGCGCCAGAAAGCGCGTAGGTGAGATCAGCTACCAGCCATGAAATCAGGAAAAAAATGGCGGTAGCGATCGCCGAATACACCAGTGACAAGCCGAGAATCGGCAGCCAGATGGATTTCGGGGCTGACGAAGCACTGACGCGGGCAGAACCAGGATTCACGTCCGCAACCTTTCTTCGTCAACACCGAGGGACCATCGTGCACCCATCGATGCTGATGAAACTTGAAACTCCCACCCGCTCCCGAAAAGAACAGGAGGAAGAAGATCCACATTGAATTCTACACGAGATAGAAACAGATTGCTCATGCATCACTTGGCTAATTAACCGGGCTAGGCCTTGCCCATGCGCTTGCGCAGGGCATCGACCCGCTTGATCACCAGCGGACGCCAGGTCGCCACCGCTGCCACTAGAAACAACAGCAAGGCCATCGGCACCACCAGGATGACCGGGATGAAGGCGATGGACACCACTGAGACAGCAATCACGGCAGCCCAGAGGTACAGCAGGATCACCGACTGGCGCACCGAATGTCCCTGGGCCAGCATCCGGTGGTGGATGTGCTTGGCGTCCGGTGAAAAGGGTGAGCGTTTGTTGGCCAGCCTGCGGAAAACCGAGAGCACAAGGTCCAGGACTGGTAGGAAGACGATGACCATCGGCAGCAGCATCGGCATGTAGGCAGGGATGTTGCGGAAGCGCCGGGCCTCCAGCCCCTGCACATCCCCGGTCACCGCGATCGCGGCCACCGACAGGATCATGCCGATGGCCAGCACCCCGGTCTCCCCCATGAAGATATTCGCCGGGTTGAAGTTGTGCGGCAGGAAGCCTAGGCAGGCGCCGAGCAGCAGGGCACAGAGCAGCGCCCCGATATTCGCGTAGTCATCCGCGCTCACATGCGTGGCCAGCACATAGGAATACACGAAGAAGGTCGCCGCGCCAATTGCGGCCAGGCCCGCGGCCAGGCCGTCGAGCCCATCGGAGAAATTGATCGCGTTCATGGTCAGCACGATCAGGAACACCGTCACCGCGATCTGCAGCCACGGCTCATCGATCTGCCACGAACCGACCGGCAGCGACTGGATGACGATTCCGTGAGTGGCGATCAGCCAGCCGATCAGGATCTGCCCGGCGAGCTTCAGCCACCACTTCAGGTCGTACATGTCATCGGCCAGGCCCATGAGCACGATGACGCCCAGCGCGTAGGCGATGCCGCGGATGGCTTCGTCATTGCCGAAGACCCCGCGGAAGAAATGGAAATTGCTCGCGAGCCATAATCCTGCGGCGAAGGCGGCGATGATTGCCAGCCCGCCGAACTTCACGATCGGCTTCTCATGCTGGTCGCGTTCGCGCACCAGCTGGTTCCCGGTAAAGCGCTGGCCGAGCGTGCGCACGATCGGCGTGAGCAAGAACGAGACCGTAAAGCTGAACGCTATGAGCAGGACATATGTTCTCATGCGCCGGTTTCCGGTGCGTCCTGTCCCAAATCGAGAATTCCAGGGACAACCACGCGCAATTCCTCAATGGAAATTGCGCCCGAGCGGACTACCTGCAGGTGCGCACCGGTGCAATCGATGATGGTCGATGGCAGGACTTCTTCGCCTGCCGCACCGCGCGGACCGCCGTCGAGGTACACGTCCACCGACTCGCCCAGCTGGGCGATGGCCTGCTCGACATCCAGCGCCGCCGCGTTGCCGGTGCGGTTGGCCGAGGACACTGCCAGCGGGCCGGTCTGGCCTAGCAGTTCCAGGGCGGTGTCGTCGTTGGGCACGCGCAGCGCTACGGTGCCGCGGGTCTCCCCCAGATCCCAGGTCAGCGACGGCTGGGCGTGCAGGATCAGGGTCAGGCCGCCTGGCCAGAAGGCTTCGGCCAGCTTCCGGGCTTCCTCGGGAATGTCCCGGGCCAGCCCGTCCATGGTGGCGGTCTGGGCAATCAGCACCGGTGGCGGCATGGTGCGGCTGCGGCCCTTGGCCGCCAGCAGCATCGCTACGCCCTGGGCGCTGAAGGCATCGGCGCCAATCCCGTAGACGGTATCTGTGGGCAAGACGATGCAGCGCTTGTCCGCCAGTGCGGCCTTGGCTGCGGCGATGCCGTCAGCGTGTTCCTGCTCGTTGCTTACCGAAAATGTTGTGCTCACGGGATCATTCTTTCATGCGCTGGTGTGTCGTTTGGTTATTGGGGCGCGTAGCCGGATGTGGCGCGGGCGCGCCCGGTGAGGTCCTGGTGGCCGGCAACCTGCGTGAACCCTGCTTCGCGCAGCATCGCCGCCGCGCTCTCGCGCTGCACTTCGGCGTGTTCCATCACGTACCAGCCGCCGGGACGCAGCAGCTTCAGGGCCTGGGCCGTGACGGCTCGCGGGACCTGCAGCCCGTCCTCCCCCAGGCCGTACAACGCCATCTCCGGGTCGTGCTCGCGCACCTCGACCTCGCGCGGCACCGCATTCGGCGGGATATACGGCGGATTGGAGATCACCAGGTCCATGGTGGCGTCCAGCTGGGCGGGCACCTGCGTGGCGTCCCGGTGCAGCACGGTGACCCCGTGAGGTTCGCAGTTGGCCCGGGTGTAGCCAATGGCATCATCCGAGAGCTCCACGGCCCAGACGCTGGCCGCCGGCACCTCGCTGGCCAGGGCCGCGGCAATGGCGCCGGAACCCGAGCACAAGTCGATGCACCGCGGGCTGCCGATCCCGTGGGCCGCCAGGAAATCAAGGCCCAGCTGCACCACGGTTTCGGTTTCCGGCCGAGGGGTGAAGACCCCCGGACCGACCTTCAGTTCCAGGTAGCGGAAGTAGGCGACGCCGGTCAGGTGCTGCAGCGGGATGCGGGTGCGCCGGGCTGCCACCAGCTCGGTGAACTGCTCCCGGTGCGCCGGCTGAAGGCCGTCGCCGCGCAGCTCGCGCAGCTTCAGCTGCGCGCGGTCGATGCCCAGCACATGGCAGAGCAGCAGATCGGCGTCGACGCCGGGGCTTGGCACCCCGGCGTCGGCCAGCGCCGCAATCGCCTGGCGGCGTACGGCAGATAGTTCTTCCAAGGCGCAGTTACTCGCCCAGCGCAGCCAGGCGCTCTTCCTCGTCCATCTGGATGCAGGAGTCGACCACCGGCTGCAGGTCGCCGTCCATCACGGCATCCAGGTTGTAGGCCTTGTACCCGGTGCGGTGATCCGCAATGCGGTTCTCCGGGTAGTTGTAGGTGCGGATGCGCTCGGAACGGTCCATGGTGCGGATCTGGCTGGCGCGCTGCGCAGAGTTCTCGGCGTCGATCTGTTCCTGCTGGTGGGCCAGCAGGCGCGAACGCAGCACGCGCATGGCGGCTTCGCGGTTCTGGATCTGCGACTTCTCGTTCTGCATGGCCACCACGATGCCGGTGGGCAGGTGGGTGATGCGCACGGCGGAGTCGGTGGTGTTCACCGACTGCCCGCCGGGGCCCGAGGAACGGTAGACGTCGATCTTCAAATCATTCTGGTGGATATCGACTTCTTCGGGCTCGTCCACTTCGGGCAGCACCAGCACGCCGGCGGCCGAGGTGTGGATGCGGCCCTGGGATTCGGTGACCGGCACGCGCTGCACGCGGTGCACGCCGCCCTCGAACTTCAGCTGGGCGTAGACACCTTCTGCCGGTTCGTTGGAGTTGCCCTTGATGGCCACCTGCGCGTCCTTGTAGCCGCCGAGGTCGGACTCGTTGTAGGAGATCATCTCGACCTTCCAGCCCTTGTGCTCGGCGAAGCGGGTGTACATGCGCAGCAGGTCCGCGGCGAACAGCGCCGCTTCGTCGCCGCCTTCGCCGCCCTTAACTTCGAGGATCACGTTGCGGCCGTCGTTCTCGTCGCGCGGGATCAGCAGGCGGCGCAGCTTCTCCTCCAGCGCCGGCAGCTCGGCGGTCAGGGTTTCGACCTCTTCGGCGAAGTCCGGATCCTCGTCGGCCATTTCCTTGGCGGCTTCCAGGTCCTCGGTGGCGGTGTTCCACTTGTTGTAGGCTTCGACGATGCCGTTCAGCTGGGCCGAACGGCGGCCGAGCTTGCGGGCCAGCGCCTGGTCGGCGTACACCGCTGGATCCGAGAGCTGCGCCTGGATGGCTGCATGCTCTTCTAGTAGCGACTTGACGGACTCGAACATGGTGGTGTGCTTCCTTGTTGGCGTTTTCCGCGCAGTGCCGGCGCTTGCTGCGTTCCTGGGCACTGCTGGAATTCAATTCTAGACGCTGCGCCGGCGGTCACCGGCGTGCGAGGTGTCACTACGCGCCGATGGCGTCCAGCCAGCTGCCGAGGTGGCAAGCTGGCTGGACGCCATGGCGGTGGATGGTGCTAATCCTTGTTTGGAGTGGTCTTGTTGACCAGCATCAGGAATTCCGCGTTGGACTGGGTCTCGCGGATCTTCCCGGTGAGCACCTCCAGCGCCTGCTGCGGATCGATGCCCGAGAGCATGCGGCGCAGGCGCCACATGATGCGCACCTCTTCGGCACTCATCAGCTGCTCTTCGCGGCGGGTCGAGGATGCGTTGACATCCACCGCAGGGAAGATGCGCTTCTCGGCCAGCTGGCGCGAGAGGCGAAGCTCCATGTTGCCGGTGCCCTTGAATTCCTCGAAGATGACCTCGTCCATCTTGGATCCGGTCTCCACCAGGGCGGTGGCCAGGATGGTCAGCGAGCCGCCGTTCTCGATGTTGCGGGCGGCACCGAAGAAGCGCTTGGGCGGGTACAGCGCCGCCGAGTCCACGCCGCCGGAGAGGATGCGGCCCGAGGCAGGGGCGGCCAGGTTGTAGGCGCGGCCCAGGCGGGTCATCGAGTCCAGCAGGACCACGACATCCATGCCCATTTCCACCAGGCGCTTGGCGCGCTCGATGGCCAGCTCAGCCACGGTGGTGTGGTCATCGGCCGGGCGGTCGAAGGTCGAGGCGATGACCTCACCCTTGACCGTGCGCTGCATGTCGGTGACTTCTTCGGGACGCTCGTCGACCAGCACCATCATCAGGTGCACCTCTGGGTTGTTGGTCGTGATGGCGTTCGCGATGGACTGCAGGATCAGGGTCTTGCCGGCCTTTGGAGGCGAGACGATCAGGCCGCGCTGGCCCTTGCCGATCGGTGCGACCAGGTCGATGACGCGTGGGCCGACCAGCTTCGGGTCGGTTTCCAGGCGCAGGCGCTCGGTCGGGTACAGCGGCACGAGCTTGTTGAACTCGACGCGTTCCTTGTTGTCTTCAGGCTTCTTGCCGTTGACGGAAGTCAGCTGCACCAGGGCGTTGAACTTCTGGCGCGGGTTCGGGGTCTCGCCCTCGCGCGGCTGGCGGATGGCGCCGACGATGGCGTCGCCCTTGCGCAGGTTGTACTTCTTGACCTGTCCCAGCGTGACGTAGACGTCGTTCGGGCCGGGAAGGTAGCCGGAGGTGCGGACAAACGCGTAGTTCTCCAGCACGTCCAGGATGCCGGCGATCGGCAGCACGACATCGTCTTCGCTCAGCTGCGGCTCGTCGTCGTCGCGGCGGTTGCGGCGGTTGCGGTTGTTCCGGTCGTTGTTGCGCTCACGGCGGTTGTTCCGGTCATTGCGGTCATTGTTGCGCTCGCGGCGTTCACGGCGGTCATTGCGCTCGCTGCGTTCCGAACGCTCCTCGGTGTTCTCCGAGTCGTTCGAGTCGTTGTTGCGATCATTTCGATCGTTGTTGCGATCATTGCGATCGTTGTTGCGATCATTGCGATCGTTGTTGCGATCACGGCGGTTGTTCCGGTCATTGCGCTCGTTGTTGCGCTCGCGGCGCTCTTCGCGACGGTCGGTGCGCTCTTCGGCGTTCTCCGAATCGGCGGCGTCATTGCGCTCGTTGTTGCGCTCGCGGCGGTTGCCACGCTCACGGCGGCTGCCGCGCTCGCGGCGGTCTTCGCGTGCTTCGCCGTTGTTCTCGGTGTTCTCTGCCGGAGCCTCGGCTGGCTCGGCGCCCTGTTCTGCAGGCTGCTCAGCTGGCTTGCTGCTGCGCGAGTTGCGGCGCTGGCGCGGGGCCTTGGCTTCCTCGGCTGGAGCCTGCTTCTCGGTCGACTGCTGCTTCTCGGCTGGTGCCTCGGCGCCTGCTTCCTTGGTTTCGGCAGCAGCGGCAACCTTGCCGGAGTCGGTCACGCGGCGCGAGGTGCGGCGTGCGCGAGCAGGCTTTTCCGCCGGTGCTTCGGCAGCTGCGGCGGTTTCCGGCGCGGCGGCGGTATCGGTCTCGGCCTGCTCCTTGGCTGCGGCCTTCGGGGCGCGGCGTGCGCGGGCCTTGGTTTCCTTGGCCGGCTCGGCGGCGGCTTCTGCCTTGACTGCAGGTGCTTCGGCCTTGGCCGACTTCGCTTCCTGCGCGGCCTTGGCTTCCTGCGCTGCCTTGGCGTCCTTGGCGGCAACGGAGCCACCGCGCTGGTGGTCGCCGATGGCCTTGACCAGATCAGCCTTGCGCATGCGCGACCCGCCGGTAATTCCCAGCTGGGAAGCCAACTGCTGCAGCTGGGTCATCTTCAAAGAGGCCAGACCGGCACTCTTATTTTCGGAAGTCTTGGTGTCCACGCCTTCGGTGAGGCTCGTGGTTTCGGTCACGAAAGTTCCTTCTGACTCGTAGGATGGGCCGCTTCAGGCAGGCCCACTATGCCGTAAATGATGTTCCGTAGCCGAAGATTTCGTGGCTACTTCACTTTCTCCCCGCAAGATAGCCCAGAATTCGGAGCAAAACTGCGGTGGATTAAAGAAACTGATATCGCCTGGGCACGAAGACGTACCTGGATGCGGGATATCAAAGGTGCTGCGAACTGCAGGGAAATCCGGAGCGGCTGGAGGGATGAAATGGGGTTCAAGAACCGAATTTATCCGCATCAACACTGACCACAAATGATTCGGACCGGGCTACTGCCCAGCGATCCGGCCTGCCATGGTGTTACAGCACTTCTACTGTAACACCGTTAGAGGCAAGCTTGGGAACTTCAGCACGCCAAGACACTGAAGAACTCGCAGAAAATTCGTTGATCACCGCTTGCACGGCAGCTACCTGGTCCTCGCTGGATACCAGGATCATCACCGTTGGGCCGGCACCGGAAACCACTGCGGCCAATCCGGCATCGCGCAGCTTGGCAATCAGTGCGGCGCTTTGCGGCATGGCCGCAGCCCGGTAATCCTGGTGCAGGTAGTCCTTGGTGCCGCCCAGCAGCTGGCTTGGGTCATTGCTCAAAGCGTGGATCAGCAAGGCGGCACTAGCGCTGTTCGCCGCGGCCACCGCATGCTCGATGTGCGAGGGCAGTGCACCACGGGCCACTTCGGTGGACAGCCCGTTGGAAGGGATGGCCAGCACCGCACGCAGATCCGGGTGCAATGGCACCTGCACGGAGCTAAAGCTGCCATCGGGATTCGTGGCAGAAATGCTCAAACCGCCAAAGACCGCAGGGGCCACATTATCCGGGTGGCCTTCCCACGCGGCCGCGGCCTGGAAGATTGATTCGGTTCCACGACGTGCCTCTGCTGGCAGCAGCGCGTCGGCCGCAGCATAGGCGGCAACGATCGCCGCTGCGGACGAGCCCATGCCCCGAGCATGCGGAATGCGGTTATGCGCCACCAGTTCCACGCCTACCGGGGCGAAGCCGGCGTCTTTCCAGTAGCGGTGCATTTCCTTGATGATCAGGTGGGATTCATCGCGTGGCAGCTCATCGGCCCCGTCACCGAAAATCTCGACGCGGCTGGAGTGCGCGGTGCCCACCTCAAGGCGGTCGCGGTATTCCAGGGCCAGGCCCAGCGAATCGAAGCCGGGACCGAGGTTGGCGGAGGTGGCCGGAGGGGAAACGATCAACTTCTGGCCCAGGGCGATCTGCTGCGTCATGGTTCCTTCAAGATTTCGGTGCGATAGATGATGGATGCACAACGGCCCGCCACGGCCGGCTCCCCCGTTTCCGGGAGAGCCATTGGCGCGGCGGGCCGTTGGCTGGCCAGAAGAATTCTGGCCGAAGGCGTTTAGGCCAGGCCCAGGGCGCCGGCGACCTCGACTACGTCGAAGGCCACCTTCTTTGGTGCGACGTCCGAGCCGTCGGCCTGCTTCAGGGCCCAGTCCGGATCCTTCAGGCCGTGGCCGGTTACGGTGATCACGATCTTCCTGCCGGTCGGGACGTTGCCCGCTGCGTGGTGCTTGAGCAGGCCGGCCACGCCGGCTGCCGAAGCAGGCTCCACGAACACGCCTTCGCGCGAGGAGAGCCACCGGTGGGCTTCAAGGATCTGCTCATCGGTGACCGAGTCGATCTGGCCGCCGGACTCGTCGCGGGCTGCTTCGGCCTGTTCCCAGGAAGCCGGGTTGCCGATGCGGATCGCGGTGGCGATGGTGTCCGGTTCGGTGATCGGGTGCCCGGCAACAATCGGAGCGGCGCCAGCTGCCTGGAAGCCCCACATGATCGGGTTCTTGGTGGATACCGGTTCGAGGACCTTTCCGGCCTCGTTGGTCCACTGCGTGGAGTACTCCTTGTAGCCCTTCCAGTACGCGGTGATGTTGCCCGCGTTGCCTACCGGCAGCAGGTGGTAGTCAGGTGCATCGCCCAGGAAGTCCACGACCTCGAAGGCGCCGGTCTTCTGGCCCTGGATACGCGCAGGGTTCACCGAATTGACCAGGAATACCGGGTAGTTCTCGCTGAGCTTGCGGGCGACCTCAAGGCAGTTGTCGAAGTTGCCGTCGATCTGGATGATGTCTGCGCCGTGGGCGATCGCCTGGGACATCTTGCCCATGGAGATCTTGCCGTCCGGTACCAGCACGGCGCACTTCAGCCCGGCCTGGGTGGCGTAGGCGGCAGCCGAGGCGGAGGTGTTGCCGGTGGAGGCGCACACCACTGCCTTGGCGCCGGCGGCGACCGCGGCGGTCATCGCCATGGTCATGCCGCGGTCCTTGAAGGAGCCGGTCGGGTTCATGCCCTCGACTTTCAGGTACACCTCGTTGCCGGTATGGGCCGACAGCGCCGGTGCGTAGACCAACGGGGTGCCGCCCTCGCCGAGCGTGATGACCTTGGTGTTTTCGTCGACTGGCAGGCGATCGGCGTATTCGCGGATCACTCCGCGCCACTGGTGAGCCACGTTAGTTTCCTTCAACTCGCATAACGGATAGTACACAGTGCACCGCGTCCAGCGCGGTGAGCGCCTCGACGGTGCTGGCCAGGGCAGCTTCGGTGCCCTGGTGGGTCAGGATGCGCAGCTGCGCGCCGGCTTCGGCGTCGACCTGCTGGCTCATCGACTCGATGGAGACCCCGTGCTCGCCGAAGACGGTGGCGATGGCCGCCAGCACGCCCGGCTGGTCCTTGACCGACAAGCCGATCCAGTAGCGGGTGTCGATGGCTTCGAAGTCCAGCATCCTCGGGGCCTGGCTGACCGAGCCGTTGGGCAGCGGCGCTCCAGCGGCGATCTGCCGGGCCACGGCGACGACGTCGCCCATCACCGCCGAGGCGGTCGGGTTGCCGCCCGCGCCGGCGCCGTAGAACATCAGGTCCCCGGCGTTCTCGGCCTCGACGAACACCGCGTTGAACGCGCCGTGCACGGTGGCCAGCGGGTGGCTGCGGCGCACCAGCGCCGGGTAGACGCGCACCGAGATCCCGGCTTCTGTGCGTTCGGCGATGGCCAGCAGCTTGATCACGTAGCCGGCGGCGGATGCGGCGGCGACATCGGCGGCGGTGACCTCGGTGATGCCCTGGGTCCAGACCTGATCCGAGGACACGGTGGTGTGGAAGGCCAGCGAGGCCAGGATGGCCGCCTTCGCGGCGGCGTCGTGCCCGCCTACGTCGGCGGTCGGATCGGCTTCGGCATAGCCCAGCGCCTGGGCTTCGGCCAGCACGTCGTCGAACGCGGCACCGGTGGTGTCCATCGCGTCGAGGATGAAGTTGGTGGTGCCGTTGACGATGCCCATCACCTTGGTGATGTGGTCGCCCGCCAACGAGTCGGCGATCGGGCGCAGGATCGGGATGGCCCCGGCCACCGCCGCCTCGTAGCGCAACTGCGCACCGTTGGCGGCGGCCAGCGCGTTCAGCTCGGCGCCCTTGAGCGCGATCAGCGCCTTGTTGCCGGTGATGACGCTGGCGCCCTTGGACAGCGCGGCGGCGATGTATTCGCCGGCCGGTTCCATGCCGCCGAGCAGCTCGATGACCACATCGGCCTGGGCGATCAGCCCGGGAGCGTCGGTGGTGAAAAGCTCCTGGGGCAGCGCCGCATCGCGTTTGGCATGCAGGTTGCGCACGGCAATGCCGATCAGCTGCATGCCGGCGCCCGAGCGGGCCGCCAGTTCATTCGCATCTTCCAGCAGGATCCGGGCCACCTGGGCCCCGACGGTGCCGCAACCCAGCAGGGCTACCTTCAGGTTCTTTTCGCCGCTCAATTAAACTCCCATGTCGCGGGCCAACAAGTCTGTTTCCGTTTCCCTGCGCACGATCAGGCGGGCTTGGCCATCGCGTACAGCTGCCACCGCGGGACGGGTGAGGTAGTTGTAGTTGCTCGACAACGCCCAGCAGTAGGCGCCGGTGGCCGGAACGGCGAGCAAATCGCCGGCCGCCACGTCCTCGGGCAGGTAAACGTCCTTCACGACTATGTCACCTGACTCGCAATGTTTCCCAACTACACGAGAAATAATTGCGTCGCTTTGCGTCATACGGCTGGCCAGCGCGGCGGTGTATTGCGCGTCGTAGAGCACCGGACGAGGGTTGTCGCTCATGCCGCCGTCCACCGAAATGTAGCGGCGCGGATGCAGCGCTCCAGTCTCGTCTTCCACCTGGACGTCCTTGCGCACGCCGGCCTCGTAGAGGGTGAAGGTGGACGGGCCGGCGATGGCGCGGCCCGGCTCGATGGAGATGCGCGGGCAGTCCAGTTCCAGTTCGGCGCAGGTGGCAGAGACCACCTCGGCCATCTGGCCCGCCAGCTTCGCCGGGGTGGAGGGGTGGTCTTCGGAGGTGTAGGCGATGCCGTAGCCGCCGCCCAGATCCAGCTCGGGCAGGGAAACGCCGTGGATCTCGCGGATCCGGGCCAGCAGGCCGAGCATGGTGCGCGCGACCATGGCGAAGCCCTCGGCCTCGAAAATCTGCGAGCCGATGTGTGCGTGCAGGCCCAGCAGGTTGATGTTCTTAGCCTCGATCGCCTGGGCGACCGCACGCAGCGCCGGCGAGCTGCCGGAGGCATCGTCCAGGATGGACAGGCCGAACTTTTGGTCCTCGTGCGCGGTGGCGATGGCCTCGTGCGTAGAGGCGTGCACGCCGGGGGTGATGCGCAGCATGACCTCGGCGGTCATGTCCATGGCATCGGCGATGGAGATCACCCGGTCCAGCTCGTCCAGCGAGTCGATGACCAGGCGTCCCACGCCCATCTCGATGGCGCGGGTGATCTCGGTTGCCGACTTGTTGTTCCCGTGCAGCGAGAGGTTGGCGGCCGGCACCTTGGCGGCGCCGGCCACTGCCAGCTCGCCGCCGGAGCAGGTGTCAAGGCGCAAGCCCTCGGCGGTCACCCAGCGGGCCACCTCGGTGCACAAGAACGCCTTGCCGGCGTAGTAGACGTCGACTCCCCCGCACAGATCCTTGAACGCCTCATCGAAGGCGGTCTTGAATCCGCGCGCGCGGGCACGGAAGTCGTTCTCGTCGAGCACGAACAATGGGGTGCCGAATTCGCCTGCCAGTGTCGAGACGGGAAGGCCCTGGATGGACAGTTCGCCGCCAGCCTCGCGGGAAACCCCCGAAGCCCACTCGATCTGACGAAGCGCGTTGATGTTTTCCGGGAAGTGCAGCCATTGCGGGGCTAGCGGCGATACGGCCATAGGGTCTTACATCCTCTCTGGGGCGGAAACGCCCAGCAGTTCCAATCCATTTGCCAAGACGGTGGTGGCGGCGTCGTTCAGCCACAGGCGGGTGCCGTGCACCGGTGCGACTGCTTCATCTTCGCCCATCGGGGTGATGCGGGTGGCGGCGTACCACGAGTGGTAGGCGCCGGCGACCTGCTCCAGGTAGCGGGCGATGCGGTGCGGTTCGCGGAATTCAGCGGCGCCGGCAACCACCGACGGGAACTGGCCGAGCACTGCCAGCAGCTCGTTTTCGGTGGCGTCGGTCAGCAGCGCGGCGTCGAACTCATCGCGGGTCACGCCCTTGGCGGCGGCGTTGCGGGCTGCGGCGGCCGAGCGGGCGTGGGCGTACTGCACGTAGAACACCGGGTTGTCGTTGGTGTTCTTCTTCAGCTGCTCCGGGTCCAGTGCGATCGGCGAATCGGCCGGGAAGCGGGCCAGCGAGTAGCGCAGCGCGTCGGCGCCGATCCAGTTGATCAGGTCGCGCAGCTCGATGATGTTGCCGGCGCGCTTGGACAGCTTGGCTCCGTTGACCGAAATCAACTGGCCGATCAGCACCTCGATGTTCTTTTCCTTGTCATCGCCAGCGCACGCGGCAATGGCCTTCAGGCGGTTGACGTAGCCGTGGTGGTCGGCGCCGAGCAGGTAGATCTTCTCTTCGAAGCCGCGGTCCTTCTTGGACAGGTAGTAGGCGGCGTCCGCGGCGAAGTAGGTTGGTTCGCCGTTGGCGCGGATCAGCACGCGGTCCTTGTCATCGCCGAAATCGGTGGTGCGCAGCCAGACAGCGCCTTCCAAATCGAAGATGTGGCCCTGTTCGCGCAGGCGTGCCACGGCGTCAGCTACGGCACCGCCCTCATGCAAGGTGGTTTCTGAGAAGAACACGTCGAAGCTGACGCCGAAGTCGGCCAGGGTCTTCTTGATGTCTTCGAGCTGTGCCTTGTAGGCGGCTTCGCGCAAGGCCGGGATGGCTTCGGCTTCGTCCAGGTCCTTCAGGCGCGGGTTTTCGGCGAGAACGATCTCTCCCAGTTCCTTGATGTATTCGCCGGGGTAGCCGCCCTCGGGGACCGGCAGGCCGTGGATGCGGTTGTACACCGAGCGGGCAAAGACGTTCATCTGGTTGCCGGCATCGTTGATGTAGTACTCGCTGGTCACGCTAGCGCCGGAGGCACGCAGGACACGCGAGATCGCATCGCCCAGGGCGGCCCAGCGGGTGTGGCCGATATGCAGTGGTCCGGTGGGGTTCGCCGAGACGAACTCCATGTTCACCACGTGGCCAGCCAGGGCCTGGTTGTTGCCGTAGGCGGCTCCGGCCTCGACGATGGTGCGAGCCAGTTCGCCGGCGGCGCCAGCTTCGAGGGTGATATTCAGGAAGCCTGGACCTGCGATGTCCACGGCGCCGACTCCTGGAACTTCGGCAAGGCGTCGGGCAAGGATCTGCGCGAAGTCGCGCGGTGCCATGCCGGCCTTCTTGCCCAGCTGCAGCGCGATGTTGGTTGCCCAGTCACCGTGCTCACGGCTCTTGGGACGGTCGACACGCACGGTGTCTGGAACCTCAACGGAGATTTCACCAGCGGCGACGGCTTCGGTGAGGCATGCGGATATTGCTGCGGAGAGTTCTTCAGGAGTCACCGTTCAAGAATACCGGTAATTGCACTGCTTAATTAGCATTCATGACTCCGCCAAGGCTGTGAGACTTGCCGGGTTCGGTGACTTTTACAACACATCACAGCCCGGCTGCTCGAATTGCGCAGATCAGCACACCACCTGATAGTATTTTTTCTGTTGCCCGGCAACACGCCTCTGTAGCTCAGTGGATAGAGCGTCTGCCTCCGGAGCAGAAGGTCGAAGGTTCGATTCCTTTCAGGGGCACCAGCAAATTGCAGGTCTGGTTTATCCGGACCTGCAATTTTTTTATTTCCCCAGCGGTGTGATCTTCCACCGCAGATCAGCTAAACACTGGCGGTTCTCGCCCAGCTGGTGGTTATCTTGGGGCATGACCGATTCAACGCAGGCCCACCCGGATGAGCCACACGATCAGAACTTCGCCGAACGCCTGAACTGGCTCCGCGCCGGGGTGCTCGGCGCGAATGACGGCATCGTTTCGGTAGCCGCCACAGTGGTTGGCGTCGCCGGCGTCACCAACCACACCGCCCCCATCTTCACTGCCGGAATGGCCGCGGTCATCGGCGGAGCCATCTCGATGGCCCTGGGTGAATATGTTTCGGTCAGCAGCCAACGTGATTCGCAGCGAGCCCTGGTTGAAAAGGAGCGCCAAGAACTCCGTGACGATCCCGACGCGGAGCTCGCTGAGCTTGCCGGGATCTACGAGGCCAAGGGATTGAGCCAGCACACCGCGATGCAGGTAGCCACCGAGCTGACCGAGCATGATGCGTTGGCAGCACATTTGTCCGCCGAGCTGAATATCGATGAAGAAGAAGTCGTCAATCCTTGGCATGCCGCCTATGCATCAGCGGCGTCCTTCATTGTCGGCGCCATCTTGCCCATGCTGGCGATCTTGCTGCCGCCGGAACAGATCCGCATTCCGGTGACCTTTGCCGCGGTACTCGTAGCCCTCGCACTTACCGGGACGCTCGGCGCCTACATCGGCGGAAGCTCCAAACGCGTGGCAGCGCTGCGCCTGGTCATCGGCGGTGCCCTAGCCTTGGCCGCGACCTTCGCCATCGGCTCGCTGCTTGGCTCCAGCGGAATCATCTAGCCCACGAACTCCGGCCTGGGAAACTATTCATGGACACCCCATCGATAACTTTTGCTGAAGCGACACCACAGGATTCGAAGCACGTCCAGAGCGCTGCGAAAATCTGGGCGCAGGCTGCGGCCCAACGCGATCACAAGCCCCTGCCTTTCGACGGCAGCCAAGCACTGGCCGGCGTCGAGCGTCGTTTGGCCTTGCCTGGTGCCAGGCTCGTGGTCGCATCCGAGGACGGGGTTCCAGCAGGATTTACCCTCTGCTCACCGCAAGATGGCTATCTGGAGATCTACTACGTCGCTGTTGCGCCGGATTTCTGGGGACAGGGCGTGGCACGCGAACTCTTGGCCGAAGTGGACCACTTCGCGCAGAAGGCCGGTTCCCACGATTTGCGTCTATGGGCCATCGCCGATAATTCACGGGCCATCAAGCTGTATCAGGCCAACGGCTACCGTCCTACTGGTGAAGAACACAGGGATGAAGCTTCGGGACGAGTGGAAATCCTGTTGTCCAAGACACTGCGCTAAAACCCTGGCTTAAAAACAGCAAGGGCTTTGCCGCCCCCTCGGATCGGCAAAGCCCTTGATACTGGGCAATTCAGCTACTGCAGCATGGTCTTGTCATCGAGCTGCGCGCCCTTGATCTTGCTGAATTCGTCGAGCAAGTCCTGGACGGTCATCCTGGACTTCTCTTCCTGGTTCAAATCCAGGATGATCTGCCCGTCGTGCATCATGATCAGCCGGGTGCCCAGCTGCAATGCCTGCTCCATATTGTGCGTGACCATCAACGTGGTCAGCTGGTGGCGTTCGACAATTTCCTTGGTCAAGCGCGAGACCAGCGCCGCACGCTGCGGATCCAGGGCCGCGGTGTGCTCATCGAGCAGCAGGATCTTCGGCTTGGAGAAGGTGGCCATCAGCAGGCTCAGCGCCTGGCGCTGGCCGCCGGAGAGCAGGCCCACCTTCGTCTTCAGGCGCCCTTCCAGACCGAGCTCCAGGGACTTGAGCTCCTCGACGAACAGCTCGCGGCGCTTGGAGCCCACGCCCAGGCCCAGTCCGCGGAAACGGCCGCGGGCGTAGGCCAGCGCCATGTTCTCCTCGATGGACATGGTCGGCGCGGTGCCGGCCATCGGATCCTGGAACACCCGGCCGATGTACTTGGCGCGGGAGTAGTCGGCCATCTTGGTGACATTCTTGCCCGCAATGGACACCGAGCCGGTATCCGGCTGCAGCTTGCCGGCGACCATGTTCAGCACGGTGGACTTGCCGGCGCCGTTGGAACCGATGACCGTGACGAATTCGCCGTCCGAGAGGTTCAGGTTGATGTTGCGCAGCGCCTTGCGCTCGTTGACGGTTCCCGGGAAGAAGGTGCGGGACAGGTTCTTGATCTCAAGCATTGGTGCGAACCTCTTCCTTGGATTCGGTGACGGGCGCCGGGGTGCGCTTGAAGGACTTCACAATCTTCTGGAAACCCTTCCACTTCGGCAGCAGCAGGGCCACGACCACGAGGACCGCGGAGATCAGCTTCATGTCGTTGACCTCCAGGCCGGCCGACAGGGCCAGCTGGATGACCAGGCGGTAGATCACGGCACCGAAGACCACCGCAATGGCGGCCAGCCAGATGTAGCGCTGGGTGAAAATCGCCTGGCCGACGATGACCGATGCCAAGCCGATCAGGATCAGGCCGATGCCCATGCCGATGTCGGCGAAGCCCTGGTACTGGGCGATGACCGCGCCGGAGAGCGCCACCAGGCCGTTGGACAGCGCCAGGCCCAGGATCTTCTGGTTATCGGTGCTTACGCCGAAGGAGCGGATCATCTCCTGGTTGTCGCCGGTGGCGCGCATGGCCATGCCCAGTTCGGTGTGCAGGAACCAGACGATTGCCGCGACGAAGACCAAGCAGACGCCGAAGAGGATCGCCACCGAAGCGGCCGAGCCGAGGATGCCGGCGGCCCGCATCGGGCTGATCAGCGTTTCCTCGCCGAGCAAGGGGGTATTGGCCTTGCCCATGATGCGCAGGTTGACCGAGTACAGCGCGATCATGGTCAGGATGCCGGCGAGCAGGCCGTCAATCTTGCCCTTGGTATGCAGCAGGCCGGTAATGACACCGGCAACCATGCCGGCGAAGAAGGCCAGCACGGTGGCCAGCCAGGGATTCATCCCGTTCACGATGCCGACCGAGGCGACGGCTGCACCGGTGGTGAAGCTGCCGTCGACGGTCAGGTCGGGAAAGTCCAGGATGCGGAAGGTCAGGTACACCCCGAGCGCCATGATGGCGTAGATCAGGCCGAGTTCAACCGCTGTGATCATGTGTGGATCCTTGAGTTGTAAGTTTTTTGCGAGTTATCACGACGAAAGGCGAGGCATCAGGTTATGCGCCTCGCCTTTCGTCGATAAGTTGTTGCCGGGGTTTAGTAGACCTCGACGGCTTCCGATTTCATCTCATCGGTGAATTCGATGCCTGCCTTCTTGGCGGCATCTTCGTTCAGGTAGAGGTCGACCTCGGAGATAGTCTCCACCGGCATGGTTGCCGGCTCGGCCTCGCCCTTGAGCAGCTTCACGGCCATGGCAGCGGTCTGCTCGCCGAGCTTCTCGTAGTTGATGCCGTAGGTTGCGGTCGCGCCGCGCTTGACGGACTCGCCGTCAGCCGAAATGACCGGAACCTTGTTCTTCTGGGCAACCTGCAGCAGGCCTTCCAGTGCGGAGACCACGGCGTTGTCGGTCGGGACGTAGTACGCGTCGACATCCAGCGAGCTGGCGGCCTGCTGGACTTCGCTGGAGGCCGAGACGGCGGCTTCCTCAATGGTCAGGCCCAGGCCCTTGGCGGCTTCCTTGGCCATCTTCACCTGGACTGCGGAGTTCGCTTCGCCCGAGGAGTAGACGATGCCGACCTTCTTGGCATCCGGCACCAGGTCCTTGAGCAGCTGCAGCTGCTCATCGACCGGGTTCATGTCCGAGGTGCCGGTGACGTTTGCGCCCGGGGCTTCGTTGGAAGCAACCAGCTTGGCATCCACCGGGTCGGTCACAGCCGAGAAGAGCACCGGAACATTGGTGATCGCCTGGGCGGCTGCCTGTGCCGATGGGGTGGCTACTGCCAGCACCAGGTCGATATCCGAATCGGCGGCCAGCTTGCCGGCGATCGAGGTGTTGGTGGCCTGGTCGGTTTCGGCGTTGTTCTCGTCGTAGCTGATCTTCTCGCCCGTGTAGCCGGCTTCTTCCATGCCTGCCTTGAAGCCGGTGACCACTGCATCCAGCGACGGGTGCGAGACGAACTGGGAGATGCCGATCTTGACTGGTTCGTCGCCGCCTCCGGCGGCACCCTGTTCTCCGCTGCCGCCGCAGGCGGTCAGGGCCAATGCGCCAGCTGCTGCGATCGCAGCGAATTTCATGGCGGTGAAGCTCTTCATTGAAGTTCCTTTCAAAGTTCCCTTGCGAGTGATTCCCACCGATAGCGCGGATGCCAGGTTATGAAGCGCAACTGGTGCGCAGCATGCGGGAACCGTCCAGGCATCGCGACGATGATTACCCACGATCTTACATGTGAACGACCTCACCTTGCCTACAATCAAGGTCGTTTCCTAGACGATTGCCTCTTGATACCGATTCTGATGGACACAAACGATCCACTTCTGGCCGGAATCTGGAAGTTTTGTATTTGGCGGCCCGAAGTTGTCGACAATTGCTTGGACAATCTGAAAATTTGACTCCTGGACCCCTGCTTGCCGACCGCCTGGGTTATTGCATTTCTGCTGCCCGGCCAGGCTCCGGCCCGGCGGCCACCACGAAAATGCGGGGCGTGAATAGAATGGGAACATCATGGCGCTCAGCATTACGTATCCCGAAGCACTTCCCGTCTCAGCCCGCCGAGAGGACATCCTCGACGCGGTGCGCGAAAACCAGGTAGTGGTCATCGCCGGCGAAACCGGTTCGGGCAAGACCACCCAGCTTCCCAAGATGCTCATCGAACTCGGCCTGGCCGAGCAGGGCATGATCGGGCACACCCAGCCGCGCCGCCTGGCCGCGCGCACCGTGGCCGAGCGCATCGCCGAGGAGATGGGCACGACCATCGGCGAGGAAGTCGGCTTCCACGTGCGCTTCACCGGCGAGGTCTCGCGCAAGACCAAGCTGAAGGTGATGACCGACGGCATCCTGCTGGCCGAGATCCAGCGCGACAAGCTGCTGAAGAAGTACTCGGCGATCATCATCGACGAAGCCCACGAGCGCAGCCTGAACATCGACTTCCTGCTCGGCTACCTCAAGCAGATCATGCCCAAGCGCCCGGATTTGAAGATCATCATCACCTCCGCCACCATCGACCCGCAGCGCTTCGCCGCGCACTTCGGCAAACAGGATGCCAAAGGCGAACTGGTCCCTGCCCCGATCCTGGAAGTTTCCGGGCGCACCTTCCCGGTGGAGCTGCGCTATCGGCCGCTGCAGGCCGATCAGCCGATGGACGCCGACGAGGCGGCGGAGAACACCCTGGAGGAAGAGCGCGACCCGCTGGATGCGGTGACCGACGCGGTCAAGGAGCTGAGCGGCGAAGCGCCGGGCGACATCCTGATCTTCTTCTCCGGCGAGCGCGAAATCCGCGATGCCGCCGAAGCCTTGCGCGCCATGGTCACCGCCAACAAGCGCCTGCCGCGCTATGAGGTGCTGCCGCTGTTCGCCCGGCTGTCGCTGGCCGAGCAGCACCGGGTCTTCCACCCCGGCGGCGCCCCGCGCATCATCCTGGCCACCAACGTGGCGGAGACCTCGTTGACCGTGCCGGGCATCAAGTACGTGATCGATACCGGCACCGCGCGCATCTCCCGCTACTCGCATCGCACCAAGGTGCAGCGCCTGCCGATCGAGCGCGTCTCGCAGGCCAGCGCCAACCAGCGCTCGGGCCGCTGCGGCCGCGTCTCCGAGGGCATCGCCATCCGCCTGTACTCCCAGGAGGACTACAACTCCCGACCTGAGTTCACCGACCCGGAAATCCTGCGCACCAACCTGGCCAGCGTGATCCTGCAGATGATCTCCATGGGCGTGGTGGCCTCGGCCGCCGAAGTCGCCAGCTTCCCGTTCGTCCAGCCGCCCGAAGCCAAGGCGATCACCGATGGCGTGAACCTGCTGCGCGAGCTCGGGGCGCTGGGCCAGGACAAGTCGGCCAAGCTCACCGAGGTCGGCCGGAAGCTGGCCCAGCTGCCGCTGGATGTGCGCCTGGGCCGGATGATCGTCGAATCCGCGCAGCGCTCGGTCGCCAAGGAAGTGATGGTGCTCGCCGCCGGGCTGAGCATCCAGGACCCGCGCGAGCGGCCCAGCGAGGAGACCGGGCAGCGCGAGCGCGCCACCGAGCTGCACAAGCGCTTCGCCGACGGCAAGTCCGACTTCATCGCGCTGCTGAATCTATGGGCCTATCTGCAGGAGCAGCAGAAGGAACTGTCCTCCTCGGCCTTCCGCCGGCTGTGCAAGGCCGAGTTCATCAACTACCTGCGCGTGCGCGAGTGGCAGGATTTGTTCACCCAGCTGCGCCAGCTGGCCAAGCCGCTGGGCATCACCGTCGCGGCCGCCCCGATCGAGCCGGCAGCCAACGAGGACGAGGTGCACAAGTCGCTGCTGTCCGGGCTGCTCGGGCACATCGGGCTCTACGACGAGCGCAAGCGCGACTACCAGGGCGCGCGCGGCACCCGGTTCGCGATCTTCCCCGGCTCGGGCCTGTTCAAGAAGTCCCCCACCTGGGTGATGTCCGCCGAGCTGGTGGAGACTTCGCGGCTGTGGGCTCGCACCAATGCGGCGATCGACCCCGCCTGGGTGGAGGAGCTCGCCCCGCATTTGCTCAAGCGCACCCACTCGGAGCCGCACTGGTCCAAGCGCAACGGCTCGGTGATGGGCTACGAGAAGGTCACGCTCTTCGGGCTGCCGATCGTCCCCCGCCGGCAGTTCCACTACTGGCGGGTGGACAAGGACCTGGCCCGCGAGCTGTTCATCCGCCATGCGCTGGTTGAGGGCGATTGGCGCACTCACCACAAGTTCTTCGCGAAGAACCGCGCGCTGCTCGAGGAAGTCGAGGAGCTGGAAACCCGCATGCGCCGCCACGACCTGCGCATCTCGGACGAGGACCTGTTCGCGTTCTACGATGCCCGGGTGGGTGCCGAGGTGTACTCCGAGCGGCACTTCGACCGCTGGTGGAAGAAGGCCCGCGCCGCCGACCCGGCGCTGCTGGACTTCGACCCCGAGGCGCTGCTGGCCGAAACGGACGCGGTGGATGAGACCGCGTTCCCGACCACCTGGAAGCTCGGCGGCATCCACCTGCCGCTGTCCTACGAGTACAACCCGGCAGCATCCGCCGGCGAGGGCGATGGCGTGTCGATCACCGTGCCGGTGGTGTTCCTCAACCAGCTCGATCCCGCCCGCTTCGCCTGGCTGATCCCGGGGCTGCGCCACGAGCTGCTCACCGCGCTGATCCGCTCGATGCCCAAGGCGATCCGCAAGAACTTCGTGCCCGCCCCGGATGTGGCTTCCAAGGCGCTGGGGATGCTGGAGGCGGACTTCGATCCGGACACCGACGAGCTGGCCGAATCGCTCGCCCTGGTGCTGCGCCGGCTGCGCGGCATCGTCGTCGACCCCGCCTCCTTCGATTTCGCCGCGCTGCCTGCGCACCTGCGCTTCGGCTTCACGATTACCGACGGCTCGGGCAAGGTGCTCGGGCGCGGGGACGATCTGGCTGCGCTGCAGTACAAGTTCGCCGCCGCCAACCGCGCCGCACTGGCCAGCGGGGTCAACTCCCCCGGGGCGGCCGCGCCGGGCGCAGCCGGCAAGCCCGGGACCCCTGGGGCGATGGCTTCCTCCTCGAAGCGGAAGCAGAAGGGAGCCAAGGCCGCCGGCTCCGCGGCCGCTGGCTCCGCTGCCACCGGGGCCTGGGACCAGCGCGGGCTGGATCACTGGCCGCAGCTGGAATCCGCTGGCGAGACCCTGGGCGATACGCTGCCGCAGAAGGTGAGCACCACCGTGATGGGCCAGCAGATTACCGCCTACCCGGGGTTGCTGGATACCGGGGACAAGGTGGACCTGACGGTCTTCCGCACCCAGGCCGAACGCGACGCGGCGCACCGCGGGGGCGTGATCCGGCTGCTGATGCTGCGCCTGCCGCCAGCGGCGAAGTTCGTGATCTCGCACCTGAAGAACGCCGAGAAGCTGGTGTTCACGCAGAACCCGCACGGCTCCATCGAGAAGCTGATCGCCGACTGCACCATGGCAGCGGTCGACCAGCTGGTGCCCGAGCGGCTGCCGATGAACCGCGCCGAATTCGAGGCGCTGTTCGAAACCGTGCGCGCCGAGCAGATCGATACGGTCTTCACCATCACCGCGATCGTGGCGAAGGTGTTCGGCTCCTCCACCCGCATCGCCAAGGATGTGAAGAACACCAAGTCGCTGGCGATGTTCGCGGCGGTGAGCGATATCCGCTCGCAATTGGAGCAGCTGATCTACCCGGGCTTCATCGCCGCTACCGGCGCGCCGCACCTGATGCGCCTGCCACGCTACCTGCAGGGCATCGAGCTGCGCTTGGAGAAGTTGCGCGGCGGTGCGGTCACCCGCGATGGGCAGGCTTTGGCGATCATCCAGAAGCTGGAGGACGAATACGATGCCACGCTGGACAAGGTGCCCGAGGGCGCCCGGGTGCCGGCCGGCTTGGCCCAGGTGAAGTGGATGCTGGAGGAAATGCGCATCTCGCTGTTCGCCCAGGAGCTGGGCACCGCCTACACGGTCAGCGAGAAGCGCATCCGCAAGGCGATCAAGGATTCGCTGGCGCAGCTATAGCGGCCAGGAAAGGATCCCGACATACACGGCGGTGCCGCCGAGCACGCTGGGCACCGCGTTGGACTTCAGCAGGTGCAGCCCCACGGTGGCCGCCAGCGCGGCGGCCACCGGCCAGGCCACTGCCGGATCCATGATGCCGGCGGGCAGCGTGGCAGCAATGAGCACTACCATGATGCCCAGCGGCATGCGCAGGCGAGGTAGTTGATGACCCCGTTGCTGCGCAATTTGGCGATGAAGGCGAAGGGCAGCGCGCGCAGCCCGAAGGTCACGGCGGTGCTCGCCGCGCTGGCAGAAAAGAGGTACAGGTTTTCGGGCATTGCTTCCTTCTTCCTGAAGCGGCGCAGCAGGTAGTCCACCGCCAGTCCGGCCAGGGACAGCGGAATACTGCGGTGCGCCTTGAACGCTTCGATCGCCAGCACGGCGAATAATGCGGTCACCGCAAATTCCAGGCCCTTGATGGCTTCGGGGATCAGTGAGCTCAGCAGCGCCCCAGCCAGCACGCTGGTGGTCCAGCTTGCATGGAGCAGTCCCTAGATGGCCGTGATCCGCGTCGAGGAATAGTTGTTCCGCTCTGCCTGCAGGGTCAGCGCGTAGGCCTCATCGGTCAGCGCGAACATGCTGTAGATCTTTGCGCCCTTGCCCCTGACGCGGTGCAGCCTCCCAAATGACCATGCGCAAGCTCCGCGGCTAGGCCGTCACAGGGCTGAAGGCCGGCTCAGGCCCCGGGCACGAACTGGCCGTGGCCGTCCTGGCGCAACCCCTCGCGCAGCGCCTGCGCGTTGTTCTCCATCGCCTGCGGATCCGGATTGTCGGCCGCCCGGGACAAATCGAAGTCGGCCAGCGAATTGGTCGGCCAGACATGCACATGCAGGTGCGGCACCTCGAAGCCGGCGATCATCAGCCCGGCGCGCTGCGCGGAGAACACGCGCTTCTGGGTGCGCCCGATCTTGGTGGCCACCAGCGTCAGGTGCGCCATCAGCTCATCGTCGGCGTCGGTGAACTCGTCGATTTCCACGCGCGGAACCACCAGCGTGTGCCCGTCGGACAGCGGCCCGATGGACAGGAACGCCACGCACTGCTCGTCCTTCCAGACGAAGCGGCCGGGAATTTCCCCGTTGATGATCTTGGTGAACAGCGTGCTCATTGCTGCCTTTCTGCGTTGATTGCTGAATTCTAGTGGCGGTGCTGCTCGTCGCTCGTGGCGACGGGCGCATCCGGGTAGGAGCAGTATTCCGACCAGCTACCCGGGAACAGCGCCAGCTCGATCCCGGCGGTGGCCGCGGCCAGCACCTGGTGCGAAGCGGTGATCCCGGAACCGCAGTAGGCGGCCGAACCCGGCCGGTCAGCGCCCAGCTTCGCGAAGCTGGCCCGCAGCGCTTCGGGCGCGTGGAAACGCATCTGTGCGTCCAGGTTGTCGGTGGTGGGGCGATTGCGCGCGCCGGGGATATGCCCGGCCACCGGGTCCACCGGTTCCTCGATGCCCAGGTAGCGTGCGGTGGCTCGCGAATCAATCAGCGTCCCGGCCACCTGTCCCAGCTCGTCGCGCTCCACCACCGGCATCCGGCCCCAGGACAGCGACACGCTGCCCGGCTCGGCCTGCTCGTAGCCCAGCGCCAGCTGCCCGCCGGCGCCGGTCCAGGCGCCCAGTCCCCCATCGAGCACCTGCACGCGCTCGAACCCGGCATGGCGCAAGAGCCACCAGGCGCGGGCCGCGGCCAGCGCGCCGGCGTCGTCGTACACCACGACCTCGCTACCGCCATCGATCCCCCAGCGGCGCGCGGCCGCTTCGAAGTCCGCCGGCAAGGGCAGCGGGTGGCGGCCGGTATGCTCGCCCGGGGTCCCGGAGAGCTCCTTTTCCAGGTCGACGAACACGGCGCCGGGAATATGCCCGGCGGCGTAGTTCTGCGCGCCGTCATCGCGCCCGAGCACCCAGCGCACGTCAAGCAGCACCGGGTTCTGGCCTGCGTCCAGGATTTCGCGCAGCTGCGCGGCGCTGATCAAGGGGTTCATTGGCTGTGTCCTCCCAGCAGCTCGTCGAGTTCGTGTTCGGTTCCCGGTTCCGGGCGCAGATAGCTGCATCCCGCGCGCTGGGCAATCGCGCCGAGCTGGCGGTCGAAAAGGCCCAGCCCGTTGCCGTTGAGCAGCCCATCGTGGATCGGGATCCAGCACGCCGCATCCACCGCTACCGCGAAGTCGGTGGCCTCGGCCATCTTGCCCCAAGGGGCCATCACCGGCAGCAGCAGCACATCGGGCTTGGCCCCGATGGGAACCTGGTAGCTGTCGCCCGGGTGGAAGATTTCTTGCTGGCCGACCGCGCGGTCCCCCAGCAGGTAGCCCACATTGGCCACCAGCGGGATCGAATGGTGGATCGTGGCGTGGGTGCCGCCGAAAGTGCGGATGCGGATGCCGCCGACGATGAAATCGGCCCCGGCCCGCACCGCCACCACCTGGGATCCGCTGGCCGGCGGTAGCTGCTCGCGCATTGCGTGCGCCAGCGCTTCGGGCGCGTAGAGCTCCAGGACGGGGTTCGCTTCCAGCGCGGCGGCGATGGCCGGCTGGTCTGCATGATCGGCATGCTCATGGGTGATCAGCACGGCGTTGATGCCGTTGAATGCGTCGTCGAGCTGCGAGAACCCGCCCGGATCCAGCAGGACCTTGCCGTCGATCGTGCCCACTTCCACGCAGGAATGGCCCCTAAGTTTGATGCGCATATCCTTAGCGTAGGCTCAGCGCCCCGCCCATGCCAGAGCCAGACACGCATTGCGCCGCAAAGTTGGCTAAAATTGAGGGAAACCGCAGATGATTGGCCCAGTTTGCTGGCTGGTCGCCGATCCGCAACAACGTCAAGGAATGGTGCACGTCGATGTCCCAGCCAGAAACCCGGGTCACCAAGCAGCGCCTGGCCGTCACCGAGGCGCTAAGCGAGGTCGATGATTTCGCCACCGCACAGCAGCTGCACCGCTGGCTGCAGGATTCCGAGAAGAAAGTTTCGCTGGCCACCGTGTACCGCCTACTGCAGTCCATGGCCGACGACGGCCTGGTCGATGTGCTGCGCAGCGGAGATGGCGAAGCCCGTTTCCGCCAGTGCGTTACCGAGGTCCACCACCATCACCTGGTCTGCCGCTCCTGCTCGAAGACCGTCGAGGTGCTCGCCCCGGCCGTCGAGCGCTGGGCCGCCCGCGTCGCAGCCGAGCACGACTTTTCCGATCCCGAGCACACCGTGGAGATCTACGGCCTCTGCGCCGACTGCCGAGCCAAGGCCGAGACCGGCACCAGCTCCGCCAAGTAGCCGTTTCAAGACCCGGGATCGGTTATCCCCACAAGAAAATATTCGAAGACATTTTCGAATAACGGGCGTATACTTATAGCATGTCCGAAGCAAAGGCGCACGGAAATGGCCTCGCACTCACCGCGGATCAGCCGGATTTGGAATCCCACCTGATCCAGCTGCAGAACGATCTGTCATGGCTCCAAGACCATGGCAGCAAAGCCGAATGCGCCCAAGCCATAGAATCCATCGAGGGCGTCATCTCTTCCCTGCGCTATGGCCAAGCTGGCCTGGCTCATCAGCTGGAGAAAGAAGTGCTGCGCGAGAATGAAGAGCGCGGCACCAATATCGATGACCAGGTCCGCGGAGCAGCCAGCCGGGTCGCCATCGCCCGCAAGCGGCCCCAAAACGGTTCCAGGAACTACTTGGTCAATTGCCGCATCCTCTTCGAAGACACGCCAAATATTGCCGCCGCATTTTCCCGAGGTGAATTCACCGAAGCGCAGATCCAGGCAATACTCACTCCGCTGCAGGATGTCCGGCCGCTGCGCCGCACCGAGTTCGATGAGATTTTCAGGCAGAATCCAGACATGTTCGAATCCATGGGGCCTAAGCGCATCAAGGAGACGGTCACCAACTTCACCGTCAAATACACCTCGGATCGCGAAGACAAGAAGCTCAAGGACTCCAACGCCCAGCGTTATGTCCGCTTCCGCAAAGACCGCGAAGAAGGATGCGTTTTCCTGCAAGCCCGTCTGCCCATTGTGGGCGGCACCGGTTTGCAGAAGACCCTGCGGGACCAATCGTTCAGGATCAAGTGCAAGGGCGACCCGCGCACGCGCACGCAGATCGAGGCCGACCTGCTGGCCCGCTACATGTTCTTCGATGAAAACAACGATCAGACGATCAACGTCCAGCTGGGGCTGATCATGACCGACAAGGCATTGTTCATGGGCGATCGGGAACCGGCCTATTTGGAAGGCTACGGCTTCATCCCTGCCCAGACAGCCCGGGAACTGATTGGCGGCCACCAAATCCCCAATGAGCTGACCTTCGAGGAAATGGAAGCCAAGCTCACCCCGGAAAATATTGAGCGGATCGAGGTAATGACCGAGATTACCCGCCTGTACACAGCACCTGGGGATCAGGAACTGATCACGATGGATTCCAAAGCCCGGATCTTCCCGCAAAAGCTCAAGAAGTTCATCAGGATCCGCGACCGGCACTGCCGAACCCCATTCTGCGATGGGCTGGTCGAGGAAACAGACCATGTCACCCAATTTGCCCGTGGCGGAGCGACCAGCGTTTCGAACTCATCGGGCCGTTGCACCATCTGCAATAAGGCAAAGCAAGCCACCGGCTGGTACGAATACACCGCATTCAATGATCATCATTCGATGCTGATCTGCCCGGGCTCGGCAATGTCCTATCGCTCTACCGCGCCACCGGCAACTGGGTACGTGCATAAGCCCTTCCCGCAATTGATGTGCGATTCACAGTGGTTCACGCAATTCAAGGAACGGCTCGACCATCCCGATGGTCCAGATTTCACGCAAACATAGATAGCAGCGCATGCTCCGTCGCGCTATTTCAGCGCACGAAGGCCATCCCCGGGCCTGACAACCCTCTAGCATGCTTGCCGCGGCCGGAGAGCAGCATCAGCAATTCAAGACGAGTACCGACGATCTGCGGGCCAATGCCCCAACGAAAAGTTTCGTCCTGGCTGCATAACTGCACTTTGTGTGCCAGTTCCTTGGCACCGCCAACGCCTTGAGGGGTGGCGGCCTGGTACTTGATCGCCAATTCCAGCGACATTTCGGGATAGTCCCGTTTCAAGCCCACGGCACGGCGGATATCCTCGCCGTGCGCGATTTCTTCGACCAATCGGCTGGCTACCGGCCCCGGCGGAGCATCGCGCAAACCAGCTACCTTCACAAGCTTCTGCAATGCGCCATCGGGAGTTGCGGATTTCTCTGCCGCCACTCCCTGATCGTTCTGGCGGTCAAAGTTGAATCCAGCCTTGGCCATCGCGATCAGCAGCCGGAAAATCGTTGCCCGCGCGTTATTGACTAAATGGGCGGCCACGTCATGGATGCTCCACCCGCTGCAGAGCGAAGGAGCCTCCCACTGATCCGCCGTCAATGTTCCCAGATCATCGATCAGGGCAAGGCGCTCGGCGTGGACCAATGGCCAGATTTCACTGGCAGGGATTTTGCTCATGTTCCACCTTGGGAGCATGGACTCCAGTTAGTCAAGCAAGCCCATGCCAGCCGACGCGCTCCAGGGAGAGCAGCGCTATACCTGGTGCCGGCGCGGGGAACGCACCGCTTCGATTCCACGGCAGATCACATAGATAAGGAATGAAATCGTCGTGACATACGGGCTGATCGGCAAGGAACCTGCCAATGCCAGCAGGATGCCGCCTACGACAGCCAGTTCTGCGAACACGATGGAGAGCACGACGGTAGTAACCGGGTTGGAGGTCACGCGCATGGCGGCGGCGGCCGGGGTGATCAGCAACGCAAGCACCAGCAAGGCGCCAACCACTTGGATCGTCACGGCCACGGCCAACGCCAGAATCATCATGAAGACAATGGACAGGCCCGAGGTGCGCACGCCGCGGGCGTTGGCAACCACCGGATCCACCGAAGCGAAGGTCAAGGGGCGCCAGACAAGCAGCAGCGCGATGACCACTACTGCCGAAAGGAGCAGCATTCCGTTCAGTTGCACATCATCCACGGCCACGATCTGGCCGGTCAGCAAGCCGAACTTGTTCGCGCTTCGCCCCTCATACAGCGACAGGAAAAGGATGCCCAAGCCAAGTCCGAAAGGCATGAGCACGCCGGTGATGGAGTTACGATCCCGGGCCCGGGTTCCGAGGATGCCGAGGATCAGGGCCGCGATCATGGAACCGAAGACTGAACCGGTCACCACGTCAGCGCCGATGAGCAAGGCGAACGCCGCACCCGCGAAGGACAGCTCCGCGATGCCGTGCACGGCGAAAGCCATATCGCGCATCATGATGAAAATCCCGATCAGGCCGCCGACGATGCCCAGGGCAGCGCCGGCGATCAGGGAATTGGTCACCAGCGGAAGCAGCAGCCCATAGTCCTGGAAATTGAATGCCTTCTCCAGAAGATCCGAAAAGTTCATATCCAGCTCCTACTTTCCGGTCTCGAGTTCGATGTCTTCAATGTGGTCATGCCCGTCGGCGGGCAAGGCCCGGGTTCCGTCGCCGGAGACCACCACGATGCGTCCGTTGACCCGCAGCACCGCGACCGGAGCGCCGTAAAGTTCGGTGAGCACGGAGGACTGCATGACTTCATCCACGCTACCCAGGTGGAAGCGCCCTTCGGCCAGGTACAGGACACGGTCGACGTACGGCAGGATCGGGTTGATCTCGTGCGTCACGAAGACCACGGCGCTCCCGCGCTCCACGGCCTGGCGGTGAATCACTTCGCTGATCGCCTGCTGGTGGTTCAGGTCAAGCGACAGCAAGGGCTCATCGCACAGCAGGACCCGAGGGTCGCTGGCCAATGCCTGGGCGGCGCGCAAGCGCTGCTGCTCGCCTCCGGAGAGATCGGACACCGCGCGGTCGGCGTAGCCGCTGGCGCCAACGAGCTCCAGCAGTTCATCGACTTTGCTGCGCACAGCCCGGCGGGCCATGCGGATCCCGGGCTTGGCGCCATCCACCCCCAGCGCCACCAGATCGCGGGCGCGCAACGGGACGTTGTCCCCAAAGGGGCGCTGCTGCGGAATCAGCCCGACGGCAGCTGATCCCCTGCGCACCGGCTCTCCGGCGATCGAGACGCGGCCGTGATTCAGCGCGGTGGTGCCGAGCATCGTGTTGATGAAGCTGGTCTTGCCCGATCCGTTGGGCCCCAGAACTGCAAGGAACTCCCCCGCCGCGATGGACAGGTCGAGTTGTTCCCAGAGCACGCGCGAGCCGAAGGCAAGGCGCGCGTCTTCGAATTTGACGATGGGGGTCTGAGTCATTGACTGCTTTCTGGATTGCGCTGGCTGCGGGTGGGCCGGCAACGAAAAACTGCGGCACCGCCATGGGTGCCGCAGTCAATCCTACCAGTTGCGAGTCATTCGCAATATGCGCGGAGGCGTGAGCTTCCGCTATTTTGCCTGTTTCTCGCTGCGAGGCGGGATAACGCGCTTTCGGGTGGTATCGGTGATCTCGCCAACCAGCACCTCGATGATGTCCTCCAGGAAGACGACGCCGAGGGTTGCCCCGTACTCGTCGACGACTGCAGAAAGGTGGTTGCCTTCCTGCCGCATCGCTTCGAGCGCCGCCTCGATTTCGGTGTCCTGCTCCAACCGGCCCAGCGGGTGCAATGGCAAGTCGAGCAGTGGCTGCGTGGAGTGCGCATCATCGATGAGCATCACGTCCTTGACATGCCAGTAGCCCACCGGAACATCGTTCTTGGTGATCACCATGCGCGAGAACCCGGTCTTGCCGACCTTCTTCTCGAACTCGCGTGCGGTGGTCTGCCCGTATTCCAGGGTGAACAGGTCATCCAGCGGAACCATGCAGCTGCGTGCGGTCACCGAGGAGAATTCCAGCGCCTTGGTCAATCGGGCGGCGTCGTCCTCATCCAGCGCGCCTTCCTCGGAAGAAGTATCGATGATCGAGCGGACTTCAGCGGCAGTGTAGGAACTGGCCACCTCGTCCTTCGGCTCGATGCCGAAGGCGTGCAGCACGAGGTTCGCCAGGCCATTGAGCGACGCGGTGATCGGCTTAAGCACCTTGGACAGGCCAACCAGCGGCATGGCCAGCAGCAGCACGGCCTTGTCTGCGATGGACACCGAAATGTTCTTCGGCACCATTTCGCCGAAGGTCACGTGCAGGAAGGTCACCAGGATCAAGGCGATAAGGAAGGCGACGGAGTCCGCGGCGGATTCGGCCATGCCGATCTTCATCAGCGGCTCGGCCAGCAGGTGGTGGATTGCCGGCTCGGAGATATTCAGGATCAGCAGCGAGCAGACGGTAATGCCCAGCTGGCATACCGCGAGCATGATCGACACATGCTCCATGGCGTACAGCGCAACCTTCGCCCGCTTGTTGCCTTCGTCGGCCAGCGGTTCGATCTGCGAACGGCGTGCGCTCATCACCGCGAATTCACCGGCGACGAAGAACGCGTTGCCGGCCAGCAACACAACCAGCCAGACCAGGCCCATGAAGTCATTCATTGCCTTCCTCCTTCGCTGTGGTTGCTGGTTCGAATCGGACCTGGGCGATGCGGCGGCCGTCTAGCTCGGTCACGGTAAAGGTGCCATGCTCGGTCACGACCTGGTCGTTGAGCTCGGCCAAGCGGCCCAGTTCGGCGAGCATGAAGCCGCCGATGGTCTCGTACGCCGATTCCTCCGGGATCACGTCGCCATCGAAGTTCTCGTTGATTTGGTCCGGACGGTACATGCCCGGGAACAGCCAGTTGCCATCGGGCTGGGTGACTGCTTCTTCCTCGTCCTCGTCGTGCTCATCGGACACTTCGCCGACTATTTCCTCGACCAGGTCTTCAAGGGTGACCAGCCCGGCGGTTCCGCCGTACTCGTCCATCACAATTGCAACCTGGTATTCGGCGGCGCGCAGCTGCTCTAGCAGCACGTCCAGGTGGATTGTTTCCGGCACGTACAGCGCATCGCGGGCGAACTCGCCGACCTGCAGTGCCGCGCGGCGTTCACGGGGCACCGAGACAATCGCCTTGACATGGCAGATGCCCTGGATTTCATCGGTGGATCCGGTGGTGACCGGGAAACGCGAGAAGCCGGTGTCGGCGCTGACTTCGATCAGCTCGGACAGGGCCGCCTCGGAATCGATGGTGGACATCGAGGTGCGCGGGGTCATCACGTCGGCAGCGGTGCGCTCGGAGAATTCAATGGTGGATTCCACAAAGCGCGCGGTCTGCACATCCAGGGTGCCCAGCTGGGCCGAACGGCGCACCAGCGACGCCAATTCCTGCGAGGAACGGGCCGCGGAGATTTCCTCCTTGGCTTCCAGCCCGAAGAACTTGCGCAGGACCATGTTGGAAAAGCCGTTGAGCACGATGATCGCCGGCTTGAAGATGGCGGTGAAGACCAGCTGCGGGCGGGCCAGCAGCTTGCCGACCGCCATGGCCTTGGCGATCGCCATGTTCTTCGGGACCAGCTCGCCGATGAGCATCGACAGCAAGGTGGCAACGACCATCGAGACGACAACCGCGATGGCCAGCGAGCTTGCGGCGGGAATGCCCAATTTTTCCATCAACGGCTCGAGCAGCGCGCTCATCGCCGGTTCAAGCACATAGCCGGTCAGCAAAGTGGTCAGCGTGATGCCCAGCTGGCAGCTGGAGAGCTGGGTGGAGAGGGAGGTCAAGCACTGCAGCAGCGGCTTGGAGCCGCGCTCGCCATTGTTGACGGCGTTCTGGACGGTGCTTTTATCCAGTGCGACCAAGGAGAATTCCACGGCCACGAAGAAGCCGGTGCCGAGAATCAGCAGCAGGCCGAAGACTATTGAGAGCCATTCCATAGGTGCTTACCGCCGCCTATGCACTGGCGTGCAAAGTTCAGTTTCAGTGCCGATCTGGCGGCAACTAGAAGGCTCCAAACGGGAGGCGGAACTTCCTGAACATGGACTGTTGTGGCCGGCACTGCGCCCGTGGGCGGCACACCGGCTTGGAGAGTGAGATTCCATAGTGCGCATCAGTCTATCGAACGAAGTGCCGTTGCGCACGACTTCGACACATGCTCGTTCAGCGGTGCCGCGGATACGCTGAACGGCATGTTATGCGCGCCACTTTCGTGAGATTAGATACGTGCCGTGGCCAAGTGGGAGAAAAAGTCACTAGACTGGTGCGCAGGTCTAGAAATCTTGTGGGTCGCAGTGGTCGTATCACGTCCTCGAAAGACCACCGGCTCAAGCTAGAACAACGTAGAAATCAGGGAAGAGGCGTTGCACGTGCCAGAGCAAGCACACCACCGGCTGACTGAAGAGTTTGGTGGAAACGAGTGGCTAGTAGACGAGCTGTTCGAACAGTATCTCGTCGACAAGAACTCGGTAGATAAGAAATGGTGGGATATTTTCGAATCTCTCGCCGCCGAAAAGAAGGAACCCGCAGCACCGGCAGCGCAGCCGGCACCAGCAGCGGCAGCCGCGGCAGCACCATCTGCCAACGGGCAGGGCGCACCACGCGCCGCCGCCCAGGCCCGTGCCACCGAACCAGCGCCGGCTGCCACGGCAGCACCAGCTCCGGCCGCTGAAGCCAAGAAGGCTGAGCCAGCTCCGAAGACTGCCCCGATCCCGGCACAGGCCCCGAAGACCACGCCGTCCACCGAACTTTACGGCGAGGAGAAGCGCACCCCGCTGCGCGGGCCGATGAAGGCCATCGCAACCAACATGGACGCCTCGCTCACCGTTCCTACCGCCACCACCGTGCGTGCCGTGCCGGCCAAGGTGATGATCGACAACCGCATTGTCATCAACAACCATCTCAAGCGCGCCCGCGGCGGCAAGATCTCCTTCACTCACCTGATCGGCTTCGCCGTGATCCGTGCGCTGAAGCAGATCCCGTCGATGAACGTCACCTACGACGTGATCGACAAGAAGCCGACCGCGATCCAGCCGGCCCACGTGAACTTCGGCATCGCCATCGACATGCCGAAGCCCGATGGCACCCGCATGCTGGCCGTGCCGAACATCAAGGCCGCCGAGACCCTGAGCTTCAACGAATTCTGGGCCACCTACGAAGATTTGATCAAGCGCGCCCGCGGCAACAAGCTGACCGCTGACGACTATGCAGGCACCACCGTCTCGCTGACCAACCCGGGCGGCATCGGCACCGTGCACTCGGTGCCCCGCTTGTCCAAGGGCCAGGCCGCGATCATTGGTGTCGGCGCACTGGAATACCCGGCCGAATACCGCGGCTCCTCGGAGAAGACCGTGGCCCGCCTGGGCATCGGCAAGCACATCACCCTGACCTCCACCTACGACCACCGCGTCATCCAGGGTGCAGGTTCGGGCGAGTTCCTGAAGCTGGTCGAGTCGCTGCTGCTGGGCGAGCAGGGCTTCTACGACGAGATCTTCGAGCAGCTGCGCATCCCTTACGAGCCGGTTCGCTGGGCCGTCGACAACCAGGTCGACATCGACCTGCAGGTCAACAAGGTTGCCCGCATCCAGCACCTGATCAACTCCTACCGCGTGCGCGGCCACCTGATGGCCGACACCAACCCGCTGGAATACGTCCAGCGCAAGCACCCGGACCTGGACATCAAGTCCTACGGCCTGACCCTGTGGGACCTGGACCGCGAATGGCTGGCCGGCGGCCTGGGCGGCAAGGACCGTGCGCTGCTGCGCGACATCCTCGGCGTGCTGCGCGATGCCTACTGCCGCACCATCGGCACCGAGTACATGCACCTGCAGAACCCGGAAGAGCGCGAATGGTTCCAGGCGAAGCTGGAATCCGGCTACGCCAAGCCAAGCCGCGAAGAGCAGCTGCGCATCCTGAGCAAGCTGAACTCCGCCGAGGCCTTCGAGACCTTCCTGCAGACCAAGTTCGTCGGCCAGAAGCGCTTCTCGCTGGAAGGCGGCGAATCGCTGATTCCGCTGCTGGATGCGATCATCTCCGACGCCGCCGACGAGCAGCTGGACGAGGTTGCGATCGGCATGGCCCACCGCGGTCGCCTGAACGTGCTGACCAACATCGCCGGCAAGACCTACGCACAGGTCTTCCGCGAATTCGAAGGCACCGCCACCCCGGGATCGGTCCAGGGCTCGGGCGATGTGAAGTACCATTTGGGCACCGAGGGCTCGTACACCTCGGACGCCGGCAACCAGACCAAGATCTACCTGGCTGCCAACCCATCGCACCTGGAAGCGGTCGATCCGGTGCTCGAGGGCATCACCCGCGCCAAGCTGGACCGGCTGGAGCAGAAGAACACCGTGCTGCCGATCCTGGTCCACGGCGACGCCGCCTTCGCAGGCCAGGGCGTGGTTTCCGAAGTGCTGGCAATGAGCCAGCTGCCGGGCTACAAGACCGGCGGCACCGTGCACGTGATCGTGAACAACCAGATCGGCTTCACCACCGCACCGAGCTCCTCGCGCTCCTCGGTCTACGCCACCGACGTGGCCCGCACCGTGCAGGCCCCGATCTTCCACGTCAACGGGGATGACCCGGAGGCAGTGGTGCACGTGGGCCAGCTGGCCTTCGAGTACCGCCAGAAGTTCGGCAAGGACGTCGTCATCGACCTGGTGTGCTACCGCCGCCGCGGCCACAACGAGGGCGACGACCCGTCGATGACCCAGCCGATCATGTACAACCTGATCGAAGCCAAGCGCTCCACCCGCAAGCTGTACACCGAGGCCCTGGTCGGCCGCGGCGACATCACGCAGGAAGAAGCCGAGAACGTGCTGGCCGAGTACAAGGAGAACCTGGAGCGCATCTTCGCCGAGACGCATGCCGCCCAGACCTCCCCGATCCCGATCATCACCCCTGGCTCGACCATCAACGACCTGGAGAAGCCATTCGCCCAGGCTGCCGACGAGAACACCGTCGACGGCGCCCGCGGCTCGTCCATCTCCGAGCAGACCCTGGCCAAGATCGGTGCCGCCCACCTGGACATCCCAGAAGGCTTCACCATGCACACCAAGCTGAAGTCGCTGCTGGAGCGCCGCGAGAAGATGTCCCGCGAAGGCGGCATCGACTGGGGCTTCGCAGAGCTGGCAGCCCTGGGCAGCCTGACCATGGAAGGCGTGCCGGTCCGCCTGGCAGGCCAGGACTCGCGCCGCGGCACCTTCGTGCAGCGCCACGCAGTCTTCCACGACCGCGAGAACGACAACGAGTGGTACCCGCTGAAGGGCCTGTCCGAGGACCAGGCTCCGCTGTGGATCTACGACTCGCTGCTCTCCGAATACGCCGCCCTCGGCTTCGAGTACGGCTACTCGGTAGAGCGCCCGGATGCGCTGGTCATGTGGGAAGCGCAGTTCGGCGACTTCGTCAACGGCGCGCAGACCGTGATCGACGAGTTCATCTCCTCCGCCGAGCAGAAGTGGTCACAGTCCTCCTCGCTGGTCATGCTGCTGCCGCACGGCTACGAAGGCCAGGGCCCGGACCACTCCTCGGCCCGCATCGAGCGCTTCCTGCAGCTGTGCGCGGAGAACAACATGGTCGTGGCCCAGCCGTCCACCGGCGCCAACCACTTCCACCTGCTGCGCCGCCAGGCCTACGCCCGTCCGCGCAAGCCGCTGATCGTCTTCACCCCGAAGCAGCTGCTTCGCCTGAAGGCAGCCGCCAGCGCCGTGGAGGACTTCACCACCGGCGGCTTCCGCGAGGTCATCGGCGATGCGTCGATCACCGATGCGAACGCCGTGGACAAGGTGCTGCTGTGCTCGGGCCGCGTGTACTACGACCTGCTGGCAGCACGCACCAAGGCGAACGACACCAAGACCGCACTGGTGCGCGTCGAGCAGCTCTACCCGGCTCCGGCCGAGCAGATCGCCGCCGAGCTGGCTAAGTACCCGAACGCCGAGGTTTCGTGGGTCCAGGACGAGCCTGCGAACCAGGGCCCATGGCCGTTCTTCGGCCTCTACGTGGTGCCGCAGCTGGATCGCAAGATCAAGCTGGTTTCGCGCCCGGCATCGGCCGCCACCTCGGCCGGTACCGCCAAGCGCCACGAAGCAGAAAACGCAGTGCTGATCCAGCAGGCTTTCGCCCGCTAATCGGCATCGGCTGAACGCTCCTGGCCAACTGTGCCGGCGAACCTCCGGGGTTTGACCCCGGAGGTTCGCCGGCACAGCGCTTTAACCCCGGCACCGGATTTTCGCAGGGAATTGTGGGGTTCAACCACTGGGCGCCTCCCCCGATGCCGGCGATCCGACTGCTAAGGTGGGGATCGATTCATCATTTTGAGCCAACGAAAGGTCGCCCAGTTGGAGTTACGCACAATCCGCATTACCGCAATCGGAGATGAGCTACTGGCCGGACATGGCGACCCGCGAGGCCTGGGCTGGTTCGGCAGGGTCTTGGCCCGCACCCAGGATCCGGCGCTGCGCCTGCAGTCCTTCGTGCTGGCCGCACCGGCCGAGGGATCCGAGTCGCTGGCCGAGCGCTGGCTGGGCGAAGCCTCCCGCCGCTTCAGCGACCAGTACGAAAACCGCCTGGTCATCGCACTGTCCGACCGCGACGTCGATCTGGACGTCACCACCGCGCGCAGCCGGTTGAACCTGGCCAACATCCTGGATTCGGCCTCGCAGATGAACATCAAGGCGCTGCTGGTCGGCCCGGCCCCCGGCCTGGACGATGCGCGCAACCAGCGCGTGGCGGAGCTGAACCGGGTGTACTCGGATGTGGCGCTGCGCCGCAACCACCACTACGTCGATACCTTCACCCCGCTGCGTTCCCATGCCCAGTGGCGTGCGGACCTGAACGCCTCCGGCGGCGTGCCCGGCCAAGCCGGCTACGGCCTGATGGCCTGGCTGGTGCTGCACCGCGGCTGGTATTCCTGGCTGGACTTGCCCGAGCCGGGCGATAGCTGAGCCGGTCCGGTCCGTTAGGAAAATGGGCCGGAAGTGTGAAAGACTATGAGCCGGCCCGAATTTTCGGGAAGTACTATTGATCCCTCTAAGGAGTCACCATGTCGAAGCGCGCTCGTAAGCGTCGCGATCGCAAGCGTGGCGGTGCCAACCACGGCAAGCGCCCAAACAGCTAAGCGAAGCGAATATGAAAAGAACCCCGTACCCTTCGAGATCTTCTCGAAAGATGCGGGGTTTCTCTTTGCCTTGCTAGCGGTGCCGGGCTAATGGCCCGACTCCACGCGGATCTGTGAAATCCGCGCAATGATGCTAGCCTTCAGGGTCTGCGGGGCATGCTCCTGGCAGCTGCGGCGCACCACCGAGCGGATGATGCACTCCAGATCATACTGCTCGGTGCATTCCGGGCAGCCTTCCAGATGAGACTTGACCTCCTTGAGGTCATCGAGCGTCAGCGCGCCGTCTAGGTACTCGTAGATGCGGACGATGCGGTCATCGGCGCAATCACCCAATGAATTGCAATCCATCCTATTTCGCTCCTCGTTCGGCCTTGGCGGCGCTCTTGCTCTGGGTGCCGGTGGCGATCCCGCGATCCGCGGCGTAATCCGCCAGCAATTCCCTCAAATTCTTTCGTCCACGATGCAACCTGGACATCACGGTGCCCATCGGCACGCCCAGGATCTCGCTGGCTTCCTTGTAGCTGAAGCCCTCGACATCCACGAAGTACACGGCCATGCGGAAATCCTCGCCGATCGACTGCAGCGCGGCCTTCACATCCGAATCCGGAAGATGGTCCAGCGCTTCGGCCTCGGCCGAACGCAAGCCGGTCGGCGAATGCTCCATAGCCTGGGCCATCTGCCAATCCTCGACCGTGTCGGTGGAGGTGCGCAGCGGTTCGCGCTGGCGCTTGCGGTACAGGTTGATGTACGTGTTGGTCAGGATCCGGTACAGCCACGCCTTGAGGTTGGTGCCAGGCTTGTACTGGTGGAACGCGGAATAGGCCTTGGTGTAGGCCTCCTGCACCAGATCTTCGGCATCCGACGGGTTGCGCGCCATGCGCAGGGCAGCCGAATAGAGCTGGTCCACGTACTGCATCGCATCACGCTCGAAGCGTTCGCGGCGCTGCTGTTCGGACTCAGAGGCCGCATCGGGCAAATTCTCGTCCACGCTCACATTATTCATCACTGCCGAGTCTACGCGTTCAACCGGCTTTATGCGCGCGCCAGCACGGGCCCGGGCCAGGCGTGGGGCCTCTGCCAGTGCGCAGGCGGTGCCGCCGGCACTTGAAGTGTCCTGTCGTATCGTCACACTAGGCATAACCAACGGGGCGCAAACCTTATTCCCGTACCGATCTCGGCTAGGATTAAGCAGTGGGCGCACAGTGCTTCAAGCGCTGCCCGCGTCCCCAAAGTGAAGCATCTAGCCGAAGGATCTACCAATCAGCACCGCAAGCGCCCCCGGCAACCGACCCAACCAGCTGCACGAGGCAGAAGAGAACTGGTGGGCGGCGCCCTTCGCCGCCACCGGCCTGGATGCCACCGTGCAGGTGCCCGCGTCGAAGTCGCTGACCAACCGGTATCTGATCCTTGCGGCCCTGGCCTCCTCCCCCTCCGCCATCCACAACACGCTGATCAGCCGCGACACCGAGCTGATGCTGCGCGCCCTGGCCGAGTTCGGGGTAGGCATCGAGCGCATCGGGCAGGCCGATGGCTCCACCACCGTGGTCATCACCCCGGGCCAGCTGGCCGCGGGCCCGCTGTCCATCGACTGCGGCCTGGCCGGCACGGTGATGCGCTTCGTGCCCCCGCTGGCCGCCGTCGCCGGCGCCACGGTGGCCTTCGACGGCGACGAAGCGGCCCGCGTGCGCCCGATGGCCCCGGTGCTCGACGCGCTGGCGGACCTCGGCGCCCGCATCGACTATGCCGGCGCCGCCGGAATGCTGCCCTTCACCATCGATGCCAGCGCCATGAAGCAGGACGCCGAAGTGGTCATCGACGCCTCGGGCAGCTCGCAGTTCATCTCCGCGCTGCTGCTGGTCGGCCAGGCCCTGCCCGGCGGGCTGGCGCTGCGCGCCGCACCAGGGCCGATCGCCTCCCCCGACCACATCGCGATGACGGTGCAGACCCTGCGCGAGCTCGGCGTGGACGTGCAGGTCGATGCCGATGCGCGCGGCTGGCGCATCGCACCGGGGCAGCTTCAGGGCTTCACCGTCACCGTCGAGCCCGACCTGTCCAACGCCGGCCCGTTCCTGGCCGCCGCGCTGGCCACCGCCGGCACCGTGCGCGTGCCCTTCTGGCCCGCGAAGACCACCCAGGTGGGCGGCAAGTGGGTCGAGATCCTGACCGCGATGGGCGCTCAGGCAAGCTTGGGCGATGACGGCGTGCTTTGCGTGCGCGGCACCGGAACAATCCGCGGGATCGACTACGCCGACGCCTCCGAGCTGGCCCCGACCCTAGCCGCCCTGTGCGTGCTGGCCGATGCGCCGAGCACGCTGAGCGGCATCGGGCACCTGCGCGGGCATGAAACCGATCGGCTGGCCGCGCTGGAAGCCGAATTGTCGAAGGTCGGCGCGCGCGTCACCGCGACCGCCGACGCGCTGCAGATCGTCCCGGGCCCGCTGCGGGCCGCGGATATCGAGTCCTACGAGGATCACCGCATGGCCACCGCCGGCGCCCTGCTGGGCCTGGCCATCGACGGGGTGCGCGTGCAGAACATTGCCACCACCGCGAAGACCATGCCCGATTTCCCGCAGCTGTGGAGCTCCATGGCGGCTACCGCAAGGGGCCAGGGCTGATGCGCTACTCCGACTACGACGAATCCTCGGTGCGCGTGCGCCCGAACAAGAAGGGCAGCCGTCCGCGCACCAAGGACCGCCCGGCCTACGAGCAGGCGGTGATCGGCCGCATCATCACCGTGGACCGCGGCCGCTACACTGCGATCCTCGACGAGGACACCGCCACCGAGCGCATCGTCATCGCCGCCCGCGCCCGCGAGCTGCGCCGCCAGGCGATCGTGCCCGGGGACCTGGTGGGGCTGGTCGGCGACACCTCCGGCAAGCCCGACACCCTGGCCCGGCTGGTGCGCATCGAACAGCGCAGCACCCTGCTGCGCCGCAGCGCCGATGACACCGACGCAACCGAGCGCGTGGTAGTGGCCAATGTAGACAAGCTGGTCATCGTCGTCGCCGCCGCGAACCCCGAGCCGCGCACCGGCTTCGTGGACCGCGCGCTGGTCGCCGCCTACGACGCCGGCATCCAGCCGGTGCTCTGCGTGACCAAGGCCGATGTGAAGGACCCGGCCGAATTCCTCACCCACTACGAGGGGCTGGACTTCCCCGTGGTCATCTCCCGCACCACCGCGGCCGAGGCCTCGGGCATCGACGCCCGCAGCGCCGACGGCTCCAGCGCCCGGCTGGATGCCGGTGCCCTGGCCGAACTGGAGCAGCTGCTCTCCGGCTGCGTCTCGGTGGTGCTCGGCCACTCCGGGGTGGGCAAGTCCACCCTGGTCAACGCCCTGACCGGGTCGACCCGCGCCACCGGGCACGTTAACGCGGTCACCGGCCGCGGACGGCACACCTCCTCTAACGCGCTGGCCCTGCGCCTGGGCGACACCCCCGGATCCTGGCTGATCGACACCCCGGGCATCCGCTCCTTCGGGCTGGGGCTGGTGGATCCGGACAATATCCTGGCCGCCTTCGAGGACCTGGCCGAGATCGCCACCGGCTGCCCGCGCGGCTGCACCCATGCGGCCGGCGAGGCCGGCTGCGCGCTGGAAGCCTGGGCCGCCGAGGCCGAGGGCAGCCAGGCGTCCAACCGCCTGGCCTCCTACCGCCGGCTGGTCGCCACCGAGGAAACCACGCACGAAAAGGAGCTCGGCGCGCAGTAGGCGCCGCATAACCATGGCTGAATACACCCTGCAGCAAGATCTCGACTTCGCCCTGGCATTGGCCGACAACGTCGACGCCTTCACCCTGGCCCGCTACGGCGCCAACGACCTGGTGGTCGAATCCAAGCCGGACATGACCCCGGTCTCCGATGCCGATCGCGGCGCCGAGCAGCTGATCCTGGCCGAACTGGCCGCCCACCGCCCCGGCGACTCGGTGCTCGGCGAGGAGTTCGGCGTGCACGGGGATTCGACCCGCCGCTGGGTGATCGACCCGATCGACGGGACGAAGAACTTCGTGCGCCGCGTGCCGGTGTGGGCCACGCTGATCGCGCTGCTCATCGACGACGAGCCGGTGCTCGGCGTCATTTCCGCTCCGGCGATGACCCGCCGCTGGCATGCGGCCACCGGCCTGGGCGCCTACGTCAGCGAACCGGGCACCGTCCCCGGGGCCACCGCCACCCGCCGCCTCGCCGTCTCCTCGGTCAGCGCGCTGGAAGACTCCTCGCTGTCCTACGCCTCGCTGAACGGCTGGAAGGACGCCGGCAAGCTAGATGGCCTGCTGGAGCTGCTGGGCACCGCCTGGCGCACCCGCGGCTACGGGGATTTCCTCTCCTACGCGCTGGTGGCCGAAGGCGCGGTCGACGCCGCCTTCGAACCCGAGCTGGAGCTCTACGACATGGCCGCGCTGGTGCCGGTGGTGCGCGAGGCCGGGGGCCGCTTCACCTCGGTGGCCGGGGCGGAAGGCTGCCATGGCGGCAACGCGCTGGCCAGCAACGGCAAGCTGCACGAGGCGATCCTGCCCTTCCTGAACCGCAGCTAGGCGCCAAGACGATCATGGCACCTGCACGCCGCGGACCGGCCGGGCTGACCACCAGCGAAGAGGACTACCTCAAGGCGCTATACGCGCTCACCGAATGGGAAGACGCTGACGTCGGCACCGGTGCGCTGGCCGACCAGCTGGGCCTGTCCCCCGCCTCGGCCACCGCCATGGTGCAAAAGCTCGCCTCCAAGTCGCTGGTCCACCATGTGCCGCGCGGGGCGATTACGCTCAGCGCCACCGGCCGGCGCGAGGCGCTGCGCATGGTGCGCCGCCACCGGCTGCTGGAGACCTTCCTGCGCGACGAGCTGGGCTACGGCTGGGACGAGGTCCACGACGAGGCCGAGGCCCTGGAGCACACCGTCACCGACCGGTTCATCAACGCCCTGGACGCCCGGCTGGGCCACCCGCGCCATGACCCGCACGGCGATGCGATCCCCAGCGCCGACGGGGTGCTGCCGGTTTCTGCCGCGATCCGGCTGGACCGCTTTACCGGAACTAGGGCGGTCATCGACCGGATCAGCGACGAGGATCCGCAGTTCCTGCGCCGTGCCGCCGCCCAGGGCCTGGTGCCCGGGGCGGGGATCGAGCTGCCGCATCAGCTGGATTTCATCGAGGCCTCGCTGATCTGGGTGCGCAAGGCCTAGCTGCGGGCTGTGCGAGAATGAAGAACAGCCCAAGACCCCAGGGAGGCCGGATGGAGCAGCGACCGATCATTCTCGGCGTGCCCGACCGGTTCGCTCCCCACGTGCTGGCCACTGCCGCGCAATTGGCTGGCGCACTGGGCACCGGGCTGCTGTGCGTGCATGTCGATGCCACCGGCTACCCTCTCGAAGAACTGCCCGACGGCACCGTACGCAGCGCACCGCTGGATCCCGAATCCGGTGAGGAAGCCATCGTCCGCTTCCCGCAGGAGCTGCTGCTCCAGCTCGAGGCCCAGCTTGCGGGCACGGAAGTCCACTGGCAGGCGCACGCCACCGCTGGCGGGCCAGGGCAGCAGCTGGCGCGGCTTGCCGTGCGGCATGATGCGGCGCTGATCGTGCTCGGAGTCCGCCAGCGATCCATGGCCAACGTCATCCGCGAGCTGCTCAACGGCTCCGTGGCGTTGCATCTGACGCACCGCCAGCGCCATCCGGTGCTTCTGGTCCCGCCACTCCCCGCCCGCCGAGCAGAACAGATCCAGAGTTCATGACCCCTCCGCCATCGCGCAGCGCGCAGAACACCGCGTCGCCTTCTTCCCTGGCCCCGGGTTCCCTGCTGCTGGTGTTCCTTGGCGGCGCCGCCGGGACAGCCGCCCGGCAAGGACTGGGCCTGCTGCTGCCTTCCGCTGGCGGTTTCCCGATCGCGATTTTCGCCGCCAACATGCTGGGAGCCTTCCTGCTCGGCCTGCTGCTGGAGGCGCTGTCGCACGGCGGCGGCAGCGAGGGACGGCGCCGCCGGCAGCGCTTGCTGCTGGGCACCGGTTTCATGGGCGGCTTCACCACCTACAGTGCGCTGGCCACCGACAGCATGCTGCTGTTCTCATCCAGTGCGGTGCTCCCGGCGCTGGCCTATGCTCTGCCCACGGTGATCTGTGGCGCTTTGGCTACCTGGTGCGGCATTGCCCTCGCGGCGAGGCGTGCGGCCCGAACAGCGGGAGGAGCCCGGTAGTGCTCTCCCCCGGCTTGTTTTTCACAGTTGCGCTCTGCGGCGGCCTTGGCGCCTGCCTGCGTTTCGTGCTTGATGCCCTGATCAGGCGGTGGCTTCCCGCCCCTCTGCCTTGGGGGACGATCCTGGTCAACCTTTCAGGCTCCTTCGCCCTTGGCGTGCTGACCGGGCTGCTGGCCCAGCAGCTGCTGTCTGCGCAATGGCTGGCGGCCATCGGTACGGGACTGCTCGGCGGCTACACGACGTTTTCCACGGCCAGCTTCGAAACGGTCCGGCTGCTGCAGTCAGGCCGCATCGCGGCGAGCCTGGCCAACGCCCTGGGCACGCTGGTTGGAGCCGTGCTTGCCGCATGGCTCGGCTTCCAGCTGGCTGGGCTCTTCTAGCCGGAAACAGCACATGCCAAGCCGGAAGGCTTGGCATGTGCTGTTCGCTAGCGTGCTGCGCGGCGTCCCTTGGGGGCGCCGGTTCGTGCTCGGTTCGGAAGCGGCCTCTCCGGCTTCTTGGTCCGGTCGTGCGGGACCACGTAGCCGCCGGTAGCGAGCACCAGGATGGCGCTGATGCCGGTCAGTGAGAGCATGCCGATCGCCCAGATCTGGGACTGGTCATAGAAGGAATGGTCGACGCTCAGCCAAAGCACGTAGGCGCCGATGAGGTAGATGATATGGATCAAGAGCAGGCGCGTCCGCAGCCGCAGCTTGATGACTGCCTTCGGTGAGAAGAAGATCGACCACAGGATAAGCAGCGGAATGACCACGACGAGGATTGCTGGAATGGTCGGCCATGGGATGAAAGCGATAGCGGCGAGTGCCGCTGCGAAGAGCAATCCTACTTCCAAGAGGAATGCCACTGCTGCATAGGTTGCTGAGAGGAAAGGCGATACCCGTTGGGAACTTTTTTTACCCATCGACTTCAATCTCACTCCGTTTCTGCGCACGTGGCCATTCAAAGCCTTCGACTTTCATCTCAAGTCTATGTGCAAATTCTCCATCCCGCGAACAGGCTCGCGATGCGGCAGCTGACTTCAAGGCAAGCAAAAAGCTCCGGATCCAATCTTGTGGGCTTGGATCCGGAGCTGGAATTTGTGGAGATGGGGAGAATTGAACTCCCGTCCGATGTGGTGTTGCCAGGTCTTCTCCGGGCGCAGTTTGCTGTGGATTTTCTCTGCCCCAACCATCACGCAAACATGTGGTTGATCCGGGCACAGTTGCCTGAATGTGTATCCGGCAGCGGCAACAACTGCTGAATACATTGGCTATCTAAATGACGTTAGGAACAGGGGCGATAGCGTCCCCTGGCTAACGGACCGTCTGGCTGCTTAGGCAGCGAGAGCGAAGTCAGTGCGCTTTGATTCGGCACTTATTGGTTTGCAAAGAGCGTTTACGAGATAACTTTGCGTCCTCGGCCCGCTTCATCTGTCGCGACTCACACCGTCGAAACCGATCATCCCCGTATTTTGTTGTCAGTCCCGGCTTCCCGGATACAACCACACCCTAGGGCGTATTCATCAATCATAGCGCATCACGCCGGGTTGCCCCAATGCGAAATGCGCCACAACCTCTGCTTACGCGTTGCCGCGGTTGCGTTCGCGCATGGCACGCAATGCTTCGCGGTTATCCTGCTTTTCACGCAGGGTCTGCCGCTTGTCGTACTCGCGCTTACCGCGGGCGACACCGATTTCCAGCTTCGCCCGACCGGATTTGAAGTACAAGCTCAGCGGCACGACAGTCAGGCCGGCTTCACCGATCTTGCGCTCGATCTTCAGAAGTTCCTGGCGGTGCAGCAAGAGCTTTCGCCGACGACGAGCGGCATGATTAGTCCACGATCCATTGAGGTACTCGGGGATGTAGATGTTCTCGATGTACAGCTCATCGCGGTAGAACTGGCCGAAACCGTCAACGAGCGAGGCTTTGCCTTCGCGCAGCGACTTCACTTCGGTACCGGTGAGCACCATGCCAGCTTCGAAGGTGTCGAGGATTTCAAAATCGTGGCGCGCCTTGCGGTTGCTCGCGATGACTCGATCTTCTTGGTTCTTCTTAGCCACTTTACTCCTTGCATGTCGCGGGCGGATTCCCGCGCACAGACTACAAGTCTAGCGCTAGAGAAGTCCCAATGGGTTCACCTGTGATCCATTGATGATCGTTTCGAAGTGCAGATGGCAGCCGGTCGAATTGCCGGTGGTACCAACGTAGCCGATGACCTGGCCCTGCTTCACATACTGGCCGACACTGACCGCGATGCGGGACATATGGTGGTAGTTGGTGGCCAAGGCCTTGCCCTTGATGACTCCATGCGAGAGGGTGACCTTGTTGCCCGCGGATCCACCCCAGCCGGCCATCCAGACTTCGCCGGATGCTGCCGCCATGACTGGCGAGCCGCACTGGCCGCCGAAGCCCCAGTCGATACCCGCGTGGACATAGCCGCCGCGGCCACCGTAATCGATGGTTCCGGCTGGCGTTGGGCGCCATCCGAAGGTCGAGGTCATACGGTTGCTGTTGGTCGGCTTAATTAATCCCCAGCTGCTTGGCTCGGCGTAGTCCGAAGACTTCGGCTCGGACTTCGGTGCAACGTAGGACTTCTTCTTGTAGGTCTTTTTCTCCGCACGGGCTTCGGCAGCCTTGCGTTCCTGCTCAGCCTCGTAGGCGGCCTTTTCCTCGGCAATGCGCTTTCGCTCGGCCGCTGCTTCGCGACGCGCCTTTTCTTCTGCCTTGCGCTTGCGCTCGGCGGCCTCCCGGATCAGGCGCTCCTGGCGTTCCTTGATCTCCTGATTGACCGCAGCGTATTCCTTCTGCTGCGATTCCAGCTTCGCCTGGATGCGCGGCTTCTGCGCTTCGAGTTCGGCGCTGAGCGCTTCGGTGCTGGCTACCAGTGCATCCAGCTCGTTCTTGGCGTTCTGCGCAGCATCTCGCGCTGCCTGTTCCTGCGCCAAGGCTTCCTCCGCCTGGGCTTTTAGGGAGGAGATTTCCTTCTCCACGGCAACCAGGCGAAGCTTGTTGCTTTCGTTGTTGGCCTGTTCCTGGGCCAAATCGTTGTATGCGGCATTCTGGGATTCCATGGCACGATTGGCCATGTCCAGGCCGTCGGCCATCTTGGTTGCCGAATCCATGTTGAGGATCATGTCCAGCCCGCCCGAGACACCGCCGCGCTTATAGGCTTCCGAGGCAATCTGCGCCATCGCGTCTTCTGCTTCGGACAACTTCGCAGTGTTCTCTTCGATCTGCTGGGCCACTTCATCCCGAGTCGCCTGCGCGCTGATCAAGCGGTTGTTCAGATCGGAGAGGGTTGCCTGCGCATTGGCTACGCGGCTTTGCGCGTCAGCCAATGCCTGCTGGGCAATGGGTACCTGCGCCTGCTGGTCACGCAATTTCTTGTCGGTTTCCTGGATGTCGGCATCCAGGAATTCCATGTCGGTCTCGAGGTTTTCGATGTTCTTCTCGACCTGAGCTTTCCTGTCGTCCAGCTCGTCAGCGACCACAAGGCCCGCTGGCAGAGTGAGCGCAAGAGCCATAGCTCCACCGATAGAGGCGCGTAAGAATTTACGTCGCACGGCGTTCGACAGCATAAAGCTCCTTTAAGAAATTGCGTACTTCAGTTCAAGCCTAGATAACGTTTCGGCTAAACCTTAAGGTAACGCTTCAACGTTACCACTGATGAAATTGTGGCCAAAACGATACCAATAATCAAGAGTATCGGAGCAACTAGCCATATTTCGGTGGTGGAGATGAACGCGACACCGACGTTTTCGTTGGCCAACTTGTCCTCAACGAGGAACTTCAGCAGCAACCACAGCGTGCCCGAAGCCAGCAGGCCGCCAATCAGCGACGCGATCACGCCTTCGATGATGAATGGCAATTGAATCGTTGCTTTCGAAGCGCCGACCAGCCGCATGATGGTCGTTTCGAGCCGACGGTGCATGGCCGAGAGCTGAATGGTCGTCCCGGTGAGCAACACCGCGCAAACAATCATCACGATTGCCACGACGGCGGCGGCAGCGGAAGCCACGCGCACCAACTGGAATACCTTTTCAAGCAGTTCGCGTTGGTCAATTACCGAGTCAACGCCCTCAACGGTGGAGAACGCTTCGTTGATCACCGGATACTTTTCCGGATCAACCAGTGCGACGCGGAAGGATTCGGGAAGTTGTTCTGCAGTAACCTGGTCGACCAACGCGGAGTTCTCATATTGGTCAAGGAAGTTCTCGTACGCCTGTTCTTTGGATTCGTAGGCGAATTCCTTGATGTATGGGGCGAGCTGCTCGGACTTGAGCATCTCCTCGATGTTCTGCCGCTGTTCCTCGGTAACCGCACTGCCGGCACAGTTCGGCGAGGTGCTCGTGTCATCGCAGAGGTACACCGCGACTTCCATGCGGTCGTACCAGTAGCCCTTCATCTGGTTGATCTGGAGCTGAAGCAACACCGAAGCGCCAACGAAGGTCAACGATACGAAGGTCACCAGCACCACGGAAACAACCATGACGACGTTTTGCCGCAGGCCCTTCGCCGCTTCGCGGAGAATAAATCCTAGTCTCACTGGTCCTCGTCTTTCTTATCCTCGGCAACCTGCGATTCTTCGTCGTACTCCACGGCCGAATCGCCGACGAGCAGTTCGCGCGAGCCGTCCTGGTTCACCACAGTGGTCATCGGCGTGTACTGGCCATCAATTTCATCGCGGATGACTCGTCCGCATTTCAGTTCAATAACGCGGTGGCGGTATTCGCTCACCAGCTCGTGCGCGTGCGTAGCCATCAGGACGGTCGTGCCGTTCTGGTTGATGCGATTGAGCACGTTCATCACTTCGATGCTGTTCTTGCGGTCAAGGTTGCCAGTAGGCTCATCGGCCAGCAGAATCGACGGCCTGTTCACAATGGCGCGGGCAATGCCAACGCGTTGCTGCTCGCCACCGGAAAGCTCGGTTGGCTTGCGGCGTGCTTTGTCTTCAAGGCCGACCATTTTCAATGCGTCCGGCACTCGCTCGCGGATCTGGGCACGGGAAGCACCGATGACTTCCATGGCGAACGCGACGTTGTCGAAGACCGTACGCTCACGCAAGAGGCGGAAGTCCTGGAAAACGAACCCGATGTCGCGGCGCAGCTTGGGCACACGACGGCTCGGTATGCGGTTGAGGTTCTGTCCGGCTACGTAGACGGATCCGTCGGTGGAGCGCTTTTCGCGCAGCACCAAGCTGAGGAAGGTCGACTTACCCGAACCGGATTCACCAACCAGGAAGGCGAATTCGCCACGGTCTATCTCGATGCTTACCTCGTCCAAAGCCGCATTCTGCTGCTTCGGCTCGTAAACCATCGAGACGTTTTCGAATTTAATCATGTCTTCAATCGCTAGTCTTCGTCGGGGCGCGACCCACGAACACCAATCTCGAGATCAAACGTCTATTGATGCGCCAGTCTTCCAAAGACTATCGGTGCAAAGTTGCGAACCAGCCGAAATATAAGGCGTGTTGCAAGATTCGTGCCGTACGTCCAGCTAACGCGAAGTGCGCTGCTTCGGCATGACTAGCTGTAATTGGCGCAGCAGGCTCCGCAACGGTGATGATGCTTACACCTTACATGACAGAAGAATCCACCGCGGTCAGTGTTAGCGAGACCGCCTACTTGCTTGGTCGACGTTGTCCTGCACGCCAGCGAATGCCTGCATCGATGAAATCGTCGATTTCACCGTCAAGCACCGCCTGGGTATTGCCCACTTCATGTTCCGTTCGCAGGTCCTTGACCATTTGATACGGGTTAAGCACGTAGGAGCGCATTTGGTCACCCCAGGATGCCTTCACATCGCCGGCAAGTTCCTTCTTCTGCGCGTCCTCCTGCTCCTTCTTCAAGAGCAGCAAGCGCGACTGCAGAACTCGAAGCGCGGCAGCACGGTTCTGGATCTGCGATTTCTCGTTCTGCATCGAGACGACGACGCCGGTAGGAATATGCGTCATGCGTACCGCGGAGTCGGTGGTGTTGACGCTCTGGCCACCAGGCCCCGAGGAGCGGAACACGTCCACGCGGATTTCAGATTCCGGGATTTCGATAGTGTCGGTCTGCTCAATCAGCGGCACGACTTCCACGGCCGCAAACGAAGTCTGGCGACGACCCTGATTATCGAATGGCGAGATGCGCACCAGGCGGTGGGTACCGGCTTCTACAGAGAGCGTGCCGAAGGCATACGGGGCATCAATTTCAAAGGTTGCCGATTTGAGGCCGGCTTCTTCGGCGTACGAGGTGTCCATGACAGTGGCCTTGTATCCACGGCGTTCAGCCCAACGTAGGTACATGCGCAGGAGCATCTCCGCGAAGTCCGCGGCGTCAACACCACCGGCACCAGAGCGAATCGTGACAACCGCACCTCGGGCATCGAATTCGCCGTTGAGGAGGGTAACTATCTCGAGTTCAGCAAGGGCCTTTTGGATGCTGGTGAGCTCCTTGTCCGCTTCATCCAGCGTATCGTCGTCTTCTTCGAGCTCGGCAAGCTCAACCAGGACTTCCAAATCATCGATTCGCGTCTGCAGCCGAGTCAGCCGTTCCAGCTCGGACTGGCGATGAGATAGCTTGCTGGTGACGATTTGCGCAGCGGCCGGATCATCCCAGAGGTTGGGAGCGCCCGCTTCTTCCGAGAGGACTGCGATGTCAGCTTTGATCTGCTCGACATCGCTCACGTCTTCAATTGCGGCGAATGTAGAACGCAGTGAGCGGATTTCAGCGGAGAAGTCAGTTTTTGCCATGGTCTTCTAAGACTACGTCATTTGGCCTCTGATCATTGAGTCCGGCGGCCGACGCGGTGATTACCTGCTCAATACGGTTCGAGCGGATGATTCGACTGATATCGGCACTCCATCGGGAACAAGCCACCCTACTATCGGCGGTTGCACCGAACCGCTCAACTGGAGATTGGCACCTTGGCCATCGGCTATGATCTGAACCCGGCCGATTCGCAGATCCTCGACCCGGCCGGCCGCACCAACATCTGAAAGGTACTGCTGCACTGCTTGCTGCACGCGTTGCTGGTTCAGCTGGATCCTTGGGTTGCCGTTGTCCGCAACGAACTCGAATTCATCTACGGCAGCCACGACCGCTCCGTCGGCAATTGACAACAGCTGGCGCGCTTTGAGGTTGACGGCGCTGGCTGCCAGCACCACGGAAATGGTCAGCAATGTGATGGCGCACAGGCCGATTGCCATCACCAAGGATTGCCCATCCTCATTCCGCAGATTCCGGACGACACGCTGCGGCCTAGCCAAATCGATCAGTCCTTTGCGACGCGGAGGAATCCACGGTGAATGCGGACGCCTCGACCCATTCGGATACGAAAGGAAGCGGGACATCCAAGGCTACAGTCACGGTGACGACACTGCCCGGGCTCAAGCATTCCTTTTCGCAACGAATTGAAGTGCGGGCGTTGCGATACCCAAAATTGTTCATGGTTCTTCGCACCACAGCGTGTGCTTCGTTCCTCGCCTGCGCAGGGTCTTCGGCGGCGGCAAAGACCTTGGCGGCATGATCTGCAGCACCAACCACGGCATAGCTGCCTCCTTGAAGCTGGCCGGCGGCCAGTATCAGGTACACCAGGGGAATCAGCAAGACGGTTGAAGCGAAAACGAACTCCACTACCGCACTTCCACGATCTTCATTCCGGATTCTGCGATGCATGGCGGTAGCCAGATTCTTGGCTCTACCCATAACGCACTGCTTCTCCTTTCACGTGCAAGTCCCACCCATTGGGCAAGAGTCCGATCAATGGCACTCGGGTGCTGACCGATACGGTAACCAACTGGCTGTCCCCTACTGGAGTGGTGCTCACGGCAATGTCACGGGCGAATCCACCATGCAGGCTTTCGGTGATCAATGTCCGCGTTCTGCCTTGGGCGTCTGCCGCTGAACGATTGGCCAGGGCACCGTAGTGGGCGCCGTTGGAAGCCGCGTCAATCAGCGTATTGCGCACATGCAGAACCAGCGCGAGCTGGACAAGCGTCATCGCGATCACCACAAGCAACGTTGTCACCATGACAAATTCCGCTACAGCAGACCCGCGCTCGCTGCGCGTGGACTCCGACGAACTCGGAGATCCAGATAACCGCGCGCCGGAGCTCATGAACGGTTATCCCAATCCGGAAACTCGATCGATGGCCTGGTTGAACAGGTCCTGCAGCCTAGGTCCTGCGATGGCCAGCAACGCGGCGACCAGCAAAGCAGACATGAGCGTGATCATGACCCACCCCGGAACGTCGCCTCTGCTATCCCTGAGTTTCGGAGAAAGCTTATGAATGAGTAGTTCACCGGCTGCGATGATCTGCATTGCCAGTTTGAGCATCATTTGTTGTACGTGGTTCATGACAGCCCTTCCAACGTGCTAAAAGAATTCATAGTGAGATATTCAAGATTTTCTGTGCACCGTTCAGTAGCTCATCTCCAATAGCGCTAGGCCGGGGAATACGGCAAAAACGATCGTGAGCGGCAGAATCCCGAATACCACCGGGATGAGCATGGAAATTTCACGTTTTCCGGCAACTTCCATAAGTTCGCGTTTCGATGCATCGCGAACATCCTGTGCCTGGTCTCTGAGCACTTGTGCCAAGGGCGTGCCCCGCTCTGTGGCAACAACGATCGCATCGACAAAGCGCGTCATCGCCCCAACTTGCATCCGGTCAGACATATTCTGCATAGCTTGGACCATTGGCGTACCTGCGTGAATGTCGTTCAAGGTCTTCGTGAATTCCTCGCCGATCACTCCATGGCAGATTCGCGATATTCTCTCGATTGCTCCCGTTGTGGATTCGCCCGCGCCGACAGTTAGCGCCAGCACCTCGGCCACGGTGGGGAATTGAGTCAATATTTTTCTGGACCGCCGGTGGATCTGTTCGCCAAGCCACCAACCACGCAAGGCGTAGCCCGAAATTCCAAAACCAATGACAACCAGCACTGATAAGAACAAAGAAACTTGATACTGGACGGCAGCAAGAGCCATGAATGCAGAACCTGCTACCAAACCAGCCAAAGCATAAACAATTTCCTGGGACCGATAGTCAACGAGGCTCATGTCCAATCCTGCAGCGTTCAGGCGCTTCCGGAGCGTATCCGCAGAAGGACTGTGCAAGCTAGCCAGCTTCTTGATTTGCTGCAGCATAGGGGCAGCTAGCTGGCCCAAAGCCGAGTGCCCGGAGTCCGAGTGCCAGGAGTCTTCCAGCATGCGCGAGCCTCGAACGCCGACACGGACGTGCGGCGCAATACGATCAGCGAAGGCCATTCTGCGCCAGCCCGGCAGGTTCACGAAGACCAGCCATAGTCCGAGACCAAGTCCCAAACCGCAAAGCGCCGCCCATGACGTATAGCTGCTCATGCCAGCACTCGTTCTTCTACTGGCAAGGTACCAAGCCGGAGCATGATTCGATAGCAGACGAACGAAACCACCATGCCGAGGCCGAGCACGATCACTCCCCCGAATGTCATATACGCATCTTTCGCCGCTTCCTGGGTGCCCAGGACCAGCAGCAAGATCCACGGCGCCGCCACGGCCAGACGTGCTGCTGAAACAATCCATGATTGCCTGGCCGCGAGTTCTCCTCGTGTTCGCACGTCATCTCGCAGGAATGCCGACAACGTTGTGAGCGTATGGCCCAAGTCGGTGCCTCCGACCTCACGGGTGATGCGCAATGTCGTGAGAATTTTGTCAGCTACCGGGTCTGCCAATCGTTCGCCCAGCTGGTCCAGTGCCACGGCGAAGTTCGCGGTGGCTCGATAGTCCAAAGCGAAGTCCCGGAATAGAGGCCGCAATACGCCCGGTCCCACCACTGCCAACTGGCTCAAGGCTTCAGGAAGCGAGAGACCTGCCCGGATAGCGCTTCGCAAATGGTCAACCACCTCGGGCCATTGTTCTTGCAACGCCGCGTGGCGTTTTGCTGCCTGATGGCGTAGATAGACCCATGGTGCAAATGACCCAAAGAGGCAAAACACGACGGCGAAGAGCCACGAAGCGGTGAGTCCCAAGGTCACCAACGCGAAAGTCAGGCCGCAGACCGCGCAAATAGCGATGAATTTTGTCGGCGCCAGATTGCTCATGCCAGCATGGAGCAATGCGTTCTTGATCGCCGAGCTGCGTTTAGGCGATTTCTCCCACGGGGCAAACAGCAACCAGTCAATCAGGAGGGCAATGCCTAGCCCGCCAAGGAGAGCAAAGAAAGCAACCACCGCTACACCGCCATCAGGTCGGCAATATTGATGCCAGCTACATCGAACTTTTCATGCGACCAATCAGCGCCCCTGGCCGGTTGCAGACGATCGGCCTGCCGTTCGAAAAGCGTCGAGGACTCAATTTGCCCCTCCTCCACTCGATTGCGCACACTGAGAATTTCGTTGACGTAGCGATGGCCCTGGGGGCTTCGTACGCAATGGACAACTAGGTCAATGCATGCGGCTACCGTCTTGATGGTGAAGTCGCTGGTGATGTTCGGTCCGGCAAGCAGGGGCAAGGTGCAAATTTTCGTGATCGCGTCACGGGCAGAATTCGCATGCAAGGTGCACAGCCCCGCGATTCCCGAGTTCAACGCAATCAGCATATCCAAGGACTCTGCTTCGCGAACCTCGCCGACAATGATGCGTTCAGGGCGCATGCGCAGAGCTTCCTTGACCAATCGGCGCATGGTGATTTCGCCAGTTCCTTCAAGATTGGCGAGACGAGTTTGCATCGCAACGACATCCCGTAGCGAGAGATTGAGCTCGAAAATTTCCTCGATGGTGATGATTCGTTCCCTGGGGCCGATCGCTGATGCCAGGCAGTTGAGCATTGTGGTTTTGCCGGCTTGGGTAGGTCCAGTCACGATGACATTAAGACCTGCGCCGATGGCGATGGAAAGGAACCTCGCCGCTTGCTCGCTCAATGATCCAAGCTCGACCAGGTCTTCAAGCTTTCCTGCGCGTGCTATGAACTTGCGAATGTTTATGGCCCAATGCTCATGGGTGATATCCGGAATCACGACGTGCAGACGAGACCCATCGGGCAACTGGCAGTCGACGAATGGTTGGGAAAGATCCAGGCGCCTGCCAGAGGACTTGAGCATCCGTTCTACCAGTGCTGCAATTTCGGCCGATTCCATGCGGATGTGGGTCAGTTCGCTTTGGCCGCCTCTGGCGCAAAAAATTTGATGCGGCGAATTGACCCAAATTTCCTCGACAGAAGGATCATCCAGCAGGGGTTGCAACGGCCCAAAACCGGACACGTTGTCGAAAACTGAACGTTGGGCGGCCTCTAGCGATCCAAGTGAAGGCACAGCTCCAAGCAATGCGCGTTCGTCGTAGTCTCGGATGACTTCGTCTATTAAGGCCCGGATCATCGCTGGCTGCTTGGCTGGGTCCAATCCGCGACGCCGGACCAGCTCGCGTACTTCGTCTTCGACAATGGACAGCGCATCCACCACTGGCTCCTTTGGCTTTCCTGTTGGAGAATCCCGAAGTCGGGGACCATCGGCGAGCGCGTCGTCGGTGCAGCATACCTATTCGTATGACAAGGGATGCTATCTGCAGCGGAGACCGCTTTCAAGAGGTTGCTGCAGTTGTGGATAGTTCTTAATTCTTTCTCCACAAAGGGATTTATATTTCCCGATGCCGACCAAATTGCTGGTTTTGATGGGAACGACTACTTTCCATCACCTTCAGGAGGGCTCATGGTCCGCTATGAATTGCTTCTGGTTTCCCGAAAATTCCAGCATCCGAGACAATTCGAACTTGTCATGTCCGGGCGAATCTCGGGCGAGCAGCTCGCCGTGCTCCTGCAGCGGAACTTCCCGGACCATCGATGGTTTGCGGGAGCAACGCGGATAGAAGAATTGGAGACTCTGTCTGCTGCCGATCGCCTCGTGCTCCATGAACTGCCCCAGCCCCCTCTCGTCACAGGCACCGCTGCTTCGCGCCTCAAGCTGCTAGTGCTTCGCGGCCCCGACGCTGGTGCCTGGATTCCGCTCTCGAAGGGAGAGCATGCCATCGGCCGAACTGCCCCGCTCTGGTTGGAAGATCCGCTGGTTTCCAGGAATCATGCGAAGGTCATCGTGACAGCACAGGGCTTGCACCTGCACGCGAGTGCCGAGCAAGACATTGCCATGCCAGATGGAAGCCACCGTCAGTCCGTCGAATTGGAACAGGGATCACGCTTCCGGCTAGGCAACACCGAATTCGCCGTAGGCGATCCATTAGCTGCCGACGCCGGTCATCTGGTCTCCTCCGAACAGTTGGAAATCCAGGCACCTTCAAAGCCCGAACTGTCCCGATTGATTGCATTGGCCTTAGCCGCATTTGTCCCGATCATTTCCGGCGTCTTGCTTGCCGTGGTTACCGGTTCAATGCTCTTCCTGGTCCTGAGCGGCGTTTCTGCCCTGATGGGGTTGGTACCTGCGGGTCAGCTGGTGGTGGAACGGCGTCGGTGGAAAAGCGAATTACAAGAGCAGCGGGCGTCCGCGATCATCGCAAGAACGAGATACTCCCCGGACCTTGGCGAAGCGTTCGTAGCTGGACTGGACGCTTCCTCTTTGGGCCTGTCCTGTAACCGGATACCACCCTTGGTTTGGGGCGAGGGCTTATGGTCTCCCCAAGAAATCTCCCGCCCTTCTCCCACGGGCGTGCGCAAGATATTTCGAGGCCTCAGAAAGACGAAGACGGATGCACCCTGGTTTGGTCCGGTGTTCTTCCCAAGCACCCCGGGCGTCTGGCAATTGAAGACTGTGCAAGGGCGAAGTGCGGGATCGATTCTCGCCGCAGTTCTGGCGCGATACCTCCCCGCCATACATGACGGCCAGCTACGGCTGGTGATCGATCCCAGCATTCGCTGTCTTCCTGCGTCGTTGCTCTTGATGAACAACGTCTGCATGTCCCATCTATCCGCTTCCGATGAATCGAGCTTCCTCAGGAAAGAGGAAGCAAGTCTGGCCACCCTTTACGTCACTGCCCAATCACCGAAACCCATTTCCGGCACACTGGTGCTGGGCATTTCGCCGGTATTGTCCGAGTCTGTGGAGAATTGGATTGTTCCAAGCCCCGTCTGCGCGCATTTGCCCGACGAACGGCTAGTTCTTCAGAGCCTGAGCACGCTGAGCCTCGCTCGGTTCGACAAGATGGTGCAGCAATATGTGCAGCTGCCGAAGAAAGCAGCAACAAGGAATCCAGACTCAAGGCCCTCTGGCTCCCGGTGCCTACGTGCACTTCTGGGTCTGGATGACCAGCAAGAGGACGTGTTCCTCGACCTTCACGAGGACGGTCCGCACGTACTGGTATGCGGCACGACCGGCTCGGGCAAGTCAGAAGCGCTCAGGCGCATCATCGCTGATTTTTCCTGCAACTATTCGCCGGCTCAGCTCGCTCTCGTGCTCATTGATTTCAAGGGTGGAGCTGGGCTCGGTGTTTATGCAGGCTTGCCACACGTCCAGCTCTTCGCAAGCGACCTTGATGAAGCTGCGGCTCAGCGTACGTTAGAGCAATTGGAGCATGAAGTGCGTCGGCGCGAAGAGCTTTTGGCGGATCACGGTTGCAGCGACATTGCCGAATATCAAGATCTCGCTGAACCCGGCCCAGTCCTGCCTCGATTGCTGGTCGTCATTGACGAATTTCGCGTCTTCATCGAAACCCTGCTTCAAGCCAGCGCCAGAATTGATCGCTTGGCTGCGGTAGGTCGGGCTCTCGGTATCCACCTGATTCTCAGTACGCAACGGCCGGCTGGCGCATTGACGGGGCAAACCAAGGCGAACTTGAACACGACAATTGCTTTGAGGGTCAACGACCCAGGCGAATCGATTGAACTGGTTGGCTCCGTCCAAGCGTCCAAATTCCTCTTCCCTGGCCAGGCGATCATCAAGAGTGCTTCCAAGCCAACTCGGTGTCTGCAATTCCATCTGGCCATCGAGCCACCTCTGCACGGCGAATTATTCGAGCGGAATCGCCAAGATCTCACCTTGCTTCCCCTGTGCCAATTCGAGAAGAGCGTTGCATCAGCAACCGGAGATCCATTGCGCGACCATGCCTCCGAGCTTTCTTCACGATGGTCAGGTACGGAGCTGCCGGCATCCGGTTTTGCTCCGGCGTTGCCATTGCCATCAGAACCATGTCCATCGCCGCCGACTTGGGAGGGGAAGGAGCGAGGGGCTATCTACTGCGGCATTGCAGATAACCTGCATCTGGCCCGGCTCGAGCCGCTGGTCCTCGACCCTGCCCGTTCACGATCAACGTTGATCTGCGGCCTGCCTGAAGCCGGTGCACGCATGCTATTTGCTTCCCTGGCGGATTCGACAAGAAAAATATTGTGCTTCGGCCCATCGCCAATTCCGGATGCCGCCAAGAACCTCAAAGTCGTCACTGGTGAAGATCCCTACGACTTCTTCGAAGCTGTCGACTTCGTGGAATCCATGCCGAAGGATCCGGCATTGATCATTCTTGTACATTCACTCACCCAGCTGCAGTCCAACATCCACCCCCAGCATTTTCAACGCTTGGATGAAGCACTCGGTACGCTATTGCGCTTCGGTGGGCCTGAATCGCCAATGGTTCTTTGTTCCGTCGACCGGGACCAGAATGCCTTGAAGTCCACTGGTCTTTGCACCGAGCAATGGTTTTTCCCGTACAACGCCACCGAGTCGTTGAAGATGATCTGGCCTAAGATTCCGGCCTGTTCTCCGCTGCCTGGCCGCGGAGTCAAACTAAGTTCCGGGCAACCGCCGCAAGTCTTCCAACTCACCCACGCACATTCGGCTAGCATCGCCGATAGCGCCTGGCCGGTCCGGCCAACGGCCAGAGAGATCTTTGCAGGATCTGCGCTGCGCCCGGAAACTTTTCTGGGATTCTCGCCCTTTGATGGAGAAGCCGTGCCTCGACCAGCGGGGCAACTAGCCATTGTGCTCTGTCCCGATATGCTACAGCGCCGGCAGTTGAGCGATGTGCTCGCCGGACGCTGGAACGCCATGCATATTTGCGGCTTGACGGACTTGGATCGGTTCGTCCGGGCACTCGATGACGCCTCATCCGGGGACCGGCAGGAATTGCTCTGCGTGTACTTGGAAACCACTAGCGATTCGCGCCTGCCTCCGCTCATTGAGGCACTGAAGTCCAGTGGGATCGGTGTCGCGCTATTCGTTCCACCGTCCAACAGGATCGCCTACGACTTGGGAATGAGCGTCAACGGGCTAGATGATCGCCAGGTGATTGTTGTCGAAGCCCATCATCCGCAGGATCTTCAACCGATGAACTGGCCGCCGATCCACCCGGAGATTGACCAAGGGTCCAAGGATTATTGGGCCGCCATCATCTCTAAACGAGGCAACCCTCGTGTGATTCACATTCCGTACGAATTATCTGGCGGGCTTTCAGCGATTCGGTCGGTCTCCGAGGAAAGCGGTCGTCTTCGGAGCGAAGAGCATCACCACAGTAGTTCCGGCGATGACAATGGACAGGACCCCCGCGGCCGTCACCATCGGGATGTCGGAGCTCAGGAACGAAACGGAGAGGATGAGCTGGAATAGTTGCCAAACGATAATCGGAGCACGAGTGAACGCTTTTCCCTTGAAGAAGTTAATAGCAACCGAGCCGTGCCAAACAGCAAGCAGCAAGCAAAGGGCCAGCATGAATAGTTGTCCGCCCATGTTGACTGTTCCGTTGGCATCCAGGTTCAGCATGTAGCTGATGGCGTACGCCAGGGTAGCCAGTGCTTCAATCAGGACGAGCGCGGCAACCACGAAAACACTGGTTGGGCGGGACGGGGTTGTATTTTCGTTGCTCACATCAACAATTTTCGTTGACCTTCTACAGGAACTCAAACCGCAACAATTGACTTTCGCTGTTGTTCGCGCCACACCACCGATAATTAGCGGATCCAAGGGCCAAATGCCATGTGAGAAAGCCCTCAGGCATTCAGCAACTTTTCACTTCCGCGACTCTTGTTTACTTCCGCGTTACATGAAAACCTTATGTGGTTGGTTAAACGAAGTGCCCGAACGGACTTCACCGACCTTTCGAAACGCCAGAAGTTAACCACTAGGCAACCAGGAATTCATTTCACTCCTAGGTCGTTGTTGCCTGTGTGTTGATTGCCGTTGGCGTTTCAGACCCTCTCAGATTTCAAGGAGCATCAATAAGCATGGATTGGCGTAGCCGCGCGGCGTGTCTGGAAAAGGACCCGGAACTGTTTTTCCCAGTGGGAAACACCGGTCCGGCCCTGTTGCAGATCGAAGAGGCCAAGAGCGTCTGCCGTCGATGTGAAGTAACCGAAACCTGCCTGCAGTGGGCCATTGAGTCCGGCCAGGACGCAGGGGTATGGGGCGGCATGAGCGAAGATGAGCGCCGTGCCTTGAAGCGTCGCGCAGCACGAGCTCGCCGCGCTTCTTAATTGAGCTGCGCTCGAGGTAATTCTCGCAACCCGAGACGCTATACGAAATCCGCCAGCGGTCAACACCACTGGCGGATTTCGAGTTTAAACGGCAAATTGTCAGCTCACCTAGGTACATTAAAGGTAGTATTCATGTTCGAAAGGATCCGTTAGTGACTCTGGCCCGCTTCGCGCGCACCGTTCAGGCAGGTGCGTCCGCAAAATGAGCCCGGCCCTGACCGACCCGAACCTGGGCAAGACGCTGGATGGCCGCTACCGGCTCGACCATCTGCTCGCTCTGGGTGGCATGTCGCGGATCTACCGCAGCATGGACAAGCGCCTGCACCGAGCCGTTGTCGTGAAGATCTTGAATGACAACTTCGCCAGCGAGTCCACGGTTCGTGAACGATTCGAATCTGAAGCTGTCATCGCCGCGAATATCACCCATCCGAATGTGGTCTCCATCCGAGATCACAACGTGAGCGGCAATCTGGTGTACCTCGTGATGGAATATGTTCGCGGGCGCAATCTCGAACAGGTCATAGAGGAACGCGGGCGTTTTACACCGCGCCAGGCCCTCAGCGTCCTTGAGCAGATTTGCCGCGGCCTCAGAGCCGCGCACAGCGAGGGCATCATCCACCGGGACATGAAACCGGCCAACGTGCTGCTCTCCGATACCGGTGAAGTCAAAGTCACCGACTTCGGCTTGGCCCGTGCCGCGAGCGCCCATACCCAGTCGGCGACGCTCGTGGCAACGCTGTCCCATGTTTCTCCTGAACTGGTTTCAGGCGCGCCAGCCGATTCGCGCAGCGACATCTATGCCCTGGGCATCATGATCTATCAGATGCTGACTGGGCAATTGCCGTACACCGAAACCAATGCAGCCGCATTGATGAAACATCATCTGGACTCCCCCATGCCCCCGCCCTCGGACCTCGTTCCCGGGTTGGCCGAAGATCTCGATGAACTTGTCCGATGGTGCACCGAGAAGGATCCGGAAAAGCGTCCGCAGGATGCCTCATTGCTGCTGGAGGAGATCATCCAGATCCGCTCCACGCTCAGCGATGCGCAATTGGATGTCGGTGCCGAGGACCTCGGCGGGATCGAAGATCTCGCGCCGCAAGCATTCGCCCAGATGCCTACGACGCTGCAGCAGCGCCTTGATGCGATGCAACGCGAGCGCGAGGAAGAACGTGAACAGCTGTGGCTGGAGCGGAACGCTGCACAGCAAGAGGCCGGCTACGAACTAGATGATGCTCCAGCCGATACTGATCGGACGACGGTCATAGCCGCGGCCGATGCCACCGAAGTCCTGGACCTTCGCGATGCGCAAGCCACCTTGGCCCAGCCTCGTGCGGCTGATCCCGGCTCGGATCCTGGAATTGCCGCGACGTCGGTGTACACCCGTCGCGATGGGTTGGGCGCAACCGAAGAACCTGGCGAAGCCAATGAATCACCGCTATCGGTCCGTGGCCAGAAGCGTGCGCAGAAGCAAGCGGCAAGGAAGTGGCGCAAGGAAGCCCAGGTGCCAACCCACCGTTTGCGCCAGCCGCGCACCGGAACGCAAAAGTTCGTCGTCACCCTGATGTGGATCCTCGTCGTCGCTCTGGTGGCCGGCGCAGGATGGTTCTTCGGCCGCGGCCCCGGAACAATTATCCGCATCCCGTCATTGACCGGCATGCTCCAGTCGCAGGCAATCGCGCAGATGGACGGCCAAGGCGTTCCCGTTCGCATAGGCACCGCCTACGACGATGAGATTGCCATCGGCCGGGTGGTGGATTCGCAACCTGGAACCGGCGAAAACATCATGAAGTTCCAGGGAATCGACCTGATCGTTTCACAAGGCCCGGAACTTTTTGCGGTTCCGGATGTTGCTGGGCATACCCTTGAGCAGGCCACCACGGCTCTGACCGAGGTCGGCTTCGAGGACGTTAAGACCACCGAAGCCTACTCGGAATCTGTCAAGGAGGGCGAAGTCATCAGTTCTTCCCCGGCCGCCGGCGAGAAATTGCCGAGGAAGAACATCATCACCCTTGCCATTTCCAAGGGACATGCTCCGGTCAGCGTTCCTTCGGTCATCGGCCTTGGCAAGGAGGCGGCCAAGGAGAAGCTTGAGGCGGTTGGCCTGGAACTTGAGGCGGGTAAAGCCGTCCATTCCTCGACGGTCGAAAAAGACCTCATCGCACTCCAGGATCCAGCTCAGGGCACCGTCCCATATGGCAGCACCGTGACGGTAAATCTTTCGCAGGGACCGGAGTACGTCCAGATCCCGTCCGTGATTGGCATGGGCGTGGAAGAAGCCGTCACGACGCTGGAATCCGCCGGTTTTACCGTCAAGACCCATGATGTCTTTGGCGGTTTCGGCCAAACCGTGCGCATGCAATCTCCGCTGCACCAGCAAGCCGTGCGAGGCAGCGAGATCAGCATCTACGCTTTCTAGGGCCGTTGGCGCTTCCACTTCACAAAAATAATCCGGTTCCCGCTTGGGGAACCGGATTACTTTTCTAGCTGCTAGCGATTGCGGCTGCGGCTCTGCAGTGCCGAGGAGACCAGGAAGGCCATTTCCAGGGACTGGCGGTGGTTCAGCCGCGGGTCGCACAGCGACTCATACAGCGAATCGAAGTCTTCTTCGCGGATCGGATCCGCGCCGCCGAGGCACTCAGCCACATCGTCGCCGGTCATCTCCACATGCAGACCGCCCGGGAAGGTGCCCAGCGAGTCGTGCACCTCGAAGAAGCCGCGGACTTCGTCCATGACATCTTCGAAGTTGCGGGTCTTGTAGCCATTCTGGCTGGTTACCGTGTTGCCGTGCATCGGGTCGGTAACCCACAGCACCTGTGCTCCTGATGCAGCGACCTTCTCCACCAGGTTCGGCAGCTTCTCGCGGATGTTCTTCGCACCCATGCGGGTGATGAAGGTCAAGCGGCCTGGCTCGCGGTTCGGATCGAGCTTGTCGATCAGCGCCAGGACATCTTCTGGATCCGTGGTTGGGCCCAGCTTCACGCCGATTGGGTTGCGCACGCGCGAAAGGAAATCAACGTGGGCGTGGTCCAGCTGGCGGGTGCGTTCGCCGATCCACAGGAAGTGGCCGGAGGTGTCGTATGGCAAGCCGGTCCGCGAGTCGGTGCGGGTCAGCGCACGCTCGTAGTCCAGCAGCAAGGCTTCGTGGGAAGCGAAGAACTCGGTGCGCTTAAGCGCCTCGAAGTCTGCTCCGCAGGCATCCATGAAGCGGATGGCCGAGTCGATTTCTCCGGCCAGCTGCTCGTAGGCGGAGTGCGCCGGATTGGCCATGAAGCCGCTGTTCCAAGAGTGCACGCTACGCAGGTCGGCGAATCCGCCTTGGGTGAAGGCACGGATCAGGTTCAACGTCGCAGATGAGGTGTTGTAGGCCTGCACCATGCGCTTTGGATCGTGGGCACGGGACTCCGGCGTGAAATCGTAGCCGTTGACGATGTCGCCGCGGAATGCCGGCAAAGTTACACCATCTCGGGTTTCGTCATTCGAGGAGCGCGGCTTGGCGAACTGGCCAGCCATGCGCCCCATCTTGATGACCGGCATCGAGGCGCCATAGGTCAGCACGACGGCCATCTGCAAGATGGTGCGCACACGCGAGGAAATCTTGTCTGCGGTCGCGTCGGCAAAGGTTTCGGCGCAGTCGCCGCCCTGCAGCAAGAAGGCCTTGCCTTGGGCCGCCGCGGCCAGGCGTTCGCGCAAAACGTCGACTTCGCCGGCAAATACCAGTGGCGGACGCGAACCCAATTCCTTGATGGAGGACTGATAGTCCTTGTGCTCACGCCAGGTCGGCTGCTGGGCAATTGGCAGTTCACGCCACAAATCTAGTTGCGGATCGGTGGCGGGGCCGGCTACAGAGGAGCCGGGCAATGGGGTTCGGTTTTCTTCGCTCACCTTGCCCATTCTACGTGGCGTGGGCTCAAAGCACCGCGACGAATGTAACAACGAGCCGTAACACTGCCACTGGTGCGCTGCTAATTCTTCGCTTTGCGCGGTGCGTAGATATCAACGTAGCTCTGGCCTGAGAGGACATTGATCGCCTTGCGGATTTCGTCGGCGCAGGCACGGAGCGTTTCGGGGTTCAATGGCTGGCCGCCCAGGTGCTCGAAGGTCAGCGGCTTGCCGATTTTGATGCCGACCTTTCCCGGATGAGGCAGGCTCTGACCGATGGGCTGCACCTTGTCGGTACCGATCATCGCAATCGGTATCACCGGTGCGCCGGTCTCCAAGGCGAGCTTGGCGACACCGAGCTTGGCCCGGTACAACCGGCCATCCGGAGAACGCGTCCCTTCGGGATAGATGCCCAGCATCTGTCCCTGCTCCAGCGCCTTCTTGGCGCTGGCCAGCGAGGCCGCCGATTTCTGCCCGCCCGACCGGTCCATGGGCAGCTGGTTGATGTTGCGGAAGAACCACGCGGTGATCCGGCCTTTGATGCCGGTGCCATTGAAGTACTCGTCCTTGGCCAGGAAGATGACGGTGCGGTCCAACGCAGCGGGGAGAAACACCGAGTCGCACACTGACAAGTGATTCGAAGCCAGGATTGCCGCGCCGGTTTCCGGCACATTGCCGATGCCCTGGATCTTGACGCGGAAGAAAATTCGGATAAGTGGCCGGACAGCGAAACGCTTGAGGAAGTCGTACAGCACGGCGGGAAAAGTCCTTCTTCTAGTTGACCAGCTACGCGGGAAGAGAAACCGCGACCTTGCTGGTCGAAGCGCACTCCGCACCATTCAATTGTGCACTACGCTCGGAGGTGTAGGCAGAATTCGAGAGGATACCATGATGAAAATTGATGAAGGCAATACTCCGCTCAATGAGCCCGTGCGCTCCAACGCAGTGCTCTTGATCCATGGTTTTACCGGCTCCCCCGTCGCCATGCGGCCTTGGGCGGATTCCCTGGAGCTGGCCGGGTTCGACACTGACGTCCCGCTTTTGCCAGGCCACGGCACACAGTGGCAGGACATGGTCGGCCGAGGGTACGACCAGTGGATCCATGCCACTGAAGAAGCGTTCGACGAGCTCGCCAGGACCCACCAGCAGGTATTCGTCGCCGGGCTATCGATGGGCGGCGCGCTGGCCCTGCACCTGGCGACCCGGCGCAACGTGGCTGGTGTGTCGCTGGTCAACCCTGGACTGGTCGTGGACTCCCGCTTGGCGCCCTATACCCGTTGGCTCAAGCATGCCGTGCGCACTGTCGCCCCGATCAGCAATGACATTGCCAAGCGCGGCGTCGATGAAGGGGCCTACCCGCGCACCCCGGTAGCAGCAGTAGCCGAACTCCACGCGCTCTTTACCCAAACCCGCCGCCGCCTGGAATTGGTCAGCGCCCCGGTGCAGCTCTTCCGGTCCACCGTTGACAACGTGGTTTCGGAGCAATCGGTGCGCGAACTTGTCGCGGGCTTGAACCCGGGCACCTTGGCCGAGCACCATATGCTCCTGCACTCCAAGCATGTGGCCACGCTGGATTACGATGCCGAGCAGATCTTCCATGAATCGGCCCGCTTCTTCGCGCAGCTGGCCGCCAAGGAGCAGAAGCGGAAGGAGAAACACGCATGAATCAAGATGATGCCCATCCTTCGAACCAGCAAGACCCCGAATGGGATCAGCTGGTCGAGAATTTCCGCCAGCTCGATACCACGGCACCACGCGAACCCAGCGCCGAAGAGCGTAAGGCGCAGCTGGAGAAGCTGTTCAACGCTGGACCTGCCGCGGTTCGCGGTCCACGCGACTACGAAAACGACGACACCGGCGAAATGTTCGTTCCAGAAGCACCCGCCGCACTGGGTTCTGGCGATCCGATGCTGAATCTCGCCTGGGCTGGCGCGGCTGGCGGCCCGCTGGGGTTGCTGCTGTGCGTGCTGTTTTTCCGCTCGGCTCCGGCGTTCATTTATTTCGGTTTGGGAATCATCGCCCTGCTCGGAGTCGCATACTTGCTGAAACGTCTTCCCACTGAACGCGATCCGGGAGATGATGGGGCGCAAGTCTAGAAAACGGCTTTGAGCACGAACCACCGTAGGTTACTCTATAGTAATAAACATGTGATGCGGATTACCCGCATTTGCTGAATGTGGCCACACGAAGTTTCAGGAGTTGAAGACCAGATGCGCGAATACGACTCGCCAATTCGCATTCATTCGCCAGAGCAGTCGAACATTACCGATCTGCTGCTGCGCCACGCGAATTCAGCGGCGAACCCGGCCTTGTTCTCCAAGCCGGGAGCCGACGGAACATGGAATGATGTCACTGCCTCGCAGTTCGCTGCCGATGCCCGGGCCATCGCGAAGGGCTTCATCGCCAACGGCATCGAGGCCGGCGACCGGATCGCCCTGATGGCCAAGACCCGATACGAGTGGACACTGGTCGACTTCGCCATCTGGTTCGCCGGTTGCATCACCGTTCCCATCTACGAAACCTCCTCCCCCAGCCAGGTTGCCTGGATCGTTTCGGATTCCGGCGCCAAGGCCGTGGTTGTCGAGGCCGCCGCCCAAGAAGCGGTCGTGCGCCGCGCCGCCCATCAGGAACAGCTCGATTCCCTGGATCATGTTTGGCAGTTCGACGGCGGGCTGGACCAGCTCTCCGAAGATGGCACGAACGTCGATGACCAGCTGCTCGAAACCCGCCGAGCAGGCGCATCCCTGGAAGATGTTGCCACAATCATCTACACCTCTGGCACAACCGGCCGCCCCAAGGGCTGCGAGCTGACCCATGGCAACTTCGTGGAGCTGGCAGAGAATGCGGTGGCTGCCTTGCCCGGTGCCGTCTACCCTGGCGCGTCAACCATCATGTTCCTGCCGCTGGCCCACGTATTCGCCCGTTTCATCTCTGTGGTCAACGTGGCCGCCGGCTGCCGCACCGGGCATACCCCGGACGTCAAGCACCTGCTCGAGGACCTGCAGTCCTTTAAGCCGAATTTCATCCTCGCCGTGCCGCGCGTCTTCGAGAAGGTCTACAACTCAGCCATGCTCAAGGCCGAGGACGGCGGCAAGAGCAAGGTCTTCCACGCGGGCGTCAGCGTCGCGGTGGCCTATTCCAAGGCCACGCAGCAGGGCAAGGTTCCGCTGGCGCTGAATCTGAAGCACAAACTCTTCGACGCCCTGCTCTACAAGAAGCTGCGCACCGCCATGGGCGGCAACATCCGCCATGCCGTCTCCGGAGGCGGCCCGCTGGGCGAACGCCTGGGCCATTTCTTCAACGGGATGGGCGTGACCATTCTGGAAGGTTACGGACTGACCGAAACCACCGCGCCGATTTCGGTCAATACGCTTGACCGAATCAAGATCGGCACCGTCGGCAAGCCGCTGCCGGGCAACGCCGTGCGCATTGCCGCTGACGGCGAGATCCTCGCCAAGGGCATCTGCGTGATGCGCGGCTACCGCAACCGCCCGGAACTCCAGGACGAGACCTTCACCGATGGCTGGTTCCGTACCGGGGATATCGGCGAGCTCGACGCCGATGGATTCTTGAAGATCACCGGCCGCAAGAAGGAAATCATCGTGACCGCTGGCGGCAAGAACGTGGTTCCTGCCCTGCTCGAGGACCAGATCCGCGCCGACGCGCTGGTATCCCAATGCGTCGTCATCGGCGAGGGCCGGCCGTTCATTGCGGCTCTGGTGACCCTGGACCAGGAAGCCCTGCCGGGCTGGCTGGCCCGCCACCAGATGGACAAGGACCTGTCGCTGGAGGAGCTGTCGACCCACCCGAAGGTGCTCGAAACCGTGCAGGCGGTAATCGACAAGGCCAATGCTTCGGTCTCCAAGGCAGAGGCAATCAAGTCCTTCCGCATCGTGCCCGCTGACTTCACCGAGGAAACCGGCCATCTGACTCCCTCTATGAAGATCAAGCGTGCGGTAGTGCTCAAGGACTACGAAGCAGTGATCGATCAGATCTACTCGGCCCCCAAGCCCACTGCATAATCCAGCACAGCATGAGCCAGCTCCCACGATTCGCGAGCTGAAGCGGCCCAAGGCAACTTGAGGCCGCTTTGCTGTGTCCGGGCATAGTAGCTGCGCGGCAGGACCACGCGGCTGAACGCCGGGGCGGGATGGTTCTGGTGCTCGTGGCCGAGCACCGCGTAAATCAGGTTCGCGGCAAGCTCCTTGCGGCCGTTGGCCAGCAGCCATTCCACCAGTTCCATCAACCGGTCTTCGGATTCGGCGCTGGTATCCCCCACCGCCACCAGCACGTTCACACCGGTGAATTTGCCTTCCCTCACCGATTGCACGCGCTGCGGCCCGGCCGTGGCTACCGTGGCCTGGCACTCCAGCTCGCCGAATTGCTCGGCCAAGTGCTCGGCAATTTCGCAAAATGGCAGATGCGTGTCGAGGGTGAAGACCAGTACCGAGATGGGCAGGATCCTGGATCCCAGCTCGGCAACTTGTTGCTTCAGCTCCTCGGGCGCAGCCCCGGGCTTCGTCTTGTGTGCGCGCATCCCTGCTCCTTCAGCTAGTTGGTTCGCACGATCATTTGCGGCAGAGCGCAGGGGCCCGCAACCGTGGTTGCGAGCCCCTGCGCTCCGGGTACGGCGGGTGCTACTTCGGTTCGATGACCAGCAGCAGATCACCGCCCTGCACCTGGCTGGTGCCGTTCAGGGTTACCTGGCTGACCACGCCGCCGGTGTTGGCGGTGATGCCTGCCTCCATCTTCATGGCTTCGATGGTGGCTACCGACTGGCCGGCCTCGACCAGGTCGCCGACCTTGACGTTGACCGTCACGGCTCCGGCGAATGGTGCGGCGACATGGCCCTTGTCGTTAGGGTCGGCCTTCGGCGCGGACTTCACGGTGGATTCCACCGATTCATCGCGGACCCTGACCTGGCGGGACTGGCCGTTGAGGTTGACCACGACGGTGCGCAGGCCCTTCTCGTCAGCTTCCGACACCGATACCAGCCGGACGAGCAGTCGGACGCCGGTGCCCAGCGAGATGACATGCTCGATGCCTGGAACCAGGCCGTAGAGGTAGTCGCGGGTGTGCAGTACGGACAAATCGCCGTAGTTCTCCACCGACTTCTCGAAGTCGCGGGTTGGGCCTGCGAAGAGCAGCCGGTTCAGGGTGCCGCGGATCGTCTCCGAATCCGACTTCAGCGCCGCCGCGTCTTCCGCCGAGAGGTCCTCGATACGGGCCTTGACGTTGCGTCCCTGCAGCGCCTTCGTGCGGAATGGCTCTGGCCATCCGCCTGGAGGGTTGCCCAGCTCGCCCGAGAGGAACTGGATGACCGAATCCGGGATGTCGTAGTTCTGCGGGTTCGCTTCGAAGTCCGCGGCGGGCACGCCGGAGCCGACCAGCTGCAGGGCCAGGTCGCCGACGACCTTGGATGACGGGGTAACCTTCACCACGTTGCCGAGCATGTCGTTGACCGAAGCGTACATCGACTCGATGGCTTCGAAACGCTCGCCCAGGCCCAGCGCGATGGCCTGCTGGCGCAGGTTCGAAAGCTGGCCGCCAGGAATCTCATGCTGGTAGACACGGCCGGTCGGCGCCGGCAGTCCGGATTCGAATGGCCTGTACATCGCGCGCACTGCTTCCCAGTACGGTTCCAGCGACGCCACGGCATCCAGCGACAGGCCCGGATCGCGTTCGGTGAATTCCAGCGCCGCAACCAGTGCGGACGCCGAAGGCTGCGAGGTGGTGCCCGCCATGGCCGCGCTGGCCACGTCCACGGCGTCGACGCCGGCATCGATGGCAGCCATCAGGGTTGCCAGCTGGCCGCCGGAGGTGTCGTGGGTGTGCAGGTGCACCGGCAGGTCGAAGCGTTCGCGCAGCGCGGTCACCAGCCTGGTGGCAGCGGCCGGGCGCAGCAGGCCTGCCATGTCCTTGATCGCGATGATGTGCGCACCGGCATCGACGATCTGCTGGGCCAGGTCCAGGTAGTAGTCCAGGGTGTACAGCTTCTCGTTGGCATCCAGCAGGTTGCCGGTGTAGCACAGGGCCACTTCGGCGACCGCGGTGCCGGTTTCGCGCACTGCCTTGATGGCCGGGGCCATCTGCGACACATCGTTCAGCGCGTCGAAGATGCGGAAGATGTCGATGCCGGCGGAGGCTGCTTCCTTCACGAACGCGTCGGTCACCTCGGTCGGGTAAGGGGTGTAGCCCACGGTGTTGCGTCCGCGCAGCAGCATCTGCAGCGGGATGTTCGGCAGCTCGGCGCGCAGCAGCTCCAGGCGCTTCCATGGATCCTCGCCCAGGAATCGCAGGGACACATCGTAAGTGGCACCGCCCCAGACCTCCATGGAGAACAGCTGCGGCACGTTGTGCGCGTAGGCCGGAGCGGCGGCGAGCAGGTCGCGGGTACGCACGCGGGTGGCCAGCAGCGACTGGTGCGCGTCGCGGAAGGTGGTATCGGTGATGCCCACCGCCTTCGAGTCGCGCAGCGCCTTGGCAAAGCCCTCGGGGCCCAGCTCCAGCAGCTTCTGGCGCCACCCATCAACCGGTGCGGCAGACTTCGATGGGCCGTCGAATGGCGAACGCTCCGGCTCGTCGGACTTGTCGCCCGGGAACGCGGGAAGCTTCTTGCGCGGGTCGATGCCCTCGACACGGCTGCCATTGGGCTGGTTCACCGTGACATGGGCCAGGTAGTTCAGCGCCTTGGTGCCGCGGTCCTGGGACTCGTTGCCGGTAAGCAGATCCGGACGGGAATCGATGAAGTTGGTAGCGACATCACCGGCCAGGAACTGCGGGTCGCTGAGCACATTCTGAATGAACGGGATGTTGGTGGCCACGCCGCGCACGCGGAACTCGGCCAGCGCACGGCGGGCGCGGGCCACGGCGGTGGCGTAGTCGCGGCCGCGGCAGGTGAGCTTGACCAGCATCGAGTCGAAGTGCGGCGAGACTTCCGCACCGGTGTAGATCGTGCCGCCATCCAAGCGTACGCCCGAGCCGCCGGCCGAACGGTACACCGTAATGGTTCCGACATCCGGACGGAAGCCGTTGGCCGGATCTTCGGTGGTGATGCGGGACTGCAGTGCCCAGCCACGCACCTGGACTGCGTCCTGGCTGATGCCCAGGTCCTTCAGCGATTCGCCGGAGGCGATGCGCATCTGCGACTGGACCAGATCGATGTCGGTGACTTCTTCGGTCACCGTGTGCTCCACCTGGATGCGCGGGTTCATTTCGATGAAGACGTGCTGACCGGCGCGCTCGCCCACGGTATCGACGAGGAATTCGACGGTACCGGCGTTCTGGTAGCCCAGGGTTTGGGCAAACTTCACGGCGTCGCGGAACAGCGCCTGGCGGATCGACTCGTCCAGGTTCGGTGCCGGAGCGATCTCGACAACCTTCTGGTGGCGGCGCTGCAGCGAGCAGTCGCGCTCATGCAGGTGGACGATGTTGCCTTGCTCGTCGGCGAGGATCTGCACCTCGATGTGGCGCGGACGCAGCACTGCCTGCTCCAGGAAGACGGTTGGGTCGCCGAAGGCGGTGCCGGCTTCGCGCATGGCCGCCCCCATCAGTTCCGGCAGGTCTTCGCGCTTGTCGACGCGGCGCATGCCGCGACCGCCGCCGCCGGCTACTGCCTTGACGAAGATCGGGAAGCCGATGCGATCGGCCTCGGCGATCAGGTAGTCGACGTCATCGCTTGGCTCGGAGGATTCCAGTACCGGAATGCCTGCTTCGCGGGCTGCTTTCAGTGCCGCGACCTTGTTGCCGGCCAGTTCAAGCACGTCCGCCTTTGGACCGATGAACTTGATGCCTTCTGCTTCGGCAGCGCGGGCGAGGTCGGGGTTCTCCGAGAGGAATCCGTAGCCCGGGTAAATTGCGTCCGCGCCGGCTTCTTTGGCAACGCGGATAATCTCGTCTATATCCAGGTAGGCTCGGACCGGATGGCCCTCTTCGCCGATCTGGTAGGCCTCCGCGGCCTTCTGGCGGTGGATCGAATTGCGATCTTCATGTGGGTAGACAGCAACGGTCTTTGCGCCCAGCTCGTAGCCGGCACGGAAGGCACGAATTGCAATCTCACCGCGGTTGGCGACCAAGATCTTTTCAAACATAGTGTCCCTACATCGAATCATTACACGCTGGTACAACGGCACCCTCGGGACTGTTTCCGTCAGGTGCTTGCCCGCCACACCAGCGTGTCGGGTCTCGAAAAGCGGCAAGCATTTGCCACTTCTGTGAAATACCCTACACGGGGAATCTCCAGAACGCCCAAACATTTCATCTTGTGGTCAGACCACATGAAATAATTGAAGCTGTGAAGTTTTAATCACTAACTTGTGCCTAATGGCAAAAACTCACGTTGCAAAGTCGGAGAAACGCCGGTCGGCACACTATGATGATGAGAGACTAAAAATTCGGTGGGACGTTTAAACTAACGAACAGTGAAAGGCGTGGTCTGGTCCGTGCACGTAGTGAGCATCAGCAGCCTCAAGGGTGGCGTAGGAAAAACCTCCGTGACACTCGGATTGGCTTCAGCAGCACTTGCCGCCGGCATTCCGACTCTCGTCATTGACCTGGATCCCCATGCGGATGCCAGCACTGGCCTCGGAGTCCGGGCTAACGGAAAGCAGCCAATTGGGCAGATGCTCAAGAACGCTCGCCGTGCCCGCCTGCAGGATCAGGTTGTCGCCAGCGCCTGGCAGTCAAAGGCAGCAGAGAAGAAGTCCCGCACCCGCATTCCAGTGCTCGACGTTGCTGTTGGCGACGCCTTCACCGGAATCTACGATCGCCCTGATCTGCGCACCCGCGACCTGCGCCGCCTCTCCCAGCTCCTGAGCCGCACCAGCGGTTACCAGCTGGTGCTCATCGACTGCCCGCCATCGCTCAACGGCCTGACCCGCATGGCATGGAGCGCATCGGATCAGCTCCTGCTGGTCGCAGAACCCAGCCTGTTCTCCGTCGCCGGCACCGAGCGCACCCAGCGCGCATTGGAACTGTTCCGCCGCGAGTTCGCTCCGTCCTTGGGACCGGTACACGTCGTCGCCAACCGGGTCCGCAAGGATTCTGCAGAGCACACCTTCCGCTTGGGCGAAATGCGCCAGATGTTCGGCGATTCCATGGTCAAGCCCGAAATTCCCGAGCACCCGGAGTGGCAGCAGATCCAGGGCGCCGCGTATTCGGTGCACCAGTGGCCTTCGAAAGCCACCGCCCCGATGCTGGCCCAGTTCGACGCCTTGCTCAAGGAAGTCATGTCTGCCGCAGGCCCGAACAACACCTAGGATCTCCGGACAATATCTGGAGAAATTGGAACTTAAACTACTGGCCGGATCTTCCTTCGTGGAAGATCCGGCCAGTAGTTTAAGTATTGGTTTCCAGTCCCAGGCTTAACCGACGTTGCGAGCGGCCTTGGCGGCACGACGGGCAGCCAGCTCGTCTTCAGGCAGTGCCTGCTGCGCAGAGCTCTCAGATGGCAGCTGGGCCAGCGATCCTTCGACCTCGCGCCAGACGCGGCCCACGGCGATGCCGAACACGCCTTGACCCTTCTGGACGAGATCGATGACCTCATCGGCGCTCGTGCATTCGTAGACCGAAGCGCCATCGCTCATCAGGGTGATCTGGGCAAGATCCTCGACACCGCGTTCACGCAGATGCAAAACAGCCGACCGGATCTGCTGCAGTGATACTCCGGTGTCCAGCAACCGCTTGACGACCTTGAGCACGAGGATGTCCCGGAAGGAGTAGAGCCGGTGACTGCCAGAGCCCTTGGCTCCGCGCACTGCTGGCTCGACCAAGCCGGTACGTGCCCAGTAGTCTAGCTGGCGGTAGGTGATGCCTGCCGCCTTGCACACAATCGGTCCACGGTAGCCTGCATGCTCGTCCAACTCAGGCAGGTCATCGGTGAAGAGCAACCCTTGGGTACTGGATTGCTTGGTGCCACCATCGACCCCATAGTGAGGTCCAGTCTGGCGAGACTCCATCCAATTGCTCCTTGCGTGTCAGCACGTTCCTAAACGAGTATCCAGGGACCGAATAAGAACCGCGCAGATGCGAGTGATGACTATCAAAATACAGCTCTATTTAAATGTCCCTATGCAAAGACGGTACGGCGATAATGCCTAATGGTCAAAGACCTTCAAGCTTAACTTTAAGGCGTGTCGCGCGAGCTTCGGGAATTACCCAATTCAAGGCCTGTATTCCGCTGAAACCAAACGTCCGATTTCTATGAGGAGAAATCCTCTGGATCAATGTTGTCCAAGAATTCCCGGAATTCCCGCATTTGCTCTTCGGGCGCTTCTTCGCCGTCTGACTCGTTTTCGATCGCCACTCCTGCTTCCTCCAGGACATCCTCGGCGCACATGATGGGGCACTGCGCGCGCACGGCCAGCGCCACCGCATCAGAGGAACGCGAATCCACGCGTTTGCCGTTGGAGAGGACGAGTTCGGCGACGAATACGGCGTTGTGCACCGAGACGATTTCGATCCGTTCAAGTTTCACGCCCATGCTTTCAATGACGCTGATCAACAGGTCGTGAGTCATCGGACGCGGTGGTGTGAGCCCTTGCTCGGACATGGCAATGGCCGAAGCCTCGGGCGCGCCAATCCACAGCGGCAGGTAGAGATTCCGCTCTGGATACTTGAGCAGCAGCAGCGGCTGATTCGCCGGCAATTGAATACGGATCCCTGCAAACTCCAGTTCCAGCATGCTAGCCCCTTAGAGTTGTGGTTTCCTGTTGGAATTCAGCCTAGTGATCTAGTTGGGAAATAGCACGTTGCACTAGGGCTTCGTGAATTTCCAGGCACTGGCGGGAGATTTCCTGGGCCTCTTCCGCGGCACGGGCGCGGGCGGAAACTTCCGGCTTTTTCAGTTCGTTGCCGACAATCGATTCGATTAGCGAGAACTCGCGATCGGCCGCTGTGCGGAACTGCCGCAGATGGCGAGGCTCGACGCCGTGACCGGCCAGCTGTACCGCCGACTTGGTGACCTTGATGCTGCTGGCGTCGAACAGCCCAGCCAACGGTTCGATCAAGCCGAACTTGATCAATTCGCCGATGAGATCCTCACTGGCGCCGGTCAGCCCCTGCAGCTCAGCCATGGAGACCGAACGGGCCTTTCGCTCCACGGCCTCTGCCATGTCGTTGTTGACTGCCCTGGGAGCCACCGGGGCTCCCCCAGGCAATGCCGCCGGTGCTTCACCGCGGTCCACCGAGTCAAGGTGGTCCTTGATGACCTTCAAAGGCAGGTAATGGTCGCGTTGCACGGACAGGATGAAACGCAAGCGGCTCACGTCCGACGCGGAATACTTCCGGTATCCGGCTGAGGTGCGTTGTGGGATGATCAAACCCTTGTCTTCCAGGAAACGGATCTTGGAAGCGGTGACGCGCGGGAATTCATCCTTGAGTTCCGAGAGCACTTCGCCGATATTCAGCGCGGCCTGCCGGACCGTCTCGTGGCGTGGTGCCTCGAGTCGTGGGCTGCGGGCTGCGTCAAAGATCGGCAAAGGGTCTACACCTCGGATGTATGGATATGTCGGCGTGCTAGACGCCGGCGGACAAAACCTCGAACTCTACCAGTTTAAAGGTTGGGAACGCTTTGGTAGAAATTCAGGCGGAATTTGCCAATCTGAACTTGCACGCCGGTGCTCAATGGGATTTCGTCGATGCGGTCCCCGTTGATGTAGGTGCCGTTGAGCGATCCGATGTCGCTGAGGGTGAAGCGCTCGCCAGTACGGGAGAACTTGGCGTGACGACGCGAAACGGTTACGTCATCCAGGAAGATATCGGCGTTCGGATGCCGGCCTGCGATGCTCTCGTCGGTATCCAGCAGGAAACGCGCGCCCTTGTTCGGTCCTGAATGGGCGATAAGCAGCGCAGAACCAGCCGGAAGGGCGTTAACTGCGTTTTTCTCATCTTCACTCAGGGTGTAGATGACCGAAGGTTCAGCACCCTTGTGCGCCCCTGGAAGAGCGATATTGGTCGTCTCAGAGGCAGACTCGTTGTGCGGGTCAACCGGCCGATGTTCCGACATTGTGGGGTCCTCCAGAAAATTCTGCTTACAGTTCGTGCGTGACGACCTTGTGTTCTACGTTGGCACAGTCAGTATTACCAAACTATTTACAGATTAGCCTACTCACTGCCCAAGTGATAACAGAAAGTACATATTTTCCGATGCGCCGGATGGCCAGTGTGGCATGATGCCATTAGAGAAGAAGATGCACTGGGATCGCCAACACTTCGATCTTTTCGCACAGATGAAATCGATGCAAGGCCATATCAGGAACTTTCAGGTGAATCGTGACGAAAATACTGCTCAAGCGGGCATACGCAGCGCCCAGCGCCGAGGATGGCTACAGGATTCTGGTTGACAGGCTCTGGCCGCGCGGGCAAAGCAAGGCGGTGCTCCAGCTGGATCACTGGGCCAAGGGCATTGCGCCGAGCACCGAGCTGCGCAAAGGCTGGGATCATGACCCCGCCCGCTTTGATGAATTCGCGCAGCACTATCGCACCGAACTGAACCAGAATCCCGCAGTCGACGCTTTCCTGGAATTACTCTCCCAGCATCCAGTGGTCACCTTCGTCTACGGAGCGAAGGATGAGCATACTAATCACGCGGTGGTGTTGCGTGACTATCTGCTGGATCAGCTGTCTGCTCCGTAGGAGGCACGAAGCACACGCCGTCGGCGCACACCATGTCCGAAGCGACAACCTGCTGAAGATCGAAGCTGAATTCCCCGCCCACCGTGGCACCTTTCCTCGAATAGCCCTGTCCAAGTGTTTCAACCGCGCCAGGCCAGCAAATATTCCGGATTTGAAGCTGCGACCGACTCCAGCAAGAGACCGATGGCACCGCGAAATATTCGAGGTGCCATCGTTATTCTAGGTGCCGGAAGTCAGCGCACTGCTTAGCGCTGCTCGAGCAGGATCGGTTCGAAGAAGCCGGCCAGCTCTCCGGTAGCGTCCAATGGCAGGATGCTGGCTACGTACATGTCCGGACGGACAATCACGATCGCGCCATCGCGGGAGACCTGGCGCTCCTCGAAGATATCCGAGCCTTCCAGCGTTGTGTAGACCTTCTCGTAATCCATGAGTCCGAAGTCCCCGATGTTCGGACGGAACACCATGGGCGCGTCGTTGACGTTCATCGTGGTGTAGTCCTGCTGGTAGACGACCTTGATGTCGAACAGCTCATCGGTGTCGGCTCCCTTCGGGGTGAAGCGCACCAGCGGAGACCGCTCGTCCTCCAGCAGCCAGCTCGACAGGTCGGCAATCTTCTGCGACTGCCCGATTGGCAGCTGGTCTGCGAAGACGTAGATGCGGTAGCGGCCATCGGCCCGGTGGTGGTGGCCCAGGTGCTTCGGATTGGCATCGGCCAGGCGCATGACCTGCGAGGAGCGGAAGCGCTTGCCCATAGGGAAGCCGGCAGCCAGTTCCTGGTAGTCCTTGCTGGCGGTCAGCGACGACTGCGCGTACTCGGTCATGAAGCCCGCAGGGAATGCGGCTGTGCGCACGTAGAACTCGGCAACTCCTTCCTGGCCTTCAAGCTCCTCGGGCGAGGCAGCCATGATGGAGGACCACTTCTTGTCGAAGTCGATCAGGTTCTTGGCGATCACCTTGCGTTCCTCCGAGTAGGTGCGCAGCAGGCTTTCCGGAGCCCGGCCGCAGAGCACGTAGCCGATCTTCCAGGCCAGGTTGAAGCCGTCCTGCATGGACACGTTCATGCCCTGCCCCGCCTTGGCGGAGTGGGTGTGGCAGGCATCGCCGGTGATGAACACGCGCGGTTCGCGGGTGCCGATGTCCTCGACCGCTACATCGTCGAAGCGGTCGGCCAGCCGGTGGCCCACTTCGTACACGCTGTGCCACGCAACGTCCTTGACCTCCAAGGTGTAGGAATTCAGGATCACCTTGGCGCGCTCGGTGATTTCTTCCAGCGGGGTCTCGCGGACCTTGCTGTTATCCCCTTCCGGAACTTCGCCGAGGTCGACGTAGAGGCGGAAGAGCTGCCCGCCCTCGCGCGGGATCAGCAGAATCGAGCCGGCCTTGGAATGGATGGCGCATTTGGTGCGCACGTCCGGGAAGTTGGTCAGCGCCAGGATTTCCATGACACCCCATGCGTGGTTGACCTTATCGCCCGCGAGCTTCGCGCCAATTGAGCGGCGGACGTTGCTACGGGCCCCGTCGGAACCGACCACATACTTGGCCCGCACTACGCGCTCGATGCCCTCGTTGCCATCCATGCAACCGATCAGGGTGACCTTGACGGGGTACTCCTCGCCGTCTTCGACGACCAGTTCGTTGAAATCCCAGCCGTAGTCCGGGACGGTGCGGGCTGGCGAGTTCACGGCGAATTCAGCGAACTAGTCGATGACTCGAGCCTGGTTGACGACGAGGTGCGGGAATTCGCTGACACCCGTTGGGTCATCGGGGGTGCGGTCGGTGCGGATGATCCGCTCCGGGCTTGCCGGGTCGGGATTCCACAAGGTGGTTTCCTTGATGATATAGGCCTCGGCGGTGATGCGCTCGGCAAAGCCGAACGCCTGGAAGGTCTCGACGGTGCGCGACTGGATTCCGTCGGCCTGGCCGATTTCCAGCCGGCCCGGGCGCCGGTCGATGCTGCGGGTGTGCACATCAGGGAATTGGGACAGCTGGGCGGCGGTGATGATCCCGGCCGGACCGGCGCCGACGATCAGCACATCCATTTCAGCCGGCAGCTCGGCGGGCCGATTTACGCCCGCACCAGCAGCTGGCTACACTCGTGGATCCGCCGAAATGTATCCGTTGTCGTGAAACTGCACCGTTTCATCCCCCAATTCCCCCTGGTGACCTCAGTCAATACGCTATTTGTTCAATATTAGAACGCCGTGATCTTTTTTCGCGCACTGGTCATATACGATCTGTGAGCTCACACACAAGCGGACGTAGGCGGAACCCCACGCGCTCGGGTCGCCTGATGCCCTTTGCTGCAGATGCTCCCACTGCGCGCCGGCAGACTCCCGTACTTGTTGTTCATGAAGGTTCGAACTGCACTTGAGCGCTCTGTGCACTGCTGGCCTTTGCGCAGACCACCCGGGAGCCGGGACTGTGCAGCTGGCAGCAAGCAGCGGATGAATTGGATTTCAGCTGAGCCGTGCCCACCCCGCGGCACGTTCGTCGGCTGTTCGGGCCGCGAACCGGAAAATCGAAACGGCGGCTTAAGTGGCAGGTGCTGGCTGGCAGAGGGCTACTTAACCAGCTCGACGCGTCCGGCTGAAGCTGAGAGGCGATGCACTACCGCGTGCTCGCGCATTTTCTGCTGCCATCGCCGGTCATGGCTCACCGTGATCACGGTGCCCGGATAATCCACCAGTGCGGCTTCCAGCTGCTCGACCAGGACCGGGGAAAGATGGTTTGTCGGCTCGTCGAGAAGCAGCACCTGCGCCTTGGTGCTGACCGCAACGGCCAGTTCCAAGCGGCGGCGCTGTCCCACCGACAGCGCCATGGGATGCCGCAGGAAATCCTGCGGCGCAAACAAGCCAAGCCTGGCCAAGGACGCACCAGCATCCTGGACGTACTGGCTGGTGGCCGAGGCGAAAGCTTCGATCAGGCTGTCGCCGGGAAGGATCCCGATGTCCTGGCGCAGCCAAGCGCAGTGCAAGTTCGCAGCGCGCTCGATCCGCCCCGCGGTGCATTCCAGTTCGCCGGCAAGCATCTTCAACAGCGTAGATTTGCCAGCGCCGTTGGAGCCGGTGACCAGCCAACGCTCACCGAGCTTGATTTCGAAGCTGCCGGTGGACAGTTTCGGCGCGATGCTGCGCTGCGCGTTCATCACCTTCAGCAGGGTTTCACCGCTGTGCTGGCCTTCGCCGCCGCTAGGCATGGCGAATGCCAATTCGGCAGCAGGCTCAGGGGCACGGTGGGTTTCGAGTTCCTCGATACGCGACTTGGCTTGGCGAATCTTCGAGGTCGAGCCGTGGCTGGAATCGCGGGCACGGAAATTGCCGTGCCCGAAACCTGCCTTCTCCTGCTTGCGCGGGATGGCGGCAACGCGCGAAGCGTACTTGTCGACCAGATTCTGCGAACGCTCATACTCCTGGACCCAATTCTCATAGGCCACGCGGATTGCGGTTCTCTCCTGCTCCTTGGCATGCAGGTAACCGTCATAGCCGTTGCCGTAGTGCGCGAGCTGGCCATCGCTGACCTCGATGATGGACCGGGCGAAGCGCTTGAGGAACATCCGGTCGTGGCTGATCAGCACCAGGGCGCCGCGGTGCTTGTCGATGGTCCGCTCCAGCCAGTTCATGGCTGTCTCGTCAAGGTCGTTCGTCGGTTCATCCAGCAGAAGCAATTGCGCACCGGAGCACAGCACGCAGGCCAGGGCGAGACGCGAAGATTGCCCGCCGGATAGCTGCGCAACGGGCCGTTGCCGGTCCATCTGCCCCAGCCCCAGCTGCTCCAGCGCGCTGTCCAGGCGCGGCGCCAGCGAATAGCCGTCGGCGGCTTCGTACAGATCGGTAACTTTCTGCAGCTGCTGCAGGAGCCGTTGGGCCTGCTCCTCCGGGGCATCGTCGAGCCTATTGGATATGACGCGCATCAAGGTTTCCAGTTCGCGGAAGCGCTGGTGGTAGGAGTCGATCACCTGCTGCACGCTCATCGCTTGCGCGAAGCGCGGGTTCTGCGCGGCATAGGCAACGGCGCCGGGCGCGTTCATCGTGCGCTGCCCGCGGTCGGGTGCCAGATTTCCGGCGATGACACGCATCAGCGTAGATTTGCCCGAACCATTATCGCCAAGCACGGCGATGCGATCGGTAGCGGAAATGGACAGCTCGATGCCGGCGAGGACATCTCGTTCGCCGAAGCTGACCGCGATGTCCTGCAACAAGCAGACGTAATCCGGTTCGGTGTCTTGTTCGCGCCGATCGGAGGGGCGCACATTCCGGGAGTGGGTCATGGGTCATTCCTGCCTCGCACCGGTTCTGCCCGCCGGAGCAGGCTTCGGTGCTGGTGGTTGGAGGCACTCGCAGGTGCCGAGGACTTGGCGGCAGCGAAGCAGAGCTCAACGCTGGCTGGCGCCTAGAGGAAATGGATCCCAAGAATTATCGTGCCCATCGTCCAAGACTAATGCTCTGGGTTCGGTGCTGGCAAGGCTCGTGCGGCTAGAGGTCGATACTGCCTTCGATGAGCACATTCGTGGCGCCGCCCACCCAGAGCTGCCCGTCAGCCATCTCCAAATGCACTTCTCCATCGCGTCCCGCCTTGGCGCCCTGCCGGTTGACCAGCGGCGCGGTGGCATGCCCGGCGTCGATCAGCCATTGCGCGGCCGCGCCATTCAGGCTCCCGGTGACCGGATCCTCGCGCACTGCGCCGTTTTCGATGGTCAGCGCCCTCACCTCGAAGCCCCCGCCTGGCGTACTGGGTGGCAACGCGCCAAGCACCCCGATTTTCCAGCGGCCGGACCGCTGCGGAGCCTGCGCCGAGATCTCCAGGACCTGCTGCGCATCCTGCAGCAGGATGGCGGCCCAGCCTGGGCCGTTGTCCACCCATTGCGCGTCCACCACCTGCTCCGGGACGATGCCCAGGATCTGCAGCATTTCCGCCAGTTCCTGCTGCCCGATCGCGCCGGTGCGCGTCGCCGGCGGCGAGGCGAAGGACAGCAACTCGCCGTCGGTCCTGATCGGCACCAGCCCGGCACCGCATTCGGCGATCAGCTGCTTCGGGTCGCGCGGCACTCCCCCGGCCTGCAGCCAGGCGCGTGCAGTGCCCAGGGCCGGGTGTCCGGCAAACGGGTATTCGCGGTCGCGGGCGAAGATACGGAACCGGTAGTCGGCCTGCACGTGGCGTGCCGGCAGGATGAAGGTGGCCTCCGAGAGGTTGGACCACAGCGAATAGTTGCGCATCGCGTCCTCCTCCAGCCCTTCACCATCGAGCACCACGCCCAAGGGGTTGCCCTTGTACGGGACGGCGCTGAAGACATCGACCTGCTGGAATCTGCGTTGCATTGGACCATCCTCCGGATGTTCGGGCGCCGAGTGCGCAATTGCCGGCGGGCACGGCAAAACCCCGTCAAGAATTAATCTCGACGGGGTTTTCCGATCGGTTGGTCGGGCTAGCGGGATTTGAACCCACGGCCTCCTCACCCCCAGTGAGGCGCGCTACCAAGCTGCGCCATAGCCCGATGCCCTCGCAGCCGTTATCCCCAAGTCGTGAGAACCAAGGGTGCCGTCTGCGAAAAGCTCCTCTACTAGCCTACACCAAGTGAAGGGCTATTTTCGAAATTTAGCGATTGCGTCCGCGGCGCTCGCGGATTCGCATCGAAACTTCGATCGGGCTGCCCTCGAAACCGAAGGTTTCACGCAACCGGCGGGTGATGAAACGGCGGTAGCCTGGATCCAGGAAGCCGGTGGTGAACAGCACGAAGCGCGGCGGGCGGGCCGAGGCCTGGGTGCCGAACAGGATGCGTGGCTGCTTGCCGCCGCGCACCGGGTGCGGGTGGGCCGCGACAAGCTCGCCCAGGAAGGCATTCAGCTTGCCGGTCGGGATGCGCTTGTCCCAGGATTCCAGCGCGGTATTCAGCGCGGGAACGAGCTTGTCCTTGTGCCAGCCGGTCTTCGCCGAGATGTTCACGCGCGGGGCCCATTCGATGTGCGCGAGGTCGCGCTCGATCTCCTGCTCAAGGTAGTAGCGGCGGTCCTCGTCCACCTCGTCCCACTTGTTGTAGACGATGACCATCGCGCGGCCGGCCTCGATGGCCAGCTGGATGATACGCACGTCCTGCTCGGAAATGGTCTCGTTGGCGGCCAGCAGGATCACTGCGACCTCCGCCTTTTCCAGCGCGGTCTGGGTGCGCAGCGATGCATAGTAGTCGGAGCCGACGGCCATGTGCTGGCGGCGGCGGATACCTGCGGTATCCACGAAGCGCCAGACTTCGCCTCCCAGCTCAACCAGTTCGTCCACGGGATCGCGGGTGGTGCCGGCGTAGTCGTCGACCACCACGCGCTCGGAACCGGCCACCTTGTTCAGCAGCGAGGACTTGCCCACATTCGGGCGGCCGATCAGCGCGATGCGGCGCGGACCGCCCGAGGGGATCATGCCGCCGAACGCCGAATGCTCCGGCAGCTTCTCCATGACCGCGTCCAGCAGGTCGGCGGTGCCGCGGCCGTGCAGGGCCGAGACCGGCCAGGGCTGGCCGAAGCCCAGGCCCCAGAGCACGGCGGCTTCGGCTTCCTGGTTGAAGTCGTCGACCTTGTTGGCCACCAGGAAGACCGGCTTGCCTTTCTTGCGCAGCATCTTCACCACCGCCTCGTCGGTGGCGGTGGCCCCCACATGGGAGTCGACCACGAAGAGGATGGCGTCGGCGACGTCGGCGGCGATTTCCGCCTGGTCGGCCACCGAGGCGTGGATGCCCTTGGCATCGTGCTCCCAGCCGCCGGTGTCCACGATGGTGAACGGGCGGCCCATCCACTCGGCGGAGTAGGACACGCGGTCGCGGGTGACGCCCGGGGTGTCCTCCACGACCGCTTCGCGGCGGCCGAGGATTCGGTTGACCAGGGTGGACTTGCCCACGTTGGGGCGTCCGATGACAGCCAGGACCGGTGGAATGACGACGTCTTCATCGTCGTCGAAGTGGTCCAGGCCTGCCAGCAGGGCCGAGTCCTCGTCGTCCAGTTCGTAGTCTTCCAGTCCGCTGAGCAGGGCCTTGGCGCGGACGTCGGCCTCTTCCTCGCTCAGTTCGGCCAGGCGCTCGGCGATATCGTCGTCTCCAACGGGGATGTATTCCTCGTCGTGGGTGGAGTTGTTCTCGCTCATGGTTTTCCCTTCACAGCGATCGTAATCTTCATCGGCTCTCGCCGAGGATGGGCACCAGCTTGAGGCTAGTTTTTCGTTGCGGTGCTGATGGCGTCAAGCACCGCGTCGATGGTCTGCTCGAAATCCAGCTCCGAGGAGTCAACGGTCATGACCCCGTCGGCGGCCTGGGTGAAGTTCACCACGGTGGAGTCCTTCGCATCGCGCGCCAGCACCTGGGTGGCCAGCTGCGCGTTGCTCTGGGTTCCGCCCAACTGCAGGCCGCGGCGGCGCAGGCGGGCTTCCTCCGAAGCAGTCAGCAGGATGCGCGCATCGGCATCCGGGGCGACCACGGTGGTGATGTCGCGGCCTTCGGCCACGATGCGGGCGTTGGCGGCGATGATCTCCTGCTGGCGGCGGACCAGTTCGGCTCGCGCGTCCAGGTTGGTGGCCACGGTGGAGACCTGCTCGGAGATGCGCGGTTCGCGGATCGCCGCGGTCACATCCACCCCGCCAATTTCGACCAGTTCGGCATCCGGATCAACCGAGATGGACAGCTTCGCATCGCGCACAGCCTGGGCCACGGCGTCTGCGTTGGCCAGGTCGGTGCCGTCGGCGAGCACCGAGTAGGTTATCGCGCGGTACATGGCACCGGTGTCCAGGTAAGCTGCGCCCAGCTTGCGGGCGACGGCCTTAGAGACCGAGGACTTGCCGGAGCCGCTGGGGCCGTCGATGGCAATAACAAGCTTGTCGTTGTTCAAGGTGCTCACTGGGCTACTTTCCATCCGTTCTTGGTCAATACGTCGATCAGTTCATCGCGCCGGCCGGGCACGACCGAAACATCCACCATGCCGACCTGGTGGCCGGCGGAGTGTTCCATGCGCAAATCCTCGATATTGATCTGCGCGTCGCCGATTTCGGTCAGCAGCTGCGCGATCTGCCCCGGGCGGTCGTCGATCACGACGGTCACCAGGGCGAAGGCCTGCGGAGGTGCGCCGTGCTTGCCCGGGATCCGGGCACGCCCGGCGTTGCCCTCGGCCATCAGCTGCGAGAGGTCCAGCAGCGCGCCGGCACCTTGCGGGTTGCGCAGCGTGTTGATCAGCCGGTCCAGGTCTTCCTTCATCCCGGTCAGGATCGGCACCAGCGCGTCGGCATTGTGCGAGAAGATCTGGATCCAGAGCTTCTCGTCGCTGGCCGCGATGCGCGTGGTGTCGCGCAGCCCGTTGCCGGCCAGGGCCAGCTGGTGGCTTTCGGCGTTCAGCAGGCGCGAGGCGATCATCGAGCTGGCCGCCTGCGGGAAGTGGCTGATCAGCGCGACGGATTCGTCATGCTCGGTGACGCTCATCCGGTGCATGGTCGCGCCCAGGTCGATGGCCAGGGATTCGGCGGCCTTCACGCGCGAGGCCTGCGCCCCGTCGTGGGCGCAGATGACCCACGGCATGGAGGTGAACAGCTCGCCGCGGGCGGCGGCCGGGCCGGATTTCTCGCGGCCGGCCATCGGGTGCGTCCCCACATAGCGGGATCTCTCTGCCTCTCCCAGCCGGGAATCGGCCAGCACGCCGGCCAGGATCGAGCCCTTGACGCTGGCGATATCCACCACCGTGGCGTTCGGGTAGGCCAGCAGCGCGTCGCCGACCAGCGCAGCGGTGACATCCGGCGGAGCGCCGATCACTACCAGCTCGGGGGCGATCTGCTGGTTATCCAGCAGCACGCCGGCGCCGATGTCCTGGGCAACCCCGGCCGCGGTCGGCGAAATATCCGACAGGTAGACGTGCACGCCCTTGGCGCGCAGTCCCAGTCCCACCGAGGTGCCCAGCAAGCCGGTGCCGATGACCAGCACCGGGCCTGCGAGGTGCGAGGCGGCCATCAGCTACATCCCCACCATGGCCATGAGGTGCCCGACTTCCTGGTTGCCCAGGGAGCGGATGGTGCCCTGCTTCTGGTCGCCCAGCTGCACCGGGCCCACTGCGACGCGCACCAGGCGCTGGACCGGGTGGCCGACGGCGTCGAACATGCGGCGCACGATGCGGTTGCGGCCCGAGTGCAGGGTCACCTCGACCATCACGTGCTTCGGGGTGGTGGCGATGATCTTCAGGTCATCGACCTTGATCCAGCCGTCTTCGAGCTTGATGCCCTCGCGCAGCTGGTTGCTCACCGCGCGCGGCAGCGGGCCGGGGATCTGCACCAGGTAGGTCTTCGGGACCTCGTACTTCGGGTGCTGCAGGCGGTTGGCCAGCTCGCCGTCGTTGGTCAGGATCAGCACGCCTTCGGTCTTGTAGTCCAGGCGGCCGACGTGGAACAGGCGCAGCGACTTGTGCTCGTTCTTGAAGTAGTCGGCGATGGTGCGCCGGCCTTCCGGGTCGTCCATCGTGCACATCACGTGCTTCGGCTTGTTGAAGACGAAGTAGCGGTTGGCCTGGTTCGTCTGGATGCGCATGCCGTCGACGTGGATGCGGTCCTTGTCCGGGTCCACGCGGGTGCCCAGCTCGACGACGAGGTTGCCGTTGACCTCGACGCGGCCTTCGAGGATCATCTCCTCGCAGACACGGCGCGATGCCACCCCGGCGTTGGCCATGGCCTTCTGCAGGCGGATGCCACCCTGCTGCTCCCCGTTGATCTCGCGGGCCGCTTGGTTCTCGGCACGGGCCTGGGCGCGGGCGCGCTGGGTCGGGCGTGCGTAGTTGTTCGGCACGGAGTTGCCGAAGCGTTCCTTGCCGAAAGCCCGCTCGGAGTTCTTGCGCGCTGCCGAAGTGTTGCGCTTGGCCGGGTTCGACTTCTCGCCCGGCTTGCCGGAGGACGACTTGCCGTACGGCTTCTCGCCGAAGGACTTGCCGCCGGTGCGGCCAGCGCCACCTGGCTTGCCGTAGGACTTGCCGCCGTTGCTGTTGCGGCCGCCTGCTGGCTTGCCGCCGAAGTTTGAATTGCCGCCGCGTTCATTGCGGCCGGAGGAGGATCCCCTGCTCATGCTTGCCTGTGTCCCTTGCTGTTACGTGTTCGCTGCGCGAGCCCGCCAGTGGCATCGGCTTCACGCGTGGTTGGTCCGGTGTAGCTGCCGGCTGGCAGCTACCTAGTCGTCGTAGGTTGCCGAATCGAGCGATTCGAGGTCGGCCACCCCGGGAAGATACGGGGACAGCGCAGGCAACTCATCAAGCGAGCCCAGTCCCAGTCGTTCCAGGAAGTATTCGGTGGTTTGGTACAGCGTCGCTCCGCCATCCCCAATTTCCGGATACTCCGTGATCAATCCGCGGGTGAGCAGCGTGCGCACCACTGAATCGACGTTGACACCTCGAATCGCCGAAATACGTCCACGCGAGACCGGCTGTCGGTAAGCGATGACAGCCAGGGTTTCTAGGGCGGCCTGCGACAGGCGTGCTGTCTGCCCGTCGAGCACATAACTGGAGACGAAATCGGCGTAATCGGCCCGCGAATAGAAGCGCCACCCGGAGGCGACGCGACGCAGTTCAAATCCGCGCGGGCGATCCTTACCATCATACTCGGAAGCAAGATTCTCCAAAGCGGCGGCAACCCTGGCCGTGGGCACCTCGAAGATTTCGGCCAAACGTGCCGAGGATACGGGGATATCGGCGACCATCAGCACCGCTTCAAGACCCGATTCCAGGCCCCCCGGCAGCCGGTCAATGGGTGCAATCTCACTCATGATTCACCTCACCACCACTCCCCTCGTAGTCGTCTTGCACCGCCTGCGCATCGAAGCTCGATTCCTGGATCAGCGAGATCAGCAGCGGCCCGAGCGGATCTTGTTGCGCAAAGCTGATGGCTTTCTGCCTGAACATCTCCAACAATGCCAGAAAACGCACGACCACCACCAGCTGCGCCGGCGCGTCCGCGACCAGCTCGGTGAAGGCCAGCGTGCCGCGGGCTTCGAGCAGGGCGGTGATCGCCTCGGCTTCCTCGGCGATCGTGACATTCGCCCCGTGCAAGTGCCCGATCCCGACCTCGGTGGCAGGTTCGGGCTTCGGCGCCAGCGCCTTGGCAGCCATCGCGGCCAGCGCGTCGGGCCCGATGGTGAACACCAGTTCCGGCAGCAGGGCGGCGAACTGCGGCTCCAGCGAGACCTCGCGGGGATGCCGGGCGCCCTCGGCGGTGTAGCGTTCGCCCAGGAATTCGGCGGCCTGCTTGAAAGCCTTGTACTGCAGCAGGCGGGCGAACAGCAGGTCGCGGGCTTCGAGCAGCTCGAAGTCATCCTCGTCGGCCATTTCGCCACGCGGCAGCAGCCGGGCAGCCTTCAGATCCAGCAGCGTGGAGGCGACCACGAGGAATTCGGTGGTCTCGTCGAGCACCTTCATCCCGTCGCTGCCGCTTCCTGCGCTGGCAGCCTGCAGTTCGCGCAGGTAGGCGATGAATTCGTCAGTGACCTCGGCCAGTGCGACCTCGGTGATATCCAGCTCGCGCTTGGTAATCAGGTGCAGCAGCACATCGAAGGGCCCGTTGAAGTTCTGCAGGGCAAGGCGAAAACCGCCAGCCGATTCCTGCCCAGCTTCAGCTGGCGTCGTGGATTCGGTGGCGGTTTCCTCGCTGAGCGTGGCGCTCATTACGGGGCACCACCACGCCAAATCAGTTCGCGGGCGAGGTTGCGGTACGCCTCGGCACCCGGGTGGTTGGCCGCGTAGGAAGTTATCGGTTCGGCGGCCACGTTCGCATCGGCGAACTTGATAGTGCGCTTGATCACGGTTTCGAAGAGCTTGTCGCCGAAGGCCTCATCCAGCCGGGTGATGACCTCGCGGCTGTGCAGGGTGCGCGCGTCGTACATGGTGGCCACCACGCCGTCCAGCTCCAGCACCTGGTTCAGCCGGTCCTTGACCTTGTCGATGGTTTCCATCAGCAGGGCCACCGCACGCAGCGCGAAGAACTCTGCGGTCAGCGGGATGATCACGCCGTGGGCGGCGGTCAGCGCGTTGATGGTCAGCAGGCCCAAGGATGGCTGGCAGTCGATGAGCACCACATCGTAGTCGTCGATGACGTGGCGCAGCGCGCGTTCGAGCACCTGCTCGCGGGCGACCTCGTTGACCAGCTGCACCTCGGCGGCGGACAGATCGATGTTGGCCGGCAGCAGATCGATGTTCTCGACGTCGGTCTTCACGATCGCGTCGGTGATCTTGACCTTGCGGTCCATCAGCACGTTGTAGACGGTGATGTCCATTTCGTGCGGGTTGGTTCCGAAACCCGCGGACAGCGCGCCCTGCGGGTCGAAGTCCACCAGCAGCACCTTGCGGCCGTACTCGGCGAGCGCGGCGGCGAGGTTGATGGTGGAGGTGGTCTTGCCGACGCCGCCCTTCTGGTTCACCATGGCGATCACGCGTGCCGGGCCGTGCGAAGGCAGCGGTGCTGGCACGGGGAAATCTGTCAATGGCTTGCCAGTTGGACCCACCGGGCGAGGCTCCTTGAGCATCCCCGCTCCGCGGTGCTTATTTCCCTGTTCCTCGCTCACGATGGGTAAACCACACTTCCCGTTCGATAAACCTGATTCCTCGAGCTGTAAGCTCATTCCAAGGTTATCGGCCGAAGCAAAAGATCTTGGTTTTTTGGGCTCTTTCACGGCGAGCCTTTACCTTGAACCTTAGCTCTAATGTTGTATGCGAGCTGAATGCCAACTGGCCTTAACCGAAAGGCAGCGATGAAGGCGATTGCCAAGTTCCTCAGCCTGGCCGAAGCCGAGCCGGGCAGCACCCAGGTCAGCGTCGGCGTGCTCTTCCAAGCCCAGCTGGACGACGGGAGATGCATCGTGCTGCTCGATGACCGCGGGTTCTCCACCAGCGCGCAGTGGCAGCAGGTGACACCTGCTGAAATCCGTGCAACTTCGCTGGTCGTGGTCGGTCCGGACGAGCCGTCTCCGGGGCAAACCCAGGCCGAGGCGCTGCACGATTACTGGAACTACATCGCTTCCCTGCTGGCCGCCCAGCGGATCCAGGTGCCCGCCGAGGAGCTGGTGAAGCTGGAGCACGAGGTCCGTTTCGGCCCGCGCCTGCAGCGGCTGCTCGCTTCGGGCGGCCGCTGATCCGGCGCCCAGCCCGGTCATCCGCTGGCGCTCCGGCCGAGCTCTTGAACCTGCCGCCGTGCGGTGGTCGAATGGTTGAACACGCGTTGGTAACTGGTGGCCAAAGGGGCGAGGGCGATGTTCACGGGAATGCTCGTCAATTGCACGGTGTCCGATGTGTCTCGGGCGGAGAACTGGTATGCCCGGCTCTTTGGCCGGGGCGCCGGATGCGCGGCTCATGGACAGGCTGATCGAATGGCATCTGGCCCCGGGCATCGGCGTCCAGGTCTTCGCGGACCCCGAACGCGCAGGGCACAGCACAATAGTCCTGGAAGTCGCCGACCTGGATGACCAGGCCGAACGCCTGCTCGAATCAGGCATCGAGCACCAGGGCCCGCAGCCCGGCGGGGCACGGATCCTGCAGCTTCAGGACCCCAACGGCAACCGGGTGGTGCTGGCTTCTCCGCTGGTGGGACTTTCGCGCTGAGCCTTGCCCCAGGCACTCAGGCCTGCTCGACCACCCAATCGAAGGACCATGGCAGCAGTTCACCGATGGCGATGCTGCGCGCCCCGCCCGGTGTCTGGACAATAACCCGCAGCCGCGGGTAGCTGTCGGCCATCACCTGCCGGCAGCGACCGCACGGGTTCTTGATTCCGCGCCCCTGATTGCCCACCGCGACCACCACCTGCGGATCCACCGCCCCGGAGGCGCGAGCGGCTCCCAGGGCCACCAGCTCTGCGCACGGGCCTCCAGTGAAATGGTAGAAATTCACTCCTGCATGCATCGTGCCATCGGCAGCAAGCACAGCGGCCCCCATGGTGTGCATCCCGTCGCCGCCATCGGGCGCGTCGGTCACCGCCTCGATGGTCCGCCGGGCCAGCTCAATCAGCTCTACTTCGGCTTCTGCCAGTTCACGGCAGTGCAGCTCGTACGGTGTTGCGTTCATGGCTCCAGCCTAGCCACAGGCCTCTCGCAGCCACGACGCTTTGGCCTGTCGTGCCAAAGGGCTTAAACCCAGAAATCCGCTACCCGAACGTGTCGGATAACGGATTCCTGGCTAAGGGCCTGGCGAACTAGTGCCCTTCGACGCTGTTCTCGTCGAATGGACGGTTGCCGGCCAGCACTGCCTGGGCCTGGTCCATGTCGATTTCCTTGGTCCACTTGCCGATCAGCAGCGTTGCTACGGCGTTGCCGGTGAAGTTGGTCAGCGCGCGGGCCTCGGACATGAACTTGTCGATGCCCACGATCACGCCCATGCCGTCCAGCAGCTCCGGACGGTGCGACTGCAGGCCTGCAGCCAGGGTTGCCAGGCCGGCACCGGTCACGCCGGCGGCGCCCTTGGAAGCGATGATCATGAAGAGCAGCAGGCCGATCTGCTCGCCCAGGCTCATCGGCATGCCCATGGCGGTGGAGACGAACAGGGCAGCCATGGTCAGGTAGATGGCGGTGCCATCGAGGTTGAAGGAGTAGCCGGTCGGCACGGTGATGCCGACAACCGGCTTGGACACGCCAGCGTGCTCCATCTTGGCGATCAGGCGCGGCAGCGCCGACTCGGAGGAAGAGGTGGAGAAGATCAGCAGGTACTCGCGAGCCAGGTACTTCAGCAGCAGGAAGATATTCAGGCCGGTGACCAGGCGCAGCAGGCTGCCCAGGACGACGACGATGAACAGCGCGCAGGTGACGTAGAAGGCACCCATGAGGATCGCCATCGAGCCGATGGCGGCCCAGCCGGTAGCACCGACCACTGCGGCGATGGCACCGAACGCGCCGATCGGGGCAGCCCACATGATCATCATCATCAAGCGGAAGACCACGGCCTGGATGTGCTTGATGCCGTTGAGCACCGGTTCGCCGGGCTTGCCCATGGACTGCAGCGCGAAGCCGACCAGCAATGCCAGCACCAGGGTAGGCAGCACGGGGATGTCGCCCGGAATCATGTCCAGCAGGAAGGCCACGGTGGAGTTCTCTTCGCCCTTGGCGCCAGACTCATACGGTTCGAGCCGCAGCCCCGAGCCCGGGTGGATGATGTTGCCCACGACCAGGCCGATGGCCAGCGCGAAGGTGGACATGGTGATGAAGTACATCAGCGCCAGGCCGCCGACCTTGCCGACGGTCGCCGCCTTGGCGATCGAACCGACACCCAGCACGATGGTGCAGAAGATGACCGGAGCGATCAGCATCTTGATCAGCGCGACGAATCCGGTGCCCAGCGGCTTGAGCGCCTTGCCGAGATCCGGGGCCAACAGGCCGACCGCTGCGCCGAGCACCACGGCGGCAATCACCATGATGTACAGCCAGTGGGTCTTGTCCTTCTTCTTCGTTCCGGCCTGCGGCGAATTGCCTGCCGGCGTCATCTGATCTGTGACAGCCATTGCGTGGTCCTACCCTCGTGTGCGTGTGGAACCGGACGGCGCACCCTTGCGCGGCCGGCATTACGTAGAATCGTTCTGTATCCATGGTGCGGCGCAAAGTGATCCGCATCTCCATTGCGTTCATATTGGTCACGCGGTGGGCCTGCCAGGAGCAACCAGCACGAGGAGATGCGCGCAGTGACCGATCATTTCACCGACCTGTCGCTGGCCCGCCCCGCCGGCTACTCCGCTTCCCCCGCCCCGCTGAGCCGCGACGGCTGGTCCCTTGCGGTAGTCATCTTCGCGGCGCAGATGCTGGTGGTCATCCTCGTTGTCGTGGGCCTGGCCGTCGCCACCTACCAGCACCAGGCGCAGGTGATCCAGGACGACAAGCAGGCCACGGTGGCCGCGATCTCCATCACCCTGGCCAACGACCCCTTCGTGGCCGAAGCGCTGGCCGGCGAGAACCCCACTGAGCTGCTGCAGCCCTACACCAACAAGATCCTGGACCGCGGGCAGGGCGTGGATTTCATCACGATCATGACCGCCGAAGCCCTGCGCGTCACCCACCCCAATCCCGCGCAGCTGGGCAAGCCTTATTCGGGAAGCATCCGCCAGGCGCAGGCCGGCCAAACCTACAACGAGGTCGCCTTGGGCACCCTGGGGCTTTCGGTGCGCACCATCGCCCCGGTGTACCACGATGGCAAGCTGGTGGGCATGGTCGCCACTGGCATCACGCTGGAAAGCCTACAGTCGATCTACCGCAGCGAGCTGCCGCAGATCCTGGCCGTGTCGGCGCTGGCCTTGCTGCTGGCCGGCTTCAGCTCATGGTCCTTTTCCCGCTACGTCAACCAGGCCACGCTGGGCTTCGGCCCGCACGGGTTGCGCCGGCTCTACGCCTTCTATTTCTCCGCGCTGCATTCGGTGCGCGAAGGCCTGGTGCTGCTGGATCGGCGGCACCGCATCGTGCTCTATAACCAGGAAGCGGCCCGATTGCTCGGCTTCCCCGAAGAAGTCCCTCCCGGCGGGTTGGATCTCGACCAGGTGCAGATCCCCGAAACCCTGCGCACCCTGATGGCGACCGGGCGCAGCTGCAAGGACGAGATCCATTTGGGCGCCCGCACGGTGCTGTCCATCTCCCAGGGGCCGGCCCGCCTGACCAACGCGCGCCTGCCCCGGCGCGGCGGGCTGCCGGTACGCTGGTTCCGTTCCCAGCCGCTGACCGGCCAGGTCATGACGCTGCGCGATCTGACCGAAGTGCAGGAGCTGGCCGGCGAGGTGCAGTCGCTGAAGACCTTCTCCACCGCCCTGCGAGCGCAGACCCATGAGCATGCCAACCGCCTGCACACCATTGCCACGCTGATCGAAAATGGGCAGAGCGGCAAGGCGCTGGCTTTCGCGGTCGATGACCGCCAGCACTCGCAGAAGCTCACCGATGCGATTGTGCATTCCATCGACGACGTCTACCTCTCCAGCCTGCTGGTGGCCAAGGCCGCCCAGGCGAACGAGCGCGGCGTGCAGCTCGATATCAACACGCAGGGACAGATCCCGAGCGACGCGTTCGCCGCCACCGATATAGTCACGATCGTCGGCAACCTGCTGGATAACGCGCTGGACGCCTCGGCCGGCACCGAGGACGCGACGGTGTGGGTGGAAGTCGCAGCGGCCGATGACGAGCTGATCATCTCGGTGGCCGATTCGGGTCCGGGCATCGAGCCGGAATTCCTCGATCAGCTGCTGCGCTTCGGGGTCAGCACGAAGGCCGGCGGCCAACCGCGCGGCCTCGGCCTGGCGCTGGTGCAGCAGGCGGTGCTCCGGCTAGGTGGCACAATGAATGTTGACAACGACGCCGGAGCAATCTTCACCGTCACCCTGCCCCTGAAAAACAGCGACTAGACCGGGAGGTTTCGAGTGCACGACTCCGCTGCAGCCACGCCCGCGCCGGGCTTGCCCGCGCACACCTTCAGGGTCCTCGTTGTCGACGACGAACCGGAAACCGCAGCTTCCCACGCGAAGTACGTCAACCGCGTGCCCGGATTCGCCACCGGAGCCATTGCAGCCAATGGCCAGCAGGCGCTCGCGCTGCTGTCCGAGGCGCGCGCAGCGCACGAACCCTTCGACCTGGTCCTGCTGGATATGACCTTGCCCGACCTGCACGGCATCGACGTCGCCAAGCGCATGCGCGGCCACGGGCTGACCACCGACATCATCGCGATCACCGCGGTGCGCGACCTGGCGGTGGTGCGTTCGGCGGTCGCCACAGGCATCACCCAGTACCTGATCAAGCCCTTCACCTTCGCGGCGTTCACCGAGAAATTGGAGAACCACCGGCGTTTCATTTCCGAGATCAGCTCCAGCGGCCCGGATACCAGCCAGGCCGCGCTGGATAATGCGTTCTCCGCGTTGCGCACCACCACCGCCTCGGCGTCGCTGCCCAAGGGCCTGATCCCTGAAACGCTGGCGCAGATCACCGGCCTGCTGCGCAGCAAGCCCGATACCTGCTTGTCCGCCACCGAGCTCGGCGAAGAGCTGGGCATCTCCCGGGTCACCGCACGGCGCTATCTGGAGCATCTGACCGAGGCCAAGGCCGTGGTCAAGCAGCCCCGGCACGGCACGAGAGGCCGCCCGGAATATGAATACCGGGCGGCCTCCCATGGCTAGCACTGACGAGATCTAGGCCTCTGGACGCAGCAGCGGCACCAGCTCGTCGAGCACGCTCGTGTCCTCGATGGTCGACGGGACCGAGTACTCCTTGCCGTCGGCAATCTGCCGCATGGTCTTGCGCAGGATCTTGCCCGAACGGGTCTTGGGCAGCGCGGCGACGACGGTGACCTCGCGGAAGTCGGCGACCGCACCGATGTGCTGGCGCACCAGCGCGACGATTTCCTTCTTCAACGTTTCCTCCTCGATGTCCACCCCGGACTTGAGCACCACGTAGCCGCTGGCCCGCTGGCCCTTGAGCGCATCGGCCAGTCCGATCACGGCGCATTCTGCCACGGACGGATGGCTGGCCAGCACCTGTTCCATGGCGCCGGTGGACAACCTGTGCCCTGACACGTTGATCACGTCATCGGTGCGCCCCATGACGAACAGGTAGCCGTCGTCGTCCAGGTAGCCGGAATCGCCGGTCAGGTAGAACCCGTCGATCTGCGACAAGTAGGTGTCGATGAAGCGCTGGTCGTTGCCCCACAGGGTGGTCAGCGCGCCAGGCGGCAAGGGCAGCCGGACGACGATATTGCCTTCCAGGTTCGCACCGAGCCGCTCGCCCAGCGCGTCGCGGATCTGCACGTCGAAGCCAGGCACCGGGGTGGTAGGCGAACCGGCCTTGGCCGGCAGCTCCTCCAGGCCCAGCGGGTTCGAGGCGATCGGCCAGCCGGTTTCGGTCTGCCACCAGTTGTCCACCACCGGAATGCCCAGCAGCTTCGAGGCGAAGTGGTAGGTGTCAGGGTCCAGCCGCTCGCCGGCGACGAACAGCGCGCGCAGGCTGGACAAATCGTGGCTGGCGATCAGCGCACCTTCCGGATCGTCCTTGCGCACCGCGCGCAACGCCGTCGGCGCGGTGAACATCGTGGTGACCTTGTGGTCCGCGATGATGCGGCCGAAGACCCCGGCGTCCGGGGTGCCGATGGGCTTGCCCTCGTAGAGCACCGTGGTGGCGCCGGCGATCAGCGGCGCGTAGACGATGTAGGAGTGGCCGACCACCCAGCCCACATCGGAGGCGGTGAACATGGTGTCGCCCGGATGCACGTCGTAGATCGCGTTCATGGAGAACTGCAGCGCGGTGGCGTAGCCGCCGGTATCACGCACCACGCCCTTCGGTGCCCCGGTGGTGCCCGACGTGTACAGCACGTAGAGCGGGTGGGTGGATGGCACGGACACCGGCCCGGCCGGCGACGCGGTCTTCGCCTGCTCATCCCAGTCCAGCCAATTGATCTGCTGCCCGTTGACCGGCTTGCCCTGGTATTCGTACAGCGAGTGCTCGAAGCCTTCGCGGCGGGCGACGATCACGTCCTTGACCGCAGGCTCCGCCAGGCTCAGCGCCTCGGCCACCGCCGGCAGGTATTCGATGCGGCGGCTCGGCTCGATGCCGCCCGAGGCGGTGACGATCGCCACCGGGGCGCAGTCGGTGATGCGTGCCGCCAGTTCCTTGGGCGCGAAGCCACCGAAGACTACAGAATGGATGGCGCCCAGTCGGGCGCAGGCGAGCATCGCGATGGCCGCCTGCGGGATCATCGGCAGGTAGATCAGCACGCGGTCCCCGGTCTTCACGCCGCGTTCGGCCAGCACGCCGGCGAAGACTTCCACTTCGCGCAGCAGCTCGGAGTAGGTGTATTTGGTGACGGTGCCCAGCATGGCCGAATCGTAGATCAGCGCGGTGCTCTCCCCGCGGCCGGCGTCGACGTGGCGGTCCAGTGCGTTGGCCGAAAGGTTCAGCGTGCCATCCGGGAACCAGCCGTACAGCGGTTTGCGCGAATCGTCCAACGCAATCTGCGGTGCCGTTTCCCAGCGGATATCCTCGGCGGCTTGCAGCCAGAATGCTGCTGGGTCAGTGGTGGCTTGCTCAAAGGCCTGGCGGTATTCCTGCACCATGGTTCTCTCCTCCTGGCCCCGGGCGTCATTACCCGGCACCTGCGTGGTGATTGAGGTCGTCCTCTTGGCATTAACTGTATGAGTACGATCACATGATCGCAACTACGTTGTATACAGATTTTGAAAAACTTCCAAATAAATCGGATCCAGCTCACAAATTTCTCCCTTCTTTGTATACACTGGAGCCATGAGAGCAAGCGATAAGGTCTACGAGAGCCTCCGCGCCGACATCGTCGAATGGCGGCTGTCTCCCGGCACCGTTCTTGCCGAAGTAGAGCAGTCCGAACGCCTGGGCGTGTCCCGCACTCCAGTGCGCGAGGCCCTGGGCCGATTGGTCGCCGACGGCTTGGCGGTGCAGCAACGCGGACGCGGCGCTGTCGTGTCCGAGGTCAGCGAAGACCACGTAGAGGACCTGTTCGTTCTGCGCGTGGCGCTGGAATGCGCCAGCGCACGCGAAGCTGCCAAGTCGACGGAGCGAGCGGCCTTCAACGAGCTGGCCAGCCGCTTCGAAGCAGCCGTCAAGGAAGTGGAGCTTCCCGGATCCCGGGAGTCCTACTACCAGCTGGTGCAGCTGCTGGACGAGTCGATCGACGAAGCGGCCAGCAACAAGTACCTGTCCAACGCGCTGCGCACCTTGCGGGTGAACCTGCAACGGGTGCGGCGCCTGGCCAAGGACAATCCCGAAAGGCTCAAGGCTTCCGCTTCCGAGCATGCGGCCATCGCACGAGCGATTGCCAGCGGTAACCCAGAGGTCGCAGCCGCGGCCACCACAGTCCACCTGCACGAATCCTTCACCCACATCATGACCCACGCGGTCGGATCAGAAAGGCAGTTAGCATGATCAACCACCCAGTACGCGTATACCGCTCCGAGGAAAACCTGGCTCGCGAAGACCAGCTGGCACATAAGATCGCCAAGGTTGCCGCCGATCCGGTAGAGGTCACCAGCGAAGTGACCGAAATGATCATCAACCGCATCATCGACAACGCTTCGGTTGCCATCGCGTCGCTGAACCGCGGCCCGATTATCGCTGCCCGCGCCCAGGCGCTGACCCATGCCCCTTCCACCGGCGGCAAGGGCGCCTCGGTGTTCGGCATTTCCGAGAAGGTGTCCCCCGAATGGGCTGCCTGGGCCAACGGCGTGGCCGTGCGCGAACTGGACTACCACGACACCTTCCTGGCCGCCGAGTACTCCCACCCGGGCGATAACATTCCGCCGATCCTGGCCGTTGCCCAGCACACCGGCGCATCGGGCAAGGACCTGATCCGCGGCATCGCCACCGGCTACGAAATCCAGGTGGACCTGGTTAAGGCCATCTGCCTGCACAAGCACAAGATCGATCACGTGGCGCACCTGGGCCCATCGGCCGCCGCCGGCATCGGCACCCTGCTCGGACTCGATGTCGAGACCATCTTCCAGGCCGTGGGCCAGGGCCTGCACACCACCACCGCCACCCGCCAGTCGCGCAAGGGCGAAATCTCCACTTGGAAGGCCCACGCCCCGGCCTTCGCCGGCAAGATGGCAGTCGAGGCCGCCGACCGCGCTATGCGCGGCCAGACCTCCCCAGTGCCGATCTACGAAGGCGAAGACGGCGTCATCGCCTGGATGCTCGATGGCAAGGACGCCGCCTACGAGGTGCCGCTGCCAGAGGCCGGCGAAGCCAAGCGCGCCATCCTGGACACCTACACCAAGGAGCACTCGGCCGAGTACCAGGCGCAGGCCTGGATCGACCTGGCTCGCAAGCTGCACGGCGAGCACCCGGAAGTCACCGACCCGAAGAACGTGGCCTCGGTGCTGATCAAGACCAGCCACCACACCCACTACGTCATCGGCTCCGGCGCCAACGACCCGCAGAAGTACGATCCGACCGCTTCGCGCGAGACCCTGGACCACTCGATCCCGTACATCTTCACCGTCGCCCTGCAGGACGGCGCCTGGCACCACGTGGATTCCTACTCGCCGGAGCGCGCCGGCCGTGCCGATACCGTTGAGCTGTGGAACAAGGTCACCACCGAGGAAGACGCCGAGTGGACCCGCCGCTACCACTCGCTGGACATCGCGGAGAAGGCCTTCGGCGGTTCGGTGGAAATCACCCTGAACGACGGCACCGTGATCACCGATCAGATCGCCGTTGCCGACGCGCACCCGCTGGGCGCCCGTCCATTCGCCCGCGAGCAGTACATCAACAAGTTCCGCACCCTCGCCGAGGGCCTGGTCGACGAGGCGGAGATCAACCGCTTCATCGCCGCCGCCGAGAACCTGGAAAACCTGGCCGCCGGCGAACTGGATCAGCTGAACATCCAGGCCGCAGCAGGGGTCATCGACACCGCGGCCGCACCGAAGGGCCTGTTCTAAGATGCTGTACTCAACCAAGACCCCCGCTGCAAAGCGCGTTGCGCTGCGCGAGATGCTCACCCCGGGTGCTGCCCGCCAGTTCCCCGGAGCCTTCAACCCGCTCTCGGCCAAGCTGATCAGCGAGAAGAATTTCGACGGCGTCTACATCTCCGGTGCGGTGCTGGCCAACGATCTGGGCCTGCCGGATATCGGCCTGACCTCGTTGACCGAGGTCGCCACCCGCGCCGGGCAGATCGCCCGCATGACCGACCTGCCGTCGATCGTGGATGCCGACACCGGCTTCGGCGAGCCGATGAACGTGGCCCGCACCATCCAGGAGCTGGAACACGCCGGCCTGGCCGGCTGCCACATCGAGGACCAGTTCAACCCGAAGCGCTGCGGGCACCTGGATGGCAAGAACGTGGTGGATACCGAAACCATGCTCAAGCGCGTCGCGGCCGCCGCCGACGCGCGCATTGATGGGAACTTCCTGATCATGGCCCGCACCGACATCCGTGCGGTCGAGGGCCTGGATGCGGCAGTCGATCGCGCCAAGGCGATGGTTGATGCCGGAGCGGACGCGATCTTCCCGGAGGCGATGAAGAACGTCGCCGAGTTCGAGGCGATCTGCAACGCGGTGGACGTGCCGGTGCTGGCCAACATGACCGAGTTCGGCAAGTCGGAATTGTTCAAGCGCCAGGAACTGGCAGATGCAGGCGTCGCGCTGATCATCTACCCGGTCACCCTGCTGCGCAGCGCCATGGGCGCCGCTGAACGCGTACTGGATGCCATCAGCGAAGATGGCACCCAGCAGCGCGAAGTGGATAACATGTTGACCAGGTCACGTTTGTACGAGCTCGTGGACTACGAGGCCTACAACCGCTTCGATACCGGAATCTTCAACTTCCAGGTCCCGACCCTGGACATTGGTTCCAACAGCGCGAACCTCTAGGCTCGCAAGCATTTAGCACCATCTGCGCCGGCCGGCACCCGCCGGCTGGCGCAACCCAAAGCATTATTATTCTCCGGCAATGAAGAGGAGCAAGAATGACTGCCACCGAGGAAATCAAGAAGGGCCTGGCAGGCGTCGTCGTTGACTACACCGCTGTCTCCAAGGTCAATCCAGAAACCAACTCGCTGCTCTACCGCGGCTACCCCGTCCAGGATCTGGCCGCGAACAAGTCGTTCGAAGAGGTGGCCCTGCTGCTCTGGACCGGCGAGCTGCCAACCCAAAGCGAACTGACCGAGTTCTGCGCTTTCGAGCGGGCCAACCGCGCCCTGGATCCACGCGTCAAGGCAGCCATCGACCTGCTGCCAACCGACTGCCACCCGATGGACGTGGGCCGCACCGCGGTCTCGGTGATCGGCGCCAACCACCCCGAGGCCGAGAACTCCTCCCCCGAGGCTGAGCTGCTCAAGGCCAAGGAACTGTTCGCCGCCTTCCCTGCAGTGGTTGCCTACGACCAGCGCCGCCGCCGCGGCCAGGATGCTGTGGCTCCACGCGAGGATCTCGACTACTCCTCGAACTTCCTGTGGATGACCTTCGGCGAAGAAGCGGCCCCAGAGGTCGTCGACGCCTTCCGCGTGTCGATGGTGCTCTACGCGGAGCACTCCTTCAACGCCTCGACCTTCACCGCCCGCGTCATCACCTCGACCCTCTCCGACCTGCATTCGGCAGTCACCGGGGCGATCGGCGCACTGAAGGGCCCGCTGCACGGCGGCGCAAACGAAGCAGTCATGCACACCTTCAACGAGATCGGCATTAACAAGGAGGAATCCCGCGAGGATGCCGCCAAGCGCGCCAAGGCCTGGATGGAAGAAGCACTCGCCGCCAAGAAGAAGGTCATGGGCTTCGGCCACCGCGTCTACAAGCACGGCGACTCCCGAGTGCCTACCATGAAGGCCGCACTGGATCGCATGATCGAGCACTATGGCCGCCATGAAATGCTGGGCCTGTACGACGGCCTGGAGGCCGCCATGGACGAGGCCAAGGCCATCAAGCCGAACCTCGACTACCCTGCCGGCCCGACCTATCACCTGATGGGCTTCGACACCGAGATGTTCACCCCGATCTTCATCGCGGCGCGCATCACCGGCTGGACCAGCCACATCTTCGAACAGCGCGCAGCCAACGCGCTGATCCGCCCGCTCTCGGCCTACAACGGCGTGGAGCAGCGTTCGCTGTAAGCACTTCGCGTCCTGGCATTGGCCACGGGAATGGCGCAACCGCGTCAGCCCGTGGCCATTTCCATGCCCAAGCTGTCCGGAGTTGCCGCCGCAGACCACTTTGCCTATCGTTTAACGATAGGAAGATTTCGAAGAACGATAAGGTCTTAGCCATGGGAAAGTACAGCATTATCGGCTTGAAGGTAGTTCTCGCCGTCATCCTGGCCGGCACGCTCTTTGTGCAGCTGTTCATGATACCGATGATCCTCATCCATGAGTCGCCAAGCAACGGTACCGACAAGTTCTTCCAAGCCGTTTTCCTCGGCTACCTGATTCTCGCCGGGCTGGTCATTGAAACTTGTGTCTACAGCGTGTGGAAACTGGCTACGAGGGTCAAGCGCGGCACCGTCTTCGATCCCGCGTCGCTGGGCTATGTCACCCCCATCATCGTCGCCTTCGCGGTTGGCGCGCTTGCCACTTTCGCCCTCGGGACCATCTTTGCCGCGAGCACCGACATCGCCCCTGGGGTCATCCTCCTCGTTGGCGGAGCCGGGCTGCTGATGATCGGGATCAGCATCATCGTGCTCGTGCTGCGCCAGCTGCTCGAGCAAGCCGCGATGACCGAGGCCCAGGCAGCTGAGCTGCGGACCGAGCTGGGCGGCGTCATCTGATGGGAATCCGCGTAGATATCGACGTGATGCTGGCCCGCCGCAAAATGGCCGTCGGCGAGTTGGCCGAACGCATCGGCATTACTCCGGCCAACCTCGCGGTGCTCAAGAACGGGCGTGCCAAGGCGGTACGGTTCAGCACCCTTGAAGCGCTGTGCCGGGAGCTGGATTGCCAGCCCGGCGACCTGCTGGTCTTCGAACCCGATGAAGACAGGCAACTGGCCGATGGCTAGTCCCAGTCTTCGAAGCTGATCTCCTGCACCGAAATGTTGTCCGGCGCCAGCACGATCTCAACGGTGAAATTCCCGCCGGCTACGAGCTTCGGCAGCCACAACGGGGAATCCTGCCACATCTGCTCGACGGGCAAGACGGCCGGATCTGCCCACAGCGGCTCCAGCTCCTCGGTGATTTCCGGCTGGCCCGTTGCTTGCCGGGCAATGAAGGTTGCGCATTCCATGTCGGCCGCCGGCTGAGCCGGGAATCGGAAATTGATGTGCGCCGCCAGCTCCAGTTCCTGCGGTGCGAGCACCAGACCGGTTTCCTCGCGGAATTCCCGGATGGCTGCTTGCTCTGCGCTCTCCCCGGGCTCGATCTTGCCGCCGGGCAAGACGATATTTCCCTTGCCGAACCCGCGGCGCTTGCGCCCGAGCAGCACGTGCAGGCTCCCTGCGCGTTTCTGAAGCAGGGCAACGAGGGCTACCTGCTTGGCACCGGGCATCCGGCGGCCCGCCACTAGTTCACCCTCGGGTGGGCCAACTGGTAAGCTTCGCGCAGCGAATCAACGGTGACCTTGGTGTAGATCTGCGTGGTGGTGACCGATGCATGCCCCAGCAGTTCCTGGACCACCCTGACATCTGCTCCGCCCTCAAGCAAATGCGTGGCGAAGGAATGGCGCAGCGTATGCGGAGATACCTCGGTAGTTATCCCGGCCCGTTCGGCCGCCTTGGCCAGCAGCAGCCATACCGATTGGCGCGAGAGCCGTCCCCCGCGCTGGTTCAGGAACAATGCCGGGGTGCCCTTTCCCTTGGCGGCCAGCCCGGGACGAGCACGTACCAGATAATCGCTGACCGCACGCTGGGCGTACCTGCCAACCGGAACCACCCGTTCCTTGGATCCCTTGCCGAACAGGCGCACCACGGCATCATCGGCAAAGTGCAGATCATCGACATCCAAGTCCACGACTTCGGATATGCGTGCGCCGGTGGAGTACAAGAATTCCAGGATCGCCCGGTCCCGCAGCCCGGCAGGGGTTTCGATGCTCACCGATTCAAGGATCCGGGTGACCTGGTCGATGGATATTGCCTTGGGCAGGGATTGGCCGATGGCCGGAGGCTGGATCTCGCGGGCAGGATTCGGCGCGCAGATCCCTTCGAGTTCCCAGTACTTGTGCAGCTGGCGGATGGCTACCGAGTGGCGTGCGACGGAGCGGGCGCTCAACGGCTGATGCTCTTCGTCTCCGCGCGAGAGCTCCTGCAGGTAGCCGCTGATGGCTGCCTCGGTAATCTGCTGCGGCTGCGCGATGCCTGCCGCTTGCAGCGCATCCATGTATCGGGTCAGATCCCTGCGGTAGGACGCCAAGGTGTTCTCGGCCAGCCCGCGCTCGATCGCCAGATGCTGCAGGTAGCGCTTGAGCGGGGTTTCGAACTGGTTGCTCATCCTTCTCGCAGGTACGGGTGCACGTCGAATGGCTCGTTCGCGTCGCGCAGGTCGAGGTACTTGTTGGCGCGGGCGGCATGAGCGGCCAGGATGGCGATGGTCGCGGTGGGGTTATGGATCTTTCCTGCCAGCACCGCGGCAACGGCTTCTTCCAGGGGAACCCAGGTGCTGACCATTTCGGCTTCCTCTTCGGTCCGCTGATGGCGATGGTCTGCTGCGACCAGCTTCGCATCGCGTGCCAGGTAGATCCGCACGGCCTCGGCCGACGAGCCCGGGCTCAAGAAGACATCGGTGAGGATCGACCAGTGATCGGCGGTGCGGTCCGCTTCTTCCCACAATTCGCGCTTGGCGGCGTCCAACGGCGGCTCGCCAGCTACGTCGAGCAGGCCGGCGGGGATTTCCCACAGGCGCATGCCGACCGGGTGGCGGTACTGGTTGACCATCAAGATGCGCTCCTCGGCATCCATGACCAGCACGCTGACCGCACCGGGGTGGTTGATGTAGTCGCGTTCGATCGTCGCCCCTGATTCAGAGAGCTTCACGGTGTCATGGATGACGTCCCAGATGCGGCCCTCGTACACGGTTTCACGGTTCAGCAATTCACGCGGCGAGAATTCATCGGCTATCGGATGCAGCGGCACGAGGATCGTCCTTCGGTAGAAAAAGCTGGTCGTTACTCTCCAGCTTAAACAGCAACGCGCCGGTCAGTACTGACCGGCGCGCATTGCCTTCAGAGTTTTACCCCTGGCAAGCTGTATTACTTGCGCAGCTCCAGGGCTGCCTCGACCAGACCTGCGAACAGCGGGTGCGGACGAGTTGGGCGGCTGGAGAGCTCTGGGTGTGCCTGCGTGGAGACGTAGTACGGGTGCACGTCCTTCGGCAGTTCAACGAACTCGACCAGGCTGCCGTCTGGCGAGGTGCCAGCGAAGACCAGACCAGCTTCTTCAAGCTGGGCACGGTATGCGTTGTTGACCTCGTAGCGATGGCGGTGGCGCTCTGCGACCTCGGTCTTGCCATAGGTTTCAGCCAGAACCGACCCGTCAAGCAGCTTTGCGTCGTACAGGCCCAGGCGCATGGTGCCGCCCAGATCGCCCTTGCCGTCGACGATCTCCAGCTGCTCTTCCATGGTCGCGATGACCGGTGTGGAGGTTTCTGGATCGAATTCGGTGGACGATGCATCGGTGAGGCCAGCCATGTTGCGGGCGAATTCGATGACCATCGACTGCAGCCCCAGGCACAGGCCCAGGGTTGGCAGCTTGTTTTCGCGAGCGAAGCGCAGTGCGCCCAGCTTGCCTTCCAGGCCGCGGATGCCGAAGCCGCCGGGGACGCAGATTGCCTCTGCGCCTTCGAGCGCCTTGGCGGCCCCTGCTTCGGTAGCGCAGTCGTCAGCCGGCACCCAGCGGATGTTGACCTTCGCGTTGTTGGCGAAACCGCCGGCACGCAGTGCTTCGGTGACTGACAGGTAGGCATCTGGCAGATCGATGTACTTGCCCACCAAAGCGACGGTCAGCTCGGTTGCCGGGTTGTGCACGACTTCGAGCAGTCGATCCCACGACTCCCAGTCCACATCGCGGAACTTCATCTCCAAGGTCTGGACGATGTAAGCGTCCAAGCCCTGGGAGTGGATGACCTTGGGGATGTCGTAGATACTTGGAGCGTCGGCGCAGTTGATGACTGCTTCGGTGTCCACATCGCAGGTGCGGCCAAGCTTGGCGCGCATCTCCGCAGGGATTGGCCGGTCCGAGCGGATCACCAGTGCGTCTGGCTGGATGCCGATCGAGCGCAACGCCGCAACGGAGTGCTGGGTAGGCTTGGTCTTCAGTTCATGGCTCGGGCCGATGAACGGAACCAGGGAAACATGCACGAAGAATGCGTTCTTACGGCCGATGTCCTGGCGGACCTGGCGTGCTGCCTCGAGAAATGGCTGGGACTCGATATCGCCGACCGTGCCACCGATTTCCGTGATGATCACGTCGGGAGCCGACTTGCCGGCGCCCGGTTCGGTAGCCGCCAAGCGCATGCGGCGCTTGATCTCATCGGTGATGTGCGGGATGACCTGCACGGTATCGCCGAGGTATTCACCGCGGCGTTCGCGTTCCAGGACGGTCGAGTAGACCTGTCCGGTGGTCACGTTGGCGGTACCTGGCAGGTTTTCGTCCAGGAAACGCTCGTAGTGGCCGATATCCAGGTCGGTTTCGGCGCCATCGTCGGTAACGAAAACTTCACCGTGCTGGAAAGGGTTCATGGTACCTGGATCGACGTTCAGGTACGGGTCGAGCTTCTGCATGGTCACTGAGAGACCACGAGCTCGAAGTAGATGTCCGAGGCTGGATGCCGTCAAACCCTTGCCTAGGGAAGAGGCCACACCGCCGGTGACGAAGATATGCTTTGTCGTTTCAGACGACCGAGAATCACGAGTTGAATTACGCTGCACCACGGGATTTCATCCTATCACCATTCCAATATTTCGCATCCTCATAAGACTCTAGTGCACCACCGGCCAATGCCATAGCATCCGCGTAATTCAGGGGTTCACCAAGACTTTTAGGCCTTCACCAATTTCTTTGAGGTGAGCGATGACACTAGCTTCTGGGCATCCTCGAGTAGCTCCTCGGCATGCGCCTGCGCGGTGCCGGATTCCTCTTGGCCGGCGAGCATGCGCGCAAGCTCCTTGACACGGGCTTCCTGATTCAGGCTGATGACATCGCTGGCAGTGTAGCCAGCTCCGGCCTTCGACTTGGCATCTGAATTCTTGATCACACGGATATGCCGATCCGCATAGGCGGCCACCTGGGGCAGGTGGGTCACCACAATGACCTGCACATGCTTGCCCAGCATGGCCAGGCGCTCACCAATGGCCACCGCCGCCTTGCCGCCCACGCCCTGGTCCACTTCATCGAAGACGAAGGTCGGTACCGGATCGACGGCTGCCAGAACGACTTCTATGGCTAGCATGACGCGGGAGAGCTCGCCGCCGCTGGCACCCTTGCCCAGCGGCCGCGGCGAGGCGCCAGCATGCGGGGCCAGCAGCATGGAGATTGCGTCTTGCCCGAAACCGCCGGGTTCTTCCAATTCGCTCACCTCGATGACGAGCTTGGCATCGGGCATCGCCAGGGCCTTCAGTTCGGCCGAAACCTGCGCGGAGAGCTTCTTGGCTGCCTTGCGGCGCGCATCGGAGAGGTCCGAGGCCAGCGAGGAAACCTTGTGCTCCAGGTCGACGACTTCTACTTCCAGCTCCTCGATGCGCGAGTCGTCCCCGCCAAGTTCTTCGAGCCGGGAGCGGGATTCGGCCGCCCAGGCCAGCACCTCATCGATGCTCGGCGCGTATTTGCGCGCGAGCTTGTTCAGGTCGGCACGGCGGGCTTCAATCTGTGCCAAGCGCTCCGGGCCTTCTTCATCGAGGTCGGCCACGTAGGAGGAAAGATCACTGGAGAGCTCAGATGCAATAATTCCCAATTCAGCTGCCCGCTCTGCGAAAGCCGCCAGCACGGTGTCATCGCCGCTGGCCTGGCCCAGCACGCCGCGGGCGGTCTCGGCCAAGGTCGTCACGCCCGGGTTTTCGAAATCTTCGGAGTCGATGATGGCCTGGGCCTGCTGGCAAGCGGTACGCAGGGATTCGATATTGCCCAGCTTCATGGATTGCTCGCGCAGCGACTCGTCCTCGCCGGGCTGCGGATCCAGCGAATCGATCTCGTCCAACGCCAGGCGCAAATTTTCCGCTTCGCGTACGCGGTTGCGCGAATCGGTTTTCAGGCCAGCCAGCTCCTTGGAAGCAGAACGCCACTGGCGATAGGCGCGCTGGTAGCTGCTGAGCGTGCGCGACAGCGAGCTACCGGCAAAGCGGTCCAACGCGTCACGCTGGGCAACAGGTTCTTTCAGGCGGATCTGGTCCGACTGGCCGTGGACGGCAACCAGGTCATGGCCCAGCTCGGCCAGCAACCCGACCGGGGCGCTGCGTCCGCCAATGGTGGCCCGCGAACGACCTTGGGCCGAGAGTGAGCGGGACAGCAGCAGCTCGCTGTTCTCCCCCGCCGGCTCGATGAAGGCACCGGCCTGGCCTGCGGCATCGAGTACGTGGTGATCCGGGGGCAGGTGCACTACGGCTTCGGCCAGGGCATGCTTGGCGCCGTTGCGCACCGCACCGGCATCGGCCCGGCGTCCAAGCAGCAGGGACAGGGCGGTGATCACCATGGTCTTGCCAGCGCCCGTTTCACCGGTGACTACCGTGAGCCCGGGGCCAAGCGGCAGCGTGGCCTCGGTAATCACTCCGAGGTTGGAGATCTGGATTTCCTGAATCATTGCCTGCTCCCGAATGTCGAGTTCAAGTCGTACCGTGCGTTTTTAGTATATGTGTTCTAATCCTATTTTTCGCAACTATGTTCGAGCGGGTGGAGAATTTTTCGCTGATGCGGGCGGTTAGCCTTGGTCCTCAGGCCGTCCCACCATGGGGATCCCCGGTTCATCGCGGTAGTGCGGATCCACGCTTTGCAGCCCCGGCCCGATCACCGGCAATGCCGTGGTTGCCGGACGGCGCGCCTCTTCCTTTGCCGGACCGCGCCAGCCGGTAATCGGCAGTTCGAACTTGTTGACCAGGCGCTCGGAGAACGGAGTGGTGTTCAGCCGGGCCATGTATACCGGCCGATCGCTGCGCGTCACTTCCACGCGGGCTCCCGGCGGCAACTCGATGGTGCGCCGGCCATCGCACCAGAGCACCGCGCCGGCATCGGTACGGGTGAGCATTTCCACGGCCATGATCGAATCCGGGGAAATGACCAGGGGCTTGGCGAACAGGGCGTGCGCGGAGATCGGCACCATGATCAGCGCCGCGACATCCGGCCACACCACCGGTCCGCCGGCGGAGAAGGAATAGGCTGTGGAGCCGGTCGGCGTGGCCATCACTACGCCGTCGCATCCGAAGGTGGAGATCGGACGCCCGTCGACCTCGATCACTACCTCGACCATGCGCTCGCGGTTTGCCTTTTCCACGGCGGCCTCGTTCAAGGCCCATGTTTCGGCAAGGCAGACGTTATCCAGCCACACCTTGACCTCGATGGTCATGCGCTCTTCCACTGTATAGGTCTCATTGACCAACGCCTGGACGGTGGAGGCCAGTTCGCTTCGTTCAGCTTCGGCGAGGAAACCCACATGCCCGAGGTTCACCCCCACCAGCGGCATCGGGGATTCGCGCACCAGTTCCGCGGCGCGCAGCACCGAGCCGTCGCCGCCGAGCACCACGCCCAAGTCGATGTCTTCGATCTGGCAATCCTCGTCGAGCACCTGCACCGAGGGCACAGCCGCGCCGATCGCTTCGGTCACCGCCAGCTGGTCCTTGCGGCGCATCACCGGGATGGCGCCTGCTTCATTGAGCAGGGCGCAGGTTTCGATGGCCGCGGTGATCGCTTCTTGGCGGCCGGTATGGGTGAAAATCAGGATTCGGCGCAAGGCGGTCGGCCCCTCTCAGCTTCGCGAGGTGCAAAATGACCGTGGTTATCGACCACGGCTAAAACACGTCACTACTAAGAATAGTCAACGTCCTGCCCGATGAGCGGCACATCGGCAGGCTGTGGATTCCCGCCGGCGGCCAGCCAGAGGAAGAATTCGACGTTGCCGTCCTGTCCCGGCAGGGGGCTGCGGGCCAAGCCGCGCAGTTGCAGGCCCGCAGCGTGCGCGCTGGCCACGACCGCTTCCACGGCGCTGCGGCGCAGCTGCTGATCGGTGACCACGCCGGTACGGTTCAGATGCTCGCGCCCGACCTCGAACTGCGGCTTGACCATCAGCAGCAGCCCGCCGCCGTCCTTGGTGGCCGAGGCCAAAGCGTCGATCACCAGACGCAGCGAGATAAAGGACAAGTCGGATACTACGAGGTCGACTGGTCCACCAATATCTTCGGGGAGCAGATAGCGCACGTTCAGCCCTTCGCGGACCGTGACGCGCGGGTTTTCGCGGATCTCATCGACCAGCTGGCCATGGCCTACATCGGCTGCGACCACGGACTTTGCCCCGCGGCGCAGCAGCACGTCGGTGAAACCGCCGGTGGAGGCGCCGGCATCCAGGCAGCGCAGGCCCGCAGGATCGATAGTCGCAAAGACATCTAGTGCGCCGGCGAGCTTGTGCCCGGCGCGAGAGACGTACTCCTCGCCCTCGCTGGGCACCAGGGCCAGCTCGTCGGCGGTGCATACCTTCTTGGAGGCCTTGGCAGTCGCCTTCCCGTTCAGCAGCACCCGTCCGGCATCGATCAGCTTGGCAGCTTCGGTGCGCGAGCGCGCCAGCTGACGGGTGACAAGTTCTTGATCCAGGCGATTCACGCGCCGTGCTCCGTACGGTTCAGTTCGTGCTGCAGGCCGGCGAGCAGCTGCTCGTAAATTCCGGCGTGCTCGGTAATGTCGTGGTCGGCCAGCGAGGACAGCGCCTGCTCGACTGCCGCGTCATCCAGCCCGCGGGTGCCGGGGCTCGGGACAGGTTCCTGTGGCTGCATGGCTAGCCCCGCACCTTCCGCAGGGCATCCAGTCCGCGTTCGGTGAACCGGATTTCCGGTTCTTCATGCCGCGACTGGCGCGGGTGGGCCAGCCACCAGGCATGGCAGGCGGCGCGCCAGGCGTTCAGGTCCTGGTCGCTGCCCGTCACTTCGATCGCGCCGTGATCGACCTTGGCGACCGCGTCGCCGACCTGCACGCCGTAGCCGAGCACCTTGATGGTCGGGTAGGGACGGTACAGGTCGGCCAGGGAGTTGATGAGGTAGTTGGGTCGCTGCTCGACCGGAGCGCCCAGCGCGGTGCGCGGGGTGTCGACGCCGGTGAGCACCAGCGCGGTGGAGAACCCTGCACGGAAGCCGCCGAGGATGTCGGTGTCCAGGCGGTCGCCAACGACCAGCGGGCGCTGGGAATCCAGCCGGTCGGCGGCCCGCGCGAACAGGTAGGATTCGGGCTTTCCGGCCACCCGCGGTTCCACGCTGGTAGCCAGCTTCACCGCGTTGACCAGCGACCCGTTGCCCGGGGCCAGGCCCTCGGCGCGCGGGATCGTCAGGTCGGTGTTGGTGGCAACCCATGCGGCGCCGTTATTGATCGCATAGCTGGCCTCGGCCAGGTTCGTCCACGAGATGTCCGGGTCGAACCCCTGGATCACCGCTACGGGTTCTTCCTTATGGGTTTCGACGACTTCCAGCCCGCGCACGGCAATGCATTCGCGCAGGTAGGGGGAACCGACCACCAGGACCTTGGATCCCGGATTCAGTTCGCGGGCCAGCATCTCCGCGCCGGCGTCGGCCGAGCCGAAGACCTGCTCGGCACTGGTCTTCACACCCAGCTGGCGCAGGTGCGCCGCGACCGACATCGGCGAACGCCCGGCATTGTTGGTAATGAACGCCAGTGTGACATTCACTTCCGCGAGGGTGTTCAGCGACTCGACAGCGTCGTCAATGGCGTTCGGGCCAGCATAGACGACGCCATCCAAATCGGAGAGGACAGAATCAAATCCGGAGATCAGCATTCGGTGGTGGTCCCTACTACTTTAGGTATTTGGCTGCTACGCCAAAGCTTACTTCGTCGATTCGTCTTCCACGTCGGCTTCGGCGGCGTCCGTGTCGGATTCGACAACCACGTTCAGGTCATCGTCCTCGTCGATGCCGGTCCGCTCGGCTTCAGGCTCTTCAGCTTCTTCTGCGATCGCGTCGGCGGCCGATTCCGAGGACTCGGAAGGTTCGATCAGATCCTTGGCACGCGGGGTTTCCTCTTCCTCGTCCAGCTCCGGAGCCAGGTCCATGATGAAGGATTCGGTTTCGCGTTCGATGCCCAGGGCGCTTTCGGCAACCTCCACCTGCGCATTCCAGCGCTTCGCGTCTTCTGCACGGCCGGCAGCCGAAAGCAGGTCAGCGTAGGCGGTGAACAGGCGCGGGCTGAAGGAGAAGGCGCGGTTGAAGTTCAGCTGCTCCAGCGACTCCAGCTCAGCCAGCGCCTTGTCCAGCTTACCCAGGTCGGCGTAGGAGCCAGCCGCAACCATCTGCATTTCGACCTTGACGGCAGTTTCCAGGTTGGCGCATTCCTCGGAGTGCGCCAGCTCGATGGCCTTCTCCGCACGGCCCAGGCCGCGCAGCGAGTCGGCGATCAACGGCAGGTTGTAGTCCGAGCCGGAAATGCGGCGGTGGGTGCGCAGCTCACGCAGCGCGTCGGCGTACTTGCCGGCATGGTAGGCGGCAATGCCAACGGCCTCGCGCACGACGGCGACGCGGCCGCCACGGCGCGATGCCGCCAGGGTGTGCTGGTAAGCCAGTTCCGGGTCCTCTTCCAGCAGGCGGCCAGCCATCACCAGGTGCTTGGCGACCCAGCTTGCCGAACGCTCTTCGAGGTAGCGCAGCTGTGCGCGTGCTACACGGTCCAGCTCCTTGCCAGTAACGTCCTCATCGATGTCCGGGGACTGCTCGCGATCGGAGCGGTTCGAGATGCGCAGATCGCCCGGGTTGTGCGCGCGTGGCGCATTCTCGCGCTTGTCGGCAAAGCGGTCCTCGCGTGCTGGACGATCACCCTTGGAACGACGGTCATCGGCGCGCTTGAAGCCGCCACCGCGGTTGTCATCGCGACGCTCGCCACGGAAACCGCCACGGTCATCGTTGCGCTTGAAGTCGCCGCGGTTGTCATCACGCTTGAACCCGCCACCGCGCTTGTCATCTCGACGTTCACCACGGAAACCGCCACGGTCATCGTTGCGCTTGAACCCGCCGCGGTTGTCATCTCGACGTTCACCACGGAAACCGCCACGGTCATCGTTGCGCTTGAAACCGCCATCGCGGTTGTCATTGCGCTTGAAGCCACCACCACGGTTGTCATCACGGCGCTCGCCACGGAAACCGCCACGGTCATCGTTACGATCGCTACGGAAACCGCCACGGTCATCGTTGCGCTTGAAGCCACCGCGATCATCACTACGATCGCCACGGAAGCCACCGCGATCATCGTTGCGCTTGAAGCCACCACCACGGTTGTCATCACGGCGTTCACCACGGAAACCGCCACGGTCGTCATTACGTTTGAACCCGCCACCGCGGTTGTCATCACGGCGCTCGCTACGGAAACCGCCACGGTCATCGTTACGCTTAAAGCCACCGCGATCATCATTACGCTTGAACCCGCCATCGCGGTTGTCATTGCGCTTGAAGCCACCACCACGGTTGTCATCACGGCGCTCACCACGGAAACCGCCACGGTCATCGTTACGCTTAAAGCCACCGCGATCATCATTACGCTTGAACCCGCCATCGCGGTTGTCATTGCGCTTGAAGCCACCACCACGGTTGTCATCACGGCGCTCACCACGGAAACCGCCACGGTCATCGTTGCGCTTGAAACCGCCATCGCGGTTGTCATCACGACGCTCGCTACGGAAACGGCCACGATCATCATTACGCTTGAAGCCACCACCACGGTTGTCATCACGACGCTCACCACGGAATCCACCACGGTTATCGTCGGTGCGATTGAAATCGCTGCGGTCATCGCGACGCTTGAAACCATCGCGGGAGTTGTTGCGGCTTGAATTTGAGTTCCGGAAGTCGCCTCGTCCGTTGTCGGAGTTACGGCGGAATTCGTTAGACATCTAATGTCCCCTTCAGCGGCTATCTCAATACCGCAACCTTCGTGATTGCCTTAGCAAATCACTTCACTATTAACTATTCTGCACGCCATAAAGGCATGTACATCTAACTTCAAGTCTACGGGAGCCACGAGACATACCATAGGGAAACAGGTGCAATGTGGCAAGACACTCAGTCACTCCACTGCCGGCCTGATCCATTGCGGGCCGCGGCAGCGGCCAGCACCCGAATCCCCTTAAACAAAAACAGGCCAAGCACTCATGCCTGACCCCCAAGCCCTCCACGGGTTAAACAGGTGAGGCCCCGGCACCAAACGGTACCAGGGCCTCAAACCCATTATTTAGGTTAAGTCCGGCGGTGACCTACTCTCCCACACCCTCACGAGTGCAGTACCATCGGCGCAATGGGCCTTAGCTTCCGGGTTCGGTATGGGACCGGGCGTTTCCCCCACGCTATGACCGCCGTAACAATCACGAAGCACACAAACCCTACGGTTTGGTGTTGCCTTCGGTGGCATGCAGCAAAGCACGCACAAAGCCAAGTATTCTCGGTTTGAGGTTGTTGTCTCGTAACCGCATAGTGAACGCGAACAGCATTGAAATCATCAGTTCAAATTATTGTTTTATTGTGTGTTGAAAGCCATCGGCCTATTAGTACAGGTCAGCTGCACAAGTCTTCAGTTCTTGCTTCCACATCCTGCCTATCAACCCAGTGGTCTAGCTGGGGGCCTCTCACACACAATGGTGCATGGAAATCTCATCTCGAAGCAGGCTTCCCGCTTAGATGCTTTCAGCGGTTATCCCTTCCAAACGTAGCTAATCAGCGATGCACTTGGCAGTACAACTGACACACCAGAGGTTCGTCCGTCCCGGTCCTCTCGTACTAAGGACAGCCCTTCTCAAATTTCCAACGCGCGCAGCGGATAGGGACCGAACTGTCTCACGACGTTCTAAACCCAGCTCGCGTACCGCTTTAATGGGCGAACAGCCCAACCCTTGGGACCTACTCCAGCCCCAGGATGCGACGAGCCGACATCGAGGTGCCAAACCATGCCGTCGATATGGACTCTTGGGCAAGATCAGCCTGTTATCCCCGAGGTACCTTTTATCCGTTGAGCGACGGCCCTTCCACGAGGTGCCGCCGGATCACTAGTCCCGACTTTCGTCCCTGCTCGAGCTGTCACTCTCACAGTCAAGCTCCCTTGTGCACTTACACTCGACACCTGATTGCCAACCAGGCTGAGGGAACCTTTGGGCGCCTCCGTTACATTTTAGGAGGCAACCGCCCCAGTTAAACTACCCATCAGGCACTGTCCCTGAACCAGATCATGGTCCGAAGTTAGGTGACCGGTACAGCCAGAGTGGTATTTCAACGATGACTCCACCTGAACTAGCGTCCAAGCTTCACAGTCTCCCACCTATCCTACACAAGCTGCACCGAACACCAATACCAAACTATAGTAAAGGTCTCGGGGTCTTTCCGTCCTGCTGCGCGTAACGAGCATCTTTACTCGTACTGCAATTTCGCCGAGTTCATGGTTGAGACAGCGGGGAAGTCGTTACTCCATTCGTGCAGGTCGGAACTTACCCGACAAGGAATTTCGCTACCTTAGGATGGTTATAGTTACCACCGCCGTTTACTGGGGCTTAAATTCTCAGCTTCGCCACAAGGGCTAACCAGTCCTCTTAACCTTCCAGCACCGGGCAGGAGTCAGTCCGTATACATCGTCTTGCGACTTCGCACGGACCTGTGTTTTTAGTAAACAGTCGCTTCCCCCTGGTCTCTGCGGCCCACACCCGCCTCCGGAGAGCACGTCTCCATCACGGGGCAGGCCCCCCTTCTTCCGAAGTTACGGGGGCATTTTGCCGAGTTCCTTAACCATGATTCTCTCGATCGCCTTAGTATTCTCTACCTGATCACCTGTGTCGGTTTGGGGTACGGGCGGACTGGGACCTCGCGCCGATGCTTTTCTAGGCAGCATAGGATCACCGAATCACCCCATAAACGGGGCGCCTATCAGGTCTCAGAACATACGAGCGGCGGATTTGCCAACCACTCTTCCTACACCCTTGGACCAGGTCAATTCCATTGCCTGGCTCGGCTACCTTCCTGCGTCACACCTGTTAATACGCTGACCTCACTGCATCGGTTCCCACCACATCACACAACCAGCAACCCGAAGGCCGCAACAGCCATGATCCGTCATGGTTAGCATCCACAGCTTGGTATGGGCGGTCCTTCGCCGGTACGGGAATATCAACCCGTTGTCCATCGACTACGCCTGTCGGCCTCGCCTTAGGTCCCGACTAACCCAGGGCAGATTAGCTTAACCCTGGAACCCTTGATCATTCGGCGGACGGGTTTCTCACCCGTCATTCGCTACTCATGCCTGCATTCTCACTCGTGTGGCCTCCACCGCTGGTTTCCACCGCGACTTCACCGTCCACACGACGCTCCCCTACCCATCCAAGCACCCAATCGAAACCAGGCTAATACTTGAATGACGCAACTTCGGCGGTGTGCTTGAGCCCCGCTACATTATCGGCGCGGAATCACTTGACCAGTGAGCTATTACGCACTCTTTCAAGGGTGGCTGCTTCTAAGCCAACCTCCTGGTTGTCACAGCAACTCCACATCCTTTTCCACTTAGCACACGCTTAGGGGCCTTAGTTGGCGTTCTGGGCTGTTTCCCTCTCGACTATGAAGCTTATCCCCCACAGTCTCACTGCTGCGCTCTCACTTGCCGGCATTCGGAGTTTGGCTAAGGTCAGTAACCTTGTAGGGCCCATCGCCTATCCAGTAGCTCTACCTCCAGCAAGAAACACGCAACGCTGCACCTAAATGCATTTCGGGGAGAACCAGCTATCACGAAGTTTGATTGGCCTTTCACCCCTACCCACAGCTCATCCCCTCCATTTTCAACTGAAGTGGGTTCGGTCCTCCACACGCTCTTACACGCGCTTCAACCTGGCCATGGGTAGATCACTTCGCTTCGGGTCTAGATCACGCCACTCAAACGCCCTATTCAGACTCGCTTTCGCTACGGCTTCCCCACACGGGTTAACCTCGCGACGTAACACTAACTCGCAGGCTCATTCTTCAAAAGGCACGCCATCACCCAGGAACAAGTCCCAGGCTCTAACGGATTGTAAGCGCACGGTTTCAGGTACTATTTCACTCCCCTCCCGGGGTACTTTTCACCATTCCCTCACGGTACTGATTCACTATCGGTCATCAAGTAGTATTCAGGCTTACCAGGTGGTCCTGGCAGATTCACACAAGGTTTCACGGGCCCCGTGCTACTCGGGTATCAACACTAGAACGGCAGACACGCATTACACCTACGGGACTATCACCCTCTCTGGTCCGGCATTCCAACCGATTCACCTATACGCCTGCACCTCATCCCACCAGCAAGATAGCGCTGGTACATGTCAACCCCACAACCCCGGTGATGCAACGCCTATCCGCTATCACACACCAACCGGTTTAGCCCCATCCGCGTTCGCTCGCCACTACTAACGGAATCACTATTGTTTTCTCTTCCTGCGGGTACTGAGATGTTTCACTTCCCCGCGTTCCCTCCACACAGCCTATACATTCAGCTGCAGGTCACACCACATAACATGGTGCGGGGTTCCCCCATTCGGAAATCCTGGCCTCAACGTCCGGTTATCGACTCCACCAGGCTTATCGCAGATTCCCACGTCCTTCATCGGCTCTTGATGCCAAGGCATCCACCGTGCGCCCTTAAAAACTTCAACACAAATCAAAGTCTCAGAATTGAGCAATAAAACAATCTAACAAAATCACGCAGACAAGACTCCAACACCAACCAGCCCCAGGAAAAGGACCAGCCAGCTCATCTCATCTGCAAGATGCTCGCGTTCACTATACAGTTCCCAAACAACAACCCCGCACCCCCGCAACAACACCCCAAAACCAACACCAACCAAAGGCCAGCATCAATCCAACAGGACATCCTTGCAGCAAACACAGGACAAACACCGAAACACCAAGAACCCCTCACCCAAGCGAACACCACCAGGACCCTCCCCACAGGAAGAACCCCGGCAACCATTCACCAGGAAAGGAGGCTTGTTGCCTCAAAACCCAACAGCATGCCAAACCATACAAACCACACAACACCCACACACCGCTTTCCCACACACCAAGAACAAGCCGAAACTTGATTCTTGCCACGCGTACTCGCAGATGCCCAGCACCATGCAGCCACAGCCAGTACCCCGCACACACCACCAACCCCCACACAAGGAGCCGGCAAAGCATGCACGCTTTCCAGTACTGAGTCCATTGATATTCCACCCATGAGCAACCCACCCGGACAACACTCGTGTCCAGCATGGGCAACCAATAATGGTTAGCTCCTTAGAAAGGAGGTGATCCAGCCGCACCTTCCGGTACGGCTACCTTGTTACGACTTAGTCCCAATCGCCAGTCCCACCTTCGACGACTCCCCCCACACAAGGTGGTTAGGCCATCGGCTTCGGGTGTTACCAACTTTCGTGACTTGACGGGCGGTGTGTACAAGGCCCGGGAACGTATTCACCGCAGCGTTGCTGATCTGCGATTACTAGCGACTCCGACTTCATGGGGTCGAGTTGCAGACCCCAATCCGAACTGAGACCGGCTTTTAGGGATTAGCTCCACCTCACAGTATCGCAACCCATTGTACCGGCCATTGTAGCATGCGTGAAGCCCAAGACATAAGGGGCATGATGATTTGACGTCATCCCCACCTTCCTCCGAGTTGACCCCGGCAGTCTCCCATGAGTCCCCACCACTACGTGCTGGCAACATGGAACGAGGGTTGCGCTCGTTGCGGGACTTAACCCAACATCTCACGACACGAGCTGACGACAACCATGCACCACCTGTGAACCAGCCCCGAAGGGAAACCCCATCTCTGGAGCGGTCTGGCACATGTCAAGCCTTGGTAAGGTTCTTCGCGTTGCATCGAATTAATCCGCATGCTCCGCCGCTTGTGCGGGCCCCCGTCAATTCCTTTGAGTTTTAGCCTTGCGGCCGTACTCCCCAGGCGGGGCACTTAATGCGTTAGCTACGGCGCGGAAAACGTGGAATGTCCCCCACACCTAGTGCCCAACGTTTACGGCATGGACTACCAGGGTATCTAATCCTGTTCGCTCCCCATGCTTTCGCTCCTCAGCGTCAGTAAATGCCCAGAGACCTGCCTTCGCCATCGGTGTTCCTCCTGATATCTGCGCATTTCACCGCTACACCAGGAATTCCAGTCTCCCCTACATCACTCTAGTCTGCCCGTACCCACCGCAGATCCGAGGTTGAGCCTCGGACTTTCACGGCAGACGCGACAAACCGCCTACGAGCTCTTTACGCCCAATAAATCCGGATAACGCTTGCGCCCTACGTATTACCGCGGCTGCTGGCACGTAGTTAGCCGGCGCTTCTTCTGCAGGTACCGTCACTTTCGCTTCTTCCCTACTGAAAGAGGTTTACAACCCGAAGGCCGTCATCCCTCACGCGGCGTCGCTGCATCAGGCTTTCGCCCATTGTGCAATATTCCCCACTGCTGCCTCCCGTAGGAGTCTGGGCCGTGTCTCAGTCCCAGTGTGGCCGGTCACCCTCTCAGGCCGGCTACCCGTCGTCGCCTTGGTGAGCCATTACCTCACCAACAAGCTGATAGGCCGCGAGTCCATCCCCCACCGATAAATCTTTCCACCACAAAACATGCGTTCCATGGTCATATCCGGTATTAGACCCAGTTTCCCGGGCTTATCCCAGAGTCGGGGGCAGGTTACTCACGTGTTACTCACCCGTTCGCCACTAATCCACCCAGCAAGCTGGGCTTCATCGTTCGACTTGCATGTGTTAAGCACGCCGCCAGCGTTCATCCTGAGCCAGGATCAAACTCTCCATAAAAAATAAAAAGCCACCAGCAACCCCTTGGAAAAGAAGGGCGAAGCCGATGAAGTCCTGGCGAATAATAAAACACTCAAGAACACTGCACGGGGGTGCAATGCCTCAAGCAAATGTTATGTATTCACCAAATAAAAATATTCGGTATCAACAAACTTGGCACACTATTGAGTTCTCAAACAACAAACACTCTCGACACCACACCAGCCACCCTTTGATGGCCACTGCTTCGCTCCGGAGCAACTTTTCCAGCTTACCACCGCGTTGACCATTGTCAACTCGGCGTTTCAGGCTGGTTCACCCCGCTGTTTCCGACTCGCCTTTTCAGGCCGTCCGGATCAGCGGCGCGAGATAAAACTCTACACGCATCCCACCACGAAGCAAAATCAGCCAGCAGGCTTGTTTTCCCTTATTATTTCGAGCTTGACTAGGAATTTTGCTAGTTTGGTACAACAAAACCGCCAGAAAAGTGTCTTGGTTCACAAGTTTTTCTGGCGGTTTCGTGTATTGCAGCTGTTCGCGGGCCTTACTTGACCAGTTCAGCCACTGCCATGTTCTTCTTGCCGCGGCGCACGATCGCGTACCGGCCATGCAGGAAGTCCGACTCGGCCAGTTCGGTTTCGATGCCGTCGACCTTGGCGTTGTTCACGTAGGCGCCACCTTCGGCTACCGTGCGGCGCGCTTCGGACAATGACTTGCTCAGGCCCGATGCCACCAGGACATTCAGGATGCCCAGATCGTCCGCGGCGACCTTTGCCGAAGGCAGCTCGGCGATGACCGATTCCAGGGTTGGAAGATCGATTGCGCCAAGATCGCCATTGCCGAAGACCGCAGCCGAAGCGGCGATCACTTGTTCGGTGGCCTGCCTTCCGTGGACCAGGGAAGTGACCTCCCAGGCCAAGGTGCGCTGGGCGACGCGCTTGAACGGGCGCTCGGCAACCTCGGTTTCCAACTCCGCAATCTGCTCGCGGGTCAGGAAGGTGAAGACCTTCAGGCGGTCGATCACGTCGGCGTCGGCGGTGTTCAGCCAGAACTGGTAGAAGGTGTACGGGCTGCACATCTCGGCATCCAGCCAGATGGCGTTGCCCTCGGACTTGCCGAACTTGGTGCCGTCGGAGTTAGTGATCAGCGGGGTGCCGTAGGCGTGAACCGAGGTGCCTTGGACCTTGCGGATCAGGTCGGTGCCGCTGGTCAGGTTGCCCCACTGGTCCGAACCGCCGGTCTGCAGGGTGCAGCCGTACTGCCGGTTCAGCTCCAGGAAGTCGTAGCCCTGCAGCACCTGGTAGGAGAACTCGGTGTAGCTGATGCCCTCGTCGGAGTTCAGGCGCGCGGCCACGATCTCCTTCTTGATCATGGTGCCCACGCGGAAGTACTTGCCCACATCGCGCAGGAAGTCCAGGGCCGACAGCTGCTGCGTCCAGTCCAGGTTGTTGACCAGTCGCACCGCGTTCTCGCCCTCGGCGGAAAGGAAGCGGGAAACCTGGGCCTGGAGCTTGGCGACCCATTCGGTCACGGTTTCCTTGGTGTTCAAGGTGCGCTCCGCGGTCTGCCGCGGATCGCCGATCAGGCCGGTGGAACCGCCCACCAGTGCCAGCGGCTTGTGGCCGGCCAGCTGCAGGCGGCGCATGTTCAGCAGCTGCACCAGGTTGCCCAGGTGCAGGGACGGCGCGGTGGGATCGAACCCGCAATAGTAGGTCACAGATTCTTCGGAGAGGGCTCGTTCCAGCTCGGCTTCATCGGTGGACACGTGTACCAGGCCGCGCCACTTCAATTCCTGCCAGACGTTCTCGAAAGATGCGTCGTTGCTCTGTCCCGCAATCACGGGATTCTGCTTCGTATCAGACATGCTCACTGTGACCATTTTCTGTCTTCGTTCTGCCCCGAGTGCACGCATTTTCCTGCGTACACCTGTGATCGCGCCGGGAGTTGGGGTTGCGTTCCCGGCACACAGGTTCAAGGTTATCGCCTGCCGGCGGGCTCGTGCCACTTGCCCGGCCCGTCCCTTGGTCACATCTGCAACCGCGCGGGCCGCTAGGCTTCCATGCCCTCGGGCAGGTCGCGGGTGTGGACCACGTGCAGCCGCTGGGTGGTGCGGGTCATCGCCACATACAAGTCGCCGACGCCGCCGTCGACCTCGTCCACCAGCTCGGCAGGTTCCAAGATCAGCACGCCATCGAATTCCAGGCCCTTGGACTCGCGCGCGGTGATCACCACGATGTCCTGGCTCAACCCGCCCGAGCCACTGCCGACGCGGTCGCCGTAGACCTGCTCCACCGCCGCGCGGATGCGGGCCAGGTCCTGCTGCGGCACGATGATCGCCTGCAGTCCCCCGGCCGAATACTCCAGTTCTTCGCGCAGCGCGGCCAGCACCGCCTCCTGCACTCCGTCGGCCGTGGTGCGGGTCAGCACCGGCGGCCAGTCGCCCTCGCGGACCGCCTGCGGGGTGGTGATGCGCAGGCCGGCGGCCTGGGCAACGCGCACCGCCGCGTCGGCGATCTGCGCGGGGGTGCGGTAGTTCACGGTCAGTTCTTCGAGTTCGAAGCGGTCGCCGAAGAACGGCTCCAGGGCCTGGGACCAGCTGCTGGCGCCCGAGGCGGCCGAGGTCTGGGCGATATCGCCGACGATGGTGAAGGACTTCATCGGGCAGCGGCGAATCAGCAGGCGCCACTGCATCGGCGAGAGCTCCTGCGCCTCGTCGACGACGATATGCCCGTAGGCCCAGGTGCGGTCGGCCACCGCGCGTTCGGCGGCGGTGAGCCGCACGGCGGTTTCCTGGTTCACCCCGGCTACCTGCTCCGCGGTGACCACGCCGTCGATGCCGGCGTTTTGAAGCATCGTGTGCATATTGCGCAGGGCGGCCTTGGCGTTCTCCACATCGGCCTCGTACTGGGCGGTGCGGGCGCCTTCCAGCGGGTCGGCGAAGTCGCCGAGCAGCCCGGCGGCCTCGTCCAGTAGCGGCACGTCGGACTCGGTGAACGGCGAGCCGGCCCGGCGGTACAGGGCATCGCGTTCGTGCTCGGCCAGATGCGGCGCCGCGGCGGCCAACAGGTGCGGGGTGGCGAACAGCTCGGCCACCAGTTGCTGAGGGGTCATCGGCATCCAGCACAGGTTCAGCGCCACGCGCACATCGTGCGATTCGCGCACCTCCTGCGGCAGGTAGGAGCGGTCGGTGGTCGAGGACTGCCCGGCCGATTCCTCCAGCTTGCGGCGCAGCTGCTCGGCCAGCTCGCCCACCAGCACCTTGACGAAGGTCTCGCGAGCCTCGTTGTACGGCTTGCGGGTGTGGCGGGCCCGTTCGCGCGCGTTCTTGACCATCTTCGGGGTCAGCGTCAGGCGCGTGCCCTCCACCACCAGGGTCCGGTTTTCCGGGATCAGCCGCTGGCGGTTGTGCACCGCGTTGGCGATCACCTTGGCCATGGACAGCTGGCCCTTGAGCCGGGCGACGGTGCGGTTGGCTTCCGGCACGGCGCGGATGCCGTGGTAGAGATCGCCCACCGAGGACATGACCACGCCGGTCTCGCCCAGCGAGGGCAGCACGCGCTCGATGTAGCGCATGAAGGAGTTGGAGGGGCCGACGATCAGCACGCCGGCGTTCTTCAGCCGATCGCGGTATTCGTAGAGCAGGAAGGCCGCGCGGTGCAGGGCGACGGCGGTCTTGCCGGTGCCCGGGCCGCCCTGGACCACCACTGCCCCGGGCAGCTGTGCGCGGATGATCGCGTCCTGCTCGGCCTGGATGGTGCCGACGATGTCGCCCATGCGGCCGGTGCGCTTCTCGCGCAGGGCGGCCATCAGCGCGCCTTCGCCGTGGTGCGTGTGCCCCTCGTCCAGCCAGGTCTCGTCGAGCACGTCGTCCTCGATGCCTGCCACGGACCGGCCCTTGAGCATCAGGTGGCGGCGGCGGCGCACCCCGCGCGGATTCAGCGCGGTGGCCTGGTAAAACGGGGCGGCTTCGCTGGCCCGCCAGTCGATCATCAGCCGATTCAGGTCCTCGTCGGACAGGCCGATGCGGCCGATGTAGCGCGGCGCGGCCGCGGAATCGGAGTCGCCGGGCTGCTGTTGCCGGCCGTTGGCCGCCATGTCCAGCCGGCCGAAGACCAGGCGGTCCTCGACGGCGTCGAGCTGGGCGATCCGGTCCTCGTAGAGGGTGGCGAAGGAGTCGCGTTCGGACATGTTCTGGAAGGTGCCCACGGCCCCCTGGGCCCGGGTGCGCTCCAGCTGCTCCAGCTTTTCGGCGCGCAACTCGTCCAGCCGCGCATACAGGCGGCCCACATACTCGGATTCAGCTAGCAGATCGGCCTCGATGGTGTCGGTCAACCCAGTTTCCCCTCGCGCTCAAGATGTGCCCGTGCGCAGGGCGCAGGGCCCTGCGTGCAACGGTTCCCGCGTGAAAACGCAGGACAGATAATGATACGCGCCTTTTGGCCCGCGCAAGTAATCCCGGGCACCGCTGCCCGTGCGCCGCCCGGGCCCGCCAGAGGGTTGTTCGCCAGCGGCGTGGAACCGTGGCGGATTGTTACCCGCCCACAGGGGTTCAGGAATGCACGACCTGCAAGGACACCACCTGCTGCCCCTCCAGCTTCGCGCGGCCATCCAGGCCATCGAGTTCCAGCACGACGCCAACGCCGACGATCTGCGCGCCGGTCTGCCGGAGCAGGCGGACCGCCGAACCCACGGTGCCGCCGGTGGCAAGCACGTCGTCGAGGATCAGCACGCGGGTGCCCGGGGCGATCTCGTCCTTGTGCACCTCCAGGCAGCTGGTACCGTACTCCAGGGTGTACTCGTCGCGGTAGACCTCGCGCGGCAGCTTGCCTGCCTTGCGGATGGCCAGCATGCCCTTGCCCGAGGCGTAGGCGGCCGCCGCGGCCAGCACGAAACCGCGCGCTTCGAGGCCCGCGACGATGTCGAACTGCCCTTCGAAGGGGGCGATCAGCTCGTCGACCATGCGGCGCAGGCCGACCGGGTCGGCGAAGACCGGGGTGAGGTCCTTGAAGGAGATCCCCGGCTGCGGGTAGTCGGGCACGATCTCGCACAGTCGGTCCAGCAGGTCGCCAATGCTCTCAGAAGTAGTCACGTCTGCCAATTTTAGTCCCTTTGCGCGCTGCTTTTCCCACGACCGTGCATAATCATGAGCACATTCCGGGTGGCCCCGGCGCGGTGCGCCCGGTTCTAGCGGGCCATCAGCCGATCGCTGGGCCAGGGCAGCAGCTGCGGATCGGCGGCCGAATCGGCGGCCGCGGTGACCTGCACCGGTCCGGCTGCCGGGCGTCCAGCCATCCAGGCGGCCAGATCGAAATCCGTGCCCGAGAGCACCCAGGATTTCGAGCCGTTCCCGAGCACGATCGGGGTCTTCCCATGCGGCTGCAGCACCAGGCGGGTTCCTTCCGGAACGCGGGCTTCGAGCGCACGGAACAGGTGCGCGCTGAAGGCCGCCGGCCAGCTGGCGGCCGGGCGGACAAATTCGTCCAGGTCGGTGGCGTGGATCAGCATCTCGCGCCAGGTCGCGTACATCAGGTCCTCGACCGTGGCGCCTTGGCGGTACCCCACCGGCTGCTCCCAGAGGTCTTCGACGCCGGGCAGGACGGCGCGCAACTGGGCCAACCCGTCGGCGGCCAAGGCACGCAGGGATTCGGGGCGGATCAGCGCGGTCATGTTAATCGCCTCGATCCGGCCCTCGGCGCCGCCGTCGTACATCGAGGGCAGCTGGTCCGCTCCGGCGTGCTCGAATTGGCGCACGGCGGCCTTCGCGAAGGAGGCCAGGTGCGCGATCAGCTGTGCGGTGCTCCACCCCGGCAGCGAGCTCGGCTTGGTGTACTGCGTGGCCGGAACCTCGCGCAGCTGCACGGTCAGCTCGTCCAATGCGGTGGTGACCTGTGCGATCAGTTCGGCTGGGGCCAGGAGTTGTGTCATGAAGCACACTCTAGCGCGAACCGGGTGCAAGTGCGCAAGGGCAGGATGCCGTGGTTGAAACGGCAGCGGCCGCCGGGCGGGATTCTTCCCGATCGGCGGCCGCTTGCAGCTTCGCTCAGGCTGCGTGCCCGGTGCTACTTGGCCCAGTCCTTGATCTGCGCCAGCTGGCGTTCGAACTCTGCCAGCTGCGCCGCGACGGCACTCGGGGCGGTGCCGCCCTGGCCGTTGCGGGCGTTCAGCGAGCCCTCGGTGGAGAGCACCTCGCGCACTGCAGGGGTCAGGTGCTCGGAGATGCCGGCGTAGTCCTTGTCAGTCAGGTCCCACAGTTCCACGCCGCGAGATTCGGCCAGCTGCACGGCCGCGCCGGACAACTCGTGGGCGTCGCGGAACGGCACGCCCTGGCGGACCAGCCATTCGGCGATGTCGGTGGCCAGCGCGAAGCCCTGCGGGGCCAGCTCGGCCATGCGCTCGGTGTTGAAGGTCAGAGTGCCCATCATTCCGGCGACCGCAGGCAACAGGAGTTCCAGGGTGTCCGCGGCGTCGAACACCGGCTCCTTGTCTTCCTGCAGGTCGCGGTTGTAGGCCAGCGGCAGCGCCTTGAGCGTGGCCAGTAGCCCGGTCAGATCGCCGATCAGCCGGCCTGCCTTGCCGCGGGCCAGCTCGGCGATGTCCGGGTTCTTCTTCTGCGGCATGATCGAGGAGCCGGTGGAGAAGGAGTCATGCAGCTTTACGAAGCTGAATTCTTTGGTGGCCCAGAGGATGACTTCTTCGCTCACGCGGGACAGGTCCACGCCGATCATGGCGGCGATCCAGGAGAATTCGGCGAACACGTCGCGGGCTGCGGTGCCGTCGATCGAGTTGTGCACGGCGGAGTCGAAGCCCAGCTCGGCGGCGACGAAGTTCGGATCCAGGCCCAGGGTCTGGCCGGCCAGCGCACCGGAGCCGTAGGGCGAGACGGCAGCGCGCTTGTCCCAGTCGATCAGGCGCTGCACGTCGCGCAGCAGCGGCCAGGAGTAGGCCAGCAGCAGGTGCGAGAGCAGGATCGGCTGGGCATGCTGCAGGTGGGTGCGGCCTGGCATCGGCGCATACGGGTGCGCTTTGGCCTGCTGGACCATGGCGTCGAGGGTGTCGATCACGCCGCGGGCGATGATCCGCGCGTGGTCGCGCAGGAACATGCGGCCCAAGGTGGCAATCTGGTCATTGCGCGAACGGCCGGCGCGCAGCTTGCCGCCCAGGGTGGTTCCTGCGCGCTCCAGCAGCCCACGCTCCAGCGAGCCGTGGACGTCCTCGTCGGTGGGCGCCGCAACGTAGGCCTCGGAGAGCACATCTGCTTCCAGCTGGTCCAGCGCGGTGATCATGTCTGCCAGCTCGGCATCGGTGAGCAGGCCAGCGCGATTGAGCACCTTGGCATGGGCGCGGGATCCGGCAATGTCGTAGCTGGCCAGGCGCCAGTCGAAGTGGGTGGACTTGCTCAGCGCTGCCATTGCATCCGCTGGGCCGCCGGAGAAGCGACCGCCCCAGAGCGATCCTTCATTTGTTGACGAGGCCATGGCCCGTTCCTTTCTGCCGGTAAAAAAGTTGCACTGCACCCAACTCTAGCAAAACTTTATGCAATACAACTCATATTTATGCAAAGTTGTGCCGATTCATGCATTACATGATTTCCGCCGTGGCGTGCGCGGCGAGGATCGATGGAGTTCTGGAACACGCAGGAAACCTTATGTTTTGCCTCTTCCAGTCCTCAGCGCCCGGGCGTATGGTGTGAGCATAAAGCCGATACGGAACGTTCTTCGGAGGTACCAAATGGAAATCCAGCTGTACCGGGGCGATATCACCACCCTGAATGTTGATGCCATCGTCAATGCGGCTAATCCTTCGCTGCTCGGTGGAGGCGGCGTCGATGGCGCCATCCATACAGCTGCCGGCCCCAGCCTGCTGGCCGCCTGCCGGGAGATTCGCGCCAACCGCTACCCCGACGGGATCCCCTCGGGTATTGCCGTCATCACCAAGGCCGGAAATCTGAGGGCCAAGTGGGTCGTGCACACCGCGGCTCCGAATCTGGCACTGATCAAGCCGAACCCGAAGATCCTCGATGACTGCTTCGTGAACTCCCTCTACGTCGCGGCCCGCCATGAGGCCCACTCGGTCGCGTTCCCGGCGATTGGCGCAGGTGCCTTCGGATGGGATCCCGAACAGGTTGCCGACATCGCCCACGCAGCTATCAGCCGGTGGGTCGAGACCAACAAGCACATTTCACCGATCCACAAGATCATTCTGGTGGCCCATACCGACGAGGTACAGGCAGCTTTCGAGCGCGCATTCTCGCTTGACGCCGTGGAGGAACTTGCCGCCTGATCGCCTCCCGACGGGCATCAACGCACGAAAACTGCCGCGCACTTGGTACCGAGTGCGCGGCAGTTTTGCCAGGTCAGGCAGCTAGGTTCGGGCGAAATAGGCGTTGCGTTGCGGCAGTTGCAGCGGATCGAGGTGCTTGGGCAGGATGATGTGGGGCAGTCCCCTGACCTTGACCACTTTCAGGTAGCCACTGTGGACCATGGTGTGGTGCGCTGCGCACAGCGGGCAGCAGTCCTGGAGCCGGGTCCGGCCTCCCTTGGCCCATGGCCTGAAGTGGTGGAATTCGAGCAGGGCCGGGTCCTGCGTGCAGCCAGGGACCAGGCAACCGCCGTCCCGGTCGCGGGCGGCAAGCTTCATCCAGCGCGGGAAGTACCTGGCGTCGCGGCCGATGTCCATGACCATCCCGTCAGCGTCGTAGATCGGGCTGAGCACTTTCGCTTCGCAGAGCATGGTGCGCAGCTGCGGCGCTGGGATTTTCACGCCGTGGGCGCTGACGCCGGTGAGCGATGCGAGATCCTGGAGATCTTCGAGGTGCGCGTGCACCACGATTTCGGGGATGATGCGTTGGCCGTTGCTTTCCCTGCCAGTATGGCGCAGGATCGCGTTCAGCGCGTTGAGTCGGCGTTCGGGCACCGAGCAGGTGTCCGGCAGCCCCGGTAGCTGGTCCTGCGGATTCGGCCTACCCGGCGGGTCCGGATCCGGATGGGCATCACCTGACGGGGTTTCGCCTGGCGGGGATTCTTCTGGCGGGGCATCCGGCTCAATGCCCGCCCAGTCCGGGGCAGGTTGGCCGCTGTGCCAGAGGCGGTCGGACGCCTCGTCCTGCCCGGTCGTGCCATTGCGCGCTGGCCGATCGTTCCCGCGGCCAGGCTCGTCGGCGGCTTCTGTTCCGTTGCGGGCGGTGGGCTGCCCGGTGGCCGCTGGACCGCCGGCATCTCCGGGTTGCTGATTTGAGCTGCTGTTGCCGGAGCGTTGGCCGTCTGCCGGGTCATCGCTGGCGGCATCTGCTGCGTCTGCGGCTTGGCGGGCGGCGGCCCCGGCCTTGGTGCGCTTGTTGTCGGCCTGCGTGATCAGCCATTCCCAGAGTTCCGCGTCGATCTCCCGCACGCGCACGATGAATTCATGCACGCCGTTGACCACCTTGCCGCGGAAAAGGCCCAGTTTCGGGGTCTTGCCCTGAGCGTGCGCGTCCTTGTAGTCCTTGATCAAGCCGTTGATGCGCTTTTGGCGGATGCGGATCCGGTCTTCCTTCAGGTGCGCGGCGGCGTGCTCCTCCAGCAAGACGCCGTCGGCGGCCCTGGCGGTCGCCGCGGTGGGCAAGCCGTCGAAGGTGGTGTCTTCGGGTTCGAACTTGTCCAGCGCACGGGCGGTTTTCAGCACTTCGCGCGGGTCCGGGGCGTTGTGCAGCTCCGGCAAGGCCCAGGCGGCGGGCGCGGACGACGCCGCGGTACTCGTGCCGGCGGTGGCCGAGCCGGCATCCAGCAGGCCGGGGGCGGGGGCTGCGAAGTGCTCGGCGATCAGGGTGAAGCGCGGGGCGCAGGCGGTGCCGGAGATGTCCTTGCGGGCGTGGACCAGGTGGGCGTCCTTGACGCGGCGGTCGGCCTCGAAATAGTTCAGGTCCAGCAGCTGCGAGAGCACGGTGGCGGCATCCAGGTAGACGGTGCGGCCGGGCGCGAATTGGGGCGGGGCGCTGAAATCGGTGGTGCCCGCGCGCAGGTGGTCGAATTCATCGAGGTCCAGGGCGTGGGCGGCGGTGGTTTCGACCAGGCTTGCGGCGATGATGAGGGCGCGGGTGGCTTGCTGGCCAAAGGCTTCGGTGAAGTGGGCGTGGGCCAGGGCAAGGCGCGGATCGGTGCTGCGCGAGGCCTGGGCGCCGAGGTGCTGGAACAGGTTCAGGCACGCGGCCTCGGCACGCAGCAGGCTGGCCGCATCCAGCGGGGTTCCGCTGGCCAGCTGCTCTGCGGTGCTGGCCAATACGGCTCCCAGGCCGGTGGCCGGCTCGGCAGGCCCTGCGGTGCCTTGGGTGCCGGCGTGTTCGTGTTGTTCCATGCACCGATCCTCCGGCGCTACGGGGGCGGGCATGGCAAAGCCGCCGCGAACTGTGGACAAGTTCGCGGCGGCTTGGGCGCTAGCGCCTAGCGGGGCTCTGCCAGCTGCAGGAAGCGGGCGGCGACTTCGGCGCCGCCGTCGACCGCGCGGGTGGTGAGCATGATGGTGTCATCCCCCGCGATGCAGCCCAGGATCGAGGGCATCTGCGAGTGGTCGATGGCCAGGGCCAGCAGGTTCGCGGCGCCTGGCGGGGTGCGCAGGACCACGATGTTGCCGCTGGCTTCGGCGGTGACCAGCTGCTCGGCGCAGATCTTCGCCAGGCGCGCGTCGAGCACTTCCTGGGTGATCGCGGTCTGCGGGGAACGGTCCCCGCCCTCCTGGCGCACCGCGTAGATCAGCTGGCCGGAGTTGTCGCGGATGCGCACCGCGCCGATTTCCACCAGGTCGCGCGAGAGCGTGGCCTGGGTGACTTCGAGCCCGTCCTCCTTGAGCAAGCCCAGCAGCTCGGCCTGGGACTTGACGGAGTTGTTTCCCAAGAAGGCGCGGATGCGGGCCTGGCGGGCGGTCTTGGTGCTGGGCTGGGCGGACATCCTAGAGCTCCACCCGGTCGTCTTCTGCCAGGCCTGAAGCGACCATCAGCCAGGTCATGACCGCCTTCTGCGCGTGCACGCGGTTCTCGGCCTCGTCGAACACCACCGACTGCGGGCCGTCGATCACCTCCGCGTCGATCTCGTAGCCGCGGTAGGCCGGCAGGCAGTGCAGCACGATCGCGTCGTCCTTGGCCAGCTTCATCGCTTCGGCGGTCACCGAGTAGCCGGTGAACAGCTTCAGCCGTGCTTCCTTCTCGTCCTCCTGGCCCATGGAGACCCAGGTGTCGGTGACGACCACGTCGGCGTCGGCGAGCGCGGCGGCGGCATCGGTGGTGATCGTGACCGATCCCCCGGTTTCCGCGGCGCGCTGCTGCGCGGCCTCGACGATGCGCGCCTCGGGCAGGTACCCCTCGGGACCGGCGATGCGCACGTGCATGCCGGCGGTCACCCCGGCCAGCAGGTAGGAGTTGGCCATGTTGTTCGCCGCGTCGCCCAGGTAGCTCATGGTCAGCCCCTTGGTCTTGCCCTTGTGCTCGCGCACGGTGAGCAGGTCGGCGATCAGCTGGCAGGGGTGGTAGTCGTCGGACAGCGCGTTGATCACCGGCACCGAGGAATTCGCGGCCATTTCCTCCAGGCCCGACTGGGCGAAGGTGCGCCACACGATGGTGGAGACCATGCGCTCAAGCACCTTGGCGGAGTCGGCGATGGACTCCTTGTGGCCCAGCTGCGAGTCGGCGGAATTAATGATCAGCGGGGAGCCGCCCAGTTCGGCGATGCCGGCGTGGAAGGAGACCCGGGTGCGGGTGGATGTCTTGTCGAAGAAGACCGCGACGGTCTGCGGGCCGGCGTACGGGGTGTAGCCGTATTTGTCGGCCTTCATCGCCGCGGCCAGATCCAGCACCTTGGACTGCTCGTCGGGGGTGAAATCCAGGTCGGTCAAGAAGTGGCGGGTTGCGCTCATGGGGTGATTCCTTTGCTCGTCTCAGGGGTGGTGGCGAGGTTCATTCCGGCGGCTAGCTGGCCGCGCTGATCAGTTGCGGCAGGGCGGCAATCAGGGTGCCCAGCTGCTCGGTGGTGATCACCAGCGGCGGGGCCAGGCGGATGGTCCGCTCGTCGGTGGCGTTCACGATGAAGCCGGCATCCAGCGCCGCGGCCACCAGCTTCGGCGCGTTCGCGGATTGAAGTTCGAAGGCGGTGAGCAGCCCGGCGCCGCGCACCGCACAAATGCCCTCGATGCCCGCCAGCTGCTCGCGCAGCCACTGGCCGGTGGTGCGCACATGGGCCAGCAGGTTCTGCGCTTCGATGGTGTGGATGACCGCCAGGCCCGCGGCGCAGGCCACCGGGTTGCCGCCGAAGGTGGTGCCGTGGTCGCCCGGGGCCAGCCACTTGGTGTTCTCCTCGCCGAAGACGATCATCGCGCCGATCGGGAAGCCGCCGCCCAGGCCCTTGGCCAGCGTCATCACATCCGGGATCACCGGTGCGGAGGCGAAGAACGAGCCGGTGCGGCCCATGCCGGTCTGCACCTCGTCGAAGACCAGCAGCGCGCCGGCCTCGCGGGTGATCTGCCGGGCGGCGGCCAGGTACTCGGCAGAGAGCAGCCGCACCCCGGCCTCGCCCTGGATCGGCTCGATGAACACCGCCGAGACGGTCTCGTCCACCGCGGCGCGCAGCGCCTCGATGTTCCCGGCCTCGATCCAGTGCACGTTGCCCGGCAGCGGGGCGAAGGGGGCGCGGTACTTCTCCTTGTAGGTCAGCGACAGCGCGCCGAGGGTGCGGCCGTGGAAGGCGTGCTCAAGGGCGATCACCTTGGTGCGCGGAGCCTCGGCGGTGCCGGCATTGCGCCGGGTCAGCTTCAGCGCCGCCTCATTGGCTTCGGTGCCGGAGTTGGCGAAGAACACCTTGGAACCGGCCGGGGCGGCGGAGATCTCCAGCAGTTTCTCGGCCAGCGCGATCTGGCTGGGGCTGGTGAAGAAGTTCGAGACGTGGCCCAGGGTGGCCAGCTGACTGGAGATCACCGAGGCGAGCAGCGGGTGCCCGTGGCCCAGGGTGTTCACCGCGATGCCGCCGAGCAGATCCAGGTACTGGTTGCCGTCGGCGTCCCAGACGTGGCAGCCCGATCCGCGCACCAGCACCCGCTGCGGGGCGCCGAACACGCCCAGCAGGGAGTTGGAGTAGCGTTCGGCCAGGGCGGCCGAGGAGAGCTGGCTCAGCCCGGCAACCTCGGCGGCTGCGCTGCCGGCCAGCGCGGAATCGGTGGCGGGGTCGGCGTGCTCGCTCACTTGGCGTCCTTCTGTGCGGTGTTCGTAGCGGTGTTGCTTGGTGTGTTGGCGGCGGGGAGCACCTGGGTGCCCACGCCGGCGGTGGTGAAGATTTCCAGCAGCATCGAGTGCGGCTGGCGGCCATCGACGATGTGGGCCTGGCCCACGCCCTCGTCGACGGCCTTGAGGCAGGCGCCCATTTTCGGGATCATGCCCGATTCCAGGCTGGGCAGCATGGTGCGCAGCTCGTCGTTGGTGATCGAGCTGATCAGCGAGGACTTGTCCGGCCAGGCCGCGTACAGCCCCTCCACGTCGGTGAGGATGACCAGCTTGGCGGCGCCCAGCGCGGTGGCCAGCGCCGCCGCGGCGGTATCCGCGTTGACGTTCAGCACCGCACCGGTGGGCTCGCCGTCGGCGTCGAACTCCGGAGCGACGGTGGAGATCACCGGGATCATCCCGGCGTCCACCAGCGAGTCGACCTGGTCGGTGCGCACGCGGGTCACCTCGCCGACCAGCCCCAGATCCACCGGCAGCCCGTCGACGATGGTGCCGGTGCGCACCGCCTGCAAGGTGGCGCCGTCCTCGCCGGACATGCCCACCGAGTAGGGTCCGTGCGAGTTGATCAGGCCGACCAAGTCGCGCTGCACCTGGCCGGTGAGCACCATGCGCACCACGTCCATGGCTTCGGGGGTGGTCACCCGCAGCCCGCCGCGGAACTCGGATTCGATGCCGAGGGTGTCGAGCATCTTGTTGATCTGCGGGCCGCCGCCGTGCACGACGACCGGGTTGATCCCGGCGTGGCGCAGGAACACGATGTCCTCGGCGAAGGCGCGGCGCAGCTCGTCGTTGACCATCGCGTTGCCGCCGTATTTGATGACCATGGTGGTCCCGGCGAAGCGCTGGATCCAGGGCAGCGCCTCGATCAGAGCTTCGGCCTTGGACTGGGCGGTATCCAGGTTGGTGCGGGCGGTGTGGGCCATAGCTGAATTCCCTTGCTTCTGCCTAGCTGGAGTAGGCGGAGTTCTCGTGGACGTAGTCGTGGGTCAGGTCGTTGGTCAGCACGGTCGCTTCCTCGGTGCCGGCGTTCAGGTCGATCTCGATGCGCACATTGCGCTCCTCGAGGGAGACCAGGTCGCGGTCTTCGCCGACCCCGCCGTTCTTGCAGACCATCACGCCGTTGATCGACACGTTCAACTCGTCGGGCTCGAAAGCCGCCTTGGTGGTGCCGACCTCGGAGAGCACCCGACCCCAGTTCGGGTCCTTGCCGAAGACCGCGGTCTTGACCAGGTTGGAGCGCGAGACGGCCTTGGAGACTTCCAGCGCGTCGTCTTCGGTGGCGGCGTTGTAGGTGCGGATCGCGATGGTGTGGTCCGCCCCTTCGGCGTCCTCGATCAGCTTCGCCGCCAGCTCGCAGCAGGCGTCGGTCAGCGCGGCGGTGAAGTCGCCCAGGTCCGGGGTGGTGCCCGAGGCGCCGGAGGCCAGCAGCAGCACGGTGTCGTTGGTGGACATGCAGCCATCGGAATCCGCGCGGTCGAAGCTCATCGCGGTGGCGGCGCGCAGGGCCGCATCGGCCTGCTCGGCGGTCAGCTGCGCATCGGTGGTGAGCACCACGAGCATGGTGGCCAGCGCCGGGGCGAGCATGCCCGCGCCCTTGGCCATGCCGCCGATGACCACCTGGCCGGAGCCCGGGGCCCCGACGATGCGGGAAACCAGCTTCGGCACGGTGTCCGTGGTCATGATGCCCGCGGCGGCCTGATCGGCGGCGTTCTGGTCACTGGCCAGGGCGCTGGCCGCTGCTTGCACGCCGGGCAGCAGCTTGTCCATGGGCAGCTGCATGCCGATCAGCCCGGTGGAGGCCACCGCCACATCTCCGGCGGAAACCGCGAGCAGCTCGGCGGCGTATTCGGCGGTCCTATGCGTGTTGGCGAAGCCTTCGGCGCCGGTGCAGGCGTTGGCTCCGCCGGAGTTGAGCACGACCGCGTCGATGCGGCCGTCGGCCAGCACCTGCTTGGACCAGTGCACCGGGGCTGCGGCCACGCGGTTGGACGTGAACACGCCGGCGGCGGTGAACTGCGGTCCGAGGTTGCGCACCACGACCACGTCGTTCTTGCCGGTGGACTTCAGCCCTGCCGGCACTCCGGCGGCCTCGAAGCCTGCCGGGGCGGTGACGCCGGTGCCGGATGCCGAGGGGCGGGTGGGGGTGTAGGCGAGGCTCACGGTGCGACTCCTTGCATGAGCAGTCCGGTGTTTTCTTCCAGTCCCAGCGCGATGTTCATCGACTGGACGGCGGCACCTGCGGTGCCCTTGGTCAGGTTATCCAGCGCCGCGGTGGCGATCACGCGGTTCGCGTGCGTGTCGAAGGCCAGCTGCAGCTGGACGTGGTTGGAGCCGAGCACCGCGCCGGTGGTCGGCCACTGGCCCTCGGGCAGCAGGTGCACGAACAGCTCGCCGGCGTAGGCGGCCGACCAGGCCTCGCGCAGCTGCGCTGCGGATACGCCCGGCAACACCCGCGCGGTGGCGGTGGTCAGGATGCCGCGCGGCATCGGGGCCAGGGTCGGGGTGAAGGAGACGGTGACATCTTCGCCAGCCAGCTTGGAGAAGCCCTGCTCCATTTCTGGGATGTGGCGGTGCGAGCCGCCCACCCCGTAGGTGCTCATCGAGCCCATCGCCTCGCTGCCCAGCAGGTGGGGCTTGAGCGACTTGCCGGCGCCCGAGGTGCCCGAGGCGGAGATGATGACCACGTCGTCGGTTTCCAGCAACCCGGCGGCGAAGCCCGGAGCCAAAGCCAGCTGCGCGCCGGTCGGGTAGCAGCCGGGGACCGCAACGCGCTTGGCGCCGGCGAGCTTCTGGCGCTGCCCGGGAAGCTCGGGCAGCCCATAGGGCCAGAAGCCTGCGTGCTGCGAGCCGTAGAACTTCTCCCAGGCGGCGGCCGATTCCAGCCGGTGGTCGGCGCCGGCGTCGATGACCAGGGTGTTCTCGGGCAGGGCGGCGGCCACGGCGGCCGAGGCTCCATGCGGCAGGGCCAGGAACACCACGTCGTGCCCGGCGAGGTTTTGCACGGTGGTGTCCGCCAGGACCCGGTCGGCGAGCGCATGCAGGTGCGGGGCGATCGAGCCGAGGCGCTGCCCGGCCTGCGAATGCGCGGTGATCGCGCCGATCTCTACCTCTGGGTGGGCCGCGAGGATGCGCAGGACCTCACCGCCGGCGTATCCGCTGGCGCCGGAAACAGCTACTGAAATCGTCATGACCAGATTCTACCGCGAAATATTCACACAAGCTAATAAATATGCATAAAATTCTTCGTCACGTAAACCGACACCCACCCGCGCGGCGCCCGCACGACCGCCCGAAGTCCTACACTGGCCGTAGAGACCGCCCGGCATCGAGCGCATCGAGCGCATCGAGCGCCGGGATCCAGATACGCAGGGTTTCGAGACCTGCAGAGCCAAGGAGCGCCATTCCATGCAGCAGCAAGCCATCGTGGTCAACGAACCCTCCGGCGCCAGCGGACTGGTGCCGGCAGAAATCCCGGTCCCTGCCCCGGGACCGGGCCAGCTGCTGGTGAAGATCGCCGCCACCGGGGTGAACTTCATCGAAACCTACCAGCGCAGCGGCGTGTACGCGGTGGACTACCCCTTCACCCCGGGCACCGAGTTCTCCGGCGTGGTGGAGCAGATCGGCGACGGCGTGCAGAACTACAAGGTCGGCGACCGGGTGGCCACCGCCTCCGGCTCCCGGGGCTACGCCCAGTACGCGCTGGTGGAGGCCAAGCGGGCAGGCAAGGTGCCCGACGCGGTGAACCTAAATATCGCCGCCGCGCTGCCGCTGCAGGGCATGACCGCGCACTACCTGGTGCATTCGAGCTACATGGTGCGCTCCGGCGACGTGGTGCTGACCTATGCCGGCGCCGGCGGCGTGGGCCTGATCCTCACCCAGCTGCTCAAGCTCAAGGGGGCGACGGTGATCACCACCGCCTCCACCCAGGAGAAGAAGGACCTGGCCCGGGCCGCCGGAGCCGACTACGTGGTGGACTACGACCAGGTGGCGGCCACCGTCGAGCAGGCCACCGGCGGGGCGGGAGTGCATGCGGTCTACGACGGCATAGGCAAGGACACCTTCGAGACCTCGCTGGCGGCGCTGCGCCGGCGCGGCACCCTGGTGCTCTTCGGCGGCGCCTCCGGTCAGGTGCCCGACTTCAACCTGCAGCGGCTGAACGCCGGCGGCTCGCTGAGCGTGACCCGTCCGAAGCTCGACGACTTCCTGGCCACCGAGCAGGAGCTGCACTGGCGCTTCGGCGACATCTTCGGCTGGGTCGCCGCCGGCCAGATCGACGTGCGCATCGGTGCCGAGTACCCGCTGGCCGAGGCCGCCGCGGCGCACGCCGCGCTGGAATCGCGGGCCACCACCGGCAAGATCATCCTGGTTCCCTAGCGCAGGATCCCCAACCATGAACGAGCAGCAACTCGGCCGGCACGCCGGCATCGGCCCCGCCGCCGACGAGGAGGTGCCGGCGTACCTGCAGGCCCTGGGCATCCCGGGGCTGATCGACCTGCATGTGCACTTCATGCCGGATAACGTGCTGGCCAAGGTCTGGTCCTACTTCGACGGCGAAGCGCAGCGCACCGGGCACCCGTGGCCGATCAGCTACCGGATGCCCGAAGCGCAGCGCGTCACCGCGCTGGAGGAACTGGGCGTGATCGCCTATGGCACCTTGAATTATGCCCACCGGCCGGACATGGCCGCCTGGCTCAACGAGTATTCGCGGCAGTTCGCGGACCACCATCCCGAGGCGATCTGTTCGGGCACCTTCTACCCGGAGCCCGGGGCCGCCGAACTGGTGCGCGCCGCGCTGGCCGAGGGGGTGCAGCTGTTCAAGGTGCACGTGCAGGTAGGCGGCTTCACCCCGCTCGATCCGCTGCTCGAAGGCGCCTGGGAGCTGGTCGCCGAGGCCCAGACGCCGGTGGTGATCCATTGCGGGCATGGGCCGCATGCCGGCCGGTTCACCGGGATCGAGCCGATCCGCGCACTGGTGGCACGGCATCCGCAGCTGGTGCTGGTCATCGCCCATGCCGGCTTGCCCGACTACGTGCAGTTCGCGCAGCTGGCCGCAGAAAACCCCAACGTCTACCTGGATACCACCATGGTGGGCACCGGGTTCATGAACCGCATCGCCCCGCTGCCGGCGGAATATCCGCAGCTCGTGGCCGGGCTCTCGCACAAGATCGTGTTCGGCTCCGACTTCCCGAATATCCCCTATTCCTACAGCCACCAGATCCAGGCGCTGGAATCCTGGTCGCTGGGCGCCCAATGGATGCGCGACGTGCTGCACGATACCCCGCGCAGGCTGCTGCAGGCGGTGCGCAACAGTTGAGAGATGTATGACAGTTCAACCATATTCTTGCGGCGGTCCGCCCGCGGCACGCTTTAATGGTTGATGGAACCCCGCGTTCCACCCCTCCAGGATCCGCTTCACTTCCGGACCGCTCTCCCCCAGCGGACCGACACGCTCTTTAGTGAAGGGACGGATCCGATCAGCATGGATAACGGACAAACTCCAGCGCCGGATGCACCAATCCACCCACCCCAGTTCCCCTCCGGTGCCCTGGCGCCGCCTGCGCGCACCCTCATGGACATCCTGCAGGCCACCGCCGAAGCCCACCCCGATGCGCCGGCCATCGACGACGGGCAGCGCGTGGAAAGCTACGCGGAACTCCTGGACGAGGTCAAGGACAAGGCCCGGCGGCTGCACGAGCAGGGCCTTGGCGCGGGCGACCGCATCGGCGTGCGCGTGGAATCGGGCACCCGGCACCTGTACGAATGGATCCTCGCGATCATGTGGATCGGCGCCGCCTATGTCCCGGTGGACGCCGACGACCCCGATGAGCGTGCCAAGACCGTATTCACCGAGGCCCAGGTGTCAGGCATCGTCAAGGGCACCGACACGATCGTGGCCAGCGCGCAGCGCCCCAAGCCCTTCCCCGCCCCGCGCATGCCCGGCCTTGAAGACGACGCCTGGATCATCTTCACCTCCGGTTCCACCGGCAAGCCCAAGGGCGTCGCGGTCACCCATCGTTCGGCCGCCGCCTTCGTGGACGCCGAAGCGAAGATGTTCCTTCCCGGCGATCCGCTGAACACCACCGACCGCGTGCTGGCCGGGCTGTCGGTGGCCTTCGACGCCTCCTGCGAGGAAATGTGGATCGCCTGGCGCAACGGCTCCTGCCTGGTGCCTGCCCCGCGCGCGCTGGTGCGCAGCGGCATGGACCTGGGCCCCTGGCTGATTTCCCGTTCCATCACCGCGGTGTCCACCGTCCCGACGCTGGCCGCGCTGTGGCCGGCGCAGGCGCTGGAAACGGTGCGCCTGCTGATCTTCGGCGGCGAAGCCTGCCCTCCGGAACTGGCCGGACGCCTGGCCACCGAGGGCCGCGAAGTGTGGAACACCTACGGGCCAACCGAGGCCACCGTGGTGGCCTGCGGCGCCACTATGGATGGCAGCGTGCCGGTGCGCATCGGCCTGCCGCTGGACGGCTGGGACCTGGCCGTGGTCGACCCCGACGGGATCCCGGTGGCCGAGCGCGAATCGGGCGAGCTGATCATCGGCGGCGTGGGCCTGGCCCGCTATCTGGATCCGGAGAAGGACGCCGAGAAGTACGCGCCGATGCCCACCCTGGGCTGGGATCGCGCCTACCGCTCGGGCGACATGGTGGTCAACGACCCGTTGGGCCTGATCTTCATCGGCCGCGTGGACGACCAGGTGAAGATCGGCGGCCGGCGCATCGAGCTGGGCGAAATCGATGCCGCGCTGAATTCCCTTCCCGAAGTTTCCTCCGCCGCGGTGGCGGTGCGCGAAACCGCCACCGGCAACAAGGTGCTGGTCGGCTACCTGCAGGCCGCCGCGGATTACGACCTGGCCGCGGCGCGCACCACGCTGCTGACCGACCTGCCAGCTCCGATGGTGCCGATCCTGGCGGTGATGGACACCCTGCCGATGAAGACCAGCGGCAAGGTGGACCGCAACGCGCTGCCCTGGCCGCTGCCGGGCGCCGGGGATGATGCCGATGCCGGCAGCCTGCCGGAGCTCGATGGCACCGGCCAGTTCATTGCCGAGGCCTGGCGCGGCGCCCTGGGCGCCCCGGCGACCGGCATGGACGCCGATTTCTTCGCCTCCGGCGGCGGCTCGCTGGCAGCGGCCCAGCTGGTCTCGGCCCTGCGCGCCCGCTACCCGGATCTGACCGTCGCCCAGCTCTATGACTACCCGCGCTTTGGCGCCCTGGTGGAATACCTCGGCGGGCAGCAGCAGGCCGCCGCCCCGGCCGAACCGCGCACCGTCACGCGCACCAAGCGCGGAACCCAGTGGGCCCAGTCCCTGGTCTCCATCCCGCTGTTCATCCTTTCGGGCCTGCGCTGGTTCACCTACCTGATGCTCGGCCACCTGCTGCTTCTCGCCCTCGGCGTATTCGAGGCTGCCCTGCCGGTGCCCTGGTACGTGCTGGCCGGCCTGTGGCTGGTTTTCGTGACCCCGATCGGGCGCATGGGCCTGTCCATCGCCGCCACCAAGCTGCTGCTGCGCGGCCTGGTGCCGGGCACCTACCCGCGCTCTGGCTCGATGCACCTGCGGCTGTGGCTGGCCCAGCACATTGCCGATGTGGTGGATCCGGTGTCCCTGGCTTCGGCTCCGCTGCTGCCCTGGTACGCCCGGATGCTCGGGGCGAAGATCGACCGCACCGCCACCTTGCACACCCTGCCGCCGGTCACCGGACTGCTCACCGTCGGCCCCGGGGCGACCATCGAGCCCGAGGTGGATGTCTCGGGCTACTGGATCGACGGCGACAAGCTGCATGTGGGCGCCATCGAGGTGGGCGCGCATGCCTCCATCGGGGCGCGCAGCACCCTGGCACCCGGCGCCTCCATCGGCGCGCACACCATCGTGGAAGCCGGATCCGCCATCTACGGGCCGGCGCGCAGCCATTCGCGCTACGCCGGCTCTCCGGCGCAGCGCGAGGGCAAGGCGAAGCCGAAGTGGCCGCTGGCCGAACCCGAGTACAAGAAGCTGCCCCGCGTGCTGGGCGGACTCGGCTCGCTCGCATTGAACCTGGCCCAGTGGATCCCTGTCATCGCGGCGCTGCTGGCCATCGCCCCGATGCTGCGCTCGGCGCAGTCGCTGACCGGCATCGGCTGGCTGTTCATTCCGGCCGTGGCCCTGGGCGCGGCCGTGTGGTTCCTGTCGACCATGGTGGTGGTCATCGTGATCATCAGGCTGCTGTCCATCGGCCTGGTGGAAGGCTGGCATCCGGTGACCTCCCGGGTGGGCTGGCAGGCCTGGGCCACCGAACGGGTCCTGGATACCGCCCGCGACCAGCTTTTCCCGCTCTACGCCTCGCTGTTCACCCCGATCTGGCTGCGCCTGCTCGGGGCGAAGGTGGGCCGCGATGTGGAGATCTCCACGGTGCTGCTCATCCCGAAGATGACCACCATTTCCTCCGGCGCCTTCCTGGCCGATGACACCATGGTCGCCTCCTACGAGCTGGGCGGCGGGTGGATGCACATCGCACCGGTCCGCGTTGGCAAGAAGGCCTTCCTGGGCAACTCCGGAATCCTGCATGCCGGGCGCCGGGTGCCCAAGCGTTCGCTGATCGCGGTGCTCTCGGCCACGCCGAAGAAGATGAAGGCCGGCACCTCGTGGATCGGCTCGCCTCCGCATAAGCTGCGCCGCACCACCGTGGAAGGCAACAGCGATCTGACCTACCGCCCGACCCTCAAGCTCAAGGTGATGCGCGCGGCCTGGGAGCTGACCCGCGGACTGGCGGTGCTGACCACCGTAGCTATTGCCGGCGGCGTGCTCTTTGCGCTCTCCGCCCTGGCCTCCTACGCCGGACCGCTGGCGGCGATCCTGCTCTCCGGGGCCGTGCTGGTGGCCGCCGGGGCTATCGCCGCGCTGGTGGCCGTGGCCGCTAAGTGGCTGGTGGTCGGAGTGATCCGTCCCGGGGAGCATGCGCTGTGGAGCTCCTTCATCTGGCGCACCGAAATGGTGGACTCGTTCACCGAGCTGGTCTGCGCGCAGTGGTTCGCCCGCCTGGCGTCAGGCACCCCGGCGCTGGTCTGGTTCCTGCGCGCGCAAGGGGCGAAGATCGGGCACGGCGTGTGGTGCGAAAGCTACTGGTTCCCGGAAGCGGACCTGGTGACGCTGGAAGACCATGCCACGGTGAACCGCGGCTGCGTGCTGCAGACCCACCTGTTCCACGACCGCATCATGTCCATCGACGCGGTGTCCCTGGGCGCCGGGGCCACGCTCGGCCCGCACAGCGTGATCCTGCCCGCCGCACGGATTTGCGAGGGCACCACCACCGGGCCTGCAAGCCTGGTGCTGCGCGGCGAGGTGCTGCCGGCCAATACCTACTGGCGCGGCAATCCGGCGGTACGCTGGAACATCGAGCACCCACGCGGCGCCGAGCAGCCCGTTGACCAGCAAGCCTGAGGAATCCCCACCCATGCCCCATCACATTCTCGACGAATACACCAAGCACCACGGGTCGGCGAAGTACACGGTTGAGCACTACGACCTGTCGCTGGTGATCAAGCTGGCCAGCAACCTGCTGGATGGCCGAGCCATGCTGCGCATCCGCGCAGTGGAGGACATCAGCGAGGTCGCGTTGAATCTCAGCGGCCTGAAGATCATCAAGGCCACCTGCCAGGGACGCAAGGTGGCGGTGGCCAAGAAGCACCACCGGATGGTGGTCGCGCTGCCCGCGGTGCTGAAGGCCGGCGAGCGCGTGGAGCTGAACCTGCGCTACGCCGGCAGCCCGCAACCCGAGAATGGGCCGTGGGGCGAACTCGGCTGGGAAGAGCTCACCGACGGGGTGCTGGTCTCCGGCCAGCCGGTGGGCGCGGCGACTTGGTACCCGTGCAACGACCACCCGAGCCACAAGTCCAGCTACCGCTTCGAGGTCTCGGCGGATGCCGGATACCGCGTGGTGGCCAACGGTCACCTGGTGGACCACCGCCGCTCGGCCAGCCGGGAAACCTGGGTGTACGAGCAGCATGAGCCGATGGCTAGCTATCTGGCGACCTTGCAGATCGGCCGCTATTCGAAGATTCCCTTCGATGAAGGCGGCCACCTGGTGGCGTACGCGGTCCCGGGCTCCGATTTGCCGGTCCGCGGCGCGTTCGCGAAGCAGGCGGCGATGGCGGAGCTGTTCGAGCGCAAGTTCGGCCCGTACCCGTTCGGGAGCTACAAGATCGTGGTGGTGGACGACGAGCTGGAGATCCCGCTCGAAGCCCAGGGGCTGAGCATCTTCGGCAAGAACCACCTGTCCTTGCAGTGGGAAGCCCAGCGGCTGATCGCCCATGAGTTCGCGCACCAGTGGTTCGGCAACTCGCTGACCCCGGGCCGCTGGAAGGATATTTGGCTCAACGAAGGCTTCGCCTGCTTCAGCGAGTGGGTGTACTCCGATCACGCCGAGGTGTTGCCGTTGGCCGAACGCGCCAAGCAGGCGTGGGAGATGCTCGATTCCTTGCCGCAGGACATCCTGGTCGGCGACCCGGGGCCCGAGGACATGTTCGATGACCGGGTGTACAAGCGCGGCGCGCTAGCGCTGTATGCGCTGCTGCGAAAGCTGGGCGAGAACAGCTTCTACACTATGCTTCGCGAATGGACCGCCACGTACCAGCATTCGACGGTGAGCACGCAGAAGTTCGCTGGGCTTTTGGGCAGCTACGCGCCGGCCCACGACATCCAGGCCATCCTTGATGCCTGGCTGTTCTCCGAGGACCTGCCACCCTTCCCTGCTTGATCAGTGCGCGGCGGGCCGGTCGTAGCCGCAAGGGACGCAGGGCGGTTGCCTTTCATCACAAATTGCCCTCTGGCTTGGTCATGTTCAGCATTTGTTCACTTGCTGTTCACCGGAAAATTCTACGGTCGGTGCATGACTGTTCAGATGCCGCTGCTTGATGAAGCCTTCCGGGGCTATTCCGTCCTCGATGACGACGATGACGATCCGGTGCTGGTCCGCGCCGATGGAAGCATCGTCGATACCTGGCGGGAGAACTACCCCTACGACCACAAGCTGGATCGCGCCACCTACGAGGTGGAAAAGCGCGCGCTGCAGATCGAACTGCTGAAGCTGCAGAAGTGGGCCAAGGCCCATGGCCGCCGGATCATGATCGTTTTCGAGGGCCGCGACGCCGCCGGCAAGGGCGGCACGATCAAGCGGTTCACCGAACACCTGAATCCCCGCGGCGCCCGCGTGGTGGCATTGGAAAAGCCGAGCGAACGCGAGTCCACCCAGTGGTACTACCAGCGCTATGTGCAGCATTTCCCTTCGGCTGGGGAGATCGTGCTCTTCGACCGGTCCTGGTACAACCGTGCCGGCGTCGAACGGGTGATGGGATTCTGCACCGAGGCCCAGGCGGAGCACTTCCTGGACCAGACGCCCGCCTTCGAGAAGATGGTGGTCGATGAGGGCATCGACCTGGTGAAGTTCTGGTTCTCCGTGTCCGCCAGCGAGCAGCTGACCCGCTTCACCATCCGCCGCATCGATCCGGTCCGCCAGTGGAAGCTCTCGCCCATGGATCTGCAGTCCCTGGATAAATGGGACAAGTACACCCACGCCAAGAAGGAGATGTTCCTCAAGACCGATACGGAGCATGCCCCGTGGACCGTGGTGAAGTCCAACGACAAGAAGCGCGCCCGCTTGCAGGCGATGCGTCATGTGCTGAACCTTTTCGACTACACCGGCAAGGACCATGAGTTGGTGGGCTCTCCCGATCCGAAAATCGTGGGTCGTGCCGCGAAGGTGATTACCCACGGCGAAGAGTTCTAGCGCTGCCCCTAGTGCGTGCTGATGCGTGCTAGGTTGGCGCACCGCTGCTAGGGCACGATGGCGCTAGTCCCCAGCAGCCCCCGGCCGCGTGGTCCTTCGGCCATCCAGCGTCCGTCGATCACGGTGAGGCCATGCTCGGCGGCAGCCGGTCGCAGGGCCCGGATGCGGGCTTGGAATCGGCGTGCTGGCGCATCGATGAGAATTCGGCATTCCAGGAAATCCAGCCACTGCCTGGTCAGCGGAAACCAGGCCTTGAAGACGCTTTCCTTGGCGCTGAAGATCAGCCGCTCCCAGGCGATATCCGGATAGCGTGCCGATAGGTCTTCGACCATCGGCCGCTCTTCGGGAAGCAAGATGATGTCGAGGATTTCTTCTGGCAGCGGGACATGCAGCTCGGCGTCGATGCCCACGCCACGGATATCATTCGTGGAAGCTGCCGCGGCTGCCCGGAAGCCCGCGCAGTGGGTCATGCTCCCGGCAACGCCAGCTGGCCAGATTGGTGCCCGCTTCTCATCCGGGACCAGGGCAGCACCTTCATGGCCCAGTTCTCGAAGGGCTCGGCGAGCGCACACCCGGACGGTGCGGAATTCACGCTGCCTTTCGGGCACCGCATCGGCGATGTACCGTTCTTCTTCGGGATAGTACGGGCCTTCCTCCAGCTCGATGCGGGTCTCAACGACCCGCACCGACGGCGGAAACAGGTCCGCGAAGATCTTGCTGGATTTCATCAGAAGCGGGAGGATCCGCCAGCGCCCGAGAAGCTACCGCCACCGGAGTAGCCGCTGGATACTCCGCCGGAGGAGCTCGCCGCTTCACGCGAGGCAGTTACTGCGCTGACGCCTGAAGAATATCCGTGGTGGTAGCCGCTCACCCGCCAATACATCGATGCGGGATTCAGGACATCCAGGATGGTTCCAGAACGGCCGTCATAGGCACGGGTTTCGTACCGGGATTTCTTGAGCTCCGACTGCATATCGGCTTTCTCTTCCGCATTCTCCGCGTACACCTCGATTTGCGCTTGGGCGAAGACGTCCAGCTTTTCGGTCAGCTCCGCACGCAATGTGGATAATCCATCAAGCGCCTGGTCCACGGTGATCGATTCATCCGTCAGCTGCGCCGTCAGCGTGTTGAGCTCGGTGGTTGCAGTTTCCCGGTAGGAAGCCAAGGCGGCAGCACTGCCCTTCAGCTCCGGTTCGACGTCATTGAGCAATTCACGGATATCGTCCAGGTCTTCTTCCAGTGGCTTGGTCTGCGTATGCCAGGCATCTTGCCATGAGGCCGAACGGGTATAGAGCGCGGCCGCGGCAATGATGGCGTCATCCGTCAGGTCCAAGGACTGGGTTGACTCTCGGAATTCCTTGGCCTGGCGCACGCCGTTGGTGCCCGAACGCTCTTTCTTGCTCTGTTGCTCCAGCGACTGCTGCGCTTCGAAGCAATCACGGTATTTGGCCGTGAACTTGCTGAAGCGCTGTTCCAGCTCGGCTGCATGCCCTGAAGCGGTCGGCAATGTACGGGCCGCCAGTTCGGTTTCTTCCAGATCCATCGTGACGTTGGTCAGGTGCACGGTTCCCTGCTGCAATTCTTCGGCGAAAGTTTTCCGCCGTGTCGACCGGGTATGCAGCACGGCTCCGCCGACGCTGGCGGCAACAAGTCCACCGATGCCGGTGGTAATCCACAAGGCAGGGTGCTGGTACCAGGGACGATTCATGATCGCGGATGCCTTGTCGGCTACGGCGATGACGCCGTCGGTCCAGCGGGACAGGTTGAAATCGTCGTAGCCGGCCTCGTGGATGCTCTCCATGGAGCTCTCGGAAACTTTGCGGTCTTCGCCAAAGTAAGTGCCGATCTGTCCGTCTCCCTCTCCTTCGATGGACAAGGTGATGATGAACAGGCCATCGGCCCAGTAGTCGCCGTAGTCTTCGGGCTTGCCGGAAATCCATTCGGGATGCGTCGACTTGGCGTAGTCAAGAGTTTCGGTATTGATGTCGTCGGAGTATTCCCCGTTACGGGCGTAGATCGCCACATCGGTCGGCTCATTGAAATCGAGTTCGTCCAATGCATCACGCAGCCTCTGCTCATTGAGCTTGCCCGTGGAGTCATCGATGGTGACAGATTCCAGGTTCTGCCCCGCAGCGACCTGCACTCCGGTGGCCGCATGCGCAGCAGGCAACGCCCCTGCCAGTCCCAAGGAGAGAATGGCTGCGGCACCGGCTATCCGGATGCTCCAGGTTCGTGGGCTCACGTTGCGTCTCCTTCATGGGGATTCCGGATTATCTCCGGCTGATGGCCTTTCTCCCCATACTAGCGATCATGGATGCGGCACGGGTCATCATTAAGACGGCTTTTGGCACATCGAGCCCGCCATGCGCTGGCGCCAGGCCTGATTTCGCCAAAAGTGATGGATTCCTCAAGCCGGTCCATTGCCTGCCTATTCATGCCTAATCAGCGGATGGGAATCCTCCGGGCTCAGCAGGAAAAAGTGAACGGTCGGTTTCAACTGTGCATCGCTGCCACGAATTCGGGGATAAAATTGCAGAATGACTAGCATTGACGATTCAGGGGCATCCGTCCTTTCAGAACCAGAGCGCGAAATCCTCACCTGGGACACCTTCGGTGCGGCTTCCCGCGAGCTGGCACAGACCATTGTCGACGATGGCTTCGAGCCAGACATCGTCCTGGCAGTTGCCCGAGGCGGCCTGCTGCTCGCCGGATCCATTTCCTACGCCCTGGGTGTCAAGGCTTGCGGTGCGCTGAACGTGGAGTTCTACACCGGCATCGGCACCGTCCTGCCTGAACCAGTGGTTCTTCCCCCAATGCTTGATGACGGCCACCTGCGCGACAAGAAGATCCTGATCGTTGACGACGTCTCCGACTCCGGCCGGACCCTTGAAAAGGTCGTCGATCTGGTGTCCGCTTGGGGCGCCGATGTCAAGACCGTTTGCCTGTACACCAAGCCACGCACCATCATGGTCCCGGACTACGAATGGCGCCGCACCGACAAGTGGATTACCTTCCCATGGTCGGATCTGCCACCGGTTACAGCTGGCGGAGCCAAGTAAAGTTCTTCAACTTCAGCAGGGAACGACGAAAATTCGTCGTTCCCTGCTTTTGTTTTGCCGGGCCTGCCACGGGAATGGAAGAGGCCTGTGTTCCAAGCAATGCCCGCAAACTCGGTGCGACTCAATCAGATCAAGTCCAAATTTCGGTCTCCCGTCCAAGCCATGGCCGTCTTTACTGGGAACCGACGGTTCTTGCCATGAAACCGCTTGGCTCGTGAAACGAAGCTTGCCCTCCTGCCGAACCGGCATAGGCTGAAGCCATGGGTCCTTCACTGGTGCTTACGCCGATGGCCACGACAGATACGGATTTCGTTGCACGCCTTGCGGCAGATGAGCGCGTCACAGGTTTCATCGGAGACGGCAGCTCCTGGAGCCGTGAATACACCGTGCAACGCGTGGAGCACGCCCTGAGCGATCCGGCGATCTCCTGGTTCATCGCCCGCCGCCAGAAGTCACCGGTTGGCCTCTTCACCGCTACCGAACGCGGGCAGGCCACGGAAATCGGCTATTGGATCGACCCGGAGTACTGGGGCCAGGGCCTGGCGAGGGCAGTCGTCGGCGAAGGGCTCTCACTATTGCAGGAATCCGGCCGCAGCGCTTTCATCGCACGGGTGGACGACTCGAATATCGCGTCGCTGAAAGTGCTTGCCCGCTACGGGTTCATCGCCCAGGCGAAGGAAGGACCCGGGCTCATTACGCTGACACGGGCTATGCCCACCGTTCCGATGCCGCCAGCCAGCTAGGGCGTGAACGTTTCCGAGGGGCGAAGCGGATCGGGTGCTTCTTCCTCCACCGAAACGCTCGGGGTGGGCGGCTCATCGAGGTGGGTTCCTGCGCCGCGCTGGATGAACAGCACCGCCGCCCATCCGGCCGCGATGAGCACTGCAACGGCCAAGATGCCGAGGAAGAACACCAGCAGCACAGCACCGCAAGAACGCAATCCCTTCACTTCCAGCCTCCTGCTGCATCTCGTCGCCGTATCGGTTCATCCCAGACCAAGTGTAGGCCTCAAACATGCAGTCCCTGTGCACGGCCACAATGCGAAATGCCCTGCTGCTTATCCCGAATCCCGGAAAAGCAGCAGGGCATACGTCACATTCAGGGCCTAGCGCTGGGTGGCACCGAACTTCTCAGTAGCCACGGCCACCGCGGCGGCGCGGGCCTCGGACGCCTCATCGGCGGTCAAGGTGCGGTCGGCGGCACGGAAACGCAGGCCGAAGGCCAGAGACTTCTTGCCGTCTTCGATGCCCTGGCCCTGGTACACGTCGAACAGCGCGATGTCTTCGAGCAGTTCACCGGCACCTTCACGCAGCGCGTCGCGCACATCGCCGGCCACGACGTCCTGGTCGACAACCAGTGCCACGTCCTGGGTAGCCAGCGGCTGTGTGGACAGATGCTGCTGGGCGGCAACCACTGCAGGTGCAGCGGCCATCATGGCAGCGGCGTCCAGTTCCATGGCGACGGTTCGCGCTGGCAGGTCCGCATCCTTCAGCAGCGCCGGGTGCAGTTCCCCGGCGTAGCCAACGACCTCGCCGGCAACCTTCAGCGCCGCGACGCGGCCCGGATGGAAGGCCTGGTGGCTGCCCTGGGCAACTTCCAGCTCAACGCCAAGGATATCCGCCGCGCAATAGGCGGCATCCAGTGCGTCGGTCCAGTCCCAAGCACGCGGGGCGAAGCCGGCGGCAGGCGTTGCCTCGCGGCCGGTGAGCACTGCGGCCAGGTGCCATGGCTGGTTCGGGACGCCATTGAACAGCTCGGCCAGGACCTCATCGCTTGGCTTGGCGCCCAGCGGAGGCAGCACCGAGGAGCCCAGCTGCTCACCTGGCAGGAAGACGAGTCCGCCCTCGTACAACGCCAGATCGCGGAAGCCGCGGCCGATGTTGCGGCGTGCGGTGTCCAGCAGGCCTGGCAGCAGCGAGGTGCGCAGGAAGCGGAATTCCTTGGAGATCGGGTTGGCCAGCGCAATGGACTTCACCTCGGTCCCCGCCTGCGCGGCACCGAAGGTGCTGTTCTGCGCTTCAGAAACGAACGGGTAGTTCAAGACCTCGGTCAGCCCGGCATCCGCCAATCCCTGCAGCAGGCGGCGGCGCTGGGACTGGGTGCGGGTCAGGCCGCGGCCCGGAGGTGCCACCGGCAGGGTTGCCGGAATCTTGTCGTAGCCGACGACGCGGGCTACTTCCTCGACCAGGTCTTCCTTGATGGCCAGATCCGGGCGCCAGCTTGGCGCGGTGACCGCGAAGCCCTCGGCGTTCTGCTCGACGCTTGCGCCGATGCCTTCCAGCGCGGTGATGGTCTGCTCGTCGGTGTAGTCCACGCCGACCAGTGCGCCGGCGAAACCGGCCGGCAGCTGGATCGTGGTGTCGGCAGGAATCTGGCCTGCATCGGTGACCTTGGCGGTCTCGGTGCCGCCGGCCAGCTCCACCAGCAGGTCCACGGCACGCTGCGCGGCGATCTGCATGACGTGTGGGTCCACGCCGCGCTCGAAGCGCTTGGAGGCTTCGGACGGCAGCTTGTGGCTGCGGCGCGAACGGCCGATGGACACGGCATCGAAGTGGGCGGCTTCGATCAGCACGCGGCTGGTCGAATCCGAGACCTCGGTGGCCGCGCCGCCCATGACGCCGGCAATGCCAATGGCGCCGGACTCGTCGGTGATCAGCAGGTCCTCAACTGACAGCTCGCGTTCCTTGCCGTCCAGGGTGGTGAGCTTCTCCCCTGCGGAGGCACGGCGCACGGTGATGGCACCGGTCAGCTTGTCAGCGTCGTAGAAGTGCAGCGGCGCGCCGAGTTCAAGCATCACGTAGTTGGAAATGTCGACCACCAGCGAGATCGAGCGCATGCCGGCCAGCTGCAGGCGCGATGCCATCCAGCGCGGAGTGGGACGGCTCGGGTCGATGCCGGTGACCTCGCGGGTCACGAAGCGGGTGCAGCCAGGCACGCCGTAGATCGGCGCCTCATCTGCCAGCACGACCTCATGGCCGGCTTCTGCCGCGTCGGAGACGACCACCTTCGATGCCGGATCGGTGAAGGAGGTGCCGGTGGCCAGCGCGTACTCGCGGGCTACGCCGCGGATCGAGAAGCAGTAGCCGCGATCCGGGGTGACGTTGATTTCCGCCGCCTGATCGCGCAATCCGAACAGCTCCAGTACATCGGTGCCCAGCTCGGGGTCCAGGCCCAGGCGGGAGAGCACGATGATGCCGTCGTGGTCCTCGCCGATGCCCAGCTCGCGGCTGGAGGCGATCATGCCGGCCGAGGTGTGCCCGTAGGTCTTGCGCGGGGAGATCTTGAAGTCCCCGGGCAGCACGGCGCCGGGCAGGGTGACAACGACCTTGTCGCCCTCCACGAAGTTGTGCGCTCCGCACACGATGCCCTGCACGCCGGACGGGTCGATGCCCTTGCCGGCCAGGGTTTGCTCGGCGCCTTCGGGAACCACGCGGACCTGGCACCAGTTGATGGTCTTGCCGTTGGACGCGACTTCCTTTTCCAGGGACAGGACCTGGCCGACAACGATGGGGCCCGAGAGCTCATCCGATGGGCGGTGGACGTCTTCTTCCTCCAGGCCGACCTTGACCAGGTCTGCCATGACGTCTTCAGCCGAGGCGTCGGCTGGTACCTGCGCGTACTCGCGCAGCCAAGATAGTGGAATACGCATTGCTTAGATCTCCATCCCGAAGTGCTGGCTGAAACGGATGTCGCCCTCGATCATGTCGTGCATGTCGGGGACATCGTTGCGGAACATGAGCGTGCGCTCGATGCCCATGCCGAAGGCGAAGCCGGAATACTCTTCCGGATCAATGCCTGCGGCGCGCAGCACGTTCGGGTTGATCATGCCGCAGCCGCCCCACTCGATCCAGCGCGGACCGCCCTTGGCACCCGGGTGCCAGATGTCCAGCTCGGCCGATGGCTCGGTGAACGGGAAGTAGGCAGGGCGCAGGCGGATCTGCGCTTCGGCGCCGAACATCTGCCGGGCGAAGTGCTCCAGGGTGCCGCGCAGGTCGGCCATGGTCAGGCCCTTGTCCACGGCAAGGCCCTCGAATTGGTGGAAGACCGGGGTGTGGGTGGCGTCCAGCTCATCGGTGCGGAAGGTGCGTCCAGGGCATAGCACGTAGACCGGCACATCACGCTCGAGCATTGAGCGGACCTGCACCGGGGAGGTATGGGTACGCAGCACCAGGTGCGCGTCGGCAGGCTCCACGAAGAAGGTGTCCTGCATTTCGCGGGCCGGGTGATCCGGCTTGAAGTTCAGCGCATCGAAGTTGAACCATTCGGATTCGACTTCCGGGCCCTCGGCGATTTCCCAGCCCATGCCGACGAAGATGTCAGCGACACGGTCCTGCAGCACCGAGAGCGGGTGGCGGGCGCCGACGCGGCGGCGGCGGGCTGCCGCGGTGACGTCGACGGTTTCCTCGATGAGGATGCGGGCGGCTTCGGCTTCCTCCAGCACCACGGTGCGGGCGGCCAGCGCCTTGTTGACGCGTCCGCGGGCACCGCCCACGAGCTTGCCGGCCACGGCCTTTTCGGACTTGTCCAGCTTGCCGATCTGCCGGTTGGCCAGCGACAGCGCCGACTTTTCGCCGGTATGGGCCAAGCGGGCTTCCTTCAGCTCGTTCAGGTCGCCGGATGCCTCGATGGCTGCCAGGGCGGCGTCGACAGCATGCTGGATGCCTGCTTCATCGGTTGGGTGCGGAACATTTGACTCCCCGACAGGAGCTTGTTCAGTTGTCTGATCAGACATGGGATCGATCGATCCTTACTCTTATCTTGTACTTACGCGTAGAATTCTCTGCTTCCATTCTATGGCTAAGGGCCCGTGATCGTTTCACCGATGACGGGCCCTTGGCGTGAAGCTTCTTACCTTGAAGCGGGGTTCCCGCTTTCTAGTGCGCTTCCTTCGCGGCCTTGGGTGCGAATGCAGCCACGAAGACCAGGCTCAAGACCAGCAGCGCCCCGCCGAACACTGCGGAGTAGAACATGGCGTGGTTGACCTTGCCGGTGGCCTCGTAGGCGGTGGCTCCCTGGATCATGTCAAAGGTGACGGTATGGTGCTCAACGGTACCCGGGGTGTGCGAGGTGACAGCCCCCGGGAAGGTGACGTGCAGGTTAGCTTCGGTGAAGGAGGAATCCACGGCTGCCTTGTCGCCCGGCATCGAGAAGGTGTATTCCTGCCCGTCGTCGCTCAGGTTGATCTCGAAGCCGAAGAGGCTGAATGCGTCGGCCAGCTGGACGTAGGTCATCGGGCTGGTGGTCTCGAAGCGCAGGCCCACGTTCTCGCCATCATCAACGTTGCTGTAGCTCCACTGGTCCCCCAGCTGCTGTTCCATCGCTTCGATGTCGATCTGGCTGTTGAGCACTTCCTCGAAGCTGACGCCGTTGAGCGTCGACTTGTGCAGGGTCAGCTGCATGGCCCCGGCGACCTTGTCCTTGCCCAAGATGTCGACTTCTGCGTTCATGTTGACGCAGCCGGAAAGTGCTAGGACGGCGGCGAAGGCCAGAGCGATAACGCTCATAATTCGCTTCACGAAGTGTGCTCCTCAAAAAATATCGGCGATAGGCAATATGCCAGATGTTGGCGTGGTATCAAGCTTACGGGTGTTTAACCCTGCGCCCCTGCACGTGCCAGGGCCAGGCATGCCGCAACGATCGGCGCATCGGCTGGAATCCATGGGACAATGCCACCCAGCGAGTCATCGAGCTGGAGCCAGGCCAGCTGGTCATGCCCGTCCAGCGGTGCTGGCTCCCCCTCGGCGATCTGGGCGAACCACATGCGCATGGCGGCCTTCTCGTTCAGTTGCCAGCCTTGCGGATGCGGGCCCGGGATCGGGGCGCCAAGACGCAGTTGCACCCCGAGTTCTTCGCGCAGCTCGCGGTGCACTGCCTGGATTTCGCTCTCCCCCGGTTCGACCTTGCCACCGGGAAATTCCCAGAGCCCTGCGAGGGCTGCTGGTCGGTTGCGGCGCGCGGCCAATAGCTTGGTGGGCCGGGCCAGGTCATCGACGATGGCCACGGCGACAATTTGCTTGAGTTCAGTGCTCATGGGTATTCAGGACGCTCTTCTGCGCTTAGCGCTGGGCCCGGGCGGAGGCGTACAGGCAGACGGTGGATGCGGTCCCCACGTTCAGGGATTCGGCGACACCGTAGAGCGGCACTGCCACGCGGTAGTCGGCGGCGTCCTTCTCGTGCTCGTCCAGGCCTTGGCCTTCGTTGCCGAACAGCCACAGGGTGGGCGCTTCGAGCACCGGCTGGCCTTCGGGTGTGGCGGTGCCTGGCTGGTGTGCGCGCAGCACAGCGGCATCCTGCAGGGTATCGAGGTTGTGGGCGGCATAGCCGTCGGCTGCCAGGACCTGGCTTCCGGTGCTCTTCGCGGCGGCGACCAGGTGGTCGAATTCGATGTTGCTCAGCACCGGCAGGTGGAACAGCGAGCCGGCGGTGGAGCGCACGGCTTTCGGGTTGTAGATGTCCACGCTGCCCTTGGTCAGGATCACCGCATCAGCTCCGGCGGCATCGGCGGCGCGCAGGATGGTGCCGGCGTTGCCCGGATCCTGCACGCGGCAGAGCACGGCGATCAGCTTCGGCTTGGTGTCCAGCACCTCGCTCAGCTGCGGCTGGGACATGGCGACGACCGCGAGAATGCCCTGCGGGGTCTGGGTGTCGGCCATGGCGTGCAGCACCTCGCCAGTGACGATGCGGGTTGGCACCTTCGCCTCGTCGAGCAGCTGCGCGAATTCCTCGTGGCTTTCCAGGAACCCGCCGACGGCGTAGACGCCTTGGACCAGGTTGTCGTCCTCCAGATGGGCCTTGAGCGCTTCGCGAACAGCCTGCGGGCCTTCGGCGAGGTATTCGCCTGTGGCTTCGCGGCCCTTGCTCTTGGCCAGCCGCGCGATGGCCTTGACCCGTTCAGCGCGTGGATTGGACATCACTTCTGGAGGAAAACTGCTCATGACTCGAGAATACCGGTAGATACACGCAAAGGACGGGTCCGCGCTATGCGCGGGACCCGCCCTTCGTTGTGATCTGTCCTACCTGAGCTTCAGCTCAAAGGGAGAAGAGAATTACTTCATCTGCTGACGGGATTCGCCGCCAGCTGGTTCGAAGCCTGCAGCCTTGGCAGCTTCGATGGAGTTGAACCAGTACTCTGCTTCAGTCTGCTCGTACCAGGTCGAACCCGGAACGTGGTACTTGTTCGAGCCGGCGTTGCCCTTGATGACGAAGCCCTCAGGAGCGTCTTCGCCTTCAACAGCCTTGATTACGCCTTCGCCCTCGACAGCCTTGGCAGCAGCCTTTGGAGCCTTCTCAGCCTTAGGGGCAGCAACCTCAGCAGCAGCCTTTGGTGCGTTGACGTCAGCTGGAAGAGCGTCCTTTGCAACCTTGACCAGGGTGGCGAAAGCGTTCGAGTCCGAAACAGCCAGCTCTGCGAGCATGCGGCGGTCAACCTCGATCTGAGCAGCCTTCAGGCCCTGGATCAGGCGGTTGTAGGTCATGCCGTTGGCGCGGGATGCAGCGTTGATGCGCTGGATCCACAGGCGGCGGAAGTCGCCCTTGCGCTTACGGCGGTCGTTGAAGCTGTAAACGAACGAGTGGAGCAGCTGCTCCTTGGCCTTACGGTACAGGCGCGAACGCTGACCGCGGTAACCCTTTGCGCGTTCCAGAACGACGCGACGCTTCTTGTGGGCGTTTACTGCCCGCTTCACACGTGCCACGTGTGTACTCCTTCAAGTCAGTTCCCCAGTGCCCGCAATGCCGCGGGATGGGTGAAATCTATGGGTGGTGGGGTATTGCTTCCCCGTAGTGCGAAAGGGAGAGCTTAGAGGCCCAGCATCCGCTTGATGGTCTTCACATCGGCCTTGGCGACGATCTGGTCAGAAGCCAGGCGACGGGTAACGCGCGAGGACTTGTGCTCCAGGTAGTGGCGGCGGTTGGCCTGCTGGCGAGCGAGCTTACCGCTGCCGGTGAGCTTGAAGCGCTTCTTGGCGCCACTGTGAGTCTTGAACTTCGGCATAGCTGCCGTTCTCCTTACGTGCTCCACCCGGTAAGGCACCGGGTGGGGATCATCCGAAGCGGGCCCCGATAAAGGTGACCGCTGTTGTTCTTTTGTAGTTGGATCTTCCCGGAGGAAAATCCTTCACCGTGAACGGTGACGGGCCCGAAAGCCCAACAGGCTTGGCTAGGCGTCGCCTTCAGCTGCCTGACGTGCCTGCTCCAGCTTGGCGCGGGCGTCATCATCCATGGAAGCTGCGACATTCTGGCCCTCGGTCTCGACCGGAGCGTCGGTGCGGATCTTGCGCTTGGCCGAATTGCGGCCACCCGACTTCTGCTGCTGCTCGCGGCGAGCCTCTGCCTTGTTCTTCAGCGGACCAACAACCATGACCATGTTTCGGCCATCGATGCGCGGGCTGGACTCAATGACTCCAACTTCGGCGACGTCTGCTGCAAACTTTTCAAGCAAGCGGATGCCCATCTCTGGACGTTGCTGCTCACGACCACGGAACTGGATCATGGCCTTGACCTTGTCGCCTGCGCCCAGGAAGCGCACTGCGTGGCCGACCTTGGTCTCGTAGTCGTGGGTGTCGATCTTCAGGCGGAAGCGGACTTCCTTCAAGACCGTGTTGGTCTGGTTCTTACGAGCTTCGCGAGCCTTGACGGCGGCTTCGTACTTGTACTTGCCGAAATCCATCAATTTGCACACTGGAGGCTTGGCGCTGGGTGCCACCTCGACCAAGTCCAGATCGGACTCGAGAGCAAGACGAAGCGCGTCCTCAATGCGGACGATGCCTACCTGCTCACCATTAGGGCCGACGAGACGTACCTCTGGCACGCGAATGCGCTCGTTAATGCGTGGATCGCTGATGTGTCACTCCTGAAATTCGTAATCCATGACCGCAAACAAAGAAGGCCTCCGTCTGCGATTGCAGGCGAAGGCCAGAAAGAACGACACAGCCGAACACGGGAAGTTCCCGCGTAAGCGCTTGGGGATCGCATTGCTGTGATCCTGCCGAATTACCCGGAAGCCTGAAACGGCGACAGCGGGTGGGAGTTGGCCTCCACTTGCATGGCTCAATACTAGTACGAATCCCTCGTCCAGGGCTAACTGGAGAACTGCGAGAAGTACCGGCATCGAGTCGGTCTGTGACAAGCTTAGCAGTATGACTAACGAAGACACCAACTCGCACCAGCACACTGTGGACCAGCAGGTGCGCGATATCGCTGAAGTTGCAGCAGTTGAAATCATCACCACCGCTGCTGTTCACCTGATGAGTGCAGCAGCAGTCAAGTGCGGCCTTGCAGAGGGCGAAGATGCCAATGAGCTGAAGGATCTCGACGAGGCCCGCAAGCTGATCACCGCACTGGCAGGCCTAGTCACCGCCGGTGCGCCGGAGATCGGCTCCCAACACGCGGCGCCTTTGCGCGACGGACTGCGCAGCCTCCAGCTGGCCTTCCGCGAAGCTTCGATCATCCCCGATGCACCAGGCAAGGGCCCGGGCGAGAAGTTCACCGGACCGGTCAACTAGGTAATATTGGCCGAATTTTAAGAGATTAACATCATGGACTCGTTTCCTTCGGGAAACGGGTCCATTGTTGTTCGGATCACGGGCTAGATTGGAAGCATGCAGATGCTCGAACAGCCAGTGCTGGACGCCGGGGCCTACCGCCTACGCCCCTTCCAGCCCAGCGACATCCCTGCCGTGCGGCAGGCGTCCGCTGACCCGTACATTCCTCGGATCACCACTGTCCCGGCGCAAGGGACCGAAGCGGACTACGCGGCATTCATCGAACGCCAGCACCGCCGGGTCGCCGAGGGCAGCGGGTACTCATTTGCCATCGCCGACTCGTCGACAAATGCCGCTGCCGGGCAGATCGGCCTCTGGCTGCGCGACGCCCACCAGGGCCGGGCCAGCATCGGATACTGGATCGCCCCTGGGTGGCGCAGGCGTGGCATTGCCAAGCAGTCATTGACCGCGCTGGCGGCCTGGGGCTTGGAGCATCCGGGCGTCGAACGGGTGGAGCTCTACGTGGAGCCCTGGAACGAGGGGTCGTGGCGGACCGCCGAAGCCTGCGGCTTCCAGCGCGAAGGGTTGCTGCGCAGCTGGGAACGGGTGGGCTCCGACCGCAAGGACATGTACATGTACTCGCGGCTCAGGCCAGCGCCTCGCGCCTAGGCGATCGTTTCCAGGCGACGGCGGCGGACACGGCGCACGCGACGGCGGATCTGCTGGGCGATCAGCGCGATCACTACAACCAGCGCGGCCATCGTGCTGATGCCGATAAAGGCAGGAGCCGGACCGAAGTTGTCGACGAAGATGCCGGTGATTGGAGAGCCCAGCGCGGTGCCAGCGGTCATCGCCGAACCGTACCAGCCCATGGCTTCGCCTCGGCGCTTTTCAGCCACCAGGTCGGTAAGCCATTCGGAGGCCGCCGACAGCGTTGGCGCGCAGAGGAAGCCGGGCAAGGCGGAGAACAGCGCCAACGACCAGGTATCCCACGCAAAATACATCGGTATGGTCAGCACTGCCATGGTCAGCAGCAGCACCAGCGGAGAGATGACCCGGGTCATCGACCCGTAGATCAGGCCGCCGATCAACGAGGCGCCGCACCAGAATAAGAACACCAGCCCAAGCTGGTGGCTTTGCGCCGACGCATCCAGTTCGGCCACGATGGCCACCTCGGTGCCGGTGAGCAGCATGCCCGCTCCGGCCGAGGCGATGAAGACCGCCAGGACCGAAGCGCTGACCCAGTTGAAACGGTTCTTGAAGTTGCGTCCGCGCTGCTTGATCCGGGCACGGGCGGATTTCATGCCGGCGGCAATCAGCTCGCCTTCGACTTCGGGCACGCCCATCGGTGCGGCGGCAATGAAGCTGGCTTCCGCGCCCAGGCGTTCTTCGTGCACGTTGGCCCGTGAAGCAATCGCCTTGGGGTCGTCGCTGCGTGTTGGCGGATTCAGGATCATCAGCGCCAAACCGGCCACCGTCGAGGTTACGCCAATTACGCTCAAGCCGATGACGCTGCTGACCTGGGTGGCGACAATGCCGGCACTGGCCGGGCCGACGATGAACACCAGTTCGGTGGCGGTTGCGTCCAGAGCGAAGGCGGTACGGCGCTGCTCACCGGTGGTCATGATGCCCAGTGCGGTACGCACCACGGAAAAGACCGGCAGTGCGAAGAGCCCGCCGATGAAGGCCAAGGGGTAGACCCAAACCAGCGGAACATGGGGCACCGTGCACCAGACGAGGGTTTCGACGATCACCGAGGGGATCATCGCGCGGCGAAGTCCCCAGACATCCACGCGGGCTCCGCGCCAGGGTGCGCCGATGGCGATGCCCAGGGTCATGACTGCCGTGACCAGGCCCGCTGAAACCCAGGATTGGTCGAGGTTGTTCACCAGATGCAGCAGCAGCAGCATGCTCAAGGCAGAGTGCGGCAGGCGGGCAATCATGCCAATCAGCAACAACAGTGAGATCTGCGGCTGGCGCAGGATCTGCCAATAGCTTTTCATGCCCGGAAAGTTCCTTATCTGGTCAAAAGGAGCCCGCCGGTCTAGCTCGGCGCGCTGTGCAAACTGAGTTCGAGGGAATCCACTGCTTCAGCGAATTCGGTGTTCTGGGACAAACGCCCGTGGATTGCGCGAGTTGCCTCGCGTGCATCGTTTTCGCTCGTTCCAGGAGCAAAAACGAACTGCAGGTTAAGTTCCGGTCCGGAACCTCCGCCAAGGACAACTTGCCCGTCCTTGCTGCGGGAGCCGACTCCCCTGCCCGGGGCAACCTTGACGGTCTGCAACTGGCTGAAGCCTTCGGTCGCATCCTGCACCAGGTTGGCGATCTGCTGATTCTGATAACTCGGAATCCACTCGATCTGCTTAGCCAGGTTCCAGACCCCCGGTCGTCGAAGCACGAAGGTGAAATCGCTTCCGGGATCGAGGACCAGCAGCTGGCATTCCTCGCTGACTGCCGAGAGGGCCGCCCGCGGGGCGTAGACCGCCACCGGCCGGGCTTCCTTGTGCCACGCCTGAAGCCGTTCAACTGTGGTGAAGATCGGCAGAGCCATGCGGCCGTCCGGGGCCTTGATTTTCACCAGGGCCATATCGGCTTCCTTATCGGAGGCGAAGCCGTGTTCGGTAATCGCTTCTTCACCGAGCTGGGCGACCACCGCAACGAAAACGCGCGCCTGTGACAAGGATTGATGCACTTCGCCCTCCCCCGCGGTGCCCGCGCGCATGGCTGCCAAAGCAGCAACGACATTGGCGTCGGCCTTGCCGTCGTCCTTGTCGAAGTTATGCAGGGGGTTGCCGTCGCCGCTCAGGTCGCGGCCTTCCCAATTCTGGCCGGCAGAGTCGGTTTCTGAGCCTGCCTGCGCCAGCGCAGCGACAATATGTCCCGGCAGATGGCGTTTGGGTGCGGATTCAGGTTGCTCGGTGCTCATAGCTCCATGCTATCGGTGGTTTCGAGGTTGATGGCAGGAAGTTCCAAAACTGCATTCATGAGCTTGGACACCCCGAACGGTGGCATTTCAGATTTCATTCCCTGCCGTCTGTGCGCAATCGCTGCCAGGAGGAGGTATTGCAGAAATCCGGCTTCACAAATGGAAAGGCGATCCAGAAGCAGGGGGCTTCTGAATCGCCTTTCACGGATGGTGCTTGGTGCCTAGCGGCGGCCTGCCACATCGAGGGCTTCTTGCAAGGTGAACTGGCCTGAGTACAGCGCCTTGCCCATGATGGCGCCTTCGATGCCTTCGGGAACCAGCTCACGCAAGACGCGGAGGTCTTCGAGCGAGGAGATGCCGCCCGAGGCGACAATCGGCTTGCTGGTCTTGGCAGCGATTTCGCGCAGCAGTTCAACGTTTGGACCGCGCAGCGTGCCGTCCTTGGTCACGTCAGTGACAACGTAGCGGGCACATCCGGCATCTTCCAAGCGAGCCAGCACATCCCACAGGTCGCCGCCGTCCTTGGTCCAGCCGTGGCCGGACAAGGTGGTTCCGCGCACGTCCATGCCCACGGCGATCTTGTCGCCGTGGCGGGCGATGGCCTGCTTCGTCCATTCCGGGTTTTCCAGTGCGGCGGTACCGAGATTGACGCGGGTAGCGCCGAATTCCAGTGCACGTTCCAGAGAGGCGTCGTCGCGGATTCCGCCGGAGAGCTCGACCTTGATGTTCAGTTCCCTGGCGATGCGCTGCACGATCTCGACATTGCTACCGCGGTCGAAGGCTGCGTCCAGGTCGACCAGGTGCAGCCATTCGGCGCCGGCGTTCTGCCAGGAAAGCGCTGCTTCCAGCGGGTCGCCGTATCCGGTCTCGGAACCGGCTTCGCCCTGGACCAGGCGCACCGCCTGGCCGCCGGCGATATCTACCGCAGGCAAGAGTTCGAGGATTGGTTGCTCGCTCATGATGTCCTTAGTGAAGAAGTAAAAAGTGGTTAGTAGGTCAAGGCCCAGGCTGCGATCAGGCTCATGCCTGCAAGCACCCAGAGCGCGATGATCCATGAAATATGGGCCTTCTGGTTCTTCAGCGAAATGGCCCCGCCGATCAGGAAGGCCCCGACAACACCCAAGATGAGGCTCCACATGCCTAGAGTGTCCCCAACCAGTTGCGCAGCAGCTGTGCGCCAGCGTCGCCGGACTTCTCCGGGTGGAACTGGACTGCCGAGAGCGGGCCGTTTTCGACGGCGGCCACGAATGGCGTCCCGTGCGTCGACCAGGTCACCTGCGGCGGGGTCATCGCCGGCTGGGTGACGTCGAATTCCCACTTCTGCACAGCGTAGGAGTGCACGAAGTAGAATCGCTCGTTCTCGATGCCGGCGAAAAGCTTGGATCCTTCCGGCGGGCGCACCGTGTTCCAGCCCATGTGCGGAATGACATCCGACTGGAGGCGTTCAACCTTGCCCGGCCATTCGCCGATGCCTTCGGTTTTCACTCCGTGCTCCACGCCTTCTTCAAAGAATACCTGGTGGCCCACGCAGATCCCCAAGACGGGCAGGCCACCTGCGATGCGGCGGCCGATCCAGCGCAGGGAACCGGTTGCGGTCAACTGCTCCATGACCGAGGCGTAGGCGCCGACTCCCGGGACTACCAGTCCGTCGGCAGCCACGATCTTCTTCGGGTCTGCGGTCAGTTCCACCTCGGCGCCGGCGGCTTCCAAGGCGCGCACGGCGGAACGCACGTTGCCTGAACCGTAGTCCAGGACAACTACTGTTTTCTTCTCCACTTACAGGGCACCCTTCGTGGATGGGATCTTGTCGCCCATGCGCTCATCGCGCTCTACGGCTTCGCGCAAGGCGCGGGCGAAGGACTTGAATTGCGCTTCGACAATGTGGTGCGGGTCGCGGCCCGAGAGCACCTCGATGTGAGCGCAGATCTGTGCGTGGAAGGTGATGGCTTCGAAGACGTGGCGGGTCATCGAGCCGGTAAAGTGTCCGCCGATCAAGTGGTATTCCTGGCCAGCAGGCTCGCCGGAGTGCACGAGGTATGGCCGGCCCGAGACATCGACGACTGAACGGGACAGCGCCTCGTCCAGCGGAGCGTAGGAGGTGCCGAAGCGGCGGATGCCTGCCTTGTTGCCCAGCGCCACGCGCAGCACTTCGCCGATGGTGATCGCGGTGTCCTCAACGGTGTGGTGGACATCGATGTGGGTATCGCCGGTAGCACGCACGGTGAGATCGATGAGCGAATGCTTGGAGAGCGCAGTCAGCATGTGGTCATAGAACGGCACCGAGGTGCTGATCTCCGAGACGCCGGTTCCATCGAGATCCAATTCAACGAATACGGACGATTCGCTGGTCACGCGTTCCATGCGGGCGCGACGTGCGCCAATCAATTCGGCAGACATGTCTTCCTTCGCTTGTCTTTGATTACTTCTGCGAGCCGAGCAGTTCGGCAAGTCGTTCCAAGAAGGCTGTGGTTTCTGATTCGGTTCCGGCCGTAACACGCAAGGTCCCCGGAATTCCATTGTCGCGGATGATGATGCCGGCTTCCAACAGGCCTTCCCAAATAGCGTGGGGGTCTTCGACGCCACCGAAGAAGACGAAGTTGGAGTCGGAGACCGATGGCTTCAGGCCCAGTTCCTTCAAGCGCGCGACGATGCGGTCACGCTGGGACTTGATGTCTTCGACCTGCGCCAGCAGCAACTCGATGTTCTTCAAGGCGGCGATCGCCGTTGCCTGGGTCACGGCCGACAGGTGGTACGGCAGCCGCACCAAGCGGATGGCATCGGTGACCTCTGGCGCGGCGGCCAGGTAGCCGACGCGTGCGCCGGCCAGGCCGAATGCCTTGGACATGGTGCGCGAGACGATCAATCGCTGGCGGCCTTCAAGCAGGCTCAGTGCGGACTTGGTGCTGGCCAAGGAGAATTCGGCGTACGCCTCGTCAACGATCACCATGCCGTTGTGCTCGCTCATGGCTTCGTACACGGCCGTGATGACATCAAGGCCAAGGGCGGTGCCGGTGGGGTTGTTCGGCGAGCACAGGAACACGATATTCGGCTTGTGCTCGCGGACCTGCGCGGCTGCAGATTCGGCGGACAAGGTGAAATCCTCGGCGCGTTCACCGGCGATATAGGTGGTATCAGTACCACTGGCCAACAGCGGGTACATGGAGTAGGTGGGGCCGAAGCTCATCACGGTACGGCCTGGTCCACCGAAGGCTTGCAGGATCTGCTGCAGGATTTCATTCGAACCGTTAGCGGCCCAGATGTTCTCCTTGGTGAGCGAGTGGCCGAGGTAATCGGCAAGAAGTTCACGAAGCTCGGTGAATTCGCGGTCAGGATAGCGATTCAGAGTTGTCGCTGCCTTGGCCACTTCCTGGGCAATGGCGTCTACGACTACCGGTGGCAACGGATGGGTGTTCTCGTTGACGTTCAACTGGATCGGCACGTCAATTTGCGGTGCGCCGTAAGGGGATAGCCCGCGGAGATTCTCACGCAAGGGCAGCTGACTCAAAAGTTCACTGCGGTCATTCACGCATCAAGTCTACGTGCGCAGCGAGCCCGCCAGTGAATCCGCTACGGCTGCAGGTAACAAACACTGGACAGCAGGGGAAACTAGCCGGCAATGACCGGAATCGACAAGGTATCTCCTACCTGGATTTCGCTGCCGTCCAAGGCGTTGAGCTCCGCGATGTGGCCAACTGCGGAAGTTACGTCGTAACCGGTGGCATAGTCGCGAGCCAAACTCCATAGCGTATCCCCGGGGATCACGGTGACATCAATGGTTCCAACCCCAGCAGGATCTTCTGCCGCGGCATGCGCGTCAGAGGCGAACATGGAGAAGAAGAAAGCAGCAGCGATCGTGAGTGCGAAAACGGGCATCCCCACCAGCACAGCCCAACCGCGGCGGTTGATGCGGATTTTCAGCGGCGCTTGGGTCTGATCTGAGTCAAGTGCGACGGTAGCCATGACGTTGTCTCCTCAAGAAATTCAAGTGATGCGAATTTTTATTCGAAAGAACGGATTCGAAAACTTGTTCGAACCTCGTATATCTGTTCTAACAGAGATTCGCGGAACTTGTCCAGAAGTTTTCGAACAAATCTTTGAAAGAAGCTCGCTTATCTACTAAGATTTCGAAGTAGACGAGCAATGAAAACATCTCACCATCTAGCTCCGACAGTTTGGACACGCAAACTTTCGAATGATTGCTAGGGAAGGCAAAATCTCATGTCAGCATCACAACGCACTCCCCGATCGAATGCACGTTCGCTGACGATTCGCCAAAAGAAGATCCTTGAGACGATTCAGCGGTCTATCGGCAAGAACGGTTATCCGCCATCGATGCGTGAGATTGGCGACGCTGTCGGACTCAAGAGCCTTTCGAGCGTGACCCACCAGTTGAGCCAGTTGGAAAAGCTCGGCTATATCCGTCGAGACCCACGCCGTCCGCGCGCGATGGAAATCCTGCTTCCGCTGCAATTGTCCGACGATGCCGAAAAGGCCGAGGTCTCGGAGCCGGTCGAGCCGGCTGCCAGCGAAGACGCCAAGATCATTGAGCTGAGCACTTCTGCTGACACCACCATGGTTCCGCTGGTTGGCCGTATTGCTGCTGGCGGTCCGATCCTGGCAGAACAGTCCGTCGAGGATGTTTTCTCGTTGCCTCGTCAGCTCGTGGGCCACGGCGAACTGTTCATGCTCAAGGTGTCCGGCGATTCAATGGTTGACGCCGCGATTTGCGACGGCGACTGGGTAGTTGTCCGCCGACAGCAGACGGCAGACAACGGCGACATCGTCGCAGCCCTGCTGGACGAGGAAGCGACTGTCAAGACCTTCCGGCAGCGTGATGGGCATACTTGGCTGCTTCCGCAGAACTCGCGCTACGAACCGATTTTGGGTGATGCAGCAAAGATCATGGGACGCGTCGTCTCGGTCATGCGCTCGCTCTAGATTTCGTGTGGATATTGCGCTGGTGCTTGGCACCAGCGCAATTTTCGTTTAATCAGCTACTCGCCGGCCTCGAGCTCGATCTGGGCGGCCGCGGCGAAGATCATCCAGCGCTGGACTGCCGCCGAGAGCCGGCGCGGTTCTTGGTCGATCAGATGGCCTGCAGTTGCCGTGACCAGTTTCCTGGCCTGCTCCCTGCTTGGTGCTTCCAAGCGGTGATCTTTCGCGGCGAGGGCCAGATACCGGCACAGGATTCCGGCAAAAAGGTTCCCGTCTCCCCCGCGGTTGAACGCGAGTACTCCGGCAGCGGAAGACAGCGAGTGCGTGGTCGCATCGATCAGCACTTGGGCGTGAGCCAGATCGGCCGGCTCGCCAAGCTCAAGCAACGCGCCTAGCACCGTGCCCTGGTTGTAGGTATAGATCGCTGGCTCCACCGTGTGCCCCTGGCTGGCCAACCGCAGCCCGTCCAAGTACAGCCCACGCTCGGTGCTGAACAGGTTCTTCTCCAGCCATTGGAGAACCTGCCGTGCGGTGTCCTTCTGTCCGGTTCGGCCGAAGAACAGTGCCGCCGGCGCATTGGCCGGCGTATTCTTGAAATCCCGTTTTTTCGACCAGTACAGGCCGCCGCCCAGCACCTCGTCCATGCCAGCATGAAGCTGTTTTCCCAGCACCCTGCCTGCCGTCTGGGCAGCGTGGTTTCCTTCTCCCGTCACTGCCAGAGCGAATTGCTCCAGTCGGCCGCTAGCCAAGGCAAGCCACGCCATATCGTCGAAGAAGTAGTTGGGCAGCATCCCGAAGTTGCGAATTCGAATGCCATGCAACAGATGATTGGCCCTGGCCAACTCGGCTCGCGCCGATTCCGCGTCGCCTGCCGCCAAGAAGGAGTGGCCGTCATCGATGATGGCATCCAGGTAATGCGCCTGCCACCAATAGTTCCACTCCGACAACGGGTGCGCGCAGCCATTGAGATCGCTGAGCATGCTTCCGTCGCGCAACCGGTGCGCCCTGCTGTAGCTTTGCCCAATCCAGGTTCCGGGCAGCCGCAAGAGGCGACGCCCGAAACGCTGATGGGTGTCGATGGCGGCTTGGTGTGCCAATTCTTGCATGGACTCCATGGTGCCTTTCGATTCACGCGGCATCAGTTCTTGTCACAGACCTTAGTGCATCGCCGAGCGTCCTGCAGATAGGGCATAAAGAACTTGAGCTGCCCTCAGTCCAAGGACAGCTCAAGTTCATGCTCCATGATTCGGCTATTTACCGTCCGGGTTCAAACGCTGGAGAACTCCGGTAATGACCTTCTTGTCGACAGTCGGCCACATCGGCGGCAGGGTTGCTTTCAAGAAGCTGCCGTACCGTGCAGTGGCCATGCGCGAATCGAGGATCGCCACCACGCCCTTGTCCCCGATCGAACGGATCAGGCGTCCAGCGCCCTGGGCCAGGCGAATCGCCGCATGGGTGGCGGCCACCTGCATGAAGCCGTTGCCGCCATGCTTGGCCACGTCTTCGGAACGGGCTTTGGAGATCGGATCGTCCGGGCGCGGGAACGGGATCTTGTCGATGATGACCAGTCGGCAGGAATCTCCTGGCACGTCAACGCCCTGCCACAGGGTCATGGTTCCGAACAGGCAGGTGTCACGTTCGCTGCTGAACTGCTCGACCAGCGACTTCATGCTGCCCTCGCCCTGGCACAGGATGTCCACGTCCAGGCGTTCGCGCAAGATGCTTGCCGCTTCTTCGGCGGAGCGCTTCGAAGTGAACAGAGCCAGTGCACCGCCGCCGGAGGCCTTGATGAGATCCTCGATCTCATCCAGCGTCTCCGCAGCCAGTTGGCGGCCCGGCTTGGGCAGATGCTTGGCTACGTACAGGATGCCCTGCTTCGGGTAGTCGAAGGGACTGCCGACGTCCACGCCAGTCCAGGACGGAGCCCCGGCGCCCATCAAGCCCAGCGAGCCTGCGACCGAATCGAACTGCGAACCGATAGCCAAGGTAGCGCTGGTCAAGACGACCGTGCGCCCATCGAACAGCCCTTCGCGCAGCTTGCCGGCAACGGACAACGGGGCAACGTTCAACGTGGCTGGCTGGGTCTCGTCAGCTTCGACGTATCCCCGGCCTTCGACAAACTCCCGCGGACGGGTGGTGTACAGCACCTCGCGGCGTTCTTCTGATTCGAGCATGCGAATCGCATCGTCCATCACCGACTGCAGCTGGGAGCGGGCGGTCTGTCGCCCGCCGTCAGCCGGTGCATTGGCTTCCGGCTTGGACAGCGCCAACGCCAGCCGGGCCTGTTCCACGATGTCGTTCAGGGCGATGCCCATGTCTTCGCGCAGGCCATGTTCCAGCAGCCCCGTGGGCACGCCGGTCAACGACTTTTCCAGGCGGTTCGCCGCCTTGACCATCTCGTCCACGTTCACTCCGCAATGGCGCTTGGCGCCGCCAGCCGCGGTGAGCACCATGCGTGCGGAGAGCGCCCCGGAAACCGAACTGGTCACGCGGTCCTGCAGTTCGTGGGCCTCATCGATGATCGCGACTTCGAAGTCCGGGAGGACAGAAAGCCCCTCGAAGGCCGATACCGCCAGTAGGGCGTGGTTTGTAATGACCACGTCCGCTTCCGCGGCACGGGCACGAGCCATCTCCGAGAAGCATTCATCCGCCATCGGGCACTTCTGCGACCCCAAGCACTCCATGGCCGAAACCGAGACCTGCTTCCACGCCTTGTCGCTGACCCCGGGCACCAGCTCATCGCGGTCACCGGTCTCGGTCTCTTCAGCCCATTCGCGCAGCTTCATGACCTCGCTGGCCAACGGCGAATAAGTGGTGCCGGCAGGTGCTGCCGGCTCATCCATCGAGAAAAGCGTGCCTTCGTCATCCGGGTACCCGCCGCCGAGCTTGTACTGGCACAGGTAGTTCGAGCGTCCCTTGAGCAGGGCCACATCCATCGGGCGCGAGAGCTTGCCCTTGAGCGATTCGAGCAACCGCGGCACGTCACGGCCGACAATCTGCGATTGCAGCGCCAAGGTCGCGGTGGAGACGATCACCGGCTTGGCGCTGGTCTGCGCGTGGGCCAATGCCGGAATCAGGTAGCCCATCGACTTGCCGGTGCCGGTGCCTGCCTGCACCAGCAAGTGCTTTTCATCTTCCAGCGCACTGACCACATGCTTGACCATTTCCTGCTGGCCGGTGCGCATGGCTCCGCCCATGGAAGTGACCGCGGCCTCCAGCAGCCCCAGGGCCTGCTCTTGCTTATCCATGAAGGTTGAAGGTCTCCAACTCTGCAGCTAGGGAATCGCGCACCTTGACGATCATCCGGGTGCCCTCCTCCAGGTGTTCGCTTTCCAAGATCTCTGATTCGCTCTGGTGCAGCTTGGCGATCAAATCCCCGCGGTTGTAGGGAATGAGCACCTCAAGCTGGATGCCGGGGCGTGGAATCGACGAGCTGATCTTTTCCAGCAGCTCTTGGATGCCCTCACCGGTGTGCGCGGAGACGACCACGGTATTGGATTCCCGGTTGCGGATGCGTTCGACGACGAACGGGTCGGCCACATCGGCCTTGTTAACCACGATGATCTCTGGAATGTTCAACGCGTCGACTTCGCCGAGCACGGTGCGCACCGCCTGGATCTGCCCTTCGGGATCAGGGTGGGACCCGTCAACGACGTGCAGGATGAGATCCGAATCGGCGATTTCCTCCAGGGTGGAACGGAAGGCTTCCACCAGCTGGGTCGGGAGGTTGGATACGAAGCCAACGGTATCGGCCAGCGTGTAGGTCAGCCCGTCCTCGGTCGCCGACTGGCGGACGGTTGGATCCAGGGTAGCGAACAGCGCGTTCTCCACCAGCACCCCGGCGTTGGTCAAGCGGTTGAGCAGCGAGGATTTGCCGGCGTTGGTGTAGCCGGCAATGGCCACGGCCGGAACCTCATTGCGCTTGCGATTGGCGCGCTTGGCTTCGCGGGCAGGCTTCATGGCCTTGATCTCGCGGCGCAGCTTCGCCATGCGGTCGCGAATGCGGCGGCGGTCCATCTCGATCTTGGTTTCACCCGGTCCACGCGAGCCGATGCCGCCACCGGCGGCACCTACGCGGCCACCGGCCTGGCGGGACATCGATTCGCCCCAACCGCGAAGACGCGGCAGCAGGTATTCGAGCTGGGCCAATTCAACCTGGGCCTTGCCCTCGCGCGATTGGGCATGCTGCGCAAAGATGTCCAGGATCAGGTTGGTGCGGTCGATAACCTTGACCTTGACGATATCTTCCAGGGCACGGCGCTGCGATGGCGCCAGCTCTGCATCGACAATCACGGTATCGGCACCCGTTGACGCAACGATTCCGCGCAGCTCTTCGGCCTTGCCCGAGCCGAGGAAGGTCGAAGGGTCCGGCTTGCTGCGGCGCTGCACCAGGCCATCGAGGACTTCGGAACCTGCGGTCTCCGCCAAGGCGGCGAGCTCGCGCAGGGAGTTCTCGGCGTCGACGACGGTACCATCGCTCCAGATGCCCGCCAGCACGACGCGTTCCAGGCGCAGCTGGCGGTATTCAACCTCGGTGACGTCTTCCAGTTCCGTGGACAGGCCTGCGACGCGACGCAGCGCGCGGCGATCCTCCAGATCTTCCTGGTCCCCGTCGAAATTGCTGAGGCCTGAGGAAAAACGGTTCAGTGCAGTAGCCTGGCCAGCGAAAATGGAATTCTCTTCTTCGCCGAAGTGCTGAACCTGCGGGCTCTGCGCATCATCGGCTGCGAGAATTCGATCGATGGCGGCCTGGATCTGGGCATCATCCATCGATGCCGAATCGTGCTCGTGTGACTCGGAGTTAGTCATGGTCTCCTTAGAAGTACTTCGCTTTCCAGAATAGTGCGGGTGGACCCCACTTTGCGACGTGGCGCGTTCAGTTTCGGTTGGTTCATCAAACATTCGTGGTCCTTTGCAAGGAGTAAAGGTCTATGGGCAAACAGGTGAATGCATGGTTACCGGTAAGCAAAGGCGTGTGCGGGGTTCTGGAAAGAAGAACTGCCAGGTAATGGGAAATGACTTTGCCGTCTGCTAATTCATGCAAATGGGCGCGCAAGAACTGCGCGGCCAGCTCGTGGAACCGCGGGTAACCAAGAGGGCTACGTATTAGACGAAAATGAAAGTCATAGGGAAAACTCTATCAGTGATATCTGCTCACGCCCATATCGCCTTGCTCACGTTGCCGACGCTGATCTTTGGGGTATCCGTACTGGGCGATAAGCTTTGCCTATGACCTCGGATCACTACTTCACCGCCAGCCCGGCCTCGGCAGATGAACGGCGCACCATCGAAGTCGAGCTCAACGGCTCGTTGCGCAAGGTGCAGACGGCCTCGGGAATCTTCTCCCCCGCCGGTCTGGACAAGGGAACGGCGGTGCTGCTGCAGTACGTGCCAACCCCTCGCGGACGCATTCTGGATATCGGGTGCGGCTGGGGGCCCATCACCCTGGCCGCCGCCGAGCAGTCCCCGCAGTCCGAGGTCTACGGCGTGGATGTCAATGAGCGTTCCATCGACCTGGCCCGCTTGAATGCCGCGGCGCTCGGCTTGTCCAACGTGGTTGTCGGCACCCCTGAGTCCGTGGATCCGAGCCTGCAATTCGACACCATCTGGTCGAACCCGCCCATTCGCATCGGCAAGGATGCCCTGCATGAACTGCTGATGTTGTGGTTGCCGCGGTTGGCCCCGGGTGGCGAGGCATGGATGGTGGTGCAGAAGAACCTGGGCAGCGATTCGCTGCAGAAGTGGCTGGTTGAGCAGCTTCCCTCGGATTGGAAGATCACCCGTGAAGCGACCGCCAAGGCCTTCCGCGTGCTGAAGGTAGCGCGTCCGGCCTGATTGCAAAAAGCAAAATCGCAGAATGGCTCGCCGAGCCATTCTGCGATTTTTGCCGTGGAGCCGATCAGGTCTACTCCGAACCGATGATCCCGCGGGCAACCAGGTCTGCCGGGCCGCTGAGGATCGTATCTTCGCCGCCCTCTGCATTGCCACGGAATTCAACGCCGACGACACCGCCGGGCACCTTGACAGCCCACTGGTTGATCAGCGCGGTGCTGCGGGCCCAATAGCGCACTGCTGCCGCGGCCGCACACGCACCGGTACCGCATGAGAGCGTCTCGCCGACTCCGCGTTCATGGACGCGCATCTGGACCTGGGCAACCCCGTCCTCTTCGATCAGCGGCTCGGAAGGAACCACGAATTCCACGTTGGTGCCGTTGGCAGGGACCGGAGATACCTCGGGGGCTTCGAACAGGTCCAGTTCTTCAAGCATCTGGACGTCTGGCAAGGCAACTACGGTGTGCGGGTTGCCCATGGTGATGCTCAAGGCTGGCAGCGCCTGCTCCCAGCCTCTGGGCTTGACCATGGAGTCCACCGATTTTTCGGCGGCTTCCTGCTCGAAGATCAATCCCCAGGGGCCGAGGTTCACCGCGTAGCCATCAGCGAGTCGGGTAATTTCCTTTACGCCGGCACGGCTGCCGATCTGGAAACTTTGCCCTACTTGGAGGCTCACAAGCCCCTCGGCAATCAGGTAGTGGGCGAAGGCACGAACGCCGTTGCCGCACATCTCGGCGATGGAGCCGTCATTGTTCCGGTAATCCATGAACCAGTAGGCCTTGGGATGCTCCAGGAACTGCCCTTCGTATCCGGGAACCCTGGAGGTTGGCACGGCACGGATCAGCCCGTCACCGCCAATGCCGAAGCGGCGGTGGCACAGGGCGGCCACCTGTTCGGCGTTGATGTCGAGCTGTGCTTCCGGGTCGGCAATCAGCACGAAGTCGTTGCCGGTGGCATGGCCCTTGGCGAAACGTTGTCCGGCCAGCTGACCTAATTCGGTGCGGTACATCAATGCTCCTAGAGTTTTCGTTCGTACGTTGGCTAGCCGATGATCTGCAGTGTTTTTTCCAGCAATCCCGGTTCCAGCGGGTTCAGCCAGTTGACCCGCTCATCTGCGTTGAACCAAGTGATTTGGCGTCGCGCGAACTTGCGGGTGGCAATGACCGTCTGGTCAATGGCTTCGTCCCGGGTGATCTGCCCGTCGAGGAAGTCGATGTACTGCTGGTAGCCGATGGCGCGCGAGGCGGTCTTGCCTTCGCGCAATCCCTGGCCGAGCAGTCCCTCGACTTCCGCGGCAAATCCCAAGGAATCCATCTTGTGCACGCGGGTTTCCAAGGCCTCATGCAACGCCTGGCGGTCGTAGTTCAAGCCGATCTGGATTGCCGGAGCGGCATACTCGCGTTGCGGCATGAAGGAGCTGAAGGCCCGACCGGAAATCTCGTGTACTTCAAGGGCGCGGATCGCGCGGCGCAAGTCAAGATTGCGTGCTGCAGATACCGGGTCAACCTCGGCCAGCCGGCGGCGCAGCGGTCCGTCTCCTTGAGCCTCGACCTCGGCCTCCAGCCGTTTCCTGACTTCTGGATCCGTCGGCGGGAAATCGATCACATCAAGGGCCGCCCGCACGTACAACCCTGAGCCCCCGACCATCACCGGAACCTTGCCGCGGGCACGGATTTGGGCGAAGTGGTCGCGGGCCTGGGCTTGGAATGCGGCAACGGATGCTTCCTCGGTGATGCCCATGGTGTCGAGCAGGTGATGCTCGATGCCGCCACGCTCGCTCACCGGCAGCTTCGCGGTGCCGATGTCCATGCCGCGGTAGAACTGCAGGGCATCGGAATTGACGATTTCCCCGCCCAATTCCTGCGCCACGGCGATGGCCAAGTCCGACTTGCCGGTACCTGTGGGGCCGACGATGGCAATCACCGGCAGGTTCGAAGTGGCCATATGGCTAGCTGCGCACTTTCAACGTCGGCATGCCCAAGCTCGTGCGGCCCTTGGATCCGCTCCCCGCCGGCGCTGGAACCCCGCAGCTTTCGGCCTGCGCCCGGTCCCACGCATCCCCGGCGCGAGAACGGCGCAGGGAGTACTGGTCCACGGTGGGATCCGAGATCAGGTGGAATGCCGCCACTTCGGTGATCGGCAGGGTTACCAGGTCGCCAGGGCGCGGGGCCTGGGCACCTTCAGGTACCGAGAAGTGCACCAGGCGCTGGTCCTGCGAGCGTCCTGAGAGACGGTGGGTCTCTTCGGCCTTGCGTCCGGACTGTTCGGTGGCCATGACTTCCACGGTACGGCCCAGCTGCTTCGCGTTCTCCTCCTTGGAAATGCGGTCCTGCAACGCCGTCAAGCGCTCATAGCGTTCCTGCACCACTGCCTTGGGAAGCTGTTCGTCCAGGTCGGCTGCCGGGGTGCCCGGACGTTTGGAGTATTGGAAGGTGAAGGCCGAGGAGAACCGCGACGCTTCAACCACGTCGAGGGTGGCCTGGAAGTCTTCTTCGGTTTCACCCGGGAAGCCGACAATGATGTCGGTGGTGATTGCCGCATGCGGGATGCGTTCGCGGACCTTGTCCAGGATGCCGAGGAATTTCTTGGACCGGTAGGAGCGGCGCATGTCCTTGAGCACCTTGTCCGAGCCGGACTGCAGCGGCATGTGCAGCTGCGGCATCACGTTAGGTGTTTCCGCCATGGCATCGATGACGTCATCGGTGAAGGCCGCCGGGTGCGGGCTGGTGAAGCGCACGCGTTCCAGTCCTTCGATTTCACCGCAAGCGCGCAGCAGCTTGCCGAAGGCCAGGCGGTCTCCGAATTCCACGCCGTAGGAGTTCACATTTTGGCCCAGCAGGGTCACTTCGATGGCACCGTCGTCTATCAGGGCCTGGATTTCGGCGAGGATCTCGCCCGGACGACGGTCCCGCTCCTTGCCGCGCAGGGAAGGGACGATGCAGAAGGTGCAGGTGTTATTGCACCCTACGGAGATGGAGACCCAGCCGGCGTACACGGATTCGCGTCGGGTAGGCAACGTGGAGGGGAAGACATCCAGGGATTCAAGGATCTCCAGTTGCGCCTTCTGGTTGTGGCGCGAGCGGGCCAGCAGCGTGGGCAGCGAGCCGATGTTGTGCGTGCCGAAAACCACGTCGACCCATGGGGCCTTCTTGATGATGGTGTCGCGGTCCTTCTGAGCAAGGCAGCCGCCGACGGCAATTTGCATATTGGGGCGTTCAGCCTTCAGGTTCTTGAGCATGCCCAGGTGCCCGTACAGCTTGTTGTCTGCGTTCTCACGCACTGCGCAGGTGTTGAAGACAACAACGTCGGCGACTTCTTCGGCCAGCTCTTCCGGCTTGCGGCTCAGCCCTGCATCTTCCAGCAGGCCAGAGAGGCGCTCGGAGTCGTGGACGTTCATTTGGCAGCCGAAGGTACGTACCTCATAGGTACGGGGTAGTTCTTCGCTGCCGATGTTGCTCAAGGTATGTTGCTCAGTCACCCTTAAAGATTACCGAAGATCGGGTGCCGCTGAAATGTAGGCGAGCCTCCGCTGGACTCCTGGTTGCCTTCACGGTTACGGCCTAGTGGCCGTCGGTGCGCGCCTTCGGGTGGACGGCCAGGAAAAGGAATAGGCTTTTCGATAGCTGATTCGGCGCAGGAAGGGCAATCCGTGGAAAACCATTCGCCAGGCAAGCACCAGAAAACCGGCAAGTACCGACCGTTGCGGTTGTCGCGCGGCATGAAGATCTTCCACTGGTGGATGGCAGGATTATCCGCGCTTTTCCTTCTCGCCATCCCGACCGCTATTGGCATCATCCCGCCCATTGATGGTCAAACCGACAGCCTGCTGTTCAATATCGGTGTCGGCTCGATGCTTGCCGGGGTCCTGGTCTTGAGCCTCTGGGCCTACCAGGGCATTGACGATTGGCTTGAGCGCCGGAGAAACGCACCAGGGCGGCATCCGAAACGACATCAGTAGCGATTGCCGAAGCGCTCTTCCCATTCCTCGCGGGCGACCTTGAACGCCATGCCGCCGTTGTAGCCTTTGCGGCCCAGCATCCCCACGAGCCGGCGCAGGGCTTTGTCCCGATCGGCGCCCATGGATTCGGGACGCAGCTTCGCGCGCACCAGTTCGCGGGCTCGCTGCTCCTCCGCTTCGTCATCGATTTGCTCCAGCGCTTCAGCGGCCAGCTCGTCGTCCACCCCCTTGGTACGCAGCTCGCGCTTGATCGCACCGCGGGCTAATCCACGCGAGCGAGCGCGGGCAACGACCCAGGACTTCGCAAAGCGTTCATCATCCACGAGGTTGATCTCGGCATAGCGGTCGATGACCTCATCGGCAATGTCTTCCGGGCATTCATTCTCAAGGAGCTTGTCCTTGAGCTGCTTGGCGGTCTTGTCGCTGGCCGTGAGCTGGCGCAGCAAAATTCCGCGTGCCTTTTCCCGCCACTGGTCGTCGCTGAGCTCTTCAGGCTCCCCCGCTTGGCGGGCAGCTTTTCGCGCTTCGCGGCGTTCCTGCTTCGACGGTTTGGCCGGCGCGGGCGCAGCCACAATCTGCTCCATGGCCGCGCGCAGCTCTTCGATGCTGCCCGGTTTCGCCGGCTGCTCGGAGAAGCTGGCAATGGTTCGCGAGGTGCTGCCGGCCGGCATTGCAGGCGCCGCAGCGCGCTGGGATGCTCGCTGAGCCGCCCGGTCCCGCTTGGCTGATTCCTCAACCGCTTGGGCTTCCAATTCTTCCGGGCTGGGCTTGGCCCAGTCCGGCATGTCTTCGAGGTCGCCCTGGAACTCTTTGGAAACGGACGTAGCGTCCGACCCGGAATTCTTTCCGGGTCGGACGCTACGTCGTTGGAAGCCTGAGGCCACTACTGATCGCCCTCGACGACTCGCAGTTCTGTCTCGTCTTCTTCAACTTCTTCCATTGGCAGGACACCGAGCTTCTGCAGGATCTGGCGTTCGAGCTCGTTGGCCAGATCCGGGTTGTCGCGCAGGAAGCGGCGGGCGTTTTCCTTGCCCTGGCCCAGCTGGTCTCCGTCATAGGTGAACCAGGCACCGGACTTCTTGACCAGGTTGTGCTCGACGCCCATGTCGATGAGCGAGCCTTCCTTGGAGATGCCGTGGCCGTACAGGATGTCGAACTCGGCCTGCTTGAAAGGAGGAGCCATTTTGTTCTTGACGATCTTGCAGCGGGTACGGTTGCCGACCGCGTTGGTGCCCTCTTTCAGGGTCTCGATGCGGCGGATATCGATGCGCACCGAAGCGTAGAACTTCAGCGCCTTGCCACCTGTGGTGGTTTCCGGGCTGCCGAAGAAGACACCGATCTTCTCACGCAGCTGGTTGATGAAGATTGCGGTGGTCTTCGAGGCCGAGAGGCGGCCGGTGATCTTGCGCAATGCCTGGGACATCAGTCGAGCCTGCAGGCCGACGTGGCTGTCGCCCATCTCGCCTTCGATTTCGGCGCGGGGAACCAGTGCCGCCACGGAGTCGATGACGATGATATCCAGTGCACCGGAGCCCACGAGCATATCCATGATTTCCAGTGCCTGCTCGCCGGTATCCGGCTGGGAGACCAGCAGCGCGTCGGTGTCGACGCCCAGCTTCTTGGCGTATTCCGGATCCAGCGCGTGCTCGGCATCGATGAATGCGGCGACGCCGCCGGCCTTCTGTGCGCTGGCGACTGCGTGCAGGGCAACCGTGGTCTTGCCCGAAGATTCCGGACCATAGATCTCCACCACGCGGCCGCGTGGCAATCCGCCAATGCCAAGGGCGGCATCCAGGGCAACCGAGCCGGTAGGGATTACTTCAATGGGTGCGCGGGTTTCGTCGCCCAGGCGCATGACCGAGCCTTTGCCATAGGCCTTGTCAATTTGGCCCAGGACAGCCTCTAGCGCCTTTTCCCGATCATTTTTTGCTGCCATGGTTCACCTTTGCTCTTGCAAGCCTGCTACGTACTTGCTCATAATTTCTGTCCTGCAATAGACAGTATGCTTGCCCACCGACACTTTGGACTCCGGTAGCCCAGAAGTGTGGACAATCCCAGTGCTTAAGTTCTTGGCGCAGTTTCCCGCGTTGTTTCCAGCATAACCCTATCCGAACAGGTGTTCGAAATTCAACACGGCGTGTTCGAAGAATTACTGCATGGGTATTCGAATGGAATCCCTATGATTGCTTCGGCTCGATATCCACGCCAAGCCAGCGTTCAGCCGGAATATCTTGCGCCCGGCACAGGGCTTCCCAGATCTGCTTGGGCTTGATGCCCCTATCGAGCGCCTGTGCCGCAGTCAGGCTGCCGAGTTCGGTCAGGGCCATGGAATCGGCCAGCACGCGGGAGTACCGCGGGCCGAACTCGTTTTCCATATTTCGCCAGAAATCGCTGATTTTCACCTGATAATTCTCCCACGAATAGGCAAGGAGCCCGCGCATTTCGCGCGGGCTCCTTGCATGGCTGCCGGCAGTCTCGATTACTGAGTAGCGGCGGCCTGGAAAAGATGATGCTAGACCGAGGCCAGTGGCTTGCTGTTGCCCTTGGCGGCAAACTCGTCGGCCATATCCGTCGGGACGGTATCCGGGATCGCAATGCCCTCTGCCAGGGCAACGCGCTCGGATACTTCACGGAGCATCAATGACAATGGGATTTCCAGCGCCACGCAGATTGAGGAGAGCAGCTCCGAAGAGGCTTCCTTCTGGCCACGCTCAACCTCGGACAGGTATCCGAGGGAAACTCGTGCGCTGTGCGAAACCTCGCGCAGGGTACGACCCTGGCGCTGGCGGACGTCGCGCAGGACATCGCCGATTTCATGACGGAGTACTACCATTTTGTGCTCCTCCTTCTCGGGCTGGACCATATGGGCTTCTCCCATGTCGCGCCAACGGACGACACCATTGACAGTTACGGGTTGCTTGACCATGAATTTAGCCTCTGCTCCTAGGTCCATCTCGAAGATCTAATCAAATACGGGGGGCCATCCTTGCGGCCCTGCAATTCGTACAACGACAGGTCATACGATTTTGTTCCCGTACGTTCACCCTAATCACATAAATGCGAGCTACGCCACATCCGGGATGATTTTTGCGTAATATCTCAGGAAGAAAAGTATTTCGCGTCTTACTGTGAAGAAGCTTTATCCAAGATGGCAGCGAACTGGTGAAGTGCCGCTTGGGTGCTCTGCTCGCGGATCTGCGCCCGGTCCCCCACAAAGTGGTGGGCCTCGGATCCGGATTTGTCTCCCATGGCCCATCCAATATACACGGTGCCCACGGCCTTGCCATCGTGCGCTTCGGGACCGGCGACTCCGGTTGCCGAAATCGCCGTGTCGGCGCCGCAAGCACGCTGCGCGCCGATGGCCATCTGCCGGGCCACCTCGGGATCCACCGAGCCGTTGGCCGCCAGCAGTGCTTCGTCGACGCCCAGCAGCGAGGCCTTGACCTCGGAAGAATAGCTGACGATTCCCCCGCGCAATACGGCCGAGGCGCCGGGAACTTCGGCCAGGCGCGCGGCGATCATTCCGGCGGTCAGCGATTCCGCGGTCGCCAGCTGCACGGCGCCGTCGATTGCCTTGGCAATCACCTCGGGGGCTGCGGGCTTCATCTGTCCCTACTTCCGCTTCTTGGCGGCCGCCACCAGCTGGCCGGCCTTGATGACGTATTCGATGCCGGTGACCACGGTGACCGCCAGGGTTAGCAGCATCAGGTACCAGGCTCCGGTGCCCAGCCAGTCGATGGTATGGGTATAGGGCAGCAGGTACACCCCGATCACGATCGCCTGCAGCACGGTCTTGATCTTCCCGCCCATGTTCGCGGCGATCACGCCGTAGCGGATGACCACCACGCGCAGCAGGGTGATGCCCCATTCGCGGACCAGGATCACGATGGTGACCCACCAGGGCAGCTCGGCCAGGATCGAGAAGCACACCAGCGCCGAGCCGGTGAGCAGCTTGTCCGCGATCGGGTCGGCGATCTTGCCGAAGTTGGTGATCAGCCCGCGGCTGCGCGCCAGGTCCCCGTCGAGCTTGTCGGTGTACATGGCCACTACGAACAGTGCCAGCGCGACCCAGCGCCACAGGCCCTGCTCGTGGTTATCCGCCATCAGCGCCCAGATGAAGAACGGCACCATGATGATGCGGATGGTGGTGAGCACGTTGGCGATGTTCAGCGTCGGTACCGGTGGCTGGGCACTGCGGCCAGCTTGCTCGCTCATGGGTATCAGTTTCTTCCTGTCAGGTTCCAGGCGTCCTCGCCCGAATCGTCGTCATCGGAGCCGTCGAAGTAGTCCACGGCCTGCGGGCGATCCTCCAGATCCTTGGCGACCAGGTCCTCGGCATAGTCGGTGACCGGCTCGGCATGGTTCACATTGGCCTCGGCGACCAGCGCGGCCTCGGTGGCCGACGGGGTGCTGGTGGCCGGATCGTCCCCGCGCATCGCGGCCAGCACCATCGGCAGGTCGTCCGGCTGGATTAGCACGTCGCGGGCCTTGGAGCCTTCGGAAGGGCCGACCACGCCGCGCGATTCCATCAGGTCCATCAGGCGACCTGCCTTGGCGAAGCCCACGCGCAGCTTGCGCTGCAGCATCGAGGTGGAGCCGAACTGGCTGGTGACCACGAGCTCGGTGGCCTGCAGCAGCAGCTCCAGGTCGTCTCCGATGTCCTCGTCGATCTGCTTCTTCTTCTCGGCGGCCGGGATCACGTCGTCCCGGTATTCGGGCTGCAGCTGGCTCTTGACGTGCTCGACGACGCGGTGGATCTCCGATTCGGTGACCCAGGCGCCCTGGACGCGCATCGGCTTGGAGGTGCCCATCGGCAGGAACAGCGCGTCGCCCTGGCCCAGCAGCTTCTCCGCGCCGGGCTGATCGAGCACCACGCGGGAGTCGGTGACCGAAGAGGTGGCGAAGGCCATGCGCGAAGGCACGTTGGCCTTGATCAGGCCGGTGACCACGTCCACCGACGGGCGCTGGGTGGCCAGCACCAGGTGGATGCCGGCGGCACGCGCCAGCTGGGTGATGCGCACGATGGACTCTTCCACATCGCGCGGGGCGACCATCATCAAATCGGCGAGCTCGTCGACGATCACCAGCAGGTACGGGTAGGGCTTAAGCACGCGCTTGGAGCCCTCGGGAGGGTGCACCTTGCCGGCCTTGACCGCCTTGTTGAAGTCGTCGATGTGCTTGAAGCCGAAGTTGGCCAGGTCGTCGTAGCGGGTGTCCATTTCGCGGACCACCCACTGCAGGGCCTCGGCGGCCTTCTTCGGGTTGGTGATGATCGGGGTGATCAGGTGCGGCACGCCTTCGTAGGCGGTGAGCTCCACGCGCTTGGGGTCGACCATGACCATGCGCACCTCGTCGGGGGTGGCGCGCATCAGGATCGAAGTGATCATCGAGTTCACGAACGAGGACTTGCCCGCGCCGGTGGCGCCGGCCACCAGCAGGTGCGGCATCTTGGCCAAGTTGGCCACGACGAAGCCGCCCTCGACGTCCTTGCCCACGCCCATCACCATCGGGTGCTCGGACTTGCGGGCGTTGGAGCTGCGCAGCACGTCGCCCAGGGCGACGACTTCCTTGTCGGTGTTCGGGATCTCGATGCCGATGGCGGACTTGCCCGGGATCGGCGAGAGGATGCGCACATCCGAGGAGGCCACGGCGTAGGAGATGTTCTTGGACAGCGCGGTGACCTTCTCCACCTTGGTGCCCGGAGCCAGCTCGATCTCGTAGCGGGTCACCGTCGGGCCGCGCGAGAAGCCGGTGACCTGCGCGTCGACCTTGAACTGCTGCAGCGTGTTGGTCAGCGCGTCGACCACCACCTGATTGGCTTCGGAGGCTTCCTTGGCCGGCGGTCCGGCAGGCAGGTAGTGCTCCTCGGGCAGGGTGTAGGTGACATCCCCGGAGAGCTGCAGCTGCTCGCTGCGCGCCGGGATCGGCGCCTGCGGGGAAGTTCCGAGCCCGGCGGCGCGCGAGGAGACCTGGTCCATCGCGGAGGTGGTGGCTTCGGGTTCGGCCTTCAGCCCGATGTTGGCCATGATCTCGGCCATTTCGGCCTCGGCCTTGGTGGGGCGCTTGACCCCCGGCGGCGGGCCGGCCGGTTTCGGTATCGCCACTGTGGCGGCGTCTTCGCTGGCATCGGCGGGGCCGGAGCCATCCAGCTGCGGACGGGCGATGGCCTGGGTGGCCGCCTCGTCGGCGTCGAAGATCTTGCCGGAGTTGCGGTTGACCGCAGGCATCGCGTCGGTGGCAGGATCATCCTCGCCGATGACCGCCTGGTCGTAGGCGATATCGCCGGAACGGTCGGAATTCTCCGTCCCATCCACGTCGTAGACTTCGGTGACCTTGCGGGCGGCGGCTGCACGCCGCTCGAAGAAGCCCGGCTTCTTCTTTTTCGGTGCCGGGGCCTCGGCCTCGGCTTCGGGATAGAGGTAGGACTGGTCGTGGTCCTCGCGGGTGGCATCCAGTTCCATCGCCGCCGTGGCCCGGGTGGCGCGCGGCGTATCCGGGTCCTGGCCGAGCAGGCGGTTGTAGCCGGCGCGCACGCGCGCAGGGATCTGCATCACCGGGGTGGCGGTGACGATCAGGATCGACATGAACACCAGGAAAATGAACACCGCCATGGCGCCCGGAACCGATATCAGCAGGCCCAGCGGGGTGCCCAGGATGGACCCGGCCATGCCGCCGGCATTCCACAGCGCTTCGAAGTCGTCGGTGACCGCCGGCGAGCCGTTGGCCAGCGAGGCGATCGATGAGCCGGAGAGCGTCATGATCAGCAGCCCGATGCCGATGCGGTTGTTCGCGGTGACAGCTTCGGGGTAGCGGAAGAGCCGGAAGGCGCCGATGAACAGGATGACCGGCACCAGCACCGCCATGAAGCCCAGGGTGCCGCCGGCGACAGCGTGCACGCCGGTGCCGAACCAGCCGGCATCGCGCAGGCCCCACCATTCGATGACCGCGACGATGATCGCGATCAGCGCAAGGAACAAGCCGGTGCCGTCGCGGCGCAGCTCGTAGTCAGGCTTGACGGTTCCGCCGATGCGGCGGAACGCGCCGCCGAAGATCCGGGCAATGCCCATCCACACGCTGCGGATTGCGCGCAGCGGCAGGGCGAGTTCCGCATCAGGGTTCTCGGGCGTTTTCTTGGAGGACGAGGAGCTGGACGCCTTGGGTTTGCGCGTCGCAGTCTTCTTCGTCCCCTGAGACTGGGTACGTGAGGCCATACTCCAAGGGTATCGCCATACGCTGGATGCACCCCGAATTTACACGTCTGCACGGGTGCTGCAGCGGCTAGATAATCATCACGCCGCAGGACCGGGCTATGGCGTGTACTCGATCACCAGGGTGTAGCCGCCGGGGCTTGGCATGCAGGCATGGCTTTCCACCTGGTACCCGGAGGCCTCGAAGGCATCCACCGTGGCAGTTTCCATCATGGCGCAGGTGCCGGCACTGGAGACTCCCTGGGTGTAGGCGATGGCGCTGGCGTAGGCGGCCGGGATGGCCGACAGCGCCCACGCCCCGGCCAGCATCGTTGCCGTGGCGCAGGCGCCGAGGCGGCTTGCGGACTTCATGCTTACTCCTGCTCTGCGTTGGAACCGGCGCCTGGACGTGGCGCCCGCCCCCAACCTGCCACAGCGAGCGGTGCTCGGCCAGCGGCGCCCAGCTGGCAACCAGCTGGCGCTTGGGCCGTCGCTCCCCAGAGATCTTCAGCCTCGGGCGGTGCAGCAGTTGAGCCCGGCCAGGATGGCGGATCCCGCGGCGAAGCACACCACCAGCAGCCCCAGGGCAGTACCGAGGAATGGTGCCGGATTCGTATCGCCCAGGCCCATGGCGGCGATCGCCACCGCGGGAAGCATGGCGGCAACGGCAGCTCCGAGGCCGGCGGCTGCCGATTGCCGGGTGCCACTGGCCTCCGGTTTCCCCGCGGCTTGGATTTCAAGGGCCGCATGCGCCCCGCTGCAGCAGATCAACCCCATCAGCACGCCGGCTATCGCGCCGTAGGCCAGCGGCAAGCCCAATTCGCCGAGGCTGCTGCCGTAGCCATCCTGGCCGATCGGCCAGAACATCCAGAGCACCGCCAGCACGCCCAGACCCAGGCCCACGCCCGCGGCGATCAGGAACATGCTGCCGGTCTTCGAGGTCGCGGTTCGCGCGGTAGTCCGAGTCATGGCTTCAGCCTAGGACAGCGTGGCGCCAATGGTTACTGGCCTGCGGATTCATCTGCCGGCGGCCAGTGAACTGGCCGGCTTCGGCAGCTAGGAGAAATCCAGGCCGAGCAACGCGTTCTCGGTGACCTCCGGCAGGGCCGGGTGGATCCAGTACTGCTTGGTTGCCACCTCGCGCACGTCCAGACCGAAGGCCATGACTGTGATCATCTGCTGGATCAGCGTCGAGGCCTGCGGGCCCATGTAGTGCGCACCGAGCAGCTTGCCGGTGTCCCGGTCGGCGATGAGCTTTGCGATGCCGGTGCCATCTTCCATGGCCCAGCCGTAGGCCACATCACCGTACTTCTGCACCTTGGTGGTCACGTCATGCCCGGCCTCGCGGGCTTGCTCTTCGGTCATCCCGACGTAGGCGATCTGCGGGTGGGTGAAGACCGCGGCCGGCACGTGCTCGTGCGGCATCTTCACCATGTCCTTCGGGTTCAGCAGATTGTGGCGCACCGCGCGCATCTCTGCGTTGGCCACATGCTTGAGCTGGAAGGGCGAGGAAATATCGCCCAGCGCCCAGACACCTTCAGCGGAAGTCGAGCGGCCGTATTCGTCCACGCTGACCTGCCCGTCGTCCGAGGCGATGCCTGCATTCTGCAGGTCCAGCTGGTCGCCGTTGGGCACCCGCCCGGTCGCTACCAGCAGCACCTCGGCGCTGGCGGTGGAGCCGTCATCCAGGGTCAGCACCACCCCGTCGCTTTCCTGCACGGCGCTGGCCACCGTCCGTCCCATGCGCACGTCATAGCGTTCGGTGGCCAGCTGGTTGAAGGGCTCGCGCAGGTCGGCATCCAGATGGCGCATCAGCTCGGAGCGGGCCAGGATGGTGACCTTGGTGCCCAGCGCCTCGAAGACGTGGGCGAACTCCATCGCGATGTAGCCGCCGCCGATGATCACGATGGACTTCGGCTGGCGGGCCAGGCGCATGATGTCCTCGTTCGTGTGGTAGTGCACCCCCGAATCAATGATTTCCTGCGGAATGAAGGGTCGCGAACCGGCTGCCAGGACAATCTGGTCCGCGCTGATGGTCTTGGCTTCTTCTCCCTGCCCGGTGCGCAGCGTGCGCTCGCCGACGAAACGCGCGTGCTGGTCATAGACGTCGATGTTCGGCGTCTGCTCGCCGCGGCGATACTCCTCTCCACCCCGGGCGATCGGATCGATGCGCTGCTCGAAGACCCGGCTGACGATGCCGGGCCAGTCCACGGAATTGACTTGGGCGTCGATTCCCAGCCTCGCCGATTCCCTGGTTTCCAAAGCGACGTCTGCGGCATAGACATACATCTTGGTCGGGATGCAGCCGACGTTCAGGCAGGTGCCGCCGAAGGCGCCCTTCTCGATGATGGCAATGGACTGCCCGTCGAATTCAGGACCGGGAATGGAGTTGCCCGATCCGGTGCCGAGGATGATCAGATCGTAGTGCTTGTCTGCTTCGATAGCGGCGGAAGACGTCATGGCAGGTGTACCTTTCAGGGTCAATGCTTGGGGCCCGGCAGGCAGGCGCGCTGACAGCGCTTGCCTACCGGGCAGGCTATCATCCGGGAACCGGACTTCCGCTATGTTGCAGTTCTGGCTCATCGGCCAGGCTGAACACCAGCTGCAGGATCCCGTCCACGAGCACCGGCTGCGCATGGATCCCGTAGACCTGCAGCAGGAGTTCGGGCACCAGCACCTGATGCGGCGTGCCCGCGGCGATGATTCCGCCGTTGGCCAGCAGCACCAGCTTGCTGCAGTAGCGGGCCGCCAGATTCAGGTCGTGCAGCACCACCACCGTGGTGGTTCCCAGTTCTCCGACCATGCGCAGCAGCTCATGCTGGTAGCGGATGTCGAGGTGGTTGGTGGGCTCGTCCAGCAGCAGGTGCTCGGCCTGCTGGGCCAAGGTCCGGGCCACCAGCACGCGCTGCTTTTCACCCCCGGAGAGGGTCGAGTAGCGGCGGTCGGCCAGGTGCCGGGCGCCGACCCGGGCCAGCGCCGAGGCAACTGCCCGGTGGTCCTCGCGGGACATGGCGGCCAGCGCCTTGCGGTGCGGTGCCCTGCCCAGGAGCACCATTTCGGCGACGCTGACCGGCAATTCGGTGGGGGTTTCCTGGGCCACGACCGCAATTCTGCGGGCCAGTTCGTTGCCGCGCAGTTCGGCGACCGGGCGTTCGTCGACAAGCACCAGCCCGGCGGTAGGCTTCAGCGCCGCATAGAGCGTGCGCAGCAGGGTGGACTTGCCGCTGCCGTTGGGGCCGATCAGCCCGACCACTTCCCCGGGGCCGGCTTGCAGCCCTGCCGATTCGATGACCAGCTTTCCGCCATAGCCCACGGAAATATCGGTAGCAGTAATCATTCTTCTTGCCTTCTTCCAGATTCGTGATTCCTACTGGACCGCATTGAGCTTGCGAACCAGCGCGAACAGCAATGGGGCACCGAGCAGCGCCGTCACGATGCCCAGGGGCAACTCCTGCGGCGCCATGGCCGTCCGGGCCAGCACATCGGCCCAGACCAGGAACACCGCACCGAGCAACGCAGCGACCGGTATCAGGATCCGGTGCGTCGATCCAACGCACAGCCGGGCCACGTGCGGAATCACCAACCCGACAAACCCGATGCCGCCGGAGGATGCGACCAGCGCGCCCACGCACACCGCGGTCACGACCATGACGGACGCGCGCAGTTTGGCCGGAGCTATGCCCAGTGCCTGCGCGGTGCCATCGCCAATGGCCAGCGCATCCAGCGGTCTTGACCAATAGGCCAGCAGCGTAGCTGTCCCGAGCACCACGACCCAGGCGATCATGACCGACTGCCCGGTAGCCTGCGCCAAGGAACCCAGGGTCCAGAACAGCACCGAACGTCCGGCGTTCGGATCCTCCGAAGCGAAAATCAGCAGCGAGGTGAGCGCGTGCAGCACATAGCCCACTGACACCCCTGCCAGGACCAGACGGGTGGATGTCATCTCGGAGCCGACCCGTGCCAGCAGGTAGACGACGATCCCCGCGGCCAACGCCCCGGCAAAGGCGCTGGCCGCCAGCGAGGCCGTTCCGATGCCGGCGGCCGCTCCGAAGAGGATCGAGGCCGCCGAGAGCGTGGATGCCCCGGAGGTCACGCCCAGCAGGTACGGTTCAGCCAGGATGTTGCGGGTCAGCGCCTGCAGCGCCACCCCGGCCAGGGCCAGCCCGGCGCCGACGGCGGCGCCCAGAAGGACCCGCGGAACGCGCAGCAGCAGGACAATGGACTCATCCGATGCGCTGAAGGCACCGGAGTCGGCTGCCCCGGACAGGTGCGCCTTGAGGATCTGCAGGACGGTGCCCGGCTCAATGGCCACCGGGCCGAGCCCTACGGCCACCGGCACAGAGACCAGCAACACGCTCAGCAGCGCGCAAATCCACAGCCATGCGTGCCGGGCGCGCCGGTCATGATCCAGATCATCGCCCGGACCGGCCAGCGGCTCCCGGTGTGCTCGCACTGCAGAATCCAACGGGGTCATGGTTGCCTTTCCAAGGTTTTGGCAGGGGAAGGGGCGCGCAGGGTCAGCGCGGCAGCCAGCGCCACCAGTGTCAATGCGCACAGCACGGCAGCGGCGGCCAGGTAGCCGGAGGCGGCTAGCCCCGCGCCGGAAGCCGCCGTGCCCAGGAACAAGCCCAGGGACATTCCGGCCGCGTTCAGGCTCAGCGCGGTGCCGCGCACCTGCGTGCAGCGGCTCACCAGCAGGCTCATCACGGCGGCCGAGACCACCGCGTGGCTGGCCGAAAGCACCGCTGTGCCGGCCACCGCCAGCGGCAGCACCGGAGCGAGGTAGACCCCGGACAGCGCCACGAGCGAAATACCCAGGCTGATAACCATCACGACACGGGTGCGGGCCGGCGAATCTTCGGCGTTGAGCATTCTCCCGGCCAGCAGGTGGCCGAGGAAGAAGGCCCCGCCGCTGACCGACCAGACGAAGGCGAACCAATTGGCATCCAGGGAGAATTTCTGGGCATACAGCGGAGCGAGGAAGGCCAGATGCCCCATGAAGGCTCCGGCGCGCCCGAAGGAAACCAGCAGCAGAGCCCGGGCGCCGGGCACCCCAGCCAGGGTGCGGAAGGCCGCAAGGTAGCCCAGCCGGGCAGGGGCCGGGGTGTCCCCGGCGTGCCCAGCGCCACGGCGGCCGTAGCGCAGCACCGCCGGGATCAGCGCGATGCTGAGCACGGCGATCGCGACCAGATTGCCCTGCCACCCCCAGAACAGCGCCGGCAGCGCCAGCAGCGGCGCGCCCACGGTGGAAGCCAAAGTCTGGGCCGTCATCACCATGGTGGCTGCCCGGCCGGCGGCCGGCGTGGTGCCGAACCGGTCCGCGGCCGCGGTGGACAGCGCGGGGTAAAGCAAGGCGTTGGATACACCGGTGGCCAGGCAGAATACCGCCAGCGCGGCCAGTCCCGAAAAGGTTCCCACGATGGCTGCCAGGCCCATCAACCCCAGCGCCGCGGCGGCCACGGTGCCCGGGGCGATGCGCCCGATCAGCGGGGCCAGCGCAACTCCGGCGAGCACCGCGCCGATGCCGGCCAGCCCGCGCAGGGTTCCAGTTTCTGCGTAGCCGGCCCCGGCCCAGTCCGCGATGGGCACCAGGAAGGTGCTCAGCACCGTGAAGGGCAGCAAGCCCAGTGCCGAGGCCAGCAGCGCAGGCCAGATCTCCGCGATAATGCGCCGTTCGCTGGGCAACCGGTGCGCGGTATGCAGGTCGGTCTGGCTCATCAACGAGCCAGCCGGTCGGCGATCAGCTCGACCCCGTCCACGGCCAGCGGACCGGGCGAAGAATAGTAGTAGTTCAGCGGCACGATGGCGCTGTCCTGATCAATGGCGGGCAAACCCTCCAATTCGGGGCGGTTGCGCAGCTCGTCGATGACCTGCTGGTCCGTTTCCAAGTTCGAGGAACCGGTCGGCAGGTACATGGCGAAGACCTTGTCGGCAGCGCTGTTCACGAGTTCTTCGGTGGAGGGCTCGAAGTAGCGCTTGGGAACGTCGCTGAAGACGTTCTCCATGCCCAGCAATTCCATCTGCTCGGCAATCAGGGATTCATGGCCGTATGACCCCAAGGTGCCGGAGACGGGCACGTACAACGCCATGCCCCGCTGCCCACTGGCCTGCTTGGCATTGCGCGCTGCCTGCTCGACGCGGGAGCGCATGTCCTTCACCGAGCCGGCGGCTACCTGTTCGGTGCCGAAGAGCTGTCCGTAGGATTCCACATCCTTGTAGATCTGGTCGAAACCGCTCAGTCCTCCGGTGGATCGATCCTCGAATCCAGCGCAGTACCCGCTGACGGTCAGCATCTTCACTCCGGCGCTTTCCAAACGCTCTGCCAACGAATCCAGATCGATTCCGGCTGCGATATCGGTTCCGATCACCACGTCCGCACCCGAGGCCAGGATCATTTCGTAGGAGACGTCATGGGAGTCTTCGGTGATCCGATCGGCCTTGCGCACCACCGCCATGGTTTCCTCGTCGAAAGGCACCTGCATGCTGCCTGCGTAGTGCGTGAGCTTGTCTCCCGCTCCAGCGGCAGTCAATAGGGCTGGCGCTTCCGAGCCCACAGCAAGAACGCTTTCCGGGGCCTTGTAGAAGACTACTTGCCTTCCGCAGTTGTCTAGGACAAGGTTTGTCGCCTCGGCACCCTGTGGCGCGCCGCTGGCGGATCCGGCCGGCGTGCTGCACCCGGTTACCAAAGCCAGGACTGCAACTGGCACGGCCAGCTTCCAGGGGTTGAGTTTTTCATCTATCAGTGCTCCATTCATGGCAAGCGGGCGTCGACCGCCGAATTCCAGCGAGTCCTCAGCCAACAACGCTAAACACTAATGAGAATCATTATTAATTGTCAAAATATGTCAGCACCTCGCTCTTCCCAGCCAAAGCCGTTTTCGGACAATGAAAAGCAGCCGCACTGCCCGAAATTGAACGGGCGGCGCGGCTGCCGTGATGCTGCTTTTCTGTGCTGGATTGCGGGCTAGAGTCCCTCGGAAGCCAGCCAGGCCGAAGCGATGTCTGCTGCCGATTTCTTGTCCACGGTGCTTTGGACATTCAGGTTCACCAGAACCTGCGCCGTCAGTTTCTCGCTGACCGGATTGAGGACTTCCGCCAATTCCTCGGATTGATCAGCAGCCACCAATGGCACAACGTTTGATGCCAGGAACAGGGACTTCGGATCCTCCAGAACCACGAGGTCCTCGGTCTGGATGCGCGGATCGGCAGTAAAGACGTTGGCAATATTCACCGTGCCGGCGACCAGGTCTTCAACGGTCGTATCGCCCGTTGCAGAGAACTCCGCCTTCACGCCGTAGGTGCTTTCCAAGCCCTTGGGGCCGTAGGGGCGCTCAGCAAGTTCGGGCGGGCCACCCACGGTCAATGGTTCGGAGATGCCGGCAAGGTCCTCGATGCTGGTGAGGTTGTTGGCTTCGGCGAATTTTTTCGTCACCGTATAGGAGTCCTGGTCCGAAGCCTCGGCGGCTTCGAGCACCGCAAGTGATTCAGGCAAGGACTTCTTCAGCTCGTCATAGACTTCCTCGGAGGAACGCGCTTCGGTGTCTTCCTTGTAGAACTGCAGCAGGTTGCCCGTGTATTCAGGGAAGACGTCAATGCTTCCGTCTTCCAGCTGAGGCATGTAGGCATCGCGCTGCCCGATGCTGAATTGCCGTTCTACTTCCATGCCGGCTCCTTCAAGTGCCTGGGCATAGATCTCGGCGACAATTTCATTTGAGTAGTAGGCCTGCGAACCTACCACGACCGTTGTTCCGCCATCCTGGGCGGCATCGCTTTCCGTGGCCAGCGGGTCCGCACTGGAGCATCCGGCCAGTACCAGGCTTCCAGCCAGCACGAGAGCGCTTGTGGAGAAAAACTGCTTCCTGTTCATGACATTTCCCTTTCGAGGGTGATTTGGTCATCGGTATAGTGGAACTTCTTCTTCGTGCGCGCACCCAGACCGCGCGGTACGGCAGCTTTCTGGGCCGTGGCAAATGCCAAGTCCAGCACAAGGGCCAGCGCCGCAACCATCAAGGCTCCACCCAGGACCATGTCGAAGCGCCGCAGGTTCAGTCCGGTGATGATGGGCAAGCCCAGGCCGCCGAGGTTCACGTAGGCGGCGACAGTTACCGTGGCCACCACTTGAAGCACTGCGGAGCGGATCCCGCCCACGAGCAGGGCAAGGCCTAGTGGAATCTCGACTTTGAAGAGTATCTGCCATTCGGTCATCCCCACGGCCCTGGCAGCGTCAATGGTTTTGCGGTCAATGGCTTCGAAGCCGGTGTAGGCTCCCGCAAGCAGTGATGGAATCGCCAGCACAACGAAGGTCAGCAGGGCCGCTTCTGGCTTGTGCAGTACACCGAGCAGCAGCACCAGTAGGATCAGCAAGCCGAAGGATGGCACCGCCCGGGCAATGCCGGCGATGCCGACCGCAATTTCTCGCCCTTTGCCAGTGTGCCCGATTGCCCATCCGGCGGGGATGGCAATCACGCCGGCGATCAGCACTGCCAGCACGGTGAACAGCAGGTGCTGCCCCAGCAGGGCACCCAGTCCCCCATCGCCCTGCCACTGTTCAGCTGCGAAGATCCACGACAGCGCATCGGAAATCAGATTCATGATGCCGCCTGTTCAGTGGACTTCGGCGCCGGCGTTCGCCGCTTCAAGGTGCTCGCCGTGGTCCACGGCATCAGCCAACGACCTGCCAAAAGCAACAGCAGGTCGACCAGCAGGGCGATCGCTGCCACTGCGATAATACCGGCCAGGACTTCCTCGATAATGCGGCGCTGCAAGCCGTTGGTGAACAAGTAGCCCAGGTTGGTGACGCCGACCAGGATGCCAACCGTTGCCAGCGAGATCGTGCTCACCGCGGTCACGCGCAATCCGGCCAGAACCACGGGACCGGCCAAGGGGAGGTCAACAGCAAAGAAACGACGTGCCGTTCCGTAGCCCATGGCCGTTGCCGCCGACCTGGTTGCCGGGTCGACCGAGTTCAGCCCGTCGACCACGCTGCGCACCATGATGGCGACCGCGTAGATCGCCAGAGCGAGAATCAAGTTGGCTTCGCTGATCGCGCTCATCCCGGTGAGCACGGGCAGTATCATCAGCAAAGCCAATGAAGGGATCGTGTAGAGCAATCCAGTGAGGCTCACGACTGGTCCGCGCACGAGCTTGTATTTCCAGGCCACCCAACCCAGCGGGATCGACGCAGCGAATCCGAGAACAATTGCTATCACGGACTGGCGCAGGTGCTCCACCGAAAGCGACCCAATGAGTCCGAGGTTTTCCAGGATCCAGTTCACTGGACTGTTCCGTCCTCGACAAGCTTGCCCTGTGTTCGGCCTTGCGCATCGACAAGGACGGTTCCATGTTCCGTCTGCTTCAGACTCAGTGCCCGGGACCCGCGCTGCGCACCGATAAAGGAGGCGACAAAATCATTGGCTGGATTCTCAATAATTTCACTGGGGCTGCCTACTTGGAGCTTTTGTGCGCCGGCCGCGAGAATCACTACCTGGTCACCGAGCAGGAATGCCTCATCAATGTCATGGGTGACAAAGACGATGGTTTTTCCGAGTTCTCTTTGGAGTCGAAGCAACTCTTCTTGCAACTCGGCGCGGACGATAGGGTCAACTGCGCCGAAGGGCTCATCCATGAGCAGGATGTTCGGATCCGAGGCAAGTGCTCTGGCGACACCGACTCGCTGCTGCTGGCCTCCCGAGAGTTGGTGCGGGTAGCGGTCGGCCTGTGAAGGAACTAAACCTACGGTTTCCATGAGTTCGAGGGCTCGTTTGCGTGACGCGGCTTTGGACATGCCTTGGAGCCGCGGCACGGTAGCGATGTTCTCCGCGACGGTGAAATGCGGCATGAGTCCCGAGTTCTGCATGACGTAGCCAATGCTTCGACGCAGTTCCACCGCTGGCTTGTTGGTGATGTCCTCCCCATCGATCCGAAGCACTCCATGGCTCGGATCAACCATGCGGTTTACCATCCGCAGCAAGGTCGTCTTGCCGCAGCCTGAGGATCCCACGAAGACTGTGGTGCGGTGTGCCGGAATTTGCAGGCTGAAATCCTTGACGGCAACCGTGCCATCCGGATAGTGCTTCGAGACGTTCTCAAACTCAATCATGCGGGTTCCTCCTCGGCGGTTTCATTCCGAACCTTGTGCGATGCCTGAGCATGTTTCGTCTCCTTGAGCTGGCGTTGAGCCCAATTCTGCCTCAAAAGCGCTGTGACAGCACCCAATGCCGGGAATCATTCAGCTTCAAACAGTTTGGCGCTTACCGTATTCCTACCAGAAAGTCGGTAGAGTGAGCCAAAAGCATTTTTACGGCATTTGGAGAATACATTGCACAAACGCTCGAAATTCATGGCTACTGCCGCTTTGGCAATTGGTGCCTTGGCTCTATCGTCACCAGCAATCGCTGACACGCAAGGTTTTACCCCAACCAGTGATTGGGACAGCGCAGTTATCATGGACACTCGCACCGAAGAGGTTCTGGAGCGGATCGATGCGGACCAGTGGGATTCGGTCATTGTCATGGACGCGCAAACGGGGCACGTCGTGCCGCAAAGTCCTGCTCCGTCAATCGAACCGCCTGACTGGCCGAAGCCTGCATTCTTGAGTTTCGTTGGATGACACTGAATTTCTACACAGGCACTGTTGGAGCTGTCCAAAAAATTATTGCCTCGAACCATAATTGGTTCGAGGCAATAATTCCGGAAGTCTAGGCTTCGAGCACTACCGGGACGATCATTGGGCGGCGGCGCAGCTTGCGCGATACCCACGAGCCGATCACACGGCGGGTGATCTGCTGCAGCTGGTGCGTGGTGTGGTTCGGGTTGTTGCCCACTGCTTCCACAATCGCGGCTGCAATCTTCGGCTTGATCTCGTTGAAGACTGAGTCCTCTTCCGCCACACCGCGTGCGTGGATGTCCGGGCCGGAGATGATCGTGCCGTTCTGGCGGTTGATCACGGTGATGACCGAGATGAAGCCTTCCTCGCCCAAGGTGACGCGGTCCTTCAGGTCATCGTCGGTGATGGTGCCGACCTTGGAGCCGTCAACGTAGACGTATCCGCATTCGACCTGGCCGACGAGCTTCGCAACGCCGTCCTTCATGTCGATAACCGAACCGTCGTCTGCCAGCAGCACGTTGTCCTCCGGGACACCGGCCTGCGCGGCCAGCCGGCCGTTGGCAATCAGGTGGCGGGTTTCGCCGTGCACCGGGAGCACGTTCTTCGGGCGCAGAATGTTGTAGCAGTACAGCAATTCGCCAGCCGATGCGTGGCCGGAAACGTGGACCTTGGCCATGCCCTTGTGGATGACCTCCGCGCCCAGGCGCATCAGGCCGTTGATCACGCGGAAGACCGAGTTCTCGTTGCCCGGGATCAAGCTGGAGGCGAGGATGACGGTGTCGCCCGGGTTGACCTGGACCTTGTGCTCGCCGTTGGCCATCCTGGACAGGGCTGCCATCGGCTCGCCCTGCGAACCGGTGGACATCAGCACGACTTTGTGGTCCGGCAGCGAGTCGATCTGCTTCAGGTCGACCAGCACGCCCTGCGGCACGTCGAGGTAGCCCAGGCGTTCGGCGATGCCCATGTTGCGCACCATCGAGCGGCCAATGAAGGCAACCTTGCGCCCGTGCATCGCGGCCGCATCCAGCACCTGCTGCACGCGGTGCACGTGCGAGGAGAAGGACGCGACAATGATGCGGCGGCGGGCGCGCGCGAACTTGGCTTCGAGGACCGGGCCGATTTCGCGTTCGGCGACGGTGAAGCCAGGGACTTCGGCGTTGGTGGAGTCCGGCAGGAACAGGTCCACGCCTTCCTCGCCCAGACGCGCGAAGTGGCGCAGGTCGGTGATGCGGCCGTCCAGCGGCAGCTGGTCCATCTTGAAGTCGCCGGTGTGCAGCACCGTGCCGGCCTCGGTGCGCAGGAATACTGCCAGGGCGTCGGGGATCGAGTGGTTCACGGCAACGAATTCGCATTCGAAGTTGCCAACCTGCGCGATCTCGCCCTCCACCACGATGTTGGTGTTGGCCTTGATGCGGTGTTCTGCCAGCTTTGCTTCAACGAAGGCCAGGGTCAGCTTGGACCCGTACAAAGGGATGTCTTCGCGCAGGCGCAGCAGGTAAGGAACAGCACCGATATGGTCCTCGTGGCCGTGGGTCAGCACGAGGCCCACCACGTCGTCCAGCCGGTCCTTGATGTAGGAGAAATCCGGCAGGATCAGATCCACGCCAGGCTGGTGCTCTTCGGGGAAGAGCACGCCGCAGTCGACGATCAACAGTTTCCCGTTGAGTTCGAATACGGTCATGTTTCGGCCGACCTCGCCCAAGCCGCCGAGGGGAACAATGCGCATTGTCCCCTTCTTCAGCTTCGCCGGAGTCTGCATACGCGCAGCGTCAGCCTTACCTACTGAACTCTCAGTCATATGTGGTTAGTCCCTTTCGTTACAGATCCCATCCACCTTCACGTAGGTCCGCGCGGATGGCATCTAGCTCTGCGTCCGACGGTGCCAACAGCGGCAGCCGGACGACGGTGTTCGGCAGGACACCCTGCCAGTGAAGTCCATATTTTGCGGCAACGGCGCCCTGAATGTGGCCCATGATGCCGCGCTGAATCGCGTCCAGCTCAAAGTGTGTGGTGCGTGCAGTTGCCAGATCTCCTGCATGCATTGCATTAACTAGCGTACGGTACTTGGCGGCTGCAACGTGAGCGGTGACCGAAACCACGCCGACCGCACCGGCCGCCATCAGCGGCAGGGTCAGGCCGTCATCGCCCGAGTACACGTGCAGTTCGGTGTTGGCCAGCACGGTGGTGGTGGACTGGTAATCCGCTTTGGCATCCTTCAGCGCAATGACCTGAGGAATCTTGGCCAGCTCGATAATGGTTTCCGGTGCCAGCGCAATGCCGGTGCGTCCAGGGATGTCATAAAGCATGATGGGCAGCTCAACAGCTTCGGCGATGGCCTTCACGTGGGCGATGACGCCTGCCTGGCTTGGCTTGTTGTAGTACGGGGTGGTCAGCAGCACACCGTCGACGCCCGCTTCCTTGGCAGCCAGCGACAGCTTGATGGAGTGGCGGGTGTCGTTTGTGGTGGAACCGGCCAGCACCGCGGCCCGGCCGCCCACTGCCTTGGCGACGGTACGGAACATCTCGATGTTCTCTTCATCGGTCAGGGTCGAGGTCTCGCCGGTGGTGCCGGTGACAACCAGTCCGTCGCAGCCATCATCAACCAGCTTCGTTGCCAGTTTTGCGGCCAACGCGTAATTGACTTCACCCGCTTCGTCGAAGGGCGTGACCATAGCGGTCAGCACGGTTCCGAACGGGTATGCCTGATTATCAATTGCACTTGTTGCCATGGGATTAAATCTACACTCGCGCATGTCGCATTGGCATCCCTGGAACTATTCGTGGTGCGATGATTCCATGAACGATTCGGGTAGTTCCCAGCGCCTCTTGGGCGTGGATGCGGCGCGGCTTGCCGCCATCCTCGGCATGTTCGCCGCGCACGTCTTCGCACTGTATGAAATCAGCGGCGCACCCGCCTACTCCCCAACGTTTACCGGGGCTGTCGCCTCCGGCAGGGCATCGGTCCTGTTCATGGTGCTGGCCGGATTATCCCTGGGTTTGCTCTCGAAATCCATGGCGCGGAAGGGCTTTTCTCACCCTAAGGTTTACTCAGTCCTTGTGCTGAGAGCATTAATTATTGCCGTGCTCGGAATGGCCATTGGGTCAATAAATGAAGCCATCGCAGTCATTCTTGTCCACTATGGACTACTATTTCTATTGCTTCCGCTGGGTCTGAGGCTCACAAGAATAACTATTTGGGTAGTCTCAGTCCTGTGGCTGCTGCTGATGCCGGTTCTTTGGCGGCCCTTGGCCAGCAGCTGGATGGGGAACTCCCTAGGCCATAATCCAAGCTTCGGCGACCTTCTCACCCCGCAATTGCTCCTCAAGGATCTGGCCGTCACCGGATACTACCCTTTGATGATCTGGTTCGGATTCGGCTTGCTGGGAATAGCCATCGGACGATGCAATCTTCGCAGCACGAAAACTGCTGGCCTGCTTGCTGCGGGCGGGACATTTATCGCAGCAGCGACCTATGCAGCGGGACATCTGGTGAGCATGAAGAATGCCGGGGTCATAGCCCAAGAACTGGGTCTGGACTTATCCCTCGTTCCAACAATGATCACCACCGGGCGCCTGCCGGGCACCAATCTCGATCCGTTCCTGGATAATCCCGCCTACCTCTGGTTGCCAACCGGCCACAGCAATTCCTTGCTGTCCACGCTGCACAACGCCGCCTGCGCCGCCGCAATCATCGGCCTGCTATCGCTGATTATTGGCCGACTTGGCGTGCTGGGCCGGATTCTGGCTGGCGCCGGCCGCGCACCACTGACCCTGTATGCCGGACACATCATCTTGCTGCCGGCGATGAAAGAGAACATGGATCCGACGGCCATCTGGTGGATTCTCTTTTCAGCCACTGCCGTCTGCGGAATTTGGCTCGGCTTCAGCCGGGCATCCGGTCCGCTGGAATATGGCGTCAGGGTACTCAGCGGAGCTGACACCGATCCCGAAACGAAGATGAAGTTCTAGAACGATGGCCCGGGCTCTTACGAGCCCGGGCCATCGGCACTATGCTGGTATTCGTGATTTCTACTGGCTGACCTTCTGATCTGCTTGCCAAAAGGTGATCGCCCTACGCATGGATTTGCGAGCCTGCGGCTTATCGCCACAGGCTTCATATGCCAGCGCCAGGCGGTACCAGGATTTCCATGACTCCGGGTTCTCTTCCACGTCCCGCTGGTGGTTGGGGAAATCCGCGTCGGCCGCCGAACGGATGAAGCGTCCCGATGGCATGCGGGGAAGATCTTCTGGAAGCTCACCCGAAGCGGCTAAGGCCTTGCCCATCTTCTCGGTGCGTAAACCGAAGAGCACTTCGCGAATCAGTATCCAGACGCACAAGGCAGGAATCACCAAGATCGCAATGCCCATGATCTGGGCGACCAGCTCCCCGGTATTCAGCAGTCGCATGGCCTGGGTGAATGTCATGCCAATGTACAGCGCGAACAGCAGCAGAATGCCGCCTACCCATAGTTTGGTTTTCACTGGCCCAGCTCCAGGTAGCCGTCGAGCCCATAGGTCAACCCCGGACGGGAACCAACGGTGCGCAGGCCCAGAAGGACGCCCGGCATGAACGAGGCACGGTCAAAGGAATCATGGCGCAACGTGAACTGCTCGCCGGGTCCGCCAAAGAGCACTTCCTGGTGGGCTACCAAGCCACGCAAGCGGACCGAATGGACGTTGATTCCATCGACAACTGCACCGCGGGCACCGTCGAGCTGGGTCTCGGTAGCATCAGGGCTGGCTGGTACCCCAGCGGCTTCACGCGACTTGGCGATCAGTTCAGCGGTACGCACCGCGGTACCGCTGGGAGCGTCCACCTTATTGGGGTGATGCAATTCGATGATTTCTACGGATTCGAAGTACTTCGCTGCCGTGGCAGCGAACGCGCTGGCCAACACGGAGCCGAGGGCGAAGTTGGGCGCAATCAGCACACCGGCTTCGGGATGCTCGCTCAGCAACGTTTCCAGATTTGCCCGGCGGGCATCATCCCAGCCGGTGGTGCCGACGACCGCATGCAGTCCATGCTCAACGGCGAAACGCACATTGTCTTCGGTGGATGCTGGCACGGAAAGGTCAACGATGTGGGTTGCTCCGGCTTGGAGGATCTGCGACAGGTCGTCGCCTCGCCCCAAGCTTGCAACCAGTTCCATGTCTGCAGCCTCAGTCACGGCCTTGACCGCTTCCGAGCCCATTCGTCCTGCCGCGCCGAGCACGGCCACCTTGATCTGTGCACTCATGGGCTTAAGCCTATCCTCCTGAACGCACCATTCCTGCCAACGATGACGTGATCTCTCTCGAGTTTTGCAACGACTTCTCAGCAGGGAGCAGTCGGCAAATTATTGCGGAGGCACCCTACGGCCAGTCCAACTTGTTTTGCCCAGCAAATAGGGGAAAAATATGTGTCAGGAGTTCCCAAATAGTGAGCAGGGCCATGGGTCAGAAAATTAAGCGTATCGGTTTCGGCATCGGTGCAATCCTCGCCGCGACCTTCGCATGCACTTCCTGCGGTTCTGGCAGCGAACCGATCACCCTGTCGGATGGCGAACGAGCATCAATCATCGATATCGTCCAAGAGCAGGGAACAGTTATCGATTCACCGACATGCCAGGTAGAAGTTTTCCGAATCGAGGATTCCACGACCTACGGCTGGGCTACCTGCGCACCCGATAGCCAGGAATCCGCGGATGCCGCGGCTCAAGCCGACGCCTTCCCATTCCGCATCGACGGGCAAGAACTGCGTCGTCCAAGTGACGGTTCCGACTACGAAAAAGACGTGAAAGAACTCTTCCCGGAAGATCTCCGTTCCGCCATTAATCAGCATTCGACCGGGGTGGGCGGCTAGCTCCCTTGGTGCTCGTCTCGCCATTTCTGGCGAGCGTGTCGATTTTCCCTACTGATAGTATGTGCGCACTTTTCGCACGATGAAAGGCTGGCGTGCGCCACGAGTACTTTGGGCATTTGCCCGAATCCTTGAAAACCAGGCTCTCGGTTCGCGTCGCGGGCCAGGGGCCTGACGTGGTGCTCCTGCATGGGCTCGGAGCTTCCAGCCGCTATTTCACTCCGCTGGCAAACATCTTGGCGCAGACGCATCGGGTGATCGTTCCCGAGCTGCCCGGCCATGGCAAGAATCTCGATGATGGTCGCCCGGTGACCGTACCGCGTTTTGCACACGAAGTGGCACTGGCGTTGCGCGAGCTGAAGGTGGAGAACGCAATTGTCCTCGGGCATTCCATGGGTTCGCAGGTTTCCATTGAGCTGGCTCGCGCGTGGCCGGACCTGGTCAAGCACCTGATCATTGCAGCTCCCGCGGTCAACGACCGCGAGGCGACGCTCTTCAGGCAGGCACGCCGGCTCTTCGAGGATTTACCGTATGAGTTGAACTCGGTGAAGGCGATCTTGCTTGTCGACTACCTGCGTTGCGGTATCCCCTGGTGGGCCAAAAGCTGTGCCCAGATGTTGGATTACTCCACCATCGATTTGCTCCGCACGGTGCACTGCCCGGTTGATGTCGTATGCGGCACCCGGGATCTGCTCTCTCCCCCGGAGTTCGGTCTTCGCTTGGTCGCCAAAACTCCGCAAGCCAAGCTTACTGTCATGCACCATGGTGCGCATGGGTTCAATTTCTCCCACGCGCCCGAGCTTGCGGCGCTAGTCGAAGCCGCAGTTTGAACAAATAAAACGGCAGTGCCCCGTGAATCAAGATCCTCAGATTCGATTCAAGGGGCGCTGCCGGTGGATTCTAAAGGCCTAGCGCGGCTTCATTCTCAAACGGTCCTACCACGGTGATTACGCGATCCTTGGCCGCCAGTTCCTGGGCCAGCTGCTGCACGTCCTGGGCGGTGACTGCGTTGACTCGAGACAAGGCTTCGTCGATGTCTTGGAATTCACCGGTAATCATTTCTGCCCGGCCCAAACGGGACATGCGGCTTCCGGGATCTTCCAAGGCCAGCACTGTTCCCCCGGATAGCTGGCCCTTGGCCTGCGCCAATTCAGACTCGCTGATGCCGTCCTTGGCCAAGCGATCCAGCTCGTCGCCGAGCAACCCGATAACTTGAGCCGCCTTGGCCGGGGCACAACCGGCGTACATGCCAAAGTATCCGGCATCCGTATAGGCGGCGGAGAAGGAATAAGTCGAGTACACCAGTCCGCGCTTCTCCCGGATTTCCTGGAACAAGCGCGAGCTCATGCCGCCGCCGAGCACAGCGTTCAGCACCGCGAGCACCTGGCGCCGGTCGTCGTGGCCGGTGATGCCCGAGCAGCCCATGATGATATTGGCTTGCTCGCCTGGGCGGTTGATGACTACCAACCCGGCCTTCGAGGTGATCTGTGCCGGCTCGCCCATGCGGCGTGGCTCCGGTACGGCCATCGGGTCCAGTTCCCAGCCGGCTTCAGCCAGCGCCTTGAGAACCAGCTCGCACAGCTTGTCGTGCTCCAGGGAACCTGCGGCAGTAACAATCAGCTCGCTTGGACGGTAGTGCGCGCGGTAGTGCTCCATGACTGCCTCGCGGGAGATCTCCATGATCTCTTCTGGAGTTCCGCCAATAGGCCGTCCCAGCGGGTGATCGCCCAGGACGTTGGCAACGAAGCGCTCGTGGGCGACGTCCATCGCATCATCTGCATCCATTGCAAGCTCTTCGATGATCACCCCGCGCTCCTGCTCTAGTTCCTGCGGATCGATCACCGCTGAGGTGACCATGTCAGCAATGACCTCCAGCGCCATTGGCAGATCCGTGTCCAGCACCCGTGCGTAATAGCATGTCGATTCCTTGGCGGTGGCTGCGTTCGATTCGCCGCCCACAGCGTCGAAGGACTGGGCAATTTCCAAGGCAGTGCGCTTTGCAGTGCCCTTGAAGAGCAAGTGCTCCAGGAAGTGCGTGGAGCCGTAGTGTCCTGCTTCTTCGTCACGGGAACCGACCGGAACCCAGAATCCCACAGTGGTGGATCGCTGTCCGGGCATCGCTTCCGTCAGGACCCGCACGCCACCAGGCAGGATGCTGCGCCGGACTTCAGAGCCGCCTTCGCCGCGGTGGACCAACGTCGGGTCCGCCGGGTCAATCGGAGAAAACTGCGTGGTCTCCACCGAATGCAACGGCAATGGAATCATGGCCACGAATATACGTCCTTAATTCGTCGAGAATAGCGATTTCAAGCTAAGTACACTGTCTTTCATTCTCCCATAGAAACGCCATTTGAAAGCAATAGCTCATTGGTGACGGGGCAATCACATTCTCGGAGATTTCGAGATCGAACCGCGGCTTTCGAAATACCGTCAGGCAGATTTGCAGATCATGTCGCATCGAGATACCCGCGTTTCGCAGCATCAGCGCAAACTGGGGTCTGCCGCGCCGGGTCACTGGAGGCACAGGCAAGGTATACCGTATTCGCGGCATCTTCTGTACTCAATTCCGGATATCCCATTGATCCGGGATTATAGGAGACAGCAGTGCTCCACTCATCGAGGTCCTTGCAAGCACTAAGCGACTTTTTCTCGGCTTCGCCAATCATCTCTTGGGATGATTCAGGATCGGACCAGGCTTCGTTCTGCCGCTGGATTGCCGATTGGCATTCCTCACCGATGCTGGATGTCCTTGCCGCATCGAAATTCATGCATCCACTAATAGCCAACGACATGGCGCCAAGTACTGATGCCAAGGAAAGAACTCTGCGCATAGTCTTCATGCTACCGACTGCTCACAGTGATTGTGCGGCTGATTTACTGCTTGGCGGCTACCATTCTGCCAGGCGAGGAAACAGCCAGGCAAGGAAACAGCCAGGCAAGGAAAAATCCCGCGCGTCCCAACGGAACACACGGGATTTCCAGTTCTCAAGCTACTGCTTAGGCAATCTTGGAACGATCGAACGCGTCAAGGCTGATGCCCTGTTCCAAGACGACTTTCGCCCATTCGCGCGCCGAGTGCAGTGAATGGTCACGATAATTACCGCAGCTCACGGCTTCGGTTCCCGGAACATCCTCCCAGGTAACCTTCTCGGCAATGTCTTCCAGCGAGCTCTTGATGGCAGCGGCGACAACCGCCGGGGTCGGTTCGCCCCACAAGATCATATGGAAGCCGGTGCGGCAGCCAAATGGGGAGAAATCAATCAGGCCGTCAATTCGGGTACGCAGCAAACCAGCCATGGTGTGCTCGATGGTGTGCAGGCCAGCCGTTGGAATCTCACCGTGGTTTGGCTGGACTAGACGGATGTCGTAGTTGGTGATGGCATCGCCCTTGGGACCGTGCTCCACCCCGATTTTGCGCACATACGGCGCCTTCACCTTGGTGTGGTCCAGGGCAAAGCTTTCAACTTCAGCAAGTTCAATATCACTCATACGCAAAGTCTATCTGCTCACCGTCCGGCGAATCGAGACCTCAGCGAAGGAGGTAACCGATAGACTTCTTAGGACGTTCGGGGCAGCACTCCCCGAGCAGATTTCTTTAGAGGGGAAGTTCATGTCGGACCAGAAGTCCTTGCTCGTCTTTGCGCACGCAGACGAAGCCGTAGCCTTTGCAGATGTCGAGCACATCGTTTCCGGTGTTGGCAAGATCAACGCATCGGTAGCCTTGGCTGGAGTGCTCGCTGAGGGCAACATCAAGAACGTCGTAGTACTGGGCACCGCCGGCGTTGTAGGTCATGCCGGTGAAGATCGCCCGAGCCTGGACACCATTTACCAGGTCACCAAGCTGATCCAGCACGATTTCCCGCTGCCTTCGGCGGATGTGGATCCCGCAGGTGAAATTCTGCTTCCTGATTTCCAGGCCACCATGGCTACCGGTGACGTTTTTGTTTCCAATGACGAACAGCGCATCCACATCAAGTCTTTGGGCGCCTCGCTCGTCGACATGGAAGGCTACGCCTACGCCAGCATCTGCCAGCGCTTCAATGTCCCGCTGCAGATCTTCAAGATCCCATCCGATTACGCGGACGACTCGGCGTCGATCGACGAATGGGATGACATCGCCAAGCAGAAGAGCGTCCAGCTGCGCGAGTTCTTCGACAAGCATCTGGTCTAGCAGGCCGCCGACGCGACCGCAGGCTGAAGGCTCGTTCTATTATTGTTACACCAGCATCGAAGGGAGACAGTTCCATGACAGCACAGGCAAAACCACACGTCGGTGCAGTAGAGGTCTCCATGCCCCGCCACCACCAGCTCATCGTTTCGCTCTTTGGAATGCATGCCCGCCAGCATGATGGAGCCTTGCAGGTGGCAGCAATCATCTCCTTGATGCAGGACGTGGGAGTCGAGCCTGCGGGTACTCGTTCCTCGATTTCACGGCTGAAGAAGCGCGGAATAATCGAAAGCGTGCAAGTCCGCGGCCGCAATGGATACTCGTTGTCCGAATCGGTGCTGACTACCTTCGCCGAAGGCGACGAGCGGATCTTCCATCCGCGCCGGGCAACGGCCGAAGATCGCTGGCTGCTGGCAACCTTCACGGTCCCCGAAACCCAGCGCAATATCCGGCACAAGATTCGTTCCGCTTTGGTGCGCATGGGCTTCGGTTCGGTGGTTCCCGGACTCTGGATAGCACCGGAACATGCCAAGGACCCCGCTTTGGGCTACTTTACCCGGCATGGCTTGGACAAGTACTTCGAGTTCTTCCTGGCCGAGCACATCGGCGGCGTGCAGTTGCGAGAGAACCTGAATTCTTGGTGGGATCTAGGAACCTTGGAAGCAATGTATTCCGAATTCCTAGAGGAAAATCAGGGACTGCTGGAATTCTGGAAGGAACGCGCCAATACGCAGCAGAGCGCTGAGCTCGATGCTCAGGGCTTCGCTGACCATCTGATACTGCTTACACAGTGGCGCCGATTCCCCTACTCCGACCCGGGGTTGCCAGCCGAGTTGCTCCCGGAGGGTTGGAACGCATTGAAGGCAGAAGCGTTATTCAAAGACCTGCATACCCTATTGTCGCCGCTCGCGTCACGGCATGTGCAACGGGTGATTAGCGAACAACGCTGATCCTTGCCTTCTCGCCACAAGAAAAAGGGCTGCGAAACCGATTGGTTTCGCAGCCCTTTTCCGCATTCCGGGGCTAGTCGCGGTCCTGGATGACAGCCACACCCTGGATTTCAATCAGGGCTTCCTTCTGCCACAGTCGGCTGACCCCGATTCCGGCCATTGCTGGATATTCCGAACCGGCCATCTCGCGCCAAAGGCGCCCAATTTCTCTGCCATGTGCCATGTAATCATCCACATCAGTCAGGTATATGGTCACACTGGTCAGATCCTCCGGACGCCCCCCGGCTTCAACCAAGGTGGTCAGCACGTTTGAAAAAGCCTGCTTGAACTGCTCCACAATGCCACCGGGAACGATATTCATGTCCTTGTCCAGCGCCGTCTGGCCGCCGAGATAGACAGTATCTCCCGCTTTAACTCCGTGGGCATATCCAGAGGGCTTTGCCATGGATGCCGGGTTGATCGTCTCGTTGCGGTGCAGCTTGGTTTCAGTCATTTCCCACTCCTTGTACCGGGTGCATGAAATTTGCCCCAATTAGCTCTAGCGCCATCTTTGTGATGCGTGCTACATTGAGCTTACGTGACGACGGTAAAAAAGTCGACACATAGATTTTCACTCACGAACAAAGGGAACGCACTCATGAAGCTCGCAACGATCAACGCCGGCGGGAAGAGCCTGGCGGCAATCCAGACCGATCAGGGATACCTGCCCCTGCCAGCTGGCGATCTTAGCGAGTTCATCAAGCGTCAGGACTGGAAAGCAACCGCCGCAGAAACTCTGGCATCCGGCACCGCAGACGATCTCATCCCAGCGGGGCAGGCCCGGCTGCTCAATCCGCTGCCAGCACCCGCAAAGGTGGTCTGCTGCGGGCTGAACTACAGCGAACACATCATTGAAATGGGACGCGAACTACCCGACTACCCCACACTGTTCGCAAAGTTCGCAGACACCCTGGCAGATCCCGACGCGGAGATCTCCAGCGCTTCCTCGACCAATGTGGATTGGGAGGCGGAACTGGCAGTTGTGCTTGGTTCAGATGCATCCTCAGCGTCATTGGAAGAAGCCCAGGCCGCTATTGCGGGATACACGGTAGCCAACGATATTTCGATGCGCGACTGGCAGCGCCGCACCCTGCAATGGTTCCAGGGCAAGGCCTTCGATGGCACCACTCCCCTGGGTCCCGTGCTGGCTACGGCAGATGAGATCGACCCGGTTGCCGGGGCGGAGGTCATCTGCCGCATCAACGGCGAGGAAGTGCAGCGCGGCAACACCTCGACGCTCGTCTTCTCCGCGGCGCGGCTGATCAGCTACATTTCCGAATTCACCACTTTGCGTGCCGGAGACATCGTACTGACCGGGACCCCCGGAGGAGTCGGGATGGGCATGGAACCACCGCGATTCCTCGCTGACGGGGACCGGATAGAAACCGAAATCCCCGGTATCGGCATCCTCTCCAACAAATTCCGGATCCGGGTAAACAGCCCAGCCCTATCCCAATGACCATCAACAGCATCCAGCAACCAACACCGAAGGAGCACATCATGACCGAAACACCCATGACCTACCGCACCGAGGGCGATAACTCGATCTACGCCTCCGACAATGGACAGGTTGTCCCCGTAGTCACCCGGGCAGGATCCGAGGACACCAACACCGCACAGTCCGGTGACTGCATCCGCGTCTCCGGCGTGAGCATCCAGCACACCCCGGCCACCAAGATCTGGTTCGGACAGGTCTCCAACGTCCCTGGCTACCGTTCCCTGCCGCACCACCATGGGGAGGCGGAAACCGGCGGCTACGTGCTGCGCGGGCACGGCCGGATCTACTACGGAGAGAACTACGAGCAGTACGCAGATATGAAAGCCGGCGACTGGGTCTTCGTCCCTCCGTTCATGCCCCATGTCGAGGCCAACATGTCGGTCACCGAGGAACTGGTATGGCTCACCGCCAGGACCCCGGAGAACATCGTGGTCAACCTGCCCGATGTCGCCGACGAAACCTTGGAAGGATACCGCCGAGCATGAACACCACATCACTGTCCGCCCAGGTTTTCCTGGACGCCATCAACATGGCCGAGTGCGAGGCCGAAGTCTTCGACCAGGCTTTCACCGCCACTCCGCAGTACGTGCCGTGGCCCAAGGCCTACGGTGGCGACATGGTCGCCCAGGGCGCCCTGTCGCTGATGAAGTCGGTGGGCACAGACCGCAAGCTGCACTCGATGCATTCCTACTTCCTGCGGCCCGTGGATATGCACCAACCGGTCCGCTACGAGGTGGAGCATCTGCGCGATGGCCGTGGCTATTCAACCCGCCAAGTGCGCGCTTTCCAGAACGGCAAGCCGGTCTACTGCGCACTGGGATCTTTCCACGTGCCCGAAGAAGGGGCCGAATATGCAATTGACGCCCCGGGCGATTCCCTTGATCTGGATCCGCAGTCACTGGCCAGCGCAGCCCAGGTATTGGAGGGCGTCGAAGGCGATGCCGCCAAATACTGGGCCGGGGGCCGCAGCTTCGACATGCGCCATGTTCCCGAAGCGATCTACCTTCCCGGCGAGCGCGAGAAGACCGGTAGCCAGGCCGTTTGGATCCGGGCTTTTTCCCCGCTGCCCGATGATGCGGTGATCCAAAAGGCAGCGCTGGCCTATGTCTGCGATTACACGATTCTGGAGCCGATCATGCGCAGCCTCGGGTTGAGCTGGGGAGACGAAGGACTGGTGACCGCCAGCCTGGATCACTCCATGTGGTTCCACCGCGAAGGGCGGATGGATGAATGGGTACTTTACGCCCAGGAAGCCATTTCAAGCCAAGACAACCGTGGTTTGGCCATCGGGCGATTCTATGCCCGCGATGGCAAGCTGCTTGCCACCGTAGCCCAAGAAGGAATGATCCGCCCCGCGCGGAATGCCCACTAGGACTTTCCACCGAATCTGCCAACGGAGTTGCCTCATGGAACTTTCACCTTCAGCACATGATGATAGCTTTACCCGAGATCATCTTCCCGCACCGGAATTATGGCCCACGCTGGAATTCACGCTGCCCGAGCTGCAGTACCCGGACCGGCTAAATGCCGCCGAAGTATTGATCGACCAGGCTGTCGAGCAGTTCGGCGCTGAGCGCACGGCACTGCTGGCACCCGATGGCACCAGCCTGAGCTATGGACAGCTGCTCCAGCGGGCTAACCAGGTAGCCCAGGTGCTAGTCGAGGACTACGGGCTGGTACCAGGAAACCGGGTGATGCTGCGTGGACCGAACAATGCATGGCTCGTGGCCTGCTGGCTCGGCGTGGTCAAGGCCGGTGGCGTCGTGGTGACCACCATGGCGGCCCTGCGCTCCGCAGAGATAGCCAAACTGGCGGCGCTGACCCAGCCGATGGCAATGATCACCGATCATCGCTTCGCCGAGGATGCGCTCACGGCCAGTAGCGGCAGCTACCCGGTGATCAGCTATGGCGGGGCGGAACCCAAGGATCTGGTCCGCAAAGCTGCAGCGAAGTCCGGCGAATTCGCCGCGGTGGCCACGGCCGCGGACGATGTGGCGTTGTTGGGACCGACTTCGGGAACCACCGGCGTTCCGAAGATCACCATGCATTTCCACCGCGACATCCTGGCCAATGCGGATACCTTCGCCCGCTACATCCTGGAACCGACCAAGGACGATGTCTTCGCCGGTTCCCCGCCGTTGGCCTTCACTTTCGGGCTGGGCGGGCTGGTGGTGTTCCCCTTGCGCTTCGGTGCCAGTTCGCTGCTGACCGAACGCGCCACCCCGGTGCAGCTGGCCGAACAAGCCCACGCGGCGGGGGCAACGATCCTGTTCACCGCGCCGACCGCTTACCGGGCCATCTTGAAGAACGGCAAGGCCGAGATGCTCAAGTCCTTGCGTATCGCAGTCTCTGCCGGAGAACACCTGCCAGCCGACACCTGGCACCAGGTTAGGGAAGCCACCGGACTGGAACTTGTCAACGGCATCGGCTCCACCGAGATGCTGCACGTTTTCGTCTCTGCCTCCGGCCCGGACATCAAGCCGGGAACCACCGGCAAGGCGATTCCTGGATTCCGCGCCACGGTGCTGGACCCCGAGGGCAACGAAGCCGCGGACAACGAACCCGGCAGACTTGCAGTCATCGGGCCGACCGGTTGCCGCTATCTGGATGACCCGAGGCAGACCAGCTACGTGGAAGACGGCTGGAATATCACCGGGGACATTTTCTCCCGGGACGAGGACGGCTACTTTACCTACCAGGCCCGTAGCGACAATATGATCGTCTCCTCCGGGTACAACATCGGCGGACCGGAAGTCGAACAAGCCTTGGATCAGCATCCCGAGGTGCTGGAAAACGCGGTAGTCGCCCGCCCTGATCCAAATCGCGGATCGATCGTCTGCGCATTCGTAGTCCTGGTCGAAGGTGCCCAGGCTGATGACGGCAAGGCCAAGGAATTGCAGGATTTCGTCAAGGCAACGATCGCTCCATACAAGTATCCGCGGGAAATCCGCTTCGTCACCGAGTTGCCGCGCAATCCCAGCGGCAAGTTGCAGCACTTCAAGTTGCGCGAGGCCTTCAACAGCTCGCCGGTCGCATAAAACTACCCAGAAAATTTTCGGGCCACGGCCCAATCGCCCTCCGGGGCTGATGAAAGGACACACCATGAAGATTGCAGTTATCGGCGGCGGCCCTGGCGGCCTGTACTTCGCGGCCCTGATGAAGCAGCTGGATGCACACCACGATGTCACCGTGTGGGAACGCAATGCCGCATCAGACACTTTCGGCTTCGGCGTGGTGTTCTCCGATGAGACCCTCGGAGGCATCGGCAATGCCGATCCGGTGGTTGCCGAGTACATGTCCCGGCGCTTCGCCCGCTGGAGCGACATCGATATCCACTTCCGAGGCCAGATGCACACCGTGGGTGGCCAGGGGTTCGCTGCCATGAGCCGCAAGGAACTGCTGCAGCTGCTGCAGCGCCGCTGCCTCGAGCTGGGCGTGGATGTGCGCTTCTCCACCGTTGCCCCGGATGTTGAGCAGCTGGCGGCCGACTACGATCTGGTGCTCGCGGCCGATGGGCTGAATTCCGCGGTGCGCACCAAGTACGCAGCTTCCTTCAAGCCCACCCTAGATCCGCGGACTTCCAAGTACATGTGGCTGGGTACCGACCAGGTCTTCGAGGCCTTCAAATTCTTTGTCAAGGAAACTGATGCCGGAACCATGCAGATCCACGGCTACCCATATTCCGACGAGGGTTCGACTTTCATCGTCGAAATGCACGAGGATGTTTGGCGTGCGGCCGGATTCGATGAGACCGAGCATGAGGTCTTCGCCCCCGGCGTGAGTGACCAGAAGTCGGTGGACAAGGTCGCGGAGATCTTCGCCGAGGAACTGGCCGGCTACCAAGTGCTGACCAACAACTCGAAGTGGATCAACTTCACCACGGTACGCAACGAGAATTGGCGCCACGAGAACATCGTGCTGTTGGGCGATGCCGCGCACACCGCCCATTTCTCCATCGGCTCGGGCACCAAGCTGGCCATGGAGGATGCCCTGGCCCTCGCAGCCTGTCTGCATGAGCATGCCGACGTGGACTCGGCACTTGCCGCCTACGAGACCGAGCGCCGCCCGGTGGTGGAATCCACCCAGCGCGCGGCCCAGGCCTCGCTGGAATGGTTCGAGAACATTGGCCAGTATAAGGATCAGGACCCGGTTCAGTTCTGCTTCAACCTGCTCACCCGCTCGCGGCGCATCACCTATGAGAATCTCAAGCTGCGCGATACCGGATTTGCACAGCAGGTAGACGAGAACTTCGCTCGACTCAACGCTTCACCTTCCGCGGCACCAGCGATGTTTCAGCCGCACCGATTGGGCAACACCGACCTGGTGAACCGAATAGTGGTGTCTTCCATGGACATGTACTCGGCCACCGACGGAGTGCCCGGTGACTTCCACCTGGTCCATCTGGGCTCCAAGGCAATGGGTGGAGCGGGGCTGGTGATGACCGAAATGGTCTGCGTTTCTGATATCGGGCGCATCACCCCGGGCTGCACCGGCCTGTACACCGATGAGCAGGCAGAAGCCTGGAAGCGCGTGACCGACTACGTGCACGGAAACTCGAATGCCAAGATCGGCGTGCAGCTGGGGCACTCTGGCCGCAAGGGCTCGACAAAACTGATGTGGGAAGGCATCGACCAGCCGTTGGAAGAAGGCAACTGGGAAGTCATCGCCCCTAGTGCACTCCCCTATGGCGAAGGCTGCCACGTACCGGTGGAAATGGACCGTGCGCAGATGGACGAGGTGCGCGAGCAGTTCGTCGCCGCGGCCCGCCGTGCCGATGCCGCAGGCTTCGACGTGCTGGAAGTGCACATGGCCCACGGCTACCTGCTCTCGTCCTTCCTCTCCCCGCTGTCCAACCAGCGCACCGACGAGTACGGCGGCAGCCTGGAGAACCGGTTGCGCTACCCGCTGGAAGTGCTGGATGCGGTCCGCCAAGCTTGGCCAGCACACAAGACCATCGGCGTGCGCGTTTCGGCCACCGACTGGGCCGAGGGCGGCAATACCGACGATGACGCAGTTGAGATCTCCCGAGCGTTCATCGCCCACGGCGCGCAGTTTATCGATGTTTCGTCCGGGCAGATTGTGAAGGACGAGAAGCCGGCCTTCGGGCGCAGCTACCAGACCCCGTTCGCCGACAAGATCCGCAACCAGGTTGCCGCACAGGCAGGAGCCTCGGTCATCGCTGTCGGTGCCGTATCCTCCTACGACGACGTGAATTCGATCCTTTTGGCGGGCCGCGCGGATCTGGTGGCACTGGGCCGCACCCACCTGTACAACCCGCAGTGGACCTTGCAAGCAGCTGCCGAACAGGATTACATCGGCGACGGCGCAACGTGGCCGCTGCAGTTCAAGGCTGGACGCCGCAAGCCGCCTGCCGCGCGCACGGATGCCGTCCGCCCTCGGCTCTCACTGGTCCGCCAAGAAGAGGAACTGGAGCAAACTCATCTGCGCTGGACTCCTTCCAATGAATCCGCTACTTCTAATTTGGTAACCAGCGTTTAGCTGTTGCTGCGCACCGCAGGTCCGGTGGCCCCTTCAGGGCCGCCGGACCTGCGTGCTTTTGCCTCGCTGGGAACCACTACGCACCGCTTGGCCGGGATCCCAATCCATTACCGAACCTCCGTTGGACTGTTCAACGAAATCTTCCCGTACTCGACTCGCGCAGCGTGAACCCGGATTATCGAGATAACGTAGTTCGCGCCAGCTGAGCGTGATTGCCCCTGGCGACGACAGCATCAATGCTGGTACCGGCTTTGTTCGCCCAGCAGCTCTCCATCGCACTGCTCCTCGGCTTGCGATTCGCCTTTGTTGCCTCTGCCCTGTATTTCCAGATGCGCAAGCGCATAGCGCTGGCGCATGCAGGAACCTGCGCCTGGCAAGATGCGATCGGATTATAGGCCAGGCGCGCAATGTCTAGAACGTCAGCGACGCCCTCTAGCGAAAAAAGAAGACCCCGGCGTTGCGCACTTTGTGCACGCCGCGCCAGGGTATCCAAGCAGCAACCGCTATTCCTGCACAGGGTTAGTGCCCCTTGAAGGCCTCCGCGAGCCACCAGGCGCCGCCGTCCGAAGCGATTTTCGCGTCAATGATCAGCGGCCGGTCGGGATCCGAGCCTAGCCACTCGGCGACCGCTGCGAGATCCGCAAGCGTGCGCACCGTGATGCCATCAGCCCCGAAGCCACGGCCGATGGCTGCGAAATCACTGTCCGGAAAAGTCACCGAATCCATATTCTGTTCCGTGCCAGGCTCGCCGAAATGATGCACTTCCGCCCCGTAGGCGGCATCGTTGTAGACGATGCACACAAGTGGCAGCTTCAGCCGGACCGCAGTATCCAGTTCGGCGATGGCCATGTGGAATCCGCCATCGCCGGTACCCAACACTGGCAAACGGCCGGGTTGGGCCAGCGCCGCACCGATAGCGGTGTACAGCCCCAGGCCGATCGCCTGGAATGCCTGGGTGAAACAGAAACCGTGCTCGTCGGGAACTGACAGGAACTGGCTGGGATACCCCATGAAGTTGCCCGAGTCCACGCTGACGAGGCGCTCTTTCGGCAGCAACTCATCCAGCGCCTTGGTCAAGGTTCGCGGATCGATGCAGTCTTCCGTGGACAGATCCCGATAGTCAACATGACTCCAGTTGGCGCCTTCGTCGATCCGCTGGCGCACCGCAGAGGTGCGGTAGCCTTCGCGCATCGGCATCCGCTGCGCCTCAAGATATTCCAGCACGTCGCGGGCGCATTGCGCCGAGTCGCCGACGACGCCCAAATCGATGGGACGATTCGCTCCCAGCGCGGGCTCTTCCAGATCCACCTGCACTACCTTGGTGCCATCGGATATGAGACGTCCATGGCGCATGGTCCACATATTCAGGGCGCAGCCAAATCCCACAATCAAATCCGCGCCGGAAATCAGCTCCGCAGCCAGCGGCGAAGAGAACCCGCCGGAAATCCCGAGACTGAATTCCTCGCCATTGAACAAGCCTTTGGCCACCGCCGAGGTCGCCACCAGTGCCCCGCTGTGCCGAGCAAGCGCGAGAATCTCTGCCTTGGCGCCGCGTCCGCCACGTCCGGCGATGAACACCGGGCGCCGGGCATTCTCGATCAGCACTGCCAGTGCCCGCACCGCGGCACGCGATGGGCGAATCGGCTCCATCGGAACGATCTCGGTTGCAGCAGGGACTTCCGGTGCTTCGAGGCCTTGGATGTTCAGTGGCAGATTCAACACCACGGTCCGCCGGTCGTTGACAGCCCTGCGGTAAGCACGAACTGTATCGGCCACCGCACTTTGGGAGCTGTGCACGCGTTCGGAAATGGCATAGATAGAGCCCGCTAGCCCATCCTGGTCCATGGCGAAATTCGAGTACACCGCGCTAGGTGCCGCCTCGGCCGCGAGCACAATCATCGGCGTGCGGGATTTGGCAGCTTCGCCAATACCCGTGGCGGCATTAGTCAAGCCGCAGCCCTGATGCACCGACAGCACAGAAACCTTGCCGCTGGTGCGCGAATAGGCGTCGGCCATCGTCGCTGCTCCGCCTTCATGCCGAGCAGCGGTGTACGGCACACCGCTCGCAATCAGCGCATTCGTGACAGCGAAATTTCCACTGCCAACCACCCCGAAGGAATGTCCCACTCCGAGTTCGGCCAAGGTCTTGCCAACTAGTTCAGCGACATTCATTGGTTTTCCTCTCTTTCTGCGCAATGCCGGTGGCCACGGGTCGCCGGAACCTCATTTCTGAACCATTGCCAGTACCCGGGTTGGCGCACCAGTGCCTCCGACGATGGGCAGCGGGGCGACGACGATCATGGCACCGAAAGCCGGCAGCTTGTCCAGATTCTTCAGCGAGGTGATTCCGTATTTGTCGGCACCGAGCAGGAAATAATGCATGGGGAACGGAGGATCTAGTTCACCGGCCCTGCCGGCGTCAATTCCCACGGTCTCCACACCAATACCGGAAATGTCCAGTTCCTCAGCAATGTACTTGGCGCATTCGGAGGTGAAACCCGGCGTATGCGAGCCGGACGCGTCGAAATTCAAGAAAGCCTGCTTGTCATGGTCATGCTTCTCCCACCCTGTACGGAACAGGAGCCAAGCATTGGCAGGGAAGGCTCCATGGTCCTCTTGCCACTGGTGCAGGTGCACGGCATCAATGAGGAAATCCGGATCGGCTGCCGCTTGTTCGCTGAAGTCCAGCACGACTGCCGGACCCACTAGCCGTTGCGGATCGATTTGCGACACATCCTTGCCTTCTCGACCTGAAACCCAATGGATCGGCGCATCGATATGGGTTCCGATATGTTCACCCGTATGGATGTTGTGGTGTTTCCAGAACGGACCAAGCTCGTTGTAGGCCGAAACCTCCTCGAGGCTGAAATCGATCAGGTTCGAGAACGGATCTGGCAACACCAAGGTCGGTGTGGTGTCCGACAGCGGAGCAGTCAAGTCGTGGACGTGGATGGTGCCGGCGGCCAACGCCGTCAGCATCGTGTTCAGATCGGCTTCTTCTATGGCAGGCATTGCGTCTCCTCGGGCAAAGGTGATCCAGGGCCATGTGAACCCTAGTGTAATTATGACGATCGTCACATTTACCAAATTAGGTTCAATCTACCAGTCGCGCCACCAGGAACCAACAACATGCCCAAATGAGACCATGATCCACAATGCACGGACGGGCACTCACGCCTGGTGGTACGCGAGCGAGGGATGAATCCAAGTCAGGAACCAGCCTCGATACTCTCGAGGATTTCCTGAGGCCAGGGGGCCGAGCCCTCCGCGCCGACAGGAACACACACGGTTACAAAGCGGCCTTCGGCGGCAACAACGAGCCCGCGATCTCGATGCGGATGTCCCCAGACCTTGAATCCGAAGGTCATGGAGCTGCGTCCAACTTTTTCCACGCGCACCGCCGCGGTCACCACTTGGCCGAAATACAGCTTGGCCCGGTAGTCGACCTCATGCCTGGCTCGCGGCGAGATGGAGAAGTAGGACTGCGCACCGGCCTCACGGAACAGCTTGGCTTCGGCCGCCTCGACGAAGCGCAGGATGGCCGAGTTGTGCTGGTGTCCTGCAGCATCGGTATCCACCCACTCGATAGTGCGCTCCAGCGACGTTCCCGCGATTCCTGAAGCAATGAAGTCGGCAGCCGGAGGCAGCGGCACTTCGCTCGGTTCATCTGCCCTAGCGGAATTCGGCATCAAGATCCCCCTCAATTATTCTGTATTGCTATTGTAACGCACGTCACTTTAACGTGATAATCCTATTGGTGTTCACCGAATTCCGCCCAACCCACCCAAGGAGAGTGAAAAGATGCAAAATTCCCCCGCATCCGCGGATTGGAAAATCCCCAAACGAACCACCACAATGGTGCTCTTCGCGTGCTGGCTCGCCATCCTGGCTGAAGGCTACGATGTTGGCGTGCTCGGTGCAGTGCTCCCGGCATTGGCAGACTACAAGGAATGGTCGCTGAGCCCCATGGAGCTCGGAGGGCTGGGCGCCTACGCGCTGGTGGGCATGCTCTTCGGCGCGCTGTTCATCGGCACGCTCAGCGATATCATCGGGCGCAAGCGCATGCTGCTGCTGGCCATGCTGGTCTTCACCATCACCCAGGCCGGTGCCGCGCTAGCCCCGACCCCGGAGATGTTCGGCCTCTTCCGGCTGATCGGCGGACTGGGCATGGGCGGCATCATCCCGGTGGCCGCTGCGTTGACCATCGAGTATTCGCCACCCAAGAAGCGGTCGCTGAACTACGGAATCATGTACTCGGGCTATTCACTGGGAATCGTCGCGGCTGCTTTGGTCGCCATGTCGCTCCTGCCCACCCTGGGCTGGCGCGGGGTCATCGCGGTGGGTGCGCTTCCTGTCGTGCTGCTTCCGCTAGTTGCCTGGATGCTTCCGGAGTCCCTTGAGTATCTGGTGTCCAAGGGCCGGATCAGCGAAGCCAAGGCATTGGCCGCCCGGCAGGGCATCTGCAACTACGAACCCGTTGCGCCGCCGGTTCCCGCCGGAAAAGCCCCTTGGCGCCAAGTCATGGCTTCCATGTTCTCCGGCACGTACCTGCGTTCGACGATCTTCTTCTGGATCTCGCTGTTCTGCGGCATGGTCCTGGTCTATGGCTTGAATACCTGGCTGCCGCAGATCATGCGCAGCGCAGGGTACAACCTCGGTTCCTCGCTGACCTTCTTGCTGGTCTTCTCCCTTGCCTCGGCTGCCGGCGGATTGGCGCTGGGTTTCCTGGCCGACAAGTACGGGCAGAAGACAATTCTGGTGATCTTCTACCTGCTCGGCGCTGGCGGCATCTTGCTGTTGATGTTCCCCAACACCATGCTGGTCAACCTGTTCTTCGTGGCTTTTGCCGGCATCGGATCGATTTCTACCTCGCTGGTACTCACCGGATACATCGCCGATTACTATCCGGCCGCGCAGCGCGGCACAGCCACAGGCTGGGCCTTGTCCTTCGCCCGCATCGGCGCAATTTCTGGTCCCATCATCGGCGGCTGGATCGCGGCAACAGGAATCAGCTTCGAGTTCAACTTCGTATTCTTTGCTGTCGTCGGCGTGATCGCCGCAATTTCTGTGGCACTGATTCCTCCGCAAATCACCGTAAGCGCACCGCAGCCAGTTGACTCGCAGCGGGCGCTGGCCTCCGAATAATACTGGTCTTCTCTCGTCCGCGGCCTTCGGCCGCGAACCGTGGCATACCCCCTGGCGGTGGTGTGCCACGGTTCTTTCTTGTCCATCCTGAAACCGAGCCAGCCCATCCTTGATCCATGCCGACGCTGCAGCATGCGGACTTCGCTTTCTATCAAGTGATCTTGCAATACTCCCGGATGCATCTATTCCGTGCGATTCCCAACGTTGAGCATAGATGCATTTGCCCCCTACTTCGCCTGTCCTTTTACTGCGTCCACCCCTTTGCCACCGCGCCCTTGGCAGGACCCCCTGCTTGGCTTATCGCATCTGCAGCGAGCCAGCGCAGCACCTTGCAACTAGACGTTTCCGAGCTTGAGCGGCAGAACCGGAGCGATCAGCAAACCCCATCCACACATTGTGCAGATGGGGTTTTGCCGCCCAGTTAGGGCTATCTCGATGGCCAGTGCTAGCCGGTGAACGTGAAGCTGGTCTGCAGCTTGCGGGCCGTCCGATCCGGATTGAGCATCAGGACGCAGAAGATGCCGACGATGACCAGATAGATGCCGATCATCCCGAATGAGGTATTCATGCCCTGGGCCAGCAGCCCTGCCATCTCCGCCGAGTCGGCCACGCCCTTCGGGCTGGGAATGTAGCCTGCGCGATCCATCAAGCCGCCAACCATTGCCGGAGCGACCACGCCACCCACTGAGGCCAGGCCCGTCAACGTGGCCATGAGAGCCGCACGCTGCTTGGAACAGACACTGAATGCGATCGCTGTGGGAGCCAGCGGGTAGATCATGGCGGTTCCTGCGCCCAGGGTCAGCATCGCCACGGCGGCGTAGCCGGAGAGGAACGGAAGGATCGAGAAGCAGATCCCCGAGATCAGCAGCGTAGCGCCGAACAGCGCACCCAGGGCCCAGCGAACAGTCACCCCGCGCTTCATCAAGTAGCGGGAGCCGAAGCCCAGGACCAGCAACGCGATGGCGCCGACCACCCATGGGAAGGTCGAAACCAAGCCGATCATCTCCGGGCTCAACGCCACTACGGATCCCAGGTACTTCGGCGACCAGGTGGTCAAGAATCCCTGGGCCCAGAAGCAACCTGCACCCGCGAGGACCGCCGCCACGAACATCCACGAGCCAAGGACGCGTCGTATCGGGACGATTTTCAGCAGATCGGAAGAATCCGCAATGCTTCCCTTGCCCTCGGGATCAAGCGCTGCCGGTTGTTCCTGCTGCGGTTCGCCTGTTGCGGCGGATTCAGCATGGGCCCCGGAATGAGCAACGGAGTCGTTCTTCGAAGGTCCCGGCTTCGCATGGCTATAGGGTCCGTCGCGGCCTACCAGCAGCCAGCCCAGGCTCCATATCAGACCGAAAATCCCCAGGAAGCCGAAGGCCCAGCGCCAGCCCAGCGCCGGGTTGGCGATGATCCATGCCAGGATGGGAGCAGCGACAATCGGCCCCAACGTGGAGCCGGCAGCGATGACGCTGCTGGGCAGGCCTCGCTCCTTGGCGTTGAACCAGCCATGGGCATGCTGCAGCGAAATGGGAGTCGCAGGCCCTTCCGCGCCACCCAGCAGGATGCGTGTGACCAGGAGGATGGCCGCGCCTCCGCCAAAGAGCATCGGGAACTGCAGCACGGCCCACGCAACACCCATGGTCAGCAGGATCCAACGGGTGGATACCTTTCCGGCCAGGAAACCGACAACAATGCCGACGATGGCGAAGAGGAAGAAAAAGGCGCTGCCGATGAAACCGAACTGGCCGGCGCTTAGCCCCAGTTCGCGCATGGCAGGATCCGCCACAAGCCCGAGGACTGCCTTGTCCGCGAAGTTCACGATCTGGAAGAGCACCAGCATGCCGGTAACCAGCCAGGCGCGCCGGTTCATCTTGCCGTTGGCAATGGCAGCACGCAACGTGTGGTCAGCGAGATTCTGCGTCGTGCTCATACCAAGCTCCCATTGGATTCTGCAGCGGAGATTTCCACCGCTACCGGGCCGACGCTGTAGACGTCATTGTCTTCGGCGATGGTTACGTTCCCGGAGAAATCACCGCGTGCGGTCTCCAGCATAGCCTCCAAATCGGCGGCGCCAGGGGTGTTGGGAACAATATGGTGCAGCACCAGAGCACCAACTCCGGCCTTCGCGGCGACCTTGCCTACCTCGCTGTACGGGGTGTGCGACTCGCGCAGGTGCACCTCGATGCCATCACGCGTCGGGCCATCCGGGAATGTCGCCAGGATGCCCGGCAGGTCGATGACCTCGTGAAGCAATAGGTCGGCGCCCCGGGCAAGCTTGATGCAATTCTCCGAGTAAGCGGTATCGCCGGAGACCACGACCGATCCGTATTGCGAATCGATGCGGTAGGCAAAAGCCGGGAAGCAGAGGCGGTGGTCGACCAGGATTGCGGAGATGGTCACCAGCTCATCACTGTAGATCTCGAAGGGTTCCATATCCGGATGCCGGTTGTCCACGGCGCAGGCACCTGCCGATTCAGGAATCTGGATGTTCTGCGATCTGATCCATTCATGTGGTTCGTCGCGTCCTTCATCGGCCATGCGGATTACCACGTCAGAAGAGAAGACCCTGTCCAGCAGCGCATCCACAATTTCCTCGGTGCTCGTCATTTCCCGTTCGGCGATGCGTGCGGCGATCTGCTGTTCATGCTCCCCGTCAAGCGCGGGGATGCGGTTGGGCCGGCCGGGGCCGAATACTTGAATAGGACGGGTGAAGGACTCTCCCGGAACTTGCCACCCGGTCACCAAGTAGGAGCCGAGGTCGTAGATATGGTCCGAGTGGTGATGCGTCAGCAGCACCGCGCGCAATTCGCCCCAATCGGCATGCGCGCGGTAGTTGCGGATGCTTCCCATGCCGCAGTCGATCACGTAGGTTGCCCCATCGACCCGAATCGCCGTACTGGTGCCAGCACGGGAACTGGAGACGATCGGGCCGCCTCCGGTGCCGAGCGTATAGACGCTCATTCCTGTTGCCTGAGTGTTATTCACATTGGTGCCTTACTCGTGGAGTGCAGCAAAGGGTCCCATCGACCACGATGCGTGAATTGCGAGGGTAGTGAAGAATCCGGCGACATTGGCCGAAGTGTTAGAAAGCATATACAGCAGATTTTGCGATCGCAAGACCTATTGCATATCCAATGTGATTCATGTCATGCTGAATGCGCCAGTTATCTACCCTTCCTAGGAGTCAACATGGAACAGCAACAAGGCCAGGAAATCATTCTCGGCGATTTGCCCAAGGGCATCACCTTGGCCAGCGAATCAATGGGCAACAAGACGTGGAATGTCCTGGGCCACACTTATCTGTCCAAGGTCGAGAGCTCCAGCAGCTTTGCATGGCTGTCCTTGGATCCCACCGGCACAGGCGTCCCCCCGCACGTGCACCCTAACCAAGATGAGCACATCTACATCATGGAAGGCACCTACACCCTCTACCTGGATGGAGAATGGTTCAAGGCCGGACCCGGCGATACGGTCCGAATGCCGATGGGCCTTCCACACGCGTACTACGTCAAGGATGGCGCACCGGGCAAATCGCTGTTCTGGGTCAGCCCCGCAGGCCAGCTGTCCACACTCTTCGACGAACTGCACAACTTGGCCGATCCGGAGGAAGTTGTCCGACGCTCAGCCCTGCGCGACGTGAACTTCCTGCCGCCGGGTTCCGTACCCGGTGCGGAGTAGCACTGCTAGAAATGTCTAGATGGCCGGCGGGGTTCCCCGCCGGCCACTGCTTGATGAAAGGAACAACGCAGTGCCGGATCAGTCGCAGGAAACCGAAGTCTTCAGCTATGGGGAGCACCCCGACCAATATGTCTCACTAATGCACCCGGATCGGCGACCATCTGCGGGCACTGCGGTCTTGGTGCATGGCGGCTATTGGCGCCAACGAATCACCGCCGGCGTGATGCAGCCGCTGGTTGACGACCTGCTGCGTTCGGGCTGGAGCGTAGCCAATATCGAATACCGGCGTGGACCGGAGCATTCCTGGCCTATCCCGTCTTTGGATACAGCCAAGGCCATCGCGCTCGTGCGCGGCACACTACGCCGTCAGGGGCGTCCGGACACGGTAATCCTCATTGGGCATTCGGTCGGCGGACAATTGGCGCTGCTCAACTCCGGTCTGGCAACGGCCGTAATCGCCCTCGCCCCGGTCACCGACGCGGCCAAGGTGCATGCAGAGGGACTAGGCGAGGATGCTGCGAAGGAATACTTCGGCGGTTCCCCGGCTGAGATTCCGGCGATCTACCGCATGGCCTCGCCAATCCAGGCTCTGCCGCCCGAGGTGCCGATGCTCCTGGTCCATGGGGCCAACGACGACAGGGTCCCGCTGGAGCACACGCGGCAGTACGTGCTTGACCTGGCCGGAAAAGCACAGCCGGACCAAATGTTCCATCAGCAACTCGACCACTTCGAGATCATCGACCCGCAACAGCACCACTGGCAGGACGTACGCTCCTGGATGGGGAAAGTGCTAGCCGACGCGCGAGCCGAGTAGCCGGTTCGCGTACAGCTCCGCATGCGGGGCCAACAACGCATGCAATGTCAGGAAGGTCTTCTTGGCTTGCGGGGCCTTCCACCCTTCAGGCAGGTACTCGAAGGGCAGGTTCGGGTCTCGGTAAGGGAATCGACGCCATCTGGTCAGCATCGGGACATAGAAAGAAAAGGCCGCACGCTCCAGTTCAATGCGCTGCTCGAAGGAATCGAAAGGTCCTTCCAGTTGTAGTTGCCAGCTTCCCAAACGCCCGACATATAGCTGGAGGAAGTCCGTATACTGCCGGTCCAGCGCTTCAAGATCCCACCATTGGGCCACCCGGTCCCGGATTTCTTCAGGCGACATGTAATCTGCCCGGAAGAACTCGACATACTTGGTCAGCTCTCGTGCGTCTAGGCGGGCTTTGGCTTGCTCGAAGGCCAGTTGCGGGCCCACGGCTACCCCGCCAGTCACCATCCCGAAGCCCATGCTCGCCAACTCGCTGCGAAGTTCGTAGCGGCGATTCCGCTCACTCTCGGGAACCGAGAAAATGGCCAAAATCAATGCTTCTCCGGAAGAAGAACGGGACGGGGCAAAGATCCGCCGGTCATCCTTGCGGAAGCTGTCCAGCACCTCGGCCGATAGCTGGTAGTGGGATTCGCCGCGCGCTCGCTCATTTACGAGCACGCCGTTGCTTTTCAAGCGCGAAAGGGTTGACCGTATGGCTTGAGAACGGATTCCCAGCGCGTCGAACATTTCGACAATGGCTGAAACGGGGAACGATCCACCTGAGGTTTCGCCATACAAGCCAAACAGCGTCACCAGCAGATTCTGGTGCTGCAATTTCGTCCCGCCGATATCCACTGATCCAACGTCCTTCATTTGCCGTACGGCCGAATTTCCATGTCTCATTACCATCCTAGGTGGTCAGTGCAAGAATTCCGGGTAGCGGCTCCCGACCGCGGAAGCCAACGCATTGCGATACTCCGCCGATGCCCCTCGTGAATTGCGCCCGGTACGCTGATCTCTGCCCGATTTGAACTGGTGCGCGCTCGGAGAAGCACAAATCAACCACGAGAGCGAGCATTGCAGCGCTCCCACCGTATCTTCTGACGAACCATGCTCTCGATAGGCCACCCCTCGGAATGGGCGGGCCACCGATTCGAGTCCCGACATGGGTCGGTAGCGTAAACTCACTTCCACGGGTTGCGCAACAGCGGTACAACCGCATCGCATAGTTGCGAGAAGCATAGGGTGCGGTCACTGCCGCCGGCAGAGGACACAAGGAGGATTCATGGTAAGAGCACTGAACTATGCAAAGCAGTCGCTGCGCGGAATCTGGTTCCGGGCCACAGTATTCACCGTAGCTGGAATCCTTCTGGCCACCGCCGCACCAGCACTGGGCAATCTCATTCCGGCGAACCTGCTGGAAGCGCTCGGCAACGATGCCGCCGCGACGCTATTGCAGATCCTGGCCACGTCGATGCTGGCTGTCACGACGTTTTCCCTGACCACGATGGTCTCGGCATACTCCACTGCCACGCAAATCGGTACTCCCCGCTCCATCCAGCTGCTGATTGCCGACCGGACCTCGCATACTGCCCTGTCTACCTTCGTGGGGGCTTTCGCATTCTCCATCGTCGGGATCATCGCGTTGTCCTTGGATGTCTATTCCAGCTCGGAAAAAGCGCTGCTGCTGTTGGGAACCATCCTGGTCATTGCCGTGGTGCTGGTGACCTTGCTGCGCTGGATCTCGTTCCTCACCACTTTCGGCCGCATGGCCGACATCATCGACCGGGTCGGCGATGCCGCCTCCCAGGCCATGTCGGACTACGCCGAGCAGCCGCTGCTCGGCGGACGGCGGTGGGTTGATCCGCCTACGACTGCCATCCCGCTGGAATGCGACCATCCAGGATTCGTGGTCAAGGTCGACGTGGCAGCTCTGCAGCGCATTGCCGAGCAGGAAAACTGCCAGCTCTGGGTCGAACGCCGCCCAGGCTCAAGGATCTTTGCCGGGCATCCCATTGCGTACCTGAGCGGCAAGGTGTCGGAAGAGAGTCAGGAAGCGATCCAGCGGGCCTTCGTGATCGCCAACCACCGGACTTTCGAACAGGATCCGCGGCTCGGGCTGATAGCGCTGTCGGAAATCTCCAGCAAGTCTCTCTCCCCCGGAATCAATGATCCGGGAACCGCCATCGAGGTTCTGGAAGCAACGCACCGCGTACTGGACATCGCCATGCAGGCAAGGATTCCGGATTCCCCGGACGCCGGGCGGGTCCACCTTCGCCCGCTTGAGCCGCAGGACATGCTCCAGGATGCCTTCCGCGCAACCTCGCGCGATGGCGCTTCGGACGTCGAAGTCATGATGCGGATCCAAAAGGAACTCGGTGCCCTGATGGCGCGCTCCGATACCCCATGGACGGCAGCCTTGAAGGCTCAGGCAAAGGATTCCTTCACCCGGGCCGAGCGGGCACTGGAGCTGGAGGAGGATCGCCGCGAGGTCGAAGTCCTGCACTTCGAGGCGCTGAGCGCCACCGGCATCAGCGAGGATGCGGCACCCGCGTAGGCGCTGGCCTGCCAGCCATGCCAATCAAGCTGGTCTGAAGAGAAGGAAAACCCCGATTCACCAAAGTGAATCGGGGTTTTCCTGCAGGAATCTAAAGACTACTCAGCAGCTACTGCTACTTCAGCTTCTTCCTCGACGACTGGAGCCAGCGACAGCTTGCCACGGTCATCGATCTTGGTGATCTCCACCTGCAGCTTCTGGCCAACGCCGACAACGTCTTCGACGTCCTCGACACGCTTGCCGTCGTTGATCTTGCGCAGCTCGGAGATGTGCAGCAGGCCGTCCTTGCCCGGGGTCAGCGAAACGAACGCACCGAAGGTGGTCAGCTTCACGACGGTGCCCAGGTAGCGCTCGCCGACCTCAGGAACCTGGGGGTTGGCGATGGCGTTGATGGCCGAACGGGCAGCCTCGGCGGATTCGCCGTTGGTTGCGCCGATCAGCACGGTGCCGTCATCCTCGATCGAGATGTCTGCGCCGGTGTCTTCCTGGATCTGGTTGATCATCTTGCCCTTAGGGCCGATGACCTCACCGATCTTGTCCACTGGAATCTTCACCGAAATGATGCGTGGAGCGTTGACGTTCAGCTCATCCGGAGCGTCGATAGCCTGGTTCAGCACGTTCAGGATGTGCAGGCGTGCTTCGCGGGCCTGGGTCAGCGCGGCGGCCAGCACCGAAGCCGGAATGCCATCCAGCTTGGTATCCAGCTGGATCGCGGTCACGAACTCGGAGGTGCCTGCGACCTTGAAGTCCATGTCGCCCATGGCGTCTTCGGCGCCGAGGATATCGGTCAGGGCAGCGTAACGGGTTTCGCCGTCAACGGTGTCCGAAACCAGGCCCATGGCGATGCCTGCAACCGGTGCCTTCAGCGGCACGCCGGCATTCAGCAGCGACAGGGTCGAGGCGCAGACAGAGCCCATGGAGGTCGAGCCGTTGGAGCCCAGTGCCTCGGAGACCTGGCGGATTGCGTATGGGAATTCCTCGCGGCTTGGCAGCACTGGAACCAGTGCGCGCTCTGCCAGTGCGCCGTGGCCGATTTCGCGTCGCTTCGGCGAACCAACACGGCCGGTCTCGCCGGTCGAGTATGGCGGGAAGTTGTAGTTGTGCATGTAGCGCTTGGACTTCACTGGGGACAGCGAGTCGATCTGCTGCTCCATCTTCAGCATGTTCAAGGTGGTGACGCCCATGATCTGGGTTTCGCCACGCTCGAAGATGGCCGAACCATGCACGCGAGGCAGCACCTCGACCTCGGCGGACAGCTGGCGGATGTCAGCCAGGCCGCGGCCGTCGATGCGGATCTGCTCGGTCAGGATGCGCTGGCGCACGATGTGCTTGGTCACCGCACCGAAGGCCTTGGAGATCTCGGATTCGCGGCCTTCGAAAGCGTTGCCTTCGCCAGCCAGCGATGCCAGGATCTCGTCCTTGTAGTCGCTTGCGGCGTTGTCGCGCTCCTGCTTGTCAGCGATGGTGTAGATCTCTGCCAGGCGGGTCGAAGCGGCAGCCTCGACAGCGGTGAAGGCATCGTCTTCGTAATCGCGGAAGACTGGGAACTCAACGGTTTCCTTGGCAGCGCGGGATGCCAGGTCAGCTTGGGCCTCGCACAGGACCTTGATGAATGGCTTGGCAGCCTCGAGGCCTTCGGCCACAACCTCTTCGGTTGGAGCCTGAGCGCCGCGTTCCTTGATCAGTTCCCAAGCGTTGTCGGTAGCTTCGGCTTCCACCATCATGATGGCAACGTCATCGCCGGCGATGCGGCCGGCAACAACCATGTTGAAGACGGCGTTCTTCAGCTCGGAGTGCTTAGGGAAGGCAACCCACTGCGCGCCGTTTCCGTCGTCAACCAGTGCAACGCGAACGCCACCGATTGGGCCGGAGAATGGCAGGCCCGACAGCTGGGTGGACATCGACGAAGCGTTGATTGCCACGACGTCGTATAGCTCATCTGGCTCGATGGACAGAACGGTGACGACAACCTGGACCTCGTTGCGCAGGCCCTTGACGAAGGCTGGGCGCAGCGGGCGGTCCATCAGGCGGCAAGCCAGGATGGCTTCGGTCGATGGGCGGCCTTCGCGGCGGAAGAAGCTGCCCGGGATGCGGCCGGCAGCGTACATGCGCTCCTCGACGTCCACGGTCAGCGGGAAGAAGTCGAAGCCTTCGCGCGGGTGCTTGCCGGCGGTGGTTGCCGAGAGCAGCGCGGTCTCTTCGTCGATGTAGACCATTGCCGAGCCAGCTGCCTGCTTGGCGAGGCGGCCGGTTTCGAAGCGGATGGTGCGGGTACCGTAGCGGCCGTTGTCGATCAGCGCTTCGGCGAATTGGATTTCTGGACCCTCCATTAAGGGGGTGCTCCTTTCGATCGCTCCCACGTGGTGGATGAGCGAACCGTATGGCCCTACCCAGATCTGGTCTTCGATCGAGACCCGCGCTGGGGCAGCTATTTGCCCTAGCGAAAGTCACTACCGAGGACCGGGAAACTGGCGGTCGGGACCAACGGTCAGTCAGTCCTGGGAGTTATTTTCATTCGGGGCCCGCACAGAACATGCAGACCCATGTACTAGCCTACCGGGAATTGGCAAAAGTCGCAGTTCCCCAATGATCGTCTCGCGCCAGAGGGTGCTCCTAGACGGCCCGCTGCGGGAATGCGCAACAGGTACTTGTGCCTGCCATTGCCCATACAGCTTGTTGCCGGGAAGCTTTATGCCAGCATGGCGATGACTCCAAGGAGGGTTAAGAAATGAAGACTTTGAAGCGGTTTTCAGCCCGCCGCACCTGAGGCTTGCCGATCTTCGCTCTGACCAGTAAAGACCCTGTTTACCGTGGTGTCGGAGTGGAAGATTGTCCCGATACTCCGCCGGCATGGCTAAATATTAAAAATCCACTTGCTGGTTGAAAGAGTCATTGAATCGTGATCTAGTGGCTAGGGATTTAGTCTGCAATGTCGCAGATTCAGCATTGCCCGCCTCTTCTTGACTCTGAAGGTTTTAGCGTGAATCAGACTCGAAAAAGTATCGTGCGCAAAGCACGTTTGCCACTAGCTGTCGTAGCAGCCGGATCCCTTGCCCTAGGTGGTGTTGTTGGCGGAACCACAATGTTCACCCCAGCCGTCGCGGCTCCTCAAACCACATCGAGCCAAGTCGCAGCAGAACAGGCAGCCTACCCGATTTACAACGACGAAGAATTTACCGTCGTTGACAAGGGCCAAGAATTCTGGACCTTCAACTATGACGAATCCGATCCTGCAAACGGCGTAGTCGTACTCAATGACAACACTGGTTTGGTCTCATCAGGCGATAAGGTGTGGCTGAGTTCTTCCTCGGTACCCAACACCGGCAGCATCCAAGAAGCCAAGTACGAAAACGGCCAGGTTGTTCTCAACGGTCCACTCGATTCGCCAGATGGTTACAGTATGTGGCCTGATCAATTACGACAGGTATCTTTTAGCGTTTCGACCGGGCCAGAAGTCGGCCCGGATATGGTGCATCACGGTGGAGTCCCCTACGTTCCTGAGCAAGGCATCTCGCTGGTCACCAACGAAGTAGGGCAAAAGTATGCCGTTCCGTTTTTACCAGTTGGAACAGAAGCTTGGTCCTTCGATATTCCTTCCGGCCTTTCGTGGCTTAGCCAGGCGACTGTATCCATCAATTACTACAGTGATGCCGCCGACGCCCCCAACGGAGGATTCATTGACGTCGAGCTGACTGACGTGGACATCTCTGACGGACAACTCACCATCTCGGACCCCATTCTTTCTGAGCTTGTCGAAGGCGATGACTATCAGGTAACTTTCCGCGGCACCACGAAAGAACAAAACGCATCGGTCTATATGGGGCTTTATGGCGAGATGCCTGAACCAACAGAAGAGCCAACCGAGGAACCAACTACGGAGCCAACGGCTGAACCAACCGAGGAACCAACTACGGAGCCAACGGCTGAACCAACCGAGGAACCAACTACGGAGCCAACGGCTGAACCAACAGCCGAGCCAACTACGGAACCGACCGAGGAACCAACAGCGGAACCGACCGAGGAACCAACAGCCGAGCCAACAGCGGAACCGACCGAGGAACCAACAGCTGAACCAACAGCTGAGCCAACAGCGGAACCGACCGAGGAACCAACGGCTGAACCAACAGCCGAGCCAACAGCGGAACCGACCGAGGAACCAACAGCTGAACCAACAACCGAGCCAACAGCGGAACCCACGGCTGAACCAACTACGGAGCCAACCGAGGTTCCCAAAGCAGTAGCTCCAGAGTCCGGCGACCAAGTAGCTCCAGGCGAAGAACAACTAGCCTACGACAGCGATTCGTCGAATCCTACTGAAGGAATTTACGCATTCAACGTCGACGCAGATGTTGAAGAAGGCGAAGCAGTTGTCACCTACCGCACTTCGCCAAGTTCGGAACCTCAGACCATCGAGGGCACCGTGAAGGATGGACAGCTTGTTATCAAGGATGATGATTCTTTCGGCAACAACGTCAAGGACTTCAACCAGATTCTGGTCACCGTGGAGGACTCAAAGGGAAACGCCATTTCTGCGCTCCTATCCGGTGAGAGTGTCCTGAAACTGCAGTCTGAGATCATCGATGATCGCTTGGGAGTCTTGCTTTCTGAGGCAGGATCCGATGCCCTGCGCTTCGATATCCCTGCAGGATTCCCAACCGTGGCTAGCGATAATTTCAGTTTCGATTTGGAATACGTGGCAGCAGACGGAACGCCAGCTGTTCTCTCGGATGCCGATTACGTCGTTGACGGCGAAACCTTGGTAATCAATGATTCCAGAGTTTCCAGTCTTACCGCAGGCACCTACTACTTGAGTGGCAAGCAGCAGGAAGAAACCAGCGACACGGCAGCCGCAGCTGCAGCCTTCGTGAACCCAGCTGCAGAGGAAACCGGGCTCACTGTCTCAACATGGTTCGGCCTCTACGCTCCGTCAGACGAATCTTCGCCAAACGAAGAAGAAACTGAAGAGCCAACTGAGTCTTCTTCGGCGGAACCAACCGCGGAACCGAGCGCTTCGCCCTCAGTAGAACCGACTCAGGAGAATACTCCGACGGCTAGCGCCACCCAGGAAGCTCCTGATAAGGATGACAACCAGAAGAAGCAACGCGATGAACTGGCTGACACCGGCGTAAACAGTGCTCTGCTAATTGCTGGCGGGCTCGCGCTGGGCCTGATCATTGTGGGCGGCATCGCCATGGCTATCCGCCGTCGCAGTCGCCATAGCTAACGGCGTCAAACCGTAGCCCGCGATTGAGCGGCTGATAGAACGACAACCCCTGTCGTTCCGTCAGCCGCTCTTTGCATGAGAAAGCGCTGGCAGGCTACCCTCCACGGCAACGGACTGTCGTTCCCTTGAAATTTGCTGGCAGAAGCAGTGGGCGGTTCAAACTGTTGTACCGTTAAATTCTTAGGCCACGAGGACAAACTGCTAGCTTTGCGGATTCTTTCCATAAGGCTTCATCGCTATCGCCAAACGGCATGAATTGCCGCAGCATCTGTTTTTGCCCAGAACTTTAAAGGAAGTACCTCATGACAACCATAGTTAACGCCTATGCGGCACCGTCTGCAACCGAAGGCCTCGTACCAACTCAAATTGAGCGTCGAGAACTTGGCCCGCATGACATCTTGATAGACATCAAGTTCTCGGGCATCTGCCACTCCGATATCCATACGGTTCGAGGTGAATGGGGACCACCCACCTTCCCACTGGTCCCTGGCCACGAAATTGCCGGAATCGTCGCTGAAATTGGTTCAGCCGTCTCCAAGCACAAAATCGGTGATCGAGTCGGCGTTGGCTGCTTGGTCAATTCCTGCATGGAGTGCGAGAACTGCCTCGCAGGCGACCAGCAGTTCTGCGAGCAAAGCGTAGGAACCTACGGTTCTACTGACCGTGACGGAACGATGACGCAGGGCGGCTACGCCACGCATGTAGTAGTCACCGAAAACTTCGCGTTGAAAATCCCGGAAGGAATCAACCTCGATGTAGCCGCACCGCTGCTCTGCGCCGGCATCACCACGTTCTCCCCACTGAAACACTGGGGCGCCGGGCCGGGCAAGAAAGTTGCAGTAGTGGGCCTGGGCGGACTGGGGCATATGGCAGTGAAGATCGCCAGCGCCATGGGTGCAGAGGTCACCGTGCTCTCGCAGTCGCTCAAGAAGAAGGACGACGGACTGAGGCTCGGTGCCAGCGACTACCGCGCCACCAGCGACGAGAGTACCTTCAAAGATCTTCACAAGCACTTCGACCTGATCATCAATACGGTCAGCGCATCAATCAACATCAGCGACTACTTGGGCTTGCTGCGTGTCAATGGAACGATGGTCAACGTGGGTGCCCCAGCTGAACCGCTACCGGTGAACGCCTTCGCCTTGATCGGCGGCCGCCGCTCCTTTGCCGGCTCGCAAATCGGGGGCATCGAAGAAACCCAGGAAATGCTCGATTTCTGTGCGGAGCATGGTCTGGGCGCAGAAATCGAAGTTATTTCCGCAGACCAGATCAATGACGCCTATGAACGTGTTCTGAAGTCTGATGTACGCTACCGCTTCGTGATCGACACCGCGACCCTGGCATAGCCTGTTCGCAGGCCTAAAAAATGAAACGGCACCGAATTTGCCCTGATGTGCAAAGCAAATGCGTTGCCGTTCTCATCTTGTTGGCCATCGACTATTGTTTTCGCCGTGTCCGTTGCTGCCGTGGCTGCTCTTGGTTTACCGGCGGCAAGGCTAGACAACTCTCTGCGGGTAAAGCCAACTTGATTGCAGCCAGCTCCGATTGGAGCTGTGCCACTGTGCCGTTGAGTTCTTGCAGGTCTTTTCGACGCCTGCTGGCAGTCCTATAGCTTCTAACCAAAACGATGACGATCAAGGGGATTGCCACCAGCAGGGCCCAGCCGCTGCGTGTGAAGAAATCGAGGGCAACAGGCAGTGCCTGGCTGAATTCCCAGAAGGAATTCACCCGCCCAGTGATCGACTCCAATGAGGATTCCAAAGGTTCCAAATACTCGCCGGCAAATGGGACGTTGGAAAGTTCCGGAGCGCTCATCGGAGGGTCTCCAACGGTCCACCGCGAATCACCTACGTGCTTCAGCACATAGATTCCAGCGCCAGCATTTAAAGTAGCGAATAGCAGCGTGGAAGCGAATCCAACAAGCGCGAGCTGGTGCCTACGCCAGAGCCCCATTCCTACGGCAAAACCTATGGCCAGAATCCAAATACACATTCGAAGCTGTTCTAGGCCAATCCAGCTCAATATATCCATGAATCCTACCCTGTCGCTTGTGGCCCGTAGAGCCCGAGTTGTACGAAACGTTACCCCACCCCTGTTAATAGACGGCTTCAGGTTTCCAGTTGCCGCAACTTATTACGAAGCGGCTCACTTACTTACGGCCTTCAAATGATCGCGCCGACATCCCCGTCGATTCCAGAGCTGCTCGGGATCTTGCATCGGGGTCAGATTGCCGGCTCGCCAACGTTGGGTCCATGAACGCGCGCTGCAGCTCGGAGCACGCATGATGAGCTGTCTTGCCGCTTTCATCCTAAATCTGAGTTAATTGGGACTGGGCTCGCTACTGAGCAAACCATCTGAAACCAAGGAGACTAGCAATGGCGGAACCTGAATTTGCCGAATACTCCTGGGACTTCCTTGAACGGGGAAGCATCTTGGTCGTAATTCTCAGCGGTCCGGCTCACCTCAGGTTGATGGATCCGGAAAATTTTGCGGCATTCCAGGACGGCGAAGAATTCGATGCCTTCGGCGGGCTGGCCCGCCGTGCTCCGTACCGCATTAAAGTGCCCCATTCCGGCCCTTGGTTCTTAGCGATAGACGTGGCTGGCCTTAACGTGCGAGGAGTGCGTCATGAAGTCAGCGTCGTGCCACCGCAAAAGCTTGACCAACGACACTCAGGTAAGGACTAAACGCTAAATCCGCCGCTGGAATTCAACCGGCTAGTTCAGTAGAAATATCTAATAGGTGCTGAATCCTCAGGCCCGGCCATCCATGAACATTTTCCACCCATGGCAAGGGAATGCTCGAATACCCTCTAGCTGCACCAAGTAGCGATCCTGCAATTGCTGCCACGGTGTCGGTGTCTACACCTCCGCGAACTGCCGCTTCCAATGCCGAAACCAGATGATGTTCCTTGCTAGTTTCCTTGGCGTTGGTGATTGCACTCCAAGCACCTTGGAACGCTTCGACCACCCAACCATTCTTGCTGAATTCCCTAGGCTGTCGATTTTCGGCCTGCTCGATGCGCTGTTCCCATGTCATTGCCCGTTCTGGATTGAGCAGTGGCAGTCCGGCACGGATCTCTAGTTCGCCGGTAAGTACCGCGTGCTGAATGGCGACCGTCCACAGGCCACATGCTTCGGCGGCCTCATCATCAAAATGAGTTAGCTTGCTGATCTCCACAGCCGCGCGAAAGGCCACAGCTGGTGGTTCCGACAAATAGGCAAGGGCGACCGGGGCTGTACGCATGAGGCTGCCATTTCCTCCGGAACGTCCAGTTCTGCGATGTAGTTCTTCTGAGCCCGACAGCGCGTCAGCAGTATTTGGTTCGGTTCGTCCTTCTTCGCTCGCTACTCGCTGGGCACGGGAAAGGACGGCCCGTGTCTGGTTGCCGACATCTGGAGCCTGGGCTGCCCATTTGGCCCATTCTCGAATCATGTAGTCGCTGGCCGCAGCATCAAACCTGCCACCGGAACCCAACAGGCCGCGAGCAATGACTATTGCCATCGACGTATCGTCAGTCCACTCCCCCGGTGCGAAATTCCCCAATCCGCCACCGATCATGGAAATTTCTGCGGATTCAGGCATGGGAGCGTTGAATTCGTACCCAGCACCGAGAGCATCGCCAGACGCCATTCCGGCCAGAACTCCACGAATTCGATCTTGCACCTGTAATGGATGTGCCATTTGTGCCTTTCGACGGTTGGATGCCAACGCAGGGAAACTTGCTTGAACCCAATCTAGCGATGCCCAGCGACACTATAGATGAACGTACAGTCCCCTCCGCCGGTAATCTGCTGTTTTCCAGATAGGTCACCTTCTGGACAGGATACTGCTCAGCTTTGCTTCTCGGGTTGCTCGCCATGCATAAAGGAAAACAACCGTTCAGGGTTAGCCCGTTCAACAACAGCACCCGAAGGTGGTGCACCCGCTGCCGGGATACGTAAAAGCGTCAGGAACGGAAGAAGGGTGTGGCACCGATCGAGCATCGGTGGTGCACCCGCTGCCGGGATACGTAAAAGCGTCAGGAACGGAAGAAGGGTGTGGCACCGATCGAGCATCGGTGCCACACCCTTGCAACCTGTCAAGCCCCGGGTTTGGTAGAGGCTCCTTTTCTTGTTTTTCCTACGCGGCTTCCGCGAGCGTGCCAGGCCGTCCCATCCACTGTTGATGAACATCCGCCGGCGACCTGTACCCGAGTGCCGAATGCAGGCGCTGGGAGTTGTACCAGCCAACCCATCGAGAGGTCTCGGCCATGACCTCTACCTGTCCGGACCACTCACGCCGATCAATCAACTCCGCCTTGTAAACAGAGTTCAGCGCTTCGGCCATGGCGTTATCGTACGAATCCCCACGGGAACCAACCGAGGCGACGACCTTCGACTCGGCCAGCGCCTGCCCATACCTAATGGATCGGAATTGCACGCCCCTGTCGCTGTGATGGACAAGGCCGGTCACGTCCTCGCCATCCCTGTATTTCCTTGCCAGAGCCATCATCAACGCGTCCCTGGCCAAGGATTCACGCATGTGGTTCGTCACTTGCCATCCCACGATTTCGCGGCTGAACACATCAAGAATGAACATCGCATAGACCCACCCGCACTAGGTCGGAACATACGTTATATCAGCCACCCAAAGCCTGTTGGGCGCTGCAGCAGTGAACCGCCGGTCCACCAATCCACGGGACATGATTCAGGATCCGCAGAGCGGGTCTTGGGCTTCTTCCGCTTGCGACGCACTCCATCAATCCCCAGGTTCTTCATCAGCCGCTCCACAGTGCACCGGGCAATCGGCCCGAACGCTTCCGCATGCTGATCGTTCATGGCATGCCACATTTTGCGCACCCCATAGCAGGAATAGTTCTCCTCATACACTGCACGGAGCTTCGGCAGTAGTTGTTCGTCGCGCATGCTACGGGCTGAGGGCGGTCGTTTCTTGAACGCATAATACGAGCTCACGGCAATCTGCGCATGGGTGCCTTGCAACGCGCGGATGATCGGCTCGACCCCGAGCTCGTCTTTGTGCTGATCGATGAAATCAACAATTACTTTGAAGGGCACCACGAGCTCACGCCGCGAAGAAAGTCGCTGCCTTCTTCAAGATCTCGTTGGCACGTTTGGTTTCGGCCAGTTCGGCGCGCAGCCGCTTGTTCTCGGCTTCCAAATCAATCGACTGCTCGGGCAGAGCGGCACCACATGTCCTATGCCTGCGGACCCAAGTACGCAGTGTCTCGCTGCTCAGGCCCAGCTCCTTGGCGACTCTCGTGATGGCGCCATTGGAGGTGTCTGGATTCGACTGGGCGTGGAGCACCAGCTCGATAGCTCGGGTTTTCAGTTCATCAGTGTATTTAATCGGCAAGACAGAAGTGTTCCTATTCCAATTTCCTTGCCTCTACTAAACCCGGTACGATTCAACTTCGGAACCAACCACCGAACCAACGGCAGAACCCACTGAAACTTCGGAACCAACCACCGAACCAACAGTAGAACCTACCGAAACCAAGGAACCAACAGCAGAACCAACCGAAGTTCCTGAAGCTCAAGATCCGGAGTCAGGCAACCACGTCGCGCCGGGGGAAGAGAATCTTTCCTACGACAGTGAGTCTTCGTCTGTTGCCGAAGGAACTTACGTATTCAATACGAATACGCATGTCGACGACGGCGACGTTGCTGTAACGTACCGAAGCTCTCCTGAGGCGAAGCCACAAATCATTACCGGGTCAGTCAAAGACGGCAAGCTAACCATCACTGCTGATGATTCGTTCGCCAGTAGCCTCAAAGGCCATAACCAGTTACTGGTTTCCGTTGAGGACTCAAACGGGCATGTAATCTCTGCACTTCTCGCTGGTGCAAGTGCTTTGTCGCTGGACTCGAAGATCGTAGATAGCCGACTCGGCGTCCTACTGGCGGAAACCGGCCAAAAGGAACTTACTTTCAAGATTCCAAATGGGTTCCCACAGATCACGGATGACAACTACGACTTCGAGTTGCAGTACGTCACTTCGGATGGCGAACCAACGGCACTCACTCAGTCGACTTCACTGTCAACGATAGGTCTCTGGTAATAAACGATTCTTGAACGCCCGAGCTAACTGCCGGAACGTACTATCTGAAGGGAACTAAGAAGACGACTTCAGGTTCCGAAGATGATGCTACTGGTGCAAAGTCATGTGTAGCGGCTGAGGATTCAGTAACCGTTTCCACCTGGTTTGGGCTGTTTGCTTCTGCTCCAGAGCCTACGACTGAGCCAACCGAGAACCCAACTGTCGAGTCATCGGAAGATCCTTCCAATGTGCCTTCCGATGATCCAACCTCTGAGCCGTCAGCCGATGTAAGCACACCGTCACAGAGCGCTACTGTCACTCCGTCTTCTTCAAATCATGAACGGGAAACATCCGAGGATGAGAACCACAAGGACGACAGGCTTGCAGAGACCGGAGCTAGCTCTGGCTTACTGCTTGCAGGTGGCCTGGCACTGGGCCTAATTGCAGTGGGTGCTATCGCCATTTCCGTACCTCGTCGAGGTCGCCACGGTTAGTATTCGCTTCGCCGACTAGGAATGCGTGTCGGTAGACAACAGCGGCTCCTCCAACCTTGGTTGGAGGAGCCGCTGTTGTCTAACCGCAATTCGCTTGGGATATTGCCCCTAGCGATATGACAGTCGTTGATGAAGTATTCGAGCTACTTCTTTTTGTTCTTCAGCTCACGGTTGGCTGGGATGTCTGCCCATCCGCCAAGTCCGTTGTTGCCATAGCTGTAGTCGACAGTTGCCGAGTCGCCCTTGATGTTGAGCTTAACGGTTGGGCCCAAGGTGCCACCGCGAACAAAGTTGTCCTTGGTGCCAATGGTATCGATGAACGACTGAACTAGACCGCCGGGCATCACGTAGTGCGAGTATGCCTGGAACTGGCCTGGGTGCTGGTTGTAGTCAGGTGCGAATGGGGTACCTGCTGCGAAGTTCAGGTTCGTTGGGCTGCCAAGTGCCAGACCCGATCCACGGTTCAGTGGCTGGTAGTCACTGCGGATGCCGTTACCAACAAATCCGTAGACGCCTTCTGGACCGTCAATGCCGGTGGCGAAAGTCGAACGGTGGCTAATGGTGAACAGGTAGTACTTGCCATCCTGCATGTAGATCTGCGGACGCTCAGTCTGGTCGGTAACACAGTTAGCCGACAAGATTGGTGGCAGGAATTCCCATTCCGTCAGTGCCTTGTTCTTGGCACGAGCCAGTCCAACGTTACCGATCTGGTAGGTTGCACCGGAGTTGTTGACTTGCTCAACGGTTTCACCGTTGGTTTCGCCTTCGCGGTAACCAAGATCTTCAGCGGTGCACTTGGCATCGTCGCGATCCATGGCCGAGTTGCCTTCAAAGACCATGTAGGTCTCGCCTGGGTGCGCTGGGTCTACAAAGGTGAATGGGTCACGGAAGTTGTAGTAGGAGTTCTGCGCAGCATTCTGGTAGTTCTTACCGTCTGCCTGCAGCAATTCCTTGACCTTGTTGAAGCCGGTCAGCTTCACGCCCTTTTTGTTCGAGTGGACGTGACCAACGCTCAATGCGATGCGTGAGTCATAAGGCTTGACGTCCTGGCCGTCCTTGTCGCGGTAGAAAGCAACGTCGGTGAAAAAGAGCTTAATTTCACCGTTCTTGCTTACGCGTGCGGAGCCCGACCACTGGGTCTGGTGGGTGAAAGACTGATCTTCAAAGATCTTCCCGGTCACGCCTTCGTCGAAGACCTGTCCGCCGTAGGTCCAGCCGCCATCTTCGGGACGTTCGTCAGCAGGGATTCCTGCTGGGCGGTAGAAGTAGCCGATGCGTGCGTACTGGTGACGCTCATCGAAGCCCAACTTGCGGTCGGCAACCAACGAGAAGATGATTTCCTGACCGTTGACGCTGTACTGGTTAGCGTTTTCGTCGATCAGTGGCCAGGTATCCCAGACCCAAACTTCTTCGTTGGACATGTCAGGGAAATCCTGAGATACGGTTGGCATGGTGTATTCCGTAGGCATGGAATTTTCACGCGAACCGGCATCTGGATCAGACATGGCCTTAAGCTGCTTTGCATCAGCACGAGTCCAACGCGAAGTGAAATCGTCGGTTGGGCTGTAGGCCTTCTGGGTGTGCTCGGTTGGCTGGGGGAAGCCTGGTACTGCGTCGGTGGCAGCCATGGCTGGCCCCGAAATCAAGGTAGCACCAAGTGCCCCGATGCTCAGTGCGGCAGTAAGGATGCCGCGCTTCGTGCGTAGTTTGTTCACGATTGTTTGCCTTTGTTCGATATGGAATCGGACAATCGCTCTGACCGTGATACACGTTCTCTCCACAGTCGAATCTAAGGATTCACATAGCCTGTGTCAACGTATCCAAAACGTTTTGGAAGAAGGATCACATTTTTTAGGATTCATAATGAAATCCACGTTACATTTTTTGCAAATCGTTTTGGATGTTGGTTAGCGTGGTTAGCGGTCACTCGTAGTGATGCACGATCTCTCCCCCCAAAATCTCTGCGACGACGCTTCTGCGCCGTCCAACTAGTCTGGCGTTTTGAACCCCAACTATTGGAAAGACCGATGACAGAACCACAGCCACAGAAAACCAAAAAGCTTGTAGCGATAGCAGTACTCTGCGCATTGGTGCTCGGGACTGTGGTGTCATGGCAAATTTTGCATTCCACACCGCAAGCATCTGTTCCCGAAGAGACGCAACCACCTCAGGACGGCTTAACGTTTCAACGTTCCGCGAGCTGGTCTGAGTACCGCCCGGCAACACATCTCACTCCCAATTCAAACTGGATGAACGATCCGCAGCGGCCCTTTTTCCTTGATGGCGTGTGGCATTTTTACTACCTTTACAACGCTGATTACCCGGAAGGTAACGGCACTGAGTGGTATCACGCAACGTCAACTGACTTCATTCATTGGAAGGATGAAGGCGTTGCTATCGAGAAGTACAAAAACGGTCTCGGTGACATCTGGACTGGCAGTGCCGTAGTCGACACCGAGAACACTGCCGGTTTTGGAAAAGATTCAGTCGTCTCTTTGGTAACCCAACAGGTTGATGGCGTGCAGCGTCAGTCCCTGTTCTACTCAACAGACGGCGGTTACTCTTTCACTTCCTACGAAGGCAACCCGGTCATGGACAACCCAGGTGTCGATGCTTGGCGTGATCCCAAGATCGTATGGGACAGGGAACGCAATCAGTGGCTCATGCTCCTGGCCGAAGGAAGCAAAGTCGGGTTCTACACTTCTAGCGATCTAAAGTCTTGGAACTACCAATCAGGTTTTGAAACCACCGGCCTTGGAATCGTCGAATGCCCTGATCTGTTCCAGATGTCCGTAGACGGAGATCCTGAACGAACCACGTGGGTGCTGGGAATCAGTGCCAACGGAGCTGATTCAGGACGCACCACCGGATACACCTATTGGACCGGATCTTTCGACGGCAAGAACTTCTCCGCTGACCAGAATGATCCGCGCTGGCTCGATGCTGGTTCCGACTTCTATGCAGCCGTCACCTGGGATGACCCCCAAGCGCCAGACCAATTGACACATCGCTACGCCATGGGCTGGATGAATAACTGGGCCTACGCAGGCGAACTTCCACTGAGCGATTGGTCCGGCGGAACGATGTCCACGGTACGCCAGCTTTCGCTACGCGACGTAGATGGACAGGCTCAATTATTCTCGGAACCAATCCCTGCCCTCAACGAACTCGAAGGCCAACCAGAAACCTCGGACCCGCAGTCTGTGACCGCAGATCAAAGCGCTTCGCTAGGCAAGGCAACTTCCGATGCTTATCGACTACATATCGATCTCAGCCAAGACAAAAACACCCCCAGCGAAGAAACACTCGTTGAACTCAAAGATACCCACGGAGCTAAAGTCACCGTTGGCTACAACTTCAATGAGCAGAAACTGTACCTAGACCGAGGCGAGGACAAGATCGCAGGCTCCATGCCCGATCTTTACCGCGAGATTCGTAGCGAGCAGCTTCCGGTGCACGATGGGCAGCTTGCCCTTGACATTGTTGTAGATACGACATCCGTTGAGGTCTTCGCACAAGACGGAGAGGTGTCATTGAGTTCCAATGCCTTCCTGACCCCAGGGGGCCACGAGGTGAACCTCAAGTCTCTGGGCGGAACCACCGACGTGCGTGAATCAAAAACAACGCCACTGGCGGTAGCTGAAACTCAACGTCAGTAATTTCTTATGACCGTGGTGCTTTGACCGATTCACGTTGAACCAAATGGCATCGAAGCTTCTCGACGATGCGAGCGCCATTCAGAGCCGTTGCCTGAGTAAAAAGCTGTGACACCGCCCAATGCCCCATCTGATAATGGGGCAAGGCTATGGTGCTAAGTGTTGGAACCAATGCTTGGGTGATCAGTTGAAGATCATCAACGCCAATCACCGACAGGTCTTCTGGGATTCTCAGTCCAAGATCATTGGCTGCCTGATAAACGCCCATGGCAATCTCATCGTTAAAACAGAAGATGGCAGTAGGCCGGTCTTCCCGATCCAGGATGAATCGCCCGGCTTTACGGCCACCGGCAGCATCACCAGTTTCCGCACAAACCCACGCTTCATTCACGGCAATCCCGGCAGCTCGCATGGCCGAACGATATCCTTCTTCGCGCCCAAGAGCGGAAGGGACGTCTTCGTTAACCGTTGCAAAACCAACCCGCTCATGACCGAAACTGAGCAAATGACCCGTGGCGTCAAGACCAATCTGTTTTTCATCAGGAACTACTGATGAAAACTTCAAATCAGGGCTGGAAGCATTGGCCAACACCACCGGAATCTCATCAAGCTCTGTCGGTACGTTGACCGATTGATGCGACATTCGCGCGTAAACCAAACCGTCGACCCGATGGTCAAGCAAGGTACGAATGCCAAGTAACTCTCGTTGAGGGTCCCCGGTGGAGTCAAGGGCAAGAACCACGCTCTGATGTTCAGCAGCCGCATCCTGCGCTCCGCTGATAATTAGTCCTGCATAAGGCGTGACCGCAATGGCGTCACTGAGCAGGCCAACGGTGAAAGTTCGAGAGCTCCTCAGTCCTCGTGCACGCAAATCCGGTGAGTACCCCAGCTCTTGCGCCACCTCTAAGACCCGTGCTCGGGTTGCCGGATTAATAGCGCGTGCTCCGCTTAATGCATGCGAAACCGTGGTGGGAGATACCCCTACAGCGGCGGCAACATCTCGAATGCCAACCCGGGCAGACTTGCCGAGCTTTTTGTCCATATCTTATTTTTTCACATTCTCACGTGACATGTTAATCCGCGAATTAACCGACGCATCGCGGTTTGTTAAAGAGGTGTGAGGTACCACCACATTTTCGGTTCCCCGACAGAATCGCGGAGGGTTTCCCCTCTCCTCCAACAACACAAGACGACTATGGTAAGAGCGTGGCAACTGGTCATGAGGAAACCGCGGCACACCCACCTCCGATGGTCAAGTCATCCGAAAACTACCCAATAATGCTTGCGGTCAATGATCCATACATTTCAGCAATCAGTGCACCACCTTCTCGGTGATGGCCCTACATGGCTCTTGCGTCCGCAAATTCAGCATGATATTCGGATAACAAATAAGGATCTTTCCATGAATCTCAAAGGTCATCTCTGTAGGATCGATTTAGTCTGCGTTATTTCCGTTTCTTGCCCTCGGCTGAAATTGGCTGTTCAAGTTCTACTCACAGCGGGTCAAGGAATAATGTAGGAAGAGCAAAAATACCGTCAGCACCATAGGTGTCTGCCGGTAAAGACGTTTCATCGCAGTATGCACCGCACAGATAGTCCAGCAGAAACGAAGGCAACACTTTGAACGGCAATGCCACCTTTAAACACCATAACGTTGCGCTTTTATCAGTGAACAGCGTCCTCGCACCAGAGGTGGTGAGCTCAGCAGAATTCGATGAGCGGCTGGCTCCAAGTTTGAAACGACTGCGCCTTTCCAAAAAGCTCCTGGAGCGCGTTTCTGGGGTCAAAGAACGCCGCTGGTGGTCCGATGGTGTCGAATTCGATGATGCCGCCATCCTCGCCGGCAAAAAAGCCCTCAACCAAGCTGGTGTTGACGCGAGCCAAATCGGTCTCCTTATTAATACTTCGGTGACCCGACGCAACCTTGAACCGTCCGTCGCGTCCAAAGTCCATAACGGACTGGGGCTGCCTTCCTCAGCAATGAACTTCGACGTGGCCAACGCCTGCCTCGGTTTCGTCAATGGCATGAGCCTGGCGGCGAACATGATCGACTCGGGCCAGATCAAGTACGCCCTGATTGTTGCCGGCGAGGACTCCAAACCGACCCAGGAAACTACTTTCCAGCGCTTGAACGCCGAGACTTCCACGCGCGATGACTACATGCGTGAATTTGCCACCCTGACCCTGGGCTCTGGTGCCGCGGCTGCGGTCATCGGCCCGGCTGATGCTCACCCGGACGCGCACCGCATTCTCGGCGGCGTATCGCGTGCCGGCACCGAGCACCACGAACTGTGCGTCGGAGGCCCCTCGGGCATGTACACGGACACCAAGGGACTGCTGGACAACGGCCTGGAACTGGTGGTGAACGCATGGAACGAAGCCCATCAGTCGGGTTGGAACTGGAAGTCCATGGACCGCTATGTCACCCACCAGGTGTCCAAATCCTATACCAACGCCATCATCAAGGCCGTTGGGCTGGTCAAGGACCGTGTGCCGATCACGTTCTCCAAGTGGGGCAACGTCGGTCCGGCTTCCCTGCCGATGACCCTGTCCCAGGAAGCTGATTCGCTGAAGAAGGGCGACCGGGTGCTCTGCATGGGCGTCGGTTCCGGCCTGAACACCGCGATGATGGAGATTGCCTGGTGACCGAGCTTTTCCCCGGTGTAAATGCAATTTATTCAAAGTATCTGGACGTGCCGTCCACTTCACAGGTGGACAGCCCGGGCACCGAGCACCGGTGGCACATCCTGGACAACCATGAAGAACTCCAGCAACGTGGCATCGAGCCGGTCGGCACCCTGCTGTGCGTGCACGGCAACCCCACCTGGTCCTACCTCTGGCGCAGCCTGCTGAACCACGTCAGCGAGCAGTCGTTGCCGTGGCGCGTGGTGGCAGTCGACCAGCTGGACATGGGCTTCTCCGACCGGACCGGCACGTTCCGCCGCTTGGCCGACCGGGTCAATGACCTGGGCGACCTGACCCGCGCACTGGGGCTCACCGGCAAGGTCACCACGGTCGGCCACGACTGGGGCGGCATCATCTCCCTGGGCTGGGCTGTCTCCCACCAGCAACAGCTGGAAAACGTGGTGCTGACGAACACCGCGATCCATCCGGCAGGCTTCGAGCTTCCCGCCGCGCTGAAACTCGCCTCCCACCCTGCGGTGCATTCCTGGGGCACCAAGACCTCCCCGTCTTTCTTGCAGGTCACCCACTCGCTGGCGCAGCCGGCCTTGGCTCCTGAGGTCCGCAAGGCCTTCATGGCCCCGTACACCAGCGCCGCGAAGCGCGATGGCGTTGCCAACTTTGTCGCCGACATCCCCTTCTCCCCCGAGCACCCGAGCCGTCCTGCCTTGGACGAGATCTCGCAGGCCGTGCGCTCGCTGAAGGTCCCGGCCCTGATGCTCTGGGGTCCGAAGGACCCGGTCTTCTCCGACCGCTACCTGCGCGATCTGCTCTCCCGCCTGCCGCACGCCCAGGTGCACCGCTTTGAGGGCTCCGGCCATCTGGTGGGCGAGGACAACGACATCGCCACCCCGATCTTCCAGTGGCTTGCCGGCGAGAAGGAATCCAGGAACACCTCGCGCGCCGAATCCCTGGGCGATTACCGTCCGATGCTTGCCGAACTCGATTCGCGCACCGATGACCATTCGACCGCTGTCGTGGACATCAACCCTGCGCGCTCGCTGTCCTGGGCCGAGCTGGGGCAGCGGGTGAACGCCCTGGCCACCGGCTTGCGGCAGATCGGGGTGAAGGCCGGAGACCGGGTGAACCTGCTGGTGCCCCCGGGCATCGAGCTGACCTCGCTGATCTACGCCTGCCTGCGCTTGGGCGCGGTCATCGTGGTGGCTGATGCAGGCCTGGGCACCAAGGGCATGGGACGCGCCATCAAGGGTTCCGGCCCCAGCTTCCTGATCGGCATCGAGCGTGCCCTAACCGGCGCACGGCTCTTCGGCTGGCCAGGCACTAGGATTTCTGCAGACAACCTGCCAGCTGCCAAGCGCAAGCTGCTGGGCGTCGCCCACACCTTGCCCGAGCTCTATGCAGCCGGCGGCAAGGCAGCCACCGGGTCCTCGGCATTCGAGCCGGCCGACCCGGATGCCGACGCGGCAGTGCTGTTCACCTCCGGTTCCACCGGCCCGGCCAAGGGCGTGGTGTACACCCATCGCCAGCTGGCAGCCATGCGCGATACCCTGCGCGAAACCTACAACCTGAAGGCCGGTTCCGCACTGGTGGCAGGCTTCGCTCCGTTCGCACTGCTCGGGCCTGCGCTGGGCGCCACCTCGGTCACCCCCGACATGGACGTGACCGCCCCGCGGACCTTGACCGCACAGGCATTGGCCGACGCGGCGGCCGCCGTGCACGCGACCACGGTCTTCGCCTCCCCCGCAGCGCTAGCCAACGTGCTGGAGACCAAGGATGCGTTGGACCAGTCCCAGCGCGAAACCTTGGCCGGGGTCTCGCTGATGCTTTCTGCCGGGGCGCCGATCCCCGAGCCGTTGCTGGCCAAGGTGCAGGAACTGGTTCCGCAGGCAAAGGTCCACACCCCCTACGGCATGACCGAGGCCTTGCCGGTCACCGATATCGACCTTCCCGGCATCCGCACCGCCGGCCAGGGCAATGGCGTGTGCGTGGGCACCGCCGTTGCCGGAGCCACGGTTGCCATCGCGCCGATTGATACGTTGGGCGTGGCCGGCGATCAGCCGGAGTACACCCCGAATGCCACTGGCGAGATCCTGGTGCGCGCGCCGCACGTCAAGGACCGCTACGACCGCTTGTGGATCACCGAAAAGCACAGCAGCTCGATCCCCGGCTGGCATCGCACCGGCGATGTCGGGCACCTGGATGACCAGGGCCGGCTCTGGGTCGAGGGCCGCCTGGGCCATGTGCTGCGCACCGCCAAGGGTGCCATCACCCCGGTGGCGGCCGAGCACGCTGCCGAGTCGGTTGCCGGGGCCGGCCGTGCCGCGCTGGTTGGCGTGGGACCCGACGGAACCCAAGCGGCGGTCGTCGTCATGGAGACCGTGCCCCCGGCCCGCAAGCCGGGCCCGGCCAGCAGCGAACTGGCGCGCCAGGTGCGCTCCGCGGTCGCTGCCACCGGCACCGAGGTGGCCGCCGTCCTGGTGGTGCCCAACCTGCCAACGGATATCCGCCATAATTCCAAGATTGACCGGGCCGCGCTCGCCGACTGGGCTACCGCGACCCTCGCTGGTGGAAGGATCCGCAAGCCATGAATTCATCGGAAAATACTGGCACTGCCCGTCGTGTTCTGGTCACCGGCGCCAGCGGCATGCTCGGCGGCGCTGTGGCCCAGCTGTTGCGCGACAAGGGCCACTATGTGCGCACCTTCCAGCGTGGAGCTTCCGCCTCAGCCACCGATGAAGTCCGCGGCTCGCTGACCGATCAGCAAGCTGTAGCCGCCGCCGTTGAGTCCATGGACGCGGTCATCCACCTGGCGGCCAAGGTCTCCTTCACCGGTGCGTGGGAAGACTTCGTCGCCACAAATATCACGGGTACCAGCAACCTGCTCGAAGCGTCCAAGGATGCAGGGGTCAAGGATTTTGTCTTCGTCTCTTCGCCTTCCGTAGCCCACTTTGGCGCTTCACTGGCTGGCGCCGGTGCGGGCCAAGCTGATCCGGATAAGGCACATGGATCCTATGCGCGATCCAAGGCCGCCGCTGAGTTGCAGGCGCTGGGCGCGGATTCGCCAGCGTTTCGCGTGACCGCGATCCGTCCGCACGTGGTGTGGGGTCCAGGCGACACCCAGCTGGTGGAACGTGTCATCCAGCGAGCCAAAGCCGGACGGCTGCCGTTACTGGATCAGGGTGCGGCACTGATCGACACCACCTATATCGACAATGCCGCTGAAGCAATTGTCCGCGGACTGGAACGCATGGATCACGCCCATGGGCGGGCCCTGGTAGTTACCAACGGCGAACCGCGGCCAGTGGGCGAGCTGATCGCCGGCATCTGCCAAGCAGGCGGCGCCCCGGCGCCCAAGCTGAACGTTCCAGGCTGGCTGGCCCGTGGCGCCGGATCGGTCATCGAGAAGCTGTGGCTTGCCGCCGGTTCGCGCAACCTGGTGCACGATGAACCTCCGATGACCCGCTTCCTAGCCGAGCAGCTGTCTACCGCGCACTGGTTCGACCAGCGGGCAACGCAGGAAATCCTCGATTGGAAGCCCGAAGTCACCATCGACGAGGGACTGCAGAAGCTCGCCGCGCACTACCGGAACTAATTGGCCTGCAAGGCGCCCGGCAGCCGCCTCGACGTCATCTGCTTTCTCCGATTCCGGCCCCGGCATGGGGCTGGGATATGTTGGTTCAATGCGCAAGAAGATTTCCTACCAGGGCGAAGCCGGTTCCAACTCGAATATGGCCTGCATGCAGCGTTTCCCTGAGATGGAAGCCATTCCGTGCGCCAGCTTCGAGGATGCCTTCGCCATGGTGGAAAACGGCGAGGCCGAGCTGGCAATGATTCCGATCGAGAACTCCATCGCCGGCCGCGTTGCCGACATTCATGTCCTGCTCCCCGAATCGGATCTGCACATTATCGGCGAGCACTACCTGCGCATCCGCTTCGATCTGCTCGGGCTGCCTGGCAGCAGCATCGCCGAGGCCACCGAGGTGCACAGCCACATCCATGCACTGGGCCAGTGCCGCAAGATCATCCGCGAGCACGGGCTGACCCCGGTCATCGCCGGTGATACCGCAGGTTCGGCGCGCGAAGTGCGCGACTGGAATGATCCTTCCAAGCTCTCGCTCGCTCCGCCCATGGCCGCCGAGCTCTACGGCTTGGACGTGCTGGCCTCCGGGGTCGAGGATGACCAGACGAATACGACCCGCTTCGTGGTGCTCGCCCGCGAGCAGCAATTGCCGCACCGGTCCCAGCTTCCCGACGCGGTGATCACCACCCTGGTGTTCCAGGCACGCAACGTGCCCAGCGCCCTGTACAAGGCATTAGGCGGATTCGCGACGAACGGCGTGAATATCACCCGGTTGGAAAGCTACATGGTCGGTTCGTCCTTCGCCGCCACCACCTTCATGGTGGACATCGAAGGCCACCCCGAAGACCTGCCCGTGCGATTAGCTTTGGAAGAATTGGAATTCTTCACCTGGGAAATCAAGATCCTCGGCACCTACGCGGCCAGCGAGCATCGCAAACGCAATTCGGCGGCATTCGTCTAGGCCAGTCTCTGGAGAACTATGCCCGCCAGGAGTAGCGGCGTTCGGGCCTGCCAACTCCCCCGTAGCGCAGATTCACCTGCGCCAAGTTCTCCTCGGCAAGGTACTCCAGGTACCGGCGGGCGCTGACCCGGGAGGTCCCGAGCTTTTCAGCCGTTTCGGTGGCCGAGATGGGTTCGGCGGCTTCCTTGACGATGTTCTGGACCAGCTCCATGGTTTCGGCGCTGCAGCCTTTGGGCAGCGGGCGACGCTGCTGTCCGGCGAGGCCGAAGAGCCTGTTGACGTCGGCTTGCTGCAGTTCCTGGTCGGTGGCCTGCCCCAGCGGCTGGTAGGTCTTGGCGTAGTGCTCCAGGCGCTCGCGCAGGTCCTCGCGCGAGAAGGGCTTCATCAGATAGTGGACTATGCCGCCTCGAAGCGCCCGACGCACGGTATCCATTTCCCGCGCCGCACTGATCACCAGCACATCCAGGTCCGGCTGGACTTCGCGCAGCCGCTGCAAGAGGTCCAGTCCATTCATGTCGGGCAAGTGGATGTCGAGCAAGATCAGATCCGGAGATAGCGCGGCGGCGGCCTTGAGCGCGTCCCCGGCCGAGTGCGCGACGCCAACCACGGTGAACTCCGGCTCGCTGTTGACGAAACCTGCGTGCACCTTGGCAACCATGAAGTCATCGTCGATCACCAGTACTTTGATCACTTCTTGCGTCCTACTTCCTGAGCGTAGCGGTAAACCGGGCGCCGCTGGCATTGGCAGCTGCGAGCTCCCCGCCGCGGCGTCGGCAAACAAGGCGGCTGATGGCAAGTCCAAAGCCCCTGCCGCCGGAGACAGCGCTGTCCTTGGTGGAGAAGCCCTGAGTGAAGATCTCATCGATGGCATCCTCGGCGATCCCTTCACCATTGTCACTCACGACGATCCGCACCATGTCATTGGTGTCTTCGATACCGACCTTGATTTCCGGGGCGGATGCCGAGATGGCCGCGTCCATCGCATTGTCGACGAGATTGCCGATCACCGTGGTCAGATCCCGCGCCAGCTGGTCCTCGCACCGGCCCAAGGCCGAGTTCGGCACCATCGCCAGGTGCATCCCGCGTTCGGTGGCGACGCTGGACTTGGCAATCAGCAGCGCGGCAATCGTGGGTTCTGCGATGCAGGCGGAGACGTCCTCGAAGATCTTGCTCCTGCTGAAGCTCACGCCATCGATGAAGCCCACGACCTCGTCGTATTCCTCGAGCTGGATCAACCCGGAAATCGCGTGCAGCTGGTTGGCGAATTCGTGGGTCTGCGCCCTGAGCATGTCGGCCGTGGCCTTGCTGTCGCCCAGTTCCTGCTCTAGCAGGGTCAGTTCGGTCTTGTCGCGGAAGGTGGTGACGGAGCCCAGGTCCCGTCTGGCGGTCTTGACCGGCATGCGGTTGAACACCAGGACCCGCTCGCCGACAAGGAATTGGCGGTCGGGCTGCTCCTGGCTGGTGTTCAGCGCGTGCCGCACCTGCGGTGCCACCTCCAATTCGTCCAGGGTCTTGCCGACGCAGTCATCGGGCAGTTGCAGCAGCTCGACGGCGATGTCATTGGCCAGCATCACCCGGCTGTCCGGAGACACCGAGATGATGCCTTCCTTGACTCCGTGCAGCAGGGCCTCTCGGTGCTCGAACAGCTCGGCGATTTCCCCCGGTTCCATCCCGCGGGTCTGGTGCTTGACCCTGCGCGAGAGCAGTACCGAGCCGGTGGTTCCCAGCACCAGGGAAATGAGCAGGGTGGCCAAGGCGCTGGGAGCGATATCCTGGATCATCTCGGTGGTGCTGGGATAGCTTTGGCCGGCGCTGACAATGCCGACCATCTTCCCGTCGTCATCCAGCACCGGTACCTGGGCAATCAGCACATGGTTGCCATTGCGCCAGATTTCCCCGGTCCATCCGCGGCCTTCGGCGACAGCGGATTCGGGGTGCAGGATCGAGGTTCCCACTTCATCGGGGTAGCTGGAGGTGATGACAGTGCCCTGGGGATCGGCGATGATCACGAATTGCAATCCCGAGGTGCTGCGTACCGATTCACCCATGGCAGGCAACGCCGAGCCCATTTCCGGCTCCGCTTGCGGAAGCAGAACGCGCAGCAGCGGGTTGGCGGCCAGCGATTCGGCTGCCGAGAGGCTGCGGCGCCCCTCGATCTTCTCGAAGTTATTGGTGGCCTGGGTCAGCGCGACCGTGATGACTCCGGCGAGCACCACCGCGATAATCAGCAATTGCAGGACCAGATACTGTCCGGCCAGGGTCATCCTGCGGCGCGGGTACAGCTGAGCGAGAAATAAACGCACGGTCTTCATTGCCTCGCCCCCAAAAATCCAGAATTCCATTGCGCCCCCGGCAAGCCCCCGCTGGGCGGCTTGCAGCTGGCACTGTGCTACCTTACCGAAGATTTGAATGGTTCAGATCACAATTTCTGGTTACACAATGAACAGTATTTTCTTTGAGTACGCAAGAGTGACCTGATTCACCATCGCGCATATGTTGGAATCACTCGCAACCCCGATGAAAGCAAAGAGGCTGAGTCAACATGAAACCATTCAAGTCCTTCCGTGCGCTGACGGCGCTGGCCGCCGCTGCCGCGCTTGCACTGACCGCCACCGGCTGCGGCGTGACCTCCGAGACCTCCAGCACCGACGCTGCAGAGTCCAAGGGCCCAATCGCGAACCTTCGCATCATGGTGCCTAACACGCCAGGCGGCGGCTACGATACCACCGCTCGCGTTGCCGCCAAGGTGATGGATGACGCTTCGCTGGCCAGCAACCCAGAAGTCTTCAACCTTGCAGGTGCCGGCGGCACCGTCGGCCTGGCCCGCATTGTCAATGAAAAGGGCAATGGCGATTTGGCCATGCTCATGGGCCTGGGCGTGGTCGGTGCCAGCTACACCAACGAAACCGACGCCAAGCTGACCGATACCACGCCGATTGCCAAGCTCATCGAAGAGCCCGGAGCGATCATGGTGTCCAAGGATTCGCCATACAAGACCATCGACGAATTGGTGAAGGCCTGGAAGGAGGATCCGAGCAAGCTCTCGGTCGGCGGCGGCTCCTCCCCTGGCGGACCTGACCACCTGCTGCCGATGCAGCTGGCCGAAGCCGTGGGCATTGATCCCAAGGACGTGAACTTCGTGTCCTACGACGGCGGCGGCGATTTGCTGCCTGCCATCCTGGGCAACAAGCTGGCCTTCGCGGCCTCCGGTGCCGGCGAGTACATGCAGCAGATCGAAGAGGGCTCCGTGCGCGTGCTGGCCACCAGCGGCGAGGAGCGCCTCGAAGGCGTGGACGCACCAACCCTAAAGGAATCGGGTATCGACCTGGTGTTCTCCAACTGGCGCGGCCTGGTGGCTCCACCGGAGATCTCCGAGGAGGACAAGGCCAAATGGGTCAACCTGATCACCGAAATGCATGATTCGGCCGAATGGCAGGAAGCCTTGAAGACCAACGGCTGGAGCGACGCCTTCATGACCGGCGATGAGTTCTCCGCCTTCCTCACCGAGCAGGACGAGCGCGTTGCCAACGTCCTGAAAACCCTGGGTCTGGCGTGAGCGAATTAAGCACCGCAAAGAAGAAACGCGTCGAACTCCTGTTCGCCGCGTTTCTTCTTCTCGTCGGAATCATCGTGTTTGTTGATGCGTCTCAGCTGCATGTGACGTACTCCCAGGCAGACGTGGTCGGCCCCAAGGCCCTGCCCTACGTCGTCTCGGGCATTCTTGTTCTTTCAGCCATCGCCTTGGCCATCACCGTGATGCGCGGAAACCTCGCCGAGGGCGAGGAAGGCGAAGACGTGGATCTGAGCCAGCCCTCGGATTGGAAGGTCCTGCTGCCGCTGATCGGCGTCTTCGTGCTGAACCTGCTGATCGTGAACTGGGCCGGCTGGGTCATCTCCGGAACCATCATGTTCTTCGGTGCGGCGACCTGCCTGGGCGCCCGACGCTGGGTTTTGACCTTGGTCATTTCCCTCGCACTGGCTCTCGGTTCCTTCTACGGCTTCTACCTTGGCCTGGGCATCAAGCTTCCGGCCGGAATCCTCTCGGGGGTGCTGTAAGTGGAAACTCTTGACCTCTTGATGGGCGGCTTCGCCTCGGCGCTGACCCCGATCAATCTGCTCTTCGCCTTCGCCGGAGTCCTCCTAGGCACCGCTGTTGGCGTGCTGCCGGGCATCGGCCCGGCCATGGCCGTGGCCTTGCTGCTACCCTTGACCTTCGGCATGGAAACCTCCAGTGCGCTGATCATGTTCGCGGGCATCTACTACGGCGGGATGTATGGCGGGTCGACCACCTCGATCCTGCTCAATACCCCTGGCGAATCCGCGACAGTCATCACCGCCATCGAAGGCCACAAGATGGCCAAGGCGGGCCGGGCGGCGCAAGCTCTGGCCACCGCGGCCATCGGCTCGTTCGTTGCTGGCACCATCGGCACCGCGCTGCTGGTGACCGTTGCCCCGATCGTCGTGAAGTTCGCCGTGACCCTGGGCGCGCCGAGCTACTTCGCAATCATGGTCCTCGCTTTGGTCACCGTGACCGCCGTGCTGGGTTCTTCCAAGATCCGCGGTTTCGCCGCCTTGGGCCTGGGCCTGGCCATCGGCCTGGTCGGCATGGACCCGGTCTCCGGGCAGAGCCGCCTGACCTTCGGCTTCGCGCCACTGGTCGACGGCATGGACATTGTGGTGGTCGCCGTGGCGATCTTCGCCATTGGCGAGGCGCTGTGGATTGCCGCGCACCTGCGCACCAGCCCTGCACGCACCATTCCGGTGGGTGCCCCGTGGATGGGCAAGGAAGACTGGAAGCGTTCGTGGAAGCCCTGGCTTCGCGGCACCGCCTACGGGTTCCCCTTCGGCGCGCTGCCTGCCGGCGGTGCCGAAGTTCCGACCTTCCTCTCCTATGTCACGGAGAAGAAGCTCTCCAAGCATCCGGAGGAGTTCGGCCACGGCGCCATCGAGGGCGTTGCCGGCCCGGAAGCTGCCAACAATGCCTCGGCCGCTGGCACGCTGACTCCAATGCTTGCCCTGGGCCTGCCCACCAATGCCACCGCTGCGGTGATGCTGGCGTTCTTGACCATGAAGGGCATCCAGCCCGGTCCGCTGCTCTTCGAGAATGAACCCGATTTGGTATGGGCGCTGATTGCCAGCTTGTTCATCGGCAACACGCTGCTGCTGCTGATCAACCTGCCTTTGGCACCGCTATGGGCTAAGTTGCTGAAGATCCCGCGCCCCTACCTGTATGCGGGCATCTTGTTCTTCGCTACGCTCGGTGCCTTCTCGGTGAACATGCAGGTCGCCGACCTCTGGCTGCTGCTGATCATCGGCTTGCTGGGCTTCGCCTTGCGCCGCTTCGGCCTCCCGGTGCTTCCGCTGATTCTGGGTGTCATCATCGGCCCCATGGCCGAGGAACAGCTGCGCAAGACCTTCCAGCTCAGTGCCGGCAAGGTCTCGGGGCTGTGGAGCGAGCCGCTGGCCGTGGGCATCTACGTGCTCATCGCCTTCCTGCTCCTGCTGCCGGTGCTGATCTCCATCATCCGGCGCAAGCGCGGAACCGGATCGGACGTTGCCGTAGCCCTGCTGGGCGAGAACGCAGCTGGCGGCGACCAGACCGAGCTGGCAGAGCCTGCCCACCGCAATGAACACAGCCACGGTGCTGGAAGGAATGAATCATGACAATCGTAGTGGGGTACATCCCCTCGCCTGAAGGCGAAGCCGCCCTGGAACGGGCAATTATCGAGGCTAGGCGCAGCGAGGCCCGATTGATCGTGGTGAACTCCTCCAAAGGCGACCAGCTGGTAGACGACAGGCTCATTGATGCGAAGCAGTATCACGAGCTGGAAGCCCGGCTTGCTGAGGCAGGCATCGATTTCTGGATTGAACGCCATTCCCAGGGAGCCGATGCGGCAGACCAGATCCTGCACATCGCCGAGGCGCAACGTGCTGAACTGATCGTGATCGGTCTGCGCAAGCGCACGGCCATGGGCAAGTTCCTCATGGGGAGCAATGCGCAACGGATCCTGCTCCAAGCCTCCTGCCCGGTGCTTTCGCTGAAGGCATCCAGCGACTGGTAATCCTGCCAGTCCTTCGCGCGAAACGGCCGATGGCCCGCACCAGTGGTGCGGGCCATCGGCCGTTGCCCCTACTTCTGGTAGGGGTTGGCTGGCGGAGTGTTGTTGCCTCCATTGGCTGTTGGATCCTGCGGCTGCTGCGGAACCGGCGGGTTTCCCGGGTGCGGGCGGTAGCCGCCGTCTGCCGGCGGGATGCCCCCGGCCAGGCGAACCAGTTCAGTGGTGTTCTCCGCGGTGCGGATCTGCGCCAGCAAGGATTCGAGGCTTGCACGGACCAGAACCAAGTAGACCAGGGACACCAAGGGACCGACGATCAAGAGCATCAAGAAGCCGAGCATTGCATCGGACATGAACCCTGTAATCACCAGTCCGAGGTAGCCGATAGCCAACAGAACCATGATCAAGATGTAGACGATCTTGATGATCGATGGCGTGATGAACTGCCTGAAATCCAAGTCGAAGAGGGACTTCACCGTATTTCCTGCTTTCTTTAGAGAAATCGTGCTGTCACACCCACGCTATCGAATTTCTCAGGAATCGCACAGTAGCTGAAGCGGAATATCATCATTTGTTGCAAAAATTTCTCCGACAATTCCCGAACAGTCACTGCAGCTATTCTCCCAAGCTACGCCAGGGCCTAGACTGGTGGAATGCCAAGCCCACTGAAGCCGACCGTCATCCCTGCCCGATTGCAAGCCGGAGACGCCGTCAGGGTCATCGCCCCCTCGTGTTCCCGCACCTTCGTGATGGAATTCGACAATACGCAATGGATCAATGAACGCTTCGATGCCATGGGGCTCAAGCTGGAATTCGGCGAGCACGTGGATGAGAATGACGATTTCGACAGCTCATCCATCCCATCGCGCGTGGCCGATCTGCATGCCGCGTTTGCTGATGCATCTGTCGCAGGGATCATCTCTGTCATTGGCGGCTTCAATTCCAACGAGCTGCTCCCCTACCTCGACTGGGAGCTCATTGCCGCCAACCCCAAGGTCTTCTGCGGCTACTCGGATTTCACCGCGCTGGCCAACGCCGTGCACGCCAAGACCGGGTTAGTGACCTACATCGGCGCGCACTGGTCCAGCTTCGGCATGCGCGATCACTTCGAGCCGACCGGCCAGTGGTTCCGGGCGGCAACCCACGAGCATGCTTGGAGCATCGAGCACGCCACTGAATTCACCGACGACCTGTGGTTCATGGACCAGGACAATCGCAGCGTCAACGCAACCAGCGGACCATGGATCCTGAACGAAGGCGCTGCCACGGGCATGGTGATCGGCGGGAACCTGGGCACGCTGAGGCTACTGCAGGGAACCGAGTTCATGCCGTCATTGGACGGGGCTGTACTATTCGTCGAAGACGACGGCGCCGCGGACATCCACGAATTCGCGCGCAGCCTTGCCTCGCTGCTGCAGATTCCTGAAGCCGAGAAAATCCGCGGCCTTGCCATCGGCCGATTCCAGCTCGAATCAAGCATCACCCGCAGCCTGCTGGAGCAAGTAATCGCAAAGCACCCGATTCTGCAGGATCTTCCGGTAGTGGCCAACCTCGACTTCGGGCATACCTCGCCGATGTTCACCATACCGATCGGCGGATACGCAACGCTCTCGACCAGCGATGATGCAGTCCAGCTGCGCTTTGCGCATGCACGGAATCAGCTGAGCTGAAACAAGGGCAAAGGCAAAAGGAGGACCTAGCCAGGATTTCCTGGCTAGTCCCTCCTCCCGTGGCCTTCCAACCCGTTTGGTGTTCTGCGGCCCGGTCCCTTTGACGGTCTAGGCCTTGGCGATCGCTTCCTTCAGCGCGGACAGCAGCAACGCCACCGACCCCGGATTCGCGTTGGGGCCCATCATGCCGATGCGCCACACGGTGCTCGCGTACTTGCCCACGCCGCCGCCGATTTCAATATTGAAGCGGTCAAGCAGGTAGCCACGGACCTTCGCAGAGTCAACGCCTTCAGGAACGTAGACGGTGGTCAGCTGCGGCAGGCGGAAACCCTCCTGGGCAAAGAGCTCCAAGCCCATTTCCTGCAAGCCAGCTTGCAGCAACCCGCCAGCTTCCTGGTGGCGAGCAGTTACTGCTTCCAGGCCCTCGGCCATGATCCGGTCGATGCCAGCCTCCAGCGAAGCAACCATCGCGACCGGCGCGGTGTGGTGGTAGGTGCGCTGCCCTCCGGTGGGACCGGTGGCGTAGCCGCCGAGCAAGCCCAGATCCAGGTACCAGGACTGCGGCTTCTGGACCCGGCGTTCGAAAGCGCGGTCCGAAATCGTGAATGGCGCCAGGCCGGGAGCCACACCGAGGCATTTCTGCGTGCCTGCATAGCCGACGTCGACGCCCCATTCATCTGCCAGCACTGGCATGCCGCCAATGGAGGTCACTGCATCGGTGATCAGAAGGGCGTCGCCCTTGATTGCTCCGAGCGCGGCAATATTGGAAACAACGCCGGTACTGGTTTCGGCATGCACGCCGGCAATGACGGTGGGGTTCGGGTGCGCTGCGGCAACGCGTTCGGCGTCGATTGGAGTTCCGTATTCATGCTCAACGCGGACCACTTCCGCGCCAACGCGCGAGGCAACTTCGCACATGCGCTCGCCGAACAGGCCGTTGATGGCGATGACCGCAACGTCGCCCGGATTGATGGTGTTCACGAACGCGGCTTCCATGCCGGCTGATCCCGTCGCGCTCAGCGGCAGGGTGCGGGAGTTCTTGGTTCCCCAAAGAGTGCGCAAGCCATCGGCAACGCGGTCCATGCGCGCGATGAACTCCGGATCCAAATGTCCCAGCAGCGGCAGGCCCAATGCGGCCGTGGCTTCTGGGTACGGGTTGCAGGGACCTGGTCCGAACAGATGGCGCTGAAGAACAGTCTTGCTCATGACGACTCTCTTTCATCTCAATGGGATGTTCCAACTAGAGCCCAGCTTATCCCTCATTTCACGGCAAAACGAAACATATCTTCCGCAGTGCAAAATTTTCAGCGAGAGCTGCGCAGCTTCGGGCACGAGCGCGGAGAGATATTCCGCCAATACTGCTGGAGATTCAGGAATGGCGGCGTGCGGGTGCCAACTCATCTGCCGCAAACTGGCCGTCCACGCTTCGGGCAATCGGTGCAACGGGCTTGAGCCCCAGCCAGTGTCCCTGATCTGGAACGGACCAGGGACACCGGCTGGGGCTCTTGGCATCTAAGCGGCTTACAGCGTACTGGGCCTGCGTCTAGCGCACCGGCATGTTCAAGGAATCAAGACGGTCATAGACTTTCTGCCCGCCGAACCAGGTTTGCTGCGCAGTGATCAACGGCAGCTGGTCGAGCTCCGCTTCGAACGGGTCCGCCGAGAGCATGACGAAGTCGGCAGACTTTCCGATTTCCAGCGATCCGGTCAGCTCCTCCATCCCCATGGCCTTGGCGCAATTGATCGTGTAGATGCGCAAGGCATCAGCCAAGGTCACCGCTTCCTCTTCCCAGAGGATTCCGGAGAACGCTCCAGTATGATCCTTGCGGGTGATCAACCCGTAGATTCCCTCCCAAGCGTTCGGGGAAACGCTCACCGGCCAGTCCGAGCCTCCGGCAACCAGCGCCCCGCTGGCAAGCAAGGTCTTGTTCGGGTGCATCTTGGATGCCCGTTCGGCAGGAAGGACCAGTTTCATCGCTTCGGCGATCACCCCCGGGGAACCACAACGAAGGCGAGATGTCCGCGTTGACTGCCAATTTTGCAAAGCGCGGCAGGTCATCCGGGTGAATGAACTGGCCATGGGCGATATGGTACTTTGGCTCGATCAGACCTGCCTCGCGCACCTTTTGGACTGCGTCCAGGACCAGCCGCACCGAGGCGTCGCCGGTGCAGTGGATCTTTGCTGAAATGCCCCACAGTTCGGTGCTCATCAGCCAGCCCTCGAGTGCTTCTGGAAGCATGGTCGTGCTGCCGCAATGGCACTCCGGGAAACCCACGCCTTCCAGATACGGTTCGATGAACGCTCCGGTACCGGCCGGCGGGACGCCATCGAGGAAGATCTTGATGAAATCAGAGCGGTGGTGGGCGGACCTGGTTTGCTCGCGCTGGGCAATGATCCCCTCGCCCAGCGGATGGGTTCCGAAAATGAAATCGTTGGCCTGCATGCAGGTGACCACCCACGCGTGCAGGTTCCCCGACTCGTCCAGTTCTTTCAACGCCTGCATGAGCTGCAAGGAGGCGGCGGCATCCTGGAATCCGGTGATGCCGTAGGAATGCAGTATTTCCATGCCCCGTGCAGCGGCTTCGGCCACTTGCGAGGTAGGTGTCGGGCTCAAGCTCTCGCGTGCCTGCTCGACAATGACTCCGGCGGCTTCGAGCAGGCACACCGGTGGCCTCATCCAGCCGCTCCAGCGCCTGGGGTGTGTTGAGCTCGCTGAACAGGCTCGAGCCCCAGCTGCCGCCGATAACCCACTGGTCCGCGGCCAGCTTGTCCGACCATGCCGCTACGGCTTCCAGGAACTCATCGAGGGTGAGCGTCGGTGGCACGTTTAGCTCGAACAGGTCCATGTGCCCGGCAAGCATGTGATGGTTATGCACATCCATCAGCCCGGGCATGATCGCGGCCCAGCCCCGATCGATCATCTCCGTTTCTTCCCCGCGCAGCCCCAGGACATCATCGCCGAGCGCGACGATTTTTCCTTCACTGACCGCCATCGCTGTGGCGATGCTGTCTCGCGGATCCAGCGTATGAATGGTGCCATTGAAAATAATCAGGTCAGGGGCTGTGTTCACGAATGCATACCTTTCGACGGGGTCCCATCCCGGATGGCTTGTGCAACCTCTGGAGGCGAGGCGGGCGACCGCCCGTCGGGTGCATTCATTCTGGCAAAGTCCGCACCTGGGGTGTTGGCTTTGCGCGCAGGATTGGTTGTCATTGCACGCCAACGTCGCATGGGTCAGCAGGCCAGGGCATGTTCCGTTGTCTCGGATCTTGGTGGATTGTTCCACACAACTTGCTGGCAACTTGCGTGTCCCCTCTTGCGACAGCCTGCAGGTTGTACAAGGGTGGAAGGACGAATGCGAAAGGAGCACACCTTGAAGAAAATCCTCATGGTCCTGACCAGCGTTTCCGAAATCGGTGAGGACAAGGAGCCCACCGGATACAACGTCGCAGAAGCCGCCCATCCTTGGAAGGTGTTCCGGGATTCCGGTCACTTCGTCGACTTCGCATCAATCAAGGGTGGCCAGCCGCCACGCGACACCGTGGATCAGGATGACCCGATCCAGGTGCAATTCACCCAAGACGAAACGACCCGAGCCGGCCTGTACAACACCGCCCGGGTGGGAGTCGTCGATCCCGAACAGTATGACGCGGTGTATCTCGTTGGAGGCCACGGCACCATGTGGGACTTCCCGGACAATGAAGGACTGCAAAAGCTGGTCGGCGCCATCTACAACAAGGGCGGCGTTGTCGGTGCGGTCTGCCACGGCCCGGCCGGTCTGCTTGATGTCGAACTGCATCATGGTTTGAAGCTCTTGAGTGGCAAAACCGTTGCGGCATTCACCAACGATGAAGAGGTCGCCGTAGGCAAGGACAAGATCATTCCGTTCTTCTTGGCCGACAAACTCACCGAGCAAGGCGCCACGCATATTGCCGCCGATAACTTCGAAGAGAATGTCCAAGTCTCCGAACGCCTGGTCACCGGACAGAACCCGGCCTCCGCGGCCGGTGTCGCCAAGGAAATGGAAAAGCTCTTGGCCGAAGTGATCCACCAAGAGAAGGCCGCTGAAGCCGAAGCAGCCGCTCAAGACGAAGCCGAATAAGCAAAAAGGTAATGCAGCCTGAAGATTCATAAAGAACTCTTGGATCCGCGTAATTTCGCGGATCCAAGAGTTTTTAACTTCCACTGGCCTTGATATGACGCATCCCGTTGCTGAAGCAATACTGACCGGGCGCATTAAGGTACAAGCAGATTTGAGCCCAGCCACCTGGAAGGCTGAACCGGGAGGTATGGAAGCGGGCTACCGCTGAACGAAGACCTGCAGTCCGCTTCCTCGTGTGAACCCCAGTTTTTCGTATCGCATCGCCATGGTTTCATCCGCAGCTATGGCTGCCACCACGGACTTAGACGGCAAGACCGAAATGGCTGAGCGAAGATCGGCTAACACTCCGGAGGTTGAACCTGGCATTTGAGCAAGAGAAGAAAGAATGTAGACCTCCCCTACAGGTAGACCACGGATGTCCAGAGCTACTTCTCCTTGACGCGCCATGGTTGCCATGCCGGCAGCCAACCAGATCATCAGCAAAGCGCTGATGCCGAATCCGGCAATTTGAACCCAGGCACTTCCAACCTGCAGGAAACGAACGGCTAGAGCCAGCAAAGCTGGAACGCATAATGCTACGAGGAACAAGCACAATCGGAGCAGAGCCGGCACCGGTCTGTTGCGCAGCAGCACGAAAACGCCCAACCTGTTACTGGTCAGGTGTATATGACGGCTCCCGGCGGACACCAGCGAAAGCAGCTGCGCAAGGAAAATAAATGCGGCACTAGCTGTGCCCTTACCGAAGGCAAGACTGGTGATGCGAGCAGCTTGGCAGGTGTCCCGTATGAGCCCGATAATGCTCGTCAATCGATTGGGTCTGGTTCGCAACCTGGCCGTCCATGCATCGCAAAAGCCTTCTCATACAGAGTGGCGCTCTCATCCGGCCAGCCTGGATCTCGCGGAACGACACCAGTAGCAGCCCAGAGCGTCTCCCTTAGCCACTGTGCGAATCCAGCTACACGGAAGTTGCCTACAGCGCCTGCATCCCCTTCAGCATGCTCAAGCAAGACAATTGCTCGCCTCATCCCACCGAGCTCGTCCTGAATGACGTTCCACAATTCTTCATCCTTAGTGAACACAACGTCGTAGCTGTCTTCATCTTCTTCGGGAGGCCATTCCATCATTTCGCGTTCAACCGGCAATGACCGGGAAGCAAGGAGCTCTGGGTCGGAAATATCGTAGGCTGCAACTACACGTGCCGAGTCTACGTATTCATCGATGAGGTTGCCGGCGAACCTGGAGTAGTCGAAGGTCTTGCCACCCAACGAGGTGAGAAGTGCTGCAGCTTCCGACACGCGTGGAGCAGCACAAACCCCGTAGTGCGCACGAGCGGCTTGCAGGAGTTCTTGGTAGTCAGTCATAGTTTCATAATTGAAACACGATTAGTGCCGCCAACAGTAGCTGGCGACACCAGTGCTTCGTGCAGGTTATTTCTTAGGTCGAGATTCCGTAGAAGAGATGAACGCTAGTGTTCCGCTTGTCCGGGTGGTAGCGCCACCTGCACCCCTTCTTGCCGCGGGTGACATTCTTGATTTTGGTCAGGCACTTGGCGCTGATGAAGATCATATTGCCCTTGCACGTTGCCAGGTAGCAGTCGCGCTTCTTCGGCTTGCTCTTCTTGCTGTTCTTCTTGATGGTCTTGGAGATAGCCCTACCGGCTACGAGAACGAGGGCTCCTCCGATAACAAATGCAGCACCGACAGCTAGGTAATAAATTGCGGTGTTAACCTTTCGAGTAGCTTCGGGGCCCTTTCGGAAGCCAACTCCGTCTTTTTCCTGCCGGCAATGCCGTATCTGGGGTGCAGAGATCTATGCGAATGCTGTTTTGGAGATCATTATTCGAAATTCGTGCCGACGACTCAGGAGCCGATGACGCGGTCCCACGGCCTGGAGGTTAAGAAAAATCCCCGTCTCCTGAAGCGGAGACGGGGATTTTTCTTGCTCTGAAGCAGAGGACTACTTGCGCAGGCCCAGACGCTCGATCAGCGAACGGTAACGCTCGATGTCGGTGTTCTTCAGGTAGCCGAGCATACGACGACGGCGACCAACCAGAGCCATCAGGCCACGGCGGGTGTGGTGGTCATGCTTGTGCATCTTCAGGTGCTCGGTCAGGTCCGAAATACGGCGGGACATGACGGCAATCTGAACCTCAGGCGAACCGGTGTCACCCTCGTGGGTAGCGTAAGCCTTGATGATTTCGTTCTTGATAGTGGCATCCAATGCCATAACAAACTCCTAGAGTTGGACCGCGTTCATAAGTCAGTGCGAACGCCGAGGCATTCACAGGGGAAACTCGCAACCGCGGACTGCAGCGAGAACCACCGTCAATCATATCACCGACGGGGACGCCGGCGGGACCTCCAAGCATGGGTGAGATACGGCACCTGCACCTTCTTATCTGGCTCATGCCCCAAATGCTCATGCCAGTACCATGCCAGGTTCGCTTCGACCTTTGCCCGCGTGGTGTCCGAGGACTTGCGGTAGTAGCTGCGTGATTTTGTCAGCTCGATAATCTCGTGGAAATCCAGCTCCATGAACCAATGCCAGATGCCATGCTCGGGCTTGTTGAACTGCGGTCCCAGCGGCGGCTCCAGCTCGGGCCGGTGTACATCCCCTGCATGCATGATCCGTGCCAAGCGGTGCACCCAGTGAACGGTGACATCCAGCTGGTTCCACAACAGTGCCAGCCAACCGTCGTCATGGAGCAACCGTGCCGCTTCGGCACTGGCTCGCGGGTGGTCAACCCAATGCCATGCCTGCGCATAGGTCACCAGATCAAAACTGTCAGCGGCCAAACCGGTAGCTTCACCAGCAGCGCAGGCCACCTCGATGTGAGGCAGGCGCTTGGACAGGACCGAGAGCATGTCCGAGGAAGGGTCTACCGCGGTGACTTCCAAGCCTGCAGAAACCAGTTGCTCGGTGAAGATCCCCGAACCGCAACCGATATCCACCGCAGTCGCCGGAAGGTGATGCAGCGTGAAATCCACTGCTTCCTGGGGATAGGAAGGACGGATCTTGTCATAGCTTTCGGCATCCGACTGGAAGGCCGACGCCAATTCTTCGCGGCGTTGGGCTCCCACAACGAAGGCGCGTTGCGGCAACGAAGGTATTTCAGCCATGATTCCTAGTGGCGTTCGGCAGCCAGTACCGCACGGGCCTGGTCGACATCCTCGGTCATCTGCTCAATCAAGGCTTCGATGCCGCGGTAGGCGACCATCGGACGCAGATGGGAAATGAACTCGACGACAATCTGCTGGCCATACAGGTCGAAATCTTCCACCCCTTCTTCGGGACGGTCGATCACATGCGCCTCGACCACGCGGGAGACACCATCGAAGGTCGGGTTCGAGCCAACGGAAATTGCCGCCGGCCAACGCACCTCGGCCTCGTCGATGACCCAGCCGGCATACACGCCATCGGCAGGGATGATGCCGGTGGCTTCGGGATCCAGATTTGCGGTGGGGAATCCCAGCTCGCGGCCGCGGGCGTGGCCATGCACTACTTCGCCGCGCATGCGATGCGGCCGGCCGAGGATCGCGGCGGCGGCCTCAACGTTGCCAGCCGCCAGTTCCTCGCGCACCCACGTCGAAGACAAGCGCCGCTTGTCCCCCACATCTTCAACGCCGATGACCTCGAAACCGTATTTGGCTCCCAGCTCCTGCATGTAGCCGAAGTCTCCGGAATTGCCGCGGCCGAACCGCACATCGTGCCCGACAACGACGGCTACGGCGTTCAGCTTCTCCACGATGATGGAACGGACGAACTCTTCAGCGCTTTGATCCGCAAATTCCAGGGTGTAGTGGATCATCAGCGTGGCGTCCAGGCCAACGCTGGCCAGGGTGTCGATGCGGTCGGCAATGCCCATGATCAATTCAGGAGCACTCTCGGGACGGTGCACCAGCGCCGGGTGCGGGTCGAAAGTGATTGCCACCGATTGTGCAGAGCGCGCTTTGGCCTGTGTGACAGCTGCATCCAGCACTTCGCAGTGGCCCAGGTGGACACCGTCAAAGTTGCCAATGGTCACGACAGTGGGCGCCATATCCGCGGGGACGGCATCCAAGCCCTTCCAATAGTGCACTTTGCTCCTTCAGAAATTCTGCTGCGGCGGATGGAAAACCCACCGAAGTAATTCTTGCACGTCTTTAGACGTGACGCTCATTACGATTACGGTACAGCCACCACAAGCCGATGATCGGCAGAACCAGCGGAATGTATCCGTACCCTTCGCCAAAACCGCTCCACACCGATGGATGCGCGAATTCTTCGGGGTGGGTCAGCGACAGGATTCCCACGACGATCACGCCCACCAATTCAATGGCTACCGCATACAGCGAGACCAGCCAGGCGCCACGCTTGGCCGAGGACAGCGAGAACGTGGCCAGGATGTAGATCAGGCCGGAAACCAGCGACAGGCTGTAGGCGATCGGAGCCTCGTCGAATTTGCTCATGATCTGGTAGACCCCGCGGACCGTCGCCGCCAGAGCGAGGATGCCGTAGACGGCAATGATCACGCGGCCCAGGCCGGTGGACCGGCTCGGCTTGGGGGCCTTGTTGGCGCTGCGCGCCTCGGCGGCCTGCATGATGCGCGAGTTGCGCTGCTTTTCACCCATGGGGTACTCCTACTGCCAGATCTGTTCCATGCGGAACACCATAACGAAAGTGACCGCGGCTGACGCGGCCAGCACGGCGTTGGACCAGCGGCTCTTCTCGCTGATGGCCCAGAAGAAGGCGATCGGCGGCATGATCAGCGCCGTGATGAAGTAGCCCCAGAATTCCACCGGGTCCCCCTGCACCGCGTTGCCGCCAGCCTGGCGGATCACCGCCGCAATGCCGTAGGCAATCAGGAACAGCTCGGTGGCCACCGCGCCGATCAGCGCCCAGTCATCAGGGTGCTTGCGGATTGCTGTTGCAGTCGCTGCCACCAGAAACGCCAGCGCACAGACCACCGCGCCGGCGATGAAGAATCCATTCAGGGCAATCAAGCCAGGTCCTTTCGGGATTACTTGGCGGTGAAGACCAAGGCGGTACGGGCCTTGTCGCCCTTGTCTTCCAGCAACGCGACGAGCACGCCGTTTGGCGCGAACGCGGCAACGGTCTGGCCTTCGGCGATGTCCATGCTCAAGTGCGAGGCGGGGATGGTGCGGCCGAACGACAGCTCCACTGCTTCGTCGACGCTGACCGTGCGGTTGGGGAACAGCGCCGCGGCAGCCTTTTCAATGGGGAGGATCTCGAATTCCTGGGCCAGCTGCTCCAAGGTGCGGGTGAGCTCGATCTTGTACGGGCCCACCTCGGTACGGCGCAGCGCGGTGAGGTGCCCGCCCACGTTCAATGCTTCGCCCAGATCGCGGGCCAGCGCACGGATGTAGGTTCCGGATGAGCAGGAGACGGTGACGTCCACGTCGAGGATCTTGCCGCCGTTTTCGCGACGCACCTCGTGGATCTCGAAACGCGAAATGGTCACCGGACGGGCCTTGAGCTCCACCTGTTCGCCGGCGCGCACGCGGGCGTAGGAACGCTTGCCATCGACCTTGATGGCCGAGACCGAGCTCGGGATCTGCTGGATGTCGCCGCTCAGCAAGGCCACCTCGCGTTCGATGTCCTCGTCGCTGACAGCTGCTGCGATGCGTTCGGAAATGATCTCGCCTTCGGCATCGTCGGTGACGGTATTCTGCCCCAGGCGGATGGTGGCGGTGTAGGTCTTGTCGTGGCCCACGATGTAAGTCAGCAGGCGGGTTGCCTTGTTCACGCCGACCACCAGCACGCCGGTGGCCATCGGGTCCAGGGTGCCGGCATGGCCGACTTTCCTGGTCCCAGCGAGTCGGCGGATGCGGCCCACCACGTCATGGGAGGTCATTCCCTGGTCTTTGTCGACTAATACGAGGCCTGATGCCTGCTCTTGCGTGTTCTGCCCGGCTTTACTCACGCCTTCCAGTATATGGGCTGTGCAGAGAATAAGCCTGCCGCGGGTTCCAAGCGTGGCAGATCCCACGTGCGGACCAATCCCCCTCCGATAGCGTGGCTGCAGACCCGCCCGGACGCCGCGTCACAGAGGGACTGGAAAATTATTTTGACGGGATTCCAATCCGCCAGGCATCGGGCACCGAATGCTCCATGACAGCCTGCTCCGCACGGACAGGAAAGGAACCGACGACAATAGTCGCGGCGAAGCAAGGAGAAAATCATGAAGCGCACATACAGCAAAGCCGCTGGAGTCTTCGGGCTCATCGCAGTCGCCGCCATGGGACTGAGCGCCTGCTCGACAGGTTCGGAAACCATGGAATCGCCCACCGCTTCTGCTTCGGAAAGCAGCTCTCCGATGGCCAGCGAGTCGGCCATGGATCCAGCCGGAAATCTCGTTGGCCCAGGCTGCGCAGCCTACGCCGAAGCAGTCCCGACCGGTGATGGCTCGGTAGAAGGCATGGCGCAGGATCCAGTAGCCGTCGCCGCCTCGAATAACCCGCTGCTGACCACGCTGACCTCGGCAGTCTCCGGTGAGCTGAACCCGGACGTGGACCTGGTCGATACGCTCAACGGCGGCGAATTCACCGTCTTCGCACCGGTGGATGACGCCTTCGCCGAGATTCCGAAGGATGACTTGGCAGCAGTGGCCAAGGACGCCGACACCCTGACCAGCGTGCTGACCTACCATGTGGTTTCCGGCCAGATCGCACCGGCTGATCTTCCCGGAACCCACAAAACGGTCCAGGGCGAGGATCTTGAAGTCACCGGCAGCGGTGATGATCTGGAAGTCAACGGGGCCTCGGTCATCTGCGGCGGCGTGCAAACCGCCAACGCCACCGTGTACCTGGTGGACACCGTCCTGATGCCGCCGGCCAAGAAGTAGCACCCCCGGAAACAGCAGGTCCGCCGGCATCGAGGTGGTGCGTGGAATACCTTCCATGCACCACCTTCGCCGGTGATGCGAGAACGTGGTTCCCGCAGCCCAGCTATTCCCCGAACGCCACGCCACCGCAGAGCGCCGCTGAGACACAAATGCATGAGACTCTAGGATTCATGAGTTCCAATAGACTCGACGCCATGGAAGACGATTCCGTGCAAACACCAGACGATTTGTTGCGACAGGTCGCGCTGGGGGCCGAATCTGCCTTCGAATCGCTCTATGATGCCATGGCATCGCGGGTCTTCGGCCTTGTGCTGCGGGTGCTTCGCGACCAGGCGCAGAGCGAAGAGGTCACCCAGGAAGTATTCGTCGAAGCGTGGCAGCAGGCCAAGCGCTTCGATCCGTCCCGCGGAACCGCTGCGTCCTGGCTGCTGACCATAGCCCACCGCCGAGCCGTGGACCGGGTGCGCTCCAGCCAAGCGAGCCAAGCCCGGGATCTGCGCATTGGAATCAAGGAATTCCAGGACAGCTACGAAGACGTGGAAGAGAACGCCATCTTGCACGACGAGACCGTACGCGTTGCCCGGGCACTGCAACAGCTCAGCGCACCGCAACGCGAAGCCATACAGCTGGCCTACTTCGGCGGATACACCCACCTGGAAGTCGCTGAGCTGCTGAAAGTACCGGTGGGAACCGCTAAAACGCGAATACGCGATGGCATGGGCAAGCTTCGAGAACTGATGGGAGTGGCGTAATGGAAAAGCATGAGAACGAGCGGACCGACGGCTTCGCCCTGGAAGCTCTGGGAGACGAGGACCGCGGCAAGCTCGCGCACCAGGACTCAGATGCCGCCCAGGCCCGCCACGAGCTGGATGCCTTGCAGGAAACTGCTGGACTGCTCGGCTTGGCAGCGCAGCCGGTTGCTCCCCCAGCACGGCTCAAGAACGATGTCATGGCAGCTATCCGCGCCACCGAGCAGCTGCCGCCCGTCCAGGACCAGGAGCCTGCCTCGGGCAGCTCCCCCGCCAGTGGCTCCACGGCTGGTGCGGAACGTGAATCCGATGCCCCGGCAACGCCCCCGGCGCCGCAGCCCGGGACACCGCGCGGCACCCAGCGCTTCTTCGCCTTGGCCGCCGGCGTCCTGCTACTGGCAGCGGCGGCGTTGGGCGGCTTGGCCATCCAGCAGAATTCCGAGCAGCGCGAGCTGGAAAGCAAAATGGCAGCCATGGCCGAACATCAGGAAGAGCTCGCCCGGATCCTGGGGGCTCCCGATGCCAAGTCCAAGACGCAGACCTTGGATGACGGGGCAACGATCACGCTGTCCTATTCCGCGGCCGAAGGACTGATGGCGGTTTCCACCTCGGGCATGCCGGAGCTGTCCAGCGACAAAGGGTACGAGCTGTGGCTGATTTCCGCCGACGGCGCAGTCCCGGCAGGAATGCTCACGGGCAGCGATGCCAACGGCATGATCATGGTTTCCGATCCGATGCAGGGGATCACTCATTTCGGGATCACCGTCGAGCCGGCCACCGGCTCCCCCGCCCCGACGACGGATCCCATCATGCTGCAGTCGCTATGAGATCGCAGAAGATCTTGTAGCCGGTTCCAATCTGCTGTGCGTCCCGTTCCGAAAACACTGTAAGTGGTTGTTCCCCCGCATTAGGGAGGGGAACATCGAACGAAACGCATGAGGTGAGTGGCAGTGGGCTTCAAGAATAAGCGCGGCAGCAGGGTTTACGTTTTCCACGCGGTAGCCGGAATATGTTCGGCAGCGCTCATGTTTGCCGTCGCCCAGTTGGCCTCGGCATTTTTCAATAGTGCTTCCTCGCCGTTTTTCGCACTGGGGTCTGCCATCATCGACTTGACGCCTCCATGGCTCAAGGACTTCGCCATCGCCACCTTCGGGACCAATGACAAGCTGGCGCTGTTCATTTCCATCGGCGTGGCAGCAGCGGTGCTCTCTGCCCTGATCGGCCTGCTGGCAAAGCGGAGTTTCGCGTTGGCCTGCACCGCCATCATTGCTTTGGCGCTGGTGCTTGCCAGCGCTGTGGCCGCCCGCGCGTCCACCAGCCTGCTGGATGTTGTCCCTACGGTGCTGGGCGCAGTCGCCGGCATCGGAGCTCTTCATTGGCTGGCCCGGCTGGCTACAGCCACCGTCCCCGAACCCGGCCAGGGCACGGCAGCTGCCGGCCCAAGCCGCAGAATATTCTTGCGCGGCGCGGTCCTGTCCTTGGCGGCCGCGGCACTGGCCACCGCGGTGTCCACCTCCGTCTCCGCTACACGCAATATGGCTGTCGCCGCCCGCAACGCCCTGCGCCTGCCAGCGGCCCGGACGAAGGCCAAGGCCCTGCCCGAAGGAGTGCAAATAGAGGAGGCGAATATGCCCCGCTTCGTTACTCCCAACCAGGATTTCTACCGCATCGACACCGCGCTGTCGGTGCCGCAGATCGACCCGAACCAGTGGTCCTTGCGCGTGCACGGCATGGTGGAGAATGAATTCACCATCGGCTTCGACGAGCTGCTGGGCGAGGAACTCGTGGAAGCGTATCTGACCCTGACCTGCGTATCGAATCCTGTCGGAGGAGATCTGGTAGGCAACGCGAAGTGGCTGGGCTACCCGCTGCGAAAGGTGCTGGAGCGTGCGGTTCCCCAGGCCGGCGCCGATATGGTGCTTTCGACTTCTCATGACGGTTTCAGCGCTTCCACACCGCTACAAGCGCTGACCGATGACCGGATGGCCTTGCTGGCTATCGGCATGAACGGCGAGCCGCTGCCCTTCGACCACGGATTCCCCGTGCGCATGGTGGTTCCCGGCCTCTACGGCTATGTCTCGGCCACCAAATGGGTGATTGATTTGGAGGTGACGCGTTTCGAGGACAAGGCCGCCTATTGGACTACCCGCGGCTGGTCTGAACGCGGTCCCATCAAGATGTCCTCCCGCATCGACACGCCTCAGCCCTTCGCCGAGGTCCCTGCAGGGGAAGTTGTCTTGGGCGGAACTGCTTGGGCGCAGACCCGGGGCATTTCACGCGTGCAGGTGCAGATCGATGACGGCCCCTGGGAGGATGCGCAGCTGGCCGCCGAAGCGTCGCTGGATACATGGCGGCAGTGGCGCTTCGTGTGGAAGGACGCGGCACCGGGCATGCATGCGGCGTCGGTGCGAGCCTATGATGCGCAGGGCAAGATGCAGACCCGCGAGAAAGCCAACCCTGTGCCCAATGGCGCCAGTGGTTGGCAGCGTCTGCAGTTCACCGTGCAGTAGCCTTGCTCACCAGCACCCTATTCGTCGCGCAGCGCCTTGATAGCTTTCTCGACCCGGCGCGTCCTGGTGTCTTCGCCGCGGGCAGCCACGATGGGCTCCACATGGCCTCGTTGTTTGCTGTAGGACAGCTTGTTCCACGCTTCAAGGAGCTGCGGCTCGGCGGAGAGCAGCACAGCCAGTGGCTCGGGAATTTCGACGGTCCGCGGCTCTTCATCCAATTCGAGTTTCACGCTGATCTCATCGCCTGCGCCCTTGCCCGTGGCAGCGCGGGTTTCAGCGTTGAAGGAAATCAGGAACTGGCCACGCATCGATGAAATGGTGTTCCGGTAGCTATATACCCCGTCAATGGTTACCAAGACAGGAACGCGCTTGCCACGGCCGAATCCGGCAACGACGTCATCTGGAACGACAATTCCGACGTTGTTCCCGCCGGTGGCACTGAGCACGGTGATGAATTCTGGCATTCGAGGGACCCCTGTTTCGGCTTATGCTGGTGATGGCTACGCTATCCCACGAACTCGGACCGGGTCTATGGGCCCGCACGGTTCCATGAGTGCTCCCGGCACGAGTCAGCCAGCACATCACACCTGTCCAGAGCATCAGAACGGCCAGCTGCCGCTCGGGGTTCGCGAGCACTTTATATGAGTCTCGACGGACCCTTGACCACCCCTGTGCCCCGGCCTAGAAATCGATTCATCTGAGCGCATTGCCACGCGCCACCGCTGGGCTCGACATCCATGGGGATGCCGCCAGGACCGTGTTCCGCGGATTCAGCAGGCTCGTGCCATGGCTCTGGAAGCATCTGGTACTCAGCGGGTTCAAGTCTGCGTCTTCTTCGCGGCCGTCATCTGGCCGCGGCTCACTCGCACTCCCAGGAGAATCTCCCATGAAATCCCGAGTTCTCGCTGCCCTCGCGGCGGGATCGCTACTTACCGTGCCGCTCGTCGCTGCCCCGGCCCACGCTGCCGCTGCGTCCGCGCACAGCAAGCCGTCCATTGATTCGGTGCAGTCCGTTGCCGAGGGACTCGTCGGTCCGCTCAAGGTGGCTTTCGGTCCCGAAGGCTCGTACCTTGTCGCCGAGGCCTTCGGCGGAATCCTGTCATCCATCTCAACTGATGGCACCCGCCAGGTCTTGGTATCGGCTCCCGGCAAGGAAATCGCGGGCGTCTCGCATGACCGTGGCAACACCTACTACTTCGAGAACCTCGCCGGCACGGATGAAGATCCGCAAGCCGAAGGGCCCGCACTGGTCAAGGCCATTGATGCCCAGGGATCCACCCGTAGCTTGGCGGACCTGTTCGAATACGAGGTGGCCCACGACCCGGATGGCCAGACGCTCTACGGCGTACGTGACGCCTCACCCGAATGCCTGGCCCTGGCCCCGTACCTCCAGACCCATGGCGAGGTGTACTCGCACCCGTACTCCAGCGTTCCGGCCGCCAACGGCCTGTACGTGAGCGATGCCGGGGGCAACGCCCTCTACCACGTCGCAGCCGACGGCACGGTGACCCTGCTGAGGACGATGCCGGCTGAGCCGATCAAGATCACCGAGCAAGTAGCGGCTTTGGCCGGGAAAATGGGCTTGTCCTTTCCGGAGTGCATGATGGGCCTGGATTACTGGGCCCAGCCGGTGCCTACCGACATCACCGTGCACAAGCAGTGGCTCTACTACACCGTCTTGCCCGGCGTTCCGGGCGAGGGCCTGTCGATGGGCAAGGTCTACCGGATGAACCTGCACAGCAAGGTCACGCAGCTAGTGGCCACCGGGCTGAATGCCCCGACCGGGGTGGCGGTCGATGACCGCGGCCGGGTGTTCGTGGCCGAGCTCTTCGGTGGCGGCGTGGGAGCCATCCGGCACAGCGAGTCCATGACGGTGCTGCCGGTGCCGATGGCTTCTGATGTGGCAATCGACGGCACCAGGGTGGCGGTCACCGCCAACGCCCTGACGCCTTCGGGCACCCTGCTCAGCGCCCGGATAGCCCGCTGATCACCGGCATCCACCGGAGGGATTGCCGCGACGGAAACTCATGAATTAAAAATGCTGGGGATCGCACCATGGTGCGATCCCCAGCATTGCATCCGGGCGGAAGGATTCCGGGAAGCTCCTAGGCTTCTTCGGCGTCCTCGTCCTTCTTGTATGGGTCCTGGTCTCCGGCGAAGTCCTTGCCTTCGCGCAGGGCCGCGACCTCAGCGTCCTTCTCGCGGGCCTTGGCCAGCAGTTCCTCCAGGTGCGAGGCACCCTCGGGAATCTCGTCAGCGACGAAGGCCAGCGTCGGGGTCAGGCGGATGGTCAGGTTCCGGCCCAATTCCTTGCGCAGGGCGCCGCCACGCTTTTCCAGCAGGGCGGCGATGTCCTTCTTCATCTCGTCATCGCCAAAGACGGTGTAGTACACCGTAGCGTGCTGCAGGTCGTTGGTGACACGGGCATCGGTCACGGTGACGTTGTCGATGCGCTCGTCCTTGATGACGTTGCGCAGCGACTGGGCCATAAGGACCTGTACGCGCTTAGCCAGGCGTGCGGCGCGGGCTGAATCAGCCATGGTTTTCTCCTAATGGTTCAAAACTCGTGGGCGCTTGACCAAAGCTTATCGGTCAAACGCCCACGAATCAGTGAGTCACACTGCTAATTGCCTGTCGGCAATTAGTCGCGTGGCTTTTCGCGCATCTCGAAGGTCTCGATGATGTCGCCTTCCTTGATGTCGTTGAACGACCCCAGGCCGATACCGCATTCGAAGCCCTCGCGGACCTCGGTGACATCGTCCTTCTCGCGGCGCAGCGAATCGATCGACAGGTTGTCGCCCACGACGTTGCCGTCGCGTACCAGGCGGGCCTTGGAATTGCGCTTGATAGTGCCCGAGCGGATGATCGAACCGGCAATGTTGCCGAACTTCGAGGAGCGGAAGACCTGGCGGATCTCGGCGGTACCGAGGGCCACTTCTTCGTATTCCGGCTTGAGCATGCCCTTGAGCGCTGCTTCGATGTCGTCGATCGCGGAGTAGATGACCGAGTAGAAGCGCATGTCGACGCCTTCCTTGTCGGCCAGTTCTGCCACGCGCTCGGCTGGGCGGACGTTGAAGCCAATGATGATGGCGTTGTCCACGGTTGCCAGGTTGACGTCGTTCTGGGTGATCGCACCAACACCGCGGTGGATCACGCGCAGCTGCACGTCGTCGCCTACCTCGATCTTCATCAGCGAGTCTTCCAGTGCCTCGACAGCACCGGAAGCGTCACCCTTGAGGATCAGGTTCAGGGTATCGATCTTGCCATCGGCAACAGCCTTGTCGAAGTCTTCCAAGGTGATGCGCTTGCGGCGCTTGGCCAGCAACGCATTGCGCTCTGCGGTCTCGCGCTTGTCAGCGATCTGGCGGGCGGTGCGCTCGTCATCGGTGATCAGGAAGCCGTCGCCAGCACGCGGAACCGAGGACATGCCCAGGACCTGTACCGGACGCGATGGCAGTGCCACGTCGAGGTTCTCGCCGTTCTCGTTGAACATTGCACGCACACGGCCGTGGGCGGTGCCCACCACCATGGTGTCGCCAACGCATAGGGTACCGGACTGGACCAGGACGGTGACAACCGAACCGCGGCCCTTGTCCAGGTTCGCTTCGATAGCCACGCCGCGAGCGGACTTGTCCGGGTTCGCCTTCAGTTCCAGGACATCGGAAGTCAGCAGGACAGCGTCCAGCAGCTCTTCGATACCCTGCTTCTGCAGTGCAGAAACCTTCACGAACATGGTGTCGCCACCGTATTCCTCGGGAACCAGGCCGTACTCGGTCAGCTGGCCCATGACCTTGTCAGGGTTGGCGCCTTCCTTATCGACCTTGTTCACTGCGACGATGATCGGCACGCCGGCAGCCTGTGCGTGGTTCAGCGCTTCCACGGTCTGCGGCATGACGCCGTCGTCCGCTGCGACAACCAGCACTGCAACGTCGGTGACCTCGGCACCGCGGGCACGCATGGCGGTGAACGCCTCGTGGCCCGGGGTATCGATGAAGGTCATCGCGCGCTGGCGACCCTCGTGCTCATGGTTGATCTGGTATGCACCGATGTGCTGGGTGATGCCGCCGTGCTCGCCCTCGATGACGTTCGACTGGCGGATGGCATCCAGCAGTCGGGTCTTACCGTGGTCGACGTGGCCCATGATGGTGATGACCGGGGCGCGCTCTTCGAGCACGTCTTCGCCTTCGGCCTCAAGTTCGGCTTCCAGGTCCAGTCCGAAGCCTTCGAGCAGCTCCTTGTCCTCGTCCTCTGGGGAGACGACAAGCACCTTGTAGCCCAGCTCTTCACCGAGCACCTCGAAGGTCGCCTCATCCAGCGACTGGGTTGCGGTAGCCATTTCACCGAGGTGGAACAGCACGGTCACCAGTGCGGCCGGGTTGGCGCCAATCTTGTCAGCGAAATCGGTGATCGACGCGCCGCGGCGCAGACGGATCTCGGTGTCACCGGTGCCGCGCGGAACATTCACGCCGCCCAATGACGGAGCACTCATCTGCTCCAATTCTTGGCGCTTTGCGCGCTTGGACTTGCGCTGCTTGCCGCGACCGGCGCCTCCCTTGCCGAAAGCGCCGCCAACGCCACCGCGGCCGCGTGGTGCGCCTGGGCGGAAGCCGCCACCGGTGCCGCCACCGCCGCCGCCACCTGGGCGACCGCGTCCGCCGGCACCTGCACCAGGACGTCCGCCGCCTGCTGGGGCTGGACGATCGGTGCGGTTAGGCATCATGCGCGGAGTTGCAGCGGTGCCGGCGCCTGGGCGTGGACCGCCTGCACCAGCTGGGCGTGGAGCGCCCTGGCCTGCTGGGCGTGGGCCGCCTGCGCCGGCTGGACGTGGACCGCGCTGCTGGCCATCGCGTGGCGGGCGTGGGCCGCCCTGGCCGTCGCGGGCCGGGCGTGGACCGCCGGCACCAGCTGGACGTGGACCGCGCTGGCCGTCACGTGGCGGACGAGGACCGCCCTGGCCACCTTCGCCGCGCATGCCCTGCTGCGAGGAGAACGGGTTGTTGCCTGGACGTGGACCGCCCGGACGTGGGGCGCCTGGACGTGGGGCACGACCGCCTTCGCGGCTGCCGCCACCACGGCGTTCGCCGGACTCAGCGCCGCGCATTCCCTGCTGCGACGAGAACGGGTTGTTGCCTGGGCGCGGAGCGCCTGGCTTTGGAGCCGGCTTGGCGCCTGGCTTCGGCGCTGGGGCTGCACCCGGCAATGGAGCGCCAGGGGTTGCCTTCGCGGTTGGAGCGGCAGGTGCTGCTGGTGCAGCAGGAGCCGGAGCTGGCTTGGAGCCTGGCTTCGGCGCCGAGGCACCTGGGGTAGCTGCCGGCTTTGGAGCTCCAGGGGTCGCTGGCTTGGCGGCGGCTGGCTTCGCAGCTGCTGGCTTGGCGGCACCGTTCGAACCCGGGAATGCGTCGCGCAGCTTGCGCGCTACGGGTGGTTCAACGGTCGAGGAAGCGGAACGAACGAATTCGCCCATGTCCTGCAACTTGGTTAGTGCTTCTTTTGAAGTGATTCCGAGCTCTTTGGCGAGCTCGTGAACGCGGGGTTTAGCCACATCTCTCCTGTGTCGATGCGATCTGCTCAAACCCCGGTATCAAAAGATAAATCTTTGGATCAGCGGTCTGGCAGATCAGCTGTGTAATTCGTGAAATTCTTCCGTCGCACGGTGGATCACGCAGAACTGATAATTCATCGTTGTGCGCTCAGCATTGCCGACTCATCGGGTTGCCATCAGATTTCTGACCCGCTTTCATCATGTTTGCCAGATAGCTGGCTTGCTGCCAACTGATCTTCGTATGCAGTGAATTCCTGCAGTACCTGCGAATCGTCTACCGCGGATCTGAAGGTCCGCGCGAACGCTCGGCGCTGCACTGCTTGCTGCACACACTTTTCGGTCCCGTGGGTCCAAGCGCCCCGCCCGAAAGCGGAACCTTGCAGATCCAGATTCACCGCACGCAGCGGTGCACCGTCTTTGAGGACCCAACGGAGCAGCTCGCTCTTATTGGTTTCGGTTCGACAGCCAATGCACGTGCGTTGCTGATGCAGCTTCATGCGAGCGTCGTCGCCACCTTCCCAAGTTATTACGAGCCATCTACTAGTCTAGCGCGTTTGGACGCCATAGCGCGCATGAGATGCGGCTCACACGCAGCCAGGCGTCCAGCACGCTGAACTGGAATTCTTCGGCAGCTGCTTACAGCTGCGGTTCCTTGCCGCCCGATGCGGCCAGGATGTCGATGCGCCAACCGGTCAGCTTGGCTGCGAGGCGGGCATTCTGCCCTTCCTTGCCGATCGCCAGCGAGAGCTGGGAGTCGGGGACAACCACGCGGGCACGGCGTTCACTTTCGTCCAGGATCTCCACCGAGATGACTTTCGACGGGGACAGAGCCGCTGCGATGAATTTTGCTGGATCCTCGTTGTAATCGACGATGTCGATCTTTTCGTCATTCAGCTCGTTCATCACAGCGCGCACGCGGGTTCCCATTTCGCCAATGCAGGCGCCCTTGGCGTTGACGCCGGCTTTGGTTGCACGCACGGCGATCTTGGTGCGGTGGCCAGCTTCGCGGGCCAGCGCCTCGACCGCGACGGTGCCGTCAGCGATTTCCGGAACTTCCATTTCGAACAGCCGGCGAACCAGGTTCGGGTGGGAGCGCGACAGGGTAATGGCCGGGCCCTTGTTGCCGCGCTCGGCCGAGACAACGTAGGCGCGCAGGCGGTTGCCGTGCTGGTACTTCTCACCTGGCGACTGCTCGACCGGTGGCAGCAGCGCTTCCAGGTCGCCGAGCTTGACCTGCACCATGTGCGAGGAATAGCCCTGCTGGATGACGCCGGAGATCAAGGTGCCGACACGGGCCGCGTACTCGCCGACGACCTGCGCATCTTCTGCTTCCCGCAGGCGCTGCATGATCACTTGGCGTGCGGTCGAAGCGGCAATGCGGCCGAAGCCGTGAGGAGTATCGTCGAATTCGCCCAGGAGCACGCCAGCGTTATCGCGGTCTTCCACCAGGATCGCCACATGGCCGTTGCTGCGCTCAATATGCGCGCGAGCGCCAGGCATGGAGCCTTCGGTCTTGTTGTAGGCCAGCAGCAGGGCCGACTCGATGGTTGGAATCAAGACATCCATCGGGATGTCGCGGTCTTTTTCCAGGATGCGCAGCGCATTCATATCAATATCCACGCTTAGCCCTCCAAATCTTCAGTATCGACAGTGTCCAAGAGCGCGTCGTCGAAGTTCAGTTCTGGATCGACAACTGCTTTGCGGATATTTTCAAATGCATGGGTCGCAGGTTCGAGCACCTTGACCTTCATGCCCTTCTTGGCCGGCTCGCGGTGCTCGGCAACCAGCACGTCATTTTCGTTGACCTCTAGCAGTCGTCCGCGGAGCTTCGTGCCGTCCGCCAGTGAAAGCTTGACCATGCGGTTGATGGCGCGGATCCAATGGCGCTGGGCAGTCAACGGGCGGGAGAGTCCCGGGGAGCTGACTTCGAGTTCGTATGGAGCCGCATTCGCATAGACGGCGTCCTTGTCGAGGGCATTGGAGATGGTGGTGGTGACTTCGCCAAGTTCATCGAGGTCCAGCGTTTCATGCCCGTCAGCTTTGTCGACGATGATCTGCAGGATCATTTGCTTGCCGGAGGGACGCAAGGTGACTTCTTCTAAGAGAAGCCCGTGGGATTCTACGTCTTTGGAGAGCAATGCAGTCAGACGCTGCGCTTCCTGTTCGGTATCGGCCGGCATTCCGGTCATGGATATCCTCCCACGCTATTCGATGTTGTCCTTTAAGCCTATATCGCGTTCCGCACATTGAGAACATCCAAACGGGCACAGGTGAAGGAACTCACGCCCATTTTCCATTCATCGCGGCGCGCGGCCCCGCCAATGCCCTCATTGCCTGTGTTGATCATGGCATGATCGAAACGCTATGACTGAAAAAACGCCTTATTCCTCCCCTCGCTCCGACAGGCAAGCACGCCGTGCTCCGGGCTGGGTTGCTCCTACCTTGGCTGGCGCAGTTGCCGTGGCAGTGACGTGGGGAATAGGCAGCACGCTCTTTCATGGTGCCCTGGTCGAGCACGGACTGCCCGAACAAGTCAGCGAAGCCAGCGCCGATCAACGCACGATGTGGGAACAGGGAGCAAAGCTCGCGGATCTGGCATCCCAGGCCCAGGCTTTGGCCAAACTGGCACCCGAGGAAAACGCGTCGCAGCTGTCCGCACTGGCAACTTCCTTGTCGCAGGGTTCAGCGCTGCTCGGCGAATTGCGTTTCCATGACCAAGAACCTGCGGCGTTGCCGCAACGCTACTCCCCCGACGCACTGGTTGCCCTTGCCACGAATGTGGCCAATGTCTCGGCACAGATGCCTGCATTCGAGGAGCCGTCGCTTCCCAGGGATTCTAAACTGGCCGAGATTGCCTTCCAGATCAATCTGGATGCCCGCCGTGCACTTGCATCATCAGGTGACGAGCGCGACCTCGACTTGGCCCTGCCGCTGAGCAAAGTCGCGGGCGAGGAAAAGCAGAATGACCAGCTGGTAGCCTGCCTGCCGCATGCAGATCTGCTGGACCCGGCTATGGAAATCACCGGAGCACAGGACATCGAGCCAACGGCCGTCGCCCGTGCACTGGACCGCGGCTACGCGCTGGATTTCCTTCTTCAGCTCACTGCTGCTCGTGGCGCTGCGTCAGCCGAGGATGCCATTGAAGATCGGCGCAGCGAATTGGGAAATCAGCTTCGCGGCCTGCGCGACGTCGTTGACGACCGGTGTGCAGACCTGCGCGAGCCCGCCTATGCATTGCCCGAAGGCGGACTGGAAGAACTAACCACGCTCTCCGCAGCAGCCGAAGAAGATTTTGCTGAAGCGCTGGTCGTAGCAGCGGGAAACACCGATGGCGCCGCTGGATTGGAAATTTCCGCCCTAGCATTCCAAGCTCTCCGCGAACTGCACGGATCAAGTAGTGACTACCGTCTCTTGGAAACTGGCGAGTCCAAGAAATAGCTTGAATTCCAGCAGATTTTTTCTGGTATATTTCCCTCGTCGTTGATTTATCACGAAATAATTACAACCTTGATTTTCCACGGCGAATTATGACCAGGGTTGGAACGGGCGTTTCTGTCGAGATGAAGCAGGCAATGTTTCAGCGATCAGTGGTTTTTAACCTTGCCCCTCGTTGAAACTGGCATACCCGATACTGGTTTTTCGTAATCGACCGTAATTTCAGTTACCAATCTTCCCTATTCTCCCCGCCATCGAATGGAGCTGTAACTACATGAATTTCATTCCTACTCAACTGCTCTCGATATTCACTGCCAAAGGGTCTATGGTGAATAACAAGTGCTTGAGATTCGGCATTCAGCTCCGCTGAAACGGAGTGAGACTTTCCGCTTTCTTCCACTTATTGGGGAACTAACCACTTGCAGCTAGGTCGTCAATTGGAGGTATTGAAATGTCAGGTCGATACATGCGTTCGACGATAGCTGAACTGGTCAGCGAAGTGATCAGTTCACGGCAAGGTCGTGCGCAGCTCAGCGCACATGGTTGGATTCAGGGCATGCCCATTGTCATTGCTCAATCCGGAGAATCTGTCAACGACGTCATGTCGCTCGTAGCCGCGCATCAGCCTCCGGTGCTGGTCGCTACCCTCGACCCCGAGAACAACGATTTGTGGTTCTTGTACGTATCAATCGGTTCCACCGCGTTGAAGACCGTGGATCCGCTGGAACCCCGAACGACAATTGCCCAACTCTACAAAGCCGCATTAGGCTCTAGCTTCCTGACCTTCAGGATCGCGCAAATGCCGACCAGTTCCATGGTTCATGCCATCGAACCGCAACAGGTCCAGCATCATACCGGTTACCCGCCAATTAGCACATCAGCTGCCGGAAGCCGCTAGACCTTTCAGTTGCCGGCCAGGATCAGATCCGAACCGAGCTTGATGATCAGTGCCGAAACGACGATCACGAAGACGATGCGTATGAAGGCGCTGCCTTTTGAGATGGCCATGCGCGCGCCGAGGTAGCCGCCGAGCATATTCATCAAGCCCATGGCCAGGCCCAAGGCTACCAAGACGTGCCCCGTCGGGACGAAGAGCAGCAACGCACCCAGATTGGTGCACAGGTTCACGATCTTCGCCTTGGCGGAGGACTGCAGGAAGTTGTAGCCCAGCACCGTCACCATGGCGATGATCAAGAACGATCCAGTGCCTGGCCCGATCATCCCGTCGTAGCCGCCGATCAGCAGCCCGATCAGGATGGCGCGCAGATAGTGCCCATGCCCGGTGTAGCGCAGGCGCGACAGCTCCCCCGCTTTGGGCTTGAGGATCGTGAAGAGCAGCACCGCAATGAGTGCTGCGATGATGATGGGCTGAATCGCTTCGGCTGGAAGTATTGTTGCCAGCGCGGCTCCGCCGAACGCCCCGAGCATCGCGGTCAATGCCATCGGAATCGCAGTTCTCAAATCCGGGCTGGTGCGCCGGTAGTAGGTCACCGCGCTGGTTGCAGTCCCGAAGATTGAGCCGAGCTTATTCGTGGCCAGCGCCTGCACCGGAGTGATGCCGGGGAAAAGAAGCAGCGCGGGCAATTGGATCAGGCCGCCGCCGCCAACCACCGCGTCGATCCATCCAGCGCCCAAGGCTGCCAGAAGCAGCAAGGCCAGGGGCCAGAAGGAGACGGGTTCACCGTTGACGGACAGCAATTCCAAGATCTCTTGCACCGCGCTGCTCCCCTATTCGGTTTTCGGCTGCCGCGCTCTTAGGCAGACAGCTCCGCAACGACGTCCTCGACCTTGACGTCGCGGCGTTCGCCTGAGGTACGGTCCTTGACCTCGACTACGCCCTCTGCGAGGCCACGGCCCACCACGACAATGGTTGGGATGCCGATCAGTTCCGCATCGGAGAACTTCACGCCAGCGGAAACCTTTGGACGGTCGTCCAGGATGACCTCCAGGCCGGCCGCTTCGAATTCGACAGCCAGCTTCTCGGCGGCTTCCAGCAGCTCTGGGCCCTTGCCGGTGACAACCATGTGGATGTCGGCTGGGGCAACCTGCTTTGGCCATGCCAGGCCGTTTTCGTCGTGGTACGCCTCGGCGAGCGCGGCTACCGCACGGGTGACGCCAATGCCGTAGGAACCCATGGTGACGACGGTCAGTTTGCCGTTCTGATCCAGGACCCGCAGATCCAGTGCTTCGGCGTACTTGCGGCCGAGCTGGAAGATGTGTCCCATTTCGATGCCGCGTTCGGTGCGCAGCGGGCCGGAGCCATCCGGTGCCGGATCTCCTTCGAGCACGTTGACCGACTCGATGGTGCCGTCAAAGCCGAAGTCGCGCTCGGCCACCAGGCCGAAGACGTGCTTGCCCTTTTCGTTGGCGCCGGTGATCCACGAGGTGCCGGATACGACACGGGGATCAACCAGGTAGGTGATGCCGCTGGTTCCCTCGGTACCCAGAACAGACTTGTCCAGGCCGTTGCCCGGGCCGATGTAGCCAGCAACCAATTCTGGGTGCTTGGCCAGGTCTTCGCCGTTAGCGGCTTCAACCTGGACCTCGCCGATGATGCCCAGCGGGGCACCTACGGTAGCTTCGACGCGCTTCAGGTCCACCTGGCGGTCGCCTGGAACACCGATGACTACCAGCTGGCGGTTGCCTTCAGGGTCGGTCACGGCCAGGACAACGTTCTTCAGGGTATCCTTGGCTTCCCAGGCACCGCCCACGCGTGGGCGCAGCTCGTTGGCCGCGGCCACCAGGGTTTCGATGGTCGGGGTATCCGGGGTATCGACGACCTCGAACGCAGGTGCGTTGGTGTAATCGATGGATTCTGGCACCACGGTGGTCACAGCCTCGACGTTCGCAGCATAGCCGCCTGCCGAACGCACGAAGGTGTCCTCGCCGATAGCCGTTGGATGCAGGAACTCCTCGGATTTGGAGCCGCCCATTGCACCTGCCTGCGCGAAGACCGGGACAACTTCCAGTCCCAGGCGCTCGAAAATCTTCAGGTAGGCGGCGCGGTGCGCCATGTAGGCCTCGTCCAGGCCCTCGTCATCGATGTTGAAGGAGTAGGAATCCTTCATGATGAATTCGCGGCCGCGCAGCAGGCCCGCGCGCGGACGTGCTTCGTCGCGGTACTTGTTTTGGATCTGGTACAGGTAGACCGGCAGATCCTTGTACGAGTTGTACAGGTCCTTCACCAGCAGGGTGAACATTTCCTCATGGGTCGGAGCCAGGAGGTAATCCGCATCTTTGCGGTCCTTGAGGCGGAACAGGCCTTCGCCGTATTCGGTCCAGCGGCCGGTCTGCTCGTAAGGCTCGCGTGGTAACAGCGCTGGGAAGTGGACTTCCTGGCCGCCGATAGCGTTCATTTCCTCGCGAACGATAGCTTCAACACGCGCAAGGACTTTCAAACCCAACGGCAACCAGGTGTAGATTCCCGGGGCCGCACGACGGATGTAACCGGCGCGTACCAACAACTTGTGGCTGGCGACTTCGGCGTCAACCGGATCTTCACGCAGGGTGCGCAAGAAGGTAGTGGAAAGCTTCAAAACCACTCGGGGTGTCCTTTTCCGTCCGTCGACTTCAGAGATATTTCCGGATGCCGACTAGCTATGCAAAATCAAATGGGATTTGGCCAGAAAATTGGCCTTAATCAATGCTACAGCTTTCGGCGACTTCCCAATAAATTCAAGGGGTCGAGCGGAACCGTGTTGCGTTTTCAGTAGCTTGCTCCCGCTTCTGGGCCACTGCTGGGCGTTGCAAGGTTCTTGCTTATTGAGGAGGTGACTTTAAACGAGACACCGCCTCGGTGCGCGTTTCTCACTGATTCTTGCTCGGAGCGTGTCCGCACATTGCGCCGCTCCACTGGCCATGGACACGGTTCATCAGCAGGTTCTCAACCGAACCTTCGCCTGAGACCACTCCATCCATCGGCAGCTGCTGCCTCACTTTGGAAGTATTTTCCATGTAAATGCGCGAAGCCCCTCTGGTCCAGGAACCAGAGGGGCATTCGCCACCGGAAGCGAGCCTACTTGGCCGCCACCTTGACCTCTGCAACCGCCTTGTTCAGTTCATCAACGAGAGTCTTCACAGCCTCGTCTTCACTTTGTTCGGTGGTTTGGGTGTGGGAGACGGCAACGACGTTGTCGCCAACTACGCCCTGAATCTGGTACGAACCGCCCGGCACTTCAGCACCGTTCATGGTCATGGCGGTGTGGGTAGCGATAGTCTTGTCTGCGTCAGACTCAGCATCCAGGATCTTGGCAGAGGCCGAAACTTCCTGGCCTGCTACCTTCATCGAGAAGTCCTCGCAACCCTGCAAGTCCTTGGCATCTGCCATCTTGTTGATTGCTTCCAGCTTGGCAGCATCCTCGTAGCCAGCGACCGAATAGCTGCTGCTCTCACCGGCCTCGCCGACGACAATCGCTGCAGCCATGTTGACGCCGTCCAGGTCCTGGGTTCCCTGCTGCGCAACGTATTCCGCGCACTGCGCTGGTTCGATCTCCATCTGATCGATCAGTCCCTTGGCGCTTTCAACCGAGGCGCTCAGCGCAGCGCTATCCAGAACCTGCACATTCGGTTCGTCTCCACCGAGAGTTTTGGCGACCGCAGCGGCTTGCTCGGCGGTCAGCGCCGGGACTGCCGTGCTTTCCTGTTCCTGGGGGGCCTCCGAAGAGCCTGCAGCTCCTTCGGTTCCCGAATTCGAGCTGCAACCGGTCAGTGTCAGGGCAACTGCTACGGGCAGCACCCAGAGTGAACGCTTTTTCATGGTGATTTCCTCACTATGGTGATGATAAGCCACCCACAGCATTTCACAATATGTTGGAAATAAAAAGATAACAAGAGAGTGTTGCAGCGAATGGACTTGAGCAAGCTGTTCACTTGAATCGTCAAGAGCTGGTCAAGCGCCACCCACTGCCAGGAAAGCATCAGTCAAAGAGAAATCCGCAGGTGCCGCACATGGACAAGCCCCTGGCAGTCGAATCGCACTTCAACTGCCAGGGCTTCAATGTGACTTGGAAGATGCATTGCTTCTCGGCAAACTATCCGCGTCGCTACCGCCACGGGCATCCCGCTCCTACGCGCAGCACCGCCTGATATTGGCGAGTCGGGGCACCGAGCACATGCGACTATTGCTTTCGAACCGCGTCGATTTCGGCGAACGCACGATCCGTCAATTCCACCGCTTGCGCGGCCAGCTCAGCTGCTTGCTGCGAACCTGTCTGCAAGGTAACCAGGACGAAATCGCCGTCCCGCAGCGCCTGCACCACGACCGAGGTCAATAGCTGTCCTCCACCTGCGTCCATTTGAGTCGACATGGTCAACGACTGGTCAGCTTTGACGTCCAAGGGCAGGATCTGGCGTTCAGTTTCGATTTTTTCGCCACCGGTCTCAACGGTGACGTTTTCGCATCCCTCTAGATCATCCAGGGTCAGCGCCTGTGAAACGTTGTTGCGGGTGGCATCGTCTGTCAAGGAGAAGACCTGCACGACCTTGCCGACGGATTCCGAGGAGCTGGTTGCCGTTGCGGATACGGATGCTGTCAAGTCGGTGACTGAATACTTGGCATTCAACTCGGCGCATTTCTCCGGCTTGATGCCGCTGGGAGCCTTCGCATTCTTGGCAATTTCCAGTTGCTGCTGCATTTGCTCGTTGCCGACCACCTGGACTGCGTTGTCGCCTTCCATAAGCTTGGAAGCGACGGATTTCACCTGCTCGGCAGTGAGCGCGCCATCCGAGGCAGCCTCTTTCTGGCTGTCTACGGAAGTCGTTGAAGCAGCCGATTGCGCAGGTTCACTAGCTGAATTTGAAGAACAGCCGGCCAGCATCATGCTCACCGCCAATGGTAGGGCCCAAAGGGTTAAACGCTTAGTCATTTACTGCTTTCCGTTGTTGCCGCCGAAGAGCCGACGACGTCGTAAAAATAAACTACTGGGTCAGCTGGCCCATGAGCTTTTGAAGGATCTCTGACGCTTCTTCAACTTCATTCGCGGTGTTCCCCGCTGATGTGGAGCGCTGTAGGCCGAGAAGGACATTCGAGCTGGCAGTGCGAATGATCAGCTGCTGCTGGGTCGACGACCCATCACTGCTGGTGATCACATACCCATCGGATAATCCTGCTGAAGAATCTATGGGCTGCTTGGCAAGATGATAGGCACGAGTCTCGTTGCCCCGCTTGACGGTGTACCGCGCGCAATCAGCGTTGGCCGCCGTTTTGGCATCCCATTGGGCCTGCAAGAATTCAGAATCCTTGTAGATTGTGACCGTGAGGTAGCTGTCCTCGAATTCAATGGCGCCCATCGTGGCGTTCCTCAATTGATCGGCTACTGGCTCAGCAAAAGTGACCCCGCATTTGCTGGGATTCACTTTGACGTTCTCGATCCATTCCTGGGCTTGCGGAATGTTCTCACGAAGTTGCTTGTCGCTGATGACCTCGGAATTCTTTTCTTCTTGGGCGAATTCCTCGAGCAGGTTCTCCAGCTGTGAGCCATCGAGGCGAACCTGGGCTACCGGTGATGCGCCGACTTCGGCTTCTGGTGAGCTGCACCCGCTCATCAGGAGTACTGCTGCGCACATAGCAGCGCCCAAATGCGCTCTAGCGCCAAAGCCTCGAACCACCAATTTTCCCATCACCGTCGCCGTTACACCTTCGAGTCTAGAAGACCGCGGATCATTCGCTGAGCATTGTTGCTTCCGCGTTGGGCGCAAGACGAAACATCGCGAGGACAATGCCGGGGTCGACATTTTCATTGCGGCGCCCGTAGCGCGATCGGGTTGCGCTGCAATTGCTCACGGCATCGAGGCTCGCTGTGCTGAAGCCATACAGGAATCTGCGAGCGAATCAGCATCGTCGGCTTCGAAAATTAACGCTTGTCCATGACGCCGGCTTCGGAGATCAGAACAGGATCGTCGCGAAGGTTCCGACCTGTTCAAATCCGATGCGCTGATATGTCTTAATCGCAGCGGTGTTGAAATCGTTGACGTAGAGGCTCACGACTGGCGCGAACTGCATTGCGTAGTCCACAGCGGAGGCCATGTAGCCGGCAGCCAACCCCTGTCCGCGGTACATCGGATTCACCCAAACACCTTGGATTTGCACAACTTCATCGGTGACCGTGCCCAGGTCAGCCTTGAAAATCACGTTGCCCCGCTGGTCGCAGTCCATGAGGGTATGCCCGTCACGAATTAGCTGACGTACACGATTGCGGTAGAAGCTCCCCCCGTTTTCCAACGGCGAATAGCCAAGTTCCTCTTCGAACATTGCTGCGCTGGCCGGCAGCACTCGATCGAATTCCTGGACCTGGGCCGGGTGGAGCCGATTGCGTCGAACGCCCGACGGGTTGTGCGAGATCGCCATTAATGGCTGATTCGCCCGGAGCTCGAAAATTTCTTGCGGACCGTCCCGCAAGACCTCATGCATGGCCAGCACGGTTTCCGCCGGGCCGAAGACCGAGGCGAATCGCTGGCGGGTCTCGATGGCATGCGTGGCGAATTTCTGGGCATCGGCCTCCGGCATGGCGGTGGGCGCCATATTGGCGCCCACCCAGCATGCCGATTCAAGACCTTCACTGCCATCCAAGCCAACGATATGGGCAAAGCCATCTGGAACCGCAGACTTGTGGATGTTCACCTGCGAACGGGTGAAGATGTTGGCGACGGGGTCGCGATCGAGCAACTCGATGAGGGCGGCCGTGTCACGACGGCCCAAGATGCGCGGCGCTCCCTCGACGCTTCGTCGGCTAGTTCTAGCTGACGGAGACCACGGGAGAACCCGAGGAAGGATTCTCGTCATTGTCCAGTCCCATTTCTGCCGCCAAACGGTTGGCTTCTTCGATCAAAGTCTCGACAATCTGGTCTTCCTGGACGGTCTTGATGACCTCCCCCTTGACGAAGATCTGTCCCTTGCCGTTGCCCGAAGCTACACCGAGGTCCGCATCGCGGGCTTCGCCCGGTCCGTTGACGACGCAGCCCATGACTGCCACGCGCAGTGGAGCCTTCATGCCTTCCAGCCCAGCAGTAACCTGCTCAGCCAAAGTGTAGACATCTACCTGGGCGCGACCGCAGGATGGGCAGGAAACGATGTCCAGCTTGCGCGGACGCAGGTTCAGCGATTCCAGGATCTGGTTGCCGACCTTGACTTCCTCGACCGGTGGGGCCGACAGCGATACGCGAATGGTGTCACCAATGCCCTGGGAAAGCAGTGCACCGAAAGCGGTCGCGGACTTGATGGTGCCCTGGAACGCAGGACCGGCCTCGGTCACGCCCAGATGCAGCGGCCAGTCGCCGCGCTCTGCCAGCATCTCGTAGGCGCGGACCATGATCACCGGGTCGTTGTGCTTGACCGAGATCTTGAAGTCGTGGAAGCCGTGTTCCTCGAACAGGGAGGCTTCCCAGACAGCCGATTCGACCAGTGCTTCAGGGGTGGCCTTGCCGTACTTCTGCAGCAGGCGGCGGTCCAGTGAGCCGGCGTTGACGCCAATGCGGATCGACGTGCCGTGGTCCTTGGCAGCCTGTGCGATTTCCTTGACTTGGTCATCGAACTGTCGGATATTGCCCGGGTTCACGCGTACGGCGCCGCAACCTGCCTCGATGGCGGCGTAGACGTACTTGGGCTGGAAGTGGATATCGGCGATGACCGGGATCTGCGACTTCATCGCGATGATCTTCAGCGCTTCCGCGTCCTTGTCCGTTGGGCAAGCAACGCGCACGATGTCGCAGCCGGCAGCGGTCAGCTCAGCGATCTGCTGCAGGGTGGCGTTGATGTCGTGGGTCTTGGTGGTGGTCATCGACTGGACCGAAATCGGCGAGTCGGAGCCGACACCTACGGATCCAACCTGGAACTGACGAGTCTTACGTCGTGGTGCGAGTACCGGCGGTGGGCCTGCCGGCATGCCTAGGCTGACCGAAGTCAATGGACGCCTCCGAATAGATTGTGGGTATGTCTCTACTCCAAGTATGTCACCGTATCGCGGTGAGCGGGTATTGATGCGAGAAAGGCCACGGGAACCGTGGCCCTTCTCCCATCATTTTGCAGCTGGAGCCTGCGAAAGCCTAGTTGGCTTCGGCGATTTCCTTGATGCTCTTCAGCACGCCGGAAACCTGCTCGACAACTTCAGCGTCGTCCTTCGGGTGCAGTTCTGCGAAGCGCACTACCGAGTTCGGGATGGCCAGCTTGACGTTTTCAAGTACGTTGGCGCCGGCGATGTTCAGTGCCTTGCGTGCTTCGTCCTGTGCCCAGACGCCGCCGTACTGTCCGAAGGCGGTGCCCAGGACTACGGTTGGCATGTCCTTTAGTGCACCGGCACCGAAGGGACGGGACAGCCAGTCGATGGCGTTCTTCAAGACAGCTGGCATGGTGCCGTTGTACTCGGGGGTGACCAGCATCAGCGCGTCTGCTTCGCCGGCTGCGTCGCGTAGGGCCTGGGCTGCGGCTGGAACGCCACCTTCCACGTCATGGTCCTCGTTGTAGAACGGGATATTCTCCAAGCCGCTGAACACTGAAACTTCCATGCCTTCGGGGGCGTTGTGCGAAGTGGCTTCCGCCAGCTGCTGGTTGGTCGAACCGTTGCGCAGGGAACCGACGAGGGTGAGGACTTTGGTGGTCATAAGGTGTTCTCCTTGGGGCAGAATAAATAGAAAGCTGACGCTTCATCTACTTTCAACCGCATCGCCAAACCGGGCATTCCGCCGATTCCAGTGACATGGGACACAGTAGTTGCTTTCTCCGGTCAGTCCATTCCCGGCTTGCGGCGAAGCTGCTTCGTGGCCGAGCGATTGGCCTTGGCGCTCAGCCTGCGCCGGTGCGATCCCCGGGTGACTTTCGTTGCTTTGCGCGCGGGCGCATCCGGCGCCAGGGCTTTTTCGATGATGCGTCCCAGCTTCTCCTGCGCAATCTGGCGGTTGCGCCATTGAGATCGTTCCTCGGCGGCAGTCACGACCAGTGCTCCAGCCACGAGGCGCGGTCCGAGTTTCTCGAGCAGCCTCTGGCGCTGCCAGTCGGACAATGCCCGTGAAGCGCCAATCACCCAACCGAGCTCCACGCGGGAGTCAGAGGTATTCACATGCTGGCCGCCTGGGCCTGAAGAACGGGAGAAATGCCATTTCAGCTCCGCTGCAGGGATCGCCAGTGCCGGCGTAATCTGCACATCCATGATGCTCTCCCCTTTCTTCTCCCCTACCAGTCTGGGCCATCGATGCCGTTTAAGGCAGCCAGCCTCCGCCGTTCTTGGTACAGAACAACGGAGGCTGGCACATGCAACCTGTCGCCTAGGAAGCGAATTCCTTCAGCAGGCCCATAACCGGGTTCCATTCTGTGATGGTGGCCGAGCCGACTGCGCCAACCAGCTGGAATGGGTCATTGGACAGCACGTCTTCCAATGCCACCTGCGATTCGGCTGCGAAGATCAACAGCGCGCCGTCGCTGACCGGAGTTGGCCCCGAAGCCAGAAGGCGTACCGATCCTTCGCCAAGGAATCCCCCGAGGTACTCGCGGTGCGCTGGACGGTGTTCGTCGCGCAGCTCGGTGGAATTTTCGGCGTAAGCGTATTCAACAGCAAAAACAGTCATGTCTACAGCTTATTTCTCTCGTCTCAGAACAGTTGTATCGGCTTGAAGATATCCGCATATATTAAGAGCCCGCCCATGACCAGCATCGCCACCACGACGACATAGGTCAGCGGCAGTAGCTTGACCGTGTCAACCGGCTTGACCGTCTTGATCTTGAAGATCCGTGCAAACATGCGCTTCAGCCCCTCGTACAACGCGCCCACCACGTGGCCGCCATCCAGCGGCAGCAGCGGGATCAGGTTGAAGGCGAACAGCGCCAAGTTCAGGCCCCCGACGAGCGACAGCAACGTTGCGAATTTATCGGCAACCGAGATTGAATCCTCGGCGCTGATCTCTCCGGCGATGCGTCCTACGCCCACAATGGACACCGGCCCGTTGGGGTCGCGTTCCTGATTGCCGAAGGCCGCTTGGGCGACATCCACCATGCGCTGGGGCAGGTGAAGAATGACATCGCCGATCTTCAGCAGCTGCTCCCCGATCACGCCGGGCACCGCGCTCAAGGGCTGGGTCAAGTCGCGTTGCAAAGAGCCCATCCCGACGAAACCGACCTTGGTCATGATGTATTCGCCGTGCTCATCGAGCAGCACATAGCCCTTCTCGTCAGTGGCCGGACGCTCGGTCAGGTACGGGGTCAGCTCAGTGGTGTGGCTCTGCCCGTCACGGGAGTATTCCAGGGTGATGGGCTCTCCTGGATGATCGCGGATGACATCGGTGAGCTTGTTCCACTCGGCTTGCGCGACAGGGGTGCCATTCACCGCGGTGATCGTATCGCCGGGCAGCAGGCCAGCCTCGTAGGCAGGAGCCGGGACGTCCTCGTCGGTGCATTCGGTCTGCTCCGCGTTCTGCGCGCTGGCAATGCACTGGTACACCTCGGAGACCGTGGTGGTCGGGGTGGCCTGCCCGAAGCTGGTGAGCACTATGGCGATCACCACGAACCCGATGAGCAGGTTCATGATCGGGCCGCCGAGCATGATGATCACGCGCTTGTAGATCGGCAGCTGGTAGAACAACCGGCCTTCATCGCTGGGCAGCACGTTTTCGTTGGCCTGCGAACGCGCGTCATCGACCATCTGGCCGAAGACCTTCTGGAAGAGATTCGGCTTCTTCCCCGGAACATCGGCAGCGACCTGCTCGCGTGGCGGGTACATGCCGACCATCGAGATGTAGCCGCCCAGTGGCAGCGCCTTGATGCCGTATTGGGTTTCACCCCGCTTGAAGGAAACCAGTGTCTTGCCGAAACCGATCATGTACTGCGGAACCCGCAGCTTGAAGAGCTTCGCGGGCACCAGGTGCCCGATTTCATGCAGCGCGATGGACAGCCCTACGGCTACCAGCATGAACAGGACGCCGCCGATGAACAGCAATGCACTCATGCGCTCGCCTCGGTGATCTTCGTTGCATGGGCACGGGCCCAACGATCGGTTTCCAGCACTGTTTCCACCGACAGCTCGGCATTCACCGGGGTGTACGCGTCCAGTGCGCGTTCAATGGTCTCGACGATGCCGGTGAAGCGGATCTTTCCATCATGGAAGGCATCCACTGCAACTTCGTTGGCGGCGTTGTAGACGGCCATATGCGTCCCCGACGAGGACGCTGCCTGCTTGGCAAGCTTCACAGCGCTGAAGACTTCTTCATCCAGCGGTTCAAAGGTCCAGCTGGCCGCGGTGGAGAAATCGCAGGCCTTCGCGGCCCCGTCGACCCGATGCGGCCAATTGATGCCCAGGGCGATGGGCAGGCGCATGTCCGGCGGCGATGCCTGGGCAATCACCGAACCGTCGATGAACTCCACCATCGAGTGGACGATGGACTGCCGGTGCACCACGGGCTCGATCTTCTCCAGCGGCACGTCGAAAAGCAGGTGGGCTTCGATGACTTCCAGGGCCTTGTTGACCATGGTGGCCGAGTTGGTGGTGACCATGCGCCCCATGTCCCAGGTCGGGTGGGCCAGTGCCTGGGCGGGGGTGACATCACGCAGCTGCTCGTAGCTGCAGCCGAAGAATGGGCCTCCGGAGGCCGTGACCAGCAGCTTGGCCACTTCCTCCGGTGCACCAGAGCGCAGGGCCTGGGCAAGGGCGGAGTGCTCGGAGTCTACCGGCGAGATCTGGCCAGGGGCTGCGATCTGCTTGACTACCTGGCCTCCGATGATCAGGGATTCCTTGTTTGCCAGGGCCAGCAGGTGGCCGGCTTCCAGCGCAGCGATGGTCGGAGCCAGTCCAATGGCACCGGTGATGCCATTGAGCACTACGTCGGCCTCGGCAAACGCGGCTACCTCGGTGGCTGCCTGCGCGCCAACCACCAGCTCGGGTTCGTATCCGGTCACCGATGCGTCCTCGGCGGCCTCCTGGATGGCCGCGGCCAGCTCATCCTTTGATTCCACGGCGCTGCCGACCATTGCAGGGCGGTGCTTGATGGCCTGGCGAGCCAGCAGTTCAAGGTTATAGCCGCCGGATAAGGCGGCCACGGAGAATTGGCCGGATGCCTCTTCGATGACGTCCAGTCCCTGCGTACCGATGGAACCGGTGGAACCGATCAGGCTGACTCGACGGGGATGCCCGGCTGGAATGAAGGTTTTCTGGAAGCTCACCTAACCTATTATGGTTCGTTTAACTGTGAGCGCCCAAAGAGCGCCACACCCTGGAATCAGAATGCGGCGCTCCCTGCGGGTGGTATTCAGAGACCAAGGCTGCGGGCAATGAGCATCTGTTGGACCTGCGTGGTCCCTTCTCCGATTTCCAGGATCTTCGAATCGCGGTAGTGGCGTGCCACCAATGACTCATTCATGAATCCGTACCCGCCAAAGATTTGGGTAGCATCTCGGGCATTGTCCATCGCCGCTTCGCTGGCAATCAGTTTGGCGTGCGCGGCTTCAATCTTGAAGTCCTTGCCGGCAAGCATTTTTGCCGCGGCCGCGTAATAGGCCAAGCGGGCAGTGTGGGCGCGCGAGGCCATGCGGGCAATCATGAAGGAAATGCCCTGGTACTGGCCGATTGCCTGGCCGAATGAGGTACGGGTCTTGGCATATTTAACCGCCTCGTCAAGGCAGCCTTGGGCAGCGCCGGTGGCCAGGGCGGCGATGGCGATGCGTCCTTCGTCGAGGATTTCCAGGAAGTAGGCGTATCCGCGTCCGCGCTCGCCCAGCAGGTTCTCCTCCGGAACCCGCACTCCGCTGAAGCTCAGCGGATGGGTATCGCTGGCACGCCAGCCCACCTTGTCGTAGGCCTTTTCCGCGGTGAATCCCTCGGTACCGGTCGGCACGATGATGGCAGAGATTTCCTTTTTACCGGTTGCTTCATCGACGCCGGTCACTGCGGTAGCCGTGACGAGGGAGGTGATATCGGTGCCAGAGTTGGTGATGAATTCCTTAGCGCCGTCGATGACCCACTGGCCACTTTCAAGTTTCGCCTTGGTCAAGGATGCTGATGCGTCGGATCCTGCGCCGGGCTCGGTCAGGCCGAAACCGGCCAAACGTTCACCAGCGGCCAGGTCAGGCAGCCACTTCTGCTTTTGCTCCGCGCTGCCGAAGCGGTAGATCGGCATCGCGCCCAGGGAGACACCGGCTTCCAGGGTGATGGCTACCGACTGGTCGACCTTGCCCAGCTCTTCAAGCGCCAGCGCGAGGTGGAAGTAGTCGCCGCCGGAACCGCCGAATTCTTCGGAGACCGGAAGTCCAAAGAGACCCATCTCCCCCATTTGCTTGACGATGTCGTAAGGGAAGGCATGGTTCGCATCGTTCTGCGCGCTCTGCGGAGCAACGACTTCTCGGGCGAATTCGCGGACCATGTCAACCAGGTCTTGATGCTGGTCGTCGAGTTCGAGGTCAATCATCAGGCTCTCTCTTCGTTGAGGGACGAACCGGCACCGGCTGCGGAGTGTGCATTATCCGATGGCGGTCAGGTTATGCGCTTGGTGCGCGAGTTTCTTGGAAGCGCACGCTGCGACGAGTATGGTTAATATTTATTAACTGGTCACTGCCTACGGGTGGGTAAAACAGCTACATTTTTGACAGTAGTGGCAGCCGTCACAGTTGTCCAGACTGGGCTTGGCAAACGTAAGGAGTTGATGGTGTTGGCGAGCAAATATCAATCGCTCAATGAACCAACAGATCGCGAGCGCGCCAAAGCTGAACGACGCGAAGCGCTGTTACGCGAAGCCACGAGGCTTTTTGCCTTGAATGGCTACGCGGGCGTTTCCCTGGAAGACCTCGGCGCGGCCTGCGGAATTTCCGGTCCGGCAGTGTACCGGCATTTCGCTGGCAAGCAGGCCGTGCTTATCGCCCTGCTGGTAGACATGTCCAAAGACATCTACGCCGGAGGTTGCACAGCGGCGGAAGCCGGCGGCACTCCCCTGGAGGTGCTGTCGCGCTTGGTGGATTTCCACACCGATTTCTCGCTGTCCCGCCCGGATATCCTGCAGGTCCAAGACCGCGACCTGAAATCGTTGCCGAAGGCCGAGCTGGAACTGGTTCGCAAACTCCAGAACTCCTATATCGGGCTATGGACTACCGAATTGGCAAAATTGCATCCCACCGGAAGCAAGCAGTCGCACCGGTTCCGCGCGCATGCTGTCTTCGGCTTGCTTAACTCGACAGCCCATTCCGCTCACTCACCGAGGACTAAAAAGTCGGGTTTGAAGCCGTTATTGTCCAATATGGCACTCGCGGCGCTCACTTCCCCGGTAGTGTAGGTTTCAAGCCACTATTCCCAGGCGTGCCGAAACCGGCACGCTGACCCATACGATTGAAAGGCCTTTATCGTGCAGCTACGTGAAGTCCGCCCTTCCGACTTGGACGCATTCTTCGCTCACCAGCAAGAACCCGAGGCGAACCTCATGGCCGCTTATCAGGCGCGTAACCCAGCCGACCGCGCGGTATTCGACCACCACTGGAACTCGATTCTGAACGATCCTAATGTTCTGGTTCGCACCATCGAGCATGAGGGCGAAGTCGTTGGATCCATTCTGGTCTTCGACGGCGAAGTACCAGAAATCAATTTCTGGACTTCGACCAAGTACTGGGGCAAGGGACTGACCACCAGCGCAGTAGAAGCATTCCTTGCCGAATACACCAAGCGCCCCTTGACCGCACACGTGGTCCAGGACAACCTGGGTTCGATCAAGGTCCTGGAACGCCGCGGTTTCAAGACCATCGGCACCGAGCAGATCTTCTCCAACGCCCGTGCACAGGTTGTCACCGAAAACGTCATGCAGCTGGATTAGTTTCCCAACGCATTAAGCAAGAGCCGGCTCTCAATTGAGAGCCGGCTCTTGCTTCTTAACACGGTCCTGCAGCCAAAGTTTGCCCCTCGGCGGGCCGCAGCGTTGCCTTCGTTCTGCGAAAGGCAACGTTGTTTCCGCGGGAGTCTGGCTGGGCGTCTGTTCATCGGAATTGAGCCTTCACCCAACCTGCCGGGCACAACGCTGTGATACTTAACTCCCGTCTTCCACGAGCCTGCAAGCACCGCTTTCAACGTGCGGACAACCGCAAAATGCCATGACGGGCGAAAGGGGCGCGTTTCCAATGGCAATATTGGAAACGCGCCCCATTCGCTGTTCAGCGCAATGCCTACTTCGCGTTGTTCAGCAGGCGCCAAGCCTCACGGCGCACTGCCTGCTCATGCGGATCCGGAACAGGTGCGGCAGCCAACAGCCGCTTTGTGTATTCATGGGTTGGGGCGTGCAGCACGGTGTCCACCATGCCCTGCTCAACCGCCTTGCCGGACTGCATCACCACGACCGCGTCCGCCAGCATGTCCACGACCGCCAGGTCATGGCTGACGAAGAGGCAGGCGAAGTTGAAGTCCCGCTGCAGCTCCTGGAGCATTTCCAGGACAACTGCCTGCACCGACACGTCCAAGGCGCTGGTCGGCTCATCGGCGATCAGCAGCTCCGGGTTCAAGGTCAACGCACGGGCAATGCAAATACGCTGGCGCTGGCCGCCGGAAAGCTCGTGCGGGTACCGGTTGATCACGTTGCGCGGCATCTTCACGGCATCGAGCAATTCTTCGGCACGCTTGGTGCGCTCGGCCTTGCTGCCGATCTTGTGCACCACCATGGGTTCTGTGATGCATTCTCCAATCGGGAATCGCGGGTTCAAGGATGCGGCCGGGTCCTGGAAGATCACGCCGATGTCCTTGCGGACCTTGCGTGCTTCCTTCGGGGAAAGCTTGGGCAGGTTGTGGCCCCTGACCGACAAAGTGCCGCTAGCTACCGGCAACAGGCCCAGCACCGCCTTGGCAATGGTGGACTTGCCCGAGCCGGACTCGCCCACAATGCCCAGGACTTCGCCCTTGGCAACATCGAAGCTCACGTTTTCCACGGCGCGGAAGATCTTCCCGCGCATGTCGTACTCCAACACGAGGTCCTTGGCTTCCAGAACCAGCTCGCGCTCTGGAGGGGCGGTTTCCGAGCTGTGTGCAGCGGCCTGCGTGGTGACAACGGCCGGAGCCGACAGGCGGGGCACCGCAGCCAGCAGGCGCTGGGTGTATGGATGCTCTGGGCGCAGCAATACCTGATCCACGGTGCCCGTCTCCACGAGGTTGCCCTGGAACATCACCGCCACTTCATCGGCCATATCCGCAACAACACCCATATTGTGGGTGATGAGCAGGATGCCGGTATTCAGCCGGTCCTTCAGCTCGCGCAGCAGATCGAGGATCTCGGCCTGCACCGTCACGTCAAGTGCGGTGGTCGGCTCATCGGCGATGATGACCTTCGGGTCGCAGGAGATCGCCATGGCGATGACGATGCGCTGCCGCTGGCCGCCGGAGAACTGGTGCGGGTACTGCTTGATGCGCTTGGCGGGATCCGGGATGCCCACCATCTCCAGCAGCTCGATAGCCCGGTCGTTCGCTTCCTTGCCGTAGGCGATGTCGTGCAGTTCCAGCGCTTCGGTCAGCTGGCGCTCGATGGTGAGCACCGGGTTCAGTGCCGTCATCGGCTCCTGGAAGACCATGGCGATATCGGTGGCGCGCATCTTGCGCAGCTTGCCTTCGTCCAGGCCAACTACGTTGACGTTGCCGACCTTGGCGGCACCGGAGACATTCGCGTTTTCCGGCAGCAGGCCCATGGCCGCCGTCGAGGTGACCGACTTGCCGGAACCGGACTCGCCGACCAGCGCGACGACCTGCCCCGGGCGGACGGCCAAGGACAAGCCCTTGACCGCGTGGACGTCGGCACCGCCGGTGGCAAAGACGACGTTGAGGTCGTTGAAGCTCAGTGCGAAGTCTTCTGAGCCTTGTTCATTCATTGGTGCTGCGTGGCTCATGGCTTCTCCTTGCGGGTTGGAAGGGCGAACATGCCAGCGCGGCGGCGGCGCTTCTTTCCGACCTGGCGCGGGTCGAAAGCATCGCGCAGGCCGTCACCCAGGAAGTTCACCGACAGGGCGATGGCAACGATGATCATGCCTGGCCACCAGAACAGCCATGGACGGGTGGTGAAGGCGTTCTGGTACTGGCTGATCAGCAGGCCCAGCGAGGATTCCGGGGCCTTCACGCCGAAGCCGAGGTAGGACAGCGAGGACTCCAGCAGGATCGCGCCGGCGATCGCGAAGGTGGCGTTCACGATGATCACGCCCATGGTGTTCGGGATCAGGTGCTTGAAGATCACGCGGCTGGTCTTCGAGCCCATGGCCTGGGCTGCGGCCACGTATTCGCGTTCGCGCAGCGACAGGATTTCGCCGCGGACCAGTCGGGCCAGTCCGGTCCAGGTCACCAATCCGAGCACCAGGGCCAGGGTGATGATGGAGCCGGTGGAGGCACCGGCCATCTTGCCGAGCACTGCCGCCAGGACCAGCAGCGGGATCACGATGAACAGGTCGGTGATGCGCATCAGGATTTCATCGACCCAGCCGCGGAAGTAGCCGGAAACAGCTCCGATGACGGTTCCCAGGACGGTGGCGACCAGGCCGACGACGACGCCGATGATGATGGACTTCTGCGTTCCGTTCATGACCAGCGCGAAGTAGTCCTTGCCCACAGAGTCCTGCCCGAAGGGGTGCTCGCCGATGCGGAAGCCTTCGCCGCCGAGCCAGGTGGGAACCAGGCTCAGCGTGGGCTTGCCGCCGTCCACGACCGCTCCGGCATGGTAGTAGTTCTGCCCCCACCAGCCGGGGAACGGGCCCCAGCCGATGGAGCTGAATGCGAAGACTGTGATGACGATCAGCACGATCGTGGAAATCATCGCCGGCTTGTGGCTGACGAAGCGATCGAAGACGATGCGTCCCTGGCTCTTCGGCTTTTCGTGGATCTGGGCCAGCTTGGCGTCTTCCACCTCGGCCACGGAAGACAGGTTTTGCGGCTCGTTCAAGTTGTTATTCGTGGTGCTCATCGCTGGTCCTTAGGGTTGCAGGCATGAAGGATACTCATTGATTCATGCCTCCTAGACTCGGATTCGTGGGTCAAGCAGGGCGTAAACGATATCCGCCAGCAAGTTGAAGAGGATAGCGGCGGTACCGGTAACCAGGAAGAACGCCATCACGGGTGCCGGGTCGACATGGTCCAGGCCGGTGGCGAACATTTCGCCCATGCCCTTCCAGCCGAACACGCGCTCGGTGATCACTGCGCCGCCGATCAGGCCGGCGAAGTCGAAGGCGGCGATGGTGGCAATGGGGATCATCGCATTGCGGAACGCATGGCGGAAGATCACGGTGCGTTCGCTCAAGCCCTTGGAGCGCGCGGTGCGGATGTAATCCTGGCGCTGCACTTCGAGCATGGAGGAACGCGTGTAGCGCGAGTAGCTGGCCAGGGAGATCACCGCGAGCAGGATCGTTGGCATCAGCAGCTGGGTGCCGTTATCCAGGAAGTGGTCCCAGAAGCCGCCCTCGAGGTTGGCCGTGGAGGAACCGATGGTCGCGATGGGGCATCCCTTGACGTCCAAGAATCCAGGCCAGGCGCGGAACATGTGGTCGATAACGGTCAACGCTGCGCCGGTGACACCGGTGACGATGGAAACGGACATGGCTGCCTTGCGCAGGCGGCCTCCCATGAAACGCCCGATGGCTGCCGGGATCACTACCGCGAGGACCAGACCGAAGAAGAGGATCCAGCCATTTGGCTCCAGCAGCATGTAGAAGGTCGCGTAGTACATGGCCAGGACCAGCACGACGGTAATCAATGCCGGGTACAGGACGCGCTTTTCCTTCAGGCCAACGCTCATGGCGGTGGCGCTCAGGGCCAGCAGAGCCGTCAGCACGATGATGATGGCCGGGCCCATTTGCGGGTAGCGGTAGAAATTCAGCCACAGGCTGTACTGCAGCACCAGCGGGACGAAAACCGCGGCGGCGAAGAAGGTGATGCCACGGCGCTTGAGCGAGCCACCGAGGAACATCTGCAAGACGAGGCCGACAACGATGCCTATGGCTATGGACGTCCCCACGGATATCTGCGGATCGGCCAGCCAGTCGTTGTAGCTGATCGCCAGGTACTCCTTGAGCAGCACAGCTGCCCAGAAGACGGGAAGCGAGAAGAAGAGGAAGGTCAGGAAGGTAACGATGTAATCCAATCCGGAGTACTGGCGGATTGCAGTCAGCACGCCAATGGCGATACCCAGAACCGCGGCAATCACCGTAGCGAGCACGACCAGGCGCAAGGTAGATGATGCGGCGTTGGCCAGCAGGCCGGAGACCTCTACGCCGTTGATATTCCGACCCAGGTCGCATTGGCCAATCAGGCACTTGCTGGCACCTGTCAGCCAGTCCCAGTAGCGGCCGTACCACGGTGCATCCAGGTTCATGTATTCCACACGCTGGGCCATCAGGTACTCGCGGTTATCCGCATTGCTTTCGCGGAGGTCCTTGAGCGGGTCGCCTGAATTGATAACCAGTACGTAGAGCAAGAGCGATGCGGCAAACAGCACTGCCAGCGCTGAGCCCAGTCTCTTGGCGATAAATTTCCACACGGTTCTAATGTCCTACTTTCATCTCACGGAAGTGAGCCGGCCCTTGCGGTTGGGGACCTTTGAACACACTGCGGGGCCCGACTTGTGATCGGGCCCCGCACGTGTTCGCTCACGTTGTGCAAGTACGTTGCCTAGGGCAATTACTCAGCACGTACCCACTGCTCGGCGTTCCAGACGATCTGGTCCTGCGTTGCGGTGTGGCGGACATTCTGGATATCCGAACCCGAGGCGCTCAAGCCTGGGTGGGCGAATACCGGGATGCCGAACAGGTCATCCCACAGCAACTTCTCGATCTTCTTGGTCTGTTCCGCGTGGACTGCTGGGTCCAGCGAACTTGCCAGGGTCTCCCATGCGGCGTCGACTTCAGGGTTCGAGTACTGGCCGAAGTTCTGCGGCTTGCCGGTGGCGTAGATGTTCTGGCCGGAGGTGATCTGGCCGGAACCTGCCCAAGCGAACAGCGCTACCTCGTAGTCGCCACGATCCTGTGCACCATTTGGCGAGAAGAAGTCAGCCGAACCGGAGTCCACGATCTTGAAGCCGGCTTCGTCACAGGAGGACTTGATGGCCGAAACCTCGTTGGCACGACGCTCGTTAGGTGCCGAGTAGCCGATGCGCACTTCGGTGCCAACAGCATCCTGCTCTTCGAGGATCTTCTTTGCGCCCTCGATGTCCACCTCGTCGTAGCGGCCGTCATAGGATGCGTCCACTACTTCCTGGTAGTTGTCCTGGAATGGGAAGACTTCGCGGGCGTTCATCACGATGGCGTCTGGGTTCAGCGGCTTGATCAGGTTGTCAACAATCTGCTGGCGTGGAACGCACATGGCGAAGGCCTTGCGCAGTTCCAGGTTGGTCATTGCGTTGCCCTCGGCAAAGTTGAAGTCAAGGTGCTCCCAGGTCAGGGTGTCACCCTTCTGGATAGCCACCGCGTCGCCCAGGTTCTCCAGCTGCGCGAGCGTATCCACGGTCGGCTGCGGGTTGATGACGTCGACGTCCTTGTTCTGCAGCGCCTGGACCATGCTGGCGTCTTCAAGGAATCGGAAGGTCAATTCCTTAGTTGCCGGTGCAGGGCCGTAGTAGTTCTCGTTGGCAACCAGGGTTACGGATTCGCCAGCCTTCCAGCTGCCCAGCTTGTACGGGCCGGATACAGGCGAGATCTTCTCATCGGGCAGCTTGCCCGGGTCGGTCATCCAGCCTTCGTTCCAGAAGTCGGCTGCCTTCTTCAGCTTGTCGGACTCCCCGGCGCGGATGGCGCTGACGAGTTCTTCGGTACTCATGCCCGATTCCTCGGCCACAACATGTGCTGGGTGCAGCATCCAGGTCTGCAGAGCCCAGTCCGGATCAGGCTGGGCGAACTCAACAGTGAATTCCTTGCCGTCCCAGTCGCCCTGCGGGCCTTCTGGCACGGTGTCGCCGAGATCAACGGAAACCGAGTTGAACAGCGGCTTTTCCTTGGAACCCTCATTGAGGTTCAGGTTCTGCACTGCCCATGCGAACACGGAGTCGGCGACGGTGATCGGGGTGCCGTCAGACCACTTGGCATCTTCAGCGATCGTGTACTTGATGGTGAGCGGGTCGTCGCTGACCTTTTCGTAGCTGCCCAAAGCCTCGTTCGGGTACAGGGTGCCGTCGGTGCCGAAGTAGCTGAAGCCGGCAAACATGCGATCCACGATCGCCGAGTTGTAGGTGGAGTACGTGTTCGGAGTAAAGCCGTTGTAGCTGATGAATTCCGGTGCACCCACGGTGACGTTGATGGTGTCGTCGGCAGTGGTGATATCACCGAGATCAGCCTTGCCGCTGTTCGCTGCTTCTGCCGAGCCGTTGCCTCCACCTGCGTTGGCATCCTTCGATGCGTCTGCGCCGGTGTCTCCGCCGCCTGGAGCACAAGCCGAGAGGGCCAGGGCCAGGGCAGCTCCTACAGCTACTGCTTTCGAAACGCGCTGAAACCGCATTTCGCCTCCTAGAGTTCTTGAATGGTACGAGTTCCGGATCGATGGATCCACTGTGGATCAGATCACATGATCAATCCATTGAGGAATAGACTAACCCGAATTTTCTGGCTTGGATATAGAAAGAAGCGCTTCAGATTTCCGCCACCCCCTGCCTCTGAGAGTCATTCGCAATGCGCTTGTTACTCGCCGGTTTTCGAGACGCGCCTCACATCCCCGAGATTTCAAGGATTTCTTTCAGATTGGGAAAAATCAATCGGGCAACTGTTTCACGCATGTTGACTCGCGGAGTGATTTATAACATTTTTGCAACGTTTGTTTCAGGTTCATTAAATCTGAAATATTCGTTGAATATGACGCCGTTTGAGCTTACATTAAGCGCCGAATGGGCCAGTGGAACCTTTCGGTTCCACCGGCCCATTCAGTTGATTCCGGAGCTGCTAGATCAGTGAGGCGCCCGGGATAGCAGCCAGCAGATTGCGCGTATAGTCGCTCTTTGGCATATCGAAAATCTCGTCAGTCGTTCCCTGCTCGACGATCTTGCCGCGTTCCATCACGCAGACGTTATCTGCGATCTGGCGAACCACAGCCAAGTCGTGCGTAATGAACAGGTAGGTGAGGCCCATTTCACGCTGCAGCTCATCGAGCAGCTCCAGCACCTGGGCCTGGACCAGCACGTCCAACGCCGAAACAGCCTCATCGCACACGATCATTTCCGGCTGCAGAGCCAAGGCACGCGCGATGGCGATGCGCTGGCGCTGCCCGCCGGACAGCTCATTCGGGAAGCGGTGCATTGTGGAAGCGGGCATGGAGACCTGCTCCAGCAGCTCCTTGACCTTCTTCTCCCGCGATGCCGCATTGCCAATGCCGTGAATGCGCAGCGGCTCTTCGATCGTCCGGAAAATCGAGTACATCGGGTCCAGGGAACCGTACGGGTCCTGGAAGATCGGCTGCACACGCCGGCGGTACTTGAACAAGTGCTTCTCGCTCAGGTTGCCGATCTGCTCGCCATCAAAGATGATCTCGCCCTCGGTCTTGTCCAGCAGGTTCAGCACCATCTGGGCGATGGTCGACTTGCCTGAACCTGACTCGCCCACCACGGCAGTCGTGGTGCCCCGGGGGATCTCGAAGGAAACGTTGTCCACCGCGGTGAACTTCTCCTTCTTGCCGAAGCCCTTGCGGATATCGAAGACCTTCGTCAGGTTGCTGACCTTCAGTAGCGGTTCAGCCTTGCCCGGCTCAATCTCGTCCACAATGGCCTCGTGCTTGTCCCCGCGCTGCGCAGACAGCGACGGAGCCGAATTGATCAGGCGCTGGGTGTACGGGTGCTGCGGATTGCGCAGGATCTCCAGCGCCGGGCCGTATTCGACGACGCGTCCCTTGTACATCACGACGACCTTTTCGGCACGCTCGGCTGCCAGGCCCAGGTCGTGGGTAATGAGCAGCACCGCGGTGCCCAGTTCACTGGTCATGGTGTCCAGATGGTCCAAGATTTGCTGCTGCACGGTGACATCCAGCGCGCTGGTTGGCTCATCTGCAATCAGCAGGCGCGGACGGCAGGCCAGGCCAATGGCGATCAGCGCACGCTGGCGCATCCCGCCGGAGAATTCGTGCGGGTACTGGCCGGCACGGGTCTCCGGATCGGGCAGACCTGCATCAGCCAAGACCTGGGCCACGCGCTTGTTGGGGTTGTCCCCCGCCAAGCCGTTGGCCTTCAAAGTTTCCTTGACCTGGAATCCGATCTTCCACACCGGGTTCAGGTTGGACATCGGATCCTGCGGAACCATGCCAATATGGTTGCCGCGCAGCTCGACGAAACGCTTTTCGCTGGCCTGGGCAATGTCTTCGCCATCAAAGAGAATCTGGCCGGAGGAAACCTTGCCGTTGCCGGCCAGCAGGCCGATAGCGGCCAGGGCCGAGGTCGACTTGCCCGAACCGGACTCGCCCACGATGGCCACGGTTTCGCCGGGCATCACGGTGAAGTTCGCGTCGCGGACCGCGTGGACCGGACCGTCAGGGGTGGAGAAGGTAATCGCCAGGTCCTTGACTTCCAGCAGCGGCTTTGGAGTTGCACTCTGAGTCATTGCTTAGGCTCCCTTCCGGGCCTTCGGATCCAGTGCATCACGCACTGCATCGCCGAGCATGATGAAGCTCAAAACCGTCACCGAAAGGAACAGCGCTGGCCACATCAGCATGGTCGGGTTGTTGCGCAGCTGGGTACGCGCCGAGGAAATATCGTTGCCCCAGCTCATGACGTCAGGTGGGAGCCCGACGCCCAGGAAGGACAGCGTGGCTTCGGCCACGATGTACACGCCCAAGTTCACTGTGGCAACAACGATGATCGGTGCCAGGGAATTCGGAATCACGTGCTTGAGCAACGCACTGAACTTGGACAGGCCCAGAGCGCGCGAGGCCTTCACGAAGTCCGCATTGCGGGCCTCGATCACAGCACCGCGGGTAATGCGCGCCAGCTGCGGCCAGCCGAAGATCGCAAGCGTGACGATAACCGTCCAGACGCTTCGGTTCTCGCGGAATGCCGGCAGCTGCATCACGATGATGGCGCCCAGGATCAGCGGCAGAGCGAAGAAGATGTCACCCAGGCGGGCCAGGATCGTGTCGACCCAGCCACCGTAGTAGCCTGCCAGCGCGCCGATGGCGCCACCAAGCAACACCACGATAAGGGTAGTGAAAACGCCTACCAGCAGCGAGGCACGCGTGCCGTAAATAGTGCGCGCATAGATATCGCAGCCCTGCAGGTTGAAGCCCATGATATGTCCAGGGCGTGCTGGTTCGTTGGAATTCTCCAAGAGGCAAGCCTGGTTGCCAGCCGGATCAATCGATGTGAAGAGCTGCGGGAAGGCAGCTACGACGATGACCGCGATGATCATGATCGTGGAGATGATGAATAGCGGCTGCTTGCGCAACGAACGCCAAGCTTCGGCCCACATGGACAAGGGCTTGCCGGTTTCCTTGACCGAGTCCACCGCTTGCAGGGGGGTTTCGTCCAGCGGAGCAACGTAGTGCTCGATCTTGTACTTGGAAACCTTGCCGGCGCGGTTGCTGCGGATGGGCAAGCCGTCTTCGGGATTAAAGTTCTGGTTCTCAGGCATAACGGATCCTTGGGTCAAGCAGTGCGTACAGCATATCCACGATCAGGTTGGCAAGTACGAAGACGATCACCAGAACGCCTACGACTGCAACCACTGTCGGGGTTTCGCCCTTCTGGATTGCTTGGTAGAGCAGGTGGCCGACACCGGGCACATTGAAGATGCCTTCGGTGACAATCGCGCCACCCATCAGTGCACCCAAGTCGGCACCCAGGTAGGTCACCACGGGGATCAGGGAGTTGCGCAGGATATGCACGGTAACCACGCGATTGCGACTCAGGCCCTTGGCGGTCGCGGTGCGTACGTAGTCAGCGGTCTTGTTCTCGATGACGGAAGTACGCGTCAGGCGCAGCACGTAGGCCAGCGATACCAGGCCGAGCACCAATGCGGGCAGGATCAGTTCGCCCCAGGTTGCCGCGCCGGAAACTGTAGGTTTGGCCCATTCGAGCTTGACACCGACCACGTACTGCAGCAGGAAGCCGAGCACGAAAGTTGGAACTGCAATGACCAGCAGCGACGCAACCAACACGGTCGAGTCGAACAGCTTGCCCTTGCGCATACCAGCAATAACGCCGAGGATGATGCCGAATACGGCTTCAATAACCAATGCGAGGATTGCCAGGCGTGCCGTGACGGGGAACGCCCGCGCGAGCATCTCCTTGACTTCCTGTCCGGAGAACGAGGTTCCCAGGTCCAAGGTCACCAGGTTCTTCAGATACAGGCCATATTGAACCCAGAACGGCTTGTCCAGGTTGTATTGCGCGGTCAGGGCGGCTTTGGTGGCATCGCTCATGGGCTTGCCACCAGAAAGCGCGGCGATCGGGTCACCCGGGGTGGCGAAAACCAGGAAGTACACTAGCAGCGTTGCTCCGATGAAGACCGGGAACAGCTGCGAGATTCGCTTCAGGGTAAAAATTAACATGCTTGCATCTCACCTCGAGACACGTGAGGGCACAGGGCCATTTTCATCCTCTTTCCGTCGATAAGTAATTCGACGTTTGTTTTTGCGAGGCAGGACAAACACGCCAAAGGGAGACCCTGTTGTTCTCGGGTCTCCCTTAGCGCGGTTTCAGCTTCTATCCGGTCTGACTTGGTCGGAAGCTGAAGGGAACTTATTTGCCAGTGATTTGCTGGTACAGCGGAACACCGTTCCACCCGAACTCGACGTTATCCACGTTCTCGCTCCAACCACCCTGGACTGCCTGGTACCACAGCGGGATGGCTGGCAGATCCTTGAACAAGATCTCCTGTGCCTCGTTGAAGATCTTTGAGCCCTCGGCAGGATCCGTGGCCGACAGGCCCTCGGCCAGCTTGTCGTCGAATTCCTTGCTGGAGTACTTGCCATCGTTCGAACCAGCCCCGGTGCCGAATAGCGGACCAAGGAAGTTGTACAGCGATGGGTAGTCGGCCTGCCAACCGGTACGGAATGCACCGGTCATCTTGTAGCTGGTGACCTTCTCGCGCAATTCCTTGAATGACGAGAATGGCTGGGCAACTGCATTGATGCCCAGGTTGCTCTTCAGCTGGTTGACGACAGCTTCGACGTATTCCTTGTTGCCAGCGCCGTCGACGTTGTAGCCGATGGAGAATTCGAGGCCGGAGTCCCACTTGCTGATTTCATCAGCCTGTTCCCACAGCTTCTTGGCTTCAGCTGCATCGAAGTCCAGGACTTCGCTGCCTGGAATGTCTGCGCTGTAGCCTTCGAGCACTGGTGCGGTGAAGTCATCGGCCTTGACCTTGCCGCCCTGGTACACCTTGTCGATGATCAGCTGGCGGTCAATGGCCCGGGAGATCGCAGCACGGCGCAGGTTGCCCTCTTCGCCCTGCTTGAAGTGATCCAGGTAGCCCGGGATGGTGATGGTTGCGTTGCCGGCGTATGGCGAGTTGACCGAGCGGTCGCCCAGGTCAGTCTCGTACGAAGCCAGAGAGCTTGGCGGGATCTGGTCCAGCACATCCAAGTTATTGGATTGCAGATCGCTGTAGGCCGAGTCCGTGGACTGGTAGACCTTGAAGTCGATGCCGCCGTTCTGGGCTTCGCGTGGGCCCTCGTAGCTTTCGTTGACTTCCAGCTTCAGGTTGACGTCGTGGTTCCATTCGGTCAACTTGTAAGGGCCGTTGCCAATTGGCTTTTCGCCGAAGGCCTTTGGATCCTCGAATGCCGCTTCAGGCAATGGCATGAATGCGGTGTAGCCCAAGCGCAGCGGGAAGTCGGACTCAGGCTGGGACAGCTCGACGGTGAAGGTGGTGTCATCCACGACCTTCAGGCCCTCCATCTCATCCTTCTTGGAGCCTTCCTTGTTGACCTCGTCGAAGCCCTTGATGGACTCGAAGAAGTACGAGTTCAACTGCGCGTTCTTGGCTGCGGCACCGAAGTTCCAGGCATCCACGAACGAAGCAGCAGTTACTGGGGATCCATCAGAGAAGGTCTGTCCGGCCTTCAGCTTGATGGTGTAGTTCTGGGAGTCTTCGGTTTCGATGGACTCGGCGAGTTCATTGACCGGCGCGCCCTTGGCGTCGTAGCTGACCAGACCGGTGAAGATCAGGTCCATGACGCGACCGCCGCCAACTTCGTTGGTGTTGGCCGGCAGAAGGCCATTCTGCGGTTCGGTGGTGTTTGCGGTTACGACATACGAGCCGTCACCTTCGCCACCGGCGGTTTCGGTCGAACCGCCGCCACAAGCGGACAGGGTCAGCGCCAAGGCTGCAGATAAAACGACAGCCTTAGATGCGTGCGAGTATCGCATCCTATTTCTCCTCAACAGATCGTTGCTGCTTCTGCATTTCGCAGAGCCGTGCAGGCAAGCGTGAGCTATAGCACGTAGTGAATGAGATTACATCAAACATTGCGAAACAACCAATGAATAGTCATGAAAGTAATGCTTGAAATCGGTTTATTCACCCGGCTGAATTTACTTCAGCCCGGTCATGATTTACTTTGAATCAAATAAAAATATTCATCATTCCGGGATCCTCCAGCACCGAGCCGACACCTGCGAGGAACTCGCTTGCTTCTTTGCCGTCGACCACCCTGTGATCGAAGGACAACGCCAGTGTCATGGTATGGCGAAGTGCAACTTGGTCTTGGTATTCCCAAGGCCTGCGCTTCACTTGGCCTAGTGCCAGAATTCCTGCCTGCCCCGGCGGCAGAATTGGGGTGCCGGCATCCACGCCGAAAACCCCCACGTTGGTGATGGAGAATGTGCCACCTGTCAATTGGGCTGGTGACAATGTTCCTTCGCGGCCTTGGAGAATGATCCCGCTGAGTTCGGCAGCCAATACTGGCAGCGTCTTAGCTTGGGCATTTTTCAGCACCGGAACCAGCAGACCACGATCACTTGCCACGGCCATGCCCAGATTCACTGACCCGAATTCAATGATTTCGTCAGCCTTTTCATCCCACGTCGAGTTCAGCGCGGGATAGGTCTTCAACAGTCTCGTCACCACGAGCGCTGCCAGCGTTGTGATATTGAGCTTCAGATCCTTAAGCAGTCGATGCGACCTCATGCGTTCCAGCAGCTCCATGGATTCGGTGACATCAATCGTGAGGAACTCCGTGGCATGCGGGGCGGTAAACGCCGACTGCACCATGGCCTTGGCCGTGGCCCTGCGAATCCCGGTGATCTTCACATGGCGATCCGCTCCTGGTGAAGACATGGATTCGCTGTCCATGGCCGCTGGCTTGATGGCACCGGCGGAGTCGATGGCCTGCTGGACATCCCGGCGCAGCACCAAGCCGTCCTCGCCGCTGCCGGCGAGCGCCGAAATATCGACCCCGTGATCGCGTGCCAGCTTGCGTACCGGCGGGGTGCACCTGGTCACCGCATGCTGTTCACGTTCATGGGTGCCCGGCCCGTCAGCCGGCTGGGATGCAACTGGTGCCGAAGCTGCTAGTGCAGGTGCTGGCACAGCTTCCGGGTTGCGCGAGCCGCGGGCTTTGCGCTTCGGACGGTTTCCGGTATCTGCCGGCGCACCGTAGCCAACCAGGGTGGGGGTGCGTTCGCCGGCCTTGCTTTGCTCCTGTTGCGCCGAATCAGCCGCTGCCGGCTGCTCGCCGGAACCGCCGGGCTCCTGGTCGAAAGTGACCAGCGGACCGCCGACCTGCACGGTTTCGCCTTCGGTGGCGTGCAGGGCCTGGACGAATCCCGCAAAGGGCGAGGGAAGTTCAACGACCGCCTTGGCGGTTTCGACCTCGGCAATGATCTGGTTGAGCGCAACATGCTCGCCAACCTTGATCTTCCAATTCAGCACCTCGGATTCGGTGAGCCCTTCGCCGAGGTCGGGGAGTTTGAAGGTGTGGGCGGTCATCACTTGGCAGCTCCTTCGGTTGCCTCGTGGTGGCGCATCACGGTATCGACCGCGTGCATCACTCGATCCAAGTCGGGCAGGTGGTGGCTTTCGAGCCGCGATGGCGGATACGGTATGTCGAATCCGGTGACGCGCAAGGGTGCGTGCTCCAGGTAGTCGAAGCAGCGCTCTGTGATTTCGGCGCAGATCTCCGCGCCGATGCCGCTGGTCCGGCTGGCCTCATGGACCACCACCAGCTTGCCGGTGCGCTTGACGGACTCGGCTACGGTGTCGATGTCCAGCGGATCCAGCGTGCGCAGGTCGATGACCTCCAGGCTGGTGCCTTCATCCTCCGCAGCTTTGGCCGCATCGACCAGAGTGTAGGTGGTCGGTCCGTAGCCGACCACGGTGACGTCCTCGCCAGGGCGAACGATCTTTGCCTTGGGCGATGCATCGGGTGCCGGGGCGAGAAGTTCCGCGGTGGTTTTCTCGTGGTAGCGGCGCTTCGGCTCGAAGAAGATCACCGGATCATCGCAAGCGATGGCCTGGCGCAGCATGGAGTAGGCGTCCTCGACGCTCGATGGCGCGAAGACCCGCAGGCCTGCGGTGTGGACGAAGTAGGCTTCGGGCGATTCGGAGTGGTGCTCCGGCGAGCCGATTCCTCCGCCATAGGGAATGCGGACGGTGACCGGCATCTTCACCCGTCCCCGCGAACGGTAGTGCAGCTTGGCCAGCTGGGACACCAGCTGGTCGAAGGCCGGGTAGGTGAAGCCGTCGAACTGGATCTCCACCACCGGGCGATAGCCTCGATAGGCCAGGCCGATGGCGCTGCCGACAATTCCGGACTCTGCCAGCGGGGTATCGACGACGCGGTGCTCGCCGAATTTGGATTTCAGCCCATCGGTGACCCGGAAGACTCCACCGAGGGTTCCGATGTCTTCGCCGAGCAGGATGACCTTCTCGTCCTGGTCCAGCGCATCGTGCAGCGACTTGTTCAGCGCCTTGAGCATGGTGGTTGCCACGGTTACTCTCCACCTTCAAAATCTGCCAAGTAGTCAAGGTAGTTCTTGGCTGCGCGTTCGGTTGGCTCATGCTTTTCTGCGTACACATTGGTGAACAGCTCTTCGGCCTTGGGGTCTTCCATGCTGGTGATCGCCGCGCGAAGCTTCGCGGCGAGGTCATCGGCGGCGTTCTGCGCGCGCTGCTCGTAGGACTGCACATCGGCACCCATCTCATGCAAGTACTTCACCAGGCGGTCGATGGGATCCTTGGCCTTCCACTCTTCGAGCTGCTCGCTCTTGCGGTAGCGGGTTGGATCATCGGCGGTGGTGTGCGAGCCCATGCGGTAGGTGACCGCTTCGATGAAAGCCGGGCCCAGGCCATGGCGGGCATGGTTCAGCGCGGCCTTGGTGGCAGCGTAGACGGCCAGGATGTCATTGCCATCCACCCGCCAGGTCTTCAGCCCGAAACCGTGGGCGCGGTCGGCAATCTGGGTGCGGCTTTGCAGGGCTACAGGTTCTGAGATTGCCCACTGGTTGTTCTGGCAGAAGAACAGCACCGGCGCCTGGTAGCTGGCGGCGAAGACCATGGCTTCGTTCACGTCGCCCTGGCTGGTGGCGCCATCGCCGAAGTAGGCTACGGAGACTTGCTTGCCACCATCGAATTTGATGCCCATTCCGTACCCGGCGGCGTGCAGGGCCTGCGAGCCGATGACAATCTGCTGGCAGGCGATATTGACTTCATTCGGATCCCAGCCGCTGGCCTGCGCTCCGCGCCACACGCTGAGCAGGTCCTCTGCCTTCACTCCCCTGGCCCAGGCGACACCATGCTCGCGGTAGGAGGGGAAGATGAAGTCGTCGTCATTGGTGGCCCGCACGGAGCCGATTTGCGCGGCCTCCTGGCCGAGCAACGGAGCCCACAGGCCCAGCTGGCCCTGGCGTTGCAAGGCGGTGGCTTCATTGTCCATGCGGCGCAGGACAACCATGTCGCGCAGGAAATCTGCAAGGTCCGCTTCCTTGAGGTCCTTGAGATAGTGGTCAAGTTCTTCGTCCGGGATTCGTTTCCCGTCGACGTTCAGCAGCTGATGCGTGGGTAGGCATCCGGCGGCTACGTCAATGTGCTGTGTGGACACGATCGGCATCCTTACTCTCACGTAGTCGGTTGCGGGTTTTGATTCTCAAACGCCGCTTAATGTGATGCTACTCACGCAAGGCAGGATGCACAATGGTGTTTTTAAAATTAGAGCAAAACGCACTGTTTGATTGCCGTTAGGGATGCTAACGTGCACATTATGCAACTTCTGGACACCACCGACCGGCGCATCCTGCTTGCGCTTTCCAGCGCTGCCAAGCGCACCGGCGCAGCCATTGCCATGGCCTTGAACCTCGGGCGCAATACAGTGCAGACGCGGATGACCCGCCTGGAAAACGAGGTGCTTGATTCCATCGACCGCCGCATCCCGCCCGAAGTCCTGGGCTACGGGCTGCTGTCCTTTGTCGAGCTGCACGTCGACCAGCGCTGCCTGGGCGACATTGCCGCCAAGCTTGAATCCATCCCCGAGGTGCTTGAGGCGCACGGCCTCACCGGCTCTGCCGACATCCTGGTGCGGGTCGCCGCCAAGGACGCCGAGGAACTGTTCCGGGTGCACGGCCAGCTGCTGCATATCGACGGGGTGAATCGCGCGGATTCGGCGCTGTCCATGGCCGAGCTCGTCCCCTACCGCACCACCGCCCTGCTCCAGCACTCGCTCTCCGGCAACGCATAGCGCTCCAGTGCAGCAAAAAAGTTCCGGGAACCAGCCTGCTGGCTGGTTCCCGGAACTCTGCTTTTGCGCTTGCCGCTATTCCCGGCTAGTGGTCGACAGCCTTTTCAGCACCGACACCGGTCAGCGAACGGACTTCCATTTCCGCCTGCTTGGTGATGTCCTCGACACCCTTATCGGTGACCGAGCCCAGCCAGCCCAGGAAGAAGGCCAGAGGAATCGAGACGATGCCCGGGTTGGCCAGCGGGAAGATCGCCATGTCGATGCTCGGGATCATCGAGGTTTCCGAACCGGAGAAGACCGGCGAAATGATGATCAGGAGCAGGGCCGAGCCGAGGCCGCCGTACATGGACCAGACTGCACCGCGGGTCTTGAAGCCCTTCCAGAACAGCGAGTACAGGATGGTCGGCAGGTTTGCCGAGGCCGCGACCGCGAAGGCCAGTGCCACAAGGAAGGCCACATTCTGGCCCTGGGCGCCGATGCCGCCGGCGATGGCGAAGACGCCGATCACCAGAACCGTGCGGCGAGCCACCTTCATTTCCATCTCCGGGGTGGACTTGTCCTTGGCGATCACCGAGGCGTACACATCGTGGGCGAAGGAAGCGGCTGCGGTGATGGTCAGACCGGCAACCACCGCCAGGATGGTTGCGAAGGCCACTGCGGAGATCAGGCCCAGCAGGACGGTGCCGCCCAGTTCGTAGGCCAGCAGCGGTGCCGCCGAGTTCACGCCACCGGGAGCCGCCTGGATCCGATCCGGGCCGATCAGCGCGCCGGCACCGAAGCCCAGCACCAGGGTGAACAGGTAGAAGGCGCCGATCAGCCAGATGGCCCAGACTACCGACTTGCGGGCTTCCTTGGCGGTAGGAACGGTGTAGAAGCGCATCAGCACGTGCGGCAGGCCTGCGGTGCCCAGCACCAGGGCCAGCGCCAGCGAGATGAAGTCCAGCTTGGAGGTTTCCGAAACGCCGTACTTCATGCCCGGGTTCAGGATTTCCGGGTTGCCAGCCACTTCAGCTGCCTTGCCCAGCAGTTCGGAGAAGTTGAAGCCGAACAGGGCCAGCGTCCACACGGTCATGATCAGCGCGCCGGCAATCAGCAGGCAGGCCTTGATGATCTGCACCCAGGTGGTGCCTTTCATGCCACCTACCAGCACGTAGAGGATCATCAGTGCGCCAACGATGACGATCACCAGAGACTGGCCGAACTTCTCGTCGATGCCCAGCAGCAGGGAGACCAGCGCACCTGCGCCAGCCATCTGCGCCAGCAGGTAGAAGACGCACACCGCGAGGGTGGAGATCGCCGCAGCGATGCGCACCGGGCGCTGCTTGAGGCGGAAGGACAGCACGTCGGCCATGGTGAACTTGCCGGTGTTGCGCAGCAGCTCTGCGACCAGCAGCAAGGCAACCAGCCAGGCGACCAGGAAGCCGATCGAGTAGAGGAAGCCGTCGTAGCCCTGGATGGCGATAGCGCCGACAATACCCAGGAAGGATGCCGCCGAGAGGTAGTCGCCGGCAATGGCGGTGCCGTTCTGCGTTCCGCTGAAGGAGCGGCCGCCGGCGTAGTAGTCGGCTGCGGTCTTGTTGTTCTTGGAGGCACGGAGCACGATCACCAAGGTGACGCCCACGAAGGCCAGGAAGATGGCGATATTGACCAGGGGGTTGCCGACCTGGGTCGACTCGCCTGCGGCCTGGGCCAGGATGCTGAGCTGGTTCATCTAGTTCACTCCCTCGCGCTCAAGGCGCTCACGGATCTTGGTTGCTTTCGGGTCGAGCTTCTTATTCGAGAAGCTGACGTAGGCAGCGGTGATCGCGAATGTCGACACGAACTGCAGCAACCCGAGAACAATACCCATGTTGATGTTGCCCAGGACCTTGATGGACATGAAGTCGTGGGCGTAGTCGGCTAGCAGCACATAGGCGAAATACCAGACGAGGAAGAAGATGGCCATCGGGAAGACGAAGCTGCGGTGGGTCTTGCGCAGTTCCTGGAATTCCTCGGATTGGCTCTCCTTGACGAAATCAACGCCGGCAGAGACGTCGTGTTCCGGGTTGGCACTCATGATGCCCTCCTTGAGCGAGTTGGTGATGTGACTGAGCGCACATCTCTTGTGTGACTAAGTTCACTATTGGGGATTATTCCTTTGGCGACTAGGGGGCCTGTGCCGCTCGTGGCTCAACGGACTGCTTTCTGCGCCCAACGGCGCACCTTGGCGCGCTGAACGGTCAACGGATTTCGCGGGGCTCTAAGATGGGGTACATGTCTCCAGCACTGCAAGTCACCCTGATCGTCGCCATCGTGCTGGTCGGAATCGCCCTTGTCGGCTACTTCGGTTTCAAGATCTCCCGCTCCACCCGGGAAATGGGCACCGACGTCGAAGAAGCCACCTACAAGACGCTGCACCACATGTCGGTTGCGGTCCCCCATTTGGAACGCGGCCTGACCGAGGACGGAGCGGCGAAAAGCGCCAAGGCGCTGCGCCGGCTGCTGAACTGCCAGGTGCTGCTGATCTCCGACACCACCCACGTGCTGGCCAGCGATGCCGGTGCCGATTTCACTGCGGTGCATGAAGAGACAGCAGCCAACGTTTCGAAAAGCGCGCTGGCGACCGGCAAGACCCAGGTAGAACGCTCTTCCGGCATGGACTTCGTTTCAGCACCCATCACCGTAGGAGATCTGAGTGTCGGGACGGTGACGGCGCTGTCGCGCAGGGCCGGCGCCAGCTTTGTGCGGGCCGTCTCCGAAGTGGCAGTCTTCGTTTCGGCGCAGGTCTCCACCGCGCAGCTGGATGAGTCCAAGGCCATGCTGCTCGAAGCGCAGATGCGGGCCTTGCGCGCCCAGATCTCCCCGCACTTCATCTACAACTCGCTGAATGCGATCGCCTCGTTCATCAACACTGATCCTGCCCGCGCCCGCGAGCTGGTCATCGAATTCGCGGACTTCACCCGCTACTCCTTCCGCCGCCGCGGCGAATTCACCACCCTGGCCGAAGAGCTGGAAGCCATCGACCGCTACCTGCTGCTCGAAAAGGCCCGCTTCGGCGAGCGCATCAAGGTCTCCCTGCAGATCGCCCCCGAGGTGCTGCCCACGCAAATTCCGTTCCTGGCCCTGCAGCCGCTGGTTGAAAATGCCGTGCGCCATGGCCTGGAAGCACGTCCAGATGGCGGAGTCATCTCCATTACCGCCACCGAGGACGGAATGCACGCGCTGATCAGCGTGGAAGATGATGGCATGGGCATGGATCCCGAGCAGCTGGCCAGCGTGCTGGCCGGCGACACCCCGAATATGCATGTGGGCCTGCGCAACGTGGACCTGCGCATGCGCCAGCTCTACGGCAATTCAAATGGTCTGGTCATCGAGACCGCGCCGGGGGCAGGAACACTGATCACCTTGCGCGTCCCGAAGTTCCGTCCACCCAGCGCCATTGCGTCCGATGTTTAGATAATCCCGATAAACGGTAGAATTTTCGCATGATTAACGTGGTGGTTGCCGATGATGAACTTCCAGCGGTAGAAGAGATCGCTTTTCTGCTCAGCCAGGATTCGCGCATCGGGAAAATTCACCGCGCCACCTCGGGTGCCGCGGCGCTGAAGGCGCTGGAGGAAAATGCGGTCGACGCACTGTTCCTGGATATCCACATGCCTGCGTTGTCAGGTCTGGATATCGCCCGCGTCATTTCCCGCTTCGCCAATCCCCCGCTCATCGTCTTTGTCACTGCCGATGAGGACCAGGCACTGCAGGCCTTCGAATTGGCCGCCATCGACTACGTGCTCAAGCCCATTCGCCCGCAGCGCCTGGCCGAATCCGTGCGCCGCATCTGCGAACTGGTGGAAGATACCCCTGCCAAGCCGGAAATGATCACGGTGGACCAGGGCGGCATCACCAAGCTGATTCCCCGCGCGGATATCGCCTATGTCCAGGCGCAGGGCGACTATGCACGATTGCACACCAAGGATTCGAGCTACCTCATCCGGGTTCCGCTCAACGATCTGGAGCAGCAGTGGGGCGAGTCCGGCTTCGTTCGGATCCACCGTTCCTACCTGGTGTGCATGGACAAGATCGAGACCGTGCGCCTGCAAACCGGCAAGGCCGCCGTGGTGGTCAACAGCACCGAGCTTCCCATTTCCCGTCGCGCATTGCCCTGCCTGCGTGAGCGCCTGGCCGCCAACCGCGTCCGCCCGCTGTAGGAAGCAGCTGACCTTCCGTGGAACAGATTCCCCAAGACAGCAGCCGGCAAGAGCCCCCAACGCCCGGACGATTCGCTGAACAGCGTCCGCAACGCGTGCGCGTGCAGGCTCCGCAAGACGCCTCCCTGAAGGTCTCCCCTGCGCGCCCCGAGCACACGGCAGAAGAATTCTATGTTCGCCAGCTGATCCGTTCTCAGCTGCGGCTGGCCTGCGCCGTGGCTGCGGGCCTGCTGGCGCTGCTGGTCGGCATCAGCGCGCTGCTCGTGTTCTGGCCGGTCTTCGAGGACATCCGCCTGCTCGGCCTGCCGCTGCCTTGGTGGGTTTTGGGCATCGGGATGTATCCGCTGATCATCGTGGCTGGAATGCTCTACAACAGGGCCGCCGAGCGCAATGAAGAACGGTATCGGAGCATCAGCCGTGGCTAGCATGCTGTCAGTTTCATCCTTGGTGCTGGTCTGCCTGACGACCATGCTGATTGCCTTCCATGGCTTGCGCCTGTCCCGTACTACGTCCGACTTCTACGTCGCTTCGCGCACCGTGCGCCCGTGGTGGAACGCCTCGGCGATTGGCGGCGAGTACCTTTCGGCGGCGTCGTTCCTGGGTGTTGCCGGGCTGATTGTGCTCTCGGGGCAATCGGGGTTGTGGTTCCCCATCGGCTACACCGCAGGCTACTTGATGCTGCTGCTGTTCGTTGCAGCTCCCCTGCGGCGTTCCCGGGCCTACACCATTCCGGACTTTGCGCAGATCCGCTTTGAAGGCTCCCCGATGCTGCGCAAGCTCACCACTTATCTGGTGGTGGTGATCTGCTGGCTGTATATCGTTCCGCAGATGCACGGAGCAGCCCTGACCCTCGCCATTGCCACCGGATTCCCCAGTTGGGTCGGTCCGGTCATTGTCGCGGCGGTGGTCTGCGTGACGGTGCTGTCCGGCGGGATGCGTTCGGTGACCTTCGTCCAGGCATTCCAATACTGGTTCAAGCTGGCTGCCCTGGTCATCCCCACGATCTTCTTGCTGGGGCGCGCCATCCCCGAGCATTCGTCCTCCGGCCATGCGCAGGCCCTGTACGCGCAGCTGGAGTCCGCGAATTCGATGAATCTCTACGAGACGGTCTCCATCATCTTGGCGCTGCTCTTCGGCACCCTAGGCTTGCCGCATGTGCTGGTGCGCTTCTACACGAACCCGACGGGCCAGGCAGCGCGTACCACCACGGTGATTGTGCTGTGCTTGCTCTCGGCCTTCTACCTGTTGCCCACGACGTTGGGTGTCCTGGGCTTGCTGTACACCCCGGAGCTCGGGGCCACCAATGAAACAGATGCCACCATCCTGTTGCTGCCCTCACGCCTTTTCGAAGGATTCCTGGGCGACGCGCTGACCGCAATCGTGGTCGGCGGCGCCTTCGCCGCATTCCTGTCCACCACCTCCGGGTTGGTGGTATCCCTCGCTGGCGCGCTGTCGCAGGAATTCTTTTCCGGCACCGTGCGCGGGTTCAGGATCTCGACCGTTCTGGCTACCGCACTGCCGGTCTTGATTGCGGTGGTGACGAATTCCTTGGCCTTGGCCGGTGCCATTGGCAACGTCTTCGCTTTCACTGCATCGACGATCTGCCCGCTGCTGCTGCTGGGCATCTGGTGGCGTTCGCTGACCGCGCGAGGTGCGATTGCCGGTCTGCTGGCCGGCGGCATTTCCTGCGGGCTGTCCTTGATGATCGGCACCTTCCTGCCCCAGGAAGACGAGATCTGGATCCATCTGCTGCGCCAGCCCGCGGCGTGGAGCGTTCCGCTGGCCTTCCTGGTGATGATCTTCGTTTCGCGCAGCACCAAACGCAGCGTGCCAGCCAACGTTGAACGCGTCATGGCCCTGCTCCATGTCCCGGACTGGCGGGCGAAGTTCTAGCAGCTCTTCACCGCTTGCCCGGCAGGCGCGTCGCGGCTCGGCAACTGTGGTACGGGAAGCAGCCTGCGCCGGGAGCCGTTGGCCAGCCCCAGCAGGACTCCGCCGAGCACCAAGCCCATCCCCAAAATGCTTTGAAGCCCAAGGCTTTCGGCTGCCAGCAGGGTTCCGAGCAGGACGCCGGTGACTGGATTGAGCAGGCCGATAAGGCCCACGGACGATGCTGGCAGTTGGCGCAGCCCGGTGAACCAGGCGAGGTATGCGGCCGCGGTAGCGACGAGGCTGACATATCCGAAGCCCGCCGCCGCCTGGATACCAAGCTGAGGCGGCGCTCCATGCACGAGCAGCGCGCAGGGCACCAGGACTGCCCCTCCGGCCACCAGCTGCCAGGCCGTGACCCGGATAATCGGCAGCCCTTGCGACCACCGCTTGGTCAAGATGAATCCGGCACTTGAGCAGAGCATCGCGACCAAGGACGAGATGATGCCCCGGATATCGATGCCGCCCTGCGCATCGAAGACCATGACGGCCACGCCGATGAATCCCATGAGCGCTCCGATCATCGGCCAGCGTGCAGGTCGCTCGCCGAGCATGAGCCAGGCGAACAGCATGAGCGCACCGGCGGAACTCGCCATGGTCGTCGCAGCGACACCCGATGGCAGCAGTTGCGCCACCACGTAGACCAGAGCGAAGAAGGCGCCGATGTTCAGGATGCCCAGGACCGCGGATTTCCACCACCAGCTGCCGTGTGGCAGTTTCCTGGATATCGCCAGCAACACCAAGCCTGCGGGCAACGCGCGGATCGCCGCACCCCAGAGCGCCGAGTCTTCCGGAAGGAATTCCCTGGTGACGTAGTAGTTGGACCCCCACGCGATCGGGGCAATCGCGGTCAGCGCAACCCATCCCAATGTCCGCAGCCGGTTTCCGGCAGAAGCTAAAGTATCTTCCATGGAAGATACTTTAGCTTCCTTGGAAGATATAATAAAGGGATGCAGCACAATGACCATGTCTCGCGCATCCAGCAGCAGTGGGCCGAACAGCGTCCGGATCTCGACACCGCTCCGCAGGGAATTATCGGACGGCTTCACCGGCTGGCCAATTACCTCACTGAAGAGCTCTGTGCGGTGTATGCAGAACACGGGCTGACCGAAGCCGAATTCGATGTGCTGGCAACCTTGCGGCGGGCAGGCGAACCGTTCTCCCTGACTCCCGGCGAACTTGCCTTGCAGACGATGGTGACCACCGGAGCCATGACCAAGCGGCTGGACAAGCTCGTAGGCAATGGCTGGGTCACCCGGACCCAGTCCGGTGAAGACCGTCGAGGACGCCTGATCTCCTTGACTGCCAACGGCAAAGAGAAAATCGACGAAGCCTTTGCCGCCCACATGCGCAACGAAAAGCGCCTCGTGGAACAGCTCTCCCCCGCCGACCGTCCGGTGCTGGAGAACATGCTGCGCGACTGGTTGGCCCACCACGAACAGCCAGGCCTCTAAGCTGTCCGGTTCTTCCCTCTATGAATGCAAAAAGCCGCGGACGGCAACGGGAGAGAATTTCCCGCCGCCGACCGCGGCATGGCTTTGGAGCCGGTGGCGGCGACTAGTCGATCGAAGCCATCAGCTCGACTACACGGTCGAGGAACGCATCGACCTGCGACTCCTCGTAGCCATCGGTGCCCTGCGCAGAACGGAATTCCACCCGGCGCACGGTGTCAACGGCCATCGGCACGTCGTTCTCGAAGTAGTCGATGAGCTGATCGCACAGGCGATCGACGTCCTCGATGTTGTAGCTCGACGCGTTGGAACGCGAAGGACGGCGGAAACGCTCGCCCTTGGCACGGTGCAAGCGGCCACGCAGGATCGCGGCCAGGCGGCCAACCTGCTGCAGCCAAACCTCTTCGCCCTGATGGGCAATTAAGTCATCGCGCTCGCGCTTGGCAAAGACATCTTCCAAGCGGTCCAGCGCGCCATCGACTTCGCGGGCCTGGTACCCGCCCTTCTGCGGTGCAAAAGTGGTGCGGCGAATCAGGTGGCTGGTGACCACACTGTCGTCGTTTCCTCCACCGTTGAAGGTGGCACGGGCACGGCTCAGGAACGCATCAACTTGCTTTGCGTTGTAGCCGAATTCCGAGTCCGGTACGCGGGAAAACGGAGCATCTTGCTGCTGCGACACGACAGTTCCTTTTTCTCTAGGGAGATATCCGTTGGGCACCGCACTCAGGCGATACCCCTCATATTCTATTGGCTTGTGCCGATAGTTGGCCTGATGGCCACACCAGCGAGTGCATTCCGGTAGCGAATCACACCCGCTGGCGTCGCGGGTCGGGGACGCGGTCAGAAGACTGCGACACTCCAGGCCAGCACATGTGAAATCACGTAACCCAGCGGAATGACGAACAGGACCGAGTCCAAGCGGTCCATGATTCCGCCATGGCCAGGAAGCAGGTTGCTCATGTCCTTGATGCCCAGTTCGCGCTTGACCATGGATTCCGAGAAGTCGCCGGTAGTCGCTGCAATGGTGGTGAAGAACGCCAGGATGACACCCGTCCACCATGGCATGCCCATCCAGAAGTGCATTGCGGATGCGCCAATGGCCATGGAACCGAGCATTGATCCGGCAAAGCCTTCCCATGACTTCTTCGGCGAAATCTTCGGCGCCATCGGATGCTTGCCGATCAGCACGCCCACAATGTAGCCGAAAGTGTCATTGGCGACCGCAAGCAGCAGCAACGTGGCGATGAGCCACTGGCCATTGACCGAATCGAGAATGAGCAGGGCAAAGGACAGCAGCAGCGGCACCCAGCTGATGATGAACACGCTGCTCATCACCGAGGCCACAGCGCCCTTGGCCCCATCCATCAGCCTGAAGAGCAAAGCGATCAGGATGCAGGCAATATAGCTGAACCCGAGTGCCTCTACCCCGCCCCAGATGGCACTGGCCGGCAACAAGATCGAAGACAGGTACAACGGCAATTGCGGTACCGATGTCTTGGCATGGGTAGTAGCCCTGGCCACCTCCCAGCAGCCAATGCAGCTGAGCGCGATCAGCGCGATGACCAGCAGCGGATGGAACCACAGCAGGCCAACCAGCACGACTCCGAGCAACAGCACGCCGACGCCGATGGCCGCTGGCAGATTGCGCCCTGCACGCGACTTCTTCGGTTCCGGGGTTCCGATCAGCAGCTCCGCAGGGATATCTGCTTCTTCCGCGTCGGGTTTCCCGGTCTCGGCAAGGTCCGTGGAATCGGATACCGGCGGAGCAGGCAGCTTGCTGTCTGCGGGCGCGGGATTCTGCGTCGCAGATGCGGCTTCCGGTGTGGCTGATTCTGCTTTCTCCGGCTTGTCATCTTCGGCAGCGGGGTCCGTAACCGTCTTGTCCTTTCCGGGTGCCGCCGACTGTGCAGGCTTCGCTGGTTCTGCCTGCATGGCAGATGCCTGCGCCTCAGCTTTCACCGGCTTGGACAGGTCGGCCTTGAAAGCGGCTTTGGCGCGCTCTTTCGCTTGCCCGGTATCAGCCTTGGCGGCATCAGCCTTGCCGGTCGATTCCGCGACTGCCTGGCTGCCAGCCGCAGCTGGTTGAGGGGTCGGCAATGCGGCATCTTTTCCGGCATCCGGTTTCACTGCTGATACCGTCGTTGGCATGGCCGGTGGAGCGGGTACCGCAGTGGCAGGTGCAGGGTTGACCGGTTCCTGGATTCCAGTGGCAGGTTCTGGAGCTTCCTTTGCCCCGCGGTTTTTCATGAAACCGCGTTTCTTCCCCTTGGCGGCGGCTTCGCGCCGCGCGCGAGCTTCACGTCGGGTCAGGGGCTGGGATTCTCCGGATGCCACTGAGGGCACCGCCGAAGCGTTGCCCTCAGTGTTGTCTGTCGAGCCTGGCATTAGACTTCCAGCAGCTCTGCTTCTTTTTTCTTCAAGATCTCATCGACTGCGTCAACGTGCTTCTTGGTCAGCGCGTCGAGGTCCTTTTCTGCACGGGTACCCTCGTCCTCTCCAATTTCGCCGTCCTTGACGAACTTGTCGATGGAATCCTTGGCCTTGCGGCGGTGATTGCGCAGTGCAACGCGAGCGTCCTCGCCCTTGGCCTTGGCCAGCTTGACGTATTCCTTGCGGCGCTCTTCAGTCAGCACCGGAAGGACAACGCGGATCATCTTGCCGTCCGAGGATGGGTTGGCGCCAACTTCTGGATCACCCAGAGCCTTTTCGATTTCGCGCAAAGCGGTCACATCGAATGGGGTGATGGTGATGGTGCGTGCTTCTGGCACTGCGAAGGAAGCCAGCTGCTGCAGCGGGGTTGGGGAACCGTAGTAGTCCACCATGACCTTCGAGTACATGCCTGGGTGGGCACGACCGGTACGGATCGTCGCGAAGTCCTCCTTGGCGGCCTCAATGGTGCGTTCCATCTTTTCGGCGGTATCCGCCAGCGTTTCCTCAATCACCGGTACTCCTCAAGTACTTCATCTGTGTTTCCGCTAAGGGAAATTAAATCTACTTCAATCCTAAGCCACGATCACCGATTAGACGGTGACGGTGGTGCCAATCCGCTCGCCGCGAATTGCCGCGGCCACATTTCCCTCGCCTTCCATGCCGAAGACCAGCATGTCCAGCTTGTTGTCCTTGCACATGGTCATGGCGGTCTGGTCCATCACGCGGATGTTCTTGACCAGGGCGTCGCTGTAGGTCAGGGTATCCAGCTTGGTGGCGGTTGGGTCGGTCTTCGGGTCGGCAGTGTATACGCCGTCCACCCCCGACTTGGCCATCAGGACTTCGTCAGCATCGACTTCCAGGGCACGCTGCGCGGCCACGGTATCGGTGGAGAAGTACGGCAGGCCGGCGCCGGCGCCGAAGATGACGACGCGGTCCTTCTCCATGTGGCGGATGGCACGGCGCGGAATGTAGTTTTCGGCGACCTGGGCCATGGCGATGGCCGACTGGACGCGGGTTTCAACACCGCACTGCTCCAGGAAGTCCTGCAGCGCCAGGCAGTTCATGACGGTGCCGAGCATGCCCATGTAGTCTGCGCGCGAGCGGTCCATGCCGGAAGCGGAGAGTTCCGCGCCACGGAAGAAATTGCCGCCGCCAACCACGATTGCCACCTCGACCTCGCCAACGGTCTGGGCGATCTGCTGGGCGATGCCGCGAACGGTATCTGGGTCAACGCCGATCTTGCCGCCGCCGAATACTTCGCCGGAGAGCTTGAGCAGTACGCGGCGTCGTTTGGTTTCTGGGGTGCTTGGCATGAGGTGTCTTACTCCTGGAGGTCGGAATCAAGCTGGGGGTTCTACGTCCCAGATCCCAAGCTATCGTGAGATCCGGGCTCAAGAAAAGGGAGGCGAGTCACCGAGTTTTCTCTCGGTGCCCACCTCCCTTTGATCTTGTGCGCTCAGGTTGCCCCGAACGCGGTTCGCTTAATGCGTATGGCTACTGCCTAGAGCTGCAAAGCCTAGGCGCCAACGCGGAAGCGTGCGAAAGCAACTGGCTTGGTGCCAGCTTCCTCGAAGACCTGGCCAACGGACTTCTTTGCGTCCTTGGCGAAAGCCTGGTCAACCAGGACGATCTCCTTGAAGAAGCCGGTCAGGCGGCCTTCAACGATCTTGGTGAGTGCAGCTTCTGGCTTGCCCTCTGCGCGAGCGGTTTCGTCAGCGATGCGGCGCTCGTCGGCAACCTTGTCAGCTGGAACCTCTTCGCGGGACAGGTAGGTAGGAGCCATTGCAGCGGTGTGCACTGCAACGTCGTGCGCGACGGTTGCGGCAGCTTCGCTGTCAGCGTCAACAGCCATCAGGACGCCAACCTGGGCTGGCAGGTCCTTGCTGGTCTTGTGCAGGTACGAAGCAACCTTGGCACCCTCGATGCGTGCAACACGGCGTACAACAACCTTCTCGCCGAGGATTGCGCCCTCTTCGATGACGGTGTCGCCAACGGTCTTGCCATCCAGCTCGTAAGCCAGCAGTGCTTCTGCATCTGCAGCGCCGGAAGCCACAGCGGCATCCAGGACCTTGTTGGCCAGTGCGATGAACTTGTCGTTCTTCGCTACGAAGTCGGTCTCGCAGTTGATCTCGATCATCACGCCGACGTTGCCCTCAACCTTGGCAGCAACCAGGCCTTCAGCAGTCGAACGGCCTTCGCGCTTGGTAGCGCCCTTCAGTCCCTTGACACGGATGATCTCGATGGCCTTCTCGGCGTCGCCGTTGGCCTCGTCCAGTGCCTTCTTAACGTCCATCATGCCGGCGCCAGTGCGCTCGCGCAGTGCCTTGATATCAGCAGCGGTGTAGTTTGCCACGTGCAATCCCATTCAGCTAGGAGTTTCAAGTTTATTTTGCTTATGGGACGGGTCGGATTTCCGGCCCGTCCCACAAGACTTGGTGAAGTTCACCTCGAGCTACACGCTAGTGCGCCCAGGCAAACTTCTGGAGTCACGGAGGTGACTACTTGGCTTCTGGAGCCTCGGTTGCAGCATCTGCAGCTGGAGCTTCGGCCTTGGCCTTCTCGCCCTCAAGCAGTTCGCGCTCCCACTCAGCCATTGGCTCAGCAGCACCCTCGGTCTTGCCGGCAGCCTTGTTGTTCTTGGCGATGAGGCCTTCGGCCACAGCGTCAGCAACAACGCGGGTCAGCAGGTTGACGGAGCGGATTGCGTCGTCGTTGCCTGGGATTGGGTAGGTAACCTCGTCTGGATCGCAGTTGGTGTCCAGGATGGCCACAACTGGGATGCCCAGCTTCTGGGCTTCGTCGATAGCCAAGTGTTCCTTCTTGGTGTCAACGATCCAGATAGCGGAAGGGGTGCGGGTCAGGTTGCGGATACCACCGAGGTTGTTCTGCAGCTTGGTCAGCTCGCGCTTCAGCAGCAGCAGTTCCTTCTTGGTGTGGCCCGAGCCGGCAACGTCCTCGAAGTTGATCTCTTCCAGTTCCTTCATGCGCTGAACGCGCTTGGAAACGGTCTGGAAGTTGGTCAGCATACCACCGAGCCAACGCTGGTTGACGTATGGCTGGCCAACGCGGTTAGCCTGCTCGGCAATGGCTTCCTGAGCCTGCTTCTTGGTACCGACGAACAGTACGGTGCCGCCGTGGGCAACGGTCTGCTTCACGAACTCGTAAGCACGGTCGATGAACGACAGCGACTGCTGCAGGTCGATGATGTAGATGCCGTTGCGCTCGGTGAAGATGAAGCGCTTCATCTTTGGGTTCCAGCGACGGGTCTGGTGGCCGAAGTGGACGCCGCTGTCAAGCAGCTCTCGCATGGTTACGACTGGCATGTCGCAACTCCTTTCAGCAGTGGCGGACCGGGCGCGCGTGCGCCCGCGGTAACTGCTCTTGGTTGTTCGGGTTGATGCAGATAGCCATTGTGGATATCCGCCCTGGCATGAGTACCGATTGATGCTTGGCATCTCGGCTTCGGTCCACCGATTCTCTCGGACCACTGGAACCTCAGGCCACAGCCGATTTAGCTGTGAATACTCATACGCGAAGTCAATCTCCTGCCCGATGCACCCAATTTTGGACACACCTGTGACACGACACTGCTGCTTCAAGTGTACTACAGAGAACCCCTTGCCCCGCACGGCGGTTTTGGTGATCTGCAGCCCATTGCCTTGCCCACAATCCGTTCCCCCGGTTGCCCATGATCCATGTTCCGGGGACACCTTGGAAAGATGAAAATCAAGTATCTCTTCGCAGGATTGCAGGTTCTGTTGCTGGCCTTCAGCTTTCCTCCGGCCGCGCCCACGGACGCCGAGCCGCAGCAAGTCCAGGTACCTGCCGCACTTGCCGCCACCAATGGCTGGCGCTGGCCGCTGGCTGGCGAACCGGCAATTCTGGTGCCCTTCGACAAACCGGAGAAAAATTGGCTTCCCGGGCACCGAGGCGTGGACTTGGCAGCCAGCGCTGGTGATGCCGTTTTCGCACCGCAGCGCGGCCGGGTCACGTTCGCTTCAGCGATCGTGGACCGGCCTGTGCTGGTTATCGACCACGGTTCCGGGTTCAAAACCAGCATTGAACCGGTTTCCGCTGAAGTCGCGGTGGGCGACTGGGTGGAGGCGGGTGCCAAGGTGGGCCAGGTGGCAACCGGCGCACATTGCTCTGGCCGTTGCATCCACTGGGGTGTGCGCCTCGATGGAGAATATATCGACCCGGTATTGCTGATCCGCGACATGCGTCCGTCGATCCTCTTGCCGTTGAACGAATGACGCGGCATCGCTCGAGGGCCGCACGAGCCGGATCATCATCCGGCTCCCATGCACTTCTTCACACACCCGTGCATCCAGCGGGATCCAGCTGTGCACTGGAGCGGAGCCGGGAACAAGAAAATCGTCCAGCAGCTAATTTTTCAATAGCTGCTGGACGATCTGCCTTGGTAGGGAGTGACGGACTTGAACCGACGACCAAGGGATTATGAGTCCCCTGCTCTAACCAACTGAGCTAACTCCCCACATGGGTCCATCGCCGGAGCGGTGCAACCACACTCGAAATATTCTAGGGCATCACTAGCCGAAACACCGATTTGGCGCACCCAATGATGACATTCCGGCTAGTGGGTGCTCACTTCTTGGCCCCGGTAGAGGGCTTCGAAGGAGTTCATCGTCTTTTCCTGCGCGTGGTTCTTCACCTTTTCGTGGCCAGCTTCACCCATCTTGGCGCGGTGCTGCTCGTCCAGGGCCAGAACCTGGTCCAGCTTGTTGGCCAGATCCTGCCGATCACCCGGCGTGAACATATAGCCGTTGACGCCTTCATCCACCAGATGCGGCAGCGCCATCGCGTTGGCCAGGACCACTGGCTTGGACGCCGAAAGCGCCTCAAGTGTCACCAATGACTGCAGCTCGGCGGTGCCTGGCTGGCAGAATACGTCGCAACGCAGGTAGGCCTGGCGCAATTGCTCGTCACTGACGTGCCCCAGGAAACGGACGCGGTCTCGGATCTGCAAATCATCTGCGATCTTCTCCAGATGAGCGCGCTGCTCTCCGCCTCCGACGATCTCGATGATGGCGTCAGGCACCTTGCTCATCAGAGGCAAAGCCTCGATCAGTTCGTTGATGTTCTTTTCCACCGCGAGGCGGCCCGCGAACAAGATCGTAGGGAACTCATTGCGGATGATTTCTTCCCCGTCCGCCAGCTCGTAGTTGCCGATCTCAATGCCATTGGACAGCGGGAGCACGTGGTTCAGTTTGGCCCGTTCGCGCATGGCCTTGGCGGCCAGCGGAGTGGGGGTCGTGACGGTATCCGCACGGCCAAAGATCTTCCCCATGTCTTTCCACGAATTGTGCGCGACAATTCGCTTGAACCATTGCGGGAACGGCAGGAATGGGTCCAGGTTTTCCGGCATGAAGTGATTCGTCGCGATGGAGCGAACGTTGTTCTTCCGCGCCCATGCGATGGTGCGCTGGCCAATCATGTAGTGGCTCTGGGCGTGGACCACGTCGGGCTTGATATCCGAGAGCAGCTTGCTGATCTGCTTATTGACTTCCCACGGGAACACGATGCGGAAGTATTCATGGGTCGGTACCGAGTGCGATTGCAAGCGATGGACAATAGCCTCATCGCGGATTTCCGTATAGGTCTTTCCCTTGTCGCCACGGGCTGCCAACACGTGCACCCGGTGGCCTCGCGCATGCATCGCCGTAGCCAACCGGTAGCAAAACATCGCTGCTCCGTTAACGTCTGGCGGATAAGTGTCAGCAGCAATGACGATGGTCAGCGGTTTTTCCTTGGCCACGGGCATCCTTCGGCGTTCACACGCGTTGTAGTTTTTGATAGAGAAATTTGCAGCTTCAGTCTATTTGGAATCAGGCATGGATTTTTCGCCTTCGGTCTTGTTCCGGCGTTCGATCACGTCGGGGTGGTGCCTGGACAGCGCGGTCACGCCGACGATAGCCAAACCGGCAGCCACCAGCATCAGCACGGTGACCAGTACCGGGACATCGGCACGCAGCTCTCCGAGGATGCTGATTCCTATGGCAATGCCAATGATCGGATCGATCACGGTCAACCCTGCGATGACGAGGTCTGGAGGCCCTTTTGAGTAGGCCTTTTGTACAAAGTACGAGCCGAGCAACCCGGCGACTGCCACCGATAGTCCAGCCAGCCACGGCAGCTGGAAAAAGCTGCTGTCGCCGATATTCAATACGGCGATGGCAATGGTTCGCACCAGCACGGCAACGAATCCGAAAAGCACACCGGCGCCGAGGATGAAGAAGAACGCGCCAAGCTTCTTGTGGAAGAAGATGGTGGCCAATCCCACGATGGCGACGACTACCGCCAGGATCATTTCAATCAGGTGGGCTTCGGTTTCAGTCACTTCCTGGTTGCCGTTGGTGGCCGTGACTGCCAACAGCACGAACCCAACCGAACCAACCATGCAGCTGATGATCGCCAGCACGGTGGGACGGTTCATCGTCAGGTCGGTTTCCTTGGCATTGACCATAGCGGTGATCACCAGTGCAATGGCGCCGATTGGCTGCACCACTGTCAGCGGTGCGCTGGCCAGGGCGAAGACGTTCAAGGCCATGCCCAGGGCCATGAGGCCCAAACCGCTCATCCAGCGTTTATTGCTGGCCAGCTTGCCGACATTCTTAAGCGTCAGATCCAGCCCGTCGACTGCGTTGCGTACTGCCTGCGATTGGAAGTGCGCGCCAAAGGCAAGGCAAAAGGCACTGCATAGTGCCGCTGCGATAGCGATCCAAACCATGTCAGTGCCTTTCTAGCCTAAGTTTTCAAATAACGGGGCAAGTGCACGCGTATTAAGGCCGATGCACGGCTCCGTCGGCGAAAGACCTAGGAGCGCTTGAACAATGCCCGGATAACAGCAACCAGTGCCAGCCCGGAACCTGCCATCACGATATATGGACGTGCCTGTTCAGCGCGGTGCGAGCCGGCTCTGTCAGCCTCCGATTGGTCTTCGGAAGACGAAGACGAGGAAGGGCGGACAAATCCCTTGGCCTTGGCCGCTGCCCCGGCAAACTTTTCTCCAGCACCGTGGGTGAAGGAACGCACCTTGTCGATCTTGGCCAGCGGAGCCTGCACGCTTTCGCCAAGGTTGTCACGCAGTGCCTGGATCTGGCGGCGGCGACGCTTGGTGCGAAGGACCAGCTCATCGGCGCTCGGTGCCGGCGGCTTCGGTTCCTTCTTCTTGTCTGCGGACTCATCATCCTCAGCCGATTTCTTCTTCAGCGGCTCGTCAAGAGTGCTGACATCGAAGGCGCTGCCGTCCTTGAGCACGCCAAAATCGTGGCGGAGTCCGCGAATAGCTGCTTCCGGCTTCAGCGGCAGTGCCTTCTTGACCTTTGAATATCCGACCAATCCCAAGATGGCGGCAATCAGCAAGAAGAAACCTGCAACGATCAATGCGGCGGCCCAACCTGGCAGCCAAAGAGCCAACACGTTGACCAGGGTTACTACTACGGCAATGACGAAGAGCAGCACTACTAGCAGTGCGGCGCCTGCTAGCGCCGCGGCCATGCCAATGCTGATTCCCTTGCCCTTGAGTACGGTAGTCGCAAGCTTGACCTCGTCCGAGAGCTGTTGTGGAACAAGCTCCTTGAGTCCATCAACCTGCGCCTTAGCACTCTTGACACTCGACTTAAGGCTTTCGTCAGCTTGCGTCGATTCAGCTTCAGACATGGTTTCTCCATATTCTCGATCGCTCAGCAACCGGTACAACAAACGCTAACACCCCGGTTGCCGCATACGACTCAGTCTTCAGGCGTAAAACCCACTGCTTTATCTCATGCTGTGGGTGTAACTGGTAACGATTCGAAAGTCTATCGTCTAATCACCTGTGGTTATAGGAGATTCAGGCGTTGCCGGGTTTTCACTTCAATTTTGCGCACCGGCACCACTGTTCTCGGGTAAAGCAAAACCTCCCAGCTGCTGGTGCAACTGGGAGGTTTTCTTGGCTCCTCCAACTGGACTTGAACCAGTAACCCTTCGATTAACAGTCGAATGCTCTGCCAATTGAGCTATGGAGGAATGCAACGAGTAATACTTTAGCACTGGCCAAGTCCGGTTTTCAAATCGGCAGCTCCTCATGCGGAGCACACGTTCTCTTCCCCGATTTTCCGCCATTATTCGCGCGCGGCAAGGTGCTCAACCGCCACTGCGAAGCAAACTACTTTCTGTGATCTGCCGCATATCTGGCCAACTCCAGCAGCTGCTGCGCCGACTGCTCCCATGAGTAGTGGGCGGCTCGTTCGACAGCCCGTTGCGAATATTCTTTCCAGGCTCCGGGCTCATCCAGGGTGCGTACTTGGTCCGCGAAACCCTGCGCATCATCTGCCGACGCATACAGCGCGGCGTCTTCTGCGACTTCCCGGAAGATCGGCATGTCGGTGGCAATCACCGGAGTTCCCATACTCATGGCTTCAACCAGTGGCAGGCCGTAGCCTTCTTCGCGCGAAAGGGTGACCAAAGCCGTGCACTCGCTGAGCAACCGTTCGTATTCCTCATCGCTGACTCCCCGGTGGAATACCACAGTGGCACCTGAAGGAATAAGCTTGGTTAATTCGGCATGACGCTGTTCGCTGATCCCGCTGAGCAGATGCAGCTCATAGTCGGGCAGATGCGCCATACCTCGGATGAGCGTCTCGGCATTCTTGTATTCCATGAAGGAGCCCATATAGATCAGGGTCTTCCTTGGTCGCTTCGCCTGGTCGCGGCGTGCAAAGTTTCCCGTCGGCGCGTTGGACACCAAGCCAATATACTTCTTGGTCAATCGATGCTTGCGCATCAGCTTGGCGGTGGTGTTGGAGACGGTAGCTACCGCGTCGGCACGATTCAGCAGCATTCTTTGTGGCCAGTAGACTTGGTGGAACAGGAACCACCCGGCACGGATCGGCAGGGGCAGGAATTTCGGCGCGTGCGGATGCGAGTAGTAGATCAAATCATGCAGGGTCAGGATCACGGGATACTTTCGCCCCACGGTCCCCATGGTTTGCATGGGCGAAAACACGACATCAGGGTTGAGCTTATTGACTTGCAAGGCCACGAACGGCTCGAACACACTGGTGGGTCCGGAAATCTTCAAATACGGGACATCTGGAAGCATACCCAGTTGCCTGGTGTCGTTGACCAGCATCGTGACGTCGGCAACTTTGCTGGCGGCTTCGATCAACCCAGCGGTGTACCGGCTGATGCCGTCGTGGTGGGTGATGCGGGTGTATCGAGCGTCGATAACGAGTTTCACGTGCGCAGTTGCCTTTAGTTCGTGGTGCTTACGCTGTCCAGCCTAACGGGTTGCCGGGCCGCGCATCGCCAGATAGCTGATAACCGAGAGGGCCGCGGCAACAACCCAGCCAAGCAGTCCGGCGGCAATCCCCCATGCGCTGGCCACTGCGCCGCCAGCCAAACCGCCGACGGGAACCACTCCAAAGGTGAATAGCCGTCGTGCACTGAGGACTCGTCCCAGCAGGTGCTCGGGAACGATCTGCACGACCCATGAGGAGGCAGCAATGTTGAAGAGCAGCACGATGATTCCCCAGCCCAACGAGAACGTGCCCAGCAGCACCATGGACCACAGTTCTGGTGCGTAGGCCGCGGCCAGTACGCAGCCAGTCAATGCCGCCTGCAGTGAACCGGTGTAGACCAATAGCGTTGCCGGCGGAAACTTCCCAGCCAGCTTTCCTGCGACTGCTGCGCCGATCAGCCCGCCGATGCCGCCAATCGAGACGAAGATGCCGTACCCGAATTCGCCAAAGCCGAGCTCGTTGATGATGAAGATCGCCTCCACCGACGAGCCGATGGCCAACCCCAAGTTGGAGAACATCACGGCAACCGTGATCGCCAAGAGCAGCCGATGCCGGAAAAGATATCTGAGGCCGGCGAGCATGCCGCCTTGTTCGGCCGACGGCTTGAGCGTGCCACCAAGGCCTTGCGATGGGCGATGGGAATGCACACGCAGCGCCATCAGCAAGGCCAGCAGGCCCAGTGCCGCCGAGATGCTCAGCAGCGGCGGCGCTCCCCACAGCGCGAATCCGGTTCCCGCAAGGGCCGGGACAACCACTGTCATGGATTGGTCCGCCGCGCTCAGCGAGGCGATCAGCTTGCTAATGCCCGCTGATCGGTTCTCGGGATCATCTTCGATGAGTTGCGGGACGGCAGTGGTTTGCGACGTTTCGGAAAAGACGTTGCAGATGCCAAGCAATGCGCACAGCAGCATTCCCATCGGGATCGATAGCGCGTCTGCGGATGACAGCACCGCCAAGCACCCCAGCAGGAACAGCTTGGCCCCGAGACCGATGCGCAGCACACGGAACGCGGAATACTTGTCGACCATATGGCCCGCGGGAATGCTTGCGAGCACGAAGGCCAGGGAACCAAGCGCATTGAGCATGCCCATTTGCATGGCGGTTGCCCCGAGGGCGCCAACGAACAACAGGTCAATCGTGATATCCGATAGCGAGCGTCCTGCCGCGTCAGTGGCATTCGCCCCGAGGAGCAGACGCTGGGATCGCTCGGCTTTCCGTGGGCTTACCGTAGTCACCTGCCCTCCCTTGCTCCAACTGTTTGATCATACATCCTCACGCCGAAAACACAATCGAACGATTAGCGATACTTCTCAAGAAGTAGGAGTCGAGTCGATTACTCCGCTTCGCTATTGAAAGAGCTAATTATTGAAACATCAACATACAGGTCAGAGGGCAACCTACCACAACCACGTGCCACTGATGCGAAATTTGAGAAATTTTTCCCTGGGAGAATCCATCGAATTACTCGGCTTGCATTAACTAATTGAAGTGTGTTGTTAATAGATTCTTGTTAGGTGAGCCTGACCAACTATTGATTGTCTCTATCTGAGGAGCATGCACTTGGGTGCCTCACTGCCTACCCTGCAAATACATGATCTGCCGCTGCCGATCTACGACGATGCGCTGCTCTGCGCAGACACCGTCCACGTCTACGAAAACGAAACACGTGATGCCATCTCACGTGTGGCCAACCGATTGGCATCGGTCAACGCGCCGACAACCGGACCGACCCCGCAGCAGCTGAAAGCACGCATCGACCTGGTCGATCTGCATCGCCCCTTGGGTTCGACCCAGGACTCGTTCACCGAGTTGAACGAGTTGTACTTCAACGACGCGGTCTACTTCCACGACTCGAAGTATGCTGCGCACTTGAACTGCCCCGTCGTGATCCCTGCAGTCGCCGCCGAAAACTTCGTCACGAGCATCAACACCTCGATGGACACTTTCGACCAGAGCGCCGGAGCCACACTGATCGAACGCAAGCTCATCGAGTTCACCGCCGAGCTGATCGGCTTCGAGGCCGGGCAGGCCGATGGAATCTTCACCTCTGGCGGAACGCAATCCAACCTCCAAGCCATGCTGATCGCGCGGAACACCGCGACCGCGAAGCTGCGCGGAACTTTGCCTGAACGGCTGGCCAACCTGCGGATCTACTGCTCGGAGGACGCGCATTTCTCGATTCGCAACGCCGCGATGCTCCTGGGCCTGGGCTACGACGCAGCCGTGTCCATCCCTACCGACGCCCAGCACCGCATGGATGTACAGGCCTTGCGCGTGCAACTTGACGCGGATCGCGCCGCCGGTCTGGTGCCCATGGCCATCTCCGCCACCAGCGGGAATACCGACTTTGGGGCCATCGATCCGCTGCCCCAGTTGCGTGCCATCGCCACGGAAGTCGGTGCTTGGTTCCACGTCGACGCCGCGTACGGTTGCGGTCTGCTCGTCTCCAGTTCCCACCGCCACCGGCTGGATGGAATTGAACAAGCCGACTCGGTCACTGTCGACTACCACAAATCGTTCTTCCAGCCCATCGGTTCAAGCGCCTTGGTGGTCCGCTCTGCGGCTTCCATGGAATCCATCGCCCACTATGCCGAGTATCTGAACCCGCGTGCGGAGGCCGACGCCACCCCTAACCAGGTGGCGAAGTCGTTGCAGACCACTCGGCGCTTCGATGCGCTGAAGCTCTGGGTCACCTTGCGCTCCTTGGGGGCTCAACGCCTGGGCGACATGTTCGACCAGGTCATTGCGTTGGCCGAGGACGCGCAGCAGGAAGTGGCCATGCGCGCCCAGTTGCATATGGCAGCCGATGTGCAGCTGAGCACGCTGGTCTTCTCCTTTGAAGATCCGCAGCACCTTTTGGACCTGGCAGAGCACAATGCACTGGCCAACCAGATCCGCCAGCGCCTCTATTCCAGCGGCGAGGCAATGATCGCCGCCACCACCGTCAAGGGCAAGCGGCTGCTGAAACTCACGCTGCTGAATCCGAATACGACCCTGGCCGATATCAGCGAGATCCTCGACGCCATCTGCCGCATCGGTTCCGGCATCCTGGCCGAACGCACCCTTGGAGAGAAGAAATGATTCAACCTGCCGAACACTTTGATGCCATCGCCATTGGAGCTGGCCCCTTCAACCTGGGCTTTGCGGCCTTGACCGACGGCTTGGCCGATCTGGATGTCGCCGTGCTCGAAGCCGGAGAGGAGTTCATCTGGCACCCCGGGATGATGCTTCCCGGAACCCACCTCCAGGTTCCCTTCATGGCGGACCTGGTGACCATGGCGGACCCGACCAGCAAGCATTCATTCTTGAACTACCTCAAGGAAAAACAGCGGCTTTACCCGTTCTACATCCGCGAAGACTTCTATGCCCTGCGCGAAGAGTATTCCAACTATCTGGCATGGGCGGCGGAAAATATCCGCAGCGTTCGTTTCGGGCACCGGGTGCTCGAAGCCGACTACCGCGATGGGACCTACCAGCTGTCGGTGCTCACCGCCGCGGGACTTACCCGCTTCACCGCAGACAAATTGGTGCTCGGCACCGGAACGCAGCCTTATCTGCCGCCTGTCATCACACCGGAAGCGCAAGCCAGCGGCAAGGTGCTGCACTCCAGCGACTACGCGTTCCACCGCGAACGGATCCTTTCGCCCCGGGCACCAGGTTCATCTCCGCAGGTAGCAGCTGTGCTGGGCAGCGGCCAGAGTGCCGCAGAAGTCTTCCTGGATCTGCTGCGCAGCTTGCCAGCCGAGGACCATCTGGTGTGGGCAACCCGTTCGGAACGCTATTTCCCGCTGGAATACACCAAGCTCACCTTGGAAATGACTTCTCCGGAGTACATCGACCACTTCCACTCCCTGCCCATGGACCAGCGGGATGTGCTTTCAGCTGAGCAAAAGGGGCTCTACAAGGGCATCAATGCGGATCTGATCAACGAAATCCATGAAGAGCTCTACCAGCGAAGCATCAACGGAGCCCCGAATGTGCACCTGCGCACCGGTTGCGCTGCCACGAGCATCGACGCCGACCCGGATTACCTGGCCGTCCGCCTGCACCATGAGCGCACCGGAGAAGACTTGGAGTTCCTTGCCGACAACCTGGTCATGGCAACCGGCTACCGTGCCAGCGCGCCGGACTTCCTGGAAGGCATCAGCCAGCGCATCGACTACCTCCCCGACGGCCGATTCAATGTCGACCGCGAGTATTCCATCGGGCTGGATCAGGACATCTTCGTGCAGAACGCCGAATTGCACACCCACGGCTTCACCGCCCCGGACCTCGGCATGGGCGCCTACCGCAATTCGGTCATCATCAACCGCCTGGCTGGACGCGAAGTCTACCCGGTAGAGCAACGGATCGCCTTCCAGCGATTCGGCGCCGCTGAACTCAGCGGCCTGCCCACTTCCGCCAATGCCAGCGCACGAGCCTAAGGATTTACCGATGACCAGCTACACCTTCCGCCCCGTTTCACTGCCCGACGATTCGGCGCTGCTTCATTCGTGGATTGCCACCGAACACGCCTCGTTCTGGGGCATGCCCAATGCGACCGAAAAGGAGATCGAAGCGGAATACCGCACCTTGCTCTCTACCCCCGGATACGAAGTGCTCCTCGGCATCGACGCTTCAGGAGACGAGAAATTCCTGGTCGAGCTCTACGACCCAGCCGCATCCCCACTGGCCGACGCGTACAACTATGTACGTGGCGATCGCGGATTGCATTTCCTGTCGCCGGCGGCGGCGAACCCCCAGCCCGGGTTCACGCTGGAGGCGCTGGCCGCAGCCATGGTCCAGGCATTCGCCCTGCCTGGAACTGAACGAATCATCGTGGAGCCAGATGTGCGCAACAAAGCCATCCATGCGCTGAATGCCCGCGTCGGCTTCCGACCGGGACGGCCAGTGGAGCTTTCCGAGGCAGACGGCTCGATCAAGCAGGCTCTGCTGTCCATTTGCACCCGCCAGGATTTCGAGAGCGCAACCGGCCGCCGCTTGGAATCTTCGTTCCTCTCCCCCGTGCGTTGGGACATCGCGAATCGCCATGTCTTGGCCAAGGCCTTGGGCGAATTTTCGCATGAGCGCCTGCTGGAACCTGCCGAGCATGGCGACAGCCGATATTCAGTCCAGAAGGACGCGCACCGCTACAGCTTCAGCGCCCAGCGCTACCAGCTGAACCACTGGATGGTTTCACCGCAGTCTGTGGAACACCACGTTTACGTTGCCGGCAGCTGGCTGGCGGCAGACTCGGATGCCATCGAATTCATCACGCTCTTCGCCGAGGAACTCACGCTCTCCCCAGCGCAGCTTCCCACCTACCTGGAGGAGCTCTCCTCCACGTTGAGCAGCCACTGCTACAAGCAGGTCCATGCAACCCATGATTCAGCGCAGCTGGCCGAATTCAATGGCAGCGCCGCACAATCATTCCAGCTCATCGAATCCTCGATGACCGAGGGGCACCCGTGCTTCGTTGCCAACAATGGACGCATGGGCATCGGACGCACCGACTACCTGAAGTACGCCCCCGAAACCGGGGCCGCGCTGCACCTTGGCTGGGCGGCGGCCCACAAGTCCCGGGCGCAATTCGATGCCATCGATTCGCTGGACTACGAAGGCCTGCTGGCTAGCGAGCTGGATCCAGCCGAACGCCAGCGACTGGACGAGGCCTTGGAGGCCGCCCTGTTCGATACCGGCTATGCATCCGAAGACTACCTGTTCATTCCGGTACATCCCTGGCAGTGGGAGAACCGCCTGTCGATCACATTCGCCAACGACATTGCCCGCAAGCAATTGATCTGGCTCGGCAGCGGAGCCGACGAATACCAGGCGCAGCAGTCGATCCGCACCTTCTTCAACCTGTCCAACCCGCACCGCCACTACGTCAAGACGGCAATGTCGATCTTGAACATGGGCTTCATGCGCGGCTTGAGTGCCGAGTACATGAAGGTGACTCCGGCCATCAACCAGTGGCTGGGCGAGCTGTTTGCAAAGGATCCGGTGCTCTCGACCCAGCCGGTCGCCCTGCTGCGGGAAATCGCGGCCGTCGGCTACCGCAACCCGCAGTTCGAAGCGGCCACGGCCAAGAGCGATCCGCAGCGCAAGATGCTTGCCGCGCTGTGGCGCGAGTCCCCGATCAGCTTGCTCGGCCCGGAAGAGAAGTTGGCCACGATGGCCAGCTTGCTGCACGTCGATGCATCCGGCCGATCCTTTGCCGGCGCCCTCGTCCGCCGCAGCGGACTGGCTCCGGCCGAGTGGCTGAGCCGCTATCTGGATGCCTACCTGATTCCGCTGGTGCATTGCCTGGCAGCCTATGATCTGGTGTTCATGCCGCATGGCGAGAACGTAATCATGGTGCTGGAAAACGGTGTCGTGAAGAAGGTGCTGCTCAAGGATTTGGGCGAAGAGATTGCGGTGCTGTCGGATCGGGTGGAGTTGCCGGAGGAGATCCGCCGGGTGCGTACCGGAGGGGACCCGGTCTTATCAGTCTTCACCGATGTCTTCGATTCATTCTTCCGCTTCCTCGCCCCGCTGCTGGATGCCGAAGGCCTGCTGTCCGAAGCTGGATTCTGGAAGACCGTGGTGGATCGGCTGCTTGAGTACCGTGGGCAGCACCCGCAGTTCGCTGGCCGCTTCGACGAGCTGGGGCTCTTTGCACAGAGTTTCCCGCTCTCTTGCCTGAACCGCTTGCAGTTGCGCAACAACCAGCAGATGCTCGACCTGGCCGACCAATCCGGCGGCCTGCTCTATGCAGGGGATCTGGAGAACCCGTTGGCCACCGTGGCCGCCCCGGTGTCCTGACCTTTACTTTCCCCAGTGCCGTCGTGCCCAGATCGGGCGCGGCGGCACTGCAGTTCAATGGCCTAGTCAACGCCGCAATCCACAGTACTGGAAGCAGTGCGGCGGCTATTGGTGAAATTTTCTTGGGAAAATTACTTGACGCTTCAATCAAATGGGCCTAGTATTTAGTTAAATCTTCAACAAACAATTTCAAGGAGTCATCATGGTCAACGTCAGCATCATCGGCAAGGGCAACATGGGCCAGGCTATCTCGTCAGTCTTCAGCAAGGCAGGGGCCACCATCCAGCTGCTCGGCTCCGGCGATTCGGCCACCGCCGCCTTCGGCGACATCATTGTTCTTGCCGTCCCATACCCGGCCATCGAAGGCATCATCGCCGAGCGCGGCGAACAGCTGGAGGGCAAGATCATCGTGGACATCACCAACCCGCTGAACTTCGAGACCTTCGATTCCCTGACTGTCCCGGCAGACAGCTCGGCCACCGCAGAAATCAGCAAGGCCCTGCCTTCATCGCGAGTCGTCAAAGCCTTCAACACCAACTTCGCCTCCACCATCGCTGAAGGCAAGGTCGGAACCACCCCGACCACCGTGCTGATCGCCGGTGATGACGAGGATGCCAAGTCCCAGCTGGCCGATTTGGTCACGGCCGGCGGCCTGCACGCCATCGACGCTGGCACCACCAAGCGCGCCCGCGAGCTGGAAGGCATCGGCTTCATGCAGATCTCCCTGGCAGCCGGCGAGAAGATCGCTTGGACCGGAGGCTTTGGGGTCAACTAATCCCGCCAACCCCTCATGCGCACCATGCCCCGGCGGTGGACAATGTCCACCGCCGGGGCATTGCCGTGCATCAAGCTGCCCGCACTCCCCACCGCTGGCTGGCAGTTGCCTATGTCCGCGCTTGCGCTGCGATCCTGCGGTCGAGTTCTTCAACCCCTGCGCCTTCAAGCCGCGGGAGCACCTGTTTCCTGCCGGCCATGGCGAGGAGAAGATCGAGCAATCCGCCGCGAACCTCGGGTCCCGCCCCGCTGCTGAAATCATCATCGGCTGCCGATATCCGCAACCCCTTGACCAGGGTGCTGCTGTTGACCGCGAAATCTCTGGAGGCGAAGAATTCTGCCACAACGCGCAGCACCTGGGGATCCGGGAACAGCGGCAGATCCAGCGCCTTGGCGATATCTTGCCCATGCACCACCACTTCACCCAGCAAACCGGTCACCGAGTTCAGCGGGGCAATGCATTTGGCCGCGGAACGGTTGAAGCTCTCCAGTGTTTCCCGGGGACTGGCCCCAAGCTGCTTGCGCAGCAGCCGTTCATTGTGCCGGCCGGTATTGAATCCGGAGCGGGCCATGCTCGCCAGCCAGTGGACGGTGGTAGTGGATCCGGCCGCCGCCAGATGCGCTGCAACGTCACGCACCTGCCAGTTCTCGCACAGCGACGGGGCAGTCCACTGCTCAGGCGCCAAGCCGCCCAGCATTTCTGCCAGCTTCGCACGCTCGGCATCAACCAGCCCCCAGTGCCATTTCGCATCTTTCATGGTGGCCCTTCCCATCGGGTCCAGTTCCGGATCAGCTTCAAGGAGCATACCGGATTGGGTGCCTCGTTATCTTGCCGCTGGTCATCCCCCACTTCTCTGTATCCCCGAAGAAAGTCCCTGAAATCCTTCGGTACTAAGTGTTGCTAAATACCGCTACCTAGTTCTACTATCTAGTAGTACTCAATGACGCTAAGTAGAGAGGGGTGCAGCATGGCCTCGCAGATGACTGAGATGCTCAAAGGCACCTTGGAGGGGATCGTCTTGGCGATCCTGGCCGAACGCCCGGCCTACGGATACGAGATCACCACGGAACTGCGCGAACGCGGCTTCACCGATCTGGCCGAGGGGACCATCTACGCACTGCTGGTGCGCATCGAGCAAAAGGGCCTGGTTTCGGTGGAGAAAGTTCCCTCCGAAAAAGGACCTCCACGCAAGGTCTTCACCCTCAACCCCCGAGGCAGGCAGCAGCTCGACGATTTCTGGAGCACCTGGAACCTGCTCGTTTCCCGCATCGACAGCCTCCCCCACCCAACCACTCCGAAGAAAGGGCACTGATCATGGTCGCCAAATGGATTGAAACCTTCACTGGATCACTGGAACAGAAAAAGCAGTACAAGCAGAGCCTGGCGCGCCTCAAGGAGCTGCCGCAGCCCTATGCGAAGGCCGCTGCGGGATTGCAGCGCTACCTGATGAACCAGAGCGGAATTACCGACGCCGAGACGATGATCTCGATGTACTCGGATTTGGCAGACCTCTTCGAAGGGGCGGCCGCCAACGGCACCTCGCTGCGCGAACTGCTGGGCGAAGATCCGGCGGAGTTCGCCGACGACTTCGCCCAGGCCTACGGCGGCAAGCGCTGGACCGACAAGGAGCGCGCCCGTCTGGCACAGGCCATTTCCGAAGCGGAAAACGAGACGAAGGAGCAATGACATGAACACCGCACTGGCCCCCGAACCGGCCATCGAGGTCATCGGCTTGGCCAAGTCGTTCAAGAAGCTGCCCGTGCTGCGCTCACTGGACTTCGCCGTGCAGCCTGGCAGCACCTTCGCCTTGCTCGGCTCCAATGGCGCCGGCAAGACGACACTCGTGCGGATCCTGGCCACCCTGCTGCCCGCCGATGCGGGCACTGCCCGGATCTGCGGAACGGCAACCTGCGAGAATCCCGCCCAGGTCCGCAGGTCCCTGGGCCTGACCGGCCAGTTCGCCGCCGTGGATGAGGTCTTGACCGGACGCGAGAACCTGCTGCTGGTCGCCCGGCTGCTGCGGCTGCCCGATCCGCCAGCGATCGCCAGCGGACTGCTGGAGCGATTCAGCCTCTCGGACGCGGCCGACCGCCCCGCCGGCACCTACTCCGGCGGGATGCACCGGCGCCTGGATATCGCCATGGGCCTGGCCGGCGACCCGCCAGTGCTCCTGCTCGACGAGCCGACCACGGGACTGGATCCCCAATCTCGCCGGGAGGCCTGGCGGCTGATCCGCGGCTTGGCCGAGTCCGGAACCACAATCCTGCTCACCACGCAGTATTTGGATGAAGCGGAACACCTGGCCGATCACATCGCCATCCTCCACGAGGGCACCATCATCCAGCAGGGCACGCTGGCCGAGCTGCAGGCCCAGCTGCCGCCGGCCACCACCGAGCTGGTCACCAAGCGGCCGAGCCTCGAGGAGATCTTCCTGGAACTGACCGGCAGCAACCAGCGAACCGAAGGGAGCCAGCCATGAGCATCGCAGCACTGCGTGAAACCCGGATCCTCACGGGCCGCTCGATGCACCACGTGATGCGCAGCCCCGACACGATCATCACCACCGCAATCACCCCGGTAGCCATGATGTTGCTGTTCACCTATGTCTTCGGCGGTGCCCTCGGCACTGGCGCCCCCGGTCCGTACATCAACTACTTGCTGCCGGGCATCTGGTCATCACCATCGCCTCCGGGGTCGCATACACCTCCTACCGGCTGTTCCTGGATCTGCGCGATGGGCTGGTGCAGCGCCTGTGCGCCATGCCGATCTCCCGTTCCAGCGTGCTCTGGAGCCATGTGGCCACCTCGCTGGCGGCCAATTTGCTCTCGCTGGCGCTGGTGCTGGGGGTGGCCGTGGCCATGGGCTTCCGCTCCTCGGCCTCCGTTGCCTCGTGGATCGCGGTGCTTGGGCTGCTGTGCCTGGTGACCCTGTGCCTGACCTGGATCGCCGTGCTGGCCGGATTGAGCGCGAAATCGGTGGATGGTGCCAGCGCCTTCAGCTACCCGCTGATCTTCCTGCCCTTCATTTCCTCGGCGTTCGTTCCCACCGCGGCCATGCCCGGCCCGGTGGCCTGGTTCGCGCAGCACCAGCCGATCACGGCGATAGCCGATTCCCTGCGCGCCTTGCTATCGCAGGACCCCGTGGGCTCCGAGCTGTGGGCAGCACTGGCGTGGCTGGCGGGCATCACGCTCCTGGCTTGGGCGCTGGCCGCGCGGATCTACCGAGACAAGACCACCAGCTGAGCAGCAGATGCCGCGTGCGGAGCAGTGCAAGCCCCTAGCTTGAACATTGTTCAAGTTAGGGGCTTTTCGTGCTACATTAAGGCCAGCAATTGAACACCGTTCAGGACTGGCTGATTCTTGGCAGGCAGTCGCCCAACCACGCGAAGGACCCCATGAGCATCTCCACGCAACGCATCGGCACCGCAGAATTCACCGAGCTGGCCGCCCGCATCGCCGACGGCCACCAGCTCACGGAGGCAGAAGCCCTCGGCCTGCTGGCAACGCCGGACGGAGACACGACGCGGCTGGTCAACGCGGCCGGGTTGCTGCGGCGCAAGCATTTCGGCAACACGGTGAAAGTCAACTACCTGGTCAACCTGAAGTCCGGCCTGTGCCCCGAGGACTGCACGTATTGCTCGCAGCGTTTGGGCTCCAAAGCTGAAATCCTGAAGTACACCTGGCTCAAACCCGAAGAAGCGGTGCACCAGGCCGGCTTGGGCATCGCCGGCGGCGCCTCGCGGGTCTGCATGGTGGCCTCCGGAAAGGGGCCCACGGACCGCGATGTCGACCGGGTGGCTGCGATGATCGGCGCGCTGAAGGAAGACCATCCCGAGGTGGAGGTCTGCGCCTGCCTGGGCATCCTGAAGCAGGGGCAGGCCCAGCGGCTCAAGGAGGCCGGTGCCGATGCCTACAACCACAATCTGAATACTGCCGAATCCCTCTACCCGGAAATCTGCAGCACGCACAGCTTTGACGAGCGCGTCTCCACCGTCCAGCAGTCCCAGGCCGCCGGTCTCTCCCCCTGCTCGGGGCTCATCGTCGGCCTGGGCGAAACCCCAGAGCAGCTCGTCGAGGCGATCTTCGCACTGCGCGCGCTGGATGCCGATTCCATTCCGGTGAACTTCCTGATGCCATTCGATGGCACCCCGCTGGAAGGGACCTGGAACCTGACACCGCTGGCCTGCCTGCGGATCTTGGCCGTGGTGCGCATGGCCTGCCCGGACAAGGAATTGCGGATGGCCGGCGGTCGCGAGATGCACCTGCGCTCCTTGCAGGCCACCGCGCTGGAAGTGGCCAATTCGCTGTTCCTCGGCGACTACCTAACCAGCGAAGGCCAGGATGCGAAAGCCGACCTGGCAATGATTGCCGACGCCGGGTTCGTGGTGCTCGGGCAACAGGGCAAGGACCCGATGCAGCTGGCCGCGGAACTGAGCGAAGCCGCCGGCCATGCAGCGCGCCAGCCATCGGATGCCGGCAATGCCGGATCCTCTGGCTGCGCAGGTTCCTGCTGCTCCGCTGCTGATTCTTCGCCCTGCGGCAGTTCTGCCCCCGGTTGCGGCAGCGGCAACGGAAGCGCCGAACCGGTGCTGCGCCGCCGCGGCGCCGGAACCGCGCAGAGCCCTAACGCATGATCGCCACCAGAACGACGCTGCTGGAGCGGGATGCCGGGCTGCTCTGGCACCCCTATGCTTCCCTGGATGCCGGCGCGCACTATGCGGTGCGCGAGGCGCACGGCGCCCAGCTGGTCCTGGAAGACGCCGCAGGAACCCGGCGGGAGGTCATCGACGGGATGTCCTCATGGTGGTCGACGGTGCACGGCTATCGCCACCCGGCTCTGGATGCCGCGGCTCGCGGCCAGCTGGAGCGCTTCAGCCACGTGATGTTCGGCGGCCTGACCCACCAGCCGGCCATCGAACTGGCCGAACGCCTGGTCGCGCTGGCCCCGGAGAGCTTGCGCCACGTGTTCCTGGCCGACTCCGGGTCGATCAGCGTCGAAGTCGCGCTGAAGCTCGCCCTGCAATACCAGGAGGCCAAGGGCCACACCGGACGCCACCGCTTTGCCGCGCTGCGCGGCGGCTACCACGGGGACACCTTCGCCACCATGGGCATCTGCGATCCGGTGGACGGCATGCATGCCGCGTTCGCCCCGCGCTCCTCCGGCGAGCTGTTCCTGCCCAAGCCTCCGGCGGCGCGCCGCGACGCCGCCGGCGGCTGGGAATATTCAGCCGCTGAATTGGCGCAATGGGAACAGGAAGCGCACGAGCTGATCGCGGCCCACGCCACCACGCTGGCCGGGATCGTCTTCGAGCCAGTGCTGCAGGGAGCCGGCGGGATGCACATCTATCCCCCCGCGGTGCTGCGCATCCTGCGCGAGCTGGCAGACCGCCACGGGCTGGTGCTGATCGCCGACGAAATCGCCACCGGCTTCGGGCGCACCGGGCAGCTGTTCGCGGTGCAGCATGCCGGCATCGAACCGGACATCATGTGCGTGGGCAAGGCGCTGACCGGCGGGTATCTGACCCTGGCGGCGATGCTGTGCTCTTCGCGGATCGCTTCTGCCCTGTCCGGCAGCGGGGACTCGGAGAGCGCGGCATTGCTGCACGGCCCGACGTTCATGGGCAACCCGTTGGCCTGCGCGGTGGCTTGCGCTTCGCTGGATCTGCTCGCCGGGGAACCGGGCACCTCGGCAGAGCGCGCTCCGTGGCGGCAGCAGCTCGCCACCTTGGAATCCGGGTTGCGCACCCATTTGGCACCGGCCGCTGATCTGGCCTCGGTGCAGGAAGTGCGGGTGCTGGGCGGGGTGGGGGCCATCGCGCTCGCCTCCCCCGTCCAGGTGGCCGCGGTGACCGAAGCAGCCGTCCAGCGCGGGGTCTGGGTCCGCCCCTTCCGGAACCTGGTCTACGTGATGCCGCCGTATATCAGCACCCCCGAACAGCTCGCGGAACTGGGCCGCGGCGTGGTGGGCGCCGTGGAGCAGGTCCATGGCTGAGCCGGACTGGGACTCCTGGCTGGCTACTCGCGCCACGGTACGCCAGCGCCGGGGGCTGCAACGCAAGGACACGGCTGTGGCGGGGCTCTTCGATTTGTCTTCCAACGACTACCTGGGGTTGTCCGGGCATCGCGATATCCGGCAGGCCGCCGCGCAGGCCGCCCTGGATTACGGCGCCGGAGCTTCGGCCAGCCGGGTGGCCGCCGGAACCCTGCCGGTGCATCGCGAGCTGGAAGCCGGGCTCTGCGACTACGCCCAGCGCCAAGCCGCCCTGGTGTTCTCCAGCGGCTACACCGCCAACCTCGGGGTGCTCGCCGCCCTCGGCGGTCCGGGGAGCCTGTTCATCCTCGACGCGCATGCCCACGCCAGCCTGATCGACGGCGCCCGGCTTTCGGGTGCCGAGGTCGCCACCGCAGCGCATAACGACCTGGCTGATTTCACCCGCCTGCTGGAAGCCAACTGCAGCGCCCAGCGCCCCAAGCCCCGCGTGCTGCTGGTGGTCGAATCCGTCTATTCGGTATTCGGCGACGCCGCACCGCTGCCTGAGCTGGCGGCACTGTGCGCCAAGTTCGACGCTTTGCTGCTGGTTGACGAAGCGCATTCGCTGGCTGCCACCGGCCAAGGCTCCGCAGTGCTGGCCGCCGGACTGGCTGGCCACGGACGGGTAGTGTCCACGGCGACCTTGTCCAAGGCCCTGGGGTCGCAGGGCGGCGCGGTGCTCATGGGCGGGCCTGGCGCGGCGGCACTGCGCGATCATATGGTCAACACTGCCCGCACCTTCATCTTCGATACCGCGCTATCCCCTGCCGCGGCAGCCGGAGCGCTGGCGGCCTTGCGCTTGGCCGGGCCGCAACGCCGTGGCGCACTGGCGGAGAATGCACTGCTGATCCGCGACCAGCTGCAAGCCCACCCGGCCCTGGCCGGCCGCGTGGAAGCCGGAGCCGGAGCCGTGCTCTCGGTGAAGATGCCCAGTGCCGGCGCCGCAACCCGCACGGCCGAAAGGCTGGCCGTCCAGGGCATCTCGGTAGCCTGCTTCCGACCGCCCAGCGTGCCCGATGGCATCTCCCGCATCCGGCTCACCGCCCATGCCCACCACGGGCACCCGGAATTATCTGCAGCTATCCACGCGGTAGCCCGCGCCATCATCCAGGAGGATTCATGAGCTGCCCTTTCGCAGCGACGGCGAGCGCCTTGGATCTGGCACCGCTCGCCGGGCCGCTGTCCGAGGCCTACCCGGACGTTGTCAACGCGCGCTACCGGAGCATCGAGGATCCGGACACCGTCCGCGCCATCCTGGCGCGGCCCGATGAGTTCTCGCCGGCCAATGCCCTGTCCACTGCGGTGGAGCCGGAACCTGCGGCGCTGCGGGTCCTTGCCCGGGCGCGCTTCGCGCTTCCCGAGGTGCTGGCCAGCGCTTCGGGCCCAGCGCATCTGGAAGTGCGCAGGATTGTCGCTGGATTCTTCAGCCCCGCCAAGGTCCGTGCCCAGCGCGAGCCGATCCTCGACCGAGTGCGCGGGATCTGCGCGGACCTCGAACCCAGGCTGCGCAACGGGGAATCGGCGGATCTGGCCACCGAATTGGCAGCCGTGATCCCGGTGGAAGCCATGGCCCGGCTCACCGGGGTGCCAGTGCCCGACGTGGGGACGCTCAAGGCCTGGAGCCGGGACTCGCTGGAGCTGTTCTGGGGTTGGCCCGATGCGCAGCGGCAGCTGGTGCTTGCCCGCAGCGCGGCACAATACTTCGGCTGGCTGGATGCATCGGTGCACCAAGCAGTGCAACGCGACGATGGGAATCTCTACGCCGCGTTGCACCGGGCCGGGGTATCCGAACCCCAGATCCGCTCGCTGGCTTATTTCCTGGGCATCGCCGGACAGGAAACCACTTCGATGCTCATCCAGACCGCATTGTATTCGGCATTGCATGACCATCGCTGGGAAGCCCTGGCCCAGGCGGGCACGGAAGAGGCCGCGGCCCAGGGGCTGGTGCGCGAGGTGCTGGCCCGGGCCTCCTCGGTGCCGACCTGGCGGCGTATTGCCCTCAAGGACACACGGATCGGGGACCTGGAATTCGCCACCGGGGAGCAGCTGGTGCTGCGCTTGGCCGGTGGCGAGCTCGGCGCCGCCGGCGATGATTCACTGGCTTTCGGCTACGGGATCCACCGGTGCTTGGGCGCTTCCCTGGCCAGGATGGAAACCGAGCTGGTGCTCTCCGAAACCGCACGCTGCCTGCCGCTGGCCGTCGCCGATGGGCCGCCCGTGCCCTTCGGCCATCTGCTGTCATTCCAGGCGCCACCCGCAGTGCCCATCACCTACCCTGCAGAGAGGATGCTGGAATGATCCATGCAATGACCGGAACCGATACCGAGGTCGGAAAGACCGTAGCCACCGCGGTGCTGGCCGCCCGCTCACTGTCCCACGGGCACAGCGTCGCCATCTACAAGCCGACGCAGACCGGTCTGGGCGAGTCAGAACCCGGGGACGCCCAGGATGTGGCACGCTGGCTGGGCAATCCCGGCCAGCTCTCGGCCTTCGAAGGGGTGCGCCTGCGCCACCCGATGGCACCGGTGGATGCAGCGCTGTGCGCTGGGCTGGATCCGGCTGCTGTGCTGCCCACCTTGGCCCAGCACGTGCAGCAGGTCGGCGAGCTCGCTGCCACCCATGATGTGGTGATCATCGAAGGGGCCGGCGGATTGCTCGTGGAACTGACAGCGGCCGGGGAAACCATCGCCAATCTGGCGCAGGCCGTGGGGGCCAGCCTCGTCGTGGCCGCCCGCCCGGATCTGGGAACGCTGAACCATACGGCATTGACTCTGGAGGCCTGCAGTACCCGCGGTTTCACCCGGGGCACGTTGCTCCTGGGCAGCTATCCGGAACACCCCGAGCCGCTGCATCAACGAAATCTGGCGAATCTGCGGAACATGGCCGCCGGCCACGGCTGGGATTTTGCCGGGGCGCTGCCAGCTGGCCTGGTCCGCGATCCTAGCCGGTGCCGCGCCGCCCTGCATGAAGCGGCCGCGACACTGGCCTGGCCTTGCCCTGAACACTGCTAGTTCTTTGGCAGGGTGAGGATCTCGGCTCCGGTATCCGTGATCGCGATGGTGTGCTCGGTATGCGCGGTGCGGCAGCCGGTGGAGCTGCGCAGAGTCCACCCATCCTTATCAGTGACCAGCTTGCTGGTGTCTTCCATGATCCAGGGTTCAAGCGCGAGCAGCAGGCCCGGGCGCAGCGTGTAGCCCCGGCCTGCACGGCCGTCATTGGACACGTGCGGGTCCTGGTGCATCGTGCTGCCGATGCCGTGGCCGCCGAATTCCAGGTTCACCGGATAACCTTCGGCGGTGAGCACCGAGCCAATAGCGAAGGAAATATCGCCAATCTTGGCTCCCGGGACCGCAGCTGCGATACCTGCGGCCAAGGCGCGCTGGGTTACCTCGATCATCTTGAGATCTTCTGCCCGCTGCTTCTCTCCCACAATGAAGCTGATGGCCGCGTCCGAAGCGATGCCGCGCAGCTTCACCGCCAAATCCAAGGTCAGCAGGTCGCCATCGGCGAGCGCATAGTCGTACGGCAAGCCATGCAGCACCGCGTCGTTGACACCGGTGCAGATGTAGTGGCCGAAGGGACCATTGCCGAAGGCGGGGGCGTAATCGACATAGCAGGATTCCGCGCCGGCTTCCTCGATCAGTTCCTTGGTCCAGGTGTCGATTTCCAGGAGGTTGGTGCCGACCTTGACCCGGTTCTTGAGTGTTTGCAGGATGGTGCCAACAAGGCGTCCGGTGTCCCGGGCGCGGTCCAGTTCGCTGGGGGTGAGTATCTCAATCATTCCAATTATTATACCGGTCAAACTTTACCGGTACTATAATTTTTCCATGGTCAGATTGCCGCTTACTCCCCGCGAAATCGAGCAGGGAAAGAACCTTGGTGCACTGCTTCGGCGGGCGCGCGGGGAACGCACCATCCTCGATATCGCGCTCGAGGCCGGGCTTTCCCCTGAAACATTGCGGAAAATCGAGACCGGACGCGTAGCCACTCCCGCGTTCTCAACCATCGCCGCCATTGCAGCAGTGCTGGACCTTTCCCTGGACAGCATCTGGTCCAGCATGAACGACGCGGAGCCGGATAGGGCCGCAGGGCTTTCGGATAGGCGGCTGCTGCGCCGCTAGCCGTGCTGGTCCGCCGCGGAATAACGTGATGCGGCCACTTGTTGCCCCAAGCATGAAGAACATCGGCTTTTTGTCCTTCGGCCACTGGACCGACCATCCGCAATCCGGCACCCGCTCAGCATCCGACGCACTGCTGCAGGCCATCGGCCTGGCAGTCGCAGCCGAGGAGCTCGGCGCGGACGGCGCCTACTTCCGCGTGCACCACTTCGCGCAGCGATACGCTTCCCCGTTCCCGCTGCTCGCCGCCATCGGCGCACGGACCAGCCGCATTGAGATCGGCACCGGCGTGATCATCATGCGCTAGCGCATTCTCCGGTTGTGACACTCGCTCACGTATACTGTAAAAATTGTCAAAAACGTTGAGCTGAGGAACACGAACGAGGTGGCTGCCTACGTCCGGGCCTCGAAGGACCGCAAGGGCGATCGCTGGACGATCGAGACGCAGGTGAAGAGGGTCAAGGCCCTGGCGGTGGCCCGCGACTGGAAGATCGTCGAGGTGTACGACGACATCGTGGTCTCCGCGACGAAGAAGCGCGGCAAGGGCACGGGCTGGGACAGGATGCTCAAGGACGCCGAGGCCGGGCGGTTCTCGATGGTCGTCGCCGTCGACATGGACCGGCTCCTGCGCAGCACCAAGGAGCTGAACACGTTGATCGACATGGGCCTGCGCGTCGTCACGGTCGACGGGGCTATCGACCTGTCTACAGCCGACGGCGAGTTCCGAGCGACGATGCTCGCGGCGATCGCTCGGTTCGAGACGCGGCGCAAGGCCGAACGTCAGATCGCCAACAACGGTCGCAGAAGGGAGGAAGGCATACCCACGTCCACATAGAAGGCCTTCGGGTGGACAAGGAAGGGCGAACTCATCGATGAGGAGGCCGAGGCCGTAAAGAAGGCCTTCAGCTTATTCCTCGGCGACCCCTCGCTGTCGATCCGCCGGATCAGAGAGGACCTCAACAAAGCCGGCCACAAGACCGCGAGAGGATCCGAGTTCTCCGTCGACGCCGTGCGATACCTTCTCGCGAACCCCCTGTACGCCGGATACATCAAGCACTACAAGTCCGGAGAGCTGTACCCCGTTCAGGGCGACAAGTTCCAGGCCATCGTCAGCGAGCAGACCTGGCGCGCGGCAGTCTTGAAACTGGAGGACAACGTGCGCCGCGCAGCGAAGCAGGGCAACCAGCCGAAGTACCTGCTCTCGACGATCGGCCTGTGCGGCAAATGCGGGGCGACCTTGGTTGCGAGTACGAACGGCCGCAAGCAGCCGACCTACCGCTGCGGGAACCAGTTCCACCTCACCCGACAGCGCGAACCCGTCGACGTGATGGTCGAAGAAGACGTGCACGCCCTGGTGACTCCGCAGCAAGACCCGGAAGTGGACAGGGAAGCCCTGCTCTCCGAGCGCAAGGCCCTCGTGGAGCGCATCGAAGAGCTGACCCCGTTCCTCGCGGACTTCACTCAACCGGTCAAGAACATTACTGAAGGGCTCGGCCTCGCCCACAAGCGCATCAACGAGATTGACTCCACGCTGCTCGATCGCTCGGTGTCGGTGGCCGCTGATCTGCTGGCGGACGTCGACGCCCCGGCCGGCGAGGAAGCGCGCAGGGCCATCGTCGAGGCCAAGTGGGAGTCTCTGGACATGGGCCGCAAGCGGATGCTCGTCGACGAGCTCGTCACGGTGACCATCGACCCGATCCGTCCTGGCCACGTCAAGTTCGACCCTGACCTCATCCGCATCGAGCCACGACGGCGGTGACACGCCAGTCGTCTCGCCTTGAACCCGCGAGTCGACAAGTGCGGGAATAGAAGACAAGAAGATCCCACCGGGGCCGCGACTTTGAAGCGCGGGGTACTGCTCCCGGATAAGGCATCGGTGAAACAGCCCAACGAACGTGGCGGGGAACCGGAAGCACAATCATGTCTTGAGGTCTTCCGATGTCAGTCGCTATTGACAACCCCCGCGCATACGCGCCCAACAAGTCCGACCGCACCCAGAAGCCTGCACCCGCGGTCTCTGCAAAAGCAGCCGATCCGACTCTGGCGCTGGCTAAAGCCGCCGGCAGAGCCATCGGTCTCCGCCTGAACCGCACCGTGTTGACGGGTCGGCAGAGCGCGGCCGTCGTTTTCACCTTGGGCGATGCTTGAGGCGCATAAGGTTCCCCGAACGAAGAGATCCCTGCCGCAATTGCGGCAGGGATCTCTTCGTCTACTGCGCTTCGGTCAGGACTCGGCTGCCACGACGATCTTGCCGACAGCGTGTCCCGTCTCCACGTCGGCGTGCGCCTTGCGCAGCTGATCCGCGTCGATCGGCGAGTACGTCTTGGTCAGCGTGGTGCGCAGCGCACCCGCATCGATCAGCTCCGACGCCTTGTCCAGCAGTTCGCGCTGGGCTTCGAGGTCCCAGCCGTGCATCGGGCGCGCGAACATGAACTCCCAGTGCCAGGAGATCGACTTCCCCTTCAGTGCCATGAAGTCCAGGTCCTTCTCGTCATCGATCGCGACGATCTGGCCGAACGGGCGGGTCACCGCGACGAAGAACGGCATGCGTCCCTTGCTCTGCGGGGAGAACACGTAGTCCACGCCGCCCGGAGCCTCACGGAGCACCTGCTCCTCGAAATCCGCTGCGGAATGATCCACCATGGCGTCAGCGCCCAGCTCGCTCACCCATGCGCGCGACTCGTCACGGGACGCGGTGGCGATGACTTTCACGCCGGTGAGGGCCTTGGCGAGCTGGATCATGATGGAGCCGACGCCGCCGGCCGCGCCGAGCACGAGCAGCGTGCCGGTGCTCGACGCGTCGAGCTTCAGTTTGTCGAAGAGCGCTTCCCACGCGGTGATCGTCGTCAGCGGCAGCGCCGCCGCCTCGGCGTGGGTCAGGGTCGCGGGCTTGCGTCCCACGATGCGCTCGTCCACGAGGTGCCATTTCGCGTAGGTGCCGGGACGCCCCAGCGCTCCGGCGTAGTAAACCTCGTCGCCCACCTGATAGCCGGTCACGGCATCGCCGACGGCCAGCACGATGCCGGAAGCGTCCCAGCCCAGGACGCGATCGTCGGTCGGGCCGCCGGCCCCAGCGCGGATCTTCACGTCCACGGGGTTCACGGAGACCGCCTTCACATCGACGAGGATGTCATGACCGGTCGGCGCTCCAGGAGCGGGCATGATCGCGTCGGCGAGGCTGTCCTCGCCCTTCAGCGGGCCGCCGGATCGGGAGACGACTGCGGGGATCGTAGTCAGTTCGGATGTTGTTGCGGGTGCCATGTGGTTCTGGCCTTCCTTGGGTCGCGGAGAGCCGCGGGCAGCGGCTCATGGTGCGACGCTATTCCGGAGGCCCTAGTTACCCGCAAGGGGCACTGCTTACCCCGAGGTAAGCGACCTATCTCGCGGCGACCGAAGAAGTCGCGAGATCGTAGTGCGACTCAGCCCAGTCCCGCAGCGCGAACACCGGGCCCAGCGCTGTGCGTCCTGCCTCGGTGAGCGAGTACTCCACGTGCAGTGGCACCGCCGGGATGACCTCGCGATCCACCAGGTCGAAGCTCTCCAGTCTGCGCAGCGTCGCGGTCAGGACTTTCGGGGACACGCCTTGGAGCTGGCGCTGCAGCGCGCCGAAGCGCAGAGGGCCGTCCTCCAGCGCGCCGATGGCGAGCGCTGCCCACTTGTTGGCGACCACGTCCAGCAGATCCCTGCACGGGCACTCAGCCGAGTAGACGTCGCCTCGGACGGATCCGTCCGCAGCGACCTTGGCGTCGTCACAAATAGTCACATTCGCTCCTTCTGGTCAGAATCGACCTGATCACTTCCCATTAGAAAGTAGCACACCTTGCGGATAACTATCGCCCAATGGACAACTTCATCCCGAGTGCGAGGCTCGCTGTCGCGCAATGTTGCGCGCATGCAGGCGCTGCATCTGACGCACGCGCCATGGATCACGCCGGGAGCCGGGACTCGTCTTCGAGACCAAACCAAGGTTCGCCTGCTCTCAACGCCATGAGCGCCCACTCGCTCCATCATTCGAACTATCCCTTGAAAGGGGACATTATGGTCACTCTCATCGAACGCACGCTTCAGCAACCCGTCAGCACGCATCTGCGTGCAGGTGCTGCTGCCCACCTGATCGTCGATCATCTCGGCGACCTCATCGCCCGTGCCGACGCGCATCTCACTCGCGAACGGTACACGGACGACACCTTCACCAAGGACGATTCGTACCGCCTGCGCGGGCACGAGAGCTTCGGGGAATCCCATTGCCGAGTGGCGAAGGAGCTCGACGGTTTCTCCCGGAGGTTCAAGGACCAAGAAGTGCTCGTGAAGGCCTTCGCGGCAGTGCTCTCTGCGGTGCGGCGCGACAGCCCGTCCCTGGTGGAGACTGGGCTCTCATACCGAGCTGCGCTCGAAGCATTCCGCGACGAGTTCGAGCCGGCCGCTTCAGCTCCCTTGGCGCAAGTGGCCATTACCGACGAGGGCATCAGCGCCTGGGTGAACCTGCTCCACCCGGTCCAGGCCAGCGGCGACCAGCGATTCCTCGCCGCGATCACCCAGCTGCTGGAACTTCGCCGAAACTCCGGCGACCACCTCACTCCTGACGAGCGGATCGCTGTGCGCGCGGCCTATTGGTTGATCGATCGCGGCATCCAGATCCCCACCTCCTACCCGATCTGGGGCACCTCGGGCTTCAGGGACGTGCAGACCTACGCCTCGATCACGGATCCCGGGGAGGGACACCTCGCCGGCACAGTGCTCCGGCAGGAGAACCTGCACGGCGTGATCGTGCACGTCGAACACCTCGAACGAGGAGTGGACCGCAGCCGCGAGGAGCTGGAGCCGTATCGCATCCCATCGCCGCGCACAGTGGCTCGGGTCAGGCTGCACGTTGGGTCGGCTGCGCCGACATCCAGCTATATCGGTCGCCCGCTGTTCGACGGCACGGTCGAGGACTCGCTCATCAAGACGAGCCGCACGTTCGCCGCAGCAGCCACGTCTCTGCTCGCGGACGGGTTGGCTGAAGTGAAGTTCGCGGTGGAGCGCATGACCGCGAGCGAAGCTGTCCAGCTGCTATCCTCGCTGGCCAACGAAGTGCGCCGGGACCGGTACGCCCAAGTGCTCTCGGCCGCGTTCAATATCAATGTTCCGCTCCTTGACGACAGGCCTGAAGTCGTGGCAGTGACGGGCGAGCCTCGCTGGGCCAGGACCCAACGCGAGATCGGCCTGCTCGGCGTCGAGATCGCCGCGGCCGCCGGGTTCGATAAAGTGACGTGGGACGGCACCGCGGACACGTACCCGAGCCGCTGCATCACCGACCAATTGACGAAACCGGTCACCGTGGAGCTGGTCCACAGGGCGCACGAAGCTGGCCTGCTGACGTATTTCTCCGCAGGCTTCCGCTTCAGCAACATTCCTGATGCGGTCACGACCGGCGTGGACGGCATCGGGATCGGCGGGGCGCAGATCCTGCGCTACATGGACAAGAAGACCGGCAATCATGGGCCGTTCCTCCCCGACAACATTGCGCGCATTCTCGCCGTCCGTGATCAGTCCGCCGACTCGGTCCTCGGGCGCGGGGCGCAGCTGCTGGCTCGACTCGACCGGCTCTACTACGAGGGAACACTGGACCTCACGGATGATCCGCTCCGGATCGAACTGTTCCAGGCGCTCCAGCAGGGCGACGAGGTCGGCACCAGTCGCATGATCGAAGCGTTGCCTCATGTCATTGAGCGCGGTCATGACATCGAGCAGCCGCTCTTCGCATGGGCTCACCGCTTGTTGACCAGCGGCGACGTCCTCGCCAAGCGGCGCATCCATGAGGAAAGCTGGGAGCCGTTGCTCGCCATGGTTCGCAACGCCCTCGCCCGCAACGATGCATCAGCCCTCGCAGGCCATCTGCGAGCAATCTCCGCATAAGCACTTTCCCCATCATTTGACGCCCCTGCCCCTCAAGAGCGGCAGGGGCGTCTCGCTTTCCCCAGACTCGTGCTATCACGCACGCAGTAGCGGCTCTGGTTCCATGTTCCAAATCAGCTTCACCTACTCACTAAATACATCCCCCTTGGTCATGATGCTTAAAGTTCCACGGACTATAAGCATCATTTCTGTTCCTCGCGTTCAGTAACGACCGCCGAAGGTCAGAGCCGTGGGCTCTGCTGGTGATGCTCACAGATCCCAGCTTCATTGACTGCTTCACGAAGGATGTACATCGCATAACCTCGTCCAAGTTCCCTCGCGGCTTCGTCGCCGTATCCAGTTCCATGCTCGCTGCGGGCTTACTACTCTCGGGCTGCTCCAACGGTGGCTCCGCTGACAGCAGCGGCGCAAAGCCCGGTCCAGCCGAAGCTTCAGAGGATAGCGCCGTCTACCAGTTCGAGAACCTCCGCGTCGCGGACCCGGACGATGCCCTCCCGTTCGTTTCCAGCAACTCGCCGGTCACCATCGAGCTCTCCGACGAGCTGAAGCAGGCAGTCCCCGAGGGCCGAAGCCTCGCCGTCGAACGGTTCGAGGTAACGTCCAAGGCATTCGACACGGGCTACTGCCGCGTCGACGTCCAGGTCTCCTACGCGAGCGGAGACGTTGAGCCCCTTCGAGCGTCCGAGTCGTCCAGACGGAAAGCCCGCGCCGCCGACGCCAGGGCGAAACTTGAGAAATTGTTGAAGACGAGTACTTACAAAGGTTCGCTCGACAGCTTCAAGCAAAAGCTGAAGGACGGTAGCCTCCAGAAGGGGCTAGAGGCTCAAAGCTTCAAGAGCAACGATTTCGAAGAACAGTTCTACGCTGCTGCTGGACTTGCCGTTGGCCAGGATGAGTACAAAGAGCCGACCGTTCCAGATGTCTTGCCGGTATCTGTGAATGAGTCTGCGGCCATTGTCGATGCGCTACCAGGTGACGATGGACTGGAACAACGGAAGGACTACGTGACGAGCGACGGCGCGAACGTGACCCGAGTCGACGAGTGCAGCACCAGTCGCAGCGACTCGCTGGTCAAGGTCGACTTCCCCTACCTGGAGAAGAGAGACTCGTTCGCTGATGCCGACGTCGCAGTGGTCAAGGGTGCCGAGGGGGCTCCGGACGGGACCACCCAGACCGTAGCTGGCGAAGTCGAAGCAGAGGTCGGCGTCACCGGTCAGTGGGTCGCGAAGGACTAGAAGCAGGGCTCACGCAGCCGTGGGACCCTTGATGCAGAGAGGGGAATAATGGCAACGCCCAAGCACTGCGGACACCCAGTGGTCGCGCTGGACGTCGACGGCGTGCTCAACGCGGACGCATCTGCTGCCGAGCTCGGCGCGGGCTGGATCGACTGCCGGGTCGAGATCCCGGCTTCCGATGTCCCGGACTCGCCCTTCGTCTCCGGGCCCGGCCGGGTTCCGCTCTCACTGGAGCTGACCATCAACCCAAGTCTGCACGGCCCCTGGATCGAGTGGCTCCGAGAGTCGGCCGACGTGGTCTGGGCGACCACGTGGGAGGAAGCGGCCAACAAGCACCTCGCGCCATTGCTCGGCATCGAGCCCATCCCTGTCGCCGTGTCCATGCGAGAAACCCCACCTCGGTTTGGCGTCGCCATATCGCGCGATGCAGTGATGTGGAAGGCCATGGCTCTCCAGCGGCGCTACAACGGTCGACCTGTCGTTTGGATCGATGACGGCAATCGGGTGTTCGCGCGCAAGCTCGGACGTCTTTTCCACATCGTCACCACCAACCCTCGTCTCGGCATCGCTGAGGGGCAGATGAACGAAGTCAACGAGTACGTGCGCAGAAAGGAGCCTCGGCGGTGATTGACAGGATCCACTACGAGGACCAGGCCGACTGGGCTCCGTCCGACTGCTACTCGCTCTGGCGCTACTTCGACCGCCTGGCCGAGTACATCGGCCCGACGCGGGCACAGGCTCAGTGGCCCGAGTATCGCTCGGCCCGCATCAGCACCAAGAAGACCGGCGTGCGCGACGAGGAGCTCGCAGCTATCGACCTGGCCCGGATGCCCGCGGAGAGTCAGTGGCTCCTGCGCGCCGTGCTCTTCTCCCAGCAGCGCTACGAGCTCGCGCTGGAGAAGTTCCCGAACCTCGGCGCACTGAGCCACGCGGTCCCGCCGTCTGCGCCCCGGGGATACGCCCAGTACCCGGCTTCCGTCCGCGCCGCGCTCGACCCCGTCGAGGCGCGCCGCGAGTCGATGGCCGACATCGTCGCGAGCTGGGACCTCGAAGGCGCTCGCCCCGACGAGCAGGGCATGCGGATCGTCCGCGACTACTACATCCGGGGCAAGGAGGACGAGCGCGGGGTCGCGGTCACGTGCGACGTGCCGGGCGGCCCGGGTGCGTTCTCGGCGCGTGCCCGCGCGCTCACGCAGAACACGAAGCGCGATATCGAAGCCCTCCACTACCGGCAGAGCTTCAGCGATGAGGAGTTCGACCCGAAGAACCCGGAGGACGTGCAGCGGGTGAACGATCTTGGATACCTGCTCGCGAAAAAGATGCACCCGGATTCGGACTGCCTCGTGGTGACGCATACGGACGGTCGCCGGGGTAAGGCCCACAACCACATCCTGGTGATCAACCACAACAGCCGGACCGGGAAGGCACTCTCGGACTACCGTACGTTCCACGACCGCAAGGCCGGGAACCAGCGCGGCGTGCAGTCGGCGAACGACGAGCTGATGCGCGAGCACGGGCTCTCGGTCGTGAAGCGGCAGGAGCACGCGCCGAAGGACTGGGAGCTGCGCCGCGAAGACTTCGCCGAGGGGTCGCTCGACCGCGAGATGGGCGACCGGATGAGCGCCGCCCTGGCCGATCCCCGCGCGGTAAACAAGGCCGGTCTCGAAGCGGTGATCGCGGAACAGAACCAGCAGCTCGGCGACGACGACGAGCGGGTGCCGCGGATGCGCCTGCACACCGCCGTGAGCAAGCGGGGCAAGAACGTCGGCAAGGAGACCTGGACGCTCTACATCGAGGACCGCCGCGGCGAGTCCGGGCGTGCCGAGCGCCGCAAGCGCACGAGCGCACTCTCGGCGGACTTCACCCCGGAGGGCGCGCAGGCGTTCTTCGACTACCACCAGCAGCAGAAGGAGCAGGAACATGAGCGCAGCACTCGACAGGCTGAAGCAGCAGAACGGGCCCGTGCAGTCGCCGCAACCGCTCGGCAGTCCGGAGACGATGTAGCTGTTGACCTCGATCCTCGCCGCCGTCGAGGCGCAGAATACGAGGATCGCCACGCTGACCGAGCAGCAGAAGAAGCTCGCGGGGTTCGTGAAGGTGGACAGCGAGGAGCAGGAGAAGCAGCTCTCCGCGATCTCGCATCAGCTGACCTCAACGTCGCCGCCGCCGGAGTCGAACGAGAACAGCGAACTGCTCGCCGGAATCGCGTCCACTCTCGCGGGTATGAGCGTGAACCTCAACGGGGAGAGTCTGAAGGGCTCAGCCTCTAAGTCCGAGGCTGCCGCCAAGCATCTCGATGAGAGCCGGGCTAAGTTCGAGCGGGCCGCGAACGGTGCGCAGAAGGCCTGGCGGGAGTCGATCACCCAAGCCAGCGCCGAGGCGACGAGCGCGATCAGCACGGCCCGGGATCAGGCTGTGCAGTCGATCGAGAGGGCCGCTGCCGACGCCGGGGCCGTGGCAACAGCCAAGATTGACGCCGCGAACGAGCGGGCCGAAAAGATCATCGCCACAACGGCGAAGCTGGAGGCCCGTCAGCTTTGGTCTGTCGCCGCGTCGATGTGCCTCGCGCTGCTGCCGGTCGCAGTGATCGTCGCGGGTGTTTGGATGGCCGTCGCCGGGCTTATCACGGGCGCTCAGTGGTCCCTCGACGTGGACGGGAGCGTGTGGCTCGGGATCGGTCGCTGGCTCGTGGTCTCCATGGGCCTCGCCGGGGCCGGCTACGGACTCTTCGCGTCCGTCCGCTGGGTCGCCGGTCTCGTGGAGACCTGGAAGGGCCGCGGGATGCCGAGGTGGCCCCGTTGGCGGTGATGGCTGGATCCGATCGAGCTACCGGTTCCGATCAGCAGTCGAAGGATTTTCGCAGCAGCCAGTCCTGCGGCCTCGGTGCCGCCGCCGTAGCCTGACGAGCATCCCGGCCGTGACGGCCATCGCGACGGCGATCCCGGCACCGATGATCCAGGGATTGCCGAGGAGCCCTCCGACGCCTGCGAGTGCTCCGCCCGCCGCGATGAGCGGCAGGCCGCAGCAGAGCAGCAACGGAAGCGCGCAGCATGCCAGTAGGAGCAGCCCGGTCCCTGCGGCGACGATGGGACCGGCGCGCCGTTCGTCGCGGTCGTGATCGGCGCTCGTCGTCTGGACCTCTTCCGGATGAGATCTCCCCGATTGCATGCGTTGCCGTTCATGCGCAGCACGAGAGCAGTGACGGGTCGGTGGTGAAGGACTTCGCGGCGATCCGGATGCCTTCGGTCATGGTCAGGTAGGGGGCCCAGGCGTCGGCGACTTCGGCGATGGTCTTGCCGAGCACGTGGACGCCTGCGGCGGCGAGTTCCCCGGCGTCCTTGGCGACGGCGGTGAGGCCGAGGATCTCGCTCGTATCGGCGTTCACGACGATCTTGATGAACCCGCGGGTGTCGCGGTTGATCACCGCCCGGGGCACATACTCCAGGGGCAGCACGCGGCAGTCGCAGCGGATCCCCGCGGCGACGACCTCCTTCTCGGTCATCCCGACCGCGCCGATCGCCGGTCCGGTGAACGTCACCCGCGGCAGATGGGAGTAGTCGACGGACCGGTCGGCGTCGGCGAACGCGTTCTCGGCGACGAGGGTGCCGTGGTGGGCCGCGACGTAGACGAACTCCGGGTGCCCGGTCACGTCGCCCGCGGCCCAGATCCGCGGGTTCGACGACTGCAGATGGTCGGAGACGACCACCTCGCCGGAGTCCCCGGTCTTCACCCCGACCGCATCGAGGTTCAAGCCGTCGGTGACGGGACGGCGTCCGAGGGCGACGAGCACCTGGTCGGCGCGGAACTCCTGCGAGCCGCCGGACACGTCCGCGGTAACCACGACCTGCCCGGTCGCCGCGTCCCGGGACACCCGGGTCGGCACCGCGCGGCGGACCACCCGGATGCCCTCGTCGGCGAACACCTCCTGCAGTGTCCGGGACACCTCCGGCTCCTCCTTCGACGCGAGCCGGGACCGCACCAGCACGGTGACCTGGGAGCCGAGGCGGGCGAACAGCTGCGCCTGCTCCAGGGCGACGTAGCCGCCGCCGAGCACCAGCATCGACTCGGGGACCTCGGTCAGGTCCATCGCCGTGGTCGAGGTCAGGTACCCGGCCTCGTCCAGGCCGTCGATCGGCGGAGCCCACGGCCGCGCACCGGTGGCGACCAGGTAGTGCTCGGCCTCGATCGTCTCGACCGCTCCGTCTGCGGCGGTGACCTCCAACACCGGCGCGTCCGGGGTGCCCGCGAACCCGGCGTCTCCCCGCCGGACGTGCCACCCGTATGAATCGGCGACGTCGGCGTACTTCTCGCCCCGCATCGTCTCGACCAACGCCTGCTTCCCGGCGATCAGCGCGGGCATGTCCACTGGGCCTGCCGTCGTCGCGATCCCCGGGAACCGGTCGGCGGCGTCGGCGGCGACGTGCCGTGCATCGGCGGCGGCGATGAGGGCCTTCGACGGCACGCAGCCCGTGTTCACGCAGGTGCCGCCGAGCGTGCCACGCTCGATCATCACCACCGACTTCCCGAGCATGGTCGCGCGAATCGCGGCGGCGAACGCTCCGCCGCCCGATCCGATGATGGCGAGATCGTACTTCGTAGGCATCGCTGCTCCCGTCAAGGCTTGGACTTCTGTTCCGTTTCAGCCATACTGGACCTTCCAGTGCAGGGGAAGGTCAAGCGTGGCCCCTGCCGAATGATCGGAGGCCGCAATGCGCATCGGAGAACTCGCCGAACGCGCGGGCACCACCTCGAAGACGCTCCGGTTCTACGAAGAGCAGGGACTGCTGCCCCCGGCCGACCGGACGCCATCCGGGTACCGCGACTACGCGTCCGACGCCGTCGCCCGGATCGACTTCGTTCACCGTGGCCAGGCCGCAGGCCTCACCCTCGCCCAGATCCGCCAAATCCTCGACATCCGCGACAGCGGCCACGCGCCCTGCGAGCACGTGCGAGACCTCCTCGACGCGCGCCTGGCCGAGATCGAGCAGCAGATCGCCCAGCTCACCGCCCTGCACGGCACCATCGCCGACCTCCGGCACGACGCCGCGCACCCGGACCCCGACACATGCAGCCCAGACCAGGTCTGCCGGTACCTGTAGAGGGACGCGGACCGAGAAAACGAGAGCCATAACACGAACATGCGCTACTCGAGTTCGCTTCAAGCGACCGTGTCGAGCGCCTCCAACGACCGCTTGGAGGCCTGTCAGCTCTGGTCGTACACTGCCAGGGTGTGTGCCTGACGCTCCTGCCGGTCGCGACGTTCATCGCTGGGCTCTGGATGGGTATCGGTGGGGCCTTCGCTGGTATCCATTGGGCACTCGACGTGAACGGCAGTGCGTGGCTCGGCATCGGTAAGTAGGCCGCAATCGCCTGCGACCACTCTGTCGTCGTCGGCTGCGGCTTCTTCGTGTCCGTCCGACGGATCACTGGCTTGGTCGAGACTTGAAAGGACCGCGTGTTCCGAAACGGCCAAACCGAACGAGGTAAGGACGAGCTTGTGTCTAATTACTTGAGACTAGGTGATACACGCTGGTAAGAAGGGCTCGACAGTCACCTGTGTTTCAGGCACGGGCGAAGCGGGACAGACAATTGGGATTCACCACACGCTTCGATGACGGTGGGTTGTCTCGAAGGAGCCGCGCTGGACGGATCGGCCGCGGTGTGAGGTTGCCGCCGCAGTTCGGGCAGGCTCGATCTTCGAAGTGGTCGACGCAGACCGCGCACCAAGTGCACTCGAACGTGCAGATGTAGACCTGCGGATCATCGGCCGCGAGATCCCGGTCGCAGCACTCGCAGTTAGGGCGAATTTCCAACATAGAGCAAGTTTAGCCGACACATCACATGCTCAGGCTTCGCGATCGAATGCCATGTATCCCGCCACTAGTTAGGGTTCAACTACAACGTCCACGGGTCGAGGCCGTCCTCGCCCATGTCGCCCCGCACTCGACTGGCGCTGAGCGGTCCACACACCTTGGAGAGGCTAACGTCATAACTCGAATATGCGCTACGAGAACCCGTTGTACATGGCCGAGGATGCAGGTTCAGCCGACCTGATTTCCAATCGCCGGCTGCAGCTGGGCATCAGCCGCGGCTCGCCCGAGCAGGTTATCGACGGTTGGCGGCATTTCGGCTTCGAGCCCCGCGAAGGCGAATCGGATGCCGACATGGGCCGCCGCCACGCCGAGCGGCTGCTCGAAGTGCTCTCCGGCGAGGGCTTCGCCGAACCCAGTCCCAAGCCGATGTTCCCCAACCCTCCCGGCTTGCTGCGCATCGAACTGCACTCCAGCACCTTGCGCGAGCGCATCTGGTGGGGTTCGGGCTCCAATGCCACCGCAGTATGGGCGGCGAAGCTGGGAATGAACCTGCAAAGCTCCACGTTGAAGGACGATGAATCCGGCAAGCCTTTCCACGTCCAGCAGGCCGCGCAGATCGCGCTCTACCGCCAGGCCTGAAAAGATGCCGGCCATGCCCGCGAGCCACGGGTATCGGTCAGCCGCAGCATCTTCGCGCTGACCGACGAGCGCGATTGGCAGTACTTCGGCCGCGACCGCTACAGCTCCGACCAGGTGGGCAACATCGATGCCAAGACCCGTGCGGTCTTCGGCAAATCCTACGCCGGGGAACCCGATGAGCTGGCCAAGAAGCTGGCCGAGGACGAAGCGATCGCCGCAGCCGACACGCTGCTGCTTACCGTTCCGAACCAGTTGGGCGTCGATTACAACGCGCACGTCATCGAATCGGTGCTCAAGCACGTGGCCCCGCAATTAGGTTGGCGGTAGCACAACGAAGGATGGTGCGCCTGGATTGACCGTGCCATCATAGCCACATCATGATCAGCCCGTTGCCGCAAGGCGCGGGCTGGTTTTCTGTGTGCAGGAGCGCCAGATGGCAGAGCATTCGAAGCACCGGCTGGAACGTATCAAGGTTTGCCGCGACAGTTCCAAACCAGCCGGACGTCGATTACAACGCGCACGTCATCGAATCGGTGCTCAAGCACGTGGCCCCGCAACTGGGTTGGCACTGAAGCGGGGGAATCGTTACGCCGACTCCTTCCCCAGTTATTTCATTGAGATCTGCAGCACTAGGGTGGTTCAAAAGAACAAGAAGATTTCACGCAGATCCAGGGAGTAACTCATGAGCAAGCCATTGAACATCGCCTTCATCAAGGCCAGTTGGCACGCGGATATCGTTGACCAGGCGCTTGCCGGGTTCAAAGCCGAGATGAAAGCTTCCGGGCAGGAATGCTCCATCAACGTCGTTGCCGTACCCGGTGCCTACGAAATGCCGCTTCAGGCCATGCGCCTGGCGAAGACCGGGAAGTACGATGCTGTGGTGGCCGCGGCCCTGGTGGTTGACGGCGGCATCTACCGCCACGACTTCGTGGCCCAGGCTGTGGTCGACGGGCTGATGCGCGTGCAGCTGGACACCGACGTGCCGACCTTTTCGGTCAGCCTGACCCCGCACCACTTTCACTCGAACGATGAGCACCAGGCCTTCTATTTCGAGCATTTCCTGAAGAAGGGTGCAGAGGCTGCCCGCGCAGTGCGGGCAGTGGCAGCTATCGAACTCTAGCGAATTCGCGAAAACAGGCGTGCCGCCTTGGCCAAGATTTCACCGGCCAAGGAGGCACGCCTGTTTTTCTCAACCTGTCCCCCGCGCTCGGTACCCTCGGTGCATGATCGATTTCAATAATTCTTCCGTCTTCAAATTGGGTCCCTGGGACCTGTCGCAGGTAGCTCCTGAAATCATGCCCATGCTGGTTGCTGGCGAAGAGCTGCAGGCCGCCTTCAAGGGCGCCCGCGACTACGTGGTGTTCACCAACAAGCGGCTCATCGCCGTCAATGTGCAAGGCATGACCGGCAAGAAGCGGGACTACACCTCGTTGCCGTATTCGAAGGTCCAGTCGTTCTCGGTTGAAACGGCTGGAACCTTCGATCTGGATGCTGAACTGGATCTCTGGTTCAGCTCACTGGGCAAGGTCCGCTTGGAGTTCAAGGGCAAAGTGGATATCCGTGCCCTGTCCCAGCTGGTCGCCGGCTACGTCTTGTAGCGGAATCTTTTACCAGGCCACGCGCGGGCTCAGCCGTGCCGCGGCCATCGACGCGCCCAGGATGATGGTGCGCATGAAGCGTTCGGCCGCTTCGATGAGCAGCCGTTCCCCGTCATCCACTGCTTCCTGCAATGTCATGGGAATGGGCATGATCGAGGCAATGGCATCGATGCCGATATCGTGCACGTCGCGGCAGCCGCGGCCCAGCGTGCCTGCCAAGGCCACCACCGGCACCCCATGCAGCGAGGCGCGCCGCGCAACTTCCGCCGGCACCTTGCCCTTGGGAGTCTGGAAGTCGATGGCGCCTTCTGCGGTGATGACCAGGTCCGCTCCGCGCAGCATCGAATCCAGATCGATGCCGGCCAAACCCGAGTCCAGGATCGCCTCGAAGCGGGGCAGGAGCACCGCTCCCACTGCGGCCAGCCCGGCACCCAGTCCGCCCGAAGCACCGGTACCCGGGGCCAAGGCGAAATCGGTGGAGCGCGCGGACTCCAACGCATCGCGGCGCAGGATCGAAGCCCAGCGTTCAAAGCCTGCCGACATGCTTTCCATCTGTTCCTCGGTGGCACCCTTCTGCGGTCCGAATACGCGCGCCACTCCGCGCGGTCCGGTCAGCACATTGTGCTGGTTCAACGCCATCGTGATCTGCACCTGCCCGGCGGCCAATGCCGGGTGCAGGCCGGAAAGATCCAGCCGGTCCACGCGTCCGAGGTAATTGCCGCCGGCTTTGACCTCGCGGCCCTTGGCATCGAGGATCCGTGCTCCCAGTGCCTGCAATGCGCCCATGCCGCCATCGGAGGTGCCCGAGTCGCCGCAGCCCACCAGGATCTTGGAAGCCCCGGCATCGATCGCGGCCTCGATCAGCTCCCCCACTCCGTAACTGGTCGTGGTTCCCGGATCCCGCTGGTCGCGGGGAACCAGCCGCAGGCCGGCCGCGGCTGCCATTTCCACGACCGCGGTTCCTGCCGCCTCGCCGCCGAGCATCGCGTAGTGCGAGTGGACCTGCTGGCCGACCGGACCGGTGACCGTGACCGGGACCAGCTGGCCACCGGTAGAGCAGGCCAGGGTTTCGGCGGTGCCTTCGCCGCCATCGGCGATGGGCACGGCCTTGACTGCCGCTCCGGGCAATGCCCGGCGGACGCCGGCGCCGATGGCTGCCGCTACGGCTGCCGCGTCGAGGGATTCCTTGAAGCCCGATGGTGCAACCAGGATGCGTTGTGGAAGTGCGTGTGCCATGATTCTTTGTCCTTTTCAGTGAGGATGGATGCGTTGGAAATGAAGCTTTGAAGTGAGTCAGAGGAACAGCGGCAGTCCCATGGCCGGCCAGATCCAGAAGGCGAAGGCCAGGACCAGCAGGACCATGAGCGGTCCGAGCACCGCGCTCAGGCGCAGCAGGTCCGCTGGCCGGTAGGTTTCGATGCCTTCGATCTCGGAGAACAGGTTCACCGGTTTCGCGCTGCTGGTCAGGGTGTGGCAGAAACCGGCCGCGGCGGTGGACGCCAGCGCAATGGCCACCGCATTGACCCCGATGCCCGGGGCGAGGGACACCACCAGCGGGATCAGCACCGCTGAGCGGGCCGAGCGGGACTGGATGACCAGGTGCGCCGCGGCGGAGATCACCACCACCAGAATGGTGAAGACCCAGGCGGCGGCAGCTCCGAGCTGCTCTACCGGGCCAAGGACCCGGCGGGCCAGCCAGTCGGCGGCCCCTGTTCCGGCGAGCGCGGTCCCCAGGGTCAGGGTCGCTGCCATGAAGATCAGCATCGACCACGGCACCGCCTTCAAGGCCTTGGCCAAGCCGACCGAGCCGTATCCCGGACTGGCGACCAGCAACGAGCCGAGCAGGGCCACGATGGCTGGGTGGAGCTGATGCAGCGGCTCGGTGCACCAGAGCACCACCACCGCCGCGACCAGCAGCGCTGCCCTGGATTGCCCTACGGTGAGCGGACCGGTGAGCGGCACCGGCGAATGCTCCTGCAGCCGTTCGATGCCCACGGCCAGCGGCTGGGCACGATCTTCGGCGCGGGTGAACATCCACAGCACCAGTTCGGCGCACAGATGCGAGGAAACGAACGCCAGTGGCAAGCCGTAGACCAGCCAGCCGGCGAAGGAGAAACCTTCATGCCCTGAGGCCGTGAGGATCTGGCTGGTGATCAGGTGCGCTCCCGCACCCAGGTAGGATGCCACCGCCGAAAGCAGGATGACCGAGGGGAAAACCAGGGCCAGGGCCAAGACGACACGGCGGCGATTCGCCAGGGCCTTGGCCAGGGCGATGAACACCGGGATGGCCAGGGCCGCGCGCCCGGAGGTGGAGGGCACCGCGAAAGCGGTGGCAACCAGCACCCCGGTGCTCAGGTGGATCAGCTGCCGCGGGGTGTTCGCGCCCGCGGCGATCCAGGCCGCGGCACGGGTCGCCAGTCCGGTGGCAGTGATCCCCGCCGCGATCACGAAGGCGGCCAGCAGCAGCCAGATGGTGTCTTCGCCCAGCGAGGAGAACAGTTCGGCTTCGGGCAGCACCCCCATGAGCACCAGCACCACCGCTGCACCCAGGGCGATGAAGGTATCGCCGACCGGCGAGAAGATCCAGAGCCAGATGGCCACGGCGAAAACCGCCAAGGTCAGGGCTCCTTGCGCCGGCAGTGCCTGCGCTGTCCCGGCCGCCGGGCCGAAGGCTCCGTAGGCGCACCAGGCAAGGAAGGCCAGCAGGAGCAGCGCGGTGATGATCCGCGCGGCGTTCTGCCTGCTCCACTGGCTTGGTGCCGCGCCGGCCTTGCCCGGTTCGGCGCTCTGGCCCATGGGCCGCTGGGCGGTGTAGCGGAATCCCGCGCGGGGCGCGGTTGGCTTGATGCTCATGACTCGCCTCCAAGGCTGCTGGCCATGGACTGGGCGAAGTCTTCCTCGCAGCTGCTGCCATGGCCGGCGTCGGCCAGCGGCAGGGAGAATCCGAAGCTGGTCCCGTTGCCCTGTCCCGATTCCACCCAGGCCGTGCCGCCGTGGGCTTCAGCAACCGCTTTCACCACTGCCAGTCCGAGACCCATGCCAGACCCCTGCTCGCCGGTACCCGGTGCGCTGCGGTAGTTCTCCAGCAGGGCACGGGCTTCTTCCGGATCCAAGGCCGGTCCATCATTGGCAACCCAGAAGCTGGCCATGCCATCGGCTGCGGCAGAACCGATCCGGATGCTTTGGCCGTCTTCGGTATGCGCGACCGCATTCTGGATCAGCTGGTGCATTCCCTGGGCTACGCGCAGCGGATCCAGCCACGCCTGGGCCTTGGCGGACTCGGCGATCCTGAATCGGCGGTCCGGGTAGGCTCCCGGACGGGAAGCCGCCGCGGCGACGTCCGCCGTGACTTCGCCAACGGAGATCATCTGCCGATGGATGAAGTTCGGGGTGGAGCTTTGCGCCAGCAGATCCAGGTCGGCAAGGGTCTGCCCCATCTGCGAAATATGGGCGTGAGCGGTGCTGATGATGGCGTTGCGTTGCTTGCGCGGAAGGTCTTCCTCATTCAGCTTCTGCAGGGCGGAGGCCAGCTGGCGTTGCGGGCCGCCCAGGTGCTCGCGTGCTTCGGAGATGAAGTGGCGTTGGGCCAGATGCGAAGATTCAACCCGGTCGAGCATCGCGTTCAGCGTGCTGGCCAGCTGCGCCAGGTCGTCTCGTCCTTCTACCGGAACGCGGGCCGAAAGGTCATTGGCGGTAATCGATGCGGCGGTTTCGCTCATGGTACGGATGGGGCGCATGATCTGGCCGGCTGCCAGCCAGGCGATGCCCGCCGTCAGGGCCAGTCCCCCGGCTGCTACGCCAAAGAGCATCGTTGCCTGCCGGTTGGCTTCGTCCTGGGCACCGCCAATGAAGTGCGCAACGACCAGGTGCGCCTGGTGTCCTTCGCCGTTGGCCCCGGAGGCATCTTTCGCCTCGGCTTTCGCCCAGCGGACCGTCCCGTGATTGCTTTCCAGGATTCCAGAGGTCTTCGCGTCATTGAGAATCCGTCCCAGGAGCACCGGGTCTTCAGCCAGCCAGCTCCCGGCTTGGTTTGCGGCGGTTCCTGCGGCGAGCACCCGCCCGTCGGCCTGGCCGATGATCGCTTCGCCGGCCATTGGCTGCTGGCGGGCCAGATAGCGTTCCATCAATTCGCCCATGGAGGAAAACGGCCGGGCAGTCTTCGGGTCCAGCCCCTCAGCCGCGAATGTCCGGAACTCCTCGATTTCCTGCGCGATGCCCACGTTGGCTGCCTCGGCAACCTGGCCGGACATGATCGATCGCATCGAAACCGTGACCGCCAGCAGCGCCAGTGCAGTAGTGAGCACGATCCAGCCGACGATGCGCAGCCGCGCCGAAACCGTTGATCCTTGGTTTTCCTGGAGATCAGTCATGGCTGCCTCCCTCCTGGTCCTGCGCTTTTGCAGCATTTGGCGCCGGGGCTAAAGAGAGCTGGACAACGATTGGCTCATGACGCGGGATGGGCGGATTGGCCGTGTCGGCAAGAGCCTGACTGGCACCTGCCAGTCCCGCTGGCACGGCCAACACCATGAGGATGAGAAGTATGCGACGAATCATGTTTTGAACATTAAAAAACCCTTGTGAGGAGCTCATTAGGCACTTGTTAGAAGATCATGGCTCGCCCATGAGAAGTAAATGAGAACGTTCGAAAAACCGCGAGTTCCGGCGCTTTTCCGGGACTCTGGCTTGGGGAGAATCCCATGAAAATTTCTTCAATACCACCGGTTTCCGTGTTCCTAGTGCTGTAACAATCGCCGGCTGGCCTACGGCCGATCCAGCAGACGGCAGGGATTCGTCGAAGTCCGCGGACGGCCGGCTCCGGCGCCGCCGGCGCGAATGAAAAGCGGCACAAAAAGAGGCTCCGCCATCCTTGATTGGATGGCGGAGCCTCTTCGAATGCGAGCTACTTGGTGGCCCAGAGCACCGACTCGCCGGAGAACGAGATCGTCTCGCTCACACGGATTTTCGCATCTTCCACGGCCTCGGCCGGCACGTCGAAGACTACCTGGTAGCTTCCCTTGCCGCCGTTGGCCAGGGTAGGCAGATCGGTGCCCGGCTTCGCGGGGACTGCGAACGAGCTGGTCGTGCTGTAGATGCTGGCATCCGATCCCACGAGCTCCGGATTCAGATCCAACCAAGCATCTCCCTCTTCGTCTCCGTTGTAGACCACGGAGAGGTCAACCAGCACATACTGGCCTTCGGCCTTCTCATTGAACTCGTTGGCCTTGGCGATCTGAGCTCCGGCGTCCAGGTTCACTGCGCTGACGTTCACCGAATACTCGCCAACGGTAGCCGCCTGCCCCAAGGCAAGTACCTGTGATTCATCTTCGGCCTGCTCGATGACCTCCGCCGGGGCTGCCACCTCGCCGTCCGATGCGTCGGCAATATCGTTGGCAACCTCGTCGATCGCCTTCACGTAGGCTGCCTGGGTGGCAAAGACCAGGATGATGGCCACGATGGCAATGATGCTCGATGCGATGCCCAAGCCCTTGCTGCCACGGCGCTTGGAGGCGACGACGAGCGAGATGACACCGAGCACCAGGGCAATGAAGCCGAGCACCGCGGCGATGTTGTTGACGATCGGCACCCAGCACAGAACCAAGGCAACGATGCCTACAACCAGGGCCGCGATGCCCAGGCCCTTGCCAGCAGAGGTCTTGGCCTGAGGCGCCGGCGGCACCACATTCGGGTCGAGCGGATTTTGTACAGACATGAAAGTTTCCTTCGAGTGAAGACGGCGCCCAGCTGGCACCGAGTCGGCGATCGGCTCAAGCGGATGACTGCCCCAGCCGATTCGGAGTCCTTGTTGACTCTTCAAGAGCTTGTCATTGCGCACCGACAATTTAGCTTCCCGCAATTCATTGCCTGCAATTCTGCCGGGAATTTTCCTTCCCTTGGCGGGCCGTTCGCACAACCCGGGCGATTAATTACAGAATGCAGTCATGGCCACTTCCATTGAACGTTCTCCGGGCCGCAGCACGCTGCGCTATGTGCGCCTGATGCTGCTCGTGGTGCCCCTGCTCCTCGTCGTCGCCATTGTCATCTATGGCATTGCTAACCAGCGCATCGAAGACTCGCTGAGTTCCTACTACCTGGGACCGGCACGAGACCTCTTCGTCGCAATGCTGGTGACTACCGGGGTGCTGCTGGTGGTCTATACCGGAGAAGAGCTGGAAGATTTTGCCCTGAATTTAGCAGGCTTCTACGCCATGTTCGTTGCAGTGGTGCCCACCAGGCTGGGAGAAACGCTGGCAGACTTGCCAGTCGGCGAGCAGCGGCGGCTGATCTTCTCCGTGCAGGTATCGGTCATTGCGGTACTCGTCGTCAGCGTGGTTTTCATCTGGCTGGGAATCCGGACCAGCAACGCTCCGCACCGTGCGCTGTTCCAGAGCAACTTGACCAAAATCCTGGGATTGCTCAGCACCCTGCTCCTGATCGCCTTTGTCCTTCTGCTGTTGTGGCGGACCATCGAAGGCAGGCAGTTCGCCGGAGTGCATGCCAGCGCCGCGTTCCTGCTGATATTCTCCATGGGCATCGCCATCGCCAGCCATCTGGATCATAGGCCGCTGTGCTCCATGGATACCAGCGGCGGCAAGAAGACCCACTATGCAATCCTCTTGATGCTGATGCTGCTGGGGCTGATTGCCTGGCCGATTCTGCTGGCGCTGGGCATCGAAGAAGCGCTGTTCATTGTCGAATGGTTCGAGATCGGCCTGTTCGCGTACTTCTGGTATCTGGAATCCCGGCGCTTGTGGAACCTGGCGGACTGACTGCTGCAGGAAAAAATTGCACCGGCGTGCCCGGTCAATGTCCCCGATAAACGCCTCGTGGATTCCGGGCTTTTCAGGCGAAAATAAAAAGTTCCGGCTCGCAGATGCGAGCCGGAACTTTTCTGTAAGCTCCTCCAACTGGACTTGAACCAGTAACCCTTCGATTAACAGTCGAATGCTCTGCCAATTGAGCTATGGAGGATTGCAACGAGATATAACTTTACCCAAGAATCCCGTGATTGCAAAATCGGGATCCTAGGTCCCGCGCAAGATCCTCCGGCGCATTTCCAGTTCCATCAATTCTCGGTTGATCTGGGCATATTCTTCACCCTCAGATTCCATTTCCGCACGCTGAAGCCGGCCGATGAGCTCAGCCTTGCGGTGTGTGATTTGAAGCTCAATCAATCCGTTGATGATGTCGGCGCAGTAGCGGTTCAGGCTGTGCTCATCCGATGCCGGAATGCTGGTCACGGCGAGTTCCGAAACGAAGCTGCGCAATTGCTCGGGAACTTCGTTGCGGATCACTTCAACCCAGGACGTCGCCGAGGCACCCGCGCTGGAAGCGGCAACGATCCCGTCATGGACAGCCGAATGGGCCGGGGCCAGGAATCGGGCCTCGTAGAACGCCTGCCATTGCTCGTCCTTCAGCCGTTGCGGCTGCTGGATGACAACTTCCAGTGCCTGCCGTTCAAGGCGCATCACCGGGTCGCGGTGATCCGGGCGTTCGAAGGCCGGCGCGGCCGCGATGGCCGGTTCGGCTTCGCCTGGCTGCGGGCGCGGTGCCTGCAGCTCGGCGTTTTTCGGCAACCGGGCGCGCTTGATGGAGGCGCCGACCGAGCGGTTGACGTCCTCGTTGTTCATTCCCAGCCAACCGGCCAGCTCGCGGGCATACGCCGGACGAATGGCGGAGTCGCGGATCTGGGCAACGATGGGGGCGGTCTGGCGCAAGGCCTGCACTCGTCCTTCAACGGTGTTCAGATTGAATTTCTTCAGTTCGGCACGGATGGCGAATTCGAACAGCGGACGCTTGAGCTCAATGAGCTCACGTACCGCTTCATCCCCGCGGTGCAAGCGCAAATCGCAGGGGTCGGCACCGGTTGGCTCAACGCACACATAGGTCTGGGCGATGAACCGCTGGTCTTCTTCGAACGCGCGCAACGCGGCCTTCTGGCCCGCGGCGTCGCCGTCAAAGGTGAAGACCACTTCGCCTCCGGTGCCGTCATCCTGCAGCAGGCGGCGGGCAATCTTGATGTGGTCGGTACCAAACGCGGTACCGCAGGTGGCCACCGCGGTGGTGATGCCAGCCAGATGGCAGGCCATCACGTCGGTGTAGCCTTCCACCACGACAATCTGCCGGCTCTTGGAGATCTGCTTCTTGGCCAGGTCGATGCCGTAAAGCACCTGGGACTTCTTGTAGAGCTGGGTCTCCGGGGTGTTCAGGTACTTTGGCCCCTGGTCGTCCTCGTAGAGCTTGCGCGCACCGAAGCCGATGGTTGCACCTGACAGGTCGCGGATCGGCCACATGACTCGTCCGCGGAACCGGTCGTAGATGCCGCGGTTGCCTTCGGAGAACATGCCGGTGAGCTTCAGCTCGTCATCGACAAAGCCCTTGGAACGCAGGTGCTTGAGCAGCGAGTCCCAGCCCTTGGGCGCATAGCCTACGGAGAATTGGGCTGCGACTTCCGCGTCGAATCCGCGGCCGGCGAGGAACTCGCGGCCCGCGACCCCTTCATCGGTGGCCAGCTGAGCGCGGAAGAATTCCTCGGCGACCTTGTGCGCGTCGACCAGGCGCTGGCGCTTGCCGTAGTCCTCGCGGCGCGGTCCCGGTCCCCCGTCTTCGTAGTGCAGCTCGTAGTTGATGCGGGCGGCGAGCAGTTCCACGGTTTCGGTGAACGAGGAGTGGTCCATTTTCTGGATGAAGGCGATGACATCGCCGGACTCGCCGCAGCCGAAGCAATGGAAGGTGCCCAGCTGCGGGCGGATATGGAAGGACGGGCTGCGTTCATCGTGGAAAGGGCACAGGCCCTTGTACGAGCCGATGCCCGCGGATTTGAGCGTGACATAGGATTCGACAACCTCGCGCAGGTCGGTGCGGTTGCGCACCTCGTCGATATCTTCACGCTTGATCAGCCCTGCCATGATTCCCTTCTAGAACAACTTTGCGTCAGGGGCTTCGCCCTTGACCAGATACGAGTGCCATTCGGTGGCCGATACGTCGGTGAGCGAGGCGACCTGGTCAATCACCACGCGCAGCTGTGCGGCCTCATCAGCGGCGTCCTCCCAGTCGGCTGCGAAGATCGGCTCCAGGTTATCCCGGCCGGTCTCGAAGAGCAGCTGAACCAGTTCGGTCAGCAGCGTGCGCTGGTCCTCGTAGAGCGGCTGGCGCACTTCGGAGGTCATCACGTAGCTGGCGGCGATGCCCTTCATCACAGCGATCTCATGCTCGGTTTCCTCGGGCACGATTAGGCTCGCGTTGTAGCGGGTGAGATTGCCGTCCCCGTAGCGGACACGGGTGGCATCCATGGCAGCGGCGGCGAAACGGCCAATGAACTGGCTGGTCATGTCCTTCAGCGCGGCCATGGAACGCCGCGAGCCGTCAAAGTGGGCAACCCATTCCTCGCTGGCTTCCAGGCGGCGCAGCGCAGCATCGATATCGGCCTCGTCGGTCATCGGCAGGTACCAGTCCTTGGTCACCTGCAGCGCGCGCTCGCGCTGCATATCCTGCTTGAGCCAGCGCAGCTGCAGCTTTCCACCGACAATTGCGTCTTCCACGTCATGCACGGAGTAGGAAATGTCATCAGCCAGGTCCATGACCTGGCCTTCCATGCAGACTGCTCCCTCGGTGGCCTCCGGAACATTGCGCAGCCACGCGAAAATCGTCGCGTCATCTTCATAGACGCCGAACTTCTTGGTCTTCTTGCCGTTGACTTCCGGAGCATCAGCCTTCAACCACGGGTACTTGCATGCCGCGTCCAGCGAAGCGCGCGAGAGATTCAGCCCGGCCGAATGCCCATTGTGCCTGAAGGTCTTCGTTTCCAGGCGGGTCAGCAAGCGCAGCGTCTGCGCGTTGCCCTCAAACCCGCCGATGTCCTTGGCGACCTTGTCCAGGGCTTTTTCCCCATTGTGGCCGAAGGGCGGATGTCCCAGATCATGCGCCAGGCAGGCGGTATCAACGACATCCGGATCGCAGCCCAGTGCTGCACCGAGCTCGCGGCCCACTTGGGCCACTTCCAGTGAGTGCGTCAGCCGATTCCGTACGAAGTCATTCTGGTTCGGTGCCACAACCTGGGTCTTGGCGCTCAAACGGCGCAATGCCGAGGAATGCAGCACGCGGGCACGGTCCCGCTCAAACGCGGTGCGGTACGACTTCTTTGCTGGTTCAGGCACCCACCGTTGCTGGTCGGCTTCGGTATATCCGGGGATCTGAGTCATGGTTCCCAGTCTAGTGAGTGATTGCCTGCAATTATGAGTTATCCACTAGTGGCGTAGCCGTGGCCAGCGAATGGGACCTATCCGCCGGAAATATCCAGTTCGGCGGCCTTGATCATTTCGCGGTGGGCGTCGCTCATCACGCGGTTATCCAGCCAGCCGTCGGGCACGTGGGTCTTCTTCGGGTGGCCGGCGCGGCCACGGGTGCCCTCAGCGCCCTCGCCGGGGTACGGCAAATCCAGATCCAGCTGGTCCAGCAGTTCGCGCAGGCGGGCCAGGGATGGCACCTGGGCCAGCTGCGAGCGGATCTCGCCGCCGACCGGGTAGCCCTTGAAGTACCAGGCGATGTGCTTGCGGATATCGCGCATGCCCTTGCCCTCGTCCTCGAAGAATTCGGTGAGCAGCTCGCCGTGGCGGTACACGGTCTCAGCCACCTTGCGCACCCCGGGACGGAAACGGTCCTCGCGGCCTTCGAAGGCAGCCTGCAGGTCGCCGAAGATCCATGGGCGGCCCTGGCAGCCGCGGCCCACCATGATGCCCGCGGCGCCGGTCTGCTCCACCATCTCGATGGCGTCCTCGGCGCTGAAGATGTCGCCGTTGCCCAGTACCGGCATGTCATCCATGGCCTCGCGCAGGGTGGCGATGGCCGACCAGTCCGAATGGCCGGCGTAGTACTGGCCCGCGGTGCGCGCATGCAGGGTCACCGCGGCGGCGCCGTGGTCGCGGGCGATCTTGGCGGACTCCAGGTAGGTCACGTGGTCCTTGTCGATACCGATGCGCATCTTCACGGTCAGCGGGATATCGCCCTTGGCAGCCTCGGAGGTCGCCGCTTCGATGATCGAGGTGTAGAGGTCGGTCTTCCAAGGCAGCGCCGAGCCGCCGCCCTTGCGGGTGACCTTGGGGACCGGGCAGCCGAAGTTCAAATCGACGTGGTCCGCCAGGTTCTCGTCAACCACCATGCGCACGGCGGCACGCACGGTTGCCGGATCCACGCCGTAGATCTGGATGGAGCGGATCTCTTCGTCGGGGTCGTGCGAAATGATGCGCAGGGATTCGGGGTTGCGCTCCACCAGCGCGCGAGCGGTGACCATTTCGGTCACGTACAGCCCGCCGCCGTATTCACGGCAGAGGCGGCGGAAGGCGCGGTTGGTCACGCCAGCCATCGGAGCAAGGACCACCGGAGTATCAATGGTCAGCTTGCCCAGCTGCAGCGGTGGCAGCTTGAGGGTCGGAGTGTTGGTTGGCGCATCAGTCAGGGTCGTCACCCATCCATTGTCTCGCATGAACGCAAATCGGGAACTGAGATCTTGATCAAACTGTGTTCCGCAGACGCTGGCTTATTGCCTCGTTGTCAACCAAAATGGTGCAATGACAAGTAAATTTTCGGCGGCGCGGGTGGTTCTGCTCGCCTTGGCCGCAGTCATTGTGGCTTTGGTAATAGCCGCGCTGCTCGTGGTTTCGCTGCGTCCGGCACCACAGGCCCACGCGGAGAACACCCCCGAAGGGGTCGTGCAACGGTATCTGATGGCCTTCGAAGCCGAGGATTTGCCTGCCATGCAAGGCTATGTCATGGAGGGCAAATCCAGGACGCTGTGCAATCCGGAGCCCTATGCCACGCAGCCGCTGGACGTGCAGCTGCTAAGCAGCACCGTGGGCCCTGCGAGCGCTACCGTCCACACGAGGTTCGATTCCGGGGATGCCAGATTCCTGCCCTGGCCGGATCTGTCCTCCTACGAGGATGCCTTCGAGCTGCGCAGGGTCAACGGGACCTGGCTGATCGACCGCATGCCATGGCAGGTCGGACTGTGCACCGCCGAGGAGATGGGGTACTGATGGCCACCACTACTGCTCCAGCGCCGCTATCGCGAAGCGGCAGCGTGCTGCGTCCGGTGATCCTCCACGGACTGCTGCTCATCTTGCTGATGGTCGTCGCCACCGGCCTGGCCGCCTTGCTCACCGCGCTGTTCCATGGGTTCGATGCGCAGCAGGTCAGCACCGAACAGCTGGCGATGGCCTGGGCGTTCAGCTTGGTCGGTATCCCGTTGGCCTGGTTGCTGTGGCGCTCCATCCGCAAACGGCTGGCCCACCCGACGGCCTTCGATTCGGCAATCTGGTCCTTGCAGGCCTCGGCCGCGTATCTTGCGACGCTGGCTGCCAGCAGCTGCGCCGCGTTGGCGGTGCTCTCCGGACTGGTCGCCCCTTCCATTCAGGGGTCGTGGCAGCCGACCCTGGGCACGACTTTGGGATGGGGAGCGGTGCGCGCCTGGCAGCACCACCAGATCGTGGCTGCGCGGACCGCGCCACGGCAATTCGCGCATCTGGCCGCGGCGGTGGGGAACTACTTCAGCATGGTGCTCGTCGCGCTCTCGCTAGTGGCCACGCTCAAGGCCACGCTGGAAATCCTGGTCCGTCCGGACAACACGTTGGCAGGTCCTACCGGCATGCGGCATCTGCTGGTTGCGTTGATCTGGCTGGCTGGCTCCACGGCACTGTGGTTCTGGCATTGGAAATTGCGCCGCGTGCAGAAAATGTCCGATCCCTTCAACGACATCCTGTTGATCGCTCTGGGACTGGCCGCACCGGCACTGGCGCTCCTGCTCTCGGGCGCCACACTGTTTTCCTGGGTGTGGCCGCAAGCGTGGACCTCCCAGGAACGCGCCGGGCTGTTCCTCGCCGGCGGTCCAGAGCTGCTGGCCACCGTGGTGGCGGCCGCGGTGATCTGGATCTACCACCAATTGCAATTGCGGACCGGGTTGCGCTCGGCCTCCGTAGTCGACGCGGCGCGCCTGGTGCTTGGCGGGATCGGTCTGGCGGTGCTGGCCACCGGCTTGGGGATGGTGGTCAATGCGCTCTTCGCGGCGATAGCGGCCAGCGTCACGGTGGAATACTCGGCGGGCTTGCTGGGCCACGGCCTGGGACTGCTCATCCTCGGGGCGGCGGTGTGGGTTGCCTATTTCAAGCCGTTCAAGCCTTCGCCGGCGGATTCCCGCAGCGTCTACCTGGTCTTGTTCTTCGGAGCCAGTTCCGTGGTCGCCCTGATTTCCCTGCTGGTCCTCGGATACCGGATTTTCGAATACTACCTGGGATCCGAGACTCGCCTCGATTCCCTCCTGGACACCGTGCGTGCCCCGCTGGGCTGGCTGGTCGCAACCGCTGCCGTGGCTGGCTACCACTTCGTGCTGTGGCGTGCGGACAAGCAGTCCAAGGCCGAGGCTTCCGGCACGTCCGTGGTGGACCACAGCTCGGTGGCCCGCCGTGCCGTGATCATCGTTGGCCCAGCTGCTTCCGAGCCGATGGCCGCGCAGCTCGTAGCGCGGCCCGAGCTGTCGGTGACGTGGGTTGCTTCGGCCGGTCCGGCCTTGGACGACCGGGCCGAGGTGTCGGTGCTGGCGAGAATCGAAGAATATCTGGACTGCGAGTCCGGGCCGTTGCTGGCCATCGCCAACGACGATGGCACCGTGCAGTTCACCGATCTGGCCTAGGCCGAAAGGCCCAGCAGCACTCCCCCGAGCCCCGAGATGGCAACCACGATCCATGGTGCCATCTTCCAGGCGGTCAGCAGGACGAAGCAGAGCAGCGCCAGCACGAACGCGGGAGCGGAAGTAATCGCCGAGGTGAAGACCGGGTCGTAGAGGGCGGCGGCCAGCACGCCGACCACTGCCGCGTTGGCGCCGCGCAGGATGGCACGTGCCGCCGGCCAGTGGCTCACCCGGTTCCAGAAGGGCAGCACGCCCAGCAGCAGCAGGAATCCCGGAAGGAAGATGGCCAGCAAGGCAATGGCCGAGCCGAGCACACCGCCGGGGCCTGATTCAACGAGGACGCCGAGGTAGGCGACAAAGGTGAACAGCGGTCCGGGGACAGCCTGGGCGGCGCCGTAGCCGGTGAGGAAATCCTGCGAGCTGATCAGTCCGGGATCCACGACTGCGCTTTGAAGCAGCGGCAGCACCACATGGCCGCCGCCGAAGACCAATGCGCCGGAGCGGTAGAACGCATCGATGAACGCCAGCAGATCCCAGCCGGTAGCCCAGGCAGCCAGCGGCAACCCGACAAGCATGAGGACGAACAGCGCTAGGCAACTGATCCCCAAGGTCCGCGAGACCGGGAACCGCAGGGCCGACGCTGGACCCGAATCCGCATCACGGCACCAGAAGTACCCTGCCGCGGCGCCGAATGCAATGGCCAGCAGCTGCCCGAAGGATCCCGCCAAGAGCAGTGCAGAGGCCGCGGCCGCCACGGCGATGGCTGCACGGGTCCGGTCCGGTGCCAGATTCCTGGCCATGCCGGACACCGCCTGGGCGATGATGGCGACCGCAACGATTTTCAGGCCGGTCAGCAGCCCGGTTCCGGCAGGGCCGGTAAACAGCGACGCACCGAAGGCGAAGACCGCGAGCAGAACCGCTGAGGGAAGGGTGAAGGCGAGGAATGCCGCCAAGGCCCCTGGCAGGCCGGCGCGGTGCAGGCCGAGGCCGAAACCTACCTGGCTGGAGGCCGGGCCGGGCAGGAATTGGCCCAGCGCGACCAGCTGGGCGTATTGCTGGTCATCGAGCCAGCGGCGCCGGTCCACCAGTTCGGTGCGGAAGTATCCCAAGTGGGCGATGGGACCGCCGAAAGAAGTCAGGCCGAGCTTGAGGAAGACCTTGAAGACTTCGCTGGCCGAGCCCTTGTCCAGCTGCTGTGATTCCATGAATTCCAGCATAGGCGGAGAAAGAAAACGGACGGTGAACACCCACCGCCCGGCACGCTATTCGCGCACTTCCACCGGCCTGCGTCCGCTGGATTCCTGTGCGCTGCGCGCCCCAGAGATCGAGGCCAGGCCAACGGCGAGCAGCGTCAGCACGGTGCCCATGACGGTGGCCGCGGTGACGGAGGAACCCGGGGCTGGGAAAAGCACATCCATGAGCAGCGAGCCGGCCAGCTGTCCGCCCACCGCCGCGAGGCTGGTGACCAGCACTCCGAGCCGCTTGACCACCAGCGCGGTGATGCCCACGAACAGGCAGCCGAGCAGCCCGCCGATGTAGTACCACCACTGGCCGGGCAGCGGATGCAGCTTCGCGCCGGCCGGCAGCCGCACCAGCATCACCGCCGCCAGTACCAGGAACCCGATGTAGAAGTTCACCAGGGTTGCCGCCGTGGCGCCGCCATAGGCTGCCGCTTGCACGCCGTTGGCGGCGGCTTGGAAGCCCATGAGCATGCCGACGGCTGCCGAGAGCGCCATCGGCACCAGCAGCGATGCGAGCTGCGCATCCGCGCCGCGCGGGCTGACCGCCCAGATCACTCCGGCAATGGTCAGCACCACGCCGAGGATGCGCAGGGCATTGATCTTGCGCGGTGCGGCCCCGCCAAAGCCCACCCGGTCCATGAGCATGGAACCGATTGCCTGCCCGGTCACCAGGCAGACGGTGAACAGCGCCACGCCGATGAGCGGCACCGCGGCGGCCTGGCTGAAGACCACCAGTGCGCCCACCGCGCCGGCCACCAGGTACCACCGCGGGAAACTGCCCCGGGCCAGTGCGCGCGGCACCTGCCGCACCGTGTTGCGCACCCGGGGGACGGCGATCGCCAGCAGGATCAATGCCGCCAAGCCGACGCCGAAGCTGATGGTTGATGCTGCCATGGCATCTCCCAGCTTCGCGCCCAGCGCCCCGTTGATGCGCGACTGCACGCACAGCAGCAGGCCCGAAGCGATGGCAATCAGGATGAACAGGAGCTTTCCGCCGGTGCGGACCGGCGTGGCGGGGATGGTGCTGGTGGTCAACGGGGTTCTTTCAGGGATCTGGAGGATGGCTCGGCAACGCAAGAACGGGACCCGCCTGGCGGGTCCCGTTCTGTCTGGCACTACTTCGCCGCGTCGCTGGCGAGGATATGCGTCGTGGAGATGACGGTGGCCTGCTCAACCGTTGCCAACGCGTCGATCAGCGAGGAGAGGACAAACATCGACGAGTCGACTTCCAGCTTCACCGGGTACTGGTGGATCAGCATGGCGACCATGTCGCGCACCGCTTCGGCCACCTCGTCATCGCTGAAGGCCGGATTATGGCCCACCAGCACGTCGGTCGGGGCGTTCTCGCGGGCCGGCACGTAGCTCACCGCGAAAGCCAGCGGCACGCCGCCCTCGCGCTTGGGCTTGTCGCGCAGCACCAGTGCGCCCTGCGCGCCGGTGTGCTCATCGAGCAGCATGCGCTGCGCCGAGCCTACGGTCATCTTGGCCGGATCCCAATCGGTGTGCACCGCGTTGTAGAAGTCCATCACCAGCTTGGTCAGCTCGACGCTGCCGGTGGACAAGTCCTCGATCACCCGGTCGTTGGTGTCGAACACCGGCTCGGCCAGCGCTCCCGGTTCCAGCACGACATCGCGCGAGACCTGGATTTCGCCCAGGCCCAGCGACTGGCAGAAGCCGGCCGCCGCGGCGGCCGGGTCTCCGGCCGTAACGGTATAGCGGGCCTTGAGCTCCTGCGCCTGGCCTGCCGGGATCTGCTGGCGCAGCTGCTGCACCAGCGCGGTGCCCACGCCGGAACGGCGCTGCTCGGCAGCCACCTCGACATAGAGCCAGAGCCGCTGCGGGTGCAGCGAGGAGGCGAACACCACGCCGGCGCCGATGGCCACACCGTCAACCGTGGCCACCAGCGTGCGGGAGAACGGCGCATCGCTGTTCTCGCGCAGCATGGTGCGGTCCTGGTGGGCCTGCGGCGAACGCGGGTCCCCGAAGATCTGCAGCAGCTCCAGGTCGTCGCCGGAACGCCAAGGACGGAATTCCAGTTCGTTCATCGGGCTCTAGGCTCCGTTCAGGCGCTCGGAAAGGTAGGCGGTGACCTGGTCGAGGGACACGCGTTCCTGGGACATGGTGTCGCGTTCGCGGATCGTCACTGCCTGGTCTTCGAGGGTGTCGAAGTCCACGGTGATGCAGAACGGGGTACCGATCTCGTCCTGGCGGCGGTAGCGGCGGCCGATGGCGCCGGCATCGTCGAAGTCGATATTCCAGCGCTTGCGCAGCTCGCTGGCCAGGTCCTTTGCCTTCGGCGAGAGGTTCTCGTTGCGGCTCAGCGGCAGCACGGCGGCCTTGACCGGGGCCAGGCGCGGATCGAGCTTGAGCACGGTGCGCTTGTCCACCCCGCCCTTGGTGTTCGGTGCCTCGTCCTCGGTGTACGCATCGACCAGGAACGCCATCATCGAACGGGTCAAGCCGAAGGACGGCTCGATCACGTACGGGGTGTAGCGTTCCCCGGTGGCCTGGTTGAAGTAGGACAGCTCGGAGCCCGAAGCCTTGGCGTGGCTGGACAGGTCGTAGTCGGTGCGGTTGGCGACGCCCATCAGCTCGCCCCACTCCGAGCCGGCGAAGCCGAAGCGGTATTCGAAGTCGATGGTGCCTGCCGAGTAGTGGGCGCGCTCTTCTTCCGGCACGTCGAACTGGCGCAGATTCTCTTCCTTGATGCCCAGGTCGATGAACCATGCCCAGCAATCCTTGACCCACTGGTCGAAGAACTTCGGTGCGTCTTCCGGTGCGGTGAAGAACTCGATTTCCATCTGCTCGAACTCGCGGGTGCGGAAGATGAAGTTGCCCGGGGTGATTTCGTTGCGGAAGGCCTTGCCGATCTGGCCAATGCCGAATGGCGGCTTCTTGCGGCTGGCGGTGAGCACGTTGGCGAAGTTCACGAAGATGCCCTGCGCGGTTTCCGGACGCATGTAGGCCAGTCCGGCTTCGGAATCAACTGGGCCCAGGAAGGTCTTCATCAACCCGGAGAACATCTGCGGCTCGGTGAACTGGCCCTTGGTGCCGCAGTCGGGGCAGGCGATCTCGCTCATGCCGTCCTTGGGCGCACGGCCCTTCTTGGCTTCGAAGGCCTCGATCAGGTGGTCCTGGCGGTGGCGCTTGTGGCACTGGATGCATTCGACCAGCGGGTCGGTGAAGGTGGCTACGTGGCCCGATGCTTCCCAGACGGCCTTGGGCAGGATGATCGAGGAGTCCAGGCCCACCATGTCCTCGCGGCCGCGAACGAAGTTCTGCCACCACTCGCGCTTGATGTTTTCCTTCAGTTCGGTGCCCAGGGGTCCGTAATCCCATGCGGAACGGGAACCACCGTAGATCTCACCGGCCTGGAAAACGAATCCTCGACGCTTTGCGAGGGAAATAACCTGGTCTAGCTTGGACTGTGGCGCCATATCAACTCCAATGGGACTTACGAGGCCGCTGGTTGCGGTCCGTAGAAAAATACATACATTTCAAGGGTATCGTTTCAACGCCCTGCGCACGAAGCCGAATCAGGTAACGCCGGCGTGAACTTCCACGCCTTTGGGCAACATCCACGGTGCAGGCCGGTTATATAGGGAAGAATGGAAGCCATGAGTGCCAATGAAGCTTTTGACCTAGAAATCCGTGACGAGTCCATCCGCTTGGGCCAGCTGCTCAAGCTCGCCTCGCTGGCAGAGGACGGCATCCACGCCAAGGAAATGATTTCCGAGGGAATTGTCACCGTCAACGGCGAGGTGGACACCCGCCGCGGGGCGCAGATCCGCCCCGGCGACGTGGTGTGCGTGAACGGCGAATGCGTGCGCGTCACCGCCCAGCCGTAGCTAGCCCTTCTTCAGGACGACCTTGGTGAGGAAGCCGGCAACGTCCTGGATTTCTTCCATGCACACCGAGTGGCCGATCTGCGGGTAGGTTTCGCTGGTCAAGTCGGTATGCCCCGGGACCCAGCCCAAGGTGTATTCGATCTTGTCCCGGGTGATCACCGGGTCAGCCACGTCGCGGCCCCAGAACATCGGCAGCGGCTTGTCCGCCAGCTTCGCGTCATCGAAGATGTCCAAGGTCTTGGGATCCACGGCAAAGCCTGAGAGACCCACGACTGCTTCAATGGCATCGCGCTGGTAGCGGGCCAGCGAGGTGGCCATGGCCATACCCTGGGAGAAACCGAGCAGGGTGATCGACGAGTGCTGCTGGGACAGCGGTTCCAGCAGTGCCCACAGCGCTTCGACACTGCGGGCCACCGACTCGATGGAGTAGTCGATTTCCTGGGTCAGCGGGAACCAGCTGTATCCCGGGCCTGCCGGCAGCGGTGCGCGCACGGAGAGGTAGGTGAATTCTTCGGGCAGGTGCTGCGAGAGCCCCATGAGGTCTTGCTCGTTGGAGCCGTAGCCATGCAGGAACACCAGCAGCGGAGTTCCTAGACGGGATTCGTCGTTGCGGGAGATGATGGCTACGGGAGCCTGGTCTTGGTATGTCATAGTTCCCCAAGACTATCGAACAGCGCCGCGCCGATTCGGCGGTTCCGCAAAGCCCTGCCATCGTTTCCCCGGGTATCGCGATCCGCAGCGCCAGGATGCAGGTGAAAGTCCTGCGTGTGGCCGACGGGCGGGCCGGTGGAGCGGTTGCCAACGGCATGGAAAATCAGTTTCCCTTCCTCCATAAATCCGCATGGCATGTAACAAGATAATAAAACTTCAAAATTATCTTAGGCATTCAAGCGCTTTTCGTGTTCAACTGGACTCACTGCTTCACGGCCACCTGACTTGGGGATCCCACCGGTAGAAGCTCCAACCGGCAAAGGGCAATGGCACCATGGGCGAAATCGAATACAGCGAGGAAATTTCAGGACTGGCACCCGAGGATCTTGCTGAACTCGGCGACGTCGATTTGGATCCCGGCACCTCGTCGTCGCTCTTCGATACCGTCGACACGATGTTTTCATTCAGCCTTCCCTTGTTCTCCGTGCTTTTCATCGCCTTTGCCGGACTCATCATCTTCGTCATTGTGCGCAACTTCCGCAAAGCCAAGAGCGCCGGCTTCGATCCGTTGACCATGGAAACCGACCTGATGGCCAGAGCGGCGAATTCAGCTTTGCTGGCGCCGAAGAAATCCATTGAAGACAAGCTGTCCGAACTCGACTCGCTGCACTCGCGTGGAGTCATTACCCGCGACGAGTACCTGCAAGCACGCAGGGATGCTCTGGGCGGGTAGAGTGGTGCCCACCGAATCATCCTCTGGAATGATTGACTAGAAGTTACCCATTGGTAACAATGGATTCGTGCCCAACAATATTGCTTCTGAACCGTCAAACACCGCCGGCTCCCCGCTCCACCCATGGCGCCGCTATGTAGCCATCGGGGACTCGTTCACCGAAGGCATCGGCGACCCCGATCCATCGAGCGCAGGACGGCACTTAGGCTGGGCCGACCGCTTGGCCCAAGAGCTCAGCCGCACCGTCCCGGACTTCTCCTATGCCAATCTGGCCATCCGCGGCCGGCTCATCGGCCGGATCGTTGCCGAACAGCTCGATCCCTGCATCGATCTGAAGCCGGATCTGATCTCGCTGTGCGCGGGCGGCAACGACGTGCTGCGCCCGGGCGGCGATCCAGACAAGATTGCCGACATCCTCGACGACGCGGTAGCCAAGCTCACCGCAACCGGTGCCACGCTCCTGCTCTTCACCGGGCCCGATATCCGCGATACCCCGGTCCTTGGAAGCATCCGCGGCAAGGTGGCGATCTACAACGAGAACGTGCGCACCGTCGCTGCCCGGCATGACGCCATCGTTGCCGACATGTGGGCATTGCAGGAATTGCACCAGTCCCAGATGTGGGCGCCTGACCGCCTGCACTTCTCCCCCATCGGCCACCAGCGCATTGCCGCCATGGCACTAGACTCGCTGAACGTCCCGCATCAGCTGGATACCGACATCGTTCCGGTCGTGGATGAGCGCAGCTGGCGCGAAGCACGCAAGGAGGATCTGCAGTGGGCCCGCGAGCATCTGGCGCCCTGGGTGCTGCGCCGTCTGCGCCACCAGTCCTCCGGTGACGGCATCACCCCGAAACGGCCTTCGGCTACGCCGTTCGCAGATGCCAAGCCCAACGACTCGCTCGGTGCCGGCGACAGCGCCAAGTAGCAAGAATGACTGAAGCGGTTCCGCCGATTACTGGCGGAACCGCTTCAGTCTTCAAAGGCTTGCCAAACTTCGCCCAGATTCTAGTCTCCGAAGACCAAGGTCCGAAGCGCCCCATCCAGCTGCGTCGCATCGGTCAAGAATCCGTCATGGCCAATGGGCGAATCGATGTAGTGCACCGGCTTCGGCTTGGCCAGCGACGAGGCCAGCTTCACCGACTGCTCGGGGAAGTACAAGCGGTCGGTGGTAACCGCGGCAACCACCACGTTGACCTTCTCCAGGCGCGCCAGGGCGGCCTCCAGGGATTCATGGCCACGAGCAACATCGTGGCTCATCAGCGCCTCGGTCAGCACCAGATAGCTGTTCGCGTCGAAACGATTCACCAGCTTGCTGGCCTGATGGTCGAGGTAGCTTTCCACCTGGTATCGCCCGCGCGGCCCGTCCAGCTGGCCCGTCGGCTTCTCGCCATCCTGCGGATTGCGCGAGAAACGGGTTTCCAGCTCGGCCTCGGAACGGTAGGTGATGTGGGCCAGGCGGCGAGCCAGGCCGAGACCGGCGTCAGGACGGGCATCGTTGCCGTAGTAATCGCCATTGCAGAAGTGCGGATCCAAGCGGATGGATTGGGTTTGCACCTGCGCAAAGGCAATTTGCTCGGCAGTCGCCTGGGCGCTAGAGGCCATCACGATCAGGTTCTTGACCTGCTCGGGGAACTCGACAGCGTATTCCAGCGCGCGGGCACCGCCCATCGAACCGCCGATGACCGCATGCCAGGATTCGATTCCCAGCTGCTTGGCCAGCCGCGCTTCGAGGCGCACCGAGTCCTTGATGGTGACGAAAGGGAATCTGGAGCCGTAGGGCAGGCCCTGCTCGTCCAAGGACGAGGGGCCGGTGGATCCATTGCAACCACCCACCATGTTGATGGACACGACAAAGTACTCATTGGTGTCAACCGTGGCGCCGGGGCCAACGAAGCCTTCCCACCAGCCGGCGCTGTGCGAATCGCCTTGCGCGACGTGGGCGTCACCGGTGAGTGCATGCATCACCAGCACCGCGTTGGAGCCATCAGCTGCTAGCTTCCCCCACGTCTCGTAGGCCAGCACCACGTCGGGAACGTATCCACCGAATTCAAAGTGGTACTCCCCCACGGAGCTACGGCGCAAAATGCCGTCTTGTCCGCCAGCGAGCTCTTCGGCGCGCAGAGTATCTTCAGTAGTCACAATGGATGACATGCCTAGAGGGTTTCCTGCAATTCCTTGTTTTCAAGGGCCGCAACAGCTTCGAAGCCCAGCTCAAGATCGGCCAGGATGTCCTTGATGTTTTCCAGCCCGACGCTCAGCCGCACCAGTCCCGGGCTCACACCGGCGGCAATCTGCTCCGCTTCGGAGAGCTGGGCGTGGGTGGTGGAGGCCGGATGGATGACCAGCGAGCGCACGTCGCCGATGTTCGCGACGTTGGAGTGCAAGACCAGTGCGTCCACGAAAGCCTGTCCGGCTTCCGCGCCGCCCTCCAGCTCGAAGGCGATGATCGAGCCAGCGCCGTGATCGCTGTACTTCTGCGCGCGCTCATGCCACGGAGAGGACTGCAGTCCGGCGTAGGCGACCTTCTGCACTTCCTCGCGGGCTTCGAGCCAGTTGGCAACTTCCACTGCGTTCTGGCCGTGGCGCTCAATGCGCAGCGACAGGGTTTCCAGGCCTTGGGCGATCAAGAACGCGTTGAACGGCGCCACTGATGAACCCAGATCGCGCAGCAGCTGCACGCGTGCCTTGAGGATGTAGGCCAGATTCGCGCCGAGGATGCCGTTGACGCCCAGGTCGCGGGCGAAGACCAGGCCGTTGTAGGACTCGTCCGGGGTGTTGAATCCCGGGAAGCGTTCGGCGTCCTTGGCGAAGTCGAAGTTGCCCGAGTCCACGATGACCCCGGCGATGGCATTGCCGTGGCCGCCAAGGAACTTGGTGGCCGAATGGATCACGATATCGGCGCCCCACTCGATGGGGCGGATCAGGTATGGCGTGGCCAGGGTGTTGTCCACCAGCAGCGGCACGCCGGCTTCGTGGGCGATCTCCGAGATGCCCACGATATCCAGCACGTCCTGCCGAGGATTGGAGATAGTTTCGCCGAAAAAGGCCTTGGTGTTCGGGCGCACCGCGGCACGCCATTCGTCCAGGTTGTCCGGGTCGGAGACGAAGCTGACTTCGATGCCCAAGCGCTTGAGCGTGTGCTTGAGCAGGTTCTGGGTTCCGCCGTACAGGCTCGGGCTGGCTACCAGATGGTCGCCGGCTTCGGCCAGGTTCAGGATGGCGAAAGTGGTGGCGGCCTGTCCCGAGGACAGCAGCAGCGCACCAACGCCGCCTTCCAGATCAGCGATGCGGGTTTCCACGGCGTCGGTGGTCGGGTTGCCGATACGGGTGTAGATCGGTTCCAGTTCCTGCAACGCGAAACGGGCAGCGGCACTCTCGGCGCTCGGGAAGACAAAGGAAGTGGTTTGGAAAATCGGGAGAGCTCGCGCTCCGGTCGTCGGATCCGGGGTCTGGCCGGAATGGATCTGACGGGTTTCAAATGACCAGTTGTTGCTCATGGTTTCCTCCAAATAGCGTTTCATGACTATGGGGGTACGCCGCTGAAAAGACACCGACAGGAAGCACCATATCGAAACGACTTCCAGGGGGTAACCCGCGCTTGTCCTTGATGCCTTGTGCATTCAAGGGCCAGGTCTTCACCCGGGGCACCCCACCGCGGTTGGAGGGTTGCCGCCCAGTAAGCCGGGGCTTGTTACTGGGACTCATGACCTGCTATCAGTTTGCCCGAAAACCGAAGATCATTGCAACGTAGTGGACCGGCATTGGACTCAATCGGTCATATTCCGTATTTTTGAGGACTTTTCCGCAGACTATTCGATAACATTCACCCCGCTTAGGGTTGCCTAAGTAGAGACTGCCATCACATGTTGCCATGATGGGCACATGATGAGGCTAGATCACGTAAGTTATGCATGCGGCCCTGATGGGCTGATGCCAACCGCGCAAAGAATCTCCGAGTCGCTCGGCTTGGAGTTCGTCAAGGGTGGCGTGCATCCACGATTCGGAACACGCAATGTCATCTTCCCGCTCAAGCACGGCCAGTACTTGGAAGTAGTCGAGGTGCTGAACCACCCGGCCAGCGACAAGGCTCCCTTCGGCCAGGCCGTTCGCGCCCGCTCGGAACTCGGCGGTGGCTGGATGGGCTGGTGCGTCTCGGTGGAGGATCTATCCAGCGCCGAAGACCGCCTGGGCCGCAAGTCAGTGCCTGGCAACCGCAAGTTCCCTGATGGCCGCGAACTGACCTGGCAGCAAATTGGCATCAAGGGCCTGATCGCCGACCCGCAGTGCCCATACCTGATCTCATGGGATGACGGTACTGAGGATCTGCATCCGTCCAAGTCGCTTGAACCGGTTGGTGCCATCAGCGAGATAGCCATCGCCGGTTCGCGCGAACGGGTGCTGGATTGGCTCGGCCAGCCGCAGAACGTCAATTTGGGAGCTGTCACCATGCAATATGAAGCTCCGAATGGCACTCCGGGCATCATGTCGGTAACCTTTGAAACCGAGTCCGGCACCGTGGTGCTGTAGGAAACTCGGAAACGAACGCAGGTAGGCGGGGACAATGGCGTCCCCACCTACCTTTTTCGTTAATGGCGTTTCAGTCGCTGGCGCAGGCCTTCGGGCACTACTGGCCGATTCCGATGGCAGGCCCAACCAGCGCGTAGCCGACGAAGCCGATAGCATCGAGCAGGAAGTGGGCGATGACCAGCGGCATCACCCGGCCGTACTTCTGGTACACCCAGCCGAAGACGATGCCCATGAGCATATTGCCGATCATCGGCCCCACGCCCTGGTAGAGGTGGTAACTGCCGCGGAGCACTGCAGAACCGATAATGGTGCTCCACAGTCCCAGCTTCAGCTTCTTGGCATAGGTGAACAGGAAGCCGAGCATCAGCACTTCTTCGAGCACTGCATGGCGTACAGCCGACAGCAGCAGCACGGGGACGCTCCACCAATAATCACCGAGATTGGCTGCTGACAGTGCTGTGGTGACGCCCAGTGCCCGTCCGGCAGCATAGACGCCCAGCGTCCCGATGCCCATGGCCAGGAACAGCCCCGCCCCGAGCATCGTGTCCTTGCCCGGACGTCGCATGTCGAAGCCGATGTCACGGATGGTTCGGCCGGTCGTGCGCTTCATCAGATAGAGTGCCAGCACCACGGGCACCAGCGCGAAGACAATGTCCAGAAGCTGGTAGGTGAAATCAAAGAACTCGCGTGTGCTCAGCGGGTTGTTCAGCGATGTCGTCTGATCACGCAACGGTGCCCTGGTGACTTTATCCGCAAAGCTCAGCAGCGAGTAGACCGCGCTCTGCCCCAAGGACAGGGCGAGAACCAAAATGATCTCGAACCTGAGGGTTCTGCGGGTTGCCGTCGGCTCAATTTGTTCAGCGTTCACGTTCTCGATCATAGGCCGATCTGGCTGTGCGCGTACTGAGTAGCCACGTGGCAAACCTGCGATAGCCTGAAGGTGAGACCACCAGCGAGCTGAACGAGAAGGGTACGAATGAGTCGTCCTGCCACCAGTGGAGAACTGCAAATCGCCCGCCAGCTCTGCCCCGATCTTTCGTGGGAAGATGCGGCCGTGAATGAAGGCGGACAATTCCACAAGGTGGTCATTGGCAATCCGCAGGCGGTGATTCGCATGGCGCGCACGCCAGCGGCGACCGAACAGATGCCGCGAACCGTCGAGCTGCTGTCGTTGCTGGAAAGCCAGCTCACCTATCAGATCCCGGTGGCGGTCTCCGAGATCCTGCATGTCGACGGGCTCAGCTCAGTTGCCATGTCCTTCATCCCCGGAAGCGCGCATGAGCCTCATTACGGGGATCCAAAGGTGCTGGGCCAGCTGGTGAAGGAATTGGCCGAGGTACCGCTGGAACAGATCGGCGCTCATCTGGCCAAACCGTTTTCGTTCCGTGGCGAATGGACCCAAGCTCGGCAGCAGCAATGCTTCGATGCGCTGCCCGAGGAACTTCGAGCTCCTGCAACCGCACTTTGGGATCAGCTCGATATTCTGGCGCAGGTTCCAGCGGGACTGGTGCATGGTGATTTGGCTGGCCACAACATGCACTGGATTGACGAGAAGCTGATTGGCATCTTGGATTGGGACCTCGCAGCAGCGTGGGACCCTGCCTTGAACACCGCGTACCTGAGCCTGTGGCATGGTTTGGAAATGGTGGATTTGATTGCTCCCAACTCTGAGGAAGCGCACCGGGCCAAAATCTGGTTGGGTCTCATGAGCCTTGAACGGTTATCGGATACGCTCTCGCGCTCGGACAACCCGAAGATGGGCAAGCTCATGCGCAAGATTGGTCCGCGCATCCTCACTGCAGCGCAATCAATCAATGGATAGGAAGCAATTTGGCCTGACCCGCCGATGAGCAAGCCATCTGGAGCGTAAAGAAAGCCCGCCTGAATGTTGTCAGGCGGGCTCTCATGCACCGTATCGGGTGCAATTGCTTGCTTAGCTCAGGGCTGCGATAGCTGCATCGTAGTCAGGCTCGGTGGTGATCTCCGGGACGATCTGGTTGTAAACAACCTTCCCGTCCTCATCCAGCACAACAACCGAACGGGCCAGCAGGCCAGCCAGTGGTCCGTCGACCTGGGTGACTCCGTAGTCCGAACCGAAGTCGGAACGGAAGACCGAACCAGCTGTAACATTCTCGATGCCTTCGGCACCGCAGAAGCGGCCCAGTGCGAATGGCAGGTCAGCAGAAACACACACGACGGTGGTGTTCTCCAGGCCGGCAGCCAGTTCGTTGAAGCGACGCACGCTGGCAGCGCAAACGCCGGTATCAACCGACGGGAAAATGTTCAGGACAACGCGACGGCCAGCCAGCGATTCGCTGGTGACATCTGCAAGGCCGGTGTCGGTGAGAGTGAAAGCTGGAGCCTGCGAGCCAACGGCTGGCAGATCACCAATAGTCTGTACAGGGGTTCCCTTGAAAGCAGTAGTAGCCATAGGTCTTGTCTATCATGAATGCCTAATTCAGAGCTATCTTTTCAGCCTACTAGCGCAAACAAGTCGTTCAGATCCTGTATCCATGCAAAACTGTGGATATGGGCCCCAACTACGATTCATACGCGGCGAAAATGCGTGCTCAAACAATGGACGGGATTGATCTGGACGTAGTTGCCCGTTTCGCGGACATGCTCTGTCCTCGTAATTCACGAATTCTCGATATCGGTTGCGGGATTGGCAATACCGTCAATGCGTTGCGTCGCTGCGGACATGATGCCTATGGCGTAGATCCAACGCCCCAAGTTCTGGATGTAGCAAAAGACCTATTCGATGGTAGCTGGTTCAGACAGTTATCAGCCGACCAGCTGAGCTTGGGTACACTCAACGAGCATTCGCTGCCGGAACAGTACGACGCCATATTGATGACCGGAAATGTGCCTGCCTTCATTTCACGTGGCGAACTGCGAAGCGTATTCGATTTTGCCGATCGGGTGATCCGTTCAAATGGAGTACTCATCGTTGGGACTACCAGCAACGCCCATGGCGGCCCCACGGACCAGACCGATATTCTCAAAGGAACCTCGCTGAAGCTCGTACACCGATTTGCGGACTGGCATTTAGGCTCCTATGGTTCAGACTCTCTGTGGTCCGTGAGTGTGTATGCGCGGACTGCGCAACGGTCCGGGTTCGGGATGCCTGACGGAATATTCGTCTTGCCTTCCTAACCTCGTATTTCCCTTCGAAACTCTCGCCGCTACCGGATTGGGCACAAGCTCTGCAACTCCGGAAATCGTTTCCTGAAATCGAACGGTACTTCGTAGCCAACTACATTAAAAATCGAGATGATCGCTCTATCTCACCGGATGGCCGGATCATGTCTCCTTTGGAAGAACAGTTCCAAGGAATCACGTAAGTCGATCAACTAGTTCACCCGCCCGATACACGCTATGGGTCAGGTTCATTCCGGGGCGGTACGCCAGGTGCGCAGCAACCGGCGCGTCAAGCACATGCAGGTCTGCGCGCTTGCCGATCTCGATGGATCCCACCTGATCGGCAACCCCGAGCGCGAGCGCCCCTCCGTAGGTTGCCGCCTCGATGGCTTCGGCCAGGGACAGGTTCATCTGGAGCACCGCCGTAGCCACGCAGAAGTTCATGTTGCTCGTGTAGCTGGTCCCCGGATTGCAGTTGCTCGCCAGCGCGATTCGCACGCCTGCATCAAGCAGTTCGCGGCCCGGTGCAAGCGGCTGCCGGGTGGACAGGTCGCAGGCGGGCAAGCAGGTAGCTACCGTGCCCGGCTTGCCCGAACGCGCCGAGGCATCCCAACCGGCCCAGCTGTCGGCGAGCGCCTTGAAGTCCCCTTCATCCAGGTAATTCACGTGGTCTACCGAATGGCTGCCGAATTCTACGGCCAGCTTCACTCCTGGGCCGGGGCCCAACTGGTTTCCATGGACCTTGGTCGCCAGCCCTTTGCGCTGCGCGGCTTCCAGAACCCGGCGCGATTGATCCTCGGTGAATGCGCCGCGTTCGCAGAAGACGTCGACGAAGTCGACGTTGCCTGCCACCGCATCAAGCATCGGTCCGGTGACCAAATCCGTATAGGCCTCGGCAGCCCAACCTGCCGGAACCAGGTGGGCGCCAAGGAAGGTCAGTGAATCCACCAGCGGCTTGCCGAGCACGGAATGCCGGGTCTCTTCTTCCAATGTCAACCCATAGCCGGTCTTGGTTTCCATCCAGGTGGTGCCCATGGCCATGGCTTCACGGCGGCGTTCGCCCACAACGCCGGCCAGCTCTGTGTCGGAGAGTTGCCCGGTGGCCGAGGTGGTGACCGCGATGCCTCCGGCGGCGTAGGTCTGGCCTGCCATGCGGGCCACGAATTCTTCGGCGCGGTCGCCGCCGAAAATCAGATGGCTATGGGAATCAACCCAGCCGGGCAGCACCGCACGACCGCCCAAATCGATCTCGTGCGCCGTTGCTGGCGCCAGCGCCATGTGGCCGACCCATGCAACAATCCCATCTTCGATTAGCACCGCGGCGTCTTCCAGCACGCTGCCTTTCGCGTCAACCGTCGTCAGCTGTCCGATGTTGGTAAGCAACAAGGTTGCCATGAGCGCTCCGCCTTCGTGGTAATTCCAATCCTTCAGGCACGAGCCTACCTATGGCTTGCCGCCTGCGGGACAGAACAAGAGGGTGCCCGTCTGAAATTTCAGACGGGCACCCTTGTGCCTTGTTTCAGGGCAGGTTTATCCCTTGGTGGCGCCTGCTAGCAAGCCGCGCACGAAGAACCGCTGCAGCGCGAAGAACACCGCCAGCGGAATGATCATCGAGATGAACGCGCCTGCGGTAAGCAGCTCCCACGATTGGCCATAAGAACCTGAGAGGTCTTGAAGCGCCTTGGTAATCGGAAGTTCCCCACCGGAGGTGAAGACCGTGGCCACCAGCAAGTCATTCCATACCCAGAGGAATTGGAAAATTCCAAACGACGCGATGGCAGGAGTCGCCAGCGGAAGGACAATACGAGTGAATATAGTTCCGTGCCCGGCACCGTCTACTCGTGCAGCTTCAATGACTTCTTCCGGGATTTCCGAAATGAAGTTATGCAGCATGAAGATCGCCAGAGGCAAGGCGAAAATCGTATGGGCAATCCAAACCTTGGCATAGGCGCCGTCGAGCCCATTAACGCCTAGCCCGGGAAGGATATACAACCCACCGATTTTCACGCCATCGGAAAACATCTGCAGCAGTGGAACCAGCGCCATCTGGATCGGGACAATCTGCAATGCAAAGACCAAGATGAATAGAGTGTTGCGCCCTTTGAAATTGATCCAGGCAAAAGCGTAGGCCGCCAAGCTGGCAATGATGATCGGGATGATGGCAGCCGGGATCGTAATGACCAAGGAGTTCAAGAACGCCTTGGACAGCGGCAAGCTGTCGCCCGAGACGAACGCTTGCGCGTAGTTCTCCAGCGTAAATGACGGGTTGGACAGGGCCGTCCACCAACCAGTGGTTTTGATGTCGTTGGCTTCACGGAATGAGGAGACAAAAAGCCCAAATGTCGGGATGGTCCAGATCGCGGCGATAAGGAACGCAGCGGCCGTGGCAATTCGAGACGAACTGGCCTTGCGCAGTTTCCCGCCGGTTTTTTCGGTGGCTTTAAGCAAGCGGCGCGAGGAATCACTGACCGTACTCATCGAGTGCCTCCTTGTTGCTTTTGCTGGCGAACGTTGTAGATGATGATCGGAAGCACCAGGACAAACAGGACTACTGCCAATGCGGAGCTGTAACCGGTGCGGCTGCCCAGCTGGAACTGCCGGACCATTTCGTAGGCCAGAACCGTGGTCTCGGAGCGTCCACCGGTCATGGAGGACACGATGTCATAGACCTTCAGCGAAGCAATGGAAATGGTGGTCAGCACAACGATGACCGATGAGCGGATTCCCGGCAGCGTGACATTCATGAAGCTCTGCCACGGGGTGGTACCGTCCAAGGCAGCTGCTTCAAGCTGTTCGGCAGGGACCGCTTTAATTGCCGCGGACAGAATCACCATGGCGAAGCCAGCTTGGGTCCAGATCAGGATGATGACCAGGAACAGGGTGTTCCATGGTTCCAGTCCTAGCCAGTCCACCGGTTTCGCCCCGAAGGCGGTGATGATTGCGTTCAATACGCCAATTTGTTCGCCTTGCCGCGCATCATAGAAGAATTTGAAGATGATCGACGCGCCAACAAATGAAATTGCCATCGGCATGAAAACGAGCAGCTTGAAGAACTTCTCACCACGGCTCTTGTCGATGAAGGCGGCGTAGGCCAAGCCGATAATCGTTGAAACCACCGGGGCTACCAAGACCCAGACCAGCGTATTGAGCAGGGCGGTCAAGCCATCGGGGCTGGTAAAGACCCAGGCGAAGTTCGCCAGCCCGGCAAATCCGGAGCCGTCGTTGGTCATGAAAGCACTAATTGTTGTTCGGATGGTTGGGTAAATCAGCCCTATTGCCAGCAAGATCATGGCCGGGGCCAGGAATCCTGTTAGCTGAAGAAAAGTGCCGGCCCCCGACCGTGAGCGGCGGTCATAGAAATACACGGCAAGACCGAGAACGGCAGCCACTGCGGCGACCCACATGACCGAGGCATATAGCCCGAGCAATAAGAGTATTACTACAGGAACGAGCACGGAGGCGAGCAAACGAAGAATTGCGAAGCCACGTCCACGGTTCGTAGAAACCTCAACGAACGCAAGTACCAGGCCGATCACCACGGCAAAGGAAAGCAAAATTACCGGTATTTGAAGAAGCGGTGACAAGCCGGCAAGCCACTGGAAAAAATCAGACACGAGTCATATCTCCTTTAAAGCTGGAGAAGGCCGGTTGAACCGGCCTCCCCCACTTATTCACTGGTGACTAAGAGTCGTAACCGGCTTGGATGTTCTCTAGAACTTCCTTGGTGGGCTTCCCATCGATCCAGTCCACAATTCCCTTCCAGAAGGAATCGGCACCGACGCTCTTTGGCATCAGGTCAGATCCGTCGAAACGGAAAGTGGTGCTTGGATCCTGCAGCAGTTCCACCGCAGAGCGCAGCAGATCACTGCTGGCATTTTCTGGATCAAGGCCGGAGTTTGCCGAGATCACGCCACCGAGCTTAACTCGGCTATTGGCCCAGTCTGCACTGGCCAGGTATTCCTGCACCTTCGCAGTGTCTTCGTCGTTCGAGAAGGCCGCGACGAATTCGCCACCGCCGACAACCGAAGTTGGATCACCCTCGTTGAATTGTGGTGCGATGAATGCCCAGACATCTCCGTCAGGAGCTACCGTAGGTGTTTCACCGTCTGCGTTCTTGGCATCAAGGATGAAGCCTTCGAGGAATGAAGCCTGGTGCGTCAGCGGGCAAGTGCCCTTGGCAACTGCGGTGCCGATGTCACCAAACGCGGTGGCATTAATGGACTTTACATCTCCATAGCCTGCGTTGACCTGCTTTGGATCCAGCAAGATCTCGCCAACTGAATCAAATGCGCTGGTGATTTCTGGCGAGGTGAATTCCAGTTCTCCGGACACCCATTTGTCATAGGCTTCGGTGCCCGACTGGCGCAGGACAGCGTCCTCAATCCAGTCAGTGCCTGGCCAACCCGATGCTTCGCCCGAGGCAAATCCTGCACACCAGGCAGGCTCATCGGTCTTCTTGGTAATTTCGGTTCCCAGCGCGGTCATTTCGTCCCAAGTCTTGGGAACGCTGACGCCCCATTCCTCGAACTGCTTGGGCGAATACCAGATGTAGCCCTTGACGCTGGCCATCAGCGGAGCACCATACTGGACGCCGTCCACCTTGCCGTAGTTCTGCCAGTCCTCAGACCAGTTCTTCCCCACTTCAGCTTGGGCGCCTTCAGGAAGTTTCTGCACCTTGCCCGAAGCTACGGTAGCTTCCAGCAAACCTGGCTGAGGGAAGACTGCTAGGTCAGGCGTATCTCCGCCCTGGACCTTGATGCCCAACTGGGATTCGAAGTTCTTGTCGCCGGTGTAGCGGATCTTGATGCCGTTCTCTTCAGACCAGTCGGCCCAGGACTTCTCGAGCAGCTCAGCTTCGGTGCCAGTGATTGGTCCGTAGACATCCACCACGCCGTCGGATTCGGCAACCTGGGTCTCCCCGCCTTGGGCATTGGGATCATTGGGATCTGCTCCCCCGGAGCAACCGGCCAGCAGCAAACCGATTGAGGCCACGGAAAGAGCGGGAACGAGCTTCAACCCACGTTTTGTTTTCTTCATGATGCCTTCCACTTTTGAGTTGTACCCTGCGGGAAGTTCCAGCTTGGCACGAGTGATCCCCTCCATAGTGACGCAGATCATCGACGCGCGTCAACATTTATGAAAGAAGATCGTCCAGAGATTGTCGTGGGATGCTCAGCGCGGAGCCGGGCCGGTGCTGTCGCGGACCGTCATCAGCGGCGCGATAAGCTGCTGCATGGCACCCTGGGAACGGCCTTCGATTTTCTGCACCAGTGCGTCCACCGCCGCATGGGAGACCGCCTCGCCCGGCGGGGCGACCGTGGTCAGTGCCGGGGCTACCATTTCGGCCGAGCGATCGCCGACACCCAATGCAATTACCGAGAGGTCTTCTGGGATGCGCAACGACGCCATGCCAGCGGCGTTGACGAAACCGGCAGTGGCGAATTCCTTGAGCGCCAGCACCGCCGTGGGGCGCGGGTGCAGGTCCCGGTAGGCATCCAACGCCGTCCGTCCGCCGCGCGCGTTGTTTTCCACCGGGACTTCCTGCATCGACATGCCGCGGAGGCGCACGGCTTCAGAGATGGCGCGGGTCGTGCGGATGGCCGGACCGTTACCGGCCTCCTGGTCTTCCACGGAGACGTTGATGTACATGATGGATTGGTGGCCGAGATTCGCCAGGTAGTCCACCGCGATGCGCCCGGCCTCGGCGAAATCATTATCGACATAGGACAGGTCGGCATTGTCATCGGGACGGCCAATGGAAGCGAAAGGTATGCCCGCGCGCCGCAGGACATCGAAGCGCGGGTCATTGATCGATACTTCCATCAGCAGCACCCCGGCCACCAGCTTCTGCCCGACCAAGCTTTCCAATCCCATGACATCGGTCATCGGATTGGACCATAAGAGCATGTGGTAGCCCAGCGCGCGGGCACGCTCCATTGCGGCGGTGACGTATTCGAACTCGGTGGAGGAATAGCCGTCCACGCTGGTGGGAAAGTGCAGGGCAAGGATCCCCCGGCGGGATCCGGCCAGGCCCTGGGCAAAGGCATCCGGGGTGTAGTTCAGCTCCCGCATGGCCGCCACGACTCTGGCCTTGGTCGCCTCGGAAATGCTGCGCCGGCCGCTGATCACGTAGGACACGGTACTGGGAGATACACCGGCCAAGCGCGCCACATCATCCCTGGTAGCCATGAGTCCTCCGCCTTTGGTTATGCCAATTCGTCATCCCTATTGAAGCACGCCGCCGGGCCAACCGAGCTGGTCAGCGGCTGGCAACGAAGGCCTGCACGCAAGCCTCGATGTCCTCGGCCGAATGCGCGGCGGAGAGCTGCACGCGGATGCGCGCGGCGCCCTTGGGCACCACCGGGAAGCTGAAGGCGGTCACGAAGACGCCCTGTTCCAGCATCTTGCCTGCCACCTCTGCGGCCTTGACCGCGTCGCCGAACATCACAGGGATGATGGCGTGCTCGCCGTCGAGCAGCTCGAAGCCCTCTTCGGTCATGCGGCGGCGGAAATGCGCGGCGTTCTCGAAGAGCTTCTCCCGCAGGTCCCCGGAATCCACCACGAGGTCCAGCGCCTTGAGGGTTGCGGCGACAATCGACGGGGCCAGCGAGTTGGAGAACAGGTACGGGCGGGCCTTCTGGCGCAGCATCGCGACGATTTCGCCGCGGCCGGAAACATAGCCGCCCGAGGCGCCACCCAGGGCCTTGCCGAAGGTGCCGGTGTAGATGTCCACGCGGTCCGAGACCCCTGCATGCTCGGGGGTGCCGGCGCCGGTGGCGCCCATGAAGCCTACCGCATGGGAATCATCGACCATGACCAGCGCGTTGTACTTGTCGGCCAAATCGCAGATGGCTTCCAGCGGTGCCAGGTAGCCGTCCATGGAGAAGACACCGTCGGTGACAATGATGGTGCGGCGTGCACCGGCCCCGTCGTTGAGCTGCGCGGCGGCCTGCAGCTGGGTTTCCAGGTCAACCATGTCCTGGTTGGCGTAGCGGAAGCGCGCGGCCTTGGACAGGCGGATGCCGTCGATGATCGAGGCGTGGTTCAGCGCATCGGAGATGATGGCGTCTTCCTTGCCGAACAGCGATTCGAAGACGCCGCCGTTGGCATCGAAGCAGCTGGAGAACAAGATGGTGTCCTCGGTGCCCAGGAACTTGGAGAGCTTGGATTCCAATTCCAGGTGCAGGTCTTGGGTGCCGCAGATGAAGCGGACCGAGGCCATGCCGAAGCCGCGCTCATCCATGGCATTCTTGGCCGCATCGATGATCTGCTGGTTGTCAGCTAGGCCAAGGTAATTGTTGGCGCAGAAATTCAGGACTTTGCGCGCATCGTCACCCAGCGAGCCGGCCAGGATGGACGCGGACTGGGCCGAGTCGATGTGGCGTTCTGCCTTGAACAGGCCGGAGGACTTCAGCTCGTCCAGTTCGGCGGCAAGCTGGTCTTTGAGATCCGTGTACATTGCAAATACTCCTTGTTGATCCGGGAAATTCTTAGCCTGGGAAAACGGTCCAGTCGAGCACGACCTTGCCGCCGTGGCCGCTGCGGGCCGCTTCAAAGCCCTGCTGCCACTCGGTAGCTGGAAGGAAGTCGGTGACCACCGAGGAAATGCGTTCGCGCATGACCTCTGAAGAGGTCAGCATGGCGCTCATGGCGTACCAAGTCTCGAACATTTCGCGGCCATAGATGCCCTTCAGGGTGAGCATGTGGGTGACGACCTTGCCCCAATTGATGTCAATTGAGGCGCTTGGCAGGCCCAGCATGCAGATCTTGCCGCCATGGTTCATGTTCTCGATCATTTCCGGCAGGGCAGTCTTGTGGCCGGACATTTCCATGCCGTAGTCGAAGCCTTCAACCATGCCCAGCTTCTGCTGGGCTTCCTTGATACGCGTATCCGCTACATTCACGGCCAGGTCGATGCCCATGGTCTTTGCCAGTTCCAAGCGCTGCTCGGAAACATCGGTGATGGCGATGTTGCGTGCACCTACGTGGCGGGCCACTGCCGCGGCCATCAGGCCGATAGGGCCAGCACCGGTAATCAGCACGTCTTCGCCAACCATGGGGAACTGCAGTGCGGTGTGCACGGCATTGCCGAACGGATCGAAGATCGCGCCGAGCAGCGGGGTGATGCGCTCATCGCGGTGGATGTAGACATTGCTTTCGGGAATGACGACGAATTCTGCGAAGGCGCCGTCGCGCTGCACGCCGACCGAGTCGACATTGATGCACATCTGCTTGCGTCCGGCGCGGCAGTTGCGGCACAGGCCGCACACGACGTGGCCTTCACCGGAAACACGGTCGCCAACCTTGACCCCGTGCACGAAGTCGCCGATTTCCACGACTTCGCCGTAGAACTCATGGCCCGGAACCAGCGGGGTGTTGATCATGGCCTTGGCGGCGTCGTCGAAGGCTTCGATGTGCAGATCGGTGCCGCAGATACCCGCGGTCATGACACGGATCTTGACCTCGTGGGCACTAGTCTCCGGTTCTGGACGATCTACGAGTTCGAGTCCTGCATGGGGACCGGACTTGTACAGTGCTTTCATGCTGGTTCCTTAGGATCGGGCACTTGGATGCGCGCACGGCAGACTTGGGGTTGCTTCAAGTGTCGCACCCGACTGCACGGGACAACACCTTAGAAGATCACTGATTTACTGATCTAACGATTTAGTATTTACTTCATGGAATTACATCAGTTGAGGATTCTGCGTGAACTCGCGGATTTGGGCAGCGTCAACGCCGTGGCGAAGGCCCTTTTTGTCTCACCCTCGGCAGTCTCGCAGCATTTGGCGCAACTGCAACGCAATTTCCCTGTGCCACTGACACAGAAGGACGGACGCAGGCTGGTCCTGACCACCGAGGGAAAACTGTTGGCCTCGGCCGCGGCGTCAGTCGCTTCGACCCTGGCCGAGGTGTCGGCGAGGATCCGCACCCAGAATCAAGAGCGGGACACACCCATTCGCATCGCGGGATTCCATTCCATTGGGCAGACCATTTTCGCCCCGTTGCTAACCTACCCGGAAGGCCAATTGCCCCCGCTGCGCTTTTCCGACGAAGATGTCTCGCAGCAGGATTTTCCGGCGCTGACCTCGACGTACGATTTGGTGCTGGCGCACCGGATGCCGCACACGGCCCCATGGCCCGAAGACCGAATCAGTGTTATACCTCTGGCTTTCGAACCGCTGGACGTGGCGATCCACCGAGATCATCTACTGGCCAAATTCGAGGAGCTCTCCCCCGAGCAGGTGATTGACGAGCCCTGGGTCGTTTCCCGCTCAGGGTACTCACCGGCCGACGTTCTGGAAACCATCGCCGCACTAGCCGGTAAAGCCCCGCGGATCGAGCACCGGGTCAACGATTACGCCACCGCCGGCGCCTTGGTTGAAGCCAGTGGTTGCCTAGGAATCCTACCGCGCTTCACTGCACGAAAGACTTTGGATGAAACGGTGACTTTACGACCAATCAAGGGATTGAATTCAGGGAGACAAATCGACCTTTTATTGAGAGCCGAACACTTGCATCGAATTACCATCATTGATGTCATCGAAGCGATCAGGAGCACCGTGAAACGCTTGGTCATCAACTGATTCAGCACCTCGGGCAACACGGTTCCAACTGTTCCCAATTCGCGGCTACCAAGCTCGCTTGATCGCGCAACACGCGCTCTCTCCGACTGCTGCACCTTGAACAGCAAAGCTCTCGCTCAGCATGCCTTGCATCAATTTTGTTCTAGACCGTGCGGCTGACGGTCTCCGGCTCCGTACCGACGGCCTCCCTTGGAATTCAGGTTCTGCAAGCCGGCCAGTTCGCTGTTTCGTTTCACTTTCCAAGCCCTGCGAAGGCAAGTGGCTGGCCACTCTGGCAGTGAATTGCCGAACAATCGGAACCCTCTTTAATCTATTTCGTTCATAGCCTCAGTTGTTGGCATATACCGGCTAGTCGACCGTCGGCAATGCAACTTCCAAACAGTGGAAACAGGCAACAGCCTGGCGGGCGTTTTCATCAGGACCGGGGCTTCAGGCCAAATGACCAGAGGGCTAGTCTCCGTAAAAGAGAGTGTCCAAGAATCAACATTTCCCACGAATAGCGCACGAGCGCCAGCGCACGATCGAGCAACAACAGAAGTTTCCTTCCCCAGAACCGATGTGGCGCCTTTCGCTCATTTCCCATGTCCCGCATAAGGCACCTTCACCGGGCATTTTCTCGGGCGGGGTATATGGGAATCTGAAATGTTTGAAAACTCGGAGTTTCAAAAATTAGCCCAGTCAAGAACACGTATGTCCCGTATGACGACCGGCTTACGGGACGGTTCCCAGCGATACGACTTTGAGTTTCAGCTCAATGCAGGATTCTTGAAAATGAACAGCATAAATGCCGAGAGGATGAAGTTCACAACCCCTACTGAATCGTCTTGCCCACGGAAAAGCTGTAAATTTTCTCTGGACCACGAAAGTAGTCTGTCACTTGATCTGAGAGTTTTCACGGGTAACGTCTTCAAGCCTCGTTTGCCGCAGCCCCCCCGTTCCTGCTGTTTGGGTGGGCAGAGAACCGTCCCATAGGAGCAGAAAACGCAGCAGTCCCCCACCTCTGGGCGCAGACGTTCCCCGCAGCCGGGGCATACCCAGAAAAACTGGCATGCGTCGGTCGGCATCTGAACTGCAGTGGCTACGCCGCACGACGGGCACGACACAACGGAGTTTAATTCGACGGACATCTCTTGACTCTCCATGGGTCGGTAGAAAATGCGGTTGACGGCCCCTGTTGCTTGGGTGACCGGTCAGCCGACGAAAGCGGGAAGGAATCGCAGAAAGACCGACCCTGCGACCAAGACGTAGACGATGGCCACGAGCGTTCCCGCCCACTCGGCCGCGAACCTGACCACGGCCCGGGGCGCGGGAATGACGCCGTGTACGAGGTTGCGGACCGTGAGCAAGATAAACAAGGGGATCATCGCCGCCCACACCACCATGCAGTACAAGCACAGGATGTAGATCTCAAAGAGGGCCTGGCTCCAAAGCCAGATGACGAACACCATTCCCAGGCTCACCCCGGCTTGTAGCCCGGTCCAGTACCAGCGCCCGGGGGCGGCTCCGGAGAGCACCATCATGGCGGTGGCCAGGATAAGGGCGAAGGCGACGATGCCGATCAACGGGTTAGGGAAGCCGAAGAGTTCCGACTGCCAGGTTCCCATGACCCGCCCGCAGGAAACCCAGGGGTTCACGTCGCAGCTGGTGATGTGGCCCGGGTTCTCATACAGGGCCAGGCGTTCTAGGACGAGGATGGCCGAGGCAACCCAGGCCACGGCCCCGGTGACCAGCAGCACGAGGCCGAACGTGCGCGGGCGGGCGAAGTGGGGCACCCGGATCGCCGGGTCCCGGGGGCCGGCTACGGGATCAGCGGTGGCCGGTGTGCTCATGGCGTCTTTCCTTGGCATGGAGGCAGCGGATCAGTTGGCGGCCGTCGCTGCGACGGCGGCCCTGAACTCATCCAGGCTCTGCACCGTGAGCATCTTTCCGTCGAGGAAGAATGTCGGGGTTCCGGTGACGCCCAGGGCCTTGCCGTCGTTGACGTCGAGCTTCACGCGTTCCTCGGTGGCGGGGTTGGCGACGGCGGCGTCGTAGGCGGCCATGTCCAGTCCCAGGTCTTCGGCATAGGTGCGGAACAGGGCGCTCTTGTTGTCGGCGGATTCGCCCCATTGGGCCTGGGTGTCGAACATCTTCTTATACATCTCCTCGTAGGCGTCCTGCTGCGCCGCGGACTCCACGGCCACGGCGGCGTTCATGGAATTCAGGTGTCCGGGCAGCGGGAAGTACCGCTGGACGAAGGTGACGTTCTCCGAGTAATCGGCGCGCAGCTCCTCGACGAACGGGTAGGCCGCACCGCAGGCCTCGCACTCGAAGTCCAGGAACTCCACCAGGACCGCCTTCTCATCCGGCGCCTGCGAAAGCACCCGACTGTTCTCCCGCACGACCTGTTGTTGGGCGGCGTCGGTGGCTTGGGGGGAAGCGGCCTTGGAGTTTCCCTGGGTAATGACGTAGCCGATGACGCCCGCGACAATGGCGGTCGCCAGCAGGATCCAGACCACGATCTTGGGCTTCTTCGGGGAGCGGGTGCTGGGAGGGATGGGGGTGCTCACGTGGTGTTCCGTTCTGTGGTCGGCATGCAACAGGGCAGGCCGGACGGGTGGGGAGTTTGGGGTGGGATGGTCGCAGCCGGGCGCGGATCTTCCATGCAGCGCGGCAAGGGGGAATGCAGTTCCCTGATGATCGGCGGTCCCATTACCGGCAGGTGCATCCTTCGGGGGTGCAACAATCCGGGTCTACGGTGAGGACGAGTTCCAGCAGATCCCCCAAGGCCGATCCGAGCCGTGGGTCGGCCAACCGGTACCAGGTGTTGCGGCCCTCCGGCTGGGCCGCCACCAGTCCGCATCCGCGCAGGCAGGTGAGTTGGTTCGACATCGACTGCCGGGAGACGCCCAGCTCTGTGGCCAGGTCAGAGGGCCTCGCGGGGGCGTCACGCAGGGCCAACAGGATCCGAGTGCGGATCCCGTCTGACAAGGCGTGCCCCAACTGCGTCAAGGCCGAGGTATGCGTGGGGGTTGCGCTTTTCATCAAACACCACGGTACATGATCCAATGTATAGTGATCAATTTCCGGGGTCGCTTGAAAGGCACTTCACTGGGCATATAGCATTCGGCCCAACTATGCCGAATGCCTTCACCCGTTATGTTGTTGACAGCCCCTAAAAGAGGATCATAGGGACTGTCGGCCGACCAATCTCGGCATGGTGTCTTGCCCCTGCTTATCCAATAGTCCGGGGGTGTTGCCACCGAGATTGGGATGGCAGCAGGGTGATTGCTAATTAGGGGCGCGGCGCCAAAATGGACGCCTGTCATAACGTGGATGTAAGACTTTGCTACCGACGGTTGGCCGACCTTGAACAGAAATTAGTTCAAAGGAGCACTAGTCATGATCACCACGGATGTCGACATTTTCCTCGGCCTCGACGTCGGGAAAACAGGCCACTGGGCCTGTGCCGTCACCAAAGACGGCACCAAAATCTGGAACAAGACCCTGCCCAACGACGAAGCCAAACTCACCGCTGTCTACGAAAATCTCAGTGCCAAGGGCACCGTTCTGGTGGTAGTGGATCAGCCAGCCACCATCGGCGCCCTGGCCGTCGCCGTCGCCCAGCACCTCGGCATTCCGGTGGCCTACCTGCCCGGACTCTCGATGTGGCGCATCGCAGACATGTATCCCGGCACGGCGAAAACCGACGAAAAAGACGCCTTCATCATCGCGGACTCTGCCCGCACCATGCCCCACACGCTGCGCAGCATTCAGCTCTCTGACGAGGACGAAGCCACCTTAGGCATGCTCACCGGATTCGACCTGGATCTAGCACGTCAGATCACCCAAACCAGCAACCGGATCCGCGGATTGTTCACCCAGATCCACCCGTCGCTGGAACGCGTTCTCGGCCCCTGGCTGGAGCATGACGCTGTGCTGGAGGTCCTCGCCTCCTGGCCGACACCGGCGCTGCTGAAGCATGCTGGCAAAGCGCGGATCGATGCGAAGCTGAAAAAGCACGGAGCCCGCCGGCACACCGCGTGGACCGGGGCTATTCTGGAAGCCTTGGACCAACAGAATGTTGTCGTGGTCGGCACCGATGCTGCTGGCCTGGTCCTCCCGCACCTGGCACGGCAGTTGATCTCATTGCATGCCCAGCGCGTGGACGTGGCCACGCATTTGGAGGCAATGGTGGAGGCCCACCCTCTTTACCCGGTCCTGACATCCATGCCCGGGGTCGCCGTCAGGACCGCCGCGATCATCATCGCCGAGACCTCCGGCAAGACCTTCGCCAGTGCCGCATCGCTGTCCTCTTACGCTGGGCTTGCGCCAAACACGCGCCAGTCTGGCACCTCGATCAAGTCCGAACGCGTCAGCCATTCCGGCAACAAACGCCTCAAGCGAGCGCTCTTCCTCTCGGCCTTCGCCTCGATCAGGTTCGACCCGACCAGCCGGGCCTACTACGACCGGAAACGTGCTCAAGGCAAACGCCATAACCAAGCACTCATCGCACTGGCCCACCGCCGGCTCACAGTCCTGTTCGCCATGATCCGTGACGGGTCACTCTATGACCTTCCAGAGCTGAAAATAGCTTGACTTTTACATAGGGGCACCCCCCGGGCAATTGCCTTGCAAGGCTGGCGGCGACTGCGCTATCTCGATCCCCGACGCTCCTGGCAATAGAGGTCAGGGGCGCGCTCTGGAGCCTCCACTGCGTGCATCAAACTCCACATATCGTAATTTACGATATGATCGATACATGACGATTGAATATAGAGGTGAGGACGGCTGCAAGGGGCTTGACCCGGCAGCCGCCCTGTTCCATTCCCTGGGCGATCCAGCCCGTCTCGCCATCGTCAAGCGGATGGCGCATGGCGAGGTGAGGGTCAGCCAGCTAACCCATGAGCTGGGGCTGGCCCAATCGACGGTGTCCACGCACGTGGCCTGCCTGCGGGACTGCGGACTCGTTGAGGGCCGCGCAGAGGGCCGCAGTGTTCACTACTCGCTGACGCGGCCCGAGCTCATGGACATGCTGGCCCAGGCCGAAGTTCTTCTCGCCGCAACCGGCAACGCGGTGAGCCTGTGCCCAACCTATGGCACCGCCGCCAGAGAAAACGACATCGCGAAGGAGAATGCCCGATGAGCGACGCCTGTGGTTGCAGCGACGAAACGACGCCCACCGACGGAACTGGCGAAGCGGAAGCGGAGGGCTTCTGGCAGGTGAGAGAGGTGCGAGCCGCCGCCGTGTCCGGGGTGCTGCTGCTGGCAGGCTGGATCATTTCCCTGGTCGGGGGCCCGCAGTGGTTGACCTTGCCGCTGGAAATCATCGCGCTGCTGGTCGCGGCCTGGACTTTCGTTCCCTCCACGCTGCGACGCTTGGCCAAGGGCAAGATCGGCGTCGGCACGCTGATGACGATCGCCGCGGTGGGCGCGGTGCTGCTGGGACAGATAGAGGAAGCGGCGATGCTCGCCTTCCTCTATGCCATCTCCGAAGGCCTGGAGGAATATTCCCTCGCCAAGACCCGGCGGGGTCTGCGCGCCCTGTTGGACCTCGTCCCGGCCGAGGCAACGGTGCTGCGCCACGGCGCGCAGCTCACCGTATCCCCGGCAGAACTCGTCCCCGGGGATCGGATGGTCGTGCGCCCGGGGGAACGGCTCGCCACGGATGGCAGGATCGTCACCGGGCGCACCTCCCTGGACACCTCGGCGTTGACCGGCGAATCGGTGCCGGTCGAAGCCGGTCCGGGAACCGAGGTTTGGGCCGGTTCCATCAATGGCACCGGCCCGCTGGAGGTCGAGGTCACCAGCACCGCGGAGAACAACTCGCTGGCGCGCATCGTGCACATCGTGGAGGCCGAACAGTCCCGCAAGGGCCCCGGCCAGCGCCTGGCCGACTCCATCGCCAAAAGACTGGTCCCGGGTATCCTCATCGTCGCGGGCCTGATCATCGTCTTCGGGTTCATCGTGGGGGAACCGGTGCTCTGGTTCGAACGCGCCCTGGTGGTGCTGGTCGCCGCCTCGCCCTGCGCGTTGGCGATCTCCGTGCCCGTCACCGTCGTGGCCTCCGTCGGTGCGGCCAGCCGCATTGGCGTGCTGATCAAGGGCGGCGGCGCGCTTGAAACCCTGGGCAGGATCCGCACCATCGCCTTGGACAAGACCGGCACGCTCACCCGCAACCAACCGGCCGTCATCGACGTCGCCACGGCCGGCTCGGCGACCCGGGCGCAGGTGCTGGCGCTGGCCGCCGGACTCGAAGAACGCAGCGAGCACCCGCTGGCGCGCGCCATCCTCGCCGCGACCCCGGACCGGGCCAACGTCACCGACGTGGACACGGTCCCCGGAGCCGGACTGGAAGGCCTGCTCAAGGGCCAAAGGGTGCGCCTGGGCCGCCCGGGGTGGATCGAACCTGGTGAACTGGCCGCTGATGTGGAGCGCATGCAACGGGCCGGTGCCACGGCGGTGCTGATTGAACAGGACGGCCAGGTAGTGGGAGCCGTGGCGGTCCGCGACGAGCTTCGCCCCGAAGCCCGCGAAGTCATCGCCCGGCTTACCCGGTCCGGCTACACGACAGTGATGCTCACCGGCGACAACACCATCACCGCCAACGCCCTGGGGAAGGACGCCGGCATCACCGAGGTCCACGCCGATCTGCGCCCCGAGGACAAGGCGGACATCATCCGCCGGCTCAAGGCGAACCGGCCCACCGCTATGGTCGGTGACGGCGTCAACGACGCCCCTGCCCTGGCCACGGCCGACACCGGCATCGCCATGGGTGCCATGGGCACCGACGTCGCCATCGAGACCGCCGATGTCGCACTGATGGGCGAGGACCTGAACCACCTGCCCCAGGTGCTGGACCACGCCCGGCGGACCCGCCGCATCATGCTGCAAAACGTCGGGCTGTCCCTGCTGTTGATCGCCCTCCTGATCCCGCTTGCCTTGTTCGGGATCCTCGGGTTGGCGGCCGTGGTCCTGATCCACGAGCTGGCCGAGATCCTTGTCATCGCCAACGGCGTGCGTGCCGGACGGATAGCACGGAAAAACCAGCTTGACGCCCGGCAGCCCGGCCCCGTGTTGGAGCCTGCGGCATGAGCGCGGCAGCCGAGCGGACCACAGGAGGGCGGTCCGGCCACTTCCGGTCCCGGTCCCGGACCGTGATGCTGGGCGGGGCGGCGTTGCTCGCCGCCACCGACCTTGTCTCGAAGTGGGTGGCGGAGAGAAACCTGACCGTGGGCGAGTCCCTGGGCCTGGGGCCGCTGGACATCAGGCTGTTTTACAACACCGGGGTGGCCTTCAGCCTCGGCGCATCCCTCCCGCCCTGGACAGTCGCGGCCGCGACCGGGCTGATTATCGCGGCCCTGTCCTGGTTCCTGCTGGCCTCCGAACCGGTCATGACCGGGCTCTCCCGCACGGGCGCGGCCCTGTTGCTCGGCGGCGCACTGGGGAACTTCATTGACCGGCTGGACGGGCGCGGGGTCGTGGACTTCCTGCACAGCGGATGGTTCCCCACCTTCAACCTCGCAGACGTCCTTGTCACCGCGGGTGCCGCCTTGATGGTCCTCGGGGCGTTCAGGCGCCAACCGGAAGAAAATCCCGGATAGTCCGTCCGACTCGCCCTGCCGCAATCCGGCGCAGCGCGGACAAAATACCGGTGGCGCCACCGGAGCCAGGCGGCGCCACCGATCCCCCACCCTGAAAGGACACCATGGATCTCATCCCCTCCATCCTGCAGGCCATCGGCCTGTTCATGGCCACCAACATCGACGACATCATCGTGCTCTCATTGTTCTTCGCCCGCGGTGCCGGACAGCGCGGGACAACGGCCCGGATCCTGGCGGGCCAGTATCTCGGCTTTGGCGGAATCCTCGCCACGGCCGTCCTCGTGGCGCTAGGCGCGGGGGTATTCCTCCCTCCCCAGGCGATCCCCTACTTCGGCCTCATCCCCCTGTTCCTCGGCCTGTGGGCGGCATGGCGAGCCTGGCGGGCAGCCGACGACGACGATGATGCCAAAGTCGCTGGCAAGAACGTGGGGGTATTGACTGTCGCGGCTGTCACCTTCGCCAACGGCGGGGACAACATCGGGGTCTATGTTCCGGTTTTCCTCAGCGTGGGACCGACCGCCGTGGTGGCATACTGCATCGCCTTCCTCGCACTGGTTGCAGTTCTCGTGGTGCTGGCCAAGTTCATTGCCACGCGCCGGCCGATTGCCGAGGTCCTGGAACGCTGGGAGCACGTCCTGTTCCCGATCGTCCTCATCGGCCTCGGGGTGTTCATCCTCGTCGAGGGAGGGGCCTTTGGACTCTAACAAGTCCACCTCCGGCAAGGACAGGGCCGGCACGCTTTCGTCACCGCAATCCCCGAACCCCGAAACCGAACTGGAACAGATTGCCAAATAACCCCAGCAATCCACGGTGGGGACGGTGCCGGTAACACCGGAACCCGCCTCGCAGTCCGCAATGTATATACCCAGCGTGGACCTCTTGGCCAACGCTGCGAACATCCCAGGAGCTAGAAATCATGACCGACCCCCTTCCGTCCCCCTTGAAGCATGCGGGACGCCGCACCTTCCTGCGAGTCGCTGCCCTGGCCGCCGCCGCACTGCCCTTGGCCGCATGCTCCGGTGGCGAGGACTCCCTGGCCAAGTAGGCGCGGGAGGGAAACAACAAGAACTACATTGCCGGTGACGGCTCGGTGGAGGAATACGGTCCGGAATCCCGCACCGCACCGGTCAAGATCAGCGCGGTGGCCTACGACGGAACCACCATTGATTCGGCCACCTGGGTGGGCCAGGCAACGGTGCTGAACTTCTGGTACGCGGCATGTGCACCGTGCCGGATCGAGGCCCCGCACTTGGTGGAACTCAGCAGCCAATATGAGGGCAAGGTCGAGTTCATTGGCATCAATGTGCGCGACGAAAAGGAGGCCGCCGAGGCATTCGAACGCACCTTCGGCATCACCTACCCCTCGGTGCAGGACACCCAGGGCGCGATCCAGCTGGCCATGACCCAGTACGTTCCGTTGCAAGCGGTGCCCACCACCCTGGTGCTGGATAGGCAGGGCAGGGTCGCGGCACGCATTCTGGGTGCTGCAGAAAAAAGTACGCTCAAGGCCCTGATCGATACCGCCCTCACCGAGGCCCTGTGATGCTTTCATCGCTCGTTGCTTCCCTCGCAATTCCTGCACAGGGGGGCAACCAGTTTGCAGAGATTGTGCAGGACGGTTCGCTGATCCTCGCGGTCCCCGTGGCCATCCTTGCGGGACTGGTCTCCTTCCTGTCCCCGTGCGTGCTGCCCTTGGTGCCTGGCTACCTGGGTTACGTCACCGGCCTGTCCGGCGCCGACCTCGCCGAACAGAAGCGTGGTCGCATGGTCGCGGGCATTGGGCTGTTCATCCTCGGTTTCACTGCCGTCTTTGTCCTGGCGGGCGTGGTCTTTTCACAGATCGCCGTCTGGATGAGATTCGAAGGTTCTTGGGTCACCCAACTCCTGGGCGTGCTGGTGATCCTCATGGGAGTGGTGTTCATGGGCGGTTTCTCGTTCATGCAACGCGATGCGAAGATCCACCGCAAACCGCCCGCAGGACTCTGGGGTGCCCCGGTTCTCGGTGTCACCTTCGGCCTGGGCTGGGCACCGTGCATTGGGCCCACGCTGGCGGCAGTCCTTGCGATGAGCACAGGCATTGATCCCAACCCCGCCAAGGGCGCCTTGTTGACGTTCTTCTACTGCATGGGCTTGGGCCTGCCGTTTGTTTTCATCGCACTTGGTCTGCGCCGCGGAATGGGCACCATGAAGTTCTTCCGCCGGCACCAGCTGGCGATCATGCGCTTCGGCGGCGGCATGTTAATACTGCTGGGACTCCTGATGGCCACCGGTCTGTGGGGTTCGTGGGTCACGCAATTGCAGGACTGGTTCACCAACGAGGTCAGGTTGCCCATCTAATGGCGAAAAAAGTTTCTAAAAAAGACATTGCGGTCCCGGCCCTCGGGTTCCTTGGGATGCTCCGCTGGGCCTGGACCCAGCTCACCAGCATGCGCACCGCACTCTTCCTGCTGCTGCTCCTGGCGGTGGCGGCGGTGCCCGGCTCGCTCTTTCCCCAGCGCTCGGTGAACCCGGAGCAGGTGACCACCTATCTGGCCAACAAGCCGGTGCTTGGCCAGTGGCTTGACCGCTTCCAGCTCTTTGATGTCTATTCCTCGGTGTGGTTCTCGGCGATCTACCTGCTGCTGTTCATCTCCCTGATCGGGTGCATCCTGCCCCGGGTCAAGAAGCACGCCCAGGCGCTGCGAACCCCGCCGCCACGGACGCCTTCGCGGCTGGACCGCCTGCCGCAGAATGGAGCCATCCGGATCCAGCCGGCCTCCGAGTCCGGTCTCAGCGACGCGCAAATCGCCAGGGAAGCCGCGGCGCTCTTGAAGAAACGCGGATACCGCTCCGAAGCCCGCACCGAGGGGGCCAACCCGTCGGTCGGCGCGGAACGGGGATACACCCGGGAAATCGGCAACCTCCTGTTCCACACGTCTCTGGTGGGACTCCTGGCCTCGGTGGGTATCGGTGGGGCGTTTGGCTACAACGGGCAGCACCTGTTGGTCGAGGGGGACACGTTCGTCAACTCCCTGGTGTCCTACGACGCTTTCACGCCCGGCACTTGGTTCCAGGAAGACTCCTTGGACCCCTACTCGGTGAAGCTCGAGAAGTTCAACGTCACCTTCGACCGCGAATCGACCACGCACTTCGGCCAGCCCCTCGATTTCACCGCCGAGGTCGAAACCCGTCGCAGCCCCGGTGCGGAACCCCAGCAGGAAACGATCCGAGTCAACCACCCGCTGCGCATCGATGGCGCGGACATGTACCTGGTCGGCAACGGCTACGCACCGGTGGTCACCGTACGTGACGGCAACGGTGACGTTGTCTTCAGCGGCCCGGTGGTCTCCGTGCCGCAGGATGGCATGTACACCTCCCTGATGGTCATCAAGGCCCCCGATGCGAAGCCGGACCAGCTGGGGTTCCAGGGATTTCTGCTGCCCACCGCGATGACGGACGAGACAGGGTTCGCGATTTCCGGGGACCCGAACGCCATTAACCCGCAGCTCCAGCTGAATTCCTACTATGGGGACCTGGGGCTGGATGACGGCATGCCGCAAAACGTCTACGTGCTGGAAACCGACCGGCTCACCGAGATGAACAACCGCCACCTCGAGGCCGGCGGCATCGTGCTAGGTGCCGGGCAGACCTACGAATTGCCCGACGGCAAGGGAAGCATTTCCTTTGACGGACTCAAGCGCTATATCGGCGTGGACATCGCCTACGACCCGAGCAGGCGCCCCGTCGCGGTCTTTGCAGCCCTTTCACTGTTGGGATTGGGCATCTCGCTCTTCACCCCGCGTCGCCGTGCTTGGGTGAAAATCAAGACCTCCGTTGACGGCTCGGGCCGTGAAGAGCGGGTCATCGAATACGGATTGCTGGCCCGCGGAGAAGACCACGGACTTAAATCCGAGGCCAAGGAGCTGCGCAAGCTCCTTGAACAGCAGTGGCCCGCCGTTGAGCGAGCCGGAGTCTAGGAGACCGAATGGAAAACGACATGCCCACGATCAACGTGGCCCTGGGACAATACAGCGACCTGTTCATGTTGCTGTCGGCTCTTGTGTATGCGGCAGCCTTCGTCGCCTTCGCGTGGGACCTTGCGAAGTCAAGCAAGCTCATCCGGGAGATCGACGCCGCCACCCTCGCCTCGGAAAAGAAGGTGCTGGTCGCGGCCGGGGCGACCGACTCCCCGCCTGCGGACAGATCGACCCATGAGTTGGTCAACGATTCCATGGACTACACCGTCGCTTCCACAAAGCGCATGGCGGCCAAGGTCGCGGTCTCACTGACCTGGCTCGGTGTGCTCATGCAGGGCTTTGCCGTGGTTGCCAGGGCCATTGCGGCGGCCCGGGTGCCGTGGGGCAACATGTACGAATTCTTGTCCACCGGCTCCTTCCTGGTCGCCCTCGTCTTTTCGCTGGTGCTGGTGAAGAAAGACCTGCGCTTCATGGGCACTTTCGTCATCGGCCTGGTCACCGTGATGCTGTGCGGCGCCACCATGGGCTTCCCCACCCCGGTTGCCCACCTGGTGCCCGCCCTGCAGAGCTACTGGCTGATCATCCACGTCTCCATTGCGGTGTTGGCCTCGGCCCTGTTCACCATCACCTTCGCCATGAACGTCCTTCAGCTGGTGCAACACGCCAGGATGGATGCGCTGGCTACCGGCAAGAGCGACAAGCTGCCGTTCATGCGCCTGGTCCCCGGTGCCGCCGCCCTCGAAAACTTTGCATACCGCATCAATGCCGTGGCGTTCGTGATGTGGACGTTCACCGTGATGGCCGGTGCCATTTGGGCCGAGGCCGCATGGGGTCGCTACTGGGGCTGGGACACCAAGGAAGTCTGGAGTTTCGTCATTTGGGTTGTCTACGCCGGCTACCTGCACGCCCGTGCAACCGGCGGCTGGACCGGTGCCCGCTCGGCATGGCTGAGCATTATTGGCTACCTTTGCTTGGTGTTCAACTTCACCGTCGTGAATCTCTACTTCAACGGGCTGCACTCCTACGCCGGCGTCTAAATGCCCTCGCAGCGCTCACCAGGGGCTCAGGATCCCCCGACAACGGGTCCGGGCCCATCGGTGCGCGAGGCCACGCTCCTGAGCGTGGCCTCCCCTAGCAATCGCAGGCCAATCAGCATCCATGCCTTGGTTCCCTTGGTGGACTTCACCGCCCGGAAAAGTGTCATAACACAGCGAGCGTAGGCAAAGCTGTCCCGTTCAAGGTTCCTCTTACGGGCGTTCCTCTCGGGGACCGGCTTACGGGACAGCCTGCTTATGGCAACCTGTACCTGAGTGCAAGGGTTCCCTTTCGTCGCCAAGTGGGCGAGACCCGAGAGTGTCAACAACTCATTGACATCATCGGTGCGTCAATCTATCCTTGACACATGACTACATCAACAAGAATTCGCACTGCAAGAAAAGTCTTTCTGGTCGCCCTAGTGCTCGGCATCTGCATGGTGGTGTTCGCGGCATTTGTAGGCTTAGGACTCCCGGGTTTCATCATCAGCGTGACTGGGTGGATTGCCCTGATAGCCAGCTTGATCGGCTTCGCAGTGGTTTTCGTTCAGAAATCCACCGCGGCTTCACGTGCAAACCCTTGGCGTCCAGCGGACAAGGAAGAGCTATGAGCAACGAAGCCGACGTCTCCCTTTCCGTACGACTATCGAAACTCGCGGCCGACCTGGGGCCAAGCCCCTCGGACGAGGACTCCATGCAATCACCAGAGGCCGTCCTTCGATCCGTAGCCGCTTTTGGCGACATAGCCCGTGTATCCACACAGCTTCAATCGCAGGCGGTTGCGACTGCTCAAGCTTCTGGATTGAGTTGGGCAAAAATCGGCAAAGCGCTTGGAATTTCCCGCCAGGCTGCCCAGCAGCGTTTCGACACCCGCCGAACCGAGGCAATCCAAGCCACGGAGACCAGGCGGATCGTGGGTCCTGTTTCGCGCAATGAAGAAGTGGAGCAGATCAATGCGGCCGGAAGACAAGGCTGGAAGCTAATCCGTTCGCTACACGGCGAACACGCACTCGAACTCGATGACGACACCTGGGAAGTCACGCGAGTATCGATCTTCTCATTGCGCCCCCTGCCTGCTGCAAGTGACGGATGGGAAGCGGCTTCGACCCGGTTCCCCGACTGTTTCTTCATTCGCAAGATTCTTAACTGAGCAGCAGGCGCACCTTAACTGTGGCTGTACCGCAGTAGGTTCCTGACTGGGAAGCGGGCGTTGTGGCAGGATGTTGGGTGATGGAATTGAATGATGAATTACAGCTGGCCGTGAGTCTTGAGCCACATGCGGTCAGGAGTGCCGCATTGATTTGAGCTCGCGCCACGGCACTGCGTGACGGGCTTCCAGAGCCGGCAACTGGCGAGGAAAAAATGCGAGGGATCCAAAGGCGCCTGAGTTTGGAAGGATCCCGGCTACTCCTTGCAAGGCAAGTCGACACTTACGTGGGTTTCACGCTATTCGCACCACAGGCAGAAAATCTGGAAATCTTTTACCTGGCAGTGGGCCCAGATTCGTGGGGCAGCGGCGTGGCAAGCGCCTTGCTCGTCGGCGCGGAAGAGCATGCCCGGAGCCTAGGTCGGGCCGCTCTCGAACTCTGGGTCATCAATGACAACGACCGTGCCCTCGGTGTCTACGAGAGGGCAGGATTTGCGGATGCGAAACAGGTGAAAGTCGACGAATTTTCCGACCAAATCGAACGACGCCTGCTCAAGCAAATTTGATAGTTGGTCCGACTGCCCTCAGTCAGGCCCGGTGTCCCAGTCAAGGTTCCCCAACGGGCACTCTAGCGCAGTGCAGAAGTGTTCGAACGCTTATGCAGTCGCCTGCGGAAATTGGCAGGGCCGAAGTTGAGTCTCTTGCGTTCGCACTGTTTCGGTTAAGCATAGGAAGAGTAGACCGCATCGCGGACCCTGGAGTACAGATTCTCCGGCTAGTGACGTCCACTGATGTAGCTTTGATAAATGAGTGAGACAAGACACGCACTGACTGTCGGTGACGGCATCACTATTTCATATTCCGTTTTCAACGGCACTGATCCAGCGGTCGTCATTTTGCACGGACTCGCGGGAAGTAGCCGCGAATTCACTCCGACCGCGCGGGCACTTTCGCCGCGGAAAGTAATCTTGATCGACCAGCGCGGCCACGGGTTCAGCACACGCGTGCCAGCCGATACTTCACGCACCGCGTTCGTGGGCGATGTCGTGCGGGTGATCGAGGCGGAATCGTCGCAACCGGTGGATCTCGTGGGCCAATCAATGGGAGCCCATACCGCGATGCTCGTGGCCGCTGCACACCCCGCTCTCGTGCGAAGGCTCGTGCTTCTGGAAGGCAACGAGGGCAATGGATCTGCGGAGGATCATGCTGCGCTTGGCGACTATTTCCGGTCTTGGGAGGTGCCGTTCTCCAGCCGCGAAAATGCAAAGGAATCGCTTGGCGATGGCCCGCTGGCCCAGGCCTGGGTGGCCGATCTGGAGGAACGCGAGGATGGCCTCTACCCGCGGTTCGATGCGGACGTGATGGTGCGAACGATCAGCGAGGTGGCCGTGCCGCGCTGGATGGAATGGGAGAGCATCACCGCTCCCACGCTGGCGGTGTACGCGGACGACGGGATGTTCACCGAGAACCAGAAAGCCGAGTTCGTCGGCCGCGGCAGGAATGTGACCCGAGTGGACCTCACCGAGGCTTCCCACGATGCACATCTGGATGCATCCGAGCAATGGATCACAGTTCTACGCGGGTTCCTCGCCGCAACCTAAACGATCGATTCACGTTCGGTCGTGCGTCAAGAAACGCTATGAAAATACCGCCACTTGTCGCTGTGAATCACAATGGATGGGTACGGCCAACGGGCCGTCCCGCAAAGGGTTCCCTAATCGGGCCAGTCGCCCAGCTCCGCTCTCACCTCGAATGGACGCAGGTTTTGCGTTGCATCGACCCGAAGCTACCGAAATTTGGCGAAGACGCGCACCGGTCCAACGCTGAAGTCGGCCCCCTCGGTCAGCCCCATGGACTCGTAGAAGGCACGTTGCCATGGCTCGTCATCCGTGATGAGCACCGTCTGGCGTACGTGTTCGTATCGCTCTAGTACTTGCTCGAAGAGCGCACGCCCTACGCCCGTTCTGTGAAGGTCCGGATGAACCAAGATGTCTTGGAGATAGCAGATGGTTGCATCGTCGGAAATCGTCCGAGCGAGACCAACTAGTTTGCCATCCGCATTCCAGGCAGATACGACAAAGGAAGAATTCTTGATCGCTTGAAAGAGCACATCCGGGCTTTTCGTATAGGTCGTCCAGCCAACCGAGTTGTACAGCGACAGGATCTCGGCATCGGGTATGGCTGGTGAAGTAGACATGGTAAACGGTGACATGTGGATAGTGTTGCACGAAGAATTGTCCGCTGCACATTAGAGGCCAGCTCGGCCCTACATGGTTTCAGGGCAAACCCACAGCGTCTCCGCCGCTACCCGTCCCGTAGAAGGTTCCACTTACGGTCGCCTCTCTAAAGGAGCCGGCTATAGGGCTTGGCTCCCCAGCTAGAAAATCTGGACCTATGGGATATTTGGATAGGCTAGGAAAATGCCTTCTTCTCTCGTAATCAATGTGCGTCCGCACTGGATTTCCTCAGCGTTCCTTCGTGTCTTTGCTAAACCGTTCGTGTCCGTCGACGGTGTAGAACACCGCGCGCAATGGGGCGTTCCTTGGAAAAGCGTTGTAGAAGCTGGAGATCACGTCGTTAGCGCGGGCGTCCGCTATCGAGGTTCTGAAAGTCTCATGGGGCAATCGCCAACGACTTTCATCGTGGGGGAAAACCACGAAACTACGCTGATAGCTCGCAATGGCTTGCTGAACCATACTCCGTTCAGCATTACTAAAATTCTGGAGAACAAGCCGTACAACGATTCAACGTCGTAGATGCCTGATCTCGGAAGTTTCGGAACGGATTTTGTTCCGCAATCCGTTCGACTTAAGGTACCGGCAATTTCCAAGTAGGCGCCCCTTGCAGTATTCCTGCGATTGCTTATCTGGATATCGCGTCAGCCTCCGCAATGGCGGCTACTGACGTATCATTCACGCTCAGCATCACGCTGCTGTCCCGGCGATCAAAGAGGTGCGTAGTGATCGCCCAGCCGTTGGAATTCCAAATGCAGGGAAGCACTTTAGTGCCGTCCCATGGATGCTCTGGTTTTCCGAAGAGTTCGGTGAGTCGCATCCGCAGTTCGCTGAATCCACTTTGCGTAGCCGGGTCGCAGGATTCTTGAGTGCTGTAGAGATGGACGGTTACACCTAGAAACTGTCCGTTGTACGTGTCCCAGGTACTGAGGGGTTGTCCATCTAGGCCCATATCCAGCTCAGTTATCTGGTGAGGCGATTCATCATTCTCTAGCTCAGCCCGATCTCCAGATTTGAATCCAAGGCGAGCAAAGAGATTTTCGCGTTCTTCATCGCACCGTGGCCAAGGCTCGTCGACCAATTTCCTCACGAGTTCCACTACAGTGCCGGGCACCGGATTCAATTCCGATTAAGAAGAAGTCTCAGGCATATTGTGAGCTTACCTCGCAAAAAGTGAGACATTGCCGTTGGAGGTTCGGCTTGCGGGCGGCTATCCCTTGTTCTAGACCTTGGGCATTCAGGAACGCCGTCCTCGGGAAATAACGACCGTCTCTTGCGTACTCGCGAATTCATTAAGCATCGGACACTGCCCTAGCATGAGAATAACCGAACCCGGTTGCAACAGATGAGGTGGGGATCGAAATGACCAATTGGGACCTTCAGCTGGTGGTGCCGTTATGGCAAGGCAGCGGCGAGCCCGGGATTGCGCAGGGCGCCACTCGTCTGGCCGAGATGCTCGCGCCATCGACCGTGCGGCACCTCGTGGAACCGGACTTTGGAACACCCGATACGCACCAGAACAACGGGGACTACCCCTTGATCGAGAACCACGATGCCGTGGAAGCTCATCTGGCCGCGGCCTCGAATGCCTTGCGCGTCCTTGAGCCGAGCAGCCTACTGACGTTGGGTGGAGACTGCACTGTGGAAGTGGCTTCAGTGTCTCACATGGCCTCGATCCACCCGGAACTGCACGTTGTGTGGATCGACGCCCACGCGGACTTGAACACGCCGGAGTCCAGCCCCAGCGGACACGCACACGGCATGCCGCTGCGCGCCCTCTTCGGCGATGGCCACCCGGATCTGGTCCCGTCCACCACCCTGTCTCAGCAACGATGCGCGCTCCTGGGCACCCGCTCCATGGACCCTCCCGAGCAGGCATTCATTGCCGCACACGAGCTGCCAGTAATCAACCCCGAACAACTGCAAAACGAACCGGACCTCCTGGAAGAACTTCTGGTCCGGTGGCTGCCCGACGGTGCCCCGCTCTACGTGCACCTGGATCTGGATGTTCTGGACCCCTCGGTGTGGCCCGCCGTGGCTGTTCCCGAACCCGGTGGGCTGGGCATCGCTACCTTGGTTGCGGTAATCAACAGCCTTCGGGCCCGGGGCAATCTGGTCGGCGTCGGTATCACCGAATACGTGCCTGGTGTGGACCACGACCCTTCAACGCTGTGGCCGGTGCTGGATGCGTTGGGCATTGCCGTCCATGGACGAGATGACAACGAAGCGCGGGAGGAATGAACGTGACTGACACGAATACCGTGGAAATTGAGGAGCAGTCGGAACCGGATGTGCGAGTCTGCTTTATCGGCGACTCCTTCGTTGCCGGAGTGGGCGATGCCCGGCACTTGGGCTGGGCCGGACGCTTGGCAGCGCGCAGCCATGCACAAGGGCATACCTTGACCGCCTACAACCTGGGCATTCGACGAGACACCAGCGCCGACATCCTCCACCGCTTCCGGACCGAATGCACGCCCCGCCTTCCTGCCGGAAGCCATGCGGGTGTGGTGTTGTCTTTCGGCGTCAACGACACCATGTTTGAATCCGGTGCATCACGGGTCGCATCCGAAGCCTCGGTATCCCATTTGCGTGAGCTTTTGACGCAGCTTGGCAAGTCGGGGTGGCCTGTCCTGATGGTCGGTCCGCCGGCGGTCGATGACGACGGGCACAGCGAACGAGTCGTTGTCCTAGATGCCTTGTTGGAGGCTGAATGCGCCCGTCAATCCGTTCCCTACGTGAGTGTCGTGAGCCAGATGCAGGGCCATGAGGTTTGGCGGCGCGAGGTATGCGAGGGCGATGGGGCCCATCCAGGAGCCGGAGGCTACGACGCCTTGACTGCACTTCTTTGGCCTGCCTGGGAAAGCTGGCTTGCTGCTCTGCGGGCCGGGTCGGCCAGTATTTAGCGACGGCGGGCCGACAGCGGCTTCCTTGCGAGGTACGGCACTAATACCGCCCTGCTGCATCCGAATCGCTTCGGAGAACTGACGTATAGCTTCCGCTGCCCACAAGCGTTCATACCGTCCCAGTGAGCGTTCCTTAGCGGACAATGACTCCAACTTATATGGGCTCGTTCATTCCTAGTTCCACGGTCGCTAGGCTGGGAACATGATACTTGGAAGATTGAAGGCTATTGGAACGGTTCTGTTGCTCTTGGCCGTTACCGGAACGCTTAGTAGCTGGTCAGTGACCGGCGATGATCGTCTTGCCTATATCGTCGTTAACGTACTTCTATTCGTAGTGGGAGCAGTCGCAATATTTCTGGGATATTGGCGTTCTCGCGTTCGAGGACCCGCAACGGCACAAGAGCGAATCGACTGATTCTGAACACGTAACTTTGAATTCTGTATTGCCGACCGCAAAGCGTTCCCCTGCGGGTGCGTCGTTACGTTGTAGAAGACTGTTAAAAATTCTAAGTACAGTCGCCACCTGACAGGCAACGTCATTCTGGTTCGCGTGCCGCAGGGCGTTACTGGATGCCGCCCCGCAACACTCTTGCCTCAGAAACGCTTCAGGATGGCTTGGGTTGTTTCAATGGCTGCAAAGCCGCCCCCGTGCAAGTTAGTTGCGGTGATCTTTGCGAGGTCTGCCGCCCTGGTTACCAAACCATCGGGGCCCTCCAAGTCAAAGGTATGGCATGCATCGATTGCCACAACAGTGCTGAATCCGAGGTTGCCCGACATTCTTGCTGTTGTCTCGACACACATATTGGTTTGGATTCCGCAGAGGACAACTTGTTCAATGCCATTGCTCGTGAGCCACGCTGCCAAATCAGGAGACCCATAAAATGAGGAATTAACTGTCTTAGTGACTGCCAGCGTCGGTTCAACGGCAGCCAAGAATGGTTTGAGTTGCGAGCTGCTCCGATCTGGATGGAAGGTAGACTCGGGTCGCTGCGACGTATGAGTCACCATGACGACGGGAAGCCCCTCTTTGGCCCAATGTTCGACCAGTAAGAGGATGTTCCTTTCTGCATCCGGGTTGTCGCGATCACCCCAGTAGCTGTGGTCATCAAACGTCTGTTGCACGTCAATAACCAGAAGTGCCGCATTTGCTGACACTCGAAGTTCAGCGGACTGCTCCGAGCGCGTTTGCTGCGACGCCCCACCGTGAGTTGTATTTGCCGTCATATTCAGGTCGGTTGTATCCATAAGTACAACTTTGCCCGTGTTCATTGGTCCCCTGTGAGTGGCAGTTATGACATTGTTCGATGGTTTCCCGCCATATGATGTATTGATGCTCTCCGTTGCCCTGCTCCTATTGCCCGGATCGCGGCTTTTTGACGTCGCGATCATCACTGAAACGTGGGCGCCCGAACGCTTGTCGTTGCCGCCCCTGGATATAGATCTTCGCCGTTGTTCCGATGAAACCGGGCCAGTCCGGCTGACAGAAGGCGCCCACTGCGCCCCGGATGCATCGCTGGCTTGGGCTGAGTGTGCCGACGTGGTTCTGATCCCTGGTTTGGGCGACTCTGATATGGTTCCCGACGCCAGGTACTTGCGCACCATCGCCGAGGCTCACCGACGTGGAGCTGTTATCGCGTCGTTGTGCTCGGGTGCATTTGTCTTGGCGGAAACGGGATTGCTGAATGGACGGACAGCCACAACACATTGGGGACTGGCCGATGCCTTGGCTGTACGTTACCCCGAAGTCCACGTCGATCCCACAGTGCTCTTCGTGGGGAACGACCGTGTTTGGACCTCGGCAGGAGTCGCGGCCGGGATCGACCTGAGCATTCACCTGATCCGGTTGTTGTGCGGGAGCCAGGTGGCCACGATGGTTTCACGGTCAATGGTCATGGCACCGCACCGTACTGGCGGCCAAGCCCAATTTATGCGTTCGCCGGTCGCGGTGAAAGATCCCGATGGGGTGGCGTTGGAGGTGGTCCGTTCCTTGTTGGCAGCCGATCCGGGGCAAGTGAGGACGATTGCAGAATTTGCCAGGAACGCGTGCATGTCCGAGCGCACCTTTGTACGACGGTTCACGGCAGAGACTGGAACGACGCCCCACCAGTGGGTGATGAATTGGCGCCTGGAGCAGGCCAGCCAATTGCTTGAGGAGAGTCATGCCTCGATTGCTGAGATCGCCAGTGCCGTGGGCTATGCAACGCCGGTATCGTTTCGGCAGCGGTTCCGGGCGGTCAAAGGTGTGGCACCGATGGAATACCGCAAGGCGTTTCAGGCGCGAGGCTAGAGTAAAGCCGTTCCGGGCACCAAGCTGTTCGGGTTGTCCCGCAAAAGGTTCCTCTTACGGACCGGCTTATGGGAGTATGCAACCCAAATTCAGGCCAACTGCTAGGTAGCTAAATTGGGGTCCATCGATATTTGGCCGGAATCATCATTCACGTTCTTTCCTTGAAATTCGTCAAGTAATCCTCACTTCTCGAATCCGCTAGTCTTTCTGGATGAAGCTAAAATCCAGCACCATCACAAGTATTCAATTGGCTTGGGCACAGATCCTTGGCGTCCCCCCGGAGACTCTGGAAATCGAAGGCAATCGGGTATATCGCGAAAAGGACGATAGTGCCCTGCTCATGTTTGTGTCTTTGTTCGGCACTGGAGTTTTAGTCGGCCCTTCCTGGGCGATAGAAGCAGCCCAAGACTTGACCGACGCCGAACTTGCCAGTCATGCGAAACTGATGGAAATCAGCGCTCCATATGGCGGCCAAGCTCTCGGCGAAGCGGAACTGTATTACTGCGACACAGCGCCACCAACCCCAAATCTCCGAATGACAGCAAGCCGCGAGCAAGAGCACGCTATTGCGCTGGAGAGCATCTGCCTTCCCGACGATTCGGCGGAAGTAGGCTTGAGCGAGATGGAGAGTACCTTTGTCCTACTCAGCGAGTGCGACAATGGGCCACAGCCACTGGCAGGAGCCGGTTACGACATTTGGGAAGGAAAACTGGCTCACCTTGGAGTCCTCACCGCGCCCGATAAGCGGCAAAGTGGGCTCGGTTCTAATGCGGTTGCAATCGCAATGGAACAAGCAATGAACTGCGCCCTCATTCCGCAGTGGCGCGCCCGCATGGACAATACCGCTTCGATTCGTACGGCACTTCGCTCAGGATTTGAATACGTAGGAACCCAAACCAGCGTTATTCTCTAGGCGCATCTCTTCAACTGCCCGAAGGAGGTTCCTCTTACGGGCGCTCCTATAGAGGACCGGCTTGAGGGGCGTCCCCGTGGAGCGTCCCTCTGCGGAGCGCCAAGGCGTGAGCGCTAGTCTTGTGGGATGGAAGAGGTTCACCTGGATGGAGGCAACGCCACCGATGGCGTGGTGCGCGTTGGCTCCACGGTACGTAAACCGTGGACGGCAGCCACTCCGAATGTGCTCGCGTACATGGAAGCTGTGCGCAACGCGGGCGTTGATGTGCCTGCCGTCTATGAACAAGACTCCCAGGGGCGGCAAGTGACAGAGTTTGTCCCTGGTCGCCTTGCCATGGACGCTGGACCATTGTCGCTCTCAGAACTTACCCGGGTAGGTCACCTAGTGCGCGCTATCCATGATGCCAGTGCGGCCTACGAGCCGGACTTCGGCTCAACCTGGATCACACACATTCCGGCACCCGGAGCCGACCTGATCTGCCACAACGATCTGGCCCCGTGGAATCTCCTCATCGGAGACCGATGGGTATTCATCGACTGGGATGCGGCCGCACCAAGTACACGCCTATGGGATCTCGCATACGCCGCGCAGTCATTCACACTAAACGACGCATCGGCTGACCCGCTTATGGCTGCACAAGCACTGGCAGCTTTCATTGACGGCTACGACGCCGACGAAGAGCTCCGGGCAGCGCTGCCCTCCACGATGTGGCAACGGACAACGGCTATGCACGAACTGCTCAAAAATTCCCATGCCAGGGGAATCGAACCGTGGGGGACGATGTTCACGACTGGCCACGGTGACCACTGGAACACCGTGACCCAGTTCGTGAGGAACAACGAGTCCCTTTGGCTCGAAGCGATCCGGATTGTTCGATAGACCTTCCCCTATCGGGCGCTGAATAGTAGCGCCAAGACCTTTGAATTGTCCACGCATGATCCGACGCGTTTCCCACACTGATATAGCATTGCCAAATGAGTGAAACAAGACACACAATTGCTGTCGACGACGGAAGTACTATTTCGTATTCTGTGTCTGCAGGCACCAATCCACCGGTGGTGATCTTGCACGGCCTCGCGGGAAGTAGCCGTGAATTCATCCCAACAGCTCGGGCTCTCTCTCCCCGGAGAGTCATCTTGATTGATCAGCGCGGTCACGGGTTCAGTACACGCATGCCAGCTGACACCTCACGAGCTGCGTTCGTCAATGATGTCATCCGCGTGATCGAAGCGGAATCTTCGCAGCCGGTAGATCTTGTGGGCCAGTCGATGGGGGCTCACACCGCGATGCTCGTGGCAGCTGCGCACCCCGCCCTAGTGCAAAAGCTCGTACTTCTGGAAGGAAATGAGGGTAGTGGGTCAGCGGAAGAACACGCTGCACTCGGAGCTTACTTCCGTTCTTGGGAAGTTCCATTCCCCAACCGTGCAATCGCAAAGGAGTCGCTGGGCGATGGCCCGTTGGCACAGGCGTGGGTGGCCGATCTTGAAGAGCGTGAAGATGGCCTGTATCCGAGGTTCGACGCGGATGTGATGGTACGAACAATTTGCGAAGTTGCGGTGCCACGATGGGCCGAATGGGAGAGTGTCAGCGCGCACACAATTGCAGTCTATGCAGACAGAGGTTTATTCACTGAAGCGCAGAAGGCTGAGTTCGTACGCCGAGGAAGGAATGTGACCCGTGTGGATCTCACCAACGCTTCGCACGATGCGCATCTGGATGCTTCTGAGCAATGGTTCATGGTACTGCGCGAATTCCTCACTGCCCCCTAAAACCATTGGGCCAACGAGATGGACGGTTAAGGCTGTCCCGTAGCAGGTTCGACCTATGGGACGCCAAGCCTGCTACCCCTCTAACGCACGGACCAGTGGTTCCGACCAAGAATCCACTGGTGTCCATCCAGCTCGATTTTCAGTACCGGACTCGTTCCCCGGCCGAGCATCCGCCGCCGTTGTACGATACGTCCTTCGCACCGAAGATAGGCATACATGACGAGACAAAGCCGTCGAAGTTCATCTACTTTCTCTGACTCCACCTCGCCTTCGTCAAGGACGCTGGTCTGCACGTTCAGCTCGGGGACGAAAGCGTCTATCCACACGTAGGAGGCGCGGATGATCGCCGTGCGTTTCGGGGTAAGACGACTGATAACACGCACTGCGGGTCGCGACGGATCACTACTGGAGGTCGCATCTTCCACAGCGTAATTCTGGTCGAACACCTAGGCGACAACGCGATGAAGCATGGTTTTGATATCAATGTTCACGGCATCAGTTTCGCACCGTGATCAAGCATGTTTACGGCGACAGGCCCACCGACGTATCAACCGCAAAGAAATCCAACCTTGGAATCAAAGAATTCATGTGCGGTAGAGGTTCCCCTACGGAACGAGCTACAACTGATGCGCCTATCTCGTCAGTCCATGGCGACGAGCATTGACCAAGAAACGTCGACCACACATAGCCCATCGTCGGTATCACGGTAAAAGACGTCTCCCGGGTAGTCTGTGCCGGGCATTGCACCCTCGGGAAGACCTTCTAGATTGATACTCCACTGAGGGTCGAGCGCCACTTGGTCGGCCCAATACCCCGCGGAAAACTCTTCCGGCTCGCCTGCGGAAAGCGCTGACCAATCGCTGGGCGCCCCGAAATCCGCAACCGAATCCATGCAGACAATGTCTGACGTTTCGCCTGAGGCTAAGTCGCTCACGAGCTTCTCGGTCGTTTGAATCACCTGCGCTCCATCGCTTCCCCAGATCAGTGTGTCGATTGAGCATCCAGTCAATAGTGCCGCGAGAGCGCCGACTGAAAGTCCGTAAATAGATCTGCGAATCGGTGTCATGTTTCAAACCTACAGCGCCGCCTTCCCGATCTGCGCATGAAAGCTGAACAACGAATGCAAGCTCGGTAAAGATTCCCCTTCCGGGCGGATCGGTTCAGTGCCGAGGACGATGGACAGATGCCCTGAGGACTTCGGAAACTGACAGGGTGAGACACCCCCCACCTACTCGATTCACAAACGTCTTTCAAAACTTGAACGTTGCACAACCAGGCTGTGTACCGTTTTTGATATCGCAGTCGTTGGGTACTCGCGAGCAAAACCCGGAGTCGAAGACGGCTGAGCTGCGCGCGTCCGGGGCCAATCAGATATATGTCGACCGTGGGGAATCGTACCGGGATGCTGTGCAGCCGCAATGGATTGCACGCAAGGCACAATTGAAGCCGAGGGACACGCTGGTCATCCGCGCCTTGGATCGTGAGGCGGGCGAAGAGCGAATGGCCATTGAGATTATCCGCGAGCTGGGGGTGCGCGGTGTGCGGATCAAAAGTCTTACCGAGCCATTCCTAGACGTGGACATATCTACGCCGATGGGCGAAGCCACTGCGGGCAACATGGCGGCTATGGCGCAGCTATGCGTTTCTATGATCCGGGAGAACACCCACCGAGGCTTAGCGCACGCGCGCCCAGAGAAAGTCGTGGGCGGCCGCACGTCATGGATGAAGACCGCACCGCCACGACGCGGCAGCTGCGCGAGGAAGTAAAGAACTATGCACATATCGGCAAGATTCTTGATGTCAACGCAACGAATATTTACCGTTCTCTTTCGAGTGAGAACCCATGATCCACCCTATCCAAGCCAGAGATACTGCCCGTGGCCGGTTGAGGGCACAGGCAGCATCGTGGTTGTTGTCATCGAGTTAGCCGTTGAAGGTGTCCGGGTTTGGGCCGGTGCGTCCATCGCGATCAAGGGCATCAATGCTTGCCAGTTCGCCGCTGGTCAATTCGAAGCCGAACAGGTCCAAGTTGGCGATGATGCGTGATTCAGTCACAGACTTCGGGATGATCACCCGGCCCTGCTGCAGATGCCAGCGCAGGATGATCTGAGCCGCGGACACCTCATGTACCTGAGCGATGCCCACGATGGTTTCATCGCTGAGCATTGCACCCTGAGCCAGCGGGCTCCATGCTTCGGTGACGATACCGTGCTGCGCGTTAGCTGCAACGACTTCGCCGTTCTGCAAAGCTGGGTGGAGTTCCACCTGGTTCACGGCCGGAACGATGGTTCCTTCGGCGACCAGCTGCTCCAGGTGCTCGGGCTGGAAGTTGGAAACCCCGATGGCGCGGATCTTCTTCTCTGCATACAGCTTCTCCAGCGCCTTCCACGTCTCAACGTAGAGATTCTTTTCCGGGGCTGGCCAGTGAATCAAGTACAGGTCCAGGTAGTCCAGGCCCAAGCGCTCAAGACTTGCATCAAAGGCGTCCAGCGTCTGCTCGTATCCCATGTCTGCGATCCAGATCTTGGAGGTGATGAACAGGTCTTCGCGGGCAATACCGGACTGGGCCAGTGCAGCGCCCACGCCTTCCTCATTGCCGTAGATCGCGGCGGTATCGATGCTGCGGTAGCCGGCCTTGAGCGCTGAACTCACTGCGACAGTGGTCTCTTCGTTGGGAACCTGGAAGACTCCAAAACCTACCTGGGGCATTTCAACGCCATTGTTCAGGGTGACGGTTGGGATTGCGGTAGTCATATCTAACTCCTAGAAATTGGTTGGGGACTGAACAAAACTGTGGATTAGCCGGCTGTAACCAGCTGGGGTGATGCTGCCGAAGACTTCTTGGCCAAGCCCATGGCCAGGAGAATAACGACCAGTGCGACGAGGGTGATCAGTGCGCCGATCCAGATCGGCGAGGTGTAGCCCAAGCCTGCCGCAATACCCAGGCCGCCAGCCCATGCGCCCAGCGCATTGCCGACATTGAATGCACCGATATTGGCGCCGGATGCCAGGGTCGGTGCATTGCCGGCGTACTGCATGATGCGGCTTTGTAGACCGGGAACGGTTCCGAACCCGAAGCCGCCCATCAGCAGCAAAGCGATAACGGTGGCGATCTGGTTGCTTGCGAAGAATCCGAAGAGGACAAGGACCACCAGCAGTGCCGAGATGAAGATGAGCAGAGTGCGGTCGACGCTCCTGTCAGCCATGCGGCCACCGATCCAGTTGCCGACGAACAGACCCACGCCGAAGAGCATCAGCAGCCATGGAACGCTGGTCTCGTTGAATCCGGTGACCTCGGTCAGGGTGTAGGCGATGTAGGTGAAGGCGCCGAACATGCCACCGTAGCCAAGGACCGTGACACCTAGGGACAGCCAGACCTGCAGCGAAGTGAAGGCCCCGAGTTCTTTGCGCAGCGAGATGCCTTCGGCCGCGTGCTTGATGACTGGCACCAGCACGAGGATGCCGATCAGCGCGATAATGCCAATGCCGGAGATGGCCCAGAAAGTCGAGCGCCAGCCGGAATGCTGCCCCAGCAGGGTACCAAAGGGAACACCCAGTACGTTGGCCGCGGTCAGCCCGGTGAACATGATGGCAATGGCGCCAGCCTTCTTGTGGGCCGGGACCAGCTCGGCTGCCACGACCGCGCCGATACCGAAGAAGGCACCGTGGCACAGGGCGGCGATGACGCGGCCGATCATGGCCACTTCGTACGTTGCGGCCATCGCGGTAAGCGAGTTGCCGATGATGAAAAGCACCAGCAAACCGACGAGCACCTGCTTGCGCGGCCAGCGGACGGTGGCTGCGGTCAGGCCGAGCGCGCCGACCACCACGCTCAATGCGTATCCGGAAATGAGCCAGCCAGCTGCGGCCTCGCTGACGCCGAAGTCGGCCGCCACATCCGGCAACAAGCCCATGATGACAAATTCGGTAAGCCCGATGCCGAAGGCACCGATGGCCAACGCAATAAGACCGAGCGGCATAGCGTTACTCCTGATAGACTAGATAAATTAGTTGCACACGCTTGTTATTGCGCGATGAACACAATCGTTGCACACGCAACTAACCGGCGCAAGCAAGTATTTCTTGGAGGAACCATGGGAATCGCAGATGATGCTGTCGAAATCCGTGCTCGCGGATGGCGCACTTTGGCGTCATTGCACGGATTAATCGATGCCGCACTGGAAAAGGATCTGACTGCCCAGGTAGGCCTTTCTGTGGTCGAGTACACATTATTGGACGCCTTGAATCGGCAGGATGGGTGGCATATGCGCATGGCTCAGCTCGCCCGCGCCACCGCCTTGAGCCCGAGTGCAACCACGCGCTTGGTCACCCGGCTCGAAGACCGCAACCTGCTTTCGCGAGTTCTGTGCGCCGATGACCGTCGTGGAATCTATACCGAGCTGACCCCCGCAGGCCACGAGCTGTATCAAAAAGCCAAGCCCATTCACGATGCCACGTTGGAACGCGTACTGAAACAGGCCGAAGAACAGCCTGAGCTGGCTCCGCTGGCCCGCATTCTTCACGAATTCTCCGCAGTCTAGCGAATCGCACATTTGAAGGAAGAGCCAGCCATGTCCTTGTCGCGTCCAAAATTCTCCGCCGCCCTGTTCGATTGCGATGGCGTGTTGGTCGATTCCGAATCCATCACTAACGCAGTGCTCCGCGAAATGCTCATTGAGTTGGGATGGAACATCAGCCAAGAAGAATGCATCAGCATCTTCATCGGCAAGGCCCTGAAAGACCAGTGGGAACCCATCTTTGTGAATACGGGTGTACGAATTGATGAGCAGTGGATCGCTGGCTTCAGGCAGCGTCGAGATATTGCCCTACGTGAAGGCTTACAGGCCATATCTGGTGCCCTGGATGCGGTGAAGCACATCTCTGCCAGCTACAACGGCAGAGTTGCATGCGCTACGGGCGCTGACCGCGGAAAAGTCGAGATGCAGTTGTCCCTGACGAAGATGGCACCATTCTTCGGCGAGCATGTTTACAGCGGAATGGAGTGCGCGCAGAGCAAACCTGCTCCGGATGTCTATCTGGCAGCGGCTGCTGGCTTGGGAATCGATCCGAGCCAGGCAGCGGTCATCGAGGACACTGTCACCGGCGTAACTGCAGGCGTCGCGGCCGGAGCTACGGTCTTCGGCTACTGCCCAGGCGGACCTATCAGCAGCACCAGGGAAAAGCTCTTAGCCGCGGGGGCCACCGCCGTGTTCACGGACATGGCTCAGTTGCCAGGACTTCTCACCCAGAATTAATTGAGCTCATGACTCCCAGACCCGGGCATGACTTCAACCCAGCCCCACGGTTCTCGAGCGAAGTCGTTGCTGCGGCACGAGCGCCAGCTCAACCACGCGAACGGAATCGAGGACTCGGCTCAAAATCACGTTCTTGATAACTGGTCAAGGCTTGGCTGATCTTACCGGTCGATGCTCGCCAGCTGCAAGGGAAACGTGCCGAATTTTGTTACGAATCAGGACGGAAAATCAGGTCTGCCGAGGCTTGGCTCTGTAGCCGTTGTCAGTTATCTATTTCTATTCTCATACTTGCCCCGTGCATGGTCCCGCGTGAACCAGTGAATGCATGAAGAGCTGCTGTCAATTCCGAAAATGCGTACTGTTGGCCACCGGTAAACCCTCTCGGCATTCGAATGCCGTTCAAACCAGCAAGTTCGTGTTCCGTAACCCGCCAATTCACGACGGCCGTGCCGTTGTCGTCGAAATTGGGGTATTCAATATAGATACCCCATGGTGTTACCCGGGCGTCATACCCGTGTTCACCCACCAAGTAATCAACGTACTTTTGGCGCTTGCTGGTCTCCATGGATCAAGTCTAAGGAAACACTCCTGCGACGTTACCGAAGACCTTCGATTATGAATCCTACGATTGACGTTGAAATCGTTCTATCGTCAAAACGACCGATCAGGATTCCTAAGGTCATTTGGAACTCAGCTGACGGACTGAGACAGGTCGGATCTGGAGTGCGCCTACACGGAACTACCCAAGAGTGAGTTCAGGGTCTCCCGCCCAACTATGCCCAGAAGATCGTCGGCGCCTAGATTTGCGGTCATCATGGCGTAGCGCAGACCCCAGCCTCGCGCTCGCCTCCACGTTGGGCTGCCCACTGCGATGCCGTATGCCTCGAAGGCTTGGCCGATGCCGGCGGAACTGAAATGCATCCAGCACATGCCTAGATCTGATGCTGGGTCGCCGACGCATAAGTCACCGTAGTCAATCAGAGAAACGGTCAGGGATGGCGCTTCGCCGTCTACAACAGTGTTGGATGGATGCGGATCTCCGTGCAGCCACACTGGGCTGCCCCCGTACACCTCCGCATCCAGCGCTTCCTGCCAAAGTTCCAATGCTGCGTTCTGCAGTGGCAGATCCAATGTCGAGATTTGCTCTCGAGTCCGCTCATCAACTTGGGACAATGCGCAGCCTCGGAAATCGCTCCGTGGCTCCTTCGAGTTTGCGGGTTGATGGAGAGCCTTCAGTAAACCAGAGAACTCCTGCGCGTATTCATCGCGTTCCTTTCGATTGAGCCGAGCTGCACTTATACCCGGAACGTACGGGCAGATCGAAAAGGTAAAGGGGTAGCTGGAAGTAGGTTGCCCTTCAAAGATCGCCAGGTCGATGTCCACCCCGGAGTCTTGCGCGAGTTGTGGAAGCCAGCGCCGTTCCTTGACTCCGATGTCCTCCCCCAGCTGTCGGCGGGGCAAGCGAATCAGCAAGGTATCTCCGAGTCGATAGACTTCGTTATCCCAACCGGTAGCCAAGTAATTGATTTCTTCATGGGCCCAATGCGGAGCTTGTACCGCAATCAACTCGCGCACCATTGCCAGATCAATGGACACTTCAGCATCGGGCATGGCTGTCTTCTTAGCCGGTGGCAGGTTCATCTCTCAATCGTAATCGCCCTCATTCGTAGACCTCAACCTTGCACTGCTAGCCACGCTGCCCGAAATGGCGCACAGTCAAGCGCGAATCGACTGCAATCAGAACACTGGTGGAAAGACAACATTCTAATCCTCGCAGGTTTTCGGAGAGAAGGGGTCCATGCAACTGGTCAGATGCCCAGGGTGAGTGAGGCTGGGAGGCAGGCAATGCTGAAACTGTCTGGCAGCAGCGCCACAGCCTCGATCCGGTCATGCGAATAAGGCAATTCACGCTCGCTGCTGGCGAGATCGTTCTGGACGCGGTGGCCAACATCCAGCGTCCAGTCCAGTCCTTTATCGTTGGCTGAACCCCGCTGCTCGGCCGGTCGGGCATCGGACTTGGTGCCGTGGAGACGATGTTCGTCAGCAATCCGCTGTCGGGGGCAACCATGCCGTGGCAATTCCTGGCGGCACCATGGGGTGCGATCGGGCAGCACATGGTTCCAGGTGCTTCAAGCTCTCTCATTCGATCACTCAGCTACTTCCCCGAGGCCTCCACCGCCCAGCAGTGGTGGACGCTCGGCGCGTGGGCACTGGGCCGCATGGTGCTGGCCTTGATTGGGCACTTCCGCTCCAAGGAAACCATGCACGTCCCGGAAAGCACGTTGGAGGCTCCTCATGCCGGGAAGCACGCCTCCTAGCAAGATTGCGCAGAAGTGCGTTGATTTCCTGATGAAGTGATTGGCTGCTCGACAGCTCCTACCGAATTTGAAGCTCGACAGAGACTCCGGAGAGCCTGAACTAGAATCAGGACATGAATTCATCGGTGCCTGGCCAGCGAGTCCTAGTTGAGCTTCTGCTTGAGAAATTCGACCAGCTTGTCGATACCGTTAATGGCATTCCCGATGAGTTGGTCAACTTCATGCTTCCGGCCCAGGCCAGCAACTCCCCTGTTCAGATCCTGGTGCACTGTTGCGGAATGATGCGGCGCTGGTCTTCAACGGTGAACCTGGGCGTTGCCATTCCCCGCGACAGGGATGCCGAATTCAGCGCGCAGATGGAGAAGCAGGACGCGTTGAAGTTGGCTGACGCAACCAGAACGGCATTCATCGCGGATCTTTCCCACACCCGGATGCACCTGCCTCCGGCTGCCACCCCTCCGGGCCGCGAGAGTGAATACTGGATGGGCACCTGCGAGGGCGTCCTGCTGCACGTATTCGAGGAGCTCTGCCAGCACTTGGGGCATCTGGAAATCACCCGGGACGTGCTGGGCCTCCCCGCTTCTTCAAACCCTGGGAACTCAGATTTACACATCGTTCCAGTCGAAGGCGGTCGTTTCTCCTGACTGCCAGTCCTGGCGGAGAATGGCGTAGGCGACCGAAGCCAACCGTAAGCCGTCTTCAGCTGGCCAGCCCATCCGGTAGTGGGCTTCCTTGAGGAAGCCGGACTTCAGGAACACCTTGCGCATCGCAATGTTGTCTTCCCTGGTTTGCCCTTCGAAGCGCACAGTCTCCGGGTTCTCATTGAAGACCTTGGTGCACAGTTCCTTCAGTATCTGCGTACCCAATCCTTGCCCCCGATAAGCCTCCGCAAGGCGGAGGTCGAACATCGGGGTGTCGTCTTCCAGATCTTCAAGAACAACCATGCCCAGGCAATCGCCATTGCCCATGATCCAGAAACCTTGGCTCTCGCTGTTCCAATATCTTCCGCCATCAACCAGTGCCCGCAGCTCCGTCTGCGTCCAGTCTCGACGGACATGGAAGGGGAACTTGTTGCCGAGCAGAAATGCGACAATGCCATCGCTGTCTTCAGGACCCAAGGGCGTGAACGAGATATTCATGGCCCAAGTCTATCCAAAACGGCGTTGCCTTCAGCCGACCACCGTGGCAACTTCGTATTGCTCGATACCAGGGGACCCGGAGCGGCACAGGGATGACTATGCGGCTTTCCTGTTCATAGAAACGTAGCGCGAAAAGCCAGCACGTTTCGCGAACCTGACCGGTCGCGAATCCGACTCGCTGAAACCGAGCTTGCGGTACAGCGACAACGCAGCGACATTGGTGTCCTTGATATCGCGGAGCACGAATTCATCGAACGGCAGGGCCAGCAGGTGCTTCATCAACTCCGTGGCCACCCCACGGCCTTGGTATTGGGGTGCGGTAGTCACGAATCCGATTTCCGCCAGTCCCGGCCGAGCCCCCTTGAAAGCTCCCAGGAACTGCGTGCGGACGATGAAATAACTGATCAGCCCGTGCCACGTCCCGAGATGGCGCTGGAATTCACCCCGATCCGGCGTGAAGCACTCCTGATCGGCTTCGGTGAGGCTCGCGATGGCGGCGGGAACCCCGTCCACCAGCGCCACATAAAAACGTTCCGGGATGATCATGTGGGCAAACGCCCGCGCCAAAGTTTCCTGATCCTTGGAAAAGTAGGCGAAGTCCTCTGCAAAACCGCCGACGAGCACCGCGGCAATGTCCGAAGGCTGAAATCCGGCCAGTGCATCAACCCGTTTGATTTCGATCATTGCGATTCCTTCAGCCTCGGTCAGCTCAATGCACCCGACCCATCCCGGGCGGGCCTGTGCATATGCTTACGCATACTCTAGCGAACCAGGAGTCCGGGGTCGACCTCTCCGAATCCATCCGCGTGCTGCCGCCAAGCCGCATTCGGCTTGATAACCAGCACTCGGCTTCCCGGCAGTGCCGTGTTGCCGGCCCTTCTCCCGGCTTCGATGCAGTGCATGCAGGGAGCCGATGACGAAGAAGCCCAAACGAGACAGCGGCGGCCCGTACTCCCCACCGGGAATACGGGCCGCCGCTGCAAGAATGCGGACCTTACAGGCCCAGCTTCTCCATCACGATCTCGCGAACGCGGCCGGCATCGGCCTGTCCGCGGGTGGCCTTCATGACAGGGCCCATCAGCGCACCGATGGCCTGCATCTTGCCGCCCTTGATCTTCTCGACCACATCAGGCATGGCGGCCATGGCGTCATCCACAGCCTTGCCCAGTGCGTCGTCGTCATTCACCACAGCCAAGCTGCGCTTCTCGACGATTTCGCTCGGGGTGCCTTCGCCGGCGATGACGAATTCAAGCACCTGGCGGGCGATCTTGTCATTGATCTTCTTCGCTTCGATCAGCGAGTTCAGCTCCACGATGGTCGAAGCGCTCACGCCCAGATCGGCGATGTCCTTCTCCGCGGCCTTGGCCAGGCGGGCGATCTCGCCCATCCACCACTTGCGGGCCACGGCAGCCGATGCGCCGGCAGCCACGGTGGCTTCGATCTCGTCGAGCACGCCGGCGTTGACCACGTCGCGGAATTCCTTGTCCGCGTAGCCCCACTCGGCCTTCAGTCGCTTGCGGCGCTCGGCTGGAGGTTCCGGCAGGCGGGAGCGCAGCTCTTCGACCCACTGCGCGGTGGTGACGATCGGCACCAGGTCAGGCTCCGGGAAGTAGCGGTAGTCATCCGCGTCCGACTTCGGGCGACCCGAGGTGGTGGAGCGGGTGTCCTCATGCCAGTGGCGGGTTTCCTGGACAATCTTGGCCCCGGAATCCAGCACTGCAGCGTGGCGCTCGATCTCGAAACGCACTGCATGCTCCACGGCGCGCAGGGAGTTCACGTTCTTGGTCTCGGTACGGGTGCCGAACTTGTCCGCGTCCTTTGGCATCAGCGACACGTTGGCGTCGCAGCGCACGTTGCCGCGTTCCATCTTCGCATCCGAGACGCCCAGGTTCTTCACGATCTCGCGGATCGCAGCCACATAGGCGCGGGCCAGCTCCGGGGCGCGCTTGCCGGCGCCCACGATCGGCTTGGTGACGATTTCCACCAGCGGCACGCCGGCGCGGTTGTAGTCCACCAGCGAGTAGTCGGCGCCCTGGATGCGGCCTGCGGCGCCGCCCATGTGGGTCAGCTTGCCGGCGTCCTCCTCCATGTGGGCGCGCTCGATCTCCACGCGGAAGACCTCGCCGTCCTCCAGCTCGATGTCCAGCCAGCCATCGTGGGCGATCGGGTCATCGTACTGGGAGGTCTGGAAGTTCTTCGGGGTGTCCGGGTAGAAGTAGTTCTTCCGGGCGAAGCCGCACTTCTCGGCAATCTGGCAGTTCAGTGCCAGGCCGATCAGGATGGAGTACTCCACAGCGGTCTTGTTGACCACTGGCAGCACGCCGGGCAAGCCCAGGTCCACCGGGGTGACGTTGGTGTTCGGCTCGTCGCCGAAGGCGTTGGGCGCGTCGGAGAACATCTTGGTCTTGGTGTTCAGCTCGACGTGGACCTCGAAGCCCAGGACCGGGTCGTAGCGGTCCAGTGCCGTATCGAAGTCGACCAGTTCATCGGTGTAGTTGCTCATGGTGCCTAGGCCTCCTGCGCGATCGAAGCGGTGTCAATGGCTGGTGCCTGCGAGATCAGCGAGTGGCCCCACTGCTTTTCGAGCAGCGCTTCCAGCGCCGCGCCTGCACGGTACAAGCGGGCGTCCTCGTAGGCCGGAGCCAGGAACTGGATGCCCACCGGCAGGTTCTCGGACAGGCCGCCAGGCACGGTGATGCCCGGGACGCCGGCGAGGTTGGCCGGGATGGTGGCCACGTCGTTGAGGTACATGGCCAGCGGGTCGTTCTCGTTCGCGCCCAGCTCGAAAGCCACGGTCGGCGCGGTCGGCGAGACCAGCACGTCAGCCTGCTCGAAGGCGGCGTCGAAGTCGCGCTGGATCAGCGTGCGGACCTTCTGCGCCGAGCCGTAGTAGGCGTCGTAGTAGCCGGCGGACAGTGCGTAGGTGCCCAGGATGATGCGGCGCTTGACTTCGTCGCCGAAGCCTGCGGCGCGGGTGGCGCCCATGACGCGCTCGATGGTCATCGGGCCGTCTTCCGGCAGCACGCGCTTTCCGTAGCGCACCCCGTCGAACTTGGCCAGGTTGGAGGAGACCTCCGACGGCATGATCAGGTAGTAGGCGCCCAGCGCGTACTTCAGGTTAGGGCAGGAAACCTCGACAATTTGAGCGCCGGCTGCCTTGAGCAGTTCCAGGGACTCGTCGAAGCGTGCCTGCACGCCATCTTGGTAGCCCTCTCCCTGCAATTCCTTGATGACACCGATGCGCAGGCCGTTCAGGTCCCCTGCGGCGCCGGATTCAGCGGCGGCCACCAGGCCTTCAAGGGCGTTCGGCAGCGAGGTGGAATCCTTCGGGTCGTGCCCGCCGATCAGTTCCTGCAGGTAGGCCGAGTCCAGCACGGTACGGGAGACCGGGCCGATTTGGTCCAGCGAAGAGGCCATGGCGATCGCGCCGTAGCGCGAGACAGCACCGTAGGTCGGCTTCACGCCGACGGTGCCGGTGACGGCGCCTGGCTGGCGGATGGAGCCGCCGGTGTCGGTGCCCAGGGCCAGCGGTGCCTCGAAGGAGGCCACGGCTGCGGCCGAGCCGCCGCCGGAACCGCCCGGAATGCGGTTCAGGTCCCACGGGTTGCGGGTCACGCCGTAGGCGGAGTGCTCGGTGGAGGAACCCATGGCGAACTCGTCCAGGTTGGTCTTGCCCAGCATCGGCAGCTTGGCGGCACGGATCTTCTCGATCACGGTCGCGTCGTACGGGCTCATCCAGCCCTCGAGCATCTTCGATGCCGCGGTGGTGGGCTGGCCCTTGGTGACGATCAGGTCCTTGATGGCGATCGGCACGCCGGCCAGCGGGTGCAGGGCTTCGGCGTCGGCACCGCCGGCGGCGCGGATCGCGTCCACCTCGGCGGCCACGGCGAGCGCCTCTTCGGCGTTCACGTGCAGGAAGGCGTTCAGGGCGCCGTCGACTTCGGCGATGCGGTCCAGGTGGGCCTGCACGGCGTCGACGGAGGTGACCTCGCCGGCGCGCAGCTTGGCTGCCAGCTCGGTGGCGGAAAGCTTGATCAGTTCATTCACTGGGATTATTCACCATCCAGAATTGCCGGGACCTTGAAGCGGTCCGAGTCCGAATCAGGCGCGTTGAGCAGAACTTCCTCGATGCTCAGCGTCTGCCCCACCGTATCTTCGCGCAACACGTTGGTCAGCGGGATCGGGTGGCTGGTGGCTGGGACGTCGGAGGCGGCGACTTCGCTGACGGACGCGATGGCACCGACGATAGCGTCGAGTTCACCGGTCATTTTGTCCAGCTCTGCGTCGCTCATCTCGATGTGGGCAAGGTGTGCCAGATGCACAACGTCCTCACGGCTGATGGCAGACATGTATCTCCCTAGAATGGCGGTTGGGTTTCATAGACAAGTCTATCCCTTGCGCGCCGGGCCCGAGGCATTATTCCGGGGCATTCATTATGCTGTGCGCAATACCAAACCGCTCAGATCCTGCCCGAGGGCGTTCTCCCACAACCCGATCACCCCTGCTTCGGCCGGTTCGCCGGCCACCGGCTTGCGGATGATCTCCGCCTGCTTGCCGGCGGTCTGCCCGTGGACGCGGATCCGCGGATCGTCGGTGAAGGATTCGGTGCGGTGCTGCGGCACCGAGTTCCCGGCCAGCAGCTCGCGGGCCTGGGCGATGAAGACGGGATCACCGGCGGCATCGTAGACGTAGCGCAGGCCCAGGATCGCGTGCTCGCTGGTGCCCAGCAGGTGCTGCTCCGCGCCTTCGATAGGGGCATCGCGATAGGTCAATGGAACGTGGTAGACCACGTCGGAGGTGTCGGCGTGGTCGGCGTAGAAGCTCAGCTCGATGCCGACCTCGCCCTGCGGATCTTCGAGGCGGAACCCGCCGATGTTCTCAAGTTTCGGGGCGCCCTGGCCGGTGTAGAACTCCTGCTTGGCCAGCCAGGCGGTCACCAGCTCGGTCTTCGTTGGAGACATGGTGGTGTTGTAGACGATTCCCATGAGCATAGTCTGTCAACAGCTGGTATTAGGCACAAGTGTTGGCGCAATGGTTCTTGGTCCGGGCAAAAGCTCCTACGATGGATCCATGCACACCGATGAGCCGTGGAATGATCTCCAGCGGGTGCAGCAGTACGGCGAGCGCCTGCTGCGCGATGCCGCCGTTGAACTGCGCGAGTCCGAGCCGGAGGACTTCGCGGCCATGGCCCGGTGGTGGAATGACCCGGCTTGGGCGGTGCTGCAGCAGCGGATCATCAAGCCGCGCCCCGAGACTGGGCTCATGGACATGTTCGCCCAGTGGAGCCGCAACGAGCCGAATAGCGGCGATGCCGGTTTCAGCATCTTCGAGCGCGGCACCGGAAGCTTCATCGGCCACATCTCGCTGCATGGCGGGCAGCTGCCGCATCGCGCGGCCGAGCTGGCAGTGATGATTGGCCCGGACTTTGTCGGCCAGGGCTTCGGCACCCGCGCCACGAAGCTGATGTCCGGCTACGGTTTCCGCGAGCTGGGGCTGCACCGGATCAGCCTGTGCGTTGCCGCCTTCAACCAGCGGGCCATCAAGGCCTATGAGAACGCCGGGTACATCCAGGAAGGACGCCAACGCGAGGTGTACTTCCATGACGGGGCATTCCACGACCAGGTGCTGCTGAGCCTGCTCTCCGACGAATATTTCGCCCAGCAAGGCTGAACGGCACCACGTACAGCTACTTGGCAGCTTCCTGGAGCATGGACTTCACCAGGGGTCCGGCCGATTGGGCACCGCCGTCCCCGTCCTCGACGAATGCGGCAATGGCCAGATCGCCTTGTGCGGCGATGGCCCAGGCATGCGCGTTCTTCTCGCTGTCGTATTCTGCGGTGCCGCTCTTGCCGATGATCTTGCCGCTGCCTGTCCCCTTCAAATCCTTCAGGGTTCCATGGTCCACGACCTCTGCCATCATCGCGGACAGCTGCTCGGCTTCCTTTTCGGTGAGCGTGGAGGCCGGCTTGGCCGGCGTCTCGGGTTCTGGCGAGAGCACCAGCTTGGGCTGCACGGTGGATTTGGCTTGGATGGATGCCACCACGGTGGCCATGCCCAGCGGCGAGGCTTCCACCACGCCCTGGCCAATCATGTTCGCGGCTTGGGTGGTGCCTGTCGAATCCTCGGGCACCGAACCGAACACGGCGCCGGTACCGGTGCCGTCCTCGGCCAGCAAGCCGAGCGAGGTTGCGGCCTCGGCCAGCTTCTTGCCGCTGATCTCCTGCCCCTGGTTCACGAAGACCGTGTTGCAGGATTGGGCAATCGCCTCGGAGAGCGGGATGGTGCCTACCGCGGAGGCCGGGTAGCCGTCGTAGTTCTTGAAGCTCTTTCCGTCCACCACCGTGGTTGCCGGGCATTTGACCTCGGTGCCCGGGGTGGCTCCTTCACGCAGCATGGCCAGGGCGCTGATGACCTTGAAGGAGGAGCCTGGCGCATAGGACGCTTGCAGGGCGGTGTTCAAGCCGGAGGATACCGGGCCGGAAGATGCAGCCAGGACGCTGCCGTCCGAGGGCCGGATAACCACGATGGCCGAGTTCGATTCGGCATCTTCCAGCAGTTCATCCGCGGCTTGCTGCAGGCCGGTATCAAGGGTGGTCTTCAGATCCTCACCTGGCACCGGGGCGTTGGAGAACAGTTCCGCTAGCGCTTCATGCTCAGCATCGTATTGCGACACCGTGACTCCGGCGGTTCCCGAGAGGGTGTCGTTGTAGGCGGCCTGCAGTCCCGATCGGCCTACCTGGTCGCCGGCTTTGACCTTGCCCTCGGACTTCTTGATGATTTCCGCGGTGGCCTTGCCTACGCTGCCCAGCAGCGGACGGGCGAAGGAACGGGTGGGTGCCAATGGCAGCTCATCGTTCTGGAAGTTTGCCCCAGGGATGGCTTTGATTTCTTCGTCGGTAACCTCACGGGTTGCGTCATCGCGCAAGACGATGGCTTCCACCCATGCCTTATCGCCTGCGGCCATCACGCGTTTCGCAAACGCGTCCTCATCGATATCCACCAGCTTGGCCAGCTTTTTCGCTGAGCTTTCCCAGTTCTCCTTGCCGGTGTGGGTCTTGTCCATGCCGACGCGGATCACCGGCCGGTCAGCGACAATGCTCTCGCCTTCTGCATTGGTGATGTTTCCTCGTGCTGCCGGCTCGAATACCGCCCTGAGGTAGTCGCCGCTTTCGAATCCCGGGGCGAGGATTGACGGGTCGAAGCGCAGCTTCCAGGCCTCGGCTTCCTTGTCGTATTCCCAGACGGCCCGGGTGTCATAGCTCAGGTCCTTGTCCGATGCGTCGACATCCCACACCGTGGTGATGTTCGCGGTGGCCGTCTTGACTCCGTCTTGTTCCTCTTCGTCCTCTGCTACCGAGCTGACGGTGCTCGTGTGCTTGATTTCGCCCATAGTGCCAAAGGCTGTTTCCTGGGCCTTCGCCGCGTCCTGCGGGCTGGTGCCGGCAAATTGCACGCCGGCGAAATCGCCGCTGTTCATGGCGGCCACCAGCGCATCGGCTGATGGTGCCGGGTCAGGTGCGCCGGCGCTGCAGGCGCTCAGCGTCCCGAGGGCGAGAGCGGCGACGGACAGGGCGGTGACACTTCGGCGAACAGCACTCATGGCGCCATTCTATTCATGCGCTTTGGCAGACCACAATGCGTGTCTGCCTATGTCATGGACAGTTCAGCTGGGGCGTGGAGGAATTCGTCAGGACTGCAGTCGGTAGGCGTAGACCACCAATTTGATGTCAGTGTTCGGCACCACCCAGTCGCGTTCTGGATGGTGGGCGAATCCGAGGGATTCGTACAAACCCCGGGCGGAAGCCCAGGTGCTGCCGGTGGTCAAGGAGACGGCGGTGATTCCCGGAATAAGCCGGGCACGTTCAATCGCGGCCAGCACCATGGCCCGTCCGACACCACCACGCTGAGCGGCCGGATAAACACTGAGCATGCGGATTTCCAGCTCGTCTTCCCGGGCGATATCCGCATAGTCGCTGCCCGCGCGGATCAAAGTCATGGAACCTACAATTTCACCGGCTCGGCGGACCACATAGATTTCGGTCTGCGTTGCCCGCTCGGCAACCTTGCGGACAAAGTTCAGATATTCGTTCTGCGGGCTGCTGAAATGCCCAGCGGCGAAGTAGGACTCTGCGGTCAGCTCCCCCACCCGCTGGTAATCGGCCGGCTTGGCTAGTTCAATCGACAGATCGCCACTGCAGTATGAAAAAGTTTGCTCGTCAGTCATGATCTTCCAAGTGTGCCACGGCTTCTGGAGATTTTCCGCAGTTGACCAGACGCTGCGGAAACAATGCATCGTTGCAAACTCTTGCCGCCGACGAATCTCCGATCTGCAGCAATTGGCCTAAAAGACTCTTGCCATGCAATGTCCACGGAGCAAACTTGTCCAAAAGTTTGTTAATAGAGTTAACTAACCCTGTGACCTCCCCACGCAAGGACTGGAATGTGCTGTCCCACGGCAGCGCCATCTTGCCGTCCCATGGAAGGGAGCACAACCTGTCGCTGGTTCTGCAAACACTTTCAGACCAAGGTGCACTGAGCCGTGCCGATCTGGCACGCGCAACCGGTCTGACACGTGTCACCGTCTCGGAACTAGTCGCCGAATTGATCAACCGTTCCCACGTGATCGAGACCGGACAGCAAGAAGGCAAACGCCCCGGAAAACCCCCAACCCTCGTCGATTTGAATCGTCCCGGACTCAGGATCATCGGCGTGGATTTATCCGGCATTGTCCCGTTCCGAGCGGCGATCATGGATCTGGATGGTGCCATTCTCCAGAGCTTTTCCTCCCCGAAACGCGGAGCAACTCGGGAAGCAGCGGTAGCCCAGCTCCTTGAACTGATCGACACGGCGTTAGGGCAATGCGACGCACCGGTGCTCGGTATCGGCATCGGTTCCCCCGGGGTAGTGGCTGATAGGGGAGTTGTCGTCGCTACCGAAAAGTTCGATTGGCGCGGTTTCGACTTGGGCGCCACAGTCGAACAGGCTACAGGTATCAACACCCATATCCTCAATGACGCCGACTGCGCCATACTCTCCGAGCATACGTTTGGCCAAGGCAGCGACCACATGGTCTTGCTGCGCCTAGGGCGCGGTGTGGGGTGCGGCGTGATCACCCACAATACCCTGGTGCGCGGCACGGATTTTGCCGCCGGTGAGCTGGGACATGTCCGCCAGCGCGCAGAGGATAGGGCGTTATGCAGTTGCGGAGAAATCGGCTGCCTGGAAGCCTATGCATCCATTCCTGCAATTTGGAAGTCCTTGGCCGAAGGGGAAGAGAAAGGGCAATTGAACCAGCGGGTCGCGGCCTATCTAGCTGGCGCAGTGGCTCCGCTTCTTTCAATACTGGACATTCGAAATGTCATTTTCACCGGCCCCCCAGACATCGTAGACGAGCCCCTCGCACAAGCGTTGCGCGAAGCGCTGGCCCTGCGCTCGCCTACGGCTCGTGCCGAAAACTTCAGTCTTTCACTCAGCAAAGATCCAGAGCATCGAGTGCTCCGGGGTTGCGCCGTGAACGTGCGGTTCCACGAACTAGGGATCGCCTAGCGGCTCCGTTGCGCTCATTTGGATCTGCCATTCCACTAATCATCAACACCAAGATCGGAGAGTCCACACCATGCGAGTACTCATTGGTTCATCCCTGAAGAAGTTGCCAAGATCGCGGCCGACAACGTGTTGGACGGACTGACTCACCATAGCGCCGGCTCTGACCCGGTTCTAGGGCTGGCCACGGGCTCCTCCCCGCTGGGACTGTATCGTGAATTGTCCCTCGCAGTTCAGGAAGGTCGCGCCGATTTCAGCCGTGCGCAGGGATTCGCCCTCGATGAATACATCGGGATCCCCGACACCCATGAACAGTCCTACCGACAGACCCTGATCAACGAAGTCTGCAACGTCATCGGCTTGCCGGCGGACTCATTGCATGTTCCGCAGGGCATGGCTTCCTCGGTGGAAGCCATTGAGGCGGCGGCCCGCGCGTACGATGCCTCCATCGCACAGGCCGGAGGCATCGATGTGCAGATCCTTGGCATCGGATCCAACGGGCATCTGGGCTTCAACGAACCAGGCAGCGCGCTGCGCAGCCGCACCCGGATCAAGCGCCTGGCCGCGAACACCCGTGAAGACAATGCGCGCTTTTTCGACGGCATTGATCATGTCCCAACCCACTGCGTCACCCAGGGTCTCGGCACGATCCTGGATGCAGGCCGACTGGTCCTGGTGTCCGTGGGTGCAGGCAAGGCGGAAGCCATCGCCGCTGCCGTGGAAGGCCCGGTCTCAGCTTCTTGCCCGGCACCTGTCCTGCAGCTGCATCAGGATGCAGTGGTAGTCGTTGACGAGGCTGCGGCACAGGGTCTGAAGCTACGTGACTACTATGATGATGCTGCTGAGGAATTGACCGTTCTGGACCTCACCGTCCGCTAAAACACCCATGCCAGTGGCATACTTTAGCCATGGCCGTCTACTTTGAATGTGTTACTCAAGCCAACCTCAGCCCTGCTGAGCTCTTCGAAAAATCGTTGAGCATCGACGCGCATACCGGCTCGATGGCCGATTCGCAGGAGCAGGCAGTGGCTGGGGTGACCAGCGGAACTATTGGCCTAGGCGAGCAAGTTACCTGGCGGGCCAAGCACTTTGGCATTCCCATCCGGATGACCTCCACGATTTCCGCCGTGGACGCCCCGCGCAGCTTCACCGACCAGCAGCTGCACGGACCGTTCAAGTCCTTCCGCCATGTCCATGAATTCCATGCATTGGACCACGGGACGTTGATGATCGACAAGATCCGCTTCAGTGCTCCGTTTGGCCCCTTGGGATGGCTGGCCGAACGGCTCGTCCTCGGCTGGTACCTTCCCAGGCTCATCCGGATCCGCAACGACTACCTGGTCGCGGAGCAAAGCTGACCCGGCAGAATGGGAGCACCGGAACTGCTTGTACAGTGGACTAGTCGCATAGTCGTCAGCAACCCGCTACCCAGATGAAGGCCAATGACCCGAATGCAGCAGACCTCGCAAGCCAGCGCCCCGACCGCAGTGCGGAAATTCGCTCTGGTGGTTTCCCGCCTGCTCTCCCCTATCATCTTGGCTACCGTGCTGCTGCTGGCCACTCCATGGCGGGATGCTTCGGTGCGCTGGAGCGAGTCGGTCACCGCAGCCCTGTTCACCACGATTATTCCGTGGCTGATCCTGGCCGGCGCGAAACTGCGTGGCAAGGTCACCGACATGCACGTGACCGTAAGGCATCAGCGGCATTGGATCTACGCCTATACCGCCGGATTGATCCTCTGCGGCCTGCTCGTGCTGCGGCTCATGGACGCCGGGACGCGGATGTACCTCGAAGTGCTCAGCATCCTGCTGGGATTGGCAGTCGTCGCCGTGATCAATATTTGGTGGAAGGTCTCGGTGCACCTGGCCGTGGGCACCTACGTGATCCTGCAGGTGGCCGGGCAGCTGAACGAGCTGATGCCGCTGGTGGTGCTCTTCATTGCGGTGCTGTCCTGGGCCCGCATCCGCAGTTTCCAGCACACCGCCACACAGGTGTGCGGCGGTGTCGCCGTGGGCATTGCCATCCACTATGCGCATGAGTGGATGGCAGCCGTGCTGCTTTAGGCGCCAGGCTCCGCGAGCTTTGCCGGGTCCACCAATCCGGCGTACTGCCAGCCAGGATTGCTGCTGGGCCGGCCAACTTCGCATCCTGCTTCCTCGGCAATCAGCGCGCCGGCAGCCCAGTCATACTCCTGGGTGCCGTATTCGGCGTAGGCGTCCAAAGACCCCTCGGCCACGAGGCACAAATCCAGCGCAGCCGAGCCGAGCCGGCGCACATTCACATAGTCCTCAAGCATCGTCCCGAGCATCTGGGCTTGGAACTGCCGGCGCTCGGAATCATAGCCGAAGCCGGTGGCCAGGATCCTGGTTTCCGATTCATCGGGTCCGGTCAGCTGGGTGAGCTTTCCGGAACGCAGATCATGCTTCCATGCGCCCAATCCCTTCCCGGCAAAGTACTCCACCTGCAAGGCAGGGGCAACGATGGCCGCGGCCACCCAGGTCTCGCTGCCATCATCATTGCGCTGGCAGACGCCCACCGACGAGCAATAATAGGCAATGTTGCGCACGAAGTTCGTGGTGCCATCCAGCGGGTCAATGCTCCAGCGCAGACCGCTGGGATGCGCCGGCTTGGCGCTGGGATATTCTTCGCCGGTCAACTCGTCGTTGGGCCGGGAGGTCACAATGGCATCGCGAATCGCTTCCTCGGCAGCCCGGTCGAAGTCGGTGACCCAGTCCCCTGCCGCCGACTTGTCGGTGAGGTTGAACTGCGATTCGTCGCGGCGGCCAAGTACTTCAGCGCCGGCGGCGGCAGCCCGGCGGGCCACCATCACCAGCGGATCGTGGGTTACTGCGCGGTCCATGTCTAGCCTTCCGTTGGTGCGGCGAGTGCTGCCTTGCGTGCTGCTTCCGGTCCTTGCTCCAGCAGGATGCCGAATCCGGCTTCGTCCAGTACCGGAACGCCCAGGGACTGGGCCTTGTCCAACTTCGACCCGGCTGATTCGCCGGCCACCAGGAAGTCGGTCTTCTTCGAGACACTGCCCGTGGCCTTGCCGCCACGGACAATGATCGCTTCCTTGGCGGTATCCCGGGAATAGTTCTCCAAGGTACCGGTCACCACGATGGCCAGGCCTTCGAGGTTCTTGGTGATGTTCGCATCCTGCTCGTCTTCCATCTGCACGCCGGAGGCCTGCCAGGAGGAGACGATCTCGCGGTGCCAATCCACCGCGAACCAGTCAACCAGCGCTTCGGCGATGATTGTGCCAACCGAATCGATTTCGGCCAGTTCCGCCACCGCGTTGCCCGAGTCCAGGACCTCAAGCAGCGCATCCATGGAGCCGTAGCGGGTGGCAATCGCCCGCGAAGCGTTCGGACCGACGTGGCGGATGGAGAGGGCCACCAGCACCCGCCACAGCGGGTTGCCCTTGGCCTTCTCCAGCTCATCAAGCAGCTTCAGGGTGCTCTTGGTCGGCACCGACGGCTTCTTGGCGGTGGCCTTGGAATAGAAGTACGGGACGAGCTCGAACTTGCCTGTGCCCTCCCCCTTGGAGCGTTTTTCCCGCCAGACCTTGACCTCGCCAAGCTCATCGAGCTTGTCCTTGAGGTTGAACAGGTCGGCCTCGTTCTTCAGCGGGCCGGGTCCGGCGGGCAGGATGATGCCGCCCTGGGTTGCCGGGTCCTCGCCCGGACCACTGGTCAGGGCAGCAGCCGCTTCGTAGCCGAGGGCTTCGATGTCCAGTGCACTGCGTCCGGCAAGGTAGGCCACGCGCTCGGTGAGCTGTGCCGGGCAGGATTCGGCGTTGAGGCAACGGATATCCACGTCGCCTTCCTTGGCCGGGGCCAGCGGCTGCCCGCAGGATGGGCATTCGGCGGGCATGACGAAATCTCGCAGGTCCACGTTGCCATCGCGCAGCGGGAGCACCGGGCCGACAATTTCCGGGATGACGTCTCCAGCCTTGCGCAGGATGACGGTATCTCCGATTTTGACGTTTTTCGCCTTGACGACTTCCTGATTGTGCAGGGTCGCGCGTGAGACGGTGGAACCGGCGACGAGGACCGGTTCCATCACGCCGAAGGGGGTCACGCGGCCGGTGCGCCCGACCTGGACCTGGATGTCCAGCAGCTTGGTGTGCACTTCTTCGGGCGGGTACTTGTAGGCGACGGCCCAGCGCGGAACCCGCGAGGTGTAGCCCAGCTGTTCCTGGGTGGCCAGGTCATCGACCTTGATGACAATGCCATCGATGTCGTGGATCAAATCATGGCGCTTCTCGCCGTGCTCGGCGATGTAGTCCTTGGCTTCCTGGCGGCTGCCGACCACGCGGCCGTACGGAGAGACCGGCAGGCCCCAGCCGCGCATCAGCACATAGGCCTGGGATTGCTCGGTCAGGTTGAAATCGCGGCTGCGGCCCAGGCCGTGCACGAACATGCGCAGCGGACGCTTGGCGGTCTGCTCCGGATCCTTCTGGCGCAGGGACCCGGCGGCGGCGTTGCGCGGGTTGGCCAGCGGCGCCTTGCCCTGGGCAATCAGTGCCTCATTGAACTTGTTGAAGTCCTCGGTGGCGATGAAGACTTCGCCGCGGACTTCGAATTCCGCAGGCCAGCCGGAGCCGGACAGCTGTTGCGGGATATCGCTGATGGTCAGCGCATTGTGGGTCACGTCTTCGCCGGTGGTGCCGTCCCCTCGGGTGGCCGCGCGAACCAGCTTGCCCTCGCGGTAGGTCAGGTTCAGCGCCAGGCCGTCGATCTTGACTTCGCACAGCCACTTGACCGGGGTCTGCGGGTGCAGGCGTTCGGCGTTGGCCTGTGCACGTTCGAGCCACGCATCGAGTTCATCAAGCGAGAAGACGTCTTCCAGCGAGTACATCCGGCTGGCGTGGGTGACCGATGCGAACGCGGCGGAGACTTCGCCGCCGACTTCCTGGGTGGGCGAATCCTGTCCAGCAAGGATGGGATAGGTCGCCTCAAGCAGCTGGAGCTCCTGGAACAACGCGTCGTATTCCGCGTCGGAGACCAGCGGAGCATCATTTTGGTAATAGGCCTCGCGGTGGGCGCGGATCTGCTCGACCAGCTGTTCATAGCGGGTCTTGTCAGCTTCCGGCGGTACGTTGGCGGTCTCGACTGGTGCTGCGTCTTTTTCACTCACGTATTCAATTGTGCCCCACCGGCGGACAGTTTAGCTGGCTTGGAGCCCTAGTTCCCAGGTGCGTCTGCTGGCACGGGTTCGGCCGCCAGCACGTCAATCACGATCACCGCGATGTTGTCCCGGCCGCCGGCTTCCAGCGCCGCCCCGGTGAGAATCCGGGCCGCTTCGGCGCGGTCCTTGTAGTTCACCAGCAGCGTCTGCAAAATGTCTTCGGTCAATTCGCCCGAGAGCCCGTCGCTGCACAGCATGTAGCGGTCGCCGATGCGCGGCTGCAGGACGGTGACATCCGGCTGGCTTTCGGCGCCTGCGCCCAGCGCGCGGGTAATCAGGTTCCGGTGCGGATGGTTGCGCGCTTCCAGCTCGGTGATCTGCCCGGCATCCACCATTTCCTGCACGGCCGAGTGGTCGCGGGTCAGCTGCTGCAGCGCACCGTCGCGCAACCGGTAGCCGCGCGAGTCTCCCACGTTGACCAGCAGCAGGCTCGGGACTTCCTCGGTGGCCACCGGCAGCGGAGCGTTATCCGGCGCCAAATTGGCGCGGTGGTTCTCCAGCATTTGCGGAGTGATCTTGGAAATCACGTCGGTATTCTGCGTCATTGCGAAGCTGGAGGTCCACGGCGGAACGGCGGCCAGCGGAGCGGTCACGTTGTCCCTGCCTTTGCTGGGGGTCTTGATCTGCACCAGGGCGCACAGGGTCGTGCCGCCGCGCGATTCAAGCGCTTCGCGGATGCGGTCATCGGCCAGCTGCACCTGCCGCTGGACATCCGGCACCGAGGGCAGTTTCCGCACCGAGGTCTTATTGGCGAAAGTGCAGATTTCCTCCATCGTTTCCACCGCAAGCTGGCTGGCCACCTCGCCGGCTTCATGCCCGCCCATGCCGTCGGCAACCGCGTACACGATGTCGTGCATCAGGATGCGGTCCTGGTTCTGCGAGCGCTTGCGTCCCACGTCCGTCAGGCCCGCCGCGGCGAGGATGAAGGGAACCGGTGCTGGTTCATTAGCCATCAGTCAATCACCAGTCCTGCTCCTTCGCCTGCCGAGAGTTCGTAGGGTTGGATATCCCCGAAGCCACGCACCGCGGTGATTTCCTGGGCGGTGAGCACAAAGCGTGCATCATTGCGCAGCGTATTCGCGGTAATCGCATCGGTCAGCACGGTGCCAGGCTCGGCCAGCGAGGTCAGCCGGGCCGCCATGTTCACCGTCGGTCCGTAGATATCGCCCAGGCGCGAGAGCAGCCGGCCCCAGACCACCGCTCCGCGGGTTTGCGGGAAGAGCTCGTCCTTGGCCAGCTCGCGCGAGAGGGACAGCGCGATCTGCGCGCCGGCCTGCGGGGTTTCTGCCACGTAGAGCACTTCATCGCCGATGGTCTTGACCAGGCGGCCGCCGCCCACGGAAATGATTTCCGCGCATTTGGCCTCGAAGCGCTGGACCAGCTGGGCCAGCGTGCGCTCGTTCATGCGCCGCGACAGCGAGGTGTAGGAGACCAGGTCGGCGAAGCCCACCGCACGGGCCAGCGGCAACGGGGTGCCGCCATCGTCCTCGCCGCGGTCCTGGTTGTAGGCGGCCACACCGGTTTCCACGCGCAATGCCATGCGGTGCACGGCGGAGTTCAGCTGGCGGCGCCACGAGTAGAGCAGCAGGTCCTCGATGGCTGGGATGATTTCAGGCAGCAGGCTGAAAAGCTGGCGGCGGGCTTGGCGGTCGGACAGGTTCTGGTTGGCGATCATGTCCTCGACCAGTGCCTCGATTTGCCAGACCACCATGCGGTCGGTCATCTGGCCCACCGAGCGCATCAGCGAGATGGCGGTTTCCTCGGTCAGCGCGCCTTCGCGGACCATGCCCACCATGGTGCCCAGGGCTTTCTTGTCGGCCTCGGTGAAGAACACTTCGTCATCGCTGAGTTCCGGGAAGCCTATGGCGCGCCACAGCTTGCGTGCCGAGTGCAGGGAGACCCCTGCCTCGGAGGCGACTTCGCGTCGGCGGAATTCGCGCTGGCCGCCGATGAGCCGTTTTTCCAGCGAGGCGACGGTGTCGCGGACAGCCTCGGGGGTGTGGGCCGGAATGCGCAGCGGGCCTTCCATGGCCTCGGCAAGTTCGAGAATTGGATCCGATTCGGCGGGGGTTGCCGCGGGAGCGTGCTGGCGGGCGCCACGGACAGCCTCGGCGGCGGACTGCGGAGAGTCTGCCCGAGGTGTGTTGGTGTGCTCGGTGCTCATGCCCCCATGCCCTCACTGTTCGTCGTTTCGGTGTGCGCCATACTCTGGCTGCTGCGCAGGTTCGCCATCGCCTCCATTGCCAGGGAACGGAAATACTGTACCGAGGGCACATGCGAGAGCCGCACGTATCCCTGGTTCAGCACGATATCCAAGGTTCCCGCACGCGTCATGGCATTTTTCGCCTTGCTGTGCGCGACCAGGTCGCGAACTGTAAATAATCCTACAGATTGCAGCTTGCCGTCGTTATACGTCGGCCGGAACATGATCCGCTCGGTAGTCAGCACGATGCGGCTGCGCAGCCACCGGGCCCAGGGAATCACGCTCCAGATGAGCACCAGCGCGGCCCAGAGGACTACCGCAACGATCATCCACACATTTGCATTGGAAGCCAGCCAGTCCGAGAGATCGTCCCGGGAAAGATAGCCAAGCGAAAACGTGCACAGTGCGGTCAAGACGAGGAAGGTCCCCACGGGCTGGCGCAGCACTCGGGAATGCTCACGAGTCTTGATGATCACTCGTTCCCTTTCATGCAGCGGCAACTTCATCGTGTTGTTCCTCATCCCTCCTGTTCCCGGCTGAATGCTTCGGTCGTCTCTTCCAATACTAGTCCCGGGCCAATACCCAAGCCGGGTTAGGCATACTTTCCATCGGCGCGCCGCACGTGGTGCACGTCGCCTGCCAGCACATGTTCACGCTGCCCGGTGCCGTGTTCCAGCACCAGCGAGCCATCGGTGCCCAGCTCTATGGCAGTGCCCACCAGCGTGGACCCGTCAGGGAATTCCACACGCACGTCATGTCCCAGCGTGGCCAGCTTGGCGCTGACTAGCTGGTGCAAGGATTTCCCGTTGCTTGCCGGCAACGGCATCTGCGCCATGCCGCCGACTTGGCGGAATCCCCGGTCCAAAGCCGCAAATTGCTTCAGGTACTCGGCCAGCAATTCGGTGCGGTTCAGGTTCTTCGCACCGGCCAGCCGCAGGGATGTCGCGGTAGAAACCGGAAGTTCCTCCCGGCTCTGGTTCACATTGATTCCGGTCCCGACCACCACGCCGTAGCCGTTGCCGACAGGAACCATTTGCGCCAGGATGCCGCAGACTTTCTGCTCGCCAGCCAACAGGTCGTTGGGCCATTTGATCCCCAGTGGAACGCCGCAGGTATTCTCGGCCGCCCGGCTCCAGGCCAGCGCCGCCAGCATGGTGTACCAGGACAGGGATTCGGGAGGGAAACCAGGTCCGGGCACGGCCAGGACGCTGACGGTGAGGGAAGATCCTGCCGGGGTCACCCATTCACGGCCCAAGCGCCCCTTGCCGGCCTGCTGGTGCTCGGTGTAGTACACGCTGAGATGGCCGGCCTCGCCGGTGCTGGCCAGTTGCGCCAGCTCGGTATTCGTAGAACCGGAGGTTGGCTTGAGATTGACCAGCCCCAAATCCAACGGGGCGGTGAGCTCATTGAAGATCCGGGGATCGAGAACAGCGCGGTCGGTGCCATACGGGTTTTCCATATCTCCAACCCTATGGCACCGGCCGCCCATTTTTCCCTGTTTTACCCCGCTTGACCGCCTACAGGAAGATGTCCTGGACCAGCGGGATCTGCGGGTTCAGGGTGTACTTCTCCAGATCCGTTTCCCCGGCCAAGGTCAGCACCTGGCCGTCGGTGAAGAAATTGCCGCTGACGCCCGCGGGCGGGCTGGCAAGAATTGCCATGGCAGCGTCTGCCACGACCGAAGAGTCGCGTGCGCCCTGGACCATTTTCTGCCCTCCTGGCAGGTTGCGGATTGCTGCGGTGTCGATCAGTGTTTCAGGCCAGAGCGAGTTCACCCCGATGCTGTCTTCCTTCAGCTCTTCAGCCAGCCCAAGGGTGGTCAGCGACATCCCGTACTTAGCCATGGTGTAGGCCAGGTGCTGCCCTGCCCACTTGGGGTCCAGGTTCAGCGGCGGGGAGAGGGTCAGGATATGGGCGTGCTCGGAGGCGCGCAGGTACGGGAGCGCGGTCTTGGACAGCAGGAAGGTGCCTCGGACGTTGATGTCCTGCATCAGGTCGTAGCGCTTCATATCGACTTGGTCGGTCTTGGCCAGGTTGATGGCCGAGGCGTTGTTGACCACGATGTCGATGCCGCCGAATTTCGCCACCGCTTCCTCCACGGCGCGCTGCACGTCGGCGTCCACGCGGACATCGCCGACAACGGCTAAGCCCTGGCCGCCGGCTTCCTCGATCTGCGCAACGGCGGTATGGATGGTCCCTTCCAGCGTCGGGTGAGGAGTATCGGTCTTGGAGAGCAGAACCACGTTGGCCCCTTGCCGGGCTGCGGCCAAAGCGATGGCCAGGCCGATGCCGCGGCTGCCGCCGCTCATCAGGATGGTGCGGTTCTTCAGGTTGCCGGGAACGGGCGCGATAAGAGTGCGTGATTCAGTAGTCATGTGATACAGATTACTCGATGATCCACCACTAAGCTACCGCCCAGTAACTTATTCTGGCGTGCCACGCACCAGATATCGGGCCATTTTGTAAGATTCCTACAACCGGAAGAGCTGTTTCCCCAGCTAGACTAACTTGGATGGCATTTTTCTTGTGCCATTCCTACACATTGATGACAACTCAAGGGAGTCGAAGGCATGACGCAGGGCAGAACTGAGGCAGCCGAGTCAATCGACCTGTCCACCACCGCCGGAAAGCTTGCTGAGTTCCGCCGCCGCCAGAAGCTCGCTGAAGCGCCAAGCGGCGAAGCGGCGATCGAAAAGCAGCACTCCCGCGGCAAGCACACTGCCCGCGAACGCATCGAAATGCTCATGGACGAAGACTCCTTCGTCGAGTTCGACGCACTTGCAGTCCACCGCTCCACCGCCTTCGGCATGGAGAAGAAGAAGCCATTGGGCGATGGCCTGGTCTCCGGCTACGGCACCGTGGATGGCCGCTTGGTGGCCGTCTACTCGCAGGACTTCACCGTCTACGGCGGCTCGCTTTCCCAGGTCAACGGCGAGAAAATCGTCAAGGTCCAGGAATTCGCACTGCGCAACGGCTGCCCGGTTGTCGGCATCCTCGATGGCGGCGGTGCCCGCATCCAGGAGGGCGTCGCGTCCCTGGCCATGTTTGCTGACATCTTCCGCAACAATGTCCACGCTTCGGGCGTTGTCCCGCAGATCTCGCTGATCATGGGACCATCGGCCGGCGGCGCAGCCTACTCCCCCGCACTGACCGATTACGTGATCATGGTCGACAAGACCAGCCACATGTTCATCACCGGCCCGGACGTCATCAAGACGGTCACCGGCGAGGAAATCGACATGGAAACCCTGGGCGGCGCCCGCCAGCACAACGCCAATACCGGCACCGCCACCTATCTCGCCTCCGACGAGGAAGACGCTGTGGAGTTCTGCAAGGAACTGCTGGACTTCCTCCCGTCCTCCAACCTCTCGGATCCGCTGATTGCCGAATTCGATGAAGAACCGGATATCACCGCCGAGGACCTGGAGCTCGATACGCTCATCCCGGATTCGGCAAACCAGCCTTATGACATGCGCACCGTGATCGAGTCGGTTGTCGATGATGAGCACTTCTTCGAGATGCAGTCGCTCTACGCACCGAACGTGATGATTGGCTACGCCCGCATCGAAGGCCGCACCGTGGGCATTGTCGCCAACCAGCCAATGCAGTTCGCCGGCACCTTGGACATTGCCGCCTCGGAAAAAGCCGCCCGCTTCGTGCGCAACTGCGACGCCTTCAACATCCCGATCCTCACCTTCGTGGACGTGCCGGGCTTCCTGCCGGGCAAGGACCAGGAGTTCCAGGGCATCATCCGCCGCGGCGCGAAGCTGCTCTACGCGTACGCCGAGGCCACCGTGCCGAAGCTGACAGTGATCACCCGCAAGGCCTACGGCGGAGCGTACATCGTGATGGGCTCGAAGAAGCTGGGCGCAGACCTGAACCTGGCCTGGCCGACCGCGCAGATCGGCGTGATGGGTGCCCAGGGCGCGGTCAACATCCTCTACCGCCGCGATCTGGCCGCTGTGGAAGCCGAAGGCGGAGACGTCGAGGCTCGCCGCAAGCAGATCATCGACAACTACGAGGCCGAACTGCTCAACCCGTACCAGGCGGCTGAGCTGGGCTACGTGGATGCGGTCATCGCCCCGAGCGAGACCCGCTTCCAGCTGGTTCGCGGCCTGCGAGCGCTGCGCGAGAAGCACGCCACCCTGCCTCCGAAGAAGCACGGCAACATCCCGCTGTAAGCGGCAGATTCTGCCCGACCAGTACCCACCAGAACCACAAAGGAGCACGCCGATGGAACAGAACAGCGCCTTTCCTGCTGCCCCGCAGATCCGTGTCACCAAGGGAAACCCGAGTGACGAGGAATTGGCGGTGGTCACTGCATTGATCGCTGCCATGGGCAACGCTCCAGCGCCTGCACCTGAGGCCGCAGAGCCCAAGAAGCGCGTGGATCGGATTCGCCGGCGCCGCGCACTCGTCCCGCGTTTGGGCTGGACTATCGGACGGCGCTGAGCATTCCAATGGCCAATGGGCTGGACAATTCCGCAAGGAATCGTCCAGCCCATTGGCCTTTGGCGTATCAGCCGGGAACCTAGTCTTCGTCGGGTACTTCGGAATCCAAGATGGCCAAATCGGCACGGGTGACCAGATGCGAACTCACCGCGTGCTCCACCAGCCGGGCGCGACGGTTGGTGGCCAGTTTTCCGGGCCCCCCGCGCAGTCCGGCAACGCCAGCTTTGTCCAATTTGTCGCACACGTTATCGAGTTTGCGATTGAACTTCGTAATTCCCCACCCCAGCCGTGCGGCAGCCGCCGCGCTGGTGGGAATCGAGCTAAGCCCGGTGCCTTCGCGGCGCAGCATCGGCTCAGCCAAGACCACGACCAGCGCCCGCTGGGCGCTGGTCAGCAGCACCGGCCCAATGGTGGTTTCGCCGCACGCATCGTATTCCAGGTAGTCCTGCCGGAATGCCGGCTGCGCGACATGAATCGACAGCTCATAGGTGGTGGGACCGGCAGTGAACACCACGCCCACCCGATTGAGCACCAGCGGCAGGCTCGACTCCGGCGACAGCCAGGCTTGCAGGCCGCCGGTTCGATCCGCAATGGTCGCGGTCAGCCGGCTGCCCACGTTGTTGAGCCACCACAGTCCGCTGTGCTTGCTAATTGTCAGGAAGTGCCGGTGCAAGTACGGATTGTCGTCGATTGCGAGATCGCCTTCACGTCCGATGGTGAAGGGTTTGCCATCTTGGACAGGATAGTACTGCCCGCAGTACTCGATAGTTACTTCACTCATCGCTTATGCCTACCTTCCTTAACCTGCGCCCGTGCAGAATCGTGCTCCATCCGAGATACGTCCATCATCGCGCACGAGCTTGACCTCGATACAAGTTTGCCCGCCTTCGCCGATGTCTGTAGTCGCACTGGGAGACTTCGTCTGCTTGAACTCTCCCGTTTCCGTTGCGGTAATGGGAGCCCAACGGTAATGGTCGTCCTTATTCGGTTCCGGATTGGACCAGCGGAAGGTTACCGTTTCTCCCACCGTGGAGTACTCGAAATTATCCACCTTGGGGACGGTGCCGCCAACTAATGCGTCCTTGGGACCGTCCGTGGCGGTAATGGGCGGGCCGGTACGCTGCGCGGCATCCTGCTCCGGCAAGAACGTGTTTGCAATGAAGGCGCCGCCAACCAAGAGGAACAGCACTATGCCCACCACGATGAATACCTTCGGCAGGCTCTGGCGCGGCTTCGGCTCTACACGCTTGGCCAACGGTGTTCCGGCTTCGTCTTGCGCTTCATCATCCGGGCTCGGACCCGCCGCAGGTTCCTTCGGCATGTGCAGCCGCGGTATCGGCGCTGACGGTCGTACCCGCTGAGCCTGTTGCCCGGGAACGGAAGAAATCATCGGTGTGGAAGGCAACGGACGCTGCACGTCGCTTATCGAAATGACATTGCGGACGCGCGTGCTTTCGCCGTCCTCCTCCTCGACCGCTTCGGCAGGTTCTTCAATGACCTCAAAAGGAGTGACCGAGAAGCCCAACTCGATCTGGATTCGCTGCAGGGAGCGGGCGAATTCGGCGGCCGAGCCGAATCGCGAAGCAGGGTTCTTCGCCATGGCTACCGACAACGCCTGGTTCAGCGACTCGGGAACGTCAAGGCGCTCCAACGGCTTCAATGGCGAATTGCAGATCCGCTCAATGAGCACTGGCTGCGCATTATCCTGTCCCGGGCGGACGAACGGCGAATGCCCTGCCAAAACCGTATAGATCGTGGCACCGAGCGAGTACACGTCCATGCGCACGCCCGGAGGAGTGTCGCCGATGAACGCTTCCGGGGCGGACCATGGCACCGACAGCCCTGCGGTGTGCGATCCGATAGTTCCCGAGATGCCGAAGTCGGTCAGTGCCGGCCGGTTGTAGTCGGTGGTCAGCACATTTCCCGGCTTGATATCGCGATGCACGATGCCCGCAAGATGCGCCGTATGGACCGCTGAGCACAATTGGATGGCCAAGGCCAGCGTTTCATCGATGCTCAAGACACCGCGACGGTAACGGGCATCCAAGGACGGCCGGGAGCAATACTCCATGGCCAGATAGGAACGTCCGTCATCGGTGATCTCCGCTTGGTAGATCGTGACGATATAAGGATGGGTGGACAACTGGGCCATCAAGTTGGCCTCCGCCTCGAAACGTTGGCGGGCTTCCTCATCACTGACATCAGCCAGCAGCACCTTGACCGCCACCTTGCGGTTGGGCCGGTGCTGCTCGTAAAGATAGACATCGGAGAATCCGCCGGTACCCAGTGGCTTGACGTACGCGAATCCCGGTATTAGCGGTGCCGGAGCTGGCGCGCGCTTTGAGCTCACGGCAGATCCTCGAAGCGGATGCTGACGCCATCACCCAAGTCAGCGACGTCGCCGTTGATCAGCATGATCTCCTGGTGGCGGGACACGCGCCGTGGCCGCTGCCCTTCGCGCAGCAGCACGGTGCCATTGGTGGCACCAAGGTCCACCAGTTGCACATGCCATCCCTCCACACGCACGTGCAGGTGCGAACGGGAGATGTCGCCGCTGGGGCTTTCAACCTTCAGCAGGCGGGGCTCGCTGTCGGATTTGATGGCTGCTGCGTTTGGCTGGCGTCCGAGAACCACCGAGCGGTTCAGCTCGTGGGCGTATTCGCGGGTACCTCCGTGGTCGCTGACAATCATGCGGCCCATGGCAGGCTTGCGAACCTGCTGCGCCTGGGCGGTCAATCGCTCGCCGCATTCCCTGCACGTCGACGCGGTGGGTGGATTGGGGTGCCGCTTGGAGCAAGAGCGCGCCAGGATGAATTCATTCAGGGACACCGAACTTTCTGTACCGTCCTTGGCATCTAACCCTGATGAAGGCCTGGATTTCGGAACACTGGAGCCGCGGATGATCGTGTGCTCGTCGTCAGCTGGCTCAGCGGGAGGCGCAGCGATTGCAGGTCCTGCCGGGCGGGGCTTAATAATCGTGTCCTGGTCATCGCCCTGGCCGGTATCGTAAACGGTCTCTGCCGCACCTCTGGCTCCGAACAGCTGCCCGGCAAGCGATAGTTCCTCCGAGAAAACTTCCTGCTCGTACTGCGCTGGATCCTGGGTTGCTTCTGAGTCAAAGGTCCTGTCGTCCTCGGCGTCCTCTGCCGATGCCTTCGCGGACTTGGCTTCATCGGCCGCCTTGGCAGCGTCGGCTGCACGTGCCAGCACGTCAGCTGGGCCCTTGGGATCTGCAGCTTCCTTGGCTGGTGCAGCGTTCGGTGCGGCAGCAGGCTTGGCCTCCGCCGGTGCCGTGTCCTTTGCTGGCGGTGCAGCTGATTTGGCAGCCGCTGGTGCAGGATTCTTTGCTGGCGCATCAGTTGGTTTGGCCGCATCAGGTGCGGAAGCAGCCTTAGCCGGAGCAGAAGCTGGCTTGGCCGCAGCCGGTGCCGGGTCCTTTGCTGGCGCCGCAGCCGGCTTAGCAGCATCTGGCTTAGCAACAGCTGGCGCAGGATTCTTTGCCGGCGCCGCAGCCGGCTTAGCAGCATCTGGCTTAGCAACAGCTGGCGCAGGATTCTTTGCCGGCGCCGCAGCCGGCTTAGCAGCATCTGGCTTAGCAACAGCTGGCGCAGGATTCTTTGCCGGCGCCGCAGCCGGCTTAGCAGCGGCAGGCGCAGGGGGCTTCTCCGCAGCAGGCTTAGCTTCGGAAGGTGCAGGAGTTTTTGCCTGAGCTACCACAGGTTCTGCAGCATCAGATCCTGCAGCGGGCTTAGCCGCAGCAAGAGCCGGAGCCTTCGCCGGAGCAGCGGCAGACTTGGCATCAGCCGGTGCCGGGGCTTTAGCCGGTGCCGGGGCTTTAGCCACGGCTGGGGTCTTTTCCGCAGCGGTGGGGTCCTCTCCTGCGGCCCATTCCAGCTGCGATACGCGTACGATGCCTTCGCCAATTGGCAGCGCGAATGTGGCTTCGGCTTTCGCCGAACCGGTGCCCAGCGTCCACGACTTCGACTCCCCCAGCTTGCGTTCGGCCCAGGTCGCGATGCCTGCGCCGCTCACCTTCTCCTCGCCGGAGGCAGACCGGGCGATGAATTCCGGGGCACCGCGCAGGATCAGATGCGGTGCGCTGTCACGGGAGATCAAAGCGAAGTTCGGCAGGTCGGCAATGTTCATCTGGTACATCGGCAACAGCTCCGAGAGCAGAGCGTCCACCGTGGTCTTCCCAGCGAGCTTGGCCCACAGGCCATTGACCTGTTCTGCGCTTGCACTGAAAGGAAGGAGGACAATGTGCTGGCCATTGACCAGGGCGTACCAGTCTCCGGGAAGGTAACGCAGGCTGTTCATGATTTCTCCTCTTGGTGGCTCGTAGTCGATATGCGCGGAATAGTAATGCCAACATCGTCGGGGTGCCCATGCTCCACATCGGCAACGATCACGCTGATATTATCGCGTCCCCCGGCATCCAGAGCCGCTTGGACCAATTCTTCGGAAGCTTGCTGGGGATCCGGGAACCGCGCAAGGATTTCCTGGATTGCGGGATCGCCGACTTCGCTGCTCAGACCGTCAGAGCAGACCAGGATGCGCTCCTTCCCTGCCAGCGGCACCAGCCAGTAGTCCGGTTGGCTGTTGGCGTTGATTCCCAAGGCGCGGGTGATCACATGCCGGCGCGGATAGGTGGCTGCCTGCTTGGCATCCAGCTCTCCGATATCCATCAATTCCTGCACCTCGGAGTGATCGACGCTGACCTGTTGCAGCACTCCCTGCGTCCACAAGTAGGTGCGCGAATCGCCCACATTGAACACCAGCAGCTGGGGTTCTTCCGCTTGCCCGCTGGTAGCGCCTGCATCAATCAGCACGGCCCCGGCCAGGGTGGTGCCGGCTCGACCCGAGCCCGCCTCCACGATGCTGCGATCAGCTACGGCCAGCAGGGTATCCAAGGTCTCTGGATCCAGCTGCGCGCCGGCATCCATGAATCCATCGCCAAGGATCTTGAGGCACAGGGCGCTGGCTATTTCGCCTGCTTCATGCCCGCCCATGCCGTCGGCAATGGCCAGCAGCCGTTCAGAGGCCAGCAAGCTGTCCTCGTTCAGGGCGCGGCGCAGTCCACGGTCAGTTGCCTGGCCGTGGCTGAATCTGAGGCTTGCCCCAGGGTTGAGATCTGTCACGGATGTTCCACCTGGAAATAGCGGTCGCCAAAGTACACCGTATGGCCAATCATTGCCTGCTCCGGCTTGCCCGGAACAAGTTCGCGCACGTTCCCGTCCTCGTCGACAATGCACGAGCCGTTGCCCGAATCCCGGTCGGTCACCCAGACGCTGCCTACGCCTGGCTGGATCAGCAGATGCGTTTTGGAGACCGTGCGGTCCGGATCATCCAGTGCAACCAGGTGGACACCCACATCGCCATCCGAGTACGAGGGGTTGCGCCCGATCAGGATGCTGCCGGCCAGGTCGAGGCACTGGCTATCGTCGAAGAGCAGATGCACGGCATCCGGGGATTGCGGACGAATTTGCGTATGACCGAGGTCTTCATCCGGATCAGCTGCGGCCTCGGTGGAGGGAACCTCAACGATCTTCGCTTCCTGCTTGGGCCGCGCGGCGGGACGGGGACGAACCGATTCCTGCGCTTCGGGGGCAGCGACGCGCACAGCACCTGGCACCGAATCGATGACTGCACCAGAAGTGCCCTGCGCATCGTCCGGCTCCCCCACAAAGCGGCGGCCCGGAGCATACTGCTGCGGAGGCGCGAAGGACTGCGGCCCTGCGGCGCCCCCGGTGGTCAGCGGGTCGCGCCCAGCCTTGATATCCAGCACCAGCGTCCCGGCTACCTTGTCATGCCAGCCCTGCTTCTTGCCGTTCGCATCGAAGTGATTGGAGATGACCATCAGCACCGATCCGAGAATCGGGACGATGCCTGCCACAGCGATCAGCAAGCGGCGGATGATGGTTTTGCCCCATCCCGGACGCTCGCCCTTGAGGGTGGTGGTCCGCAGCCCGAGGAGCACATTGCCCAGGGTCTTGCCCGAGGTAGCTTCCCACCACCACAAGAACACCGTGTAGGCCAGTGTGAGGACGCTGTACAGGATATATGTTCCGGCGATTTCGTCCGCAAGCTGCGGAGCGCTCAGCGAGGCCACCATCCTGGAGGCGATCATCGGCAGGAAAATCACCGACAGGACCAGCACCGGCAGGAAGTCGATCAGCCATGCGAGCAGCCGCTGGGTAGTTCGGGCATCGACCAGATCCATCTTTACCGCCATGGCTTCCTCCGGTTTTTCTGTTGCAGTATTCGTGCCGTCTTGGCGGTCTTCGCAGCCAGCTCATGTATCAGGGATCGTGGGGAGTACTTCACGCGCATCCTGCCGAAGAATCCTAGCGGTTCCTGCATCTTCCGGGTATGCGCAATGACATCTTCCCAATACTTCCGCACCTGTTCCTCGGTCGGCTGCTCATGGGAGAAGTTCGCCGCGTCCGCACGCTGCGCCAGGGAGCGCACCGGATCGGACAGCGCCGGGAAGCCGGCGGCCAGCACGCTCGCGCTTTCCCGCCGGGTCGCGCCGTTGGCCGTAGCGATACGGTGATCCGTGGCATGGCTGAGCAGTTCCTGCCAACCTCCGCTCATGCGGTCCCCTGTGCTGCCGGACTTCGCCCGCTTCTCGCGACGGCGCAGCTTCAGCAGGGCAATCAGCAGCAGCGGCGAAAGCAGGAGCAGCAGCGACCCCAGCGAAATGCCGACAACGATGATGACCTGTCCCCAGCGCTCCCAGAAGGTTTCCGGTTCCTCTTCCACTTCCTGCGGCTCCGGTGCAGTTTGCGGCGGCAAGTCGGCTTCTTCCTGCGCCGGCGGCGGAGGCTGCAGCACCTGCGGCTGCGGCACGGCCTTGGGTTCCTGTTCCGGAGGGGTCGGCTGCTCATCCTCGTTGGGCGTCGGGTTGAAAGCAACCCAGCCCACATCTTCAAAGGCGATCTCCACCCAGGCGTGGACATCGGAGCCCTTGATTTCGACCGCCTTTTCAGGCGCGTATTCCTCGGGATAGAAGCCCATGACCACGCGCGCAGGAATACCCTGCTCGCGGGCCATCAGCGCCATCGCAACAGCATACTGCTCGTCATCGCCAATCATCTGCTCGGCATCGAGCAGGCTGGTGATGCGTCCCGCGCCGTGCCCGGACAGCGAGGGCACCTGTCCCTCGGTGCCGTTGGAGAAGAACCCGGTTCCGGAGAGCATCGCTTCGATGCTCCGCACACGCTCCAGGTCCCCGCGGCCCGATCCGGTGAATTCAGCGGCTTTCGCTCCCGCTATGGCTGGCACATTGGCCAGCTCAGGCATGCGGAACTGCGCCAAGTCCAGTTCGTTGAGCTGCTCATCGCTGGGCTTGGCCGGGAACAGCACCTTAGCCGTGTAGGCATCGCCCTCCGCCAGCCCGATGGAGCTCAGCGCGCTCTCGGAGGAATCGCTGTAGAACAGCGAACGGGCCAGTTCATCTTCACGCCCGCCGGTCAGTTCCATGCCCAGCAGCTTGCCGCCGGACGGAACCCACACGCCTTGATAGTCCTTGATCGAGAATTCAAGCTCGGCGGCTTCGCGGCCTTCCACCATGTCGGCCGAACGGATATCGCTGGCATCGCCCACCGGGGCGAAACTGCCACCCGCGGACGGATCCACGTTGATGACCATGCCGTTGTAGGAATCCAGGGCGGCCAGGCGGATGCGCTCGTCCTTGGGCAGGCCCTTGACGGTCATCAGGGTGTCGTCAGCCATCGTTTTCACATATTTGCGGAAACGCGTCAGGGGGCTTGGGTAGTCATAGAGGTCCACCGGCGGTTCCAGTGCATCGCGCAGCACCTGGCGCGGGGTTTCCGGGGCCAGCAGCGGCGTGGCCGCCGCGGTTGCGACGCCGGCACCGGCCAGCACCAGGGTTCCGGCAATCACGCGGCGCAGCAGGAGCTGCTTGGAACCCTGGGAGTCAAGCTTCTCGTGGTTCAGCGAACTGAATCCGCCGGAAACGCGCGTGTCGATGAAGCGCCGCCAGGCAAGCCAGCCGACCAGCACCGCGATGAAGGAGACGCCACGGGCGACGGGCATCGGCACATCGCGGGTGCCGAAGACAATGCCGAGCACGAACATTGCCAATAGCGGCAGCAGCGTCCAATACGGCGAGCGCAAATGCCAGGCGGCCAAGCCGGCCAGCAGCGCGGTGAGCAGCGCGGACAGGAAGGCCACAATCAGCACTCCGCCGTAGGAACCTACCGGTGGCGCCACGGTGAGCATGTCTTTCCAGCTGAAAACCAGGCCGGTCAGCAAGGTGCGCAGGGATTGGCCGGTGGGCAGGAGGCCAAAGGCTGCCTCGCGCGGGGTCGCCAACGGCGTGCCAAGCACGAGGTACAGCAGCGCGAACAGGCCCAGGGTCCGCCAAGTGCCCAGCTTGAAATGCACATTGGCCCAGGCCAAGGCCAGGCCGGCAACCAGTCCGCCAACGGCAGCGAGGATGAAGTTCAGGCTCGCGCCGTAGGCTTCCAGCAGACCCAGCGCGCCAAGCACCAGGGCCAGGGCGAGGCAGGCCGCGTCGACGCCATAGCGCCAGAGGGGAATCGTCTGTTTCATGCCACGGCCTTTCGCAGCATCACGCCGAGTTCTTCCAGCTTGCCGAGGCTCAATACGGTCAGCTCGCCAATATTCGAGCGCGAAGGTTCAATCCCGGTTTCGCAGCGGATGGCGATGGCGCGCACGCCGGCCGGCACGTGCATCCATGCCTCGCGCAGCGATTTGGCGCTGGTTCTGGTGCCGGTGAGGAAGAAAATCACCGAGGCGCCGGGCACCGTATCAGCGGTGTGGCGCACCACGTCCACCAGATTCTCGCGCTGGCCGGTGGCCGCCTCGATGCGGGTCAGCCCGTCCATCATCTGCCGGCCACTGCCGGTGCGCACCGGGCCCTGCTGGGTCAGGATGGCCAGCTTGCGCTGTTCGGCCACGGCCTGCTGGCCGATGGAGGCCGCCACCGAGATGGCCAATTCAAAATCCTCCTCGGCGTGCGCCTCGGCGTACTCGTCCAGGTTGGTGCTCAGCGACAGGGCCAAGTGCGAGCGCCGGGTCTCTTCGAACTGGCGGACCATCAGCTCGCCGGTGCGGGCCGTGGATTTCCAGTGGATGTGCCGGCGGTCATCCCCCGACTGGTATTCGCGCAGTGCGTGGAAGGACACGTCGGAATTCGAGAGGTCGGCGGTGGGCATGCCTTCCAGGTCGCGGATGAACCCGGCCGAGGAACCATCCAATGCGGTGGTGCGCGGATGGATGAACAGCTCGTAGCTCTCGGTCCATTTCACCTGCCGGCGCAGGATCGCAAAGGGATCCTGGCGGACCGAGCGGACCGGACCCACGTCCAGCACCTGGCGGCGCTGGGTGGGGATGGTGAACAGGTCCTCATGCGTTTGCTGCGGTTCCAGGCGCGGGATCCGGAACTGGGCGGCCCCATGGCCCACCGGAAGTTCCATCATCACCGGTGCCGAGCTGCGCGAAGCCTTGTTGGCTACCTGCATGGCTCCCACGGCGCGGTCCCCCACGGCCACACGGGTGCGGTGCAGATCCAAGTCGACGCTGAAGTCGTTGCGACCCAGGACGAATCCCACCGAGGCAAGCAGCAGCACGGTGGCCATGAAGGCGCCCAGCAGGGCTTCCTGCCAGCCGAAGCTGGCGCCGAGGATCCACAGCAGCACCGCGGTGCCCAGCAGCACGAAGCCCAGCGGGGAGATGACCGTGGCGATCGGCGTGAGGTATCGGGTGGACAGTTCCCTGGCTCGCGCGATGGCAGGGCCCAGGTAGTCGCGCAGCACCGCCATGGCCTCGCTGGCCATGGCCAGCGACGTCTCGGCCCCGCGATTCAGGTTGCTGTTCCGTGCAGGACGCTTAGCTCGTCGGCTCATTAATGCTCGTCCTGGTCCTTGCTCTCGGCTTCGGCGGAGTCCTCGTCGCCGCGGCGGGTCGGGGCCGGGATCTTGCGCAGCACCGAGGCGATGACCTGCTCGGCGGTGGTGCCGGTGAACTCGGCTTCCGGATCCAGCACCAGGCGGTGGGTGAAGACATGCGGCGCCAATTCCTTGATGTCATCGGGCAGCACGTAGTTCCGGCCCTGGCTGGCGGCCCAGACCTTGGCCGCGCGCACCATCGCCAGGGCGCCGCGCACCGAAACCCCCAGCCGGGTGTCGGCGGAGTCGCGGGTCGCTTCGCACAGGGCTGCAACGTATTCCAGCACGGCGGTATCCACGTGCACGGTGGTGGCCAGTTCGGCCATTTCCACCACAGCTTCGGTGGTGATGATGGCGTTCAACGCTGCCGAGCGGTCGCGCTGGGTGCTGCCCGAGAGCAGCGCCACGGTGGCCTCGCGGTCGGGGTAGCCGATGGAGGTCTTGATCAGGAAACGGTCCAGCTGCGCTTCAGGCAGCCGGTAGGTGCCTGCCTGCTCGATCGGGTTCTGCGTGGCGATCACCATGAACGGGCGGGCCTGCGGGTAGGTGGTGCCATCGACGGTCACCCGCCCTTCTTCCATGACTTCCAGCAGCGCCGACTGGGTCTTGGGCGAGGCGCGGTTGATCTCGTCGGCCAGCACGAGGTTGGCGAAGATCGGCCCGTGGTGGAAGTCGAATTGGCCGCTGCGCTGGTCGTAGATGGTGATGCCGGTGACGTCCGAGGGCAGCAGGTCCGGGGTGAACTGGATGCGCGAGTTGCTGCCGCGCACGGTGGCGGCCAGCGAACGGGCCAGCATGGTCTTGCCGGTGCCCGGGGCGTCCTCCAGCAGCACGTGCCCTTCGCTGAGCATGGCGGTGAGCACCAGCTTGATGGCCTGCTCCTTGCCCAGCACGGACTGGCCGACGTTGGACACCAATTTGGCGAAGGTATCGCAGAACCAGTTGGCCTGCTCGGTGCTCATGGTCATGGCAGTGTTTGCTCTTTCTGTACGTCTTGATGCCCGGCCGATGCCGCGCTTATCTGAAATTAACGTGGTCGGATTCGGTGCCATCGATGCGTGCGAAGTACGGCTGGGCGTATCCCGGCTCGATCACGCATGGCAGGTCCTTCGAGGCCCGGCCATTGCCGTCGACGTTGAAGGTCACGTAGTTATCCGAGAACATCCCGCCGGAGTGGTAGCACTGGGCCAGGTAGGTGTGGGTTCCCGGGGCGAAGTTGTAGAGCTCCACGTGGTACTTGTAGCAGTTCGGCGGGCAGGTCGAGTTCGAGTAGCCGTTGTACATCGGTCCCTCGGACAGCTTCACCGAACGCGCCGGCTTCGGGTTGGTCTTCTCCGTCTTGGACCAGGACCTGGATTGGCCTTCGGTGTCCGTTGCCACGATCTTGATGGTGCGGCTGGTGGAGTAGCCCAGGCCGGTGACCTTCTGCGAGCCGTCGTTCTTGGTGCTGTTGCCGCCGATCTTCACCGTCTGGGTGACCTTGCGCCCGTTGGATTCCCCGGCGGCCGTATTCCAGCTGAAGGAGATCCAGTCGTTGCCGTGCGAGGAGGAAATCTTCGCGTTGTCGCGCAGCGGACCGTAGGCGCTGGTCTTGTTGCTGGCCGGGCTGGCGGTGCCGGCGCCAGCGGCATTCAAGGCCCGCACGCGCCAGGTGTGCGCGCTTCCGTTGGAACCGGTGTCGATCACCGAGCCCGGTCCGCCGAAGGACTTCCAGCTTCCGTCGTCGGTGGAGTACTGGTAGCCGGTGATCTTCGATCCGTTCGCGGCAGGTGCCTGGAAGTCCAGCCGCACCATGCGGTTGGCGCCCGTGGCCTTGGCGCTCACGCTGGATACGGCCTTGGGCCGTCCGTACGGGGTCACCGCCACCGACTTGGAGCTCTGTTCCGAGCTGCCCTTGCGGTTGGTGGCGGCAATGGTGAAGGTGTAGGAACCGGAGGTGCTCAGGCCGGTGACCGACTGGCTGGTCTGGTTGGCGGCAATGGAGCCGATGGTCTTCTCCAGGGTGCCGGACTTGAAGACGCGCAGGGTGTAGCCGGTGATCGGCGCGCCGTTGGTGCCCGGGGCGTTCCATGCCACGTTGACCACGCCGCCATCCACCGCGGAGTCCTTGCGGGCGGCGGTAGGCGCCGATGGCTTGAACGGCTTGCCCGCCGGGGTGACCGCGGCCGAGTAGGCGCTGAAGGCCGATGGCTTGGAGGCCTTGTTCACCGCGCGCACGCGCACCTGGTAGTCGGTGCCGTTCTTCAGGCCCTTCCAGGTGTAGGAGGTGCCGGTGATGCCGGTGACCTGGGTGACGCCATTGGCCGGTGCCGGGGAGATCTCCAGGGTGTAGCTCTGGATGGCCGAACCGCGGCTGACCGGGGCGGTCCATTTGAAGGCGGCCTGCTGGTCGCCGTCGGTGCCGGTGGGAGCGGCCGGCTGTTCGGGTTCCACGTCCGGACGGGCGTCGGCAGATTGCGCCGAGGCCGGGGATTCGCCGATCTCGTTGGTGGCGGTGACGGTGAAGTTGTACACGGTGTCGTTGGCCAGCGGGGTGATCGTGCAGGTGGTGGTGGCGCACTTCTGGGTGTGCCCGCCGCCGCGCACGGTGTAGCCGGTGATGTCCGAGCCGTTATTGGCCGGCGGGTCCCACTGCAGCACGACCTTCTGGTCGCCGGTGGACTGGACGCGAGGCAGTCCCGGGGCTTCCGGGGCGCCCTTGACGTTCAGCGTCACGGTGCCGATGACGTTGCGTGCCACATCTTCGGTGACATCGCCAATGGTGTATTCCACCCGCATGGTGCCCACGAAGTCGTCGTTCGGGGTAATTGCCACCTGGTCGCCGCGCTTTTCCACCGTCCCGGTGTCTTCCAGGGCGCGGGCGTTGATCAGGCGCAGCGGACCTTCATCAGCGTACGGGTTGTGGTCATTGGCCAGCACATCAACCACTTCGGTCTTGCCCTGGGCGGCATCGGGGACGTTGTCGGCCACGGCTACCGGCAGCTCGCGCACCGAGCCGGTGACGGTAATGGCCATGGCGGCCGGGACCGGCGGGTTGACGCCGTCGCTGACCGTGACGGTCACACTGCCGGTGGTGCCCTTCGGGGTCGATGCTTCGGCGCTGACCCTCAGGTTGTGCCCCTCGACCAGTTCGGCCCTCACGCCCTGGATGTCCACCGAGGCAATGGCGAATTTCAGGTTCGGGACGTCCTCTTCATTGGCATCGCCGGCGGCCATGCGCAGGTCCAGGAAGGCAGGCTCCTCGCCCTGGCCCACGGCTAGGGAATTGGCCTGCAGGGTCGGAGCGAAGTTCTCCTCGTCGGGCTGCTCCTCTTCTTCTTCCTCTTCCTCTTCCTCTGGCTCGTCCTCTTCCGGCTGGCCTTCCTCGTTCTGGTTCTGGCGTTCCTCGGAATCGTTCTGGCGCGGTGCCGGGGTGACGTTGATCGGCAGGGTCAGCTTGGACTTCAGCCCCTTTTCATCGTCCGGGCCGGTGCCGTCGGTGACTTCGAAGCTGACGGTCGCCGAACCGTCGAAGTCCACCGGGGCGCGGAAGGACAGCTCGGTGGCGGACTTGACCAGTTCGCCGTCGTTCTGCGGCATCGAGGTCACCGATTCCTCTGTGGTCAGGCGCGGGGTGCGGCCATCGCGCACGAGGACCAGGTCCTCCAGATTCAGCGGCAGGACTTCTCCCGCCTGGACCTGCAGGTTCAGCCCGCTGCGCAGGATCGGCCGGGCTCCGGCGGTGCCCGGCACGTGGACGAAGGCCGTGGAGGTCAGTTCGTCGGGGTCGGTCAGCGTGTAGGCGATGATCTGCGCCTCTTCGGTGGCGGTAACCACCAGGCCGTCCTCGGTCACCTGGGCGGTGGACGGGTTGTCCGGCAGGCTGATTTCCAGCTCGCTGGAGCTGCCGTCCGGGTCCTCGTCGTTGCGCAGGATATCGACGGTCACCTGCTCATCGGCAATGACTTCTTCCAGCGACACCCGATCGTCGCGGGCAATCGGGGCGAGCAGCTGCGCCTCGGGATCGGATTTGACGCTCAGCGTGCCCGCCGCGGTGCCACCGCGGCCATCGGAAATCATGTAGCGGATCGACACGTTGCCGTCTTCCGGAGGCGAGGTCAGGGTGACGCGGCCGTCAACGACTTCCACTTCAGTGCTGGATTCGGTGGAGACCTCGCTCATCAAGGCGATCGGGTCGCCGTCCGGGTCGGTGTCGTTGTCCATCACGTCCACGGCGACCGGGCGGTCCGGGCGCACGGTCAGGAAATCGTTGACCGCTACCGGGGAATTATTGGATTCGGCCAGTGGCGCCACGCCGATCTTGATGGTGCCGGTGGCGCGGGCGCCCAGGCGGTCTTCCACCACGTAGCTGAATTCGTCGGTGCCCGAGGCATCGGGGTTGGCGGTGTAGTCGATGGAGGCCCCGCGGATCTTCGCGGTGCCCATGCGCGGCGAATCGCCGAATTGCACGAGCGACACCGAGTCGCCATCGGGGTCGATGGCGTCAATGGGGACCAGCACGTTGGTGCTGGATCCGGCGAACACGCGCCCGGTGACCGGTTCAGGGTTCGGAGGGCTGTTCTTCTCCAGGTCGTTGGCTTCCGCTTCGGGCAGCACGTTGAAGGTGACGCTGGCGCTGGTTTCCTGGCCGTCGGGTCCGGCCACGGTGTAGACCGCGGACACCTGCTTGGCCTTGCCGCCGAAGTCGCCGGCACGGAAGCGGATGGTCTCATCGGCGACCGAGATCAAGGATCCCTCGCCCAGGTCATCGGCTTCTTCCAGGTCCGGGCGCAGGATCAGCTCTCCGCCGTTGGGGTGGATGTCGTTTTCCAGGACCTTGACGGTGGCCACGTCGTTTTCGCGGACGGTGACGGTGTCGGGGTTGGCCTGTGGCGGATCCATGCGCGGCGGGGCCGGAATCGGGATCACCCGGATGGAGCCGGTCGCTTCGCGGGAGCCGTTGGAGACGGTGTAGCTGATGGTGGTGGGGTCGGTGAGGCCGCGCACGTCGGTGATGCGCACGAACGTGTTGCGTTCCACCGAGGTGGAGAATGGCTTGTCGCTGGCGGTCTGCACGCCGGTGACCACCAGCACGCCGCCGCCCGGGTCGGTGTCGTTGCCCAGCACGTTGACCAGCACGTCCTGGCCGGCAGGCAGCAGGGCGACATCGCGGACAGCGATCGGGTCCTCGGCCTTTTCCTCCGGCTTCTTGATGTCGATGCGGGCCAAGCCTGGGGCGCTGGCCGGGCCGTTGGTGGCCATGTATTCGACATAGTAGGTGCCGGCGCGTTCGGCGCGGGCGGTCACGGTTCCGGTCTGCGCATTGGTCTTCAGTTCCAGTCCGGGCACATCGTCCACGCCGGCCAGGCGCAGTCCTTCTCCGGTGGGGTCCGTGTCATTTTCCAGCGGGGTGAAGCTGGCGGATTCATTGACGGTGGCCACCACGTGGTCGGTGGCGGTCACCGGCTTGACCACGGAGTCGGCCAGGACCTCGATCAGCACCCGGCCCTTGGTGCCTTCCTGGCCGTCGGAGACCTGGATGGCCAATTCCTTCTGGCCCAGCTTCTTTCCATCGTCCTGGAAGGTCAGGGTGCCATCGGGCTGGACCCGGATCACGTCATCGCCCTCGGAGGTGCCGCCGAGCAGGCGCAGGTCATCGCCTTCCGCGTCGGTCCAGTCGGTGAGCACGTTGTGGCTGACCGACTCGCCCTGCTGCACGCGCAGCACGGTAGTGCGCTGCTGTTCCGGTGCCTTGTTGGTGCCTTCGTCCACCACGTTCAGCTTGACCCTCGCGGTGTCCTGTCCCCCGCGGCCATCCTTGGTGGTGTAGGCGAAGCTTGCCCCGCCCTTGGCGTCCTCGGGGACCACGATCTGGAATCCGGTGCCGTCGTGGACCGGCTGGACTGCGCCGATCGAGGGCGCAGCGCCTTCCAAGCTGGCAGTGAGCAAGTCGCCGTCCGGGTCCACGTCGTTGTAGAGCACCGGGAGCAAGGTGGTGCGGCCGGGGCGCACCGAATAGGTGTCGTCCTCGGCAATCGGCTTCTTGTTCTCTTCGGTGCGGTTGGGCAGCTCGATGGCGTCGGTGATTTCCTTGGTTTCTTCTTCCTTGGCCTCACCCTCGCCGGCAGGCGGTTCCAGATCGCTCCAGTTGCTGACGATTTCCATGCCTTCATTGGCCAGCCAGACCTGTCCCGAATGCACGTCATTGAGCACAACCACGTCGCGGTTGACGCGGAATGCCAGTTCAGCGCCCTCGGTCATTTCCGGGATTCTGGTGTTCTGGTTATCGGCCGGGTTGTCGCAGAAGCGCAGGTATTCGCCGCTGGTTTGCCAGGCCGCGTAGGTGCAGCTTCCCACGCGTACCGGCTGGATCGGGGTGCCGGCGGTTTCCAGCTGCTCGTAGTTAGCGTCCTTGCCGGACAGGCTCACCGTGGCCAGCGACTGGTCCAGCGCGACGGCAATGGTCTCGGCTTCCGGACCCGGGGACTGGATTTTGGCGTTGGCCGGGTTCTCCAGGATCGCGGATCCGCCTTCGGAGGTGACCAGCTGGCCGCTGGCATCATCGAAGACCACGCCGACCTTGCCCACGGCCGAGAGCTGCGGCTTCTTCATTTCGGCCAGTTCGGGAATTTCGATTTCCTGGCCGAGCTCGGCTGTTCCCTCATCGTCAAGGGTGAAGCTGGACAGGGTTCCGGCGCCGATGTCTGCGGCCCAGATGGTGTCATCGGCGCCAACCACGGCGGCGACGTCGCCCTTGGATTCGATCAGCGGTTCGGCGCCTTCGCCTTTGAATTCCGCGATCTGCTCGAGGTTGCTGGCGTGGACGGTACCGTGTTCTGCGTCGGTGACTGCGACAACTGAGGCGCCGAAGGAGAAGGACGAGTTGGCAGGCAGGTTGTTGTCCCCGGCGAATTGCACCATTGCGGGGTCGATGGTGGTCAATGATGCCTGTTCAAGGTTGCGCACCAGCACGCTTTCCTCATGCTGGACCAGGTCGTAGTTGGCCAGCGGGGTGGCGACGCCGCCGTCAATGGTGCGCGACTGGTAGTTGACATGCCCGATTTTGCCTTCGGACTGATTCACCACCCAGACGCCGCCGTCGTTCAGTTCCACGTCAGCGGTTTCGAAGCCCGGATAGATAATGGCACCGGTTACGGCAAGCGCCGCCACCACTGGAATAGCAGTCACCTTGAAGCCGGTGCTTTTGAGCAGTCCGGTCCATCCGGTCGAAGCGGCTTTTGCCATCTAGAGGTCAGTCCTTGTTTTGCTGGTACGAGTGCGCGCTGGAATCCGGCTTCATTCCCCAAAATCAGATTCGGCGCCCTCCAATTCTAACGAACTGACAAAACCATCGCCATGGAGAGTTCTCCCCATGCATGCTGACTAGGCAGTTCAACAACGCAACACGATCCGGAAGGCCGTTCATAGCTTGCCGCGGACCACTGCTTCAAAGGCGTTGCGCACACATCCGCCGCCAGCAACACTAGCGATGCAGCCCTCGCCCCTTGAATGCCAGCTTGGGGCGAGAGATAAGTAATAAGAGAATGAACCACCTGAAAAGTCTTCAACAAATCTTTCATATCAACTACTGTTAGCTACATGACATCCCCCGCACCGCACCGCGAACCCTCGGCCATCGACAAGATCGCCGAAGACTTCTTCGCCAAATCCCTTGAACTGACCCCGGAGTGGGGAGTTTCCCTTGGCATGCCGGGCTACGAAACCGCCTACGGCGACTACTCCCCTGCCGGCACGACCCAAATGATCAGCTTGCTGCGCGAGACCTTGGGCACTTTGGCCAACGCCACGCCGGTCGACGCCATTGACGAGGTCTCCCTCGATGCGATGACCGAGCGGTTGAGCCTGGAATTGGAAATCCTGTTCACCGGGCGCACCGAACTGAACAATATTGCCAGCGCGGCCCAGGAAATCCGCTCAATCATCGATTTAATGCCGCAGGAAACCTCCGCGGACTATGCCTTCATCGCCCAGCGGACGTCCAACATCCCTGCCGCGATTGACGGCTACATTGCTTCCCTGCGCGATTCCGCCTCGAACGGCTTGGTTGCCGCACAGCGCCAGGTCTCCATTGTGATCACGCAAACCACCGACTACGCCAAAGACGGCGGCTTCTTCGACCAGCTGGCCGTCTCCGGCACCACGGTGGATGCCGCATTGCAAGAACAGCTTCAAGCGGGTGCAGACGCAGCAAAGACGGCCTACCGCAAGCTCACCACCTACCTTCAAGATGAACTCCTGCCTCAGGCACCGTCCGAAGACGCGGTGGGCCGGGAGTACTACTCGCTGATGTCCCGCCGCTTCCTGGGCGCCACCGTGGATCTGGAAGAGACCTACGCCTGGGGAGTCGGCGAGCTCGATGCCATCATCGCCGAGCAGCAGCGCGTAGCCGAGCACATCAAGCCGGGAGCCACGATTGAGGAAGCCAAGAAGATCCTCAACGAGGATCCGGCACGAAAGCTGAAAGGCACCGATGCCCTGCGCGAATGGATGCAGGGCAAGGCGGATCAGGCCATGGCCGATTTGTCGGGCACGCATTTCGAGATCCCTGCACCCATGGATCGCATTGAGTGCATGATCGCCCCAACCCAGGATGGCGGCGTCTACTACACCGGGCCGTCGGAGGACTTCAGCCGTCCGGGCCGGATGTGGTGGTCCGTGCCGCCGGGAGAAGACGAATTCACCACGTGGGCCGAATTGACCACCGTGTACCACGAAGGCGTGCCGGGCCATCACCTGCAGATCGGCACCGCGCAAATGCAGGCAGCTACGCTGAACAGCTGGCGCCGATTGATGTGCTGGGTTTCCGGCCACGGCGAAGGCTGGGCACTGTACTCCGAGCGCCTCATGCACCAGCTGGGCTACCTTGACGACCCGGGCGACTACATGGGCATGCTTGATGCGCAGCGCCTGCGCGCAGCTCGCGTGGTCTTCGACATCGGTGTCCATTTGGGCTTGGAAGTCCCCGCGCAGTGGGGCACCGGCACTTGGAATGCCGAAAACGGCTACGAGTTCCTCCAGAAGAATCTGGACATCTCCAAGGGACAGCTGGACTTCGAATACAACCGCTACCTCGGTTGGCCGGGCCAAGCCCCGTCCTACAAGATTGGCCAGCGCCTCTGGGAGCAGATCCGCGATGATCTCGCAGCGGCCCAGGGCGAGAACTTCTCGCTCAAGGATTTCCACACCGCGGCGTTGCAGCTCGGTTCAGTGGGCCTGGATACCTTGAAGCGCGCACTGGTCAAGTAGCTACCAGCAATGCATTTTGGCGGCTCTGCAATACTGCAGGGCCGCCAATTTGCATTACGCCTTGTAGCTGGAAATCTGGATCAGATTGCCGCAGGTGACATCAAAGGTCGCCACCATCACGGGACCTGCGTCCATTGGCTCCTGGGTGAACTCCACCCCCAATGAACCCAAGCGCTCGAATTCCGCCTGGACATCATCAACGGCAAAAGACGTTGCCGGGATGCCATCGGCTTTCAGCGCCGCACGGTATGGCCCGACCGCTGGATGCGCCGCCGGTTCGAGAAGGACTTCAGGACCATCTTCCTGGTCGGCAGCGACGAGGGACAGCCAGCTGTACTCCCCGACGGGAATGTCGTGCTTCACCTTGAAGCCCAGCACCTCGGTATAAAACGCTTTGGCTTTCGCCTGGTCATCGACGAAGACACTCGTGATGTATACGCGCATTAGTTTCCTTCTTTCCGCTCCGGAATGGACCACGGCAATAAATTCGCACCGCTTTGCTGGCTCCTACCGTTCCACAAGACACCGACAGATCAAGGCTGGCAGGCCCTGCGTGTGAGATCACCGCCCCGAATCACGGAGTCCAGTAGCGTGAAATCGCGATACACTCGACAGATCCTATTGATAATCGATAGATTATGATTGATAATCAATCGTATGACGAATTCTGCCATTGCTCCGCTTCGGGCTTCGCTGATCGCTATCTTCCTCGGCGCACTCTTGGCCCAGACGCTGATTTTGCCGCTGTTTATCGCAGAGTCCGTCAGCATCCATCCCGAAGTTGCCTATCTGGCCACCCCATACCGATGCGTGGTGACGGCGGGAATCATATGCCTGCAGGTTTCCCTGGCCTGCATCTGGATACTGCTGTCAAAGGTTCAACGCCAGAGAATCTTCGAGAATAGTTCACTGCGCTGGGTCACCACCATCATCTGCGCATCCGCGATCGCCACCTTCTTGGTCCTGGGATTGGGATTTCACTTGCTGGCGATCGTCGGCGCCGGCGGTCCCGGCGTATTCTTGATGGTCGCTGGCACCGTGGCGTTCGGCAGCGCCGCCACCTGGCTGCTGGTTGTGATGCGCAATCTGCTCGCGTCGGCAATAGGACTGGAAGCCGAGATGCGTGCAGTGATCTGACTTTCCATTGCACAGTCAAGGCAAATAGTCCAGAAGCAATGAAGGACACGCAGAAATTCCCAAATGACGAACTTTGTTTCGGCGCCCAGGGAACCCTTCATTTCTTGCGTAATTCGCCGGATTTGTGACCCCGGGCACCGCTTTGGAGTGCAATGAAGCACAAACAGCGAAATATCGTCATGTTCAGTAACATTGACTGCTGGCCGAGCAGATGAGCACCCTAATCTTGAACGCATGTCTACTAACGCACCTGCATCTAAGCTTCCCCGCTGGATGACCAGTTTCGGACCGCAGATCATTGCGGCACTGATTGTCGGTCTCCTTTTGGGCCTCGTGGCCAAGTACACCGGCAGCACCGCCGAAGAGCCCAACGGCCTGGGTGAAGCCCTGTCGATCATTGGATCCAGCTACGTAGCCCTGCTGCGCACCGCGGTAATCCCGCTGATCTTCTTTGCAGTTGTCGCCTCGATTGCCAACCTCGCCAAGGTCACCAATGCAGCACGGCTCGCATGGCAGACCCTGCTGTGGTTCGCCATCACCGCTCTGGTCTCCGTCGTCATCGGCATGGTCCTCGGCACCGTTTTCCGCCCCGGAGCGAATACCGGCCAGGACATGCCGGATGACTACACCGGCAAGACCGGCGACTGGCTAGGCTTCCTCACCGGATTGGTCCCAGCCAACTTCCTGGGCCTGGGCGCCAGCACCAAGCTTGCCGATGATGCCACCGCCACCACCTCGATCAGCTTCAATGTCCTGCAGATCCTGGTAATTGCCATTGCTGTGGGCATCGCCGCACTCAAGGTCGGAAAGGCAGCAGAACCCTTCCTGGCGTTCTCCACTTCTATCTTGGCGATCATCCAGAAGGTCCTCTGGTGGATCATCCGCATTGCACCGATCGGCACGGTTGGCCTGATCGGCAACGCTGTCGCCACCTACGGCTGGGACACCATCGGCGCGCTGGGCAAATTCACCGTAGCGATCTATGTTGGCCTGGCACTGGTGCTGTTCGCGCTGTACCCGGTCCTGGTCCGTGCTCATGGCCTGTCCATCAAGCAGTACTTCTCGGGCGTTTGGCCAGCCGTGCAGCTGGCCTTCGTCTCGCGCTCGTCGATTGGCACGCTGCCATTGACCCAGCGCGTCACCGAACGCAACCTCGGCGTGCCTTCGGGCTACGCTTCCTTCGCGGTGCCGTTGGGCGCCACCACCAAGATGGACGGCTGCGCTGCCATCTACCCGGCGATCGCCGCCATCTTCGTTGCCCAGTTCTTCGGCGTCGAGCTCTCGCTCACCGATTACTTCCTGATTGCCCTGGTATCCGTCCTGGGCTCGGCGGCAACCGCAGGCACCACCGGCGCCATCGTGATGCTGACGCTGACCCTGTCCACCCTGGGCCTTCCACTGGCAGGCGTCGGCTTGCTGATGGCAGTTGACCCGATCATCGATATGGGCCGCACCGCGGTGAACGTCGCGGGACAGGCACTGGTTCCAACCATTGTCGCCAAGCGCGAGGGCATCTTGGACATCGACATGTACAACGCACCACGCAATGGCAATCCTTTTGCCGACGAAAGCATCTCGGCTCCAGACGCTGAGGCAGCCGCGGCCAAATAGGCATTGCTGGAGGCAATCGGCGCACGGGCATTTTCGCCCGTGCGCCGATTTCTTGTTTAAGGTCACACCCACCACTTTTGCACAGGGTGCAACTTTGCACGTAGTGTAATCATGTGACTTCTCCAAGTACCGGCACCCGCCGCGAACTGAACAAGCAGGCGACAAAACAAGCCATCGTCGAAGCCGTCGCGGATCTGCTCCGCCACGGCTCTGGCACAGCGCTCACTGCTACCCAGATCGCCGAGGCGGCAGGAATCTCCCGGCGTACGCTCTTCAACTACTTCCCCTCGGTGGATGCGGTCTATTCCTATCCACTGCACCAGGTCCTGGGAACCATGGTGGATTCCATCAGCGACCTGAGCGATTCCATGCCATTGGTCGAAGCGATCATCGAAGCACTCAAGTCCGATGATGTCGCGCGGTTGCTCGGACAAGTGGCGCACTTCGGTGCGTTCTTGCGGACCGAAGGTGCCAACTGCGGCTTCCCCGCCATGATGAACGAATGGCAGACAGCCGCCACTGAAGTCATCGAGAAGGTCGCCCGGCGCTATCCGCACGCCAATACCTTCACCGTCAGGGTCTTCACCCATGCGCTGCTCGGCGCAGGCCAAGCCGCCTTCGACGAGTGGATCGAACGTCTGCCCGCCACCGAAACTGTCGGCATGGACATCTCCCCCGAACTCATTTCCGTCTTCCATTCCTTGATTACCCAGGCCATGGAAACCCTTGACGAGGGTTTCAAGGCCTTGCCGCTTTCCAGCACTAGCACCGTGAAGGACATCTAAGCTCATGGCTTCCCTCCTCTACCGCCTCGCGCGATGGGCACACCTGCACCGCTACCGCGTCATTTCGATGTGGCTGGCAGCCTTCATCTTCATTGGGCTGTGCGCCAGCTTGTTCATGGGCCAGCTGTCCAATACCTTTACCCTTCCGGGAACCGAAACCCAGCGCACCCTGGACCGGATGAAGGAAGAACTTCCGGATCTCGCCGGCGGTTCCGGGTCCATCGTGTTCCGCGAAAGCTCGGACCGGCCGCTGAATGAAACCCAGAAGCAGGCCATCGCCGAGTCCTTGGACCAGCTGGGCATGCATTCCCAGGTCGTCGAGGCCATGAGCCCCTTCGAATTGCAGGAACAGCTCGACAAGGCCCAGCCTGAGCTGGACAAGGCGCAGCAGGAACTGGTTGACGGCCAGAAAAAGCTGGACGATGCCAAAGAGCAGATTGCCGATGGCAAGGTGCAGCTCAAGGATGGCCGTGAGGAGCTCACCGAAGGCTGGGCCCAATACTTCGACGGGCAGAAGGAAATCCAGGATGCAGAACCGCAGATCGCCGCAGCCGAAATGCAGCTGGCCGATAGCCGCGCACAGCTGGAAGCCGGGCAGCGTGAGCTGAACTCGGGCCGCGAGCAGCTGGAGGCTGGCGAAGCGAAGTACGAGGCCGGATTGGCCCAGTACAAGGACGGCAAGGCCGAATACGATGCGGGCCGGGAACAGTTCGAGGCTGGCGAGAAGAAGCTCGAAGCCGCCGATGCCAAGCTCGCCGCGGGCGAAAAGGAATACCAGGCTGGCATGGACCAGCTGCTCGGCGACTCCTCCCGCAAGGAATTCGAGGCAAACCTGTCCGACGGCAAGAAGGAAGCCACCGCGGGCCTGAAGGCTGCCGAGGACGGACTGGCCAAGGCACAGGCAGGCCTGGCCGAAGCTGAAGCGGCGATCAAGGACCTGACGGCCAAGATTGCCGGCGTGCAGCAGCAGCTCGATGCCGCTGAAGAAGCCGGCGATGAACAGAAGATCGCCGAATACACTGCTACCCTCAACGCCCTGAAGGAAGGCCTGGCCAAGGCCGAGGCCGGCAAGACCGCAGCCGAATCCGGCATCACCGAAGCTACCGCCGGCAAGAAGCAGGCCACCGCCGCGCTGGAGCAGATCGCCAAGGCAGAGGCAGGCCTGAAGCAGCTTGATGCCGCGCGCAAGGAACTCGACGCCGGCCAGGCCCAGGCCAAGGCCGGACATAAGGAGCTGGAAGCCAACCGCGGCCAGCTTGATGCCGCCAAGACCCAGCTGGATGCAGCCAAAGCTCAGCTGGATGCAGCCAAGAAGGAAATCGCCACCAACAAGGCGAAGCTGAACCAGGGCCAGGCCGAGCTCGATGAAGGCCGCGCCAAGCTGGAAGCCGGGCAGCGTGAATTCGATGCCAAGAAGGCCCAGTTCCTTGAAGGCAAGGCCGAACTGGCAGCAGCCAAGAAGCAGCTTGAAGACGGCGAAAAGACCATCAAGGAAAAGACCGCCGAGCTCGAGCAGGGCGAAAAGGATGTCGAGCAGGGCCTGAAGGACCTTGAGTCCGGCCGTGCTGAACTGGAATTCGCTTCCCGCCAGGTGGGTGCCAGCTCGGGCATGCGTTTCGTTTCCGAAGACGGAAGCACCGCAGTTTCGCAGGTGAGCTTCAAGGTCCAGACCGATGCCCTGACTCCTGATGACCGCGAGCAGATCAAAGCCATCGCTGCAGGGCCGCAGGCCAATGGGGTTCAGGTGCTGTTCTCCAAGGAGATCATGCAGGACATGTCCCAGGTCTTCGGCGCCTCGGAAATCGTTGGTGTGGTGATCGCCGCCATCGTCCTGCTGGCCATGCTCGGCACCTTGGTCGCCGCCGGCTTGCCGCTGTTGCTGGCGATCCTCGGCGTAGGGGCTGGCGTGGGCACCACCATGGCGTTCTCCTCGCTGATCGACATGGCCTCGATTACCCCTGCCCTGGCGCTCATGCTGGGCCTGGCGGTGGGCATCGACTATGCGCTGTTCATCATCCACCGCCACCGCTCGCAGCTGCTTTCCGGCATGGAGGTCGGAGAATCGATTGCACGCGCGGTGGGCACCAGTGGCAACGCGGTGGTCTTCGCCGGCCTGACCGTGATCATTGCGCTGGCAGCCCTGGCTGTCCCGGGACTGCCGTTCCTGACCGTCCTGGGCCTGTCGGCCGCGTTCACCGTCCTGTGCTCGGTGGTGCTGAACATCACCCTGCTTCCGGCGCTGCTGTCCCTGGCTGGCAACAAGCTGGTATCCAAGCGGGCCCGCAAGAAGGCCGCCGCAGATGCCGAGAATCCGAAGGTCAAGGAATCGATCTCCACCCGCTGGGTGCGCATGGTCACGAAGATCGCTGTCCCAGTGACCTTGCTGGTGGTAGTCGTTCTGGGTGCCATCGCGCTGCCGGCCACGCAGATGCGCACCGCATTGCCCGATGGCAGTGCTGAACCTGCTGATTCGCAGGCCTTCCAGGCCTACGAGCAGACAAGCGACAAGTTCGGCTCGGGCTACAACGGCCCGCTGCTGGTCCTGGCTGACCTGCCGGCGGGGCTGAGCGAGCGCGAAGCGGAGGAGAAGAGCCTTGACGTGGCCGACCTGCTGCGCGAATACGACGGTGTCGTGGCCGCCATCCCGGTCACCATGACCGATGACCGCAGCTTGGCCGCCATCCAGGTGATCCCTACCGATGGCCCGTCCTCGGAAGCCACCGAGGCGCTGGTGCACCAGCTGCGCGCAGACTACTCGAAGTTCTCCGAGGCCACCGGCGCCGATATTGCAGTGACCGGACAGGTTGCCGCGCAGATTGACGTCTCCGAGAAGGTCACCGCCGCGCTGGTCCCATACCTGAGCATCGTGGTGGGCCTGTCGCTGATCCTGCTGCTGCTGGTCTTCCGCTCGGTGGTGGTTCCGTTGCTGGCTACTGGCGGCTTCCTGCTTTCGCTCGCGGCCGCCTTCGGCGCCAGCGTCATGGTCTACCAGTTCGGCTGGTTCTCCGCGCTGTTCGATGTCAACGTTCCAGGTCCGCTGCTGTCCTTCCTGCCGATCCTGCTCACCGGCATCCTGTTCGGCCTGGCCATGGACTACCAGGTCTTCCTGGTCTCGGCGATGCGCGAACGCTACGCCCACGGCGAGCCTGCCAAGGAGGCGGTCCGTTCCGGCTTCTCGATGGCCGCACCGGTGGTCACGGCCGCCGCGCTGATCATGATTTCGGTCTTCGCCGGCTTCGTGTTCTCGCACCTGGCAATGATCCGGCCGCTCGGTTTCGCGCTGGCCTTCGGTGTGCTCTTCGATGCGTTCATCATCCGCATGACCCTGATTCCTGCAGTCATGCACCTGCTGGGCGACAAGGCCTGGTACCTGCCCAAGTGGCTGGACAAGATCTTGCCCGACGTTGATGTGGAAGGATCGAAGCTCAACGAAATGCTGGAATCCGAGGAGAACTCCTCCCATGACGTTTCCAGCCAGGACCAGACCAAGGAGAATGCGGCAGTATGAGCGAACAGCTGAAACCCGAAACCCGGCTGCTTTTGGCGTCGGCTTCCTGGGGGCGCAAGAAGGTTCTGTCCGATGCCGGCATCGCTTTCACCACCCAGGTATCCGAGGTGGATGAAGATGCGGTGCTTGCCGCCGCAGTGGCCCGCGACGGCGAGCAGTCGCCAGCGCAGACCGCCTTGCTGCTGGCCCGTGCCAAGGCCGAGAACGTGGCGCAGGCCGGGCAGCCGGCAGGCACCGTGGTGCTGGGTTGCGATTCGGTCTTCGAGCTTGATGGCGTGGCCTACGGAAAGCCGCACACCGCGCAGGTGGCCCGCGAACGGTGGCAGCAGCTGAGCGGTGCCACCGGCATCCTGCACTCGGGCCATTGGCTGATCAATACCGCCGATCCAGCCCAGGCCCGCGGCCAGGTCTCGTCGACCGTGGTGCATTTCTCCACCGTGAGCGATGCCGAGATCGAGGCCTACGTAGCCAGCGGGGAACCACTGCCCTGTGCCGGAGCCTTCACCATTGATGGGCTGGCCGCGGCCTTCATCGAGTCCATCGAAGGCAACTTCCAGAACGTTGTCGGCTTGGATGTCTTCGTGCTGCGCGGCCTGCTGGCGCAGGCCGGGATCAACCTCGTGGATCTCTGGAAATAAACCGGCTCTCGCCGGATGATGGTGCCTTCCGCTGCATGGCGGAAGGCACCTTTTTCATGCCTGGAATTCCTTGCTCAGCAGCATCTGGTCCTCCCCGGCCCCTCGGATGCTGGCCGCCGCAGGCCTCGCCGGGCAGGTTCAGCGAAGCCATAGCGCGAGATTGCCTTGTAGGATTCCTCTAAAAATTTCACCCTAACACCCTCGTTTTAGGCGATAACTACATATAGTTCCCACAAAAACGATAGGCTCATAGCTGAGAAACCCTATTTTTAAAAGACAAGGTTCATGATGAATCCATTGACGAAGGTGCTTATCGCCAACCGTGGCGAGATTGCAGTGCGTATTATCCGTGCCGCCCGCGATGAAGGAATCGAGTCTGTTGCGATCTACGCCGACTCCGATCGCGATGCGCTGCATGTGCGCCTGGCTGACGAAGCCTACGCACTGGGTGGCACCACCGCCGCTGAATCGTACCTTCGCATTGAGAAGATCCTGGACGCCGCCGAACGCTCCGGTGCCGACGCGATCCACCCTGGCTACGGCTTCCTCTCGGAGAACGCCGAGTTCGCTCAGGCCGTGATCGACGCCGGCCTGACTTGGATTGGCCCTTCGCCAGAATCCATCGACAAGCTGGGCGACAAGGTCAAGGCCCGCCACATCGCTGAAAAGGTCGGCGCTCCGCTGGTGCCAGGCACCAAGGATCCGGTGGCTTCGGCCGACGAGGTCTATGCCTTCGCCGACGAGCACGGACTTCCATTGGCCATCAAGGCCGCGTACGGCGGTGGCGGACGCGGCATCAAGGTGGTCCGCAACCGCGAAGAAATCGGCGAAATGTACGATTCGGCGGTCCGTGAAGCTGTCGCGGCTTTCGGCCGCGGCGAATGCTTCATCGAGCGCTTCCTGGACGCACCGCGTCATGTGGAGACCCAGTGCCTGGCTGATACCCACGGCAATGTGGTTGTCGTTTCCACCCGCGACTGCTCGCTGCAGCGCCGCAACCAGAAGCTGGTCGAGGAAGCACCGGCCCCGTTCCTGAGCGAAGAGCAGACCGCCCGGTTGTACGAAGCGTCCAAGGCCATCTTGCGCGAGGCAAACTACACCGGCGCTGGCACCTGCGAATTCCTCGTGGGCCAGGACGGCGTGATCTCGTTCCTCGAGGTCAACACCCGCCTGCAGGTCGAGCACACGGTCTCTGAGGAGATCGCCGGCATGGACCTGGTACACGAGCAGTTCCGCATCGCCCGTGGCGAGGAACTGGGCTACGGCGACCCCGAACTGCGCGGCCACTCCTTCGAGTTCCGCATCAACGGCGAGGATGCCGGTCGCAATTTCATGCCGACCCCAGGCACCATCACCAAGATGAACCTGCCTTCCGGTCCCGGCGTCCGCGTGGATTCGGGCATCGAGCAGGGCGAGACCGTTTCGGGGAACTTCGACTCGATGATCGCCAAGCTGATCGTCACCGGCCCGACCCGCGCGATCGCCGCAGCCCGCTCGCGCCGCGCCCTGGAAGAATTCCAGATCGAGGGCATGGCCACCGTGCTGCCATTCCACCGCGCGGTGATGAGCGATCCGGCGTTCGTCCCGGAAGAGGGATCCTTCAAGGTCCACACCCGCTGGATCGAGACCGAATTCGATACCGTCATCGAGCCTCACCCGATGCCAACGGGAGGCGAGGCGGCAGCCGAGGAAGAGCGCACCAGCGTGACCGTCGAGGTCGGCGGCAAGCGCCTGGAAGTCACCCTTCCCTCGTCGCTGGGCTCCGTATCCTCCAACGGCGCCGAAAAGGCCGCAGGCAAGAAGAAGCGCAAGCCGGGCCGCAAGGCAGCCGGAGCCGCTGGTGGCAATAGCGCCGAACTGCGTTCGCCAATGCAGGGCACCATCGTGAAGGTTGCCGTCGAGAATGGCGACACCGTTTCCCAAGGTGATCTGATTGTCGTGCTTGAAGCGATGAAGATGGAGCAGCCGATTACTGCTCACCGTGATGGCGTGGTCAGCGGCTTGGAAGTTGCTCCGGGCGAGACCCTGTCGTCGGGCGCCGTCATCGCGTCGATCGACGACGCCAAGTAGAACCCGCCAAGCGCACCGGAGGGCCTGGACAGAATTGTCCAGGCCCTCCGGTGTTCTTCTTTCAGCCCATGGGTTCTACTTTGGAACTTGTCCATGTTCGGCCCAATGCACCATCGATGCTCGGAGGTGATCTGGCATGAGCAAGAACTTCGGTTCGAGTTCTTCCCAGCCCGGCATTTTCGCCTGGCGGCTAGCTGCTTCGTGGGTCGCATCGATATCTTGTCGCGTATCGAGCCCGCTGCCGTTCTCGCCCACCAAGCTCAAGTGATAGATCCACACCGAACCATCGGCTTCCACGTGCCTGAATGTCGCTTCCAGCACTGCCCGCTGCGCAGATAAGGATGCCTCGCATTCTTCGTAGCGGTTGTTCAGCGTTTCCATCCATGCGCCGAAGTTCTCATCTTGCCCATCCTTGATTCTTGAACGGCTCAGCTCCAGCCGCATGCCTTGCGGCACTGAAGATGGCATCGTGAAGCCGGGAAAGTCCCGAGGCGTGGGGATATAAGGAACATATGGTTCTTTTTCGTCCATGACGTGATACTTCCAGGATCCGCCACTTTTGTCACGATTATTTGGCGACTGGAAACTCAGGCTGATCCGGGCTGCTGTCGAGCCAGCCAGGCATCGAAGGTTTCGTGTCCTAGCCTCGCGGAATTGCCGGGCAGCAGTCCCCCATCGCGCATTGTCTTGCCCATGGGACCGGGAACAGGCACTTCAACGATCTTTGGCGACTTGCCGTGGGCTTGCAGGTATTTGGCGATTAAATCTGGAGCGTATTCCTCTTGCGGCCCCGCAAGGTCTTGCACCACGCCCTGGGCCGGTCCCCCGGCCAGGGCAACGAGTGCGGCCGCCACCTCGCTGCCCGCGATGGGCTGCATCCGCATCTTCGGCGCCATCTGCACCGGCCCTGCACCCAGGCGGCCGATATTCTGGCCAATGAATTCGTGGAACTGTGTAGTGCGCAACAGGGTGTAGCCGCCGGGAAGCATTTGCAGCATCCGCTCTTGCGCCGCTTTGCCGGCGTAGTAGCCAGAATCCACCGTGACGGCACCAATGATCGACAGCGCCACGTGGTTCTGCACCCCGGACTCGCGTCCTGCGCTGACGAGGTTGGCCGTCGATTGGGTGAAATACCGCATGGAGGCAGCAGAACTCAGCGTGGAGGCGCCGGAAACATCGATGACCGATTCGCAGTCGACCAGCCTTTGCTCGACCGCGCTGCGGCTCCTCAGGTCGCATCCTTTGGACCGGGCTAACACAACTGGTTCGTGGCCTGCATTCTTGAGCTGTTCCACCACCAGCGTGCCGATGGCACCGGTGCCGCCCGCAACTGCGATACGCATGAGTGCTCCCCTTCGGTGTTGAACATGTCGTGTCCCATGCTTCCATGCCTTGTATGAAGTTGTAAGGGGCGGAGCTCTCTTTCACCTCGCATTCACCTATGGCCGTCGGGAATGGCAAACGGCCCGGCGAATCATCGTTGCCAGATGATTCTCCGAGCCGTTCACTCAGCAATGCCGTCGAATTACTCGACCCACTCTTCCATATCCATGTCCGAGGTATCGCGAGTCATGAACAGCGCAACCAAGGTCAGGACCGCGCCAAGCGCCAGGTACAGGCCAACACCCATGGTGTTGCCGGCACCGGCCTTCCACAGGGCCACAGCCACGAAGGACGCAGGAGCCGCACCAATTACCGAAGACAAGTTGTAGGCAACAGCCGAACCGGTGTAGCGCACGTTCGAGGGGAACAGCTCCGGCAGGTAGGCGGCCATCGGGCCGAAGGTCAGACCCATCAGGGTGAACCCGATGACCAGACCGGCCATGGCAGCGCCTTGGCCTGGACCGAAGAACAAGGTCCAAGCCAGCCCGAAGACCAGGATGCCCGAGGTGACCCAGATCAGGAACTTGCGGCGGCCGAACTTCTCAGCCAATGGACCAGAAACCATGGTGAAGATGCCGAAGAAGACAACACCGATAATCAGCATGGTCAAGAAGGTTGGGCGTTCAATGCCCAAGCCTGGAACGAAGCCGGCTGCGTCAAAGGTCTTGCCCTTGGCTTCAGCGGCAGCCGTCGCCTGCTCGACGCTAGCTGGCTGCGTGCCGTAGGTCAGGGTGAAGGAAGTCATCAGGTAGAACAGCACGTAGGTTGCCAGCATGATGAAGGTACCGGCCAAGGTTGGGCGCCAGTGCTTCTTCATGGTCACCGCGAATGGCGACTTCACGACCTTCTGCTGATCCAGAACCTTCTGGAAGGAGGAGGATTCGACCAGCTTCAGTCGTACCCACAGGCCGATGATCACCATGACAGCCGAGAAGAAGAACGGAACGCGCCATCCCCAAGCCATGAACTGTTCTGCGGTGCAGAAGGTCTGCAGGGCCACGAACATCAGGTTCGCAATGATGAAGCCGATTGGGGCGCCCAGCTGAGGGAACGTGCCGTAGATGGCGCGCTTGTTCTTCGGCGCATTCTCGGTGGCCAGCAGCGCCGCGCCGGACCATTCGCCGCCGAGCGCCAGGCCCTGGGCGAAGCGCAGCAGCACCAGTGCGGTCGGAGCCAATACGGTCCAGTGGCCGGCAGCCGGCGGCAGGAAGCCGATCAGGAAGGTAGCGATACCCATCAGCAGCAGCGAGGCTACCAAGGTGCCCTTGCGGCCGAGCTTGTCGCCGTAGTGGCCGAAGATGATCGAACCCAGTGGACGAGCCACGAATGCCACACCGAAGATCGCGAACGAGGAAAGGATCGCGTTGATGGTGGAGGCGTTGGGGAAGAAAAGGGCTGGGAAAACGAGAACCGACGCGGTGGCGTAGGCATAGAAGTCGAAGAATTCGACGGTGGTGCCAATCATGCTGGCGAACAGCACGCGACCGCGGGTGTTTTCCTTCGGCGCCACTGCTTGGTTAGCCTGCGACATGTGAGGCTGCTCCTTAGAGTGAAAGTACGAGTGAGATGTTCAATTTTGCTGTCATAATCGTAAACCTCGGTGACCAGTATTCGGATATTGATGTCCATTATTTGGACACGTAGTTAATGGAACCTGAACCGAGATCGGCAATTCACGGGTCTACTAGCGCGAATATGCACTTCCACATATTGAGACGTGACCTGAGAAAACAGTTTCTACACTTATATCAGAGTGGTTCGCCAAAGTGAATGGAATCACAACATCTTGTATTAAGGGTATTGGGAAAACATGTCGCGTTTCAGGACTTCGCTGGCGTTCGCCGAAGGGTTCTGCGTTGTTAAACACCAAAGGCGGCATCCGCCCCAATATGAGGACGGATGCCGCCTGGAAAGGTTCGTCAGGACCTACCGATGGCGGTGAAGGCGGCGAGCCGCTTCAGCCAGCGAACCCGACAGCGACGGGTACACGGTGAAAGTTTCAGCCACGTCGTCAACGTGCAGGCTGTTCTGGACTGCCAGTGCCAGTGAGTAGATCAGCTCGCTCGCGCGCGGTGCAACCACGACACCGCCGATGACGGTGCCCGAGCCCTTGCGGGAAACGATTTTCACGAAGCCCTGGTCCACGTTCATCATCTTGGCGCGGGCGTTGGTGTTCAGGTCAACCTTGATGATGTTGGCTTGGTACTTGCCCTCAGCCACCGCACGCTGGGTAACACCCACGGTAGCGATTTCCGGGGAGGTGAAGACGTTGGACGCCACGAGATCCAGATTCAACGGCTTGACCGAGTCGCCAAGCAGGTGCGCCACGGCGATGCGTCCCTGCATAGCTGCCACCGAAGCCAAGGCGAATACGCCAGTGCAGTCGCCGGTTGCATAGATGTTGGTTGCGGTGGTGCGCGAAACGCCATCCACCTTGATGTGACCCGAGTCGGTCAGCTGCACGCCGGCTTCTTCCAGGCCCAGGTTGGCCGTATTAGGGATGCCGCCCACGGCAACCAGACAGTGGCTGCCTTCGAGCACGCGTCCGTCAGCCAAGGTAACCAGTACCTTGTCGCCCTGGCGCTCCACGCCTTCGGCGCGGGCCTGGGAAACAACATTGACGCCGTTTTCCTTGAAGGCGTCTTCCAGCACGCCCGCTGCGTCCGCATCCTCGCCGGGCAGCACGCGGTCGCGCGAGGAAACCAGCGTGACCTTGGCACCGAGCAAGTTGTAGGCCGAAGCGAACTCGGCACCGGTCACGCCAGAACCGACAACGATCAGGTGCTCAGGCACCTCGTTCATGTTGTAGATCTGGGTCCAGTTGAAGATCCGCTCGCCGTCGGGCTTGGCTGTAGGCAGTTCGCGCGGGTGGGCGCCCACTGCTATCAGCATGGCGTCCGCTTCGATTTCCTGTTCGGAACCATCTGGGTGTGATACCGCAACCGTGTGGTCGTCGAGCAGGCGACCTTCGCCGATCACGATGCGCACGCCGGCGCGTTCAAGAGTGGTGCGGATATCCGAGGACTGCTCCTTGGCCAGGTCCAGCAGTCGGTGGTTCACCACCGAGAAGTCGGTGACGGCCGAGTCGAGTCCGTCAACGTGAACTCCAAAGGTTTCCGCGTGCTTCACGCGGCGCACCGCATCCGCCGTGGCAATCAGGGTCTTGGAAGGCACGACGTCGGTCAGCACCGCCGAACCGCCCATGCCTGCACGTTCCACGACGGTGACATTGGCACCCAACTGGGCCGCACCCATGGCGGCTTCGTAGCCGCCTGGTCCTCCGCCGAGAATAACTAAACGGGTTGCTTCATTCCTACGATCTGCGCTCACAATCACCATTGTTCACCATGCCGGGTAATTGCGCACATCGAAGCACAATCCCGGAACGTGATTTTGATTCTGAAGCACTAGTTTCACCTGACAAAGCGCCCCGCTAGCGGTAGCGTATTTCCCGTGACTGATATGCAAAATGACCCACAGGTCCTGGCAGCGCAGGCTGCCCAGGCAATCGCCGAACAGACCGGCGTCGCAAAACACGACATCGCGCTGGTCCTAGGCTCCGGTTGGGGCCAGGCCGCCGAACTCATCGGCGAAACCACCCACACCCTGGATGCCACCGAAATTCCAGGCTTCCATGCCCCGGCCGTACCGGGCCACAAGGGCAGCATCTCCTCGATCCTGACCTCCACAGGCAAACGGGTCCTGGTCCTGGGTGCCCGCACCCACTACTACGAGGGACGCGGCGTCCGTGCGGTAGTCCACCCAATCCGCACCGCGGCGGCTGCCGGCTGCGAGCAGCTGGTGCTCACCAACGGCTGCGGCGGCCTGAATCCAGACTGGAATCCAGGCACGCCGGTAATGATCTCGGATCACATCAACCTGACGGCCACCTCCCCACTAGAGGGCGCGACGTTCGTCGACCTGACCGACTTGTACTCCTCGCGCCTGCGCGAGATTGCGCTCTCCGTTGATCCGACACTGGATCAGGGCGTGTACGCCCAGTTCACCGGCCCGCACTACGAAACCCCTGCCGAAGTGCAGTACGCCAAGACCATCGGCGCGGATCTGGTCGGCATGTCCACCGCGTTGGAAGCCATCGCGGCCCGCCACGCAGGCATGGAGATCTTCGGCATGTCCCTGGTGACCAACCTGGCAGCCGGCATCAGCCCGGTTCCGCTGAGCCACGAGGAAGTCATCGAAGCCGGCCAGGCAGCCGGTCCGCGCATCTCCAAGTTGCTGGCGCAGATCATCGCGAAGCTCTAGGCCTCGCATTCTTAGCGCTAAGCAAGCAGTCAGTGTCCTTTGAAGGGAAATCAGTGAACCACACGCAGAAAATCCAGTTGCTTGACGCGGCGGGCCAATGGGCGGCCCAGGATCCCGATCCGCAAACGCAGGAAGAACTGCAACTGCTGATCCAGCGCGTCAATGACGGCGACGCGCTGGCCTTCGAGGACATTGCCGACCGCTTCAGCGGCGTGCTGGAATTCGGCACAGCCGGACTGCGCGCCGAATTGGGCGCCGGCCCGATGCGCATGAACCGCGTGGTGGTCATGCGCACCGCGGCAGGCATCGCCCGCTTCCTGGCCGAGAAAGCCAATGGCCAGTACACGCCCAAGGTGGTCATCGGATTCGATGCCCGGTTCAATTCGGATGTCTTCGCCAAGGATTCGGCCGGCGTCTTCGCCTCGGCCGGGTTCGAGGTGCTGCTGATGCCTTCGGCACTGCCCACCCCGGTGCTGGCTTGGGCCGTCCGCGAATTCAGTGCCGAAGCCGGCATCATGGTGACGGCCAGCCACAACCCTCCGCGGGACAACGGCTACAAGGTCTACGTCGGCGGGAAGATCACCGATGAGTCGGGTCGCGGAGCCCAAATCGTCTCCCCGATCGATGCGCAGATCGCTTCGCTGATCGACTACGGCCAGCCGGTGGCGCAGATCCCGCGCGCCGAAAACGGCTGGAAAGTGCTCCCCGCAGCCGGCTCAGACGGCGACATCGAAGCAGCCTACCTGGCTTCCATCCGCCCGATTATCGACGCTGGCCAGCCGCAGGATCCAGCGCGCAAGAACCTGCGGATCGTGGTTTCGGCCATGCATGGCGTGGGCGGCCACACCATGCGCCAAGCCCTGCTGAACGCCGGATTCACCGACGTTCACATGGTTGCCGAGCAGGAGCACCCGGATCCGCTCTTCCCTACCGTGAAGTTCCCCAACCCCGAAGAACCCGGGGCCATCGACCTGTCGCTCGAGCTGGCCCGCACGGTGGGCGCAGATCTGGTGATTGCCAATGACCCGGATGCCGACCGCTGCGCGGCGGCGATCCAAGATAACGGCAGCTGGCGGATGCTGCGCGGCGACGAGGTCGGCTGGTTGCTCGGAGACCAGGTTTCCAAGACCTTGCCTGAGGGCAAGAAACTGGCCAATTCCATCGTGTCCTCGCGCATGCTGGCAGCCATTGCCAAGGATGCCGGACGCGAGCACGAAGAAACCTTGACCGGTTTCAAGTGGATTTCCCGCGTTGAGGACCTCGGCTACGGCTACGAAGAAGCCCTGGGCTACTGCGTGGCCCCGGATCTGGTGCGCGACAAGGACGGAATTTCAGCTGGCATCGTCCTGGCTGATCTCGCAGCGCAATTGAAGGCAGCCGGAAGCACCATTGCCGGCCGCCTCGATGAGCTGGCGGCCAAGCACGGCGTGCACGTCACCGACCAGCTCTCCCTGCGCTTCACCGACCTGGCGCAGATCCCCGCGCTCATGGACAAGATCCGCAATGACGCTCCGGCAACGCTGGGCGGCTCCGAGGTTTCCGAGGTCACCGACCTGTCCCAGGGCACCGAGAAGCTGCCTGCGACTAATGCCATGGTTTTGCATACGTTCTGCGGTTCCCGCGTGATCGTCCGCCCCTCGGGAACGGAGCCGAAACTCAAGTGCTACTTGGAAACCATTGAACCGGTCGATGATCCGGCCGAGGTCCCCGAGGCCCGCCAGCGCGCCACCGCGAAGGTCCTGGCCATCAAGGAAGAATTGGCAGCTTTCCTGAATGCCAACTAGGCTTACCCCTTCGAGACCTTCATTTGAAATGATTGAAATCTTTATTGCTAGAGGAAATGATGACTGAACTAAGCGCCCGCGAGATCGCCAGCTACATCGACCACACCCTGTTGGCCCAGAATGCTTCCCGCGAACAGGTGGTGCAGATCTGCGACGAGGCCAAGAAGTACGGCTTCAAGTCGGTTTGCGTCAACCCTTTGTGGGTTTCCACCGTTTCGCGTGAGCTGGAAGGCTCGGACGTGCTGACCTGCTCGGTCATCGGCTTCCCGCTGGGTGCTTCGGCCACCGACACCAAGGTCTTCGAAACCAAGCACGCTGTTGCCGACGGCGCCAACGAAATCGACATGGTCATCGACGTCGCTGCCGCCCTGCGTGGCGACCGAGACGCCTTGGTGAACGAGATCTTCGCCATTGCCCAGGCTGCGCATGAAGGCGGAGCCATCTTGAAGGTCATCATCGAAACCTGCCTGCTCACCGAAGAAGCCAAGGTCCTGGCCTGCGAGGCAGCCAAGGCCGCCGGCGCCGATTTCGTCAAGACATCCACCGGTTTCTCCACCGGTGGCGCAACCGTTGAAGATGTGGCGCTGATGCGCAAGACCGTCGGCCCGGAGATGGGCGTCAAGGCCTCGGGCGGCGTGCGCAGCGTCGAAACCGCGCGGGCCATGATTGCAGCTGGCGCAACCCGGCTAGGTTCTAGCTCAGGAGTTGCTATCCTAGAAGGAGAGCAAAGCGGTTCCAGCTACTAGGAATTCGCCCCATCTGTTTCCCAAGGAGAAAAAGTGTACTCGAACGGCAAGAACACTGCCCATTCAGGTGAAGGCCGCCTTGTCGGCAATATCGTCAACTTCGTGATCTTCTTCGTATTGTTCGTGGCTGGCGTTTACACCTTGGGCTACTGGACCCTTGAGGTTGCCTGGTGGCCGACCCTGGTCAGCTTCGCTCTGATGTTCTTGGCCTTCGCCATCCCGATGCACCTGATGGGTCGCGCGGAGAAGGCTGAGGATCTGGTTGCCGCGGCTAACGCCCACCAGAACTAGCTAGAGCTTTCCAAGAGAGGGAAACCCGACTGCGGGTTTCCCTCTCTTGGCGTTTAATCGCATTTCCTTGGCCTAGACTGGCCGGATGGAATCATGGGACCAACGCGTTGAAGAGTTCTGGAACTCGGCCGGAGGCAAACGCCCGGAACAGCTGCGCACCGAGCTGGCAGGCCTAGTGCAGGACAGGGATCCGCAGGATCCGCGGGTGCTCTTCGAAATCGCTTCCCTGCACGACTATCTAGGCGAAGAAGAACAGGCGGTTGGCCCCTACCGGGCAGCGCTGGACGCCGGGCTGGACGCGCCGCAGCATGATGAAGCGCTGCTCCAGTTGGCCAGCACGCTGCGCAACCTCGGGCAGTGCACGCAATCCATTGAGCTGTTGCGGCAGATCCCATCCGGCTCACCGATCTTCACCGATGCCCAGGCCTTCTTGGCGCTGGCGCTGCACGATGCCGGGCAGCCCACCGAAGCCCTGCAGCTGGCGCTCAGCGCCATAGCGCGCCATGCCTCGCTCTACTCACGGGCGATCAACGACTACGCCGCCGAACTGGGCGCGCCCGCTGGCGCAGAACAGCGCTAGCAGGCGTGGGCCAGGGGCCTGCCGGAAACGGCAGGATCCTGGCCCACGCGGTCAGCGACCGCCGCTTCAGTCCTTCGCTGCCGGGGTCGGCTCGAAGATCGCGTAGAGCAGCTTCTCTGCCCATTCAAGGATCTCCCCGTCGGCCAGATCCCTGCCGCCGATTGGCGAGGTCTTCGGCTTCGGAATGAAGATCGAATTCAGCGCCGGCTTGTTCGCAGCCCCCGGGTACAGGCGTTCCAAGCGCACCTGGCGCGAAGCAGGCAGGTCCTCGATCTTTGCCGGGGCCAGCTTGATGTGGTTGCCGATCTGCTGGATATCATGCAGTCCCACGGCACGCGCACGGATGCGCAGGGCCGCCACCCGCATCAGGTTCTCCACCGGAAGCGGCAGCTTGCCATAGCGGTCCACCAGCTCATCACGGACCTCGGCGAGCGCCTCGTCGGTCTCGGCCTGCGCAATGTTGCGGTACGCTTCCAGGCGCAACCGCTCGCCTGGCACGTAATCGTGCGGCAGGTGGGCATTGACCGGCAGGTCGATCTTCATTTCGGTGGCTTCTTCCTCGCCTTCCCCCTTGTAGTCGGCCACGGCCTCGCCGACCAGGCGCAGGTACAAGTCGAAGCCCACCCCGGCGATATGCCCGGACTGCTCGCCGCCGAGCAGGTTGCCGGCTCCACGCAGTTCCAGGTCCTTCATGGCCAGCTGGTAGCCCGAACCCAGCTCGTTGTGCGCGGCCACGGCCTTCAACCGCTCCAGGGCGATCTCGCCCAGCGGCTTCTCCGCATCCCATAGGAAGTAGGCGTAGGCGCGCTCGCGGCCGCGGCCCACGCGTCCGCGCAGCTGGTGCAGCTGGGACAGGCCGTAGTTGTTCGCCCGGTCGACGATCAGCGTGTTCGCGTTGGAAATGTCAAGGCCCGTTTCGATGATGGTGGTGGAGACCAGCACATCGAATTTCTTTTCCCAGAAGTCCTGGATGATCCGTTCAAGCCTTGATTCGCTCATCTTGCCGTGGGCCACCTCCACGCGGGCTTCAGGAGCCAGTTCGCGCAGTTCGGCCGCCACCCGTTCAATGGAGCTGACCCGGTTGTGCACGAAGAACACCTGGCCATCGCGCATCAGCTCGCGCATGATGGCAGCGGAAATCTGCTTGTCGCTGCGCGGACCTACATAGGTCAGCACTGGGTGCCGTTCTTCTGGCGGGGTGGCCAGGGTGGAGGTTTCGCGGATGCCTGTCAGCGACATCTCCAAGGTGCGCGGGATCGGGGTGGCGCTCATCGCCAGCACGTCCACGTTGGTGCGCATCTTCTTGAGCTCTTCCTTATGCTCCACGCCGAAACGCTGTTCCTCGTCGATGATCACCAGGCCCAGATTCTTGAATTCCACGTTCTTGCTCAGTAGGCGGTGGGTGCCGATGACAATATCCACGCTGCCGTCCTTCAGCCCGGCCAGGATTTCCTTGGATTCCTTGGCGGTCTGGAAGCGCGAGAGCGTCTTCACGCGCACCGGGAACCCGGAGTAGCGTTCGGTGAAGGTCTGGTAGTGCTGGGAGGCCAGCAGCGTGGTAGGCACCAGCACGGCCACCTGCTTGGAGTCCTGGACCGCCTTGAACGCGGCGCGCACCGCGATCTCGGTTTTGCCGAAGCCCACGTCGCCGGAGATCAGCCGGTCCATCGGGATTTCCTTCTCCATATCGGACTTCACCTCGTTAATGGCGGTGAGCTGATCCGGAGTCTCGATGAAGGCGAAGGCTTCCTCCAGCTCGTTCTGCCACGGGGTGTCCTGGGCGAAGGCGTGGCCACGGCTGGCCATGCGAGCCGAGTACAGCTTGATCAGGTCGCCGGCGATCTCCTTGACCGCCTTGCGGGCCTTGGACTTGGTGCTGGCCCAGTCCGAGCCGCCCATCTTGGACAGGGTCGGCGCTTCGCCGCCGACATACCTGGTGACCATATGCAGCTGGTCCATCGGAACGAAAAGCCTATCCCCCGGCGCACCGCGCTTGGAGGAGGCGTATTCCACCACCAGGTATTCGCGCTTTGCGTCCTTGCCCGAGCCGTTGACCTTGCGGGCCATGAGCTCAACGAACTTGCCGATGCCGTGCTGCTCGTGGACGATGAAGTCCCCAGCTTCCAGACTCAGCGGGTCAACCGCATTGCGCTTGCGCTTGACGGTGAGCTTGCGGCCCTTGCGGTTCGGGTAGGCGCTGGAGCGGCCCAGCAGGTCTGCTTCGGTGAGCAGGCCCAGCTTGAGCTCCTCGAAGACGAAACCGCGGCCGGCGGTGGCCTGGGTGATCTCTATCAGTCCGGCGGTTGGCTCGGCGGAGAGGTCATCCACCCGGTGCGCCGGGATCTTGAACTCGGCAAAGAGCTCGGAGAGGCGGGCTGCCGGGCCCGGTCCCTCGGTCGCCACGACAAAGCGCCATTGGTCCTTGACCCGCCCGGCAATGAATTCCATCATCGCCTCGATGTCGCCTTGGTAGCCATGCGGTTCGCGGGCCGGCACGCGGATGGTCGCGGCACCCAGATCCAGTTCTTCATCGGCGCCCAGTGATGTGATGGCCCACCAGGAGACCTTGGCGGCGCGTGCGTGCTCCACCGTTTCGGCCAACGAGGCGAAGTCGCCGGTGGCCAGCTTGCGTTCAGACCCGGCGGTGGCCAGATCCAGCGGGGCGCTGGCCCCGTCCGAGGCCGAGGCCCACGCGGCTGCCAGGAACTCGGCGTTGGTGGCATTCAGGTCCTGGGCTCGGGCGCGAACCCGCTCTGGTTCCATAACCAGCGCGATGGAGGATTCGGGCAGCAGCGAGAGCAATGGCACCATCTTGTCCACCAGCAGCGGAGCCAGGGATTCCATGCCTTCCACGGCGATGCCGCCAGCAATCTTGGTGAGCATTTCCTGGGCGGCAGGGAATTGGTTCTTCAGATTCGCGGCCCGGCTCATCACCTGCGGGGTGATGAGCATTTCACGGCAGGGCGTAGCGATGATCCGCGTAGGCCCGGGATCATCGGTGGAGCGCTGGTCTGCGATGGCGAAGTAGCGCATCGAGTCGATCTGGTCGCCGAAGAAGTCAATGCGTACCGGATGGTCCAGCGTCGGAGGGAAAACGTCAATGATGCCACCGCGCACAGCGAACTCGCCGCGGTGCGTCACCATGTCCACGCGGGCGTAGGCGGCGGCCGCCAGGTCCTTGATGACGTTGTCGAATCCCGGCTCGGCGTCCAGTTCCAGGACCACCGGGCGCAGTTCGCCCAGGCCTGCGACCAAGGGCTGCAGCACGGCGCGGATTGGCGCGATGATGATATTCAGGCTCTCGTCCCGGTCGTGCAGCCGGCGCAGCACTTCCAGCCGTCGGCCCACGGTATCGCTGCGTGGCGAAAGGCGTTCATGGGGCAGGGTTTCCCACGAAGGGAATTCGGCGATTTGCCCTGCCGTCAGGAAGGCGCCCAGGGAGCTGGAGATCTCTTCCGCTTCCCGGCCGGTCGCGGTGACGATCAGCGTCACGCCCGGATGCTCGCTGCGGCTCAGTGCCTGGCTGATGTGCGCCGAGAGGATGGGGCGCATGCCCTGCGGGGCGGCGATTTCCAGTTCTTCGCTGCGTGCATGGTAGTCATGAGCGGCGCTTTGCCCAATGCGCCTGAAGGAAGGTTCTTCGCGCAGGAAATCATGAAGTCCGCTTAGGCTCATGGGGTTCGGGTCCTCTCATGCAGACGCTTGGCTCGGTGCTTTCGTGCGGCGGTGCGCCGATATGACACCACGAGCGCCGGCCGTCGATGATTATCCACGGCCGAAACGTCAATATGTTGTTTTGGGTGCAGTCCTAGCCTACCCAATGCACCTTTGCGGATAGGGTTAATACTGTCCGTCGCCGGGCCTGCACTTTTGCTGCCCGGCCACTTAGATTTCCAGATTGGGATTAGCTTTCATGGCATTGAACGCAAGCACTCAGATCGCCCACCCTGCAGACCAGGTCATCGCAACACTCAGCGATCGTGGCTTTGCCGAGCACCTGACCAAGGTGGCCAACGGTTCCCTGACCGACTTCTCCGTGAACGGCGACACCGCCGGCGCCTTCACCGTGACCACCGTTCGTTCGGTCCCCACCGATCGCGTCCCGGATATCGCCCGCAAGTTCGTTGGCGCAACCATCGAGATCACCCAGGTGGACCAGTGGACCGCCCCTGATGCTGCCGGCAACCGCTCGGCCACCGTGAAGATCTCTGTTGCCGGCGTTCCGGTGAACGTCAGCGGCACCGAACAGCTGACGGCGCAGGGCGAAACCTCCGAATTCTCCATCGATGCCAAGGTTTCTTCATCGATTCCGTTCATCGGCGGCAAGCTGGCTTCGGCTGCTGAGCCATACCTGGGCAAGGCACTGAATTTGCAGGCAGCCCAGGTCGAAGCCTGGCTCTCGAAGCGGGCCTAGCGAATAGTTACGCAACACCTCAGTCCCCGGACGTGCGATATCTCGCAATACGTCCGGGGATTTGTGCTCTGGAGCACTGTTCGCGCTAGTGTTGAATGCAGGTGTGCCGGGAAGTCTGGTCGGCGAGAAATATTCATTTAACGAAGTAAGCGAGTTAAACGCATGAGCCAAACTCCGTCTTCGGGTTCCGGCAAGAACCTGTTTTCGCGCCCCAGCTATAGCGAATCAGTCCGTATCGGTGACATCCTGCGCAAGGAAACCGTCGGCGGCATGGTTCTCATCGCCGGCGCCCTGCTGGCCTTGGTCTGGGCCAACACCCCGCTGCGCGATTCCTATTTCGCACTGCGTGATTTCCACTTCGGCCCAACCCTGTTCGGCGTGGACCTGAATCTGTCCGTCGGCCACTGGGCCGCCGATGCGCTGCTGGCGGTGTTCTTCTTCCTAACCGGCCTGGAGCTGAAGAAAGAATTCGTCATTGGCGATCTGCGCAATGTGAAGACTGCGGCCGTTCCGGTCGCCGCCGCTTTCGGCGGCGTGCTGGTGCCGGCGTTGATCTTTGTCGCCATCGCGTCCATGTCCGGTGGCGGCGAGCTGCTGCGCGGCTGGGCCATTCCGACCGCAACCGACATCGCCTTCGCCGTGGCGGTGCTCGCGGTGATCGGCTCGGCGCTTCCCGCGGCGCTGCGCATCTTCTTGCTGACCCTAGCCGTCGTCGATGACCTGATTGCCATTGTCATCATCGCCGTCGTGTTCACCGACGATCTGAACCTGTCCTACCTGGGCCTGTCGCTGATCCCCATCATCCTGTTCACGGTGCTTGCCCGTTCCCTTGGCAAGTTCTTCGCCAAGCGGGCGTGGGCCGCATGGGTCATCTTGCTGCCTTTGGGCATCATCACCTGGATCTTCGTCTTCGGCTCCGGCATCCATGCCACCATCGCCGGTGTGATCCTGGGCTTCTGCGTCCCGGTCAAGCGCACCGATGGCCGCGAAGGCATCGGCCTGGCCGAACTATTCGAGCACCGTTTCCGGCCGCTGTCCTCCGGCTTCTGCATCCCCATCTTCGCCTTCTTCGCCGCTGGCGTGACTGTAATTTCCCCTGATAAGGGCAGCGGTGGCCTGCTCACCGATCCGGTGTTCTGGGGCATCGTGCTGGGGCTGGTGCTCGGCAAGCCGATTGGCATCATGGGCTCGACCTGGGTAGTGACCAAATTCACCAAGGCCTCGCTGGACAAGGATGCCCGCTGGGGCGATCTCCTGGGCGTCACGTTGCTGGCAGGCATCGGTTTCACCGTCTCCCTGCTAGTTTCCGAACTGTCCTTCGGGCTGGAGTCCGCGCACTACGAGCACGCCAAGGTAGCGATCCTCGCCGGATCGTTCCTTGCCGCGATCCTCGGCGCCCTGTGGCTGATTCCGCGCAACCGCCGCTACAAGGTCCTGCACGAGCAAGAGACCCGTGACAACGACAAGGATGGCATCCCCGACGTATACCAGCAGGATGACGGGGCGAACTAGTTTCTTGAACTGCTGAGGATACAGCTCGGGCGCCGGCTTTCAGATGTGAAAGCCGGCGCCCGAGCTATTTGGTTGTGCTGCTACTTGCGCGCTTCATGCATGGCGACCTCGGCGGCCACCCAGGCGAGCATGGCGCACTTGACGCGTGCGGGGAACTTGGAGACACCGACAAAGGCGGCGGCGTCTTCCAGCACGTCCTCATCAGGCTCGAAGTTTCCCTTGGAGCGCATCATCTCGCGGAAATAGTCCCGCTTTCCAAGGAATTCTTCCTTGGTCAGTTCCGGCAGCATCTCGGCCAGCACCGAGGCCGAGGCCATGGAGATGGAGCAGCCATCTCCTTCCCAGCTCATCGAGGTGAAATGGTCCTGGTCATCGAGCTCGACGCGAACCCGGATCTGGTCGCCGCAGATCGGGTTGTGCTGATGCGATTCGCCGTGCAGCAGCCCTTCGGTGTGCTCTACCAGTGGCGAACCGATCCGGCGCTTCGAGTGGTCCAGGATGACCTGCTGGTAGAGCTGATCCAATTCGTTCATTTAGACTCCAAAGTATTCGCGCACGGAGCCCAAGGCCTCAAGCAGTGCCTTGATGTCTGCCTCCGTGTTGTACAGGTAGGTGCTGGCGCGGGTCGTGGAATTCACTCCCAGGGCGCGGTGCAGCGGCTGCGCGCAGTGGTGGCCCACGCGCACCGCGATGCCGCGCGAATCCAGGTACTGGCCCACATCGTGCGGGTGCACGCCGATCACTTCAAACGGGACAGTGCCGATGCGCTGGGCGTCGGCCGGGCCGAAGACGCGCACGCCGTCGATCTTCGAGATGCCCTCGTAGAGCATCGCTCCGAGGTGCTCTTCCCAGGCGGCGATCCGGCCCATGCCGATTTCGTCCAGGTAGGCAACTGCGGTGGCCAGACCGTGGGTCTGGGCAATGCGCTGGGTACCGGCTTCGAAGCGCTGCGGCGATGGCATGTACTGCGCATGCTCCATGTCCACCACGGTGATCATGGATCCACCGGTCAGGAATGGCGGCATGGCGTTGAGCAGTTCTTCGCGTCCGTAGAGTGCGCCAATGCCGGTTGGGCCGAGCATCTTGTGGCCCGAGAAGGCCATGAAGTCCACGTCCAGGGCCTTCACGTCGACCGACAGATGGGGCACGGACTGGCATCCGTCCAACACCGTCAAGGCGCCGACCTTGCGCGCGGCATCAACGAATTTCTGGGTATCGGTGATGGTTCCCAGCACGTTGGACACGTGGGTGAAGGCCACCAGCTTGGTGCGTTCGGTGACCAGTTCATCGAGCAGGTCGTAGCGCAGCGCTCCGTCTTCGGTGATGGGCACGTAGCGCAGGGTGGCACCGGTTCGGAAGGCCAGTTCCTGCCATGGGATCAGGTTCGCGTGGTGTTCCAGTTCGGTGGTGAGGATTTCATCGCCCGGACCCAGACGGAAGCGGGCTGCAGCTTCTCCCCCGCGGCCCAGGGAGGCATTGGACATCGAGTAGCTGATCAGGTTCAGCGCTTCGGTAGCGTTCGCGGTCCAGACCAGTTCGTTGGTGCGTGCACCGATGAACTTGGCCACCGTCTCGCGTGCCTGCTCATAGATTTCGGTCGCTTCAACTGCCAGGGAATGCGCACCGCGGTGCACCGCGGCATTGGCGTTCTCGTAGTAGTGCTGCTCGGCTTCGTAGACGCAGCGCGGCTTCTGGCTGGTGGCGCCGGAGTCCAGGTACACCACGTCAACGCCGTTGACTTGGTGCTCCAGAATTTCAAAGTCGGCCTTGATGCGCTCAACTTCTCCAGCTGTCAACGCTTCAAGTGCTTCTGGCTGACCGGTCATCGTGTGCACGTGGTCCTCCGAATAATTGTCTTGGATGCCTGACAGAACGCGGAATCAAGAAATCGGCGACCTATTAGGCAAGGGATACATTGGGTAATTATTCCATTCTGGGCCTCGAAGCACATCTAAGTCAGGCCTTAGTAAGGAACGCCTCGCTACATGGCATTCCTAATTTTTAACGAGAGCAGGACCGCTGCGAACTGGTCCAGTCCGCAGCGGTCCCCCGCTTCACCGCTCCCGCCAGGGGCAGCGATCAGCTGATATGGAATTTTGCCTGGGCGGCTTCCAAGCCCGAGGTCATCAGCAATTCCACTGCGTCAGCGCAATTATCGACCAGGAACGGAAGATCCGCCTTCTCGGTCTTTGAGAAGTCCTGCAAAACCCATTTGGCGGTATCCATGCGGCCCGGAGGACGTCCAACGCCTGCGCGCACGCGCAGATAATCCTTGGAGCCCATGGCCTTCGAGATATCGCGCAATCCGTTATGCCCGCCTTCGCCGCCACCGCGCTTGAGCTTGATGGTGTCGAACGGAATATCGATCTCGTCATGCACGACGATCAAGCGGTCCACTTCGATTCCGAAGAACTTCGCTGCATTGGCTACCGGCCCGCCCGAAAGGTTCATGTACACCATAGGCTTGGCCAGTACGATGCGCGGACCGCCAACCCCCATGCGCCCCTCGACCACTTGGGAACGCGAAGAGTGGGTCTTGAATTTCGAGCCGACGCGATTGGCCAGCTCGTCGAGCACCATATGCCCGATATTGTGTCTATTGCCAGCGTAGCCGGACCCGGGGTTCCCGAGTCCGGCTACGAGCCAAGTTCCATCACTCATGATGCTCAGCTGAAACCTAGCTCGCTGGAATTAGGCAGCGATGATCAGGTCCAGGTGATCAACGGTGCGGTTCAGCGCGTGGATCTGGATGTCCTTGATGGTGGTCTTGACGGTCTTGCCTTCGATGTTCAGAACCAGCTCAACACCGCGGTCGCGAACGGCCAGGGTGGTTTCGCGGCCTGGCAGCAGGACGTGCTGCGGCTCGGAGCCTGCGCCGTAGACTACAGCTGGGATCTGGCCGTCGCGGCGAGCCTGGCGGGCAGCGCCCTTACCGAAATCGGTGCGTACAACGGCGTCAAGGTTGACAGATGCCATGATGATTCTCCTTAGGAAATGGTTGCTTCGTTCAGGCCCTTGCGTGGACTCGGGAAGCAACCAACATCTAGGAGATGAAAGAGCTTTTCCGGCCTTGTCGATAACGGTCCCACCATTGCTGGTGTTTCCCTCGCCTGGGCACAGTCCACAATTCTACCAGCTGAAATCCCCAACGAGAAACCCTGTAGCGAACGCCACTAAACCCTGATTACAATTCAACGGCACCGGAAAACAAAGGTATCGGCTAACGCAAAGCCGTAGGTGTCATCGCAGCGATATCCGCGCAACCACGCCACCTCATCCACAACCCGCAGATAGAACCCACGAGGAAAATCCTCGCCTCCCACTGAAGCAGAAGCGATGGTCAACGATCCGGCCGGCTTCTTCCCAGCACTGAGCACCGAATCGTCGGAAGCGGCTTGATCCAAGAAATCCAGGCGCAGATATGGCCCGGCATAAGCAGGGCACAACTTCAATCCGACACTGACCGCACGCTCAAAAATCTGCGGCAATGTAGCTCCGGCGTCCAGACCCAGTTGCTGCAGGTTGCGGCTGGTCAGGGTTAGATTATGGGCTGGCACCAGCTCATCGAAGATTTGGTGCTTCATCAGCTGTTTGGCAAAGCCATTGAGCTGCACTCCGGATTGGGCCAGGTGTTGTATCAGCTCAGCGCGTTCCAGCCCGCCGACAGCAACCTGGCGTATTCCAAATTCCATGCTGTCATCTCCTGGTCTTTGGTCCATCATAAATGGTCGTTTTCGGTGTCCGCATAAGGCACCCTCACCGGGCATTTTATCGGGCGGGGTATACGGGAATTTCAAATATTTGAAACCTCAGAGTTTCAAAAAATGAATGAGTCACAGAGACAGAGGTCCCGCATAAGGACCGGCTTACGGGACAGTTTGAAAAAGTCAGCACACGGCAATACTGAACGAACCTATAACGTGAATCTGCTCGGCCGATAGTAGCGTTGCAAGCAATTGCAAGTCTTATGGGAACCGGACTGCTCGCGCAGCCCGAACAACCTGCAGTCACCAATCATCTACGTCAACAGGAATTCAACATGCAAACTATCGAAGCCGCGCAACGCTGGGCGACAACATGGGCCAAAGCTTGGCCACTCAAGGACGTGGATGCAATTGTCGGGCTGCAAGCTGATGACGGTGACCACTGGGCCTCGATGTTCAGACCATTGCGTGGGCCTAGCGGTCTGCGTACTTATCTGGAGGAATGTTTCGCGGAGGAAACCAAACCGGCAGAAACATGGTTCAGCAAACCAATCGTCAATGGAAATTCAGCTTCCGTCGAGTACTGGGTCGTCATGTACATCAAGGACCAACCAATGACCGTTTCAGGATGCACAGTGCTTTCATTCGACGATTCAGGCTTAGTAACAACGGCGCGAGACTACTCACACGTCAAAGACGGGCACCACTTGCGACCTGAGCTTCCATTCAGCGCCTGACGTCACACTCTGTCCCGTTCGAGGTTCCTCATACGGTGCGATGAAGAAGGCAAGCATTGCTGTGTTTGAATGAAGCGTGAAAGCTTCCAGAAATACTGTTTACATGATGTTGGGACTCCTGCTGACGCTCGCAGGAGCGGCAGGTGGTTTCGTGATGTTCTTGCAGCCGTGGAGGAGCTGTCCTGAGATTGATGACAGTTCTGCGGGCTGTCCTGCGACATCAAATGATTTGGGCCTACTTGGCCTTGCCATTTCCGTACTCCTCGCAGGGGTATCGTTCTTGATCATGTCCAGGAGGTCAGAGCGGATTCCGCTCGACGCGGCCGGCCCCTTTGGGAAGCTCGACTAGGGTCCGATGCCGAGTCTCCTCAGAAATTGAGTGGCGCTCCGCATCTACCTTGCACCGTCCCGGTGAGGGTTCCTCTACTGGGACCGGTCGAAACATCATTTAGGGCTAATACCAAACGCCAAATATTGATACCTCATCGGTCTAGTCGGCATTGGGGTTGTTTCCGAATAAACGTACAAGAGCTGTTTTTCGCGGAGCGCCGAACGGTTTCTCGGGCTCGGAGTCTAATTCTGCGAACAGTTCGAAGGGCCGCCCATTGGCGTGCTCCTCCACCCAACGGAGTGCCTCTGACACATCCTGCACCTCAACCAGCACAAAAGCATCTAAGTTCCATCCGTATCCAGGACGAGGTTGTTCCCAAAAATTGACTCGATAGCAGGGCGAATCATTCGAGTCGCGTGGTTCAGCGTGAACTGTTTCTATGGCGCGCATGGGACCAATATACAAGCATGCATCAGTACGCTATTGGGTAATCCTGTCGCCCTAGTTGCCTTCGACCACGGATACTTTTCTACAGATAGGGAACCACAAAGTGGTTTCTACCTAAGCGCCATTCCAGGCCATCCACATCGATTATGACGAGAGGAATAAGATCCTTTCGAAACATGCGTCTGCGCTGTTCGATATGAGCTCCTCCTTCAAGATAGACGCGGGTAGCAATGCACAGTCTTCGAAGGTCATCTTCTTTATCCTCTTTCACGTCCCCGTAGTCGAACATAGTTGCACCTACCATCAACTCGGGAATCAAGACATCCACCCACTCATAAGTGGCCCGGAAAATAGCTGTGCGTTCAGTTCCTAACGTGGAATCCACTCGGACAACGTGCAGATACCCGTCGTCTAGAGAATCCTCGGGTTTTACGATGAAATTCTGATCAAAGGTTTGAGCAGTAATTCGGTAGAGCATGGTTTGGATGTCAATGGTCACGCTCAAAGCCTCTCACGCAATGCGTACGATTCTTTACCTTGCAAAAACCGGAATCGATACTTTCCAGAACCGATCGTATTTGGTGTCCCAGTCAGGGTTCCCTTTGCGGGACCCAGCGCAGGACAGGGTGCTTTGGACTGTCAGTGCATTTGCCTAGGGAAAAATGAAACTAGCGGTCAATAAGTTTCGCCCGCAACGACTCCCGAGTTGCAGTAGATACATTGAGTGACTCAAGAATGGCTTGGGTATTGACTACCACCTCATGAACGATAGGAAGCTTGTCGTTCAGCCACTCATTTACGGTTTTTTGGGACCACTTCGCTTGGTCATCAACCGTCGGGGCATGACTGGCAATGCCCGCCATTGCGCGGACAGACGCGGCATAGTCGTTGGCGACAGCCTGAGGCTCAACACCCGCATTCCCAAGAAGCAATGCACTGATCATTCCGGTGCGGTCCCGCCCTGCGCTGCAATGCACCAGCACCCCCGGGTTTGCAGATGCGATGGCGTCCAGAGATGCCCGCACTAGGTGAGGCTGGAGCCGCCAGTTGTGACTCCAGTACTCGGGAGAGTCGAGTATCGGAAAACAGACTTTTTGAAACTCGGGATCGTTATGGTCTTCTGTCGGGGCGTTAGCGATTACCAAATCTGCAAGGATCTCGGTAGACACGTTAGGGTCCCCGTCTTGCTTCCCCACCTCATATGCGCAGCGTAGATCCACGATCGATGTGAGGCCCCAGGCGCGCGCGGCTTCCCAACCTGCCGGAGTGAGGCGCTCGCGACGCGGCCCCCTAGCGATCCGGCCCGCTACGGTAGACCCCGTGGGGGAGAGACTGGTCGGCAATCCGCCCAGATCCCGGGCATTGACGTAACCGTCCCACATGAGTTGCATATCTGTCGTCATCGGTTCATCGTATGACATGGATTGGCTCGTTATTCTGCATTTGAGTGAAACTGTCCCGCAGAGGGTTCCCTAACGGGCAGGACATGAGGGAGTTATATACGAGTCAGATTGCAAAGCCTACGCATTAAAGGTTCTGTAGTTCTCGCGTTCAATTTTGACGTAAATCGAGTGTAAATCCGGGGCATTCAGGGAAATCACCGACGTAGTCGGCCTTGAACCCCAAAGATTCGTAGAACAAAACAGACTCGGGTGTCGCCTGCCAATCCAGAATCATCGGAGAAGGACGATCTTTAGCCCATGCGAATGCTGATTCCACCAGCGCACGGCCGGTTCCGCTTCTGCGAGCTGTTGGGATGACGAACAGGTCATGTATTCGTCCAACGCAAAATGAGCCCCGGAGCCCAAGCCCGAAGTCTTGAACTGCAACATATCCACTGAGAGCATTCGGCCCGTTTGCTACGGCTACAAACCACCGGGGATCATTTAGCAATCCTCTACATCGAGTTTCGAATTCCTCAATGCGTACTTGTAGTTCCGGCGTAAACATGGTCGTCAATTCGTAAAGACAACCAATATCCGCTTCGGTTGCCGGCCTAGCTAGCTCATTGCTGATTGTCATTCTCATAGACTACGGGCTGCTCCTCATCGAATCACTAGATCGATCTTCTGTACCGATGATTAGCTTTTTCGGGTGATACCTATCTTCGCCCAGCGATCGAGGATAGCTGTCCCGCTGAACGTTCCTCTTACGGAGGGATTAATGTAGTGCCTTCCCAAGCCGTCGCAGGCATGACGGATAGGATCGACACAACCATTCTGTATGTGCAATTGTCGCGGAAAGAGCAGGATCAGCGTGTCTCATCGAAAAGTTCAAGCAATCGCTCGGGAAACAATGAACGTTGCCCAGCAAAGCATTTATCCGGGGCAGCATCTAACTGCAGTTCGCGACCTCTGCGAAGAGACGATGTTGTCCCTGGGTGCTGATTCATTTTGGTATTGGGGAATAGGCGCCTTTGTCTTCTGCGGAAAAGATACGACCCTTTCTGTACCGGGTAAGAACTACGAAACTGCAGACCGAACCATCGCGTCGGACGACATAATCACCATCGATCTCAGTCCACAGAAAGACGGCATATGGGGAGATTTTGCTCGCACCATCATCATTGAGGGCGGCGAACCGCTACAAAATTCGAAGTCAACCCAGAACGCGGAGTGGCGCGAAGGGATCCTTGCCGAAGAACAACTGCACACAATCATCGTCAGCGTGGCCAGACCAGAAATGACTTTCGAGGAGCTACATGCACGGATGAACGCCTATGTCGTTGAACTTGGATTTGAGAACATTGATTTCTTGGGTAATCTCGGGCATTCAATTGAACGGAATAGTGCCGACAGGGTATACATCGAGCCTGGGAACACACGACGACTCGGTGAAACTGAACTTTTCACTTTCGAACCGCATATTAAGCGACCTGACGGCGAGTACGGTTATAAGCACGAAAATATCTACCAGTTTCACGGCTCTACGTTGGCTGCGATCTAGATACTGACTCTATTTTTCGTGGGTTGACGCACTGGCGTCCCGCTAGCCCTTCCCCTTACGGGCTTCCATACAGAACTGAATCACTGTGGCGCCGTACTGGCTTTCCTCGATATTCCTTCGTGCTTTTGCTAATTTATTCGTTCTCGTGGACGGCGTTGAACATCCCGCCACGTGGGGTACTCCTTGCAAAGGCATTGTGGAAGCGGGCGACCATGTTGTCGGCGCAGGTATCCGCTACCGAGGCTGCGGTGTCGTATTAGGAGTTTCATCTGCGACTTTCACTATCAGGAATGATCGTGAGACCGCACTGGCGGCTCGTAACGGTTTGCTGAATCACACTCCGTTTACCGCTGAGGAAGTCGTGGCTAACTAGTTGCACAGCAATACGTTTTGAGTCATGTCGACCATGCAATTCTCAAAAGCTGATCGACTGCCCCGCAGAGCGTTCTCTCTAAAAGGCTCCTTGGATGCTGGTTTAAACGCCTCTGGCCGGCGCCCATGCGGGTGCCGGCCAGAGGCGGTGCGAAACGAGGGCTGCTAGGCGCGGCCGTCAAACAGGTTCGTAACCGAACCGTCGTGGAACACCTCGGAGATCGCGCGGGCGATCGTTGGTGCGATCGAGAGCACGGTCAGGTTCTCGAAGCGCTTCTCTTCCGGGATCGGCAGGGTGTTGGTGACAACAACTTCCTTGGCACCGCACTCGGCCAGGCGCTGCGCGGCCGGATCCGAGAACACGGCGTGGGTCGCGGCGATGATGACATCCTTGGCACCGGCTTCCTTCAGCACGCGCACGGCGCCGGCGATGGTTCCGCCGGTGTCGATCATGTCATCGATCAGGATCGCGGTGCGGCCCTCGACCTGGCCCACCACGGTCTTGGACTCGGCCTGGTTCGGCACGGTCAGATCGCGGGACTTGTGCACGAAGGCCAGCGGAGCGCCACCCAGGCGCTCAGCCCACTGCTCGGCCACGCGCACGCGTCCGGTATCCGGGGACACCACGGTCACTTCGCTGACATCCACCTTGGACTTGATGTAGTCGGCCAGCAGCGGGAAGCCGAACAGGTGGTCCACCGGACCGTCGAAGAAGCCCTGGATCTGCGCGGTGTGCAGGTCGCAGGAGATCACGCGATCGGCGCCGGCGGTCTTGAACAGGTCGGCAACCAGGCGGGCCGAGATCGGCTCGCGGCCGCGGCCCTTCTTGTCCTGGCGGGCGTACGGGTAGAACGGCGCCACGACGGTGATGCGGCGAGCCGAAGCACGCTTCATCGAGTCGATCATGATCAGCTGTTCCATCAGCCAGTTGTTCAACGGGGCTGGGTAGGACTGCAGCAGGAACACGTCCTTGCCGCGCACCGACTCGTCCGAGCGCACGTAGATCTCGCCGTTAGCGAAGTCGTAGGCGTTCAAAGGCAGCAGTTCGGTGTCGAGTTCCTTGGCTACTTCTGCGGCAAGTTCCGGGTGCGCGCGCCCGGTGGCCAGCACCAGCTCTTTGTCGACGTTATGGCGGATTTCACTCATGGGGTTTGCTTTCTCGCTCGCTTCGCTATCACGTATGAGGTTGTTGTCGAGGAAATGTAGTCTGTAGCTGGATTACTCGGAAGCCGAGGAGTTCAGCGAGGACTTGAATGCTGCGTCAGCCGAGGAAGTGCCCGGGCGCTTTTCAAGCGTCCATCCCTCGGAGTTGCGCTGCGGTGCCACAGACAGTGCCAAGGCACCGGCCGGGACGTTCTTGCGGACGACGGCTCCGGCTCCGGTGTATGCGCCGTCCCCGATTTCCACCGGGGCGACGAATACGGTGTTGGAGCTGGTGCGCACATGCGACCCGATCTTGGTGCGGTGCTTCTTTTCCCCATCGTAGTTTGCGGTGATGTTGCCGCAGCCGATGTTGGTGAATTCACCGATTTCAGCATCTCCGGCGTAGCCGAGGTGCGAGAGCTTGGAGCCACGGCCAATCGTGACATTCTTGGTTTCGTAGAAAGCGCCGATCTTGCCATCTGCACCGAGGTCGGTGCCCGGGCGCAGGTAGGCGAACGGGCCAACCGAGGCGCCGTCGGCGATGCGCGAGTCGGTGGCGTCGGTGCGCTTGACGGTAGCGCGCTGGCCAACCACCACGTTGGTCAAGGTCGTGTCCGGGCCGACGGTAGCGTTGGCGCCGATGACGGTCTCGCCGTGCAGCTGGGTTCCCGGCTTGATCGTGGCGTCCTGGCCGATCATGACGTCGGCGTCGATCCAGGTGGTCGCCGGATCAACGATGGTCACGCCCTGGCGCATCCAGAATTCGGTCTTGCGCTGGTTGTAGATGCGGGCCAGGTTGGACACCTGCACGCGGTCGTTGGCACCCTCGATCTGCCAGCGGTCGGCGATCTGCGAGGAAGCGACGCGGCCGCCGCGTTCACGGGCGATGGCGAGCACGTCGGTCAGGTACATCTCGCCCTGTGCGTTGTCGGTGGTGACCTCGGTCAGTGCCGAACGCAGCATCTGGGCATCGAATGCGTAGATGCCGGAGTTGATTTCCTTGACTGCCAATTCCTCCGGCGAGGCGTCCTTCTGCTCGCGGATGCCGGAGACGTCCCCGTTGGCGTCGCGCATGATGCGGCCGTAGCCGGAAGGGTCATCCAATTCGGTGGTCAGCACGGTCACCGAGTTGCCGTTCGACTCGTGGGTGGCCACCAGTTCCTGGAGCACCTCGCTGGTGAGCAATGGCACATCTCCGTAGGTCACCACAACGGTGCCCTCAAGCGACGGGTCGACAACTTCCAAACCCTGCTGCACTGCGCGGCCGGTGCCCGGGATCTCATCCTGGTCGGCAATGGTGATGGAAGGGAACTGCGACAGGATGTGCTCTGCGACCAGATCGCGCTGGTGGCGCACAACTGCTACCAGGTTCTGCGGCTGCAATGCCGATGCCGCGTGGAGTGCATGGCCAATCATGGACCGACCTGCAATTTCATGCATGATCTTCGGCTTCGCCGATTTCATGCGGGTACCGGCGCCAGCGGCGAGGACGATGACAGCTACTGGTGCATTGACCTGATCACTCAAGTGCATTCTCCTGCAAATTGGTTTCAAGGTTTTGGGCAGAGAAGTAAAACCTCAGAGCAAGTCTATCGCGAGCGCCGGGATGTGCTGAATTGATTAAAAAATAACGGCGCCACATCCGTGGCGCCTTATCAATGGTTCCGCCCCTAGGATTCGAACCTAGAATGCACAGCTCCAAAGGCTGGCGTGTTGCCATTACACCAGGGCGGAAAATCGCTTGCGCAGGGCATGCCCGACAAGCACGCTAATTATTCTGCCATGATCGGCCCGTTGTGCGAAATCGCAAAACACCGTAGCTAAACTCGCTTTTGTTCTCTGCTTGAAACAACCCGGGACAGCCTGCAATGACCTCGATTTGCCCTCGGAACGTAAAATGGGAATCGTGGCTCATTTACTCGGGGGCGAAGCCCTGCATCTGGAATATCCCACCCACGTCGTTTTCGACTCGGTCACCATCGGCATCTCCGACGGCGACCGCATCGGCTTGGTGGGTCGCAACGGCGAAGGCAAGTCCTCGCTGCTCGGCATGCTCTCCAACAGGATCGAGCCCAACTCCGGGCGGGTGACCAAGCGCAACGGACTGCGCGTGGGCGTGCTGGACCAGTCCGATACCCTGGATCCCGAAGCAACCGTGCACTTCAGCGTGGTGGGCGAGATGGACGACCACGAATGGGCCGGCCAGGCCCGGATCCGCGACATCATCTCCGGGCTGGTCGCAGACCTGGACTGGGAAGCGAAGGTCGGCACCCTTTCCGGCGGCCAGCGCCGCCGCGTGGCCCTGGCCGCGTTGCTGGTTCAGGACTGGGATGTCATCATCCTGGACGAGCCGACCAACCATTTGGACGTCGAGGGCATCTCCTGGCTCGCCGAGCACATCAACAACCGCTGGTCCAAGAACTCCGGCGGCCTGATGGTCGTCACCCACGACCGCTGGTTCCTCGACGCGGTCTGCACCACCACCTGGGAAGTGCACGACCGCCTGGTCGAGCCGTTCGAGGGCGGCTACGCCGCCTACGTGCTGCAGCGTGTGGAACGCGACCGCATCGCCGCGGTCACCGAATCCAAGCGGCAGAACATGATGAAGAAGGAGCTGGCCTGGCTGCGCCGCGGCGCACCGGCCCGCACCTCCAAGCCGAAGTTCCGCATCGAGGCGGCCAACCAGCTGATCGCGGACGTGCCGCCGGTGCGCAACCCGCTGGAACTCAAGCAGATGGCCACCAGCCGGCTGGGCAAGGACGTCATCGACCTGCTGGACACCGAGGTCTCCTTCGGGGACAAGCAGGTTCTCAAGCCCTTCACCTGGCGCATCGGGCCGGGTGAGCGCACCGGCCTGCTGGGAGCCAATGGCGCCGGCAAGTCCACCCTGCTGGGCCTGATTGCCGGCACCGTGGCGCCCACCGGCGGCAAGATCAAGCGCGGCCAGACGGTCAAGCTGGCGGTGCTTGACCAGCAGTTCCGCGAACTGGAGAAGATCGGCGAGGACCTGGTCCGCGAGGTGCTCGGCCGCTTCAAGACCACCTTCAATGTGGACGGCAAGGACCTGACCCCGGCACAGCTGCTCGAGCGCCTGGGCTTCTCCTCCGCGCACCTGTCCACCAAGGTCCGCGAGCTCTCCGGCGGCCAGCGCCGCCGCCTGCAGCTGCTGATGATCCTCATGGGCGAACCGAACGTGATGATCCTCGATGAGCCGACCAACGACGTCGATACCGACATGCTGGCCGCACTGGAAGATCTGCTGGACTCCTGGCCGGGCACGCTGATCGTGGTCTCCCACGACCGCTACCTGCTCGAACGCGTCACCGACCAGCAGTACGCCATCCTGAATGGCATCTTCCGCCACGTGCCTGGCGGTGTGGACGAATACCTGAAGCTGCGGGCCGCCCAGGGATCGGCCGGCGGATCGAATCCCACCCAGGCTTCTGCCCAGGCTGGCGAGAAGCCTGCCGGCCCGTCGGGGGCCGAGCTGCGTGCCGCGCAGAAGGAACTGAATGCCAATGAACGCAAGGTAGGCCAGCTGGAGGAAAAGCTCGCCAAGGTCCATGCCAAGATGGCCGATCATGACCAGAGCGACTACGCGGGCCTGGCCAAGTTCACTGCCGAGATCAACGACTACCAGTCGCAGATCGATGAACTGGAAGAACGCTGGCTGGAACTGTCCGAGCTGCTCGGATAGCTTCTGCGCACTGCGATCGAGCTTGAGGGCCCGGAAACTTTTCGTTTCCGGGCCCTCAAGCTTCTCCGGTAATTTTTCTCCCAGTCTGCCACCGATCGTGGCAGACTTGCTGGTATGGGAACCGTGATCTTGGAGGGCCGGCTGCGGTGCAAGGATGCGGCCGAAGCTGAGGTAGTGAAGAAATTGCTGCCGAAGCATATCCGCCTGACCAAGGCCGAGCGCGGATGCATCTCGTTCTCTGTCACGCCGACCGAAGATCCCTGGGTGTGGCTGGTCCACGAGGAATTCGTAGACGGTGTAGCCTTTGAAGCCCACCAGCAGCGGGCCGCGGCAAGCAAGTGGGGCCAGGCAACCAAAGACATGCAGCGGATCTACAAGATCAAGGGTTTATAGGCAGCCGCATCTTGAAGCCCACGTGCGATGCAGTGAAGCCCAGCGCCTCGTAGAATCGGTGCGCGTCGTCGCGCTGCGCATCGCTGGTCAATTGGACCAGCTGGACTTTTTTGTTCTCTGCTTCGGAAATGGCCCAGCGGATCATTGCAGTTCCCAGTCCCCTGCCGCGCAACGCAGAAGTCACGCGCACTGCCTCGATCTGCATCCGCGTTGTTCCTCTGCGTGCAAGTCCCGGCAAGATGGTCAACTGCATCGTGCCGACCAGTGTTCCGTCCTGGGCCTCCACCACGATCAGCGAATGCGCCGGGTCCGCATCAATTTGGTTTAACGCGTGGAGATACTGTTCCGTATCCTCCTCGGCACCTTGATGCTCCGCTCGGCGAATGTCATCGTCTGCCATCAAGGCAATGATCTGCCCGAGATCCACTGCTTTCGCTTCGCGCAGCAGGTAGTCCTGGCCGCCGGCCAACAAGCGTCCGCGCTTTGCCAATTCCATGGCCACAGCCTATGCCCCGCAAGGCCAAGCCCTCAAGGCTTCCCGGTGATCTTGTCGGCCAGTACTGCCAGTGGAGACGAGCTGGCCCGCCCCTTCAGCTCGCTTCTATCTGCCGCGCCATAGGCCGCATACAGGCCCTTGGTTGCCAGCCAGCGCAGCGGTTCCGGTTCCCATTTGCGCACCTGGTGGTTGACCCACGGCAGGCTGGTCAATTCAGTGGTTTCCCCGAGGATCAAGTCGCGCAGGGTGCGTCCGGCAAGATTCGTCGTGCTGACCCCGGTGCCGACATAACCGCCGGCCCAGCCAATGCCGGTCGCCGGATCCAGTCCCACGGTAGCCGCCCAGTCGCGAGGCACGCCAAGCACCCCGGACCATGCATGGTCGATTCCTGCGCCACGGGTCTGCGGGAACATGCGGTGCAGGATTTCCTGCAATCCGTGGACGGTGCTGTGCGGTGTCATGCCGTCGGTATCGGTGCGCGAACCGTACTTGTAGGGCACGCCCCGCCCGCCAATAGCGATGCGATCATCCGCGGTGCGCTGGGCATACATGTACACGTGGGCGTAGTCCCCCAGCACCTCGCCGTGATTCCATCCCAATTCATCCCACACGGACTGCGCCAGCGGTTCGGTGGCGATCAGCGAAGAATTCATCGGCAGCCACAATCGCTTGTGCCCGGCCAGCCCGGCAGTGAACCCTTCGGTGGCACGGACAATGTATTCGGCGTCCAGCGTGCCGCCGTCGAATTCGACGCGGTGCGGGCACAACGCGGTGGCACGGGTGTTTTCATGGATCTTCACGCCGAGCCGCTCCACCGCGTCAGCGAGCCCGCGGACCAGTTTGGCCGGGTGGATCCTGGCGGCATGCGGATGCCACAACCCTGCCCGGGCGTTGGCCACGTTGACCTTGCGGCGCACTGCGTTGGCTTCCAGCAGCTCTGTGTCCGAGTGCTGCCATTGCGCAGCGGCCGCCGCGTCGGCACGCAGCCGCTTTTCCTGGGCCGGGGTGTAGGCAACTTCGAGTTCTCCGCCCTGCAGGATATCTGCGTCAATCCCTTCGGCGGCACACACCTCGATGACCTCAGCGACGGTCTGGTTCATTGCCAGTTGGAAGTCGTTGACCGCCTGCCTTCCATGGGATTCCAGGTAGCGTTCGCGGCCGGCGGTGATGGTATTGGTGAGCCATCCCCCGTTGCGTCCCGAGGCGCCGTAGCCTGCGTGCCGGGCTTCGAGGATCGTGATGCTCAGCTCCGGGTTAGCCTTGGCCAGGTAGTAGGCGGTCCACAGGCCGGTGAATCCGGCACCTATGATGGCCACGTCTGCGCTGCCATGGCCGCGCAGCTGCTGGCGTGCCTCTGGCAGTCCGATCTCTTCCCACCAGTGTGAGACGCGTCCGTTGAGCATGTTGTGTTCCGTCCCAGAGTCATAAATGAATAGTCTTCAATATTTGCTTTGGGATTCAGCCTAGGGCCATGCCGAAGCCGCAACAAGGGGTCGGGAGCAAATGATGAAAGAACTCCCTGCCCGGCTCAAGGCCAGACAGGGATTTTTCGGAGGATTATTCTGCGAGGGTGATGTGCGCTCCGGATGCTGGTGCGGTCACCGGGATGGTAGCCACACCCACTTCGTCGCCCAGCTGGGCCATGACCTCATCAGCATGCTCGACGTCCTTGACCAGCAATGCCAAGGTCGGGCCTGAGCCGGATACCATGGCGCGCAGCGCGCCGGCTCCTTCTGCCATATCGCGCATGGTGCCCAGCTCCGGGGCCAAAGCCAGGGAAGCCTGGGTCAGGTCATTGGCCAGCACCCGGGCCAAGGCTGGCGCGTCCGAGGCCATCAGCGCCTCGATCACCGCAGGATCGATTTCCTGCGGAACTTCGATTTCCATGCCCGCGCGCAAGCGATCGAGCATGCCATAGACGCGCGGAGTCGACAGGCCATAGCTGGCCGGAATCAGCACCCAGTGGGTCTTGGCGCGGGTCAGCAACGGGGCCAGCTTGTCGCCGATGCCCAGTCCAATGGCGGCCCCGCCCATCAAGGCGAAAGGCACGTCGGCACCGAGCCGTGCGCCCAGGCGGCCGAGTTCCTCGCGGTCCAGCCCGGTGCCCCACAATTCGTTGCAGGCCACCAAGGTGGCCGCGGCGTCGGCGGAGCCGCCGCCCATGCCGCCGGCTATGGGAACGCGCTTGGTGATGTGCAGGTCCGCGCCGAGGCTGCAACCGGTGTGCTCGCGCAGCAGCTGGGCCGCCCGGTGCACCAGGTTACCGGCGCCCAATGGGAAATTCTCCGGTTCGGAAACTACCGGGGAATTCGGTTCCAGGCTCAGCTGCAGCTCACCGTCGGTGCGCAGCCTCGCTTCGATCTGCTCGGTCAAGGACACCGCGACGTAGAGGCTGGCCACCTCGTGGTAGCCGTCTTCGCGCGGAGGGCCGACCTTGAAGTAGCAGTTGATCTTGCCCGGTGCGGTTGCAATGACGCGCTGCTTGAACATGCCTAGGCCTCGCTCGCCGGAGCTTCAGCCGGAACATCCTGAGCGGCCCTGGCAATGTCGATGTATTGCTCGATGTCCAGTTTCTCGCCGCGTTCCTTCGGATCGATGCCGGCGGCCACCAGGATCTGTTCTGCGCGCGCACCGGATCCGGCCCAGCCTGACAGGGCCGCGCGCAAGGTCTTGCGGCGCTGGGCGAAAGCCGCATCGATGATGGCGAAGACTTCTTCGCGGTCCGGGGCATCGCTGCGGTCCTTGTCGCGGGTGAAGCCCACCAGGCCGGAATGGATCTTCGGAGCTGGCCAGAAAACATTCATGCCGATCACGCCGGCCTTGCGCATGGTTCCGTACCAGGCGCCCTTCACCGAAGGTACGCCGTAGATCTTGTTGCCTGGGGTGGCGGCCATCCGGTCGGCCACTTCGTCTTGCACCATGACCAGGCCGTTGCGGATGGACGGGAAGTGCTCCAGCAGGTGCAGCACCACTGGGACGGCGACGTTGTAGGGCAGGTTGGCGACCAGCGAGGTGGGTTCGCCGGGAAGTTCGGTGACCTTCATGGCGTCGGAAAGGATCACGGTCAGGTCGTCTTCGCGGCCCGGGCGGAATTCGGCCATGGTCTGCGGGAGGCGCTTGGCCAATGGCGGATCAATTTCCACGGCCACGACCTTGGCGGCGGCGTCCATGATACCCAGGGTCAGGGAGCCCAGGCCCGGGCCTACTTCCAGCACCGTTTCTGAGGGGTCAACTTTGGCGGCGGCGACGATGCGGCGGATGGTGTTCCCATCAATCACAAAGTTCTGCCCCAGCGTCTTGGTAGGGCGGATTCCCAGCTCTTCGGCCAGACGACGGATTTCGGTGGCCCCAAGCAGCGGCAAAGATTCCTTAGACATCACAGATCCAATTCTAGTTCAGCTAGATTCATCCAAACATAACAACGCGACGCGTCCACCGTGATGGTGGACGCGTCGCGTTGCTGCTTGGCTTATGTCTTTAGCGCAGGCCCAGCTTGGCCGAGCATGCTGGCCAGTGGCCCCAGCCACCGGAACGGCGCAGTACCTCAGCCGCGGCGATCTGCTCCTGCGGGGTTGCCTGGTGCGGCAGTGGTGCGTACTGGGTGCCGCCGACTGCACGCCATGAGGAAGCGGAGAACTGCAGGCCGCCGTAGTAGCCGTTGCCGGTGTTGATCGACCAGTTGCCACCGGATTCGCATTTGGCCAGTGCTGCCCAGGTTGCGGAGATGCCGCCCGGGGTTGGCGTGTTCTTGGAGGACGAGGATTCCTTCTTCTCTTCCTTGGTGCCCACGCGGATTTCCTCGGCCACTGGCTTCTTGGTGACCTTGGACTTGAGGACTTCTTCCTCGCCCTTCTTGCCGTTGCGGGTTTCCTGGCGCAGGGTCAGCTGGCGCTCGCCCTTCTTGCCTTCGGTCTTGACCTCGGTGTCGCCCTTGTCCAGCGAGCTGTCCTTGATCTTCTTGGTCTCGAAGTCGATGTCGCGGGTTTCGTCCCAGGTCTTCACGGTGACGTCGATGACCTCGACGGTAATGCCGGCTTCCAGCTTGACGCTGTCCTTGACGTTCTTGTCGGTTTCGTCCTTGATCTTGACGTTGATCTCGTCGTTGCCGTCGACCTCGATCTTTTCCTCGGCAAGCAGTTCCTTGACGGTCGAAGCGGTCGTTGCGACCTTCTTCTTCTTATCCTTGACGACCAGGGTCATTTCCTTGGGCGTGATGACTTCCAGGTCATCGCTCAAGGCGGCCAACTGCATGTCTTCGTCCAGGGATACCTCGGAACCCTTTTCCAGGTCGAGCTGCTCGACAACGTCGGCAACGGTCATGCCGGTGGTGTGCACTACACGCTCGGTGCCATCCACGATGACTTCAATCGACTTGTTGCGCTTGATGTCAACCAGCTGCTGGTCGACAAGTTCGGAATCCAGTGCTGCGGAGATCTCATCGCGCTCAGCCAAGGTGACATCCTGCTGTTCCAGCAGTGCGCCGACGGTTGCGGCACGGGTGGTGATTTCCTGGCGCTGTCCGTCAACCGACATGACAACCGACTTCTGTCCGGAAATGTAGAAAACAGCGCCGGCGATAACCACGGCTACGGCGAGCGCCTGCGCCAGGTATTTCATCCAGGTCTTCTTGAGCAAGTGAGTCACGGTAATGAGATCCCCATCGTTTGTAGGCCCGCTTCCGCCGATTCCGTCCAGAATCATCGGTGGGCCCGGCAGTGTTCGCTGCCTGTCCTTTAATCAAAATTGCGCCGTGTTTCCACCTGCTGCAAAGCGTTGAGGATCAGGCTGTCCCGAACACGCCTTGCCGAAAACAGGCAGGGGCGGTACCGGACATCTCATCCACCGTAACCGAATTGTTACATTTGTGGCAAGTGTCCTGTAACGAGACACACAACCGGCGGGTCTAGAATTCTCCGTACACTTCCCGGGTATTCGCATCGATCAGGGTGCAGAATTCTGCCAGCTCGATTCCCTTGTTTTCCGCCAAGAACCTAGTCGTGTAGGGAATCATGTAAGTGGCGTTCGGGCGGCCGCGGAAGGGGTGCGGGGTCAAGAACGGCGCATCGGTTTCCACGAGCAGCAATTGCGGATCCGCCACCGACAAAGCCTCGCGGAGATCGTGGGAATTCTTGAACGTCACGGTTCCGGAGAACGACATGTACCAGCCGTTGTCGTTGCAGACCCGGGCCAGCTGAGCATCACCCGAGAAGCAATGGAAGACCACTTTCCCAGGCAATGGCGCATCCTTGAGCACCCGCACCACCTCCTCGTGGGCATCACGGTCATGGATCTGCAGCGCCTTGCCCTGCTCCACCGCAATGCGCAGGTGCTCGCGGAAGGAATATTCCTGGGCGCCTCGTCCGTCTTCGCCGGTGCGGAAGTAGTCCAACCCGGTTTCGCCAATGGCACGTACCCGCGAATCCGCGGCGAGCTCCTCGATCCGGGCAATTGCCACTTCCAGCTCTCCGCGCTCGGCCAGGCGCGCGGCATCGTTGGGGTGGATGGCCACCGCGGCCAGGATATTCGGGTACTGGTTGGCGACCTCGACCGCGTACTCGGATGATTCCACGTCGCAGCCGACTTGGATCAGCCCCTTGACACCGACCGAGGCCGCCGCGGCCAGCGCATCGGCAGCCTCGACCTTCACGGTTCCATCCAGGAAATCCAGATGCGTATGGTTATCGACCACGGGCACCGGCAGCGGCTCGGGCGCTGGCGGGTAGTGCAGGTTGCGCTGGCTTCCGCCATTTGCGTTGCCCGTGGCGCGCGCCCGCTCCCCCTGGCCTGCTGCTGTAGCTTGCTCCGCGGGGCGGTAGGCCTCGGGAACCAAGGTGGGATCAGTGTGCTTCTTCTTGGACACGATAATCCTTTGCGCGTGGGTACTGGGATGGAATCTGTGGTTAATTGTGGCACCACTAGGCGCATTGGCAACAATCAGGCGCTCATCCCGCGGCAGTTAGGCTCTGTTACTGGATAAAAGAACCCCATATGATGTGATGCAAGACCCAATTGAATGCATCCCGGGACGGTGGATCTTGTCCCTGGTTCATTCTCCAGGAGGAACTGCGCATGAGTGCTAACCGAACAGTGCCGTCGCTCGATTCGGCATTCCAGTCCAATTGCCAGCGCATTTTCGACGCTGTCCAAAGCGTCATCACCGGAAAGCCCGAGGCTGTGACCAGCGCGTTGACGGTCCTGCTGGCACAGGGCCACCTGTTGCTGGAAGACGTTCCCGGTGTCGGCAAAACCATGCTGGCCAAGTCATTGGCCCGCAGTGTCAACGGTTCGGTGCACCGCATCCAGTTCACCCCGGATCTCTTGCCCAGCGATGTCACCGGCGTCTCGGTGTACTCCCCGCAGACCCACGAATTCACTTTCCATCCCGGGCCGGTCTTCGCCAATATCGTCATCGCCGATGAAATCAACCGCGCGAACGCCAAAACCCAGTCGGCACTGCTCGAATGCATGGAAGAGCAGCAAGTCACCGTCGATTCGATCACCCATCGGCTGGAGCAGCCATTCATGGTCGTGGCCACGCAGAACCCGGTGGAGTCCGAAGGCACTTTCGCTTTGCCCGAGGCCCAGCGCGACCGATTCATGGCACGGCTGTCACTGGGCTACCCGCAACGCGACGCCGAAATCACCATACTGACCGGCCGGCATGAATTCGACCCCTTGGAAGCGCTGCAGGCAGTGGTGCAGCTGGAGGATCTGGGGCACATGATCGAGCAGGTGAAAGCGGTAACGGTCACCGAACGGCTGGGTGCCTACGTGGTGGACCTGGGCCGCGCCACCCGCGAGCATCCGCAGATAGCGCTCGGCGCTTCGCCCCGCGCGCTGATCCAGTGGGTTCGCGCTGCCAAGGCCCACGCAGCGATCCATGGGCGCGACCATGTCTTGCCGGAAGACGTCCGCAGCGTCGCCGAGATGGTGCTGAACCACCGGTTGATCCTGACCCGGCGAGCGGTGGCGGACGGGTTGGGTGCCAGTGCGATAATCCAGGAGCTGGTTGCCAGCACCCCGGTGAACTAGCGCCGCAACCATGGAGAAGATCCCCCGCTATGATTCGCGCGACGCGCTGTCCTGGACGCGCACTGAAAGCGCGGATACTGCATTGCGCCGCTGGCACCTTGACCTGTTCACGGTGCGCGGCTGGTGCACCGCCGGGGCAGGCGGGCTTCTGCTCTTCCTGGCCTATCTGCTAGGCCGGCACGAAATGATGGCCTTGGGCCTGGGCCTTCTGGCCTTGGCTTTGGCCAGCTGGGGTTTGGCCATGCGCCTGCGCGGACGCACCAATATCCACCGCGAGCTGCTCTCGGAGGTTCCCACAGTCGGCGAGGTCAGCAAGTTCCGCTTGTCCTGTGCTGAGCGGTCCACCATCCAGGAGCGATTGCCCGAAGATTTCGGTCCCGGCCCACGGCTCCAAGCTCCGGGATCCATAGAGTACGAATTGGTGTTCCGCACCCGCGGGATCCATCTCATGGGCCCAGCCCAGCAGATCGTCGTTGACCCGCTGGGGCTGATCCAGGGCATGGTGCGCACCGGTGAGTCATTGCAGGTTCCGGTGCGCGCGCAATTGCATGAGCTGGATCGTTTCGCCTCGCTCGGAGAGCGAACGCTCACCGGCGATGCGAAGTTCTCCCGGAGCACCACCGCCGATTACTACGATGTCGCGACCCGCGACTACCAGCAGGGCGACTCCATACGCCAGGTGCATTGGAAGGCCAGCGCCCGCCATGCCAAGCTCATGGTCCGCCAGGAGAACCATGTGGCAACCGCCCAAGCCCTCCTGGTCTTGGATACCTCCTTCGAGCATTGGAACCACAGCGGATCGGATCTGCGGATCTCCCTGCCGCAGGCTCACGCTGAAGCGCTGACCAGCAGCCGCCGCTTTGAAAACGCGTTGTCCTTGGCCAGCAGCATCGGCCTGAGATACGCGACCAGCGGCTACCAGCTCGCCTTCCGCAACCTCGCCGGGACCTCCTTGGCCCAACGGGACCCGCATAGCATCTCCGAGCTTGGCGCACTGAACAGTTTCGAGGATTTCCATGCCGCGACCACGGAGCTGTCCTTGAACAACGGCAGCGTTGAAGCCAACGGTCCCGAGATCCTGGGCAGCACCCTGCACAAGGAGCTGCTGGGATTCCGCGAAGAACCGGTCATCATGATCCTCGGCGAACTCGATGTCCCGCAGGCAGCCTGGCTGGCGACGCTCTCACGCACCGTACGCCATGTTGAGATCTTCCTGCTGGTCAGCCACCCTGAACGCTATCTGGCGATCCAGCATGAACTGGCACGCACCAGCTGGAAGGTGCATATCCTTCCCGGCAATATGGCAATAGACGAGATGTGGGGATGATGAGCGCTGGACTTGCTGTGGCTCCCGGTCAATCCCTGGAGCCCGAAAATCACGTTCCGCGCCCCGGTCCTGCGGCCGCGGTGCGGCTCTTGCTGCTGCGGGTGGCCGCTACCTGCTGCCTTGCAGTCGCAGTCTTGGCCGGGACCGCCTCGCTGTCCGGGGTCATCGAAGGTTCCGGCTGGTTCCCGGCCCTAGTCGTACCGGTCTTCGCCGTGCACCTGTGCGCCGGGCTGCTGCGCGCAGTCCGCGGCGTGCGCTGGGCCGCCCTCCCGGCCGCCGCTGGTATCGCCGTGGCATCCATCGCGCTCAGCCCTGCCAGCCAAATCAACATCTACGGGTTGCCGTTCGCCCAATGGGTCTGGTCTGCGCTGGCTGAAGCGGGCATGCAATTCGCTACGCAGGTTCCTCCGGTAGCCAATTCCCGCTATGTGGCGTTCAGCATCTTGTGCTTTACCCTGGCTATCAGCCTGCTCGTCGAGCTGCTGGCCAGCTTCCGGCGCACCGCCATGCTGATCATCATGCCCTTGTCCCTGGCACCTGTCATTGCCTCGCTGTTCAAGCAGGAAGGTGCGGGAATCGGCTATCTCTCGCTGCTGGTGCTGGGAGTTCTCGGCTACATAGCGCTGATTCCCTATCTTTTCGCCCCTGCATCGTCCAAGCACTCCCAGCCGAAGCTCCCCGCGCCCAGGTCGCTAGGCATTCTCGGCATCAGCGCGATGACCTGTGTCGGTGTGCTCTTGGCAGCCAGCTTCTGGATGCCTGGTTTCCGCAGCGGCATGTTCCCCGAGGGGCAACGGCCATCCGGCGACCTGCTGGCCAGCAATATCGATCCGCTGATCAACCTCGGAAGAGACCTCCGCTCTAACAGCGGAGCTCCCATCCTGGACTACTACACCACCGCTGAGGAAGCACCCTACCTGCGCACGCAAGTGATCAAGGATCTTTCCACGGACCGCTGGGAACCAACTGAGGGCCTGATGCAGCACACGCTTGATGGCACGTCAGCGGTGACACGGAATTTCAGCACGTTCAACAGCACCAGCGAAGTACTGCGCATGAGTTGGCCCGAAGGCATCAGCAGCCCCGTGCTCCCCCTGCCCAACCAGTCCTATTTCGTGCAGGGCATCGTCGGAGACTGGAACTGGACCTACGAAACCTCGGTGGCCAGGCTCACTGGCGACGCCATGGCAGCCACCAACGACATTTCAGTGGCCTACTCGGATCTGGACATCAGCACGCAAATGGTCCGCAATATCGGGCACTTCGGAATTGATGCCGGGGACCAGCTGGCCGGTGAATACCTGCGTCTTCCGCAAGATCCGGACAACACCCTGGAACCGCTGTTGCAGCAAACCCTCGATGAGGCCTTCGGCGACGAGGGGAAGCCGGCAAATGACATCGATGCCGCTGTGGCCTTGCAGCATTTCTTCCGTTCCGGGAATTTCGTGTATTCCGAACGCACTCCCCTGCGCGAAGGCTACGACGGGGCCAATCGCCGCGTCGTTGAAGCGTTCCTGACCCGGCGCCAGGGGTACTGCGTGCACTTCGCCTCGGCCATGGCCCTGCTGGCCCGTGAAGCCGGCATCCCATCGCGTATTGCCGTGGGGTACGCACCGGGCGAAGCCAACGGGGAAACCCTCGAAATCACCGCGGACACAGCCCAGAGCACGCCGGAACGCCGTCTGGCAGAAGGTACCGAGCTCACCGGCTACACCGTCAGCGGAAAGCAGTCCCACGCATGGCCAGAACTGTATCTGAACGGGCTGGGCTGGATTCCCTTCGAACCCACACCTGGGCGCGGCTATGCCCCGAGCTACGCGCCGGAACCAACGCGCACCGCGGCACCGCAGGAAAGCACGGCACCGGATGTCCCCACCGAGCGCAGCAACCCTAGCCTGCCTGCCAATGACAGCCCTTCCGCCCAGGCGCAGCCCGCAGAGCCCGTGGAACAAGGCGCGCAGGCTGCGTGGCTGGTGCCGGCCATCGTGCTGCTGGCCGCCGTGGCGCTGGGGATCGCCCCGTGGCGCCGCCATCGCCTCCGCGAAGAAAGGCTGGGACGCGTGCGCCAAGGCGGGGATGACGCCGCTCCAGCGCTGCTGGCCGAGCTGCAGGCCATCGGGGCCGATTACCGGGAACCAGCCGGCAACCACGAGTCAGCCGGCGACTACACCACCCGGCTGGGCGAAGACCACCCCCAGATCGCCAAGGAATTGCAGTCCTTGAAAACTGTCATCCAGGAAAGCTTCTACGCCAACCGGCATCTGGGCGCTGATGATGCCGCCTCGTTGCTGGATGCCTTGCATGCGGTCCAAGCCAATTTGCGTGGCGAGCTGACGGTGTTGCAGCGAATCTCGGCGTTCTTGTTCCCTGCTTCGGTGCACCCGCGTCATGCCCGCACGCGCAGCTCCCGTCGAATCCAGCTGTAGCACCCGGGACTTAACGGCCAAAGCCCAACCGGAACGTTCCGGTTGGGCTTTGGCAGGAGCTGGAGAATCTACTTCTTGGCTGCGTATGGATCGGCAATGCCGATGTACTGCACGGTGGTGTATTCCTCCAGGCCTTCGGCGCCGCCTTCGCGGCCCAGGCCCGACTGCTTCACGCCGCCGAATGGCGCCGCGGCGTTGGAGATCACGCCAGCATTGAACCCGACCAGGCCGAATTCGATCTGCTCGGAAACGCGGAACATGCGGTTCAGGTCCTGCGAGTAGATATAGGAAGCCAAACCGTATTCGGTGGAGTTGGCCAGCTTGATTGCCTGGGCCTCGTCCTGGAAGGTGGTCACTGGCGCCACTGGGCCGAAGATTTCCTGGGTCAGGATCTTGGCGTCGTTGGCGACATTGGCCAGCACGGTTGGCTGGTAGAAGTAGCCCGGGCCCTCAACTGGGGCACCGCCGGTGACGGCGGTCGCGCCGGCGGCCACGGCGTCCTCGACCAGCGAGTGGACCTCGTCGCGGGCCTTTTCCTCGACCAGCGGGCCTACGGTGGTGTCGGCTTCGGTGCCGCGTCCTGGCTTCAGCGCCTTCATCGCCGCGGCGAACTTTGCGGTGAATTCCTCGGCAACATCCTCGTGGACCAGGAAGCGGTTGGCTGCGGTGCAGGCTTCGCCCATGTTGCGCATCTTGGCGGCCATGGCACCCTCGACAGCGGCATCCAGATCGGCATCCTCGAAGACGATGAATGGAGCGTTGCCGCCCAGTTCCATTGAGGTGCGCAGGACCTTGTCAGCCGCGTCCTTCATCAGCTGCTTGCCCACTGGGGTGGAGCCGGTGAAGGATACCTTGCGCAGGCGGTCATCGGCCATCAGCGGGCCGGAGATCTTCGAGGCCGAGGCGCCGGAAACCACGTTCAGCACGCCTGCTGGAAGTCCTGCTTCCATCATGGTGGCAGCGAACAGCTGGGAGGTCAGCGGGGTCAGCTTGGCTGGCTTGAGCACCATGGTGCAGCCTGCTGCTACTGCCGGTCCGACCTTGCGAGTAGCCATGGCCAGCGGGAAGTTCCATGGGGTGATCAGCAGGCAGGGGCCAACCGGCTTGTGCTGGACCAGAACCTTGTTCTTGCCCTCTGGGGTGGTGATGTAGCGGCCGTAGTGGCGTACGGTTTCCTCGGAGAACCAGCGCAGGAATTCGGCACCGTAGGTCACTTCGCCGTAGGCCTCGGCCAGCGGCTTGCCCATTTCCAGGCTCATCAGCAGCGCGAAGTCGTCCTTGCGCTCGGTGACCAGGTCGAAAGCGCGGCGCAGGATCTCTGCACGTTCGCGTGGTGCGGTCAGCGCCCATTCGGCCTGAACAGCGTCGGCCGCATCCAGGGCTGCCATGGCGTCTTCGCTCGTAGCACTGGCCAGGGTCAGCAGCTTCTCGCCGGTAGCCGGGTCAAGCACGTCGAAGGTGCCGCCGTCGGAGGCATCTCTCCATTCGCCATTGATCAACAGGCCGGTTGGAACCTTGGCGAGCAGCTCTGCTTCGCGCTGGGCAGTAATCGACATACGAGCATCTCCTGATAGAAAATAATGAAAACTGATCGTCTTTGATGTCTACGCTATTCCCGGCAGATGGCAGCTGTAAATCTCCGTCTGCACCATGGAAGCGAGCATTCATTGTGCATTTAGCCTATGCGGTCACGGCTATTTTTCCGCTTCGTGACGTGCTGCCAGGACCGCCTCGTAGAGCTCGCGTTTCTTCACGCCGGATTTTTCTGCCACTTCGGCCACGGCCTGCTTCATCCGCATGCCTTCGTCAACCAGTGCTGCAACCTTGGGCAGCAGGTCCTCGATGGAGGCGGCCTCGGCTTCCGGGGCTCCGTGGATGACCACGACAATTTCTCCGCGGACGCCGTCTTCCGCCCAGGCGCGCAGTCCCGCCAGCGAATCCCGGCGGACTTCCTCGAACTTCTTGGTCAGCTCGCGGGCCACGGCCGCCTGGCGGTCCGGTCCGAAGGCTTCGATGGCTGCGTCAAGGAAATCGTTCAGCCGGTGCGGAGCTTCGAAGAACACCATGGTGCGGTCCTCGGCGAGCAGGGAATCCAAGCGCTTGCGGCGTTCGCCTGCCTTGCGCGGCAGAAAGCCTTCGAAGGTGAAGCGGCCGGTGGGCAATCCGGACAGGGCCAGCGCGGTGAGCACCGCCGAAGGCCCCGGTACCGCGGTGACCCGGATGCCAGCGCTCAGGGCGGCTGCCACCAATGGGTACCCGGGATCCGATACCGCCGGCATGCCGGCGTCGGAAACCACCAGCACGGTGGCGCCCTCGGTGGCCAGGTCGATCACCTCGGACAGCTTGTGCGCCTCGTTGTGCTCATGCAGGCTCATCACCTTCGCGGTGATCTTGATGCCCAAGGCATGGGCGAGGTGGTGGAAGTTTCTGGTGTCCTCGGCGGCGATGATATCGGCGCTGGCCATGATCTCCCGCAGACGCGGGGAAGCATCGGACAAGTTGCCAATCGGGGTGGCGCCCAGGACGATTACGCCCTCATTATCTGAGTTCTGCACATTCTTAACCCTACGCGACGCAGGAAAAGCCCACTTTCTGGACTTTCCACCGGTAGCATGAACTGGTGATGGGCACCTCGGCTTTAGACACTCCGGACACCGGCCACGTACGCTCGGCGCGACAGGCCTTCACTTTCGAGAGCCTGAAACAGCGGCTCCTACCTGTGGTGGCCCCTGGCGGTCCGCTGATGTGGATTGTTCCGCTCGTCGTGACAGCCATTGCCGGCCTGCTGCGCATGGTCAATCTCGCCCACCCGCACCTGCTGATCTTCGACGAAACCTATTACGTCAAGGATGCTTTCGCGATGCTGCAAAGCGGCTATGAGCGCGAATGGGCCGACGACAGCGACGAGCAGTTCATCGCAGGCAATCCGCAATTGGAAAATGAATCTTCCTTCGTCGTCCACCCGCCGCTGGGCAAGTGGATGATCGGCGTGGGAATGCTCCTGTTCGGTGACTTCAACGGCTTCGGCTGGCGTTTTTCCACGGCCCTGATCGGCACCCTTTCGGTTCTGCTCGTCACCCTGTGCGCCCGCCTGCTCTTCGGTTCCCACCTCCTGGCCGGCACCGCCGGGTTGCTCATGGCCATCGACGGGCATTCAATTGTCATGTCGCGCACCGCATTGCTGGACATCTTCTTGATGTTCTTCGTGCTTGCAGCGTTCTATTCCTTGCTCAAGGACCGGATCCATGGCAGAACCGCGCTGGCGCGGAAGCTCTCGGTGCCCGAGGGCAATCGCCCCGATGATTTCCTGCTCATGCATGGCCCTATGCTCTGGTGGCGTCCTTGGCGGCTGATCGCCGCAATCATGCTCGGCGGGGCCGTTGGCATCAAGTGGTCGGCGCTGTCCTTCGTGGCAGTCTTCTGCCTGATGGCGGTGCTCTGGGATTTCGGCGCGCGGCGCACCGCAGGAATCCACAAGTGGCAATCGGCTGCATTCATCCGCGACGGCGTGTATTCCTTCTTCACCATGATGCCGCTGGTGCTGCTGACCTATTTGTCCACCTGGACCGGATGGCTGGTTACCCAGGGCGGACGCTACCGCCAGTGGGCTGAGGAGAATCCCGGCGAAGGCATCAGCTGGCTGCCAGCTCCACTGCGTTCCTTGTGGCACTATCACCAGTCTGGCTACGAATTCCATACCGGGCTGAATTCCGAGCACGGCTGGCAGTCTTCGCCGTGGACGTGGCCCTTCGCCGGACGTCCCGTGCTGTTCTACTTCGAAGGCTACGACAAGGGCGTCAACGGCTGCGAGCTGGACCGCTGCACCGAGGTCATCACCGACCTTCCCAATCCGCTGATGTGGTGGGCCTGCACCATCAGCATGTTCCTGCTGATTCTCTGGTGGATCGGCGCCCGGGACTGGCGCGCCGGAGCGATCCTCTCCTCTGTGGCTGCCGGGTTCCTGCCGTGGCTGATGTACCCGGAACGCACCATGTTCTTCTTCTATACCCTGCCGCTGGTCCCGTTCATGGTGCTCGCATTGACGTATATGATTGGCAGGTTCATTCCACGCCATCCGAATTCCGGTGCCGTGTACCGGTCACGCGTCATCGCGGTCACCGCATTCATGGCGCTGCTCCTAGTCACATCGGCCTTTTTCTGGCCGATCTGGAGTGGGGAAATGATCGCGGATGACTACTGGCGCTTGCACGTGTGGCTCCCCAGCTGGGGTTAGGCCACCCGTGGCTTGGCCACCTGTTTCCATGAAATAGACCCCTAAGACGACCATCGATTTCCAAAGGATAATTCCTCAATGCAAGAAGTGACCGTCGAGCTGCTGACTGATCTGGCACCAGAGGTCAACACAACGAACCTGCTCCTTGATCGCGTAGCACGCGGCGCACAACGCCCGCTGTTCAGCGTGCAGCGAGACGGCACCTGGCATGATCTCAGCGCCGGTGATTTCCTCATTGACGTCAAGCGCCTGGCAATGGTGCTGATCAATGATGGATTGCAGCCCGGCGACAAGGTCGCCATTATTTCCCGCACCCGCTACGAGTGGGCCTTGGCCGAGGAAGCCGTGTGGTTCGCCGGCGGCGTGTCGGTTCCAATCTACGAAACCTCCAGCGCTTTCCAGGTCGAATGGATCCTGCGCGACTCCGGTGCGCGCGTGGTGTTCGCCGAAAACCATGAGCTGCGCGCTACCGTCCGCCAGGCGGCGGCGCAGCTCGGCGAACCGGTGCGCACCCATATCTTCGAGGGCTCCGACGCGGACGATACGACGCTCATCCCCTCCGCCGGTCTGCACCAGCTGATGGTTCCGGCCGATCAGATCGACGAGCAGCTGATCGAGTCGCGCCGCGCATCCATGGCCCTCAAGGATGTGGCCACGATGGTCTACACCTCGGGCACTACCGGACGCCCCAAGGGTTGCAATATGACCCATTCGAACTTCGCCATGGTGGCGCACAACCTGGCCGGAAACATGCTCGAAGTGCTCGGTGAAGAACGCCGGACGCTGATGTTCCTTCCGCTGGCCCACGTATTGGCTCGTGCCGTCCAGCAAACCTGCATCCACGGCGGATCGGTGATTGCGCACTCCAGCTCGATGGCCAACCTGGTCGAGGACATGTCCGCGGTCAAGCCCGGCTTCCTGCTGGCCGTGCCGCGCGTCTTCGAGAAGATCCGCACCAGCGCCCTTGCCACAGCTGAACGCGGCGGCAAGGCTGACCTCTTCCTCAAAGCCGAGCAGGCGGCCATCGAGGTCTCCAAGATCCGTGATGCGCGTTCGCGTGGCCTCAAGGCGCGCATGCCGTTGGGCTTGCGTGCCCGCCATGCCATCTTCAGCAAGGTGCTCTACCCGAAGCTGCAGGCGGTTTTCGGCGGCCAGTGCGGTTACGCGATCTCCGGAGCCAGTGCGCTGAATCCGGACCTGGCGCACTTCTTCCGCGGCGCCGGCATCCAGCTGCTGGAGGGCTACGGCCTGACCGAAACCACCGCACCGGCCACGGTGAATCAGGCATCGCGAAACCGCGTGGGCACCGTGGGCCGTCCGATTCCCGGCACCTCCATCAAGATCGCGGATGACGGTGAAATCCTGGTCAAGGGGATCGGAGTTTTCGCCAGCTACCACAACAACCCTGCAGCCACGGCCGAGGTTTTCGACGAAGACGGCTATTTCAAGACCGGCGATACCGGTGTCCTGGATGATGGCGGATTCCTGCAGGTGACCGGTCGCAAGAAGGAACTGATCGTCACCGCCGGGGGCAAGAATGTCTCGCCAGGCCCGCTGGAAGAGATGGTCCGCGCCGGACGCATCGTGGCCCAGTGCGTGCTGGCCGGCGAACAGCGCCCATTCATCACGGCCATGATGACGCTCGATCCCGAAGAGTTGGCCGTGTGGGCCAAGGCCAAGGGCCTTGGGGCAATGACCCTGGCTGAGGCGGCAGTTGATCCTGCGGTGATCGCCGAGGTCCAAGGCTACGTGGATACCGCCAATTTGACCGTTTCCAAGGCCGAGTCCATTCGCAAGTTCGTGGTGCTGGATGAGGAATTCACTGAAGCTTCGGGGCACCTGACGAACTCGCTGAAGCTCAAGCGCCAGAGCGTTCTCGAGGAATTCGAAGACCGGGTGGACGCCCTCTACCGCAAATAATTCTCGCTGGAAATAGCCAAGGGGAGCAGTTCATGGTGAACTGCTCCCCTTGCTGCTTATGGCCTGTGCCGGCTAGTTGCCAATGCCGAAGGCGCGGGCCTCCTGGCGCAGCCGGGCTGCCTCGCGACGGCGCCCGGTAGGCCAGCAGCTGATGATCACGGCGATGATGGTGGCCAGCACCAGCACGGCAATGGCGATCGCGCTATCGAGCCAGAACTGCTCCGGGTACAGGCGGATCAGCGTATCGCTGACGTTGAAGGTCCAGGTGCCGTCTGAGAAGAACAACGCGTGGAACTGGGTGAAGAAGTTATCCCATCCCATGATCGCAGAGACTGCCAAGGCCGCAATGCCGGCCAAGGCCAAGATGGCTCCGGAGAACAACGCACGGCGTACGCCGCCTGCATAGCGCTTGGCCAGATACCAGATCCCGATAATCAAGATGACCGCGAGAACCGCTCCCAGGATGTAGGCGAACCCGATGAGGTTCTTCACGTCCACCATGTGCTGGACCTCCCCCTCGGTGAACATGCTTGAACCGGTGGAAAGCTTCAGCCCGGACAGGTATTCCGGTCCGGCGAAGTTGTTCAGGTAGTCCACCCCGTAGCTGCCGTAGGTCAGGCGCTCGGCATCGGTGAAGCCGAAGGAATCGCTAGGGAATCCAGGGCGGCCGTAGGACAGGGCAAGGAACGCCGGTGTAGCGACCAAGCGGATCGCGGCAATGAGGGTCAGCAACGGGAAGACCAGCGCCACAATCACCTGCGCCGTGCGCCCGAGGGCAGGCTTCGAGTTCAGCGCCCGTTCACGTGCAACCCTGCGCTTCATCGCCGCTTCGGAGGGTTCTGGCTCTGGGTCGTAGCTGCCGAAGACGCGATTGCGCGCTTGGGCGACGGCTGCCTTGGTTGTCGGCAGGGATCCGGTCTTCGGAGCGGCTGACACCGGCGGCACGCTTTGCGCAGTGGAGCTCTTCTCGTCGGCTTGCGGCTCTGCGGTCTTTCCGGCTGTTGCCTTGGCTTCGCTCTGCGCACGCTTCTCGGCTTCGATTTCGTGCGGCAGCTTGATGGCGCGGATGACATCTTCCACCGGCTCTTTGGTTGCCGGCTTGGCGGCGGCCGACTTGGCGGCGGCCGACTTGGCGGCGGCTGGAGCCTTGGCTACAGGCTTCGCGGCGGCCGGCTTGGCGGCAGCTGGCTTGGCCGCAGCTGGCTTGGCTGCAGCTGGCTTGGCTGCAGGTGCGGCGGCTGGCTTGGCTGACGGGGCCTTGGCTGCGGCTGGCTTTACCGGGGCAGGCTGCGTCTTGTCCGCTGGTGCTGGAGCAGGGTTCTTGGCATCGGCTTCGGTCTTGCCTGACATCGCGCGGCGGATAGCCTCCTTGCGGGCCTTTTCCCGTTGGGCAACGGCGTCGGCTTGGGCCTGGTTCTTGTGCTGTTCCAGGCGCGCAGTGAGCTCTTCAGCTTTTTGGCTCAGGCTGGCCTGTGGGCTTGGCACGTTGCCAGTGGCAGCCGGTGCCGGCTGGCCCGTAGATCCTTGCCCTCCAGTGGGGTTCTTCGCCGCCTCAGCCATGAGGAGTCCTCCTGCAATTCGCGCGATGGTGTGCTGTTTTAGGGTCGCATCATGGGCCTAACACGGCCCATGCGCCTTTAGCATATCCAGCGGGCCCAGTCATCCGGCGGATTACCACACCAAAAACGGGTTTCAGCTAGGACACAAAGCCGTGGGGGCAAATGCCGCCAACGAACGGAGGCAGCTTCAAGAATTCGTGGAGAAGTGGTCTAGGATTCTTCGTCGGCCGCCGGAAGAACAGCTAAGCGGACCCGGGAGTCGAAGCGCTGAGCACTGGTTTCGCGGGTACGGACCGAATCAATGGGCGAATTCGATGCGTGGCGTGGTTGGGGAACCTTCGGTTCCCGATCGCGGACGGCATTCACCAAGGCGTTCAGTTCGTCCTCCGGTTCCAGCACGTCCGGGATGGCTCCACGGATCAAGTTCCAGCCGCTGGGAACCGTCAGGCGGTTGGCATGCTGGGCACACAGGTCATAGCAATGCGGTTCGGGGTATGTCGCCAAAGGTCCAAGAACGGCAGTTGAATCTGCGTATACGTAGGTGAGAGTAGCGCGGGCCGCTTCACGGCAGGCAGGGCGAGAACAAAGACGAAGACCTTCCACGCTTCCCATTCTACTTCGCCGGGCAGCACATCTTTGGGATCTTCGCCCAATTGCGGGCTCATGTGCATCGGCACAGCGCCGGAGGCGCTAGGCTGAATTAATGAGCTCCAAGTTGCCTGATCGTCCCAGCGGTCCGCGGCGCGGCCGCCACGGACGCGGGCGGCGTGGCCCGCTGATGCCCATGCATCTTCCCGCCTACCGTTCGCGCCCGGAAAGATTCGATGATGCGGTGATGGCCAGCGCGCAACGGCTGTCGCAACGCTGGCCAGGAGAAATCGAGAAGATTGATTTCCTGATCGATCCGGTGCCCAGCGGAAAGCTGCTAGAACAGGCTGCCGCGCTGGGCGAGCGGGTGCCGCTGGCATCCTCCAAGCCGGCTGCGCCCGGCCGGCCAGCGCGCATCGTCATTTACCGGTTGCCCATGGAGCAGATTGCGGAGAACGCCGGCGAACTCCTGGACCTGGTCCACCAGTGCGTGGTGCATGAGGTCGCCCAGCTCTGGATGAAGCCGATCTCGGAAGTGGATCCCATGTATTTCCCTGAGGATCCTGACTTCTAAGCGGACATTTCCCTAGCTGTTTTGGGGCTGGATGCCACGTGCCGTTGCATGGGAGGCCAAGCCAACGCGCACGGCGCCGATCCAGACCAGCGCGGAACCTACCAAGTGGGCCACCACCAGCAGCTCTGGCAGGCTGGTCACGGCCTGGACCACCCCGATCAGCCCCTGCCCGGCCAATACCCAGATGAACAGCTTGGCCTTGTGCGCCACAACCGGAACTTGCTGCTGTCGTGCCTGATGCCACAGCACCAGGGCAACAGCCAGCGCACCGACGGCTGCAGCGGCATGCACAATGGTGATCTGCAGCCAGTCGAAGCCCATCCGCGGGACCTCGGCCGAGTCCCCTGCATGCGGGCCTGATCCGGTCACCCCGGTGCCGATGATGACCAGCAGGGCGCTGATCGCCACCAGGCAGGTTCCCAGCGACTTGAGCGAATCGGTGCTGGCCGCCTGGCTGGCATTGCCCAGATTCTGGACCTTGTCCCAGGTTGCCGCCGCGGCGGTGAGCAGCAAGGTTGCGGACAGGAAATGCGCGGCCACGACATAGGGGTTCAGTTTCACCCAAACGGTGATTCCGCCGATGACCGCATTGAGCACGACAAGCCAGAATTGGAACCATGCCCATCGGGTGATGCCCGGAACCGGCTCGCGTTGCAGGCGGGCGGCAATGATGACCCAGCCGACGGCCGCGCATAGCACAAAGGTGAGCAGCCGATTCACGAACTCGATGGTCGCGTGAATTCCCATTTCAGCGGTTGGGGCGATGGAACCGCCGGTGCAGGTTGGCCAGTCCGGGCAGCCCAGCCCGGAACCGGTGACGCGCACGACACCGCCGCCGACGATAATCAGGATTGCCGCAATCATCGCCGAGAGCGAGGCCGCCTTGAGCGAGCGCCGCTCAAGCCTGATCCGCTGCGCCAGCCACGCGAAGGGAGTCGTCAAAGTTCCAGTTCCTTAATGGCGGGCTCCTAGCCGCCGATGTTCACCACAATGCCGTCGCGTCCGGCATTCGCCTGCGGCATGGCAGCCCAGGCGATGGAACGATCGGAACCGAGCACCAGCTGGGCCAGGTAGGCGTTGGCATCCGTCGAGAAGATGACTGCCTGGGCGTCATCGGAGACCGACTTCGGATCAAAGACAATGCTTTGGCCGGCCTTGATCTGCAGTTTCTCAGGGTCTTCCAGCTTGCCGTCCTTGTTGACGACCACTGCTTCCACCGCCGAGTCCGCCGCGACGGCGGCGATGGCGAATTTGCCGGTGCCGTTAGCCGACAGCGGCATGGCTTGCGTCCCGGCGAGCACGTTGGAGCTGGCCGCCCACGCAGTGTCGGAGGAATCCTTGGGGTCCGCGCCGCGGACCATCTTCACCGCTGCGGTGACCGGGGCATCGGATTCGACGACTACCGTGTAGTACCCGCCAGCAAGCTGGTTCAGGTTCACGACCTTCGTGGCGTCCGAATCAACGGCAAGGTTCTCGTCGAAGCTGGCAGCAACTTCACCGTCAGCCCCCAGGACCTTCACCTTGAACCCGGCGCCCGAGGAACCGGTGGCCGAGACATGCAGCTGCGGAACCAGGGACTTGTCGTCCTTGCTGAGCTTGGAAACATTTTCCTTGCTCTCGATCCACACGCCCGGAATCACCTGGCTGTTGGAAGCCGTCGCGTTCGCGCCGACCAGTTCAACACCCGATGGGGTCAAGCCCCGCAAGGCGGCCTGCTGGACCGAGGCGGTGATCTTGCCGCCGAGGCTGGTGACCTCAGCCGAAATGGAATTCAAGTCCTGCGCATAGCCGCCGAGCACGATCGCCCGGCTCTCCCCCGCTGCCAGGACAATGTTCTGCAGCGTGGAGGTGTCGATCAGGCCGTCCGGGCCGCGCAGACGCAGGGACACCTGGGCCGTGGTGTGCGTTGGGTTGGCCAAATGCATCACGCTGGTGGATCCGGTGCTGGTCTGCAGGCCGGTGAAGCGCCAGTTGGACGCCGGAGCCTGGCATGTTGCGGCGGCAAGCCCGGCGAGGTCGCCGTCCTTGGCCTGGTAGCTGCGCAGGGCGCTGCCCTTCGAAGCGAGTTGGCCCAGCGGCTGCAACGTGTAAACCTGGGTGTCATCGATATCGTTGGCAGTTGAGATCTTGCTGGCGCGCCCGGTCAGCCCCTCCTCATCGGCGCCACGGGCCTCGGCAGCTTCATCCTCGGCGATGCGCTCGGTCAGCTGACGCGCATCGCTGCCATCAAGCTTGGTGAAGGATGAGCCGGGAATGCGCTTGGCCAGATCCGACACGGCAATGCTGCGCAGGTTGCTGGAAACGTCCTTGGCGCCGGGAGCGAACTGCGCGTCGGTGCCTTCCACGCCCTTGAGCAGCTGCGGGGTTCCCGGGCAAACGCTGTTGGAGTCGCCGGCAGGCAGGTTCGTCACGGCAGCCGGCAACGACTTCACGGCCGGTGCCGGGGCAAAAATCGATCCGGCGCCTACGACAGCTCCGGCGGCCACCACCGCAGCCAGGCTGAGCAGTACCGCGCCGGTTTTCTTCCGCACCGGCGCGGACACCGCATCCTTGGAAGCCGCGGCTCGGGCCTTGTCCAGCTTGTGGCGGCGCTCAGCTACCTTGCCGTCTGCAGGCTCCGCCTCCGGCTCGGCTGCCGGAACAGCAGCCGCACTGGCAGCGGCAGGGGCAGCTTTCGCGGCTTTCCGTGCGCGGACCTTCTCCAGCTTCTGGCGGCGCTTGGCGACTTTCGGATCTTCCGGTGCTGATGCCTTCGCGGCTTCTTCTCCGGACTGTGAATCGCCGGCTTTGTCCTTCCCTGTGGCGGCAGCGGATGCCGCAGCGGCACCAGCTTCTGAATCCTGGGCGGAGGAGGTCTTCGGCTCAGCCTCGCGCGCAGGTGCAGAATCGGCATTGACGGCTACTGCCGTTGCGCCCTCCTCCTTGGCAGGCTCCGCCTCGGCGACTTGATCCGGCTTGGCAACCGGTTCTGGCTTGGCGGCTGCATCGGTCTTGCCGGCAGCGGATTCACCAGCCGTTGCCGACTGGGCGGGCGCGGCTTCGGGGGCCACCGTGCCGGTCTTGGCGGAGTCGTCCTTGGCCGAGCCGTCCTGGACGGAATCAGGCGTGGGTGACTGTTCCTGTGCTGCGCGCTTGCCTTCAGCCTGCTCGTCGGCCGGAACCGCAGCGGCGGCAGTTGGATTGCTGTACTTTGCTCCGGATTTCGCCTCAGACAGCGGTTCTGGCCTCGGATCTTCCTGCTTGGCGGTCTTGGGCTCAGCCTTCGCGGCCTTCGCCGCTTCCTTCGCCTCGGCCTTGGCCCGGGCTTGGGCCTCCTTGGCGCGAGCCTTCTCCAGCTTGGCATCGACCTTGGCCCTTGCCTTGGCGGCCTTGGCCTCGGCACGTGAGAGCGTCGCCGACACCGGGGTGGCGTCCTTGGCTTCCGGCTGTGCCGAGACCGGCTTCGGGCCCGGGGTCTGTGCAGTTGGCTGGTCAGCAGAGTCCGCTGAGTCCACGTTCTTCTCGTCGCTCACTACTTCTTCTCCTGCTCGGCATCAGCATCCGAAATCCGGTCGCTGAGCTTCGGGGTCAAGTTCTCACGAATCTCGCTGGCGCGTTCGCGTGCCTCTCGGCGGCTCAATGGCATGGACCCTGTGGCCGTCGCCGGGCTCTGGACTTCGGCCGCGGCCAGAACTGCCGAACCATCGGCAAGTTCTTCATTCTCGCCGCGTGGTTCACGGAAGCGGTATTCGATGTTCCGGTAGTTGGCCAATCGGCGCGAACTTGGCACTGGAATGGCCAGCAACACCGTGATCAGCAGAACTACTGCACTGAGCAGCAGCACCGGAATGGCCATGGAGTCCTTGTGCGACAAGGTCAGCTTGCCGCCCTCGGCAGGAAGCTCGTAGGCCTGGGCCCAACGGGTTTCCGAATCCTCGGGATAGGCCACCGAACGCAGGGATTCGCCATCGACGCTGGCGCGCAGCTTCGGATCCGACGCGGTAGCCAGGACCAGCGTGCGCTCGGAATCCGCGGCCGGGATCTGGAGATTGGTGATCTTGCCACGCTGGGTCGGCAAGACCGTCACGTCTCCATCGGCGGAGACGATCCGGGCAAAGCCAGCGCTTTGCTGCTCGTCATCGGCTTCGTAGTCCACGCGCCACAGCCAGCCGCTGTCGGTCTGGCCAACCGACGCCAACCCCGTTGCCGCATCCAAGGTGCGTACGGTCGCCGGGACGGATTCGCCGGTTTCGTTCAGCACCACGAAGCCCACGCCCAAGTCGCGCAAGGACTCGCGCGAGTCCAACGCGGATTCGGACAGCAGCATCGCTACGGCATTGCTCTGGACCTTTGCGGTGGCGGAATCTTCATTGCGCTCAGGATCCAGCAGCGGACCGGCCAGCTGCTTGACCTGCGAGTAGCGGCTGATGCTGTCCAGCGTCTCGCCGGAACCCGACACCAGCTGGCTGTCGATCTCGCCGGAGGACCGCGGGCTGAGCACCAGGGTGCGCGTCTGGAACTCGGAGCGGCCTGCATCGGCTGCGGTTGCCGGCAGGGTGCGCGGCTGCGAGCCGTGGACCTGCTGGGCCGAGTTCATCGCGGTCAGCGTTTCGGATTCGGCTGCCGGATTCAGCTGGGCGCCGAGCAGCACGCAGCCCGAGGCCAGCACGGCAAGCACGCTGAATGCGGCCATCAGGCTCATCGCCGGACGGGATCCGGCGGCACGCATTGAGCGAGGCTGGTCCTCGTGGCGCAGGGCGGCCAACGCGTTGGCGGCAGCTGCCAGCAGCGCGAACATGGCGAAGGAGACGTACGGGCCGGTGTAGGCGCTCACCGCGGTATGCGAGTCCAGGGTGAAGGGCACAAAGCCGACGGCCCAGCCCACTGCCAGCGACAGCACCGCGCCCCACAGCAGGCGCCGGGAGTTGCGGCGCATGCTGGCGCTGTGGCTGAACGAAGAACTCAAGGTTCCGAAGACCGCCAGCGCGAGGATCGGGGCACCGACCAGCAGGGCTGAGACCAGGGCCCACGGTCCGGCAGGCAGGAAGTCCCAGCCCACCAGCGAGGCGTTGGCGTTGAAGGCTTCCGGGAAGCCCAGCAGCATCTGCCACGGGGCAGCCGGCGTGAACGCATTCGCGGCGCCGGGCTCGGTGAACAGCAGCCGTGCATCGCCCAGGCCGGCGAACAGCAGCGGAAGGTTCCACACGATCGCAGGCAGCGGGATCCACCACAGGCTGCGTGCGCGGCGCACAGAGAAGAAGGCCAGCACGTAGATCAGGATGCTCGCGGTCAGGAAGAAGGAGACGGAGCCGGCGGAGATCACCCAGAGCAGCAATGCGGCGCTGGCCGAGGCGGTCCACGCGGAAACCGACTGCTGCTTCGCGTTCTTCGGCTTCGCGCCCTCGATCGCCACATGGGCGTTCATGGCGCGGATAATCGCCAGGAAGAACAGCGGCAGCAAGATGTGGATCAGCACCGAGCCGATGCGTCCCGAGGCCAGCGAAGAAATCAGTGACGGCAGCAGCGCCCAGATCAGCGCGGCAAGGAACCGCACCGCGCGGGAGCGGCTGACCGCGCCAATCCCCCACCAGGCGGTGAGTGCTGCCAGCGGCATCGCGGCGAAGAAGAGATAGACGGAGGCTTCATTGGCATGGTTGAAGGTCACCAGCGAGAAAAGCCAGAACAGCAGGTCGGAATTATCTGGCGGGGCGCTCAAGCCGGTGGTAATGTTCTGCCACCAGGACAGCGCGTTGGCGCCGATTTCCCGGCTGCTGTTGGACAGCGGGCGCAGTGCGCCACCGGACAGGGCGGTGGCGCCGAACAGGCTGCGCCATGCGATCAGGGATACCGCCGCGGAGAGCAGCAGAGCCAGAATCAGCGAGAGCACCGCAGTGGTGCGCGGCGGGCGGGCGATCCGCACGAAGTCGGAGAAGTTGTCGCCGCTGGGTTCAACCATGGCGTCGGCGCCACTGCCGTCGCCGTAGACTTCGCCGTCGGCACGCCCGGTATTCACATTGCGGCGGTACTCGCGCACCTGGGCACCGGAGACCATCAGCTTGCGGACCTGGCGGCGCGGAATCTCGCGGATCTGGGCGACATTGCGGCGCGATGCAGCCAGCTTGCCCGGGGAGAACAGCCCGCGCAGCACCGATCCCAAATGGCCGAACCCGTGGCCCGGGTCCTTGGCCAGCAAGGCCACGAGGAAGTGGCCGATGCCGCCGAGCAGCAATCCGATCCACAAGAAGGGCAGCACCGCTGGCGAAGCGAACTTCAGGCGCTGGAAGACCTCGGAGCGCTTGGCTTCGCGCGGACCAGCCAGCGAGTCGACAACCTGGACCTGGTGGTACATCTTGGCGCTGGGCACCACGACCACGCGGTGCCCGGCCAGGCGGTTGCGCCAGCACAGGTCCACGTCGTCGCCGCGGCCCGGGATCGCCGGGTCGAATCCGCCCAGCTGCTCGAAGACCTCGCGGCGGATGAACATGCCGGCGGAGGACACGGCGAAGTAGTCGCTGCGTCCGTCGTATTGGCCCTGGTCGACTTCGTCGATGTCGATCATGGTCAGGCGCTGGGCCTTGCGGTCGACGCTCAGGCCCACCTCCACAAGGTGGCGGGGGTTGTCGATATCCAGCAGCTTGCATCCGGCAATGGAGACGGACTCGGAAGCCTCGACGGTGCGGGTCAGCTGTTCCAGCGCGTCGGGAGCAGGCATGGAGTCATCGTGGATGATCCATATCCATTCGTCGCGGTCCGCACGCGCTTCGGGCAGCTGCGACACCGCCACTTCCAGCGACAGTCCCAACGACCCCTCATCGGCCACCAGCAGGGCGGCGTTCGACGGCAAGTTCGCCCGCAGGACCTCTAGCGATGCGTCGGAGGACGATGCGTCGACTCCGACAAAGCGTTCGATAGGCCGCGACTGGTTGCGCAGTGCGGCCAAAGTGCGTGGTAAAAAGTCAGCGCCATCGTGCGAAGCAACGATGGCGGTGACGTGAATTGGCGGACGAATTAGATTGCTCGTTTCCGTAGACGGCGACGTTCGCGCTCTGAGAGCCCTCCCCAGATTCCGAAGCGCTCATCATTGCTCAAGGCATATTCTAGACATTCCGAACGGACAACACATGCGCCGCAGACACGTTTCGCGTCGCGGGTCGAGCCGCCCTTTTCAGGGAAGAATGCCTCGGGGTCGGTCTGTGCACACAGGGCACGGGCCTGCCAGCCCAGCTCGCCCTCGTCAACTTCTCCGCCAACACCGAGCCATACTTCCTTGATGGTTTCGCGCACTTCGTCATCTTCGTCGAGCTCAGGCGCCCAGGATCCAACCGAGGAGATTTCTTCGGTGGCGGATAACGTGTCCTGTTCTTTCAAGAAGTTGTCGGCCGCGGTCTCCAGATCGGCTGCAACTGCAACCCGTGCGGACTCACCGGCTTGAGGATCGACAAACCAGTCGGATGGTGCGTCCTCCAGCCCGTATTGGGCCGACGCAACAGCCGAGGTCGAAAATTCGGAGTACCCCTGCTCCAGATTCGCCATGGTGATGTTGACCTTTCGATTGGTTTGAGAAGATCGGGCCATCACTGCTCCCGATCCATCCGGCAGCATTTATTCCATCGAACTAGCGAAAAGTGATAAACCTGCTCGGACTCACCATCTAATTACAGCCGTGTAACTCCGCTAGAGTCAAGTGGGTAGGTCATTCTAAGAAGACTTCTCAGGAAACTCCCGGCACAACACGCCGTCAAAAGATGCAGATGAGACGGGCATGTCCCGTCTTGGCTGAATTCTCGGTGAATTCTCAGTAATTAAATTTAAGGACACCCAATGAGCAACATCCTGCAATCAGGAACCTTTGTGGAGAATCTCCTCGCGCCGCGGCGCACTTCGGCCTCGCCGTGGCTTACCTGGTACTCCGCCAGCGGGGAACGCATCGAGCTCTCCGGACGGGTATTCGACAATTGGGTCGCGAAAAGCGCCAATCTCCTGGGCGAGGTTTTCGACCTCGAAGAAGACTCGCTCGTGGTACTTGACCTGCCAGCGCATTGGAAGTCCCTGGTTGTGGCCCTGGCCGCCCTGCATCATGGCGCCACGCTGGTTGATGCCGAGCATGATGATGCCCAGCAGGCAACGCTATGGGTTACCGCCCAGCCGAATGATGAGCGCATCCCCAGCAGCTGTGAAATCCTCGCCGTGAATCCGGCAGCTCTCGCGCTGTCCTTCGGCTCGGATCTCGGCCCGGTCGCAGAAGACTTCAATGCCTCCGTGCGTTCCTATGGGGACCAGTTCTATCCCTCGCCGGTTGCTGGTGATGCAACAGCCATCGCAACCAATGGCCGCGCCCCGCTCAGCCTTGCCACGCTATTCGGTACCGAGGCGAAGAGCCAGGGGACCATTCTCGTGCGTGCCCAGCTGCCTGTGCTCGACCTGCTGCCTTATGCCATCGGCCAGTGGGCGGCAGGAGATGGAATTGTGCTAGTCGAAGATGGGGTGGAAGTGACCGCGCGCCTGCGCGACGGCGAACGCATCAACTTCGACTATTCCCCTCAGGGCTAGCGAACCACCGTCGGCACGGTGCCGGTATCGCACTGGCCAGCGGAACCCGCTGGCCCGGTGGCGGTATCGGCCATGTGCTTGCCCAGAATTTCGTGGTCATGGGCAAATGCTTCTTCCTGGTCCATCTCCTTGCCGAACACCCAGAAACGGTAGGCGAAGAAACGGAAGATCGTGCCGAGCACCAAGCCGACGACCGAACCTGCAATGAACACCGAGGTCGGATCGGTCAGGCCCAGCCAGTATTTGGTGACCCACACGCAGGCCGCGGCAATGCCCAGGCCGATGGCATTCATGATGATGAACATCACCAGCTCGCGCAGCACATTGGCCTGGCGGCGGTGGCGGAAGGTCCAGTAGCGGTTGGCGACCCAGGAGAACATCGTGGCGACGACACCAGCGACGATCTTCGCCTTGACCTGCGAATCGCTCATGGGACCATGCAGGAGCCAGACGTAGATCCCCGAGTCGATGACGAACGCAACGCCACCGACCACGCCGAACTTCGCCACCTCACGCCACAGCAGCGAGATGAGTCCGGCTATTTTGAGTTTGATGCGCTCGAGCAATTGTCCTCCAGGGAATGAAGTTCCCGTCTGGCTAGCAGTAACAAGGCGCGCTCAGCACTGGGAGAAGCGCGCGATCTTGCCATTTTATCGGCACTTTCTGGAAATTGGCCGAATTCTGAGAGTAATCAGACATCGCGCATGCGATTCTCCACGCCGCTTTCGTTACCCTTGTAATCGTGAGCTTTCCAAAAATTGGCGTGATTGGTGGCGGGCAGCTGGCCCGAATGATGGCCCCCGAGGCCTTGAACCTAGGTTTTGAACTGCATGTTCTCGCCGAAGGTCCGGATGTTTCGGCTGCGCGCTGCGTTCCCGACGCACCGGTAGGCGATTACAAGGACCTCGATACCCTGCGCGAATTCGCCAAGGGCAAGGACGTCGTCACCTTCGACCACGAGCACGTTCCCAATGAATTCCTGACCACCCTGATCGATGAGGGCGTGAACATCCAGCCGCGTCCGGCAGCGCTGATCCATGCCCAGGACAAGCTGGTCATGCGCGAGGCCATCGAGCGCCTCGGCCTGCCCAACCCTGCCTGGGCCAAGGTCGACGACGTCGAGGCGCTGATCGCCTTCGGCGAGCAGACCGGCTGGCCTATTGTGCTCAAGACCCCGCGCGGCGGCTACGACGGCAAGGGCGTGCGCATGCTCGACGGCATCCAAGATGCCAAGGATTCCGCCGACTGGTTCGCCAATGGCCCGCTGCTGGCCGAAGACAAGGTTGGCTTTTCCCGGGAGCTGTCCGCATTGGTGGCCCGCACCCCTTCGGGCGAGGCCAAGGCGTGGCCGGTGGTCCACACCATCCAGGTCGATGGGGTCTGCGATGAAGTGATCGCGCCCGCCCAGGACATCGACGAGGCTATCGCGGCCACCGCTGCCGAAGCCGCCCTGCGCATCGCCGAGGAATTCGGCGTGACCGGCGTCATGGCCGCCGAGCTCTTCGAAACCCCGGGCGTCGGCGCCGGGTTCGTGATCAACGAATTGGCCATGCGCCCGCACAATACCGGGCACTGGACCATGAACGGCTCGGTCACCAGCCAGTTCGAGCAGCACCTGCGTGCAGTGCTGGATCTGCCGCTGGGGGAAACCCGCGAGCTGGGTGTGACCGTCATGAAGAACTACCTCGGCGGCGCCAACCAGGACCTCTACTCCGCGTTCCAGGCCGCGCTGGCCGCCGGCCCGGAAGTCAAGGTGCACGCCTACGGCAAGTCCGTGCGACCGGGCCGCAAGATCGGCCACGTCAACGTCGTGGCAAACGCAGGGCAAAGCGTAGATGAACTTCGTTCGCAGGCGAACAAGGTGGCCGCGCTAATCCGCGACGGCGCCGGCACCGCTAACTAGCATTTTTATTAATCAAGAGCCGCTGCCTGCCGGGCAGCGGCTCTTACTGAAGCACTGCAAGGAAATATCTGATGACTCAAGCACCACTCGTCGGCCTCGTAATGGGTTCTGATTCCGATTGGCCGGTGATGCGCCTGGCCGCGCAGGCGCTGGCCGAATTCGGCATCCCCTTTGAAGCGGATGTCGTTTCGGCGCACCGCATGCCCGAGGAAATGATCGATTACGGCAAGAAGGCCCACGAACGAGGGCTGCGGGCAATCATCGCCGGCGCAGGCGGCGCAGCGCATCTTCCCGGCATGCTCGCAGCTGTTACACCGTTGCCAGTGATCGGAGTTCCAGTTCCACTGGCTAAACTAGATGGAATGGACTCCCTGCTCTCCATCGTCCAGATGCCTGCAGGAGTCCCCGTAGCAACTGTTTCCATTGGCGGAGCACGCAATGCCGGCCTGCTGGCCGTGCGCATGCTCGCAGCGGGAACCGATGAGCTAGCCGAATCGTTACAGGTGAAGTTGCTTCAGTTTGCAGATTCGCTACGCGAGCAGGCCCATGCCAAGGGCTCGGCTCTGCGCGATGAAGTTGCCAACGAGAATTTCGCCTCCTAGGGAAAGTCCAAAAGTACATGGGTTCTGCCAGTCACCGCGCACCAAGTCCGTTGCGCCAGCCGGAGACCATCAGCTCTCCGCAGCGCAGCAAGCGTGCCCTGATCCTGGTCCTGCTGACCATCTTCTTCCCCGGCGGCGCCCAGCTGGTTGCCGGAAATCGCAAGCTCGGACGGATCGCGGTGTCCATCACCATGCTCTGCTGGGTGGCGGTGCTGGCGCTGGTGGCCATGTACTTCATTGACCGCTCGATCCTGCTCGGCTGGGCGGCCCACCCGAACTTCCAGCTGTTCCTGATCATCGTGCTCGGCACGCTGGCGCTGGGCTGGCTGATCATGTTCATCAACACCCTGGTGATCATCCGGCCCAAGCTGCTGGCCCCGGGCATGCGTGCCATCGTCACCGTCTTCACCCTGGCAGCCGTGGTGGCCACCAGCGGCCTGTTCGTCTATGGCGCCTCGGTGCTGAACACCGGACGCGAAACCATCGTGGCCGTCTTCGACGAGGGCCCGGCCTTCGATCCCATCGACGGCCGATACAACATCGCGGTGTTCGGCGCCGACTCCGGTGCCAACCGCGACGGCGTGCGCACCGACGTTGCGGCGCTGCTGTCCGTGGATGCCAAGACCGGCAAGAGCCTGCTGATCTCGGTGCCGCGCAACTTCCAGAGCGCACGCTTCGCCCCGGGCTCCCCCATGGAGAAGATCTGGCCAGACGGCTACAACTGCGGGGATGAATGCATCTTCAATTCCATCTACCGCAACGCCGAAATGGAGCATGCCGATGCGTTCCCCGACTCGGTGAAGAACGTCGGCGCGCAGGCGGCCATGGACGCGCTGGAAGGCACCACCGGCCTTCCGGTCCAGGGCTACGTCATGATCAACATGGCCGGCTTCGAGCAGTTCGTCGACGCCCTAGGCGGTGTCACCATCAACTCCGGCGGCTGGGTTCCGTACAACGGCAAGTACTACGAGAACAGCACTGTGCGCACCCACTGGTTCGCCCCGGGAACCCATGAATTCACCGGCAAGCAGGCCCTGTGGTTTGCCCGCTCGCGCGACTTCACCGATGACTACCACCGCATCAAGCGCCAGCAGTGCTTGCAGCAGGCAATCATCAAGCAGTTCACCCCGCAGACGATCCTGACCAATTTCACCTCCATCATGTCCGCCGGCGAGCAGCTGGTGGAAACCGACATTCCTGCCGGCCAGCTCGGTTCCTTCGTCTCCCTGGCTGAGAAGGTGTCCAAGGAGCCGATGGCCCGGCTGACCCTCGGTGCCCCGGACTTCGAACGCAGCTTCTCCACCTACCCGGACCTCGACAAGCTGCAGGAGCGCATCCAGTCGCTAATCGCGAAGCAGAACGAGCCGAAGAAGGACAAGAATAAGGACAATTCGGAGAAGAGCGAGGATTCCTCCAAGTCCTCGGCTCCGGAAGAAACCACCGAGGCCTCCGAGGAGGCTGAGGAAACCACCGACGTGAACAATGCTCCGAAGCTGTCCACCAAGGAGGACCGGGAATTCACCCAGCCCGATGGCAGCCCGATCACCGAGGAATACTTGGTGAATCTGGAAATGGCTGGCTACCGCACGTTGATCTCGGAGATCGCGGCAAACAACGACGAATGCTCGGTTCCGTAAACGGTTAAGACCCCCCGACCGCCATGCGACCCATTTACCGCTCTTGAAAGGCTATGGTCAAAAGACGTGTTCGAGTTGAAAAACACGATTAGGGACTACCACTGGGGATCTGCTTCGCAGATTTCCGATCTGCTGGATCTGCCTGCGGAAACCACCCCGCAGGCCGAAATGTGGCTCGGCGCCCACCCCGGGTGCCCGAGCCGGCTCTCCGATGACGGCACCGCGCTCAACGATTTCATCGCCCAGGACCCGGAGCGCATTTTGGGTTCGGCGGTTGCCGAGCGCTTCGGACGCCTGCCTTACCTGTTCAAGGTGCTCTCGGCGACCCAGCCGCTGTCGATCCAGACGCACCCGACGTTGCAGCAGGCGCAGGAACGCTTCGCCCAGGAAAATGCCCAGGGCAAGCCGTTGGATGCCGCCGACCGCAACTACCGCGATGACAACCACAAGCCGGAAATGCTGTTCGCCTTGACCGACTTCGTGGCGCTCTCCGGGTTCCGCCAGCCAGCGCAGATTGCCGAGGACCTGCAGCTGCTGGCAGCGCACCTGCCGGACTCGGCCCAGGCCCCGGTCAGCCAGCTCGTCGGCCTGCTGCAGGGCAGCGATCCGCTGGCCGCGATTTTCAAGCATGTGCTGACCGCCGGGGACGAAATCTCCCAGCTGGTACACCAGATCAGCGATGCAGTGGCGGCCAGCGGCGAGCTGCAGCGCAACGTGCATTTCGCCGAACTGGTGTCGATCAGCAAGATCTATCCGGGCGATCCAGGGGTCCTGGTGGCGTTGCTGCTGAACCTGATCTTCCTCGAACCGGGCCAGGCCATCAGCCTGGGTGCGGGCAACGTCCACGCCTACCTGCGCGGCTTGGGCATCGAGGTCATGGCCAATTCGGACAATGTGCTGCGCGGCGGGCTGACCAGCAAGCATATCGATGTTCCCGAACTGCTGGATGTCACCATCGCCCAGCCCTCCCCTGCCCCGCTGCTGGAGCCGGTCGCACTGGATACCCACGACCGCCTGTACAAGCCGGACTTCGAAGAGTTCCAGCTGCAGGTTCTCGATCCCACCGAACCTGGCCTGGCCGCCGACCTGCAGTTGCACGGTGCCGCCGTCCTGCTGTGCACCGCCGGCGAATTCCTGGTGGCCACCCGCGAAGGCGAGCACCACATCAGCCGCGGGCAGTCGCTGTTCGTCACCGCGGCCGAGCTTCCGGCCACCGCCACGCTGCAGGGCATCGTGCCTGGCCAGCTCTTCGCTGCCAGCGCCCAGATCGACTAGCCGCGCTGCCGCAAGCCCCCGAAACGAAAAACTGCGAGCCATGGACTTGTTTCAAGTCCATGGCTCGCAGTTTTGCAAGCAGCTAGCGGCTAGCGGGTGTACGCTTCCCACTTGTCCTGGTGGTGCTCGCCATCGACGAAGCGGATGGTGCCGGACTTGGCACGCATCACGATCGACTGGGTGTGGATGCGGCTGTTCTTGTAGCGCACCCCGCGCAGCAGATCGCCATCGGTGATACCGGTCGCCGCGAAGTAGCAGTTGTCCGAGGTCACCAGGTCGTTGGTGGTCAGCACGCGGCCCAGCTCGTGGCCTGCGTCGATGGCCTTCTGCTTCTCATCGTCGTCGGTTGGCCACAGGCGGCCCTGGATCACGCCGCCCAATGCCTTGATGGCGCAGGCAGTCACGATGCCCTCGGGGGTGCCGCCGATACCCATCAGCGCGTCAACGCCGGTGCCTTCGCGGGTTGCGGCAATGGCGCCGGCAACGTCGCCGTCCATGATCAGCTTGGTGCGCGCACCGGCTGCGCGGATCTCTTCGATCAACCCGGCGTGGCGTGGGCGGTCAAGGATGGTCACGGTCACCTGGCTGATCTTCTTGCCCTTGGCCTTGGCGATCAGGTGCAGGTTCTGCTTCACCGGCAGACGGAGGTCAACGAGTTCTGCGGCTTCTGGCCCGGTGACCAGCTTCTCCATGTAGAACACTGCCGAAGGGTCGAGCATCGAACCGCGGTCGGCAACAGCCAGCACGGACAGGGCGTTGTTCAGGCCCAGGGCGGTGAGCCGGGTTCCGTCAATCGGGTCAACTGCGACGTCGCATTCGGCGCCGGTTCCATTGCCAACCTGTTCGCCGTTGAACAGCATTGGAGCTTCGTCTTTTTCGCCTTCGCCAATTACGACAACGCCGTTGAAGTTCACGCTGGACAGCAGGCCGCGCATGGCGTCGACTGCGGCACCGTCTGCGGCGTTCTTGTCACCGAATCCAACCCATGGAGAGGAAGCGATGGCTGCCGCTTCGGTTGCGCGCACCAGCTCCAGTGCTAGGTTGCGGTCCGGCTCCGCGTCGGAAACCGACAGTCGCGAAGAAAGGTGGGCATAATTGTTCTTTTCGGTCACGAAAGATCCCATCACTGAGTCGTAGTCATTGCGCCTATGCAAACAAGGCCATTCTATCCCCTAGGGTTCTCCCTTTACAGTTCGTGTCGGGCGCGCCTGATCATCGGTGGACGTGCGATTGGGCACTCCAGTTCGAATTACACAGAATCTTCGGGGAGAATGGAAGGCGTGGAACCTGAGAACAACACCGAGAACAACGCCCAGGCAGCCGCCAATGCGGCAAGCGGTACGCAGATGCCTGCCACGGCTCGTCGAAGCCTCGACGATCCCAACGCCACCTTCGAGGACCTGCCGTTCAAGCCGCAGCTGACCGAGAAGCAGGCCAAGCGCGCGAACCAGACCTTCAAGGGCATGGTGCTGTCCATCGGTTTCACTATTGCCATCCTCATCCCGGTGCTCATGCTCAACCCTGCGCCCAAGGACGACGCGTTTGACAGCGACGTCAACCTGCAGGCCACCGCAGAACAGACGGAGAAGATTTCAGGCTTTGAGATCTTCGCCCCGGAATTGGGCGAGAAGGAATACGCGAACTTCGCCCGCTGGCAGGCTAATACCGCACAGGGCGTCCCCTATTGGGAATGCGGACTGGTCTTCGAGAACAAGGACTTCGTGTGGGTTCGCCAAGCCGCTGAAGCCAACCCGACCTGGATTGCCCTGATCACCGATGCGGCGGTGCCAACCGATACCCGTACCATCGGCGGAGCCCAGTGGGAAGTGCGCACCAAGGACCAGGGCACCTACCTGATCTCCGAGTTCAAGGACTCCACCGTGGTGCTGTCCAGCGACACCTCTGACGAGCAGCTGAGCGTTGTTGCTGAACAGGTTGCCAGCGAACTGGGTTAAGTCACGTTCACGGGGATAGCCAGTCACATATTCGATATTCGAATACATTCCCGTAGAATCTGAGTCATGCACGCAGAATCAAAAAATCCATCCATGACTCCTCAAGAGGCGTGGGAAAAGCTCAGCGCAGGAAATTTCCGTTTCGTCAATGACGATACCCAGCACCCTAACCAGGACAGTGCACGACGCGAGAAGCTGATTTCCGGCCAGGAACCCTTCGCTGTCATCTTTGGCTGCTCGGATTCCCGGCTTGCCGCTGAGATCATTTTCGACGTGGGATTGGGTGACATGTTCGTGGTGCGTACCGCGGGCCACGTCCTGGACCCGGCTAGCCTCGGTTCGCTGGAATTCGCCGTCGACATCCTCAACGTCCCATTGATCGTAATCCTCGGGCACAACTCCTGCGGTGCGGTCACCAGCGCCATCAAGGTCAAGGAATCGGGCAACATGCCCAAGGGCTTCGTGCGCGACCTCGTTGAGCACATCACCCCATCGGTCCAGGCCGCCGAGCGCAAGGGCATCACCGACGTGAACGGCACCGTCGTCGAGCACGTCAAGCAGACCACCGACCGCCTCGTCGATTTGTCCAGCATCGTTGCGCTGGCTATCGAAGAAGGCCGGACCGCAGTCGCGGGCGTGTCCTACCACCTGCACGATGGCCGTGCCCAGCTGGTCTCCAGCCTGGGTCTCGACTAAGAACTCTAAGTTCTCGGGAAAAGCCTTGTAAAACGGCTTTTATTCCCATTTCGGCGAAGCGTCACTGTTGGTTGTGATGTTTACGTCAGAGCCCTGTCCTTTGATTGCGGTTCGGGCGTACTCTGGGCTCATGACTAACAGTGACGATTTCCGCATCGAACATGACACCATGGGCGAAGTCCGGGTTCCGGCTCAGGCCCTGTACCGCGCGCAAACCCAGCGCGCCGTCGAAAATTTCCCGATCTCGGGCAAGACCCTGGAATCCTCGCATATCAAGGCCCTGGCCCAGGTCAAGAAGGCCGCCGCCCAAGCCAATCTGGCGCTGGGGGTGCTGGATGAAGAACGCGCCGCCGCCATCGTGGCCGCGGCCGATCAGGTCGCTACCGGCCAATACGATGAGCACTTCCCGATCGACGTGTTCCAGACCGGATCCGGAACCAGCTCGAACATGAACACCAATGAGGTGCTCGCCGAACTGGCAACCCGTGCCCTGGAATCCAAGGGCAGCGGCACCGAGGTCCACCCGAACGACCACGTGAACGCGTCGCAGTCCTCCAACGACGTCTTCCCCACCTCCGTGCACGTTGCCGCCACCGGAGCGCTGATCAAGGACCTGGTCCCGGCGTTGGGCACCCTGGCTTCCGCACTGGAAGCGAAGTCTGCCGAGTTCAAGGATGTAGTCAAATCCGGCCGCACCCACCTGATGGATGCCACCCCGGTCACCCTTGGCCAGGAATTCGGCGGCTATGCAGCACAGGTCCGCTACGGCATTGAACGCATCGAAGCCGCGCTGCCGCGAGTTGCCGAAGTTCCCTTGGGCGGCACCGCAGTAGGCACCGGTATCAACACCCCGGATGGCTTCCCCCAGCGGGTCATCGAATTCCTCCGCGAAGACACCGGGCTGCCCATCACCGAGGCGCGCAACCACTTCGAAGCCCAAGCCAACCGCGATGGCCTGGTCGAGGCATCGGCTGCTTTGCGCACCATCGCGATCTCGTTGATCAAGATCGCCAACGACCTGCGCTGGATGGGCTCCGGCCCGAATACCGGATTGGGCGAAATCGCGATCCCAGACCTGCAGCCCGGTTCCTCCATCATGCCCGGCAAGGTCAACCCGGTCATCTCGGAGGCAACCATCCAGGTGGCAGCCCAGGTCATCGGCAACGACACGGCCATCGCCTGGGCCGGGACCAACGGAGCCTTCGAGCTGAACGTGGGCATCCCGGTCATGGCCTCGAACCTGCTCGAATCCGTTCGCCTGCTCTCCAACACTTCGACGGTGATGGCTGAGAAGATGATCGACGGTATCAAGGCCAATGTGGAACGCGCGCGCTTCCTGGCCGAGGCTTCCCCATCGATTGTCACCCCGCTGAACAAGCTCATCGGCTACGAGAATGCCGCCAAGATCGCCAAGAAGGCTGTGGCCGAGTCGCTGACCGTCCGCGAAGCAACCATCGCACTGGGCTTCGTCGAGCGCGGCGAAGTCACCGAGGAGCAGCTCGATGCGCTGCTGGATGTTTCCACCATGGTGGGCAAGCACTAGCACCGAGCTATTCCAAGCTCAGCTACCGCGGACAGTTGCCGGCAACTGGCCGCGGTAGCTTGCTTAATCAGTTGGGGCGCAGCTAAATGAGCCGCCGTGGGGTGCCTCCAGCGAATTAGACCAGTTCAATCCAATAGCGTCGCAGGTCCTCGCGGGAGCCGAAGCGAGGACCGATTTCGGAAACCGGAGCGATGCTTTCGAGGACTCCTTCGCAAGCTTCAATAGTTCTCGCCGAAGCAATATTGGAGTCGTTGCACGTGAGCATGACTCGTGGCAGGCCCAGGTTGCGCGCTTGTTCCAAGGATCCGGCGAGCGCGATTCTGGCCAGGCGGTTTCCGCGGGCGCTCGGGCGTATTCCATAGCCGATGTGCCCGCCAACTTCGCGGAGGAAATCATTGCCCAGCTCATGACGCAAGCTGGCTGCACCCAAGTATTCATCGCCATGCACTAGCCACAGTGTGCTTTGCGCGACGAAACCTTTTGGTGGCGTGAAGTTCGGCGTTTCCAGATCCTTGAGCAGCTGGACCCATTGAGCGAAGTCGTCCGCGTTGTGTAGATCCCAGCCGTATTTGGCAGCGAAGAAGACCGAGGCGCCGTCTTGATCCGTTCCCGCCCATTCAGCAGTGCTCCGTATGAAAGAAGCGTGGAGTGAGGCAGTTGGTTCAATCAGTTCGATCCCAGTCATGGAACAAGTCTATGTTCATGCCATCGGCAAGCGATTGCAGGACTCATCAGCTGGCGAAGTATCCGCCGGGCCGCGGGTCCAGTGCCCACTGCACAGCCCGCTCATGCAGTGGCGGGAGCTCTGGCCGCTCTGCGAGCTCGAAATATCCCACTTCCAGGTTTTCGTCATCGTTGACCCTCGCATCGCCGGAGAGGTGGCGGGCTTTGAAAACCACATCGAGGTACTGGGCGTGATCCCCATTGGGATAAACCGTTGGCGCGGTCACTCCGACACCCAACAGGTCCGTGATCTCGCATTCAACGCCGGTCTCTTCCAGGACTTCGCGATGCGCAGTGTGCGATGGTTCTTCGCCAGGGTCGATAATCCCCGCCGGCAGGGTCCATTGCCCATTGTCGGCACGGCGCACCAGCAGCACTCGGCTGTCCCGGAAGACAACAACTTTCACCCCGGAGAGCCACAGCGGTTCGTGTCCGATACGTTGCCGAAGATGGGTGATGAATTCAGGAGTTGCCATGATTTCATCGTGCCATAAGCAGTACTGCCAATGCTCCAACCAGCATGAAGGGACCGAAAGGGACAGCTGATTTCAGGGTCAATTTCCGCACTGCCATTCCCCCGATCACCCAGCAGGTCGCCAGCACGAAGGTGAGCACGGTTGCGAAGAACAAGCCGGGCACAGAATAGTAGCCCAGGTTCAGTCCCAGCACTCCGGCCAGCTTCACATCTCCCATGCCCATGGCGCCGGCGGAGATCAGCGTAATGAGCAGATATCCTCCGCCCAGCAGCAGCAACCCCAGCAGGCCCATGAGCACGCCGTGAGCATCAGAACGCAGGATGCCCAGCAACACGATCACCACGGTGCTGGCCGCCAGCCAGTAAGCGATAAGCCGATTGGGCAGGCGATGCGTTGCGATGTCTTGCCTGGCCAGGAGGAACCCGAAGCCGGCAAAGCAGGCCAGCTGGACAACGACTGCTGCCGCGACCGCCGGGCCTTCCTGGGCTACGTTCCAAATTTCTGACATGTGTAGAGCATAAGCATGTCCACGCCTGTGCGGCAGAGGGGTGTTCCCCTTGTGAATAATTCTTCCGCTTCTACAATTAGGGTATGGACGTTCCTGCAGTTCCACTTCTTTTCCCCGGGCAGTCTGCCCCTGAATCCGCTGCTCGGCGCCGTTTCCGCGCCCTGGCCCGTTCAGCCCCTTGGCTGAGCACCTCGCTGCAGTTCCAGGTCCAGGTCCCGGGCGAATACGCCAAGCCGGAAGATGGCTTGGAAGGAACGCTGACCGCCATCATCCGCCAGCGCGAAGCCATTGCCGTGCGTTCGGCGGATGGGCAGCTGGTGTACCAGCAGGAGAAGTTCACCGCGGACCGCAGCCGCGGCTATGTCGCTGCCACGAATTCCTCCTGGAAGCTGCCTGCCTCGCTGACCTCCCCGGTGTACACCTCGGACCAGTTGATATTGCGCCGTCCAGATATTTCCGGCTTCAACGGGCTGCTGCCACTGGAGCATTGGGAATCGATGCTCGATCCCGTGGAGCTTGCCGGATCCGAGCCCGCCTCGCATGATCTGGCATTCGACCACCCCACCTACATCCACGAGCTGGCCGAGATCACCCACGACGGCCGGCCAGCGCTGGCCGCCGTCCTCACCGCGGGGCATACCTACCAGCCCACGCTGGCCAGCGCTCCCCTGGTTCCCGAAGGCGCTCGGACCCTCGTGGTCCTGGATCTGGCAACCGGCGTCTGCCTGAACCGCCGGGTGCTGGCCGCCCCAACCGGGATGCCGCCGGCCCCGGAGCTCTCGCTCCAGGTTCTCGCGCACAACGAGTACTACATCGATTCGCTGTTCACGGCCCCAGCTCCCACGCTGACCGATGTCCGGGCACCGATTCCGTGGGAGCTGCGCAGCGAACGCCGGTCCTAGGCCAGCGTCGGAGTATCCAGCAGGTTGGTGACCAGCGCGGCGATCGCAGAGCGTTCGGATCGGGTCAGGGTCACATGCCCGAAGAGCGCGTGCCCCTTGAGCTGTTCCACGACCGCGGCGACGCCGTCATAGCGGCCCACATGCAGGTTGTCGCGCTGCGCCACGTCATGGGTGAGCACCACCTTGGAATTCTGCCCGATGCGCGAGAGCACCGTGAGCAGCACATTGCGTTCCAGGGACTGGGCTTCGTCGACGATGACGTAGGAATCATGCAGCGAACGCCCGCGGATGTGGGTCAGCGGCAGCACTTCCAGCATCCCGCGTTCCACCACTTCATCGATGGCGTTCTTCGACACGATCGACCCGAGGGTATCGAAGACCGCCTGGGCCCACGGTCCCATTTTCTCCCCTTCGGAACCGGGCAGGTAGCCCAATTCCTGGCCGCCGACAGCGTACAGGGGACGGAACACGGTGATCTTCCGGTGCTCCCTGCGTTCAAGCACCGCTTCCATGCCGGCGCACAGCGCCAACGCGGACTTGCCGGTGCCGGCGTTACCGCCCAGCGACACGATGCCCACGGAAGGGTCCATCAGCAGGTCCAGGGCGATGCGCTGCTCAGCGCTGCGGCCGTGCAGTCCGAAGGCCTGCTGGTCTCCGCGCACCAGCTTCACGGTATTCGCATCCACCTTGCGGCCCAGGGCGCTTCCGCGCGGTGAGGTGATCACGAAGCCGGTGTTGATCGGTTCATCGGCTGCCGCAGGGTGGTTCAGCACCTGTTCATGCTCGTAGAGCTTGGCCATGGTCTCTTCATCCAGGTCCAGCTGCTGGATGCCGGTCCACCCGGTCGAGGCGATCAGCTCATTGCGGTACACCTCGGCATGGATCCCCATGGCCGAGGCCTTGATGCGCATCGGCAAGTCCTTGGTCACCAGGGCAACGTCGAGGCCTTCATCAAGCAGGTGCTTGGCGACAGCCAGGATCCGTGAATCGTTATCGCCTGATCGCATGCCTACCGGCAGGACCTCAGGGGCAATATTATTCAATTCGATGCGCAGCGTTCCACCGGTCTTGGACACTGGCACCGCCTGGGCCAGCCCGCCATGGCTGGCGATCAAGTCATCAAGCAGCCGCAAGGCCTGGCGTGCGAAGAAACCCAGATCCGGGTCCTTGCGCTTGTTTTCCAGCTCGGTGACTACGGTCAGCGGAATCACGACATGGTGCTCATCGAATTGGAACATGGCTTTCGGATCGGAAAGCAAGACCGACGTATCAATGACGTAGGTTCGTACACCCTGTTCGGCTGTTCGTGTCATGGCAGCGCACCCATTCTCGAATCCGGCGTGGGGACTCTCCCCACGCGTCAGTGGGGAATCCCGGCACCGGATGCCCAAGGCGATTCCGGAAAGCAATCCGGCTGGCGCTGCATTTGGTCATCTAGTGTGGAACCCTTCGCTCAGCTGGGACTTGATGCCCCGGCCTTATGATCACCTTAGACCCCGAAACGCCTCCAAGAGACGACGCACACACTACGTTCAGGTAACGATTAGTTGAACAGCCGAGCCTGGCGCAACGCGCTCGGCTCAGGTTCCGAAGCGGCGCTGGCGGTCAGCGAAGTCGCGCAGGGCGCGCAGGAAGTCAACGCGGCGGAAATCCGGCCACAGCGCCTCGCAGAAGTAGAACTCCGAGTAGGCGCTTTGCCAGGTCAGGAAGCCGGACAGGCGCTGCTCGCCGCTGGTGCGGATCACCAGGTCCGGATCCGGCTGGCCCTTGGTGTAGAGGGCCGATTCGATGTCTTCGGTCGACAGGCCCTCGGCCAGCTCCTCGATCGTGCGCCCATCCTCGGCGGCCTTGCACAGCAGCGCCTTGAACGCATCGAGGATCTCGCGGCGCCCTCCGTAGCCGATGGCCACGTTCACATGGACGCCGGTGCGGTTGGCAGTCACGGTTTCCAGGGCGGCGAGCTTCTGCGCCAAGTCCTCGGGCAGCAGGTCCTTCGCTCCCACCTGCTGGACCTTGACCCGGTTGGTCTCGCCCAGCCGGTCCAGGGTCGAGCCGATGACCTCCAGCAGGTCGCGCAGCTCGCCGGCTTCCCGGTTGAGGTTGTCGGTGGAGAGCATGTACAAGGTGACCATCTTGATATCCAGGTCGTCGCACCAGTCGAGGAATTCCAGGATCTTGTCGGCACCGGCCTGGTGGCCCGCAACGGTCGGGGTGCCGGCCAGCTTGGCCCACCGGCGGTTGCCGTCGACCATCACGCCAATGTGGTGCGGAAGCTTGTCGGATGGAAGGGACTTCGCCAAGCGCCGTTCGTAGTAACGGTACGCAAGGTTCGGTAGCTGCACCTTGTCCCTTCCTTTCGGTAGATTCCAAAACTCTAGGTTCTAAATCTACCGCTAATTATCACCAAGCGCGGGCATCTGCCCGCCGCACCGCGTCCACGGCGGACGCTTCGCCCTGGGCTCAGGCGTCCTTTCCCGAAGCGAACAGCGAGAAGAATCCGTCCATCCCGGCCACTGGCATCTGGCACAATTCCTCGCGGCACGGCTGGATCTGCAGGCCGTTCTCCGCGCCGGGCAGCGACGGATCGTGGCGCGCATTCATCCCCAGGCTCAACGCCACGGAACGCACGCGCTTGGCTTCTGCCGAATCCCACTGCGACATCGCGAGATACTGGACGGGGCTGGAAACGATGCATTGCACTTCCAAGGCGGTCGCCACCTGTGTCGGCGCATCGCTGGCCAACGCCAACGCATGGGCCGAAAGCACGCGGGCGCTGTCCAAGGCCGCCGCATCAGCTTCGCTGTACTCCCCTGCAGCCATGGACTGCAGCGCATGCATTGCCAACGCCTTGGCGTAGAGCGCCCCCGAAGCCGGCAGCGCGTCATCAAGCACCGTGACCGCAGCGATGTTGCCGCGCTGGGCGGCGATCCGCGCATCGGCGCCCACCGCGTCGCGCGGCACCCCGGTTTCCGGATCCACGAAGTCCGCTGCACGTCCCAGCAACTGGCTGGCCCTCGCTGCCCACTGCTTCTGGCCGCTGGCCTGGCCCAACGCCAAGAAGCCCAGGGCCAAGGCGGCGTAGTCCTGCAAGGTGCCCTCGTTGCCGTGCTCGGCACGGTTGGAGAAGCTCACCCGAGCCAGCCGTCCGGCACGCTCATCCCACTGCATCTGCCACACAGAATTGGCCGCCTTCTCGGCGAGCTCCAGGGCCCTCGGCTGGTCCAGCAGCAGCGCGGCTTCAGCCAGGGCTTCGATGGCCAGGCCATTCCAGCCGGCGATCACCTTTTCGTCGCGGACCGGCATGATCCGCGAGCGGCGCAGCGCCCGCATTGCCTCGCGCAGTTCCTGCAGGACGCCCAGTTCGCTCGGCTCGGGCATCCGCAGCAGCGAGAAGCAGAAATTCTGCGGGTCCTCGGCCACCGGCGCGAAACGCAGCAGCCCCTTGGGCAGGCGATGAATCAGCGGGTCGGAGACCAGCGCCATCTCCTCGCGGTTGAAGGTGTAGTACGCACCTTCGATCTGCTTGCCATCACGGGAAGAATCGGCATCCAGCGACGCGGCGAGGGCCGGAGCGGCGGACGACGAGGTGAGCAGTTCCTCGTTGAGGAAATCGATGATGCCTTCGGCGCTACGCCGGGCCAGTCCTGCAAGCTTCTGCGCGCGCTGGGCCGCTTCCCCTTCGGAGGTGCGGGAGAATTCGGCGGCCAGCACGCTGGTGCGTGCCGCCAGCGACAGCAGCCCGGCATTGTCGTAGAGCATCTTCTCGAAATGCGGGACCGACCAGTTCTCGTCGACGCAGTAGCGGGCGAAACCGCCCTCAACGTGATCCTGCAAGCCGCCGAGGAACATCGCTTCGAGGTGGGTGGCCGCGGCGGTGAAGGCCTCTTCGGCGCGATCAGGGGTGGTGATTACTGCACGCCACAGTGTTTTCAGGGCCCAGGTCGGAGGGAATTTGGGTGCAGGGGTGAAGCCGCCTTCCGGCTTGGTGCCGGCAATCCACCGGTCCAGCGCTGCCCCGAAGGCCTTGTCCGCTGGTTCCTGGGATTGCAGGGACAACAGCGAGCTTTGCCGGCTTCCGAGTTCGGCCAGATGCCCGGCGAGCATCTGGGCCTGCTCTTCCAGCGATTCGCGCTTGGTTTCCCAGGCTTCATGGACCGCATCGAGCACTTGGCGGAAGCTCGGGGTCTTGCCGCGGGGCTCTTTCGGATAGTACGTGCCGGCATGCACGGTTCTCCCGTCGGGCAGCGCGAAAATGGTCATCGGCCAGCCTCCGGCACCGGTGAGCGCCTGGGTGGCCAGCATGTAGGTGTCGTCGACGAGCGGATGCTCTTCGCGGTCGACCTTGATGGCGACGAAGTTCTCGTTCAGCAGGGCCGCGATCTGGGAGTCGTCGAAGGACTCGTGGCTCATCACGTGGCACCAGTGGCAGGCAGCGTAGCCGATGGAAAGCATCACCGGTACGTCGCGCAACCGGGCCTGTTCAAAGGCTTCGTCCCCATAGGGGAACCAGTCGACTAGTTGATGCGAATGCTGTCTGAGGTATTGGCTGGATGAGCCAGCGAGTCGTTGTGCCACGCAATCATGCTATCGCGCAGCTCACAAAGCTCCTACTGCTGCTCGTCGGTCTTCGGGTCGTGCGGCTCATCGGGTTCCTGGAACTTGCGCTCTTCGCCCTTGGACACCATCTCCTGCTGCTTTGCTTCTGCTTCCGAGGTGTAGCGCACGCGGCGGACACGGCGGATCATGTCGCGGATCAGGAAGATCACGGCAACCACCAATGCTGCGGTGAAAATGAAACCGAGGAATCCTGGGCCGTAATCGCTGGCAGTCTCCGTGCCGAAACCCAAGGTCGAGGAAGTCAGAGCCAAAGATTCAAAGATCGTATTCACGTTGTAAAGACAACTCTCATTTCTAGTACTGGAAAAGCGCTTAGTACTATCTTAGTCCGGCAAACAGGTCGGTCTCGGGCAACTCGGTGGCTACCTTGGAGGAGATCAGCGTGTAGTCCTCCCACGGCCAGTGCTCCGCGTAGACGTGTTCCGGCACGGCGAAGAAGAAACCTTCCGGATCAATCTGGGTTCTATGCGCCAGCAACGCCTGGTCGCGCTGCGAGAAGAAGTCCGCGCAGTGGATCTGGGTGGTCGTGGTGTGTGGGGAAACCCACTTGAACATCTGGTTGCCTTCGTCTGCTTCCCACTGCGCAACGCGCTCGGTGTACGGAGATTCGTAGCCGGCTTCCAGCATCGCGTAGTGCAAGGTGCGGAAGCGATCCGAGGCGAAGGCACGGTCGTAGTACAGCTTGCTGACCGACCATGGGGCGCCCAATTCCGGGTACATTTCAGGATTGGCCGCATGCTCGAAGGCAAAGGTGGAAACCTTGTGGCAGTGGATATGGTCCGGGTGGGGGTAGCCGCCATTCTCGTCATAGGTCGTGATGACATGTGGACGGAATTCCCGGATCAGCTTGATGATCCCGGCAGCGGCGATTTCAACTGGCTGCAAGGCGAAGGCACCAAAAGGCAGCTCGGGCAGCGGATCGCCTTCTGGCAGGCCGGAGTCGACGTAGCCCAGCCAGCGGTGCTTGACGCCCAAGACGGCAGCGGCCTCGGCCATTTCGGTGCGACGAACGCCCGCGAGGTCGCGGTGCGCATGGGCGAGCTCGCCAGCGGCGGCATTGAGGATATCTCCGCGCTCGCCGCCGGTGCAGGAAACGACCATGACCTCGGCGCCGGCATCGACATAGGCGGCCATCGTTGCGGCGCCCTTCGAAGATTCGTCATCCGGGTGCGCGTGAATAGCCATGAGCCGCAGCCCCTGCGAAGGAGCAATTTTCTTCACGTCGTGAATCTCCACTTATCTTCTTTCCTTATGCCACGTTTTTGGACAGCCCGAAGCCTCAAATCTGCCCGTCACCCATAACAACTCATAGCCGACCACCGGTTATTCCCCCATGCCGAAAGACGGTAAACTTGAGCAGGGAATCTCTATACGGCATTCCCTATTCAAATTCCGCCAGGCAAGAGAGTGGTGCAAGGCAAATAATGTCTGATCCAAGCTTAACGGCTCGCTACAACAACCCCAAGAAACGCAGTCTTCCTAAGAAAACGCGTAATTGGCTGATTGCTGCCGCGCTCTCCCTCGGCGTTGCCGGGGCCGCTTATTTCGGCTTCAGCAACTACACCGCCATCAAGGCGCAGGACATCGAGTTCGAGGTCGTTTCCGCAACCCAGGCCAAGGCCATTGTCGCGGTTGAATACAACGCCAAGTACCGCGTGCAGTGCGACATTCGAGCGATGAATGAATCCAAGGCGATTGTCGGTTACGAAACCGTCTTGCTTGATCCAGGAGAAGCTACCGGGCACATCACCCAGCGCCTGGATGTCGACCTGCACACCGATAACCTTGCGACCACGGTAGGCGTGGAGTCCTGCTACGAGGTTCCGCAAGAATACAAGGGTTAACATTTCAGCTTGTTCATCCCCTAATAGCTGAATCTATTGGGCTTAAAGCGTTTTGGCGACTACTATCGTTGAAAAGATACGTTTCGCCCCGCATCGGCGCATGGTTCTAGCAAAGCAATAGGACATGAGCCTAGCGGGGTCTTTGCTTGCATCGCCAATAACGTGCAGGCCCGCAGATCCGTACCGAATCCGACTTCGTCGACGCCACCGTTTCGGTGGCTTTCGGCTTTAGGACCACTTATCGGTCCCAAGGCCAAGCGAAGTCCTAACTGACCAAAGGAAGTACAACGTGAGCACCAACAGCAACGAACCTGTCGTTTGGCTGACTCAGGAAGCCTACGATCGGCTCCAGGACGAACTGACTTTCCTCTCAGGCCCGGGACGTGCCGAGATCGTTGCCCGTATCGAGCAGGCACGTTCGGAAGGTGACCTGAAGGAGAACGGCGGCTACCACGCTGCTCGTGAAGAGCAGGGCAAGGCTGAAGCCCGCATCCTCTACCTGAAGGATCTGCTGCGCCGCGCCGACGTAGGCGACGCTCCAGCCGACGATGGAATCGTTGAGCCAGGCATGCTGGTTGTCGCCAATATCGCAGGCGACGAAACCACCTTCCTGTTCGGCTCCCGCGAAGTTGCCGGCGACACCGACCTCGAGGTCTACTCCGAGCAGTCCCCTATCGGCGTTGCCGTGCACGGCGCCAAGGTGGGCGACAAGCTGTCGTATCTGGCTCCAAACGGCCGCGACATCAAGGTCGAGATAATCTCCGCCAAGCCTTACGGAGCAAAGTAAGCGCCTGAGCAAAAAAAATCCCCAGACCAGCTTCTCCAAGCTGTTCTGGGGATTTTCTGCGTTCAGGACGATTACCACCCGGTTCGCCGCGTTTACGAAATCACGTTCAGCCTTCGATCGCCGAACAGATCGAACCACCGAACCAAGAAGGCGGCTGTTTCAGCACGTGTCGCCTTGGCGAAAGGCTTGTACTCTACATACCATTCTTCGTATTCGCCGAAGTCGGTCAGCCAGCCCGTTGAGATTCCGGTAGCACGCATCCATTCGATTTCGCGATAGAACAAATTGGATTTAGCTACATCCCGAAAGCCGCTCTCCGCAAGGGGTGTAAATGAATAGACCGATTTTGGAGTCATCCGGTACAACATCGCCGCCATGGCATCGCGCAATATTGGAGCCAATGGCCGGAATGTGCCGTCTGGCCATCCATTCGCGATGCCTTGGGCATGTAGCCAGCAAATCTCCTTGTAGAAAATGTTGTCTCGCGCAACGTCCTTGAATGGAGAGGCATTAGGCGGAGTGTAAGCAGGCGACCCGTTGATGCGGTAGCAGAATGCGGCGAACGCATCACGCAGTACAGGTGCCTGCGGGCGGAAGGTTCCGTCGGGCCAGCCATTAGTAACTCCCAGCTTGGAGAGAATCTCCACGTACCGGTACAGGTCATGGCTTTCCGGCACATCTTTGAAAGTGTTCGTTTCCCATTCAGCTGATGGGTGGATCGTTTCCGATCCTATAAAATCTCCGCCCGACCAATAAGTTGTTACGCCGGTAAATTCCTGATAGTAGGAGCCGTTGCTTTGATAACTAATATCATCTGTGGGGAAACCGAATGATGGACGCCAAAGCTTAGCCATGGCGGCTTTCGATTTACGGGCCATCGTCAGTCCGCGTCTAGTGACAGCTATTCCGTTTTCATAGATTTTTGCGGAAAGTTCGCCGGTAAAGAATTGCCTTCTATCGACTTCAGGATTGATCTCCAATACCAAATCGCCGAACTCCGAGGTTTGGGCCAATGCGGATGGAGCGCTTGCTGTAGCGATTAGCGGAACAGCAATCGCCGCCGTTAGAAATGACCTGCGGGAAAGACAATCCATGAAATCTCCTCGATATGCACGGTGGAACAAGGACCCTGGGCAGAGCCCCATTTTCAAATAAAAGTCTAATTGATTAATGGGAGTATAGACGAACAAATCCCCAGACCAGCTTCTCCAAGCTGTTCTGGGGATTTTCTGCATTCAGCGGCCTTTAGGCCACGGAGCCGCCGGCGTTGTTGGTGATCTGCGGGTCGAAGCCTTCGGCCCGCAGGTTGTTGAGCACCTGCTTGGAGTGCTCATGGCCCTTGGTTTCCAGATCGATGGTGATCGCCACGTCGCCCATGGACAGCGAACCGCCGATGCGGGTGTGGTCCAAGCGGGTCACGTTCGCATCCGATTCGGCAATGATGTTGGAGATCTGCGCGAGCGAGCCGGGGCGGTCTGGAAGCATCATGCGTATGGTCAAGAAGCGGCCGGCCGCTGACAGGCCACGCTGGATCACCTTGAGCATCAGCAGCGGGTCGATATTGCCTCCGGAAAGGATTACAGCGGTGGTTGCCGGGTTGATCCCGTGCGCCTCCAGCTTGTTCTCCAGCAGGGCCGCGACGCCCACCGCGCCAGCGGGTTCCACCACGAGCTTGTTGCGTTCCAGGAGCACCACTAAAGCACGCGCGAGCGTATCTTCCGATACCGTCACCACGTCGTCGACCAATTCCTTGATGATCGTGAACGGCAGCTGCCCCGGCTTGCCGACGGCGATGCCATCGGCAATGGTGTGCACGGTATCCAGCGGGACCAATGCGTCAGCGGCCAGTGATGGAGGGTAGGCCGCGGCGTTTTCCGCCTGGACGCCCACCACCTTGATCTCGCGGCCCAGTTCGCGGGCCTTCTCCTTCAGCGCGATGGCAACGCCGGCCAGCAGCCCGCCGCCGCCCACGCCCATCAGCACGGTGTCGACCTCAGGCAGTTGCTCAAGCAGCTCCAGGCCGATGGTGCCCTGTCCAGCGATGATGTCCGGGTGGTCGAAGGGATGCACGAAGACTGCGCCGGATTCGTCGGCGAAACGCTGCGCCTCGGCCAGCGCCTCATCCACAGTGTTGCCGAACAGCACGACTTCCGCGCCGTGGTCACGCGTTGCGGTCAGCTTCGGCAGGGCTACGCCTAGAGGCATGTAGATCCGCGCCTTGATGCCGAGGTGGCTGGCGGCCTGGGCGACGCCCTGCGCGTGATTGCCTGCCGATGCGGCGACGACTCCGCGCGCCTTCTCCTCGTCGCTGAGCTTGGACATGCGCACATAGGCGCCGCGGACCTTGAAGGATCCGGCGCGCTGCATATTCTCGCATTTGAGGAAGACTTCGGCGCCAACGTGCTGGGAGAGCACGCGGGAGTGCTCCACCGGGGTGCGGGCAATGACCGGCTTGAGTACTTCGGCTGCGGCTTCGATCTCAGCCAGCGTTACCGGCAACGTAGTTTCAGTGCTCATGGTTTATTCCTCATCTGCTGTGGGCTCAGGGTGCCGGGGCTCCGGCGAAGCTTGTGGGGCGGGGGCGGCGCCTGCAGCCGTTGCGGCTGGGCTTGCCTTCCCCGGGTCGCTGGTTTTGGGACTGGCCGCCGCGATCTGGTTCCCGTAGAGCTCAATCACGAAGTCATCGGTTTCCCAGGCTCTGCCCGACAGGTATTTCACGACCGCGTTGATCACTGCCAGCAGCGGTACCGCGAAGAGAGCTCCGGGAATGCCTGCGAGCATCGTGCCGCCGGCGACGGCCAGGACGACTGCCAGCGGGTGCAGGCTGACTGCCTTGCCCATGATCAGCGGCTGCAGGATATTGGATTCGGCTTGCTGGACCAGCAGCACGACGGCCAGCATGATCAGCGCGTTGATCCAGCCATTGGCGACCAGGGCAAGCAAAACTGCCAGGGCGCCGGTAAACAGCGCACCGACGATCGGGATGAAGGAGCCGACGAAGACCAGCACGCCCAGCGGCATGGCCAGCGGCACGCCTAGGAAGAAGGCGCCGAACCCGATGCCGATGGCGTCGATCAGCGCCACCACCATCTGGACGCGCACGTAGCGGACCAGCGAGCCCCAGCCGCGGGTCAGTGCCCCGTCCATCGCCGGGCGGGCGCGGCGCGGCAAGAGGTTCACCAGGAACAAGCCGATCTTGCGTCCGTCGAGCAGCAGGAAAATCAGCGCGAAGACTGCCAGCAAAGTGCCGGTCAGTATCTGCCCGATCGCCGAAGTCCAGCTGATGGCCTCGCTCAGGATGTTGGTGGCATTGCCGCGAAGCTGGACCAGGGCGTCGTCCAGCACGTTTTGCAGGTCGTCATTGGTCAGCTTGAGCGGGCCGTTGAACAGCCAATCCTGGACCTGCTCGATGCCCGACAGGGCTTGGGTCCACAGGGCGGTGAATCCGGCTGAGAGCTTTTGCCCTGCAACCGAGAGTCCAGCTGTAACTAGCGCCAGGAAGCCGATGAGCGTAATGCCGACGGCCAACCCGCGGGGCACCGCCAGCTTGCGGTTCATCGTGTTCACGACCGGTGAGAGCAGCCCGGCCAGCAGCGCCGCGACGAGAACCGGGATGACAAGCAGGGAGACTTTTGACAGCGCCCACACCAGTACGCCCACGGCCGCGACGATGATCAAAAAACGCCAGGCCCACGCGGCTGCCATGCGCACTGCGTAGGGCATGTCCTCGGCGCTTTTGAAATCCGTCAGGTCTGGGCTCGGTGCGGCAGGGATTTCCGCCGGCTTGCTCGGAAGCGAGACACGAATACGGCGTAGACGTTCCAACCGGCTGCTTTTCATGGAACTACGCTATCGCGTTTGCCAGACAGCGTCTTGATCCATGTCTCAATTGTGACAAATTCCAAAGACCAGTGCCCGATATGGGCACTGGTCCTAGAAATCTAATTCAATATGTGTATTTCACTCCGCTGCAGGTAACCAGATTGCGCAGGCCGCCCAATCCTGGACATGGGGCGTGGAAGCCATGGTTCATCAGTCGTTTCGCGCACCCTTGCGCCGGCGGCGCATGACAGCTTCAAGGACCTTTTCCTCGGCGTCTTCGCCGGGCTTAATACCGGCTGGCACCTTGAAGAAGTAGATTGCGCCCAAGGCCCACCAGATGGCGAAGATGACCCATGGTTCCCAGCTCAGTGATGCAGGCATGCCCGGCATGTACAGGCTGAAGAGCGCAGCGGTAAGCAGGACCGAAATCCAGCCGATGACCGCTCCAGCATTTCCGCTGCCGCCGACGCGCAACGGCCGGTCCATCTTCGGTTCGCGCTTGCGCAACACCAGGAAGGTGACCGAGACCAGGAAATAGGCAACGATGATGCTTGGTGCTCCCGAATCAACGAGCCATCCCAGCATTTCGGCACCGAAAAATGGGGCCAGCATGGAGATTCCGCCGATGAAGACCAGTGCGTTGGCCGGGGTGCGGTACTTGGGATGCAGTTTGCCGAACCAGGATGGGAGCATGCCGCTGCGGGCCAGCGAGTAGACAAGCCTGGAGGCTCCGAGCAGCAGCGAGTTCCACGAGGTCAGGATGCCGGCAATGCCGCCAGCGATCAGCACCTTGGCCATCAGATCCGAACCGAACAAGGCTCCGAACGCATCCGCCGTTGCAATGTCGGCTCCGGCCAGTTGCGCTGCAGGCATCGCCGAGGACGTGGTCAGGACGACCATCACGTACCACACGGTGGCCAGGATGACGGAGAGGACCACGAGCTTGCCAATTTGCTTGGCCGGAATATTCACTTCCTCGGCAGACTGCGGAATCACGTCGAAGCCGATGAACAAGAAGGGCACGGCCACCAGTACGGCAAAGAACCCGCTGGTTCCCGGGGTGAAGAACGGTTCCATGTTCTTGGCTTCGCCGCCGGCAAAGGCGCCGACAATCATCAAGACGCCGATGGCTACGAGGAAGAGCACCACGAAAGTCTGCAGCACCCCGGCTTGCTTCACGCCGCGGATATTGATCCAGGTGATGACGATTGCCGACAGCACGCCGACCAATGCCCAAGTCAGGTTTACTTCAAAACCGGCAATGGTCCACAGGGGAATCTGGCTCATGCCGGGGAAGATGTATTCCACAGTCCGTGGCAAGGCGACTGCTTCGAAAGCCACGATGGTCACGTACCCGCCGGTGATCGCCCAGGAACCGATAAATGACGGCCGGGCTCCCAAAGCACGCAGGATGAAGTTGTGCTCGCCGCCGGCTTTCGGCATGGCCGCGGTCAGTTCGGCATAGGTCAAGCCGACGACAGCCATGATGCCACCGCCAACGGCCATGGCCAGCACAGCGCCCATGGTGCCAGCGTTATCCAGCCATCCACCGGTGAGCACCACCCAGCCGAACCCGATCATGGCTCCGAACCCCAGGGCCAGGGCATCCAGGTTGCCCAGGGACTTCACCAGACCCGGCGAATTTCCTTCTGCTTGCTCGATTGCCATTGCGCTCTCCCTGTCAAAATAACTGTGAGTTGGATAACTGAATAGCTACAGGGAAATCTAACCAAGGATTCGCGTAACTGCCCAATCAGCTGTCATTTTCCATCGCATTGACGGTTTCGGCAGTTCATATTCGATTCATATTTGATCAGGAGATTAACTCAGAAGGACCAGCGCCCTGAATGGGCGCTGGTCCTTGCATGCTGTGCTGCTGCGGCTAGTCGTCGCCGCGCAGGATCGCGAGGATACGCAGGATCTCGGTGTACAGCCAGATCAGGGTCATGGTCAGGCCGAAGGCACCGCGCCAAGCCATGATGGCCGGAGCGCCCTGGTTCGAGAGTTCCTCGATCATGGTGAAGTCGGCAACCAATGCGTAGGTTGCCAGCAGTACGGCAACGACACCGATAACCAGGCCGAGCACGCCACCGCGCATGCCGAACATGCCGTCGATCACGCCGGTGAGCATCAGGACCATGTTGAGCAGCGAGAAGACGATCAGGCCGACCATGCCGATCATGAACATCTTGTTCAGCTTAGGTGTCATCCGGTACTTGCCCGAGCGGTACAGCGCCAGGGTTACGCCGGCAACACACAGGGTCGCAAGCACAGCCTGGATGGCGATGCCCTGAAGGCCTGGTCGGCTTTCAAGGAAACCGGAAAGACCGCCAAGGAACAAGCCCTGCGCCGCTGCGTACAGGAGGATCAGTACCGGCGATGGGCGCTTCTTGAAAGCGTTAACCAAGCCGAGGACGAAACCAACCAGGGCACCTGGCAGCATCAGGGCTGGAATGGTCCAGCCAATTGCAGCGCCAATGACAACCAAGGCGAGGCAGATCGCGGTCTTGTTGATAGTGTCACCGATGGTCATGCGGCCGGTGTCGGCGCTGGTTGCGGCAGGCTGCTGGTACATCTGATTCAGCTGGTCTGCGCTCATGTTTTCGGTGTCGCGGAATCCAACAGGACTTCCAAGCTTGGTTCCCCAAGCATCGGAGCGGCTGCTAGAACCAAAAATTGGATTGCCCAATGTCATTCCCCTATAGATTGCGAATACGCCAGCCGCTTGGCTAGCTGAAGATCTTTTGCTTAATCCTATTGAGGATTGCTGTGAAATCACTCAGTCGGAAGGATGATATAGGGCAATTTCCCGAGGAAAAACTACTCTCTCAGCGATATTCTTGAAACTTCCAGCATCGTGGTTGCGTCAGACGAAAATATTGTCGAGGAACGATGCCGGAGGGTGGACGGCGAACGTGCGCTTGCTAGCGGCAAGAGAAAAGACCGATGCGGACCGGAAAATCCGGAACACGTCGGCCTTACTCTGTACCCCCAGTGGGACTCGAACCCACAAGCCTTTCGGCAGCTGATTTTAAGTCAGCCGTGTATGCCAATTCCACCATAGGGGCAGGACTCTCAAATTTTACGTGATCGGCAAAGCAAATAGAAAATTCAACTTTGCTGACGCATGCGAGGAGCCAATCGCTTGGCCCCTCGCATCATCGTCGATCATCTGCGTCCCAAGCCTACTTCTTTGGCTTGGCCGACTCCTCGAAAGCAGTGCGTGGCGCTTCGAGGTTGTTCAGCTGCAGCGCATCTCGCTTGAAGAACAGCGCAACCAGCCAGTCGCCGACAACGCGGAACTTGCGCTCGAAGGTTGGCATGGCCATGCCGTGGTAGCCACGGTGTGCCATCCATGCTGGCCAGCCCTTGAGCTTGATGCCGACAACCTTGGCAACGCCCTTGTTCTTGCCGAAGCCAGCCACTGCGCCGAGGTTCTTGTGCTTGTATTCCTTGATGGTGCCAACGCCGTAGCGGGCAGCATACAGGTTCTTAGCCAACAGCTTGGCCTGGCGCACAGCGTGCTGCGCGTTCGGAACGCAGGTGCCGTCTGGCAGGCCGCCGGTAACGTCCTTGACTGCCGAGATGTCGCCGGCTGCCCAGGCGCCTTCCAGCGGTTCGCCGTTGGCGTCCTTGATGCGCAGGTCGGTGCGGGTCTCGATGCGGCCGCGCTGCTCGATCGGGAAATCGGTGGAGCGAACCATCGGATTGGCCATGACGCCAGCGGTCCAGATCAGGGTGTCTGCACCGAACTCGCCTGCTGGGGACTTGTCAGCCATGTTGATCAATTCCAGGTTGCCTTCTTCAGCGTTGTTCAGCGAAGTGTTCAGCAATACCTCGATGCCGCGGCTGCGCAGGTGCTCGACAACCCACTCGGCCTGCTCGGCGGTGACCTCTGGCATGATGCGGCCCATGGCCTCGACGAGAACGAAGCGTGCTTGCTTTTCGTCAATGCGGTCGTTGAGCTCGATCAGGTGACGAGCCATGTCTTCGAGCTCGGCGATGGTTTCGATGCCGGCAAAGCCGCCACCGACAACGACGAAGGTCAGTGCGCGCTTGCGGGCCACTGGATCAGTCATGTTCGAAGCGGACTCGATGCGCTCGGCAACCTTGTTGCGCAGGGCGACGGCCTCTTCGATGGTCTTCAGGCCGATGCCGGTTTCAGCCAGGCCAGAGATCGGGAAGGTACGGGTGACCGCGCCGGCGGACATTACGATGTCGGTGTATTCCAGCTCGAACTGCTCGCCGTTGACCGGAGCAATCACGGCCTTCTTGTTGGCGTGGTCGACGCTCAGCACGCGGCCGTTGACCAGCTCGGAGTGCTTCAAGTGCTGGCGGTGCGAGACCACAACGTGGCGTGGCTCGATTTGGCCACCGGCGACTTCTGGCAGGAATGGCTGGTAAGTCATGTATGGGTTCGGGTCGACAACGGTGACGATGCCGCCGTGTGCCTTGACCTTCTTCTGCAACTTCATCGCGACGTACAGGCCTACGTAGCCACCGCCGACGATCAGGATGCGCGGACGCTTCTGGGAGGTTTCGATGATCGACATACTGTTGATTCTACGCGGATTCTCTGAGTTAGTGAAAACATTCACTAACTAATTTCGTTCGGTGCGTCACGACTTCGCAAGGCTGCGGAGCTTCCTGCCGGCACAGCCTGCATCTAGCGGTCGAATTATCTGCCGGCAAGCGCGCAAAGGCGGGGTGGATCTTCAGGATCCACCCCGCCGAGAACGCTATTTACTTCTCTTCTTCGGGAATCTCGTCAAACAGGTCCCGTCCATCTGACTGGTCCGGGACTTGCAGCGAGCTCAACGACGCCGAACCGAGCTGCGCCGCGGCCTTCTCGCGTCGGCGGCGCACCAGGGTCTGGGTGGAGCCGGCAATGAGCACCATCAGCAGGAGCACTCCCCCGCCCACGATGAGCACCGGCTGCAGCGCCGGTGCCGAGTCGTCAGGAAGGATCGGCTTGGGCGCCGCGACCTGCTTGAGGTCCGATTTCTCCATCGAAACACCCGGCGCCGGGGCATCGGTGGTCTTCTCGGTGTTGCGGCGATGCACTCGGATCCACTCGCTGATCGTGCCCAGCGGGTTTTCCGAAACTGCAGGGACGGTCGCCGTCACCGCTGCCTGGGCATCGATGATTCCGTATCCGTAGAGGTTGTCCACGCCGGGTGCGCCGGTGTCCTTGGCGGTCTTCAGGATGCGGTTGATGACCTCGGGAGCCTTCATCTCCGGGTACTGCGAGCGGATCAGCGCTGCCACGCCGGCCACCAGCGGGGCCGCGCCGGAGGTGCCCGACCAGCGTGCGTAGTCGTCATCCGGCAAGCCGCCGACCAATTGCTCGGCAGGGGCCGCCACGCCGATGGAGATGCCTTCGGTCGAGGAATCCTGCGACGCCTTGCCGCTGGTATCGACGCCGGCCACGGTCAGCACCCCGGGAATGGTCGCCGGGGCGCCCACCTGGCTCATGCCGCCCGAACGGTTGCCCGCCGCTGCGACAATGACGACGTCATGGTCTTCTGCATACTTGAAGGCGTCATCCCAGCTTTCCGGCCACGCCGGGCTGGTGGAGCCCAGGGACATGTTGATGACCTTGGCTCCGGAATCCACGGCCCACTTCACCGCGCGGGGAATCTGGGTTTCCACTGGAATCTTCGACGGGTTGCCCTCGCCCATCCACAGCGACACTGAAAGCAGATCCGCTGCCGGGGCGACGCCGAGCACGCCGTCCTTGCCGCTCTTCAGCTTGGGAACCTTTTCGTATTCAGGCTCCTCGGGAATGTCCTCGTCTTCTTCCTCGGCGTGCTTCTTGGCCTTTTCCCACGCGGCCTTCAAGCGCTCGTTCTCGGATTTGATCCGCTTGATCTCGCCCTTGTTGTTCCCGCGTCCTGCGAGCAGGGTCGCCACCAGGGTGCCGTGCTCGCTCATTACGCCAATCGGCTTGTTGCCTTTCTCGCCGCCCGAGCCGGACATGTCCGCACCGCCGACCACAGCACCCTTCAGATCCGGATGAGTGGTATCGATGCCGGTGTCGATGACCGCGACCTTGACGCCTTCGCCCTTGGTAGTCTTGTGCGCTTCGGTCACGCCCAGGGAATCGAGCCAGTACTCGGACTCGCGCATGTTGTCGGCGCGGGCCGGAGCGCCCACGCTGAGCAGGGTGGCCGCCAGCAGTGCTGCGACGAGCAGAGAGCTGAGCTTGATCAAGCCCGTCCTATTCCTGGCGCGCAAAGCTGAGCTCAAGACAACTCCTTGGGTCGGTGACTGGATGACAGGTTCATGCCACGGCAGCTGAAGCCGCAATTCCGTCGAGGATATCGTGTTCCGAGGCAATCAGAACCATTTCGCGGTTTCCGCTGGCCTTTTCGAGGTACTGAAGGATGCGTTGGACAATTGCGGCACCGGCCTGGATCACGTCGACACGGCCAGGATGCATGAAGCCCAGCGCGGCGCGCTCGTCCCTGGTGTAGGACAGCATGCTCGCGGTTGCCTGGCGCATCTGGGCGAAACTCAGCTGCGCCCCGTGGATCTTCTCGGACTCGTACTGCTTCAGGCCCAGGGCCTGGGCGGTGAGCGTGGTGAAGGTGCCGGCAACCATGATCACCGCATCCACCTGCGTCACATCCACGGTTCCGGACAGGGTTCCCAAGGTGCTGTCCATGAATTCCAGCGCTTCATCCGAACGCAGTCCCGCCTGGTGGAAGCGCTCGGTGACGCGCACGCACCCCATGTCCAGGCTCTTGGCCGCGAGCGGGCCGGTGGCATCGCCGAGCACGAATTCAGTGGATCCGCCGCCGAGGTCGATCACCAGTGACTTGCCGCTTTGCCCCGCCCGGACCGATGCCGCTCCGGCAAAGGACAGGGAGGCTTCTTCCTCGCCGCTGATCACTTCAGGGGCCACGCCCAGGATCTTGGTGATCCGCTCGGAGAAGACCTCGCGGTTCGATGCATCGCGGGCTGCGGAGGTCGCGGCGAAGCGGATCGCTTCCACGTCGTGCTCATCGCACAGCTTCTTGTACTCGCGGGCGGCTTCGAAGGTGCGCTCCAGGGCTTCGGGGGCGAAGGCGCCGGTCGCGTCGACGCCCTGGCCCAAGCGCACGATGCGCATGGTGCGCAGCACGTCGACCAGCTGGCCATCGGCATCGACGTCGGCGATTAGCAGACGGATGGAGTTGGTTCCGCAGTCAATACCGGCAACGCGCATCAGGCATCCCCCTGCTCGGCGGACTCGGCCGTTTGGGCTGCCTCGCGCTCGGCACGCTTGCGGGCTCGCTCTGCGCGCTTGGCCTCCGGGTCCTGCTGTTCCTGGGTCTTCACGTGGCGCGAGCGGTCACGGCTCGGCGCCTCGGAGTCGGTGTCCCACGCGCCAACGCAGTAGCACTTGTCCTTGGTCCACCACTCGGCGATGGCGGCCAGCGCCTCGTCGCCCAGCGGGTTCACGCCCTGGCCGGCTGCCAGCGAGTGGCCTACCAGCACGTGCAGGCACTTGACGCGGGTCGGCATGCCGCCGGCGGAGACGCCGGCGATTTCCGGAACGGCGCCGGTGCCCGAGCGCTGGCCGATGGCATCGCGGTTGGCCAGGTACGACTCGTGGGCCGCGGCATAGGCCTGCGCCAACTGAGCGTCCTCGCCCAGGCGGTCATTCATCTCGTTCATCAGCCCGGCCGCCTCCAGGCGGGAAACAGCCGAAGTGATCACCGGGTGCGCAAGGTAGTAAGTGGTCGGGAACGGGATACCCGAGGACAGCCGCGGGGCGGTCGTTGCCACCAGCGGATTGCCGCACACGCAGCGCGCACCAATCTCCACCACATCGCGCACCGGGCGGTTCAGCTGGCGGGACAGGGTGTCCAGGTCGGCTTCGCTCGGTACTCGTCCGGCGGCGTCAAGGGCTTCGCGGATTGGCTGTTCAGTCACGGTTATAGGTCTCTTCGCGTTTAAAGTGGTTAGTCGGTGGCAGAACGTCGAACAGAGTCGAGCAGCGCATCAACCCATGGAAGTTCCTGGCGCACCTCGAAGGTGCTTCCATTGCCGTCGGCGGGCGTCTCTTCATCCTTGGGGCGTTCGCCCACCACCATGTAGAGCTTCTCGCCAGGCATGACCAAGTTTATCCGCTCGCGTGCCTGCTGCTTGATGTACAGCGGGTCATCCCAGCGCGCGATTTCCTCCTTAAGGTCATCGCGCTGCGCCTCCAGCGCTTCGATCGAGGCATGCAGCTCGTTCAGTTCCGCCATCTGCGTGCGGTAGAAATTCACCGTCGGCACCAGCATCACTGCGAAGAAGGCCAGGACCACGATCAGCGCGGCGATGCGGCCGGAAAAACGGTGCGCCGCAACGGGTTCGCCCTTGGGGACCTGGTTCTGGTCCACCGGCTTTTCTCCCGGCTTGCGGCGGACCGCGGCGGAGAACTTCAGCCGGTCATCGCGGCGGCGTTCGCTCTGCTTTTCCTTGGCGCGTTCACGCAGCGGCACCTTGGGCTTCTGCGCGTAGTTGCCGGCAAATTTTTTCGGCGCACGTGACGCATCTGACGCTGGGGAGGCACCCTGTTTCGGCTTGGCGGCAGCGCTCTTCGGCTTCGGCGCGGAGGAGGCATCCTTCACCCGGCGGGGTTTCGCGGGAGCCTGCTTGGCCGCCGACTGCGGCTCGACAATGCGCAAGGCGTCGGTTGGCGGTTCAACCTGGGAATCCGCGCCGGCGTGTTTTGTCTGGTCAACCGGGGTTGCTGCGGCGTCTTTGGCCGGATCCGGAGTATTACGGCGAGGCATTCGCGGTGGTCGCTGAGCCATACTCCCCCAATTCCCATGGTGCTTGTCGTGCGGTCTAGCCGTGGACTTGGCAAGATAATTCCATTAAATAACGAAAAGCCCGCCGGTATCCACTACCGACGAGCTTATTCGCTATTACTGAATATTAGCTGTTGAAACGCGGGAACGCGCTGCGGCCAGCGTAGACCGCCGAGGCGCCCAGGTCCTCTTCGATGCGCAGCAGCTGGTTGTACTTGGCTACGCGCTCGGAGCGGGCCGGTGCACCGGTCTTGATCTGCCCGGCGTTGGTTGCCACGCAGATGTCAGCGATGGTGACATCCTCGGTCTCGCCCGAACGGTGCGAGGTGATGGTGGTGTAGCCGGCACGCTGCGCCATGGTCACCGCATCGATGGTCTCGGTCAGGGTGCCGATCTGGTTGACCTTCACCAGCAGCGAGTTGGCGGTGCCCTTGGCAATGCCGTCGGCCAGGCGCTGCGGGTTGGTGACGAACAGGTCGTCGCCCACCAGCTGCACCTTGTCGCCGATGGCGTCGGTCAGGGTCTTCCAGCCATCCCAGTCGTCCTCGTCCAGCGGATCCTCGATGGACACCAGCGGGAAGTCGGCCACCAGGCCGGCGTAGTAGTCGCTCATGTCCTTGGCGGACAGCGCCTTGCCTTCGAACTGGTAGGCGCCGTTCTCGTAGAACTCGGAGGAGGCGACGTCCAGCGCCAGGGCGATATCCTGGCCCGGGGTGTAGCCGGCGCGCTTGATCGCTTCGGTGATCAGTTCCAGTGCCGCGCGGTTGCTTGGCAGGTTCGGGGCGAAGCCGCCCTCGTCGCCCAGGCCGGTGGACAGGTTCTTTTCCTTCAGCACGGACTTGAGGCTGTGGTAGACCTCGACGCCCCAGCGCAGGCCCTCGGAGAAGGTCGGTGCGCCGATCGGGACGATCATGAATTCCTGGATGTCCACGTCGGAGTCGGCGTGGGAGCCGCCGTTGAGGATGTTCATCAGCGGCACGGGGAGCACGTGCGCGTTGGGGCCGCCCAGGTACTTGAACAGCGGCAGGTTGGAGCTGGCTGCTGCGGCGTTGGCGACGGCCAAGGAGACGCCGAGGATGGCGTTGGCGCCGAGCTTGGACTTGTTCGCGGTGCCGTCCAGCTCGATCATGGCGGCGTCGATGGAGCGCTGGTCGGTGGCGTCCAGGCCCTCCAGCTCGTCGGCGATCTCGTCGATGACGGACTCTACAGCGCCCAGTACGCCCTTGCCGAGGTAGCGGTCCTTGTCGCCGTCGCGGCGCTCCGCCGCTTCGAAGGCGCCGGTGGATGCACCGGAAGGAACAGCGGCACGGCCGTGCGAGCCGTCGGAAAGCAGGACCTCGACCTCAACGGTCGGATTGCCGCGGGAATCGAGGATTTCGCGCGCGTGAATGGCGTCAATCAATGCCATGAGTATGGACTCCTTGTAGAAAGGGGTGGTCTTGGGGCGGGTCAACCAGCGGTCGCTGATTAGACCGTGGGCGCCATTGCCTGTCTCTAGCCTAGCGCTTCTATCGTGATTTACGCGATGTTATGTCATCCAGTTCCGCGCCGTACTGCTGGTTCAGGGCCGAGCGCAGCACCGACTCTGCGTCCAGGCCCAGCTCCTCGGCCCGCGCTGAGAGGGCCATTAGTTCATTGGCCAAGGACTGCTCATCGGTGATCCGCTGGCGAACCTGCTCGGTGGCAAGCCCGCCTGCAGGCTGCGCCGATCCGGCCCTGGCATGGCGGTCAAGCAATTTCTGGGCGAGCGCCAGGGAAGGCAGCCCGGCGGGCAGTCCCGCATTCTTCCGCTTCTTTTGCTGCCCGGCGCGCTCGGCCTGCTTCGCCGCATCCCAAACCCGGATGATTTCATCGATGTCAGTGATGATGTCTTCGCGGACCTGCCCCTGCTCGTCGAAGATATGCCGGTTGCGGCGCAGCAGCTTCGCGTTCAGCGTTTCGGCAACGTCCTCCAGGCTGAAGTGCCCGTGCTCCTCGGCAATCAGCGAGTGCAGCAGGATCTGGAAGTACAAGTCCCCCAGCTCCTCCTTGAGCAAGGCCGGGTTCTGCTCCGCGATGGCGTCGAGGACCTCATAGCTTTCCTCGATCAGGTAGGTGCGCAGCGACTCGTGGGTCAGCGCCTTGGTCCACGCGCATCTGCTGCGCAGGGTCCGGACGGTGGCGGCGAGCTGTTCGAGTTGCGTTCTGTTCTCCGGCATATGGCCATGCTATCGAAGCGGGTGTTCAGCTGGCGGCCGATTCGGTCCCATTCGCTGCCTATTCGGGCTAGCATGGCCGTAGTTCATCCCGACGACGCGAAGGATTGCCAATGACCATCCAAGATACCGCCCGGCTCGAATTCCTGGAGCAGGTTCCAGCCAAGCTCTTCATCGGCGGCCGGTGGGTTGAAGGGCGCTCCGAACACGTGTTGCGCACGGCCAACCCGTTCGATGACTCGTTGCTGGCCGAGATCCGCCAGGCCTCGACCGACGACGTCGACGCCGCCTACCAGGCAGCCGAGCAGGCCCAGGCCGGATGGGCGGCGCTCTCCCCCGGCAAGCGTTCCAAGATCATGGGCCAGGCCGCAGACTACCTGCAAGCGAACTTCAAGGACATCCTGGCGCTGCTGATTGCCGAGTCCGGTTCCACGCACCTGAAGGCGAACATCGAATTAGGCGGCACCATCGCCGCCATCCGCGAAGCCGCCACCTTCCCCACCCGGGTGCACGGCAAGATCCTTCCCTCGAATGCCGAAGGCAAGGAGAACCGGGTCTACCGCGAACCGGTCGGCGTGGTGGGCATCATCAGCCCCTGGAACTTCCCGATGCTGCTCTCCGCCCGATCCGTGGCTCCCGCCCTGGCACTGGGCAACGCAGTAGTGCTCAAGCCTGCCTCGGACACCCCATTGGTTGGCGCCCTGGTCCTGGCCAAGGCGTTCTCCGCGGCTGGCCTACCCGAGGGCGTCTTGAACGCGGTGGTCGGTTCCGGTTCGGAAATCGGCGACTACTTCGTGGCGCACAAGACCCCGTCGCTGGTGTCCTTCACCGGATCGACCCCGGTAGGCAAAAACGTCGGCAAGATCGCGGTCAGCGGCGAGCACATGAAGCGCGTGGCGCTGGAACTTGGCGGCAACGCGCCCTTCGTGGTGCTGGAAGATGCCGACCTCGATGAAGCGGCCAAGGCCGCGACCCTGGGCAAGTTCCTGCATCAGGGGCAGATCTGCATGGCAATCAACCGCATCATCGTCCAGGCCCCGGTCTACGAGGCGTTCATCGAGAAATTCATCGAGCAGGTCAACAAGCTCGGCTATGGCGATGCCGCGGATCCGGCCAACCTCGTGGGACCGATCATCAATGATGCGCAGCTTGAGTCGGTCAGCGGCAAGATCGCCACCGCCCGCGAGCAGGGTGCGCGCGAAGTCCTCGCCGGCTCGATTACTGGCCGGGTGGTCTCTCCCCACGTCTTCGCCGATGTCACCAGCGGCATGGAACTGTTCCGCGAGGAGATTTTCGGTCCGGTCGTGGGCATCGCCAAGGCCGACTCCGAAGAGCATGCGCTTCAACTGTCCAATGACACCGAATTCGGCTTGTCCTCGGCCGTCTTCACGCAGAACCTGGAGAAGGGCGTCGCCTTCGCCCGCGGCATCAAGGCCGGAATGACCCACGTCAATGACATCACGGTCAACGACGAACCGCATGTGATGTTCGGCGGCGAGAAGAACTCGGGGCTGGGCCGCTTCAACGGCGAATGGGCCATCGAGGAGTTCACCACCGACCACTGGGTCGGCGTGCAGTCCACCAAGAAGCAGTACCCGTTCTAGGCATCCTCCCGGATGCAGCGAAGCCGCCCGTGCACTGCACGGGCGGCTTCGCTGTTTGGGAATTGAATCCCGGGAACTAGTCGGCGACGTTCTCGTATTCGTCTTCGTCGTAGTCTTCCTCGTCATCCAGCAGGTTGTCGTAGTAGTCGTTGATGTACTCGACCAGCAGCTCGCGCATTTCCAGCGGAACGAAGGCGGCCTCGGCTGCATTCAGCGTCAAATCCAGCAGGTCTTCCAGGTCGTAGTCGAAGGCTTCGACCAGCAACTCGAACTCGTCGGACAAGCTGGTGCCGGACATCAAGCGGTTATCCGGCGAGATGGTGACATTGAAACCGGTCTGGACCAGCAGGTCGATCGGGTGGTTCTCGATGCCGTCGCCGAACTTGGCGGTGGCGCCGGTCTGCAGGTTCGAAGACGGGCAGACTTCCAGCGGGATGCCGCGTTCGCGAACCCAGTTCGCGACCGGGCCCAGGGAGACCAGGCCGGTATCGTCGCTGAGTTCTTCGCCGTTCTCGTCGATCGCGCCGAACTCGATCTCAATGTCCTCGGCAACGCGGACGCCGTGGCCCAGGCGCTGGGCGCGGCCGACCAGGATGGCTTCCTTGATGGAGTCCAGCCCGGCTGCTTCGCCGGCGTGCACGGTGGTCGGGAAGAGGTTCTCGGCCAGCAGGTCGAAGGCTTCCTTCATTGCCGATGGCGGGAACCCGTCTTCGGCGCCGGCGATATCGAAACCGACCACGCCGCGGCCACGGTGGCGCAGGGCCAGCTTGGCGATTTCCACGCCCTGGTCGCCATGGCGCATGGCGACCAGGATCTGGCCGATCTGCATTGGGTGGCCTTCGGCGTTGAGCTGCTCGCAGGCCTGGTCCAGGCCTTCCTGGATCGCGTCGACGACGTCGTCCAGGCTCAGGCCCTCGCGGCGGTGCTGTTCCGGGGCGTAGCGGACTTCGCCGTAGATGACGCCGTCCTCGGCGAGGTCCTCGACGAATTCGCGGGCTACGCGGATCAGCGCATCGCGGGTCTGCATGACCGCGACGGTGTGCTCGAAGGTTTCCAGGTAGCGTGGCAACGAGCCGGAATCGGCTGATTCACGGAACCATTCGCCCAAAGCTTCGGCTTCGGTCTCTGGCAGCTCGTGTCCAATCTCGGCGGCCAGCTCGATGATCGTCTGAGGGCGCAGGCCACCGTCGAGGTGGTCGTGGAGCGAAACTTTAGGCAGATCCCGGAAGTCGAACTCGGGATCGTAGTCAGTATGAATCATTTCTTCAGTCACACCACTGAGCCTAGTCGCATTTTCGCTGAACTGACAGCTCCTGCGGGCAAAGATCTGCAAGCCGCAATGTGACCCTGATCAATACTGCAGGTTAACCCTCGTCACCGGTTGGCGGCACGGTCTCGCGGACCCGTTCTTCCGCTTGTTCTTCTCGCTTCTCGGCACGGCGATGCAGACGCCCCAGCACCCAGCTGACGATCCGGTCGATGACGAAGCCGAGCACCACGGCAATGACAATCGAGACGATGATTCCCAGCAGCTTGTTGTCGTGCATCCAGTTGCCGGCCAGTGCGCCGATGCTGATGGAATAGGTGGCCCAGGTCAGCACGCCGATGGTGTCGAAGAGGGTGAAGCGCTTGTGGCTGAACCCGGTGGCGCCGGCGGTCAGGTTGACGGCCACACGGCCAATGGGGATGTACCGGGCGGTGAAAATCAGCAGTGCTCCGGAGGTTTCAAGTTTTTTCTCGGCATAGGCCAGCACCCGCTGCGCGCGTTGCCCGCGCATCCATTTGAAGCCCCGGGATCCGATTTTCCGCCCTATGGCGTAGGTGATCTGGTCGCCGATCAAGGCACCGCTGGCACCCAGCAGTCCGATCAGCACGAGGTTGGGAACGCCGGTGTGGACGCCGACCGCGGCCAATGAAACCAAAAATGATTCGCTCGGCACGATTGGGAAAATGGCATCGATCATGCAGAACAGAAACAATAACGGCAGGATCCACCATGCGCTGGCTGCCTGCGCAATTGCTTCATTGACTAATTCCATGCGTGCTTACATCTACTTTCGCAATGCGCTCAATGCGCTGAATTTCTATCCATTTTCGCTCGAGAACTCAACCGCCCGCATCCTGCTTAAGTGGCGTTGTGGACAATTCCCACCCGCTACCTAGGTAGGAGATAACTTGTCCAACGTTTGACTACTCCGTTTTGGTTCCCGGGAATTCTCTGGGAACTTCCATGGGGCATCTCCCGCTGCGCAAGCAACGAAAGAGCCGGGAAACACTGCACAGTGTTTCCCGGCTCCTTGCCATGGATTCTTGTCCGCCTACTTGGCCGCGATGCGATCCAGGATCAGACGAGTGTCCGGACGGTCATCGGCCGAACCGATCATGATGGCCCGCTGGACCAGCTCGATGGCACGCTCCATTTTTTCCGGGGTGTCGGTCAGCAAGGTGGCAATCGGCTCGCCGCGGCGGACCAGGGCACCCGGCTTCACGTGCATGCGCACGCCTGCGCCGGCCTGGACGCTGTCTTCCTTGCGGGCACGTCCCGCACCGAGGGTCCACGCGGCCAGGCCGATGTCCATCGCATCGAGCTTGAGCAGTACGCCCTCGGCCTCAGCCACCACGGTGTGCGACTCCTTGGCTACCGGCAGCTTGGCATCCGGGTCGCCTCCCTGAGCGGCGATCATCCTGCGCCACACATCCATGGCCTTGCCATTTTGCAGCGCGCCGGCGACATCCACGTCCTTGATGCCGGCACCGGCCAGCATCTCGGTGGCCAGGGCCACGGTCAGCTCCACGACATCGCTTGGTCCGCCGCCGGCCAGGACCTCGACGGATTCCTCCACCTCGATGGCGTTGCCTGCGGTCAGGCCCAACGGGGTTTCCATGTTGGTCAGCAGGGCCACTGTGTTCACCGACGCATCGGTGCCAAGGTTCACCATGGTTTCTGCCAACTCGCGGGCCATGGCCTCGTCCTTCATGAACGCGCCGGAACCGACCTTCACATCCAGCACCAGGGTGCCGGTGCCTTCGGCGATCTTCTTGCTCATGATCGAGGATGCGATCAGCGGGATGGCTTCCACGGTGGCGGTGACGTCGCGCAGGGCGTAGAGCTTCTTGTCCGCCGGAGCCAGCCCGGTGCCGGCGGCGCAGATGACCGCGCCGACGTTGGACAGCTGGGAGAACAGCTCTTCGTTGGACAGATCCGCCTTCCAGCCGGGGATGGCTTCGAGCTTGTCCAGCGTGCCGCCGGTGTGGCCCAGCCCGCGTCCGGAAAGCTGCGGGACGGCCACGCCGAAGCTGGCGACCAGCGGAGCCAGCGGCAGGGTGATCTTGTCCCCCACCCCGCCGGTGGAGTGCTTGTCGGTGGTGGCCAGCTTCTTGCCCGACGGGTCGGTGAGGGCGGAGAAGTCCATGCGTTCGCCGGAGTTGATCATCGCGGCGGTCCAGCGTGAGATCTCGTTGCGGTTCATGCCCTGGAAGTAGATGGCCATGTTCAGCGCGGACATCTGCTCTTCGGCGATGACCCCGCGGGTGTAGGCATCGATGGTCCAGTCGATCATCTCGTTGCTCAGTTCGCCGCCATCGCGCTTTGCGCGGATGACTTCGACGGCACTGAATTGCTCGGCAGCCATGTAAGGCACCTTCCGTTCTGCTGTTGGCCGGTGTGCTCCGGCGCTAGGCGTTGAGGTTGTTCGGCCCGAACGCGTCAGGCAAGAGGTCGTCGATACCGAGAATTCCGCGGGCGGTCTTGATCTTCATATCCGCCCCGCGGTGCTCGAAGAGCAGCTGGCGGCAGCGGCCGCACGGGGTGATCAGCTCCAGCTCGCCGTCGCGCAGCTGGCCGAAGCACAGGAAGTATTCAAGGGTGCCCCCGCCGGTGGCGAAGAGTTGGCCCACCATGGCGCATTCAGCGCATAGGGTGACTCCGTAGGCGGCGTTCTCGATGTTGCATCCGGAGACCAGGCGGCCGTCGCTGGTCAGGGCCGCGGCGCCCACCCGGAATTCCGAGTAGGGCGCGTAGGCCTGGGACAGCGCGGCCGCGGCCGCTGCTTCGAGCTGCGGCCACGGCGCGTTGTTGCTATCCATGGGTAATCGCTATTCCTTCACATACGGTTCGCCGGCGGCGGCAGGTCCGCGGGAGCGGCCCACCAGGCCGGCCACCGCGAAGATGGTCACCAGGTACGGCAGCATGGCCATGAACTGGCTCGGTACCGGGGTGCCGATGATGGTCAGGATGACCTGCAGGTTGTCGGCGAAGCCGAAGAGCAGGGCGGCCAGGAAGGCGCCGATCGGGTTCCACCGGCCGAAGATCACCGCGGCCAGGGCGATAAAGCCGCGTCCGCCGGAGATTTCCTTCGTGAAGGAGTCGATCGCCACCAGGGTGAAGAAGGAACCGCCGATGCCCGCCACGATGCCGCCGAGGGTGACATTCCAGAAGCGGATCGAGTTGACCTTGATGCCCAGGGTGTCGGCGGCCTTCGGGTGCTCGCCGACGGCGCGCACCCGAAGGCCCCACTTGGTCTTGAACAGCCCGAACCAGACCAGGAACACTGCCAGGTACATCAGGTAGCCGATGACCGACTGCTTGAACAGGATCGGTCCGATGACCGGGATGGCCGAAAGCAGCGGGATCTCGACCACCGGCAGGTGCACCGGCGAGTTGAACAGCTCCGGGTCTTCCTGCATCACGGTGGTGAACAGGAAGCCGGTGATGCCGGAGACCAGCACGTTGAGCACCACGCCGACGATGATCTGGTTGACCACGTACTTGATGGAGAACAGTGCCAGCACCAGGGACACCACGGCGCCGGCCAGGCCGGCGGCGATCAGGCCCGCGAAGGCGTTCTGCGTCACCGAGGCGACGATAGCCGCGGTGAATGCGCCGCCCAGCAGCTGGCCCTCGATGGCGATGTTGACCACGCCGGCGCGTTCGGAGAGCACGCCGGACAGGGACCCGAAGACCAGCGGCACGGCCAACACCACGCCGCCGGCCAGCAGGCTGGCCAGCGAGATGCTGTTGATGTTAGCGCCGGAGACCACCCACACCAGGAAGCCGAGCACGAAGAGGATGGCCGCGACGGCGATCATCCAGGTGGCCAGCACCTTGCCCTGCTTGCGCTGCATCCACGAGTAGGCGGCGATGGCCAGCAGCAGCACGCCGAACACGATGTTGGTGATCCGGCCCGGGAAGATCAGTTCCGGCAGCTCGAAGGCGTCGCCGGCGCTGTTCAGCGTGAAGTGCGCTGCCTGGTCGTTGCCCAGCAGGCCGAAGCTGAAGAAGGTGATCACGGCGATCACCGTCAGGATGATCGGGGTCTTCTTGCTCGGCAAGACGTTGATTGCTGGTTGCAAGGTGGTTGCGGTCACTTGGCACCTGCCTTAGTAGGTTCGAGCTTGGAGCTGCGCTTCTTCTTGCGGTTCATGCCGAAGATGGCCTTCACCAGCGGAGGTGCGGCGATGAACAGCACGATCAGCGACTGCACCACCGACACGATGTCGATCGGGGTGCCGGTGGTGATCTGCATGTTCACCGCACCGGCCTGGAATGCGCCGAAGAGCAGGCCGGCGAAGAAGGTGCCCCATGGGGTGGAGCGGCCCAGCAGAGCCACGGTGATCGCGTCGAAGCCCAGCGAGCCGGCAATGCCGCCGGTGAGCACCTTTTCGGTGCCCGCCACCTGGGCCACGCCGGCGGCGCCGGCCAGGGCGCCGGCCAGCGCCATCGCGATGATGGTGGTGCGCGCGACGTTGATGCCGGCGGTCTGTGCGGCCTCGGGGTTATGCCCCACGGCACGGAATTCGAAGCCCACGGTGGAGCGCTTGAACATCCAGGCCACTGCCAGCACCAGCAGCACCGCCATCACGAAGCCCAGGTGCAGGCGCGAGCCGGGGATCGCCGGGAAGATGGCCGAGCTGTCGAGGATCGGCGAGATCGGGTTGGTCTCGCCGGGGCGGCGGAAGGCCTGGGTGTTCATCAGGAAGTCGATCAGGTATACGGCCACGTAGTTGAACATGATCGTGAGGATCACTTCGTGGGCGCCGGTCTTGGCCTTGAGCAGGCCCACCAGTCCGCCCCAGATCGCGCCGCCGAGCAGGCCGAAGACGATGACCAGCAGCAGGTGCAGGCCGATCGGCAGGTGCCAGGCGAAGCCGATGTAGGCGGCCAGCACCGAGCCGATGATGATCTGGCCCTGCGCGCCGATGTTGAACAGGCCGGCGCGGAAGGCCACCGCCACGCCCAAACCGGCGCAGATCAGTGGGGTGGAGACGGTCAGCGTCTCGAGGAACGGCTTGAAGCCCTGCGTGGAGTTGTAGATCGAGCCGTTGAACAGCGCCACATAGCTTTCGGTGGCGGCACGCCAGAATTCGCTGAAGAACGCCGAGGGCTTGGCCAGCAGGTAGCCGGCGGTTTCGCCAACCTTCTCGTCGGTGACCGCGATCAGCAGGCCGCCGATGACCAGCGCGACGATGACGCCGAGGACCGAGACCAGGCCCGGTCCCTGCGTGATCTGGCGCAGCAGGTCGTTGCCCGGCTTGCCGGAGTCGGGAACCACAGGTGCTTTCTCGCTCACTGCGCTTCTCCTTCCTGGTTGTCATGCTCGCTGGCCGGCTGCGCTTCAACCGGCTCGTTGTCCGCCTTGGCGTATTCGGCCTGGGCGAAGGCCTCTTCCTGCGATACGCCGGCCATCATCAGGCCGAGCACCTCGCGGGAGGTGTCCCCCGGCACGATGCCGTTGATCCTGCCCTTGTAGAGCACGGCGATGCGGTCGGCCAGTTCCATGACCTCGTCCAGCTCGGTGGACACGATCATCACGGGGGTGCCCTTGTCGCGTTCGGCCACGATGCGCCGGTGCAGGAACTCGATGGATCCCACATCCACGCCGCGGGTCGGCTGCGAGGCGATGAACAGCTTCAGATCGCGGCTCAGCTCGCGGGCCATGACGACCTTCTGCTGGTTGCCGCCGGAGAGGCTGGAGGCCGGGTTCAGCGGGTTGTCGGTGCGCACGTCGAAACCCTCGATCTGCTCCTTGGCGTTCTTCTTGATCGCCTCGAGGTTCATCGAGATGCCCTTACCGAACGGCGGGCGGTCGTAGAGGTCCAGCACCAGGTTCTCCTCGATGGAGAACTGGGTGACCAGCCCGTGCACCGAACGGTCCTCGGGAACGAAGCCCAGGCCCGAACGCAGGATCGACTTCACCGACTTGCCCACCAGCTCTTCGCCGGCCAGCTTCACCGAGCCGCCGGTCACCGGCTGGGTGCCCAGGATCGCTTCGGTCAACTCGGTCTGGCCGTTGCCCTGCACGCCGGCCACTGCAAGGATTTCGCCCTCGTGGATGGTGAAGGACACCGAGTCCAAGGTGGTGGTGCCTGCCGGGTCGACGACGCTCAGGTCGCGCACTTCCAAGGCGGCGGCGCCAGGGGTGGCGGCCGCCTTGTTCAGGTTCAGCTCCACCGCGCGGCCCACCATCAGGTTGGCCAGCTCGGTGGTGGAGGATTCCGGGGAGACCGAATCGATGACCAGGCCGCGGCGGATCACGGTGATGACATCCGAGACCGCGCGCACTTCGCGCAGCTTGTGCGAGATGAAGACGATGGAGGTGCCGTTGGCCTTGAGCTGGCGCATGATGTCCAGCAGCTCGTCGGTTTCCTGCGGGGTCAGCACCGCCGTCGGCTCGTCGAGGATCAGGATGCGCGCATCGCGCACCAGCGCCTTGATGATTTCCACGCGCTGCTGCACGCCCACCGGCAGGTCTTCGACGATCGCATCGGGATCCACGTCGAAGCCGTAACGGTCCGAGATTTCGCGGATCTTCTTGCGGGTGACCTGAAGGTCCAGCATGCCGCCAGCCTTGGTGGTCTCGGCGCCCAGCGCGATGTTCTCGGCCACAGTGAAGACCGGGACCAGCATGAAGTGCTGGTGCACCATGCCGATGCCGGCGGCCATGGCATCGCCCGGTCCGGAGAACTCGACGGGCTTCCCGTCCAGCAAAATCTGGCCCTCGGTCGGCTGGTACAGGCCGTAGAGCACGTTCATAAGCGTGGACTTTCCAGCACCGTTTTCGCCAAGCAGACAGTGAATCTGGGCGTCGTCGACCGTTAGGTCGATATCTTTGTTGGCGTAGAAAGAACCGAAGGCTTTCGAGATTCCTCGTAGTTCGAGTTTCACGATTCCACCATCTTCATTGTTCGTTTGGCGAAGTTCTTGCTTGCAAGTTGTTTTGGCCCTTAGGCAGGCATAAAGCGCGTCACCTGCCCACCGCTGTGCTGCGGCGAGCGGTGACGCGCTCCATGGCTGATTAGCCTAGTCCTACTCCGGGCTGGAGGCCGATTCGATCTTCAGCTCACCGGAGATGATCTGCTGCTTCAGCGCCTCGATCTCCTTCTTGGTGTCCTCGCCGATCTCTTCGTCGAAGTTGTGGAACGGTGCCAGTGCAACGCCCCCGTTCTCCAGGGTGCCGACGTACGGGGTCGAATCGAAGTTGCCCTCGGCGTCGGTGCGGATGACATCCTCGACTGCGGCGTCCATGGTCTTGACCACCGAGGTCAGCATGACGTCCTTGTAGTCGGGAGCGGTCAGGAAGCCGTCGGAGTCGACCCAGACGAGCTTGGCGTCCTTGCCGCTGTTGTTGGCCTCGACCACGGCAGCGCCAGCGCCCTTGCCCACTGGGCCGGCAACAGGCATGACCACGTCAGCGCCGGAAGCGATGAAGTTCTTGGTGATCTGCTTGCCCTTGTCCTGCTTCTCGAAGTCGCCGGAGAAGGTGCCGTCCTGCTTGTCCTTGTTCCAGCCCAGCAGCTTGACGTCCTTGCCCTTGTCCTCGTTGTACTTGTCAACGCCGTCGGCGAAGCCGTCCATGAAGATGGTCACGGTAGGGATCTTGATGCCGCCGAAGGTGGCAACGGTGCCGGTCTTCGAGGCGGCAGCTGCGGCGTAGCCTGCAAGGTAGGCAGCCTGGGCCGTGTCGTAGATGATCGGCTTGACGTTCTCGATCGGCTTCTCGTACTGGAAGTCGACGATCGCGAAGTTCTTGTCCGGGTTGGCAGCGGCGGCCTCGGCGGTGGCATCGCCCAGCAGGAAGCCGATGGTGACGGTCAGGTCGCAGCCTGCGTTGACCATGCCGTTGAGGTTGGTCGCGAAGTCCGCGTTGGACTTGGATTCCGCGTCCTTGGTCTGGATACCCAGGTCCTTCTCGGCGTTCTTCAGGCCGCGGAAGGAAGATTCGTTGAAGGACTGGTCGTCGAATCCGCCGGAGTCGGACACAATGCAGCCGACGTAGTCCGGGTACTGGCCAGCCGAGCTGCTCTCTTCCGGTGCAGCGCCGCAGGCGCTCAAAGCTAATGCCGAGATGCCGAGCATGGCTGCCGCCACACCGGTCTTGCGCGATACGAAGCGCATCTGTTCCTCCAAAGAATCTTGCGAGATAATGCGGGAGGCAAGACACCTGACCCTCGTGCAAGGCTCCATTGCCTAGGCCTTACGCGAGCACACCAAAAGTCATAGCATTCCCATCGTTTCCATAGCCTATCGGAGATACGTCACAGGTAAAGACGAGAAAGATTACAAACAGATAACTTGCAGGCCGCAAAACGGCAAGCGCTTAACGTCAATTCCCAAGTCACTGACCGAATTGTTAAGGTGTCAAAGAATTGTTAAAAATTTTTGGGTTTACTGTGGCCAACGCCTTATTTGGCGTTCGCCTCATGCACGGCCTGCAGGGCGGCAGCCACCATGATGCGCACTCCGACGCCGATGCACGATTCGTCCGGGATGTAGTCCCCGCGGTGCAGGTCGTAGGTCTTGCCACCCGGGGTGCGGGTTCCCAGCCGCAGCATCGCGCCGGAAACCTTCTGCGTCATCCAGGCGAAGTCCTCCCCGCCCATGGATTGCGGGGTCAGCTCGATCGCGTCGGCGCCGTACTCGCGGCGCGCGGCATCCTCGATCAATGAGGTCTCTGCGGGGGCGTTGACCACCGGCGGCACCCCGCGGGTGTGCTGCAGCTTGATCTCCACGCCGTAGGGTGCGGCGATCTGGCGCACCGCCGCATCCAGCAGCTCGCCGGCCTCGTACCAGACATCCCCATCCAGGCAGCGCATGGTGCCGGCCAGGTAGCCGGTGGCGGGAATCGCGTTGGGCACGCTGCCTGCGTGGATCTGCCCCCAGACCACCGAAACCGCCGAGCGCACGTCGACCTTCCGGCCGAGCACGGCTGGCACCTGGGTGGCAATCTGGCTAATGGCGAAGACGATGTCCTCGGTCAGGTGCGGTCGCGAGGTGTGCCCGCCGCGGCCATTGACCTCGATGCGGATGGTGTCGCTGGCCGAGGTGATCGCGCCGATGCGGGTGCCGATATGCCCGGCGTCGATCCGCGGGTCGCAGTGCAGCGCGAGGATCCGCGGCACGCCATCGAGCAGGCCCTGCCCGATCACCGACAGCGCCCCGCCGGGAAGCTTCTCCTCGGCAGGCTGAAAGATCACCCGCACGCGTCCGTCGAGCTGGCCGGCGGCATGGACCCTACCCAGCGCCAGCGCCACGCCGAGCATCACGGTGGTGTGGATGTCGTGGCCGCAGGCGTGCGCCACGCCCTCGGTCATCGAGGCGTACTCCAGACCGGTTTCCTCCACCACCGGCAGCGCGTCGATATCAGCGCGAAGCGCAATGCGGATGGGGCCTTCGCCGATGTCCGCGAAGGCGCCGGTGTCGGCCATCTTCTGCGGCGCCAGGCCGGCGGCGCGCAATGCCTCGAGGATCCGCTCGGTAGTCTGGTGCTCCGCAAAAGAGAGCTCCGGGTTGCGATGCAGCTCGCGGCGGAAGCCGATCAGCTGGTCGGTGAGCGGCTCGGTGAAGCCGCTGACGGAAGCCAAATTGCCATTTTCATTCACGGTGGACACCTTTTGACGATACTCGGCACGGCGGCGGAAATGACAGTTTTGCGTAATGTTCACGCGCAGCGCGCAACAGTCGCATGAAGCAGAACGGCGGCGGGCCCCGGTTCTCCGGTGCCCGCCGCCGGCCTGCGACAGGGCTCTAGTCCTGCTGGATCAGCTCGGCGCAACGCTCGCCGATCATCATCACCGTGATGTTCGGATTAACCGTCACCAGCTCCGGCATCACCGACGCATCAGCCACCCGCAGGCCGCTCACGCCCTTGACCCGCAGCTGCGGATCCAGCGGACTCATCGCATCATCTTCGGCGCCCATGCGCACCGAACCGGCTGGATGGTAGACGGTGTTGTGGGTGCGGCGCAGGTAGTCGAAGATCTGGTCATCGGTTTGCACATCCTTGCCCGGGAACTGCTCCTCGCCGGCCCAATCAGCCATTGGGGACTGGGCGACGATCTCGCGTGCCTTGCGGATGCCGAAAGTCATCACCCTCGCGTCATGGCCTTCAGGGTCGGTGAAGTAGCGCGGATCGACCTTCGGCTTGTCCCGGAAGTCGCAGCTGCGCAAGCGCACGGTGCCGCGCGACTTCGCATGGGTGACATTCGGGGTCAGGCAGAAGGTATTCTCCCCGGTGGGGTAGCCCTGGCGCAGGGTGTGCATGTCGAAAGGCACCTGCCCGTAGTGCATCATCAGATCCGGGCGGTCCAGGCCTTCGCGGGTCGGGGTAAAGATGCCGATCTCCCACCACTGGGTGGAGGATTCGACCATGGGCTTCTTCGCTTCCCACTGGATCACGCCCTCCGGGTGGTCCTGCAGGTGCTCGCCCACGCCCGGGGAGTCGACCAGCACCTGAACGCCGACCTCCTCCAGGTGCTCGGCCGGGCCGATACCCGAAAGCATCAGCAGCTTGGGCGAATCGATGGCGCCGGCCGAGACCACGACCTCGCGGGCCGCGTTCAGGGTCGAGGTGCGCCCGAAGGCTCCGTCCACCACGTCGACGCCAGTGCAGCGCTTGGACGCGTCGAAATTCAGCTTGCGCGCCTGCAGCCCGGTGAGCAGGAAGAAGTTCTCCCGGCCGGTAATCGGGTGGATGTAAGACACCGAGGAGGAGGAGCGTGTGCCATCTGGCAGGCGGTTGATCTGGAAGAAGTTCGCACCGTTGACCACGGTCTGGTCATTGTTGAACTTTGCGCGCGGGATGCCAGCTTGTTCGGCGGCATCCAGGATCGCCACGCCGCAAGGGTCATTGGCCGGCACATTCATCAGCTTCACCGGACCCGAATCGCCATGGTGCGGCGCCTGCGGGCCGGCATCCTCATTGGTTTCCAGCTTCTTGTACAGGCGGTAAGCCATCTGCGAGTTCCAGCCGGTGGCACCGAACTTGGACTCCCATTCGTCGATGTCCTCGCGCGGCGCCCAGAAAGCGATGCAGGAGTTGTGGCTGGAGCACCCGCCCATCACCTTGGCCCGCGCATGGCGCATGAACGAGTTGCCGTTCTCCTGCTCCTCGATCGGGTAGTCCCAGTCAAGGCCGGATTCGAGCAGTTCCATCCAGCGGTCAAGCTGCAGGACCTCATCATAGCCGCGATCATCGGGACCGGCTTCCACCAGCGCCACCGTCACCGAGGGGTCTTCGCTCAGCCGGGAGGCTACCGCCGCGCCGGCGGAGCCGCCGCCGATAACGATGTAGTCGAAATCCTTCTTATGCATGCTCACGCTATGCCCTTTCTCGTTCAGCTTTGCTTCTGTGCGAACCAACCGGTAACCTGCGGGTTCAGATTCTGGTAGACGTGCTTGGCTTCTTGGTATTCGCCCAGGCCGGTCGGGCCCAGTTCGCGGCCCACCCCGGACTGGCCGAAGCCGCCCCATTCAGCCTGCGGCAGGTAGGGGTGGTAGTCGTTGATCCAGATGGTGCCGTGGCGCAGGCGCTTGGCCACGCGCGCGGCCTTTCCAGCATCCTGCGACCAGACAGCCCCAGCCAGGCCGTAGATGGTGTCATTGGCGATGGCCACCGCCTGATCCTCGGTTGAGAAGGTCTCCACGGTGATGGTCGGGCCAAAGGCCTCGTCCTGGGCCACCGACATCGAACCGGTGACCTGGTCGATGACCGTTGGCAGGTAGAAATGGCCGGAGCCCAGGCCGGCGCCGTCCTGTTCGGTGGCCCGGCGTCCGCCGCAGCGCACCCGCGCGCCCTCGGCGATGCCGGCCTGCACATAGGCGTCTACCTTTTCCAGATGGGCTGCCGAGATCAGCGCGCCGGTCTCCGCCTTCTGGTCGAAGGGCCCGCCCAGGGTAATCTGCTGCGCGCGGCGCACCAGCTCGTCGACGAACTTCTCGGCGATCGATTCGTGGACGACCAGGCGCGCGCCGGCGGAGCAGACCTGCCCGGAGTGCACGAACGCCCCATTGAGGGCGTTATCCAGCGCAGCGTCGAAGTCCGCATCGGCGAACACCACATTCGGGTTCTTGCCGCCCAGCTCCAAGGCCACCTTCTTCACCGTGCCAGCGGCAGCGGCGGCGACCTTGCGCCCGGTGACCAGGCCACCGGTAAAGGAGACTAGATCCACGTCCTTGTGCTCCGAGAGCACCGCGCCAGCCTGCGCGCCGGCGCCGGTGACCAGGTTGGCCACGCCAGCTGGCAGCCCAAGGTCCTTGAGGACCTCCATCATCAAGATCGCGGTGGACGGGGTCAATTCGGCCGGCTTGAGCACGAAGGAGCAGCCCGCGGCCAAAGCCGGAGCGATCTTCCATGCCGCCTGCAGCAATGGGTAGTTCCACGGGGTGATCATGGCGGCCACGCCCACCGGCTCGTAGTCGATCCGCGAGATGACATTCGGGTCGTTGGCATCGACTACGCGGCCGGCTTCCTGTCCAGCCAGCTTTCCGAAGTAGCGGAAGCAGGCGATGATGTCGTCCATGTCCAGCTCGGATTCGACCAGGCGTTTGCCGGTGTCCAGGGTTTCGGCCAGCGCGAATTCAGCCTTGCGCGCCACCAGCTGCTCGGCGGCTTTCAGCAGGAAGTCCCCGCGCTGCGCGGCCGGCACGCTGGACCAGATGCCCGAATCGAACGAGCGGCGGGCAGCTTCGATGGCCTTGATCGAATCGACTTCCCCTGCCTCGGAAACGGTGGCCACCGCTTCCCCATTGGCCGGGCAGTTGATGGTGCGGGTTTCGCCGCTGGCCGCGGGCGTGAAAGCGCCGTCGATGAACAGCGTCGCGCCATGGTGCAGGAGCGGATTCTGGTTGCTCGGAGAACTCATGCTTCCTCTTTCAGGGTTGTTTCGAAATCTGATTCCCAGTCGGTTTTGGACGCGCCGTCGGAATTGATCTGGCTGAGAGCCGCCGATTCGGTTTGCGCTTCCAGGAATTCAAGGTGGGCTTCATACTGGTCCAGCACATCGCAGATCAGCTGTTCCTTGGTGAGCCCCATCAGGTCGTAGCCGTGGCTGCCTTCCTGGGAGAAGACCTCCAGGCGGTAGTACACATCGGTGCCGGCCGAGACGCGGGCGTAGGTGGGCACCGGCAGCTGCACCGGATAGATCTGGTACTTGAAGGGCCGTTCGGCGCCGTTTTCCACCACCAGGTCCAACGAGTTCAGCTCTAGGTTGGCCACTTGCTCGATATCCAGCGCCACCGTGGCGCCGCGGGCGGTGAATTCCTCGCTGACTTCCTGCAGGGCCGGCAATGCGACCTGCCCCAGGTAGCGCTTGGCCGAGCGGTGCCCAGGATAGGACATGGCCCGGGACAGCCGCTGCTTCCAATTGCGCTTCTCGGCGCCCGATCCCATCCGGCTGGTGAGCACCTTGTGCATGTTGTTGCGGTAGCGATCGGCCAGCGCCGATTCCATGCGCAGGGATTTGAACAGCCCCAGCATGATCAGCAGCAGCACGAAGGAGAAGGGCAGGCCCATGATGACCGTGGCGCCCTGCAGGGTGGAGATCCCATCGACGAAGAGCATGCCCAAGGTCAGCAAGCCGGTGGCCAGCGACCAGAACAATCGCACCGGCTTGGAGCCGTCGGACTGCGGATCCTTCAGGTGCGAGGTGAAGTTGGCCATCACCAGGGCAACGGAGTCGGCGCTGGTCACGTAGAACAGCAATCCGGTGAAGGTGGCGATCGCCGCGGTGATCGGTGCGCCGGGCATCTGGTCCAGCAGCGAGTAGAAGGCCCGTTCCGGGGTGTTCATCGCGACCTCGCCAAAGGCTTGATTGCCCGAGCGGACGATCGCCAACGCGCTGTTGCCGAAGATCGAGATCCACAGCAGGATGAAAGCGAAAGGCACCACCAGCACGCCGGTGACAAACTGGCGGATGGTGCGTCCACGGGAAATGCGGGCCAGGAACAAGCCGACAAACGGCGCCCAGGCGATCCACCAGGCCCAGAAGAACAGTGTCCAGCCGTTGAGCCACTCATCGGGGCGGTCGTAGGCGAAGGTGTCCAGCGCCATCGAAGGGAACATCGACAGGCTGTCGCCGATGTTGTTCACGATGCCGTCGAACAGGTAGGCGGTGGAGCCGGCAATCAGCACGAAGAGCATCAGCGCAACGCACAGCAGCACGTTGATCTCGGAGAGCCGGCGGATGCCCTTTTCCACACCGGTGAGCACCGAGATGGTCGCCATCACCACGGCGGCGACGATCAGGATGATCTGCCAGGAGCGGTTTTCGGGAATGCCGAACATATAGTTCAGCCCGTAGTTCAGTTGCGCGACGCCGATGCCCAGCGAGGTGGCGATGCCGAAGATCGTGCCGAGCATCGCGGCGATGTCCACGCTGTGCCCCACCCAGCCTTCGGTGCGCTTGCCCAGGATCGGGTAGAGCGCCGAGCGGATGGACAGCGGCAGGTTGTGGCGGTAGGCGAAGTAGCCCAGGGCCAGTCCCACCAGCGCATACAGGCCCCAGCCGAGCAGGCCGTAGTGGAACAGCGTCCACACCAGCGCCTGGCGGGCCGCCTCGACGGTGGATCCCTCCATGGCCGGCGGAGCCAGGTATTGGGTGACCGGCTCGGCCACCGAGAAGAACATCAGGTCAATGCCGATGCCGGCGGCGAAGAGCATTGCCGCCCAGGTGAAGATGTTGAAGGACGGGCGCGAATGATCCGGGCCCAGCCGGGTTTTGCCCACCTTCGAGATCGCGACGCCGATCACGAAGACGAGCACCGCGACGACCACCAGGGTGTAGTACCAGCCGAAGTTCCGGCCAATCCAGGTTACGGCGGCGCTGATGGCCAGGTTGGCGGAATCGCGGTCGATAATGGCCCACAGGGCGATGGCCAGCACCAGCAGCGCAGAGCCGTAGAAGACTGCCTTGTTGACCCGGGTCTTGCCCGGCGGCGGCAGCGAGCCCGGCGGCGCGGGCTTTGCGGATTCGGACGGTTCGGAATTGATCTTGGCCGTAGTCATGGCTACCAACCTATCAATGCCCGGCAAGGGCGCCAAAGCACCGCAGGACAAAACCCCACCTAGAATGCCATATCTGCGCAGGTCAGAGGAAGTCCCAGCAAATACCGGGCAGTAACATCCCGTGCTCCCCCAGCAGGGGCGAAGCTGCGCTAGAGCACCTCGGTGGCGCCGTCGGCCTTGAGCTGCTCCACGGTCTGCTTGACCTTCTGCGCATGCTCCTTGGTGGTCACCAGCAACGCGTCGGCGGTATCCACCACGACCACGTCCTCGATACCCACCAGCGCCACCACGCGCGGGCGGTCCGAATAGACGACGCCGGTCGCGCTGTCCGCGTACACGCGCACCTCGTCGCCGCCCAGGTTGATGATGCCCTGATCGGCACTGGCCTTGTTCAGCCGGCCGATCGCGGCGAAATCGCCCACGTCATCCCAGTTGAACACGCCAGGGATCACCGCGACGTCCCCGGCCGCGGCGGCCGGCTCGGCCACCGCATAGTCGATGGCGGTCTTGGGCAGATCGGCCCAGACCTCGCGCATCACTTCTTCGCGCCGCCCGGTCTCCCACGCATCGGCGATCTTCATCAGCCCGGCATGCAGCGCCGGCTCGTTGGCTTCCAGGTGCTCGAGCATCAGGCTCACCGGCGCGACGAACATGCCGGCATTCCACAGGAACCCGCCGGAGGCCAGGTACTTGCGGGCGGTGTCCTCGTCGGGCTTCTCCACGAACTGCACCACCCCGCGCGCCGAGGGCGCGTTGGGCACCTGCAGCGGCTCGCCGGTCTGGATGTAGCCGAAGCCGGTGGACGGGTGCGTCGGGTGGATGCCGATGGTCACGATCTTGCCAGTGGCGGCGGTGTGGATCGCTTCGCTCAGCGCGGCCTGGAACACCTCGACCGGCTCGATGACCTGGTCCGCGGCGAAGGAGCCCATGATGATGCTCGGGTCGCGGCGGTACAGGATGGCGGCAGCCAGGCCGATGGCGGCGGCCGAGTCGCGCGGCTCCGGCTCTAGGACCAGGTCCTCGTCGCAGAGCTCAGGCAGCTGGGAGACGACAGCTCCGCGGTGCGCACGCCCGGTGACCACCATGATGCGTTCGCCGGCCAGCGGGACCAGGCGGTCATAGGTGGCGCGGATCAGCGTGGAACCGGATCCGGTCAGATCGTGCAAAAACTTCGGAGCGGAGGCCCTTGACAGCGGCCACAATCGGGTGCCGACACCGCCGGCGGGGATCACGCCGTGGAATCGGGCTAATAGGTCTGCATTCACGCATTCCAGACTAATTCATTCGGTGGATAATCCCGTCCATTGAAACCTGTGCAAGAAATTAAATACGAAACCCTCCCATGAGGTATTACGGGCGGAATATCGGCCTTTTAGCGCATAATTACCCCTTTTCGGTGAACATGCTCACAGGAACAAGACACGAAATAGATCGGAGCTGGCTAAGTGGTTTAGACTCGCACAAGGAACGCTCGCACAAGTGCGTCAAATCTCATTGTGTGCAATATACACATGCGCCGTTGCGAGCCTTGGAGGTTTAGTTCAGTGTCGAAGACTTCGTCAGGCACCCTATACCGCGGCCATGAAGGCATGTGGTCCTGGGTGGGACACCGAGTCACCGGTGTCGTTATTTTTCTCTATCTGCTGGTGCACGTGCTCGATACGGCAATGGTCCGTGTCGATGCCGGCGCATACGACGCAATCATTAGCACCTACCAGACTCCGTGGATGGCACTTGGTGAAACCGGTCTGGTTGCAGCAATCCTCTTCCACGCATTCAACGGCCTGCGCTTGATCCTGGTCGACTTCTGGAAGCAGGGCACCAAGTACCAGCGCCAGATGCTCTGGGGCGTTCTGGTCCTCTGGGCCATCGTCTTCGCAGGCTTCGCTATCCGTCACCTGTCGATCGCATTTGGGAGCCACTAAGCCATGAGCGTTTCTATTCCTGCTCCGCGCAGCCAGCGCATTGATCCAAAGTACAAGCGCGGACCGAAGTCCCGCGGCAGCTTCGAGATGCTGGCATGGCTGTTCATGCGCCTGTCCGGCGTCGTGCTGATCATCCTGATCTTCGGCCACCTGTTCTCCAACCTGATGGTCGGCGAAGGCATCTCCGGCATCGGCTTCGGCTTCGTCGCCGGCAAGTGGGCCTCGCCGCTATGGCAGTTCTGGGACCTGGCCATGCTGTGGCTGGCCATGCTGCACGGCACCAACGGCGTGCGCACCATCATCAACGACTACGCAGAGAAGCACGCAACCCGTGCATGGCTCAAGGGAATCCTGTACGTCGCAACGATCTTCATCATCGTGCTTGGCTCCCTGGTGATCTTCACCTTCGATCCATGCGTCACCGGCAGCACGCTGCCGCAGTGCTAAGTGGAACTCCCCTAGTTCCAGCCAATAGCCACAAAGATTTTTAGAAAAGAGAGCATCAAGAATGCAGGTACATAAGTACGACGTAGTCATCGTCGGTGCCGGTGGTGCAGGCATGCGTGCAGCGATCGAATCCGGTCAGCGCGCACGCACCGCAGTGCTAACCAAGCTTTACCCAACCCGCTCGCACACCGGTGCGGCCCAGGGAGGCATGTGCGCAGCACTTGCCAACGTCGAGGAAGACAACTGGGAGTGGCACACCTTCGACACCATCAAGGGTGGCGACTACCTGGTTGACCAGGACGCAGCCGAGGTCATGGCCAAGGAAGCTATCGACGCCGTGCTGGACCTGGAGAAGATGGGCCTGCCATTCAACCGCACCCCAGAGGGCAAGATCGACCAGCGCCGCTTCGGCGGACACACCCGCGACCACGGCAAGGCCGCCGTGCGCCGCGCCTGCTACGCAGCTGACCGCACCGGCCACATGATCCTGCAGACCCTGTACCAAAACTGCGTCAAGCACAACGTCGAGTTCTACAACGAGTACTACGTGCTCGACCTGCTGCTGGTCGAGGAGGACGCCTACCGCGAGGACGGCACCGCCTACAAGCAGAAGCGCGTTGCCGGCGTCGTCTCCTACGACCTGGCTACCGGCGAACTGCACGTCTTCCAGGCCAAGTCGGTCATCTTCGCCTCGGGCGGCGCCGGCAAGGTCTTCAAGACCACCTCGAACGCGCACACCCTGACCGGTGACGGCATGGGCATCGCCTTCCGTGCGGGCCTGCCGCTGGAGGACATGGAGTTCTTCCAGTTCCACCCAACGGGCCTGGCGGGTCTCGGAATCCTGCTCACCGAGGGTGCCCGCGGCGAAGGCGCGATCCTGCGCAACTCGGATGGCGAACGCTTCATGGAGCGCTACGCACCGACCATCAAGGACCTGGCCCCACGCGACATCGTCGCCCGCGCCATGGCCAACGAAGTGCGCGAAGGACGCGGCTGCGGTCCTAACAAGGACTACGTGCTGCTGGATTTGACCCACCTGGAACCAGAGCACATCGAATCCAAGCTGCCGGACATCACCGAATTCGCCCGCACCTACCTGGGCGTGGAGCCATTCACCGATCCGGTTCCGGTCTACCCGACCGCGCACTACGCAATGGGCGGCGTGCCGACCAACATCAACACCGAAGTGCTGCAGGACAATGACACCGTCATTCCTGGCCTGTTCGCCGCCGGCGAAGTCGCCTGCGTTTCGGTGCACGGCTCCAACCGCCTGGGCACCAACTCGCTGCTGGACATCAACGTGTTCGGCAAGCGCGCCGGCGTGGCAGCTGCCGAGTATTCCAAGACCGCCGACTTCGTCGAGCTGCCTCAGAACCCGGAAGCATTCGTCACCGCACAGCTCGAAGGCGTGCTGAACGGCACCGGCACCGAGCGTGTCGCCGACCTGCGCGCAACCCTGCAGGAGACCATGGACGCCAACGTCCAGGTGTTCCGCGACGAGCGTTCGCTGAAGGAAGCGCGCGACGTGATCGAGGATCTGCGCCGCCGCTACAAGAACATCAGCATCCAGGACAAGGGCAAGCGCTTCAACCTGGATCTGCTCGAAGCCGTCGAGCTGGGCTTCCTGCTCGACTTGGCCGAGGTCATCACCGTTGCCGCATTGCACCGCAAGGAATCCCGCGGCGGCCACTACCGCGAGGACTACCCAGACCGCGACGATGAGAACTTCATGAAGCACTCGATGTCCTACCGCGACGCAGATGCCGTCACCGAGGACATCAAGGGCATCCGCATGGAGACCAAGCCAGTGGTCTTTACCCGTTACCAGCCAATGGAGCGTAAGTACTAATGAGCACCGAACTGCCAGAACCACCGTCAAAGATCGAGCTGAAGCCAGGCGTCGGCGGCGGCGGAGAAGTTCCAAGCTTCGACATCACCCTGCGCGTTCGCCGCTACCTGCCAGAGGCTACCGCGGACGCATACTGGGAAGATTTCAAGCTGACCATGTACGGCACCGACCGCGTGCTGGACGCCCTGCACAAGGTCAAGTGGGACCACGACGGCACCCTGTCCTTCCGCCGTTCCTGCGCCCACGGCGTGTGCGGTTCCGATGCCATGCGCATCAACGGCCGCAACCGCCTGGCTTGCAAGACCCTGCTCAAGGACCTGGACACCTCCAAGCCGATCACCGTTGAAGCCATCAAGGGCCTGCCTCTTGAAAAGGACCTCATCGTCGACATGGAACCGTTCTTCCAGTCCTACCGCGAGATCATGCCATTCCTGATCTCCAAGGGCCACGAGCCAACCAAGGAACGCTACCAGTCCGCCGAGGATCGCGAGATCTTCGACGACACCACCAAGTGCATCCTGTGCGCTGCATGCACCAGCTCCTGCCCGGTGTTCTGGACCGATGGCCAGTACTTCGGCCCGGCCGCGATCGTCAACGCCCACCGCTTCATCTTCGACTCGCGCGATGATGCAGGCGACATGCGCTTGGAAATCCTGAACGACAAGGAAGGCGTGTGGCGCTGCCGCACCACCTTCAACTGCACCGAAGCATGCCCACGCGGCATCCAGGTGACCAAGGCTATCGCCGAGGTCAAGCAGGCAATTCTGGCGCGCACCGTCTAAGGACGCGCCAAGAGGCCCGAACCATTGATGGTTCGGGCCTTTTTGCATCTCTTCAACTCCTCCGCCTCGCGTGGCATGATGGGCAGTACTCGCCCTTTTCCCAATGCACCACAGAGCTGAGGAGCAAACATGGCCAGTGAACCAACATCGACAACCCAGGCAGGAATCCCGGCAGCCAGCGACCGCAACTCGCTGACCGTGGGCCCCAACGGCCCGATCGTGCTGCACGACCACCACCTGATCGAGACCCTGCAGCATTTCAACCGGATGAACGTGCCCGAACGCCGCCCGCACGCCAAGGGGGCCGGCGCTTTCGGCGAATTCGAAACCACCGAGGACGTCTCGGCATACACCAAGGCCGCCCTGTTCCAGCCCGGGGTGAAAACCGAAACGCTGCTGCGCTTCTCCACCGTCGCCGGCGAGCTCGGCTCCCCCGACACCTGGCGCGATGTGCGCGGCTTCGCGCTGAAGTTCTACACCACCGAAGGCAATTTCGACCTGGTCGGCAACAACACCCCGGTGTTCTTCGTGCGCGACCCGATGAAGTTCCCGCACTTCATCCGCTCGCAGAAGCGGCTGCCCGATTCCGGGCTGCGCGACGGCACCATGCAGTGGGACTTCTGGACGCAGAACCCCGAATCCGCCCACCAGGTCACCTACATCATGGGCCAGCGCGGCCTGCCCAAGACCTGGCGCGAGATGAACGGCTACGGCTCGCACACCTACATGTGGGTCAACGCGGCCGGCGAGAAATTCTGGGTGAAGTACCACTTCTTGAACAAGCAGTCCGAGAAGTTCGAGACCATGCGCGGCGCGCAGGCCGAGGAGCTGGCCGGGGCCGATGCCGACTTCCACCGCCGCGATTTGTTCGAGGCGATCAAGGCCGGCAATTACCCGCAGTGGGACCTGTACGTGCAGGTCATGCCCTACGAGGAGGCGAAGACCTACCGCTTCAACCCCTTCGATCTGACCAAGGTCTGGTCCAAGAAGGACTATCCACGGATCAAGGTCGGCACCCTGACGCTGAATAGGAACCCGGAGAACTTCTTCGCGCAGATCGAGCAGGCGGCATTCTCGCCGGGGAATATGGTTCCGGGCATGGGGATGAGCCCGGACAAGATGCTGCTGGGCCGCAATTTCGCCTATGCGGACGCCCAGCGCTACCGCATCGGCACCAACTTCCAGCAGCTGCCGGTGAACAAGCCCAAGTGCCCGGTGCACTCGTACAACTTCGAGGGCAACATGACCTACGAGCACACCGGCGATCGCAGCGTCTACGCGCCGAACTCCTTCGGTGACTCGTGGAGCGATGAAACCGGGCCGGCGGAGAATTCTTTCGAGTCCGACGGCGAGCTGGTCCGCGAGGCCTACACGCTGCGCAAGGACGACGGGGACTTCGTCCAGCCCGGCATCCTGGTCCGCGAGGTGATGGACGATGCCCAGCGCGCAGAGCTGGTCGAAACCGTCACCGGGGCGCTGGACGGGGTCATCGAACCGGTGCTGTCCAACGCGATTCAGTACTGGAAGAACATCGATGCGGACACCGGAGCGAAGATCGAAGCGAACGTGCGCGCCAAATAGCACGCACGAAAAACGCCAGCCGCATGGCTGGCGTTTTTTCATGCACGGGATCCGCTAGGATCCGAGTTCGATGTCCTCGCTGAAGTTCCACTCCCCGCCACGGGTGTCGAACAGCTGGATGCGATCGGCGGTGAAGGACAGCCGTGTCCCGGCCAGCGCTGCCTGCGCTGCGTCCAATTGCTCCGCAGGCACGTTCTGCGCGATGGTCAGGTGCGGATGGTAGGCGAAGGCCGATTCGTGCCTCAGCGCGTCGCCCAGCAACGCTCGGTGCAGCGCCCAGCACTCGTCCGCGCCAGTATCCAGCGGAAGGAACACGACGTTGCTGGCCGGCCGGAAGGTCTGCGCCGCACCCAGCTCGATGCCGAAGGGCTGCACCGCGGCGGCCACCCGGCGCACCTGCGCGGCCGCCTTCTCCCAGGAATTCAGGTAGGACCCGGACACCAGGGTGATATGCGGGGCGATCGGCGCGGTGGCCTCTCCCCCGTATTCCTGGCGCCACGCGCGCAGCGTCTCCCGGTGGGGCTGCGGCACCGGGATCACTACGCCCAGGGTGTACTCGAAGACCATTGTTTCAGCTAGATTCCCAGCGGCGGCAGGAAGCCGACCTTCTGGTAGACATCGGAGACAGTCTTGGAAGCGACTTCGCGGGCCTTGGCGGCACCGGCCAGCAGCAACCGGTCCAGCTCCGCCGGGTCATCCAGCAGCTCCAGGGTGCGGGTGCGGATCGGGGCCAGGCGCTCCACGACGGCGTCGGCGACAGCCACCTTCAGGTGGCCGTACATCTTGCCCTCGAACTCTTCGACCAGCTGGGGCACATGCTTGCCGGTCACGGCGGCCAGGATGTCCAGCAGGTTGGAGACCCCTGGCTTCTCGGCCTTGTCGTAGGCCACCACGGAGCCGGCATCGGTCACCGCAGACTTGATGCGCTTGGCGATCAGCTTCGGCTCGTCGAGCACGTTGATCAGGCCGGCCGGCGACTCGGCGGATTTGGACATCTTCGAGGTCGGGTTCTGCAGGTCGTAGATGCGTGCGCCCTCCTTCGGGATGAACGCCTCGGGCACGGTGAAGGTCTGCCCGAAACGGTGGTTGAAGCGCTTGGCCAGATCGCGGGCCAGCTCCACGTGCTGGCGCTGGTCATCGCCCACCGGCACGCCCTGCGGCTGGTAGAGCAGGATGTCCGCAGCCATCAGAATCGGGTAGGTGAACAGCCCGACGCTGGCGGCATCCGCGCCGCCCTTGGAGGACTTGTCCTTGAACTGGGTCATGCGGCTGGCTTCGCCGAAACCGGTGATGCAGTTCAGCACCCAGGCCAGCTGAGCGTGCTCGGGCACCTGCGACTGGACGAACAGGGTGGACTTGTCCAGGTCGATGCCCGCTGCCAGATACTGGGCGGCAGTCACGCGGGATCGCTTGGCTACCTCAGCCGGGTCCTGCGGCGTGGTAATCGCGTGCATGTCCGGGATGAAGAAGAATGCTTCGTACTCATCTTGGATCTTGACCCAATTGACCAGTGCGCCCAGGTAGTTGCCAAGGTGCAACGAATCAGCCGATGGCTGCATGCCGGACAGGACGCGGGGACGGGTTGTTTCCATGGTTTTCCTTAGAACTGGTAGTCGACGACCAGCGGTGCATGGTCGGAGAAGCGCAAATCGTAGGCCGAGGCACGGTCCACATGTGACTTGATGGCCTTGCCGGCCAGCGCCGGGGTGGCCATGTGGTAGTCGATGCGCCAACCGGCATCGTTGTCGAAGGCCTGGCCGCGGAAGGACCACCAGGTGTACGGTCCCTGCACGTCGCCGGCCAGTTCGCGCGACACATCCTTGTAGCCGATTTCCGGGCCGAAGAAGCCGTCGAAGTAGGCGATTTCCTCGTCCATCACGCCGGCGCGCTTATTGTGGTTCGGCTTCCAGTTCTTGATGTCCTTCTCGGTGTGCACGACGTTCAGATCGCCCACCACCAGGACGTGGTCCTTCTCGTTCTTCAGCTCCACCAGGCGCACGTTCATGCGCTGCAGGAAGCGGTACTTGTCCTCCTGCTTCTGCGTGCCCAGCTCGCCGGAGTGGACGTAGGCGGAGACCACGGTGAAGATCTCGCCGTTGACGTCGAAGTCGGCCTCCACCCAGCGGCCGGATTCGGCGAAGTAGTCCTCGCCGATGTGCTCGCGCACGGCGACCGGCTCGGTGCGCGAGAGCACTGCGACCCCGGCGCGACCCTTGTCCTTGGCTTCGGCGTGCAGAATATGCCAACCCTCGCCGATCAGCTCGCGCAGAATTTTGTCCGGTGCGCGCACTTCCTGCAGGCACAGGATGTCCACGTCGCGGGCGGCAATCCAGTCGGCCATATTGCGCTTGTAGGCGGCGCGAATGCCGTTGACGTTGACCGACGCGACGCGCAGCGCGCCGGCGTCCTTGTTGAGAATTTCCACACTGGTAGGTATCACCATTCCACCTTACAAAACTATGTGCCCTATTACGCGCTGATCTGGCCTGCGCCGAAATACGCGCAACGAAAAAGGGCAACGCTTTCGCGTTGCCCGGATCGGTTAGTCGATGATTTCGCCGTCCATCGGCTTGGCCGGCTTGATCATGTCCCGCGCATTCGCCGCGGTCATCTGGATCGTCTCCAGCGCCCGGTCGATCATGCCCTCGTAGTCCTCGCCCTTCGCCTCGCGCTGCTCGGCGATCACCCGGGCTTGGACCTGCACGATCTTGAAGGAGTGGTCCAGCTTCATGTCGCGCTGGCTGGTGGATTCGTCGACGATCACCGAGCCGGACTGGGCGCGCGGGGTGGCCGCCGCGGTCGCTTCGCGCAGCGAGCTGTTGAGCTTGTCCGCGCCGCGCTTGAGGCCGAACATCATGAAAGCGGCCAGCAGCAGCCAACCGGCGGAGATGACCACGACAAACCAGCCGACGATCTCATTGGAGTTGGCGGCGAAGACCACTGCCACCAGAAGGACGATGACCATGACGGCCATTGCCAGAGTTGATGCGTTGAGGGTAACTTTCTTGCCCTGCTTCGCGCTGCTGCCTAGAGGTTCCATGCCTCCAATTCTCGCACCATCACCCCGCTTCTAGCGAATTTCAACCCTGCTCTTTCGCCCACAGCGTGGCTAGCCGAACAGGCTCTGCAGGTCCTGCCCGGAAAGGCTCGCGCGAATCAGCAGGTAGCCGGCGATGCCCACCACCCAGCCGAGGGTTTCCTGGGCGTAGACCGCGGCCTTGGAGCCCAGCTTCTGCATCCAGGCTTCGATGCGCGGCCCGGCCAACGCACGCGCGCCCACCAGCGCCAGGGCGGGCACGATCATCACCAGGCAGTAGCCGATGAGCGCGAGCAGCTGCACGCTGGTGCCCCACCCGGCAGATTGCATCACCCCGACGGCCGCTAGGTAGGGAAGCATCGTGGGCAGTTCCAGCAGGCCGGCGAACAGCGCCAGTGCCACCAGCCCGATGCGGGTTTCCAGTGCGGTGCCCAGGCGTCCGCGCAGCCGCTTCGGCATCTGATCGGTGGCCTCCGTTGCTTCTGCGGCGTGGGCTGCGGATCCCCCGCCGCTATGCACCCCGCCGCTATGCGCGGCGGCTTTCTTCCGTGCGCTGGCCGCCTTCTGCGCGTCGGTGCGGTAGGACAGCGCCCAGATGATCATCAGCGCGCCAATCGCCATGCCCGCCAGCCGGAAGAACCGGTGCTCGAAGATGCTGGGGTCGATGAGCAGCAGCCCGCTGCGCAGCAGCACCCCGATGACCCAGTAGAACCCGGCGATGACCATGAGGTAGGCCAGCACCTTGGCGATGGCCTCGCGGCGACCGCGCAGCAGCAGCAACAGCGGGATGACCAGGGTGCCGATGCTGGTCGAGTCGATCAGCGCTAGGATGACCAGGGAAAGTTCGGGATTGCTCGTGATGATGTCCATGGTTTCCACTCTTCCGTGCCTTGCCGCAATGCGGTATCGGCCAGTGGTCTGCGCTTTCTCCTCCTTAAGGGGGATACCCGGCGGGCAGGGCGTCGGGGATGCTGGAAGCATGAACTTCATTCGGCGGATGGGCAGCGGCGACAAGGAGCCCGAGGTCGTCGGCACCTATCTGGTGCTGACCGTGATCCTGCACCTGTCCGGGCTGACCAACCCGCCGTGGGTGGCGATCGGCGGCTACGAGTGGATTGTGCTGCTGCTGATCGGCCTGGCCGCCGTGCTGGTGCGCCGCCGGTTCGTGCTCGCCAGCACGCTGATCGTGCTGCTGTGCGGTGCCGGCCTGCTGGCGGTGGGCAGCATCGGCGGGTATTTCCTGCTCTTCGAGTGCGTCTTCGGCCTGTTCCTGCTCGGCTCATCCAGGCTCCGGACGGCGGCCTTCGCGCTGCTGTGCCTGGCCGCCATCGTGCTGGGCGTCGCCGCCTGGCTGGGCAGCGGTGATCCGCAACAGGTGGTGCTGAGCCTGTTCATGGCCGGCTTCATCCTGTTCACCCCGATGCTCTGGGCGCAGAATGTGCGCACGGCCAAGGACCTGGCCACCGCGGAGGCCCAGCGGGTGCAGGCGGTGCAGGCCGCGGCGGCGGCCCGCGAGGACCAGCTGGTGGCGGAGCACGAGTTCTCGCGGGTCGAGGAGCGCACCGCCTTGGCCAGGGAGATGCATGACGTGCTGTCGGCCAGGTTCTCGTCGATCGCCCTGCTGTCCGGCGCGCTGCTGCCTTCGGCGCCGGAAACGGTGCGCGCCCCGCTGCAGAGCATCCGCGACGAGTCGGTGTCCGGGCTGGAGGACATGGCCGGCATGGTGCGGATGCTGCATTCTGGCGGGCCGGCGCTGCAGGCGCGGATCGAGGACCTGCCCGAGCTGGTGGCAGGATTCGGCAGCCCGGTGCGCTGGGAGTACCGGGTGGCGGATCCGCGGCGCTTCTCCCCGGCGGTGCACACCGCTGCGCACCGCACGGTCGCCGAGCTGCTGGTCAACCATGCCAAGCATGCCCCGGGGACCGATCTGGAACTGAGCGTCATCCAGGACCGGAATCTGTCCATCACCGCGCGCAACCCGCTGGGGCAGGATGCCGGCTCGTCCCCGGGTGCCGGTACCGGGCTGGAGAACATTAAGACCCGCGTTGCCGCGCTGGGCGGGCACGTCGAGGTGGGCAACGGCGCGGATTTCGCGGTGCACGTCGAATTCCCTGAAACAACGGAGGAAGAATGAAAGTGCTGATCGTCGACGACCATGCCACCGTCCGCATGGGCATCCGGCTGGTGTTGCAGGCCGCCGATGATCTGGAGGTCGTCGGCGAGGCGGCGGACGGGCGCTCGGCCATTTCCATGGCCCGGGCCCTGTCCCCCGACGTGATCCTGATGGACCTGCGCATGCCGGTGCTCGATGGCATCGAGGCCACCAAGGTGCTGCACGAGAAGTACCGGGTCGTGGTGCTCACGACCTTCGACGACGACGAATACCTGTTCGGCGCGCTGCAGGCCGGCGCGCACGGGTTCTTGCTCAAGAGTGCCGAGCCGCAGGCGATCATCCTGGGCGTGCGGGCCGCCGCGCGCGGCGAATCGGTGCTGGATCCGCAGGTGACCGACCGGATCCTGGCCCGTGCGCTGGCCGTTCCCGAGGCCGCGGCGCTGCCGGAGCTGACCGGCCGGGAGCGCGAGGTGCTGCAAGGCATCGGCGAGGGGCTGAGCAACCCGCAGCTGGCGCAGCGCCTGGGCATCGGGCAGAGCACCGTGAAGACGCACGTCTCCCAGGTGCTGGCCAAGCTCGGGGTGTCAACCAGGCTGCAGGCGGCGAGGATCGCCTACGGGGCTACCAGCTCACCAGGCAGAACGGGTGGTCCTGCGGATCCAGGTACACCCTGAAGGTCTTGGTGCCTTCGCCGGTGGCGCGGGCGCCCAGGTGCAACACCTGCTCTTCTGCCAGGTCCAGGTCGGCGACCTTCACGTCGATATGCGCCTGCTGCGGGTGCACATGACCCGGCCATTGCGGCGCCACATAGGGGCTGACCGCCTGGAAGGCGAGCGCAGGATGATCCGGGGCATCGCCAATGGAGACCCAGTCGGGCTCGTTGTCGATGCGCACCATTCCGAGGAGCTGTTCATAGAATCCGGCCAGTGCATCGGGGTCCTCGCAGTCGATGACCATGGCCTGCCATGTGCCAATCATGTGGCCATTATCCGCGCGACGCGGCGCCGCGTCTACCAGGATTCAGCCATTGCGCAGGCGCAGTGGTCGATCAGCGCCGGCTGCGGGCCTGCGGCATCGGCTGGCGGGAGTAGCCGTATGCTCCCCCGAGAGTATTCCAGCGATATCACCGAGTGGTGTTGCGCAGGATGCTGCAGGGATCAAAAAACCGGCAGCCCGTCTGGGCTGCCGGTTTTCTCGTGTCTACTTCGCGGCGTTGCGCTCCGCGGCTTCGACCACATTGTTCAGCAGCATTGCGCGGGTCATCGGGCCCACGCCGCCCGGGTTCGGCGAAACCCAGCTGGCGGTCTCGTACAGCGCTGGATCGATATCGCCGGTGACCTTGCCGTCCACACGGGAGACGCCCACGTCCAGCAGGATCGCTCCGGGCTTGGCGGTCTTGATCATGTGGGCCGAACCGGCGGCGGCGATGACCACATCGGCCTGCGCCAGCAGCTCGTCCAGGTTGGTGGTGCCGGTGTGCGCCAGGGTCACGGTGGCGTTGATGCTGCGGCGGGTAAGCAGCAGGCCGACCGGGCGGCCGATGGTCACGCCGCGGCCGACTACCAGCACGTGCTTGCCGTTCAGGTCGATGTCGTGGCGGGCCAGCAGGTCCACGCAGCCCAGCGGGGTGCACGGCAGCGGGGAGGTCATCGGGCGGTTGACGTTGGCAACCAGGCGGCCGAGGTTCATCGGGTGCAGGCCGTCGGCGTCCTTGGCCGGGTCCATGGCTTCGAGGATGACGTCCTGGTCGATGTGCTTGGGCAGCGGCAGCTGGACAATGTAGCCAGTGCAGTCAGGGTTCTCGTTCAGCTCCTTGACCTTGGCCAGCAGCTCGTCCTGGGTGGTTTCCTCGGGCAGGTCCACGCGGATGGATTCGATGCCCACCTCGGCGCAGTCCTTGTGCTTGCCGCCGACGTACCAGGCGGAGCCCGGGTCATTGCCGACCAGGATGGTGCCCAGTCCAGTGGTGTGCCCGGCAGCTTTGAGCTTGGCAACGCGTTCGGCCAGTTCCTGCTTGATGGTGGCCGCGGTGGCCTTGCCGTCGAGAATGCGTGCGCTCACGCGTATCCTTCCGTAGGTGCCCTGTTCAGGCGGATGGCATGCAAACCCAGGCGCGCGGCTCGCACGATTAGCTCCCTGGTGGTTACCCACCTAACGCCAGTCACGCCCTCCAGTGTAGCGAAAATGGCCTCGGGAATGACTTTGAAGTGTGCAGGGTTACCTTGATTGTGCACTCGACAATCGTGATCGGCGCAGGGCAAGCCGGGCTTGCCGCCGCCTACCATCTGGCCAAGCGCGGCATCGACTTCCTGGTGCTCGATGCGAACCCGGGGCCCGGCGGGGCATGGCAGCATCGCTGGGATGCCCTGACCCTGGGCACCGCGCACCATATCCACCCCTTGCCGGATTTCCCGCTTGAGGTGCAGGATTCCACGCGGTCGGCCTCCCAAGTGGTCTCCGAATACTATGCGGAATATGAGCGGCGCTTCGCACTGCCGGTACGCCATGGCGAACCGGTGACCTCTGTGACGCGGGACGGCGAGAACTTCGTGGTGCACGCCGATGCAGAGTACCGGGCACGGACAATCATCAACGCCACCGGCACCTGGACCAACCCGTTCTGGCCGGACTACCCCGGGCAGTTCGACGGCCCGCAGGTCCATACCAACGGCTTCCGTTCCCCGCAGCAGTTCGCCGGGCAGCGCGTCCTGGTGGTCGGGGCCGGTGCCAGCGCCACCCAGTTCATCGTGCAATTGCGCGCAGCCGGGGTGGACACCCTGTGGTCCACGCGCAGCGCCCCGGACTGGCGCGAAGAACCCACCGGCGCGGAATGGGGTCTGGAGGTGGAGCGCCAGGTCAACGAGCGCACCAGCGCGGGACTGCCGCCGAAGTCAGTGGTGGGCACCACCGGGCTGCTGCTCACCGAGACCATGCGCGCAGGGATCGCCTCCGGCGCGCTGGTCTCGCGCGGGAAGATCGACCATCTGGAATCCGATGCGGTGGTCTTCACCGACGGGTCACGCGAGAAGATCGATGCGATCCTGTGGGCCACCGGTTTCCGCCATGCCCACCGGCATTTGCGAGATTTGAAGCTGCACACCGCGGCCGGCGGCATCCTGCTGGAGGACGGGGTCGCGGCGGTAGAGGTGCCGGGGTTGTTCTTCGTCGGCTATGGCGCATCGGCCTCGACGCTGGGCGCTACCCGCGCCGGGCGGAAGGCCGCGCTGGCGGCCGCGCGCTATGTGCAGCGGATGCCGGTAAACGCAACGTAGCTCACGGGATTGGCAGAACCTCGCTGGCGGGCGCTACCTTAGAATCCATGAACCAGTACATCGTCACCCTATCTTGCATCGACCGCCCTGGCATCGTCCACGCCATTTCCGGAGGTCTGCTGGGTGCCGGTTGCAATATCACCGAGTCCCAGCAGTTCCTCTCGCCGGAGACCGGCACCTTCTTCATGCGCATCGAGGTCGCCACCGAGCAGTCGCTGGCGCAGATCCGCGCGGGGCTCGCACCGATCCGCGACGACTTCCACATGGCGCTGCGCGTGGATGACGGCGCCAAGCGCACCCGCACCATGCTCATGTGCTCCAAGGCCGGGCATGCGCTCAACGACCTGCTATTCGCCCAGCGTGCCGGCACCTTGCCCATCGATGTGCCGGTGATTGTGTCCAACCACCTGGATCTGAAGCCGATGGCCGACTTCTACGGTGTGGAGTTCGTGCACCTGCCGGTGACCAAGGAAAACAAGTCGCAGGCCGAGGCCGAGCTGCTGTCCATCGCGGAGAAATACGACGTCGAGCTGGTGGTGCTCGCCCGCTACATGCAGATCCTCTCGGATTCGCTGTGCGAGCGCATGGAAGGCCGGGTCATCAATATCCACCACTCCTTCCTGCCGTCCTTCAAGGGTGCCAAGCCCTACCACCAGGCCTACGCCCGCGGCGTGAAACTGATCGGCGCCACCGCGCACTACGTCACCGCGGACCTCGATGAGGGTCCGATCATCGACCAGGAAGTCACCCACGTCTCGCATACCCGCACCGCCGAGCAGCTTGTTGAGCTGGGGCGCAGCGTGGAAGGCCGGACGCTGACCCGCGCCGTGCAGTGGCATGCCGAGCACCGGGTAATGCTTGACGGCCAGCGCACCATCGTCTTCTCCTAAGCATGGATTACGCTGCACTGGCAGTCATCGCCCTGCTGATTGCCGCCTCGGCGTGCTGGCCCTTGCTCAGGTCATCGGGCAAGCGCCGCAAGGCGTTGAACGCCCAGACTCTGCAGCTGCCAGAGCACCATCGGCCGCGCTATCGGCAGTCGCTGGCTGGAAATCCGCTGGCTTTTCCCCTGGCCATGAGCAGCGGCTATGCGCTGTGCCGAGGTGCGGACCTCGATGAGTTCCCCTTCCCTGATGCGGAAGAAGAACGAATTATCTTGGCCGAATCGTGGGGAATCTTCGACACCGAGGATGCCGTGCAGGAGCTCTGGTCCTTGCTGTCCCAGGGGCATCGCTCCGGCTGGCAGCAGTCCCGGGAGCTGGTTAATGCCGGCGGAGCCGCCTTGGCCCAGCACCGCAAGATCCTTGGCAGCCGGGCGCGGACCTCCGAGGAAGCACGCGAAGAATTGCTGTCGCTGCGCCGGTTGCAGCGCAATGAGCGCGGCGTGCAGGAACTGGATTTCCTGGCCTGGGATCTTTCACGCGCCGTCATGGTCGCCCGCTCCGCGGCCACCTGCGGCTTCCTGGATCAACACGTAGCCCAGGACGTCGCCTTGCAGGCAGCGTCATATGCCCAGCAAACCTATGGTTCGTGGGATGAATTCGCGAAGGCATTTGATACCGCGCGCTGGTTCTGGCGCGCGCAGCAGGATAGCGCGCTGGATGATGCCCACGACGCGCATCGAACGCAGGTGCTCACCAGCGCTGAGGGCCCTTTCGTACAAGTGGATTTCGCCGCATCGGTACCGGCCAGCCAGTTGCTCCTCCTCGACGCCGCGCGGGAACTGGGACTGTCGTTGCGCGCCGAAGAAGAGGACCGGGACTGGCAGCGTGCGCTAGTGGCTGCGGCCCACTCGCGGACTTGAGATCTTCGGTAGCGAACTCGCTGTAGCAATGCTTGGCCATTACAGTAGGTGAAATGACGCACATCATTACCATTGGCGGCGCGACCCCGAAGGTCGGCCAGGACGTTTTCGTAGCCCCTACCGCCACCTTGAGCGGCGATGTCGAGCTGGCTGACCGTGCCAGCGCCTTCTACGGTGTTTCCGTGCGCGGCGATTCGGCGCCGATTCGTGTAGGCGAAGGCACCAACTTGCAGGACAACGTCGTGCTGCACGCCGATGAAGGTTTTCCTTGCACCCTGGGCGCGGGCATCTCGGTGGGCCACTCGGCAGTGGTGCACGGCGCCAGCGTGGGCGATGGCTGCCTGATCGGCATGAGCGCCACCGTCATGAACGGTGCCGTAATCGGTGAGCAGTCGCTGGTTGCCGCCGGTGCGCTGGTGCTGGAAGGCACGCAGGTTCCGCCGCGTTCGCTGGTTGCCGGTGTCCCTGCCAAGGTCCGCCGCGAGTTGAGCGATGAGGAAGTCTCCGGCTTGAAGACCAATGCTGACCACTACCTCGTGCTGGCTGCCAAGCATCTGGAAGCCAACGCCTAAAGTTTTCAAGGTCCTGGAAGCGCATTGCTTCCAGGACCTTTCGCTTTATGCACTGTGCGCGTCGTTCAAGGCTCGGCGATTTCGACGTCCAGCAACCCAGCACGCCACCGCATTGTGGTCTCCTCCGCCAACGCCTCAGCCTCCAACGCTTCAGCCGGAGTCATGAAATACGTGTTGACCCGCAACTTCTGCTCAGGATCCAACTCCGGAGGCAACAGCACCATCGGCCGGCTGCCAGGGATCTTCACCGCATGGAACAGCCCGCAATGCCTGGCCGTATGGTGAATCAAGCAATTCAACACCGCAGACTTGATATCGGTCCGTCCGCCCTTCTCCCACGGATCCAGATGATCCGCTTCGCATCGTTGTGCTGGCATGCTGCACCCAGGATAGGAGCACCCCCGATAAGCCGCCCGCAAGGCACGCACTTGCGCCTTGGAGAACAACCTCTGGGTCCGGCCCAGATCCAAGGGCAGGCTCTTGCCGTTGAGCACCACCGGAAGAACACCGGCTGTGCACAACGCTGTCCTGGCTTCGCCCGGGGAGAGCAGGATCCCCGAGGACGTCACCGCGAAATCCTCGGCTTGCTCCTGCATCTTCTCCCAATCAAGGATGATGCTCACCTGCGCGCCGGCAAGCCCCGCCTGCTGGTCCGGCGGGCTCCCGTTCGGTTTACGATCTGTCATCAACAAAGCCATGAAGCCAACGAGCCGCCGCCGCTCGGGTTTCAGATCTTCCCATTCACCGCTTGCCGGCTCCGCTTCTGTTGAAGCATCTTCCGTCGGTAGTCCATCTTCTTCGGAATGGAGATCCTCGTTTTCCGGGTGGATGTCCTCTTCTTCGGAGTGGTGATCATCTTCGTCCGGCGGGTCATCCTCGATATTCTCGGCGGAGTCATCGTCCGGTCTGTCTTTCGCCCAATCCGGCTTGCTGTCCTCATCATCCCAGCTACTGGTTTCCTCACCGGTGAACTGGGCATCCACGTCCTTCAATCCCTGCCGGTTGCCGGCAACCGTGGAAGGATTATCCAGATTCGCGAAATACGCCTCGATATAAGCAGACTGCGAGGGCAGAACACGGAAGAGGTATTCAACCAGGCCTTTGCGCATCCCGCGCTTGAAGATCCCGATCCCATCCAGCAGGGCCTTCAGCGGGCGCTTGCCGGCCTTGACCTGCGCGACCAGGTCGTTGATGTGCTTGCGCGCCGATTTCGGCTCCGACCGCAGGAACGCCGCGGACTCGGCCTGCAGCTGCTGTTTCTTCGCTTCGGCCGCTTTCCCTTCGCCCAGGTCCTTGCGCACCGAATGCAGCTTCATCGCCGCCGAGGCGACCAGCCGCGGATCGATGCCCGGGTCTTCGAACTGCACGGCGAGTTCGGGCAGCCATGGTTCCGTTGGTTCTCCTGCTTCGTCTACGCCGCCGAGCAGGCAGTCGGCCTGCACCAGCCGGGCAGTGGCGGTGCTGCGCGGGATATCGAGCCATCCGGTCATCAGTCCTTTGGCATCCTTGAAATGCGTGCGCCCCGTGGTGGTGCGCCCCTTCGCCGCGTCGATTTCCTCGATGGTGGGGTCGGGCCCGAGGTCCGTGATGGCCTGGAAGGATTCCTGGTCCAGCTTGTGGGCACCGGTGCTGCGCAGTGCGGCGGCCGCGTGGACCTGGGTGCGGGTGAGTTCTTGGGTCGTGTCTTCGGTGAGCAGCGCGAGATAGGCGGCTTGGCCTGCGGTGAGTCCCGCGTGGGCCAGGCGCCGGGTCGCTGAAGCGGCCAGCGCTTTGGCGTTGGCCAGGTCCTTCAGTGCTTGCGCGATGTCTGTGCTCATGGGAACCAGCATGCGCCCGAAATGCCGTGCCGCGGGCATGCGCGTGCGGACTGTGGACAAGTCTAATTATCTGCTCCCACTGGCAACCACACCTCGCAGGTGGCGATGCTGAGGTTCTGGGCCCGATCGGGCACAGTGGCAGTGGATGCCACGAGTCAATGCAATGCCAACGGAGCCCGATGCGATGGCTCATTCCTCGACCCACACGGTCCGGAGCAGGCGTTAAATACGCTAGCCCGGCTCGTCACATCTCCGGAGGACTGCCGGGCCTACTTTCGAACGCTACTGCCTTCGACAATCTCATTATGGCAACTCGACCCGAGCAGAGTCCACACAGGGTACTTACCTCGTCACGACACCGGACTACCGCCGGATTCGGACACTCCTCGTTGGGCCCATCTTCCACGAGTAGTAGTCCCGCTGAACCTGCTCAGCCGCAGGGAAGCAACAACAGAGAATAACCCGTGTGATCGCACGGCGATACCATCTCGAAAACGGTCGTTCTCTTGCTCTCCCAGACATTTCCAGTGCGACCTAAGAGGCCAATAGCGGGGCGGTACGGTGACCCTCCTGCTGACAACCAAGCACGTGGCCGTCAGCTCTTGGAACACTTGATTTCTATTGGTAGCCAATCGTCCAGTATCGCGTCGCCAAGTGTAAGAATTCCAGATTCTGGAATAGCCCGATCAAATATTGGTGCGGGGTTCCGCCGCCTTTGGATTGCGGCGCCAACCCAATTGCTTTGCTAAACCAGACGGTCGCTTGCCGAATAGGCGTTCTGGTTCCTACTGGCGGCACGCTGCGGGGCACCTGCCATCTTGACCAGCCCTGCAATAATAAGCACGTCCAACACCACTAGCATCAGCACGGAACCGTGCGCTGCCAACCACATCATTTCGGAATTCGGAAGCATCTGGCCCGGGTCCACACTGGATTCCGTTTCCATGTGGCCGATTGCGGTGCTGTCGGCAATCTTCCACAGAACAAAGAAGGCCAGCACCGAGATGTTCAAACCAAGCATGGCCACTACGCCCACGATGCCGAATGCTTTCATTGGAATTTGCGACACGTTTGGCTCCCCGGGATGCAGTCTTCATTCTGGACCACCGATCACGGTGACCGGAGATCTTCACTTCCAGAACCCAGTATTCCCTGCCTGACGTACGCCGCAGGTGCGAATCGCTGAGTGACACCGACGTTAAACGCCCGCGCGGGCCTTCCTGTGCGGAAGGCCCGCATGCAGCTACGGCAGGTCAAGCGGTGGCCAGGCTGCGGTGTTGGACGTTGGCTGCCGCGGTAGCCTTCGCGGCTGCGGCCAGCCCGCGTTCCAGATCGGCAATCAGGTCCTCGGGCTCCTCGATGCCCACCGAGAGGCGGACCAGATTGGCAGGGATTTCCAGCGGGGTGCCGATCAGCGACGCGTGGGTCATTTCGCGCGGATAGCAGACCAGTGATTCCACCCCGCCCAGGGACACCGAAAGCTGGAAGTATTCCATGGACTCGGCGAAGGCACGGGCCGCGGCCTCATCGGCCAGCTGCAGCGAGAGGATCCCGCCGAAACCGCGTTGCTGGCGCTTGGCCAGCTCGTGGCCCGGGTGGCTTTCCAGTCCGGGATAGTAGACGCGGGCAACCTCGGCGCGGTCATCGAGCCAGCGGGCCAGGGTGGATGCGGTGGCGCAGTGGCGTTCCATGCGCAGGCCCAGGGTCTTCAGCCCGCGGGCGGCCAGGTAGGAATCCTGCGGACCGGAGACCGCTCCCCCGGCGAACTGCTGGTAGCCGACGGCTTCGGCCAGCGATTGGCCGCGGTGCAGGTGGTCTGCCACGATGACCGCGCCGCCGAGAACGTCGGAGTGTCCCCCAATGTACTTGGTGGTCGAGTGCACCACCGCGTGCGCACCGAAATCCAGCGGCCGCTGCAGGTATGGGGTGGCGAAGGTGTTATCCACCACCAGCAGGGCGCCGTGCTCGGCGGCGATGGCTGCCCAGCCGGCCAGGTCGGCGATGCCCAGCAGCGGGTTGGACGGGGTCTCCACCCAGAGCAGCGCGGTGTTCGGGCGCAGCGCGGCGCGCACCGCATCCAGGTTGGTGATGTCCACTGCCGAGGAGCTGATCCCCCATTTGCCGTGCAGCTTCGAGATCAGCCGGTTGGTGCCGCCGTAGCCGTCGGCGCCCAGCACGATGTGGTCGCCCGGTTCCAGCACTGCGCGCAGCAGCGCGTCTTCGGCGGCGATGCCCGAGGCGAAGGAGAACCCGGCGGCCCCGCCTTCCAGCGCGGCGAGCTGGGATTCGAAGCCGTTGCGGGTCGGGTTGGAGCCGCGCGAGTACTCGTGCCCAGCGCGCAGCACGTTGATGCCGTCCTGGATGAAGGTGCTGGTCTGGTAGATCGGCGGGATCACCGCACCGGTGTGCGGGTCCTTGTGCTGGCCGGCGTGCACGGCCAGGGTGTTGAAGCCGCTCATGCGAAGCTCACTTCCTTGGTGTCGGCGGTGGTCGCGGCCAGCGCGAGATCCAGCGATCGGGTGATATCCACCAGCAGGTCGGCCGGGTCTTCCAGTCCCACCGACAGGCGCAGGGTGGAGGCGTTCAGCCCGGCGGCTGCCAGCTGCGCTTCGGAGAGCCGGCAGTGCGTCATGGTGGCCGGGTGGGCCACCATGGTGCGGGTATCTCCCACATTCGCGGCCAGGCTGATCAGCTTAAGCCCGTCGATGACCGGGGAAACCAGGGATGGGTGGGCCAGCTCGATGGCCAGCACGCAGCCGGTGCCCTTCGGCGCCAGCGCCCGGGCCAGCTCGTGGCTGGGGTGCTCGGGCAGCGCAGGGTGGTGGATGGCGGCAATGCCCGGATACTCGGCAAGCGCGTCGATCAGCCTGGTGACGCTGCGCTGCACGTGGGCGGCGCGCACCGGCAGGGTCTCGATTCCGGCGAGGATGCCTTGGGCGCTGGCCGGTGCGAGGGTCGGGCCCAGATCGTGCAGGAACTTGGAACGAACCAGCATCGCGTAGGCCGCCGGCCCGTGGCGTTCAAGCAGCGAAGTGCCATTCAGCCGCTCGCGCGGGGCGGCAATCTGCGGCCAGCGGGAGGAATCGGAGAAGTCGAAGGTTCCCGAATCCACCACTATCCCGCCGAGCACCGAGCCGTGCCCGGCCAGTCCCTTGGTGGCCGAGTGCACCACGATGTCCGCTCCGAGTTCCAGCGGGCGCACGTTCAGCGGGGTGGCCAGGGTGTTGTCCACCACCACCGGGATGTTGCGCTCGTGCGCGATGGCCGCAATGGCCGGGATATCGGCCACGGTGCACAGCGGATTGGAAACGGATTCGAAGAAGAACGCCCGGGTGTCCGACTCGATGGCAGCTTCCCAGGCGGCAGGATCAGCCTGGTCGACAAAGCTGACGCGGATCCCGAAGTCGGCGAAGGTGTCGATGAACAGGTCCACGGTGCCGCCGTAGAGCGAGGAGGAAGCCACAATGTGCTTAGGTCCCTGGGCCAGGGCCAGCAGGGACAGGGCCACGGCAGCCTGCCCGGTGGCGGTGGCCACCGCGTGGGCCCCGCCTTCCAGGGCAGCGACGCGCTGCTCGAGGATGGACACGGTCGGGTTACCGGTGCGCGAGTAGGTGAAGCCGGCCTGGCGCAGCGCGAACTTCTCGATCGCTTCGGCATGCGACTGGAATTGGTAGGCTGCGGAATTGTGCAGTGGCGGCAGCATCGGGCGGAAGTCTCCGCTCGGGCGGTATCCTGCGTGGACCGCGTCGGTTCCTTGGCTCATAGCTCCTCCTCGATTCTCTGCGAGGGAGTGCACCGATTGGCATCGTGCGGCGGCACGAAGCACAGCGCGAAAACGCGTTCGGAACTGCTCCATCGTTCCTGGCATTAGCACCTTTCGGTTTCCCGATGGTTGCTGCGACGTCAACGAGCCAGATCTCTTAGTCGCTCTTGATGGTTTGTTGTTCTTCCATGGTTGGCCATGGGCTGCGAGGGGTGCAAGCGCTATCGGGCGGCCGGCTTCATACAAGGCCGCCAAGCTTCATATGTCGTGCACTTGTCATGATGACGCGGTGGCTGGCGCCACTTTATGACGCACCAAAATGAGAAAAACCCCGAGACTTTCAAGGTTTTTCTGGAAGTTTATGACGATGGAGCGGCACTCGATGACCGAGAGTTACGCTGTTGGCGGCTCAGCCGAGCACTTCCACCCCGAAGCTGGCCACCACTGCGCGGACTTCTTGCAGGTAGCGCTGAGCCTGGTCGGTGAGCGGGATCGCGGCGTGATCGATCCAGCCGATCTCGATGCGCTCATCGATGTCCAGCGGGATGGCAACGATGGATGGATCCAGCTCGTCGCTGATGATGCCGGTGGAGATCGTGTACCCGCCCAGGCCGATCATCAGGTTGAAGATGGTCGCACGGTCCGAGACTTGGATTTCCCGCTGGCTGGAGCGTGTGGAGAGCACTTCCTCGGCGAAGTAGAACGAGTTGTTCGCGCCTTGATCGAAGGTCAGCCGAGGCAGGTTTTCGAGGTCTTCGAGGGTGACCTGGTCACGGGTGGCCAGCGGGTTGCTGCGCGATACGAAGATGTGCGGGTCGGCGAGGAACAGCGGGTGGAACACCAGGCGGGATTCGCGCAGCAGCTTGTCGATGACTTTCCGGTTGAAGTCGTTGCGGTAGAGGATCCCGATATCGCTGCGCAGGGTTCGCACGTCCTCGATAATTTCCTCGGTGCGCGTCTCGCGGAGCGAAAACTGGTACTCCTCGGCCCCGCTGGCCTGGACCATCCGGACAAAGGCATCCACCGCAAAGGAGTAGTGCTGGGTGGAGACGCCCAGCAGCCGCCGCGCGGCGGGGCGGCCGAGGTAGCGGTGCTCAAGAAGCTCCACCTGCTCGAGCACCTGCCGGGCGTAGCCGAGGAATTCTGCGCCTTCAGCAGTGAGCGTCACTCCCCTGGCCGAGCGCATCAGCAAGGTGCGTCCCACCCGGGATTCGAGTTCCTTCATCGCCGCCGACATGCTGGGCTGCGCGACGTAGATGAGGTCGGCGGCAGCCGAGATCGACCCCTCGGAGGCGACCGCCACAAAGTAGCGCAGCTGCTGGAGCGTCAATCCATTCGAAACCTGAACCATAGTTTGAGTCTATATGAATCCATAGTTATATCGAGTTACCTGATATCAAGAATCACCCTGCATGATTGACGCAACGACTTCCCCTCGGCCTGTCCAGGCCTCCCAAATACAGATTGGCCATCATGGCAGACGCATTAAATTTCAGCATTAGCACCACAAGATTCGACGAGAATTACTCCCCTTCTGCGAATTCTCGAACCACGACAAACTTCGCCAATTTGGCGCGCGGAGAGCGTCGCGAAGAGAACCTTCGCAATGCCCTGACGATGATCAACCGCCGTTTCAATTCCCTGGCTCACTGGGACAATCCCCAAGGTGACCGCTATACACTGGAATTGGAAATCATTTCCGCAAATGTACATTTTTCTGCCAATAATACCGATCAGGAATTTCCTCTTTTAGAAGTGCTTGAAACCACGATCGTGGATAAACTCACGGGTACCCGGTCCCAGGGCATGGTCGGCAATAATTTTTCTTCCTATGTCCGCGATTACGACTTCAGCGTGGTGCTCCCAGCATCGTGTAATGACAGCGGAGCCCCGGTGCTTCCGGAGGATTTTGGCGATCTCCATGGGCAGCTCTTCCAGCATTTCTTGAACTCACAGGCGTACCGTGAGCGTTTTGCCCAGCTGCCGGTGGTCTGCATCAGCGTCTCGACTTCCAAGACCTATTTCCGCACCGGCAACAGCCATCCAGTGCTTGGTTTGGAATACCAGCAGGATGAAAATTCCTTGACCGACGCGTACTTCGGAAAAATGGGTTTGAGCGTGCGCTACTTCATGCCACCAGGCGCTGTTGCCCCGCTGGCTTTCTACTTCCGCGGCGACCTGCTCAACGATTACACGAATCTGCAGTTGATCAGCCTGATCAGCACCATGGAGACGTTCCAGAAGATCTACCGCCCGGAGATCTACAACGCCAATTCGGCGGCACCGGCTGTGTACCACCCGAGCCTTGGCGCCGAAGATTTCTCCCCCACTCGCGTCTTTTATGACCGCGAAGAACGAACTCAGTTGGGCAAGATCCAAGGCAAGTTCACCGAAGAGCATTTCATCATCCCGAATCGCCAACTGCTCGATCAGTGGTCCGCTTCCTGCCCGGCACCCGTCGCCTAAGATTCCGAAAGATAACTCATGACTTCCCCGCTTATCCCCACGTCGATTGTCGGTAGCCTGCCCAAGCCTTCATGGCTTGCCGAACCTGAAAAGCTTTGGTCCCCTTGGAAGCTTGAAGGCGAGCAATTGCGCGAAGGCAAGCATGACGCCATGCGCGCTGCGGTCCTCGAACAGGCCCAGCGCGGCATCGACATCATTGCCGATGGCGAGCAGTCGCGCCAGCATTTTGTCACCACGTTCATTGAGCACCTGAGCGGTGTTGATTTTGAAAAGCGTGAGACGGTGCGCATCCGCAACCGTTACGACGCGAGCGTGCCTACCGTCGTCGGTGCCGTTGAACGTGAAAAGCCGGTATTCGTTCAGGACGCAAAGTTCCTGCGTTCCTGCACCGACAAGCAGATCAAGTGGACGTTACCTGGCCCGATGACCATGGTGGACACCTTGTACGATGCTCACTACCGCAGCCGGGAAAAGCTGGCGTGGGAATTCGCGACCATCCTGAACCAGGAAGCCCGCGAGCTCGAGGCCGCCGGAGTGGATATCATCCAGTTCGACGAGCCTGCCTTCAACGTCTTTTTTGATGAGGTGGCCGACTGGGGCATCGCTTCCCTGGAGCGCGCCTGCGAGGGGCTCAAAGCCGAGACCGTGGTCCACATCTGCTTTGGCTACGGCATCAAGGCGAATAATGACTGGAAAGCGACTCTCGGTGCCCAGTGGCGCCACTACGAGAAGTCCTTCCCGCTGTTGCAGGCTTCCTCCATCGATACCGTTTCGCTGGAATCCCACCACTCGAATGTCCCGCTGGAGGTCGTCGAAATGGTGCGCGGCAAGCGAGTGATGCTTGGAGCCATCGACGTGGCCAATGACGCTGTGGAAACTCCCGAGGAAGTGGCGCAGACCCTGCGCAAAGCTCTCGAATATGTCGATGCGGACAAGCTGATTGCCAGCACCAACTGCGGCATGGCCCCGTTCCGCCGCGATGTGGCCTTGGCCAAGCTCAGTGCGCTCAGCGCAGGGGCTGGCATCCTGCGCGAGGAGCTTGTTGGTGCCCGCGTCTGAAGTGACAGAATCGGCGACACCATCGTTGCCCGCGGATGACTTCAAAGCGATCTTCCGCGGGCACCCCGGTGGCGTCAGCCTGATAACCGCCGATGCCGGCGACGGACCGGTTGCTCTCACGGCAACGTCCGTGGCCTCGATCAGCGTTGATCCGCCATTGCTCGTCTTCTCAATTTCTGCGCTGTCCTCGGCGACCAAAGTGCTGACCGGCGCAACATCTCTTATAGTTCACAGCTTGGATGCGCATTAGCCCGGTGGTTTCATGGCAGGCGCGTCATTAACAGTCATTAAAACGAAGAAGTGATCCGGACTTGGGATAATAGGAGTGTCGAGCTTCTATTCCACCGAAATCAAGGATGACCTTTTCAGGCTCTTCACAATTCAGAGTGTAAACCGGGCCTGAACCACCGGCCTCCAACATCGACCGTGTCAAGCCCCGGGTTTGGTAGAGGCTCCTTTTCTTGTTTTTCCTACGCGGCTTCCGCGAGCGTGCCAGGCCTTCCCATCCACTGTTGATGAACATCCGCCGGCGACCTGTACCCGAGTGCCGAATGCAGGCGCTGGGAGTTGTACCAGCCAACCTGGTTGGGTCCCCGAAAAGTAGTCCAGTGACTATGTGAGTACTCGTGTCCGACAATGGACACAGGAGGAATCACGGAAACAATGGCACGCAGACACACACCAGACCAGGTCATCGCTAAAGTGGCTCTTCGATTTTTAGCGTGGTGACCCCAAAATAAGTAAGGCTCGCAGTCCTCTGCGAAGATGGATGTCGACTAAAACAAATTCATCTGCAAGGAACTACGAGCCGTGTTCAAGGATACCGGTGGAATCGATGCTGCGTCGATTCTGTTGAACCTCACCGACTACCGCGTCATCGCCGCGACCCACGAATCTTCCGGGCGACAAGTACTTGTCGAACCCATAGCGACCGAAGCTGCCTGCCCTTCCTGCGGGGTGCTGACCACCAGGATCCAGGCCAGGCCGGTACACCGGGTCAAAGACCTGCCAGCCGGCGGTCACGACCTGCAAGTCCTGGTCCGCAAGCGGCGCATGGCCTGCCAAGAGCAGGCTTGCGAACGGCGGTCCTTCGTGGAAACCACCGAGCAGCTGCCGTTCCGGGCCAGGATCACCGCCAGGCTCTCCCAGCAACTGGTGGACGAGATGCGTTGCGAGCTGCGCGCGGTCTCCCGGGTCGCTGCCGCGCACTCCGTTTCATGGCCAACGGTCATGGCCCGGCTGAACATCGTCGGTGAGCTGGTCGGGAACGTGGACCGGATGTTCATCCGGCGCCTGGGCATCGACGAGCACCGTTTCCGCAAGGTCCGCTCCGCGCGCGGCCGGACTGGGAAAGTGGTGCGGATCGAGCCGTGGTCCATCGTGTTCACCGACCTGGATACGGGGAAGATCCTGGATATCGTGGATGGCAGCCGCGGTGCGGCGGTGAAGAGATGGTTGAAGGCCCGGCCAAGGTATTGGCGTCAGCGGGTGCAGGTCGTGGCGATCGACAAGTCTTCAGAGTTCCGCAAGGCGGTGCGGGACACCTTGCCCAAGGCGAAGATCAGCGTGGATCATTTCCATGTGATTGCCCGGGCGAACCTGATGATCACCCAAGTGCGCCGGCGCCGCTCGCACGAGGTGCACGAGCGTCGAGGCAGGAGCACAGAACCGGCTTACAAGTACCGCAAATTATTGACCTGCAATCTGGAGAACCTGTCGATCAAGCAAGTGGAACGCCTCAAATTGATCCTTGAAACGGATCCCGAACTTGGAGTGATCTATGGGATCAAGGAACACGTGAGGGACCTGCTGCGCGCCACGGATGTTCACGAGTTCCAGGCGAGGTGGGCGGTGCTGGAGAAGTCGGTAAAAGCAACGAAAATGGTGGAGGCGAAATCACTGTTCAGGACGTTGAGCGCGTGGCGCAGGGAGCTACTGGTGTTCGTGCGCACCCGGCTGACGAACGCCCGGAGCGAGGCAGCGAATCTAACGGCGAAGAACCTGAAACGCATTGGCCGGGGTTATCGGAATCATAGTCATTACCGGGTTCGAATATTGTTGTATACGGCGGGGCTACGGCCCTGCTGAGCATCCTGCGCCACGCTTAACTTTTAAGAGCCGTCAAAGAGGCACCGAGAACTCCTGGAGTCTCCGGAGAAGAAAGAGTTCGAGCATGTCCCGAAAACGCTAGTTCGCTCTTTTGGTCCTCCACGGTATCGGCCCCTAGTTTCGGGAATCCGTTGGCAGCACCATCGCGCCATTCGATCACTCAGCTCGGATGGCACGAGGGTTCATCCCGAAAACGACCGATTTTGGGCGGTGCCACTAGTACATCAAGTGCTGTATAGTACATCGTATGATGAACATTGAATCACGGATCGATGCGATGAACCGGCTTGGCCGCGCCATGGCCGACCCCACCCGGTCACGCATCCTCCTGTCCTTGCTGCACGAACCCGGATACCCAGCGGAACTTGCCCAGGCCCTAGGACTGAGCCGCGCCAACGTTTCCAACCATTTGACCTGCCTGCGCGGCTGCGGAATTGTCGTGGCGAAAATGGAAGGCCGCAAAACCCGGTACGAAATCACCGATCCTCACCTCACCACCGCCCTGAGCGCCCTGGTTGACGTGACGTTGGCCGTCGATGATCAAGTACCTTGCCTGGACTCTTCCTGCCCTGACTGCGCCACCAGCGCCGATCGAGAACACGAGGAGCAAGCATGAGTTCCGCCTGCGGTTGCGATTCACCGGAACCCACCGAAGAATTCGAAGAGGAACTGCCCTGGTGGCGGGATTGGCACGTGCTCGTCCCCATAGCCTCAGGCGTTTTCTTCCTCGCTGGGCTCGTCCTTGAATGGAGCACCCACGGCGAAAGCGCAGCCATCGTGGCCTTGGTGCTGTTTTGGATCGGCCTGCTGCTGGGCGCTTTTACCTTTGTGCCCGGCGCCCTGCGAAACCTGTTCACGAAACGGAAACTCGGCATTGGGCTGCTGATGACCATCAGCGCCACCGGTGCGGTCATCCTCGGATATATCGAAGAAGCCGCAGCCCTGGCATTCCTGTATTCCATTGCCGAAGCCCTGGAAGACAAAGCCATGGACAGGGCACGCTCGGGCCTGCGCTCTTTGTTGAAGCTCGTCCCGGAAACGGCCACCGTCATCCGTGACGACGCACCGGTCGTGGTCAGTGCAGCAGAGATCAAGATTGGCGATGCCCTGCGCGTGAAGCCTGGTGAACGCTTGGCAACCGATGGCGTGGTCAGCCAAGGATCAAGCAGCTTGGACACCTCCGCTATCACGGGGGAATCAATTCCCGTGGAAGTAACCGTAGGCGACCAGGTTGCTGCTGGTTCCATCAATTCATCCGGCGCGCTAGTAGTCACTGCAACGGCAAACGGCACGGACAACTCCCTGACCACGTTGGTGAGCCTGGTCGAGCAAGCCCAGTCGGAACGTGGCGAACGGGCACGGCTCGCTGACCGCATTGCCCGCCCGCTGGTTCCCGGTGTCATCGTCCTGGCCGTACTGGTTGCTGTGCTTGGAGCGATCTTCGGCGATCCCGAAACCTGGATCACCCGCGCACTGATCGTGCTGGTCGCAGCCTCGCCTTGCGCGATGGCCATCGCCGTTCCTGTCTCCGTTGTTTCCGCCATCGGAGCTGCCAGCAAGTTCGGTGTCATCATCAAAAGCGGAGCAGCCTTCGAACGGCTTGGTTCCCTGCGCCGCATCGCGGTAGATAAAACTGGAACACTCACACGCAATCAGCCAGTGGTCACGCAAGTCGAGACCGTTGATGATGCGACTCGCGAAGAGGTGCTCGCCGTTGCTGCCGCCCTGGAACAGCACAGCACCCACCCTCTAGCTACGGCCATCACCGCAGCAGTACCCGCGATCCCGGAGGCAGCGGCGGTTAAAGAAGAGCCAGGACACGGCATTACCGGCGTCCTGGATGGTGTTCAGGTCGGGGTCGGCAGTCCTCGATGGATTGCCCCAGGATCGCTTGCTTCCGCTGTTGAATCCATGGAGGCCTCCGGGCAAACCTGCGTCATGGTCACCCGTGCAGAGCAGGTCATTGGCGTGATCGGCGTGCGCGATGAACTACGCCCTGAAGCGGCCGAGGCAATTCGAGACCTGCATAACCAGGGAATCGACGTGGTGATGCTCACCGGCGATAACTCCCGTACTGCCCACGCGCTGGCTTCAATCGCCGGTATAGACACCGTTCATGCCGAACTGCGACCTGAAGACAAGGCCCGTGAAATCGCTTCGTCGGTGCAGCAGGTTCCTACAGGGATGATCGGTGACGGGATCAACGATGCCCCTGCCTTGGCTAGCGCTACCGTGGGGATTGCGATGGGCGCTACCGGTGCCGATGCCGCCATAGAATCAGCCGACGTAGCCTTCACCGGCCATGACTTGAGACTGATCCCGCAAGCCTTGTCCCATGCCCGACGGGGCCGAGCGATCATGAATCAGAACATCGTTCTGTCAATGGCGATCATCGTTGTCCTGCTGCCCTTGGCTATTACCGGAGTGCTTGGATTAGCCGCGGTAGTGCTGGTTCACGAGGTCGCAGAAGTCATCGTGATTGCCAACGGCCTTCGTGCTGCCCGTATCCACCGCAAGCAGCTCACCCAGCAGCCGGGCAACGTCCTGCATTAGCGCTGGTTTCGTTGCCGTTGAAGGCGGGGCACTATTTCCACCGGGAAATTAGCGCCCCGCCTTCAACCATCTAAAACCAAAGTGGGTGGTGCTGTGCGGTGCGCCATTTTTAACGGTGATAAACCGCCAATTGAAACTAACAGTCATACGCCGGGGATTCCTGGTTCTTGGTTGTCTGGTCAAAAACGACCGATTATGGGACGGTCAGTGCGCCACCGTCCGACCTCAGCCATCCCTATCTTTTCGAGACCAACCCAAAGAACCTCTCAAAGAACTCCCCAAGCTTCTGCACCACCCGCCGTTTCTTCTCCCCATGGTTCTTCTCCTTTGAAAAACGAGACACCGGAGGCAAGACCTTGGTGATCGCTGTTCCCGAGGCCCGAATGCTTCCCTCACGGAACGCAGCATCGATGAACTGGGCTGTTTCTTCCGGCTTCAAATTCTCCGCAGCGATGATCTCGCCCAGTTCCTTCTCCCGCTGGGCTTCCAAGTATGCAGTCACCGGACCCTAGACCTGAGAAGCTATATAGTTGCAAATTTCTTCTTCCTCGGCACCAAGATTTACGGTTCTTGGCGGTGCTTAAGCTGACCGGTGGTACTGCTCGTGGACTCGATCCATAACCTTTCCGATACCCCGGCAGCAGACATACTCACTCTTGGAAACGATGCTGCATTAACGGTAAGGAAACGGCTATGCGCCATCGCTGAAATTTGTGTATCCGACGCTCATGCGGGGTCGTGTTTGTTGCGCTACTGTACAAGTTGCTTAAAGGCTTCAGTTCACGATCTCAAAGTGGTAGCGTCCGCGGTATCCATCGAGACTAAGGAGCAAAATCAATGAGTCACATCATCTCCATGCTGAAAACCCACCCCAACAAACCCAATGACCCGGTCCTTCAGAAGCTTGAGGACTGTATCGCCGCCTGTTTCGAATGCGCCCAGAGCTGTACCGCGTGTGCCGACGCGTGCTTGGCCGAAGACATGGTCGCCGAGTTGCGTCTCTGCATCCGGACCAATCTCGACTGCGCCGATATCTGCAACGCCACCGTCAACGTGCTGACTCGCCAAACCGGCCAGAACCCATCGGCAGTCAAGGCAATGCTTGAAGCCTGCCGGACAGCCTGCCAGCAGTGTGCCACCGAATGCGAGAAGCATGCTGGCATGCACGAGCATTGCCAGGTCTGCGCTGAAGCTTGCCGCCGGTGCGAAAAAGCTTGTGCCCTGCTGTTGGCGGCCATCGGCTAAGCGTCTGTTGTTGGGCACGAGTGGACAGATGAGGCTTGCCAGAAAACTCGAGTTATACCCCCTTAGGGTATATTCTGAACCTACGCAGGACTTAACGGGCGGTTGCCCCCCAGTGTTAGGGCCGGCGTATTCAGACGAGAATTCGAGGCCGCCCTCGGGGGTCCAGGAGGGAAGCCATCATGAACCACGCACCGGAGAACCGGGAACACGGCCACTCAGTCTCCCCTGGGCACGGGGGTCGCACTCTCGCATCCAAAGACAGTCACACGGGACACCCGATGTCTGAACAGCCGACTCATGGCCAGGCGATGCCGGCTGGCCATGCGCATTCGGCAGTTGACGATGAACACGCCGTCCACAGCCACGGCGAGCACGCAGGACACAGTACCGCGATGTTCAAGAATAAGTTCTGGCTGAGCCTGGCACTCTCAATCCCGGTGGTAATTTTCAGCCCGATGTTCGCCCACCTCTTCGGCTATCAGATCCCGGACTTCCCCGGCGCCGCCTGGATCGCTCCGGTGCTCGGATCGGTGATCTTCTTCTACGGAGGACTGCCCTTCCTGAAGGGCGGCTGGAAAGAACTGCGCAGCAAGCAGCCTGGAATGATGCTGCTGATCACGCTGGCAATCACTATCGCCTTTCTCTCCTCGTGGATCACCACGCTAGGCATCGGCAACTTCAACCTCGACTTCTGGTGGGAACTGGCCCTGCTGGTAGTGATCATGCTTCTGGGCCACTGGATCGAGATGCGCGCCCTAGGCTCGGCGCGCGGCGCACTAGATGCTCTGGCAGAACTGCTACCTGATGAAGCCGAACGCGTCACCGCAGAGGGCACGGACACAGTACGAATCAGCGATCTATCCGTCGGCGATATCGTACTGGTCCGCTCCGGTAGCCGGCTGCCTGCTGACGGGGAAATCACCGAAGGTCAAGCGGAACTGGACGAATCGATGATCACCGGCGAATCCAAGACCGTACCGCGAGGTCCCGGAGACAGCGTAGTGGCCGGCACTGTGGCCACGGACAGCTCCCTGCGCATCAAGGTGGCAGCCGTCGGGTCAGATACCGCTCTAGCCGGAATCCAGCGTCTGGTCTCTGAGGCCCAGGCTTCCTCCTCGAAAGCCCAAGCGCTAGCGGACCGTGCAGCGGCTTTTCTGTTCTACTTCGCTCTGGGCGCCGGCATCATCACCTTCCTCACCTGGGTGCTCCTGGGCAGTCCCAACGAGGCGGTTATCCGCACCGTCACCGTTCTGGTCATCGCCTGCCCGCACGCACTGGGCCTTGCCATTCCACTGGTCATCGCGATCTCCACCGAACGGGCGGCACGGGCTGGAGTGCTGATCAAGAACCGCATGGCCTTGGAACGGATGCGCACCATCGATGTGGTCCTCTTCGACAAAACCGGCACTCTAACTCTGGGCCAGCCTGGTCTGACCGGCATTGCCACAGCCCCTGGTCTCAGCGATAACGACTTGCTGGCACTGGCGGCCGCAGTTGAGGCGGACAGCGAACATCCCTCGGCCCGGGCTATCGTCGCAGCGGCCCGGGCCCGAGACATCCGGATTCCGACTGCAACCGAATTTACCTCGCTGACCGGGCGTGGCGTGACCGCCAACGTCGATGGAGCCGACATCATGATCGGCGGACCGAACTTGCTTGACTCCCAAGCCCTGACGATCCCGCGAGAACTGCAGGAGCAGACTCAGCCTTGGGTCGAGCGAGGCGCCTCCGTACTCCACGTGGTTCGTGCTGGGCAAGTGATTGGTGCCCTGAGTTTGGAAGATGAGATCCGCGCCGATTCCCGCCAGGCCGTTGCCGCGTTGCAGTCCCGGGGCCTCAAAGTCGCGATGATCACCGGTGATGCGCAGCAGGTCGCCGAAGCAGTGGCTGGAAAGCTGGGCATCGACGAGGTCTTCGCCCAAGTTCTGCCCCAGGACAAGGATAAGAAGGTTGCCGAGCTGCAGGCCCGCGGCCTGAAAGTGGCCATGGTCGGGGACGGGGTCAACGACTCCCCAGCACTGGCTCGGGCCGAGGTTGGCATTGCCATCGGTGCCGGCACCGATGTGGCAATAGAATCGGCGGGGGTTGTCTTGGCCGGCAACGACCCGCGGGCGGTGATGTCTATGCTGGAACTATCCAGAGCCAGCTACCGCAAGATGATCCAGAACCTGGCGTGGGCCACCGGCTATAACGTGATTGCGGTCCCGCTGGCTGCCGGAGCACTGGCGTTTGCTGGGGTGTCGATCTCTCCGGCCATCGCAGCGATCCTGATGTCCCTGTCCACCATCGTTGTCGCGCTCAACGCCCAATTGCTGCGACGCATCAATCTCGATCCAGACACCATACATTAATCACACTAGACCAGTTTCAAGCGCTTTCTTTTGCCGGGCACAGGATGCACCAGTACCCTTGAGATGAAAACCTTCACTCTGGTGGAAAGGCAGGATGCGATGAATCAGGTTATGACGCCTCGTCGTTTCCTGTCTCTGCTTGTCCCTACGCCGGGCAATCCTGCTGGCCGCCGCCCAGTTATTCTTATGCTGGGTTTGGCCGGAATCATCCTCGGAATCTTGGGGATGCATGTCTTAGGAGCGTCCCACCAAGCGCCAGATACTGCTGGTCTGAGCGCGGCCTCTACGCACCAAGCAGTCTCCCACGATCACGGTCCAGCCGTAATGGCCACAGATGGGACGGTCGGTGGCGAGGCAGATAGTACCTGCTACGGGCCATGCAATGGCGAGCATCATCTCATGGCTGCCATGTGCGTACTCATAGTCATTGTCCTGGCCGTCTTGTGGTTTCTTCCTAAGCGTTGGTTCATTATTCCTGGCAAGGGGCTGCGCGCCCCGCCAGTCATGCCTGCACCGGCAAACCGGTTGCCGTGGACTCCCTCACTCATCGAACTCTCTATCAGTCGCACATAAAAACGCCGGCCGCTTTCCCCATACCGGGGAGAGCTCCGGCTATTCGTGCTCACCCCTGTGTGCCGTCTTGGCCGGGTATTGATGGATACCCCGTTTGAGAACACTTTGAAGGAATACCCACATGAAACGCCTGACTTCCATTTCGGCAACCGCTCTTGCAGCAGCGCTCGTCCTGTCCGGATGCTCCACGGACGCTGGCACCACCGAGCCTGAAAGCTCTATGTCCGGCATGGATCATGGCAGCATGCCGCCGTCGGCCTCCGATGCTGCAGCCGACCACAATAGTGCCGATGCCATGTTCGCGCAGATGATGACGCCTCATCACGAACAGGCTGTCCAGATGAGCGACATCATGCTGGCCAAGAAAAACCTGGATCCCCGGGTTACCGAGCTTGCCCAGGACATCAAAGCCGCCCAGGGGCCGGAAATCAAGAAAATGAACGACTGGCTCCAGACCTGGGGCGAGCCTATGAAGATGTCCGGAAGCCATGAGATGGACGGATGATGACCCCGGAGGACCTTTCCAACCTCGAAGCCGCCCAGGGCACCGAAGCTTCGCGGTTGTTCCTGACCCAAATGATCGCCCACCATGAGGGGGCCATCACTATGGCTGAGGACGAAGTCGCCAACGGATCGAATCCTGCAGCCGTCGAGCTGGCTAAGGATGTTGTCTCCAGCCAGGGAACCGAAATTCAGGCCATGAAGACCCTGCTAGCCGACCTCTAAAGACTCCACGTTGCCGCTGGTGCCTAGGGTGCCGACTCCCCTGACCCATCTGACCAGCACTTCTGATTGATTCAAGGAACCACCATGCTTACACAGAACTCACTTTTGCGCGCTCAAAAACGCGCAGTCTTGTCCGTCGCCGCGCTCTCTATGGCCCTACTCACGGGCTGCACGCAGTCAATCAGCGAAGGACCCGCTGCGCAAGAAGCTGCCAGCGTCGCAGTCTTCAGCCACGTCCACGGCATGAGCGTTGACCCGGATTCCGGGCGCATCCTTTTGGCCACCCATGAGGGACTCTTCGATGCCACAGCTGACGAACCGCAGAGAATCGGGCCCACCATTGACCTGATGGGATTCGCCACCGCCGGAAAAGACGAGTATTACGCTTCCGGGCACCCGTCGACTGAGACCGGTCTGCCCGACCCGGCGGGTTTGATCCGATCAACTGATGGCGGGTCCACGTGGGAACCGCTCTCTCTTCAAGGCAAATCCGATTTCCACGCCTTGGCCGTCACCGGCGAGAGCGTCATCGGTTTTGACGGCACACTGCGGGTGACCGATGACACGGTCACATGGAACACCATAGATGCCGGCATCCAGCCCTATCATCTCGCCGGAAGCCCGCTGTCCCAAGTCGTGCTGGCCACCACCGAACAAGGAGTACACCGTTCTGAAGATGGCGGGAAAACCTGGACCTTACCCCAAGACGCTCCGGTCCTGCTGCTGACCGCTGTTGCCAGCAAATCGGTCGCCGTCGGAGTGGAACCGGATGGTGCGGTGCAGCTCAGCCGCGATGCCGGACGCACTTGGCAAGAGACTGGTGGAGTCGTCACCGGGCAACCGGCTGCCATTGCCGCCACCGGCGACGATGGCGGACAGGTGCGGATCTGGGTGGCCACCAGTACGGGTATCTCACACTCCACGGACGACGGAGCGACTTTCACCGAGAAAACCCCATGAGCCGAATAACCTCAAAGAATCCCGGCACCGGCTCACCTGTCGTCATCAGAGATGCCACAGAACAAGACCTGAGCAGGATGGCCTCGGACATGATCCGCTACCTTCCAGATGGATTATTCCCCCACTTAGGAAACCACTTCGTACGTCGTTGGATGAAAACGTTCCTCACCGAACGATTCGGGATTGCCCTTGTCGCCGTGAGTGACGATGAACAGCCAATAGGCTTCCTAATTGGCTCGACCAACCAAGTCCGCCACATCGCTGACGTACTTGCCAACCAGAAGTGGGGACTTCTCCTCTCGGGTCTCGCGGCGCTCTCCATCCGGCCACGTGTACTTCTTCATTTTCTGGGCACCCGCGCACGTCCCTATGCCCGTCGTCTGCTAGGACGCACCGCTAGCCCGGTATCCAGCGACAGAGTGATACCGTCGCCTGCTGTCATTACATCACTTGTGGTGTTGCCAGATCGGCGTGGTGAAGGAATAGGCGTTTTTCTGATGGACGCATTCCTTAAACGTGCAACAGCGGACCATGCCAGGTTGGCCGAGCTCGCCACCGCGGCCGGTGCCAACGGGGCAGGTAAATTCTATGAGAAGCACGGTTGGACATGCGTCGAGCAGCGATTCTCCAAGGATGGAATGGCAACCAGTATCTACCACCGCTATCTTCAGTAACCGGAAATGTAGGCTTCGGCCGGATCAACGACCCGCCGAACGTCGGTCACGATCTCTAATCACCGCAGGTTAGCTCTTAGGCACCGTGTTCCTCCAAGCTCAGAGAGCTAGGCGTCGAAATACCAGACGGCGGCCAGCGGCATTGCAGACACGGCGGACCGCCAAAGCGGCATGAGGCTGCGTAAAAACCGTAATCCGTTGGATCGACTGCGCGCCACGAGCTGGCCGCCATCCTCTATTTTCCTATGCTCCCCCAAGACTCACACTTCATAAAGGACTGCTTCATGACTTACCAATTCAACCGACGTTCCTTCCTTGGACTGTCCATTGCCACGACCGCAGCTGCTGCCCTAAGCGCCTGCGCACCCAAGGCCCAGAACTCCACCGGGGTGTCCCGAGTCCTGCCCACCGACCCGCTCATCGCAGAAGTCGAAAACTTGCGCCCCAGTACCGGAAAGACGGTCACGAAAACGCTGAAGGCAGAGTCGATAAGCACGGCAATGGCCGGAGAGAAGATCACTACATGGGGATACGACAAGAAGCTGGTCGCCCCCACACTACGTGGCATGGTCGGTGACCAGCTCAACCTGAACCTCACCAATGAGCTTCCTGAATCCACCAGCATCCACTGGCACGGTCTTGCCTTACGCAACAACGCCGACGGCGTGCCTGGACTCACACAGGAGGCAGTGGAGACTGGGACCAGTTATTCCTATGACTTCAAGCTGGCACATCCCGGCACGTATTGGTATCACTCCCACGTCGAGATGCAGCGCGAACGCGCCCTCTATGGCGCTCTGATCATTGATGATCCGCAAGAACCATTGCAGTACGACAAGGAGTGGGTGATCGTCTTGGATGACTGGCTTGATGGTGTCACCGGAACGCCTGATGAAGCGATGAAGGAGCTCGCTAAGGGGATGGCACCGATGAGTGGAATGAGCCACGGTAGCGAAGACGGCGGCATGGTGATGGGCCATATGCTCATGGGTGCAACCAGCGATTTTTTGGGCGGAGATGCCGGTGACGTGGCCTATCCGTTGCATTTGTTCAACGGCACCACCATCGAAAACCCCGAGGTTTTTATGGCACAACCCGGGGATCGAGTTCGATTGCGTATTGTCAACGCCGCGGGCGACACTGCCTACCGGGTCGGAGTTCCGAAACAGAAACTTATCGTGACCCATACCGATGGATTCCCGGTCGTTCACGCTGAGGTTGACGCCGTCGTCTTGGGCATGGGAGAGCGCATCGACGCGCTTTTGACGATCCAAGATGGTTTCACACCGTTGTTGGCCTTGGCCGAAGGGAAAGCCCAAATGGCCTACGGTCTCATTGCAACCGGGACAGGTACGGCCCCAAGAAAGGGTGATCTCCCGACGGCCTTGACCGGAGAGATCGTTGACGGTGGACAGCTCACCGCCGACCCTTCCGTGAATCTTGCGGTCAAGACGCCGGACCAAGTCCACGAGCTGCGGTTGACCGGCGGAATGGAGAACTACGACTGGGGCATCAACGGCCATCGTTTCGACATGGCCAAGCCATTTGAGCATACCTTTGATCTGAAAGAAGGACAGCGCGTGGAAGTGAAATTCATCAACGACACCGACATGTGGCACCCGATGCACATCCACGGCCATACCTTCCAAATCGGGCAGTCCGGGGCACGAAAGGACACCGTGATTGTCCGTCCACGGGAAACTGTCACCGTCCAATTTGATGCCGATAACCCGGGCCAATGGCTCACACATTGCCACAATGCTTATCATGCGGAACGCGGCATGATGGGAGTATTCTCCTACGTCAAGTAGCTCACGAAACCATGGGCATGTGCATAAATCCTCGTGCTGGCCTACATCGCCTTGAGCATGGGCATCTTCGCCGTCACCTTGCTGCTCTCGGGCAGCGGTGCGGGCATGGGGCTGGGTCTCGGCCTCTTCGGCATCCTCTCGATCATCCGCCTTCGGTCCGACACCTTGACCCAGGAAGAAGTGGCCTACTACTTCAGTTCTACAACCATGTATAAACCGGCGCCGATCTCACAAACCGTCTCTGCAAACCTCTCAGGAGTCTGACAACATGAAAACCCTCAGCGAGTCCCAAGCACAGCGCTTGGGACGGCGTACCTGCTTGCGCGCCGGCATGCTTGCTGCCTTAGTTAAAGTGAAGGCCGAATTTATCGGCATCAATATCCGTGACGAGAAAGAAGCCGCACAAGCCTTCGAGCGCATTTTCGGGATCTCATACCCATCGGTGCAAGACTCCCAAGGTGAAATCCGGCTGGCTATGACCCAATATGTCCCATTGCAGGCAGTGCCCACCACGCTGGTGCTCGACAAACAGGGACGGGTCGCGTCACGTGTCCTTGGAGCGGCCGAAAAGGCCACGCTTAAGGCCCTGATAGATACCTCCCTTCAGGAGTCGCTGTGATGAATTTGCCGCTCGCCACCACCTTGGCAATTTCGGTCCAGAGCAACCCTTTTGCTGAGGTTATCCAAGATGGATCCTTGCTGCTTGCGGTTCCCGTGGCGGTCCTTGCCGGCCTCGTCTCGTTTCTGTCGCCGTGCGTTCTTCCTTTGGTTCCGGGTTATCTTGGCTACGTGACTGGGCTATCTGGTGCTGATCTCGTCGAGCAGAAACGTGGCCGCATGGTCGCGGGTATTGCTCTGTTCATCCTCGGATTCACTGCCGTCTTCGTGCTCGCCGGAGTGGTCTTTTCTCAAATCGCCGCATGGATGCGGTTCGAAGGTGCCTGGGTCACTCAGCTTCTCGGTGTGCTGGTGATTTTCATGGGCATTGTGTTCATGGGTGGATTTTCTTTCATGCAACGCGACGTGAAGATGCACCGCAAACCACCGGCTGGCTTGTGGGGTGCCCCGGTATTGGGTGTGACCTTCGGGCTTGGTTGGGCACCTTGTATCGGACCCACACTTGCCGCAGTGTTGGCAATGAGTACCGGCCTTGACCCCAACCCTGCGAAGGGCGCCTTACTGACATTCTTCTATTGCATGGGGCTGGGGCTGCCATTCCTTTTCATCGCAGTGGGGTTGCGACGCGGAATGGGTGCCATGAAGTTCCTGCGTCGGCACCAGCTATCGATCATGCGCGCGGGCGGCGGCATCTTGATTCTTCTTGGAATTCTGATGGCCACCGGCCTGTGGGGCTCCTGGGTGACGCAATTGCAGGACTGGTTCGCCAATGAGATCAGGTTGCCCATCTAATGGCACAAAAGATGTAATGGCCACAGCTACTGCCTGGACAGGCATGTGGCACTCGCTCTGAACACAGCCCACCAGCGTGTATACCGACACTCTGCTGCTGAACCGTCGCTGTAGCTAGGCATAGTTCTTCTCCGGCACTTGGTAAACCCAGAATCGGCGACAAAGTATTGGTTACTAATCTTTTCCGATGAGGCCAGAGCCGTCCAGATATGGCCGAGTCGCTGTGATGGTTACCCGAAGATGCTGCGGTGAAGCACAGCCGGTCACCCTCGGATTCCTCCATGGATTCACCGAATCTCAAGCAAGAAATAACAACCACCTTATGGGTAGGCACCTCGCGAAGTGTTCGAGGTGGCTACCCATTTATTTATCCAAACTGTCAAACCTATGTTCTATATTTTAAGAAACCAATTCGCTTAGATAGATCATGGGTTCAATAAAGGTGTCATTGGGTCAACTCTTCTTAGCGAATATCAACGAAAGTGATACCGATGGTTACCAACATAGACTCCTCCGACCGTAAGCCGCGGCGCGAATACATCGCCCATGTGGATGTGAACAGCTTCTATGTCTCATGCGAACGGGTTTTTGACCCGAAGCTCGATGCCCGCCCGGTGATCGTGCTATCCAATAACGACGGCTGCGCGGTCGCACGTAGCAGCGAAGCCAAAGCCCTGGGCGTTGAGATGGGTGCGCCGTGGTTCAAGCTCGCGGCCGACGCCGGCCGCCGCGTACACAGTTCGTCCAGGAACTAGTCGCGCAAGGCAGGATGCGCCCTCGTGGGCAAGCGGAAATCGATAAGGCCAAAGCCGATGGACGGTGGGACCGCGCCTACCAAGGGCAGGCCACAGCCCTAGTGCCCGAAGACCTACAGCGCGCTCTAAACGCGAACCCGACTGTCAATGCCGCTTTCTAATCGCTGAAGTCCCAGCCGCCCTATCACATTCTGCACCAGCTGATGATCGCCAAGACTGATAAGACCCTGTCGGCAAGACTGGAGAAATTCGTTCGGCAGCTGTCCGCAATATCAGGCTAAGGTGAACAAGCCAGATTCTCCCTAGATCTTTTCTGTAACCAAGGGCGCGAATGGCTATACACGACGAAAAAGACGTAAGAAACTCATCACAACCATTTCGCCTGCAAAGATCAAGATCCAGTTCACTGGGAAGCGACGAACGGTTGCCCTGGCCAGAGGGCTGCTGCCGATCCCGTGGGCCCCAACGTCGCAAGCCAGCAGCCTCTAATCAGAGATTCGCCAGCCTGCCACATACCCCTGAGGTGCTCTCGGAGACGGTAGAGCGCGGTGGGCTGTTGCAAATCGATTGCAGGCATTTCTTCTTCTCTGCTGTTTTGCAGTACTTCGAAAGCGTCCCACTTCCTGTTCAGCGCCTCGGTGATCATGCGACCGCTGACCAGTACCGCGCCGGAAATCGCCAATAGCGCGCCGACCAGCGGGCCGAAGAATAACGCGACGAGGCCAAAGACAAACACTGTCCAGCCAAGCCCCATCAGTATGGTTGTTCCAATGATCCCTTTGTGAATTATAGGTTAAGTCTATTAGTTATTTGATCTGCAATCTGGAATAACTGATGCTTAGTAACGAGTCAGTCACCAGATTCTCCATCCCTGTCAGCCAACGGTCACAATTGTCATAGAACCCGAAAGGACATTCTTCTCATGGCATTACGTGTATTGCTCCCCCTGGCAGGATCTCGTCGACCGGCTGCAGCTTCCGGGAATCGAACCGATCCTCTGGCACATCGATGATGACCCCAGTGACGCCCCGCCGGCCGACGTGCTAGTTACCGAACGTCCGAGCAATCCTGAGCTGCGTTCAAGGGTCTCCCGCATCAAGGGGACTGAAGCATGTCCATCTGCTCTCCATCGGATACGATTGGGTTCTGGAGCATCTTCCTGAACAAGTGTCATTGGCCAATTCCAAGGGCGCCGTGGAGGATGCCACCGCCGAACACTGCCTCGCCCTGGTCTTGGCATCCTTGCGCCAGCTACGCAAGTTGGCCAGCAGCAGCGCGAGCGGCAGTGGACCAGGACGTGGACTAGCCCGTTGCAGGGGTCCAAGGTAGTGCTTCTCGGGGCCGGTGGAGTCGGCAGCGAAATCCGCTCGCGGCTACTGCCCTTCAAGCCTGCCGAGCTAAATTCTTTTGCCCGTACAGAACGAGTCCATGAGCATGACTTCACCATTCATTCTCTCGATCGGCTCGGGGCTGTTCTTCCCACTGCCGATGTGGTGACTGTTGCCCTGCCGCATACCCGGGATACCGAGCAGCTCATCGACGCCGAATTCCTCTCGTCAATGAAGGACCGCTCGCTGCTGGTCAATGTGGGACGCGGGCCCATAGTCGACACCGAGGCCCTGCTACCGGAGCTGTAAGCCGGCAGACTGCATGCTGCCTTGGATGTCACCGATCCCGAGCCGTTGCCGGCAAACCATCCGCTGTGGAGCTCGCCGAATTGCATCATCACCCCGCACATGGCCGGAGACACTGGACAGTTCATCTCGCTGGTCTCCGAACTGGCAATAAACCAGGTCATCGCCTTTGCGCACGGTGAAGAACTTGCCAGCCAAGTCATGAATTGACATAGTGTCAAGTCCCGGGGTTAGCAGAGGCTCCTTAGCTTGTTTTCCTGCGCGGCTCCCACAACCGTGCCATTCTGTTCGTCCCACTGTTGATGGACCTCGGCCCAGCTTCCAATGTGGTGGACGTTTCAATGGGTTGTATGCGCAATGAGATCGGCGCCGAACGCATTAATTCCATCCGCGGGGCGGGATACAGATGGAAATGACCGAGGTCTACGACCGCACCAAACCGGCGAGCGCCCCGGCACCGCCGAAGCCGGGAAGGCAGTGCCAGCGGCGGATGGGCTGGATCATTCCAGCGGTTTCGGCCTTCACACCCGTCGTACCCGGAACCGCGGGAGCACTGACCGTTGGCATTTTCGCCATCGCGATCTGGGCGTGGACGTCCATGAAGCTTGCCGACACCTATGTGGCCCTGTGCGCCTGACTTGCCCTGGTGACTGTCGACGCTTTGGACACCTAGCAGCCGTGCCATGGTCGGCGCCAAAATCCGAAAACAAGTTTGGGTTGTCAATGGCCTACCGAGGGAGCGCTTTCTCTGCGTCAATCTGAGTCAGGTTTTTGAAACGTTCAATAATTTCTGAACATGATCCGGATATTCAATCCCACAAGTACTGAAGGAAACCGCGACTGGCCTCTGGGAACGAGCCCGCGGTTTCTTCGCTAGGGCGGACATTGCCATTACCGCAGTGTGCGCCCAGGTGCCGGGTTCAGACGCGAAGCAATGCCGCACCAAACCGTACCGGCCAAGGCCCCTGGGAAAGTCGAACAGTTCAGACGGACGCCGGCGCAAGTATAGGCCTATGCCACCCTCACGGCAGCAATGAAGCCAGGGCCGCAGCCTGCAGCGCCTGGCCTCACCACTATGAGCATCGTCGACCCCGCACTAGGATCAGTGCTCTTTCTCCGTCAGATCGGGATCACGCCCCCACGGGGAACCGCGTCTAGACCAGCGCGGCCTGCAGTTCCTTGGCTGCCTGTGCCGGGTCGGCTGCGGAGTAGATGGCACCGCCGGCCACGGCTACCTGCGCGCCGGACTTCTGGACGTTGGCGATCGTGCTGATGCTGACGCCGCCAGCCACCGAGAACGGCACCTGGGATGCCATGCCAGCGCTCAGCAGCACGTCCAGGTCGTAGCCCGGCTGCGCCTGCTCGTCCAGGCCAGCATGGAATTCGACGAACTGGACGCCCAGCGCAGCAACTTCGCGGGCCCGGGCTGGCTTGTCAGCGATGCCGATCAGATCCACAACGATGCCCTTGCCGCGCTCGGTGGCGGCCTTGACCGCGCCGGCGATCGTGGAATTATCGGCGGCCCCGAGGATGGAGACCAGATCCGCGCCAGCGGCGAAAGCGATATCCGCTTCCAGTTCCCCGGCGTCCATGGTCTTCATATCCGCGAAGACGGTCTTGTCCGGGTGGGCCTGCTTGATGGCGGTGATCACCGACAGCCCTTCGGCCTTGATCAGCGGGGTGCCCAGCTCGATGATGTCCACATACGGGGCGACTTTTCCAGCCAGCTCCAGCGCTTCGGCAGTGCTGAGCAGATCGATGGCAACTTGGATTTTCATGATGGTCCCTTTCAGGGGTTATTGGTGGTGGGTTGGTATTGGCGCCAAAGCACCGCTCTACTCCAGGTTCGCGTGGCGCTGCCACAGCTGCTGGGCGGTGGCGTCATCCGCGCTCCAGAGCGTGTGGAACACGATTTCGGTGATCAGGAACAGCGCCTGCTCGAACAGGCTGCCGGAGTATTGGCGGGTAATGGACGATCCGTGGTCCGTTTTCCCGGCGGCCGGGACTTCTACGAGAACGTGGGCGGCCGTCCCGATGGGGCTGGATGGATCGGTGGTGATGGCCGCGATCCGGGCGCCGGCCTGCTGGGCGGTGCGGACGCTCTGGACCACGCCCGCGGTGGTTCCGGATCCGGAGGCCACGAGCAGCAGGTCCCCCTCGGCAATGGCCGGCGTGGTGGCATCCCCGGCGACGTGCACGGCCAGGCCCAGATGCATCAGGCGCATCGCCGCCATGCGCAGGGCCAGCCCGCTGCGTCCGGCGCCAGCGACGAACACCCTCGGCGCAGCGCGCAGCTGCGCTGCGAGCTCGATGACCTGCCGCGGCTTCACGCCCCGCACGGTTGCCTCGATCTCCGAGTGGACCAGGTTCATGGTGTCCAGCACGTCCTGCTGGGATATCGCTTCGGTGAGGGGTTCGGCCATGGTGTTCATGCCATTCCTTTCGACAGCGCCTCCCGGCGGACCGGATAGGCTTTGATGGGCATGGTTCAATTCTCCGGCCAGAAAGGGGTGGCCGCTACGCCATTTACAGGCAGTTGAACCTATCCTTTCGGATAGTGGCTGGTCCCCCGAGCTGCGATACACTGGCCTGCATGAGCATTCTGGACTCCTCTATCGTCCCTGGCCTGCAAGCTGCCGAACCGGCACCAGGGGTGCTCGAATCGATCGCGCTGCTGGCCACGGCTGCACTGCCGCAGATCGCCGTTCGCCTGCGTGATGCCCTGGCTCCGGAAATCCGTTGCGCGGCCCTGGCCATTTTCACCGAGGAGTGCACCGATAGGCCCAGGAAGCTTGCCGGCGACCAGCACATCACGGATCTGGTGGGCATTGCGGAACTGGATCGGATCCGCGGTTCCCATCCCGGTGAGAACCGCTGGAGCGAGCGTGCCGAGATCGGCGGTGCTCCGCGGGAGATCCTCGCCCTGCGCTACCCGCCCAGCAATGCGTTGCTGGTGCTCATCGAGCCCCGCCCCGCCGGTGGCCAGCCCGAGTTGATCGAATACCTGTGGAATCTGGCCGCCAACCGGATCCGCGAGAAGGTGGCCGATGCCCCTCCGTCCTACCTGCGCGAATCGCGCGCGGTATCGGCAGAGCGGGTCCGGGTGACCGGCGAGCTGGTGGAACAGTATGCGACGAGCCTCGATATCCTGCTGGCGACCTTGCGCGCCACGCAATTGGACGATGCGGCCGCGCGCGTTGCAGCCATTGACCTTGCGGCCAAGACCCTGGTCGGGCTCAAGACCGTGGATGACCGCACCAATAGCATCGTGGAGGAACCGGTCGCTTCGGCTTTCACCCGCTTGCGCGATGACCTGCGCCCCTTGACCACTTTGAGCGGCGTGGACCTGCAATTCGTCGAGCCGCCAAAGAACGGCAGGGCGCTGCCCGGCGAGGTGGCCCATGCCGCCCGGGCCATCGTGCGCGGCCTGGCCCTGGCGATGATGGAGCAGGAAGACATCCAGCGGATCCGGGTGCAGTGGGACTGCGACGGCGAGAATTTGCTGATCAACGTCCGCGACGATGCACGCGGCGGCATTGATCCCTCCGCGGCGGCCTTGAACCGCCTCGTGCGGCGCGTGGAGGCGTTGAACGGGCTGATCGAGATCGAGGTCATGGGCGGATGGGGCACGGAGGTCTCAGTGAGGCTCCCGCTGGATGCCCCGCCGTCAGACGCGGCGGACATCGCCGAATGGAGCCTGGGCGTCCGGGAATTCGAGGTCCTGCAGCTCCTGGCTGCGGGGCAGCGCAACCGGGCGATTTCGCAGGCGCTGGGGATCAGCGAGAACACGGTGAAATTCCACGTGCGCAATCTCTTCAAGAAGATGGGCGTCAGCTCCCGCGCCCAAGCTGTCGCGCTGGCGCACAGCCATGGGGTGGCCAGCTCCACGTAGCCTGCCGGCATTGATGCTGGGCTTGGCGATGACCAGGCCTGCGGGGACAAACTGGTGAAGGAAAGTGCAGCGGTCGAGCCCTCATCACTTTGGCCCTCCGACGGCTGGCCGCGCTCTTCGCCACGATTCGTGACGGGTCATTTCATGATGTTCCGGAGCAGGAAATTGCTCCACGGTCTCCAGCCACGACCCGGCGTCCTTCGAGCAAGCAATGGCAGGCATCATCCCGACGGTGAATCCAAGCTCTAGCAACTATGGGCAACGAGGTGCAGGATAGATTCCATGGATCCACAAGATGCTTTGATTCTTCCTGATGTCACCGCTTGGCGCGCTTGGCTCGACGAACACGAAGAAACCAGCGATGGCGTTTGGCTGGTAGTGGCAAAGAAGGGAACTACTTCCCCCACCTCGCTCGCTGTCGCACAAGCATTGCCCGAGGCGCTTTGCAGCGGATGGATCGATGCCATCCGCCGCAAGCGCGATGAGACGACCTTCCTCCAGCGCTACACTCCCCGCCGGAAGAATTCTGTCTGGTCCCAGAAGAACACTGAAATCGCCCAGGAATTGATTGATCAAGGACGCATGCGGCCACGGGGCTTCGCGGAAATCCAGAAGGCCAAGGAAGATGGACGGTGGGAGCGTGCTTACCAAGGCCAGGCCACCGCCCAGGTTCCTCCGGATTTGCAAGAAGCGCTGGATCGCTCGACCGTGGCGGCCAAGAACTTTGCGGCCTTGAAATCCCAACCGCGCTATCACATCCTGCATCAGCTGATGATTGCCCGAACGGAGAAAACGAGGACTGCTCGCTTGGCTCGATTCGTTGCAGAACTTGAGCAGGGTCCAGAAGGCTGATCCTTGGTCTGGTATAGCACTACGCGGATGGTGCTGCTGAGCGCTAGCTTCTGGAGCGGTAAATCGCTTCGGCGATCATGGCGCCTGCTTGCAGAATCGCTGCCGCAAGAATGACTAGCGCGGCTGCAGTGGCCCCTCCAAGAATCAGCATGACTACTCCGACAAGGCCCAAGGTCCAGGCAATGAACATTGCTCCTGTAGTCATTCCCAGTCCGGCCTGTCGGCTTTTCTTCACGCTCTGAGTCATATTGCCAGTTTAGACGCAGGGCCAAGTTCTCAGGAAAATGATTCCGTGAACTGCTCCGCCATCTAAATCAGGTTGGACGCGGAACTGATCATTTCATTCAGCACCTTGGTACGGTGGAATTCAAAGCCCGGGCCACCCCGGCACTATCTCATCTCAAGATTGGATTCATGGTTTGCGTGTATTAGTTCCGTGGCAGAGCTTGGTCGACAGCATGCAGATTCCCGGGGTCGAACCCGTCTTGTGGAATATCAACGATGGCGAGCCGCCAGCAGCCGACGTGCTTGTTACCGAACGACCGGTGGATCCATCGCACCGAACGCGGGTGGGCAGAATTGCTGGATTGAAGCATGTCCATCTGCTATCCATCGGCTACGAATGGGTGCTGGATCATTTGTCCGAGAATGTCGCGCTTTCAAACTCCAAGGGCGCGGTTGAAGACGCAACTGCGGAGCATTGCCTGGCATTGATTCTTGCTTCACTGCGCGAACTTCCCAGGGCTTATCAGCTCCAGAAGGAAGAATCCTGGTCGCGGCTTTGGACCTCATCACTGCACGGATCGAATGTTGTAGTACTTGGCGTTGGAGGCGTGGGCACAGCCATTATCGAACGGCTCAAGCCATTCAAGCCTGCACAGATCACGGGAGTTGCCAGCACCGCGCGCACCATCAACGGCGGGATCGACGTTGTCTCCTTTGCAAACGTGCATCAGCTATTGCCCTCAGCGGATATAGTCATCTGCGCTTTGCCCCACACGCCCCAAACTGAAGGCCTGATTGGCACGGAGTTCATGGATCGGATGCACAACGGCGCCCTTTTGGTCAACGTTGGGCGAGGACCAATCGTTGCCACGGCAGCTCTGATTAAAGAGCTGGAGTCCGGGCGACTGCGTGCTGCATTGGACGTTACCGACCCAGAACCGCTGCCGGTTGGCCACGCGCTGTGGAACGCCCCGGGATGCATCATCACCCCGCATATGGCTGGTGATACAGGACAGTTCGTGGAATTGGTTTCAGAACTAGCAACTCGACAGGTTCAGTTGCTTTCTTCGGGTCAGACACCACTGAATCTCGTTCGCTGATCTTATTGCCCTCATTAGGCGCCTTATTTCAGCAGGAACCTGCGGATAGGATTGGTGGTAGAGGCAGTTCCGCTAAAGAACTCGCATGACAATCCCGTGGTATCTCGCGGCCTTTCGCCTAGGCTAGTTCATACGATGGAAACTAGAGCACAGACGCATCAAACCGGCGGCCGCGACCGCGCTATCGTCGAGCGGAATCGCACCGGTGAAGATGACTTCCGCATTGATATTGAGCGCATCCGCTTCTCCCCATATTTCTCCCGCTTGTCCTCGGTGACGCAGGTGATTCCCCAGGCGGGTTCAGGGACCCTGGTCCACAACCGCCTGACCCATTCGCTCAAGGTTTCCGCTGTGGCGCGTTCCATCGCGATCAGTCTCAGAAGAAGTGACGAACCGACTAGGCGACTTATCAACGATTTGGGAGGGTGCGACCCGGTAGTCGTCCAGGCGGCGGCAGCGGCCCACGATCTGGGCCACCCGCCCTTCGGCCATCTGGGAGAGCAGGAACTCGACCGGGTTGCCCGCGATACCTTGGGGCTTCCTGATGGATTCGAAGGCAATGCGCAGACCTTCCGGATCCTCACCGCCCTCGATAGCTGCGATGCCACACCGCGTGGCATGAACCTGACTCGCGCGGTTCGCGCGGCAGTGCTCAAATACCCCTGGACGCGCAATGAATGGCACAGCCAAGGCCCGGTCGCTCCGGAGCTGCTCCCCCGCGGCGTCGGTGCGAATCCGACTGCTGGCGCCATGAAGTATTCGGCCTACGATATCGAGGCCGTGGAAATGGACGATGTCCTTTCGGTCTTCCCGGGCATCGGAAAATACCAACAGACGCTGGAAAGCTCGGTTATGGATATCGCAGACGATATCGCCTACGCGGTTCATGACCTCGATGATTTCTATCGAGCCGGCATTCTGCAATACACCAGCGTCTCCGCTGAACTGCGAGCGTGGCTGGACAGCTCCGTCCGCTTCCAAGCCCTGAAGGCTCCAGAACTGGACCAACGGCAGCCGGGCCATGCACTGGAAATTACGTGGCGCCATGTCCTTGCCAAGGATCCCTGGATTGCCAATCCCGAAGCATTCCGCGCCTCGGTGCAACGGGTCGGCCATGACCTCGTCGATGGCTTGCTCGCGGTTCCCTACGACGGCGGCCTGCAGGCAGACCGCGCGGTTACCGCCTTCACGCGGCGATGGATTGACCGGTTGCAGGAATCCATCACCGTTGAACGCACGCCTAATGTGCGCAGCGGCCATATCCGCTTGAGCGATGAAGCGTGGCATGACGTCGTGGTTCTCAAGTTTGTCCATGCCCGCTTCGTCTTGGACCGTTCAGATCTGGCGGTCTACCAGCGCGGGCAAACGCGAATTATCCGTTCCCTGGCAGAAGGCTTCAACACCTGGCTCAACGACCCGGAGGATGCCGGTCGTGCACCGCGGCGGTTGCTGGACTCGGTGGAAGCTACCACCGAGGAATACCGCCAGCTGCGCGAGAGCACCCCAGAGCTGTTCTCGCAGTCCGGCCCGCATGAAATCCAACGGCTGGGCCAAGCCCGGGCCATCGTCGATTACATTGCTTCCTTCACCGATGCCCAAGCCGTCTCGCTGAATTCGCTGCTCACCGGTACCTCGGACAATCTCTGGGAGGCCGGCCGCGGGCTGTAGCGGCCGGGTGCGGCACCGAGCCGGCGGGATAGCCCGCCTGCTCGGTGCAGCACCCGGCCACAAATCGCGGCATGTTTCATGCCGCGAGAGCCTGCTGAGACAGCTCCTCGAGAACGATCTTTGTCATCATTGACTGTGTCAGTTGCGGATTGATCCGGGCGCTGAAATGCCGCGACATCAGCAATGCCATCCGGTTAGCTGCTTCGTTATGCCGATTTCCGTTGTGCCCGCGAACCCAGCAGGCACGGGTACGCCCGGTGCGCTGCTCAAGACCCTCATGCACCTCATGATGGACTTTCGCGGAACGCTGGCGTCCGTGCACGAGGTCGTTCACTACTTTCACCAGGGCACGGCTGTCACTGAAAATGGTCAGGTCCGCATCGAGCGGGGCGTGGGAAAGCGCCAGCAACGCTCCAGTGGATTCCGCCAGGAGAGTGTCACGGATGTAGTACTTCGGAGAAATTGCGCTGGCCCAATGGCCTTGAGATGTCACCATCGCTCCAGCACTGCGGAACTTCCTGTTCCGGGGCAACGAACCGTCGGTATAGGCAACTACTGGAAGATTCGTCTGGTATTCCTGCACCAGCGGGGCCAGCGCCTGGCTATTGGCCTGGTTGGCGATACCGAGATCGAGCCCGAATTGCCATGACGGATTGAGACAGAAAACGGGATTCATGGATAATTCCGCCGTTCCAAGATCGTCGTCCTCCTGGAACAATAGATCGATGGATGACGGCTGCGAGATCTTGCTGGTGCCGGAAAACTCCGCAATAGCCTGCAGGATGGCCTTGTCCAATTCCCCGTATGCGGCGGTACCCGTGAGCGTCAGCAACGGGCGCTTCACAAAATCGCACAACGTCAACGCAAAATCGAAGTGGAGACCGTGCGTGCTTCGCTGGGCCAGGTGCTTTCGTTCGATTATCTGTTCTGCGAATGGATCGTACTGCTGTTTCTTCCCTTTGGAATCGCGAATGAATGCCGAACGTCCGAGAACTGCGATCAGCCTTGAAGGCTGCGGCTGCCGTTGCACGCCGGCCAATCTCCGCACGCCATCCGGTTCAAGCGCAATCGGCATTTGCGGCCGTGGAACTGACACCAGCATCGAGATCCCTCCTGACTGTTTGTGGCGATGTGAGGCGATCCTATCGACTGGCTCCGACGAATTAGCCCGAGCCCGGACGGCGGTCGGTCGAGGACGCCAATCTTCGAAGAGTCGGGATTCCGGCGGCCGGCTCATCTTCGTACGGGCACCTTGGCTAGAGAGATCTCTCGCGCGCCGGCTACCCTGGTCGAAATGTCCGTGCGCCATGGCAAGATCGAGGTATCGATAACACCGCATTGCAAGGAGCACAGTGGACTCGCAACTTCCCCTCAGAATCCTCGAAGCGATCGGCCTGCTGCACCGGCTGGGCTACCTCGGGCTACGGGTCCTGCCCGGCATCAACGCCTCCGGCACCGCATGGCGCATCATCATCTTCAACGTCATCGAATGGAACGCCGAGGACAAGTTCGGCGACCCGCACAATGCGTCGGAATCCTGCGTCTACACGACAGCCGGGGTCAATGTCTTCAACAACGACGTGCAGTTTCCCGAGGATGTCAGCCACGTCGGCGTCGCTGAAGCAATCCTCGAATCCATGCCTTCGCTGCAACGCAGCACCCCGGGCGAGACCGGAAACCTGGACTACGTGCGCTGGTACGCCCAGCTGCTCTCGCAGGTAACCCGTCTCGATGAGTTACCGGTGGCGTATGCGGATTACTTCGATGATTCTGAGGGATGGGAACTGGGATGGGGCAGCGACCGCCGCTTCCCGGCACCGCCGCGCTATCTACCCGAACCGGATGCTCCCCTGGTGCCAGCCAAGGCAGGACATCGCGACGAGCACTACGTGCTGGATCTGTGCGCCGAGGTGCTGGGTACGTCCTGCGCCGGCCAACAGACCTTCGACTGGTTACGCGGGGAACCGTCGCTGAAGAGCGGCAAGCGCAAGGCGTTGCCGGTCGACGGCTATTTCGAGGCGCTGGGTCTGGTGGTGGAGTACCACGAGCGGCAGCATTCGGAGCCCGTCCCGTTCTTCGACAACAAGATGACCTCCACCGGAATGCTGCGCGGGGCGCAGCGCAAGCTCTACGATGCCCGCAAAGCGGCGCTGATTCCGCAGCACGGATTGACGTTGCTGGTCATCGACTACCGCGACTTCTGCCACAAGAAGGGCAAGATTGTGCGTGATCCAGCGCGGGATCGGGAGATCGTGGCGGCGCTGCTGGCCAGGGCCGCGGAATGCAGCGACCCCGGGGTCGTTACGAACTTCCCGGTGCCGCTGGCGGAAACACTCGCAGAACGTTAAAACAGGCAGGCGCCGTTCCCCGGTAAGGGAACGGCGCCTGCCTGTTTAGCTCGAAGGACTACTTGGTCAGCAGTTCCAGAGCCTTGTTCAGCGTGGCGCTTGGGCGCATCACTGCGGAGGTCTTTGCCTCGTCCGGACGGTAGTAGCCGGCGATGTCCACGGCCTTGCCCTGGACCTCGGCGAGCTCGGCCACGATGGCCTGCTCGTTCTCGTCCAGCACCTTGGCAACCTCGGCGAACGCGGAAGCCAGCTGCGCATCCTTGTCCTGCTTGGCCAGCTCTTCTGCCCAGAACTTGGCCAGGTAGAAGTGGCTGCCGCGGTTATCCAGCTCGCCCACCTTGCGCTTAGGCGACTTGTCTTCCAGCAGGAAGGTTCCGGTAGCTGCATCCAGGGTGTCTGCCAGCACCTGGGCGCGGGCGTTGTTGGTGGTCACTGCCAGGTGCTCGAAGGAAGCGCCCAGTGCCATGAACTCGCCCAGCGAATCCCAGCGCAGGTGGTTCTCGTTCACCAGCTGCTGCACGTGCTTCGGAGCGGAGCCGCCGGCACCGGTCTCGAACAGGCCGCCGCCAGCCAGCAGCGGAACGATGGACAGCATCTTGGCGCTGGTGCCCAGTTCCAGGATTGGGAACAGGTCGGTCAGGTAGTCGCGCAGCACGTTGCCGGTGACCGAGATGGTATCCTCGCCGTTGCGGATGCGCTCGATCGAGTACTTGGTGGCCTCGACCGGGGACAGGATCTCGATGGTCAGGCCATCGGTATCGTGTTCCTTCAGGTACTCGTTGACCTTGCTGATCAGCACTGCGTCGTGGGCGCGGTTCTCGTCCAGCCAGAACACTGCCGGGGTCTGGGAGGCGCGGGCGCGGTTCACTGCCAGCTTCACCCAGTCACGGATGGCAACGTCCTTGGTCTGGCAGGCGCGCCAGATGTCGCCGGCGAAGACCTGGTGCTCGATGAGCACGGTGTCGTTCTCGTCGACGATCTGCACGTGGCCATTGGCTGCCAGTTCGAAGGTCTTGTCGTGCGAGCCGTATTCCTCGGCCTTCTGCGCCATCAGGCCGACGTTCGGCACGGTGCCCATGGTGGTCGGGTCGTAGGCGCCGTTGGCACGGCAGTCATCGATGACCACCTGGTAGATGCCTGCGTAGGAGGAATCCGGCAGCACGGCCAGGGTGTCTGCGGTGTTGCCCTTGGCATCCCACATCTTGCCGCCCAGGCGGATCATGGCTGGCATGGAAGCGTCAACGATGACATCCGATGGGACGTGCAGGTTGGTGATGCCCTTGTCGGAATCGACCATGGCAACTGCCGGGCCTTCTTCCAGGCCCTTGGCGATCAGCTTCTCGACGCCGGCGCGGACCTCGTCGGACAGCTCGTCCAGGCCGTTCAGGATAGCTGCCAGGCCGTTGTTCGGGTTCAGGCCGGCCGCTGCCAGTTCCTTGCCGTAGGTCTCGAACAGCTCGGAGAAGTAGGCCTTGACCACGTGGCCGAAGATGATCGGGTCGGAGACCTTCATCATGGTGGCCTTCAGGTGCGCCGAGAAGAGGATGCCCTCTTCCTTGGCGCGGGCCACGGAGTTCTTCAGGAACTCGGACAGCGCTGCGGCGTGCATGACGGTGCCGTCGATGACTTCGTCCTTGAGCACGTTGAATGGCTTCTTCAGGACCTTGACTTCGCCGTCTTCGCCGACGAAGCGGATCGAGATCTTCTTGTCCGCGTCGATGACCACGGACTTCTCGTTGGAAGCGAAGTCGTCGGCACCCATGGTGGCCACGTTGGTCTTCGAGTCGGCTGCCCACTCGCCCATGGAGTGCGGGTACTTGCGGGCGTAGTTCTTCACGCTCAGCGGTGCGCGGCGGTCCGAGTTGCCTTCGCGCAGCACCGGGTTCACTGCAGAACCCTTGATCTTGTCGTAGCGTGCGCGGATGTCGGTTTCCTCATCCGAGGATGGGTTGTCCGGGTAGTCAGGCAGTGCGTAGCCGGCAGCCTGCAGCTCGGCGATGGCGGCCTTCAGCTGCGGGATCGAAGCCGAGATGTTCGGCAGCTTGATGATGTTCGCTTCCGGGGTCTTGGCCAGGTCACCAAGTTCCGCCAGTGCGTCACCGATGCGCTGTTCCTCGGTGACATAGTCCGGGAAGGTAGCGATGATACGACCGGCCAGCGAGATGTCGCGGGTCTCAAGTTCCACCCCGGCGGTCGACGCAAAGGCCTCCACGATTGGCAGGAACGAGTGCGTCGCCAGCATTGGCGCTTCGTCGGTGTGAGTGTAAATAATCTTTGCCATAGGTGTGGCGTCTCCCTGAACGTCGTGCGGAAGCGGTGTTACCGCCCTGAACTCAACGTTCCAAATCTACCTGATTTTGCCCAGCACCACACTTTCAGGCCAGCAGAAATGCGCGCGGCAATCCCCGATATTCGCCGAAATCCCGGGCTGGACTGCCCGCAAGCCGTTCGTCACATTTAAGTTAATCGGTGATAACTCAAGATTGGCCTTCGCTATTCGGGCACAGGCCCGGCCAGCAGCACCAGATTCATCTTTGCCGCATCGAAGAGCTCAACCGGATCCGCAGGCTCCCCGGCCCGCTCCGCCTGGCCGAAGCACTGCCAGGCCACCCGCCACAGCGAAGCCAGGGTTTCTCCGATGATCAAGGCGGGCATGGCCGGCAGCAGCCCGCGGCGCTGCAGCTCCTCGGAGGTGGCGGCCGAGAAGGCTTCCTCCTGCCGGGTGATGGCCAGCAGCAGCTTCGGCTCGATGATAATCAGCCGGGAAATGCGGCGGTATTCGCTGCCCCGGATCTCGGCACCCAGGACCTTGCGGCACTCGTCGGCCAGCAACCGGAAAATTTGGCCGCTGGTGGACCCGGGAGCGATCTCGCATCCGGTCACCGCTTCGATCAGCTCGTGCTGGGCGGGCACGATGGCCGCTTCCCTGGAGTCGCAGTAGCGGAAGAAGGTCCGCTCGGAGATGCCGGCCCGGGCGGCAATCTGCCCCACGGTCACCGCATCCAGACCGTCGGATTCCACCAGCTCCAGGGCCGCCGCATGAATTGCCTTCAGGGTTGCCGCTTTGCGTTCCTCGCGAATCCCCATGGCACTCTCCCCTTGTTCCGAGGCCGCCTTCACTACACAGGCAGCATCCGCCGAATTTGTTCCTTGTCACAGTCTGCCAGATTCGCTTACGAAAAAGTGGCAGAGTGTGACAGAATTTATAATTTGGCATTCCAGAGGAAGAAGAATTCATGACCACAAAACCCGCTGCAACCAGCGCAAAGCCAGGAGCCGCACCCGCTGGGCAGCTCAGTGGCAAGGCCCTGACCGGCATCATCGCTTCATTGGCCTTGGCCGCTTTCATGATGATCCTGAACGAAACCGTGCTCACCGTGGCACTGCCGGGCATCATGCAGGACATGTCCATTTCGGCCTCCACCGTCCAGTGGCTCACCACCGGATTCCTGCTGACCCTGTCGGTAGTCATCCCCACCACAGGCTTCCTATTGCAGCGCTTCGCACACCGCTCGCTGTTCTTCTTCGCCATGATCAGCTTCATCGTCGGCACCGCCATCGCGGTCGTGGCTCCGAGCTTCGGCTTCCTGTTGCTGGGACGCATCATCCAGGCTGTGGGCACGGCCATTGTCCTGCCGCTGCTGATGAGCACCACCCTGTCGCTGGTGCCGGTGCACCTGCGCGGCACCGTCATGGGCCTGAACTCGATCGTCATCGGCGTGGGCCCGGCCATTGGCCCGACCGCCTCGGGCGCCGTCGTGCACGCCCTGGGCTGGCAGTACATCTTCATCCTAATGCTGCCTTTGGCCCTGGTGATCCTGGCGCTGGGCGCCATCTTCTTCCAGATCCCTTCCACCGCACGCAAGATCAAGGTGGATTACGCTTCGGTCCTGCTCTCCGCCCTGGCCTTCGGTTTCCTGGTCTACGGCATTTCCAGCATCGAGCGGGCCGCTGAAAACGCCACGGTGATGATCGCCAGCTTCGCCATCGGCTTGGTGGCACTGGTCCTCTTCATCATCCGCCAGATCAAGCTGGCCGCCACCGGCCGCGAACTGCTGAACCTGAGCCCGTTCACCTCGCGTACCTTCAGCTTCGCGATCGCGATGATCATGATCGCCTTCGGCACCCTGCTCGGTTCGCTGATGATCGTGCCGATCCTGCTGGAATTCGGCAAGGGCATCGACTCGCTGCAGATCGGCATCATGCTGCTTCCCGGCGGGCTGGCCCAGGCAATCGCCTCGCCAATTTTCGGGCGGATCTACGACAAGCACGGAGCGCGCCCGGTGCTGATCCCAGGCGCCATCATCCTGGCCGCCGGGCAGTGGATGTATGTTTCGGTGACGACGCAGAGCTCCCTGTGGATGTTCACGGCCTGCCACGTGGTGTTCTCCATCGGCCTGGGCCTGCTGATGACCGGCCTGATGTCCTCGGCCATGGCCTCGGTGGATCCTCGCCTGTTCGGCCACGGTTCGGCGATCTTCAACACCGCGCAGCAGCTGGGCGGTGCCATCGGCACCACCATCTTCGTGACCGTGATGTCACTGCTCTCCAAGGTCCAGCTGGATGCCGGTTCCGACCTGGCCGAGGCCTTGTTCTCCGGCGCGCACATCTCGTTCATCGTCGGCGCAGTGCTGGCCACGATTGGCATCGCCTTCTCGTTCACGATCAAGGGCGAGAAGCCGCACGCTAATCACTAAGGCACTGCCCTTTGGGTCAATAACCGTAGAGGTCCGAAGCAGCGCGAGCGCTGGCGACCGGACAAGCGGCAGAAAGCCCCGATGAGACAGTGATCAGCCCGAGTGGTGGAATTCCTTTTGGAATTCCACCACTCGGGCTTCTTTTTTGTCCCGTGAATGCTTCCCTTAACTATGAACGTGCCGAGGAGCTATGCCCCCGCAAGGCCGGCCGCCCTTACTCATCGGAAGAAAGTGAGCAAACGACAGGAATGACGAAATGCCTGGAAACAGATAACCATCCGACCTCGGTCACCATTGCCCAGCGTGCTTCAATCTTGCGCCAGCTAGGCAGTTCAATACAGCCTGAGAGGACCATTTATTGGAGGCAACCAAAGGTTGAACCGGGTCGTGCGCCCGTAAGCATTCATTCATCGGAAACCGCGAAAACGAAGGATAAGACCTACGCCATCGAATCAGAACACAGGCTAGGAGCATGACCGCACGCACAACATCAGCGAAGGGCCATAAATCGACTCGATCTATGGAAAGCAGAAGCCCTCGATATTGTGATCATGAAGTAGCAAAGGCGTAGATAGACTGTGTTCATGATCGTGATTGCTAAAGTCAGGTAATTGTTGCCGTTACTGCAGTCAACGCAGCTGATCTCGATTCTCACAACTCTTCTTTGTCATTGCGATGGTCTTTAACTGCGGTTAAAGCTGCAGTTACGAGTGCAAATGCGAACGCTATCCAGAGGTTCTCTAACACTTCAAGGAAATGACGGTTAGCCAGCGTGCAATAAACACCAGTCAACACCGACAGGCCAAGGATAGATATCGCAAGATACAACGCGACCCGACGAACCACGAGTTTGCGAGCCCATCTCATACTAGGCAACTCCTGTCTGAACCTGCAGCTCCCACGCTATCCCGGGTATGGAGCATTGCGAATCGGAGCGAGTTGTGCTGCTGAAAGACCAACAGCAGCCAGTGCTGCGGCAATTTTCTTTCTATACTTCCAAACCAAACGTGCGACACGGACCAAAACCCAAGACGTTGCAGGAATTCCAACACACCCAACAATCACTTCCGTGACCTGCATGATTACTTGGTTCTTGGAAACGCCTTTTCGGAAAACCCAGACTGCAGTTAACGCGCAACTTACAATAGCAGCTGGGCCAGGGAGCGGTAACCCTGCGGGTTGCATTACACCCAGATCATTCAATCGCTTCTGACGCTTAGCCATCTGGGCAATCTCAATGTCCGAGACTGAACCGAATTCTTCAAACGCACGCTCGAAATCTTCGATGTCCTGCAAATCTTCGCTATCGGTATCACAGGTATTGCAATCGTATAGTGACGTTAATTTGTCGCCCGTTTGCTCATTGCGCCCTAGTTTAGTTGCTGGTGGAGCTAGTAACCCTAGTAGAACCACTGGGGCAAGATTGAAAACTACATTCCGTCGATCTAACGACATCGCATCTCGACTTTCTATTTTTCAGTGATTAATACTGTCCGTAACTAGAAGATACTAGTAAAAGCTAGATATGGCAATCTTTTTTGGAAAATCGACATGCCGTAGTAATGAGGCACGTCTCGTTGGGACACCATGGAACTCCTGAGAGACTTTACGAACGACAAGCAGCGTATCCAAGCCAGCGAAATCCTACTCTTTGTGACGCTCACTCCCTGGAAGGCTTTGAAAACAGGAGCTTCTTCAGGGTTGGGAATGAGCCTGCTCTAGTGCAGTGCAAGACTTGAATGGCTTCAAAATTGACATGTCGGCCATCAAAACTAACCTCGTCTAAAATAGAAGAGAACATCCCGGAACCGTCCCTGTAGTCTTTTCCGAAAGACCGATCAAACGGCCGGGATTCTGCTTTAAAGCATCATTACATATGGTTGCCCCGCTAAGCCTGAGGCATCGGGGCAGACATAGGTGACTGCACTTATGTTGGCTTCAGGGTCGCACCACTTACGCCCCTGCCGCTTCCCAGCGAAGTTCCGTTCCACTTGCTGCCGGCGCGTTCTTCCCGGCCCAGCCTTCTCCCCTTGCCTGCAAGATGGTAGCTTGAAGGCCAATCAGGGAATTCCAAAAGCCTTGGTTTTCCTCATCCCCGGATCACCGGGCCGCCAGATAGGGGACGCAGCATGGCAGCAGTGCAGGACACCGACATGAGCGATCTCGCCATTGCCTCGCGGGCAGTGCTCGCACCGATCTCCCGGATCGCCGAGACCGCCGGAATTCCGGACGCTGCGCTGGAACCCTATGGCAAATACAAGGCCAAGATCGATCCTGCGCTGCTGCCCACCGGAACACGGCGCGGAAAAGTCGTCCTGGTCAGCGGCATGTCCCCGACACCTGCAGGGGAAGGCAAATCCACCATGGTGGTGGGCTTGGCAGATGCCCTGTCGGCCACCGGAACCAAGACGATGATCGCGCTGCGCGAGCCCTCGGTCGGCCCGAGCTTCGGGATGAAAGGCGGAGCCACCGGCGGCGGCCAATCCCAGGTGCTGCCAATGGACGAGATCAATCTGCATTTCACCGGGGACTTCCACGCCATCACCAGCGCGAACAACCTGCTCATGGCAATGCTCGACAACCACCTGCAGCAGGGCAACGCGCTGGGCATCGACCCGCGATCCATTACGTTCAAGCGGGTACTTGACATGAACGACCGCGCATTGCGCCACGTGGTAATCGGCCTGGGCGGTACCGCCAACGGGGTCCCGCGTGAAACAGGCTTTGAAATTACCGCCGCCTCCGAAGTCATGGCAGTCTTCTGCCTGGCCACCGGGCTCGCGGACCTGCGCGCCCGGCTGGGCAGGATCACCGTCGGATACACCTACTCCAAGGCTCCGGTCACCGCTGACGACCTGGGCGCGGCAGGTGCCATGGCGCTGCTGCTCAAGGAAGCCATCAAGCCCAACCTCGTGCAGAGCATCGGCGGCACTCCCTCACTCATCCACGGTGGACCCTTTGCCAACATCGCCCACGGCTGCAACTCGGCCATCGCCACCAACACCGCCCGCGCACTGGCCGATGTAGTGGTGACCGAGGCTGGCTTCGGCACCGATCTGGGCGCCGAGAAATTCATGGACATCAAGGCCCGCTACGCCGGGTGCCCGCCGGACACGGTGGTCATTGTCGCCACCGTCCGGGCGTTGAAGATGCATGGTTCGGTACCCAAGGAAGAATTGGGGACCGAAAACGTCGAGGCCGTGCGGACCGGGCTGCCGAACCTTGAACGCCACGCGTCGATCATCTCCAAGTTCGGCATCAAGCCGGTCATCGGCATCAACCGCTTCACCACGGATACCGATGCCGAGCTGGAAGCGGTCACCAGCTGGGCCGCGCAGCAGGGCATCGCCTGCGCCATCGCCGATGTCTGGGGCCACGGCGGGGCCGGGGCCACCGAGCTGGCCGCCACGGTGCTGCGCGCCATCGAGGAACCGGGCAACTTCTCCCCGCTGTACGAGCTGGAGCAACCGGTCGAGGACAAGATCCTGGCCCTGGTGCGCGAAATCTACGGGGGCGAAGGTGTCGAGTACTCCGCCAAGGCCCGGCGGATGCTCCAGCAGATCAATGGCAATGGGTGGTCCCACCTGCCGGTCTGCATCGCCAAGACGCAATACTCCTTCTCCGATGACCCGCAGCTGCTCGGCGCCGCCAGCGGCTTCACCGTGCAGGTCCGCGAGCTGATTCCCAAGACCGGTGCCGGTTTCATCGTGGCCATCACCGGGGCGCTGACCACGATGCCGGGCCTGCCGAAGGTTCCGGCCGCCGTGCACATGGACGTCGATGAGCAGGGCAACGCCATCGGATTGTCATAGCGGGCCGACTCGCCGCGGATACTGCCCGCGGGCACCGTTCCACTGCGGGCGAACATGATAGTTCGCTGAGCGCGCCAGACTCCACGCAGCTCCCCCGGCTAGGCTGTGTGGACCAGCACCCTCCAGCTGGCATCAAGACAAGGCACGGAAGAAGGGAAGCAACCATGGGAACCGCAAACCACGACGAAACCACAGGACCACGCCAGACCCCGGATCCAGAGGGCGAGAATACTGCTGTCCCTGATCCGGACGACGCACAGAGCGCGCCCATCCCATTCGGCCATGAAGGTGCCGACGGCGAAGAAGAGGGCGAAAGCTAAGCGGCGCACAGTCCAGCACGAGACCGGCCCGGGGCCGGGGATTCCATAAGGAATCCCCGGCCCCGGGTTTTCTCATTCCTTGCGCAATTCTCCTATTCAGCACGCAATTCGGGGCAGTTCCTCCGGTCCTTCGTAGAGCTGTCCTCCAAACTCGACGTCAAGATTGTTGAACAATTATCGAAATTGAGGCATTCTTTTACCAAGAGGTTTTCACGAGACGGGGATCACAATGCCATATATAGACCTGAATTCGGACGTCGGAGAGTCCTTCGGCAACTGGAAGATGGGCGACGATGCCGCCATCTTCACCTCCGTTTCCTCCGCCAACGTCGCCTGCGGCTTCCACGCCGGAGATCCGAGCACCATCGCCCAGACCTGCCGCGATGCCGTGGCAGCCCAGGTCACGATCGGCGCCCACGTGGGCTACCGCGACCTGGCAGGCTTCGGCCGCCGCTTCCTGGATTGCTCCGCCACCGAACTGGCCGATGACGTGCTCTACCAGCTCGGTGCCCTGCAGGCGCTGGCCCGCAGCGCCGGCAGCGAAATCAAGTACGTCAAGCCGCACGGCGCCCTGTACAACACCATCGTGCACCACGAGGTGCACGCCCAAGCGGTCATCGATGCCATCAAGGCCTTCGGCACCGATCTGCCGGTGCTGCTGCTTCCCGGCTCCGTTGCCCTGCAGAAGGCCGAAGCCGCCGGCCTGCGCGGCGTCGCCGAAGCCTTCGCCGACCGCAACTACACCCCGGAAGGCACCCTGGTCTCCCGCCGCGAAGCCAACGCCGTGCTCCACGACCCGGCTGTAGTCACCGAGAACATGGTCCGCCTGGCCACCGAAGGCACCATTGTTGCCGTGGACGGCAGCACCATCAAGATGCCTGCCGAAAGCATCTGCCTGCACGGCGACACCGCCGGCGCCGTGGCCATGGCCAGCGCCGTGCGCGCCGGCTTGGAACACGCCGGAGTGCAGATCCGGAGCTTCGCGTGAGCATCCGCGCCATCCACCGGGCAGGATCGCACGACCTGCTGGTCGACCTCGATTCGCTCGACTCGGTGCTGGCGCTCACTGCCGCGCTGGAAGCTGACCCGCTGCCCGGGCAGCGCGATCTGCTTTCTGCAGCCCAAACCCTGTTCCTGAAATTCGGGACCTCCGAAGATGCCGCCCAGGCCAGCCAGCAGCTGCCCGGACTGGACATCGGCAGCGTTGCGCACGCAGCTGGCAAGATCGTCGAGGTTCCGGTGCACTATGACGGCGAGGATCTCGCCGCCGTGGCCGAACTGACCGGCCTGGGCATCGACGGGGTCGTCAAGGCCCATTCCGGCCAGTCATGGCGTGCGGTGTTCGGCGGCTTCGCCCCGGGCTTCGCCTACCTGCTGGGCGAAAACCAGCTGCTGAACGTCCCGCGCCGGGATACCCCGCGCACCAAGGTGCCCGCCGGTGCTGTGGCTCTGGCCGGCGACTATTCGGCCGTCTACCCGCGCCAATCCCCCGGCGGATGGCAGCTGATCGGCCACACCGATCTGCAGCTGTGGGACCTGGACCGCGAGAATCCCGCGCTGATCCGCCCGCAGGACACGGTGAAGTTCGTCCCTGCCACCGAAAAGATTTCCGTCCAGGCACCCGCCGCCAAGCCCGCCACCGTGCAGGATCCGGGCAACGGGGGCCTGCGGATCCTTGATCCCGGCCTGCAGTCGCTGCTGCAGGATGCCGGACGCATCGGCTACGGCAACCTGGGTGTCGGCGTCGCCGGCGCAGCGGACCCGGCAGCCTTCCGCCAGGCTAACCGCCTGGTGGGCAACCAGCCAGGGCAGGCAGTCATCGAGAACCTCGGCAGCCGCCTGAGCATCGAAGCCGATCAGGACCAGGTGCTGGCCCTGGCCGGAGCCGAAGCCGAAGTGTGGATCACCCCGGCCGAGGACGATGAGCTGCGTACGCCGCGCCAGGTGGCGGTCAACGCGCCGTTCGCGTTGCTGCACGGCGAGCGCCTGGACGTCGAGCCAGCTGGCCGCGGACTGCGCAGCTATCTTGCGGTGCGCGGGCGCATCGAGCAGGAGCCGGTGCTCGGCTCGCTGTCCACCGATACCCTCTCCGGGGTGGGTCCCGAGCCGCTGAAGGCCGGAAGCATGCTTGAGGTGCAGCGCCCGCGCATTGGCCACATTGTCGGCAACAGCGAACCGGGCACCTTGCCGGTTCCGGACGAGAACGGCGTGTACACGCTGCGCGTCATGTCCGGTCCGCGGGCCGACTGGTTCGGCCCGGCAGGCCTTGAGCAGCTCACCGCGCAGGTCTGGGACGTCACCAGCGAATCCAACCGCGTGGGCGTGCGCCTGGCCACCGGGCAGCAGCCGCTGCAGCGCGTGCGCGAAGGCGAGCTGGCCAGCGAAGGCGTGGCCCGCGGATCCTTGCAGGTTCCGCCCTCCGGCCTGCCGGTGCTGTTCCTCGCAGACCACCCGGTGACCGGCGGCTATCCGGTGATCGCCACCGTGGTTGCCGAAGACCTGAGCGCAGCCGCGCAGCTTCCTCCCGGAAGCAAAATCCGATTCGTCCTCCAACCCGCTGCCGGACACGCGGCATCTGACGCCTAAGGAATTGCCATGAAGAAAGTACTCATCGCCAACCGAGGCGAAATCGCTGTCCGCATTGCCCGGGCTGCCGCCGACGCGAATATTGCTTCGGTAGCCATCTACTCTGATCCGGATGCCGACGCGCTGCATGTGCGCCGCGCCGACGAGGCGTACCCGCTGCACGGCTCCACCGGGGCGGAGACCTACCTGGATATCGAGAAGATCATCGACATCGCGAAGCGCAGTGGAGCCGACGCGGTGCACCCGGGCTACGGTTTCCTCTCGGAGAACGCGGACTTCGCCAAGGCAGTCATCGATGCAGGGTTGAGCTGGATCGGCCCGTCGCCGCAAGCCATCGAGGCCCTGGGCAACAAGGTCACCGCCCGGCAGATCGCGGTCCGCGCCGGCGCACCGCTGGCCCCCGGCACCGACGGCCCGGTGGCCGATGCCAGCGAGGTGCGCGCCTTCGCCGAAGCGCACGGCGTTCCGGTGGCCATCAAGGCAGCTTTCGGCGGGGGCGGGCGCGGCATCAAGATTGTCCACGCCATGGAGGAGATCTCCGATGCCTTCGAATCCGCCACCCGCGAGGCCACCGTGGCCTTCGGCCGCGGGGAGTGCTTCGTGGAACGCTTCCTATCCAAGCCGCGCCACGTCGAGGCACAGGTGCTTGCCGATACCCACGGCAATGTGGTGGTGGTTGGCACCCGCGACTGCTCGCTGCAGCGCCGTCACCAGAAACTGGTGGAAGAGGCCCCGGCGCCGTTCTTGACCGATGAGCAGCGCGCCCGGATCCATGAATCCGCCAAGGCGATCTGCAAGGAAGCCGGGTATGTCGGGGCTGGCACCGTGGAATACCTGGTGGCCCAGGACGGGCTGATTTCCTTCCTGGAAGTCAACACCCGTTTGCAGGTGGAGCACCCGATCACCGAAGAAACCTCCGGGGTTGACCTGGTGGCCGAGCAGTTCCGCATCGCCGACGGCCTGCCGCTGTCCATCACCGAAGATCCACAGCCAACCGGCCACGCCATCGAATTCCGCATCAACGCCGAGGACCCGGCCCGCGGCTTCCTGCCGGCGCCAGGCACCGTTGAACGCTTCGAAGCGCCCACCGGGGCCGGCGTGCGCGTGGACTCGGGCGTGCGCAGCGGCTCGGTCATTCCCCCGTTCTATGATTCGATGATCGCGAAGCTGATCGTGCGCGGGGCGGACCGCGACCAGGCCATCCGCCGGGCCCGCCTGGCTCTGGAGGAAATCAGCATTGCCGGAGTCCCCACGGTCTTGCCCTTCCACCGTGCAGTGATCGAGCATGAGGCGTTCAACGGCGATTCGCTGGGTGTCTACACCACATGGATCGAGGACGAGTTCCTCAACGAAGTCGAAGCCAGCGACGAAATGGATCTGGACCAGCGCGATACCAGCCGCGAGACTATCACCATTGAGCTCGATGGCAAGGCTGTCCAGCTCGGTCTTCCGGCGGCGCTGACCAATGCCCTGCGCAATACCTCGGGTGCCGGCACCGCCGCCTCGCAGGATGAGGATGGCGGAGCAGTGGATGCCGCCGCGGTGCGCAGCACCATGGACGGGAACCTGGTCCGCTTCGCCGTGGAAGATGGCAGCGAGGTCACCGAAGGGCAGAGCGTAGCCATTGTCGAGGCGATGAAGATGGAATCCACCATCACCGCGCACCGCGGTGGCATCTTCCAGGCCGCGGATCTGGGCGCCGGGGCGGCCCTGCGCCGCGGCGACACCCTGGGCACCATCAGCTAGCGTCGTGGCCACGCCGTCCAACGGCACAGGCCAGTTGGGATAAATTGGAAGCATGAACGCCACCAACAGCATCTCGCAGCAAGCCAAGGCTCCCCACGCGCACAGTGGACCCTGGGCGGCAAGCGTGTTGCGCCGCCGCATCGCCGAAGGAGAGCTGCTGCCCGGGGACAAGCTTTCCGAGCAGGCCTTGGCTGAATCGCTGGGGCTTTCGCGCAATACCTTGCGCGAAAGCTTCACCTTGCTCAATAGCGAGCTGATCATCACCCGCATCCCCAACCGTGGTGTTTTCGTGGCCTCGCCGGATGCTGATGACGTACGGGAAATCTATGCGGTGCGCCGCACCGTCGAGCCGGCTTGCCTGGCCTGGGGCGAGGGCCTGGACCTGGACCGGCTGGAAGAGATCATCGCCGAGGCGCAAGCAGGACTGGCTGCTGGCGATGTGCCGCGGATGGCCAGCGCCAACCAGGCATTCCACGAACAGCTGGTGGCCTCCTCGGATAGCGATCTGCTCCAGGAGCTGATGGGCCGTGTGCTGGCCCGCATGCGCCTGGTCTTCCATGCAATGAGCGATGCCCCGGATTTCCATTCGCATTATGTAGAGCGCAATGCCCAACTGCTGGAGTTGCTGCGCGCCGGAAAGCGCATGGAGGCTGCCGATAGCCTGCGCGAATACCTCGACGCCGCCGAGGCCGAACTGCTAAACCACATCGAGGAACGCTCCAACTAGCTTTCCAGCTGGTCATTGCCCTTTCTGTGTGCGATTTCCCTCTCAGTCGCCTTTGGATTATCCCACTGGCCTGCGGGTGGATCCGTGTTTCCAGAATTCAATCCGTCGACGCTGCAGCGCGCATCTTCCGCTGTGGCCCTAGACGCGAATTCCGGGATCTTCCCGGGTATTCTCCACTGCAGCCACCGTTCCATGCGGTTCCACGGTGTATTTTCGGTGTCCTTGCCTCCCTATGCGAGCAGCAGCTGGATGCCTTCCAGCTGCTGCCGCTGAGCCAACCGCAACCCAAGCAAGCACATAGATAGCCAACGTATGGTTTAACGAAACCATTGCGTGCCGTCGCCGTTTCATTACGGCCTCGGAAGTTCTCCCCAGCTTGGAAGGTCGCTGAGTCCGTGAAATTGCCCGTAGCCGAATTGCATATTCATCTTGAAGGAACGCTGGAGCCAGAGATGATCATGGAGCTGGCGGCAAAGAACGGTGTCGAGTTGCCGTACGCCTCCGTTGACCAGCTGCGCGCAAAATACGAATTCAGCAATCTGCAGTCATTCCTCGACCTGTTCTACGAGAACATGGTGGTGCTGCGCACGGCTGAGGACTTCCGTGAAATTACCCTGGCCTACCTGCAGCGCGCCCATGACTCGGGCGTGCGCCATGTGGAACTGTTCTTCGACCCGCAGGCCCACATCCAGCGCGGCTTGGGCCTGGGCGATGTCATTGCCGGCATCCGTGCCGGCCTGAATGTGGGGCTGGAGCGCTGGGGAATCTCCCACAAGCTCATCGCCTGCTTCTGGCGCCATGCCCCGGCGGCCGAAGCAATGGAACTGATGAAGCTGATGGTCGCAGAGAAGCACGACATCGACGGCATCGGCCTGGATTCCTCGGAACTGGGATTCCCGCCCGAGCTGTTCCAGGAAGTCTTCGACTACGCCCGCGCCCACGGTCTGCACGTCGTAGCCCACGCGGGCGAGGAAGGACCGGCAGACTACATCTGGCAAGCGCTGGACCTGCTGAAGGTTGAGCGCGTGGACCACGGCATCCGCTGCCTTGATGACCCGGCGCTGGTCCAGCGCCTGGTCGAGGAGCAGATGCCGTTGACCGTCTGCCCGCTGTCCAACATCCGATTGCGGGCAGTGGACACTATGGCAGACCATCCGCTGCCGCAGATGCTCGAGAAAGGCTTGAAGGTTTCGGTGCATTCCGATGATCCTGCCTATTTCGGCGGATACATGGATGCCAACTTCGCCTCGCTCATGGAAAGCTTCAATTTCAGCACCGAGCAGCTGGCCACGCTGGCGAGCAATTCCTTGGAATCCACCTTCCTGGATGAAGCATCCAAGCAGGAGCTGCTTGCTGAAGTCCAGACCTGGGTACAGCAGCAGAACAGTTAAAGAAGTGAACGCGGCAGCCTTTTGGGGGAAGGCCACCGCGTTCAGTCTATGGGGGCTAGGGAACCTGGTACTGGGAATCCCTGATATCGGTGATGAGCATGTGCCCTGGCGCATGGCCGATGGCCAACGCCGGGCGGGACTCCATCACTGCCGCCTGCGGCGTGACACCGCAGGCCCAGAACACCGGAATCGTCCCTTCCGGGATCCGCACTGCATCGCCGAAGTCCGGTGCGCCCAAATCCTTGATGCCCAGCTCTTCCGGGTTCCCGATATGCACCGGCGCCCCGTGAACGGCCGGATAGCGGGAGGTAATCCGCACCGCGTCGGCCACCTGCGAGGCGGGAATCGGGCGCATGGAGACCACCATCGGACCTGACATCGCGCCGGCGGACTGCGAGCGGATATTGGTCTTGTACATTGGCACGTTCACACCCTGGTCGATATGCGCGATGGAAATGCCGCTTTCCATCAGTGCGCTCTCGAAGGTGAACGAGCAGCCGACAATGAAGGTCACCAGATCATCACGCCAGTACTCGGACAGGTCGGTGGGTTCAGCCACCTTGACCCCGTTTTCGTAAACCATGTACTTCGGCACGTCGGTGCGGATATCTCCGCCTTCCAGCAACTCGTTGCTGGTCTGCCCGGCTTCCAGGACACCGAGGATCGGGCAAGACTTGGGGTTGCGCTGGGCAAAGAGCAACACATCGAAAGCCAGCTCCTGGGGAACGATGATCAGGTTTGCCTGCGCGTATCCGGCACTGATTCCCGCGGTCGGGAGCACCTGTCCGGCACGGAACAGCTCGCGGGCCTCGCTCGGGGCCATTGCCGCACGTTCGGCTTTGCCGAGGCTTGATAGGTCCCTCATGATTGCCTTTCTCCTAGCTGTTCCAGAGTGCTGCCAGACCCGAAATCGAGTTCCAGCCGAGATAGACGCTGAGCAGCCAGGTCAAGGCGCCGATAACTAGCAGGACCTTGGGGTAGTTGTATCCGTGGAGCAGGTCGCGGCGGCGCCATGCCACCCAGAGCAGTACCGCGAAGCCCACGGGAAGGATCAGGCCGTTGAAGGCGCCGGCGAAGATCAGCAGGGTTGCTGGCGCCTGGCCCAGGAACATGTAGATGATGCCGCAGACCACGATGAAGGCCACGGTGATCAGGTTGCGGGTGCGCTCCGGGGTGGTGCGCTTTGTGATGAAGGAAACCGAGGTGTAGGCGGCACCGATCACGCTGGTCAGTGCTGCGGCCCAGAGGATGACGCCGAAGGCACGGATGCCGATCGGGCCAGCCGCGTGGCCGAAGGCCTCAGCCGCCTTGTTGTCACTGGTCAATGCGACGCCACCGGCCACAACGCCCAAGATCGCGAGGAAGAGCAGCACGCGCATGACGCCGGTGACGATAATCGCCAGGGTGGAGGTATTGGAGATCGCCTTGACGTGTTCCACGCCCGAGGTGCCCGAATCGATCATGCGGTGGGCGCCAGCGTAGGTGATGTAGCCGCCGACGGTGCCGCCGATGAGGGTGGTGATGATCAGGAAGTCGATCTCCTCTGGGAGCACCACGTTGCGGATCGCGTCGCCCACCGGAGGGGCCGCCACGATTGCCACGTACAGCATCAGCAGGATCATCACGGCGCCGAGCATCACCACGATGCGGTCCAGAGCCATGCCTGCCTTCTTGGACAGGAAGATCAAGATGGCAACGACCGCGGAGATGGCGCCACCGATCTTTGCATCAACGCCAAACATGGCGTTCAGGCCCAGGCCGGTACCGGCGATGTTGCCGATGTTGAAGACCATGCCGCCGATGAAGACCAGCGCGGCCAGGAACCAGCCGATGCCCGGCAGGATCTTGTTGCCCAGTTCCTGGGCACGCATGCCGGAAACGCCGATGACGCGCCAAACATTCAGCTGGACGGCGATGTCCACCAGGATGGAGACGACAATGGCGAAGGCGAAGGCCGCGCCAATTTGGACCGTGAACTCTGTGGTCTGGGTGATGAAGCCCGGGCCGATGGCGCTGGTGGCCATCAGGAACATGGCACCGAGCAGCGCTGTGCGCCGTGCCTTGCTGGTTTGGGATGTTGACTCAGGAAGTGCCATGCTGACGTTCCAATGCGATAGTGGTGACAACCGTCACAAGGTCAATATGATGGAGACGACTTTACAGGTTGTTCAACAACTTTGGCAACAGGTTGTTGAACAATTTACCTGCCGGACACAACACGCAGAGCAGCTGCGGCGATTAGTGATTCAGCACCAACGGTTGGCGTCAGAATAAAAATCCCGCTTCACCAGCACAAAATAGCGCAATAGCCCGTAGTGGAAACGTGGTGGCCTGCAGCCAGAGACAAATTTTATATTTCGTAGTGCTCCGTTTCGGAAAATACAGATTCGGCCGCGTTGCGCGGGCTTCCCAACCCCCTCGCATCAACGGCTGGCGCAACTTGCACGTGGATTAGTTTTCAACTGAAGCCGGACGCCTATCGGCACCATTGGAAACTCACGAAGGCGAAGATTGCGGCGAGGCCATGCTTCGACAACCATACTGATGACTCCGCCGCTATTCGGCTAGGACAACAACCTGAACCCAAGTCGTCGATATAGTTCTAACGCTGCGCCAGAGGTTCCATCGCCGATCCTTAGACTCAACGTGTCAGCACCTCGCTTCTTACAAGCGGTCATGGCAGCGACGATCAAGGAATTGCCCAGTCCATGTCCCTGATGCTGTGGATCAACGAAGAGGTCGATGATGAATGGCCCCAACAGGTCTTCATCCCAAATCGATTCTTCGACAACAAAAATCGCCCCAATCGGCTTTCCCAGGTGCAACGCTACGAAAGAAGCATCTTCGACGAGTTGGCCGAACTCGTGGGCAAAGGTTTCCTCCATCTCGGTTTGCGCTTCGGCAAGTGTTGCAGCCGCAATGCCCGGCGGGTATGCCGCGAAGTACGCAGCAGCTAGGGCTACCGAGGAAGATGATTTGGCATTGCAGATATCCGCGTACGAAGACACTGCAGGAGTGAGATCTGATTGATGAAGGTCAACTTGTAGAACGTCCGAGGGCATGGCAAATCCATTCGTTAGGTTTTCTGAAATAGTTGAGAGAAAACTTTATGAACGGAACATGCCTCGAATCTACCAGTGCAAAATCCATACGTCCACGCCCTGCAGCAATGCTTTGGCCGCTGGATCTGGTTGACTGTGAGGGTGTTAACCAGCTGCGAGCACGAGGAGCCACCACAGCAAATGCATATCCGGTACCAAGCGGGCGTTCCGAATCATCGAGGAATATTCCCCGGTGTCTTCGGACTTGCCAATAATCTCGCCCGCGAGGGCAAATTGAGCGATGCTGAATGGGCTGCTTGGAGGTCTGGAAATGACTGGTTCAATGCTGCATATCCGGATCCGGCGGCATCGAATCCGGAAGTCTACAATCCTCAGGTGAATCCCAGCGCAGCAGCTTGGTTCAAGGACACCGCAACACACCTGTTGGAACGCGTCGAGCCGTACTTGGAACTTCTTGCACGGCATGGCGTGGAAGTTGTGCGACTTGTCAGTGATGATCCGGGGAGAATCATCTACGAAGACACAGTGCAGATCGTTGTCGTTCCGCACGAAACCACAAACTGACCACTCTTCAGTGTCAATGTCCTGCAGATAGGTGCCACCAGGACCATCGCATTTTATCCATGCCCAGTAAACCCGGCCTTCCAACATGACAACCGCGCTGGGCGAAATTGGCCGGGGCGATGATGGCCCAGAGCAGTGCCGCGAGGACCGCGACCAACGCCGAGACGAACACGCCGCGACGGGTTGGGAACGTGGCGCCGGTGACTTCAACACTGATGCCGGGGATCAATCCCGAGCTCCGGCGATTCCAGCCTCAGGGCAAGAATTGCGAATCAGCACCTGCGTTGCAACCCGTTAAGCGCCGCGGGCCGTGCAGCCAGCGCGGCAAGCGCTGGCTGCACGGCCCGAAAAGGCGTGGCTAGTTCCTAGTGGAAGAAGTGGCGTGCACCGGTGAAGTACATGGTGATGCCAGCTTCGTTCGCGGCCGCGATGACTTCCTCATCGCGTACCGAGCCGCCTGGCTGCACGACAGCCTTGACGCCGGCGTCGATCAGGATCTGCAGGCCATCGGCGAACGGGAAGAACGCATCCGAAGCGGCCACGGCGCCCTGTGCGCGCTGCTCGGAAGCTGCGCCATCAGCGTTTTCGGCACCCCCGGCGGCATCTGCGCCGGACTCGACCTGCACGCCCAAGGTGTTGGCGCGCTCTACTGCCAGCTTGCAGGAGTCGATGCGGTTGACCTGGCCCATGCCGATGCCCACGGCGGCACCGTCCTTGGCCAGCAGGATCGCATTGGACTTCGCGGCGCGCACGGCGCTCCAGGCGAATTCCAGATCTGCCAAGGTCGCGGCGTCAGCTGCCTCGCCGGCGGCCAGGGTCCAGTTCGCCGGGGTGTCGCCCTCGGCGTCGATCTTGTCGCCGGCCTGGACCAGCATGCCGCCGGAGACCTGGCGGAATTCGTTCTTGTTGCGGCCATAGCCATCTGGCAGGGCCAGCAGGCGGATGTTCTTCTTCGCCGAGAGGATCTGTACTGCTTCCTCTTCGAAGTCCGGGGCGATGACTACTTCGGTGAAGATGCCCTTGACGGTTTCGGCCATTTCCTTGGTGACCGTGCGGTTCGCAGCGATCACGCCGCCGAATGCGGATACCGGGTCGGTAGCGTGCGCCTTGCGGTGCGCGTCGGCAATCGGGTCCGCAGCACCATCCGAAGCCACTGCCACACCACAGGGGTTGGCGTGCTTGATGACGGCAACAGCCGGCTTCTCGAAATCGTAGGCGGCGCGCAGTGCGGCATCCGCGTCCACGTAGTTGTTGTAGCTCATTGGCTTGCCGTGCAGCTGGTCGGCCTGGGCGATGCCGGCCGGGGCGGCCTCATCCACGTAGAGCGCTGCCTGCTGGTGCGGGTTCTCGCCGTAGCGCAGCACCTCGGCGCGCTGCAGGGCCACGCCTGCATAGGCTGGCCAATCGATGACGCCGTCGCCGTCCTCGTCGAGGAACTGGCTGGCGGTCCACGAAGCGACCGCGGTGTCGTAGGCTGCGGTGTGCGCGTAGGCCTTGGCGGCCAGGCGCTGGCGGGTCTTCAGATCGAAGCCGCCTTCGGAGGCAGCGGAGATGACCTGCGGGTAGAACGCCGGGTCAACCACGATAGAGACGGCGGCGTGGTTCTTCGCTGCCGAGCGGACCATGGCTGGGCCACCGATGTCGATCTGCTCGACCACTTCGTCCTGGGAGGCGCCGGAGGCAACGGTCTGCACGAATGGGTACAGGTTCACCACGACCAGGTCGATCTGCTCGATGTCCATCGAGGAAAGGGTGTCCATGTGCTCGGTGACGCGGCGGTCGGCAAGGATGCCGCCGTGGATGCGCGGGTGCAAGGTCTTGACGCGGCCGTCGAGCATTTCAGGGGAACCGGTCACCTGCTCGACCTCGGTCACGGGAATTCCAGCAGCGGCGATCTTCTTGGCCGTGGAACCGGTGGATACCAGCTGCACGCCTGCAGCGTGCAATCCGGCGGCCAGTTCCTCCAAGCCGGTCTTGTCGTAGACGGAAATCAGCGCGCGACGGATAGCGACTTTGTCCAGCACGGTCTTACTCACGAAATTTTTCTCCCGGCGGTGAGAATGAATGGGGCGGGCAGCGCAGAGGCCACCGCCAACATTCTAACCAACGAAGGCACCGGAATTTCAGTTCGTGTCAAGCCCCTTCGGACAGGGCGGAAAGCTGCGGGAAATACGTGGAAAGCTGCTTGTCAGTCAGGCAAAGCTGCAGGAGCTTCTCGGCATGCTCCTCATCTGCGACATAGGCCACAAGATCGACCTTTGTCCGTTCGTTCAACTCTTCGCGCAAGGAACGGGCCACCGCAACCAGCGTGTGGTAGTAGCGCTTGATGGTCGGTTCCCAGCCTTCGCGTGCGGCCAGCCCGGTCATCGCATCAGACCACAGGGTAGCCGCCGGATCCTCGCATAAATCAATGGATGACCAGTGCCAATCGCTGGGCTCCCACTTATCCGAGTAGAAGCTTTCGGCGTCGTCTTCTTCCAGATCCGCTTCCAAGGAGGCCAGAACGTCGTCAAGGTCTTCCCCATCGGAGTCCTCGTCATCTTCCTGCTCGTCATCCTCGTCCTCGGAATCCGAGATCAGCAGCGAATCTTCTTCCAATGTGACGGATTCAGGTTCAAGGCCTCCATCGCCTTCGGCATCGGGGCGATCCTCGTATTCGGCAGGCTCATCGGCGTCCTCGCCGCGTTCCACCAGTTGCTCGCGGGATTCGGTGAGGCGGTCGCGTTCCAGGGCCTGCACCGAGTTCAGGGCCAGCAACGGCATGGCGATGGTTTCGCTTTCCTCGGTGCTGACGCCATGCAGGGCAATGGCATAGAAGTCTTGGTCCGGGTGTCCAGCTATCACTTCCGCTGCGTGTCGAAGGGCAGTCACCCGTATAGCCTCTTCGAGAGCGGTCCAATCTACTCCCATGTCCGAAGATTACTCCCTTGCCGTCGCTTGCAACAGGCCTTGACGCGGCGCGAGAAGAAGCGTAGAGAGCTACACCTGCACCCGGGTTTTCAGTTATGCTTCACGCGGTACACACCAATTCCGCTCGCACACCGAAAGGTGCACCACTGTGTCTTCAGCACCCCTGCCCTCTGGCACGACCATCGTGCAAGAGCTGCCATTCAAATGGAAGGTGCAGGGCACCATTTTCATTATCGGCGGCCTCGGCTTCATGTTCGACGCCTGGGACGTCACCCTCAACGGCGCACTGATTCCACTGGTCGCCGAGGAATGGGGACTGGATCGTCCCACCGCAGCCCTGCTGGGCACTTCCAACCTGGTGGGCATGGCCGTGGGCGCGTTCCTCTGGGGCGGGATCGCCGACAAGTACGGGCGCAAGAACGCCTTCAGCCTGACGCTGCTGATGTTCTCGCTGTTCACCGTCCTCGGTGCGCTGTCGCCGAACTTCGGCTTCTTCGTCGCCTTCCGCTTCCTGGCCGGTGTCGGCCTGGGTGGTTGCATCCCGGTGGATTATGCGCTGGTTGGCGAATTCACGCCGGCGAAGCTGCGCGGACGCGTGCTCACCGCCATGGACGGCTGGTGGCCGGTGGGCGCGGCGCTGTCCTTCTTCGTCTCCGGATGGGTGATGGCCACCGCGGATAATTGGCGGCTGATCCTGGCAGTCATGATCCTGCCGGCGTTCATGGTGTATCTGGTGCGCCGCTCCATGCCCGAGTCCCCGCTGTTCCTGGCGGCCAAGGGCCGGGATGCGGAAGCCCGTGCGGTCATCGACCAGCTGGTGGAACGCACTGGGGCAACCAAGCGGGACTACGTGATCGAGCCGGTGGAGCTGGAGAAGGCTCCGCGCTGGTGGGAGCAGGTGGCCTCGCTGTGGCGGTATTCATGGAAGATCACCGCCACCAGCTGGCTGCTGTTCATGACCATTCTGCTGGTCTACTACCTGGCGCTGACCTGGCTGCCGTCGATCCTCACCGAAGCCGGAATGGCCCAGTCCGCCTCCTTCTTCGCCACCGCGGTGATGGCACTGATGGGCCTGGCAGGCGTCGTGCTGGCTGCCCTGCTGGTGGAGCGGGTCGGCCGCAAATGGCTGCTGGCGATCTCCGCCCCGCTCTCCGGCCTCGTGCTGGTCATCGTCGCGCAGAACCTCGACGTCCCGGCGGCCGCGATTGGCTGGGTGCTGGTCTTCGGCGTCATTGTCCAGGTCGCCATTCCGGTACTGTATGCCTACGTTTCGGAGCTGTACCCCACCGAGCTGCGGGCCAGCGGCTTCGGCTGGGCCTCGACCATGTCGCGCTTTGCCGCCGGCTTCGGCCCGCTGATTTTCGCGGCGCTATGGCCCGTGGTGGGGCTGGGCTGGCTGTTTGCCGGCGCGACCGCGCTGGTGCTGCTGGCCATCCTGTTCATGGCACGCTTCGCCCCGGAAACCCGCGGACTGCGGCTGGACTGAATCTCTCCCCCAATAGCGAATGCCGGCACCATTGGTGCCGGCATTTTCTAGTTCTGCGCAGGTTGCGGGCGCAAGCCGTCACTCATGATCTGCACAATGCGCCCTTCCAGGCCGGGCTGGGAGTTGCTGAAGGCCCGAGGCAGCGGGCGGGTCATGGACCCGACGGCGGCAATCAGTTCCAGCCCTGAGATGTCGGCGCGGACCAGCTGGGCGTTCTTGGCCAGTTCCAAGGCGGAGTTCAGGGTCTTGGCGGCCTCGTTTTGGGCTTCGAGGATGCGCGGGCTGACCTTCTTGGGCAGCTGCAGCCCCAATGCTTCGCTCAGCGCCCCGAGGTTCTGCTCGATCAGCGTGCCCAGCAGGACGTCCCAGCCCTCTGCGTCATTTGCCTCAAGCCGCTCGATCGCCTGCTGCGAGGCGCTGCGGATATCCTCCAGCATGACGAGGGTGACTTCTTCAACCAATGCCAGCCGATCAGCGAAGTTCCGGTAGAGCGTGCCGATGCCGACACCGCTTGCCTCTGCGATGGTTTCCATTGCGATCTGGGCTCCGTGTTCGGCGAATAATTCACGAGCAACTCGAAGGATGTTCTCACGTCGCCGAAGAGCATCTGAACGCATGAGCGGATTCCGATCTGCGGGAACTTCCAGGTCGCGGCTTGCCACCTGTCGAATTTACGATAGCGGACGGGCAGTGCTGAGACGAAGCGGAAATCATCATTCCAGATAAAAATGTTTCTTCCGTGCGAGAAGCCATTCCGCGTTTGCGCGAAACCGTGCTATCCCTAGGATCCAGGACCGCTAGGCCAAGGAAGCAGAGGATATGCGTTTTCAACTCATCAGACATGGGCAAACCCCGTCGAATGTTGCCGGGAAGCTCGATACCGCTTTTCCCGGTGCCAGCCTCACACCGCTGGGCCATCGCCAGGCTCGCGCCCTGCCGCAGGTATTCAGTAACGGGCAGCTGCAGTCGATCTACGCCTCAATGCTGAACCGCACGCAGCTCACAGCCCAGCCGCTGAGCGAGTCAATTGCAGAACCGGTGCACATCATGGACGGCCTTGAAGAGATCTCGGCGGGCGAGCTGGAAATGCTGGCAGATGAGGCATCGCGATCTGCCTATGTCATGTGCCTGCGTTCCTGGATGCACGGCGATTGGGAGCAGAAAATGCCCGGCGGGCCGAACGGCTACGACTTCATCGAGCGCTATTCCAAAGCCTTGGAATCCATCGCGCAAGCGCAGGACTACTCGGGAACCGCAGCGGTTTTCAGCCATGGTGCGGCCATTCGCGTCTTCAGCGCCTGGGCCACCAAGATGTCCCCCGATGCGGCATCGCAGCTGGTCATCGAGAACACTGGCGGTTCCCTGCTGGAGCTGGGCGTCGGCGGGCAGTGGTCACTGGCGCGCTGGGATACCGAACCGCTGGGCGGGGACTTCGTCCGCGATGCCCTCGACCAAGATGTCACCGGCGGCGAGGACGACGCGGCCTGAGCCCTGCCGACTTCTGGCGAACGCGAGTTGGACCAGCTCAGCACCTGATATTTCGGTAGTCTGGCTAGGGAGCTCATTTTCTGCGGAGCGCACAAACGGAAGGCCCTGATGCACGACGATATTTCCCTGACCATCGGACGCGTCCGCCGCGTTCTGAGCGAACGTATCCTTCCAGCGATATATTCGGAAACCCTGCCGCTGGATCTGTCATGGCATGAGCTGCCCGGCGAGCCGGTCGCCCCGTCGCAGGGCCTGGCACTGGACTACCAGCCAACCGCCGTTGGCACGCCTTGGGGCGCGGCGTGGGGCACCACCTGGTTCCATCTGCAGGGCCGGGTACCGGCGCAGTGGGCGGGACGCCGCGTCGAAGCGGTGATTGATCTGGGCTTTGACGTCAACATGACCGGCTTCCAATGCGAGGGCCTGGTGTACCGCCCCGACGGCATCACGATCAAGGCGATCAATCCGCGCAACCAATGGGTGCCGATCACCGCCTGCGCCGAAGGTGATGAGGTCATCGACCTGTACCTGGAAGCCGCCTCCAACCCGGTGCTGCTCGACTACCACCCGTTCCTGCCCACCGAGCAGGGCGATATCCTTACCTCCTCTTCGCGCCGCCTGTACACCACCCGCCGGATGGACCTGGCGGTCTTCGAGCCCGTGGTGCATGAGCTGTCCCTGGATCTGGAAGTGCTGCTGGATTTGCAGGAGCAGCTTGGGCAAACGCCGCGCAAGATGCAGATCCTGCAGGCCATGGACAACGCCCTGGACGTGCTGGATCTGCAGCGCATCGCGCAGACCGCGCAGGCCGCCCGCGATGAGCTCGCCTCGGTCCTGGCCGCCCCGGCTGAGCACAGTGCCCACCAGATTTCGGCCATCGGCCACTCGCACATCGACTCGGCCTGGCTGTGGCCGCTGCGCGAAACCATCCGCAAGGTCTCGCGCACCTGCTCCTCGATGGTGGAGCTGCTGGGCGACGAGAAAGAATTCCTCTACGGCATGTCCAGCGCCCAGCAGTACAAGTGGCTCAAGACCCACCGCCCGGAAGTCTGGGAGCGGGTCAAGCAGGCGGTAGCCGACGGGCGTTTCCTGCCGCTGGGCGGCATGTGGGTGGAATCCGACACCGTGATGCCTTCGGGCGAATCACTGATCCGCCAGTTCCTCTACGGCCAGAATTTCTTCCGCAAGGAATTCGGCATCACCTCGAAGGGCGTCTGGCTTCCGGACTCCTTCGGCTACTCCCCCGCCCTGCCGCAGCTGATGCGCCGTGCCGGCTTCGAATGGTTCTTCACCCAGAAGATCTCCTGGAACCAGCAGAACAAGTTCCCGCACCACACCTTCGACTGGGAAGGCATTGACGGTTCGCGCATGTTCAGCCACTTCCCGTCGATGGATACCTACAATTCGCAGCTTTCAGGCGAGGAAGTCGCCAAGGCATCGCGCCAGTTCCGCGAAGCGCGGGTCACGAACAATTCCATCGCGCCGGTGGGCTGGGGCGATGGCGGCGGCGGCACCACCCGCGAAATGACCGGCAAGGCAAAGCGCCTGGCCAACCTGGAAGGCAGCGCGAAGGTGGCCTGGGAACACCCCAACGACTTCTTCGACCGGGCCAAGGCCGAGCTGCCCAACCCTCCGGTCTGGGTCGGGGAGCTCTACCTGGAATTGCACCGCGCCACGCTGACCAGCCAGCACCAGACCAAGCAGGGCAACCGGCGCACCGAGCAGCTGCTAGTCGAAGCCGAGCTGTGGGCCGCCACCGCTGCGCTCTGCACCGGAGCCGACTATCCCTATGAACTGCTTGACGAACTGTGGGAGACGGTGCTGCTGCACCAGTTCCACGACATCTTGCCCGGCACCTCGATTGCGTGGGTGCACCGCGAGGTCGTGGCCCGCTATGCGCAGGTCATCGAGCAGGCCGAAGCACTGATCCGCACCGCCCAGCAGCAGCTGGCCGGCGAAGGATCCACCCCGATTGCGTTCAACGGCGCCGCGTTCACCCGCAATTCCTTGGCCTTCGGACAGGCCAAGCCGGTGCAGCCTGCTGCCGCGTCCCCGGTCAGGGCAACCGCCGTTGACGGCGGCTATGTCCTGGAGAACTCGCTGGTTCGTGTGGCCATCAATGCCCAGGGCTTGCTGACCTCCGCCGTGGACCTGGCCACCGGCCGCGAAGCCATCGCCGCAGGCCAGGAGGCGAACCTGCTGCAATTGCACCAGGACTTCCCGAACATGTGGGATGCCTGGGACGTGGACAAGTACTACCGCAACCAAGTCACCGACTTGCGCGAGCTCGACAGCCTTGAGCTGTCCTCGCGCGAGGACGGCAGCCAGGTCGTCACGATTGCCCGCAGCTTCTCGCAGTCCACGCTGGTGCAGGAACTGTCGCTGGCTCCGGGCTCGCGGACCTTGCAGATCTCGCAGAGCACCGATTGGCATGAGGCCGAGAAGTTCCTGAAGGTCGCTTTCCCGCTGGATATCCGAGCAGAGCATGCCATTGCCGAAACGCAGTTCGGCTACCACAAGCGCGTCACCCACGTGAATACCAGCTGGGAAGCGGCGAAATTCGAAACCTCGATGCACCGCTTCGTGCTGGCCGAGGAGCCCGGCTTCGGCGCAGCGCTGGTCAATGATTCCATCTACGGTTTCGACGTCACCCGTGATGCCAAGGACGCGGAGGTCACCACGACCATCCGACTGTCCCTGCTGCGTGCTCCGCGCTTCCCCGACCCGGAAACCGACCAGGGCGTGCAGACCCACCGCTACGGCTTGGTCATCGGCGCGGATGTGGCCACGGCAACGGCAGCCGGCGCATTGCTGAACAGCGCAGAGCGCGTCATCGACGGCGCGCAAGGCGTGGACCCGCTGGTTGAGGTATCCGGCGAGGGGCTGGTGATCTCCAGCGTGAAGCTGGCGGCCGACCGCTCCGGCGATCTGGTGGTGCGCGTCTATGAATCCTTGGGCCGCCGTGCCAGCGGCAACTTGCGGGTCAATGCGCAGATCGCCCAGGCATCCACCGTGAGCCTGCTGGAAGACGAACTGGACGGGCAGCGCATCGAACTGGCCGATGGAGCAGTGCCACTGAAGCTGGGCGCATTCGAGGTACGCACCCTGCGCTTCGCCGTGGCCAAGTAGCCGCAGGATCCACAGGCCGGGCCGGCATGCTGCTTCGCGTGCCGGCCCGGCCCGTTTCCCGACGATGATTGCCAGGGATTATTGGATTATTGTCCCGTCGGGAACCACTGCGAACCAGACCCCGCCAACGCCTTGCCCGGCAGTATCTCCGGGCTTGGCATCCTTGGCGAAGGTGTACAGGGGCATGCCGTTGAGGGTCACCTGCTTTTCGCCATCGGGGCTTTCTATGGTGCCGGCTTCGCCGGCGACGCCCTCCAGAACCGGTTCATCGCTCACGGCCGTGGAAATCGGCCACTTGGCCAGGCAATCGCCGGTGCACACGCTGCTCGACGTTCCCTTCTCATCCTTGGTGAAGTAGTACAGTGTCATGCCCTGCGAATCCACCACAACATCTCCCAAACCGGTGGAGGCAACACCCAAGTCAGCGCCGGCCCCGCTTTCGCTGTGGGTGCTGGATGCGGCGGGAAGCGCCGAGCAGGTTGGAGCCTGGCTGACCACCGACACGGGCACGACGCAGATGACCGGCGCCGTTCCAGTGATGCTGAACGACTTTTCGATGATCCAGCTGCGCGATGCCTTCTCGGCGGTGCTGGCCGAGGTGCCGCTGGGCCGACAGGGTGCGTCCTAGCCCAGGCGCATCACGCGCTGCTTCCTACCACGGCGAGGGCTGGTAGTCCTTGAGGAAGCAGCCGTACAGGTCGATGCCGCGCTCGCCATCGACGATTGGCTGGTAGACACGGGCGGCGCCGTCGATCAAATCCAGCGGGGCGTGCCAGCCTTCGGCGACCATGCGCACCTTGGAATCGTGCGGGCGCTCATCGGTGATCCACCCGGTGTCCACCGCGGTCATCAGGATCCTGTCGGTGGCGAGCATTTCCTCGGCGCTGGTGCGGGTGAGCATGTTCAGCGAGGCCTTGGCCATGTTGGTGTGCGGGTGCCCGGCGCCCTTGTAGCGGCGGGAGAACTGGCCCTCCATGGCCGAGACGTTCACGATGTACTTGCGCCGGGCCTTCGAGGCGGCCAAGGCAGGGCGCAGCCGGGAGGCCAGCAGGAAGGGCGCGGTGACGTTGCACAGCTGCACCTCCAGCATCTCCAAGGCATCCACATCCCCGAGGATCTGGGTCCAGGAATTCTCCGTGACCACATCCGGCACCAGTCCCCCGGCATCGATGGCGGTGCCCGCGGCAATGCGCTCCAGGGAGGCGGAACCGGCGGTCATCGCCAGGTCCGCGAGCTGCTGCGCGTCGTAGCTGCCCAGCGTGCTCGGGGACAGCAGCGCGGAATCCTCCAGCCGGAAGGCGCTGGCCAGCGCCCGCGGGTGCTCGGCCGGCGGGTTCGCCTCGCCCCAGAGTTCCGGGCCACCGTGCCCGGAGGCCAGTTCACCGGCCAGCGGCTGCTGCTCTGATTCGATCAGGTGCTGGTAGGAGTTCGCGGTGCGGCGCACGGTCTGCGCGGCATTGTTGATCAGGATGTCCAGCGGGCCCTCGGCCGCGACGCGGTCGGCCAGCGAGATCACCTGGGCCGGGTCGCGCAGGTCGATGCCCACGATGCGCAGCCGGTGCATCCAGTCCGCGCTGTCCTCCAATGCGGCGAAGCGCCGGGCAGCGTCCTTGGGGAAGCGCGTGGTGATGGTGGTGTGGGCACCATCGCGCAGCAGGCGCAGGGCGATATGCATGCCGATCTTCGCCCGGCCGCCGGTGAGCAGCGCCCGCTTGCCGGACAGGTCGGCGCGGGCATCGCGGCGTTCGCGCCCGGCGGCCGCGCAGTCAGGGCAGAGGTAATGGTGGAAGGCATCCACCGTGGTGTAGCGCTGCTTGCAGATGTAGCAGCCGCGCGGCTTGCGGAATTCCCCGGCACTCTGCCCTTGGGTCGGGGTGCTCAGATCCAGGCCCAGGGTCTCGTCGTCCAGCCGCTGCGGCGAGCCGGTGGCGGTCCGCTCGATCAGCGCGCGGTCCGCTGCGCTGATCTCGGCGCGCTTCTGCGATTTGCGGTAGCGCTTGGCAGCCTTGAACATGTTGCTGGTCGCGCGGCGCACGGCGATATGCCGTTCGTCCTCGGAGTCCAGCGTGTGCACCACGGAGAGCACCTTCAGCGCGGTCGCTAGTTCCTCGTCGGTGAACAGTTCGGTTTCGGTTGCCTGCCCGGGCAACGGTGTCAGTTCATTCATCTCCCCACCAATTTTACGTGGTGGGCCGCCGGCTAGTTGCCCCGGGCCAGATCCGCCAGGGTGGCGATGAGCAAGCGGCGCTCAACCACCTTGATGCGCTCGTGCAGGGACTCTTCGGTGTCGGTGTCCTCGATGGCCACGGCTTCCTGGCGCAGGATCGGACCGGTGTCCACCCCGGCATCCGCAATGTGCACGGTGCAGCCGGTGACCTTCACGCCATAGGCCAGGGCGTCGCGCACGCCGTGGGCGCCCGGGAAGGACGGCAGCAGGGCCGGGTGGGTGTTGATGTAGGTGCCGTCGAAGGCATTGATGAACTCTTCGCCGACGATGCGCATGAATCCGGAGGACACCACATAGTCCGGGGCGTAGGACAGGCACTTTTCGGTCAGTGCGTGGTTCCAGTCTCCGCGGTCCGCGTAGTCCTTGAAGTTCACCACGAAGGTCTCGATGCCGGCGGCGGCCGAGCGTTCCACCCCGTAGGTGCCGTGCTTGTCTGCGCCGACGGCAGCGATCTGGACATTCTGCAGCTCGCCGGAGGCCACGGCATCGATGACTGCCTGGAGATTAGAACCGGTACCTGAAACCAAAACCACAATGCGCATGGGTTCAATTCTACGGTTCGCTTCTTGCCTCCCTTGAACCCGGACGCAATGTTGCACTGCGTTTCCTCTGTTGCCGCCATATTCGATGCCCGCGTGCTGTACCGGCCATAGACTGGCCTTAACAGCGCAGTTCGAGGTGGAGGTTTTGATGAGCCAGATAGTTCCCGATGGCAAGGACTGGACAATTGTCCTGGATACGGTGTGCGAGCAGTGCGGCTATGACGTGCGCGGCATCTCGCCGGGCGATGCCATTGAGCAGCTGCCGGGACTCGTGGAGCGCTACATCTCGGTGCTCTCACGTCCCGAGGCGGCCACCCGCACCAACCCTGCGCGCTGGAGCGAGCAGGAGTACGTGGCGCACGTCGCCGAAATGCTTGAGGTGATGACCGGGCGCTTCACCCTGATGCTGGAACGCGATGAACCGGAGTTCCCCAACTGGGACCAGGACCAGGCGGCCGAGGCGGGAAACTACAACGCGCTGGGAGCCGGTCAGGTCGCCGAGCTGCTGCGGAAGAATGCCGCGGGCTACGCCGCGATACTGGAGAGCCTGGATCCGGCGCAGTATTCCCGCCGCGGCCTGCGCTCGAACGGCGCCGCGTTTACCGTGGAAACGCTGAACCAGTATGCCTGGCATGATCTCGTGCATCACCTGTGGGATCTGGGTGTGGAAATCAGCTAACTGCGCCCGACACGGACCCAGCAGGTGAATGGAATGGGTTGTGGCCTTTGGCTAGACTTCTTGGCGTATGCGCGAAAACAGATCTACGTAAGGAGCCAGGCGTCCATGCCAAAGGCATATTTCGGAAAAGTTTCTGCACTGGCAATCACCGGGCTGCTCACCCTGACGGCATGTTCGGCCGGAACTCCCCAGAGCGAACCAAGCGATGTTCCGGTCCCTTCTGCTGAAGAGTACCTGCCGCTGCTTGCGCAAACTCAGGACGATGACGACAAGCTTCCCGAGGGCTTCGAGGATACCGAATCCTACGACCCGCAAACCCGCCACTTGCTGGCCACCTCGGACTTCGGCCGGCATTATGTAGCCATCGGCAACGAAGGCCAACTGTGCATGGTGGCCATTCCCGAACCGGTGGAAGAGGGCGGCGACTACGAGATCGCCGGGACCACCTGCCCGACGATGGATTACGTGGTGCAGAACGGTGTCCCGCTCAAGGTCAACGGCGGCGAGGACAGCCTCGAAATCGTCACCTACCTGATGCCTGCCGGCATCAGCGACGAGACGGTTCAGAACGCCGTCTCCGAAATGCGCGCCTCGCACCCTGAGCTTGCCGCCGAGGATATCCAGGTAGTAGCCGAAAACGACTCCGTGCTGCTGGTGATGGAAGAATCAACCGCCGCGACGCTGGGACAAATCACCATCAACCGCCCCGAGGGCGACCCGCTGGTGCTGGCCAGCCTGACCTAGCCTTCGAGCACCGGGTCGGTTTCGAAGAGCGGGGCAATCAGGTAGCCGATGGCGGTGCCCAAGCCGATTTGCAGTGCCAGGGCGCCGGCGGTGGCCCACATGTTCGGGCCGATCTCGACCAGCCGGCCGATGGCCAGGGAACCGGAAGAGAGCCAGGAACCGGCAAGGCTCAGCAGCCCGGTCACGACCCCGGTGAAGACCGCCAAGCATGCGGTCGAGGCCCCAAGCGACAAGGCATTGAAGGGAATCCTGCGGGCAAACCAGTCTTCGAGGTGGTTCTCGCCCACGCGCAGGAAGTACCAGCCGGCCACGATGCCTGCGGCCACCGGGATCAGCAGGAACAGCCATTGGTGCGCCATGTCCCCGGAGGGCAGGGACGCGAGCATTGGAATCGACGGCAGCGGGCCCACCGTGGTTTCCAGGGTGGACAGGGTGCTGCCGGTGCCGATGCTGAACCCGCCGCCGCTGATCCACGACAAGACCCAGAACACCGCATTCGGGATGAAGGACAGCTGCACCAGGGTCAGCGCTGCCGAGCCGATCGGTCCCGGGCGCAGCTCCTGGGACACGTTGGCGACATCGGTCCAGTGCACACCGAGGTTGATGGTCAGCAGCAACCCGGAGATTCCCACGGCGGCCACATAGCCGAGGAACCCAGCGACGATCACATGCCAGACATAGGATCCGGCCCAGCGGCGATGCGGCGAGATCCGCTGGATATAGGCGGCCGTGTCAACACCGAACAAGCGGGCCCAGGAGCCGGCTTCGCGGCGCGCGCCGATAATCAGGCCCAGCAGGGCGATGATCAGCGGGATGAAGGCGGCGGCAAGGATATTGACCCGCGCATAGGAATTATTGGCAAGGAAACCGATGCCGGTGCCGATGGCCCCGTAGGCCAGGAAAGCGCCGGCCAGCCCCTGCCAGAGCTGGTCGGTGTAGGATGCTCGGGCGATGCGCCGCCCGGCTCGCAGGCAGAACAGGAAGGGCACCAGCGACAGCCCCAGGGGGATCAGCGTGAGCCATCCGGTCACCGAGCTGGGGTCCGCTTCGGGACCGAGATTCAGGATCTCCACCGGCACGCCGTGGACGAGCAGCCAGATGAGGCCGCCGAACTGCAGGATCGCCTCGAAGGAGTCTTCCAGAAAGCCCCCGCTGAAATAGACGGCGACCAGCGGCAGCGTAATCAGGGCAAGGCAAAAGACCACGGATTGCAGTATCTCGAAGACCCCCTGCAACGCCAGGGGCATTGGCCAGCCGTTGCGCAGGCGCAACATCACTGCCTTCATGGGTTTCTTTTCGCGGCTCATCATCTTCAATGGTGCCACCATTGGCGCCGACCGGCCTCGATCGACGCGCAATGATGAGCGGAAGGGTTGCCTAGAACGCCCGGGCTAGTAGCTGTCCGGGGTGGCGCCTTGGGCTTCGGAGGAGAAGCTTGCAGCCAGCGCTTCGGTGGCGCGCGCCAGCAACGCCACATCGGCGCCCACGCCGACAAAGTCCGCGCCGGCAGCCATGTATTCGCGGGCGCTCTTCTGGTCGAAGGCGTTCACCCCGGCATACTTGCCCGCGGCCTTGGCCGTCTTGATGGACTTGTGCACCGCGGCGACCACATCCGGGTGGCTCTGCTGGCCGATCACTCCCATGGAGGCGGCCAGGTCCGATGGGCCGATGAAGATGCCGTCGACACCTTCGGTGGCGACGATGTCCTCGACGTTGCGCACCGCTTCATCCGCTTCGATCTGCACCATGATGGTGATGGTCTCGTCGGCACGGGTCAGGTAGTCGGGGATGCGGTTCCAGCGGGCCGAGCGGGCCAGCGCGGAACCGACGCCGCGCACGCCCTTGGGCGGGTACTGGCAGGCGGCCACGGCAGCCGCGGCCTGCTCGGCGTCGTTGACCATTGGAATGATCAGCGACTGCACGCCCAGGTCCAGGAACTGCTTGATGGTCACCGGGTCATTGACCGCAGGACGGACCACTGGCACTACCGGGTAGCTGCGCACCGCTTGCAGCTGGGCCAGGATGTTCTGCAGGTCGTTGGGCGAATGCTCGCCGTCGATGAACAGCCAGTCGAAGCCTGCGCCTGCGCAGATCTCGGCGACCAGCGGGGAGGCCGAGCAGACCCAGATGCCTGCCAGCGAGTGGTCGGCGTCCTTGAGCGCGTCCTTCAGCGACGGATCCGGCTCTACTCGAAATGGCATGTCACAGTTCCCAACGGTCCGTAATCGGCAAAGACGGTGTCCCCGGCGTTGACCCACATGGGGCGGGTGAAGGAACCGGCAAGGATGATTTCCCCGGCCTTGAGCTTGTCGCCGTGCGGGGCGATCTTGTTGGCCAGCCAGTACACGCCAGCGGCGGGGTGGTTCAGGACACCGGCTGCGACGCCGGTTTCCTCGACGGTCTGGTTCTTGAACAAGATGCCGGAGACCCAGCGCAGATCGATGCTTTCGGGCTTGACCGGGTTGCCGCCGATCACCATGGCGCCCATGGCCGCGTTGTCGCTGATGGTGTCCACAATCGTGCGGCCTTCCATCTCCACGCGGGCATCGAGGATTTCCAGAGCCGGGATGACGTATTCGGTAGCGTCGAGCACATCGAAGATGTTCGCCCGCGGGCCTTCGATATCCTTCTTGAGCTTGAAGGCCAGTTCCATTTCCACGCGGGCGCCGGTGAAGTCTTCCCACTTCAGCTTGGCGCCGGAATCGTAGACCATGTCGTCGAAAATGATCCCGTAGTCAGGCTCGGTAATTCCGGTAGCCATCTGCATGGCGCGGGAGGTCAGGCCGATCTTGCGGCCTACCAGCACACGGCCGGCCGCTTCGGACCGCTGGCGCCACAGGTTCTGGACGCGGTAGGAATCCTCTACCGTCATTTCTGGGTAACGCGCGGTCAGGCGCGGCACGGGAGTCCGCGTCTCGCCGGCCTGGACCAGTTCATCGGCAATGGCCGTGATTGTTTCCTCGGATAGCATCGACGGCTAAACCTTTCACTACTCTTCAAACCTCGTTCAGCTGCCGCCATCTCGGAGAAATGACTTAGCTCACGGTTCTTGATCGTACCGAGGTTCCAGTTTGATGGCACATCGTACTAACATATTGCTTCGCTTTCACGGGGATTCGATACCCCAGCGAAACAAGAAGCATGGGGACGAAAAATGGCCCCGCTCCCAAGCACTCCGAATGGATGCAGGACAACGGGTCCATAATGATGGAGGCAGGCCGGCTCAGGAACCGGATTTGAGGTTCGCCAGCAGCGCCTCGAACGGCAATGAGGTGAGCTCGTCATCGGGATCGGCGAATTCGCTGACCGACGGGGCGATGGAACGGGTGTCGCCCAAATCCGCGTCCGCGGATAGTTCGCCTTCGCTCAGCGACAGTGCCAGGGCGACTTCCCGCGCAACCCGGCGAGCGCGATCGGCCAGCGTGCCGGACAGTCCCTGCCCGCCGAAATCCTCGGAGGCCGCGAAGACCGTAGTCGGCATGATCTGCGCCCGGAGGTAGGAGAAGATCGGGCGCATGGCGTAGTCAATCGCGAGCTGGTGGCGCTGGGTTCCCGCGGTGGCGGCGAGCACGACCGGCTTTCCACTCAGCGATTTGGGGTCCAGGATATCGAGGAAGGACTTGAACAGGCCCGAGACCGAGGCGGTGAAGACCGGGGTCACTGCCACGAGCACGTCGGCGCCCACTACCGCGTCGATGACCTTCTGCAGGCCTGGGGCGGCGAAACCCGTGAGCATGTTGTTGGTGATCTCACCAGCATGCTCGCGCAGTTCGATATTGGCCACGTCGGCCTGCACGCCAGCGGCAGCCAGCTGGGTAGCGATGTTCTGTCCGATTTGCTGGCCCAGTAGAGAGGAGCTCGATGGGCTTCCCAGTCCACCGCTGATGACGACTACTGACTTGCTCACGGTTCCTGCCTTTCACGATTTACATGCGTATGCATGTATCAACTGCGCGGGCGCCCGAGGTATTCCCGCTTGCCTAAAACTTTTCAGCCCGTAGCGCGAGCTGCCTTTTTCAGTATTGTGACGATCGCAATGTTATTGATAACATCGGCCTATGAGCACCCCGCAGCCCCAGACCGAGAACCAGCGCGAAATCGAAGATGGCGTCCGCACCGACTTCAAGAACACGATGTCCTACGGCAGCTACCTCGATTTGGACCGCATCCTGTCCGCGCAGCATCCGGTCAGCGTTCCCGAGCACCACGATGAAATGCTCTTCATCATCCAGCACCAGACCAGCGAACTGTGGCTCAAGCTCATGCTCCACGAGCTCATCGAGGCTCGCCGACTGCTGGGCGTTGACGACTTCGGCAAGGCGCTGAAATGCCTGGCCCGGGTCAAGCACATCCAGAAGACCCTGACCGAGCAATGGTCGGTGCTGGCAACCCTGACGCCGCGCGAATATGCGCAGTTCCGCGATTTCCTCGGCTCATCTTCCGGCTTCCAGTCCTTCCAGTACCGTGCCGTCGAATTCATCCTGGGCAATAAGCATGAAGGCATGCTCAAGGTCCACGAGGCAGACCCCAAAGCCCACGAGCTGCTGTCCAAGCTGCTGCACGAGCCAAGCCTCTACGACGTCTTCCTGGCCGCCTTGGCCCGCCATGGCTACAGCATTCCCGAAGAAGTGCTGTCCCGCGACGTCACCAAGCCATGGGCGTTCCAGGAGGCGCTGGTTCCGGTCTTCAAGGACATCTACGAATCCGAGGACACCCGCTGGGGCTTCTACCAGGCCTGCGAGGACCTCGTGGATGTCGAGGACAACTTCCAGGCATGGCGCTTCCGCCACATGCGCGTCGTCCAGCGCACCATCGGATTCAAGCGCGGCACCGGCGGTTCCTCGGGAGTCGATTTCCTCAAGCGCGCCCTGGATCTGACCTTCTTCCCGGAACTGTTCGCGGTGCGTACCGAAATTGGCAAGTAGCACCTCGCTCACCGCGCTCAGCCTCGATGATTTCGAAGCGCGAAGCGGTAGCGCGACATCAATTATCCGCACAATCACCGGCCTGTATATCAGGCATGAGAAAGCACCGGTGGCGCGAACCCGCATCGTCGAGCTGGCGCAGGCTGCCGGGGTTTCGGCTCCTGCGGCGCAGACCGCCATCTCCCGGTTGATCGACCGCGGAGTGCTGGAAGCCTCCCAGCCGTCCACCTTGGGCGTGCCGAGCGCGGCGCAGCAGATGTTCGAGCGCGGCACCCGGAGAATCTTCACGCCACGACAGATGTCGGACGCTGATCCCTGGTGCTTGGTGGCCTACTCGCTGCCGGAGAGCCTGCGCTCCGTGCGCCATCAGGTGCGCAAGCATTTCCTGCAGCTTGGCGGAGGCATGCTGGGATCCGGGTTATGGATTTTCCCCGAGTACCTGCGCGCGGAAGCCACGGCAGTGCTCATGGCCTTGGGCGCCAGGCAGCACGCAACGCTGTTCACTGCGCAGCAGCCTCACTTCCCCGGCACGCCGCAGCAGGCCGCCAGTGCATGGTGGGACCTTGAGCGCCTGGCCGCGCTGCATCAGGCATTCCTGGAGAACACCAATTCCCTCGATGCCAGTGACAGCACTCCATCCAGCGTCTATCGGGGATATGTGGCAATGGTCGATTCATGGCGCACGCTCCCCTACCTCGACCCCGGTTTGCCCGGATCCATGCTGCCCGCACATTGGCCTGGCACCGACAGCCGGGAACGCTTCCTGACGCTGTCCTCGGCATTCAAGGAACCGGCCCTGCACTTCGCCCGCTCGCTGCTGGCTTCCTAGCTCCAGGCTGGTTTGCTTTCTCCATACGGTGCCGGCGGATGGGGATAATCCATTGCTTGGCCTGCAAAGCTGAAGGGCGGTGGAACATATTCAAGCATCCCGTAAGAACTGTCCATCTGCCGCAGCTGCACGCCACTGCCGAAATCAGCAGGGTATTCGCGCTCTTCATCTAAGGCGAACAGGGCATGAGCCGTCCGAGCCAAGGAGAATCGCACCGCCCCGGTTCGTCCTTGGGCGCTGCGGGTTCCAGCCAGGGCAATGATTGCAGCAGCCAGCCCGTAGCCGGTGGCATGATCCAAGGCTTGCACCGGCAAAGCGCCGGGAGTCCTGCCGTCGCCGCTATAGGCTTGCGCAATGCCGGTGGCGGCTTGTACGACGCTGTCGAACCCGCGCCGCTGCGCCCAGGGCCCGGAAAAGCCCCACGCACCCAGTTCAGCAATAATCAGCCGAGGATAGCGCTGGGCTAATTCATCCCGGCCAAGCCCCGCCGCGGCCAAGGCTCCGGGGCGATAGCCCAGGATGACGGCATCGGCATCCTGCAGCAGTTCATGGATCTTTGCCCGCCCCGCTGCGCTCTTCGCATCGAGCACCGTGCTGCGCTTGCCGAACCCGGTATCGACATGTTGCCAAGGCAGTTCCGGAAGCCGCGGACCGTCCACGCGCAAGACCTGGGCACCGAAGGCCGCGAGGGTTCTGGTGGCGGTGGGTCCGGCGATCACCCGTGTGAGATCCAGGACTTTCAACCCTTGAAGGGGCAATCCCGCACGCGGATCATATTTCCAGAACGGTGCCGAAGCGAGCGGACGCATGCTGAACTGTGCCCAGTGCCCGTTGCCTGCCACCTTGCCCTCGGCGGAGCTGAGCCACTGCTGCCGGGATCGCACCCGCGCGGCAACACCGCCAGCCGCCACGATGCGCTCCTGGGCATCATGTGCTGGCAGGCCTGCCAGCACATCGATGATGCCGCTACCCGAGGACATCCCTAATGCAGATTTGAGCGCACTCTCATGATGAGGGTAATTCGCGTGCGTCCTGATCCAGCCATCGGCTGTCCGGTAGAAGCCCGAGTGCGGGGCAAAACCCTGCGTTTTCTCCCCTTCGATCCGCAGGTGGGCGGAGGACGCAAAAGCTGCCGCGATGTCCGCCGTCGCTGATGCCACCCGCAGTGGCGCAGTAGCAAGCGCATTGAGTGCAGAGCAGACCAACCCAACGGATCGCGCCGCGAGCCGCTCCACAGCCAGAGGACCACCCCACCAGGCTATGGGCCCGGAAACGGGCCAGTTGCCTGCTGTCTCAAGCAACTGGTGCTCATGGAACCCAGAGCCCAGGACGTGCTCCATGGACGCGCGTTCGTCTTCGGAATGCAGCATGTTGCTCAGCCTATACCTGCAAGACCACCGTTCCGCTGCCGGCCGCTTCAATACAGAAAACCCGCAGCGCGTAGAAGTACGATGCGGGTTTTCGGAAGCTCAGCGAAATTAGTTCGCTGGAACGTTCAGGGTCTGTCCAACCATGATGTAGTCTGGGTTGGTCAGCTGGTCGTCATTCAAGACGAACAGGCCGCGCCAGTCCTTGACGCCAAGCTTGTCGGCAATCTTGGACAGGGTGTCACCCGACTTAACGGTGTAGTCCTTGCCCGAGTCGGTCACGTCAATGTTGAACACTGGTGCCTTCGGAGCTGGAGCAGCGTGCTTTGGAGCTGCCTGCTGCTTAGGAGCCTGCTTCTGGGTCGGTGCCGACTGCTGCTTCGGAGCTGCCTGCTGCTTCGGAGCTGCCTGCTGCTTAGGGGCTGCCTGCTGCTTCGGAGCCTGCTTCTGCGGAGTCGAGGAACCCGAAGGGGAACCGCTGATGCCCAGCTTTGCAGTACATGCTGGCCATGCGCCCCAGCCCTGCGTTGCCTGGACCTTGGTTGCAATGCGGATCTGCTCGGCCTTCGAAGCCTGGTGCGGCATGCCCGAGCCGCCGAACGCCTTCCAGGTGGACAGCGAGAACTGCAGGCCACCGTAGTAGCCGTTGCCGGTGTTGATCGACCAGTTTCCACCGGACTCGCACTGGGCCAGCTTGTCCCAGGTGCTTGCGGCGTTTGCTGGTGCGGTTGCGGCAACGATTGCGGTGCCGGCAACTGCAACGGCGGCCAGCGAGGCTCCACCGCGACGGATCAAGTTCTTAGTATTCTGCTGGATCATGATTCTCCAGTTGCTCTTCCCGCGCTCAGGTCTTCCTAGACCATCCTCGTGCACCGCTCAGCGTCGCATTTCGACTTTGATTAAATACTGCCCTGGCGAGCGGTTTGGAAGTCCCGGCAGTACCTGTTTCCCCATAACACTGCGAGTGTTATCGAAACGTTATGAAAGACCATAGCGCACCAACCCACCACCCCCGCAACTCAGGAAACGGTCAGAAACCCCGTAAATACAGGTCAACTGGTCAGAAAAAAATTTAAAATCTGGCCGCGAAATCGCTCCGAACCCCTGATCAAGCGACGAAAATGTTACTCGTATGGAGTGGATATTCATCAGGACACTGTGATATAGCTTGCAATCCACTCACGGGCGGTTTCCAGCACCCTTCAAGGCTGCATTTCCGCATCGACGAAGCTGCACACTCTGGATCCGCTACGCAGCATGCAAGGCATTCTGAACGAGGCAATTTCTCCCCGGCAGATCCCCTCGGCTCTCAACGCCCTCAAGATCTCAGCGTGCAATAGACACACCACGCAGTTCCAGCAACGTGTCAACTAAATTTCCCTTAGGTAATGTGATTCAAGAAGCCGGAACTGTAGGTTTGATTTCATCAGTCAGACAGGGGAACTCGATGCCACTGGGAAACAGCATGACGAAAGAACGGTTCAAGGAGTCCTTGAGCTGCTATCCCCGTGCCCTGCGGGAATTCTTCCGCAATGACGGGCTGGATATAGCGGCGTCTCTGTCCTACTTCATGGTCCTTGCCATGTTCCCCGGCCTCTTGGCCTTGATCTCGCTGCTGTCCTTGGCCGGTGCCAGCGAGAGCGGCACCAAATGGATCATGGAGCTGCTGGAACAAAGTCTCGCCCCGAACGGAGAATCGGCAAGCGGCGACTCTCAGCAGCTGCTCGACACAGCAGAACAGCTGCTCGCAGGCTTGGCATCCCAGGCCAGCGGAACATTCTGGGCAATCCTCGTCGGTTCACTCGGCGCCTTGTGGAGTACCTCTGGCTATGTCACGGCATTCAGCCGCGCATTGAACCGGCTTTACGGTGCACCGGAAGGCCGCCCGCAGTGGAAGCGCCGCCCGCAAATGTTCCTGATCACCGTGCTGATCATGCTCGTTGCCGTCGTAACCTTGGTGCTCCTGCTGACTTCGGGCTCCGTCGCCCGCGCAATCGGCAACATCATCGGCATGGGCGACAGCTTCGTGCTGATGCTGAATATCGCAAAGCCGCCATTGATGCTCATCATGTTGCTGCTGGTTCTGGCCTTGCTCTACTACTTCACCCCCAACGTCAAGCCGACGAAATTCCGCTGGTTCTCACCCGGCACCCTGACCGCTCTGGTAATCCTGGGGCTCTCGGTCTTCGGCTTCGGCATCTACGTTTCGCAGTTCGCCAGCTACTCCGCTACCTATGGAACCATTGGAGGCGTGATCATCCTGGTCCTTGCTTGCTGGATCAGCAATATCGCCTTGCTCCTCGGGGCCTTGGTGGATATCGAATTCATCCGCCTCCGCCAGCTGCGTACCGGCATGCCGGCCGTTGATGATGTGCTGCTTCCGCTGCGCGATGACACTTTGATAGCGAAGCAGGAACTGGCCTCGTACAAGGACCTGGTCCAGGCTCAGGAGATCCGGATCAAGCACGGTGGCGACCCGCTGGAGGATATGGAAGCGGATCCTTCAACGAGTCCGAAACGCAAGATGAAGCTGCTGCCCATGGGGCTGGTTGCCGCGGCCGCCTGGACCGCTGGCCGAATGAAAACCAAACGCGATGTGCGCCGGGACTCAGAACAGTCCCGATAAGCTCAACAGCGCCCACCAGAGGCCGCCGGATCCCAGAATCGCGATCGCCAATAACCATAAGGAAGGAAAGGTTCGCGTCGCCGCAGCGATCAAGTACGCATCGGACTGGGCAATATCCTTGCGCCTCCACAGGTGCACCGCAAAAAGCTTCACGAAGTCCTTCAAGCCCGCCAGCAGCAGGAACCCGGCAATCAGCAATGCCAGATACAGGTAGGCATCGACCGGCGCAAAGAAGACCACTCCCAATGCCACTGCTGCGCTGATCGTGCACACGACAAAGGCCGGCCAATTGCGGACGAAGACCAGCGCCAGCAGGAACAGCAACGCATAAATTCCTAGGGCCCGCCCGGCATAGCCCGCAGATATCCCCCACAGCATCAACGCTGAAACCCAAATGGGTGCGGGGTACCCGAAGATCCCGGAAATGATGACGGAGAACTTGCCCCGGCCGATGCTGCGCACTTCCCCGGAATGGTCCCAGCCCAACCGCAAGCCAGCCACGTACCTGCCGGTGAACAAGGCCGCTACGATATGGCCGAGCTCATGGATCAGCGTGGAGTACAGCCCGGTGATACGCCATACCGGACGCGGTACTACCAAGACCAGGATCAGGAACGCCAGGATCAGCCACTGCCACTGGTTCAAGGCCACGTCCACCGGCTGCGCGAGCCGGGCCCAAGCCTGGGCAATATCTAGATTCATTCCTGCTCCTTCGTGGCATCCAACATGACTCATTCTTGCAAGCCCGGCCTGCTACCTGCTGTCCGGCGAGCGCATTTCCCGGCTTTCTGGGAAACATCACAGGTGGCAGGAATAGTCTGCATAGCGAAACACTTTGCTATATCCCTTGGAGGAGTCTCATGTCCCGCATCGCTTCAACTGCCTTGGCCACCACCGGTTTGCTGGGCGGCTACGCTACCGGCCGCGCCACGAAGAAGCGTCCGCTGGCCGCGGTAGTGCTCGGTGCCGCCGGCGTTGGCGCGTTCCTGCTGTGGAAGAAGGACGCCGGAACCGGCAAGGCGGTGGCCCTGGCCAGCGCGTACCTCGGCGGCTTCGGTGCGTCCCATCCGCTGGCCAAGAAAATCGGCGCGTGGCCAGCAGTGAACACGGTGACTGCCGGCGTGGCCCTGCTCTCGCTGGTGCTCGGCGGTTCCAAGAAAAAGGCGGAGGAGCTCTACTAAGCGGGAACAGTGAATCTGTCGGCGTCTGGTGCTACGTTGACTAGGTAAGAATCGAGTCAGCGAAAGGCCCAGACCCCGTGTTCTTCCTGGATGATCAGTTCATCTTCTCAGCGAGCGACCTGTCGGTCTGTGTTGACTGCAATTACCAGTCCCTGTACCTGCTGGATGTGAAGCTCGGCCTGCGTACCAAGCCGGATATGGCACGGGACGAGATGCTCGAACGCACGGCGGTGCTTGGCGACGCCCATGAGCAGAACGTGCTCAAGGAGCTGATCGCGACCTACGGCGATTACGACCCGCAGACAGGTACCGGCGTCAAGCAGTTCGCCGACCGTCCGCAGATGACCCCAGCCGGTTTGAGGGCAGCCCACGAAGCGACCATGGATGTGCTTCGCACCGGTGCTGATGTCATTTTCCAGGCGACCTTCTTCGACGGGGCTTTCCTCGGTTTTGCCGACTTCCTGGTCCGCCAGCCCGACGGCACCTGGGCCGTCTGGGATACCAAGCTCGCCCGCCATGCCCGGGTCAGCGCACTGCTCCAGATCGCGGCCTACGCCGACCAGATGCTGGCCGAAAACATCCCGGTCTCCACCTCGGCAACACTGGTGCTCGGAGACGGGACCCATTCGGTGCACCGCGTTGACGAAGTGCTGCCGGTCTTCCGGGCCCAACGCGAACGCTTCCTGGCGATGGTGCAGAAGCACCGTGCGAAGAACCAGCCGGTTGAGTGGAATTCCGATGAACTGCGCCTGTGCGGCCGGTGCGACTACTGCGAAGAACAGGCCCAGGCATCACGCGACCTGCTGCTGGTGGCAGGGATGTCCATGGTGCAGCGTGAGAAGCTGCGCGCCCGCGGCATTACGACCATCGACCAGCTCGCCGCGCTGGAGGCTGAACCAGGCACCGCCCTGCAGCGCGTCACCGAGCAGGCCAAGATGCAGCTGGGCTTGGCCACCGCGGATGGCGGCGCCCACGGCGTCTCCTACCGGGTGAAGAACGCCGGCCCGATTTCTTCCTTGCCGCGTCCCGACCAGGGCGACATCTTCTTCGATTTCGAGGGCGACCCGCTCTACCAGGACCCGTCCGATGGCTCCTGGGGCCTGGAATATCTTTTCGGCGTAGTCGAATACGACACCGGCGCGCCGGTGTTCAGGCCGTTCTGGGCGCATGACCGAGCCGAGGAACGCCAGGCCTTCCTGGACTTCATCGCCTACGTCGAGGAACGCCGCCAGCGCTACCCGCAGATGAAGGTCTACCACTATGCGGCCTATGAGAAGACTGCGCTGCGCAAGCTCTCCCAGGTGCACATCGCCGGCGAGGACGAGGTCGACCAGTGGCTGCGCGAGAACCTGCTGGTGGATCTCTACGAAACCGTGCGCAATGCCCTGGTGGTATCCACCCGCTCCTACTCCATCAAGAAGCTTGAACCGCTCTACATGGGCGAGCACCTGCGATCCGGCGATGTCACCGATGCCGGAGCGTCGGTGGTCGCCTACGCCCAGTACATGCTGGCACTCGATGCGCAGGACGAGAAGAGCGCTGAAGCCATCCTGGCCTCCATTGCCGACTACAACGAGTACGACTGCCTGTCCACGTTGCGCCTGCGCGATTGGCTGCTCACGCTCATCGACCAGGCGCCCGGCACGCTTCAGGACACCCCCGAGCCTCCCGCGGCCGGCGACGAATACGAGCCCACCCCCGAAGAGCTGCGGCTGCAGGACTACCTGGCACAGCTGCCCCACGGCCAGGCACTGAGCGATGATGACCGGGCGATCGCCATGGTCGCCGCCGCGACCGGGTACAACCGCCGTGAGAAGAAGCAGTTCTGGTGGGAGCACTTCGACCGCCTGTCCGCGCCGATGGATGACTGGAGCGATGTCCGCGGGGTTTTCATTGTGAATACCGCCGAAGTGCTCGAGGACTGGCATAAGGCCACCGAGCGGGCGCGCACCTACACTCGCGTGACGAAATTGCAGGGAACGCTGGCCGAAGGCTCGCTGCTCTCCCCCGGCTCCTCGGTGTTCGCCATGTTCGAGGCCCCGTTGCCCGAGGGCATGGAAGTTGACGGCTCCGTGCGCGGAGGAACATTCAACGCCACGGTGGTCGAGCTCGGAGAAGGCTGGATCACCATTGCGGAGAAATCCAGCGGCAAGATTCCTGCCTACGGTGCGCTTCCCTGCGCACTGGCTCCCGACAAGCCGTTGGCGACCGTGAGCATCGATGCGGCGCTCACGGAGATCGCCCAGCAAGTTGGCGCCACCGTGCCGGTGCTCCCGCAACGGCCGGGAATCGACATCCTGCGGCGCATTCCGCCACGCCTGAAGACCCTGACCGTGCCGGTTGAACCGGAGCTTGTCGACGGCCAGTCCCAGGTCTATCCTGCCGTGGTGCAGACGCTGAAGGACCTGGACAATTCCTATCTTGCGGTGCAGGGCCCTCCGGGCACCGGCAAGACCTTCGTCGCTTCGCATGTGATCCGTGAACTCATCGACTACGGATGGAAGATCGGGGTAGTGGCCCAGTCCCATGCGGTGGTTGAGAACGTGCTGCGCAAGGCTGTGGAAGCCGGGGTGGATCCCGAGGTGGTAGCCAAGGAAGTCAAGCACAAGGATCCGGTACCTTGGACCGGCACGTCCAAGGAATCCGTGGCCGAGATGCTGGATGCACCCGGCGGCGCGCTCATAGGCGGCACCGCCTGGACGCTGACCGGCTCGAAGGTTCCGGCCGAGAGCCTGGACTTGCTGGTGATCGACGAGGCCGGCCAGTTCTCCTTGGCCAATACGCTGGCCGTCTCCCGCGCTGCCCGCAATTTGCTGCTGCTCGGAGATCCGCAGCAGCTGCCGCAGGTCACCCAGGGCACCCATCCGCAGCCTGTGGATGAATCGGCGCTGGGATGGCTTTCCGGTGGCGAACCGGTGCTGCCCGCCGAGTTGGGCTACTTCCTTGCGGCGTCATGGCGGATGCACCCGGCATTGTGCGCTAAGGTGTCGGCGTTGAGCTACGACCACCAGCTGTTCTCGGCGGACGCCGCCGGGCTGCGGGTGCTGGAAGGCACCGAAGCCGGGGTCGAAACGGTCTTCGTTGAGCACCGGGGCAATACCGTCAGCAGCGTGGAAGAAGCGGAGGCCATTGTCCGCCTGGTGCGCGAGCATCTGGGCATGCTGTGGAGCCCGGGCCCCGGCAAGCCGGCCCGCCCGCTGGCCGCCGCCGATATCCTGGTGGTGGCCGCCTACAACGCGCAGGTGAATCTGGTGCGCGAGGTACTGGAAGCCGAGGGCCTGCCGGATGTCAGGGTGGGCACGGTGGACAAGTTCCAAGGCCAGGAAGCCCCGGTGGTGCTGGTGACCATGGCCTGTTCCAGCGCCGCCGATGCCTCGCGTGGCATCGAGTTCCTGCTTAACCGCAATCGCATCAATGTGGCGATTTCCCGCGGCCAGTGGAAGGCGGTCATCGTGCGCAGCGAACGGCTCACCGATTACCTGCCGTCCAACCCGTCGACGCTCTCCCAGCTCGGTGCGTTCATGGCCTTGTAGCCTGGGGGCGGATTGGTCCGCTCACTTGCGGGCCGGATCGATCACGTCCTGAACATCGAAGAAGCTCTCCAGAACTGGCCGGTCGCCGCGTTCTTCCTTGGCGAACTGCAACCCGTCCACGTTGATGCGCATCTGCCGCTGGTATTCATCTCCTTGCTGCATCCATGCGCGGATGGTTCCGTCAACGCCGTAGAAGTAGTCGAAGCCCTGGTCCTTGAAGAACTCGTAGCGGGCCCCGGAGTAGCGTTGGGTCCGGGCAATATCCGATCCGAATGGATAGATGAAGTGGCCGGTCTTTCCCACGATCGGTTCCACCTCGTCCTTCCACAGCTTCATGTCGCGCTTGAGCCGAGCCATGCTGTCGGTCCCGGTGGCAACGTGCCCCCACGAATGCGATGCGAACACCCAACCGCTGTCCTTCATCGCCTCGGCGATCTTCGTGGCCATCTTCTGGTCGGCTTCCAACGTCGTGCTTTCCGGGTACTGGCTGGCCGAGGTTCGGTAGCCGAAAGCGCCGTTGTAACCGGTCATCGCGACCAGGCCGCGGGCATTGCGGTAGCTGAAGTCGGGATGCTCGGCGATGAAGTCATCGATCATGGTGGTGACGTCGTATGCTCCAACGTGCGTTTCGCCTTCCGCATCTACGTATTCGTTGCGGACCTTGCCGTCCTCATCCAGCACCAGCTTGCTGGCGAAGCCATCGCCATCCATGTATTCGTAATAGCTCAGGTCGTCAACGGACAGCACCAGTGGCTTCTTATCCTTGGGAAGCATGATGTCCCGGTACTTCATCTGCCCCTGCTTATCGGGCGAAGCAAAGTCCTCCGGGTTGACCAGCACATAGTCGCGCTCATGCAGCTCGTTGAGAATGGCCGCGAATTCATTCTGGGTCACCATGTAGTTGGCGTAGCCCTGTGAGCTGTTTCCCTCGTCAAAAGCCCGGTCCGGATCGACTATCAACGAGTGGAAGAACAGGTGCGGTATCTGCTCCGGCTGGTCCCACGCCGAAACTTGGTTCTTCTCATCTTCCAGGCCGCCAACCATCTGGTTCAGCTCTTCGGCGCTGTCCTCCTTGGCGAGCTTGATCGCCGCGTCATAGTCGTATCCGTCAGCCAGCCGGTTGATCTCGGCTTTGACGCTGTCCACGCGTACTTTTTCCTGGTCGGCCTTTTCGATGGCAGCGGGATCCGTGGACGGTGCTGATGGTGGTTGCGCCGTGCTGCACCCGGCAAGGCCCAGCACCAGCCCGAGCGAAATCACAATGCGTAGGTTTTTCATTGGCTGCGACCTCCATGACCTCCACCGCACCTGCAGGGCCGGAAGAAAACTAGTTGTCATCTGCTAATTTCGACCCTACCCAGATAGGGCTGGGGGCAAAACCCTTTTGCGATGAATTATCGAACTCAAACGATGCCTATCATCCAGCTTTTAGGGAGCTCACATTTTGGAAGGAGTCCAATGATTTAGAATTGATTGGTTAGGCATTTCAAAGATCAAGGAAGTACATGCAGCCCTCGCACCGCGCGAATAGTTTGTGGCTTCAGTCCCAGCAGTTCAAAAGCTCGGCAGCGTATCGGCTTCTGACCGCCCAGCCGTGGGCTGTGGCGTTCATCCGTGCAGAGTTCACCGCAGATCGTTCCCGTATCGCATTGGAGCTTTTCCATGCCTCGCTGGATTCCTTCCTGAAGCAGGCACGCAAAAGCGATGACCAGATCCCTGCGTCCTATTCGGCCCAGGATTTCGCCGAGACCTGGGTCAAGCAGGGAATCCTGGCCCGTCCGCTGATCGACGGGCGCTTCGTCTATGAACCCAGTGCGCAGACCTTGCGCACCCTGCGCTTCTTGGCGGATTTCTCCACCGACGATTCGCATTTGAACTCCTCGCGCCTGAACACCCTGCTTTCTTCCCTGGAGTCGTTGGCCCACGAAACGGATCCGGATCCCGAAGCGCGTATCCGTGCCCTCGAATCCCAGATCGCGTTGCGCCAAGCCCAAATCGACCAGCTGCGCAGCGGGGACGATCCGGCGGTGCTCTCCCGCACGACCGCGTTGTCGGCCACCCGTTCGGTGCTCGATCTGGCCTCCAGCCTGCCAGCGGATTTCCGGCGCATGCGCGATGGCGTCCAGGACATGCTCCACTCGCTGCGCGAAGGCATTCTGGATGCATCCACTGCCAAGGGCGTCGCCGTGGGCCAGGTGCTGGAAGCCGACCGCCAATTGCGTTCCACCGCCGAAGGCGAAACCTTCAGCGGATTCACCGAGTTCTTGAATTCCCCCGAAGCGCAGCAGCGGTTCCGCGCGGCATTGGCCGAGGTCCTGGAACGCGACTTCGTCGATGATCTGGAAACGCCCGAACGCCAGATCCTCACCAACCTGTTGCGCGAACTGCGCCGCCAGGCGGCTGAAGTCCATGCCTCCTACGGCAAGCTCTCCGAATCCCTGCACGCGTTCGTCCAATCCGAGGACTACAAGCAGGCCGAGCTGCTGCGCCAAGCAGTGCGCGAAGCCGAACTGGCGATCAGCAAGTCCACGAGCCTGAAGCCGCGCAGCGGCCTGGCGCCCATGGAGCTGTTCGCCCCGCAATTCGTCACCCTTGCCGGGCTTGGAATCTATGACCCCTCCGAGCATGTGGCTCCGCCGCCGCTGGCCCAGGCGCCGGAATTCAGCGAAGCCGACATCGTGCGCAACCCGTCGACACCCCAGGCCGACATGCAGTTGCTGCGTGAATCCATCACCCGGCAGCTAGGCCAATCAGGTTCCGGTTCGGTTCGGATCGATAACGTCTTTGAATCATTGGATGCCGAGCAGCGGCACCTGAATACGATTCGCGCCCTGGTCGAAATCGGGCGCACCAATGGCGAGCCACTGAACGAGAGCGACCTGCTCAGCATTGAATTCCAGCAACTCGATGGTTCTCAGCGAACCGCTATCCTGCCCGCGTTGAGCTTTACGAAGGAGCCGCTATGACCACGAGCGATTCATACGCCGCACCGATCACCGACCCGCTGTTCGACGGCGATACCGGGAAGTTCTCGCTGCCGCTGCGCCAACTGCTGGTCCGGTTGCTGCGCGGCCCCTATCTGGACGGATCCACCGATCCTTCGGCGTGGCAGCTGCTGCTGGACCAGCAGCAGGGCATCAGCGATTACTTCTCCGAGATTTTCCTGGCCTTGCGGCTGGACATGGATCGCAAGATCGCCATGCTGGCCCCGGTCCAGATAGAACAGGTCCACACCTCCCCGATCGCTCCGCGCCGTCCGCTGAAGCGCGATGAAACCCTGCTGGCCCTGCGCCTGCGGCTGCTGCTGGAGCAGCATTCGGGCAGCGGCAGCGATGCGGTGATTTCACGGGCAGGCATGCACGAGATCCTGGCTGAGCACCGCCAGGCATCGGACCGTGATGACAAGCGTTTTGCCGAATCCTGCGATGCCGCTATCACCCGCCTGCAATCCTTGCGCCTGCTCACCGGCACCGAGCTGGAGAACGAGTTCCGCATTTCCCCGGCGCTGGCGATGGCCTTGCCGATCACCAATATCCAGGACATCCCGCGCTACATTGCGGCCATCGACGCCAATGACCCGGCGTTCAGCCTGGGCGCAGATGACACTGATGACCTCGCAGAGCAGACCCCCGAGTTGGTGCAGGAGTAACCGATGAGCATTGAAATGACTCTCCCGCTAGGCGGGGCGCTCAATCCAGGCCAGCATCGCCTGAGCCGAGTACAGATCGTCAACTGGGGCACCTTCCACGGCTTGCATGATCTGGCGGTGGACCGTGCCGGCACGCTGGTCACCGGCCATCCGGGCGTAGGCAAATCCACCCTGTTCGATGCGATGGGCCACGTCTTCTTCGCCACTCCCCGGCTGAACGAATCGGCCAATGATGCGGCCACCCGCGAGGACCGCCGCACCACGTTCTCCTATATGCGCGGGCGCAAGTTCAAGACCAGCTCAGGTACCGTCTACCAGCGTCCGGGCGCGACGTGGAGCGCCATTGTGCTCAGCTACGACGACGGCATGGGCAACACCGTGACCGCCGGCGCGGTCTTTGACCTGCCCGACGCCGGTCTGGAAGGCCAGGTCTCCAAGCACTACCTGTTGTGCGAGGGCAAGGTCGATATCGCGGAGCTGGAAAACCACGGACCGCGCCGCTTCACTGCGTCCTCGCTGTCCAAGGCTCTGGCACCCAGCGAAGCCTTCGATACGCACAAGGCGTTCATCGAGCGCCTGCGCCGCCGGCTCGGAGTGGAAAGCGACAAGGCTTTCGCTCTGCTGCGCACCTTGCAGAACGGCAAGGGCCTGGCCAAGGGCGTCAACCAGTTCTTCCGCCATGAGGTGCTGGAAGAACCAGCCACGCTGAAAGCCGCCGCCGCGGCGGTGGAGGACTTCGCCCACCTGCGCGGCATCTACCGCCAGCTGGATACCGCCCGGGCCCAGCGCGACGTGCTGGCGCAGGTCCCCGAGCAGGACCAGGCCTACCGCGATTTGGCCAGGCAGATTGTCAGCACCCGGCAATTGCTGGAAAGCGACGTGAACACCCTGGAAGCCCAGGTCCGCCAGCTGGTGCTGCGCAATGACCTGGCCTCCCATGAATCCGAGCTGGCCAAGCTCAAGGCCGACGAGGCCGAGCTGCGCCAGCGCAAGGAACAGCTCGATGACCAGCTGGCGTCGCTGGAAGCCGCCCACGATTCCGCCGGCTCCGCTTCCCTGATGCTGCTGGAGCGCGAAGCCGATGTGGCCCGCAAGGCGCTGAGCGAGAAGGAAAATCTCATCCGCACCCTGCAGCAGCAGGCGGCGGATGCCGGATTGTCCTTTGAATTCTCCGCCACCGGCTTGGATGAGCTGCGGGCCAATGCCGCGCGCACCCTGCAGCAGCTCAGCTCGATTACCCATGATGCCCAGACCGTCGAGTACGAGGCCATGGCCACCCTGGTCAACCTGCGCAAACGCGCAGAAACCTTGGCCGAGCAGATCCGCTCCTACCAGCGCCGGGCCAGCAATATCGATGACCGGTCGATCGCCGCCCGCCGTGCCATCGCCTCGGCCTGCTCGCTCAAGGAAGAACAGCTTCCCTTCGCTGGCGAGCTCATGGATGTCTCAGCCGATGCCGGCAGCTGGCGCTTGGCCGCTGAAAAGTCCCTGCATTCGCTGGCCCGCACCCTGCTGGTTCCGGGCGAGCTGCTCGCCCAGGTCACCCACGCCATCGACCGGCTGGACGGGCTGGGCCGTGTGAGGTGGAGCGACATCTCGCAGCAGCCGCGCACCGCGCAGGCCGGTCCGGCAGACCTGGTCACCAAGCTGGACTTCGCGCCGGGCGAGGCCGGGGCCTGGCTGCAGGCCAAGATCACCGCCGACTATCCATTGGCCTGCGTCGAGAACGATGCCGCCATGCATGTGCACCCCAAGGCAATCACCCCGGCCGGCACGATCAAGTCCGGCACCGGATCCTTTGAGCGCGATACCCGCACCTTGCCGGCGTCCGAGTACCTGCTGGGCTTCACCAACGAGTCGAAGATCGCCGAGCTGCAGTCCAAGGCGGCGCGGCTGGACGAGAAGATCGTCAAGGCCCAGCAGGCTGTCGACGAGCGCAGCGCGGCGAAGAACAAGGTCGTGGCCAAGGCCCAGCTGCTGCAGGCGCTGATTGCCGACGAGCGGACTTTCGGCCAACTCGATGCCTCCGAAGCGCTGGAAGCATTGCGCCGCAGCGAGCAGAAGCTCGGCGATGCACTGGCACTGTCCGGGGACTCCTCCCGGGTCCGCCAGCAGATTGAAACGGCGAAGGCCGAGGCCGAGACGCTGGTCGGCGACCTGGCGCTGGTCCGCTCGCGCATTGCCGATCTTGGGCTGCAGGTTCAGCGCGCGCAGCAGATCCTCTCCGCCAGCGAAGAGCTGGATTCCGGATGGGAGGACAGCATTCCACCGGCCTTGCACCAGCATCAGCTGCTGGGTCCGGTACTGCAGCAGGTGGCCGCCGGCGACTGCCCTGCCAGCGAGGAGATCAGCGAAGCCTTTGCCGAGGTCAAGCTCCAGCTGGGCAGCCAGGTCAATTCCCTGCAGTCGCGGCGCCAGGAAATCGGCGGCGCATTGAGCGAAACCTTCCGCCGGTTCGCCCGCGAGTTCGGCACCTCCCACGCGCAAACCCACGGCACCACCGCTGAAGCCGCAGAGCACTATGCGCAGCTGCACGACCAGATTGTGGCCGATGGCCTGCCTCACCATGAGGCGCAGTTCCGCGAATACTTCGCGAACCGTTCCTACGAACGCTTCAGCGACCTGTTGCAGCTGCTGGATGAAGAGCGCCGGATGATCTCCGAGCGCATCAAGCCGCTGAACCAGATTCTGTCCGAGGTGGCCTTCGAGCATGGCTCGGTGCTCCGCCTGGAAGTGGCCAATGCGATTCCGGTGGAGGCCGGCACCTTCCGCAAGGAATTGAAGGACGCGTTGCAGGAGGCCTACACCACCAAGGACGAAAGCGCCCTGGCCAGCTCGTACCAGGCGCTGGAGGCACTGGTCACCGCGCTCAGCGACCCAGCCATGACCGCCTGGCGCTCCACCGTGCTCGATGTCCGTCAGCATGTGATGATCAGGTGCAACGAGCACAAGCCCAATGGAGAAATCGAAACCGGCCTGGAACCGGGCACGCTCTCCGGCGGCGAAGGCCAGCGCTTCACCTCGTTCATCATGGGTGCAGCCTTGGCCTACCAGCTGGGCTTCGCCTCGGCCGGGTTCACCTCCTACGGCACGGTGATGATTGACGAGGCCTTCATCCAGGCCAACTCCGAATATGCGGCGGCAGGCATACGCGCGTTGCAGGAGTTCGGTTTCCATCTGGTGCTCGCGGCCCCTGAAGACAAGATCGATTTGAGCCGCCATCTGGGATCCATCACGGACATCATCAAGCATCCGGGATCCAACATTTCGGGCTTCGTGACTACCGGCCGTTCCCCGGCCATGGCCACCACGATTACCCTGCGCAGCTAGCCATCACGGCAAAAAGCACTCGGTCCAGAACTCGCCGTGCGGGTTCTGGACCGAGTGCTTTTTACTATGGACGCTAGTGCATGCTGCGCTGCACGCGTTCAGGAATCATGAGCACCCGTGGGGTCAGCTCTTGGGGTGCGAAGCCAGGGTCGATGCATTCCTTCCAATACTCCAGATGCACCTTGTCGACTTCATGGGCAGAATCCTGCACCTCGATGCCGCCCTCGCCTCGGATGCTGTACCAGTACAGGTAGTCGACGCCATCCAGGGTCTCGCTGAAGATTGTTTCCACATACATCTTCTCCCCCTCAAGGGTGTCCAGCACCGCGGGCATATGGCTGTTCAGAAATTCCAGCCAGTCATTGACCTGCGCAGTTTTGCCGGGCAGGACGCGGAATCTGGTGAGTTCAACGTTCATGCTGACAGCCTACCGGGCTCAGCCGGAGCCCAAAAAAGCGGTGGCCCTGGAAGCGTGCGCTTCCAGGGCCACCGCAGCTTGGCTAGTTGCCGGCTACTCGGTAGCCAGGCCTTCGACTGGCGACAGCTTTGCTGCCCGGCGGCCCGGAGTCACCGAGGCCAACAGGGCTGCCACAATGCTGATCAGCAGGACCACCGCCAGCTGCCACCATGGGATCTCGTAGGTCATCGCACCCATGGAGGAGAGCGCCGAGCGGGCTCCGAGCAGGCCGTAGGCAACGCCCAGCACCAGGCCGAGCAAGGCCGCTACACCGCCGATGAGCACCGCTTCGGTGGCCAGCATGCTACGCAGTTGCTTCTTCTTCAGGCCCAGTGCCCGCAGCAGGGAATTCTCCCTGGTGCGCTCCAGCACCGAGAGGCTGAGCGTATTGGCGACGCCAATCAGCGCGATCAGCACCGCTACCGCCAGCAGCGCCGAGACGATTGCCAGCAGGACGTCGATGACTTGCGAGAACATGGACTTCATGACCACGCCGCCAGAGATCATCGATGAGTCCACACCGGTGATATCCGCGATTTCGCTGACCAGGTCATTGATCTTCGAGCTGGCCAACTGCTCATCGGTCTTCACCAGGATCCCGGAGAAGGCTTGCGATTCATCGATTCCGAGCTTGCTGAAGGTCTGCTTGCTCACGATGTTCCCATCCACCGTGGCAGTTGAGGACTTGATTTGAAGCGTCTGGCCGCCGATGCTCAGCGAGGTGTCCTCGGTGGGCCACTGCGTGAATACGATCTGCCCATCTTTTGGAACGATGCCCTCGGACAGCGCCACGTCGGCAAATGGCTGCGGGTCAACGGCCATCAGCTGCACCTCGTAGGTTTCTTCCGTGCTGAATTCCGCGGTCGCCGAGCCGAAGTCGTACGTGGCGGTGGCGTCGACGCCTTCCAGTTCCCCGATCTGCTCGGCGAAGTCCTTGGCCTCGGCTTCCTGCAGGCCGGTGCCCGGCAACGCGACCATCACATCCACCGGGAATTCCCCGGCGATGGAGTTGTTCAAGCTGGCCTTGGCGGTCTGCCCGCCAACCATGATCATCGACACCAGGGTGACGCCGATCAGCAGCGCCGTAGCAGTGGCCGTGGTGCGCCCGGGGTTGCGCACGGCGTTCAGCGCGGCCAGCTTGCCGGCCGTCGAGTTGCCTGCGACGGCCTTGCCGATCCCCGCCACGCTGGAGGGGACGAAGAGCGAGGCGAGCATCAGGATGCCCGGGAAGGACACCAGTCCGCCGAGGAAGGCGATGATCAGGTCCCCTTCAAGCGCGCCGTAGGCCAGTCCCGCGGCTCCGGCCAGTGCCAGCAGGGCGCCGATGACGATGCGCACCTTGCCGGCCCGGTTCTTCACGCTGGCCGCATCGAAGGGGCGCAGCGCTGCCAGCGGCGCCAGCCGCATGGCGCGGCGTGCTGGCAGGCTAGCGGAGATCACCGTCATCAGGATGCCGACGATGATCGGGATGATGATCCCGGCGGGGTTCAGCGCCAAGGTGGCATAGGACATCGACGGCACCAGTGCATGCAGCACCTCGATCAGCCCGGCCATCAGGGCAATGGCCAGCAGGACGCCGATCACCGAGGCGGCGATGCCGATAAGCAGGGCCTCGACGAGGACCGAGCTGCGGATCTGCTTGCGCTTGGCGCCCAGGATGCGCAGCAACGCCAGTTCGCGGGTGCGCTGGGCGATCACCACGGAGAAGGTGTTGACCACGACGAGCCCTGTGACCACCAGGGCGATCAGCGCGAAGACCACGAGCACGACGGTGAGCTGGTCGGTGCCATCGGTCATCTGCGCGACATCGTGGACGACCTTCTCGTCCGCGGTGAGCACGGCGATGTCCTTCATCTGCTGGCTGGCGAAGTGCTCCTGCAGCTCGGTTTCCAGCGCGGGCAGCGGACCCTGGGCGTTGATCACGATTTCCCCGAAGTCCTCCTGCCCATCGGCGAACTGGATCCAGGACTTCTCGCTGAGCCCGCCCAGGGCGGTGGCAGCCACCTGCGGGTTGGTGCTGGAGCGCTGGATGCCGACAATCTTCATGTTCTCGGTCTTGCCCTGCTCATTGCCCAGTGCCACGACATCGCCGATGGAGATGCCCATGTCCTCGGCGTGGGCCTCATCGACGATCATCTCGTTGCCGCTCAGCGGCGGGCGCCCTTCGAGCAGTTCCAGGCCGCCGAGCCGCTGGTTGGGATCCACCGGCTGCAGGGCCACGGTGTAGCCGTTGTCCGAGGTGTGCATCTGCCCGTACGCGTAGCCCACGCCGTAGGCGGTGGAGACCCCGGGCAGGTCGCGGATCGCTGCGATGTCCTTCATGTCCAGCCGGGTCGGTTCATCGGCATCGCCCAGCAATTCCCAGTCCGGGTAGGCGACCAGGTCCGCATTCTTGTACGCGTCGCCCAGAGAGTTGCGCAAGGTGGCTTGGGTGGAGGAATTCACCGCAAGGGTTGCGGCGAGGAAGGCGGTGCCGATGGCCACCGCCAGGATGACGGCGATATACCGCCGCGCATAGGTCTTGATATTCGAAAGCGCTACGTGCAGCATTGCCTACTCCGCCAGGGAGGCCAGGGCCTCGGTTACGGCAGCCACGGTGGGCTCCTGGATGGAACCGACAATCGTGCCGTCCTTCATCAGCAGCACATTGTCCGCATAGGAAGCGGCCACCGGGTCGTGGGTGACCATGATGATGGTCTGGCCCATCTCGCGGGTGGAGGTGCGCATCAAGGAGAGCACTTCGGCGCCGGTGCGCGAATCGAGGTTGCCGGTTGGCTCATCGCCGAAGACGACTTCCGGCCGGGTGAGCAGCGCCCGGGCTACCGCCACGCGCTGCTGCTGGCCGCCGGAGAGCTCATGCGGCTTGTGGTTCAGCCGGTCGCGCAGGCCCAGGGCCTGGATGACGGTGTTGAACCAGTCGCGGTCGTGCTTCTTGCCGGCCAGCGACAGCGGCAGCAGGATGTTGTCCTTGGCGCTGATGGTGGGCACCAGGTTGAAGGACTGGAAGACGAAGCCGATCTGCTCGCGGCGCATCTCGGTCAGCTGGTCATCGCTCAGTTCCAGCAGGTTCTTCCCGCCAATGACGATTTCGCCGGAATCGGCGGTATCCAGGCCAGCCAGGCAGTGCATCAGCGTGGATTTGCCGGAGCCCGAAGGGCCCATGATGGCGGTGAAGCGGGATCGTTCGAAGGAAACGGTGACGTTGCGCAGGGCTTCGACCCTGGTGCTGTCGTGCCCGTAGGTCTTGGTCAGGCCGCGGGCAGCGACCGCGTTCTCGGTTTTCGGCATAGTCTCGGAAGTCATATTAGAAAGACTACAAATCACCTAGCCATACCGGCATCAACCGCCAGGATCCAGTTCAGCGGGGCCACGTCATACCAGGGGATGAGCGAAGCCGCGGATCGCCTCCACCCGGTGCTGTCCGCCTAGCAGCCGTGCTCGCGTTCGGTGAGCTGGTGCGAGTCCGGCTCGATCTGGAAGGTCGAGTGCTCGATGCTCACGGTGAAGTGGTCGGCCACGCATTGCTGGAGATCGCGCAGCAACCCGCCGGCCGTGCCGGTGGAGAACACGGAATCCTCGACCACCACATGGGCGGTGAGCACCGGAAGGTTGGAGGCAATCTGGCTGGCATGCAGATCATGCACCGCGATGACTCCGGGCAATGCTTCCAAATGCTCCCTGACCGCAATCAAATCCAAGCCCTTCGGCGTGGATTCGAGCAGGATGTGGGTGGTCTCCCCCAGCAGCTTCGTGGCTCGCGGAACGATCAGGGCGCTGATCACCAGCGCCGCCACGGAGTCCGCCCGCATCCACCCGGTGAAGGTGATGACCAGTGCGGCAATGATGACGGCGACCGAGCCCAATGCGTCGTTGACCACTTCCAGGAAGGCCGCGCGCATGTTGAGGTTGTTGTTGCGACCCGCGGAAATGATCCACATGGAGATGACGTTGCCGGCCAGGCCGATGATGCCGAAGGCCAGCAGCCCGGCCGGCTGCACTTCTGCCGGGGCGAAGAGCCGGCGGACCGCGTCGACCGCGGCATAGATGCCCACCGCCAGCAGCAAGGCCGATTGGAAGGTAGCCGAGAGCACTTCGGCGCGGCGGAATCCCCAGGTGCGCTTCGTCGTGGGCTTGCGCATGATCAGGTTGGCGGCGGTCAGCGCGAGCAGGAGCCCCAGGGTATCGGTGAGCATATGCGCCGCGTCAACCAGCAAGGCCAGGGAATTGGTGAGGATCGCGCCAACCACTTCGGCGACGAGGATCGTCGCGGTGATGGCGAAGGCCCACGCCAGACGGGTCCGGTTGGCTCCTGAATGGTCATGCGAGTGGCCGTGGGAGTGGTCGTGTCCCATGCTCAGTCCTCCCTCCGGTCCGTGCCGTGGGCTTCGTGCCACTGGTGGTGGGCCGCGTCCTGCGGCAGCAGTGCCGACGCGGCGGCGGCCAGGGCATCAAGCGCTTCTTGCTGGCCCAGCGAGTAGATGCTGGCCCGCCCCTGGCTTCTGACGCGGACCAGGCCGGTGTCCTTCAGGCAGGACAGGTGCGCGCTGACCGTGCTTTGGGCCAGGCCCAGATGCTCGGTCAGTTCCCTGACCTTGTGCTCCCCGGTCCGCAGGTGGTCAAGGATCAGCAGCCTCGTCGGGTCGGCGAGCGCATGGAAGAGCGCCGCGAACTGGAGCTTGCCGTTGCGGACTTCCACTGCATCGATATCTGACTCTATTATCGCCATATAACGATGATAGGCCACGTGGCCACGAAACGCAACGTTGCATGGCACTGCGAGAATCCGGATGGATGGGAAGATGAAAATATGACTGAAGATCTCATCGTTGGCGAGGACGGGTTGGCGCGCCCTCGCTGGGCCGCTTCGAATGGCATGCTCCGCGCGTACTACGATGCTGAATGGGGCATGCCGATCACTTCGGAAGCCGGCCTTTTCGAGCGGCTCAGCCTTGAATGCTTCCAGTCGGGCCTGTCCTGGGCCATTATCCTGTCCAAGCGCGAGGCATTCCGCCAGGCCTTCGAATACTTCGATCCCGAGAAGGTCGCCCTGTTCACCGAAGATGACTTCAATCGGCTGATGGAAGATGCAGGGATCGTGCGCAATCGGCTGAAGATCCGCGCTACAATCGCCAACGCCGAAGCAACCCTGATGCTTCGCGAAGAGGGTGGCCTGTCCGATTTCATCTGGTCATTCAAGCCGGAGCAGACGCCGGCTCCGCGCACCTTCAGCGAGATCCCCACGCAAAGCCCGGAGTCCAAGGAGCTGGCCAAGGCGCTGAAGAAGCGGGGCTTCAAGTTCGTCGGCCCGACCACCATGTACGCCCTGATGGAAGCCATCGGCATGGTGGACACCCACCTGATCGGCTCGCACCGCCGAGGCACCTCCGGCATCTGGGCCTAAACGAATGGAACTGCGCCTGCCTGCAACCAGAACACTGGATCCCGGCCACGCGCTGGCGGTGCTGGCATTGCATTCGCTGCCAGCCCAGGAGCGGCTGGACCCCGCCGCGGCCCAGGTCCAGCGCATCCTGCAGGTGCAGGGACAACTGGTAGAAGTTTCCCTGAGGCTGGATGCCTTCGGCGTATCGCTCACCCATGACGCCCCGCCGGAATCCGTTGCCCGGCTGACCGGGATCATCAACCATTGGCTGGGGCTGCAGCAGGACACCAGTGCGGCCTATGCGGCGCTTGGTGCCCTGCCGGGCTACCAGCCACTGGCCATGGACTTCCCCCACCTGCGGCTGATCAGCTACCCGGATCCTTTCGAGGCCCTGGCGACCACTGTCATCGGGCAGCAGGTGTCCCTGGCGGCGGCACGGACCTTGGGTGGACGCTACGTCGATGCCTTGGGCCAGCCGCACAACTCAGGCCTTCAGGCCTTCCCCTCGGCTGCCGCAACGGCCGCCTGCACGCCTGCAGAATTGCAGCAGATCATACGCTGCCCGCTTTCGCGGGCGGTGACACTGCAATCGGTGGCCGAATGGTTCGATCTCAGCGGGCAATTCCTGCTTGGCGACGCACCGGCATTCCTGGATCAGCTCCAGGCGCTGCGCGGGGTGGGCCCATGGACGCGCAATTACATGGCGCTGCGCGGATTGCGGGATCCGGAGATTTTCCTCGATTCGGATCTGGTCGTCCGCCGAGCCCTGGGGAAGCTTCGCGATGGCGGTGCGGTCGTCGCACCCCCGCCTCGGGGCGCTGGCTATCTGGCGACCCTACTGCTGTGGTCTTTTGATGCAGCAAATCCCTAGGGACGAGAAAGGGAGCTTATCAAGGTGTGCAATCTTGATAAGCTCCCTTTTCGACGAATCGGCCGACTGAGCAAGTCCTCCGATTCTCCATTCCCCTAATTCAAGCCGGCTACGCCCCTCACTGCTCCGAGGTGAGCAGCCCCGGCATGCAGTGAGCTAGCCGATAAATATCGGTCAAGCTTGACGCTTCTCCCGACCACACACGGGAGAAGCTCTGGAATAAGCATAACCTAAGAACCGGCAATAACGTCAATACCTATTTGCGTAATTTTTCAAATAGTTTCTTAGGTCAATCTAACTTCGGCGAATCAGGTGACGGCACTCAGGCTAATCGGCGAAAATCTTGCCGATGTCCGTGCGCTTCTCGGCCTGGAACGCGTCTTCGGCGCGACCGTAGGCCCAGTAGGCGGATAGCGACATGTCGCGGCGGTCCACTCCATGCTCGTCATAGAAGAAGTGGCGCAGCTTCTTCATCACTTCGCGCTCACCGTGGGCGAAGACCTGCACGCGGCCTTCGGGCCACGGGATCTCGCGGATCACCGACTCGAGGATGGTGCTTTCCGGGGTGAATTGCCCATTGCGGTGGATCCAGCGGATTTCCATGCCGGCCGGAGCCTGCAGCTGCATTTCATCGGCCTCGTCGGCGACCTCGATGACCACCAGGCCCTTCATCTGCGGGGACATGGATTCCAGGGATGCGGCGATGGCGGGGATGGCGGTTTCGTCTCCGGCGAAGAAGTGGAAATCGAATTCTTCCTTGGGGACGAACATGCCGCCCGGGCCCGAGAAGCAGATGGACGAGCCGATCTGCGCATCTCGCGCCCACGGGCCTGCCAGGCCCTCATCGCCGTGGACCACGAAGTCGACCTCGATGGTGCCCGCCTCCATGTCGCTGCGGCGCACGGTGTAGGTGCGGCGAACCGGCATGTCCTCGGGAGCCAGCTGCTCGCGCAGCGCCTCCATGTCGTAGGGCAGCTCGAGTCCCAGCTCGGGCTTGGCGAACAGGAATTTCACGTAGCGGTCGGTGACCGGCTTGTCGACGAAATCTGAGATGCCTGGGCCACCAAGGGTGAGCCGCACCAGATGCGGTGCGATGCTCTCACGCTTGAGGACCTGCAGGAGGACCTGAGGGCGCGCGGTGCGGCCTCCAGTTTGCGGGCGACCACCAGCGGGCTGGGACACAACATCACTTCCTGTCCTAATAAGGGTAGATAGATCAATCCTAATTGACAGGAGCCCAAGTGCTTACTTCGGGAAGGTCGAGGGCCCTTCAAATGCGCTGAGCCCAGCCCGCTCCTCGGGGCTCAGGCGTTGCACGCGCGAGGTCGCCGGGTCGAAATAGGCCAGGGTCGTGGCCGCTTTGACGCACAGGTGGTCTTCCACCGGGTCGCGGAATTCGTAGCAGATGTCGAAGCTCGCAGGCTTGATATTTGCAACCCACAGATCGACGTTGACCGGCACGTTGCGGTATTCCAGTGGACGGGAGTAGCGCACCCGATGCTCGACAACGAGAATCTGGGTTCCGGCCGGAACCGCCGAGAAGATGTCGGCTTGCGGCTGGGTGCCGGGTGCCCCGGTGCCGCCGGGCACGCCGAAGCCGGCGATGCGCGCTTCTTCCATCAGCCGGATCAGGTTGACGTTATTGACATGCCCGTAGGCATCCATGTCGCCCCAGCGCATCGGCACCTGCACCCGCAGGGTGGTTCCATCCATAGCTATTCGTCCTTCAGCAGGTTCGTGCTGCCATCGCCCGCGATCCCCAACTTGGCCAGTTCACGCAGGATGCGCGCTCCGTCCGGCTCGTAGACCCAGCGCACCCCGGGAGTGGTCCGGCGCAACTCATGCGAGCGGCCGCCGGCCAGCACCGCTTCGGAAGGGGTCAGCTGGCGGATCACGATCGCCCGGACCAGTTCCGGGTAGCGGCGCGCGAACTCCGCATAGATGGCCGGATCATGCTGGCCGTCATCGCCAACGAGCACCCACGAAATATGCGGGAATTCCTCGGCCAGCCGGCGCAGCTGGTCGACCTTGTGCTGCATTCCGCTGCGGAACCAGGAACGGTCCGTCGGCCCCCAGTCGGTGAGCAGCAGCGGGCCCTTGGGGAACAAGTTGCGCGACATGAAGCGCTGCAGGGTCTGCGCGACATTCCAGGCGCCGGTGGACAGGTAGATGGTCGGCGATCCCGGATGCTCGTGCAACACCGTCTGGAGCATTACCGCCATCCCGGGGGTCGCCACGCGGGCATGCTCCGAGAGCACGAAGGAGTTCCAGGCCGCCAGCAGCGGGCGCGGCAGCGCGGTGACCACGACCGTGTCATCGACGTCGCTGATCACCCCGAACTTCTGCGACTGGTCGATCACGAGAATCTTTGCCTGCGCGTCATCGCCATCATGGGCCTGGAGGCGGATCTCGTTCCAGCCGGCAGGCAGGTCGACCATCAGCTTCACATCGATGACACCGCCGCGATCGGCCTGCACCTCGAAGCGATGGTCGCCCACGTTGATGCTGACCTTGCCGCCGGGGAGGATCGGGGAAATGAAGTTGCGGAAGCCGCGAATGCCATCGGCAATCACCTGGGCCTTGTGCTGCCCGTCCTCGAAGGCGCCCGGCTTGGCCAGCACCACACGGGCGAAGACGCGGATCCAGCCGCCGCTCGGTCCGGTGGAGCCATATCCCACATAGGGCAGGATGACCGCTTGATGGCCATTGGCCAGGGCACGCCGCGCGCGCCACCGATGCACACCGTCTTCAATTCGCGACGCTACATGCCGCGCATCGCCATCAGCCGAAATATGACTCATGGCTCCAGTCTTTCATGCCGATGCCCGCGCAGGGGAAAACGAGAACTTGTGTCTCAGGCCCTTGCGCTTTTCTACAAAGAGTAGAAAACTGGTGCTATGAAATTCGAACACGAAATGAACAGTCCGGTCCTGGTCTTGGACGAGGACCAATCGTGGCAGCTGCTCTCGCACACCTCCCACGGACGCGTGGCGACCGCGGTTGCAGGGTTGATCGATATCGTCCCGGTGAACTACGGGGTGCACAACGGCAAATTGTTCCTGCGCACTGCGCCCGGAAACAAGCTTGCGGCCATGTCGATCAATGAAAAGATCGCCTTCGAAGTCGACGGCATCCTTTCCGATGAGGCGTGGTCGGTGGTCGTGCACGGCAGCGCCGAAGTGCTGGAGCATGAAGCGGATATCAAGGAGGCGCGCGAAAGCGGCGTCTCTCCATGGATCCCGACCCAGAAGGATTTCTGGATCCGGGTCAATGTCGATTCCATCTCCGGACGGCATTTCCAGCTCGGCGAGCAGCCAGAGGTCGCTGAATAGCTCCTCGGAGAACCGCACGGAAAACGCCGCTGCCCACCCGATGCTAATCGGGCAGGCAGCGGCGTTTCCAGCTTGGGCCGTGCTCAGGAGTAAGGGTAGAACCCTTCCCCGCTCTTGCGCCCCAGCTTGCCGGCTGCAACTTTTTCGGTGATCAGCGGGTGCGGCTGATCGGCCGCATCGCCGGTTTCGACGTAGGTCGCTTGGGCAATGAAATCGATGACATCCAGGCCCACCATGTCCATCAGCTCGAACGGACCCATGGGGTGGCCCAGCGCGGTTTTCGCGGTGGTGTCGATGTCCTCGATGCTGGCGATTCCAGCGTGCGCCAGGTTCAGCGCCTCGGCGTTGATCGCGCCCATCATGCGGTTGGCGATGAACCCGGGGATCTCCTTGTTCACCAGCACCGGGTTCTTTCCCAGCCGGTTGGCCACCTCGGTGACGGCCTCGATGGTGGCGTCGCTGGTCTGCGCATTGCGAACCACCTCGACGCACTTCATCACCAATGCCGGATTGAAGAAATGCATATTGCACACCTGCTCCGGACGGCCGCTGGCCTCGGCCACCTTCGAGGACGGCAGCGTCGAGGAGTTCGTTGCAAGGATGGCGTGGGCCGGTGCATGCTCGCCGAGCTGCGCGAAGATCTGCTCCTTGATGTCCAAGCGCTCTACCGCGGCCTCGATGACCAGGTCCGCCGTGGACGCGCCCTGGACCAGATCGGTGTCCTGGCCCAGGCGTCCCAGCGCCGCGTCGGCTGTGGACTGATCCAGCTTGCCCTTGGCCACGCGCCCGGCAGCCCAGGATTCCAGTTCGGCACGGGCGGCGTCCAGCGCGTCGGCAGAGATGTCCTGCAGCACTGTGCTGTATCCGCCCAACGCGCAGCTCATCGCAATCTGCCGGCCCATGGTGCCGGCGCCAATCACCAAAATACGTTCAATCGTCATTGATCATTACTTTCTTTGCAGTCCCGCCCGGCACCCTTCAGCCGCGCAGGTAGGTCGTCGTGGTGTGCGTGTAGAACTCGCGAGCTGCCGCTCCCTGCTCTTTCGGTCCGTAGCCAGAAGCCTTCGCACCGCCGAAAGGCACATGCGGGTCGGCGCCTGCTGACTCCGAATTTACATGCAAAATTCCCACGTCGAGAGTTTGTTGCGCTGCCAGTGCCAGCGCGAGATTCGAGGTGAACAGCGCCAGGCTCAAGCCGAATTCCGAGTCTTCAGCGGCATCGAAGGCTTCCTGCCACCCGTTGACCCGGCGCACCGCCAGGATCGGTGCGAAGAATTCTTCCTGCCACGCGCAGTTGGCCCGCCCTGCTTCCCCGTCAGGGAGCTCCAGGATGGTCGGGGCCAGGAAGCTGCCAGTGCCCGGAGCCTGCCCGCGATAGTGCAGCGTCGTGCCCTGTTCCAGCGAGCGTTCGATCCCCTGGGCTGCCGAGGTGGCCGCCTTGGCATCCACCAGCGGACCCATGTGCACCGACGGATCCAGTGGATCCCCGGTCACCCACTGCGCGAGCCGCCCGGTGAGCTTGGCCAAGAACTCATCGGCGATGGCCTGATCGAGGATCAGCCGGCTCGTGGCAGTGCACTTCTGCCCGGTGGAGCGGAACGCCCCGAAGAGCACCTGCTCGCTGGCCAGGTCCAGGTCGGCGTCGGCCAGCACCACCGATGCGTTCTTGCCGCCCATTTCCGCCTGCACCGGAATCCCGCGCGCTGCCCCGGCGGCGCAGAGCTTGCGGCCCACACCGGTGGATCCGGTAAAGGTCAGCCCGTCCAGCTGCTCATTGGCGATGAAGGCATCACCCAGCGCTCCGGGTCCGATGACCAGATTGAGCACGCCGGCGGGCAGCCCTCCATGCTCCAGGGCCTGCACCAGGCGCATGGCCAGCAACGGCACCAGGCTGGCCGGCTTGAACACCACGGTGTTGCCGAAGACCAGCGCCGGGGCGATCTTCCACGCAGGAATTGCGATGGGGAAGTTGAAGGGCGTGATCACCCCGATCACCCCCAGCGGCTTATGCGTCACCAGGATCTGCTCCCCGGCGCGCGGGGATTGGAAGACGGTGCCGGCAGCGCGTTCGGATTCGCTGGAATAGTAGATGAGGATCTGCGCTGCGCGCAGCACTTCGCCAATGCCTTCGGCCCGGGTCTTGCCCTCCTCGGCGGCCAGTTCCGCGCCGAAGCCCTCGGCATGCTCCGTCAGATAGCCGGCGGCCTTGGCCAGGATCGCGCCGCGGGCTGCCATCGGGGTGGCTGCCCAGGACTTCTGCGCCGTGCGGGCGGCATCAAAGGCGGCCGCCACCTGGTCCGTGCTGGCTGCGGTGCCCTCGGCGAGGATGCTGGATTGGTCTGCGGCGGCCGTCGATCCGATGCGCCCGCCGTCTCCGGGAACCCAGGCACCGTTGATGCAGTGCTCCAGGGTGGCAACTGTTGTCGAAAGTTCCATTGGACTCTTTCCCGTTTTCTGTGGGCTCGCGGCTTAGCGGAAGGCCGGCACGCCGGTGAGCTTGTTGCCCAGGATCAGGGTGTGCACCTCATCGGTGCCCTCGTAGGTGCGCACCGACTCCAGGTTGTTGGCGTGGCGCAGCGGCGAGTAGTCCAGGGTGATGCCGTTGCCACCCAGGATGGTGCGGGCTTCACGGCAGATCGCGATGGCTTCGCGGCAGTTGTTCAGCTTGCCGACCGAGATCATGTGCAGATCCAGGTTCCCGGCGTCCTTTAACCGGCCGATGTGCAGGGCGAGCAGGAAGCCCTTGTTGATTTCCAGGGCCATATCCACCAGCTTCTGCTGGGTCATCTGGTATCCGGCCAGCGGCTTGTCGAACTGCAGGCGCTCCTGCGAGTAGGCCAAGGCCGCCTCGAAGGCGTCGCGGGCGGCGCCCATGGAACCCCACAGGATGCCGTAGCGGGCCTCATTCAAGCATGAGAAAGGCCCCTTCAGTCCCTTGATCTCCGGCAATACCGCAGTTCCTGGCAGGCGCACATCCACCATGTCGATGTCGCACTGGATCGAGGCGCGCATGGACAGTTTCTGCTCGATTGGCGTGGCGGTGAAGCCAGGGGTGCTGGTGGGCACGACGAATCCGCGGATGCCCTCATCGGTCTGCGCCCAGATCACTGCCACCTGGGCCACGTTGGCCAGGCCGATCCAGCGCTTGGAGCCGTTGATCACCCAGTCATCGCCGTCGCGGCGGGCGAAGGTCTTCATGCTCGATGGGTCCGAGCCTGCGGTGGGTTCGGTCAGCCCGAAGCAGCCAATCGCTTCGCCGGCGGCCATCTTCGGCAGCCATTCTTGCTTCTGCTCCTCGGAGCCGTGCTTGTAGATGGCGCTCATGGCCAGCGAGCCCTGGACCGAAACGAAGGTGCGCAGCCCCGAGTCGCCGGCTTCCAGCTCGGCCCCGGCGATGCCGTATTCCACGGCCGAGCGGCCCGCGCAGCCGTAGCCTTGAAGGTGCATGCCCAGCAGGCCCAGCTTCGCCATCTCCGGAACGATTTCCAGCGGGAAGACCGCGTCGTTGTACCACTTGGCGATATTCGGCTTGATGTTCTCGTTGACGAAACCGCGCACGGTATCTCGCAGCGCCAATTCCTCGGACGAGAGCAGGGAGTCGAAGTTGATCAGGTCCGCTGGGTCCAGCAGGCGTTCGATGGCGGTCATGGTGTATCTCCTTGAAAGTTCTTGCGATTAGTTGTTGGCGAAGGTGCCCAGAAGTTCTTGATGCTCCCCGTGGGCCGGCGGGATGCTGCGGTATTGGGCTCCGGTGCGCGAGAGCCCGATGGGGCTGGCGATCTGCTCGGTCACCTCTCCGGTGGCCGGATCGGTGATCAGCGCGACCGGATCCAGGCCGAGCTCCTTGGCGAAGTCGATGGCCTCGGCGATGGAGTTGACCTTGCCGGCGGGGACTCCCGCGGCCATCAGCGCTTTGGCCCAGTGCGCGGCCGTGGCCGATGCGGTGGCCGCTTCGATGATGGCCTTCAGTTCGGTCCGGTGGGCCACGCGTGCGCTGTTGCTGCCAAAGCGCGGATCGTGGATCAGTTCCGGCTGGCCCAGGTGCTGGGCCAGGGCGGCGAATTGGCGGTCGTTGCCTACCGCGATCGCCACGACGCCATCGCTGGCTGCGAAGGTTTCATAGGGGGCGATGCTCGGGTGCGCGTTGCCCATGCGTGCCGGGGATTTTCCGGTGGCCAGCGTGCTGCTGGACTGGTTGGTCAGCCCGGCCAGCAGCGAGCCGAGCAGGTTGATGCTCACCCGCTGGCCGATGCCGCTGGAATCGCGTTCGCGCAAGGCCAGCAGGATCCCGGCCACCGCATTCTGCGCGGCCAGGACATCCACCAGGGCCACGCCCACCTTGCTCGGCGGCCCCGACGGTTCGCCGGTGATGCTCATCAGCCCGCCCACTGCCTGCACCAGCAGGTCGAAGCCGGGCAGTGCCGCACCCTGCTTTTCGCCGAATCCCGAGATGGAGCAATAGACCAGTGCCGGATTCAGTTCGCGCAAGCTCTCGTAGTCCAAGCCGAATTTTGCCAAGACACCGGGACGGAAATTCTCCACCAGCACGTCTGCCTCGCGGATCAATTCGCGCAGGGCGTGCAGCTGTGCCGTGTCCGCAAAGTCGGCGACTACTGCCTGCTTATTGCGGTTCACCGACCAGTAGTAGGTGCTGATGCCTTGGGCGTTGACCGGCGGCTTCCAGCTGCGGGTCTCATCCCCGGCAGCGCTTTCCACCTTGAGGACGTCGGCTCCGAAGTCCGCCAAGGTCATGGAGCACAGCGGTCCGGCCAGGATGCGCGAGAGGTCGATGACCTTGATCCCTTCGAGCGGTTGGCTCATTCGCTTCCACACCTTCAATCCACAAAAATCATTAGTTACATGTTGCATGCAACTCTATGTCGTGCAGATCACCTTGGCAAGGAATTTCATGATGTTTCGCCGCCGCCTCGGCACCAATTGCGTTCAGGCTGGCGCGGAACGCTGCGGCTTGATGCTAGGAAATCAAGGCGTCCAACCGCTCCAGGAACGGTTGCGCGTCCAGTCCCTCTGTCCGCGAGCAGACGGACTTGATCAGCATCTGTGCGGTGCGCATGACGTGATCGCGAACCGCCGTTGCGGCGGCATCCGGATCCTTGGCAAGAATCGCTGCCATGATTTCCTCGCGGTCCCCGGCCAGATCCTGGCTGGACCGGGCGAAGGGCACCGTGGTCTGCCCGTGAGCCAGGACCAGGTTGCGCAACTCCCCCACCACGTTGTCGAGCTTCGCGTTGCCGGCCAGCCCCAGCAGGTAGAGGTGGAATTCCTTGTCCGCTTCCAGCGTTGCCCGGCCATCACCGGTTTCACCGATCTCAAGCATGCGCTGGTGCAGCGACTTCAACTGCTGGATGTCATCCTCCGTCGCATTCCGCACGCCACGTGAGGCAGCAGCAGGTTCAATGGCCAGCCGCAGCTGGAAGACTTCCACAATCTCGTCCAGGGAAATCTGGTTGACGCGCACCCCGCGGTTTTTCGCCACGGTCACGATGCCCTCTTTTTCCAGCAGCTGCAGGGCCTCGCGCACCGGAGTCCGCGAGACGCCCAGCTTTTCCGAGATGCCGATGGCTGAGTAGTGCTCCCCCGGAGCCATCTCGCCGGCAACGATGGCAGCGCGGATCATCGTGGACACCTGCTCGGTCAGGGACGCCTTCTGCTGGATCGGTTGCATGCTACTCATGGTTTGAAGCTTATCCTGATTCGCCTCCGCGACAACGCCACGCCCGCTAGATCGTCTTGCGCAGCGGCACTTCCTTGATGAGCACGACGCATACGAAGGCGATAACTGCCACGGCTGCCGAAACGGTGAAGACGATACCTGTCGCCTCGCCATAGGCGGCTTCGACCACCAGCCGCAACGCATCGGGCATCCCCGAAAGATTCAGCGAATCCTCGGTGGCCGGTGCCGCGGAAAGCTGCCCCTTGGCCGCCAAGGATTCGGTGATGAGGTCAGCCACATTGCGGGACAGCAGCGCGCCGAGCACCGCGACGCCTGCTGAGCCGCCAACTGAACGGAAGAACGCCACCGAAGAGCTCGCCGCACCGATATCGGTGACTTTCACCGTGTTCTGCACCGAGAGCACCAGGTTCTGCAGCATGAACCCCATGCCCACGCCGTTCAGGAACATGCCGCAGGCCAAGATCCAGTATTCGGTATCGTGGTGCATCGTTCCCAGCAGGCCGAGGCCGGCGATATTGAGGATTGAACCGATCAGCAGGTAGATTTTCCACCGGCCGAAGCGGGTGATCATCTGTCCCGAGAAGACCGATCCGAAGTAGTTGCCGGCGATCATCGGCAAGGTCATCAGCCCGGCCATGGTGGGCGTGGCTTCGCGGGCGATCTGGAAGTACTGGCCGATGAAGGCGCCGGTGCCGAACATTCCCACGCCGATCGAGATCGAGGCGAGGATCGCCAGCGACGTGGTCCGGGTGCAAATGATCTTCAGCGGGATGATCGGTTCGGGAACCCGCGATTCCACGAGCAGCAGCGCTGTTGCCAGCAAGATGACCGTCGAGACCATGGTGTAGGTCTGCCACGAATTCCAGCCGAAGTAATCATCCTTGCCCACATAGGACACCCAGATCAGCAGGATGGAGACGGAGGTGGTCAGCAGGATGGCGCCCACCCAGTCGATATGCACCGGGCGCTTCACGTGCTTCAGGTGCAGGGTCCGGTGGATCAGGATCATCGAGAGCAAACTGATCGGAATGCCGAAGAAGAAGCACCAGCGCCAGCCAAGCGGCGAGTCCACGATGAATCCGCCCAGCAGCGGGCCTGCCGCGGTGGAGACAGCCATGACCGCGCCGAAATATCCCGAATAGCGTCCGCGTTCACGTGGCGGAATGACCGTGCCGATGACCGCCATGCCCATGGCCGTCAGCCCGCCCATGCCGATGCCCTGGATGACCCTGGCGAACAGCAGCACAGGTATCGACCAGGCGAGCCCGGCCAGCAGCGAGCCGAGCACGAACACCAGGATGCCCGCTTGCAGCAGCTTCTTCTTGTCGAAGAGATCTGCCATCTTGCCCCAGATGGGTGTGGTGGCGGCATTGGCCAGCAGCGTGGTGCTCAAGACCCAGTTGAAGTCGGTTTGCGAGCCGCCCAGGACATCCATGATGGTCGGCAGGGCAATGGACACGATGGTCGCCGCGAGCATCGCGGCGAAGAAGGATGCCAAGACTCCAGCGATGGACTTGAGCACCTCGCGCTGGTCCATCTGCGGCTGGTCCGCGGCCACCTCGGTGAGGTCGGTAGGACGGTCTTTTTCCGGCATGCTCTTATCCAAGGTCGGTATTTTCTGCGTTGTTTCCGGTGGTGTTTTGCTCGGTGCCGAACTGATCGGTGCGCCGGGATTGGATACCGCGGATCATCGTATCGTTCAACTCGCCCAAAGCGTGGGCAACACTGGCCATGCGGGAGCTGTCCCAGTCGGGAAGGACCTGGCGCATGCGCTCTAGGCGCAATCGGTCGCGGAATTCAAGCCGCTCGCACCCCGCCTCGGTCACCCAAAGCACATGGCGGCGGGCATCGATTTGGCTGGGCCGCCTGTCAACCAGGCCCGACTGCTCCAGTTCCGCCAGGTGCCGGCTCATTGCCGCAGTGCCGATGCCGAGGACCTGGGCAAGGTCGGCAGCATGCGTGGGTTCACGGGATTTCAGCGTCTTGAGCACATGATGGGAGGCGTTGGAAACCTCGGGATCCGTCTGGTCCATATGCGAGAACACGCGTAGGATCCTGGAACTGCGCGCCAGCTCGTCGAGCAGGCTCTTGAGCCCTGAATCCGAATGGCTGTCTGGAGACTTGTCCACGGTCTATCGGCTGCCTATCTATTGTGTTTCCACCACAGTAAGTTTAATTAGTTGCTTTAGTCAACGTTTTGGTGTTCCGTGCCGGCGGTAAGCTGGACTTCGTGAATGATCAGCGAGTCCAAGCCCGCACCAACTACGCCGAAGAACTGCGTCTTGCAGCGCTTGAAGCAGCTCGCCAGTCCGCCGAACTGCTGCGCGCTTCCTTCCGCGGCACCGTGCACGCCGAACACAAAACCAACACGCATGATCTGGTCACCGACATCGACCGGCGCAGCCAGCGGATCATCACCGACGCACTGCTCTCGGCCTGCCCCGGTTCCTGGGTGCTCGGCGAAGAGCGGATCTCCGGCGAGCACGGCCAGCAGGCTCCCGGCAAGGTGCAGTGGATCGTTGATCCGATTGACGGCACCAGCAATTTCGTCCACGGCGTGGCATTCTTCTGCATCTCGATCGCCGCCGCCATCGATGGCCAACTGGTTGCCGCCGCAATCCTCGATCCGATCTCCGGCGATGAATTCAGTGCCAATTCGGATACCGCATTCCTCAATGGACAAGTCCTTGAGCCCGGTGCCCGTCCCGAGCAGTCCCGCGCCAACCTGATGACCGATTACCCGGGAGCGGAATCCATGCTCAAGGACGGTGATCTGTCGCTGAAGCTTCTGGGCCAGTGGATCCAGGACTTCGCCACGGTGCGGCGCAAGGTCTGCGCAGCGTTGTCCCTGGCCCATGTGGCGGCAGGCTGGTGCGATGCCGTGATCGGTTTCGATACCAAGGTGTGGGATGTGGCCGCCGGCGCGCATCTGGTGCGCATGGCCAAGGGCACGTTCCGCGGCCTGTCCTACGGGCAACCGGGGCTGGCCGACCACCACTGCCCCGGATTCATCGCCCAGGGGCCAGGCGCCGACTATCCCTCGCTGGCCTCCGCTGCCGAGCAAATCCACCAGCTGCGCACCGGCCGCTGAGCCAACAAAGCAGACAATATCGAAGTTATTGGCCCCACCCCTCGGCTTTGGCCGGTTTCGGACGTACCATGGCGGCATGGCACCACTAGTTAACCGGACCGCACACTCCGCCGTGCGGCACCATGGTGGCGGAGGGGTGATCCTGGGAGGCATCGGAGCAATTCTGCTTTTCGCTACCTTCGCAGTGATGTTGGCAGCCCAGTCCCTGGACTGGGAGCCACTGCTCATCGGCATTTGCCTGGGCATCTCGACAGTGCTTTTCGGCGTGGTATTCCACTTCACCCACTGACCTGCACCGTTTCACCATCCATTAATCACCACGGCCCCGGACCCACCGCTCTTGCGAGCAGCGGATCCGAGGCCGTCGACGTGTCCGGATGCCTCTACAGGTGCGTGGGCGCGAACATCTTCAGCAAGGTGCGGACCACGATGACGTTCGGCCCGTCCGCCTCCAGCGCCTCGGCGAGCGCGGCACCGATGCCTTCCGGTTCCACCGCCCGGGCGGGGATGCCGAAGGACTGGGCCAGCGCGACGAAGTCGGGCCGCGCCAGCTCGGTGGCTGTGGCCTTGCCGAAGGCCCCCTCCATGTACTCGCGCAGGATGCCGTAGCCGCCATCATCGACGATCAGCCAGGTGACCGGTGCATGGTGCTGCTTGGCGGTGGCCAGCTCGGCGATGGAGTACATCGATGAGCCGTCTCCGCTGACCGCCAGCACGCGCTGCTTCGAGCCGATGGCTCCGCCGATCGCGGCGGGGAAACCGAAGCCGAGGCCGCCGGCGCCCTGGGCGGAATGGAATTCGCCGTCCTTGGCGTCCCAGCAGCTCCAACCCCAGTAGGCGGCAATGGTCATGTCCCAGAAGGTCTGCATCCCTGCCGGGACGGCGGCCCGGATATCGGCCATGAACTTCCGCTCCTTGCCCAGGTCCTGGGCATCCAGGCGGGCCTGCACCTTCTCCAGGGTCTCGGCCACCACCTGCTGCGGGGTGTTCCCATGCCACGAGGACTGGGCGGTGAAGCCAGTCTTGCGCATTTCCCCATCAAGGAATTTCAGGGCCTCGCGGGCATCGGCGCGGATGCCCAGGGCGGGGGTGTTGGATTCGAGCACGCGAGGCTCGGCGTCGATCTGGATCATCTTGCCGCGCGGTTCCAGGGTGAAGTAGTTGCTGGTGACCTCGCCCAGGGATGACCCGATGACCACCAGCACGTCGGCGTCTTCCATGACTTCCGAGACGTAGCGGTCCTCGACCCACGACTGCAAGGAGAGCTCGTGCTCCCAGGGGAAGGCGCCGTTGCCGCCGGGGCTGCACAGCACCGGGGCCTGCAGCTTCTCCGCCACGGCCAGCAGCTCGGCCTTCGCCCCGGCCCGGCGCACGCCGCCGCCGGCGATGATGGCCGGGCGCTTCGCCTCGGCCAGCCAGCGCATGGCTTCGCCGATCAGCTCTTCGCGCGGCGGATGCTCATAGGCTTCGGCCAGTGCGTCCTGCACTGGCGGCACCATCACCGGCGCGAGCAGCACGTCCTGCGGCACCTCGACCCAGACCGGCCCCATGGGCACGGTGATGGCCCGGGCCCAGGCATCCTGGATGGCCGAGGGGATGCCGGAAGCATGGTGCACGGTCTGCTGGAACTTGGTGACATTGGCGGCCGAGGCCTTCTGGTCATCGAGCTGGTGCAGCATGCCCTTGCGGCGGGCGCCCAGCCCGTCCAGCGGGATCTGGCTGGCGACCACGACCATCGGCACACCGGTAGCGTAGGCTTCCTGCAACCCGGCCAAGGAAGTCAGCGCCCCGGGGCCGGTGGAGAGGAACAGCACGCCCACTTCCCCGGTGGCCCGGGAGTAGCCGTCGGCGGCGAAGGCCGAGTTGTTCTCGACGCGCGAGGAGATGAATTCCAGGCTGGAGCGCGAGAGCGCGTCGAATAGTCCCAGGGCGTGCTGGCCGGGGATCCCGAACACGGTCTTGGCGCCGAGTGCGGTGAGGGTCTCGATGACCAGGTCGCCGCCGTTGCGTTGCGGTTGCTCGCTCATGAGGCATTCATTCCTTTGCTGGCGCGGAAGTCGCTGATCAGGCTGATCAGGTCGTAGGTGACGTGGCTGGCGGCCACGCCGGTCAGTTCCGCATGGTCGTAGGCGGGGGCCACTTCCACGATATCCGCGCCGACGATGTTCAGCCCGCGCAACCCGCGCAGGATTTCGAGCAGCTCGCGGCTGGTGATGCCGCCGGCTTCCGGGGTGCCGGTGCCCGGGGCGTGGGCCGGGTCCAGCACGTCGATATCCACCGAGATGTACAGCGGGCGGTTGCCGATGCGGTCCCGCAGCTTGTCCACGATCTCGCGCACGCCCTGGTAGTAGACATCCGAGCTGGTCACGATGCCGAAACCGAAGCGCTTGTCGTCCTCCAGGTCCTTCTTGCCGTACAGCGGGCCGCGGGTGCCCACGTGGCAGATCGCCTCGGTGTCCAGGATGCCTTCCTCGACGGCACGGCGGAACGGGGTGCCGTGGGTGTATTCGGCGCCGAAGTAGGTGTCCCAGGTATCCAGGTGCGCGTCGAAGTGCAGCATCGCCACCGGGGCGCCGGCGCGCTGGGAGGCGGCGCGCAGCAGCGGCAGCGCGATGGTGTGGTCGCCGCCCACGGTGACCAGGGTGGAGCCGTCGCTGGTCAGCTCCAGCGCGTTGTGCTCGATGGCCTCGATGGCCTCGTTGATGTTGAACGGGTTGACCGCCATGTCCCCGGCGTCAGCCACCTGGCTCTGCGCAAAGGGCGAGGTGTCGGTGGCAGGGTTGTAGGGGCGGATCAGGCGCGAGGATTCGCGCACGTGGTTGGCGCCGAAGCGGGCGCCGGGACGGTAGGACACACCGGTGTCGAAAGGCACGCCAACGATCTTGATGTCGGCCTGCTCCACCTGGTCCAGGCGCGGCAGCCGGGCATAGGTGCCGCCCCCTGCATAGCGGGGAATCTCCGCGGCATTGATCGGTCCCAGCCGGCCATTTTCCTCGATGCGGATTTCCTTCATCGCAACTTCCTCCCCAGACGCACGAGGACCACAGCCCAAGTTGTCTAATATGAAACTTCAGTTTTCCATTATGCTATTTTGTCTGCTGGGTCACGTCAAGATCCAACGACAGGGCCGGGCGGAATCCGGGCGCAAAAAGACGCGAGCCTCAGCCCGGGAATGGACTGCGGCCTGCGCCGGAACTTCAGTGAGGAGATCAGTTGGCGGCGCTGCGGATTTGCTGGACCAGCACCCCTAATCCAACACGCAGCTTCGTTTCATTGATCGCCAGCAACCGGGAGATTCGAGAGTCCAGGTTGAGTGGTGCTGATTGCAACCCAGTTCTGCCAATGCTGGCCAGGATGGGACAAGGCAAAAAACGACAAGGGCAGGGATACGTTGACTGCACTTTCAGGCCATTTCATCCAACCCGGGAGCTCAGGGCGCCTCGGAGCCCTTCTTGCTGGCATTCACCAGCGCCCGGTCGACCTCATGGATGCCCAGGGCGAAGCCCGCGGACATCACCAGCGACTTGATGGTCAATTCGGAAAGGTCATCGGCCACGTACACCAGCTGGATCGGGCCGGCCAGGATGAGCAGGATGGCGGTCCACAGCGCATAGGTCCAGGAGATGCGCGCCTGCGCCATCTGCGGGAAACGTGCACGCCGGCGGATCGTCCGCACGCCGATGGTCACGATGACGACAGCGAGAATCGCGGCGCCGAGGAAGAAGAAATTGCGCTGGGTACGGATCCAGGTCAAGGTGGTGCCGACAAGAACGCCGAAAAGCACCGAAGCCCACCAGCTGATGCTGCGCAGCTGGTCCTGCGTCGCGGTTGGTTCGCCTGTCTTCACGCCTCTCCCATCGCCAATCGTTCCGAGCGCCCGGAACAACGCATCGTTCCTAGAATACGCCGTTGCCCACCCCGCCAGCGAACACGCAGCCGCATCGCGCCGAGCGTGCCGCCGCAGCGGGCGCAGGGGTTGGGCTCAGCAGAGGATCAGCGTCCAGGTCACCACGGCCGGCTCATCGGAAGGGTTCTGCCAGCTATGCGGCTCGCGGCCCGGGAAGGTTACGGTGTCGCCCGCCTCAAGCTCCAATCGCTGGTCGGGCAGGATCAGGATGAATTCTCCGGCGATCACGTGCAGCACTTCCAGCTCGCAATCCATCGAATACAGTTCCGCTTCGCCAGTGCCCCTCGGCGCAATCTCGGCGCGGATCATCTGCAGCCGCTTTTCGCTGCGCGGGGTCACCAGCTGCTCGGTGATCCCGTCGCCGCCCAGTGAAACCCGCGGTGCCTGGTCCAGGCGGACCAGTTTCGTTTCCGGGACTTCGAAAAGCGTGCCGACCTCGATGCCCAGCACCTCGCACAGGCGCAGCAGAGTCGCCACCGAGGGGCTGGTCAGGTCGCGTTCCACACGCGAGAGAAAGCCCTTGGTCAGCCCGGAGAGCTCTGCGACCTGGTCAATGGTCATGCGCTGGGTCTGCCGCACCCCGCGCAGCCGCGCACCGATGTTGATCGCAGCACCGGTTGGTTCAACTGGCAAGGTTTTCATCGTTTGGCTCCATCAACGTCGTGTCCGGCAGCGGCATCCGCGGCGGCTTCACCGCCTGCGGGGCAAGTTTACCAATGGTAAACACGCGATGTCCCCTACCGCGGGCCGGCCGCGATCATTAGACTCTGTCCATGGACAGCACCAAGGACAAGCTCTGCGGGTACCTGAATGAGGCGCGCGAGAATGCGATCTTCAAGGCCGAGGGCCTGGCCGAGCAGCTGGCACGCACCCCGCTCACCCCTACCGGCACCCACATCCTGGGCGTGCTGCACCATCTGGTGATCAACGAATACGAGTATTTCGGCACCTGCCTGCGGCGCGAGGCCAACGACGCCTATGTCCGCGAGTTCATCTCCCCGCATGATCCCGACGCTGATTTCCTTCCGCCTGCAGAGATGGACGGGCTGCAGCTGATAGGCCTGTACCGCAAGGCCATCGCCTTCGCGGACGAGGGCATCGCCGCCTTGTACCTGGATTCTGCAGTGCACGTCCCGTGGTGGGGGCCGGCGGGGCATACCACCTTGGACCATCTGCTCATCCATGCGCTGGCCGAGACCTCCCGGCATGCAGGGCAGCTGGATATCATCCGCGAACAGCTCGACGGCCGCGCCGGCTGGACCGCGACGCTGGATTTGCTGCCCGACTACACCGCGGCGCAGTGGGCAGATCATCGCCAGAAGCTGCATCGGCTGGCCGATTCCCTGGCCCCGGAGAACTGACCGGAAGTCATATTACGCAGTACGGCTTCATCTGGCGCCGCATGCGGCGGTACGCTCAGAATTGTTGCTTCACGAGACGCGGCGCCAAGCTCCGACTGGCCGCGCACCAACCCCAAGTTCATGGGTGGTTCGGATGAGGAAGCGGTCCGCGCATCAATTGGTGCACGGGCAAGAGCTCGCCAGAGAGTTAATATCCATGGCCATCCCGATCCTTCCCATCATCGACCGCCAGACCGGCCAGGTGCAGTTCACCGCTGAGGGCCGCTGGTGCACCCGCTACGTTGCGGACCCGCTCAGGCTCGAACGCCTCATCACCCGCTGCTCCCGCCGTCCGGCCTTCGACCCGGACACCTCCGAATTGCTGCTGGTGGTGCCGGAAGCAGGGAATCCGGCAGGCAGACGCCATGCATTTAGCCTTGCCAAATTCCCAAGTCCAGGGGCGCTGGCTAAAGTGGAAAGCTGAGCCGATCCACGGGTTTCCATGGGAAACTCCACGTTCAAGGAGAGCCTTTTCGAGATGCCACAGCACCCAAGCGCCGAACCGACCAAAGCGCAGATCCAGCGATGGCGCAAGTATCTCGCCGATGAAGTCGCCGAGGGCGCCATCTACCGGGCCCTGGCGGAAAAGAAGACCGGGCAGGAACGGCAAATCCTGCTGGGCCTGGCCGAAGCCGAAGCACGCCACGAATCCCACTGGCGCACGTTGCTCGGCGAGCATGCCAAGGAAGTCCGACCGTCGCTGCGCCGCACCATGCTGCGCTTCCTCGCCCTGCACTTCGGGTCGGTGTTCGTGCTGGCCATGGCCCAGCGCTCAGAGAGCAGCTCCCCCTACCGCAACGACAAGGACGCCACCGCGCAGATGGCTGCCGACGAGCAGGTCCACGAGGAAGTCGTCCGGGCCCTGGCCACAGCAGGACGCGCACGGCTGTCGGGCAACTTCCGCGCCGCGGTCTTCGGCGCCAACGACGGGCTGGTATCCAACCTGGCATTGATCATGGGCATCGGCGCCACCGGCGTTTCTTCGACCTTCGTGCTGTTCTCCGGCATTGCCGGCTTGCTGGCCGGAGCGCTGTCCATGGCGGCCGGCGAATATGTTTCGGTGCGTTCCCAACGCGAGCTGCTGACCGCCTCGCGGCCCACCCAGGTCACGCTGACCGCAGCCCCGAACCTGGATCTGGACGCCAACGAGCTGGTGCTGATCTACAAGGCCCGCGGCATGAGCGACGAGGACGCCGAGCACCGGGCCGCCGAACGCATGGGCCTGTTCACCTGCGACTGCAACCCTGATTTCTCGCTGAACCCGGAAGGCCGCGGCGACGAGCTCGAGAAGGAGCACCAGGAGCTGGGCTCGGCCACCGGGGCGGCCGCCACCTCATTCCTGCTCTTCGCTTCCGGCGCGGTGGTGCCGATCCTGCCCTACATCTTCGGCCTCTCCGGCCTGGCCGCGATCATCGTGTCGGTGGTGCTGGTGGGCCTCGCCCTGATGATCACCGGCGGCATCGTGGGCCTGCTCTCCGGAGCCTCCCCGTTCAAGCGCGGCTTGCGCCAGCTGGCCATCGGCTGGGGCGCTGCGGCCGTCACCTACTGCCTGGGCCTGATCTTCGACGTCAGCGTCAGCTAATACTCCGCTTGGCATCGAAAATGCCGGGACAGCTTCGGCTGTCCCGGCATTTTCGATGCCCCGGACTAGTTGTCCTTTGCCGGCCGGGTGCGCCGCCGCAGGGTTTCCATGGACTGGATGAACGCCAGTGCTTCCTCGGCGGTGTCCACCAGGGCGATCTTCTGCTCCATCACGCGTTCCTTGGCCAGGGCCTGGAGCAGCGGCCACGCCGGAAGGTCATTTCTCCAGTAGTCGCGGCCGACCAGCACCATCGGCACCACGCGGGCACCGGTGGCGTAGTAGTTCTCGCAGGCATCCTGGAAGATTTCCTGGACCGTGCCGGCAGCCCCGGGCAGCACGACCAGCCCGCCGTTGGACTGCTCCAGCAGGATCGCCTCGCGAATGGAATTGGTGAAGAACTTGGCGATCTGGGTGGCAAACAGATTCGGCGGCTCATGGCCGTAGAACCAGGTCGGCACGCCCAGCGACTGCCGCCGGCTGGGGAAACGCTCCTTCACCATCAGGGCGGTTCTCGCCCAGCCGGTGCGATGGTGGATCGCATCTGGCGCTTCGGCGAGCATCTGCAAGGCCGTCGCAATGTCATCTGCCCCATAGTCGGCCAGCCACGCACCGGCATTGGCCGCTTCCATGGCTCCTGGCCCTCCCCCGGTGGCCACCGCGTAGCCAGCACGGGTAATCATGCGCCCGAGCTCCAAGGCCTGCGCGTACTGCGTGGTGCCCCGGTTCATCGCATGCCCGCCCATCACCCCGATGATCGGAGTGTCCTTGAACGTTCCCTCATATACCGCCGAGACCAGCGCCTGGCCAATGTGGTGATCGTGCAGGGTCCTGGCCAGCGCACTGTGATCGCTGTCGGCATTCGCCGCCGCATGCTGCTGGGAGTACGCGTATATTTTGGCATCGGGCACCTGCTGGTAGGTCTGCGTCCAGATCCCCGAGTACAGCTCTTCTGCCGTATACAAGCCGCGGGCGCCGGTCTCGAACGGCAGCTGCGCCCCCGAGCTCATGCATAGCCCGCCCGTCGCCTGCACGATCTGCTGGCCTTGGGCGGAAAACTGGCAATCGATGAACAGCGCTTCGGAAAGATCCAGCGATTTCAGCACGGTATCCCGCTCGCGCAGATCCACGCGGTGCACGCGCCAGCCTTTTCCGTGGGCATGGTGGGAAACCAGCGCTTCAGCGGCAAGACGGTCGAATTCGACGAGCGAGGTGATGTTCACTGCTCGGGCTGGAAGATAGGGCCACACGTGGGACATGTGTCAACGCTACGCCATGGATAGTGATTATTCACAGAAGGGCCCATCAACTTTCGCGACGGCCCGGAACGTGAAACGATGAGAGGATGACTGAATCTGTTCCACCAACCATTGACGCCCGCCATTTACTGGCTTTTCTGGGCAACGTTCCTTTCTTTTATGGAAAGAACCTGGCCGCAGAAGCAAATTCCGTGGTTGACGTGGAATTCGATGAGAACACCGGGCAGATCGAGGGCACAGTCACCGATTCCGGCAAAGAATTCTCTCCGATGATCCAGGTCCACTTGGAGGGTGGCGAGTGGAAGATCGAATCCTGCGAGTGCACCTGCGACGCGCCAGGCATCTGCTCTCATATCGCGGCTTTGGCCATTACCTCCAATAAGATCGCCTCCCAGCCTCGCCCGCTGCCGGTCCATGAAGAGAAGCCGGAGACCGCGTGGTCAAAGCAAATCGATTCATGGTTCGAGGAGTCCGACCCGGGCCCGGCCGACGGGCTGCTCGGTTCGCAGCACGATCCTGTGGTGCCGATGGCGCTGCAGTTCCTGCTCTTCGATTCGAAGGACGCCACCCAGCAGCAGCAGTGGATGCCGACCGGGACCATCCCGCACCCGACCCGCAACAAGCGCTTCCGCTTGGGCGTGCGCCCCATGGTCCGCAATGCCGAAGGCCGCTGGGTGCGCGGCCAGCTGCGCTGGACCACCCTGGGCTTCAAGACCTACGGCTGGAACCTGCTGCGTGCACAGCACCACTGGTTCACCCGCTTCGCTTCCATGGCCCGCAGCGACAGCCAGTTGCAGTTCAAGGTGGACGAAGACTGGCTGTTCCTGGACGAGTACGCTTCCGAGCTTCTCTGGCCGCTGCTCGAACAGGCTGGCGAGCTGGGCATTGCGCTGATCACCACCCGTTCCGAGCAGCGCGTGCGGATCGTTGATCCGGCCAGCTTCAGCATGCAGGCCTCCCTGGATGAGCAGCAGTTGCAGCTGGACGGCGTCCTGCACATCGCCGGGCAGGATCTCGTGCTTGATCCGGACGCGCCCAGCGGTGTCATCGCCGAGCATGGTTTCTATGCGCAAATGGCCCAGCCCGATGAAATCTGGCTCGCTCCAAGCACCGAGCCGGTTCCCGACGCGCACCGCCGCTGGTATATCGACCGCCGCCCGGTCACCGTGCCCGCACCGGAGATCAACGACTTCTTCGAATCCTCCTACCCTCGCCTGGCTCGCCGTTTCGAGCTGCGCAGCGTCAGCGACGAGCTGGTCCTGCCTGATCTGAAACCGCCCTATGTGCAGGCCACCGTGGTCTACAAGCGCGAATTCAACCAGAACAAGGAACCGAACGACACCGCCGCGCTGGACTTCCAGATCCGCTACCCTGGGATCCCCAGCGACCAGGAAGTGCACGACGTGGAGGCCGAGGAACTGCTCCAGTCAGCCGTGCATGAGGTGTTCCTGGCGCATGAGGAAGCCGGCAATCCCAACCTGTCGCCGAAGTTCTACGCACGCGATGACACCATTGATTTCGTCACCGAGATCCTGCCCGCGCTGGAGCGCCTTCCGGAGGTCCAGCTCGTCGAGCAAGGCACCCGCCCGACCTTCCACCAGCTGCGTGAACTCCCCCAGCTGAAGATCAATGCCGTGAATCATGAACGGACCGACTGGCTTGATCTCGGCTTGCTGATCACCGTAGGCGACCATGAGGTTCCCTTCTCGCAGATTGTCGAGGCCATGAGCAATGGCCAGATGAAGCTCCGCCTGCCGGACAACACCTGGTTCTCGCTGAACCACCCGATGTTCGCCAAGCTCAAGGCGCTGGTTGACGAAGCCCAGGCGATGAACGACAAGCCGAAGGAGGGAGACCTGAAGCTGACGGTCTTCCAGATCTCGATGTTCGAAGAACTGGACGAGATGGCTGAAGGCATCGACGGCGCTGACCTTTTCATCGCACGCATGCGTTCGCTGCTCAAGGTCGCCGAGGCCCACCATGCCCAGGTGCCGAACACGCTGGACGCCCAACTGCGCCCCTACCAGGTGGAGGGGTTCCACTGGCTCTCCCGCCTGTACGAGGGCGGCTTCGGCGGCATCCTCGCCGATGACATGGGCTTGGGCAAGACCCTGCAGACAATTGCGCTGATGCTCCACGCCCACAAGCTCTGGGCGGATCCCGAGGCCAGCGCCCAATTGCCGGCAGCCCAGCGTACCCGCCTGCCGTTCCTGGTGGTTGCCCCGAGCTCGGTGGTGTCCAACTGGGAAATGGAAATCAACAAGTTCGCCCCTTCCCTGCGGGTCGTCAGCGTCGAGGGCACGTTGCCGTCACCGCGGCAGCTTCAGGAACTCGCTCAGGACTACGATGTCATTCTCACGACCTACACCCTGCTGCGCCTGAACGACGAGATCTACGAAGCCCAGCGCTTTGCCGGCCTGATCCTCGACGAGGCGCAGTTCGTGAAGAACAAATCCACCAAAGCGCACAGGACCGCCGTGAACCTGCAGACCAATTTCAAGTTGGCAGTCACCGGTACCCCGATGGAAAACAACCTGTCCGAGCTCGGTGCCCTGCTGTCGCTGGTTGCTCCGGCGTTGTTCCTGAACACCACGCGCTTCAATCGCCAGTTCGCCCGGCCCATCGAGGTCTTGGGCGACAAGGAAACCCTCGCCTTGCTACAGCGCCGGATCAAGCCGTTCATGCTGCGCCGCACGAAGGAATCGGTGGTGCTGGATCTTCCGGCCAAGCAGGAGCAGCAGATTCTGGTGCGCCTGTCCGAGGAGCACCAGCATGTCTACGACACGCATTTGAATCGCGAACGCCAGAAGATCCTGCACCTGGTGGCGGACCTGGATCGCAACCGCTTCACCATTTTCCAGTCGCTGACGCACCTGCGCATGCTGGCCCTTGAGCCGTCCCTGGTAGATCCGGAACTGTCGGACATCCCCGGCTCGAAGCTGGAAGCTCTCTTCGACCAGCTCGATGACGTGGTGGGCGAAGGCCACCGTGCGCTGATCTTCAGCCAGTTCACCTCATACCTGAAGGTGCTGGCCGACAAGCTGGCCGAACGAGGCGTGAAGTTCGTGTACCTCGATGGCAATACCCGCAACCGTTCCAAGGTCATCGAGCAGTTCAAGGAAGGCGAAGCACCGCTCTTCCTGATCTCCTTGAAGGCCGGCGGCTTCGGCCTGAACCTCACCGAAGCCGACTATTGCTTCTTGCTGGATCCGTGGTGGAACCCGGCCGTTGAAGCCCAGGCGATCGACCGCACGCATCGCATTGGCCAGACCCGGCAGGTGATGGTGTACCGGATGATTTCCCAGGGCACCATCGAGGAGAAGGTTGTGGCGCTGCAGGAAAGCAAGCGCAAGCTGATTTCGACGGTGATGGATGAGGCCGATGGATTCTCCAAGGCCTTGACCGCCCAAGACATCCGAGGACTGCTTGAGTAACAGGTTGATTAAATCCGCCGTCTTAGCAGGCGGCTGTCAGCAAAACCCTGTATATTCAAAATGTTCGACGTTGTGCGCTGCGCCACACACGGTGCGCTCGTCGGGCTAGGACCCGGGCGGCTCCTCGTCCGGGTGATACGAACGACTAAGGCGGTAATATCCGTGTCCCTGATTAAATCGGAGACTCTCACTACCCCCGATGACGACTGGATGAGCGCATCGGTGAGTATCGATAAAGATCGTGTGGTGATTGAAACCAAGCAGGAACGCCTGTCCTTGGAGAATGCCCGGCTCCTGGAAAAGATCCGCAGGGTCTTGGCTTCCCCTCTCGAAGAGATTTTCTACAATCCGAAGCACCGCATGCTCCTGATCCCGGGGGCTTTCGCTGCCATCGGCTCTTCATTCCTCAGGATCGACACCGAAGCTGCAGCCGGTCTACGCGGCTAGCCTGCTTCGACTTCATGCCCCAAGCTGCCCACCGGTGGCCTTGGGGCATTTTTGCGTCCCGCAGAGACGGTGCCGGGTGCGGATGAGCAGCTCACGGGATTCTTGCCGTCTGAAGCCCCTGTTTGCCCCCTGGATCCAGGGCTTCAGGAACACAGTTTTCGCTCAGATTCTCCGTTTTCCACCCCGTGGCGGACCGAGTTCTTCGCCACAGTTTGAGCTTTTCGGGCAGTTTGCTTCGAGCCTTCGCCGATCGCCCGTTTGCCCTATGCTTCCGTGGCTAATTGGCGGTCGGCACTTCCGCGATCTGGCTATTTGCCCCGGGTCTGCATTGGCTCAAGAGAGCCTCTCGATCAGGGAATTAAACTAATTTTTGGTAAACTTGACGTTTGTCCGCTTAAGCGTTTCATCGCTCAAAGCCGGTTTTTGACCGGATTTTTGAGTAGAAATCTATCGATTTCGACGAGTCACACGGCGGTCGCAACCAGCTTCAGGGAGCAGAAAATTCGCTTCTCAACATTGTGGACGAGGATGGTCGCCGGCACCGGGACAAGATCAAGAAAGATATGAGGAGTGAAACTATGGAAGCACGAAACTCACGGAAGCCACGGTTCCGCAGAAAACGCCGGCTGAAGGTCGAAGACGTCAACGTTGTCGATGATTCGATGCTCAAGAAAGCCATCGGCGGCACCGTCGTTGGCAACTTGATGGAATGGTACGACGTAGGTGTCTACGGCTACCTCGCAGTGATCATCGGCAAGCTCTTCATGCCTGACACGGTAGCCCCCGCCATCCAAACCCTGTTCAGCCTAGGCGTATTCGCCGTGACCTTCGTTGCCCGCCCACTTGGCGGCGTGATTCTGGGCCAGCTAGGCGACCGCGTAGGACGCCAGAAGATCCTGGTCTTCACCCTGCTCATGATGGCTTTGGCGACATTCGGCATCGGTATCCTTCCGGACTACTCGGTATGGGGTGTAGCAGCGCCAATTCTCCTCGTCGTGCTGAAGCTGATCCAAGGCTTCTCCACCGGCGGCGAGTACGCCGGTGCTACTACATTCATTACCGAATACGCTCCGGATAAGCGCCGCGGCTTCTTCGCCTCGCTGCTGGACCTCGGCTCCTACATGGGCTTTGCCTTGGGCGCCGCCTTTGTCTCCATTCTCCAGCTGACCCTGAGCGAAGATGTCATGGAAGGCTTCGCCTGGCGCATTCCATTCCTGGTCGCTCTTCCACTCGGCGTCATCGCACTGTGGTTCCGTTCCAAGATTGAAGACACGCCTGCCTTCAAGGAAGCCCAGGAAGCCGCTAACCGCGCCAGCGACGACGCTCGGAACTCCGCCGACGCTCCGAAGGGCGTCATCGACCTGGTCCAGGCCTACTGGCGCGAATTGCTGACCGGTTTCGTGCTGGTCTCGGCCGCCAACACTGCAGGTTATGCACTGACCAGCTACATGCCTACCTACTTGACCGAGACCCTGAAATACGATCCGGTGCACGGCAACCTGCTGACCCTGCCGATTCTGGTTGGCATGTCCCTGTGCATCCCGCTGGCCGGCATGCTCTCCGACAGCATAGGCCGCCGCAAGGTCCTGTTCATTGGCTCCGGCTCGGCAGTTGTCCTGGCTATTCCAGCCTTCTTGTTCATGATGCATGGACAAATCTGGTCCACGCTGACGGGCCTTGCCCTGTTGGCCATCCCCGTGGTCTTCTACGTTTCCAACCTGGCTTCGTCGTTGCCAGCCCTGTTCCCCACCGCCTCGCGCTACAGTGGCATGGGCATCTCGTACAACTTCGCGGTAGCCATCTTTGGCGGCTTCGCACCGTTCATCATGCAGGCTCTGGTCACCGTGACCAATTCTTCCCTGGCACCTGCTTTCTGGGTCATGGGAACGTCGGTTGCCGGCATCATCGCCGTTTGCTTCTTGAAGGAATCCGCACGCAGGCCGCTTCCGGGTTCGCTGCCTTCGGTGGCCACCGAGGAAGAAGCAGTAGAGCTGGTTGCAACCCAGGAAGAAAACCCTGACCTGGACGTGGAAGAAATCTTCGAGCAGGTTCCTGCTCTGGAAGAAACCTACCAGCAGGAGATTGAAGCAGAGAAGGCCAAGTCCTAGGCCAATTACCGCTCAAAGGGCGATTTGACGATGGTGGGGCTGGTTCTGCAAAGGACCAGCCCCACCGTTGTCCTACCCGGCAGAACCGCCAGCAGCCCGCATAGCAGGGCTTGCATGCTGCAGGCGCAGGTCGATGGGTTCTGCGCCGGTTGACGCCCAAGCGACCGGTAGACCGGGCAACGCACCTGGCCATTGCTTGGGTCCGTTCGATGGCATTGCAGCCGGCGGCGTTTCATCGGCATGCTGATTCTTCTTGAAGTCCGGGGTCTTGGGGCTCAGGGGTTCACTCCGGCTGGTTGTCCGGCCCGTCCGTGCCCAGAACAGGCCACGGCTTCTCGGGTTAATGCGAAACGGCCGCCGCGGCTCCTGAAAAATTCAGGAGAAGCGGCGACCGTTTGTTCCCGGATGAAACCCGGGAATCAGCCTTGCTCCAGCGTCAGCTTAGAGAGCTGCGAAGACTTCGCGCAGCAGGCGGGCGGTCTCCGAAGGAGTCTTGCCAACCTTGACGCCTGCAGCTTCCAGGGCTTCCTTCTTCGCCTGGGCGGTGCCAGCCGAACCGGAAACGATGGCGCCTGCGTGGCCCATGGTCTTGCCCTCAGGAGCGGTGAAGCCAGCTACGTAGCCAACAACTGGCTTGGTGACGTTGGCCTTGATGAATTCGGCAGCGCGCTCCTCGGCGTCGCCACCGATTTCACCGATCATGACGATGGCCTTGGTCTCTGGATCAGCTTCGAAAGCAGCCAGGGCGTCGATGTGGGTGGTGCCGATGACTGGGTCGCCGCCGATGCCGATTGCGGTCGAGAAGCCCAGATCGCGCAGTTCGTACATCATCTGGTAGGTCAGGGTACCGGACTTGGAAACCAAACCGATTGGGCCCTTGCCGGTGATGTTGTTCGGGGTGATGCCAACCAGTGCCTCGCCTGGGGTGATGATGCCTGGGCAGTTAGGGCCGATGATGCGGGTGATCTGGTTGCCGTCAGCGTCAACCTTCGACTGTGCCAGAGCCCAGAACTCAGCGGAGTCCTGCACTGGAACACCTTCGGTGATGACTACGACGAGGCCGACCTCGGCCTCGATAGCCTCAACGACTGCGTCCTTGGTGAACTTAGGTGGCACGAAGACGATCGATACGTCAGCGCCGGTCTCGGCCTTGGCTTCCGCGACGGTGCCGTAAACCTTGATGTCCTGGTCACCGTGGGTCACGGTGGTGCCGGCCTTGCGGGCGTTCACGCCGCCAACAATGTTGGTGCCAGCCTTGAGCATCAGGGCGGTGTGCTTGGTGCCTTCGCCGCCGGTGATGCCCTGGACGATGACCTTGGAGTCCTTGTTCAGGTAAATGCTCATTGTTCGCTTATCCCTCTTACTTCGCTGCGTTGGCGAGCTCGGCAGCCTTGTCGGCGCCCTCATCCATGGTTGCTGCCAGGGTGACCAACGGGTGGTTGGCCTCGGCCAAGATGGCGCGACCCTCTTCAACGTTGTTGCCGTCCAGGCGGACAACCAGTGGCTTGTTCGCTGCGTCACCCAGGGTGTTCAGCGCGCCGACGATGCCGTTTGCGACAGCGTCGCATGCGGTGATGCCGCCGAAGACGTTGACGAAGACCGACTTGACCTGTGGGTCGTTCAGGATGACGTCAAGGCCGTTGGCCATGACCTCTGCCGATGCGCCACCGCCAATGTCCAGGAAGTTCGCTGGCTTCACGTCACCGTGGTTCTCGCCTGCGTAGGCGACAACGTCCAGGGTGGACATGACCAGGCCTGCACCGTTGCCGATGATGCCGATTTCGCCGTCCAGCTTGACGTAGTTCAGGCCCAGGGCCTTTGCCTTGGATTCCAGAGGATCGGCTGCGCCCTTGTCCTCGAGCTCTTCGTGAGCTGGGTGGCGAACCTCGGATGCGTTGTCATCCAGGGAGACCTTTCCGTCCAGCGCAACGATGTCGCCGGCACCGGTCTTCACCAGTGGGTTGACCTCAACGAGGGTGGCATCCTCTTCCTTGAAGACGGTCCACAGGGTCTGCAGGGTTTCTGCAACCTTGCCGCGCAGTTCTTCTGGGAAGCCTGCCTCGGCGACGATCTCTGCTGCCTTGTCGGCGTCGATGCCAACCAGCGGATCAACAGCAACGCGGGCCAGAGCTTCTGGGCGCTCCTCAGCCAGCTGCTCGATCTCCATGCCGCCCTCTACCGAGCACATTGCCAGGTAGTTGCGGTTTGCACGGTCCAGCAGTACCGAGAAGTAGAATTCCTCGGCAATGTCGGCGCCCTGAGCGATCATGACCTTGTTTACGGTGTGGCCCTTGATGTCCATACCGAGGATGTTGGAAGCGTGCTCGAAAGCTTCGTCGGCGGTCTTCGCGACCTTGACGCCGCCAGCCTTGCCACGGCCGCCAACCTTGACCTGTGCCTTAACTACTACAACGCCGCCGATCTTCTCAGCTGCGGCTTTGGCTTCTTCCGGGGTGTAAGCGACGATACCGGCAAGCACGGGAACGCCGTGTGCCTCGAATAGATCGCGCGCCTGGTACTCATACAGGTCCACGGGTTTGTGTCCTTCGTTCGAAGTTCATGCTGACTCGCGGCACGGCCACAGACCGAAATCCATGCCATGCCATAGAGAGCGCACCGCAACTACCGGGTCGTCGTAAGGCGCCGTAGCCCGTGCGCACCTCTCAGACTATCCCGACTTTCGCAAACTTCCCACTTTTACAGCATGTAGAGAAACCCGAAAACTTAGTCGGGAAGCATCAAGATGTGACGTGGAAAACAGTCGACGCCTGCAGGCTAGTCCACGATTTCCAGCGGTGCATAGCGCAACAAAAGCCTCTTCTCAGAGTCCGGAAACTGCACCTTGGCCACGGTCTTGTCTCCTGCACCTTCCAAAGCAATAACAGTTCCCAAGCCAAATGAAGAATGCTTGACGCTTTGCCCGACTTCAGGGATGGTGATGTCCTTATTCTGCACGACGCGTTTCTTGGACACCGGAGCGGCATTGTGCCCGCGCACCGGTTGCGGCGACGCCGAACCTGCACCCCAATGGCTGCCGCGGTCATATCTGCTGGTGGCGAAATTCACCGCTGCGTTACCGTAACCGAAGCCCATTCCACCGCCAGAGCCCTCGCGTTTCCAGTCGATGAGCTCGCTCGGCACCTCTTCCAGGAACTGGCTCGCCGGGTTGTACTGGGCCTGCCCCCAGAGGCTGCGCTGCTCGGCGCGCGTCAGGTACAGGCGCTCACGGGCACGGGTCAGCCCGACATAGGCCAAGCGGCGCTCTTCGGCGAGTTCCTTTTCGTCGGTCATGGAACGCTGGTGCGGGAAGACGCCGTGCTCCATGCCGGTCAGGAAGACCACCGGGAATTCCAGGCCCTTGGCGGTGTGCAGGGTCATCAAGGTGACCATGCCTTCCTGCGCGGCCATGGCCGCTCCCTCGTCATCGCTGGGCGCCTCCGGAATCTGGTCGGCATCCGCGACGAGAGCCACGCGCTCCAGGAAGCCTTCGAGGCCGCCTTCAGGCTCTTCGTTCACGTAGTCGCGGACCACGGCAACCAGTTCGGCGAGGTTCTCCACACGCGACTCATCCTGCGGATCCGAGGAGAGCCGGAGAGTTTCCAGGTATCCGGTCTGCTCAAGCACCGCTTCAAGGGCTTCTGCCGGGCCCGAGCCCTCCGCCACGGTCTTCAGGTCATCCATCATGGAGACAAAAGCTGCGGTCATCTTGATTCCGCGGGTTCCCAGCCCCGGCGCCTCGTCGGAACGGCGTAAGGCATCCATGAAGGAAATCCGGTCCCGTTCAGCCAGCGCCGCCACGGCGCCTTCGGCCCGGTCGCCGATGCCGCGCTTGGGCTCATTGAGAATGCGGCGGACGTTGATGTCATCGTCCGGGTTCACCAGGGCGCGCAGGTAGGCCAGCGCGTCCTTGATTTCCTTGCGGTCGTAGAAGCGGGTGCCGCCAACGACCCGGTACTTCAGGTCCAGGCGCATCAGCTGCTCTTCCAGGGCTCGCGACTGGGCGTTGGTGCGGTAGAAGATCGCCACATCGCCCGGGCGGACATCCTCGTCATCATTCAGACGCAGAATTTCTTCTGCAATCCAGCGTGCTTCGTCGGATTCGGATTCGCCGACATATCCGGTGATCTTCTCGCCGTCGCCGCTGGCAGTCCACAGCTTCTTCTCGTTGCGGTCGGGGTTTCGCTTGATGACCTCGTTGGCGGCCGACAGAATCGTCTGGGTGGAACGGTAGTTCTGTTCCAGCTTGATGGTTGCCGCGTTCGGATAGTCCTTTTCAAAGTCGACGATGTTGCGGATGTCGGCACCGCGGAAGGCATAAATCGACTGGTCCGAGTCGCCGACCACGGTCAGTTCGCCAGGTACGGCGTCGCCTTCGGCGCCGGTGAGCTCGCGCACCAGCGAGTACTGTGCGTGGTTGGTGTCCTGGTATTCGTCAATGAGCACATGGCGGAACCGGCGGCGGTAGCTGTCGGCCACTCGCGGGAACGCACGGAACATGTAGACGACCTGTCCAATCAGGTCGTCGAAGTCCATGGCGTTGGCGGCGCGCAGGCGGCGGGTGTAGCCGCGGTAGACCTCGGACACGGCACGCGAGAACGGATCATTGGCATTAATCGTTGCCGCGTAGTCCTCCTCGTCAATCAACTCGTTCTTCAGCGAGGAAATCTTGTGCGCAATTGCCTTTGGAGTGAAGCGCTTCGGGTCGATCTCCAAGGACTTGGCGACCAAGGTTATCAGGCGCAGCGAATCAGTGGAGTCGTAGATCGAGAAGTTGGATTTCAGCCCAATGGTGGCCGCTTCGCGACGCAGAATACGCACGCATGAGGAGTGGAACGTCGAGATCCACATCTTCTTCGCCTGCTCGTCACCGATCAGCTCAGCGGCTCGTTCGCGCATCTCGGCAGCGGCCTTGTTGGTGAAGGTGATCGCCAGGATTTCGTGCGGCCGCGCGCGTCCGGTCGCCAAGAGGTAGGCAATGCGGTGCGTCAGCACGCGGGTCTTTCCGGAACCAGCGCCAGCCACGATCAGCAACGGTCCGCCGGCATAGCGAACTGCTTCTTCCTGCTGCGGATTCATGCCCACCAAAAGCTCCTCGGCAGTGGGCGTGGCCTGTGGTGCGGAATCCGGGGCGAAATCATCAAAAAGGAAATCCATGATGTAGCCAGTCTACGTGGAGCGCCGGACACTTTTCAGTGAGGGCGGGAAAGCCCGCATCGCTGGCCGGGCATAATAGTAGATATGGCAAAGAAGGTCAGGAAAAGCAAAGAGTATCGGAAGCCTGCGCAGTTCGCCGAGCAGCAGAACCAGCCGCAGGGCGTGGGCATGGGGCCAGGCAAGGTGCAAAGCACCTCCCACGAGAACAAGTCAAACCCGATGCTGCTCATCTCGGTGGGCTTGATCGTATGCGTTGCCTTGTTCGCGTACTACCATCTGCTCACGATGGTGCAGATGAAGGACCTCAGTGATTCGCTGTCGATGCCCGATCAGCGGATTTTCGGCTACACGACCAGCGATATAGAAGCATTGCGCGGTGCCATGGATGATGACGCAGTCGGCCAGCTCAACTACCTGCACAAGACCGCGGGTTTCCTCTTCCCGATGTTTACCGCAGTGTTCTCCATGCTGTTGTTCATCCGCTGGATCCCCAACCGCCAGATGCGTTGGCTGGCCTGGATTGCCCCCTTGGGCTTCGCGGCCATTGATATTTGGGAGAACTTCGCCATTGATGCCCTATTGACTGGAGACTTGAGCAGTGGAGCCGTCGTATTGGCATCGATCCTCACGACGATCCGCTGGGCACTGCTGGTCATCACCGCCGGTCTTGTCATAGGCCTGGGTGCCCTACGTGCCAATCGTGCGCTCAAGGCAAAAATGGTTGCGATTCGCGAGGGAACGTCCTGAGCCGTGGCGTGAGAATTACGCCCGGCACGCCCTAGTAAGATAGTGTTGTTGGTGTTTTCACACCCATGCCTCTGTAGCTCAGTAGGATAGAGCGACCCTCTCCTAAAGGGTAGGCCGTCGGTTCGATTCCGGCCAGGGGCACCACGGAGGCCTTGTTTCCAGTCTTGCAATTGGGAACAAGGCTTTTGCCGTTGCTACGGCAGCAAGCACTGAGGGTACGTTCCATGCGGAACGTACCCTCAGTGCTTGAAGTTGGCTGTTGCTTAGCGCAGCAGCAGTGCGGTCGCCTTCGGCGACAGCGAAGCATCCATGACTACGCAAGCGCCACCGATGGCACCGACGTTGGAGCCGAGCTCGGACGTGCGGGTCTCTATTTCATGCACTCCGCGCAAGGCGAAGCGGCGGCCAATGGCATTCTGGACTTGATCATCGACCAGTTCGCGCACCTTTTCCCACTGCGGTCCGCCGAAGACAACTTCGCGCACGTCCAGCGAGTTGGCCAGCTGGCCGGCAACTTCGCCAACCTTGATCATGATCTCGGTGACCAGTTCCTTGGCGACCTTGTTGCCTTCATGGGCCAGCTCGTAGAGGCGGTTCATGCCGGCAGCGCGCTGTTCCGGACCAACGATTTCGAAGCTCGGCAGTTCCAGACCGCGCTCCTTGGCCTGGGCGGCGATGAATTCGTAAGAGGTGCCTGCGGCGAGGCAATCATCTGCACCGCATTCCTCGCAGGCCACACATTTGTGACCGGTCGAGTAGTGGCCGATTTCGCCTGCGTTGTTACTCGCACCATGGTGGACGTCACCGTTGAACACGAGACCAGCGCCGAAGCCGTGTCCGCAGTAGATGAAGACGAAGTCGTTGTTCTTCTCTTCCTTGGACTGCCACAGTTCGCCAACTGCCGAGGCAATGGTGTCCTTTTCGATGATGACCTGCAGGCGCAACAGCTTGCGCAGCGGGTTCACCAGTTCAACATCTGCCCAGCCATCGAGCAGCGGCGGGTTCAGCACCACACCTTCTTCGACGTTTACTGGACCCGGAACTGCAATGCCGACGCCGACAATGTGCTTCTTTGGCACGCGGATCTCAGCAATCAGCTCCTTGACGGTGGTTGCCATGAGCTGGACAGTTTCGGTAGCAACTTCGAGGTTGGGAACTTCGATGCTGCGTTCGCGCAGGACTTCGCCGCGCAGGTTCATCGCGACAAAGGTCAGAACGCTAGGGTCTAGGTGGATGCCAATGGAAACGAGACGGTTGCCTTCGAGCTCCAGTACGGTGCGAGGCTTGCCTGGCCCGGAAACGATAGTGCGGTCTTCTCGAACGATTCCGTCATCCAGCAAGCGGCGGACAACGTTGGAAATGGTCTGCGGCGACAGGCCAGTCGAGCCGGCCAGTTCAACGCGGCTGATTCCTTCCGGTGCCCGTCGAATCGACTCGAGAATTACGGCTTGGTTGAAGTCTCCCAAGCGCCCTAGATTTGTACCCCGTCGCATTTATTGCTCCATAGATCTGTAAAGTTGATGGATCGATCTTTCATTTCCAATGTTTTCGGTAGTCATCAATACCGCGGTTAGATACTGCGAGTAAATTAACCTTGATCAACTAGGACTAAAACCGTTGGAGATCCAATTAATCACGTTACCATCTCTAACTCGTATAAACACGCGATATTGTGTTTTGGTGAAGAAAAATTTGACGATCTCAGCGGCCTGTTTAATCAACAACCATGGAGAAATCCTGCTCGTACGCAAGCGCGGAACAACCATGTTCATGCAACCTGGCGGCAAGCCGGAGCGTGGGGAATCCGCGTTACAAACTATCATTCGAGAAATTCGCGAAGAACTGGGGCTGAGCTTCACCGCTGACGAACTGCGCTTCGACGGCGAATGGATCGGGCCAGCAGCCAACGAAGAAGACACCTCGATCCACGCATCTTTGTACAGTGCGGCTTTCCATGGCGAGCTCGCCCCGCTGGCAGAACTGGAAGAGCTGCTCTGGATCGACCCGCAGGCCGCGTTGGAACGCGAGGATATAGCTCCCCTGCTGCGAGACCACGTCCTGCCGCTAGCAATTGAGCGAAGCAAGAAGTAGGTCCCACACGGCCTAGCTGAAGGCCGCTGGGCCAGCGGCTAGCAGCTAAATAGCATGCAGGTATTCGTCCCACGCCGCGTCAACATGCTGCAGTCCCGAAACCAGGTGCCCGGCAACCCGTGGACGATGCGGCGTAATGCGCAATTGCCATCCCAACTGCGAGAGCATCTTGTCCGCTTTGCGGCTGTTGCAATGCAGGCAGGCGGCCACGAGGTTCTCCCAAGTGTTCTGCCCGCCCCTGCTGCGCGGGATCACGTGGTCAATCGTATTGGCTGCTTTGCCGCAATAGGCGCAGGTGAAGGAGTCCCTACGCAAAACGCCCCTACGGGTGACATGTTGCATGTCCCGGTAGGGGCGTCGTACATAGCGTTTCAGCACGATGACAGTTGGCCGCGGTAAATCTCCTTGAGAACTGCGAACTGGTGCGAGATCGTCTTGGAGGACGATGCTCGCCTTCTCGGTCATAACCAGCAGTAGCGCTCGACGGAACGTCACTACTGCCAGTGGCTCGTATCCTGCGTTTAATACCAATGTTCGCATTGCTCGTACTACCTTCATGAACCGATGGCTACCATCTGGCATTGATGGAGCTCGCGTTCTGCTCGGAGTGTCTCTAAGCGTTAGCCTATGCGATGCTTTCGATTATTGGTGGGTATCTCGCCAAGAAATTGTCTTCTTTTCATCACCTTGACGCCCATAGTTCATCTGATTAAACGAACATAGGCCATCGGATGACTTTCTCATCCGATGGCCTATGAAAAGTTTTCGTGCTTAGCCAGCCAAGGTGTAGTAGCCGTACAGCGGGTTGCGCGAAACCGAGTGGATAATGGTGTCCGTGGTTGGGTTCTGCGCACCGATCATCTGGCCGCCACCGAGGTAGATGCCAACGTGGCCGCCACCGTTCTGGAATACCAGGTCGCCTGGCTTAGGGTTGCTGGTGCGAACGAACTGGCCGGATGCGAGGATGGCCGAGGTGCCACGAGCAATGTTAATGCCGTGCTGTGCGTAGACATATTTGAGGAAGCCGGAGCAATCCCAGCCGCTTGGGCCGTTGCCGCCCCAGACGTATGGAACTCCAACGTACTTGGCAGCGGTTGCTGCGATGCCCGAAAGGTTGGAAGTCTGAACCTTGGTTTCAGCCTTTGGCTGGGCCTGCTGCTGCGGAGCCGATTCCTGTCCACCCGAACGGCTCTGACGAGTCATTGGTGCCATCGAATCCGAGCTGCCCGAGTTGCTGTTGCGGGTAGTCGGAGTGTTGCTGTTGCGGGTAGTCGGAGTGATGTCATTCGAAACTGCGATGACAACTGGCTCTGGCTTCTCTTCAGCAGTGAAGCTAGCGCGCTCGATCTCGACGTCAGCCTTCTTGTCGGCAGCAACCTTCACTGCCTTGACTGCGACACGCTCTGGGTTGATGGTGTCGACAGGCGCTGCGGAAACGTCACGTGGTGCGGTTGCCTGACCTGGCACACCGAGAGTAACGATCAAGCCGGATGCTGCTGCGACAACGGCTGCCTGGCGTCCCACCGAGCCAGCGTTGGATGCTACGGCCTGTGAAATCGCCTGTAGCGAATTAGTGCGTGGTACGTCGGCGCGGCGACGTCCGCGTGCATGACTCTTGGTCAAAGTATTGCCTCTCCTTGATACCTACGAGGTAAGCTGTCGGGTTCGAAGTGGAGTTACCTCGGTGGATTCGAAGTTGCCTTCTCTATCCACTTCACCCCTAGGGTTGTCAGCCAAAACTAACCACCCGATATTGGTTCCCCCGCCACTGCCGTACGAGTTGTGTATAACTACTCATTGCGTGTTGGCAGTGCTCGGTTCTCACGCAATGATGCCCAGGGATCCCCATGGCACGCATACAAGACTATAGGAAGTTTTTTGAAATGTCACGTTTTGATCACGGAATGGTGACGAAGGTCGTTATAACCAACCTGCTGGGTCTTTGAACTGGCCGTTAACGATCACTTCAAAGTGCACGTGAGGTCCGGTCGAGTTGCCGGTGCTGCCAGCCAATGCAACGACGTCACCGCGCTTAACCTTCTGACCGACCTTCACAACCAGCTTGCTGTTGTGGCTGTAACCGGTCTCCAGGCCGTTTCCGTGATCAAGCGTGATCCGGTTGCCGGAGTGCCCGGCCCAGCCGGATACGGTCACTACGCCGTCAGCTGCCGCGTAAACCTTGGTACCGCTCGGCACACCGTAATCGGTACCGCTGTGGATCATGAATCCAGGACCGGTTGGGTTCTTGCGGTACCCGAACGGAGAGGTGATGCGCTGCGTAGTAACTGGCGCAGCAAGCAGACCCGAAGTGTCCTTAATAGCCGTGATGCTACCGCCCGAGGCGGTCATGACCTCGGCGAATTTCTCTTCCTTGGCAACCTCGGGGTTCAGCTCCGAGGTCAAGGCTGCGCGCTCGACAGACAGTTCCGCATTTGCAGTTGGCGCCTTCACATCCACAACTGCGGAAGTGACGGTGCGCTGAGCGACAATCTCGCCAGCCGTGTTCTCGCCGGCACCACCCGAAAGTTGCGGGGTTACGGCAGCCAGCGCCAAGCCCGAAACTGCGGCGACAGCTGCCACCTTGTGGGCGAAGCCGCGGTGGTTGGACTTCTGTGCCTTCGACTTCAGGCTCGAAATGAATGCAACATTACCTGCAGCCTCAACCGCTGCAGGGGTACTCGCAGTCGCTTGAACAGCTCCTGGCAAGGCAACGACATTGCTCGCGGTGCCCTTGCCTGCAAGCAGGGCCTGGTTAGGCGCAACGCCGTAGCGTTGCATGGAGTCGAAGCGTCGACCAACAAAATCTGCATGGACCGGCTTGACCGGTGCAATTATCGGGACGGTGGCAGCAGCTCGTGCTGCCCGGCGCCCGCCGGTGCGCTCGATCGTCGAAGCGGTGACTTCTGCAATCACATCTACTTCAACGTCGGCAGCGCGGCGACGTCCCGCAGTCTTGGTTTCTACCAAAACAGTCCTCTCACTGTTGCGCCTACGAAGTTAGCTGTCGGGTTCGGCTACAGAGAATCAGCCGGCCTGCTTCACGCAGAACTTCACCCCAAGACGCTTGCACGCCGGAAAGTGGGTCCCCCGTTATTGCCCTCAAGATTTGGTGACCGTTTCTGGCGCAGGGCAACACTAGGCGGTCGCACCAGAATGGACAGAGCTAGCTAGTTCGCTAGCTCCGATGATTAACGTTACCTGTCAAAGCCAAAAGTTACAATTTCGTTATCTTTTCAGGGACTTTACAAATACGTGGGCACTGACCTCAACCGGCAGCTCCAGCGCGCCTTCGATGCCATCCACACGCACTACAACGTAGTCGTCGGCGCGCTCCAAGGTGACAATCGCACCCGGGCGGATTCCACCTTCGTTCAGTTGTCCGAGCAGGATTGGGTCGGTTTGGATCGGTTCGGCCAGACGCTCAATCGCCACCGGGCCGACGTTTCCGGACAACAGCGCGTCATCCAAATTCTCGACCTCATGTGAGATTTCGCCCACCTTAGGGCCACCGAGGACTTCCAGACCCGGAATCGGGTTGCCATATGGCGACACGGTTGGCTTGCCGAGCAGGTCGAAGAGCCGGCGCTCAACACGCTCACTCATGACGTGCTCCCAGCGGCACGCTTCATCGTGCACGTACTCCCAGTCCAAGCCGATGATGTCCGAGAGCAGGCGCTCCGCCAAACGATGCTTGCGCATCACGCCCGTGGCCAATTCGTGACCTTTCTCGGTCAACGCAAGGTGGCGATCGGTCGATACGATAACCAGGCCGTCGCGCTCCATGCGCGCAACCGTCTGCGACACAGTCGGGCCCGAGTGGCCAAGACGCTCTGCGATTCGGGCACGCAGTGCCACGATCTCCTCTTCTTGAAGCTCAAGAATGGTACGCAGATACATCTCGGTTGTATCGATAAGATCAGACACAGCAGCCGCTCCTGGAAGTCACAACAAATAAGTTCGCTTGAAAAATACGTGGCGTCAATACCCCACTCTACTTGGTTGGAGCGACAGAAAGCTCTGTAACCCGCCAAGCCTTCGGCGTAACCGACCGACGCGCTTTTCTCACGACCCCCCGCTATTTGCGAAGATATCTATTGAAACGCCAAGGCTATCTATCAATATTCCGAACAACGGGTAATAGTGGCCGACATGGCACTTCAATCTATCGCTACAAGAGGAGCGCGATGAGCACGGACATCAACATTCCAGAAAATCTTCTGCCCGCCGATGGTCGATTCGGCGCAGGACCGTCCAAGGTCCGCGCAGAACAGATCCAGGCCATCGTCGATGCCGGCCCCGAATTGCTCGGCACGTCCCACCGCCAAGCTCCGGTCAAGAACCTCGTCGCTTCGGTTCAGGATGGCTTGAAGCAAATGTTCAACGCTCCCGAAGGGTACGAAGTTCTCCTCGGCGTAGGTGGCTCCACCGCATTCTGGGACGCCGCAGCATTCAGCCTGGTCCGCTCCAAGGCGCAGCACCTGTCCTTCGGCGAATTCGGCTCGAAGTTCGCCAAGGCCACCGACAAGGCGCCATTCCTGGAGCCTTCCTCGATCATTGTCGGAGAGCCGGGCACCGTTCCCGAGCCAGTCGCCGAAGCCGACGTAGACCTCTACGCGTGGCCGCACAACGAGACCTCCACCGGTGCCGCGGCCCCAATCAAGCGCGTTCCTGGCGCTAATGATGATGCGCTGGTAGTCATTGACGCAACCAGCGCCGCCGGCGGCCTGGATGTCGATCTGGCCGAAACCGACGTGTACTACTTCGCTCCGCAGAAGAACTTCGCCTCGGACGGCGGCCTGTGGCTCGCCTTCGTCTCCCCTGCTGCCATTGCCCGCATCGAGGAAATCGCGGCAACCGACCGCTGGATCCCGGACTTCTTGAACCTGGCGACCGCGCTGGACAACTCCTTGAAGAACCAGACCTACAACACCCCCTCGCTGACCACCCTGGTTGGACTGGATGCACAGATCAAGTGGATCAATGCCAACGGCGGCCTGAAGTGGGCAGCGCAGCGCACCGCGGAATCGGCGGGCAAGATCCGTGATTGGGCCGAGGCTTCCGACGTCGCTTCGCCCTATGTTGCCAACCCGGCGCACCGCTCGAATGTCATCTCCACCATCGACTTCGACGACTCGGTCGATGCCTCGGCAATTGCCAAGGCACTGCGCGCCAATGGCGTTGTCGACGTGGAGCCATACCGCAAGCTCGGTCGCAACCAGCTGCGTATCGCCACGTTCGTTGCAATTGAGCCAAGCGATGTCGAGGCACTGCTCAAGTGCATCGACTACGTGATCGAACAGCTCTAAGCAGCCGATTAAGGCCAAAGACCTTCGCGCAGCGATTCATCATCGTTGCGCGAAGGTCTTTTTCGCTGCTGCCTAGCTTTCCTTGCGCGTGCGGTTGCGCTGCGCTGCCCTGCGGCGGGCTGCCGTGCGCTGCGCGGTGCGGCGGCGACGCACCTGGCGACGTGCTGGCGACTTGTGCGGCTGCGAAGCCTCATCATCGTTTTCGGCATTCACCGCTTCGGTTTCGGCGTCCTGGTCCTTCGCTTCAGCTACTGGCTCCGATGCTTCCGGATTCTCCGCCGGCTTCGCGGATTCGGCTGCTTCAGCTTCGTTGCCGGATCCAGCCCCGTCTCCTGCGGCTTCCGCGGCTTCCGCGGCCTTGGCTGCTTCAATCTCTTCCTTGGCCAGGCGGTCTGCCCATGGCACCCATGCCGGGGCCAGCAGTGACTGCTCCCCTGCGATGATGCCCACTTCGCACACCGTCAGATCCTTGGACTTGGCCCGTGGCACCCGCGCAAGCGTGGCAAACCAGGTCCATCCTTGATATCCCGTTTTCTGGGAGACAAAACGATGGGTGACAAGTCGCTCACCTTCCGCCGTGACGCCTAGGTGTTCGCCGACTTCCGACGCGCCGGCAATTTCTGCGAGCGCGTCGCGAGCAGCATTCACTGCTTCGGCGAGGGTGGTGTCCAACTTGGGTTTACGGGCCATTATTTATGCGTCCAGATCATCGGCTACCGCGCGAAGCACGGTAGCAACCTTCTTGCCATATGCCTGTTCAGGATAACGCCCATTGCGCAAGCTATTGGAAACGTTGTCGAGCAGCTTAATAAGATCCTCGATCAGCACGGCTTCATCTTCAGGCTTCTTGCGCTTGGCGCGAGCTACCGATGGGGCCGCGTCCAGCAATCGCAGGCTCAGCGCCTGCGGTCCGCGACGGCCTTCGGCAACGCCGAATTCCAATCGGGTTCCGGGGCGCAGGTCATGCACGCCTTCGGGCAATGCCGCGGCATTGACGTAGATTTCCTTGCCGTCTTCTGCGGTGATGAAACCGAAGCCCTTGGCCTTTTCGTACCACTTAACCTTGCCGCTAGGCATGATCATTTACCTCGTTCGTTCTTTAACTAAGTTGCATGGCCGAGGCCGGCTCAGCGCCATGCATATTCATATGTTCGATCCAACGGAGCCACTGCCGGAATTCTTCTGTGCTTCTTTGCCGGGTGCTCAATCTGTTGGATCGGTTGAAGTCCTTAATCTAAGATTATGTCATCACTGGCACGCGGAATTCATCTTTGCCCGCCGTTCTCGGCATTCGGCACCGCCAGCCCGGGCTCCACGGCTAAACTTGGTACCGTGAGCGATTCATCCAAAACCATGACTGCACTGTCCCGCCTGGCGATCATCATCGCCATCCTTTCCACCCTGGCGCTAATTGGAACTCTCGTCTTCTATTTCCAGGAGATCGCCATCCCGCCCGTGCTCATGCTCTTCGCGCGCGTAGGCCTGCCCATGGCATTCATCCTGGCCGCCATCGTGGTCTTCGGAAACATCGCCAAGCGCCGGAAAAGCTAAGCAGCTACCCCAGGATTCGCTCAGGAGACTCCCAGACTAATTCGGCACACTGGGATTCATGAGTCCAAAAACTGCTGAGGCAAAACTTCTCGTTGTTGACGACGAGCCGAACATCCGCGAACTGCTCTCCACTTCCCTGCGCTTTGCAGGCTTCGAAGTTGTCGCTGCCGCCAACGGGCGCGAAGCCCTCGCGGCCGTCGAGGCCGAGGAACCCGACCTGGCTGTCCTGGACGTCATGCTTCCGGACATGGACGGCTTCACCATCACCCGCAAGCTGCGCGCCGCCGGACGCCACTTCCCGGTGCTGTTCCTGACCGCCCGCGATGACACCAACGACAAGGTCACCGGCCTGACCGTCGGCGGCGACGACTATGTCACCAAGCCATTCAGCTTGGACGAGGTCGTAGCCCGCATCCGTGCCGTGCTGCGCCGCACCGCCAGCGGCGAGGACGAGAACGCGACGATTGTCGTTGCCGACCTTGAACTGGATGACGACGCGCACGAGGTCCGCCGCGCCGGCGAGATCATCGATCTCTCCCCCACCGAATTCAAGTTGCTGCGCTACCTGATGATGAATCCGAACCGCGTGCTGTCCAAGTCGCAGATCCTGGACCACGTGTGGGAATACGACTTCAACGGCGATGCCTCGATCGTCGAGTCATACATCTCCTACCTGCGCCGCAAGGTGGACCGCCCGGAATGGCCAGCACTGATCCAGACCAAACGCGGCGTCGGCTACCTGATGCGCACCCCGGACCGCCGCTAAAGGCACATGTAACGGTCCGCGCCAATAGTTGAAGGCCTTGTAAAGTCACCATATGAAGTCATTTCGAGCCCAGTGGCGCCGCACCTCGCTGCGGACCAAGCTGGTCGCGGTCATGCTTGGACTGATGATCGTCGCGATCTTCGCTACCGCCATCGGCTCAGCGCACACGCTGAGGATCGCGATGACCAGCCAGATCGACAAGCAGCTGAATGTGTCCAAGTCGACGATGGCTTACGGGCTCAACAAGGCCTACCTCTACTCCCTGAATGAGGACAACGGCAGCCGTGACGCGCTGGACGTCGATGCCACACTGCTGGGACTGAGCAGCGCCTACGCCGACATCCGCGACCAGGATGGCGAGATCGTCTACGTGATGCCGCGTTCGCGGGTGGGCCCATCCAACGGTACGGATTTGCCGTTGCTGAACATGGAGCAGATCCAGCAGCTGGCGGCCCACCCGAATTCCCCCGCCACGGTTCCCGGTGCTTTCCCCACCTCCGCTGGCTGGCGCACGGTCATGATCCCGCTGAAGAGCAGCGAACTGAACCTGTTCTTGTCCCTGCCACTGGACAATGTGAACCGCACCGTGAACCAGACCGCGGTGCTGGTGCTCTCCACCGGCACGCTCACCGCTCTGCTGATGTCGATGATCGCCTATGGCCTCACCGGACGTTCGCTCAAGCCGCTGATCAATGTGGAGCGCACCGCGTCGATGATCGCCGACGGCGACCTGTCCCAACGCGTGAAGGACTACCCGGCAGAGACCGAAGTGGGCAGGCTTTCCCGCTCGCTGAACGCCATGCTCGCCCAGATCGAAAAGGCGTTCAACGACCGCGAAGCTTCCGAGCAGAAGATGCGCCGCTTCATCCAGGACGCCTCGCATGAGTTGCGCACCCCGTTGGTGACTATCCAGGGCTACTCTGAGTTCTATCGCTACGGCGGGCTGGCGGATCCGGAAGCCATGGATTCGGCGATGAGCCGCATCGAAGGCGAATCCAAGCGCATGGCGCGCCTCGTTGAAGACCTGTTGATGCTCGCCCGCCTGGACGAGCAACGCCCCATGGAACGGCAGCCGGTGGACCTGCTGGTCCTCGGCCAGGACGCGGTGGAAGACACCAAGGTCCGCGCACCCGACCGCACCGTCAAGCTCGTCGGGCTGACCTCCGACCGGCCAAGCCCGGCCAGCACCGTCGGCGATGACGCCAGGATCCGGCAGATCATTGCCAACCTGCTCACCAATGCGCTGCGCTACACCCCGGAAGGTTCACCGCTGGAAATTGCCGTGGGCGTGCGTTCACTGGTGGCCGGAACGATGGACGCCGTCGTTGAGGTCCGCGACCATGGCCCGGGCATCCCGGCCGAAGACTCCAAGCGGATCTTCGAACGCTTCTACCGCTCCGACAGCTCGCGCCATCGCGAGACCGGCGGTTCCGGACTGGGATTGGCAATCGTAGCGGCCATCGTCCAGCAGCACGGTGGTTCGGTGGCGTTGGCCGATACCCCCGGCGGAGGCGCAACGATGTCCATCTCGATGCCCTACGTGCCGCTTCCTGAACCGAAGGCCCCGGAAGTCGACGATACCGAGGATTAGCGACGTTGGACTTCTCCACACCCCGTGCCGGTTTGCTCCGGCACGGGGTGCGGTGTTTCTAGGGTAAGTGCATCAGTGACCGATTCACGTATTTTAGAAAGGGTGATTTCAGTGAGCACGTTCTCCACCAACACCGGTGAGATGCAGGTAAAATCCCAGGCCGTCATGAATACCATCGACCGGCTGCGCAATGAAGTCTCAACCATGCAGATGAACCTGGACCAATTGCAAAGCACGTGGCAGGGCTCCGCCGCGGCTTCCTTCCAGTCGATCGTGGCCGAATGGCGTTCAACGCATGTCCAGATCGAGGAGGCGCTGAGCAGCATTGCCACCGCGCTGAACCACGCCTCCATGCAGTACGAAGAGGTCGAGCAGGTCAATACCTCGCTGTTCCGATACTGACCAGCGCACGCGCAGCGGCAGGTTGATCAGTAGGCTTAGCATCATGAGCATTCTGATTGACCCGCCGCGCTGGCCTGCCCACGGCACGCTCTTCGCCCATCTGGTGTCGGATACGTCATTGGCTGAACTGCATCAGTTCGCCGAGCAGCAGGACATCTCGCGCCGTGCCTTCGACCGGGACCATTACGATGTCCCGCGCGAACGCTACGACGAGCTCGTTTCCGCCGGCGCTCTCGAGGTCACCGGCAGCGAACTGGTGAGGGCACTGGTCGAATCCGGGATTCGGATCCCGGCCAAATACCGTCCGGAGAAATTAGGGGCGGTGCTCGCCCGCCGGTGGTCCCGCACCTTGCCTACCGAACCGCAGCTCGGATCCGAGCTGCTGGGCTGTTGGTCCCAGAGCCACCGGCACTACCATGACCGGGTCCATCTGCTCTCCGTGCTGGAAGCCATCGACTGGCTGGCCAAGAACCAGACCGATCCTGAAGAGCTCATGCTCCTCCAGCTCGCCGCCTGGTTCCACGATGCCGTCTACGAGGGAACCAGCGAAGACGAATTCAAATCGGCAATCATGGCCCGCGAGCGGCTGTGGGGAGTGCTCTCCCCCGGTGCCGTGTCGAAGGTCAGCGACCTGGTCATGCTCACCGCAACGCATGCGCCCGCAGAAACCGATCGCCTGGGACATATCCTCTGCGATGCCGATCTGGAGGTCCTAGCCCGTCCCGCCGCGGCCTACCAGCGCTATGCCGAGGCGGTCTACAAGGAGTACGAGCATCTTCCGCGCCATGTGCTTGCCGCCGGGCGCAGCAAGATCCTAGCCAGCTTGCTGGAGAAGGAACGGATCTACGGCACCCCCGCCGGATACCAGCGCTGGGATCGCATCGCCCGGCATAATCTGCAGACCGAACTGGAACTGCTGCATGGCTGGCTTTAGCCCGGTGCCCGTTGCACGCACAACGGCCGATGGCCCGGATCCTTCCTTGGAAGGATCCGGGCCATCGGCGCGTTGACTGCGTGCTTAGTGCATGCGGGAAGCTTAGAAGCCGCCCATTCCGCCCATGCCGCCCATGTCATCGCCACCGGCTGGAGCAGCGCCAGCAGGAGCTGGCTTATCTGCGACAACAGCTTCAGTGGTCAGGAACAGGCCAGCGATCGATGCGGCGTTCTGCAGTGCCGAACGGGTCACCTTCACTGGGTCGTTGACGCCTGCTTCGAGCAGGTTCACGTACTCGCCGGTTGCGGCGTTCAGGCCGTGGCCAGCAGCCAGGCCCTTGACCTTGTCAGCGACAACGCCTGGCTCCAGGCCGGCGTTCAGTGCGATCTGCTTCAGCGGGGCTTCGATGCCAACGCGAACGATGTTCGCACCGGTTGCCTCGTCGCCTTCCAGAGCCAGCTTCTCGAAAGCAGCGGCGCCAGCCTGAATCAGTGCAACGCCGCCACCGGCGACGATGCCTTCTTCAACAGCAGCCTTGGCGTTGCGCACGGCATCCTCGATGCGGTGCTTGCGCTCCTTGAGCTCCACCTCGGTAGCAGCGCCGGCCTTCAGCACAGCGACACCGCCGGAGAGCTTTGCGTGGCGCTCCTGCAGCTTCTCGCGGTCGTAGTCCGAGTCGGTGTTCTTGATCTCGGCGGCGATCTGCGCCTTGCGGCCCTCGATGGCGTCGGCTTCGCCGCCGCCTTCAACGATGGTGGTCTCGTCCTTGGTGATGACGACCTTGCGGGCGGTACCCAGGACCTCCAGGCCGACGTTGTCCAGCGACAGGCCGATTTCCTCGGAGACGACCTGGCCGCCGGTGAGGATGGCGATGTCGGTCAGCATGGCCTTGCGGCGATCGCCGAAGCCCGGAGCCTTGACGGCAACGGACTTGAACAGGCCGCGGATCTTGTTCAGGATCAGGGTGGCCAGGGCTTCGCCCTCGACGTCTTCGGCGATGATCAGCAGCGACTTGTTCGACTGCATGACCTTCTCCAGCAAGGTCACCATGTCCTTGACCGAGGAGATCTTCGAGTTCACGATGAGGATGTATGGGTCCTCGAGAACGGTTTCCTGGCGCTCTGCGTCGGTGACGAAGTAAGCGGAGATGTAGCCCTTGTCGAAGCGCATGCCCTCTGCCAGCTCCAGCTCCAGGCCGAAGGTGTTGGACTCTTCAACGGTGATGACACCCTGCTCGCCAACCTTGTCCAGAGCCTCAGCGATCAGGGCGCCGATCTCGGTATCGCCTGCGGAGATCGAAGCGGTAGCGGCGATCTGCTCCTTGGACTCGATCTTCTTCGCAGCGGCGAACAGCTCGGCGGTGACGGCTTCTACAGCCTTGTCGATGCCGCGGCGCAGCGCGATCGGGTCGGCACCTGCGGCAACGTTGCGCAGGCCTTCCTTGACCAGTGCCTGTGCGAGCACGGTTGCGGTGGTGGTACCGTCGCCGGCGACGTCGTCAGTCTTCTTGGCAACTTCCTTGACCAGCTCTGCGCCGATCTTCTCGTAAGGCTCTTCGAGGTCGATTTCCTTAGCGATGGACACGCCGTCGTTGGTGATAGTAGGAGCGCCCCACTTCTTCTCCAGAACAACGTTGCGGCCGCGTGGGCCCAGGGTGACCTTCACGGCGTCAGCAAGGGTGTTCAGGCCGCGCTCTAGTCCGCGGCGTGCTTCCTCGTCAAATGCAATCATCTTAGCCATTGTGGCGTACGGTCCTTTCGGGACGATTTTGCGAAAATGCAACCGACAGACAGCGCCCGCGACGGACGAGTGGACCGGCGCGGCATCGGGCCAGCAACCGTTTCAGCTCTCGCTATCTGAGGTATTTTCCACGCTTCAGGCGCCGCATCCGCCATCCGGCGCTTCGGACGTTCCTGGTGAACGCACAAGCCGACCGGCGTTAGCAGTCGCAACGCATGAGTGCTAATACAAATATTGGCACTCTCGCATGGCGAGTGCAAGCCGATCGGCTCTGAGCGTATGGAATTATGAACGAATTATTCGTTGAGCCCCAGGGTGTCGTCGGATCCCAAAACGACGGTGACCCGGTTCGGAATGTTGCTGGTCTGCAGGACTTCGTCGATATTCAGGACTTCTGCGGCTTTTTCAGCGGTGGTCCGGTAGGCCTCGGACATGTAGTAGACCGCGGACACTTCGGCCGACTTGGTCCAGTTGTCGGCGACGACGCTGGTGAACCCGGCTTCGGTCATGGCTTCCTCGCCAGCGTTGGCCAGGCCGGCGACGCTTGCCGCGTTGTAGACGCCAATCAGCTGGCCATAGAGGACGTCTTCGTCATCGATGGTGCTTGATGGCGATTCGGATTCGCTCGGTGTTGCTTCCTCGGAGGACTCGGCCGTCTCTTCCTGCGATTGCGAGGTTTCGCTTTCAGCCGAAGTCGCAAGGGTCTCCTTGAGCTGCGGACCGAAGATGAAGGACAAGGCACCGATCACCAGCACGAGCACTGCGGTCAGCACCACCCAGCGCAATTTCCCACCGGTTGACTTTGACGCGGCGGACTGCGCCCATCCGTGGGCGTGGTGCGAACCCACACGGGTGCTGAATTCCGGAACGCGATCAAATTCGTCACGCGGGTAGTTGGTCATTCTCGTCCTTGCTCGAGGTCTGATTGGTCACGGCAGGCAGGGTTATCGTCCCGTGCCGACCTTACCGCCCACGCGACGTTTTGTAGAACGTGCTCTGCGCAGGCGCTTGACCAACATCGGGTCGTAGGCCAGTGCCGCGTCGGTTTCAATCAGCTGGTTCAGCAGCTGGTAGTAATTCGTCGGCGACATCGAAAACTGCTTGGTAATGGCTTGTTCCTTGGCCCCTGCATACTTCCACCACAACTTTTCCAGGTTGAGGATCTGTTGCGAACGCTCGTCCAATTCCGAATCCGGGTTCATCACGAAATCCGCCAGCAATCCATTCTCAGCCATACGTTCTCACCTCGGTTCTTGGATCGGTTTTCTCGGGTTTCGGCTATGCATGCAATCCACCACCGGTAGATATACCACCGATATTCTAACCAATCTGCTTGCCTAACACCGTGTGGCCGAGCACAGGCACGCCAGAAAACGGCACAATTGCCTCTATGGACGATATGCAGCCAGCACTTTTCGACGCTCCCGAGCCAGCCGCGGCGCCCGTGTATGAAGCGGCGGATTTCCCGTTCTACCACGGCGCAAAATCCATGGCCGACCACGGGTTTATTGCCGAAGACTGGGTTCCTGCGCTCAGCCGCCAGGACGCGCTGCTGCGTCGCTTGGCCAGCGATTTGGCGGCCCGCTCGGCCGCCGGCGAACAGATCCTTCCAGCGCCGGAGGTGATGTTCCGCGCACTGAGCTTGCCATTATCCGAGGTCAAGGTCCTAATTATTGGCCAGGACCCCTATCCGACGCCCGGCCACCCCAACGGCTTGGCCTTCGCGGCGAATAAGCAGGTCCGCCCGCTGCCGCGTTCCCTGGCCAATATCTACAAGGAGCTGCAGGCCGATCTCGGTCTGGATCCGGTCCCGCATCCGGATCTGGGTCCCTGGCTGTCCCAGGGAGTCTTGCTGCTGAACCAGGTGCTCTCGGTGACCGCGGGCAATGCCGGCTCGCACCAGAAGCTGGGGTGGGCGCCAATCCTGCAGGCGATCCTCCAGGCGCTGAATGAGCGCCCTCTGCCTCTGGTGGCGCTGCTGTGGGGCAATCATGCGCAGAAGCTTTCCGGGTTGCTGCCCAACGCCGTGCAGCTGCAAAGCGCCCACCCCTCGCCGCTGTCCGCCTCGCGCGGCTTCTTCGGTTCCAAGCCCTTCTCGAATATCAATCGGCTCCTGTCCGATAGCGGGCAGGAGCCGATCGACTGGTCATTGCCGAGAACCTAGCGTCGGCGGATGCGCCGGCGCTCACGCCGGGCGGTAGAGGTCAGCGGACGGCACAGCGTATCGCCGAAGACGACCCCGCCAGCGATGGAAAGCATGATCGCCATCGCGTTGAACATCTCCACCAGGCCGGTGGCCATGTCTTCCACGTTGATGACGATTCCGTACATTGCGCGGAAGATCATCAAGCCGGGAAGCAGGAACATGACCGCGGGGGCTGCCAGCACCAGCTGCGGGGACCGGAGCTTGTCTGCGGCCAGCCGGGCGGCGAAACCGATCACCGTGGCTACCAGCGCCGGGGTGGCCCGGTCACCGAGTCCAATGCTTACGGCCAGCAGCTGCACCAGGTAGCCGCCGACAGCAATCCCGGCGGTAGGCAGCAGCAGGCGCAGCGCGCTTTGCTCGGTGACCGCACCGGCAACGATGGCCACGCCCACCAGGATCACCAGCAGCCAAGCCGGATACTCTGTTGTCGCGATCTGGTGGACATCGACCTTTTCCCCGCCGAGCAGATCCGAGATCACCAACGCGGTGGCAATGCCGCAGAGGATCGCCCCGTAGATCAGACTGGCAGAGAACAGGCGGCCTACCGCGGTCACCGGGAAGCCGTTGATGGCATCTTGCAATGCCGAGACGAACCTGCCCGACGGGAGCAGCAGCAGGATGCCGCCGGAAACCACCAACGCCGGATCCAGCGGTGCATGGAATTGGTGCCCCAGCAAGGCGATGCCGGTGACCGCAAAGGTCGAGGCGGCAATGGTGAAGAACTCGGGCACCCGCCAGCGCGAACCGTACCGGCCGATCTGCGTCACGAGGCTCGAAGAGAGCATCGCCACCAGCGCGCCGGCCCAAGAACCGCCGATGAACAGCACGAACGCGGCGGCGAACACTGCCCGGCCGCAGGCGACGATCCAACGCGGGAACGGCTTGGGCTGCCGGGTGATCTCCTTCAGCCGCTTGGCCGAGGCGGTGCGCGATACGCCACCGGCAATGATGTCCGAGACGAGCTCGTGCACCAGCACCATGCCGGCGTAGTTCGCAGTGTAGGAGCGAACCACGCGCAGCACCGAATAGCTTTCGGCATCCGGCGGGCTGTAGTTCAAATGCAGGGACTGGTTGGTGATGTCCACATCCAAGTGGCTCAGGCCCAGCGCCGCGGTCACCGCGATGATGCTGGTTTCCACTTCCAGGGCGCCTGCGCCGTAGCGGATCAGGGTCTCGCCCAAGTCCAGCGCGAATTCCATGGTGCGCCGGTTGGATGCGTCCTGGTCCACATTGATCTTGGGGTTGGCGTAAGGCGTGCCCTGGAGACGCTCAACGATATTCAGCGCCTGGGTGGGAGGGGTGTCCGAGATCCACATTTTCGCCAGCAGGCGGCGGGCCACCGGGTTGGCACGGGTAGGCATGAGGGTGATGCCCTCATCGGTGGTATGGACCTGGCCGGTGCGCCACTCGATATCGGAGGCATCGGCAGCCGCCACATTGGCGCTGACCGCGGTGTTGAGCGGCAGTTCCGAGGCCATTGCAGGCTCTTCGGCCGGTTCCGCCGGATGGAAGCCCATGTTGATCTCACTAGTGGCAATGCGGGGCAAGGCGCCAGCGGCAGGAGTCGGATCCTCGCCTGCGGCAGTCGACTCGGCGGACTGCTCCTCGCTAGATCGATGCGCCACGAATCACTCCCCCTCAACCAAAGTTTTTCCCATGGGATTCACCATACAACCCGTGCATGGGAAGTTGGCCGGAATGGGGTGAATTCGCGAGGTATCCCCGGACACATTCAGGGGTATTTTCGGCCACTGGAATACTGCCGGTCCGCAGTTGGTTGCACCAAACGGAAGTTAGATGTGTTTGCATATATTCGGAGGTTGCAGTGACTACGCAGTTCCCCTTGCCCGAGATCGGCGCCGAGACCTTCGGCGACATCACCGAGGACGCCGACGGCAACCCGCTGAGCCATGCCCAGGTGATCCGCAATGTCATCGCCGAAGGGCAGCAGGCCGAAGCCTCGAATCTTGATTTCTTCGGCGTGGGCGAGCACCACCGCGACGACTACGCCATCTCCTCCCCCGAAATCGTGCTGGCCGCGCTGGCCAGCACCACGCAGCGCATCAAGCTGGGCACCGCGGTGACCGTGCTCTCCAGCGACGACCCGGTGCGCGTCTACGAACGCTTCGCCACCTTGGACGCGATCTCCAACGGGCGGACCGAGATCATCGCCGGTCGTGGCTCCTTCATCGAATCCTTCCCGCTGTTCGGCCTGGACCTCGAGGACTACGAGGAGCTGTTCGAGGAGAAGCTGCACCTGCTGGCCAAGCTGCGCCACGGCGCACCGGTGTCTTGGCAGGGCAAGCACCGCTCCGCATTGCGCAACCAGCAGATCTACCCGCTGCTGGAGGGCAAGCCGCTGACCACGTGGGTGGGGGTTGGCGGCAGCCCGCAGTCGGTGATCCGCGCGGCCCGGCACGGCCTGCCGCTGTGCCTGGCCATCATCGGCGGCCAGCCTTCGGCGTTCGAAGGCCTGGCCACCCTCTACCGCCGCGCGCTGGAGGAATTCGGCCAGGAGCAGCTGCCGGTCTCGGCGCACTTCCATGGCCTGGTGGCTTCCAGCGACGAGGAAGCCCTGGAAACGCTCTGGCCCCATTACCAGCGCACCATGAACCGGCTGGGGGCCGAACGGGGCTGGCCGCCTGCCAGCAAAATGCGCTTGCAGGCCTCCATGGGACCGGAGGGAGCCATGATGGCCGGCAGCCCGGAGACCGTGGCGCAAAAGATGGCCAAGGTGGCCCAGGAGCTGGGCCTGTCCCGCGTCGACGTCAAGTACTCTGCGGGATCCTTGCCGCACGAGGCGATGATGGACAGCATCAAGCTGCTTGGCGAAGAGGTCAAGCCACGGGTGCACCAGCTGCTCGGAGCTTAGCTTCCGGACTGCGCCGGAGACGGCGAAAGCCACCGCAATGCGGTGGCTTTCGTTCTTGGTGGATCTTACTGGACTCGAACCAGCGACCTTTCGCGTGTGAGGCGAACGCTCTAACCAACTGAGCTAAAGATCCATCTGCGCCCTGACTTGCTAGCCAAGTGCATAAGCAATCCTACCGGGGAAACGAGCCCCGCTCCAAATTGGCCCCGGCTCAAGCCACCGGATCCCTGCCCCGAACACGCCGATGTGCCGCATCGAACGCCGCGTTGAATCCCGGCAGCTTGGCCAGTGAGTAGAGCAGAAAAACAATGCCGAATGGTTTATTTGGGATTCACCTGAAAGTACCCTTTTCCACTTGTCAAAAAGGGACTTCAGGCTCCATAATTTTTCTAGCTCATCGAGCTCAAACTGGACCCTACAAGGAAGTTGCCGGAAGCCGCCGGCATCGGTCCCCTCAAGGCCAACGAAACCGCGCAGTGGATTTTAATCCACCGCGCAAAGCCTCATCTTTCGTTCGTTCTTAGCTTTTAGGACCGTACCCCAGTGTTTGAAAACCTGAACTTTTCCTTGTCATCCCTATGCGTTCAGCCAGCCCAGCGCGACGAATTGGCGACCCTCTACACCGTGGTCGACCAGCGCTGGCATCAGAAGTTCGATCGCCTCAGCCTCCTGGTGACCGTGCGCGACCAGGGCACCCTGGTTGCCGCCGGCCTGGTGCACGACTCCATCGTGGCGCCGACGTCCTCTATGAACGCGGTGGAACTGGGCTGCATGGCCGTGCGCGCCGACTACCGCCGCCTGGGCATCCGCCAGCATGTGACCTCATTGCGCCTGGCCCACGCCCTGCGTTCGGGCAAGACCCCGATCAGCGTCATCGATTCGCAGAACCCTGCCTCCTGGGCCTTCTACGAGCGCTCAGAGCTGTGGCAGCGCGAACGCAGCTTCGAGCACGAGGGCCGGCTCAAGTTCATCTACCAGGCCACCGAAGCCGCCTGGCAGTGGGCCGCGGACCTGCCGCAGGCTTCCGCCGACCAGGTAGCCATCCAGCTGCCTGGCGCCGCGCAGCCGGTCCCGAGCCTGGCTCTGCCCGCCAGCCCGATGCACCGCTTCGCCGCGCAGTTCGGCTCCGAGGATCCGGCCTCCGCCGTGCCGGTGATGTGACGGCCTGGGGCGGCTGTCTGGATCAGGCTAGAACAGGGCGTCCTGCTGCTCGTCCACCATGGCGTGGCCCGGCAGCGGGGCGACTTCGCCGGCCCGGCGAGCGCGAGCTGCCTCGTGCAAGTCGATCGGGGTGACCTTCAGGACCGCATCAACCATGGCGTTGAGGAACTGCGGGGCGGCAATGTCGGCAGGCACCGGGGCATGGACGCACTTGACCTCCGGATGCTCGTCCGCATCATTCCAGTCCACCAGCAGCAGGCCGGTAGCGGTGTAGCCGAAGCCGTCGCCGAAGTCGCGCAGCTTGCGGATCATGTCCACAGTGCGGCGGAAGGCAGCCGGCTCGGATTCCAGGATCGTGGCGCGCTGCACGAAGAAGAACCCGACGGCGGCCAGCGGGTAGCGGGCACGCAGGTTCGCCGCGTCGCCGTAGGCCTCTTCATAGCGGTTGGCCAGATTCTTGCCGAAGGACGAGGTCATCGCCTTGGTGCTCAGCAGCAGTTCGGGGCCGGTGGACCAGTGGGTCATCACCACGTCGGTCTGCTTCATGTAGGCGCGGCCCAGGATGCGCGCGTCGGTGCTGCCCGCCTTGCCGGCCATGATGGACTCGTGCACCTCGTCGGCCAGCCGCTCGGGCAGCTTGCGCAGCAGCTGGAGGATGTCGCTGGACAGCACCCGCGGCGCTTCGGGGCGCGGCCAGACCAGGTCGGCATCGAATCCGGCACGCCGCAGCTCGTGCGCCAGCCAGGCATCCACGCCCTGGGCGAAGCGGCCCGAACGGGTGACGGCCTTGGAACGCACCGGGATGCTCAGCAGTCGTTCGAGCACCGCGTAGGAGGGGTTGAATTCCCCGGTGACCGCGCCATTATTCAGCCAGGGCGAATCCTTCGGCGCTGACATCAAGGTGGTGTCGAATTCGGCGAAGGCCAGGGTCTTCTCGGTCGCAGGACTGGCCACTCTTATCCCTTCACTGCTTTGCTTCTGGCCTTGCGGCGTTCGAGCATGTTCATCCGCGCCGCGCGCACCGCCTCGATCGCTTCCGGCTCCAGGCCGAGCAGCGCCTTGAGCACCACTGAATCCACCAGGTTCGTGGCTTCCTGCTTGCGCCCATGGGCCAGCAGCTCGCGCACCTCGGGCTTGATGGCGCGCAGTTCCGGGGCGTGGCGCTGCACCATGCCGATGGCCGGGACCGGCAGCTGGTCGGCTTCGCGCGGCTCCAGCTTCAGGATGCCCCCGCCGTAGGAGCGTCCCACCATTTCGGCGCCGAGCATGGTCAGCGTGTTCAGCGACGCCACTGGCAGCAGCTCGCGGCCCAGCTCCCTGGCATCGGCGCCGAGGTACACCCCGTGGACCGAGTTGATATGGTGCACGGCGGCCTCGTTGGCGGTCAGCCGCGGGGTATCGGCGTTCATGTAGGTCATGAACAGATCCGGTACCGACAGCACCGGCACCCGCCACCACGGCGAGCGCACCCGGCACTTGTAGGCCGCATCCACGTTCTGCAGTTCGCCGCTGGCCACGAAGCGCGCGCCGGCGTTGCTGGGTTCCGCGGCGGGACGGAACATCCAGGCCGCCGCCCCGTGGGCTGCCAGCTTCTCCCAGCCTTCCCCGCTCAGCTCCAGCCCGCGCAGGTGGCGCGAGCCCGGCGGCGAGATGCGGATCAGGTCCTCTTCGGCCAATCCCAGCTCCTGGACCTGCGCGGCGGAAAGCGTGAACCACTTGTTGTTGCCGGTGACCGCGCCCAGCGAGGTTTCGCCCCAGGACTGCAGTGGCGCCATCCGCCCGGCGGCCAATGCCGCGGACAAGATCCCCTGCGCTTCGAGGCCCACCAAGGACCCGGTCCAGCGCTCGTTGCCGCGCGCCGGGGTGTGCCGGGTGCCCTCGCCCAGGGCCTGCAGGTCATGGGCATTGCGGAATTGGTGCAGGCTGAAGGAATCGCTGGAGCCCTGGCGATACCCCTCGGCCAGCAGCAGCACCACTTCTTCTTGCGCGTCGGCAAACAGGCGCTCCTCGAAGACCGCCAGGTGCACGCTGGCGAAGCGCTCGAGCAGCATCTGGCGCACCGGCCCGGCATAGTTCACGAACATCAGCTCTGCCGGCAGCACCAGTGCCAGCCGCCCGCCGGCGGCCAGGAAGCTGGTGGAGTGCACGACGAAGGCCGCCCAGATGCTGGCCAGCTCGTTCAGTTCCACGCCCGAGGCCTTGGCCGCGGCGCGCGAGAGCTGCCGGTCGGCACCGCGGTGCAGCTGGTAGCGCACATAGGGCGGATTGCCGATGACCGCATCGAAGTCTGCGTGCCCGGGAACCTCGAAGAAGTTGGCCTGCTCGATCCGCGCATCGATCCCGGCGGTTTTCATCCGCGCACGGGCCGCCTGCACCGATGGCTCGTGCAGCTCCAGGCCCACCAGTTCCACCGGGCCCCTGCCGTCTTCCAGCACCGCGTTCGCGGCGGCCAGGAATTGCGCGTCGCCGCAGGAGGGTTCCAGAACCCTGCTGCCGTGCTGCCCCAGGGCCCACTGCGCCATGAAGCTGGCCACGGGTTCCGGGGTGAAGTAGGCGCCGCGCGCATGGCGGGCGGTGGCCGGATCAGTCAATTCTCTACTCAACACTCATCGATCTTTCCACGCAGGCCAGACAGTTTGGCTGGCCCAGAAGACCGGGTCCGGGCTGCAACTTCTCTATTCTACGTGCGCGGGACGCCCGCTGATTTCCGTTCCTAGTGGGCGGCTTCGGCTTCGCCCTTGCGGCGCAGCTTCTGGATGCCCAGGACGATGGCGGTAATCACCGAGCCGATGATGAAACCGGCCAGGCAGGAGAAGGCGGTATTCACCAGCCAGCCGAGCATGGCGCCTGCCTGGCCGGTTGCGTCGTGGACCAGCAGCTCCACATGGTGCACGAAGCCGTACGGCGCATGCCAGCCGAGCTCGTCCATGCCGACCAGCAGCAGGTGCCCGCCGACCCAGAGCATCGCGATCACGCCGACCTTGCTCAGGATCGACATCACGATGGGCATCGCCTTGACCAGGCCGCGGCCGATCTTCTGCGAAAGCTGGCGCGGCTTGGCGGCCATGTGCAGGCCGATGTCGTCCATTTTCACGATCAGCCCCACGGCGCCATAGACCGCGACGGTCATCAGGATCGCGATCACGACCAGGATCAGCGCCCGGTTCAGGAAGGATTCGTGCGCCACCTCATTCAGCGAGATGACCATGATCTCCGCGGAAAGCACGAGGTCGGTGCGCACGGCCGAGCCGATGATCGCCTTCTCGTCGCGCACGCCCTCCTTGCCGCCCGGAGTGTGGTGCTTGATCGCGCCCATCGCTTCGAGCAGCTTCTCGGCGCCTTCGAAAACAAGATAGGCGCCGCCGATCATCAGGATCGGGGTCAGCGCCCAGGGGGCGAACTGCGAAAGGATCAGAGCCACCGGAAGGATGATCAGCATCTTGTTCCGGATGGAGCCAACTGCGATCTTCCAGATGATTGGAAGCTCGCGCTTCGGCGAGAGCCCTGCCACGTATTGCGGGGTGACTGCCGCATCGTCGATTACGATGCCCAGGGATTTGGTGCTGGCCCTGCCAGCGCCCAGCGCGATGTCGTCCAGCGATGCCGCGGTGACTTTCACCAGGGCGGCCACGTCGTCCAATAGTGCTGCAAGGCCTCCGGCCATGGTCGGCTCCTCAAATCTAGGTTCTGCGCAGAATTCTACCGGTGGGATCCTAGAGCCTGCCACAGGCTCGAGGTTGCATCGGGCACAATCCAGGGTGAAAACGAAAAACCGTGCCATGAAAACTCATCGGCACGGTTCCAGCTGCTGGTCCAAGACCAGATCAGAGCCCCCTACCGGATTCGAACCGGTGACCTTCAGTTTACAAGACAGACGCTCTGGCCAGCTGAGCTAAGGGGGCGTACCGAATAAGAATATCCGAAAACCCTGCGGCACTGCGAATTGGCGCAGCCGCGCAGCGCATGCCTTATTAAATGCCGATGGGAAGGAAGCCAACATTGGCTTCCTTCCCATCGACCGGGTGCGAGATCACTAAGGATACTACCGGATCCCGGACAATTGTCCAGCGGTGGCTGGATGGGCTTACTTGTTGGCAGCGATGGCTTTCTCGACCTCGGTCGGGAAGTCCTGGGTTCCCAGTGCGAACTCCTTGCCCTGGATGAAGATCGAAGGGGTGCCGGCTACGCCGTCGTACTGGCCAGCGGTAGTGGCGTACTGGACGAAGGGACGGAACTTGTCATCCTCGATGCACTTGGTCACAGATTCCGCTGCACCGTTCTGGATGGCCAGGTCCGCCAGCTCGGCGTTCTTCATCTCGCCCTCTGGGTAGTGGCCCCACAGCGCCTTGACGAAGCTCATGTAGGCAGCTGGGCTCTCGTCGGCAACGCAAGCCAGTGCGTTGGCACCGCGCGAGGAGAAGTTGGTTGGCGAACCACGGTCCAGGTAGCCGACGTTGCGGTATTCAACGGTGACATCGCCATTGGCCAGCCATTCTTCGATCTGGTCTCCGTAGGTGGCCTCGAAGTCTGCGCAATGGACGCAGTTGGCATCAACGTACATGGTGATATTGATCGGCTCGCCCTTGTCAGCCACCGTCAGGTCGCGCGGGGTGGCAGGATTCGGCACTTCGGCAGGCGCTTCAAGGGTCTTGATGTCCACGTTCTCGATGGTCTTCTGTGCAACGGTGTCTGGAGAGGTGACCATGATGCCGCCCCCTGCGGTACCGCCCTGCGGCACGGCGCCGGAGTCGGCAATCTTGGCGTTGTTGTTCTGCACGATCAAAGTAACTACCAGTGCGATGACCACAATGACTGCAGCCAAGACACCCAGCTTCACGAAAAGCGACTTGCGCTTCTGGGCGGCTTCTTGCGCGGCACGCATCTGCGCCGCCTTCTCACGGGCACTCGCGGTGCGCTCCGCCTTCGATGGACGCGGGTTATTCGTAGACATGTATTTGGCGTTTCCTTGGTCAGCGGACAAGTATCATCTGGAGTCAAGCTTAGCCAATTCCCGGGGTCCGTATCCGTGAAAACTCAAGATTGATCCACCTTCACAGGACTCACATATCTTCCGCATACAACCCCCAAAGTACCCTTCACGGCTTAACATGAGCGTTAAACCAAGTGACCAGCGGAAATGGTTTGTCCACTGCCATTCCCATCCTGAGTACACGGCATCTGCGCAAAAGTGACGCGTATGACGGTGCAATCCGCCCCATCGTTCCCTTACCAGCCAGTTTTCATTAGGCTAAATAGCAAGAGCGAGGAAATTAGACGAGAAGTCATTCACTCAGAACCGACGAATCTGCACCACGCCGGTGAATCAGATTGAATAAACCAGGAGGTTTGCAGTGGGTAACCCAGCGCCGAGTACAAAGACCGAGAATTCCTACGATTTCGTGGTTGTGGCCAACCGCCTTCCGGTGGACCGCATCACCAATCCTGACGGATCGCAAGGATTCCAGCGTTCGCCCGGTGGCCTGGTGACGGCCCTGGAACCTGTTATGGCCGCCTCCGAAGGCGCTTGGGTGGGCTGGCATGGCGGTATTGGCGAGGAGCTGGAGAGCTTCGACAAGGATGACATCCATCTGGTTCCGGTCCCCCTGGATGAAGACGACTTGACCCAGTACTACGAGGGCTTCTCCAACTCGACGCTGTGGCCGCTCTACCACGACGTGATCGTGCCACCGGAATACCATCGCACCTGGTGGGACCGGTACAAGAGAATCAACCGGCGATTCGCCGATGCAGTACTGGATATTGTCGCTCCGGACGCGACCGTTTGGGTCCACGACTACCAGCTGCAGCTGGTTCCGCAGATGCTGCGGCTGGCACGCCCTGATCTGAAGATAGGCTTCTTCCTGCACATACCGTTTCCGGCAGCCAGCCTGTTCTCGCAGCTGCCGTGGCGCACGCAGATTCTGGAGGGGCTGGCCGGGGCTGATCTGGTCGGATTCCAGCGTGAAACCGATGCCAGCAATTTCCTGCGCTGCCTGCGCCGGTTCACCGGCTACTCGACCAAGGGCGATGTGGCGTCGCCGCCAGCCGGCAACGAAATGCAGAATCTCTGCCGTGCCAAGGCCCATCCGATCTCCATCGATACGGAGCACATCGCCAAGCTATCGCGCGATCCGCAAATCATCGCCCGCGCGGCACAGATCCGCCATGAGCTGGGCAACCCGAAAACCATCATGCTCGGCGTGGACCGCTTGGACTACACCAAGGGCATCCGCCACCGCCTGAAGGCCTACGGCGAGCTGCTCTCCGACCAGACGCTGCGCGCCGGCGACGTCTGCCTGATCCAGGTTGCCAGCCCCAGCCGGGAAAACGTGGACAGCTACATCGAGCTGCGCGACCAGGTGGAACTGATGGTCGGCCAGATCACCGGCCAGCATGACACCCTGAGCCACACCACCCTGCGCTACCTGCATCAGTCCTATCCGCTGCGCGAAATGATCGCCATGTACCTGGCCGCCGACGTCCTGCTGGTCACGGCCCTGCGCGATGGCATGAACCTGGTGGCCAAGGAGTACGTCGCCGCTCACCAGGACGGCCGCGGCGTGCTGGTGCTCTCGGAGTACACCGGTGCTGCCGATCAGCTGACCCAGGCCGTACTGGTCAATCCCCACGACATCGACGGGATGAAAGCCAGGATCGTGGAAGCAGTCCAGATGAACGAGACGGAGCAGGAACGCCGGATGAAGCGCATGAACCGCCATTTGGCGCTCAATGATGTTTCCAAATGGTCCGATGATTTCCTGGCTGAACTGGCCGAGATCAATGCGGCCACCTCCGTGCACGAAATCGTTCGCTAAGCAGATTCCCGCGGGAATCGTGATCCTTGATGAGGAACGCATTGCCAGAACTAGATCCTTCCCTGCATGCCGCGCTGGCTGAGTTTGCCGAGCACGAGCGGGTGCTCGTGGCTTTGGACTTTGATGGAACGATGTCCCCGCTGGTCGACCGGCCGCAAGATGCCCGGCCGCTGCCTCAGACCGCTGCCGCCTTCGAGCAGCTGGCGGCCAGCCCTGGCGTATACACCGCTGTAGTGTCGGGCCGTAACCTGCAGTCCTTGCGCGAGGTCTACCCGCAGCCGCGTCCAGGGATTTGCATTGGCTCGCACGGCGCCGAACGTGTGGTTCCGTCCCGGCTGGGCGCAAACTGGCAGGATGAGCCGCTGACCGCCGAGCAAACCGTACTGCTTGGGACAGTGACCCAGCGCTTGGAGCACGTCGCACAGCTGCATGAGAACGCCAGCTTGGAGTACAAGCCGTCGGCCACGGTCCTGCATGTCCGCCAGGCACTGCCGGATGCGGCTGCCAAGGCTTTGGCACAGGCGCGGCAAGCCCTTGCTGATTTGGACGGTGTGAAACTGCTCGATGGCAAGGCGGTCTTGGAAGCCACCGTGCATCACGGCGACAAAGGCCAAAGCCTGCAGTGGCTGCGTGAGACCCTCGACGTGCAGGCGGTCCTTTTTGCTGGCGATGACGTCACCGACGAGAACGGATTCAGGGTCCTCGGCGCGGAAGATGTGGGCATCAAGGTGGGTTCCGAGCCAACAGCGGCAGCGTACTCAATCTCTTCGCCTGCTGAATTGCCAGATATTTTGAAAAGTCTGATTTCCATGCGAAACTGAAGTGTCCCAATTCACTTTCACTACGGATCGTCGGGCACGTACCTGCCCGTGAAAGGATTGTCATCATGGCAACTGTGACCTTTGAAAAGGCCACCCGCATTTATCCGGGCGCACTAGTGCCCTCCGTCGACGCTATCGACTTGGAAATCCAGGATGGAGAATTCCTCGTTTTGGTTGGCCCCTCGGGTTGCGGCAAGTCCACCACTCTGCGCATGCTTGCAGGCTTGGAAGAAGTAAATTCCGGCCGCATTCTCATTGGCGACAAGGACGTGACCAACGTTCCGCCAAAGGACCGTGACATCGCCATGGTCTTCCAGAACTACGCGCTGTACCCCCACATGACCGTTGCCGAGAATATGGGCTTTGCCTTGAAGATCGCCGGCGTGAACAAGGAAGAACGCAAGCAGCGCGTGTTGGAGGCCGCCAAGCTTCTCGACTTGGAGAAGTACTTGGACCGCAAGCCCAAGGCCCTCTCGGGCGGCCAGCGCCAGCGTGTAGCCATGGGCCGCGCCATTGTCCGTTCGCCTCAGGTGTTCTTGATGGACGAACCTCTGTCCAACCTCGATGCAAAGCTGCGCGTGCAGACCCGTACCCAGATCGCTTCTCTGACACGACGTCTGGGAGTCACGACCGTTTATGTGACCCACGACCAGGTGGAAGCGCTGACCATGGGCGACCGCGTTGCGGTGCTCAAGGACGGCGAATTGCAGCAGGTAGGCACCCCACGCGAGCTCTACGATCGCCCACGCAATGTGTTCGTCGCAGGCTTCATCGGTTCCCCCGCCATGAATTTGGTCCAGCTGCAGTCGTCCAATGGACAGGTCGCTTTCGGCTCAACCGCTATCGACGCACCGGGAGCCCAGGGCGGAACCACTTTGGGCTTCCGTCCAGAGGACGTCGAGATTGTCGGTGCCGGCGAAGGCATCGAGATTGTCGTAGACGTGGTTGAAGAGCTCGGCGCAGATGCCTACATCTACGGCTCAGCGGAGCTGGGCGGCGAAACCCAGATGGTGGTTGTTCGTGTTGATGGCCGTACCCCTCCTGAGCGTGGAGCGCGCATCAACATTGCGCCAAATATGCAGCATGTGCACCTGTTTGATACGGAAAGCGGTCTGCGTTTGGACCACGCCTAATACCTGCATTATCGGCGGCTCGGAAATGATTTTCCGAGCCGCCGATGATTTAAACGGTGGCGCACCTTCACGGTTAAACATCGAAGGCCCCGAACTCTCGTTCGGGACCTTCGGCAAATTATGCCCGGCGATGACCTACTCTCCCACACCCTCCCGAGTGCAGTACCATCGGCGCTGTGGGTCTTAGCTTCCAGGTTCGGTATGGAGCTGGGCGTTTCCCCCACGCTATGATCGCCGTAACTCTATACCTCGTGGCTAGCCACGGGAAAACTACGGTGTCATTCGCGATTGCGACAACTCCATAACTATATCAAGCGCGCAGGTGTTGCGCCACTTCAGAACCGGTTGGCAACAGTGTCCTTCGCCATACACGGCTTCCTGATCTAGCTCCAGATGTTATCCCCTCGCAACGTCGTCTCGGCACCGCCATCGCAGTAGATGGTTTGGCCGGTGACGTGGGTGTTTTGTTTTCATCACTCGTCAGCCACAGCAGCAGCCTGGCGACCACCACAGCCTCAGAGTCGTAGTTCAGCGGCATCGGCACATTCTTGTCGACCATTGCCTTGCCTTCGTCGGTGGCCAGCAATTCGCGAGTCATGTTGGTGATCACGGTACCAGGAGCCGCAGCATTCAATGGGATTCCTGCGCCGGCCCACTTCTCCGTGATGCATTCACGGCGTACCCAGCGGCTCAGCGCGCGCTAGGAGGACGGGTAGTTCAAGTAGCCGGTCCAGGGCCAGCGGCTTCCAGTTCCGCGCCAATGGCCAGGGCTGCCTCTTCGTCGCCCGTAATCAATGCTTCAACGAGTTCAGCGGAATTCTGCCGGATCGGAGCCATCGAGGACACGACGGCCACACGTGGTGCCTCCGAGTGCCCCAGAGATGGCAGGAGGCCTTCCAAATACTCGGTAACACCGAAGTAGTTTACCGATACCGTAATTGCCTTAGGAGCCGAAATACCCGCGGCGGCGATGACAGCGTCAATTTTGCCTTCGGAAAGCTATAGAGTCTGCTTGATGGCACTTTTCCGGCCCTCCTGAGTCGACAGGTCAGTCGCGACGTCAGTATCGCGTAGATCAACGCCGATGACCTTGTGCCCACGTTCGCGAATCAATTCAGTTGCGGCTGCACCAATGCCGGAAGCAGCGCCAGTAACGACATAAGTTCTCACGTTCGGTTTCCCACTTTCGCAATTGGAAGATGAGTCGAGAGACCATCGATGAGTCAGTCGCGGCTTTTCGGTGTCCACTTGAACTATACGATGCCTAAGTCAAGCATTTGTGGTCGCAGGTAGACGCGGCAGCGGCCAGCACCCGAATCCCCTTAAACAAAAACAGGCCAGGCACTCATGCCTGACCCCCAAGCCCTCCCACGGGTTAAACAGGTGAGGCTCCAACCATCACTGGTTAGAGCCTCAAACCCACTTAGGTTAAGTCCGGCGGTGACCTACTCTCCCACACCCTCACGAGTGCAGTACCATCGGCGCAATGGGCCTTAGCTTCCGGGTTCGGTATGGGACCGGGCGTTTCCCCCACGCTATGACCGCCGTAACAATCACGAAGCACACAAACCAAATATTTCCTGGTCAGTGTTTTCCGGTGCTACAAAGTCTTGTAACTCATCTTGCATTTATTGGTTAGAGGTTGTTGTCTCGTAACCGCATAGTGAACGCGAACAGCATTGAAATCATCAGTTCAAATCATTGTTTTATTGTGTGTTGAAAGCCATCGGCCTATTAGTACAGGTCAGCTGCACAAGTCTTCAGTTCTTGCTTCCACATCCTGCCTATCAACCCAGTGGTCTAGCTGGGGGCCTCTCACACACAATGGTGCATGGAAATCTCATCTCGAAGCAGGCTTCCCGCTTAGATGCTTTCAGCGGTTATCCCTTCCAAACGTAGCTAATCAGCGATGCACTTGGCAGTACAACTGACACACCAGAGGTTCGTCCGTCCCGGTCCTCTCGTACTAAGGACAGCCCTTCTCAAATTTCCAACGCGCGCAGCGGATAGGGACCGAACTGTCTCACGACGTTCTAAACCCAGCTCGCGTACCGCTTTAATGGGCGAACAGCCCAACCCTTGGGACCTACTCCAGCCCCAGGATGCGACGAGCCGACATCGAGGTGCCAAACCATGCCGTCGATATGGACTCTTGGGCAAGATCAGCCTGTTATCCCCGAGGTACCTTTTATCCGTTGAGCGACGGCCCTTCCACGAGGTGCCGCCGGATCACTAGTCCCGACTTTCGTCCCTGCTCGAGCTGTCACTCTCACAGTCAAGCTCCCTTGTGCACTTACACTCGACACCTGATTGCCAACCAGGCTGAGGGAACCTTTGGGCGCCTCCGTTACATTTTAGGAGGCAACCGCCCCAGTTAAACTACCCATCAGGCACTGTCCCTGAACCAGATCATGGTCCGAAGTTAGGTGACCGGTACAGCCAGAGTGGTATTTCAACGATGACTCCACCTGAACTAGCGTCCAAGCTTCACAGTCTCCCACCTATCCTACACAAGCTGCACCGAACACCAATACCAAACTATAGTAAAGGTCTCGGGGTCTTTCCGTCCTGCTGCGCGTAACGAGCATCTTTACTCGTACTGCAATTTCGCCGAGTTCATGGTTGAGACAGCGGGGAAGTCGTTACTCCATTCGTGCAGGTCGGAACTTACCCGACAAGGAATTTCGCTACCTTAGGATGGTTATAGTTACCACCGCCGTTTACTGGGGCTTAAATTCTCAGCTTCGCCACAAGGGCTAACCAGTCCTCTTAACCTTCCAGCACCGGGCAGGAGTCAGTCCGTATACATCGTCTTGCGACTTCGCACGGACCTGTGTTTTTAGTAAACAGTCGCTTCCCCCTGGTCTCTGCGGCCCACACCCGCCTCCGGAGAGCACGTCTCCATCACGGGGCAGGCCCCCCTTCTTCCGAAGTTACGGGGGCATTTTGCCGAGTTCCTTAACCATGATTCTCTCGATCGCCTTAGTATTCTCTACCTGATCACCTGTGTCGGTTTGGGGTACGGGCGGACTGGGACCTCGCGCCGATGCTTTTCTAGGCAGCATAGGATCACCGAATCACCCCATAAACGGGGCGCCTATCAGGTCTCAGAACATATGAGCGGCGGATTTGCCAACCACTCTTCCTACACCCTTGGACCAGGTCAATTCCATTGCCTGGCTCGGCTACCTTCCTGCGTCACACCTGTTAATACGCTGACCTCACTGCATCGGTTCCCACCACATCACACAACCAGCAACCCGAAGGCCGCAACAGCCATGATCCGTCATGGTTAGCATCCACAGCTTGGTATGGGCGGTCCTTCGCCGGTACGGGAATATCAACCCGTTGTCCATCGACTACGCCTGTCGGCCTCGCCTTAGGTCCCGACTAACCCAGGGCAGATTAGCTTAACCCTGGAACCCTTGATCATTCGGCGGACGGGTTTCTCACCCGTCATTCGCTACTCATGCCTGCATTCTCACTCGTGTGGCCTCCACCGCTGGTTTCCACCGCGACTTCACCGTCCACACGACGCTCCCCTACCCATCCAAGCACCCAATCGAAACCAGGCTAATACTTGAATGACGCAACTTCGGCGGTGTGCTTGAGCCCCGCTACATTATCGGCGCGGAATCACTTGACCAGTGAGCTATTACGCACTCTTTCAAGGGTGGCTGCTTCTAAGCCAACCTCCTGGTTGTCACAGCAACTCCACATCCTTTTCCACTTAGCACACGCTTAGGGGCCTTAGTTGGCGTTCTGGGCTGTTTCCCTCTCGACTATGAAGCTTATCCCCCACAGTCTCACTGCTGCGCTCTCACTTGCCGGCATTCGGAGTTTGGCTAAGGTCAGTAACCTTGTAGGGCCCATCGCCTATCCAGTAGCTCTACCTCCAGCAAGAAACACGCAACGCTGCACCTAAATGCATTTCGGGGAGAACCAGCTATCACGAAGTTTGATTGGCCTTTCACCCCTACCCACAGCTCATCCCCTCCATTTTCAACTGAAGTGGGTTCGGTCCTCCACACGCTCTTACACGCGCTTCAACCTGGCCATGGGTAGATCACTTCGCTTCGGGTCTAGATCACGCCACTCAAACGCCCTATTCAGACTCGCTTTCGCTACGGCTTCCCCACACGGGTTAACCTCGCGACGTAACACTAACTCGCAGGCTCATTCTTCAAAAGGCACGCCATCACCCAGGAACAAGTCCCAGGCTCTAACGGATTGTAAGCGCACGGTTTCAGGTACTATTTCACTCCCCTCCCGGGGTACTTTTCACCATTCCCTCACGGTACTGATTCACTATCGGTCATCAAGTAGTATTCAGGCTTACCAGGTGGTCCTGGCAGATTCACACAAGGTTTCACGGGCCCCGTGCTACTCGGGTATCAACACTAGAACGGCAGACACGCATTACACCTACGGGACTATCACCCTCTCTGGTCCGGCATTCCAACCGATTCACCTATACGCCTGCACCTCATCCCACCAGCAAGATAGCGCTGGTACATGTCAACCCCACAACCCCGGTGATGCAACGCCTATCCGCTATCACACACCAACCGGTTTAGCCCCATCCGCGTTCGCTCGCCACTACTAACGGAATCACTATTGTTTTCTCTTCCTGCGGGTACTGAGATGTTTCACTTCCCCGCGTTCCCTCCACACAGCCTATACATTCAGCTGCAGGTCACACCACATAACATGGTGCGGGGTTCCCCCATTCGGAAATCCTGGTCTCAACGTCCGGTTATCGACTCCACCAGGCTTATCGCAGATTCCCACGTCCTTCATCGGCTCTTGATGCCAAGGCATCCACCGTGCGCCCTTAAAAACTTCAACACAAATAAAAGTCTCAGAATTGAGCAATAAAACAATCTAACAAAATCACGCAGACAAGACTCCAACACCAGGCAATCCCAGGAAAAGGACTACCCAGCTCATCTCATCTGCAAGATGCTCGCGTTCACTATACAGTTCCCAAACAACAACCCCGCACCCCCGCAACAACACCCCAAAACCAACACCAACCAAAGGCCAGCATCAATCCAACAGGACATCCTTGCAGCAAACACAGGACAAACACCGAAACACCAAGAACCCCTCACCCAAGCGAACACCACCAGGACCCTCCCCACAGGAAGAACCCCGGCAACCATTCACCAGGAAAGGAGGCTTGTTGCCTCAAAACCCAACAGCATGCCAAACCATACAAACCACACAACACCCACACACCGCATTCCAGCACCGCAAGAAGAAAACCCCCTGCAATGCGTACTAGCAGATGCCCAAGCACCACGCGGCCACAGCCAATACCCCGCACCAGCATCAGCCAGCACGTTTTCCAGTATTGAGTCCATTGATATTCCACCCATGAGCAACCCACCCGGACAACACTCGTGTCCAGCATGGGCAACCAATAATGGTTAGCTCCTTAGAAAGGAGGTGATCCAGCCGCACCTTCCGGTACGGCTACCTTGTTACGACTTAGTCCCAATCGCCAGTCCCACCTTCGACGACTCCCCCCACACAAGGTGGTTAGGCCATCGGCTTCGGGTGTTACCAACTTTCGTGACTTGACGGGCGGTGTGTACAAGGCCCGGGAACGTATTCACCGCAGCGTTGCTGATCTGCGATTACTAGCGACTCCGACTTCATGGGGTCGAGTTGCAGACCCCAATCCGAACTGAGACCGGCTTTTAGGGATTAGCTCCACCTCACAGTATCGCAACCCATTGTACCGGCCATTGTAGCATGCGTGAAGCCCAAGACATAAGGGGCATGATGATTTGACGTCATCCCCACCTTCCTCCGAGTTGACCCCGGCAGTCTCCCATGAGTCCCCACCACTACGTGCTGGCAACATGGAACGAGGGTTGCGCTCGTTGCGGGACTTAACCCAACATCTCACGACACGAGCTGACGACAACCATGCACCACCTGTGAACCAGCCCCGAAGGGAAACCCCATCTCTGGAGCGGTCTGGCACATGTCAAGCCTTGGTAAGGTTCTTCGCGTTGCATCGAATTAATCCGCATGCTCCGCCGCTTGTGCGGGCCCCCGTCAATTCCTTTGAGTTTTAGCCTTGCGGCCGTACTCCCCAGGCGGGGCACTTAATGCGTTAGCTACGGCGCGGAAAACGTGGAATGTCCCCCACACCTAGTGCCCAACGTTTACGGCATGGACTACCAGGGTATCTAATCCTGTTCGCTCCCCATGCTTTCGCTCCTCAGCGTCAGTAAATGCCCAGAGACCTGCCTTCGCCATCGGTGTTCCTCCTGATATCTGCGCATTTCACCGCTACACCAGGAATTCCAGTCTCCCCTACATCACTCTAGTCTGCCCGTACCCACCGCAGATCCGAGGTTGAGCCTCGGACTTTCACGGCAGACGCGACAAACCGCCTACGAGCTCTTTACGCCCAATAAATCCGGATAACGCTTGCGCCCTACGTATTACCGCGGCTGCTGGCACGTAGTTAGCCGGCGCTTCTTCTGCAGGTACCGTCACTTTCGCTTCTTCCCTACTGAAAGAGGTTTACAACCCGAAGGCCGTCATCCCTCACGCGGCGTCGCTGCATCAGGCTTTCGCCCATTGTGCAATATTCCCCACTGCTGCCTCCCGTAGGAGTCTGGGCCGTGTCTCAGTCCCAGTGTGGCCGGTCACCCTCTCAGGCCGGCTACCCGTCGTCGCCTTGGTGAGCCATTACCTCACCAACAAGCTGATAGGCCGCGAGTCCATCCCCCACCGATAAATCTTTCCACCACAAAACATGCGTTCCATGGTCATATCCGGTATTAGACCCAGTTTCCCGGGCTTATCCCAGAGTCGGGGGCAGGTTACTCACGTGTTACTCACCCGTTCGCCACTAATCCACCCAGCAAGCTGGGCTTCATCGTTCGACTTGCATGTGTTAAGCACGCCGCCAGCGTTCATCCTGAGCCAGGATCAAACTCTCCATAAAAAACAAAAAGCCACCAGCAACCCCTTGGAAAAGAAGGGCGAAGCCGATGAAGTCCTGGCGAATAATAAAACACTCAAGAACACTGCACGGGGGTGCAATGCCTCAAGCAAATGTTATGTATTCACCAAATAAAAATATTCGGTATCAACAAACTTGGCACACTATTGAGTTCTCAAACAACAAACACTCTCGACACCACACCAGCCATCCTCTGATGGCCACTGCTTCGCTCCGGAGCAACTTTTCCAACTTACCAGACTTCCTGATCCGATCAAAATCGGTGGAAAACCTTGAGTGGAAAGTGATTGGCTGCCGGGTAAACATTCGGTAGATTCCGTGGTGTTTCCGTTCCGGCAACAGATAAAAACTATACACAGGTTCTCAGGGCTCCGCAAATCGATAGGACGCTTTTTGCAGTGATCGTCGTTACACTATGAGGGCATGTTCCACGGCGGCATATTGGCACGCCCCAAGAGTCTTTCGCTTGGTTCGAGAATCTAAGGGCCCTCGCCTCGATGTCTGCTGGATCTCCATACGAATAGCGAACATTCTCAGGATGGCAGAATCGTCAATGCCCAGGATCCGAAGACCATGCTAAGCAAAGCATCGAAACGGATGCCAGCAATGCAGCCTGTGAACGCCTGGTCCATGCGGGATAAACGTACGACCCCGTGATTCCAAGAACCTTGACCAAACACCCAAAGTGCCGCCACGGTAAATCCCCTAGCTGCAATCGCTATGCAGAAGAATTTGATGGGCTGTATTCGTTTGTATCCAAAAGTAATGTCATCAAAAGTTAGACGTCGAACGGCGCTTGGACGCCACGGTGGCCGTTGCCCTAGCCACAGGTGATCTGGAGTGGACTAGTCCCGCAGGCCGTAAAACGGGAGTTCATGATTCGCAACGAGGCAAGACGGACACCGTGTCGTTCTACACCCAAGAAGGCGCCGGCCTACCTTCGATGCCGTTTCAGTGTTGCGCGCAATCTGCGTCAGTCCGTATTTCACTGGTACATCCATTGAGCCAACGACTCAGGCGATCACGACAGGTTTCAGTAGGACCTATGAAGAGATCGTTGAAACGCAGTGGTGGCTCTACGGCTCTACGGCAATACGGCTCTACGGCTCTACGGCTCTACGGCTCTACGGCTCTACGGCTCTACGGCCAGTGTCCCGTCATCCACTTTACAACTGCAAACCAAGCCGGCCTTGTCGAAGGGATGCCTAGTTTGGGGAAGCTCCAGTTAAAGCCGAATTCGAATCCGTCCATAGTTTTCGTGCATAAAAAAATCGCGGAACATAAGTTCCGCGATTTTTTGCTTTGGTGACCCCAACGGGATTCGAACCCGTGTTGCTGCCGTGAGAGGGCAGAGTACTAGGCCGCTATACGATGGGGCCGTATGCTGAAGAAAATCTTCAGCTCACCAAATTTCTTTGGTGAAGCGCTGGGATACCAGGACTCGAACCTAGAATGACGGAACCAGAAACCGTTGTGTTGCCAATTACACCATATCCCAATGTGACTTGGTATTCGTTTGCTTCAGCAGCCGAAACTGATCCGCATTGAATGCCTTAGCACGAGATATAACTATACCTAAAAAAATCTCAGATCGCACATCCTGAGGCGATATCCTCGAGTGATCTGCAGCTCGTTTGCTGGAACGCTTGTTATGGAACTGCCATTCGCTACAGGACAGCCTTCAAATTGCCCCCTAAAACCCAGAAGGCTATTTAGGTTTTACCGGGTGTTGCTGGGGCGGCTTAACGCAAAAAAGGGGAACCGTAGTTCCCCCTTTTGCTGCAAGTCGGGATAACAGGATTTGAACCTGCGACCTCGTCGTCCCGAACGACGCGCGCTACCAAGCTGCGCCATATCCCGTGGTTACAACCCTTTCACTATACACCCGTGCAGAACTATTTTCAGAGTCCGCCATGCCTGCGCGTTTCGCCTCGCCAGTTTATTGGCTGCCCCTCGTAGGTTCTTACTTTAAATAGCTTTCCCGGGATTCAAGATATTCAACGGATCCAGAAGACGTTTGATCTCCTGTTGGAGTTCGACCACTTCACTTGATTGCTCCCATTGCAACCAATCCTTTTTAATCAATCCGACACCGTGTTCACCGGTAATCGTGCCGCCTAGTTCCAAAGCAATGCGCACTGAGGCCTCAACCGCACGGTCTAGCCTGGCTAAGGGGTCCACACCGTCTTCTGGTTCTACAGAGAATGTCGGGTGCAGATTGCCATCGCCCACATGCGAAATCATCCGCATGTCGACGTTCTCTTCGCGTGCCACTTGTTGAACGCGGTGCACGTATTCAACCATTCTGCTTTTCGGAATGGCGACATCTTCGCCAGTGCGGTAAGCATCATCTTTGGTATCACCGCGGCTGGTTCGGCGCATTTCGATCAGCTTCGTAGCTCTGGGATCCGCTGAATTGCTTAGCTGTGCATTGCGTTCTTCGAAAACTTCACGGAGAGCAGATTCTTCACGCTCGGCGCCATAGCCATCTAGTCGAGCCAGCAACATGGCACCGCCGAGGCCTGCGTAATTCGTTGAGTACTGTTCATCGAGAATGAGCAACGTCGAGTGATCGATCAGTTCCAGAATGGCAGGTTGGATTCTAGCTTTGGCAATCAATTGAACGCCTTCGACTGCCTCCTCCAAGCTGAGGAACAATAGCGTTATGTCCCTTTCATCCACTGGAAGATAGCGCAATCGAACAACTGCGCGAACGACGACGCCCAATGTGCCCTCGGACCCTGTGAATAGGGCAGCGAGATCATAGCCAGCGACGCCCTTGAACGTGTTCTTGCCAACTCGGATTAGCCGGCCGTCAGCCAATACGACGTCTAGTGAGAGGACGGATTCACGAGTGACGCCATATTTCGCGCAACGCAAACCACCAGCATTGGTAGCGATATTGCCACCGATCGTCGACATCTTGTAGCTCGCAGGATCCGGGGCATACATGAGACCGAATTCTGCAACGGCTTCGTTCAGCTGATGATTGATGACGCCAGGTTCAACAACAGCGACTTCATCTTCCGGGCGGATTTCTAGAATTCTATTCATTCTACTCAGGTTCAACACGATGGCATCGCCTAGCACGTGAACGCCCCCGGAAACACCAGTGCCGGCACCGCGGCTAATCACCGGCACCTTGTATTCAGTGGCCAAGCGTAGAACTCGTTGGACATCCGCTACGGAACTGGCGAAAACCACGGCTAGCGGTTCAACGGGATTTCCCGACAATTGCCCGAAGTCCCTGGAGTTTTCTCGAAGCACCACACGCGATGTTTCGAGGGCTTCGTCCGGTAACGCTGCGCTTAAGGCATCTAGGAATTCAGCGTGGGTAGTTGCCATCGTCATCTCCACGAGTCGGTGTCTGCAGGTATTTACCTGAGACTAAGGCTTACGGCAGGCAAAGGTGAACTAGATGACTTGCCTATGCAATAGCTGTCCGGTGCACGGCGCTGTTTGTGCCCTCATTACGGGTCACCTTGCAGTAGGCCTAGGTCACGGCCCCAGCATTCTTTGAGGCTATCGCCGTTCAGCTGCTGAGGTCCCTTCCATCCACGGGCCACAACGGAACTGGGAATGCTGATGGTTCAAGAGCATCTCTGTCTATCCGATGCTTCATCCGGATATGCGAGATCAAGATCATCGACCAAACGACAACGGTCGCGGACGTAGCCAATGCAGCGATCAGGAAGAAGATCTGGTCTTCGAACCATATGTTCAGCACGACACCGATAAGCAGCGCACCGATCATCGATAAAGATATCACCCATGGGACACCGTTGGCCGTGGTCTTCGTGAACACCTGGGGTGCCTGGCCTTGCTTGACCATGCCGTGAATCATGCGTCCTGCGCCGAAGATGTCCGCGTTGATTGCTGAAAGTGCCGCTGTGATGACGATGAAATTCAGAACGTTCGTTGCAGACGAGAAACCGATGCTGGAGAAGATCGAGACGAATGGACTCTCATTGCCAACGATCGTGTTCCATGGCTGAATGCACATGATGACACCGAGCGTCAGTACGTAGAACAATAGGATGCGCACTGGGACAGAGTTGATCGCCTGCGGTATGACCTTTCGGGGGTTTTGTGCTTCGCCGGCAGTAAAGCCGATTACCTCGGTGCCACTGAATGCAAACATGACGATCGTCAGCGAGGCGAGAACTCACCAAATGCCGTGCGGCATGAAACCCTCGTTAGCGAAGAGATTGGATAGACCAGCGGCGCCTTCGCTTTGATTTCCCAGACCGAAGACAATTACGAGAACTCCACCGGCGATCATTGCAACGATGGCGACGACCTTGACCAGCGAGAACCAGAACTCCAGTTCCCCGAAGACTTTGACCGAAAGCAGGTTCACGGCAGCGATGAAGAAAACAACCGCCAAGATCCAGATCCATCGTTCAACGTTAGGGAACCAGAAGCCCATATACACGCCAAAAGCTGTCACATCTGCCAGAGCCACCACAAACATTTCAAAGGTGTAAGTCCACCCTGTGGCGAAGCCAGCGAAACGCCCGACAAATTCAGTGGCATAGTTGCGAATGAGCCGGAGGTCGGATTGCGGACGGCCATTTCTCCCAACGCACGCATCACCATGAACACCACTGCGCCACCGAGTATGTAGGCCAGCAGCACGGCTGGACCAGCCATTTGAATGGCGCTTGCAGAACCGTAGAATAAGCCAGTGCCGATCGCAGGCCCTAGGGCGATAAATCTGATATGCCGTGTACTCAAGCCGCATTTCATGTTTTGGCTTGTCTGGCTAGTTCGCATATAGCTCCTCCGAGATTCCTAGATGCTTAGTGGGCTCCTACTCACCTTTGCTGGTGCGCTTCAACCCCCGCCACCTATGTAATGGCAGTCACAAGCATGTCGGATCAGCGAAATGGTCAAGAGAGTCCGGAACCTCAGACTAGTGATAATTTGAAGCTGAGATACCGGACTGCAATTCTTTCAAGGGCTTTAATGAATCGTCATGATAAGCCTCTTGGAGCTTCGCCCACTAGAGCTGGCATGGAAATGTTTATCTGGTCTGGCTCCGTGCGCATTGCCGCCGCAGTCTCCTGAACCAGCCAACCGACAAAGTGGTGCACTCCGGAAAACTGACAGCAGGAACACGCATCTGTGGACCACAGGCGATCTATTGGAGGCCGAGGCTTCTGCTGTGCGCCTATGTCACTGCTTTCGTAAAAAGAGGTGAGAAGCCTCGCAATTGCGGATTCGGTGCCCAGTCGTCGGAAAAGCCGAACTAAGTGATTGCTCGTGGACTTGAGAACAGGTCAAAACAGCCAATGACGCTGGCGCTCAGTCGAGAATCACGTGACTCAACGTGGCTGCCACTTTTGCTTGGACGTCGCGTCCCGCACTGCTCGACATGCCTCGATCTAGCAGTGTTATTTCGCCGGGCGATCGAACCCGGCGAAGAACTGGACGGAGCTAATCGATAGCGTCAAGCAGGATAACGAAGTTGAGAGTAGGGGAGCATTTTAGCTTGGCGCGGGCAGTTTTCAATTGGCTATGACACCATCTCATGCCTGGCAACCACCCGTCAGTGGAAACAATTGAAACTAGAAAAGAATCCTCTGCTCCATACCCGGTTGCACTCGAACATCGGCTATCAGACTAAGTTGAAGTTCAATCCTTTAAGGTTGCCAGTCATCACAGCTGGCACCGCAACCCAATACCGGCCTGATCCATTGCGGGCCACGGCAGCGGCCAGCACCCGAATCCCCTTAAACAAAAACAGGCCAGGCACTCATGCCTGACCCCCAAGCCCTCCCACGGGTTAAACAGGTGAGGCTCCAACCATCACTGGTTAGAGCCTCAAACCCACTTAGGTTAAGTCCGGCGGTGACCTACTCTCCCACACCCTCACGAGTGCAGTACCATCGGCGCAATGGGCCTTAGCTTCCGGGTTCGGTATGGGACCGGGCGTTTCCCCCACGCTATGACCGCCGTAACAATCACGAAGCACACAAACCCTACGGTTTGGTGTTGCCTTCGGTGGCATGCAGCAAAGCACGCACAAAGCCAAGTATTCTCGGTTTGAGGTTGTTGTCTCGTAACCGCATAGTGAACGCGAACAGCATTGAAATCATCAGTTCAAATCATTGTTTTATTGTGTGTTGAAAGCCATCGGCCTATTAGTACAGGTCAGCTGCACAAGTCTTCAGTTCTTGCTTCCACATCCTGCCTATCAACCCAGTGGTCTAGCTGGGGGCCTCTCACACACAATGGTGCATGGAAATCTCATCTCGAAGCAGGCTTCCCGCTTAGATGCTTTCAGCGGTTATCCCTTCCAAACGTAGCTAATCAGCGATGCACTTGGCAGTACAACTGACACACCAGAGGTTCGTCCGTCCCGGTCCTCTCGTACTAAGGACAGCCCTTCTCAAATTTCCAACGCGCGCAGCGGATAGGGACCGAACTGTCTCACGACGTTCTAAACCCAGCTCGCGTACCGCTTTAATGGGCGAACAGCCCAACCCTTGGGACCTACTCCAGCCCCAGGATGCGACGAGCCGACATCGAGGTGCCAAACCATGCCGTCGATATGGACTCTTGGGCAAGATCAGCCTGTTATCCCCGAGGTACCTTTTATCCGTTGAGCGACGGCCCTTCCACGAGGTGCCGCCGGATCACTAGTCCCGACTTTCGTCCCTGCTCGAGCTGTCACTCTCACAGTCAAGCTCCCTTGTGCACTTACACTCGACACCTGATTGCCAACCAGGCTGAGGGAACCTTTGGGCGCCTCCGTTACATTTTAGGAGGCAACCGCCCCAGTTAAACTACCCATCAGGCACTGTCCCTGAACCAGATCATGGTCCGAAGTTAGGTGACCGGTACAGCCAGAGTGGTATTTCAACGATGACTCCACCTGAACTAGCGTCCAAGCTTCACAGTCTCCCACCTATCCTACACAAGCTGCACCGAACACCAATACCAAACTATAGTAAAGGTCTCGGGGTCTTTCCGTCCTGCTGCGCGTAACGAGCATCTTTACTCGTACTGCAATTTCGCCGAGTTCATGGTTGAGACAGCGGGGAAGTCGTTACTCCATTCGTGCAGGTCGGAACTTACCCGACAAGGAATTTCGCTACCTTAGGATGGTTATAGTTACCACCGCCGTTTACTGGGGCTTAAATTCTCAGCTTCGCCACAAGGGCTAACCAGTCCTCTTAACCTTCCAGCACCGGGCAGGAGTCAGTCCGTATACATCGTCTTGCGACTTCGCACGGACCTGTGTTTTTAGTAAACAGTCGCTTCCCCCTGGTCTCTGCGGCCCACACCCGCCTCCGGAGAGCACGTCTCCATCACGGGGCAGGCCCCCCTTCTTCCGAAGTTACGGGGGCATTTTGCCGAGTTCCTTAACCATGATTCTCTCGATCGCCTTAGTATTCTCTACCTGATCACCTGTGTCGGTTTGGGGTACGGGCGGACTGGGACCTCGCGCCGATGCTTTTCTAGGCAGCATAGGATCACCGAATCACCCCATAAACGGGGCGCCTATCAGGTCTCAGAACATACGAGCGGCGGATTTGCCAACCACTCTTCCTACACCCTTGGACCAGGTCAATTCCATTGCCTGGCTCGGCTACCTTCCTGCGTCACACCTGTTAATACGCTGACCTCACTGCATCGGTTCCCACCACATCACACAACCAGCAACCCGAAGGCCGCAACAGCCATGATCCGTCATGGTTAGCATCCACAGCTTGGTATGGGCGGTCCTTCGCCGGTACGGGAATATCAACCCGTTGTCCATCGACTACGCCTGTCGGCCTCGCCTTAGGTCCCGACTAACCCAGGGCAGATTAGCTTAACCCTGGAACCCTTGATCATTCGGCGGACGGGTTTCTCACCCGTCATTCGCTACTCATGCCTGCATTCTCACTCGTGTGGCCTCCACCGCTGGTTTCCACCGCGACTTCACCGTCCACACGACGCTCCCCTACCCATCCAAGCACCCAATCGAAACCAGGCTAATACTTGAATGACGCAACTTCGGCGGTGTGCTTGAGCCCCGCTACATTATCGGCGCGGAATCACTTGACCAGTGAGCTATTACGCACTCTTTCAAGGGTGGCTGCTTCTAAGCCAACCTCCTGGTTGTCACAGCAACTCCACATCCTTTTCCACTTAGCACACGCTTAGGGGCCTTAGTTGGCGTTCTGGGCTGTTTCCCTCTCGACTATGAAGCTTATCCCCCACAGTCTCACTGCTGCGCTCTCACTTGCCGGCATTCGGAGTTTGGCTAAGGTCAGTAACCTTGTAGGGCCCATCGCCTATCCAGTAGCTCTACCTCCAGCAAGAAACACGCAACGCTGCACCTAAATGCATTTCGGGGAGAACCAGCTATCACGAAGTTTGATTGGCCTTTCACCCCTACCCACAGCTCATCCCCTCCATTTTCAACTGAAGTGGGTTCGGTCCTCCACACGCTCTTACACGCGCTTCAACCTGGCCATGGGTAGATCACTTCGCTTCGGGTCTAGATCACGCCACTCAAACGCCCTATTCAGACTCGCTTTCGCTACGGCTTCCCCACACGGGTTAACCTCGCGACGTAACACTAACTCGCAGGCTCATTCTTCAAAAGGCACGCCATCACCCAGGAACAAGTCCCAGGCTCTAACGGATTGTAAGCGCACGGTTTCAGGTACTATTTCACTCCCCTCCCGGGGTACTTTTCACCATTCCCTCACGGTACTGATTCACTATCGGTCATCAAGTAGTATTCAGGCTTACCAGGTGGTCCTGGCAGATTCACACAAGGTTTCACGGGCCCCGTGCTACTCGGGTATCAACACTAGAACGGCAGACACGCATTACACCTACGGGACTATCACCCTCTCTGGTCCGGCATTCCAACCGATTCACCTATACGCCTGCACCTCATCCCACCAGCAAGATAGCGCTGGTACATGTCAACCCCACAACCCCGGTGATGCAACGCCTATCCGCTATCACACACCAACCGGTTTAGCCCCATCCGCGTTCGCTCGCCACTACTAACGGAATCACTATTGTTTTCTCTTCCTGCGGGTACTGAGATGTTTCACTTCCCCGCGTTCCCTCCACACAGCCTATACATTCAGCTGCAGGTCACACCACATAACATGGTGCGGGGTTCCCCCATTCGGAAATCCTGGCCTCAACGTCCGGTTATCGACTCCACCAGGCTTATCGCAGATTCCCACGTCCTTCATCGGCTCTTGATGCCAAGGCATCCACCGTGCGCCCTTAAAAACTTCAACACAAATCAAAGTCTCAGAATTGAGCAATAAAACAATCTAACAAAATCACGCAGACAAGACTCCAACACCAACCAGCCCCAGGAAAAGGACTACCCAGCTCATCTCATCTGCAAGATGCTCGCGTTCACTATACAGTTCCCAAACAACAACCCCGCACCCCCGCAACAACACCCCAAAACCAACACCAACCAAAGGCCAGCATCAATCCAACAGGACATCCTTGCAGCAAACACAGGACAAACACCGAAACACCAAGAACCCCTCACCCAAGCGAACACCACCAGGACCCTCCCCACAGGAAGAACCCCGGCAACCATTCACCAGGAAAGGAGGCTTGTTGCCTCAAAACCCAACAGCATGCCAAACCATACAAACCACACAACACCCACACACCGCATTCCAGCACCGCAAGAAGAAAACCCCCTGCAATGCGTACTAGCAGATGCCCAAGCACCACGCGGCCACAGCCAATACCCCGCACCAGCATCAGCCAGCACGTTTTCCAGTATTGAGTCCATTGATATTCCACCCATGAGCAACCCACCCGGACAACACTCGTGTCCAGCATGGGCAACCAATAATGGTTAGCTCCTTAGAAAGGAGGTGATCCAGCCGCACCTTCCGGTACGGCTACCTTGTTACGACTTAGTCCCAATCGCCAGTCCCACCTTCGACGACTCCCCCCACACAAGGTGGTTAGGCCATCGGCTTCGGGTGTTACCAACTTTCGTGACTTGACGGGCGGTGTGTACAAGGCCCGGGAACGTATTCACCGCAGCGTTGCTGATCTGCGATTACTAGCGACTCCGACTTCATGGGGTCGAGTTGCAGACCCCAATCCGAACTGAGACCGGCTTTTAGGGATTAGCTCCACCTCACAGTATCGCAACCCATTGTACCGGCCATTGTAGCATGCGTGAAGCCCAAGACATAAGGGGCATGATGATTTGACGTCATCCCCACCTTCCTCCGAGTTGACCCCGGCAGTCTCCCATGAGTCCCCACCACTACGTGCTGGCAACATGGAACGAGGGTTGCGCTCGTTGCGGGACTTAACCCAACATCTCACGACACGAGCTGACGACAACCATGCACCACCTGTGAACCAGCCCCGAAGGGAAACCCCATCTCTGGAGCGGTCTGGCACATGTCAAGCCTTGGTAAGGTTCTTCGCGTTGCATCGAATTAATCCGCATGCTCCGCCGCTTGTGCGGGCCCCCGTCAATTCCTTTGAGTTTTAGCCTTGCGGCCGTACTCCCCAGGCGGGGCACTTAATGCGTTAGCTACGGCGCGGAAAACGTGGAATGTCCCCCACACCTAGTGCCCAACGTTTACGGCATGGACTACCAGGGTATCTAATCCTGTTCGCTCCCCATGCTTTCGCTCCTCAGCGTCAGTAAATGCCCAGAGACCTGCCTTCGCCATCGGTGTTCCTCCTGATATCTGCGCATTTCACCGCTACACCAGGAATTCCAGTCTCCCCTACATCACTCTAGTCTGCCCGTACCCACCGCAGATCCGAGGTTGAGCCTCGGACTTTCACGGCAGACGCGACAAACCGCCTACGAGCTCTTTACGCCCAATAAATCCGGATAACGCTTGCGCCCTACGTATTACCGCGGCTGCTGGCACGTAGTTAGCCGGCGCTTCTTCTGCAGGTACCGTCACTTTCGCTTCTTCCCTACTGAAAGAGGTTTACAACCCGAAGGCCGTCATCCCTCACGCGGCGTCGCTGCATCAGGCTTTCGCCCATTGTGCAATATTCCCCACTGCTGCCTCCCGTAGGAGTCTGGGCCGTGTCTCAGTCCCAGTGTGGCCGGTCACCCTCTCAGGCCGGCTACCCGTCGTCGCCTTGGTGAGCCATTACCTCACCAACAAGCTGATAGGCCGCGAGTCCATCCCCCACCGATAAATCTTTCCACCACAAAACATGCGTTCCATGGTCATATCCGGTATTAGACCCAGTTTCCCGGGCTTATCCCAGAGTCGGGGGCAGGTTACTCACGTGTTACTCACCCGTTCGCCACTAATCCACCCAGCAAGCTGGGCTTCATCGTTCGACTTGCATGTGTTAAGCACGCCGCCAGCGTTCATCCTGAGCCAGGATCAAACTCTCCATAAAAAACAAAAAGCCACCAGCAACCCCTTGGAAAAAAAGGGCGAAGCCGATGAAGTCCTGGCGAATAAATAAAACACTCAAGAACACTGCACGGGGGTGCAATGCCTCAAGCACATAAAATATGTATTCACCAAATAAAAATATTCGGTATCAACAAACTTGGCACACTATTGAGTTCTCAAACAACAAACACTCTCGACACCACACCAGCCACCCTTTGGTGGCCACTGCTTCGCTCCGGAGCAACTTTTCCAGCTTACCACCGCGTTGACCATTGTCAACTCGGCGTTCCAGGCTGGTTCACCCCGCTGTTTCCTACTCGCCTTTTCAGGCCGTCCGGATCAGCAGCGCGAGATAAGACTCTACACGCATCCCACCACGAAGCAAAATCGGCCAGTTTCCGGAAACTGCCGCCCAGAACGCCCGGAATCATGCGGATTCTGCGCGCTCCAAGATGTATAACAGCTGAAAACAACGGAAATTTGTTGTTATGAAGCGGATCACCTTAACGACAGTGGGCCATAACTTGCCTTGGCAAGTTATGGCCCACTTATGGTGCTTGGAAGCTACTTCGCCTTCTCGGCACGCAAACGCGATACCTCGTAGAGCGAGATCCCGACAGCCATCGAAGCGTTCAGCGATTCCATTGCAGAGTCGATTGGAATCGAAACGATGGCGTCGCAGTTTTCGCGAACCAGACGGGACAGGCCCTTGCCCTCGGAACCAACCACGATGCACAGCGGGCCGGTTGCCAATTCGAAGTTCGGCAGCTGCATATCTCCACCGGCGTCGAGGCCGATCACGAAGATGCCGGCAGCCTTGATTTCCTTCAGCGCGCTGGTCAGGTTGCTGCACTTGGCAACAGGTACGCGGACCGCTGCACCGGCGCTGGTCTTCCATGCCGAGGCGGTCATCCCGACGCTGCGGCGTTCTGGAATGATCACGCCGTCTGCGCCGAAGGCCGATGCCGAACGGACAATCGCGCCCAGGTTACGCGGGTCGGTGATGCCATCCAGTGCCAAGAACAGCGGCTGGGTCTTGGTGTAGCCCTTGTCGAAGTCCTTGATGGTCTTGGTAGCCAGCTGGACTGCGTCCTTGTACTCGTATGGCGGGATCTGCAGGGCCAGGCCCTGGTGGATCGCGTCATCGGTCATGCGGTCCAGCTCAGGCTTGGATGCTTCCATCAGCGGGATGCCCAGCTCGGCAGCCAGCTTCAGGGATTCGCGGACGCGGTCATCGACGTCGATGCGGATGGCAACATGCAGCGCCTTGGCAGGGATGCCGGCGCGCAGCGCCTCCACGACGGAGTTGCGTCCGGTGACGAATTCGGCGTTGACCTTGATGCGTTCGGTGCGGCGGCCGGTGCTGCGCTTGGCAGCCGAGCGCTCGGCAAGTTGCTTGGCACGGTACGCCTTGTGGTACGGGCGGTCCTCCGCCTTGGGGGTCGGGCCCTTGCCCTCGAGGGATCGACGTCCCTTGCCACCACTACCCTTGGTTGGGCCCTTTTTGCTCATTGGTAATTGTCCTTTGGTTTTTGAGTTCGTTGGCGTCGCGTTGATTCGCGACTAGTTGTCCAGAGTCCAGCGGGCGCCATCGGCCGAATCCACCACGGTAATTCCGGCGGATGCCAGCGCATCGCGGATCGCATCGGAGCGTGCCCAGTCCTTGGCCGCCCGCGCTTCATCGCGTTCGGCCAGCTGCGCCTGGATCAGCTGGTCCAGGACCTCGTGCTCTGCGGAAGAATCAGACTCTTCATTGCTGCCGGCATCATCCAGGCCCAGCACCTGGGTCATGGCCAGGACCTGGCCCAGGGCCTTGGCGGCGGCAGCGTCATCACGCTGGTCCAGGGAAGCATTGCCGAGCCGAACGGTTTCATGCAGTGCGGCCAGCGCCATGGGAACGTTCAGGTCATCATCCATCGCGGTGCCGAAGGCTTCTGGCACCTCCGTGGCGGCGATGGCCTCGGCGGCGGCACCCAATCGGTAGCGCGCATTGGAGATGAAAGTGTCGACGCGATCCACCGCTGCCCCGGCCTCGGTCAGCGAGTCCGGACGGTAGTCGAGCATCGAACGGTAGTGCGCCTGGCCCAGGAAGTAGCGCACCACGCGGGCATCGGCCAGTGCGAGCATTTCTTCCGGAGAGATGGTGTTGCCGATGGACTTGGACATCTTCTCACCCTCGTAGGTGACCATGCCGTTGTGCATCCAGTAGTTGGCGAAGCCGTGGCCTGCAGCATTGGACTGGGCCATCTCGTTCTCGTGGTGCGGGAAGCGCAGATCCAGTCCGCCGCCGTGGATGTCGAATGCGCTGCCCAGGTACTTGCCGGCCATCGCCGAGCACTCGAGGTGCCAGCCTGGGCGGCCGCGTCCCCAGGGGCTCGGCCAGGAAGCGGTCAGCGGATCGGTGTCCTTGTGCCCCTTCCACAGCGCGAAGTCGCGTGGGTCCTTCTTGCCGCGCGGATCCGAATCCGGCGCATCCTGCATGTCGTCGACCTTCTGGCGGGTCAACGCGCCGTACTGCTCGTAGGAGCGCACGTCGAAGTAGACATCTCCGGAGCCGTCGGCTGCCGGGTAGGCGTGGCCGCGATCGATGAGCTGCTCAATCAGCTCATGCATTTCGGTGATGTGCCCGGTCGCGCGCGGCTCATAGGTCGGCCTGCGCACGCCCAGCGCCTCGTAGGCAAGCGAGAATTCCTGCTCGAAGCGGTACGCCAGGGCGAACCATTCTTCGCGCGGCTTGTAATGGGCATCGGCTTCGAAGTCCGCGGCGAAGGAGTTCGCCGACTTTTCCAGGATCTTGTCATCGATGTCGGTGACGTTGCGGACCGTCGTGACGGCGAAGCCGCGGTATTCGAGCCATCGCACCAGGATGTCGAAGACAATGGCACTGCGAACATGGCCCACGTGCGGCATGCCCTGCACGGTGGCGCCGCAGTAGTACAGCTTCACTTCGCCTTCCGCCAGTGGCTGGAAGTCGCGTACGGATGCTGTTTTGGTGTCATAGAATCGCAGGCTCACGCCTTTAAGGTTATCCGATGGATGCACGCTTTGTGCTTCACTTGTGACGCTCTCGATGCGCGATGCCCCGTGGCAGCGCCGACGGGCCTAATGCGAAACCGGATAGACCAGTGCGGTGGCATAGGCGGTCACGCCCTTGCCCTCCCCCTCGTACCCCAGCCCGTCGCTGGTAGTCGCAATGACGCTGACTGGGGCGCCGATCGCCTCGCTGAGCACCGCGTTGGCCTCCTCGCGGCGCGCGGCGAAGCGCGGGCGGCGGCCAACGAACTGCACCGAGACGTTGCCGATCTCGAATCCTGCCTCGCGCACCAGGCGGGCGGCTTCTGCAATCAGGCTCACACCGCTGGCACCGGCGAATTCCGGGCGGTCCACCCCGAAGTGCGTGCCCAGATCGCCAATGCCCGCTGCGGAGAACAGCGCATCGCAGGCAGCGTGCGCTACCGCGTCGCCATCGGAGTGGCCGGACAGCCCGATGTCCTCCGGGAAGTGCAGTCCTGCCAGCCACATTTCGCGGGCCGGGTCGTCGCTGACCGCGTGGACATCGATGCCGTTGCCGACTCGTGGCAGGATCATGGCTTCTTCCTTTGCACTGGGGTTGCTGGCTGGGCGGCTTGCCGCGAGCTTGCCGGCGGCGTCGAGGTCTTCGGGGTAGGTGACCTTCAGTGCTTGCTGCGATCCGGGCAGCACCTGGACTTCGGCGCCGAAAGCCCGCACGATCGACGCGTCATCGGTGACCAGCTCCAGTTCGGCTTCGGTGCAGGAATCCAGCCGGGCGTGGGCCGCGCGCAGCAGTGCCGCGTCAAAGCCCTGCGGGGTCTGCACCGCGCGCAGGGTGGAACGCGCCGGGGTTTCCTTGATGATCTCCTGCTCGCCGGAGGCATCGGGCTGAACCACGCAGATGGTGTCGGTGACATCCAATGCCGGAATCACCGCGTTGCACTGCTCATCGGCGAGGGCGACCAGCACCCTTTCATGCAGCTCGGCCGGGGCGAAAGCGCGGGCTGCGTCATGGACCAGGATATTCGCGGCCTCGGAACTGGCGACGGCTAGTCCTGCGCGAACCGATGCGGCGCGGCTTGCGCCACCGGGCACGGTGCGGACCCGTTCCCCGTATTGGGCCATGTCCGCGGCCAGTCGCTCGTCCTTTGGCGGGGTCACCACAATGATTTCGGTGATCTGCTCAACCCCGAGGATCCGGTCCACTGCATGTTCTGCCAGGGACTTCCCTGCCACCTGAACCATCGCCTTGGGAATTCCTGCGCCGAGGCGGGTTCCCATTCCGGCGGCCACGAGGATCAGGCTTGAATTTTGCGCTTCGCTTTGCTTCACAGCGCCCAGCTTATCGTGCCGCGTCATCCTGATTCGGATGCTTTAACGCCAAAAGCCGTGAAACGCTTGGGAGCGTTTCACGGCGATGCGTTACCGGTACTGGGTTAGGCCGAAGCCAGAACCTCGTCCAAGAGGCCTTCCGCCTTGGCCTCGTCCAGATCCTTGGCCAAGGCCAATTCACTGATCAATACCTGGCGAGCCTTGGCCAGCATGCGCTTTTCGCCTGCCGACAGACCACGGTCGTTTTCTCGGCGCCACAGGTCGCGAACTACTTCTGCAACCTTGATGACATCGCCGGAAGCGAGCTTCTCGACATTTGCCTTGTAGCGGCGCGACCAGTTGGTCGGCTCTTCGGTAAATTCAGCACGAAGGACGTCGAACACATGGTCCAAGCCTTCCTGACCTACCACGTCACGTACGCCAACAAGATCAACGTTCTCGGCTGGAACCTCGATGGTCAGGTCGCCCTGAGCCACCTTGAGCTTGAGATACATTTTCTCTTCGCCCTTGATCTTGCGCATCTTGATCTCTTCGATCATTGCGGCACCGTGGTGCGGGTAGACAACAGTCTCGCCAACCTCAAAAACCATGTGGATAAACCCCTTTCCCACGTCCTAGTCTACCATGTTTGCTATTCATGGCCTCGCGACTGTGCCCCATATAACCGCGAATTCATGCGGAATTGCCTCTTCCACTTGCAAGAGAAACATGCTATGAAGAAGGTAGGGCAGTCGATTGCACACCACCCCCTTTCCCAGAAACGGTTGTCTACAACTTGTCGAAAAGCGTGTGTTGCACGTCGCTAAATCGCGTCTTTGCGTGAAAAACAGCTAGGCTTAGAGGTAATCGTGGTCCTTTTCGTGGCTGCCCCTGCCCCAGGTGCAGCCGATTCAACCGGCCACGAACCCGAAGCAACTCATTATTCTCACCGAGGAGTTAGTGTCGTGATCACCGCACGCATGACCGCTGGACGTCGCATCGCCGCGTCCCTCGCTGTGGCTGCCCTGGCATTCGGTGGCACCAGCTGTGGCGCCATCAACGAGCAGGCCACCAACATGGACTACGCCGCCAGCGATGGCATCAACGTCGATGTCGCAGACGCCAAGGTTCGCAACCTGATGTTCGTCACCAACAGCGACGACACTGAAGCCCGCCTGATCGGCTCCGTAGTCAACGCCGGCGATTCCGCGCTGACCCTGTCGGTCAAGGCCGAGAACACTGCACCTGTCTCCATCCAGGTTCCTGCCGATGGCACTATCAAGCTTGAAGATGACAAGAACGAGCAGATCATCAAGAACTTGGGCATCCCTGCTGGCCAGCACGCATCTTCGGTCTTCACCGTCGCCGGCGAGAACGTGGAATTCAGCGTTCCAGTAGTCGATGGCACCCTTGCCGAATACCGCGACTTCGTCCCGGGCGGTGCCGATGCGTCGGTCACCGAGCACCTGACCCCGGAAGAGACCCAATCGACTTCGGGCCACTAAGCTCCGCAAGCCGAAACAGCAGCCCCGGACAGAATCACTGATTCTGTCCGGGGCTGCTGCCGTATCCGGGCTATTAGGCCCTAGACCACGAACTTGTAGCCCAGTCCGCGCACAGTCACCAGGCGTTCGGGGACTGCCGGGTCGACCTCGATCTTGGAACGCAGGCGCTTGACGTGCACATCCAAGGTCTTGGTGTCGCCCACATAGTCGCTGCCCCAGACGCGATCGATCAGCTGCCCGCGGGTGAGCACGCGTCCGGCATTGCGCAGCAGCATTTCCAGCAGTTCGAATTCCTTCAGCGGCATGGACACCTCGGTGTTGTCGACCGAAACCACATGGCGTTCCACGTCCATGCGCACCGGACCAGCGGTGACCACGTTGCTGATCAGCTCCTCGCCCTCGCCCTGGCGGCGCAGCACGGCGCGGATGCGGGCCAGCAATTCGCGGGAGGAATACGGCTTGGTGACGTAGTCGTCGGCGCCGAGTTCCAGGCCCACCACCTTGTCGATCTCCGAGTCCTTCGCCGTGAGCATGATGACCGGGACCTGGCTGTTCAGGCGGATCTGGCGGATCACCTCGGTGCCCGGCTGACCCGGAAGCATCAGGTCCAGCAGCACCAGGTCTGCGCCATGGCGTTCGAACTCGCTGACTGCCTTCAGGCCGTCGTCGGCGATCCGCACTTCGAAGCCTTCGCGTTCCAGCAGGAAGGACAACGGGTCGGAGAGCGACTCCTCGTCCTCAACGATCAATATGCGGGTCATCGGCGTCCTCCTTCACGATCGGACGCACTCGCCTCGATCGTTCGTTCCTTCATCGTCTGGCCGGCAAGCGCATTGCTGGTCGCCGGTTCTTCGTCCGCTAGGGGAAGTCTTAGGGTAAATGTTGATCCGTGGCCGGGCTGCGACCACAGCGACACTTCGCCGCCGTGGTTGGCCAGCACGTGCTTGACGATGCTCAGCCCCAGCCCGGTGCCGCCGGTCTGCCGCGAGCGTGCGGAGTCCACGCGGTAGAAGCGCTCGAACACGCGCTCCTGATCCTCGGGCGAGATGCCCGGTCCCTGGTCGGTCACCGAAATCTGGGCGTAGCCATCGCGCTGGCGGATCCCGACGCCGACCGTGGTGTGCTCCGGCGAATAGCGGATGGCATTGTCGATCAGGTTGCGGACGGCGGTCATCAGCAGGTCCGCGTCGCCCAGGATCGGCTCTTCGAGATGGCCGCCCACAGTAATGGTGATGCCCTTTTCCTCGGCAATCAGGTGGCTGCGGTCCACGGCTTCTGCCACGACGCTGTCGATATTCACTTCCTGGCCCTGCACGATCGCATCGGATGCCTGCAGCCGGGAGAGTTCGATGATGTCCTGCACCAGGGCCGCCAGGCGCCTCGATTCCTTGTCCATCCGGGTGGAGAAGCGGCGCACCGCCTTCGGGTCGTCGGCGGCTTCGGTGATGGCTTCGGCCAGCAGGCCGATGGCGCCGACCGGGGTCTTCAGCTCGTGGGAAACGTTGGCCACGAAATCGTTGCGCATCGCTTCGGTTCGGGTGATTTCGGTGCGGTCGTCGGCGAGCAGAAGGATGTATTCGTCTCCCAGCGGAGCGACGCGCACGTGGACAATCAGCTGCCCGGCGCCAAGCGTGGAGCGCTGCAGCTCGTACTGGCTTTCGGCGATCACGCCATCGGCGCGCACCTGGCGCACCAGCGAGAGCAGCTCGTTGTGGACCAGCGTGTGCCCGCGCACCAGCCCGTAGGCATAGGAGGCAGGGTTGGCCCGGACCACTCCGTCAACGTCATCGAGGATCACGAAGGCTCGCCCGATAACCGACAGGACGGCGGCCGCCCCCTCGGGGAGCACTGGCTCGTCGACTTGCGGCAGCTTCGAAGAGCGGGCCTGGGAGAGCCGGAAGGCGATGACGCCAACGATCCCCAGAGCCAGGCCGAGGACGCCGGCTATAAGAGTCGAGATCACTTCGTTCACATCTTTAGACTAGCTTCACCTGTAGACGGCTCCAGCCCTAAATGACGTGTTTTAGTCGATTTCGGCGCGCTGTTCACCAAACGTTCACTTTTCGTGGCATATTCGTTAATCACCCGCTGACAAGCTGGAGCAAGACCCTCCACCATGCCAAAAACTGTCTCGTGGCGGGTGGCTGCCACGGCAGTCCACCATCCGGCATGGATACCGAACACTCGAAAGGAACTGCTGTGCGTAAGGTATTTCAGGCAGACCTGCAGCAAATTGGCGAAGAACTCATTGAGATGGCCAACCAGGTAGCAACCGCAATGGACCGCGCTTGGGAATCGCTAGCCAACGTGGACGTCGATCTGGCACAGGAAGTCATTGCGGCTGACGCGAAGATCGACTTCCTGCAGAACCAGCTCGACGAACGGGCCATAGACACCTTGGCCCTGCAGGGGCCGGTAGCCAGCGACCTGCGCATGATTGTCGGTTCGCTGCGCATGAGCGCTTCGCTGGAGCGCATGGGCGATTTGGCCCGCCATCTGGCGCAGCTGACTCGTCTGCGTTTCCCCAACCCGGCGATCCCGGCCAAGATTTCCGACACCTTTGCCCAGATGGCAAAGATCGATATCGACATCGCCAAGGCCGTCGCGCGCCTGCTGGACACCCGCGATTTGAAGATCGCCACCGAAATCATCGAACTGAACCACGAACTGGATCGTTTGCACTCCAGCGTCTTCACCCAGGTCGCTGCCGAGGACTGGGACGCCAACGCGCCAACCACCGTGGATGTGTCGCTGACCAGCCGCTACCTCGAGCGCTTCGGCGATCACGGCGTGTCCGTAGCCCGCAAGGTCACCTACCTGGTGACCGGCGAATGGGATCCAACCGAAATCTAGCTTCTCGGAGCATCGGCTCGATTGCATGGCCATGGCGCCTGCCATCCGGTACCACCGGATGGCAGGCGCCATTTTTGTTCTTCTTTTGTTCTTCAATTTTCTTTGAACGCAGACCGGGGCATCCGGCTGGGCGCTCCGGAGAGCACGCTGTGCGTCCTAGTTGGACCCCGATGAGGAAGCTGGCCCAGCCAAGGATTCCAGCTCGTTAAATGGGCAGAGGGCGGCCCACCGCTCGGTGAGCTGCCCTCTGCCGGTTTTCGGCGCACGAATGGCGCCAGCGTCTAGCGGGTTTCTAGCCTTCGCACTCGACGCAGAAGCCTACGTTGCCTTCTTCGCGCACCAGCTGCGAACGGTGGCGAATCAAGAAGCACGAGCCGCAAATGAACTCGTCGTCTTTCTGCGGAATGACCGTAACAGTCAATTCCTCGTTGGAGAGATCCGCGCCTGGCAGATCCATGCCATCGGTGTGATCGGCCTCGTCGAGCTCGCGCACCACCGACTTGGCATCCGGTGCGTTAGCGGACTTCACCGCATCCAGAGAAGCCTTGCGTGCCTCAGCAACGTCTGGGCGGACTTCATCGTAATCAGTTGCCACGAATTGCATTCCTAACGTGAGCCATTGAGCCTATTCGAAATAGGAGATTACAGCATACTAATGCCAAAAATACAATCGTGCGCAGTTGTTTCGCTCACAGCCGGATGCCTGGCATTGTCCCGGCCTTAATAAGCAGATGGCGGCTTCGCGATGACCGGCCCAAGGCCGGTCATCGCGAAGCCGCCGAAAAGCGTATCCTACTTGCGACCTTGGTTGGCGACGGCCTTGATGGCGTCGGCCGCGGCCTCTGGATCCAGGTAGGTTCCACCCTTGGTGATTGGCTGGAAGTTGTCATCCAGTTCATAGACCAGCGGGATGCCAGTCGGGATGTTCAGGCCGGCGATGTCTTCATCGCTGATGCCATCCAGATGCTTGACCAGCGCACGCAGGGAGTTGCCGTGGGCTGTGACCATGACGGTCTTGCCTGCCGACAGGTCGGCCTTGATGTTGTTCTCCCAGTACGGAAGCATGCGCTCCAGCACGTCCTTGAGGCACTCGGTGCGTGGGGCGGAGTCGCCCAGTTCCGCGTAGCGCTCGTCATTGATCTGGCTGAATTCCGAGGAATCGTCGAGTGCTGGTGGCGGAGTGTCGTAGCTGCGGCGCCATTCCATGAACTGCTCTTCGCCGAACTCGGCCAAGGTCTGTGCCTTGTCCTTGCCCTGCAGCGCACCGTAGTGGCGTTCGTTCAGGCGCCAGTCGCGGTTCACCGGGATCCAGGAGCGGCCGGCGGATTCCAGAGCCAGGTTCGCGGTGACAATCGCGCGGGTCAGCAGCGAGGTGTGCAGCACCTCCGGCTTGTAGCCTGCTTCGGCCAGCAGCTGGCCGCCGCGGGCTGCTTCAGCACGGCCCTTTTCGGTCAGCGAGACGTCGTACCAACCGGTGAACAGGTTCTTTTCGTTCCATTCGCTCTGTCCGTGGCGAAGTAAAATCAAAGTGTGGCTCATGGAATCTATCCTAACCAATGTGCAAGCCCATTCGCGCGAAAGTTAAGGCCCGTGGTTAAAGTGCGAAGACCTGCGCTCCGCCTTCAAGCGGATGCGGGTCTTCGTGAAAACTTGGGCGCCTTGGCGCCGCCTAGTAGTTGTACCAGCCGCCGCCCTTGCCGCTCACGGCAGGCTTGACGTCCGCCAGGTACACGCAGGCGATGCAGGCGCCGATCAGCTGCAGGAAGCCGATTCCGCCCTGGCTGAGCATGCCCAGCAAGGCTACAGCGGTGCTGGCAACGGTCAGGCCGAGCCAGAAGCCCTTGGTGCGCTTGCCTTCCTGGGCGAAACGATCCGCGCCATGGCGCAGGCAATCAACCAGCGCCCAGACGGCGAGTGCCACGATGACAACGCTCAAGGCGATCATCATGTAGTACTCGATCAGTCGGGCCAAGTGCATCATGTTCATGCTTTCACTCTACCTTTGCGACGCATTTGATGGGTGGTGTGCCACGCGCGGACATCGGCACCTGCGGCATCAGAGCCGGTCCAGGGCCTGCTTCAGATCTGCCCAGAGGTCTTCGGCTTCTTCGATGCCTACCGACAGGCGGATCAGGCTGGCAGGGACGCTGGCCGGTTCGGAAGCGTGGCGCGCCCGCCGCTCGGCCAGAGACTCCACGCCTCCCAGCGAGGTGGCGCCGGTGATGAGCTTGAAGGCATCCAGCACCCGGTCGGCTTCTTCGGCAGAGCTGCCCGCTTCGAAGGCGATCACCGAGCCGAACCCGCCCATGAGTTCTGCGGCACGGGCGTGGCCCGGGTCATCAGGTAGTCCCGGGTAGCGTACTGCCTGCACCTTGGGGTGGGCGGCAAGCCGTTCGGCCAGCAGCTGGCTGTTGGACTGCGAGCGCTCAAGGCGCACGGCCATGGTGCGCACCCCGCGCAGGGCGAGGAAGGTGTCCATCGGCCCGGCGATCGCGCCATGCAGGGTCCGGTATCCGTGCAGGCGGCTGTGCAGCTGCTCGTCGCTGGTGACCAGCGCGCCCATGATCACATCCGAGTGGCCCGATAGGTATTTGGTCACCGAGTGCACGACAAGGTCGGCGCCGTGGACCAGCGGCTGCTGGAGCAGCGGGGTGGCAAAGGTGTTATCCACGATGCTCAGCACATTCTGCGTCTTCGCGGCAGCCAGCAGGGCTGGCAGGTCGGCGACTTCGAGCATGGGGTTGGTCGGCGATTCCACCCAGAGCGCGTCGGCCCCGTCCAACGCGGCAAGCACTTCGCCGGTGTTGGCGATGTCCACCGGGCGGATGGTCAGCCGGCCAGCTTCTTGCAGTTCCGCGCCCAGCGCCAGTGAACCGTTATAGGAATGCTTCGGCATTACCAGCACGCCGGCCTCTGGAACGAGGCTCAATGCCGCGGCAATGGCCGCCATGCCGGAGGAGAAGACCAGGGCCGGCAGGGTTGCCGCTTCGAGCTGGCCCAACACTTCCTCGAAGGGATCCCAGGTGGGGTTGGAGAACCGCGCATAGACGCGTTCGCCGGGCGCCGCCTGCCCCTTGGAATGGTAGGTGGAGGTGAAGGTGACCGGGTGGTTGACTGGAACGTCGTAGCCATGGGCCGGACGCCCGCCGGCAACGAGCAATGTCTTCGGGTCCCATGGCGGGTTGGAGCCTTGTTCTGCGGTGCGGGGGTTCATGGAAAAAACTCTACGCTTGATCCGGCACCGCCAGCCGGTGGATTTCACTACATTTCATGTGACTGATCCACCACACTGGGCGCATTTCCAATGCACAAGCAGCCGTCGCAGCGCGCATCTTTAAAAGTCCTTGGATAGGCTAGTGGGGTGAGTAGAGAATCGAGTTCCCCCACCCGTGGCTTGTTCATCGTTTTCGAAGGCGGCGACGGCGCCGGCAAGTCCACGCAGGTTGCGCTGGCCAAGCAGTGGCTGGAGTCCCGTGGAGCCAAGGTCACCACGACCCGCGAACCAGGTGGAACCCAGATCAGCGAAGAGCTGCGTTCCCTGGTGCTTGACCACGGCCACGGCGACATCGATGCGCGTACCGAGGCTCTGATCTACTCGGCTGCGCGTGCCGCCCATGTCCAGCAGGTCATTTCCCCCGCGCTGGAGGCCGGAACCCACATCATCTGCGACCGGTTCGTCGATTCCTCGCTGGCCTACCAGGGCATGGGCCGTGCCCTGGGATTCGATGCCGTCGCATCGATCAACGACTTCGCAACCGGCGGGTTGAAGCCGGATGCCACCATCATTCTCGACATCTCCGCCGAGCAGGGACGGGCCCGGCGCATTGCGGCCAGCGGCGGGGTGGAGCAGTCGGATCGCTTGGAATCCGAGCCGGATGATTTCCATGAACGCATCCGCAACGCCTTCCTCGGTTTGGCCGCCCGTGATCCGCGGCGCTACCTGGTCCTGGACGCCACCGCCAGCGTGGAGCAGCTGCACCAGTCGGTTGTGCAGCATCTGGCAGGCCTGCTGTGACCCGGCCGGTCTTCGCGGACCTCGCCGGGCAGGAACGCGTCATTGACACGTTGACCGCCGAGGTTGATCGCGGCAACCCCACCCATGCCTGGCTGGTAACCGGTCCGCCGGGTTCTGGCCGCACCACCGCGGCACGCGCTTTCGCGGCGGCATTGCAGTGCACCCAGACTCCGGCCGGCTGCGGCGAGTGCGCCAATTGCAAAATGGTGATGAATTCGGAGCACCCTGATGTGTCCTTCGTTTCCACCGACAAGTTCGAGTACCAGATTGCCGATGTCCGCCACCTGATTACCCGTGCGCAGGAAAGCGCTGGCACCGGCCGCTGGCGCATCATCATCATCGAAGATGCAGACCGCATGTCCGAGCGCAGCACCAACGTGCTGCTCAAGGCCATCGAAGAGCCTCCAGCCAAGATGATCTGGATCCTCAGCGCCCCATCCCCCGCCGATGTGCTGGTGACCATCCGGTCGCGTTGCCGCGCGGTAAACCTCTCCGTGCCTTCCACCCAGGACGTTGCAGATCTGCTGGTGCGCCGCGATGGGCTGGAACCGGATCAAGCAATGTTCGCTGCCCGGGTTTCGCAGTCGCATATCGGTGTGGCACGCTTGCTGGCCCGTGACGAGCAGGCAAGAATCCAGCGCGAGAAAGTCGTTACGCTGCCGCTGCGCACCACGACCTTGCCGCAGGCGATGGCGGCGGCCGCAGAAATCTCCAAGCTGGCCAGCGAGCGTGCCGAAAACATCACCGGCACCGACCTGCAGAACAAGATTGCCCAGCTGCGCCATGCCAATGGCTTGGGTCCGGAAGAAACCATCCCGCCTGGATTGCGCGGGCAGTTCAAGGCGCTGGAGGATGATGCCAAGCGATTTGCCCGGCGTGCGGCGTTCGATGCCCTGGACCGGACGCTGACTGACCTGACCACCTTCTTCCGCGATGTCTTGAGCATCCAGCTGAAAACCGGTACCGAGCTGATCAACGAGCACCTGCGCGAGAAGCTGGAGCGGTTCGCTGCGGAACAGTCTTGTGAGAAGTCCTTGGCCCAGCTTGATGCCATCAATGAAACCCGCGGCCGCCTGGCCGCCAACGTCAACCAGCTCATGGCGCTGGAAGCGCTCATGACCCGTCTGCTGCCACAGCCCGGACGCCGCTAACCCATCCCAAGGAGACACGAACAGTGCCTGCACGCTCACCGATGAAGCGCTTGGCCGCAGTAGGGACTGCTATGGCTTTGGGCCTGGCAGGTTGTTCTTCCCCCACAGCGGATTCGCCATCCAGCGCATCGAATGCCCCGCAGCCCGCGCCGAACACCAGTGCACCCGAAGGATTGGAATCCTTCTATACCCAAAGCCTCGACTGGGAAAAGTGCGGCAGTGTCATCGAATGCGCCACCATCCAGGTTCCGATGGATTACGACAATCCCGAAGGCGAGAGCATCGAGCTGGCCCTGAACCGCCGCGCCATGGACGGTGCGACGGGCAATATCCTGGTCAACCCCGGTGGCCCAGGCGGTTCTGGACTGGACATGGTGTCCTCCACCGTGCCGAGCATGTTCAGCAATGACCTGCAGCGGGCCTACAACGTCATCGGCTTCGACCCACGAGGCGTGGGAGAAAGCTCTCCGGTCACGTGCCAGAGCGCTGCCGAAACCGATAAGGGGCGCCAGGAAAACCTCCGTGCGTGGGTTCCTGAAGACCAGCACGAGATCATCGAGAGCACCGAGGACTATGCGGCTGACTGCGCGTCCAATACCGGCGAACTGCTCGACCACGTCGATACCGTATCGGCCGCCAGGGACATGGACGTGATCCGTGCTGTGCTCGGTGATGCGCAGCTGGACTACCTCGGTGTCTCCTACGGAACCTTCTTGGGCGCAACCTATGCTGACTTGTTCCCGCAGAATGTGGGGCGTTTCGTGCTGGACGGAGCCATGGACCCTTCGTTGCCAGCTGCCGAAGTGACCTTGGCCCAGGCTGTGGGGTTCGAGAAGGAAATCGACGCTTGGCTCGCCAGCTGCCTTGAAAGCGGCAATTGCCCGTTCACCGGAACCGTTGAAGAGGCCAAGGTGCAGCTGCAGCAGTTCTTTGCGCAGGTGGAGAACGAGCCGATGACCGCCAGCGATGGGCGCGTCGTTCCGATCATCGATTTCGTCAACGGCTTCATTTTGCCGCTCTACGATGATGCCAGCTGGTCCTATTTGACCGACGCCATGAACGCCGCGGTCAACGACGGGAATGTAGACATCATCCTCAGCCTGGCGGATCTCTCGGCAGACCGCCAGAGCGACGGCACCTATGCATCGAATTCGAGCGACGCCTACGTAGCCATTGATTGCCTGGATCGTCCAACGGACAGCAGCCAAGAAGCCATGCAGGCCGAAGCGACCGAGCTGATGCGTGCGGCCCCGACGTTGGGCAAGTATCTGGCCTACAGCGGCATCGCCTGCGAGGCCCTGGACTTCGAATCCACTGGCAAGCCTGAGGTGCTCGACGCGGAAGGCTCGAATGAGATCCTCGTCATTGGCACCGTCGGTGATCCAGCCACCCCCTATAAGTGGTCCGAGGCCCTTGCCAAGCAGCTGGACAACGCCACCCTGCTGACCTATGAAGGCCATGGCCACACCGCCTATGGGCGTTCCAACGAGTGCATTACCAAGGCGGTGGATGAGTACCTGATCGCAGGCAAAGTCCCCGAAGCCGGCACCCGCTGCTGATTGGGCCTGATGATGTCATCGCCGTTTTGACGTTCAGACAATTCCTCGGATAAAGTGACGTGGTGTCTGTTTGCAGGCACAGGCCTCCTTAGCTCAGGGGTAGAGCAGCTCCCTCGTAAAGAGCAGGTCGCCGGTTCAAATCCGGCAGGGGGCTCCATGTGAAGAAAACCCCGGAATCGCGAGCAACTCGTGATTCCGGGGTTTTCGCTATCGTCAGCAGATCTTTTCAACTGGACCCACGGTCTCAGCACCTCACGGAGGTCATTCTTCTCCCATATGTTTCCCAACGACGCCTAGGGATATGCCAGCAGGCCCTTGGTTCAAGATGAAACCAAGGGCCCGTTGTCGGGGTCGGTGTTCTACTCGAAGTCGGCGGTGGCCGGGTCAGCCGAGATGCGGCCTTCCGCACCGCGATCCAGGGTAGCGATGGCTGCCAGATCTTCTTCGTCCAGCTTCACATTCAATGATTCGAAGTTCTCGACGATGCGCGATTCGGTGGTCGACTTCGGGATGACCACATTGCCTACGGCCAGATGCCAGGCGATGACTACCTGCGCCGCCGATGCGCCATGCTTCTTGGCGATGTCCGCCAGCACTGGGTCGCTCAGCAGTTCACCGCCGTGGCCCAGCGGGGACCACGACTCATGCAGGATGCCGTGCTCGGCTTCGTAGGCGCGCAGCTCGGTCTGGGGGAAGTACGGGTGGGTTTCAACCTGGTTGATGACCGGGCGGACTCCGGTTTCGGTGTAGAGCTCTTCAAGTGCTTCCTTGGTGAAGTTGCAAACGCCAATGGACTTGGCCTTGCCGTCCTTCTGCAACTGGATCAGCGCCTTCCAGGTGTCCACGTAGGTGCCGCGCTTCGGCTGCAGCCAGTGGATCAGGTACAGGTCGACGTACTCCAGGCCAAGGCGCTGAAGCGAAGCATCCGCTGCGGCCATGGTCTTCTCATAACCTTGGTCCGAGTTCCAGACCTTGGTGGTGATGAACAGTTCTTCGCGCGGCACGCTGCTGGCGGCAACTGCACGGCCGACTCCAGCTTCGTTCCCGTAGATGCGCGCGGTGTCGATGTGGCGGTAGCCAGCGTCGATGGCCTTGCCAACGACCACTTCCGCGTCGGCGTCGGCGACCTTCCAGACGCCGTAGCCAAGCTGGTCGATGGTGTTTCCGTCAAGGAACTTCAGTTCAGGGATTGTTTGGGTCATGCAACTAATTTAGTTCACCCATGCGTCCTGCACGGCGAAAAACCACGCCAGCGATCGGGAAAACCCAATTATTCGCTGGAAGCGAGATTTTGCGCGGCCCGGCTGACGTCTTCTTCCACCAGCTTGGCCCGATGGCGCACCGCCTCGATGTCGATCGGCTGGCCGGCTTCCGCCTGCATCCGCATCATCGCGATCACCTGCGCGGTCGTCGCCAAATCGTTGGCCGCTTTGGTCAGCGAACGGTGCGCCGCCGAGGTCAACTGCGGGATCGTGTCGTCATTGCTCGGGGTGATCCGCTGTGCCGCGCAGCATAGCTGGCGCACGGTCGGCAGCAGCACTGCCATCTCGTTGGCTTCCTTGACCAGCTGGTTGTACACCTGGTCATCAGTGATGCCTTCAACCACCTGGAAGACCCGGTCCAATGACCGCTGGAAACGGTCATGTGCGCGACGCCAGACGCCCTCGCCAAGTTCGCGAGTAGCAGCACGCTCAGCGCGCAGTCGTGAAAAGAACGCCATTACACTTCTCTGCCGGTGGTTTCCGATGGATTACTGGTTCTAGCCTACCGGGATCCCCGCAGTGTTCCCGGCAACGCAGTCGACATAAAACGAAACCGGCCGCAAGTCCCATCCGCTGTCGCGGATGGCCCTTACGGCCGGTTCCAGTCCGGTTCAGCAGCAACGCCCCTCGGGGTTCTTTTCCTGCCAATCGGTGTAGTCCTTCCAGAACTCACGCTCGGTCATCGACTTTGCGCCGGGATGATTGCGTTCGAGGTGTTCCAGGTAGTGCTGGTACTTGTCGGCACCGAGCACTCCGTCGACAAACTTCTTGGCTTGTCCCAGGCGTTCCCAAAGCGTAGCCACGGTTAGTGGCCGCCGCGTTGGATTTGGGCTTCGGCAGGGACCTGCTTCCAGGCCTTTTCAAGCTCCTTTTCAGCAGGCGACGAGATCAAGCCGGCAGGTGCGTACATCTTCGATGGCACGGCCGGATCCTCGGTGCTGGTGCCGCCGCCGTTGCGCTTGGCCTTGATGGTTGCGACGACAGCCGAGACCAGCACGATTGCGGTCAGCAGCAGGAAGATCACCGACAGCCAGCCCTGGACACCGGTGTTGCGCACCACGGCCTCCATTGCTTCAACGCTGCCCGCCGAGCCGAGGGAAGTCTCGCCATTGGCCAACGCTTCCTTGTAGGCGTTGTGGTTCGCGAAGTAGCCGACCTTGGTGTCTGCGGAGAAGATCTTCTGCCAGCTGGCCACGAAAGTGATCACCACAGTGAAGGCCAGCGGCAGGGCGACAACCCACAGGTACTTGAAGTTGTTCTGCTTGGCGATGATGGTCATCACCACTGCCAGTGCGATCGCTGCCAGCAGCTGGTTGGCGATGCCGAACAGCGGGAAGAAGGTGTTGATGCCGCCCAGCGGATCGGTTACACCGAGGATCAGGATGTAGCCCCAGCCGGCGACCATGATCAACGTGCACAGCCACACGCCCGGACGCCACGAGGTGTCCTTGAACTTCGGGATGAAGTTGCCGATGGTGTCCTGCAGCATGAAGCGTGCAACACGGGTACCGGCGTCAACCGCGGTCAGGATGAACAGCGCTTCGAACATGATCGCGAAGTGGTACCAGAAGCCCATCATCGCGGTGCCGCCGAACCACTGGTGCATGATGTGAGCAATGCCCACAGCCAGGGTCGGTGCGCCACCGGTACGCGAGACCACCGAGTTCTCGCCGACGTTATTAGCCAGTTCGGTCAGCTGGTTCGGATCCAGGCTGACGCCGGCCAAGCCCAGCGAGTTCACGAACACCGCGGCGGTTTCCACCGTGCCGCCGGTGGCGGCAGCCGAGGAGTTCATCGCGAAGTAGATGCCGCGGTCGATGGAGATCGCTGCAACCAGCGCCATGATGGCCACCATGGATTCCATCAGCATGCCGCCGTAGCCCAGGAAACGGGTCTGCTTTTCCTTCTCGACCAGCTTCGGGGTGGTGCCCGAGGAGATCAGCGCGTGGAAGCCGGAGAGCGCGCCGCAGGCGATGGTCACGAACAAGAACGGGAAGATATGCCCGGCAACGACCGGGCCATCAGCCCGTCCGGCGAACTCGGAGAAGGCAGGAACATCGATTTCCGGGCGAACGACGATGATCGCCACGGCCAGCAGGGCGATGACGCCGATCTTCATGAAGGTCGACAGGTAGTCGCGCGGAGCGAGCAGCAGCCAGACCGGAAGCACCGCGGCGATGATTCCGTAGATGATGATCGCCCAGGCTATGGTGGTGCGCTCGAGGTGGAAGAACTCGGCACCCCACGCGGATTCGGCAATCCAGCGGCCGGAGATGATTGCGAACATCAGCAGCACGAAACCGATGACGGAGATTTCCAGGACCTTGCCCGGGCGGATGAACCGCAGGTAGATGCCCATGAACAAGGCGATTGGAATAGTCAGGCCCACCGAGTAGACGCCCCAAGCGGACTCGCCCAGCGCATTGACGACCACCAGCGCCAAGATGGCGGTAATGATGATCATGATGGTCAGGGTGGCGATCAAAGCGGCGGTGCCGCCGATCAAGCCCAGTTCCTCGCGAGCCATCTGGCCCAGCGAGCGTCCACCGCGGCGCATGGAGAAGAACATGACCAGGTAGTCTTGGACCGCACCGGCCAGCACCACGCCCACGATGATCCAGATGGTTCCGGGCAGGTAGCCCATCTGGGCTGCGAGGATCGGGCCAACCAGCGGACCGGCGCCGGCGATGGCCGCGAAGTGGTGGCCGAAGAGGACCCGGCGGTCGGTAGGTACGAAGTCGCGGCCATTATTGACCGATTCTGCCGGGGTAGCGCGGAAATCATCCGGCTTGGCGATCTTGCGCTCGATGAACTTCGAATAGAAGCGGTAGGCAATCAGGTAGGTCGCGACAGCGGCAAAGACGAACCAGATGGCATTGATGGTTTCCCCGCGTGAGAAGGCGAGGATCGACCATGCGATGCCGCCGACCAGTGCAATGGCAACCCAGATGCCGATCTTGGCCGGAGTCCAGCGCTTTTCTTCGCGTTCGGCAACCTCAGGATCGACACCCGCTGGTGGCAAGGTATTTTGGGTCCTCAATTTGAGCAACCTCCTAGGAACGGTGCAAGTGATGTGAGTGACCAGTGGTTATTAAACAAGTCACGTATTTTATTACTACGCAGTCACCCTACAACCGGTTCCCCGTTGCATTAAACCTTTATGACAACTTTTCCGGTGTGTTCGCCAGAATCAAAGTATTCATGGGCGGCGGCCAGCTCCGCGAAGTCCATCGTCTTGGTGACGTTCAGGGCCAGTTTTCCCTGTTCCAGCAGCGGCAGCACCTTGGTGGTGGTCTGGCGAACGATTTCCGCCTTTTCGCCCAGCGGGCGGGAACGCAAAGTCGTGCCGATGATCCGCGCCCGCTTGTTCATCAGCAGGCCCAAATTCAGTTCCGCCTTGGCACCGCCTTGCAAACCGATGACTACCATCCGCCCGCCGACGGCGAGCGCCTTGACGTTCTCCCCCAGGTACTTGGCGCCGACAACATCCAGGATCAGGTCAATGCCCCTGCCATCGGTCAATTCCTTGATGCGGGCAGAAAAATCCTCGTCGCGGTAGTTGATCCCTTCATCGGCGCCGAGCGCACGGCAGTAGTCCAATTTTTCTGCCGACGAAGCGGTGACGATGACGCGTGCCCCGGCGGCCTTCGCGAGCTGTATGGCCATGGAGCCGATGCCGCCGGCACCGCCATGGATCAATAGCGTCTGGTCCTGGCCCAGTCCGCCTTCGATAAAGAGATTGGAAACCACCGTGGCAGCGACTTCCGGCAACCCGGCGGCGTCGATGGTCGAGACCGTCCCGGGGATTTCGATGAGCAGCTCTGCCGGAACATTGACGTACTGCGCATACCCGCCGCCAGCGAGCAGGGCTGCAACACGCGTTCCGGGTTTCCATCCGCTGACGCCTTCGCCGATGCCCACGATGGTGCCGGCAACTTCCAGCCCAGGGATGTCACTGGCACCGGGAGGTGGCGGATACACGCCCTTGCGCTGCTGCACATCCGCGCGGTTCAGGCCGAACGCCTCGATTTTGACCAGCACTTCTCCCGCCGTGGCGACCGGAATTGGCCGTTGCACCAGCTCGAGGACTTCTGGCCCACCGGCACCGTTGTAGATATAGGCATTCATAACGTCGTTCATGGCCTTCAATTCCTTTCGAGCGGTGTTCATGCCGTATACTTTTTCGGGTTGGATGGTTGTCCGAGCGGCCGAAGGAGCTGGTCTTGAAAACCAGTAGGCGGCAACCCCGTCTCATGGGTTCAAATCCCATACCATCCGCGTTCTACGGTTTGGCGGGCTGATCTTCGGATCAGCCCGCCAAACTGATTAATCCTGTTCTGCGCTCAACTTTCCGTTGCCGCTCAGCCCCGCAAGACGCGCCACTTCATTCACCACGTTGGCCGCGTCGTGCAAGGTCCGGGCCGCAGGCCTGCGCAGGTCTCCAGCTTGGGCGGCAATTGCCGTCCCCCACTGCGCAGATGACAATTGCAATCCCAGCACAAACAGCCCACGGTGCGCCAGCCCTTCGCTGTTGACCAGACGGTATGGCTCGCCGACCACGTCGAAACCTGATCCGGGCAGGCTTTCGCCTTCCGCGTTCTTCCACGTGTGCACGCGCGCCACATGATCACCCAACAACTGCTTGATCAGCGCAGAGCTATTCTGCAAGACGCGGTTGCTCGGCATCATCGCCTCGCACATGGTCTTCGCGGTGTGCACCTCCGCGTCGACCCACGGCGAGGACGCAGTAAACTGCTCCGACACCTCATCGAAGCCGAACTCCGGATCCGGGCCGACGAAGGAGACGATTCCCGCACGCGACAGCGCCAGCAGCTGCTCAATGCGTTCCAGCGGTGGACCGGATGACAACCCTTCGACCAATGGCTCGAAGTGCGCCTGGATTTCCTCGATGCGCGACTGCTCGTCGATCACGCCCGAAGCGATCAGTTCCTTGATCAGCATGCGCCCGGCATTCATCGTCATGATCGCGCAGGACAACGGGTCGTCAAGTCCGCCGATGCTGTGCCTGGCATTGTCGACCAGGTAGTCGCGTACGCTCTGCTGGTACTGCTCATCGGAGCTGAACCCGACTTCCTCGAATGGCTTGGCCAGCTTTGGAACGTCGAGCCACTGCAGCTGCGGGAACTGCTCGATGAATTTGCGCAGTTCGCCAAGCCACACCTGGCTTCCTTCATGATGCTCGGCAGAGAGAATCGCTTCGAGCCGCTCAACGAACTCGCGCTCGCCAAAGCCATCAGGGGCGCCATGCACGCGGGCACAGCTGCTGTAGTAGGCGAAAAGGATGTCGCGATGCAGTTGCGGCCAAATATGGCGTGAGAACACCAAGGACGCGGCAGGATTGCTCGCCCGGGCTTCAGCGAGGCGTCCAATCAATTCCGGCGCGTCGAAGTAGCGAAGCTCGATTTCATCTGGAATGAACTGGTCCACCGCTGGTTTGCCCCAGTACGGGGTTCCTCGCCGCGAAGCCACGATCAGTGCCGGCTCCCGACCTGAGGCAATGTATTCAAGGCGGTGCCCCGGCTCGGTGCTGGACTCGCGGAAGATTCCGCCACGGCCCGCTGTCAGCTCGGCCATGCCGTCGAAGAAATTCAACCCCAACCCGCGGATCAATGCCGGCTGGCCTTCCTTGAAGCGGGAATAGTCGAGGTCTGCAGGGACGTTCGGCGGCATGTAGGTCGCCCCTGCCTGCGCTGCTGCTTCCTCGAGCTGCTTCTGCCACGGGTTCAGCTCAGCCGGCTGGTGGCCCAGGGCCAGCACCACGGCGTCGGCGTCGAGCTGACGGGTTTCAGCACTGTCCTGGGCACTGCTGAAATCGACCTGGTAGGCGTTGCCTACGGGGCGGACAGCGATCACTTCTGCGGCAACATGCTGGATGCTGAAATTCTCGTGGGCGGCGAGAATGGAGGCGCTGCGGTCATAGACATGCTCAAGGTACTCGCCGTAAATGGCGCGTGAGGGATAGGTGCCGGGTTCAATCCGCTCGATCAGCTTGGCGTGCTCGTCGGTGAGTTTTCGTCCGTCGCCGCGAAGCTCCACGAACTGGCGAAAGCTCAGCCCCGGTTCATCGCCTTCACGTTCGGGGGCAACCGTCGGAAATGACGACGGGGTGTTCATCAGAAAATTCTGGGACTGCTTCGGGTTCCACACGTGGCCCGAACCCGGAGGGAACGGATCGAAGACCGTCACTTTCAGGACGGTGCCTTGTTCCGGGAGGTTCAACGCCAAATTGGCGAGTCGTTCAACCACGCTGGTGCCGCGCGGGCCTGCCCCTACCAGGACCAGGCTGAACTCGTTCTTTGGTGCTGCTTTCTCGCTGTTCACTTCTCTAGGTTATTACCTTTGGACCACGTCATGGGCCAGACGCATAGACTATGGCCATGACTGAGCATGTTTCTGAGGTTGCAAGCACCGATCCATATTCCTGGCTTGAAGGGATCCACGACGAAACGGCACTCGAATGGGTGCGGAACCAGACCCAGCGCACCGAGTCCGAACTCTACGACGACACGTTCCACGCAAATGCGCAGCGGATCAAGACGGTTCTCGATGCCCAGGACCGCATTCCGATGGTGACCAAGCGAGGCGAGCACTACTACAACTTCTGGCGCGACTCGGCCCATCGCCTTGGGCTGTGGCGCCGCACCACCTGGGATTCCTACCTCAGCGACAACCCGCAGTGGGAAGTCCTGCTGGATCTTGACCTGCATGCGCGGCAGGAAGGCCACGAATGGCATTTCGCTGGTTCAGCACTGCTGCGGCCCGCCTCCGGTGATGCGTATGAGCGTGCGCTGCTTCGTTTGAGCCCTGATGGCGGCGACCAGGTTCGCATTCGCGAATTCGATCTGACGTCCAAGAGTTTTGTTCCCGACGGATTCGACCTTCCTGTTGCTAAGACCCAGGCCTCGTGGATTGACCGCGATACCTTGCTGGTCGGTTCCGCAAGCAGCGAGCAATACACCACCCGTTCAACCTACGCGAACACCTTGCGGCGGCTCAGCCGCGGCATGGAAATTGAACAAGCCCCAATTCTCTTCGAAGTCGACAAGGAACATGTCGCAGCATTCGGCTACTACGACTCGACTCCCGGATTCGAACGAATCGTCACCACCGACGCCATCGACTTCTACAATTCCACTGCCGGGGTCTTCATCGATGGGGAACACCATCGGATCGATGTACCAACCGATGTGCAGGTGAGCCTCCACCGGCAGTGGGTCCTTTTTGCCCCGCAAACCCAATGGGAACACCAAGGCCAGCAGATCGCTGCCGGTTCATTGGCCATCGCCCGGTTGGACGCATTCCTTGAGTCCGGCAGCATCGAGAAGATCCTATTCACCCCGGATGCGCACACGGCTCTGGAATCGCTGAGCTTCACCGCCAATTACCTGTTGCTCACCGTCTTGCACGACGTGGCTTCGCAGGTGCGCATCATCGATCTGGCAGACCAGTTCAGCCAGTCCAACATGCCGTTGGAGGATCCAATGCTCAGCGTCTCGGCGGGAGCCGTTGACGTTGAAGATCCACAGCACGGCGATGACTATTGGATGACCGTCACCGGTTTCATCACCCCGACGACCCTGTTGCGCGGCACTGTCGGCGCGCAGGCAGAAGTTGTGAAGAAATCACCGGATCGTTTCGATGCCGACGGTTTTGAAGTCACCCAGCACTTCGCGTCATCCGCGGACGGAACCAGGGTTCCCTATTTCCAGGTCGCGGCAGCTGATCTGGTGCACGACGGGAAGAACCCGGTACTGATGGATGGCTACGGCGGTTTCCAGCACAGCATGACTCCCGGCTACGCAGCGGCGATGGGCACCGGGTGGCTATCGCGCCGCACCGATGACGGCCGCAAGCCGGTATACGTCATGACGAACATCCGTGGTGGTGGCGAGTACGGCCCAGCTTGGCATCGTGCGGCGCTTCGTGAAAAGCGCCATCGCGCCTATGAAGACTTCGCCGCCATCGCCCAAGACCTTGTGGCCCGCGGGGTAACCTCCCGAGCGCATTTGGCTGCCACCGGCCGGTCCAATGGCGGATTGCTCATGGGCAACATGATCGCCGGCTACCCACACTTGTTCGGCGCAATCTCCTGCGGCGTTCCGCTTTTGGACATGCAGCGCTATACCCAGTTGGCGGCCGGCCACTCCTGGATTGCCGAGTATGGCGATCCGGAGGTTCCCGGGGACTGGGACTTCCTGCGGACCTTCTCCCCCGTCCATCGGCTCACCGATCAGCCTCATCGAGTCGATGACTATCCGGCCTCATTGATTTGGACCACGACGTCCGATGACCGTGTAGGTCCATCGCAGGCACGCATCATGGCAGCGAAGATGATGGATCTGGGCATTGGCAACGTCAGGTACCACGAGCCGCAGGACGGCGGCCATGCCGGCTCAACGGACAACGAGTCCACCGCGAAAATGCTGGCGACCAGCTACGAATTCCTGTGGCGACAGGTGCGTTAGCTCTCTCGTTTTGGAACACCCACCCATCTTCAGGTAGGCTAGATTCTGCTGGAAACAGCGGATGGACACGTGCCAGAGCGGCCGAATGGACTTCACTGCTAATGAAGGGTCGGGCTAAAACTCGACCGGGGGTTCAAATCCCCCCGTGTCCGCCAAAAAACCCCTAGTCAACTAGGGGTTTTTTATTTGCGTGGTCATGGAATCGGCACAAATGGTCATGGCGATGCTCCATACTGATCCCATGGCAAGCCTCGACCAGTACCAAACCCCCTCCAAAGCCACCCGATACCGAGTCCGATGGATCACCAACGGCACCCGCGAATCGCAATCATTCGACACCGAAAAAGATGCCCTGCGCTGGAAAGCCGTCATCGAAGCCGCCCAAGGCGACACCGACCGCGCCCTAGAATCCATCGAGAATCAACTCGAACAAGGCCCTACCGTCACCGAACTCCTGATCCGGCACATCGACCAGCTCACCGACGTAGGCGACTACCAACTTGGCCGATACCGCAAAGCCGTGGAGCAACACTTCGCCGGCGACCTCGGCGCGACGAAGATCCGCCGCGTCACCTCCGAGCACATCGTGGACTGGCAACGCTACATGGCCGAAAAAGGGCTTCAGGCCAAGTCCATCGCCAACCATCGTGGCCTACTGTCCGCAGCGTTCTCCACTGGCATCCGGCTCCGCATCATCGACCACAACCCCTGCGCAGGTGTACGCCTCCCTAAAGACAACCGGCCCACCGAGCAGATGCAGATCATTCCACTTGACCAATGGAACGACCTCATGGGAGTGATGAACGCCCACTACGTCCCGTTCTCCTGGATGCTCCTCTATTCCGGGGCGCGGTTCGGAGAACTGACCGCCGTGCAGAAACCAGACTTCGGATTCATCGGAGCCACATCCGTCCTGCGCATCACCAAAGCATGGAAGGAAGATGACAAGTACAAGTACTACCTCGGCGCTCCCAAGACCAGGAAGGGCAAACGGTCTGTCTCGCTGTCCCGACAGGCAGACAAGATGATGCGCCCCATACTCTCAAATCGCACAGATGAAGAACTCGTATTCAAGACCGTGTACGGCCGTCAGATCCGATCTTCCGCCTATCACAAGGTCTGGGGGCAAGCTTGGACAGCACTAGGGGTTCCGAAAGAGCGGCGGCCGAGACCCCACGACGTACGGCACACGCACGCCTCCATGATGCTCGCCAACGGCATGGACATGTACGAGCTTTCCCGGCGGCTCGGTCACGAATCCGTTAAAACAACAGTCGATCGATATAGTCATTTGGTAGAAGGTGCCCACGCACGTGGCGCTTCCATTGCCGACTCCGCTTTCGGGTGAAAGGAACCCTTTTGAAACGATCACTTGCACTTCTCTCTGCCTCTGCTTTGCTTCTGGCAGGGTGCTCGTCCACCATAGAACCAGAGCCAACTAAGGAGCCAGCGCCGGCAGAATCCGCTGCGCCTACCATGGCTAAAGACATCTCTGCAGACGTGCGAGACGCCGCCGGCGCCGCAGGCGAAGCGATCACCAAAGCCGAGGAAACAGAGCCAGGACGAATCAGCGTTGAAACCTCACTCGTGGACCCACGCGGTGAGGACGGAAGTGCCGAAGCGAAGCAAGCTATCGAAATCTGTGAAGCTGCTGCAGGCCTCGATGGCGTGACGTACGTGAGCGTGCTCGAAGAAGATGGAACCAGTTGGGTGCTGTTCGGGCATCCGGCAGTGCCAGAGGGTGAATGCGCGGAGGTGTAGGAAACCGGATTTCGCGGCGCTGTTTCTACGGTGTTCCGTGGTCCGGTACTGTCCATGGGTCGGCCCGGAAGGTGATCTTCGCGTCCTGCCTCGTGTGCCATGGGTCATCGTCCTCAGTGGACACCCACATGCTGTCCGCCCGCCTGATCCTGGTTACAGTCGAACCGGGGACCCATCGGACATCATGCTGGCCGGTGGTGACGTAGTCGATGATGCTCACCGGATAGTCGATAAACACTTCTCCGGGCACCCAGCCGATCACCTGCGCATGAATCTTCCCCAGTTCCGGATCCAGGACTTGCACGTAAGGCCGCTCCCCGGGCATGTACCGGTTCATGCTCTCAAAACGCGGGTCGGAATAGGTCGGCATGAATCAATTGTGCCTTAACGCAGAAAGCTTCCCTGCGTTCAAAAGAGCGCAGGGAAGTCCATTATCTATGCGAGGAGTGAGCGAGAAGAGGTAAGTGCGAAACGAAATGTATCTTGTTTACCTCAGCTTGGATTAGTTGAAAGCCAGCTCGCCAGCCTTGAAAATCGGCATGGTTAGCGGCTGTATAAACACTCGCTGCGATACGTCTGCGACGGACTGCCGGATGAAGGGCAAGAGCGTCATGAGCGCGACACGGTTCGCAAAATCCAACATCAATGATTCATCGATATCGTCAATGTTTAAATCGTTAAGAGCGTACTCCGCGGCCGTCTCAACGTAAATTTTACCGGGATCAGAAATTATGTCCGTTGTCACCTGTATGCGGAACTTCTTGTTGCTTTCAGTATCCCTGGCCATACTCATACTGAAGTCGGTTTCTACATTGTATTCACCGTCAATGAACCCCTTGGCAAGCTCGTCATTACCTTGCTCTTTGTTTGATCGGACTGCAGACAACTCAAGAATCACTATGTCTAGGAGACTGACGTCTTCCACAAAAAGGTGAATGTCAACATTCTCAGGCATCGATCACACTCGTCCTATAAGCAGTTTTTGGGGTTCCCCACCGGCTACCTGAACCAGTCTTGCCTCTAGCCTTGAACGAGACGGTATTGGACTTCAAAGTGGCTACAATCGCTTCAAAATCGGACTCCGTATTTTCTACACAGTCGTCAACTACGGCAATCTCCAGCCGCGCTCCGACGGCAAGAGCGTAGCGCCTGATCGTCGCAAGAGTGGGGTTACTGTCATAGTGTTCAAATGCGGCAACGGTTGGTTGACTAACTCCCATCCGCTCCGCCACAGAAGCCTGCGACAGCTTGTGCTCTTTGCGCAAGTTCACGAGTCCACTGAGCATGTCAGTATGAACATCCACTAAAGATTCTGCGCGAGCTTCAACACGATTCAGCTCTTCATTCATAGACTAAACTCTATATTTACATTAGGCATAAAAGCAATTGGTTACAGCCCCCAACGAACGTTTACTCCATCACGGTATATCTTCTTAGCCTTCGAAATTTCTTTGGTTTGCAGACGACTGATTTCTTTCGGGTCCTCAAGAATAATTTTTTCATGAACATGATGACCTATGAAGAAATCGGGTTCTACAAGCGGCTCTGTGTGATACATCCGAACCAAAGCCTTTGAATAAGTGAGCTCACCAGACTCAGGATCACGCTCGGTGACGTTGACGTTCTGCCAGCGGATCTCAAACATGGGGATCTCCGGATCGTGACCAACTGTTGCAACTTGCGAGATCGGCCTGAGAGTCCCTCTCGCAGCTCTTCGCAAGTAGTTCTTAAATTCGGCTTTGAGCATAATCTCTGCGTATGGGTTCCAGACACGGTCGGGTCCCCTAACCGTATCCATGCAACGCTCGACGGCTTCTTCAATAGCATCCCCGGTGATACGCCGCCCATCAAACCAGTGAAAATTCACCGGTCTACTAGAACAACACCGAGACGAAACTGATCCTTGATCCACAGCAAAGAGCCTATCTGAAAGATGGCTGAGAATCATTCGACGCGTCCATTTAGTATGAGCCACAGACCGTTAAACACAGAAATGCCCCACCCTCGTGTTGAGGGTGGGGCGATTTGGTTTCTACTCGTTGGGTGGTTCGACGTTCTTCTTCGCCAGCGCCGCCTGCAGCAGGCCAGCAACGCCGGCGAGGGCGGCTACTGCCCAGCCGAGCAGGGCGATGAACTCAGTAACCTGGTCCTTGGTGATGAATCCGAAGGTGATCGCTGCGGCGACGATCGCGCCGAAGGTCACCAGTGCCAGCGTGTAGATGCGTTTGCGGGTTGCGGGGTCGCTGAGCCCGGTGCCCTTTGCTTCGTACTTGCCCATAGTGGGTTCTCCTTAGTTGTTGTCGTTGAGCCAGCGCTGGATGGCCTTGCCGGTTTCCTTCAACGGCTTGCCGTCCAGTCGCCACTTGCGGGTGTCGTAGTAGACGTTGCCGCGGTGCCCCAGGTCGTCGGCCAGCATGCGCTGGAACTCGACCCAGAACCAGTAGCCGTCGTCGCCGTCCTTCTTCAGGGGGGTGCCCTTCTTGACGCCACGGGCAGTGAACGGAGTCTTGAGGTAGTAGCCGTTGCGCTGCATGAGCGTCATGGTGTCGGTGATGGTCAGCTTCTCGAACTTGCCATCCCACTGTTTGTTGAGCCCGCCGATGACGTTCTTCAGCAGGATCTGCAGGGCGCCGATCTCCCACGACTTGAAGTTGCCGTTGATCTTCAGGTCGGCGTAGTTGTCCGGGAAGTTCGTGGAACCATCCGGGGTGTTGGTCGGCGACTGGTCTTTGACCTTTGGACGCGACGCCACGGGCACCGTCTCGCCGGTGACCTTGCCGCCCAGTTCCTTCTCCCACAGGGCCACGGTGTCCTCGACGCTGCGGTTAGCAGCTGTCCAGGAGAACTCGACGTGTAGATGGTCGGTGTGAGGGTTCACGCCGGTGTACTTGTACCAGCCGGTGTACTTGTAGCCGCCGGAGAAGATCTTCTGGTTGAAGATGATGCACTGGATTCCCAGTTCCTTGGAGTTCAGGCGCAGCTGCTCGGCGAGCTCCTGGAACACCTCGATCTTGTCGTACCACTTCAGGCCGAGGTCGAAAGCGCGGCCCTCACCGTGCAGCGACGTGGTGCGGGTGGAGCCGCGTACAGGCCGACAGTTATAGATGCCGGAGTTCCGGCCGCCCTGCTCCTTGTACTTGGCGAGGAACCAAGCCATGGCGCCCTTGGCGCCGGGGGTCGGGCCCTTGGTGCAGGTCTTGGCGCCTGCATAGCCTCGGTAGATCGCCATGGTTACTTGCCTCCTAGCGGCTTGATGCCCGACGCGGGCTCGACGTAGTCCAGGTGCTCTGGATCAGTGATCTCTTCGGGGTTCGGGTCGTCGTACTCTTCCTGGTCGATGGCTTCCATCGGGTTCAGATCAGACATGATGTGTCCTTTCGGGCATAGAAAAACCCAGACACCGTTCGTGCCTGAGCATAAGAAAAGCCACCCGGTGGGTGGCTTTCATTCGGATGAGACGTGTTCCTACATCTGATCCAGTTTTTAACTACACAGTGACAATTCGTCGTCTAATGTATTGCTATGAGAAAGATTCTGCAGGGCCAGTGGGTAGTGGCAGCCCTTACCGGGTTAGGTGTAACAGGCATAGGGATTTTTGCTACACGTCTGCTGGAAGCTCCATCTTGGTCATACGCTGTCGCGTTGGCTTTTGGCATCACAGCTTTCCTACTTCTCGCATTTTTCATCGATCGGATCGGAGCCAAGAAAATGGGAACAGAGAAAGCAAATTCGGATGAATCTCAATACGGAAGCATGGTTCGAGCAACCGACTGTGTCGGGCTCACGATTACGAATAGTTCAGTTCCGAAAGGGATGGCAATCCTAGACGCTAGGAATACCAAGGACATTCGGCTCGACAACAACGAACAGCGAGATGACCCGAAATAACTGCTGAGAGATTTTCGGTTATTGATCGGGCGCGTATTTCGATTTCAGCTTGCCAACGTCTTCAACAAGCTTTTCCTGGGCCTTGTCGGATTCCTTGGCGATAACGATATGCTCGTCTAGCTTCGCCGTGGTCTCAGCAAGCTTGTACGCAGTCTCATTGCTACGGTCCTCGATGCGCTTCACCGCGTCCTTAATAGACCCTCCATGGTTCGGTGTCACCTCATGGTGAATGCGCTCCGTCTTCTCCTCCAGCGCGAGGATTCGGGCTGACACACCAGGTTCGGCATGCTGCACTATTTGACCGGAGCGGTCTTTCTTCTCGGGCTTGCCATTCCATTGATCGAGGAAAGCCGCGAACTCTTTGAACCTTGACCAGATGACATTCGCTGGCTTCCAGAAGAATGCGATCAGCAAGATCATGACTGCCGTATAACCAAGCCAACCATTCGGGCCGCCCAGGAATTCGGGTATTACAGGCATCAGCACCACCCCGGGGCGGCGCGGGTCTTGGTGGGCATTGTTACCTCGCTTTATGACTTTCGTGCAACGTTTGATTATTGGTACGCAAACTGTCTGAACCTTGTGCTTAGCTGTGAATTGCCGATTAACATAATCCGAGCAGTAAGGGGACGGCGCTACCGCGCCAAGCTGCCGGGGCGAATCATTGGGGAACTTGGGAATGAACTTCTTCCGACCACGCAAAGCAGACAGCAAGAATCCGTTGAACCTGCTGCGCAAGGCCGTGGGCAAGAAGCCTGTCCGCTACCATGACCGTGCGTCCGGACCGGTCGAAATCGACCCGGACGCACGCGAAATAGTCATCGTCTACGGAAAACCCAAGAAGGACTAACCCTTCTACCCGTCTTCCTTCACCGCTTCAGCTTTCTCCTTGCGCAAAGCATTCAGCTCCTGCATGGTTACTTCCAGTTGAACCGACAGGCTCGTGTTCTCGAACATGAGCGAGCCGATCTGGTTCGCCTGACGCTGGATGATCAGGTCTTTCGCTTCCGGGGCCATCTGATCCCTTCCTTTCATGATTTCTTGTATTTAGGCTGCTGGTTCCAAGGCCTGGACCCGCAAGGCCAGCTCGTCGAGCTGGCGTTTTAGTACAGCGGTCCGTGCATTCGCCAGCCGCTCGTAGGACAAGCCCAGCGTCTGGTTGTCAGCATCACGGATCACGAACGCTTCACCACCGGGAACGCTAGCCACGTCCTCGGCCACCATGCCCGGAACACGCCGCAACGGCTGGTCGATCACGGTCTGCTGGTATTCATCCCTCACACCTAGCGCCCAAAGTGCCTCCCGGTCCTCATACTCGGCCTTATCGATCCAGTCCTTCACCGGTATATCGAGCAGCTCGTCCGGCAACTCCATGAACTGCTGGTCAAGCTTGAACCTGGATGCCGAGGACGACACGTAGAGCGTTCCCGGTGCCCCGCCGCCGATCGAGATATGCGCGTTGGCTGCGAGGGTCGTGGACGGAGTATCGAGCGCCCTGAATCGGGCATTGGAAATCAATCCCGAGTTCACGGTTAACCCTTGCCAGGCCACTACGCCGAGGCCGTCCTGGCCGCGCAAGTTCAGCGCGCCACCGTTCGGCTCAATATAGATGCCACCAGTATTCGATCCGCCGATTGATCCATCGCCAGTGTCCGAGAACCAGATGCCCATGCGGCCGCCGTCGTTAGCGGAGTTGATGATGATGCGTTCCCCACCGATGGTTCCGACTCCGAACCGCTTGTCAGCGAAAACGAAGCCGTTGGCCGAAGCCATGGTGAACATGCGCTGCCCTGTGGAGTCGTACCCGTAAAGCCCGCCTGGCTGCATGATCACGCCGCCGGAGCCGGAACCGTTCAGTTCGGACCGGATGTCGGCGCCGTAGATCGTTCCAGCGGTGAAAGCCCCACCAATGAATTCCATCGTGTTGGTTTCGGTATTCACGTAGAACTTCGCCGCAGGCGAGAATCCCGGCTGCCCCGTGTAGAAGTACAGTCCCTTCTCGTTGAGCTCCATCCACCGTTTGTCGCCCCACTGGTTGCCCGTGTCCACCAAAGCTGTTTGGAACTTCGAACCAGTGATCACGGCACCATTAGCGGTCACATCACCTGTCGACGCATCGATCCGGAATGTCTCATTCCCGCTGGCATTCCATGCCCTGAAATAGTCAGCGTCGATCTTGATCCCGCGGTTCGCTGTAGCTGTGGTCTGATACAGCGCGGAAGTGATCTTGTGCTTCGCGGTGATCGCCAACGCATCCAGATGTTCAGTCTTCACCGAGTTGGTGATCAGGATTCCGCCCCGCATCGTGCCGATCCACGACGCATCGGACACCAGGGAGTTCACGTCGATCTGGTCGCCGGTGGCCTTCTTGAAGTTGAGGATCTTCGCCCACATTTCTTCGGTCACCGTCAGATGATCAGCCAGCACTCCGCCGGACATGATCGTGGCATAACCGACCTTCGGCCTGAATGAAGGGGTGCGTACCCGCAGGTATCCGGAGGATCCGCTAGCGTAGGCGATCCTCGGATACACCTCTGCCACCCCCGTAGGGATCGTCACATTGAAGGTGTACTTCATGAAGTTGACGCCGGAACCGCCAGGAACAACAGCGGCAACAACCAGCGTCCCGGTTGACCCGTTACCGTAGAGCATGTCCAGCTGCGGCTGCCATGCGGCGCCACTGTCCGACCACACGTCCAATTCCAAGGCGTACTGCTCCCCCGGCGTGACGCTGATCATCTGCCCGGAAGCTATCGGCCCCGGACGCAAGCTCAGGTAGTAATTCGTCGTGGTCGCTGCCACGCTGTTGGCGCGCATGTAATAGAACCCATTGACCTGCTGCGTGAACACCGGGTTGATCTGCGACGACGACAAAGCCAAACGCATATCCTTGTTCCGTGACGACACGAACCCAGGATCCAGAATCAAGTTCCCGTTGCCGACGCGCAGCATGTCCGTAGCAACCGACTTGAAGCGGGAGAAGTCGGCCCACAGCTCGTCAATGACCACGGTCTCAATCTCCGCGGCTGAAGCAGTCAACCGGGAAATGTCCATCTGGCCGGCCGTACCCGAACCGATCTGGATCTTGGGGATCACCACAGGATCCAGCGGCATCGACACCCACGCGGCACCGTCCCACCGGAAGAAACCAATCTGCGCCCCGGCCGCGTTGATCTGCTGCCACAACGCACCTACCGGACGATCCACACCGTCGGCCGGTGTCGGCGCAGACAAGGAGATTTCCGGCAGACCACGCAAGGCCTCATCGATCAGCCCGTCATTCGAGCTCAGCTTTTCTCCGAGCGTCACACCGGTATCCAGGAGCATCTGATCCGAGTTCTCGATCTTTACCTGGCCAGCATCAATCTGCTCGGTGAGTTCGCTCAAGTCCACGTTCGCCGCAGGAGTCACGGACTGGATCGCGGACGGCGCGGACTCGTTGCCCGACCGGTCCACCGCCGTCAGATAGACCCACACCGTCGCATCGGCTGGCATCGTCTCCGACTGGTACACCAGCCCCGGCTCTGCCCCGTGCTTCGTGCCAGTCAGCACCCACGGCCCTGAAGCCGAGGCGCCTTGGTAGGCGTTGAAGTGGGAGAAGTCCCTCGGCATCGTCTCACCGGCAGCACCCTTGCCCGACACCCGGACCGTGATCGTGCGCAGCCACGTGGTCAAGTGGCTGGCCAGGAACTCCGGTACAGGAGGCGGTGTGAGGTCGTCCTCCATGGTCACGGCGGTCACCGGAGTCCACGCGGACACCTTGCCGTTCTCGCCCACGGCACGGACCTTGAAGCCGTACTGCTCCGGGGTCACCCCGTCAGCTTTGAACACCGGCAACGGCGAATATGCTGCCTCGGTATCCGACGTTGTGAGCAGCTGCGCCCAGGGACGGCCCACCTCATTGATCCGATAGAACACCTGGAACCGGTCAATCGTCATGGCGGTGCCATTGGTTGCGTTCCCGTCGTGCGCCCAGTCCAGATCCACTCGGCCAGCAGGCCAACCGTTATCGTCGATATACGAGTCCACGCCGACCACCAAGCCGGAAGGCATGGAAGGAATGCGCGTGTCCGGGCCTTCCGGTGCTGGCCGGGTGCCGTTGCCGCCGGCGGACGCGCCACCGGTGATGCCCTTGGTACGTTTCGCCAGCTTCGTGAGCAGATCTTCCAGCCGGTCGCCGAGGACCGCGTGACCGCGCAGCCCCTCCGGCGCAACGGTCAAGGACAAGGACATGACGCGCAGGCGCTCAAACTTCGTGCCGCGCTGCGCCCATACCCAATCGCCCACCTGGTAATCCTGGAAAGGACGCACCCGAGAGCCAGCGGTCACCGTGAATTCGCGGGTGTAGGAGATGCGGGTGGCCGAACCCTTCAGCAGGTCCTGGTCTGCCAGCAACGAGGCGGTGCCCGGATCGGACACGCCACCCTGGGTAATGACGGTTTCCAGCCGGCCGAGCGGCTGGGATGCGTTGTTCGCGAAAGTCCACGACTTGCCCTCGTCGCCCAGCACCAGCGCATCGGTGACCAGGTCCTCGTTCGTCCAGTCCTCCGGAGCCGACGATTGCCCATCAGCCACCACGAGACGCACCTGGTTAGAACCAGTAGTCCGGTCTCGGGCCATCGTGGTTTCCGGGTTGAAGATTCGCAGCGTGCGGCCTTCCCACCGGTAATCGCATACGCCCTGCTGGTACAGGTTCGACAAGACGGCTTCAAGATCCAGTTCCAGATCATAAGCAATCGTGAGAACCTTCGCCCACGCCTGCCCCGAGGAATCCGTGGTGGAGCTGAAATCTATCTGGATTCCGGCACCCCAGCCGCGGCTCTTCGCGTTCTGGATCAGCGTGGCCATGATCGTGCCAGCATTCGCCGACAAGAACTGCACCTTGCCATCCGCGTCCACAGGCAGGCCGTTCGGCTCCCACACCTTCGCACGGCGCAGCATCCAGCCGATACCGACGAAGCTGTAATTCCGGGTCGGTGTCTCCTCCAGATGGTCGAAGTTGCCCGTCATGGACAGGAACCGCGCATTCGGCGGCTCGACCCACGAAGCACCATTCCAGTACTCGTATGCTAGCTCCGTCACGCCGTCCAATACGACAGCATTCACGCCCTGCCGGTGGTAATGCACCGAGGAAGTCGGCAACTCACCCATAGGGGTGACCAGCTGCGCCTCCAAAGCATCCGGCAAGGGTGCACGCTTCGCACCGAAAGGGGTGTACGGGACAAGGCGAGTACGCAAAATAGCCTCCTAAAGGGGTAATGATTGAGCACCCAGACGTGGAATATGCCTATGCTCAGCAAAGCAATTCACCAACGAATTGTTTTTTAGAGAAATGAGATTCGATGACCAAAGAAACAAGTCTGCCGATCAGTACCGAGCTGGCTGAGAGCATCAAGCTCGTGAACGACGCACACGGTAGCAAGCAAGCACAGCCAGGCGTCAGCCCACTTGACCATGCACGGGACGTCGCCATTGAGGAACTCGGCAAGCATGTGACGAGCCTGGCCAAAGCCATCGTTGAGCTGGAGAAGGAAATCGTCTTCCTCAAGGCCAAAGCCGACTAGCTAGGAACACACGGTGGCGGGCGCTATCGTTCCCGCCACCAGTTCAGCCCCCGGCTTGGAGTCGTTCTTCGAGTTCCACATCGGCCTGCTCGATTGCTGACTGAATCGCAGCGACATCAACCAAAGTCCTGCTATGAATTTCCGCTGGCCCGCAGTCGCTGTTTCCAACGCTCGTTGGAACCAAATTGTCCTTCGACACCTTGGATGCGTCGAGCCTTAATTCATGATTACTCGATGCAACACGATTCATTTCTCCCCTCCCGATATCGATTACTGGGAGTTCGATGTGCTCGACTTTTACGGTTTCGTGATTCATGATCCGTCCTTCCTAGATGAATGATTTCTTGGCCCTGACAGTGACCAACGGGCTTGTCGTCGCGTTGATCGCCCCAGTGATCCGCATCTGATACCGGCCGGCACCAGACACAAAATCAGGATTCAAAGTAAACATCGGGCCAGACCCCCGATTGGAAACGACGCTGTTGATGACATCGGTACCGCCCACCAGATCCCACGTATCCGTCGAATGAAGACGGGCCACCCAATTCGCCGTATCCACCACCACATACTGGGTAGACGTTGCCGCCTGGTTCACCGTCAGCCGATCCCCCGACACAATGTCTTCAAGGATCACCTGCGAGAAGTTCCCCCGGAAGCGGATCAGCGCATCATTGATCGGCCCCGTTCCCCCGCCGAATTCGGTGAGGAACGGCGACGGGTTACTAGCGCCCTGCGGAATCGGCTGCGTCGAATCCACCGTGGCAGGGCTGCGCCAGAACACCGAGGGGGCGCGCAATGCAACGCCCATCTTCCACATGCGTTGCCCTACACGTTCCGGTTCCACGGATTCCAGCACTTCCACCTTGGCTTCTCGGCCCCGAACAGTATCCGCGAGCGTCAGGAGCCGGTGGCGTTGGCCCAGCACGCCGTACAGCAGTTCGGCGTTGGCTTCCACGCCCGCACGGTCTGCCCCATAAAGGGTGATTCCGAGGACAACCGCCCCAGGTTCATACCTGGACCCCAGCGATGGAAGCGACCCGTCACGACCCGGGAGCGCACCATCAGCAGCGGTGCGCTCCGGAAAGATCCTCAACACCGTATCCGTGTTCAGCCTCCACTTGCCCGGGTTCGTGAGCGGTAGCCCGTCAAGGGTGATCATCAGAACGCTCCAATCGACGCGGCCAACCGAGAACTCGCGTTCTCCAACTTCTTCGAACCAGGCTCTTCCACAGGGTTGTAGTTCTTCTGGTTCACAGTCACATTCACCGTCTTACCCTCACCAGAAAACGCTCCGGAGCCGGTGAACGCGTACGAACCGTTAGCGTTCAGCTCCGGGTCGATGCCATTCGCGATCATCCACGACACATCCCCCAGAGTTGAAGCAAGCGCCGGCATCGAAGCCTCAATGCCAGCGCCAAGGCCCTCCATGATCCACCCGCCTGCAGGAACCAAGAGGGCTAGGTCATAAGCCTTGGGTCCCTTATGGTCAGCAATCCACGAACCAATACCGCCCACGAAATTCTTCACGTTCTCGAAGCCTTGCTTCAATCCATCAAGGAATCCCTGCAAGATTTGCTTACCCGCATTCGCCAGCAGATTGCCCACACTGCCAAGGGCACTCAGAATCTTGTTAGGCACGCCCTTCACCCAGGAGACAACATCGTTGAACTTGTCCACTGCAGCCGTCTTGACTTTGCCGAACCATTCGGCAGCCTTGGCACCAAGTTGAGCAAGCTGATTTAGCCGTCCAAGGACTTTGCCGGGAATACCCCTGAACCAATCAAGAATCGAATTCCAAACATTTGTGACCGTGGACTTAACCGAGTTCCAAATGCCAGATAGGAAATTCTTGGCATTATTGCCAGCGTCCTGAATAGCCGAAGTGATCTTTGCCCAAGCCGCCTTGATCCAGCTAATAATGTCGTTCCAAGTGTTGCTAACAAACTGTCCGACGCTCGACCACAACCCATTCCACCAGCTGCTGATCGATTTCCCGACGCCTTTTAGCCAATTGAAGAATCCGCCCCAGATTTCCTTGATCCAGTTGACGAAGCCTCCCCACACCTCGGAAATCCAGTCGCCCACACCAGCCCAGAATTCACCCCACCACGCCGCGAACTTCTCACCAGCAGACACCAGCCAAGCGCTGATTTCTTCCCAATTCGCGACAATCAACCAGATGACGGCGATCAGCGCAATCACGGCGGCGATAACCCAAGTGATTGGGGAAGCCCACAACGTAGCGTTCAGGATCAGCTGGATGACGTTCCAAGCGGCCATGGCGCCTTGCACCAGCCAGATCGCTGCGGCGAACGCTGCAAGGCCGAGAGCGAGTGGCCCAAGGACTGGCGCCATTGTCGTCAGGAAGTCCAGGATCGGGGTGAGCGTCGGCAGGATGCCTTCGACCGCTGCGGCGAAGGTAGTCTCAACGGTGCGGGAAAGCTCCTTCACAGCGTGCCCCGGCCCGCCGTTGATTTCCTCGCCAGCCGCGGCAGCTTTACCCCCGAATTCGCCCAAGGTTCCGCCGGCACCAGACAGCGATGAAATGAACTTCGGTATTTCCGCTGTGCTCAGATCCTCAATCGGAGTACCGAACAGGGCCAGTGCCGCTTCGGACTGGGCGACAGGGTCTTTCATGTCCTGCAGGCCGCCGATAATCTTCTGGAACGCTGCGGCCCCATCATCGCCGCCCTTCAACAGTGCGGCGGTCATCTTCTCCTGGTCCATGCCCAGAGCCGCGTACGCGTCACCCGTGGCCTTGGACATGTCAGTTGCGCGGATGCTGAATTCCTTGACTGCGTCACCGGTCTTGTCGATGCCGTACATGCCCTTGGCGGAAGCATCCACGAGTAACGACATGGCTTGCTCTCCACTGAACCCGAGCTGCTGGAACATGGGCCCGTATTCGTCAATGGCATCCAGCAGGTCTCCACGCAGCGCCTTCGGAGTCTGCTGCAGCGCGACCGTGAGCATATCCGCAGCTTCGATACCATCCTTCGCGAAGCCGGTGGTGATCATCTGGCCGGCGACCTGGGCCGCCCGCGTCACGTCTTCCTCTGCAATACCTGCGACTGTGGACATGGCGCGTGCCATGGCTTCAATGTCCGCTTCGGACGCACCCCGCATCCCATCAATCGAAGAGATGACCGATTCAACGGCACCGGTCACGTCCTCGATGCCCTCACCCATGCCCGAGGCGTACAGCTTCCCGGCCACGTTACCGGCCTTCTCCGCCTCCGCCCCGGTCAGCCCAAGGGAGGCGTTCATCTTCCGGGTTGCACCGTCCGTGTTGATGCTGGATGCCAGCCCGGAACCGAGAGCCGCACCAGCGGCAGCGCCAGCCGCCGCCGCAGCGACAGTCCACTTCTTGGAATCGAGGGAGTCCATGGCCCCGCCGACTGCCTTCTCAAACGGGCCAGAATCCAAATCAAGGTAGCCTGTTAGTTCACCGATTGACAGGGACAAGGAAACCTCCCAGGTTCTCTTTATTCGGTTATTTGCGGCGGTGCGCGGTCGGCTTCTTCGGAGGGTACAGTTTCAGGCGCAGCCGGGAATGCTCCACCGCCATAAGCCCGGAAACCCTCGTCACCAGCCACACGTAAGGCCGGTTCTTCAGGATGCCGTCCGCAGTGTCCACACCATAGAACTGGTGCAGGTCAGCATCGATCAATTTCCAATGCTTGTAAACGTCAGCCCACGTTAGCCCCGAGTTTGGGTCTTTGCCTTCGGGGTACTCGTACCATTCCGAGAGGCCGGTTTCCGGGTCGTACTCGCCCCGCCCGTACGGGTCCGGGTCGCCGTTCGGCGCTCCGCCCTGTTCGGGGCTGGGGCTTTTCCCCCCGAGTTCCAGTACGCCTCAGCCTTGTCCGCACCGAACACGGCGTGGAACAGGCTGTAATAGGCCATGAGCTTCACATGCTCATAGGCCAGCCCTTCATCACGAGTAAGTGTTTCGTGCAGCTCCGGGCCGAGAGTCTGCACAATAATGTCGTTCTCCTGCGCGTCAGTGAGCACAAGCTTGTCGTCATCCGACAAACGGACTTCCTGGTCATTCTCCTGCGCTTCGTGGGCGCGCTGCGCAATGTCCAGGAACCGTTGGAAACGCAATGCCACATGCGCGGACGCGTGCGGGATCAAGTAGGTTTTACCGCGCACCGGTAGGGAGTGCCCTTCACCGAGTACAGCATCCAGATCTTTCAAAGCCATGATGTTCAAGCCTTCCGTGCCGAGGATAGTCGAGGTCGATCCTTGCCGCCGCACCCTCGACAAATGCGGCGGCAAGGAAAATGGTTAGACAGCGGCGGTGTACGGCACGAGTGCGCCACGGCCGGTCAAGGTAATGGCGGCTGTGGTCAGGTCGGTTTTCGGACCGCCGTTCTCCACGTAGGACACATCCGCCACGCCCTGGTCCCCGGCGGCGGGGGTGACGCCACGCTTCGTAAAGCGAACATGGACGAGACCGCCCTCAGCGATTTCCCGGCCTGCAGCCTTCAAGATCGCCTGGCCGGGGTCTGCTGGCAGGGAAGCACGCGGAACCTTCGCGGTGGCCTCAGCAGTCCAGGAGATGCCGGTGGCGATCTGTGAACCCCAGTGCGTGCCGTCGAACTCTCCGTCATCTTCAAGGTTCTTCTCTGTCTGCGGAGGAGTGAACTCGGTGAGCCCCTTTACCGGGGTCCACGCGGTCGGTTCGGTGCCGTCAAGGTATTCGGCTACTTCGAGCAGCCAGTCACCGAGCACGCCAGAAACAATGTCAGTCATGGTTTTACCTTTCGGTTAGTCTTCGCGGTGGGTGCCTGATCGCACCAACTGCAGGTAGTAGTTTTCTGTCGCTTCCTGCCGGTTGTTGCTGTCCGGTGGAAGATTGGTCCCGGATTGCCGTGCGATCCGGATGATTGGTATGCCGCCCCAGGTGGTGTGCTTCAGATCGTGTAGCGCGTCGAAGGCACGGTCAGCGATGTTCTTCACGCTCACCCGGTCATTCCGTCCGCCCCGGATCCTCAACTGCAGCCCCACCACTGAGTCGGTGTTGCCGGAGTCGGTGACCGGGTACAGGGTCAGCGCTATGGCTTTGTCCTGGTCGGTAGGGAGCTGGTCAATAGTTATGGCCGTGTCATTCGGACCGAAAACGCCGGTCGTGTTCCACATGCCGACGTTTTCAGCGTGAAGGAATTCCCCTGCACCAGTCAGTAGGTCAACTTGGAACCCCATCTAGAACTCTCCTGCTATGGTTCGACGCACAATTTCGCGTACAGCATCTTTCTCAGAGGCAAGCGCGGTTTCGAGAAATTTCGCTTGCCTTCCCTCGTCGTGGCGCAGGCTAAGGTCCTCGTGCTGCACTACCGCGTAGGGGGTGTTGTAGCTGACGGCGGCGCGGAGGTTCTTAGTATCCACGGAGGTGGCGCCCGTGTTTTGCAGGGTGCCTTCCTCGTGGGGGATGATCTTGTTGGATTCGCCGAGTACGTGTTCGGCTGCGAGTCCGAGGCCGCGGCCTGATGCGTTGCGTAGGCGTGGGATGACGGGGTTGGTTTTGAGTTTCCAGCCCTTAGCCATAACTGCCCCCTTTAGGTGAGATTCACTTCCACGTGTGCGGGAAGGTCCAGCAGGCCGGGGTCCGCTATGCCGGCTTTGATGACGAATGCTGTCCTCGTGGGGAGGATTACTTCCGAGCCTGGTTTGAAGATTCCTGCGTACTCGGGAGGGCAGGTGAGCGTGGTCTCTGAGATTACTTCGGCGCCGGCCCCGTCGCGGACCTGGGTGCGGGTTTCGTCGGCGAAGCATCGCACACCGGTGGTCTCTTCCCATGTGTCGCCCCATGAGCCGGTTCCGGTGAGGGTTCGGACGGTTACGGTTTTGTCGTAGAAGTCCTCTAGCTCGTCTGCAGCTGTCATCGGTTCACCACCGTGCTGATCAGACCAGCGTTGCGGAGAATCGAGAACGCCGAAGTGCAAAGCGCACGCAAAGCGTCCACCCGCGCCTGCTTAGCCCGGGCCGCGTCCGCCGCATCGTAGGACACCGAGGCACCCTTGATGCTCTTGGAAGATGCCACACGCTTCTCGGCTTCCACAAGCTCGCCTGCAGTCGGGTCAAGACCGTTGGCCGCCCAGAACGCTACCTGCTCGCACGTCGCTTCCTTGAAGGCCGTGGCGTGGCGTGTGAGCCGTGGTAAGCCCTCTGTATCAGCCGGGTATACGGCCAGCATTGTCGCTTCCTCCACCAGCCCGGAGGCCGAGCGGAGAAGGGGCACCACGTTATCCGGCGGCGCCTGACCAGTCCATTCCTGAACGTCCGCAGCTGTCGCATAAATACGCATGATGCCCCTCCTTCGTTATGCCCAGGTCACGGTTCCATCGACACCCGGGCCGGTCGGTTCCACAGTGCCTGAGGTTCCTGCTACGGATGCGGTGAGAATCGCACCGCTGGCGATCGTTACACGGTCGCCAACCTCGTAGGCTGTCGATGCAGCCCACGCGGTGATGGTTCCTGCGGTCTCATGCCACTCGGCCAGGTGCGCAGTCTCAGCTGCTTCCTGAACCGCCGGATCGCTGGAAACGAGCCCAGCCAGCACAGGGCGATTGCCCTCTACAGCGTGAATCTCCGGCGATACGACGTTAGGGCCGTGCGGGTTGCCGGCTTCACCTTCCAAACCAGCGTTGGTTGGCGGCAGGAAGTCGGTAGGCCGTGGATCCACAGCTGCATCACGGAGGGTGGTGCCGTCGAAAACTTCGCCAACTACTCGTGGGTCAGCTCCCATTAGTTGCCACCCCCTTCGGTGTTTTCAGAGTTGCCAGTGTTCTCGGCGTCCCATTCGGCCTTTTTCTCAGCCGCGGCGGCCAGCAGGGTCGAACGGTTCTTGCCGTCCTCCTCCGCCTGAATGACACGCTCGAACTCGCCAGCAATCACGGGGTCGTGGCCTTCAGCTACGCCGAGGTAGGCCAGTACTTCGTCAACCGAATGCTTCGACGGGTCGAATGGACCCTCGTCGGCGCTCTCGGTGGACTGTGCGCGAGAACCGGACACCTTGAAGCCGAGCTTCTTGAAGTACGCCTTATGGCCAGCAGACAGCGTCTCGTCAGTGGTCGCCACGCCGTCCTTGAACTCCAAGGTCAGCGGACCGTAAGTGTCAGTACCGGTGTATCCCTCTTGAGGGGACTTGATGGTTGTTGCCATGGTCGTTCCTTTCCAGAATGGGAAAGGCGGGACACTCGTAAGCGTCCCGCCTTCCACAAAGGGGGTTGGTTAGGCCGAGACCTTGACACCGCGAGCAACCGCGGCAGCCTTGGTAGCCTTCAGCGCGACACCGACCGGGCCCATCTCCACTTCGCCGGTCTTCACAGCACCAGCCTTGGTGAAGTCAGGCAGCCAAGTCTCGACCAGCTGACCGCCGGCAGTGGACACGCCGTGGAAACCATCCAGGCCGATACGCACCGCGTACAGGTCAGTAGCGCCAGCGGTCACCGGGATGATGTCCTGGTTGGTGCCGGCCTTCTTACCAGCGTCGAACAGGAGCACGTTGCCGTAACGCTCCAAGCTCGACTTGCCCGGGCCCGGCTCCTTGACGTACATCGAGGAGCGACGAGCAGCTGCACGGATCTTCGCCAGCGCCTTCGCGTTGGAGATCAGCAGGGTTGGGTCGCCGTCCAGCAGGCCCAGCAGTTCGTCCAGTGCGTCAAGCACCTTGAAGCTGTTGTCCTCGTTCATGACTGCAGACCAGTCGAACGCGGTGTTACCGGCAGCCACCTCGGTGGTGGAACCGGTCAGCGCCTTGGACAGGCCATCGAACGAATCCTCGTTCACAGCGGAGTCGCCGTTGATCGCAGCATCCGAGAAGGTAGCCTTCGCAGCACGGATCTTCTGATCCATCTGCAACTGCACCTCACCGGTAGCAGCTGGGCCGATCTTCGCCAGAACACGGTCGATCTGGAACGAACCGCCCAGGATCTTCAGGTCCGAGCTGTGGCGAGTGGTGGTCGCCTCGGTCGGGGTGTACTCGGTGTTGACCGCACGGAACTGTGCGTCACCCATGGTGGCCAGTCGGCGGTACGAGTAGGTCAGGGTCGCTCCGCCACCAGCTGGGTTCACAACGTCATCGAAAATGAGGTTGTCCAGCAGGGCGGAGGTACGGAATTCATCGATTACCGCGGTATCGACGTCGGTGGCGGCGTTCTGAGACGCCTGCGCAAGAGTTACGGGCATGGTGCCGTCCCTTTCTAGTTAGTGGCGTAGTGCCCGGCCAGGGCATCGCCTAGGCCGGTGTTCTTCTTGGCCTTTTCGCCGGACCCGCCAGCGCCGTCGGCCGTGCTCGATCCCGCCACCCGGACGGACTTGAGCTTGGGATTGCTTTCAACCGCTTCCTTGATCGCCTTCTCAACGTCGGCGGTCTTGGTGTGGTCGAGTTCCGCGATCTTCACCAGGAAGGCGCGGGAGTCTAGGAGCGCGTCAGCGTCGGCACCGTGCTTGCCGGCGAGGCGGTAGACCGCGAGTTCGGTCTGTGCCTGTTTGGCGGCGGTGTCGCGTTCTGCGAGTTGCTTAGTGAGTTGTTCGGCGGTGGGCTTTTCGTCGCCCTTCGCGTCAGGGTTGAGAGCCTTCTGGATCGCTGCGAGGGTCTTGGCGGCAACCCGTTCGTCACCGTCGGCCTTGCGAAGGTCGGCGATCATCTTCTGCGCTGCAGGTGGCAGGGATTCCACCTTGCCATCCCATTCCGGCGTGACGCCCTTCGGAGCTTCTGCGCTCTTTGGTGCAGGCTGGGCGGCCGGCGGGGTGCCGCCAGCAGGAGGCTCGTTGCCAGACGGTGTCCCAGCAGGCTCAGTCGATGGATCTCCCCCAGGCGTTTCTCCGCCTGTGTTGGCGTTCATTTGCATGTCGCCCCATAGACTGCGGTTGAACTCGATTAGAGCTTCAACACCGCCGGGTGCGTATGGGTCGATTCCATGGATCGTGCGTCGAGGCATGACAAGTAACCCCTTTCATGGGTTCAAAGTGTCGGAGTAATTGGGTATGGTGCGGAGACCGGCTGGCTAGCAGACGGCAGTACGTAAAAGGAGAGCGTTATGGCAGGTCGAGAAATTGAAGTGTGCCAGGATTGTGGCGGTCCGCTGGTCTTGAAGCGCATGCCTCAAAGAGAAAAGTCCCTGGTTGATTCACAGCCACCGTTGCAAAACTGGTGCAAGTCCTGCAGAACTTTTAAGGACTAACGACTCTTGAGGTTTGTCCGGTAGGACAAATCTTTACGCCCGTTTGCTTCGCGCCACGCCTTGAATTCCTCTTGCTTGGCGCGAAGCTTCTGCCCGGCCAGCGCTGACGCTGCAGGGTCCAGATCCTGCATGAGGATCTTCTCCCGCTTCAACCCACGGATACGGCGTTCGTAGGCGCGTTGCTGTTGGCGTAGCTTGTCACCTTCAGGGTTCGCGGTCACTCTGCCTGGGCCTTTGGTGATCCCGGGCAGGTACACCGAGTACGAGTGTGTACAGCCAGGATGAAACAAGCCCTTGCTGGTGGCTTCACGGAGTGACGCGACAACGGTCTTGCCGTCCTTCAGCTTGCCGGTAGTGTTCCCTGTCAAGGAAAGCACCTTGCCCTCATAGGGTCGGCAGAGCTTGCACTCCTCCGGGCTATCGGACACGATGACCGTGTCCACACCGTAGTGCAACAACCGGTCGCCGTGCCCTTCCCGAAGCGCTTGAGAAGTTGCGGTGCGGGTCGCCATCTCTGCGTATGCGCCCATCTCCCACTGGCGGCCTGAACGATCAATGAAGCCCTTCACGCCTTGGCCGGCCAACGTCCGTAACAATCGTGCTGATGCTTCACGCCGGGTAACGTTACCGGCAATCACTTCAGACGCTGCCTGCAACGTGACCCGGTTGAAAACATCGGACACCCACCGTCGCACATTCAACCGCATCCCGCCCAACGGTTCGATCGCCGCACGAGCGATCACGGTTTCAGCACCAGTGTTAGCCACACGCCCGAACAAGTCACCCTCGATGCCTGCCTTCTCCGCATCATGGACCGCATAAGCGATCCCACGGTTATACGCCAGCCCCACAACCTGCTCCACCGCGCCAGGCACCCGCCGGTCAAGATCAGCAAGGATCCTATCCAACTGCCTTAGTAGTGCACGCTGTTCCATTAGGCGAGTAGTCAACCAGTCCGGACTGTCACCAGTATTGGCAACAGCCCGGGCCAGCTTCTCCAAGATCAGCGACTCAGCAGCAACATAAATGTCACGGACCCGCTCAGCGAGGTCACGTGCTTCATTCGGTCGCATCGCCATTCTCTACCCCAAACTCGTTGGACAAGCCTTCACCGTCGATGCCTAGAGTATCGGGGTCAGTTAGTGAATCGAGCTGGTTCTCAGCTTTGATCCGCTCCACTTCCTCGGTGATCCAGTCCTCGTCCTTGTCCGGGTTGACCATGCGAACACGCGTATCAATGGACGCAGCCAAAGCAGTGCCGAGCAGTTGCGCGGTGCGTGCCAACGCTTCAGGATCGTCCTTTACACCGTCGGCTAGCTCAACCTCAACTGGCTTGGTCAGGTCGTTACCCGAACCGAACACGAGGTTATCCACAGCCAACAGCTTTTTCACAATGGCTTCCAGCACCGGGCGAACAGCACGACCCTTACGGCCCTGCGTCAACCCGGAACGGCGTTCCTTCGCGAACACCTCCGTAGCTGTCACAGCTACGTCGCCACCGTCACCGAACGTCTGTGCACTGTAGCCGGCGGACTTGATGATCTGGTCCCAGATGATCTTGATCGTCTGCTCGTGTTCCTGCACACGGATGTCGAATTGGATCTGCTCGATTGACAGTTTGGAGTCAGCTGCGGATCCTGGGGGCGCGTTCACACCCGAGTAGATTTCGTCCTGCCCAAAGCTTGCGCCGGCGCCGGGCCCGTTGTTATTCAACAGGGTGTTGGGGACAACCAGCATTGCTTTGCCCAGGCGGACGTCACGCATCAACGATGTGTAGGCTTCGTCTAGTGCGTCGAAGAGCGGTTCGAGGCCGTCCAAGTCTGAGCGGCCGAGGTATTGGCCTAGCGGGTCTTTCCGCCATGACCGATTCGGGCCCATGTTCGGCCAGTGGAACACCGCGAGACCTTCGGACTCGGTGCTGATCTTCCCTTCTTCATCGACTTCCAGGCCAGCTGTTGAAGCGTGGTCGGTAAGTGGGATGATCTGCCCGAGGTTCGTTGGTGTACCTTGATACAGGCCGTGGAAGATGACACCGATGCCGTCTATGGTTTCGTGTCGTTCGAGGTGCCGGTGGACGATTTGCCCGTCTGTTTTCACTACGCGCCAGAACGTGACAGCGACGAGCCGTCCGAATCGGAATTCAGGAAGGGCTGCGTCGTAGTCAACGTGGGTGAGGAACGGGTGATCTTCTAGTTCCACGTCCCAGGTGATGCGGAGGAATGAACCACCCAGTGCCGCGGTGGTTTCTGCAGCGTTCGCGAGGGCATCGTGGAAGTCCGGGCCGGTGAGCTCTTCCACGCGGCCTTGCGTTTTCTCATGGTCAACGGTCACGGTAGGTGGCTCGTTGAACAAAAGATCTGAAGATGCCTTGCACAGGTCCGCTGCCGCCGGCACGTGCAGTTTCCGCTCCGCCGGCTTCGTCAGATCGGTGCGGGTGTCACCCCAGAAGAACCGCTTCACCGCACCCAGGACACCACGGCGTACGTTTGCGGGTTGCTTCGTGTACACGGTGGTGAGACTGTCAGTGTTGGACTCGTACCAGGCGGCCCATTCGTTGAGCTTGGGTGTGATGGCGTCGAGTTGTTTTGGTGGCCACACGGTGTTGTTGGCTGGCAACGGCAAGGTGGCCTCCTAGGTTATCTTGGCCAAGACCAGCAACCCTCAGACGGGATACTGGAATAGGCGACGTTGAGAGCAGGTTTCGTGGTGCCGTCCGCGTTGAGCACGGTCAGGTTCACGGTGTGCTTGTCGTGCACCATAGTGACGATCGCAGCGAGTGGTGCGATCGGGTGGAACGGCTGGTAGTGGACGATGCGCCCAACTGTTGGTGGGGCGATGTACGGTTCGCCGTCTGGCAGTTTGATCATTCCTGCTCCTAGGCTGCGAGGGCGACATATGGTCGCCAGTTCGTTTCGGTCGTGGTCAGCGCGTACCGGGCGGCGTCCAGGCTGTGGTCTGCGACCTTCAACGGCTTGTCCTCGCCCTTCTCCGTCTGCTTCGGATCCCACGAATATGATGGTGCTTCCTCGATCAGGCCCGTGCACCGGTCAGCGATCATCAGTTTGTTGGCCGATAACGCGGAAGCCATGGTGCGGATGCCGTAGAGCACGTTGTTATCTGCGTCGATCAGGTTGCCAACACCGTCGTTCGCTAACTGAACTTTGAACGATGCGGCTGCAGGGTCAACAATCATCCACTCAGGGGTTGGTGAGCCGAGCGGGTGGTGGTCATCGGTCATCCAGGCACGCATACGCCCGGATATTTCGGAGTCGGTGAGTCGGCGTTGCGATTGTTTAGCGTCGTACCGCCACTCGTCCATGAAATACAAGCTGTTATCCACGCCGAGGCCGAGCATGACCGCGCTGGTCGCGTTCGTGGTGCCGTAGTCGATACCGACCGCGAGCGTGCGGGTCATCGGCGGGAGAGCGTCCCAACCAATCACATGCTTCTTCGGATCCCACATGTCATACACAGCGCCCTCGGCTGCGACCCAATGGCCGAGGATGAACCGCCGATACCAAAGCCCAGTGAATTCGGACTTGATCGACTCCACATACTCAGGCTCCAACGATGGGTTGTCATCGATGGTGAACGACCAACGCCCCCAACCTTTCAACCCGGTGCTGATCCGGTCGAGGAACTTGCGCTTCAACCAGTGGGCCGGCGAATCCGGGTTAGTGGTTCCGAACAGCTGGGCACCCTTCACGCTCATGCGTCCGAGCAGCTGGGTGAAGAACTCCTCCGGCAACGTGGTTACCTCGTCAACGATCACGCCGGCCACGGTCATACCACGGAGCACCTTCTCAGCCTTCGCATCCGAAGCACCCATGATATGAACCGTGCGGCCCAGGATCTTCACGGTCGGTGCACCATAGTTCCCCACAACCTGATCAGCCAGCTGGCCAAACAAGTCCGGGTTCTGCATCGGTGCCACCATGTTCCGCCACACGCTATCGCGGGTGCGTCCGATCATGAGCAGCTCCCCACCGCGAGGAGCTTTCGCCAGGAACAAGAACCACCGCAACAACGCAATAATGGTTTTCCCCGAACGAATCGCACCCTCAAGAATATTCACGCGATGACTACTCGTCTGCAGGAAGTGCAGCTGCCTCCGGCTCACCGCCTCCGCCGGACTCTCCAACGTCAGGATCGACAACAGGCATCGCCCCCAACTGCTCAGCCAACTTCTCCAACATCGACTTACCAGCAGTCATACCGTTGTCGTTATCGCGAGCATCAATCTCATGAGTAGTTTTCAAAGCGATCTGGACCGTCTGCACCAGCGTCCGGCGTTCAGCAGAAGGAATGAAATCCAATGTGGCCGAATGCTCCGCGCCGCCCTCGCCACGCTTCAACGTTTGGAATGAACCGGCTTCCAGAATGTTCAACGTAGTCTCCGCCTGGTCATACAAACGAGCCGCAATGTTCTGGCGGCGAAGCTTGTTATCAACCATGACAGCCTCAGTCGCGTGCGCGGTGCGTTCATTGCGAACCGTTTGCGTACCTGTTTGCTTCGCCCATTGAGCTACGGTCCCTTTGGGGATTCCAAGCTTATGGGCTACTGCTGTTGGCCCCTCTAGCTCGTAGAGGCGGAGGGCTTCTTCGCGTTGCTTGTCTGTGTACTTACGCGGTGCCGCCACATTCACGACCTCCGACCAAAGATAACTGTTGTTGAATCTTGCATCACATCTTAGGTTTCTTTATTTCGAAACCAACATAGGAAATTTCGTTCGAGTGAATCACGACTTTATCTAAATCGGCAATCTGCTTACGCGCACCACCTGAGTCTGAGATGTGAAGTGGTCGCCCTAATGTGATGGATGCTTGCTGATCATCTTCTGTGCTAGACGTATGGCCAAGAACTTGGCCTCGTATGCTGGATCCTGATTTCAGATAGACGGTTGCGCGAATCAGAACATTCGCATCATACTCAGTCATGTCAGTTTTGTAGTTCTGGGCAAACGCCCATCCTGCCACTTGGAAAATCGCTTCCCGTCCGGTGATATAGGTGCGAATCTTTCCCCACCAGTTGAAGTAGGCAGACATTCCAGTCACTAAAGTGGCCACGATAAGGTAACCAACTAACCAAGCAAGAGCCGCTCGTGGGTTGCTGAGCAGGATGCTCTCCCGGGAGCGCAGAACCAGATCAACGGCTTCTCCGATACCCGGGAACATCGCTGCGAAAATCAAGACGAGAACTGAAGCTACGACGAAATTGATCATACTGACCATAAGCACGAGTGAAGTTTCTCGAAAGCTGGATAGTTTTGGTGTCACCTTGCGCCGCTCTACTTCGTATACATACGTCAGTCCAGGAAGTAGTAGAACGGCAAAAATGACTACTGCAGTGAATGTTGTCGGCATTCATTGATTATGATCTAAAAACACGCAGAACGATGAATAGTTAAGGAGTTAAGCCCATGTCGCCGGGTGATCCCAAATTTCCTGATAAGAAAACGATCCAAGAGATACTTGAGGGCAAAGGGTATCAGCCACGAAATGCAATAGATCCTAGAGATTTTCAGGATCTATTTGACAACGAGGACGAAGACTAAAATTGGCCACGTTTAATCTACAGCCTTTCGTCTTGCCACGGCACTAGAATCAGAATCATCACCTACTTGCGGAAGGAGGTGATGATCAGTGGCGAAGAGCTCCAAGAGCTCGGGTGCGGTGCACCGGAGCGCAAAGACCGGTCGCTTTGTGACCGAGAAGTACGCGAAGAAGCACCCATCCACTACTGTTCGAGAGAAGAAATAACTCTCGATAGCCGTCGGCGAGGTCCTATCTCGTCGGCGGCACAGTTATTTGCACTACTCCCGGAGCGTGGCAGCAGTAGGAATCGAACCTACCGTGGACCGGTTTACAGCCAGCCCTGTCACCTTGACTCTTCTACTGCCGTGGTGGTCCGCTTCAATTCGGCGGGGAACCATGCCGACCCTTCCATGGGGGTGACGGGATTCTACTGGCCATGAGCAAACCAGTATCGTGCGACTGGCCGGGATTGAACCGGCGCACCTATGGCTCTACCGCTGAGCTACAGTCGCTCCCCCAGGTCTCGTGTTCCTTGGGGGCTATTCAGTTATGGCGAAGCCCCGCGGAGTGAGTTACTGCAACGCGGGGCTTCTCGCCAAGGGAGATGTGCTAACAAGACCTTGGCTGATTTTGGAGACACGAATGCCTAACCACCACTAACTATACCTGAAAATTGCATTGTTCTGCACTATTTTGAGGCGAGATGATGCATGTTTTATGCGGATAACGCTTTAGACAACCAGCCCAGCTGCTCACCCTCCCACACTGCAGGGCACACCCGGCACTGCGCACGCCATTCACCCGGTGGAAGCATCTTCTCGTCCTCGCCCCAGCAGTACAGGACCAGGGCGACCTCGTGCTCTGCCCCGTACAGGTAGGTTCCGCAGGCGGGGCAAGGCTGGTTGATTTTCCTTGGTGGCTTTGTCGGGTTCAGGTACGAACGAATACTGTTCGCCCACTCCCCCAGTTTCTTCTCCAAGAACTTCTGCCAGTCCTCACGCTCCACGGTTTCGAATGCTTGGATGATCGCCGGCAGTGTTCCAGTATCAGATCCGAACAAGCTGTAGTGATAGTCGCGTGCATGCCAGTCAATGTCCTGCAGGATGCTCATGGATCCAACATCCACAGGTACCTTGAGCTCGCTGGTTGGGCCTGATGCGCCGCCGGCACGGCATGGTTGTGCTGCACCTTCGATTTGGGCGAGTAGCGATTCCTGCATTTTCCCATCGAGGTAGTGGGTGCGGGTTAGTTGGTGGATAAGGTCACGCATTGATTCACCTTTCCGAATGTTTCATGCGAAGATTCTGATAGCTAACAAGATTGGGGATTTAGGATGGCAGCTTTTCTCTGCGGAAATTGCAATGAGCAAACTCATTTCACACCTCGCGGAGTCGGAGAGACGATCACCGTCAAAATCATGGGACGAGATGGCGTTCTCTGCCAACAGGCTTTACGGTGCGATATGTGCAAGCGCCTAACGATTGCGTATCAAATCGAATCTGCCCCTCCGTACAACGCGCACATGGCGGAATCCTGGATCGGTTTTTGGAACAACGTGGGTAAGCCAGACAGGTATTACCCGCAGCCATCTTCAGAAAAGGCATTTCCAAACTCTCCTTCGCATATTGCAGAAGCAGCTACTGAAGCTCATAAGGTTCACAGCATTGCCGCCTACAGGGCCACTGCGATACTTTGCCGAGCCGTGATCGAGGCTGTATGTAAGGAGCAAGGTGCCAGTGGTCGAGATCTGTTCCATAAAATTGACAACCTTTTCGACCAAGGACTTGTCCGCCGATTTGTCAAAGAAACTGCTCACGTTCTTAGGGCAATCGGGAACGATATGGCTCATGGAGATTTCGACCAAGAGCTAACATCCGATGATGCCGACCACATATTGGGATTCATGGATTCCATACTTGACGAGGTATACGAGTCAACTGCGAAGCTCACCAAAATGCAAGAATTGATCAGCCAGCGCAAGGCTTCAAAGCCTTCCCCGTAATCTCTGAATTTGACGCTGGATCCACGTGGTCCCATTCGAGCCGGCCATCTTTTGTCCGGATGACGATGGTTGTTCCACCGTCGCCCAGGTGTTTCACCTGTACCATTTCGCCTTCGTAGACCAGGTGTAGTGGGCCGGCGGCGGTGAACCGTACATGTTTCCCTCGGTCAACTCCCGACAGGCGTTGAGCCTCTATTGGGGTAGTCATCAGGTTTCATCCTTGTTTTTCACAGGACAAGGTTTCCTCGTTGTCGCAACGGTGTGCTGCCTGTTCTTCGCGTACTGGTGCTTTGAACGACCATTCGTTGCCTTTCCATCCGCATGCACAGGATGCTTGGAAGATTGGTAACGGGTCACGTTCGAAACTCCGAGATTTACCACTGCTCACTGTTCCTCCTTGTACTGGTTGGCTTGTCGGAGTAGCCAATTCGCTACTCGTAGTCGTGGGTTTCGCTTGAGTATTGGCGAACGGTGCAGGTGAGGTGGGCGCATGGTTCCGTCTGGGTTTAGGTTGGCTTCTGGTCCAGCCATGAGCGCGTTGATGGCTTCTTCGAGCGCTTCTGCTTTCGCTTCGGAGCGGACGGTTTCAAGCCAGCGGTTGAATTCGGCTTGCACGGTTGGAACCAGGGGAATCCCCGCAGCTCTTGGCAGGTGGTCTAGTTTTGAGTCCACCCACAGGTCGCGAAGGCCATCAGCATCCGGCGTGTATTCTCCGCCGTGGTAGGTGGCAGCGTGCTTCTCATTAGCGCCCATTACGATCGCCTCCTATGTTTCTGATTAGTAAAACCTGTGCATCGACCTGTATTGTTTTCCGAGTGCATCTCAATCCAGATGCTGAACGAAGTACTCGATCCCTACAGGAGGAAGTCATGGGTTTCATTGGTTGGATTGTTTTAGGCCTTATTGCTGGTGCGATCGCTAAGGCGATCAAGCCAGGTGAGCAGGGTGGCGGCTGGCTCGCTACCCTACTGCTGGGTGTTGTTGGTGCCATTGTTGGTGGTTGGCTTGGATCCGCGATCTTCGGTGTCGGAGTGAACGAATTCTGGTCGCTTTCAACTTGGTTGCTGGCCATCGGCGGCTCGCTGATCGTCCTCATTATCTGGGGACTGGTCACTCGCAAGAGGGCGTAATTTGCGCGGCAGGACGGGGTCTTACCTTTCGAGGTGAGGCCCCGTTCGCCATGCCTAGGCATCGTTCATCCCCGGGCGGTGCGTCACGGTCAACTTGGAATGTTTGGCGAGATATCCGCTCGCAAACCGATCTACGCCATAGGGAAGAATCCAAGGAAGGTCGATGTATGAGGTCTTATAGAACTCGCGGCCGCCTGCCCTGACTAGCGTTCCTGCTGGCAGCGCGTCGAGTTCTTCCACGCTGTTCACTTCTGGCTGGGCGGCGGCGAGATAAGCGGACACGATATTTCCTAGCCCCCTAATCTCCGCTTTTCGATTCCTTTCCAACAAGTCCTCCCAAGGTGGAAGGCCTTCAAATGATCGCCTCGCCTCATAACGTTCATGAGCCACAGCTTCGAGCGCGTCCGGGTTTAGCGGGGGCTGGTTAGGCATTGTTTTCTCCTTGGTTGGTTCGTGCCATACGGTCGGTGTATCCACGTCCTCGGCAGCTGCCACAGAAGTCAGCTCCCCCGTAGCAACGTTCAGCCCTGCATCGGCCACCTGATCGCCGGCCAGTGCCCTTGCACTTGGCGCATTCGGTTCCGCGCCCTGTTGAATCGCAGGCATCGCAGGCTATGCCGTCGGCAAGGATGCGTTTCATTTCTTGATAGGTGCGCGGTGCGCTCCACCAAGTGCCTTGATTTTCGATTTCCTGCCGGAACAGTGATGCGAGTTTGTCCCACTCTGGGAGCAGTCGATCCCAAGCTACGGACCTTCCTGCCATGCGTTTGCGTAGCGTGGGGGTGTCGATGTTCCATGAGTCGATGTAGTTCAAGCAGCGCTGCAGGTCTGATGGGTCCCACGGGTGGTCTTTTCCTCCGTAGGCGATGGCCTGCGCGGAAAGTCCAACGACGGTCATGCCTGATCACCGTCCAGGGCGCGGCGGTTGCAATGCTCGCATTCGGGGCGGTCCTCGTCATCAATGTCAAAAGGTTCATCACTGTTCAGATGAATGCACGGTGAGATACCGCCAAAGAAGAAGTATTTCGCTGCTTCGATGGAAACTTCGTCATCCGAGATTCTGTTTATCCAGGTGACTACAGGCAGATCGAGCTGGCCAGAGTTTTCAACCATTTCCCATGCCACCCAGCGCAGGTTCTCGCCGTCCATCTTGGACTTCAAAGACGCAACCTTCTGTTCAGCCTGTTCGAGCTTGTTTGCGTTCTTGTCGGCTCGTGATCGCTCAGAGTCACGTCCGGCTCGCATGGCATCAAAACGAACATTCAAGACCCTCTTTTGCTCGGTCAGTCCTATGTTGCGTTCTGCGAGAGCTTTCAGGGCGGAAGTGGCATGAGCCGACTGACGCTCAGCCTTTTCTGCCCGGTCGATCAACGCGAGGATGGTGGACTTGTCCAGACTGCCGTGCTCGGTCAGGGTTGCGCGTAGGTGGGTCAGATCGGCGCTCATTTCGCACCGCCGTGAGCCTTGTAGACCCCGGCCACACACGCAGCGAGTGGTACCGATGCTGGGTGGTCTGGTGCGTGATCCACTGGGATCGGGTGCGCTTCCAGGCATTCGCGAAGGTCTTGTTCGAACTCGGGGCTGGTGCCGAACAGGTCAGCTTTCACCTCGTCGGTGACTGGCACGGTGTCCGCTACACGGCCAGCCGGCGCACAACCAGCCAAAACAGCCACACCGACCAAAAGACTCTTGCTCATAATTTCCTCTCCTGCCAGGCAACCCCGGCGATCTTGTTAGCACTACCACCATATCAACTCCTGCACTGTTCCGCACTAATCAAATGCGAAACAGTGCAAGAAGTTTTCAGGCACAAAAAACTACTCCGGACGAGCACCAGCCAACAACGCCGCAAAATCCTTCAACGTCATCGTCACCCACTGATCCTCCGGCGCCGCACGCCCATGACGCTTATGCACCACCACACCAGCCAACGCATCCAAATTCCCGCGCTCAACCTCAGCCTCAGCAACCCACCCCGAAAGATTGATCTTCGCCGTATTCTTCACCTCCACAGCCACCCTCTGCCCCCAAATCTTCACGCCACGCACATCCCCGAGGTCGAGTGCCCCGGTCTTGATCTGCCGGTCAATCCCGTCATCATCCAACGCCGCTGCGAGATAGTCAGCGGTCATTCGTTCCATCCTCGTGCCAGCATTCTTCGCCGATCGCAAACTACGTCCCATCAAAAACTCCTAAATCGTTGAACCGCTCAGAATCGTTTCTAAGCGCCTAAAACACTCCCAGGTGACCTGCCACCCATCATGCATCATCCTGCACTAAAGGCGGCACCGCCTTGCCCTTCCTGAAGTCCTCCCACCAATCAGGCGGACCCACCCGCCGATGAAACTTCTTACACCGCGACTCCGGAACATCATGCTCCACACAATGCACCTCCCGCGCCGGCCCCTGCCGCTCAACAAAAGCCCCAACCCAATGAGGACCAGACTGACCAATCACCGCCGGCGTACGATTCCCCGGAACCATCGCCGCCCGAACCGCAGCCACCGCCAAAGCATCCACCGACCCACGACCCCGCGCAAACCCCAAAGCCCTATGCACCCCCGCAACCTCCCAATCAGGCCGGATCGAATGAATGAACGCGGCCAGCTGTCGAGACTGCAGCTCGGTGATCTGATTTTTTGGATTGATTTCATTCATCATTGCGTCTCCTCCCTCACGCGTTACGGACGTAACGACGCGATGATTTCTAACCACGGATTTTAAGGACTAAGCCCATGAGACTGAGGTGAGTATAAGTACTTGGTCTTGGTCTTGGGCGGTTGTGTCAACGCTAACTGAATACTGACCCTTGAACGACTTTTGAAAATTGACCCCACCCGGTCCATTCAACAGTCATTCTGAGGGAGTGATTAATGTGGAACAGTGGGCAGAGATCCGTCGGCTGCATAAAGCAGAAGGCGTGCCAATCAAGGAGATCTCGCGGCGACTTGGCATCGCACGCAACACCGTACGCTCAGCATTGGCAGCCACCGAGCCGCCAAAATACCAACGGGCGAAGCGTGGTTCCATCGCCGACGCTTTCGAACCAGAAATTCGAAAGCTGCTGCGTGAGTATCCGCGCATGCCTGCAACGGTCATCGCCGAACGGATCGGATGGACGAATTCCATCTCCACGCTGAAGAACCGCGTCGCACTGATACGGCCGGAATACACGAGCGTGGACCCTGCGGACCGGCTGGTCCACGAACCAGGGCAAGCCGCGCAAATGGATCTCTGGTTCCCCGAGCCTCGAATTCCCGTCGGGTTCGGCCAGTCAATGATCCTTCCGGTGCTGGTGATGACGCTGTCCTATTCCAGAGTGCTCGGCGCCCTGATGCTTCCCAGCCGGCAGGGCCCTGACCTGACTGCGGGGATGTGGAGCTTGATCAACGATGCGGGAGCAGTTCCCAAAGCCTTGATCTGGGACCGCGAGTCTGCCATCGGCGGCAAAGGAAAAGTCACCGAAATCGCGGCAGCGTTTGCCGGGACCCTGGCAACTAGGATCATTCTGGCTCCACCGAGGGATCCTGAGTTCAAAGGCCAAACAGAACGCAATAACCAGTTCTTCGAAACCTCGTTCCTGCCGGGAAGGAAGTTCACCTCCCCGCAGGATTTCAACCAGCAACTCGCTGCGTGGCTGCCAAAAGCCAATGCGCGCACGGTCCGTTCGATCCAGGGCCGGCCCATCGACCGGTTGCCGCAGGATCTGCAGGCGATGACGGCACTGCCGCCGATGCCACCGGCCACGGGTTTCAGCCAACGGATGCGGCTGAGCAGGGATTACTATGTCCGGCTGGATCGCAACGACTACTCGGTGCATCCTTCGATGATCGGCCGGCTTGTCGACTTCACGCTCACCACGGATCGGGTGATCGGGGTCTGCGACCAGCAGGTGGTGGCCGATCATCCACGGTGCTGGGCCAAGCACCAAGTCATTACCGACCCGCAGCATGTGCAGGTTGCTGCAACGCTGCGCTCGGCGTTCAACAAGATCCGCCGTACCACCGCCAGCCACGTCCACGACACAGGCGTCGCCTCACGCCAGCTGTCTGACTACGACAAAATCTTCGGCCTGGACGGCCATGACTTTCTAGGAGATCCTTCATGAGTTCTTTGGAAGCAACAATTGAGCATTTGGCCAGAGCCATCAAAATGCCAACGATCCGCCGGACGTGGAAACAGCTGGCCGATCAGGCACGTGATGAAGGATGGTCCCATGAGGAGTATCTGGCCGCGGTGCTCCAGCGTCAGGTTGCGGATCGGGAGGCCAGCGGCACCATGTTGCGTATCGCCGGTGCGCATTTCCCCTCAATGAAGACCGTGGAGGATTTCAACTGTGATTTCCAGCCGTCGCTGAGGCGTGATGTCCTGGCGCATCTGGCGACGACGACATTCATTCCGAAGGCTGAGAACGTGATTTTGCTCGGACCACCGGGCGTGGGCAAAACCCACTTGGGCATCGCACTGGGCGTCAAGGCCTGCCAGCAAGGGTATCCGACACTCTTTGATACGGCTGCTGGCTGGGTCCAGCGTCTGGCTGCAGCGCACCACAGCGGGAAATTGAACGATGAGTTGCGGCGCCTGAAACGCTACAAGTTGTTGATCATCGACGAGGTCGGGTATCTGCCGTTTGATGCTGAAGCCGCCAATTTATTGTTTCAACTGATTGCGCACCGGTATGAGCAGGGCTCGGTTCTGGTCACGTCGAATATGCCTTTTGGCCGATGGGGCGAGGTGTTTGGCGATGATGTTGTAGCCTCAGCGATGATTGATCGTCTGGTTCATCATGCCGAAGTGTTGTCCTTGTCCGGTGATTCGTACCGGGTGAAGAACCGTCAGGATCTGCTGAGAAACGCTGAGCAGGTATAGAAGATACTGGACCGGGAGGGTCAATTTTCGATTGGCGCCAGGGGGTCAATTTTCAGCTAGCGTTGACAGGTTGAACACGCCCCGAACAAACAAAGATTGTTCGGTGTTCGTTCGCCCGAACAAACGGCGCACGTTCACTTGTCGGTGTTCTTCTCACGGGCTTTCCGCATCCGCTCCGCCGCCTTCCGTTTTTCCTCGATGACCTGCTCTTTAGTCCGCTGGTACTCAGTCCACGAAAGGAACTGCCACCCATCGGCCGTTGGCTCCCACAGCCCAGCGGTAACCAATTTCCCGGCCAACGCCTTACCCTTCGGCCACGACAAAACGAACCATTCCGGCACTGCCCCATCGGTCAAATAATCGGTGCAATACGTGCCGGAAACGAGCCATAAACCGATCGATTCCAAACCTGCAGCTCGCACCTTCGGGTGCGAGTGCATCCGGTCATCGGCGTTGAACCAGGCCACTGTGATCCCTCCATAATCGTTGTCTTGTCCAATGCCAGGCACCGTGCCGGCATTGGTAGTAGTTGACGTTCATGCTTTCGCCTTTGTAATCCGCCACGAACCTGTGCATGGCCTCGGCTTGCTGTTTTGTTGGTGTCCATACCTTCCCGCATGCGCACCGCGGCAACCTCGTCATCGCACGACTACACTCTTGTCATTGTGTTTTTCGCAGTCCTGAGTGATTGCCACTCGGTAACCACCGAACTTGTTTGCGCCTGGAATGTCACGCGTTGCCGATCGGCTATTGCCTCGGCAATCAAGCATCGGCGCGCCGGTGACCATGAACTCTTTCGGGTAGTCATCCGGGAAGTCGAATTTGGTTTCGTACCCAACTTGCTTGCCTTCCATCACGGGTAGATCTCTCCATCCTGGCCAGCAGTGGTCTAAGAACTCGTGCACCGCGTCATTCGTTCTCACATGGATTGCTGACCACCATTTGCACCCGTCGCAGTACATGCGTGTGATGTACCACTTCACGCATGAGCACCAGTCCTCTACATAGTGGTGGCAGTGGAGCCCAGAGTGATACATGGCCGAGTGGTGCGCCGACCCGCTGCCGGATGATTCGTGATAGGTGTGCCATCCGACGTAAGTTTTCCATCTGAAGCCACGCTTTCTGTGGTTCTCGCGGAAAGCCTCTAGCGCTTCTTCTAAAGCTTCAGGTGTTCCAGGATTGAAAAACGTCCCGGCGTCGCCGGCTGGATTCACCAAGTGCGTGACGTCCACACGTCGCTGATCGTTCAGCAACTCGAAGATGTCCATCTGCCCGTCGATTAGAGTCATCGTTTTCCCCTGAACTTCAAGACTGCGGTAGCCCTCTCAAGTTCAAAGGCTGTCAGTCGTTCATAAATCGGCCGTTCACTCGTATGGCAACCGCATTCTTTCTTGGTGGCGCACACTTGGAACGGTGTCCAGCAGCATGACTTCTTGCAGGAGCTCATGATGCGTTCTCCAACCAGCCATCGGCCTTCACGAACCGCTTGCAGTCCTTGCAGAAATACTCGCCAACACCGTGGGTGACAGCTTTCTCCACACCGCACCGGTCGCAAGGCTGCGCATACTTCGGGTCTATGAGCCTGGCCGGCGGAACCTGCGCAACCGGCGACTCCACAATCACCACCAACGTCGCGTCACCAACACCAGGAACATCCTTCCCAAGCCGGATGTACGCCTGCGGCTCACCAACCGTGATCACGTTGTGCCGACGTGCCACCTTCGGCAAATCCTCGATCGCCTCAGCCTTCAAATCCTCATACGGGATACTCGTATCCAAGACTGGCCACACAGCCTGAAAAACACTCACGCCGCCAGCCCCTCGATCTTGTCCGGACGGAACCCCGACCAGTGATCATCATCAGTAACAACGACCGGCGCCTGCAGGTGCCCCAACCCCTGAACGAACTGCAACGCCTCCAAGTCCTGCGAAATGTCGATCTTCTCGAACGGAATCCCCCGCTCGTTCAGTGCCTTAGACGTCGCGTTGCACTGCACACACGACGGTTTCGTGTAAACCTTCACCATGGTTTTTCTCCTGTTTTTGAGTGCACAAAAGGCAGCCCTACGCCCCCAAGCAGTAGGGCTGCCTCTCGTACGTTGTTCAGTTAGTCGCGGTAAATTGTCACCGTGTTACCGGTAACCACACCGCCGAACGGTGAAGGCTGACCGTCAGCCAACACCAGCTTCTGCAGATCCGTCAGCCCCTCGACCTTCGCCGGGTCCAGTACGACGGTGGTCTGCGAGCACCCTTGGCTACGCGATACGATCGCGTCCCGGATCCCTAAGATGCTCCCGTATGCCATGTCGTGCAGGTGGTAAGACTTCTTGTCCCCGAACCCGGGAACGATCACCGACTTAGAACGGGGTTTCGTCGTTGCCTGGCCCATTCCATCCACCTCCCTGTGGTGCGTTCTGCTGTGGAGGCTGCTGCCCCCACACGTCCTGCTGGTTGTACCCGCCGCCCTGCGGTGCAGACTGGTGAGGTGCGTTATTGAAACCACCACCACCCGAGCGCTGGGTGCGAGTAACCTTCGCTGAAGCGAACTTCAACGATGGGCCAATCTCCTCCACTTCCAACTCCATGACGGTGCGGCGTTCGCCTTCCTTCGTGTCATAGGAACGGGACCGCAGTCGCCCCTGGGCGATAACGCGCATGCCCTTCGTCAGAGTCTCGGCAACGTTCTCCGCGGCCTCCTTCCACACGCTCGCCCGAAGGAACAACGCTTCGCCGTCCTTCCACTCGTTCGACTGCCGGTCAAACGTGCGCGGGGTACTCGCGATCGTGAAGTTCGCAACCGCGCTACCCGAAGGCGTAAAACGCAACTCCGGATCCGCCGTGAGGTTGCCAATCACGGTAATAACTGTCTCGCCTGCCATTGCTAGGCCGCCTTTCGTTCCTGAATAATCCGACCGAAGTCGTTGTCGAGAATCGACCACTCACCAGTGGCCCTGTCATAAATCGGTGTCTCTTCCGGGATCTGCCACCGCTGCAACTTCCACCCATACGCCCGAGCCTTCTGGGCAAGATCAGCGTTGGACTCAATCAGCCCGTTCACCTCGGAACACAACACGATGATGTTCGCTGGCCGATCCAACGCTTTCGAACCGCCGATGCCCCGGTTCATCCTGTGCTGCGGAATGTACGTGTCCTCCCGGCCCAAGCACCCGCACGGGCAATGCTGATCCCGCGCCAGGTACTTCGCGAACTGCCGCCGGTTCATGAGCCTTCACCCCGCCCAGCGACCCCATACATCGCCCGGACGCTCGCACCGATCGACTGATACGCCCGAAGCTCAGACTCCAAAGCCTTCGCCAACCGGTCCGCGTACCGGTAGGAAGCATCGGCAACATCTCGGGCGGCACGCTCCGTCTCCGTGGCCAGCTCTGCGGCGTACTTCTTCTCGTGCGCGGGACCGTTATGCCCAATGTATGCCCGGGCGAAAGCCTGATCGTAGTTGCGATCAGCGTCGAGGAACGTTTCGTAGCGGGTGTTGCAGACGCTCGCGGAGTTCGCGATCCGGGCGCTAATGTCCCGGATCCGCGATTCCACGTTCACGGGGTTGAGAGTATCCAGGCTCATGCCGCGGCCTGTTCGGAGTCATCCAGCGGCCACGACTGATGTTCTACGATTTCGCGAAGTGCTTGAATCTTCGAGTCAACGTCCGCGGTAGTGACCAAATGAGATTCCTGGATAACCATCGGGGCCAAGGCCTTTCCTTGAGTCCCGGCATTCAACGTCCGGTGAATGTAAATCGACACCGACCACGGAATACTGAACCACTTGTCCTCGATGTGAGCATGCACTTCCAGTGACCCACCCGGAACCTGTTCCACCAGCGGCTTAGCCTTCTCCGCCGCATACCTGGCCAACGCGAACACGCTTCCCATGTCTACTGCCCGGATCATGCTGCTTCACCCTCAATTGCCAACAGCTCCGAAGTCTGGATAACCCCACCAGCCACCAGCCGGGCCAGCTTCTCGTCCATGTCCTTCTCCGGCTTCGCCGACGCATACGACGTACCCGTGACAACCTCGATCCCGGGCACCAGCTCCCCAGCCTCAGTCACCGGCGCGTCCATCTTCGCCGCCTGCGCCAGCAACGACTGCACGTACCAGTCCTTCGGCACCGGCACCTGCTCCACCATGTCCGGGTGGTTCTCCGCAATCCAGGCAGTCAGCTCCGCCTCGTTCGTGACCTTCCAAGCCGCCCGGGGCTTAGTACGAGTGATCGCACCCAGCACGACCTCCTCACCACCCAGATCAAAGCTGACAGTTTTACGGTCACCGGCCTTCAGCTCCTTCTCAGCCTCAGCCTTCAAAGGCTTCTTCGCGTCGGCAACCTTCTTTCCCAGCGCGTCCATCACGAAAAACTTCTGAATGTTATCCACGACTGCTCCTAAGCTGCTTGATCCAGCTCGCCGATGGCGGCCTTGATCTGATTGATGATTGACTCCGGCGCGCCGCTGTTCCGCGCCCACTTGCCAAGGGCTTCCAGCTGGCCCCGGTTGCCTCGTGCTTGTGCCAGCTGCTTGTCGAAAATCTCCTGCTTCGACTCACCCGGTGCAGGCACCGGCTCGGCAGAGCCACCCGGGTTTGGGTGATTTGCCGGAGGGGTATCCGGCGACGCGAATTCACCACGCGCTTCCTTCGCTTCCCACAAGTCGCCCTTGTGCCAGAGATCCAACGCCGCACCGAAGCGCATGCCAGCATTGCGCAAAGCGTCACCGATGGCTTCCTTGATAGCGTTGGCCCCGCTCTTGCCCTGTGCATCCCCGTAGCCGAGCCGAGTCACCCCACACACGGTCAGGCGAATCCACAACCCGCCATACCCGTCGAACTGCGGAAGGCCGACCTGATCAAATGACAAGGGTTCCCAGTGCCATTCCGGATCCACCTGCAACAGGCGATCAGTCAGAGCAGCGTGGCCAACGAAATCCAGGTGCATCGCCGGCAACCCGTGGTAGCCACCGCACTCCTGGCAGTTACCCTTCTGCGAATCCTTGCGGTATGGCTTTGGCAGCTTGCCAATAGCCCCAGGCTCGAACGGCTCACGCAGACGCTTCAACGCTTCAATGCGCTCCTGCTTCAGGTCCTCGCTCATGCCACACCGCCAACGAAGTCAGCAGCCAGCAGAGTTCCGAAGAACGCGACACCGATCATCAGAACGAACGTGGTGTCGCCACGCTCCGTCAACCGAAGCCCCTCAAATTGCTTCATGAACTTCTTCATGTAAACTCCTAAATAACGAATGCTTTGGAACCGCCAAGTAGCAAAGCTTCCTAGTTCAGCTGCGAAACCATCTCTTTGATGGATCGCGGCTTTTCTTTTCCCTCAAGAACCGGCACCTCTGCCATATCCCCGATCTGCTCCACATGCTCCGGAGTGAACCGGATTATCCGCGGACCAAACTTCTTATGCGGCCACTTCTTCTTCCGCACGTTGTTCTGCACCGTGCTAATCGAGCACTTCAGCTTCTCGGCTAGTTCTGCGACCGTCAGATATTCCTCTTCTTCTTCGCTCATGCGGCCCTCAACACTGCGTGATTCACGCCTTGCCAGATCCCCGTGACGCTGCCCTTGCGGGACTTCATATGCGACTTCCGGAAGCCGATCTGATGGATGACCCCGCGATTCGCCAAGGTCGTATAGATGCCGCCCCACTGGTTCGGGTGGTGAGGTTCCCGGAACCCGTCCCGAACTTCATCCGCGGTGAACGGCTCACCCGTCCGGGCGAACGCTTCAACCCGATCCAGGGCATCTTCACGCCAGGTCAGATCCTCAAGTGCAATTGGCTGGCTCATGCTGCTACTCCTTCCACAACTGTTAGGACTGCCCCGCCGCATTCACTCGGCAAGGCAATGGACTCCGGACGGATGTCGATCTGGCTCCGGCAATCAATCGCCCAAGCCGCACGCTGCAACCGCTCCCACGGGATAGGCCGGCGACCGGCCTCGTAGTGGTAATACAGTGGTGCGCTGATCTTCAAAGCTGCTGCCATTTCGTCTCCCGTGATGCCGTGGCATACGCGGAGGGTTCGCAGTGTCAACCCGATCCGTTCATTGGTGTTCGTCACTGGGTTCGACTTCAGTGGCCGACCCGTTTGTTTCACTGTCATGCACTTAGCTTATGTATAAAAGTGCAGGACTACAAGCGGTGCGCATGTATAAAAGTGCAGAAAGATGCAAACCGCCTAGTCAGTGGTGCAAATAAACTTGAAAGAATTGCATAGTCTTACACAGAAACAGCACTTACAGTGGAGATAGAGCGCATTTACTTACACAAAAAAGCACAGATAGAAATAACCCATGAGCTATCAAGAACAACAACTGCAAAAGCGCATCGGCAAACTAGTCACCGAAGCGCGATCAGCCCTAGGCATGTCCCGTCCGAAGCTGGCCAAGGAAAGCGGCGTCTCCCTCCGCACCCTCCATTCCTTCGAGCACGGCGAAACATGGCCACAGTCCACCACCCTCAAAGCGATCAGCGACGCGCTGAACTGGGACATGCACAGAATCACCCGACTCCTAGCATCCACCAAAAGCCCGGACGAAGTGACCCTAGAAGACGTAGAAGTAGACCCATGGGGCAAGGAACGTCCACGCTACGTGTCGGACCTGACCGACGAAGAGCTCCTTGCAGAATTGACCTTCAGGTTTCACCAGCGCAATGCAGAACTGCGCAAGCTCCGCGAACCACGAAGCAACGTCACCCCGCTGCGGACGGAGTTCAACGAAGCACTGCCACACGCTGCCCACCCACCGCTACGCATGGAGTCCACCCAGTATGACGATCTGGGCGAAGACCCCCAGGGCTAAGTGTCCTACCCGGCCTATAGGCTGTGCTCATGTTTGACCCTTGGAAAATCATTGGGGCCAACCCGTGGATCGAAATACATCACGTACGGATGCCAGACGGTAAGCCTGGTGCAACGGACGGCGCCAGGACAATCTGGCTGGATGATCGATTGACGGCACGTGAACGCAGATGCGTGCTCACGCATGAGCTGATCCACCTGCAATACGAGCACAACGCTTGCCAGACCCCTAAGATTGAACGACGGGTCCGCACGGAGACAGCACACCTACTAGTCCCATGGCCATCGCTGGCCATGTTCGAGCACGCGGATTTGGCGACGCTTGCGGAGGAATTGAACGTGACTGATTTGGTGCTGGAAGATCGGCTGCAGAGCCTGAGAGCTCTGGAAGTTGGATTGTTACGTGAGCGCGGTGTGACAATTTCCGGCGATGTGTCATGGTGACCTTCGGTGCTCCGACTATTGCACACTCTTGCACTTTATTCACGCTATTACACATCTAGAAATGAGCAGAACCGCATAGAATCAGTGCAATCACAAGGGGTTCAAATCCCCCCGTGTCCGCCAAAAAACCCCTAGTCAACTAGGGGTTTTTTCGTTTCCAGGTCAAGAATAAGACCCGTGGGTCAAAACAGTCGGAATACTTCTCCATGCTGTTTTCGCAGCGAACCTCGAGAAATACTCAACACTGCTTGGCCACACCCAATGCAGTGCCAGATGGAGAACAACCGGTGCAGTTCAATTCACCGTCATTCGACATCAACTAAATGCCATACGGAAGCCTATATTGGCCCCAAGATTTGCTGTTTAAATTAGTCCAGCCCCCGCTGATGATGCATCAGCGGGGGCCAGGTGCGAGTTTTGCGCCAAGAAACAGAATCCCCATTCTGTTTCTTCAAGAACTTTCGATTCCCCAAAAACGATTGCCCAGCGTGAAACCTAAGCTTAGGATACGTCGTTAAACCTTTAACGCCTAGCAATTTTTCACACTGGGAAAAGTATTTAATTTCTTCGTTCCACTTCTAATTTTGCTCTTCTGGTATTACAGTTGCCATTGGCTTATGCCAATCAAAGAATCACCAGTCAGGCATTGAGTTCGCAGCCCCCAAACGCGACCTCGAAATGGTGAAGCCCGTCAGTCTCCCCCAAAACTGGCGGGTTGCCTGCTTAACGAAGAAAACTCCCGACTGGCGCATTGAAAGTTGACCAGCATTTCGTAAAGTGGTCCGTTTCGGGAAACATGCCCTGGGAATCGCCAACAGTCGTTTGGCGCGCCTTAGGCACGTCCATGCGCCACCCGGGCACAAGTACACGTTGGGCATCCTAGGGCACTAGAAACAATCACCCGAAGCGCCGGCCTGATTGCGGTGACGTTCTTTTTCGCCGTCGCACTGACCTGCAGTGCCAATAGCTTGCGAGCAGAAAACGCGAACGGGCGAGCACACCGCATCGACTTCGGCCAGTTGCCGGTCCAGTCGGGGGCGCAAATGGCTGACCATCCAACGTCACTGGATTGCCGCTGCTAATCCTCGCGCTTCACGAAAGTCCGCAGCATGTTCTGCACGATATCTTCCGGCAACGACGTATGGCGGACGATAATTTCCGACATCCGTTCCAGATCGGTATCTGCGATGGCATCGAAGAGCGCTTCGCGTTCAGCTTCCGGAAGCTCGGCAGCATCAAAATGCACAGGGCCATCCGGTCCCTGTCCTTCAAAACGGAAGTCTGCGACATTCCCGTTGGCGTTCGCGCCAGACATTGGGGATGTGGAGATCATGCGTTCCAAATCCTCGACCGGCAGGTCCGTATAGCCGTGAAGAATCTTTGCCGCTGCTTCAAAGTTGGAATCCCGCAGCATCGAGAACAGCTGGTCGTATTCATTGGGCGGCAGCTGCTCGCTGGAAAACTCACGGCTCTCGCCATCAAGCTCAAATGCCATCTTGAAATGCGTGGCACTGGGTTCCTGGAGGGAACTGAACTGCTCACTCCATTCCTGGGGAACAACCCAGGGATCATCGGCCGATGCTGGCGCTGACTCGGCAGCGGCAGTTGCCGCCGCTTCTCGATCTTCGCGCTCAACTTGGGCTTCGAGCTTGTCGCCCAGGGCCTTGAGCTCGGTATCATCGTTCGGTAATTCCTTGGCAGGGGCAGTCTGCGGGTACTTGTCGAGGCTGCGGACTGCGATCACGCAATTCTTAACCGAGTCGCCGGTAGCCTCGCGGAAGTCCTTGACCGCGCCCATGATGTCGCCCTTGGCCAAATTGCGGTACACCGAATTACGGGAAGCATCATCTAGTCTCGCGTTCGCGGCCTGTGCCGCCTCACGGGAAATCGCCTGCGCGATTTGCGCAGTGTTCTTCTTGCGAAGCGCTTGCAGACCGAAGTAGCCCAAGGCAATCACTGCAATGAGGACAACGAGCCAGATGAGAAATTCCATACTTCCAGACTACTTTGTTTAACTGTGCGATTACCCAGCTACGCCCAAAGTGAAAGGCATGACACCCGGAGCGCCGGCGATCCGCAAGGCCCGTCCAGCCATCGCGATAGACCACCGCGAATCGACCAGGTCGTCAACGAGCAGCACCGGCCCTGGTGCATTGGCAATGAGCTGTTCAAGCTGCGTTGGAAGCTCGAACGCATCAGCCACCGCGGCAACACGGAATGCCGAGTTTCCTCCCGGACCATTCTGCGGTCCGGTACCGCGATATTCGAGCTGGCCCAGATAGCGCAGCCGACCTACTTCGGCCAGGCCTTGGGCCAGCGAGGTGATCAGCTGGGGGCGCTTATTCGATGGCATGGCCACCACACCCACCGGGCGTTCCTCCCAGTTCCATTCGGCAAGCACCTTGACGCAGGCCTCGAACATCGCCTTGTCGATCGGGTTGTCGGCAGGGTCGGCGAAGATCTGGCGCAAGCGGTTGCCCCAGCCGAGGTCAGTCAACCGGGCCAGCGCACGACCCATGGCCACCTGCTCGTCAACAGGGATCTTGCCTTTGAGCGCGTAGCCCAGCCGATCCAGTCCGGAGGGGTACAGCTTGCGCGGCTCGATAGGCACACCCACCCGGCCCAGGGCCGCCTGCGCACTGTCCTTGGAGTCGTCGGGAATATGGTCGTCGAACCACACGCCGGCGCAGTTGTCGCACCGGCCGCACGGCGCGGACTGCGGGTCATCCAACGCATCGGTCAGGAACTGCATGCGGCAGCCACGCGTGTTCTCATAGCTGACCATGAGGTTCTGCTCATGGACCCGGCTCTGCGCCACCCGCTTGTAGCGATCGGCATCATAGGTCCACGGCATGTCCGTGCGCATCCAGCCGCCAGCCACGCGCTCCACTGCGCCGTCCACCGCCAGGACCTTCAGCAGCAGCTCAAGCGGCGAGCGCCGAAGGTTCACCGCGCTTTCCAACGCCGGGACACTCATCGCCCCGTCGTCCTTGGCCAGGGCCTCGAGCACCTGGGTGGCACGCTCCTGGTCCGGCATGGAGCTGGTGGCGAAGTATTCCCAGATTTCCGAGTCGTCGGGCCCGGGCAGCAGCAGCACATCCGCGTTGACGCTTCCACGTCCGGCACGGCCCACCTGCTGGTAGTAGGCCACCGGCGAGCTGGGCGCACCGACGTGCAGCACGAAGCCGAGGTCCGGCTTGTCGAAGCCCATGCCCAAGGCGCTGGTGGCGATCAGCGCTTTCACTTCATTGTTCTTCAATGCCTGCTCAAGGCGTTCGCGTTCTTCCAGATCGGTGCGTCCGGTGTACGCGGCAACTTCGTGCCCGGCGTCCTTGAGCAGTCGGGCAATATCCTCTGCCCCAGAAACCGTCAGGGTGTAGATGATCCCCGAGCCCTTGAAGTCCTCGATGTGGCTGAGCAGCCAGGCCAGCTGCATCCGCAGCGAAGCCAGGCGCAGGACACCCAGGCGCAGCGAGTCGCGGGCCAGGGTGCCGCGCAGCGTGAAGACCTCTTCGGTGCCTCCTGCCAGCTGTTCGGCCACATCCTGGACGACTCGGCTGTTCGCGGTGGCGGTAGTCGCCAGCACCGGCAGGCCCTGGGGCAACCGGGCAATCAGATCCCGGATGCGGCGGTAGTCGGGACGGAAATCGTGGCCCCAGTCGGAAATGCAATGCGCTTCGTCGATCACCAGCAGGCCCAAGCGCTGCATCAGCATCGGCAACTGCTGCTCGCGGAAGGATGGATTGTTCAAGCGCTCCGGGGATACCAGCAGCACATCGAGCTCATTGCGCTGCAGCTTTTCGAGAATCTCGCGCCATTCGAGCACGTTGGCCGAGTTGATGGCCGCGGCGCGGACGCCCGCCCGCTCCGCGGCCGCGACCTGGTCGCGCATCAGGGCCAGCAGCGGCGAAACGATCAGTGTTGGCCCGTAGCCCTGTTCGCGCAGCAGCAGGGAAGCGATGAAGTACACCGCGGATTTGCCCCAGCCGGTGCGCTGGACGACGAGTGCACGGCGCCGCTGGGCCACCAGCGCGCTGATCGCTTCATACTGTCCGTCATGGAACTGCGCGTCCGGGTTTTGCACCAGGGCGCGCAGCTTCTGCAGTGCCAGCGTTTTCAGATCCACTTGCGTTGAGCCATCCATGCCTCCAGTATTTCAGTTCCCGCCTACGATTTGGCTCGCGGCGCCCGCTGATTGTGGATGGGCTCTGCCCGGCGGAGGTGCGGCCAGTATCCATCAGCAGAAATGTTAGGCATTTCCCACCTGGATTCGCTTGCATCTCAATGATTTGAATCGGCCTAGCCGGTAGGCTGAAAGGCGTGAGTGAACAGATTAACCTGAATCAGAGCTTTAAGGCCTACGACGTGCGTGGCGTGGTCGGCGAGACCCTGGATGCCGAAGCAATTGAAGCTATTGGCGCTGCCTTTGTCGACGTGCTGTCGCTGTCCGGCAAGGACGTGCTGGTTGGTGGCGATATGCGTCCGTCCTCCGCGGAATTCGCCCAGGCCTTCGCCCGCGGCGCCACCTACCGCGGTGCCAACGTGGTCATGCTCGGATTGATTTCCACCGATGAGCTGTATTTCGCCTCGGGCAAGTTCAATGCCGCCGGTGTCGTCTTCACCGCAAGCCACAATCCCGCCCAGTACAACGGCATCAAGATGTCCAAGGCCGGCGCCCGCCCGATTTCCTCGGCAACCGGCCTTTTCGACATTCGCGATCTGGCCCAGCAGTACCTGGACGAGGGCCTGCCGGTCTCCGGCGATGCCCCGCAGGGCAGCATCAGCGAACGCGATGTGCTGGCCGACTACGCAGCCTACCTGCGGGAATTAGTGGATTTGTCAGCCATTCGCCCGTTGAAGATCGTGGTGGACGCCGGCAATGGCATGGGCGGCATGACCACCCCTGCAGTCCTCGGGGACACGGTGCTGGCCGAGTTGCCGCTGGAGATCATCCCACTGTACTTCGAGCTGGACGGCACGTTCCCCAATCACCCCGCCAACCCGCTGGAACCGGAGAACCTCAAGGACCTGCAGGCAGCGGTGCTGGAGCACGGCGCCGACCTCGGCCTGGCGTTCGACGGCGATGCCGACCGCTGCTTCGTGATCGACGAGCGCGGCCTGCCGCTGTCCCCTTCGGCCATCACCGCGCTGGTTGCGGTGCGCGAAATCGCGCGAGTGCAGGTCGCCGGCGAACAATCCCCGGTGGTCATCCACAACTTGATCACCTCCAAGGCGGTGCCGGAATTCGTCGCCAAGGCCGGCGGCACCCCGGTGATGACTCGCGTGGGCCACTCCTTCATCAAGGCCGAGATGGCCGCCCAGGGCGCGGTCTTCGGCGGCGAGCATTCGGCCCACTACTACTTCCGCGACTTCTACAATGCCGATACCGGGATGCTCGCCGCCATGCATGTGCTGGCCGCTTTGGGCGGACAGCAGCTGCCGCTCTCCGAGCTGGGTGCCGAGTATGAGCCATACGTTGCCACCGGTGAAATCAATTCCGAGGTGGAGGACAAGGCCGGAGCCACCGCCCGCGTGGTGTCCCACTTCCAGGACCAGCCAGTGGACGTGACAACCATGGACGGCACGACCATTTCGGCAGCCGACGGAAGCTGGTGGATCAATCTGCGCCCGTCGAACACCGAACCGTACCTGCGTTTCAACGGCGAGGGCCGGACCGCGCAGATCATTGAGCCCATTCGCGATGCCGTGCTGGCTATCGTGCGTGAGAACACCGTCGCCAACTAGCAAAGGGAAGACATGAACCTCAAAGAACTGGATGAAGGCGTCAAGGACGCGCTGAACAAGGTCTTGGGCACCGCCCTGGGCGTAGCTCGCGAACAGCTCGAAGAGCAGGGCGTGTTCCTGCCTTTCGCCATCGCGCTGGAACCGCAGGAAGGCGAAGACGAGCCGGAGCTGCGCCTGATTGCGGTTCCGCCAACGGACGATCCCGAGGATCCGGAAGCCGACATCGACACCGAAGCCATGGTTGCCGACCTGATGCAGGTGCTGAACCAGCAGGGCACCCACTTCCAGGCCATCGCCGTCGCCTCTGACGTGCTACTCCAGGACAATGACCAGGACGCCATCCACATTGTTGCCGAGCACCGCATCGGTGCCGCGCTGGCCATCGTGCAGCCGTACACCATGCCTGCCGAGCCAGGCGGAGAATGGCACTTCGACGAGCCGGCGGCGGAGTCGGCGGAAGCCATCTGGGCCAACGCGCTCTAGCCCGCTTCGGGTGCTTTCGGGGTCGGCATAGTCACTATGCCGACCCCGAAGCGCTTTTCCCGCGTAGAGTGGGAAGCATGAAACTCAGTGCCTTCACCGACGTGTGCCTGCGGACCGTGATGGTCCTGGCAACTCCCGGCACCGGGCAACTGACCAGCCGCGAGATCGCCGATTCGGTCGGGGTTCCCTACAACCACGTTGCCAAGGCAGTGCTGGAACTGCGCACGCTGGGCATCCTGCAGGTCAGCCGCGGCCGCAACGGCGGCGCCGCCTTGAGCGGAGAAGCGCTGGATTTTTCCCTCGGCGGGCTGCTGCGCAAATTGGACAAGCGCACCGATATCGTGGACTGCACCGATCATGACGCGCAATCCAACTGCCCACTCTCGGGCAACTGCCGCCTGCGGGCGGTCTTCCGCCAGGCACGCGAAGCCTTCTACGCCTCGCTGGATCCGCTGACTATCAGGGATATCTGCCCGACGTCAGCAGCGGAGCCCATCACGCTGCTCCCCTTCCCTACCGTGCGCAGCATTTCCTAGTTCCACTTCACCCATGAAGTGATACCGGTCACTTCTGTTGCGAAACCGGCCAATCGATTTGCAATCCTTTTCTACTGAGCGTAGAAATGAATCATAAATCTTGTATTTCAAATACAAGTAATCACCTACGCCCAAGGAGACCCGATGCTGTCCACCAAGTCCTTCCCGGTCATTGAAGCCACGCTGCCGATCATCGCAGAGCGCATTTCCAGCATTACCCCGAACTTCTACAACCGCCTGTTCGCCGCCCACCCTGAACTGCTCGACGGAATCTTCTCCCGCTCGAACCAGAAGAACGGCACCCAGCAGCAGGCCCTGGCAGGATCCATCGCGGTCTTCGCAACCTACCTGGTCAAGCACCCGGGCGTCACCCCGGAAACCATGCTCGCCCGCGTGGCCCACAAGCACACCTCCCTCGGTGTCGTCGAGGAGCAGTACCCGATCGTCTACAAGCACCTCTTCGATGCCATCGCCGAAGATCTGGGCGATGCACTGACCCCGGAGATCGCCGAGGCCTGGACCGAGGTGTACTGGCTGATGGCCCATGCGCTGATCAAGATCGAGAAGGGCTTGTACGCGCAGCAGGCCAACGCCGAGATCTACACCCCGTGGAAGCTTGTCGAACGCACCGAAACCGGTGTCGATTCGGTCAGCTTCAGCTTCGAACCAGCTGACGACACCCCGGCAACGGTCGCCAAGCCAGGGCAGTTCGTTTCGGTCCGCATGCCGATGGCCGACGGCATCCGCCAGGTTCGCCAGTACACCCTGAGCGGCGATATCGAGCAGACCAACCGCCGCACCATCACCGTCAAGCTGGATGTGAACGGCGAATTCTCCCCGGTCATCCACAATGACCTGAAGCTCGGCGACGTGCTCGAGCTGTCGAATCCGTATGGCGATCTGGTCATCGATGAGGATGGCTTGCCGCTGGTGATCGCTACCGCTGGCATCGGCTGCACCCCGAGCGCCGCCGCGCTGCAGACACTGGCCGCACGCGGCTCCAACCGCAAGGTCACCGTGCTACATGCAGACCAGGAAGTGGGCGCCTGGCCATTGCGCGAGCAGATGCTCGATTCCATCGCCAAGCTGCCCCAGGCCACCCTGGGCACTTGGTTCGAACGCGGCGAACTGCCGGAAGAGCTGAACGCCAAGGCCGGCTACATGGATCTGACCGATGCACTGGCCGAGGACGCCGAGGTATACCTGTGCGGCCCGCTGCCATTCATGCATGCGGTGCGCAACCAGGCGCTGGAAGCCGGCATCCCAGCCGAGCGGATCCACTATGAGGTCTTCGGCCCGGATGTATGGCTGGCCGCCTAGCATCCAGGTCTTGCAACCGTGCTGCAGGTGGAATCATGGGGAATCCACCTGCAGCACTTTTTTTGCCGCTATTTTCCGGTATCCGCGGCAGATTCCGGGTGATCACCCTGCAGCGGAGCCTTTTTCTTGAAGTCGAGTTTCTTCGGATCCAGCTTCCGCGGATAGATTTTGCCGCCGAGCTTTCCAGGCTTACTCGCCTCCGCTCCCTGGACTGGCGGTGCCGGCAGATCGGCATCGCGGTCTTCGGATTCCGGAGCTTCGGCAGGCTGCTCGACTGGCGCAGCCTTGGCGCCGCGTGCCGGTTTCTCGGCCTGCGGGTCCACCAGGATCTGGTGCAGCCCTTCCTCTGAGATCCACTTGCGCAGCACCGAGTTGAACAGGATTGGGTTCTCGATGTTCCATTGGTGGTGCATGCCAGGGACCACGCGCGTGATCACCTGCGGGAGCTTGGCGCGCAGCGCCACGAAGGATTTCTGCACCACCTTCGGCTCCTTGGCTCCGACTAGGGCCAGCACCGGACCCTGGTAGGAGTCGAGCTTCTCCGGAAGTCCCCCGGGCTCCATCTCGTCCATGATGGCCCGCAGGTTCTCGGCTTTCAGCTTCACCCCGTGTTCGGTGAACAGCTCCCGCTCGTCATCCACCAACCCGTAGGCTCCGGCCTGGAAACGCCAGTACCACTCGCTGCCGATGAGCTTGAGCTGCATCCGCTGGAAGGCCCTGGCCGCCTGGCCCACACCGGTCACCGGTGTTCCGGTGATCATCACGGATTCAACCAGTTCCGGATGCCGTGCCGCAACGTGCAGCGCGATGACGCCGCCGAGGGACATGCCCACCAGGTGCACGCCGCCTTCGGAAACTTCGTCGGCGATCAAGGCCGCGACGTCATCGGCGGCGGATTCCAGGCCTTCCCAGGTCTCCTCGAACCGGGCGCCAAAGGCCGGCAGATGGAGGGTGAGGATGTTGTAGTCGCCAAAGGCCAGCACCTGCGGGTCCCAGCTCCAGTTGCCGACGTTTCCGCCATGGAGGAACACCAGCGTCTGCATCGAGCGTTGGGCATCGTGATGCCGGCCGGGATGCACTTCCGGATAATCGGTGGCATCGCGTGCCGCACTGCTTGCAGGGGTCTTGTTCTGGTCTTTGGCTGCAGTCATGGCAAGTACTCCAATACCGCGTCGAGCCATTCCAGCTCCGCGGCTTGTTGTCGGATTGCATGGTCAAGTGTGGCAGCCATCAGGAAGCTGCGACGGTCCGCAGCGGCGCGCATGTCAATGCCTTCGCGCTGGGAAAGGTAGTCATCGAGGGTGTACTGCGTGGCTTGGCGGCGTTCCTCCAGCAGATTCTGGATCTCATCGCGCTCGAGTTCGGCGGCAAAGAACACCTGCCCCATGAAGGGGTCGCGTTCGGGAGACTGCACTGCCCCGGCAGAAAGCCACTGGGCCAAGGCCTCGCGTCCTGCTTCGGTGATGTGGTGCTCCTGGCGGTCCGGGTAGTTCGATTGCGCGACGGTGCGCACGGTGGCGTATCCCTTGTCCACCAGCTGCGCCAACGTGCGGTAGATCTGCGCCTTGTCTGCGTTCCAGAAGTGGTTGATAGAGGAGTCAAAGTGCTTCTTGAGCTCGTAGCCAGTCATGGGCGACAAGCACAGCAGCCCGAGAATCAATCGTGCCAAAACCATAGGGCAATCTTTTCACACATAGTTGATTTTGCACCCACTTCAACCCGGCGTGTGGAAACTGTACCCAGATTGTGACAATTCCTTGGCTGCGCATGGGAATGCCCCGGCCACTGGAAGTCCAGTGGCCGGGGCATTCTCGTGAGCGGATCTGCGGGAGATCCAGTTTTGCTAGGCGCTCAGGCGGGCCTTCAGGCCGTCGAGTTCTGCGCGCAGCGAGGACGGCAGGGCGTCGCCGAAGTTGGCGTACCATTCCTCGATGCCCTCGACTTCCACGGCCCATTCGTCCTTGTTGACAGCAACTGCTGCTTCGACGTCGGCTGGGGTGAAGCCTTCCAGGCCGGTCAGGTCCATGGACTCGCCGGTCGGGACGTTGCCGATGATGGTTTCGCGGGCGTCAGCGGTGCCTTCGATGCGCTCGATGGCCCACTTCAGCACGCGCGAGTTGTCGCCGAAGCCTGGCCATGCGAAGCCGCCGTCAGCGGTGCGGCGGAACCAGTTGACCAGGAAGATCTTCGGCATCTGCTCCGGGTTGAGCTTGTCCGAGATCTTGTCCCAGTGGTTCAGGTAGTCGCCTGCGTTGTAGCCGATGAATGGCAGCATCGCCATTGGGTCGCGGCGGATTACGCCGGTTGCGCCGGCAGCGGCCGCGGTGGTCTCCGAGGACAGGGTCGAACCCATGAAGATGCCGTTGGTCCAGCTGCGGGCTTCGGTCACCAGCGGGATGGTGGTCTTGCGGCGGCCACCGAACAGGATCGCGTCGATCTTCACGCCGTTTGGCGAGTAGTAATCGTCCGAGAGCATGTCGACCTGGCCGATCGGGGTGCAGAAGCGCGAGTTCGGGTGCGCTGCGGGACGGCCGGACTCCGGGGTCCAGTCGTTGCCCAGCCAGTCGGTCAGGTGCGCAGGGGCCTCGTCGGTCATGCCTTCCCACCAGACGCCGCCCTCATCGGTCAGCGCAACGTTGGTGAAGATGTTGTTGCCCTTGGAGATGGCGCGCATGGCGTTCGGGTTGGTGGACCAGCCGGTGCCTGGAGCCACGCCGAACAGGCCGTACTCAGGGTTGACGCCGCGAAGCTCGCCGTCCTTGCCGATGCGCATCCAGTTGATGTCATCGCCCAGGGTTTCGGTCTTCCAGCCTTCGATGGTTGGATCCAGCAGCGCCAGGTTGGTCTTGCCGCAGGCCGATGGGAAAGCCGCGGCAATGTGGTACGACTTGTTCTGCGGGCTGGTCAGCTTCAGGATGAGCATGTGCTCTGCGAGCCAGCCTTCATCGCGGGCCATGGCCGAGGCGATGCGCAGCGAGTAGCACTTCTTGCCCAGCAGCGCGTTGCCGCCGTAGCCCGAACCGTATGACATGATGGCGCGCTCTTCGGGGAAGTGCACGATCCACTTGTCTTCGTTGCATGGCCATGGAACATCTTCCTGGCCTGGTTCCAGGGGTGCGCCGACCGAGTGCAGAGCCGGAACGAAGAAGGCGTTCTCGGATTCCATCTTGCGCAGCACTTCATTGCCGATCTTGGCCATGATGCGCATCGAGGCGACAACGTAGGCGGAATCGGTGATTTCCACGCCGTAGGCAGGTACTTCTGCGTCCAGCGGGCCCATGACGAATGGGATGACGTACATGGTGCGTCCACGCATCGAGCCATCGAACAGGCCGTTGAGCATGGACTTCATCTTGGTCGGGTCTTCCCAGTTATTGGTGAAGCCCGCATCTTCTTCCTTTTCGGAGCAGATGAAGGTGCGCTCTTCAACTCGGGCCACGTCCTTGGGGTCCGAGAAACCGGCGTAGGAGTTGGGGAAGTTCGGATCGGTCAGCTTGACCAGGGTACCGGCTTCAACCAGTTCGGCAGTCAGGCGATCATTCTCTTCGACAGACCCATCAACCCAATAAACACGATCCGGCTTCGTCAGTGCGGCAACTTCCTCGACCCAGGATGCCAACTTCGCGTGCGAAGTAGGTGCTGCGTCGATAACGTTCTGATCCGAGCTCGTGCTCATTATCCATTCCCTCCATTGGGCTGAACTTGCAATAAATCAAGGCTAGGGTGTGCTCGACGCCCGCGCCGTGTGATCGAAACCTCATGAAAGTGAAACCCCGGGGACCAAAAAGAGAAAATTCCCGTAATTCCGGAGGTTAGGCTAACCAGCGCACACGCATTAAGTGACCAAGGTCACGTAGACCGGTACCCTTTCAATGTCTTCACATAACCTTCTGTTCACCCGCGCCGAGTAGCTTTGCCCGTCGATTTGTACAGCGCCAAATCGACCTGTATAGTTATTCGAGGTTCGTGAGAACGAGCTGGACAAAAGAATATGCGCCCATAGCTCAGCTGGATAGAGCGTCTGTCTACGGAACAGAAGGTCAGGGGTTCGAATCCCTTTGGGCGCACAAATTGAAATTCTCACTCGATCGAGTGGGAATTTTTTGTTTCCCGCAAGGAATGAGCCGATGAACCACGTCGCCTTGGATGGCCACCTCAGCCTGTGCCCGTTGGAAATTGCCGACGCGCGGCAACTCGCCGAGTCCTACCGGCGCAATCGGCAGCACCTTCAGCCCTGGGAACCGGCCCGTCCCGCCGAGTTCTTTACCGAAGCCCATCAGGCGGCAAGCCTCGCCGCAGCCGCAGAAGCGCGGCGGAGCGGACTAGCCTTCCCTTTCGGGCTCTTCGAGCACAAGAAGCTCATCGGTCGCTTCAACATCAGCGGCGTGGTCCGCGGCGCATTCCAAAGCGCCAGTTTGGGCTACTGGATCGATCATGAGCACACAGGCCGCGGCTTGGCTTCCCGGGCCGTGGCCGCCTTGCGCAGCGCAGCGCTCAACGACCTGGGGCTGCACCGGCTGGAAGCCAGCACGCTCCCCTACAATCACGGGTCGCAGCGCGTTCTCGAGAAGAACGGCTTCGTCCGCATAGGGATGGCACCGAACTACCTGAAGATCGCCGGACGCTGGCAGGATCATTACCTCTACCAGGCGATCTTGCACGATTAGTAGGCTTCCAGCTCCGTCGATTCCGAAGTCGACTAGTTATTTTGTGAAACACCGCACTTTTGGCCGTTTTGGTTATTGCTCCCGGAAAATCTCGTGTAAAGTTATTCAAGTCGTCAAGACGGCAAGCAATTGTATAAGCGCCCATAGCTCAGCTGGATAGAGCGTCTGTCTACGGAACAGAAGGTCAGGGGTTCGAATCCCTTTGGGCGCACAAATTGAAATTCCCACTCATTCGAGTGGGAATTTTTTTGTTATTCCTGCTGATTCAACGCAGGCACCGCGAGGGACTAGTGCGAGGCGCGCAGCACCAATTTCGTGTCCATGATGCTCCACTCGGGCACCTGTTCCCCGTTGATGCGCTTGATCAGCAGCTCCGCCATGATCTCGCCCTGGCGCTCCGGGTTCTGCGCAATAGTCGTCAACGGCGGGGTCGAGCTGCGCGCGAAGGAATCGTCATCAACCGAGGTGACCGAAATGTCCTCGGGAACTTTCACACCTGCTTCGGCCAGCGCCTGCAGGGCGCCGAAGCCCATCTGGGCGCTGGCGGCGAACAGGCCGTCGACCGCGAGATTAGCATCCAGCAGGTGCTGCATGATGCGCCGTCCGCTCGCCGGGGTGAAGTCGCCGAGCTCGATAGCTACAGGTTCCAGGCCAGCGTCTTCAACCGCCTGCCTGAATCCCACCAGCCGGTCCAGTCCCGCGCCCATGTCCTGCGGCCCGGCAATCGTTGCCAGCTTGGTGCGGCCCTGCCCAATGACGACCTCCGTCGCCTGCCTGGCTGCAGCAATGTTGTCGATATCGACAACATAGATGTCTTTCTGGTCGGTGCTCATGGTGCGCCCGCCATAGACCATGGGCAGCACGTTTCCGAGATCAGCATAGGAGCGGTCATCTGCGTGGTGCGAGAGCACCAGTGCGCCATCCACGTTGCCTCCTTGCAGGTAGCGGGTGGTCTTTGCAGGATCCGCTTCGGTGGACAGCAGCAAGGTGAGCATGAATTCGGTGCCGGCCAAATACCGGGCCACGCCCTGGACCACCTTGGCGAAGTACGGGTCGGCGAAGAACTTCGCGGTGTTCTCGGGAACCACCAAGGCAACGGAATTGGTCCGGCCCTGCGCCAGGGAACGGGCAGCGCGGTTGGGCACATAATTCAATTCGCGAATCGCCAATTCGACAGCCTTGCGGGCACCGGGCTTCACCCGATCCGAGCCGTTGACCACGCGGGAAACCGTGGCGCGCGAGACACCTGCGCGTTCTGCCACCAACTCGAGAGTCGGCTTCGGGCTGCGCGCTTCGTGCATGCTCATGTTCTGTACCCAGCTGCCTTGCATTAGTTCTTCGTGGAAACGCGATGATGGCCCGCAGCACCGGCAGCGGGCTGCGGGCCACCATGCTCAGGTCTTATGCCATTGTACGATTCGCGGCAATCAACCCCGCGTAGGTCCGGCCGCTATTCTTGATCGTCCGTTCCTGCGTCTGGTAATCGACGTGGATGATTCCGAAGCGCTTGGCGTAGCCCCAGGCCCATTCGAAATTATCCAGCAAGGACCAGAGAAAGTAGCCGCGGACATCCACGCCATCGCCGATCGCGCGGGCGACGGCATCGAGGTGGTTGAGGATGTATTCCTCGCGTTCGGTGTCTTCAATGGTTCCGGCTTCGGTGACCGTATCCGTGTAGGACGCGCCATTCTCCGTGATGTACAGCGCCGGCATATTGCTGTAGTCGCGCTTCAGGCGGTTCAGCAGCACGCGCAGCCCCTCGGGATTCACCTCCCAGCCCATGGCCGTGCGCGGCAGGTCGCGGGCCGGGAAGTTCACATGCTCGCTCCCGACGAACGGCGAGGACTTCGGCGCATCGGTGGGCACGATGGCCGGCGGCTGGCCGGCTGGCAGCGGATGGCCCGAGACGTTGTCGTCGTGGTAATGGTTCACGCCCAGGAAGTCGATTGGCTGCGCGATGATTTCCAGGTCCCCGGGCTCGATGGCTTCGGTCAATCCCAATCCCTTGACATCCTCGAGCAGGTCTTCCGGGTAGGCGCCGCGCAGGATCGGATCCAGGTACATGCGGTTCCACAGCGCGTCGATGCGGCGCGCGGCTTCCAGGTCCACAGGATCTTTCGGGTCGTTCGGCACCGCGTTGGTCAGGTTCAGCGTGATACCGATCTGCTCGGCGCCCAATTCGCGCAGCCGGGATGCGGCCAGCCCGTGGGCCAGGTGCTGGTGGTGCACCGCGGCCAGCGCGGCCTCGGGCTCCTGGCGTCCCGGGGCGTGCTCGCCGGCGGCGTAGCCGATGAGCGAGGAGCACAGCGGTTCATTGAAGGTCGTCCAGTGCTTCACCCGGTCGCCGAGTTTTCCATGCACCGCTTCGGCGTAGTCGAGGAACTTGTACGCGGTCTCGCGGTTGGCCCAGCCGCCGCGCTCTTCCAGGGCCTGCGGCAGATCCCAGTGGTAGAGGGTCAGCCACGGCAGGATGCCGTTCTCCAGCAGCTCGTCGACCAGCCGCGAGTAGAAGTCCAGGCCCTCGGGGTTCACCGTGCGCCCGCCCGGAACGATGCGGGCCCAGCTGGTGGAGAAGCGGTAGGAGTCCAGGCCCAATTCGCGCATCAGCTGCACATCTTCGCGGTAGCGGTGGTAGTGGTCCACCGCAACGTCGAGATTATCGCCGCCTGCGATGGCCCCCTGCTTGCGGGCGAAGGCGTCCCAGACGGAATCCTCCTTCCCGTAGGAGTGCGCCGCCCCTTCGATCTGGGCTGCCGCGGTGGCAGAGCCCCACAAGAAGTCCTTCGGCCATGCGAATTGCTGGGATAGGTGGTTCATCATCAGCCCTTTACAGCTCCTGCCATAATTCCGGATACAAGTTGCTTGCCTGCAAGAATGAAAAGCACCAGCAGCGGGATCGTCGCCATCAAGGCTCCGCTCATCACGATGGTGTAGTCAACGTATCGTGCAGACTGCAGCTGGCTCAACGCCACCTGCAAGGTCGGGTTCTGCGGCGCCACCAGCATCGGCCACAGGTAGTCGGTCCACGCGGTCATGAAGGTGAACAGCGACAGGATCGCCATCGCGGGCCGGGCCGCTGGGACACCGACATGCCAGAAGGTGCCGATCATGGAGGCGCCGTCCACTCGGGCAGCCTCGATGAGCTCGTCGGGGATATTATCCAACAGATACTGGCGCATGAAGAAGACGCCAAAGGCTGTCACCAGGGTTGGAATCATGATCGCTCCCAAAGAACCGGTCCACCCCAGTTCCTTCATCATCATGAACATCGGGATAATCCCGAGCTGAGTCGGCACCGCCAGTGTTGCAATGACAAAAACCAGCAGTCCCTGGCGCCCGCGGAAGCGCAGCTTGGCGAAGGCGTAACCGGCAAGGGTAGAAAACATCACCACCGAGAAGGTAATAACTGAAGAAACAATCAAGCTGTTACCCAGCGCAGCCCAGAACTCCACCGAGTCAAAGACCTCAGCCACGTTAGTCCAGAACTGTCCGCCCGGAAGCAGCGGTGGCCATGCCGAAGAAAAGACTGCACCAGTAGAAGAACCAATCACAAAGGAATACCACAGCGGATAGGTACTTCCGATAAGGAAGGCCAGCAGGATGCCGTAGGTGAGAAATCCTGGACGCCGGTCGGCAGAAAAGTTCTTGTTTCGGGCCTGGCGCATCAACTTGGGTCTAGCAGTTGATTGCAAGGTAGCGTTACTCATCGTTGGCACTTTCTCTGAGTGAACCGGAAGGATGGGATTTGATACGTTTGGCTTTTCGGCCTGGAATCCGTCGAGGTCCGCGCTTATCTGAAGACGAGGCGATGGTGCCGGAGATCAAGAAGTTGATCACTCCGATCACGATGATGATCAAAAACAGCATCCAAGCCACGGCCGAGGCCCGCCCAAAGTCCCCGCGGTTGAAGGCCAGATCCCACAGATAAAGCACCGTGGTTTGATACTGCCGATCAGGTCCGCCCGGAACCGAACTACTGGGGTTAAAGAGTTTGGGCTCGGTAAAGATCTGTAAACCGCCGATGGTCGCTGTGATGATCACGAAGATCATGGTGGGACGGATACTTGGCAGGGTAATGGAGAAGAAACGGCGAATCATTCCTGCCCCATCGATCGCCGCCGATTCGTGTAATTCGCGAGGTACGGCCTGCATGGCCGCCAGCAAGATCAACGCGTTGTACCCAGTCCAACGCCAGTTCACCATGGTGGCAATAGCCATGTGGGAGGGGAACACATCGGTTTTCCAGGCAATCGTGTCCAGGTTCAGTGCACCGAGCAGGTTGTTGATCAGTCCGTATTTCTCGTCGAAGGCAGTGGAGAAGATCAGCGTGACAGCCACCGGAGTCACCACGTAGGGAACCAGCACGCTCATCCGCCAAAAAGTTTTGGCCCTGATATTTTGATCAAGCATCGCTGCGATGAAGGTGGCGACCACCAGCTGCGGGATCGCAGAGAGCAGGAAGATGCTGAAAGTGTTGAACAGCGAATTCCAGAACAGCGGTGAGGCTAGTTCTGCCTGGTAGTTTTTCAGCCCCACCCAGTCACCGGCTCCACCTAGCAGGTCCCAGTCGTTGATTGATACCACGAAGGTGTAGATCAGTGGGAAGAGCCCAACCAGCGCGAAGAGGATGAAAAAGGGCGAGATATAAAGGTATGGGGAGTACTTAAAATCCAGTCGGCCACGCAGGTGCTGGCGTCGCATTTTGCGTTCTGCCTTGGCTTCCTGCAGCCTTTCTGGGGTGGGCGTACTGGGTTTTTCGGCCCGTAGTTTCGGCCGTGACATGGGTGTCGTGGTGCTCATCGGTGTCTTCTTTTCTGCTGCAGTTGCGCTCTGTGGGGCCAGGTCAGTGATGAACGCTGACCCCACAGGGCGCTATGTCGGCCAATCCGATTACTTGATTTCCAGTTCCTGCAGCGTTGACAGAGCCGTGTTCCACGCGGTGTCCCCGTCAGTGCCCTTGTCAATGGCGATAGTTGCTGGACCGAAGACCTGCTCCTGAATCACCGAATCATCCGCGCCCTTGTACTGTGCCTTTACGCCCTCGGCACGGTTCGAGAGAATTTCACCGATCGGTGCACCATTGAAGAACTTGGTCAGGTCGTTCTCACCGGTCACAGCCTTGGACTTCTGTGCTTCGATGTTGCTTGGGAAGGCTCCTGCTTCTTCGAAGGAAGTCGCCTGCGAGGTGGCGTTGGTCAGGTACTGCGCGAGCTTGGCCGCCTCAGCGGGATGCTTGGAAGTGCTTGGCACCGTCAGGAATGCACCGCCCCAGTTGGCTGCGCCGCCAGGGAAGACATCGGCAAAGTCCCAACCGTCCGATGCGTCGCCACCGGCGCCTTCAACCTGACCCTTGACGTTGCCCAACATCCAGCCTGGGCATGGCATCACTGCGAAGGAGCCGTCGACAAATGCTTGTCCCTTGCCCCAGTCCCATTGGGTCTGCGCCGAGGACAGGCCCTTGGACGCTGCAGCCGACAGTTGATCCCACCGCTCACGCAGTGCGGTGTTTCCCTCAATGTTCAGTGAGCCATCAGCCTTGTAGTAGCCTTCATCGAGCTGGTTGACCATGGCGTTCCAGACGAAGCCGGACTGGTCATAGAAGGCCTTGTCGGTTTTCTTCACGTAGTCCTCGCCCACGGAGAAGAAGTCATCCCACGTCGAGTCGGCGCCGCCGAAGAGTTCGGCAACCTGTTCACGATCGCTGGGCAGACCGGCTGCCTTGAAGAGCTTGCTGTTGTAGCACAAGCCCATAGGTCCGATGTCGGTGCCGTAGCCGATGGTGCGACCATCGGCGTCGGTGGCCTGCTGTACTTTCCAGTCCACCCAGTCGCCGGCGATATCTTTGGCACCGTATTCGTTGAGGTCGGTGAAGCTATCTGAAACGGTCATGACTTGGCCGAGCCAGCCTTCTTCCACAGCTTGAACATCCGGCAGGCCTGCGCCCGCGGCTTGTTTGGTTTTCCAGTCGGTCAGTGCGTTGCCACCGGTGTCGATGTTGGTGGCTTCAATGGTGATGCCTGGGTTATCGGCTTCGTACTGCTTGTACAGAGGATCCAAACCCTGGGTGCCGAAGGTGGTGATGGTCAGGGTGACAGGATTATCCGCGGAGGCTGGCTGGGCGGCGTCCTTGCTATCGCCCGATGCGCAGCCTGCTGCGAGCAGGGCAATACTTGAGCTCAGGGCTACAACCTTGGCTAGCCGAGCTGTTCGTGAGGGGTTCACGGTGACTCCATTCAAGTCTTGTTTGTGCGAGTGAGGTGAGACCAACATATTTTGAGAGCGCTCTCAAAATGTGGCAAAAATATGAGGGTTCTTCCTGAACCCCATTTGCCATAGCAATGACAGCAACTCCGCTTAGCTATTTTGTGAGCGCTCTCACAAAACTTCTTCCATAATTTTCCACAATGGATTCTGCTTGTCAACCCTTAACGAAAGAATCGGCCAGACAACTGCCCCATTGGGAGTTGCCTGGCCGATAAAACTAGCTGAAACTAGCCCTTCTTGTTCAACTGCAATCCAACCAGAACCGGATCATGATCCGATGAACGGTACTGGTTCGAGCTAAACAGGTTGGTGATGTTGTAGTTGTAGCGGCTGTATTCATAGCCGACGGATTCGATGGCGTTGATATTCCAGATATCCTGGCCGGTGACCTTGGAAGCCAGCTCTGGGGAAGCCAGAATATGATCCAAGGAACCGCTCAGCCCACCATAAACGTAGCTCTGCGAGTCAGCCTTGGCACCGAGATCAACGTAGCCCGCCTCGGCGAGCACTCGAATTGGATCTTCGGCAGCGTAGGAATTGAAGTCGCCAGCGAGCAAGACCTTCTGGGTGTTGCGTGACTTCTTCAGCTGATCAGCAAAACTGACCAGCGCCTTAGCCTGATCTACTCGATCGGCGTTCCAGGCACCCTGGCCATCGCCGGAGTCAGCGTTGCCCGAACCGTCTTTCGGGTCTGAGCCCTTCGACTTGAAGTGATTGGCTACGACCACAAAACGAGTCTTCTGATTTCCGCCGACCTTCTGGAAGGCTTGGCCCAGTGGTTCGCGCGCATTATCAAAGGCCTCGTCTTCGAGAATGACCGATTCGCCGATCGGCTTCACAGCTTTGTTGCGGTAGATGATCGCGGTGCGGATCACGTCTTCATCAGCCGGGGTAGCATCCGGGCTTGGGACAAATTTCCAGATCTTTGAACCGGCTGCCGAATTCAACTGATCAACCAGATGAGCTAGGGCAGCATCACGATCCTGACCAAAACGGGCCGAGTTTTCAATTTCTTCAAGCACCACGACATCCGCGGTAAATTTGCTCAACGCAGCAACAATTTTGGACTGCTGACGTTCAAAACTGGCCTGGTTGGCAGCTCCACGAGCGTCGCATCCTTGACGGACGGTCACTGGATTACCTTCGCGGTCCGAGTAGTAGCTGCAACCGGAAAGTTCATCGCCGGTAGTGGTGAAGTAGTTCAGTACGTTGAAGCTACCTACGGACACGTTGCCGCCGACATCCTGTGGGGCACTATTATCGATCTGCTCAAAGTGCAAGGCGATATCTGCGTCATCGGAGCCGATCACCTGCCCCTGAGGCTGTAGTCGCCACAGGTCATACCGGTAGTCCAGAATCATCGGTCCGGTGAAAGTGGCTTCCGCTCCAACACTGACGCGATGGGCAGAATCAATATATGGCAGGGCAACGGTGGTGTTTTTGGCGGTGCTGAAATTCAAGGTCGCACCATCGTCCACCACGATCGAGCGCTGCTCGTTTTCTTTCCCCAGCTCAGCGGCCTGCGCACTGCCCGGAGCAAAGACGTCGGTGGGCTGACGCAGCAGCTTTTCGCCTGGGAGGATCGAGCTTGTTCCCATGGCTAGGGTCAGTTCACCATATTGGTTCAGCGAATAGTTATCCGAGACAGCGAACTCACCCTGAGGTTCAATGAGCATGGATTCGATCTGCTCGCGCCCGGCTTCGTCGCTAGGCAAGGTGATGGCCAATGGCTTAATGCTTTCGGCCGGCTCACTCAGGGACTTCACACTCTGGGCTTTGATCTGGGTGAGCCCGTAGTACTCACTGACCGTTCCAGAGACCTGCAGGTGGTCCCCGACCTCAACTGAAGCTACATCGTCCGGGGCGTAAATGAACACCGCCGAGCTTCCGTCTGTTGGAATCTGTGCCCCACTACCGGCGCTTTGTAGGTAGAATCCGCGAATTCCACCCTCTGCATAGGCGGCGGTCACCACGCCACGCACGGTGGTCTTTTGGCTGACCAATGGGGAGGTATCCCCCGTACCTTGCACCTGCTCGATGGGGGTGATCTCCACCGTGTCAGCCTGAGCTGCGGTGAAGGTGGATGCAACAACAGCCCCGGACAGCAGAACTGCCGCAATACTGGTAGTTCGTCTCTTGCTCATAGTTTCCCTCGGTTGATGATCGTTGGGCGGTAGTCAGAACCGCCAATGGCGACTAGGCTTCGAGGTAATCAGAGTTCAGTGAACTACTCGTGAACTCCACACCGCGTTTATAAGGCTTAGCCAAGAACCATCCAAGAGCATCAAGCGGTTTACGTCTAGACGTGATTAAAGGAATATTTTCCCTATTTGAACTGACCGGTCAGTTCAATTAGTCTTGTTTTGTGCTTATCGCAGATTCAGTTTCCGTCAAGGGACGCCACGATTTACTGGTGTCCCCCACCTCGCTTCAAGTAACTCGCGGAGAGGTACACCTTGTGGTGGCCGACCCGCAAATCTCACGTACCGCCTTGGCCCTAGCCCTGAGCGGGCGCATGAAACCATCTACGGGGACCGTCTCGTGGGGTCACGCTGACTCCCTGAAAACCCTGCGCCAGCACACTGCCCTCCTGGATTCTCCAGAGGTCAACGAACCTGAATCACATATGAAGGTCCGCGATCTCATCGCCGAAGACCTCGCCCTTCTGCCGGGCCCGATCTGGAAAAAACCACGCAATAAAAAGTGGACGGCACTGCACGGATTCGATGATGTGGCCAAGGATTGGGCAGATTCCCTAGATCCCGCCCGCCGGTTGGAACTGCAACTTTTACTGGCCGCAGAAGACTCCCGCATCGAACTTATAGTCCTTGACTCCCCTGATCGCCACGACATGCAAGATGATGTCTGGCTGGATCTCCTGCTTGAATTTGCTGGCTCGAACCGCGCATTCGCGATCGTCGCCATTGTCAGTAACGCCCCTTACGAGTGGGATGGACCGATCACTTACCTGGGATCCAACGAGTACGAAGAATTTGAATCACCGGAAGAAGCCACCGCGCTCATCTCCGGAGAACCTCTGGTTGAAGAGCCAGAAGAACCCGAAGAACTAGAAGAGCCAGAAGAGCCCGAAAATTCTGAAGCGCCTGCAGAACTAGAGGAACCCGATAAAACAGAGGTTTTGTCGCAAGAATCTGTTCAAGATGAGCTGGATCTAGACGTTCCAGAAACAGTGGAGCCCAAGTCCGCGGAGCAAGAATCCACACCGACAGAACACAGCGACGCAGTACCAACTGTCGCAGAGGATAGCGACGCGAAGGAAAAAGAATGACCACTTTGCAACTTGCGCTCTCCGAGCTAAAGCGCATGACCCGTGGCACCCTGCCAAAGCTGGCGCTCATCGCGGTGACCTGTGTGCCTCTGCTTTATGGTGCTCTCTACCTCTACGCCAACTGGGACCCCCAGGGAAACTTAGACAAGGTCACCGCGGCCGTCGTTAATCTCGATGACGGCGGGGAAAAGGACGGCAAATTCACCCGTGTCGCCGACGATGTCGTTGAGAACCTCGAAGACGATGGGACCTTCAGCTGGGCGCATCTCGATTCGAGAGACGAAGCCGCCGACGCGGTGGCCAGCGGCAAATACGCCTTCGCCCTCGTTCTACCCGATAATTTCACCGCTGCGCTGCTGTCCCCCGGCGACTTCAAAGATGCCAGCCAGGCCAATATTGAGTTGCTGACCAATGACGCGAATAACTTCATGGTCTCCAACTTCGCACGGACCCTGACCACCTCGGTGCGCACTTCGGTCTCCGAAGAAGTCGGCACCGAAACCGCATCGGCGATGATCGCCGGCTTTGTAGACATTCACAGCTCTATGGATAAAGCCGCGGACGGCGCACAACAGCTCTACGACGGCACGATCACCCTCGGTGATGGCATCGTGACCCTGGCCGATGGCACCACCAAGCTTGTTGATGGCAGTAGTGAACTCTCCGACGGTGCTGTCCAGCTCAAGGATGGAACCAGCGAACTTTCCAGTGGCCTTTCTCAGCTGGTCACCGGTCAGAAGAAACTGCTCGATGGCAGCAATTCCCTGGCCGATGGCACCGGAGAGCTAGCCACCGGTGCAGATACGCTCAGCGATGGTTTGAGCACCATGAAGTCCAAGACCAAGACCCTGCCAAGCTCGGTCAAACAGCTCAATGACGGTGCCCAAAGCGCCAAGAGCGCTGCCGACCAGCTGGCCACCGGCGCACGCCAGGTCGCCGACGGAAATAAGCAGCTCTCCGACACCGCCGATGACGCCATCTCGGTGATCAACGAGCTGCAGGACGAAACCGGCAAGCAGCTGCAGAACGTCAAGACCGATACGCAGGCCGAGCTGGACAAGCTGGTGACCGACGGAGTGTTGACCCAAGAGCAGGCAGACACCATCAAGTCCAAGGTCAGCGACAGCGTGGAGAACTCGACGCTGAGCAACACCCTGAAGAACAAGGTGGACGAGGTCAACACCGGCCTTGCAGGACTGCAAGATAATCTGCACACACTCTCGGATGGTGCCGACAAGGTCGCCGATGGCAACGAACAGCTCGCTACCGGCCTGGGCACCCTTGCCCAGGGCACCAAGACACTGAACGCTGCGGTACCAAGCCTCGTTGACGGAATTTCCTCGGCCGCTGACGGCTCAGCGAAACTTGCCACCGGCGCGAACAGCGCCCACGACGGTGCCAAGCAGTTGGCCGAAGGCCAGAAGTCCGCGCTGACCGGTGCGACCCAGGCCTCCGAGGGTGCCAAGAAGCTGGATTCCGGAGCCGGTTCCCTGGTGACCGGCGCCGACCAGCTCCACAGCGGTTTGGTCCAGCTTTCCGATGGTGTCGGCGATCTGTCCGACGGTACCACCAAGCTCCAAGATGGCTCCAACGAGCTGGCCACGGGCCTGGATGACGGCGTCAAGCAGGTTCCTAACCCCGATAAGAAGACCAGTGAAGAGCTCTCCGATGTGATCGGTAACCCGGTGACGGTAGAGAACACCAAGCAGTCCGAAGCCCAAGTCTATGGTGCGGGTCTAGCCCCATTCTTCATGACGCTGGCGACCTTCATCGGTGTACTGATCCTCACCCAGGTGATGCGCCCCATTACCAAGCGCGCACTGCTGTCCAACGGCAGCAACTGGAAGATCTCGCTCGGTGGTTGGATACCATTCGCGGCCGTTGCCGTGATCCAGACCAGCTTGCTCTACGCGGTCGTGCACTTCGGACTGGGTCTACACACCGCGCACCCATGGATGGCATGGTTCCTTCTGGTATTCGCCGCCCTGTGCTTCAGCGCCCTCATCCAAGGCTGCTTCGCCCTGCTAGGAACTGCCGGCAAGTTTGTGGTGCTCGTCTTGATGGTGCTTCAGCTGGTCACCGCCGGCGGTACCTTCCCGTGGGAGACCCTGCCAGCGCCATTGCACTTCCTGCACCAGATCTTGCCGATGGGTAATGTGGTCGTCGGACTGCGTCACCTGGTGTACGGAGCGGAATTGAATGTGCTCTCCGCGGTCGCAGGCTCCTTGCTCATCTACACCGCGATCGGGCTCTTGCTGAGCATGCTTGCGGTACGTAAGGGCAAGACCTGGACCCTGAAAACACTGCAGCCGGAGTTGAAGGAATGACAACGCTAACCGGCCAGCGCCGCCGCGTGCGCGCCACGGATTCGAAGGAAAAGCTCTTCGAAGCGGCCATGAGGCTGCTCGGTTCGCGCTCCCCCGAGTCCGTCTCGGTGGACGAGATCGCCGCGGCCGCCGGCGTTTCCAAGGGCACCGTCTACTACAATTTCGGTTCCAAGGACGAGCTGGTCAGCCAGCTGCTCAGCTACGGCGCGCAGAAGCTCATGGGCGAACTGGCACGCGTTGCTTCCGCGGAAGACCCCTACCTGGCGCTGCGCCAGATGCTGGAATTCGCCATGGATTTCGTGGCCAGCTACCCGGCCTTCGCCCATCTGTGGATGCAGGAGCAGCTGGATGCCGACACCGCCAATGCATTCGCCGGCACCCCGCTGAATACGCAGGTGACCGGGCTGATCATCGAGGTCCTCGAGCGCCTCGTGGTGCTCGCTCCGGAGCAGAAGCTGTCGGTAGCCACGAGCATTTTCGGCTCAGCCTTGTTCACCGCCCGCATGCGCGCCTCGGGACGGACTGATCTGGACCGCGAGCAGACGGTGCGCGCCGTGCTGCTAACCGTGGACGGGCTGCGTGCCACCCGTCCACCAGCCAGCAATTAGGCCCGCGCGTCCCAGCTGGCGGTTTCGCTGATGCCCGGCAATTCGCCGCTGAAGATCAGCACCCCGGGATAGTCGTTGAGCAATTCGGCCACCGTGGCATAGGCATCATCGGGCAGGCGGGCCAGCAGCGAATCGAGAACCAGCAGCGGCGGTTCGCGCAATAGCGCCCGCGCCACCAGCAGCGAGGCCTGCTGCGCGGAATTCAGGGGTTCTCCGCCCCGGCGCAAGCGGGTTTCCTCCGCATCGGGCAGGTGGGCCATCTGGAGCCCGCAGGTTTCGGCCAGAGCCACTGCCTTGCGCAGCGACGCGCCCGGATGGCGGTAGCGCAGCGCGCGGGCAACGCTGCCGCGCTCGGGAACCATGGACTCCAAGGCGGCGCCGATCAGCTTGCGGCGGCCGGTCGCGGGTAAATCCTCGCTGCGCCCCTCGGCGATCCACACCCCTGCCTGCGGGTCGGCGTCGTGCGCCAGGCTGCCGGTGGCGATGGCCGCGAGCAATGTGGCGCAGTCCCCCTGGTTTCCGCGCACCGCGATGCGCTGCCCGGGCTGGGCGCGCAGCGTGGGGAAATTCCCGGCCATCGATTCCGGAAGCTGGATGCGCACTGAGGACGACTGGAGCATCAGCTCCTTGGCATCGCGGGTGCTCACCGGCGATGCTTCGCTGGCCTGCCAGCGATCCTGCTCGGCCAGCAGCGGCGCGATGATGCGCCGGCCAGCCTTGTAATTCTGCCTGTACTCCACCACGCGGCCCCATTCACCCAGGGTTCCCGCGCAGATTCCCATCAGCGTCAGCGCGGTCGCCACGGCGGCTGCCGGAAGCTGCGCCTGCGCGGCCGCGGCCACGAGAAGCGCAGTACCCAGCAGCGGAATGGCCAAAGCTCCGCCGCGCAGGGCTGCGGCGAACCGGGCGCGATGCACGGACGCGTCAACCACCTTCTGCGAGGTGTCCTGCACCCTTTGCACCTCCCTCTCGATGCCGCCGCCGGCGGCAATCGCGGTCCGTGCGGCCACGGTATCGGCAATGCGCGCGGCCAGGTTCCCGCGGTGCCGGCGCAGGGTCCGGGCGCTGAGGAACGTTCCGCCGGCCAGGCCCGCCAGCAAGATGCCTTCCAGCACCAGTGTCACGGCCAGGCTGACGGCCAGCAGCGGATGCAAGAACCCCAGGCCCGCACCGCTGACCAGCAGCAGCGGCAGGCCGGCCACCAGGGGGACCATGCCCTGCACTATCCAGTTGCGGATCGAGGACAGGTCGTTGGTGGAACGGGCGATGGTGATGCCCATGGACGGTCCGCGGGCGCTGCGCAAAGCGTGGGCTACCAGCCCGCGGCGCAGCTGGGCCACATAGTGCTGGCCCAGCTTTTCGGCCAGCACCCGTTCAGCGTATTTGGCCAGGAAGAAACAGCCGACCAGGCCCAGCACCGCGGCTAGCGCCCCGGCGCTGAGGCTGGCCGAAAGCTGTCCGATCAGCCAGCCAATGGCGATCGAGAGCAGGCCGGCGAGAACCCCTAGGCTGAGCAATCCGGCCAGGAGCATCCGCCGTCCGGGAGCTACCAGTGGCGGCAGGCGCTCGGGCTGGGCCACCTGCGCGGCGGCGGTCTTCTGGTCCAGCATTGCGGCTCCTAGCGGGTTGGCAGCAGCGCGGCGGCAACCTCGGCCTGGCACAGGTCGAAGGTACCGATGACCGGGGTGGCCAGCTTCGCCTGGGCTTCCTTCGCGGCCAGCGGGGAGGCGGTGAGCACTCCTGACACCGCGGCAACATCCAGGCCTGCTTCGCGCAGGATGCGTTCGCCGGCCAGTGCGCCCAGCGCGTCCTGGGCGCTGAACAGCACGCGGTCCACGTGCTCGGAGAAGACCGGGTCGAGCAGCAAGCGGGAGGTTTCGCCCTGGAACAGGCCGTCGGCGATCTCGATGACCACCGCGTCCGCTCCGGTGGCGCTCTGCTCGCGGATCATCGCCACCAGCAGGTCGCGGACGGTTTCGTAGTCCAGGCGGTAGGTGGTCGGGAAGCCGAAGTCGGTGAAGTCGCAGACGCTGAAGGCGCCGGCATCGGTGAACAGGTCCGGGTCGTTGCCGGCTCCGGTGCCGGTGGCCTTGCCGGCGGCAACTGCCATGCCGGAGTTGACCAGGCCGTTGACCAGGCATCCGAGCGTGGTGGACTTGCCGGAGTTCATCGAGGTGCCCAGCACCGCGATCACCGGCGGGCGCTGGGCGCCGGCCTGCACTGGACGCGGGGAATCGTCCTGGATGCCCAGCGGTGCGAAGTCCGCCAGGTTCACGACCTTGCCGTGGCGCATCAGCAGGCCGGTTGGCTGCAGCTGGGTCGCCATGTCGATCGAGGCGTGCTGCTCGATGACTTCGCTGGCGACGCCGCCGCCTGCCACCAGCTGGCAGGGGCCCAGGTTCTGCGGCACGTGGGCAAGGAACTGGTCCGGTGCGTAGCGGTCGCCGTAGGCGACCATGATCTCCTGGCCGACGAACATCAGCTGGCGGCGGGAGACCGGGGACTGCAGGCGCGTGTGCTTGCCCAGCTCGGTGACGGTGGCAATCACGACGTCGCCGGCACGAGGCGCCATGTTCGTGCGGCGCACGACCTGGAAATCCTGGGGGTTGCGTTGCAGCTCGGCTGCGACAAAGCGGGTGGTGTAGGCGGCGCGGATGGCGCGAGCACGCTGTGCATCGATCTGCTGCTGCACTTCATTGCGGGCTGCGGTGGTCTGCGTTGGAAGCGATTCTGCGATGATGGCCATTTGCCTGTTCCTCTTTCACTGTTTCCGGCCTGCGGTTTCCGTGTGCCGGTGCTGGCTGTGCTGCCAACGATTCCTAGTGAAACGAGCAATAGTGAACTCAAAATGAACGGTTCATGAGACGACGAGGTGGATTCGATGAGAGGGTTATCATCTGCTTCTCATACATCCAGATCATCACTTATTTACAGGCTGACTAGTGCGTTAGAAAAATCTTTATGAGACTTCCCTCATGCAGGCCGGGGTGCGGTGAAATGTGTGACGCGCGCATCACGGGCATCCAAATGCGAGTACGGGTGCGAAGTTTCCAGCACCGTGGTCCCCAGGGTCGGATAGTTCATTGCCAGCTCGTAGACGGCTTCTTCATCCGAGTCCATAGCGGCCAAGCGCAACGCCAATTCCTGCAGCACCGGCTGATGCCCGATCACCAGCAGGCAGCTGACCGTATCCGGCACCTCATTGATGATGGAGCACAACTGGGAGACGCCCGCGGTGAAGATGCGCGAGTCAATGTAGGGGGTTGGACCCTTTTCCCCAAGCTCGGACAGCACCCACGCGCAGGTGGCGCGCGCACGCAGCGCATCGGAGCAGATGATGTAGTCCGGGATCAGGTCATTCTCCACAAGCCAGGCTCCGGCAGCGGGAGCCTCGCGGTGGCCGCGGGCTGCCAGCGGCCGGTCGTGATCTGCGACGCCTAGCGGGTAGTCGGCTTTGGCGTGGCGCATCAGAATGAGCTTGCGGGAGTGAATGGTGTTCATTGTCCCAGCTTAAGACAGCAGTGGCGGGCAAACCGAACCCGGTTTGCCCGCCACTGCTGTCGGCAACTACTAGATGGAGTATTCCGGAGCAGCCCAGACAACTACTTCTGGGTGCTCGTAGAAGCGGTAGCCCTGGCCGCGCACGGTTCGCACGGTGTTGGCCAGGCGTCCCAGCTTCGAACGCAGGCGACGGATATGCACGTCGATGGTGCGTTCGTTGGGGACTTCTTCGGCGTTGCGCCACAGGTTTTCCAGCAGCTCTTCGCGGCCTACGGTGCGGGTGCCGTTTTCCACGAGGAAGTTCAGCAGCTCGAATTCCTTGAAGGTCAGGTTCAGAGTTTCGCCATCGAGGTAGACTTCGCGGCGCGAGAGGTCAATCAGCACACCCGATGGGCGCGGGGTGGATGGGCGGGCTTCAGCGCGAGGCCGGCGGGAAACCGTCGGGTCACCCAGTGCCTGGCGAACAACATCGATTGGCTCGCCCTGCGCACTGGTTGGTGCCAGCGCTACGGCAGCGTGGGTCTGCGCCTGCGGCGACAGGGTGGCCAGGAAGGCGCGCACCTGGGTGGCAAGCTTGCCCAGCGAGGTGCCCTGCGCCTGAGCTGCGGTTTCATCCAGGCCTACGTAGAGCACGAAGCCGCGCGCTGAGGTATCGGCGCTCGGCTGGCCGATTGGCTGCACTGGAGCCTGAGCTGGCTGATGCGATGGATCACGAGTTTCATGAACATTGGAAACTGCGCGCAGTGGGCGATAGCCCGCTGGTGCATAGTTGCCAGAAGCTGCACGCTGGGCAGCTGCTGCGCGGTTCTGCGCATTGCGAATTGAAACGTGGACGTATCCGGAACCAGCCGACATAATCTTTTTCCTCTTTTAGTGCGAAGGCCAAGTGGTTTGGCGCTCATGCTTCGGGTTTTGCTTGCGCTGTCCGCGGCCTTCGTCCACGTTCAGCAGTTGGGTTTCCCGTCAATAACACCCAGAATCCGGATTGCGAATCACTCGCAATTCGATCTGGACGCCAAGGATGCCGAGCATTCTTTGAGAACAATCGCGGGCAATTCGAGGTGGTTATTCGAGGTGCCTTTGCTGTTCTGCGCCGTACTCACATCTCTAGTTTCCTCGTAACATTGGCAACTTGCAAGTAACAATGGACACTCATGTCCACATAGTGAGACGAATGTTTCCAAACGTGACACACGCCACTTTAGGCAATTCTGGACTGCCCAAGCGCTTAACTAAACAATATGCTCAAGCCATCAGTTGATCTTCGTCATTTTGCCTAGCCCACTCAGAGGCCTGAATATCCATTCATCACTACGGCTTGTCCACGCTTCAATCATTCGTCGTTCTTAGGGGTTGACCAAATTAACCACTATCGGTTTCGGTTTTCTCCGCATAAAATTGACATACAGTCATAGCTCGCACACAGCAAAAACATATTCTCAGCCCATGGCAATAGGACAAGCTGATAAACATGAATGAATCTCGATTTTCACCTTCGCAATTGCCTCGGCTGACCCACCCTGACGGCACGGCAATCAAAGTTCTCGTGGTCGATGATGAACCTTCGCTGGCAGAATTGGTCGCCATGGGAACCCGCATGCTCGGCTGGGAAGCCACGATGGCCCACGATGGGCCGGAAGCCGTAGCAACCGCCCGCTCCTTGGCCCCTGACGTCCTGGTTCTCGACTGGATGCTGCCCGGATTCGACGGCCCGGAAGTGCTGCGCAAGGTGCGCACCCATTTCCCGGAGATCCCCGTTCTCTTCCTGACCGCCAAGGACGCGGTCGAGGATCGCATCGAAGGCCTGGGCGCCGGTGCAGACGACTATGTCGCCAAGCCCTTCAGCCTCGAAGAGGTCCTGATCCGGTTGCACCGGCTCGTGGAACGTTCAGGCGCGGCCACCGCGGATTCCGCTGAACTAGTAGTTGGCGACCTGGTGCTGAACATGGACTCGCACGATGTCTCGCGTGCAGGCCGCGAAATCTCGCTGACCGCCACCGAATTCGATCTGCTCAGCTACCTGATGAGCAATGCCCGCCGTGTGGTGTCCAAGTCGCAGATCCTGGACAACGTCTGGCACTACGATTTCGACGGGCAGGCGAACATCGTCGAGTTGTACATCTCGTACCTGCGCAAGAAGATCGATGTTGATGCCGAGCCGATGATCCATACCGTGCGTGGTGTCGGCTACGTGCTGAAGCCGGCTGCATGAGTTTCTTTTCCCCGAATACCAGGGTGAGCTCGCCGCACGCGCTGCAACGCAAGCTGCTGCTCATCCTGCTGACCTCGGTCACCGCAGTATCCGTATTGCTCGGCCTGCTCTACAACGCCGGCATGCGCCAGACGTTGATGGACCAGCTCAACAGCCAGCTGCGGCTCACCACCGAACGCGCGCTGAATTATTCGCAGGGCGCGCCAGCGGTGAACTCCCGGTTGGACGCCCCGGGCCAGGCGGCCGGCACGCTGACCGCCCGATTCGTCGACAAGTACGTCTTCAACGGTGGCGTGCTGGATGAACGCACCGGCGAACTGAAGCAGCTGAGCCAGGAAGACGCCATCCCGATGGTGGATCTCGAACTGAGCACGTTGCGTGCCGGAGGGCAGTTCAAGCCGGTACGCGCCCACCTGACCGTGGGAGACTACTACCTGGTCGCCGTGAAGGACTCCGGCTCCAACGGCATCCTGATCGTCGGTTTGCCCCTGCACGGCACCGATCTGGCACTGCGCGGCATGGCGTGGCTGACGCTGTTCATTGCCTTGATCCTGATCGCCGGTGCAGGCCTGGCCGGCTCATGGCTCATCTCGCGTTCGCTGGCCTCGCTCAAGCGTGTGGCCGCCGTGGCAAGTTCGGTCGCCGCCGAAGATCTCGATTCGGGCAAAGTGGACCTGACCCAGCGTGTGCCCGCACGCGATGCCATCCCCGGCACCGAGGTGGGCAATGTCGGCAATGCGCTGAATGCGATGATCAGCAACGTCGCCACAGCCCTGACCGCCCGCGAGAAATCCCAGGCCCAGATGCGCCAGTTCGTCGCCGATGCCTCGCACGAGCTGCGCACGCCGCTCTCGGCGATCCGTGGCTACACCGAACTGCTCTCCGCTACCGAGCATTTCTCCCCAGACGGGCAGCGCTCGGTGGATCGGGTGCTGCAGCAAAGCAGCCGAATGAGCTCGCTGGTGGAGAATCTGCTGCTGCTGGCCCGCCTGGACGAAGAGAATGCTTTCAAGCGCAGCAAGATCGATTTGTGCTCGCTCACCGCGGATATCACCGAAGACTTCAAGCTCACCGCGAGCGACCACCATTGGGAGTTCGACTGCCAGGCGCCGCAGACCTTCGTCTACGGCGATTCGTCCTCGTTGCGGCGGGTGATTACCAATCTCCTGGCCAATGCACGCAAGCACACGACCGCCGGGAACACCGTCACCGTATCGGTGGACCGCGACGAGGACGCCGATGAAGCCGTCATCCGGGTGCACGACACCGGCGAAGGCATTGCCCCCGAATTCCTGCCCCGGGTATTCGAGCGCTTCACCCGAGCCGACAAGGCGCGCTCCGGCTCGGACGGCACCACCGGGCTGGGCCTGCCAATCGCCAAGAGCATCGTCGAAGCCCATGGCGGCAGCATTACGGTTGCGTCCACGCCGGGAGACACCGTCTTCGAGGTCCGCCTGCCGCTGGACGAACCCGAAACCGATGAAGAAACGCCGGAGGCTGCGGTGTAATCACCGCGGCCTCCGGGCGCATGGCTTAGCTGATGCTAGGCAATCGGCGGGGTCACGCCATACAGGCGGTCGCCGGCATCGCCCAAGCCTGGGATGATGTAGGACTTCTCGTTCAGCTTCTGGTCCATCGCCGCCAGCACGATGTGCACTCGGTCGTCGCCACCGTGGATTTCCTTCAGGCGCTCGACGCCCTCAGGAGCGGCGATCAGGCAGATGCAGGTGACGGATTCCGCGCCTCGCTCGAAAATGAACTTGATGGACTCGGCCAAGGTGCCGCCGGTGGCCAGCATCGGATCCAGCACGAAGACCTGGCGACCGGTCAGGTCGTTTGGCACGCGGTCGGCGTAGGTGATGATGTCCAGAGTTTCCTCATTGCGGGCCATGCCCAGGAAACCGACTTCAGCCGTTGGAACCAGGCGGGTCATGCCTTCAAGCATGCCCAGGCCTGCACGCAGGATCGGGACAACTAGCGGGGTTGGCTTGGCAATCGAGGTGCCGATGGTGGTGGCGACCGGGGTCTGCACCTCAACGTTTTCGGTTTTCACCTCGCGGGTGGCTTCATAAGCCAGCAGGGTGACCAGTTCGTCGGTCAGCTGGCGGAAAATCGAGGATGGGGTGTTCTTATCACGAAGAACCGAAACCTTGTGTGCCACCAGTGGGTGGTCGACTACCTGTACGCGCATAAGTAGAAATCTATCAGCACCGCCTCAGGCAAATCGAGAGAAATCCTCGATTTCCCGCTGTTAAAGGTCTTTGGTGTGCCCAAGGAAACAGCAAACTTCGGCGTAGTGGGCAGCGCAGCAGACTCCCTGCTCCCGGCAACCGTCGCAAAACACGTAAAGTGAAAGCACTATGGTGCACGAATTTGATGCTTGGATGGACCTCGCCTTGGCTGAAGCGCGCAAAGCGCTGGCTACTGATGATGTGCCCATCGGCGCCGTCATCCTCTCCCCCGAAGGCGAAGTGCTGGCCACCGGGCGAAATGAGCGCGAGGCGGTCAAGGATCCGACAGCGCACGCCGAGGTGGTCGCCATCCGCAATGCGGTCAAAGCCCTGGAAGCCGCGGGACAAGACGATGGCTGGCGCTTATCGGACTGCACGCTGGTGGTAACCCTGGAGCCCTGTGCCATGTGCGCCGGGGCCATCGTCCTCTCGCGCATTCCCCAGCTGGTCTTCGGGGCGTGGGATGAAAAGGCCGGCGCGTGCGGCTCGGTCTTCGATATCGTCCGCGAACCACGCTTGAACCATTGGGTCGAGGTGCATTCGCGGGTCAAGGAAGACGAATGCGGCGACCTGCTGCGTGAATTCTTCCGAGGCAAACGCGGTAGAAGCTGACGTTGATGTGTTTCGGACCACTTCAGACCAAAAATGGCGCTCTCGTTTTTGTTTTCACCTGTTGTTCGTTATAGAGTTATCAGGTCTGGTGACGTGTCCGAGCGGCCGAAGGTGCAACACTCGAAATGTTGTGTACGGTAACCCCGTACCGTGGGTTCAAATCCCACCGTCACCGCCAACGAAAACCCCTGGTCAACCAGGGGTTTTCTTTTTTAAGAATCTGCCGTGGTGCACTTATGGTGCAAATTTCAGCGGAAGGTAGTCGAGACATGCCTGTCACGCGTTGCAAACACGGCTTCCACCACCATGCAGGGCCGCACGCCCGCGACTGGGGCAACCATGACGAAGAATGCCCCTATTGGGCGTCTCATCGCGCGCAGAATCTCGAAGACCAGTAGCCTCCCGGCGGGCTGCCGCACATCGCTCCGCGACGCTTGCCCTATAGCAGTGGCACCCAGCTCGGTCGAGCTATTTCAGGAGCCATCGCCCAGCAATGAGCCCACGTACAACGAAGCCCCGGAGCGGTCTTATAATCCGCTCCGGGGTCTGTCGTACAAACTCTTACGAGCCGATTGCGTTCACGGCTTCAACGATCGAAACTTCTGGATGCTGCTTCCGGTATTCCTTGACAGCTTTTGGATCGATGCCATCGGCAGCGCCTGGCCTGACTTCCTCCTGCTTGCCTCCGAAGAACGCCAGGATCATAATGGCCCACGCTCCAAAGATCGCCGGCACGAGCCAGATATCAAGCAATACAAAGGCGACAGCTGCCGCCGCGAGGCAGGCGAACACCAATGTGTATCTGAGGTTCTGTTTCATTTTGCCCCTACTTTCTCGCCCCTAATTAGGTGCAGGCCTTCTTGACAGCCGCAATGCCGAGCAGTTCGGCTCCCAGCGCAGCGGCTGCACCACCGAGCGCCTTCAGCTTCTCGTGGGAGAAGCTTGCTCCCCACATGAGCTTAATTGCCTTGGTCACACCGCCCAAAGAATCCATCAGCTTCTTAATCTTCAGGATCTTGGCAACCGGGATTGCGGTGGTGCCAATTGCCAGCAGAATGGCACCCGAGCACTCTAGGAAGCCAGCGGGTTTGCCCACAAAGATACCACCGATAGTCGATGGCTTCTCTTGGAGGTTCTGAGCCACCCAGAGTCGTGTCGCCTCGTCTCCCTGGAGAAGAACCGACTCGGGGATCTGGTCGATCGCCCGCAACAACTCTTCAACCTGCTGGGCCTCGCCGACAGACGAACCCACTACAGAGGTGACGGGCTGCGCCGGAAGTTCCGCAACTCGTGGCGCGGCATTAGCCGGACCGATAATTGTCATCATGAGCGCCGAAGCCACCATGACTGCAGTTTATGCACCAACCGCTTTTCGAATTTTCAATTTTCCTCCAATGAGATATTCATGCCAACTAGGACTTTTACAGCTTCTCATTAATAAAGCGAATTGTATATCATCCAAAAACACGAAGGTTGGGTGCTTGACTCCGAGGGACAGAAGTGCTTTTGAAGCAGTTCTTTGCTCCCTTGGGGTAAATCCGATTCCACCATTCGGCGACACTCGTGCCACGCGTTGGGCGCGCGGCTGATCTAATTGTTCTTAGATGAAATTTCTAGCAATCGCGGGGCTTTCGGAATGCCGACGCAGAGTGGTGCAACCATTTCGGCGAGCGGGTCGCACAGCGCGTGAGCAAGAGCGTGCAGGTTTCAGGGAAAGACGATCGTCGCAAATCAGCCAGGCGGGTTACCAGAGATCGCAATATTAGCCATCGACAAGACGCGCATGGGCTTCACCATCGTGGTAGCACTTTCGATCATTTATAAAATTCAAAAGCGAAATCGACAGGTAGGGCCGCCGGATACTCTCCACGATCTAACCTGACTTGAATAATTTTAGTTCTTTCCCCATTGCTGAGCGAGATCTTAACCGTGAGGTCAAAGATTTCGATCCGCTGATACGACAATCCAGGAGAGATGTCTTTCATCTCGGTTTCTTAGCTGCCCAGATCCTGCAGCAGTTCGACCCAAAAATCGTGGATTTTAGGTTCCAGATTCAACGGAGGTAATTCCTGGATCCACGCTGGCCTAACGGTGTAGCCCGCTCGGAGTAACAGGGATTCAATGTCGGACCTACTAGCTTCACGGGAGCATGGAACCCACTCGTTGTAAACTTTAACAGCAACGTATCCTAATTCAGTGACACTAAACCCACTCAAGTAGGAAATCGCCCTGCGTTCGTTCGAGAGCAGAGAGCTCCATGAACAGATGGCCAAATCGAAGATCTTTCTTGAATCCCTAAATCTGGTTGATTGCGTTCTTGACGTAATTAGGGCATTTCACAACCCGTGTAAGACAGTGGGACGTAACTACGCCAAACGACTTCGTATCGCTCGTATTGTTTCGATAATCAATCACTGTGCGCACAATTACGCTATCGCGTGTTACACAATGACGCTTCCAAAGAAAATCAGTGCAGGTTACGTTTTTCATGAGGCTGGCTCCTTTGCGCATGGTCCCTCATTTGGTCGGCCAACCGCAGGTAGCAAAGTCTTACACCCACGTTATGACAGGCGTCCAGTTTTGGCGCCGCGCCCCTAAATAGCAATCACCTCGCTGCCATCCCGGCCTCGGTGGCAACACCCGTATCATTGGTTAGACAGGGACAAGACACCATTCCGAGGCTGGTCGGCCGACAGTCCCCATGATCCCCTTGTTGGGGGGGCTATCAAAAAGAACGGGCTGCCGAACGCGCTACGCGCGCTTGCCCTCAGGAAGCCGGGCACAGAGAAAGATCCCCTTGCTGCTGGATGCGGCAAGGGGATCTCTTCGGGTTAGGCTCAGCGGATCTGGACATTGCTCGTCTCGTCCCATTCGACGAACGAGCCGGCGTTACCTACTACCCTGAAGTGCTGGTCTTCGAGTGGTGCCGGTAGTTGGTGAAAGCAAGGATCAGCGCTGCGAGCAGCAGTACTCCGCCGACAGCCCATCCAACCACGGCGTAGTCAGTAAGCTGAGGGACCCGAGGCAAGTTGATCGCGGCTACCGCAAGGAACAGAAACACCACTGCGGTGCTCTTCCTGGCGGCAGACGAATTGCTAGGTTGCTTTGTCATTAGCCGTTACCTTTCTCGTGCCTAACTGACACCGCTTAGGCACTGTCCTACGGATGCGCCAGCAACAGCGGGGAAACCAGCTACGCAGATGATGCAGTCTGTTCCAACGGTAACAGCACAAAGAGAACCGGGGTTTTGCCTTGTCCTGCGCTAGTTCGCGAAGGTATCGGTGAGTTTGCCCTTGGCATCCCACAGTGCCAGCGAATCGCCGGCATTGTTCAAGATGCCCGGACCATCCATGTAGAAGGCTTCTTCGCTATTGGTGCCCGGACCCGAGTACACGCGCAGCTGCTCGTCTGGCTCAAGCTCGTATCCCTTGCCGATTTCCAGGATGTTGTTGGCGGCATCGCGAATGACGTAGCCGCTGACATCGATGGTGCGCTTGCCGGTGTTCTCCAGGATCACGTGCTCGCCATTTTCCGGAGCGACGTCGTTTCCAGGCACGTCGTTGACAGCGTCGGCAATCACCACGCCGTTGTTGGCCGGGAAGTCCTTCTGTCCACCGATATGGCGGTTAATCTGCGTTGGGAAGTCGCCGGTGATCCGCTCGACGCCCAGAGCCATGGCATCGTCGGCAGCTTCGGTGGCGTTGACCGTGTAGACGCCCAGGCCCAAGCCTGCGTCTTTCACGCGCTGGGCACCGGCAGCATCAAGCGTGCGGTAGTTGGTGCCGAAGGAGTCAGCATAGGTCGCGTAGTTTGCCAGTTCCGCGGCAGTTGGCACGGTTCCGGTCAGCTGCTGCAACGGAACTTCTGGAGCCAGTTGGGCGAAGATCTGGTTGGATGCCGCGTCGAAGCTGAGCACCTCGATCTTGTTCGCGTCGGCGAGCGCCTTCCACTCCGGATCCTCGGCCAACGCGTCCGCTACCAACTTCTCCACGCCAGGGGACTTGGCTGGATCCTTGATTTCGATGAAGACACCGGTGCCACCGGCCAGTGCACCTGGGACCTCATCGAAATGCGGAATCTTGGTTCCCTTGAACTCGTCCGAGAAGTAGGATCCTGCATCGAGCTGCTGCAGTTCTTCCCAAGTGAATGACGTGATGGGATCATTGACGCGGTCAGGGAATACCTCTGCCACGTTCGTGGTGCGCGAAGGAGTTCCATCATGGAAGATGAACGGCACCCCGTCCTTGGACAGTTGCACGTCGATCTCAATGAATTCGGCGCCGGACTGGCTACCTGCCTTAATGGCTGGCAAAGTGTTCTCCGGGGCCACGCCTGCTGCTCCGCGGTGGCCGATGATCAGTGGATCGGAACCAGTCGGTTCAATCGGTGCGGCGCCTGCAGGAGCGGCCAAGGTGACGGCCAAAGCCAGGGTTGCTGTGCCGAGGGTGATTTTGCGCAGTTTCATGGAGCTCTTCCGTTGGTGACATTGATGTACACCGGCCATGCTTCCGCTCGCTAATGACAGCGGCGGCACACTGAGCTAAATCAGAGATTAACCTTTGCTACTCAATCTCATGCAAGCTGAACTGTGTTTCGAGATTCGTTCCGTTCAATTCAAGATAGATTTGCCCCTCGGTCACCGAGACGGACATGGTGTTGCGACGTGTCAATGCCTGGGTTGCCGCATCGACGAACTTGGGGTCGAAGGAACGCACCATGATCTGTTCCGACTGGTGGATCGTCTTTCCACGCCAGGAGGCCAGAAGCTTGGCAGGGTCGCGATGCGTGTAGACCGCGGTGCGCCCTGCCCGCTTGCTTCCCGTATGCAACCGAGAGGCATCAGGAGCACCCACTTCAATCCACGCGGTGATCAGGCCGGTCAGGTCCTTGACCAAGATGGCAGGCTCTTCTCCGGTGGAAACGCCTCCGGCCGAGAAGGCGATGCCTTCCTCATATTCGAGGCAGTAGGCCAGCACGCGGGTAACCAGATAGGCATCGGTTTCCGAAGGGTGCTGCGCAACCCGCAGGGAAAGATCCTCGTAAACCCCGCGATCCACATCAGCAAGCTGGATTTCAAAGGTGTGCATAGTCGCGCCGATAGCCATAGTCATCGAGTTTACCGCGAATGCCATGGCCCGTCCGACGAGCAGCCGGCTTTCTAGGCTTTCGCCCCGCGGCTTCGAACTACGAAGAAACCTGCCAGCGAAGACAAGCTGGCCACGGCTGCAACTATGCCAACCAGCAGATTCCCGCCAATCGAAAGTACCGAAAACGCAGCAAAAAGGATCGCGGAAACAATGAACAGGGTTTTCATAACTAGACCCTAACTGACCCAGCGCGCAAATGATTGATCTAACCAGCAGGTGGGAACTTTCCATCCAGGTCTTTGAGCCATTGGCCAAAGAGCTCAACAGCATCGGGCATATAGCTGCCGGGATTCCGCTCAATGTCTGCCAGCAGCTCACGATGCTCCATCCAGCGTCCGCTAGCGACTTCCTCAGCTTGCAGGCTGAGCTCCCCGCGGGCAACCGTCCAATACCGAAAAGCCCGGTACCGGGTATGCGCATCTGCGTAGTTCTCTGGTTCCAAGCGCACGAGCTCGCTGTCGATGCCCAATTCTTCCTGAGCTTCGCGTATTGCTGATTCATCGGGATCTTCGCCTGCTTGAATCACACCGCCAGCGGTGAAGTCGAGGAGTCCGGGGTACACGTCTTTGCTCATCGTGCGCTGATGCACAAAGACCTCGCCCTGCGGGTTGAACACCAGAATCCCGGTAGCGCCATGGCGCAGATTTTCCGCTCTGACGCGTGAGCGCGGGGCTTGCCCGATTACCTGCCCGTGCTCATCGAATAACGCTGCTTGTTCTTCCACGATTCATTTTCCATCACGGGCCTTGGTGCCGCGCAGCATGCCGGCAACCACCAAGGCGAAAGTTCCCACGAGCACCAGCAGCCAGAGACCCAATGCGTAGGAATTGGTTTCAGCATGGTAGGTGGCGCCCATGGCCAGCGGCGGGAAGTAACCGCCCAGGCCACCGGCAGCCGCCACGACACCGGAAACCGCGCCAACCTTTTCCGGAGGTGTCGACGGGCCTATCCAAGCGAAGACCGCGCCCATTCCAAGGCCCATGGCCGAAGCCATCAAGATGAAGATAACACCGGTCAGGATGCCTTCAGCAGGTTGCTGTCCAACAATATAGGCGAGCGAAACGATGCCGGCCAGCGAAATCAGCGCAATGACTTTCGGACCGAATTTGTCGGCCAGCACGCCGCCGACAGGTCGAGCAATCACTGCGGCCACAGCGAACAACGCCGTACGCGTACCGGCACCGATCGGGTCGACATTCTCCGGGTAGATGGTCATCAGGTATTTGGGCAAGAAGGTCGAAAATGCGACAAAACCGCCAAAGACTATTCCGTAGAGGAAGGACATTTCCCACGTAATAGCCAGCTTCAATGCACCGAAAACCTTCGGGAACAGCGGTTGGCTGCTCGGCTTCCATGCCGGAGACTCGCGCATCAAGAACCACACCAGGATCGCGGCGGCGAGCAGAAGACCGGCCAGGAACAGGTGGGTTCCCCAGTAGCCGAAATCTTGTAGCAGACGAGGTGTCTGGAAGGCCGAAATGGCGGTGCCAATCATTCCCATGCCAAAGATGCCGTTGGCGAAGCCGCGCCTATTGGCCGGATACCAGGCACTGGCGAAGGGGACGCCCACTGCAAAGATCGAACCGCCAACACCAAGGTAGGTTCCGGCGATAATCAGCAGCGCAAAACTGCCAATGCTGCCGGCGAGCGCCACCAGCAGCACCGCCGGAATCGTCGCCAGCAGCACAGCGGTGAACATTTTCCGGGCACCAAAGCGGTCAGTCAGCGCACCGGTGAAAATGCGTCCGATAGCGCCTACGAGCACCGGTGTTGCCAGCATCAGCGACACCTGTCCCTCGCTCAGATCCATCCCCTCAGCATAGAAACGCTGGATCGGTGAAATCAGCATCCATGCCCAGAAGCCCACGGCGCTTGCAAAAGCGGCCAGCAGCAGTTGGAAAAATCCTCCCCGCAAATCAGGCTCATTCACAGTGGTGTTTGCGTCAGATCCTGCGCTCATTGGACCCCCTGGTCGCACGGTTCAAGTAACGTCGAAGAGCCTTTTAAGCCAGTATTCTATTCCTTTCCATCACCGAATTGGAAGAGTTGATCCGGTTAATTATTTACCGAATGACAGGGAAAAACATTAACGGGTAATTCTGGAAAATACTCTTGAAACTCGCGATCCAAAAGGCGAAGCTAGGGATACTAGCCACAGTTGGAGGAGATCCGGCAATGAGCGATAGACCAAACCACACACAGCCTGCCACTGATGGACCGGTTGCTGATTCACTGCTTTCGATGGGAAAGTTCCTGCGCCGCGGTGACACCAGTGACGACCTGCGTGCCATGTTCCTCCAGGGAGGGCGCAAGGGCGATGTCTTCTACCGGGACCGATGGTCCCATGACAAGGTGGTGCGCTCGACCCACGGGGTGAACTGCACCGGCTCCTGCTCCTGGAAGGTCTACGTCAAAGACGGGATCATCACCTGGGAAACGCAGCAGACCGACTATCCCTCGGTTGGCCCGGACTCCCCCGAATACGAGCCGCGCGGCTGCCCGCGTGGCGCGGCGTTCAGCTGGTACACCTATTCCCCGACCCGCGTGCGCTTCCCCTACATCCGCGATGTGCTCGCCGAGCTGTACCGCAGCGCGAAGCAGGAGCATCCGGATCCTGTCGATGCCTGGGCATCGATTGTCGAGGACCCTGCCAAGGCCAAGCGCTACAAGAAGGCCCGCGGCAAGGGCGGGCTGATCCGCACCACCTGGGATGAAGCACTGGAGATCGCAAGTGCGGCGCAGGTCTATTCGGTGAAGAAGTACGGACCGGACCGCATTGCAGGCTTCTCCCCCATCCCGGCCATGTCGATGGTCTCCCATGGGGCCGGCTCTCGCTACATGAACCTGGTCGGCGGCACCATGCTCTCCTTCTACGATTGGTACGCAGATCTTCCGGTCGCCAGCCCGCAGGTTTTCGGCGACCAGACCGACGTGCCTGAATCTGCCGACTGGTGGAATTCGCAGTACCTGATCATGTGGGGCTCAAATGTGCCGGTGACCCGCACCCCTGATGCCCACTTCATGGCCGAGGCGCGCTACAAGGGCACCAAGGTGGTCACGGTGTCCCCGGACTACACGGACAACACCAAGTTCGCCGACGAATGGGTGGCCTTGCAGCCCGGCACCGATGCGGCGTTGGGCTTGTCCATGGGGCATGTGATCCTCAAGGAGCACTACGTCGACAAGCGCACCAAGGCCTTCGAGGACTACATGCGCGCCTACACCGATTCCCCGTTCCTGGTGGAAATCGATGCGGCCACGGGCACAGCGATACCCGGCAAGTTCCTTACCGCCACCGACCTCGGGCTGTCCGACGAGCAGAACGCAGACTTCAAGCCTGCCCTGCTTGATCTCGATGGCACCGCCCGGGTTCCGCGCGGCACCCTGGGCCACCGCTACTCCGAAAAGGACAAGGGGCAGTGGAATCTGGACCTGGGCGATATCACCCCTGCCCTGTCGGTCATGGACCTGGACAGCTGGGATGGCGCAACGGCAGAAATCAGCCTGCCGCGCTTCGACCTGGCACCGGAGACCGGGCAGGAGCATGCCGGAGGCTCGGGCGTCGTGCAGCGTGGCGTCCCGGTGGTGCAGCTTGCCGGGAAGACGCTGACCACGGTCTTCGACTTGATGCTCGCCCAGTACGGTGTGGGCCGCGAATCCCTTCCCGGCCAGTGGCCAACTGATTTCATGGACGCCTCCACTGTCGGCACCCCGGCCTGGCAAGAAGAGCACACCGGGGTCCCGCCAGAGCAGGCCATCCGCATTGCCCGCGAATTCGCTGATACCGCAGAGAAATCCGGCGGCCGTTCGATGATCCTGATGGGTGCCGGCACCAACCACTGGTTCCATTCGGACACGATCTACCGCACCTTCCTGGCGCTGACCATGATGACCGGCTGCCAGGGCGTGAACGGCGGCGGCTGGGCGCACTATGTGGGCCAGGAAAAGGTTCGCCCGCTCACCGGCTACCAGCAATATGCTTCGGCCGGAGACTGGAACCGCCCGCCGCGCCACACCATCGGCACCGCCTTCTGGTACCTGGCAACCGACCAGTGGCGCTACGACGGCCTGCCGGCCAACCAGCTGGCCTCGCCGCTGGCCAAGGGCCAATTCGACGGGCGCACCACCGCGGACTGCCTGGTCGAGTCGATCAAGCGCGGCTGGATGCCGGACTACCCGACCTTCAACCGCAATCCGCTGGACCTGGTGGATGAGGCCGAAGCGGCCGGCAAGGATCCGGCGGCGCATGTGGTCGATTCGCTGAACGACGGCTCGCTGTCCTTCGCCTGCGAGGACCCCGACGCCCCGGAGAACTTCCCGCGGGTCGTGCTGATCTGGCGGGCTAACATCCTCGGCTCCTCCGGCAAGGGCAATGAGTACTTCCTCAAGCACCTGCTGGGCACCGATGCGTCGGTACGCGCCCCGGAAGCTGCCGTTGGCCACCGCCCGGCGGACATCGCCTGGCACGATGAGGCGCCGGAAGGCAAGCTGGATCTGCTGGCCACCGCGGATTTCCGGATGACCAGCACGACGCTGTTCTCCGACCTGGTCTTCCCGGCGGCCACCTGGTACGAGAAATACGACCTGTCCTCCACGGACATGCATCCGTTCATCCACTCCTTCAACCCGGCCATTGCCCCTCCATGGCAGACGAAGACCGACTTCGAGCTGTTCGGGTCCATGGCCAAGCGCTTCGGCGAGTACTCCGCCAAGCACCTGGGTGTGCGCAAGGACCTGGTGGCGTCCCCGCTGCAGCATGACACCCCCGATGCCATGGCCACCGTCAAGGGCAAGGTGGCACAGGACGCCCCACTGGTTCCGGGACTGAGCATGCCCAAGCTCAAGGTCGTGGAACGCGACTACCCTAACCTCTACCGGCAGTGGAGCACCTTAGGTCCCCTGACGCAGGAACTGGGCATGGTCACCAAGGGCATCAATTACCGCGTGGGGCCTGAGATCGAGGCGCTCAAGCACGCCAACGGGGTCTCGGCCACCGGCGCGGTGCTGCTGGATACCGACAAGAAGGCCTGCGAAATGATCCTCGCCTTCTCCGGCACCTCCAACGGGCGCCTGGCCACCGCGGGCTTCAAGCAGCTCGAAGAGCATACCGGGCAGAAGCTGGCTTTCCTGGCCGAGGAGCATGAGGGCTCGCGGATTTCCTTCCACGATGTGCAGGTCCAGCCGCGTAGCGTCATCACCTCACCGGAGTGGTCCGGCTCGGAGCACGGCGGCCGGCGCTACACCGCGTTCGCGATCAACGTCGAGCAGCTCAAGCCCTTCCACACGCTGACCGGGCGGATGCACTTCTACCTGGACCACGACTGGATGCAGGAACTGGGCGAGTCGCTGCCGGTCTATCGGCCGCCGCTGGACATGCACCGGCTGTTCAACGACGCCAAGCTGGGCGCCACCGGCCAGCATGAGTCGGGCAATGCCGAGGTCGCCGTGCGCTACCTGACCCCGCACTCGAAGTGGTCCATCCACTCCGAGTACCAGGACAACCTGTTCATGCTCTCGCTCTCCCGCGGAGGGCCCACCATCTGGATGTCCCCGCAGGACGCGGCGAAGATCGGGGTGAAGGACAACGAGTGGATCGAGTCCTACAACCGCAACGGCGTGGTGGTGGCCCGCGCGATCGTCTCGCACCGCATGCCCGAGGGCACGGTGTACATGTACCACGCCAAGGACCGCACGGTGGATGTGCCGATCGCGGAGACCAGCGGCAAGCGCGGCGGCATCCACAACTCGCTGACCCGCATCCTGATGAAGCCCAGCCACCTGATTGGCGGCTACGGCCAGCTGGCCTGGGCGTTCAACTATCTCGGACCCACCGGAAACCAGCGCGACGAGGTCACCACGATCCGCCGCCGCAACCAGGAGGTGCAGTACCGATGAAGGTCATGGCCCAGATGTCCATGGTGATGAACCTGGACAAGTGCATCGGCTGCCATACGTGCTCCGTCACGTGCAAGCAGGCATGGACCAACCGCACCGGCGTGGAATACGTCTGGTTCAACAATGTCGAGACGCGTCCCGGCGTGGGCTACCCGCGCACCTACGAGGACCAGGAGAAATGGCGCGGCGGCTGGACGCTGAACAAGCGCGGCCGGCTGACCCTGCGCGATGGCGGGCGCTTCAAGAAGATCAGCCGCATCTTCTCCAACCCGAAGCTGCCCGAGATCCACGACTACTACGAGCCGTGGACCTACGACTACGACATGCTGCTGAACTCGCCCTCCGGCGAACACACCCCGGTAGCCACCCCGAAGTCGCTGCTCACCGGCAAGGATATGAAGATCGGCTGGTCGGCGAACTGGGACGACAACCTGGGCGGCTCGCTGGAGACCATGGACCAGGATCCGCTGCTGGCCAAGATGAGCGAAGAGGTGAAGGCCGAATACGAGAAGGCCTTCATGTTCTACCTGCCGCGCATCTGCGAGCACTGCCTGAACCCCTCTTGCGTGGCCTCCTGCCCCTCCGGGGCGATGTACAAGCGGGCCGAGGACGGGATTGTGCTGGTGGACCAGGACGCCTGCCGCGGCTGGCGGATGTGCGTCTCGGGCTGCCCGTACAAGAAGGTCTATTTCAACCACCGCACCGGCAAGGCCGAGAAGTGCACCTTCTGCTACCCGCGCGTGGAAGTCGGGCTGCCGACCGTCTGCGCCGAAACCTGCGTAGGCCGCCTGCGCTACCTCGGACTGGTGCTCTACGATGCCGATGCGGTAGCCGCCGCGGCCAGCGTCAAGAACGAGCACGAGCTGCTCGACGCCCAGCGCAATGTCCTGCTGGACCCGAACGACCCGGCAGTCATCGAGGCCGCCCGCGCCGAAGGCATCCCGGAAGACTGGATCGCCGCCGCCCAAGCCAGCCCGATCTGGAAGCTGATCCGCGACTACCAGGTAGCCTTGCCGCTGCACCCTGAGTACCGCACCATGCCGATGGTCTGGTACATCCCGCCGCTGTCCCCGGTAGTGGACGTGGTCACCAATACCGGCAACGACGGCGAGGATGCCAACAACCTCTTCGCCGCCATCGACAAGCTGCGCATCCCGATCGGCTACCTGGCCGAGCTGTTCACCGCCGGGGACACCGCCCCGGTGGACCTGGCCCTGCGCAAGCTGGCAGCCATGCGCTCCTACATGCGCGGCATCTCGCTGGATGATGTGCGCGACGAGTCCATCGCGCTGGCGGTGGGAATGGACGGGCCGGCCATGGAGGAAATGTACCGGCTGCTGGCCATCGCCAAGTACGAGGAACGCTATGTGATCCCGCCGGCCCACGCAGAGCAGGCGCACGACCTGGAGGAAATGGGCTGCTCGCTGGACTTCGAGGGCGGCCCTGGCATGGGCGGGGCAGGCCCGTTCGGTTCCTCGTCGGGCGACTCGGTGCCGGTGGCGGTGGAGAATTTCCACTCGCTGAAGAACCGGCAGACCGCGGACCGGCCTTCCAGCCCGGGACGCGTGAACCTGCTGAACTGGGACGGCAACGGCCGGCCCGAGGGACTCTTTCCACCGGAGGATGAAAAGTGATTCCACGACTGTTCAACCGGGGCACCCCGCGCCGCCGGCTGCCGGGCGCCCTGGAACCGGTGTCCATGGCCCGCGGGGAACGCGCCCAGGTGCACATGCTGGTCTCCCTGCTGCTGGATTACCCGGACGCGGCATGGTTCGCCCGGCTGCCCGAACTGGAGCGCCATCTGGGCGCGGTGCCGAAGCCGCTGGCCGGCCTGCTGGCCGAATTCATCGATGCCGCCACCGAGCTGGGTGCCGCCGAGGTGCAGCGCCGCTACGTGCAGACCTTCGATTTGAAGCGCAAGTGCAGCCTGTACCTGAGCTATTTCGCCACCGGGGATACCCGCAAGCGCGGCACCGCGCTGGTGACCTTCATCGAGGCCTACCGGGCCGCGGGCTGGGAATTCGAGGCCGAGGAGCTGCCGGACTATTTGCCGGCCGTGCTGGAATTCTCCGCACGCAGCGATGACCCGATCGCCGAGGCACTCCTCGCGGCGCACATCGAGGGCATCGAGGTGCTGCGCGCGGCACTTGAATCCATGGACAGCCACTGGGCTGTCCTGGTCCGCTGCATCACCCTGTCCTTGCCGCCAGTCGACCAGGAAACCCAGGAACGGGTGCTGGCCCTGGTCAGCGAGGGACCGCCGACGGAAACCGTCGGTCTGTCCTTCCTGGGAAATCTTCCGCCATTCAACCCGAGGGGGAACGGATGAGTACGTCAGCGATTCTACTCTGGGTCGTACTGCCCTATGCCTGCGCGGTGGTGTTCATCGTCGGGCATATCTGGCGCTACCGCTACGACAAATTCGGCTGGACCACGCGGTCGAGCCAGACCTATGAGAACCGGCTGCTGCGCTGGGGCTCGCCCATGTTCCACCTGGGCATCCTGATGGTGATCGCCGGGCACGTGGTCGGCCTGCTGATTCCACGCGAATGGCTGTACGCCATCGGAATCAACGAGCATATCTACCACCTCGGGGCCACTTGGCTCGGTACCGCGGCGGCCATCCTGACGCTGGCCGGCTTGGCGATCCTGGTCTACCGCCGCCGCACGGTAGGGCCGGTGTTCCTCGCAACGACCCCGATGGACAAGATCATGTACGTGTTCCTGGGAGCCACGCTGTTCTTCGGCACCTTGGCGACGGTCGTGTACCAGGTCTTCGGGCCTGGCTATTCCTACCGCGAATCGATCTCGCCGTGGGTCCGGCAGATGATCATCTTCCAGCCGCACCCGGAAATGATGCTGGAGGTGCCGCTCTTCTTCCAGCTGCACGTGATCACCGCTTGCCTGTTGTTCGCTCTGTGGCCGTTCACCCGGCTGGTGCACGTGTTCTCGGCGCCGATCCCGTACTTCTTCCGCCCCTACATCGTGTACCGCTCGCGGGATGATTCCCGCGGCGCCGGCAGCCGTCCGATCCGCCGCGGCTGGGATCCAATCACCACGCCGCCGCAGCCCCGCGGCCGGCGCAGCCGGTAGTACCGCGGGTTGCCGGCTGTCCGGAGAATTGCGATTCCGGAGAGGCTGCGAGCAGCCGGACTAGGCTATTCGTCCGGGTGCTCGTCAGCCCAGCGGTGGGCGCGCGAGACCAGCTGCTCGGATAAGCCAGAAAGCTCACCCTTGCCGCTGCCCATGGCCAGTCCGAGCAGGAAGGTGCTCAACGGGGCTGCCGGCCGGGCAACCTCGTGGGCTACATGCTTGGCAACATCAAGCACGGTGGCGATGTCAACCTCGCCGGAGTCCAAGCCCAATTCCTTGGCGGCTGCTTCCAGCCAATCGTTCAATGCTTCTGGCGGCAGATGCTGTGCCATGGCTTCCCTTCGGTTCATGCGGGCGCTTTCCAGCGCCTGCGGCGTATCGATGTCACTGCTGATTCCATCATCCACCTGCACCCGCGCCAACTGCAGCTGATTCAAAGCCCGGCGCACCGGGGCATTGACCAAGTCCGCGCCCAGCTGGGCGCAGATGGCCGCCAGTGCCGAAGTGCGGTAGATTCCTGCCAGCCATTGGGTGTGTCCTTCCGCGTCAACCAGCAGCAGGCCGTCGTCTGCGCGTTGCCCGAAGCCCCTGAGCAGCGCGCTGGCCACAGCGACCGGCCGTTGCAGGTCGCAAGCCAAAACCATGGTCCATTCCGCGTGGACGCTGCCAGCAAGTTCGGCAAGCCCGGCGGCGATTCCCGCCAGCGGACCGGCAAATGGCGGGTCCTCCCGGACGACTGAATCGGCTTGGATACCGGTGGATTCCGGACCGATCACAACCACTCGTCGTGCGCCGGTTTTGCGGGCCGCGGCGACCACGCGGTCAACCAAGCGCTGGCCGTGCAGCTGGATTTCAGCTTTGCCCTCGCCACCGAGACGCGTGCCCCTGCCGCCGGCCAGCACCAGGGCGTTGAAGCCGAGAACCTGTGCGGCGCTCATGGGATCATCCTCAGTACTTCGACCTCATCGCCCGGATTGACCCGGTCGATGCCCGCCGGGACCAGGGCATAGCCTTCGGCGGCGCCGAAACCGCCCACCGAGTGGGAGATGCTGCTGGCTTGGACTGCCGGGGCGCACCGCAATTGTTCCCCATGCTCGAAGACCACCGGGATCACCTGCAGGCGTCCCGCCGCAGCTTTCCAACCCACCGCGGCGATAGCACGCAACGTTGGGCGCAGCACCTCGCCGTGCCCTTGCATGGCCCGCAGGCACGGGCGCACGAACAATTCGAAACTGACCGCAGCGCTGACCGGGTTGCCCGGCAGCGCGAAGACCATCGCGCCAACCTGCAAGCGTCCAGCGCATTGCGGCTGGCCGGGGCGGATCTTCACCCGGGCCGCCTGCACCCCGGGTTCGGCATCCAGCACCTGGCGCATCACGTCATAGGCGCCCGGGCCGACTCCCCCGGTGCTCAGGATGGCGTCATGCGTGGAGCCGAGCTCCTCCAGCTGTTCGCGGACCGCGCCGATGTCATCCACGCAGTGCACCACGGTGGTTGCCTGGATCCCGGATTCGGCCAGCAGCCCTGCCATGAGCAGCGAGTTGGTTTCCGGGATCTGCCCGCGCGACAGCGCTGTGCCGGGTTCAAGCAATTCCGCTCCGGTGATCAGCACCGCCACCCTGGGAGCGGTGCGCACCGGCAAGCGGCTGGCCCCGGCGGCCGCCAGGGCCGAAAGACGGGCGGCGGTGAGCTGTTCGCCGGCATGGGCCACCGGCTGGCCTGCGGCTTTGTCCTCGCCGCGGCGGCGCAGGTCCTTGCCCGGCTGCACCGGCACGTGAATCTGCACGGTCGCCGCATCCCAGCCGGTCACCGCGGCGGAGGTGTCCTCGATGCGCACCACCGCATCGGCATCACTCGGGATCGGGGCACCTGTCATGATCTTCACGCACTGGCCCGGTTCCAGTTTCGGGTCCCAGCCGCTTCCGGCCGGCACTTCGCCAATGACGTCCAGCGCAACTGGCGCCGCAACGGTATCCACGGAGCGCACCGCATAGCCGTCCATGGCCGAGTTGTCCCATAACGGCAGCGGATGCGTGGAGCGCACATCCTCGGCCAGCACCGCGCCGTGCAGTGCGGCGAAGCCTCCAGCCACCTCAATCCGCCGCGGGGCCAACGGCACAACCTGCGACAAAAGCCGCTCACGGTGCACTTCAAGTTCCACTGGTTGGATGCCGGTACTCATGGTTGCTCTTCCTGGATGCTCATCGGATGCTGTGCTGGCAAGGTGGCCGCCACCGCACGCACAAAGCGGTTGGCAGGTTCAGCGAAAACCTGCTGCACTGTTCCCTGCGCAATGATTCTTCCGCGCTCCAGCACCAGCAGGTCATCGGCGAGCGCCAGGGCATCGGCGGCCGAATGCGAGACGACAATGGCGCTGGTTCCGGTGCGTTCCAGCTCTTCGCGCACCAGGGCACGCATGTCCATGGCCGCTTCGACATCCAGCGAAGCGAACGGCTCGTCGATCAGCAGGATCTTGGGCGCGGCGGCCAAGGCCCTCGCCAGCGCGATGCGCTGGCGCTGGCCGCCGGAGAGGGCCTCGGGCCGGTGCGTGGCTATTTCTTCCAAGCCCAGCCGCGCGATCCATTCGGCGGCCGCGGCCTTGGCGGCAGCCTTGTCCAGTCCCCCGGCCCGGGCGCCGAAGGCGATGTTCTTCAGCGCATCCAGGTGCGGGAACAGGTGCGGGTCCTGGCCCAGCAGGCCGACCTCGCGCAGGTGCGGCGGGCGGTGCTGCGTCTTATCGGCCAGCACGGTGCCGGAGAGCTCGATGCGCCCGGCGGCAATCTTCTGGATCCCGGCGATGGCATGCACAATGGTGGACTTGCCTGAGCCGCTGGGTCCCATCATCGCCAGCGTGCTGCCGGCAGGCACCTGGAATTCGACGTCCACGTCGAATCCGGTGCGCGGCACGCGCAGGGCAACCTCCAGTGTCATTTCACCGCTCCCGGACGCCAGGCGCGCACCAGCAGCAGCACCACCACGGCGGTGGCCAGCAGCAGCAGCGACAGGGCGACCGCGGAATCCCGTCCGGTGCCGGCCCCGTTGAATGCGGTGTAGATGGCCAGCGGCATGGTCTGGGTAATGCCCGGCGCGTTGCCGGCGAACAGCGCGGTGGCCCCGAATTCGCCGATGGCCCGCGCGAAGCACAGGATCACCCCGGCTACCAGGCCCGGGGCGGCCAGCGGCAAGGTGATGCGGGTGAGCACCATCCAGCGTCCGGCGCCCAGGGTGGCGGCGGCTTGCTCGTAGCCGGCGCCGGCGGCTCTCAGCGAGCCCTCCACGGAGAGCACCAGGAAGGGCAGGGCCACGAAGCTCTGGGCGATGACCACCGCCGCGGTGGAGAAGGGCAGGGTGATCCCCCACAGGGAATCGATGAATTGGCCGATGGGGCTGGTGCGTCCGAAGAGGAAGAGCAAGGCGACGCCGCCTACCATCGGCGGCAGCACCAGCGGGACTGCGATCAGCGCCCGCAACAGCTGGGCTATCCGGGCCGGGCTGCGGGCCATCAGCACCGCCAGCGGCACGCCAAGCAGCACGCACAGCACGGTGGCCGCCACCCCGGTGCGCAGGCTCAGCCACAGCGCCGAAAGGGCCTGGGGGCTGGTTGCATCGTCCACCAGCGTGGACCAGCTGGCGCGCGTGATCAGCGCCAGCAGCGGAAGCACCAGCAGCCCGACGCCCAGCAGGGCCGGCGCGATGGCGAAGCCGGGAACCCGTACCCCGGTATCGCTAGCCATTGGCCTGCTCAGCGCCGGTGCCGAAGCCGTGCTCGGCAAGGATCTGCTGGCCGCGCTCGCTGATCACGAAATCCATGAACGCCTGCGCGCCGGGATTCTCGCCGAGCGTCGTAATCGGATAGGTGTTCACTACGTCCTCGGCTCCGTCCGGGACAATCGAGGCGACGTTTTCTTCGTTGAGCACATCGGTGGCGTAGACCAGCCCGGCATCCGCTTCGCCGGCGGCCACCTTCTGCAGCACCGCGGTGACGTTCTGCTCCTCGCTGGCCGGGGTCACCTGAACCCCTTGGTCTTCGAGCAGCTGGCGGGAGGCCGAGCCACATGGCACCTGCTGCGCGCACAGCACCGTGGTGGCCTGCGCCAGGTTATCGAGCGAATCGATATCCGCCGGGTTGTCCTGCGGCACCGCGATCACCAGGGTGTTGCTGGCAAAGATCACCGGCTCGTGGCCGAACCCGGCCTCGGTTACCTCGGACATGTTGCGTTCATCGGCCGAGGCGAAGACGTCCACGTCGGCGCCTTCGAGGATCTGCGTGGCCAGGGTCGAGGAGCCGTCGTAGGAGATGCTGGAAATCTGCACCTCGGGGTGTTCTGCGCTGAATTCTTCGGAGATCTGCTCGAAGGCGCTTTGCAGGGAGGCCGCCGCGGAGATGGTGATGGGTTCGGCTGCTGCATTCTCGGAAGGCGCGCTGGCCGAACAGCCCGCCACCGCCAGCACGGCCACCGCCAGCCCGGCAAGGGCTCGGAACCGTGGGAAAGGGCGGTGCTGCATGGGTTCTCCTTGAAATCGGGGCTGGTGCCAATGCTACCGTCGCACCTGCCATGCCGATCCATTTGCGTAGCTGATTTGTTACTTTCAGGTTAACCGTCTTCCACGCGAGGATGCCGGAAGCTACTGTGGAGAGTATGAAAGCACAAGCGGCCGGCGCTCTGGGCGATGCCCGTGGACGGCCCCTGCACGACCTGCGGATCTCGGTGACTGACCGCTGCAATTTCCGCTGCGTGTATTGCATGCCCAAGGAGATCTTCGGGCGCGATTTCGTCTTCCGCGAGCGCTCCGAGCTGCTCAGCTTCGAGGAAATCGAGCGGCTGGCTCGTATCAGCGTTTCGCTGGGGGTCACCAAGCTGCGCCTGACCGGAGGCGAGCCGCTGCTGCGCCGCGGAATCGTGGACTTGGTTAGCATGCTTTCGAAGCTGAAGACCCCCGAGGAACAGCCGGTGGATTTGGCGATGACCACCAACGGCTCGGCGTTGCCGGTCATGGCCCAGCAGCTCAAGGACGCGGGGCTGCGCCGTGTCACCATCTCGCTGGATTCTCTGGATGACGAGAAGTTCAAGGCGATCAATGACGTGGATTTCTCTGTGTCCCGGGTGCTGCACGCCATCGATGTGGCTCAAGAGGTGGGCCTGGGCCCGGTGAAGATCAATACGGTGGTCAAGCGCGGGGTCAACGATTCGGAGATCCTGTCGCTGGCCGAGCATTTCCGCGGCACCGGTGCGATCCTGCGCTTCATTGAATACATGGATGTGGGCACCACCAACGGCTGGAAGCTGGACGAGGTGCTGCCCTCTTCCGAGGTTGTGGCCATGGTCAATAAGCGCTGGGCGCTGGAACCGGTCAGCAAGACCGAGCCGGGTGAAACCGCCAACCGCTGGCGCTACACCGACGGCGCCGGGGAAATCGGCGTGATCTCCAGTGTCACCAATGCCTTCTGCGGCAATTGCTCGCGCGCCCGGGTCTCGGCCGAAGGCCAGCTATACACCTGCCTGTTCGCCGGCTCCGGTTATGACCTGCGCGCCCTGATGCGCGACGGCATCAGCGATGAGGAGTTGGCCAACGCACTGGCCGGACACTGGCGCAAGCGCGATGACAACTATTCGGAACTGCGCGCCGCACTGACCCCGGGCAACCGCAAGCGCATCGAAATGTCCTACATCGGGGGCTAGCCCATCGATTTCTGCCCGTCCAGGGATTCGCGGATGATGTCCGCATGCCCGGCGTGCTGGGTGGTTTCCGCAATGATGTGCAGCAAAGTGCGGCGCACCGACCAGTGCGTGTCGGTGAACCACGGGGCGGAGGGCAATTCGTAAACCGTGTCCAGGTCGATTTCTGCCAGCAGGGCATCGGTCCGCTCGGCTATCAGGGCGTAGTTTTCCAGGAGCTCGTCCAACGTCTCGTGTGGCTGCATGTTGAATTCGTTCTGGAAGGCTTCGATCATCTCCGAGGTCGGTTCGGAGAAGTCAATGCCGTCCCAGGCCATGGCGGCCCGTCCTTTGACCATGAATTCCTGCCATTGCTGCTCGACTCCGGTCACGTGCTTGATCAGCCCGCCGAGGGTCAGCTCGCTGACGGTGGTTCGAGTGGCTGCCTGCTCATCGGTGAGGTTCTGGGTGGTGAACCGCAGGAAATGCCGGGCATTGGCAAGGGCCTGGAACAGGTCGGCGCGTTCCCCGGTGAGGGTGGTGTTGGTGTTGACCATGGTGCTCATGGTTTCCTCCTGGCATAAGCTGCAGCGGGTATTTCCAGCTGGTAGTAACCAGAGTAGAAGCTAAAAGTGCCAGTTTTTGTCCTAAATCAAGGCAGACTTGTTGCATGAGTACCAGTACAAGATTCTTGCGCTTGCTGTCCCTGCTGCAGACCCACCGCTACTGGTCCGGGGACGAGCTGGCCGAACGCCTGGACGTCAGCCTGCGCACCGTTCGCCGCGACATTGACCGGTTGCGCGACTTGGGCTACCCGGTGCAGGCGGATCGCGGTGTGGGCGGCGGCTACCAGCTGTCTTCTGGCGCCGCACTGCCTCCGTTGGTGCTTGACGACGAGGAAGCGGTCGCGCTGGTTGTCGGACTGCAGTCGACGGTCCACGGCGGCGAGGATGCGCTTGCGGAGGCGGGGCTACGTGCCCTGTCCAAGGTGGTCCCGGTGCTGCCGTCCAAGCTCCGGCAGCGGGTGCAGGCGCTGGCTTCCAGCACCGTCCCGCTGAACTCCCCGTCGTCCTCACCTGATCCCGTGGACCCGGCAGTTCTGGTGGCTTTTGCCCAGGCATGCCGCGACCATGAGCGAATCGCCTTCGACTACAAGGATGCCAAGGGAGTTGCGAGCTCGCGCAGGGTCGAGCCGGCCCAGTTGGTGAATGTCGGCAACCGCTACTACCTGGTGGCCTTTGATCTGGATCGCGATGATTGGCGCAGCTTCCGCGTGGACCGCGCCGAGAACGCAGATCCGCGGGCGTTGCGCTTTGCGCCGCGGCAGATCCCCGGCGGCGATGCAGCCCAGTTTGTCCGCAATGGGCTGCGCGGCTCCGGAGTGCAACCAGTCAGCGCACGGGTGCACGCCAGCGCGAAAGCGCTGGCACCCCTCATTGGCCGGTGGTTCGAGATCGATCCGATCGATGACCGCAGTTGCATGGTGCGCACGGAGAATGCCGACTTGCGGTGGGCGGCTTTCGGGCTGGCGCTAAGCGAAGCGCCGGTCAGCGAGGTGCAGCCAAAGGAATTGCGGGAGTTGCTGTCGGAATGGTCGGCCAGACTTGCACAAGAGCCTGGCACGTAGAATTACAGCTGTCGAAACCAGCTAGCTGCTGTGCTCGCCGAAAAATGCCGTACGATCGCTCGCTGGCCTGAAAGCCGCGCGCAATGAACAGACCACGAAACGTGGGCTTGTTGAACCGTGAAGCGTCAAGCTGGTGACTTGGCTCGGCTGCTGGTCGATTCAATTGCGCCGTTGCCAAGATTAATTGCTTTCGAAGCTGGCCATGGCCACGCCCCCGCGAAGTCCGGATCTCCACGTGCTAGCGCACGGAACCAACCGAATTGTTAAAGCCCCACCCATTCGGAGCTGCCGGAAGTGAAGTGCTGCTTTTTCCAGATCGGCACCTCGGCCTTGATGCGTTCCACCAGGTTCTCGATGGCATCGAAGGCTTCCTTGCGGTGCGCTGCAGCCGAGGCAGCTACCAGCGCCGCATCACCAATCTTCAACGGACCCACGCGGTGCACTGCTGAGAGCTTCAGGCCAGTGCGTTCTTCTTCCTCGGCGATGATCTTTTCCAGGAACTCTTGTGCCTGCGGGTGGTGGGAGTAATCCAAGGAATTCACCGACTGGCCGCCATCATGGTTGCGGATGATGCCATGGAACATCACCAAGGCTCCCGAAATATCGGATTCCACCGCAGCCTTCACCGCAGCTTCATCGATCGGTTCTTCGGTAATCAGTGCGTAGCTCATGCTCAAGCTCCTTCAATGTCTGCTGGTTCTGCCAGCAAGTTCGGGGCAACTTCGGCCAGGGCCGGCAACCCGCCGTCAAGATAATTTGCCTTGATGCCTCGTGTGGCGAGCAAGGATACCGCGCGTTGCGAACGCGGTCCGCGCGCGCAATACACGGTGACGTGCTCCGGGATCTCTTCCAGCTCCGCTCCGGACTCTATCGCCGCTTCCAGCTGGGGCAAGGGCAGATGCACGGATCCGGCGATATGCTGCTGTGCGCGTTCGTCCTCGTTGCGCACATCCAGCAGCACCGGCGCATCCGCACCGACCAGTGCTTCGGCGAGCGCCTCGGCGCCAATGGCCTCAGCCTCAGGCAGCGAACCGGCGCAGAAGAGCACGTAGTCGATTAGTCCGGTGATCTCAGGGGCTTGCGGGTCGCGGGAGTACTCTAGGGTGCGGGTGCTTGCAGCCAGCGCATCATAGATCAGCACCTTGCCCACCAGTGGCTGGCCCAGTCCCGCGATGAGCTTCAGTGCTTCGGTGGCCAGCAGCGAACCGATGGTTCCGCATAATCCGGGCAGCACTCCCCCGGCCGCGCAATCCGGGACGGTGCCCGGGGCTGGAGGAACCGGGAAGAGATCGCGGTAGCCCGGACCTTGCTCATGCCAGGCCACGGAGACCTGGCCGTGGTGCTGCAGGATGGATCCCCAGATCAGCGGGATGCCGGTGAGCTGCGCAGCATCATTGGACAGGTAACGGGTCGGGAAGTTGTCGCTGCCGTCGATCACGAGGTCATAATTCGCAAAGATCTCCAGCGCATTGGAGGAATCCAGGCGCAGGTTGTGCTCGATGATCTTTACGTTCGGATCCAGCGCGGTGGCCGCCTGGGCCAACGACGCGGTCTTGGATTTGCCGATATTCGCGGTGGTGTGGGTGATTTGGCGGTGCAGGTTGGACAGTTCCACCACGTCGTCATCCACGATGCCAATGGTGCCTACCCCTGCCCCGACCAGATACGGGATGCAGGCGCTGCCCAGGCCTCCGGCGCCGATCACCAGCACGCGGGCGGCGGCCAAGCGGCGCTGGGATACCTCATCGAATCCGGGCAACGAGAGCTGGCGTGCGGCCCGCTGCGCCTGTTCGCCGCTGAGTTCCGCACCGGGTGCGACTAGGGCTGGGAAGTAGCCTTCGCTCATCATCGTGTCCTGTTCGCTCTAGCGCGATAGCATGAAGTCATGTCGAAGATCACGATACGCTACTTCGCTGCCGCCGCGGCGGCGGCGGGCACCGAGCAGGAAACCTGGGAGCGGCCGGAAACCCTGGCGCAGCTGCGCACGCAGCTCATCGACACCCACGGGACCGAGATGGCCCAGGTGCTACGTGCCGGAAGCTTCCTGGTCAACGGTGTGGTGCGCCGCGATGCCGGCGAGCTGGGTCCGACCGGGGAGCTCACCGTGGACGTGCTGCCGCCTTTTGCAGGCGGATAGCCCATGACCTGCACCCTTGAAAACCATCGCGCCGAGCTGGCTAGCCTGCTCAAACCGGTCTTCGATTCGCTGGGCACGCAATGGCTGCCCGTAACCAGCGAGCAGCTGTGCGACCGGATCACCAGCGAGGACACCTTCGCTGTGCTGCCCATCCCCTCGTTCACGAATTCCCAGATGGACGGCTACGCCGTACGCAGCGCAGATCTGTTGTCCGCGGCACCCGATGCCCCGGTCTCCCTGCCCTTGGGCTTCACCGCCGCCGCCGGGGACCCGCAGCTGGAGCTGCAGCCGGGCACCGCCAGCCCGGTGATGACCGGCGCAATGATCCCGGCCGGAGCCGACACCGTCATTCCCGTGGAGGAAAGCGCCGCCGGAACCTTTCCCGAACTCGTGCGTTGCGGCCACGGCACTCCCAGCGGCCAGGCAGCATTCACCGCGCCGAGTCCCGAAGGGCGCTTCATCCGCCCGGCCGGCGTGGATCTGGCAGCAGGCGCCCTCGTGGCACCGGCCGGCACCCGATTGGCCCCTGCCATGATCGCGGCCCTGGCTTCCAGCGGGCTGACCGAAATCCCAGTGCGCCGCGCCCTGAAGGTGGCGCTGTGCACCACCGGCGATGAGCTGAGCAATGGCCAGCTGGCCGAAGGGCAGATCCCGGATGCCAATTCGCCGATGCTCGCGGCCCTGCTGCGCCGGCACCAGGTCGAGGTCCGCACCATCCAGCTGCCTGATGATGCGCAAGGCTTCGCCACCGCAATCGACAGGCTGCAGGCAGAAGTGGACCTGATCGTGACCGTCGGAGGCATCAGCGCCGGTGCCTACGAGGTGGTCCGCCAGGCCCTGGCCGAACGCGGCGGCAACTTCCACCACGTGGCCATCCAGCCCGGCGGACCGCAAGGCTATGCGCAACTGGAAGACGCAACGGTGCTGTGCTTCCCGGGCAACCCGGTCAGCGCGCTGCTCTCTGCCGAGCTGTTCTTGGTCCCGTTGCTGCGGGAATTCAATGGCCTGCCCGAGCCCCGGCCCGAACATTGCCTGCTGGCAGCCGATGCCAGCTCCCCCGAGCACAAGCACCAGGTGCGCAGGGCAGTGATCCGCGATGGACAGGTCACCATCCTGGATCCGGGGTCCCATCTGGTCCACGACCTGGCCCGCGCCGATGCGCTGGTGCACATCCCGGTAGGCGTCAGCCAGCTGGCGGCCGGCCAAAGCATTGAAACTTGGAGCATGAATGTCTGAGAAACTCACCCACCTGCGCGAAGATGGCAGCGCCCACATGGTCGACGTCAGCGACAAGGCGGTCACCAAGCGCGTGGCTACCGCCGAGGCCATCTTTGCCACCCGCCCGGATGTCGTCCCGATGCTGATGACCGGAGACCTGCCCAAGGGCGAGGCGCTGGGTACCGCACGCATCGCTGGCATCATGGCGGCCAAGCGCACCTGGGAACTGGTCCCGCTGTGCCATCCGCTGCCGATTTCCAAGGTGTCCATTGATTTCACCGCCGAGGAATCGGCCGTGCGCGTCACCGCCCAGGTGACCACCAAGGGTGTCACCGGAGTGGAGATGGAAGCGTTGACCGCCGCCAGTGTCGCCGCGCTGACCCTCTACGACATGGTCAAGGCCGTGGACAAGCACGCCGAGGTCCGCTCGGTGAAGGTGCTGTCCAAGTCCGGTGGCAAGAGCGGGGACTGGGTTCGTGGAGAGTAGCCGCACAGCGGCCGTGGTGGTCGCCTCGACCAGCGCCGCGGCCGGCAAAGCAGAAGACAAGACAGGCCCGCTGATCACCCGGTGGCTGTCCGAGCGCGGTTTCGACACCGGGCAACCGACGGTGGTAGCCGACGGGCCGCCGGTGCGTTTCGCCGTGGATGAGCTGCTGGCCAATGGCAACCAGGTAGTGATCGTCACCGGCGGGACCGGGGTCTCGCCCGATGACCAATCCCCCGAAATGGTTGCCCCGCTGCTCGATGTCCAGTTGCCCGGTATCATCGAGGCCATCCGCCGGCGCGGAGAGGCCTCAACCCCGATGTCCATCATTACCCGCGGGGTGGCAGGATTCGCCGGCAGCAGCTTCGTGATCACGTTGCCCGGATCCACCGGCGGGGTGAAGGACGGGCTGGACGTCCTGGATCCGATCCTGGAGCACCTGCTGGCCCAGCGCGGCGGCGGTGCCGGGCACGGCCCGCGCTAAAGTTTTCCTGCATCTCAATTGACCAGAAAGGCCGCCACGTTGAGCATCGAACCCGGCATCTACCAGCATTTCAAGGGACAGCGCTATGAGGTGCTGGCCGTGGGAAAGCACAGCGAGACCGAAGAGCCGCTGGTCTTCTACCGCAAGCTCTACGATGACTACAGCTTCTGGGCCCGGCCGCTTCAAATGTTCGCGGAACACGTTGAACGTGACGGCTACAGCGGACCGCGGTTCGCCAGGATTGCCTAGGGCAAGTTGCAGATTTCCCTGCGCCTACTGCGAGTCGGCAACGTTATAGCGTTCCAACCCCTCGGCAAAGGCCGAGATCTGCTCTTCGCTCCAGCCATCTAGACGATCGGTTACCGCAGCGCGGTGCACTGCGGCGGAAGCCTGAAGCCGCTCCCGGCCCACCTCAGTCAATTCCAATACGCGGCCGCGCCCGGATTCCGCATCGTCATAGGCGATATATCCCAAGTCCAGCAGAGTGCCTACCTGCCGGGAGACTGTCGAGCGGTTCAGCGAGAACGCCTCGGCAATGTCGGTGGCCCGGGTTCCGGGAGTATCGGCAATGAAGCGCAGCAGCGAATGCTCCACGAGTGTCAGTGGCTCGGCCAGCTGGCGGGAGCGCGTATTGGCACGTCGGGTAATCATTTGCATGTGGTGGAAGATCGATTGGATGTCGGCTTCCCGCTGTTCCTTGCCCATGTTCCGAGTCTAGTACGCAGGGCTTTGCCGGGCACCTAATGTTGTATGATGCAACATTAGGAGTATTCTTTAATGCTGATGACTCTCACCGACAACGCCCCGCGCCAATCCCCCGCTTCCAAGGATGCCGTGAATCCGGCCAAGAAGAAGTCCCCCATATCCAAGCCGGCACCGCTGGGCTGGGGAAAGCTGGTCCTGACCATGCTGATCCCGTTCTTCCTGTGCGCAATCATGGGATTGTTCTACTTGGGGGCCTTCCATGCACCCAGTCCGCACAACGTGCAGGTGGCAGTGGTGGGCGATTCCGCGCAGGTCAAGGTTTTCGCCCAGACCCTGCAGGATGGGTCCGAGGGGGCATTGAACGTGCGCACCGTCGCCGATGCGAACCAAGCCCGGGAACTGGTCGAGCAGCGCAAGCTCGTGGCCGCCTACGAATCCAGCGGCGGCACGGCAACGCTTTACAGCTCCAGCGCCGCGTCGGAAACTTCGGCGAATATCGCCCAGAAAATCTTCCTGGACGTGGCCTACGAACAAGGCCTGCCATTGCGCATCGAAGATGTCGTGCCCACCGGCGAGCAGGACACCACCGGGCAGGGCCTGTTCTTCCTGCTGGTCGCCATGAGCATTGGCGGCTACGCCAGCGCCGTGCCGCTTGCCGGGTTCATGGGCAAGGTCAAGCTGCCCGTGCGCTTCGCCATGGCAGCGGTTGCCGCCGCGGTGGTTGCCACGATCGCAGTGCTGGTCGCAGGCCCGGTCTACCGGATCGTCGAGGATCACTACGCGGGCATCTGGCTGATCTCCTGGGTTTACGCCGCCGGCATCACCCTGCTGGGCCTGGGCCTGCATCCCCTGCTGCGACACTGGACCACCCCGGCGCTGACCCTGTGCTTCGTCGCACTGAACTTCACCAGTTCCGGCGGCATCTTCCAGCCCCAAATGCAGCCCGGATTCTACGGTGCGCTGAATACCTTCTGGAATGGCGCCGGGTGGCTGCACGCGGTGCAGACCCTGGTCTACTTCCCCGAGCAGTCCATCGGCATGGATATCCTGCGGCTAATCCTCTGGCTGGTCCCCGGCATCCTGCTGGTGATCCTGACCCACGCCTGGAGCGTGCGCAGGACCCGCGTAGCCGATGAAAATGCCAAGATCCGGGACGTCGAGGAAACCGTCGCCGCGTAGCGGCACGCGCCGCGGGGATTGCTCCCCGCCGGATGCCGCTCCTAGCTGCGCAAGAGCCAGGAGCGCGCGGAGTCCAAGGCTCGGCGCAGTCCGCTCACCGCGTCATCCATGACCGCGGTTCCCACATCCTGGAAGGACCCCATGCCGCCGCGGTAGAGTTCCAAGGCCTTCCGGGCAGCCTCTCGCAGCTGCTCTCGGCTTTCAATACTCTCGAAGAGGCCATCAAGCCAGCGCGCCGCATGGGCGCGTTGCGCGTCATGGTCCTGGGCCGCCGCGAGATGCAGCTTCTCGATTGCCGCGCGGATTCTGCTCAGTGACTGCTCGACATTGTCCATGGCACAAGGTTATCCCGGCCGGCGGGCACCGCTGCCCGCCAGTCGCGCTTCAGGACTTGCCCAGTGGCATCAGATCAAGTTGCGCGGAAATATGGCTGCGCACGTCGTACAGCTCATCCATGTTGATGCCGTGGGCCAGCCCCGGGTAGGTCCGTTCATTCAGGGTCGAGTGCTCGGGCAGGAACCCAGCGGTGCGTTCGATGGCGACCGGGGCAATGACCTGGTCTTCGGTGCCGCGTCCCCAGAAGACGGCGGGTCGCTGGGTGGCGATGATTTCATCGGCTGGCTGGGTGCCGTCGAGCACGAACCCACCGAGGATCGTGGTGGCCAGGACGCGCTCCGGACGGGTGCGCAGCAGCTGGCTGGCCATCAGCCCGCCCTGGGAGAAACCAACTGGAATGATCTTGGTGGAGGCGTCCGTATTTGAATCGATCCAGGCCCAGATCGCCTCGGTGGCCGCTTCCACCGGTACCGCGTCGGGGACTCCCGGTGTGGTGATCTGGAACCAGGCGGCCCCGCCGTGGCCCAGTTCCAGCGGTGCGCGCAGCGAAGCCCACGGCAATTCCAGGCCCAGCGGCTCGGCCAGCGAGGCCAGGTCGTGCTCATTGGAGCCGAAACCATGCAGGAAGACCAGCACGGCGCCGGATTCCGCGGCGTCATCCCAGTTGGAAGAACGCACATCGCTCAACAGGTTGCTCATGGCAGGTCAGCTCCTCATCAGTTGCCGGGGGCAGTGCCGGAGGCGGAAGTTCAGCTTTCACGGCACCCTTCCCGGCAAAGTTCATAGTCCAAGCATACTGGAATTGATTGAAGATACAAGTAAATTTTTTCAATCCAACTCGTCACATACACCCGACCAGGCCCATTCGGAATTTCTGAAGCGAGCTACGCTGCGATCCAGTTCATCCCTTGGCAAGAGTCGCGAGGCAGCAGTACGAATCTGCTGATCAACAAAGATAATCCCGTCCCGGAATCGGCCCCCAGCGAATGCGAAAACTCGGGGATTCCCCTTGGCGTAATCATTGAATCCGGAGGTATCCCATCCCACTTCACGCAAGAATTCGGCGGCAGAAAACTCTGGACAGCGATCAAAATTGCTGTGATCATTTCGTTTTACTACTGGCCGGTAGCAAGTTTCTTCCAACTCTTACCCGAAGGACAACCATGCAACGACGCATACTCTCCGGTCTGGGCGCACTGTGCCTGGCCGCCGCAGCACTCGCCGCTCCGGCCGTCGCGCCAAGCCCGGCAAGCACCGCGCAAGCCGGCACGGTTTCCACTCTTGGCATCAGCCCAGTGGGAGCCAACGATTGGGACTGCACGCCCGATGCAGAACACCCCTACCCCGTAGTCCTGGTTCACGGCACCTTTGAAACGATGGACCTCAACTGGATCTCCCTATCTCCCAAGCTCAAGCGCAACGGCTATTGCGTTTTCGCACTGAACTACGGCTTTGAAAACGGGCTTTCCGGGGCCGCGCATGTTCCCGACTCGGCGGCCGAACTGGGCGATTTCATTGACCGCGTCCGCCAGGCCACCGGTGCCAAGAAGGTGGACATCGTCGGGCACAGCCAAGGCGGAATGATGCCGCGCTGGTACATGGGCCACATGGGCGGTGCGAAGTACGTCAACGACCTGGTGTCGATCGCCCCATCCAGCCACGGCACCCAGGGCATCCTGGTCCCGACCGCCACTGGTGTGGCAATTGCCAACAGCATTGACACCTGGATCTGCGATTCCTGCGCCGACCAGGTGTACGGCAGCGACTTCATGACCGAGCTGAATGCCATCGGCGACACCGTTGCGGGCCCGGACTACACGGTAATTGCCACCAAGTACGACGAGATCGTCATGCCCTACAAATCGCAGTTCCTGAAGGGAGCGAGCGCGCAGGTGACCAACGTCCTGCTCCAGGACAAGTGCCCGCTGAATATCTCGGGACACCTCGGAGTGAACGTTGATCCGGTGGTTCATCGCTGGGTGCTCAACGCCCTGGCCACCGATGGCCCGGCAGACCCCGGCTACCGCCCATCCTGCTACCTGTAAGCAGGCCAGTACGCGTCCCGGCATCGGCTCCCGGTGCCGGGACGCACCCGGAGCACACCTAGGCAGTGCGCCGGCCAGCTACTAGATTGGTGGCCATGGACGTACTTTCCAGCAGGGTGCTGCTGCGGCCGGTGGATCTGGCCGCAACCCAGCGGTTCTACCGCGAAGTGCTGCAGCTGGCCGTGGCCCGGGAATTCGGTCCGGCCGAGCAACCAGGCATGGTGTTCTTCCTGGGCAATGGCCAGCTGGAAGTCTCCGGGCGCAGGGCGCCTAGCACGCCCTCCACCTTGGTGCTGTGGATGCAGGTGCGGGATGTGCGCGCGGAACTGGAACAACTGTCCGCCCGCGGCGCGAAGGTGCTCCGCGAGGCATGCCAGGAGGACTGGGGCCTGGTCGAGGCATGGATCGAGGATCCCGACGGAACCAGGATCGTGCTGGTGCAGGTGCCGGCAGATCATCCGCTGCGCCGGGACGTGCGCGGGCCGCGAAAATAAAAGCTGGCGTGCGTGCCGTGCCCGTGGCCAGCTGAAACCGAGCGCCGCTGAAGTGGTCGGCGGCCCGCGGAAAAGGGGCATGCCATGCGTTTCGACCCGTCCAGGGCTGCAGTGGTGTCCATCCACAATCAAAGGGACATCGTCGGACCCGATGGCGCCTTTGCGAACTTGTTTTACGAGCAGATCACCGCCCGGAACGTGGTGGGCAAACTGTCCGGGCTGCTGGACCAGGCCCGCACGGCCGGCGCCACCATCATCTACACCCGTATCGCCTTCGCCCCGGACTACAGCGACCTGGTGGCCAATTCTTTGCTGCTGCAGCAGGCAGGCGCCCTGGTGGGACGGCACCGAACCGGCGGCCATCATCCAGCCGCTGCTGTCTGGCCCCGGCGACGCGGTGATCACCAACCAGCAGGTCGGCGGCTTCGGCACCGAACTAGCTGGGCTGCTCGAATCCGGTGGCATCGGCACCCTGCTGCTTGCCGGGGTGGCGACGAATATCTCGGTGGAAAGCACCGCACGGGCGGCTGTGGACCACGGCTTCCGGGTGGTGATCGTGGAAGATGCCTGCTCGGCGGTCGCCGAGGCCGCCTAGGCGGCGAGCATCGAATCGCTCGGGCTGCTCGCCACGATCACCGGCTGCGCCGACATCCAATGGGATCCGGCCGCTGGCTGATCCGCAGCGGCCGCTAGCGGCTGGCGGCCAGCGCCTCGCGCACCTGCTGCGCGGCTTCGAGAAGCCGCGGCAGCACCGCCTGGGCGGCATCCTGCGCAGTATCAGCGGTATTCGGATGCACGCTCATCGACACGTTCATCGCGGCCACCACGGTGCCATCGGCGCTGAATACCGGCACCGCCACGGAGCGCAGCCCGATTTCCAGTTCCTGGTCCACCACCGCATAGCCCTGGGCGCGGATCTTCTCCAGTTCCTCGCGCAGCGCAGCCGCATCTCCAATGCCCAATCCGGTCATCGACTGCACCCCGGCGGACAGCACCTCCTGCTGGATTTCCGCCGGCTGGTGAGCCAGCAGCACCCTGCCCATGGAGGTATTGGCCGCAGGGAAGCGGGTGCCCACCGAAATGCCTACCCGCATGATCGAACGGGTATGCACGCGGGCGATGTAGACGATATCCGAACCGTCAAGGATGGAAGCGGAAGCCGATTCGTGCACGGCGGCCGAGAGTTCCTCGAGCACCGGCTCGATCAGCTGCGGCAAGGTGGCGCTGGACAGGTAGGCATAGCCCAGCTGCAGGACCTTGGAAGTCAGTTCGAAGTGCTTGCCGTCGGTTCGCACATAGCCCAGCTCCACCAGGGTCAGCAGGAACCGCCGTGCGGTGGCCCGGGACAGGTTTGTCCGGGCGGCGACCTCGGAGAGGGTCATCGACGCGTGTTCTGCGTCGAAGCTGCTGATGACCGCCAAGCCCCGGGCCAGTGACTGGACCGATGCGGTTGGTGCTGACTGCTCGCTCACCGTGCTCCTTGCGCGTGCTCAAATGATTGCGGGGTGCGCCCAGGTTCACCGATGCGCACCCCACTAATCTACTGTGTCTGCTATGCCTTGGTCAGTTCCACCGGGACCTTGTCTGCCAGCTGATCGAAGCTGATGCCATGGGTGGAGCGCACGAAGACCTTCGAATCACACAGCTCGAAGACCGCAACTTCGGTGTAGATCCGCGAGACGCAGCCCAGCCCGGTGACCGGGTAGCTCAGCGCCTCGACGAGCTTGGATTCACCGGCCTTGGTGAACAGGCTCATCATTACCCAGGTCGCCTTGGCGCCGATGGCCAGGTCCATGGCACCGCCCACTGCGGGGATGGCGCCTTCGGCACCGGTGTGCCAGTTCGCCAGGTCGCCGTCCTTGGAGACCTGGAAGGCACCTAGCACGCACACGTCCAGGTGCCCGCCGCGCATCATCGCGAAGGAATCAGCGTGGTGGAAGAAGGAGGCGCCGGGCAGCTCGGTGACAGGGATCTTGCCTGCATTGATCAGGTCCTCGTCGATGTCCTCGCCGGTGGCGACCGGGCCCATGCCCAGCATGCCGTTCTCGGTGTGCAGGGTGACGCCCTGCTCCTTGGTGAGGTAGTTCGAGACGTTGGTCGGCTGGCCGATGCCCAGGTTCACGAAGGCGCCAGCCGGGATGTCGGCGGCCACCAGCTGCGCCATTTCATCGCGGGTGAGCTTCGCCTCGGTGATGCTGAATGCGCTCATTACTTTTCCCCTCCCAGTTCCACCACGGTATCCACGAAGATGCCCGGGGTGATGACGTTTTCCGGATCGATGGCACCGGCCGGCACGACCTCGTCCACCTGGACGATGGCCTGCTTGGCGGCGGTAGCCATGATCGGGCCGAAGTTGCGTGCGGTCTTGCGGTAGACCAGATTGCCCAGCGTGTCGGCCTTCAGCGCCTTGATCAGCGCGAAGTCCGCATGGATCGGGGTTTCCAGCACATAGCCCTTGCCATCGATGATGCGGGTTTCCTTGCCCTCGGCCAGCAGCGTGCCGTAGCCGGTGGGGGTGAAGAACCCGCCAATGCCGGCCCCGGCGGCGCGGATGCGCTCGGCCAGGTTGCCCTGCGGCACCAGTTCCAGCTCGATTTCCCCGGCCCGGTAGGCCTCATCGAAGTGCCAGGAGTCGGACTGGCGCGGGAAGGAGCAAATGATCTTCCTCACCCGGCGCTCCTTGATCAGCAGGGCCAGGCCGGCATCGGCCTGCCCGGCATTGTTGTTGACCACCGTCAGGTCGGTGGCGCCGCACTCCATGAGCGCGTCGATCAGTTCCATCGGCTGGCCGGCGTTGCCGAAGCCACCGATCAGCACGGTGGATCCGTCGGTGATCTCGGCGACGGCGTCCGCAGCCGAGGTGGCAATACGTGGTGCCATGATGCTGCCTTTCTACAAGCTACTTGGTAGCGTTCACGTTCTCGACGACGACTGCCAGCCCCTGGCCCACGCCGATGCAGATCGCGGCCATGCCGTATCGCTCACCGGATTCCTGCAGCCGGCGGGCGACGGTGCCCAGGATGCGCAGGCCCGACGCGCCCAGCGGGTGGCCGATGGAGATGGCCCCGCCCCAGGCGTTGACGATCGCCGGGTCGATATCCCAGGCGCGGATGCAGGCCAGCGACTGGGCGGCGAAGGCCTCGTTCAGTTCCACCGCGGCGATGTCCGACCACTTCAGGCCGGCCTTGGCCAGCGCCTTGTTGGCCGCCTCGACCGGCGCGAAGCCGAAGAACTGCGGGTCCAGGGCGGCAGCGCCGTTGGAGACAATGCGGGCAATCGGGTCTGCACCCAGCAGCGCCCCGCCGCGCTCGGAGCCGAGGAAGGCGGCCGAGGCGCCGTCGCTCATCGGCGAGGCGTTGCCGGCGGTGACCGTGGCGTTCTCGCCGGTGCGGAAGACGGTCCGCAACTTGGAGAGGGTTTCGGTGGTGGAATCGGCACGGACGGTCTCGTCGCGGGTGACTTCCACCCCGCGCTTGGTTGCCGGCGGCACCGGAACCACCAGGTTCTCGTACTTGCCGGCCTCCCAGGCGGCGGCTGCTTGCTGGTGCGAGCGGGCCGAGAACGCGTCCTGGTCCTCGCGGGAGATGTTGTGCTTCTCGCGCAGCTGCTCGGTGGCCTCGCCCAGCGACACCGTCCACTGACCCGGCATGGCCGGGTTGACCAGGCGCCAGCCCAGGGTGGTGTTGGCCAGTTCCAGGTTGCTCATCGGGAACGGGCGCTCGGTCTTGGGCAGCACCCAGGGGGCGCGGGACATGGATTCAACGCCGCCAACCAGAACCAGGTCCGCGTCGCCGGTGGCGATCTGCCGGGAGGCGGCGATGGAGGCATCCAGCGAGGAACCGCACAGGCGGTTCATCGTGGCGCCCGGCAGCGAGGTGGGCAACCCGGCGAGCAAGGTGGCCATGCGGGCCACATTGCGGTTTTCCTCGCCGGCGCCATTGGCGTTGCCGAAGATCGACTCGTCGATTTGCGCACTATCCAGCTGCGGAGCACGGGCTACCAGTTCACGCACCACGTGGGCGGCCAGGTCGTCGGGGCGGTGGCTGGACAGGGAGCCGCCGATTTTGCCGAATGGCGTGCGGATTGCGTCGTACAGGTAGGCCTGCTGCATCGTTTCACTGCTCCATCACTATAAGATGTTCACATCGTGAACTTATGTTCGTATATTGAACTTTACCAGTTTCTGCCCATCGGGCACAAGGGTTCAATTGCCTTCAGCTGTTCGCTGTGCGAACTTTTGGTCACGATGCGAATGAGGTGCTAGTCTCACTTGGTCATGAGCTGCATCACTGCCATGGCCTCGCACCTTCGAAAGGATTGAGATTGTCCGTGCCTACCACTACCACCTCCCCACAACGGCTCGGTGGCTGGATTGCTGTCCTCTGCTTCTTCATCGTGGTCTTCGAGGGCTACGACATCGTCGCGCTGGGTGCCACAATCCCGATGCTCACCGACCCGGATGTCGGCGGCTTCAGCGTCGGGGCCATGAACTGGGTCAACACCTTCTCGCTGATCGGCGTGGGCGTGGGCGCCGCATTCATGGGCCGTTTGGCCGACCGCTTCGGACGGCGCCGTCCACTGCTTGTCGCAGTGCTCATCTTCTCGATCTTCACGCTGGTCTTCCCGCTCATGCCCTCGGCGTTCCTGATGGGCTTGGTGCGCTTCATCGCGGGCCTCGGGCTGGGCGGCTGCATGCCGGTAGCGCTGGCGCTGATGCAGGAGAACGCGCCGGTGGGACGCCGCGCGCTGGCTAACAACTTGCCGATGGTCGGCTACCATCTGGGCGCGGTGCTGGCCTCGCTGGCCGGAAAGGCCGCCGGGGTGCACTGGTCGCTGCTCTACTACCTGGGCGGCGGCCTGGGCCTGGCGCTGCTGGCGTTGCTGTGGTTCAAGCTGCCGGATAGCGAACTGGCTGCCGCGGATGAGCGGACCTCGGCAATGGATGTGCTCAAGCCAAAGTACCTGCGCAGCTCCATCGGACTGTGGATTGCCGCCTTCATGGGCCTGGTCTTGGTCTACGGCCTGAATGCCTGGCTGCCGAAGATCATGGGCGCTGCCGGCTACCCGGTGGCCGATTCGCTGACTATGCTCTTCGTGCTGAACCTCGGCGCGATTGCCGGCCTGATCATCAGCGCCTACGCGGCGGATGCCAAGGGCATCAAGCTCATCTCGCTGCTCTGGTTCGCCGCGTCCGCGGTGTTCCTGCTGCTGCTGGCAGTACCATTCGGCAGCCAGGTGCTGCTCACCGCGGTCCTGTTCGTCACCGGCATCTTCGTGTTCAGCGCCCAGTGCCTGATGTATGTGTATGCCGGGCACGTGTACCCGCGCGACATGGTGGCCACCGGCATCGGCCTGGCCTCGGGCATCGGCCGCTTCGGCGCCATCATCGGCCCCTACGTCACTGGCCTGATGGTTGCCGCGGGTACCGCCTACCCGGGCGCGTTCTTCCTCTATGGCGGAGCGGCGCTGATCGCAGTCCTGGTCATCGCTCAGATCCCGAAGCCGAAGAGCGCGTAGCCGCGAGCAACAGCTGTTCCCTGCAAGCAACGCCGAGCCCCTTCCAAAAGGGGCCCGGCGTTCTTCATGCGGCGACCGAGGCGCCTTTCACCTGTCCACTGCTATTGGGCGTTGAATGCGACATCCAGCGGCCGCCACCCGGTGATTTCGTCGAACTCCGGTTCTTGCACAGCCAGCCGGCAGATCGATCCGATGAAGTTCCCTTCCTTGTCGTAGGCGACTTCGTCCCAGGTGCTGTCGATGCCCTGGCAGGACACCGACTCAATCTGGCTGCTCGCCTTCCCCTCGGAGTCGAGCACCTCGCCGGCGGCGCGTTCCATCCCGAAGTTGGCAAAGGCCACCTTGCCACCGCCATCTTCTCCCCGGAACTGGTCCATGCTGCTGGAGATCTCGACGATGCTGAACTGCCCGTCGGCGATGCTCCCGCCCTGGGCGTACACCCGGTCGATTGCGGCGATGCGCTCCTGGCACAGCGAGCAGCCCGCAGCGGAGAATTCCTTGAGCGACGCAGTGTCCCCGGTGGCCACCGCATGGTTCAGCAGGGCTACCCAGTAGTCGACGGCAGCTTCAAGGCCTTCCTCGGTTTCCTCCTCCAGGCCTGCAGGCGGTTGCGGCGCCTCGGCAGCCTGCTGCGCGGAATCCGAGCCAGATGCCGCCGTGGCGTCCGGCTGATTGCCGGCGCCCTCCTCGGACACTCCGACGCAACCGCTGGCGGCCAGCGCCATGGCAGCCGACAGCGCAACCAGTTCCACTTTACGAATTCGAACCATGTCCACCCGCCCCTCAATAGATACGCCCCCATCCGCGATCGACAATACATCAATCGGCTGGAAAATAGGATGGACGGGAGGTTAATTCATTCTCCGCTTCTTCGGCCTACTGGCCGCGGCCTGGAGTGGGCGGTGTAGGAGGCTGCTGATCGGGCGGATTGCCGGGGCCCGGGTCGGGCTCCGATCCCAGCTCGGGGACGCGCGGCACCATGCCCGTGGCGGGGCGAAGCGGGGCGAGCACCGAGGCATAGTCGTGCTCGTCCGAATACCGCAGGAAGGACAGATGCGCTTCGCAGCGGTCCAGCACATCGTTGATGACCTAGTCGCGTTCCAGGCCCATCAGGTCCTAGCCTTCAGAGCCGAGCTGGGTGAAGACCTCGAGCCTGGAATACACGTCGATTTCGCGGGACATCGAACGCGCGCCGAACATCGGCGCAGGAGCTTCCACCGCGGCCACCCTGGTAATGGAAATCCCGGTGGTCCGGGATGCGGATGACCAGCGCATGCTCGGGGGTCTTCGTCTGGTCGTTGGGCGTGGTGGACAGTTCGGCATGGTAGCCGAGTCCCTCGAATTCCTTCGCCACTTCCACCAGCGCCGGGTGGATGGCCTTCTCCACGTAGCGGGCCACCTGCTTGTTCGACGGGTAGGAGCGCAGCTGGGCCAGCCGCTGGCGCCAGGTCTTGTCCGGGGCCGCGCCGCCATGCGCGGCGGTGGCCTTGCGCCGGTTCATCCGGCCCTCGCGTTCGGCGCGCTCCATGCGCAGCACCTTGGGGAAGGAGGCCATCACCAGGTAGGCGATGATGGTCACCGGCAGCGCGAAGATCAGCGTGGCGTGCTCCATAGTGGTCACCCCGCCGGCCACCAGCATGGCAATGGTCAGCATCGCGGTGGCCAAAGCGCAGAAGATGCGCAGCCACTTCGGCCCGTCCTGCGAAGGGTCGGGGACGGTCGACGAGAAGTTGGACATCACCATCGCGCCGGAGTTCGCGCTGGTCACGTAGAACAGCAGGCCGGAGAGGGTGGCCAGGGCGATGAGGAACGGGACGCCAGGGAACATTTCCAGCAGCGCATACCATCCGTGCTCCGGCTTCCGTCATGTCCCGCTCGGCGACGCCTGTATTGCCGTCCATGACCACCTTCAGCGCGCTGTGGCCGAAGATCGAAACGATGAAGTAGTCGCAGAGCGCCGCGGCCGTGATCGCCGTGATGACGAATTCGCGCAGGGTGCGCTCGCGCGAGATGCCCGCCAGGAACATGCCGACGAACGGCCCCAAGCCAGCCAGAAGGCCCAGGAGAACAGCGTCCAGCTGGCCATCCAGTCAGGTCCGCCGGCCTCGTAGGCGAAGGTCTGCAAGGTGCGTTCGGGCAGGGTGAAGATGAACCGGCCGATGCTCCCCACCAGCGCGCTGAGCAGGAAGGAAGTCTTGCCGGTGACCAGGATGTAGAGCATCATGGCCGCCGCGGACCACAGGTTCAGCTCGGAGATGATGCGGATGCCCTTGTCCACCCCGATCAGTGCGGTCTGCAGGGCCAGCCCCTCGGGCAGCCCGAAGATCATCGAGAAGCCCACATTCAGCAGCACGACGCCGATGCCCATGGAGGTCGCGACGCCGAAGACGGTGCCGACCAGGGCGAAGATGTCGATGACGTCGCCGGTGCCGCCGCGCACGCGTTTGCCCAGCAGCGAGTACATGGACCAGCCGGCGATGCCGTAGTGGAACATCGTCCAGACCACCGCATCCTGGGCGGCCGCAGCGGACTCGGGATCAGCGGCCGGCGGGGCGATGTACTGGGTGATCGGCCCGGTGACCGAATAGAAGAGCATGTCGATGCCCACGCCGGCGGCGAAGAGCATCGCCACCCAGGTGACCAGGTTGTATTGCGACCGCGAATGGTCCGGGCCCAGCCGGACGCTGCCTTCCTTGGAGAAGGCCACCCAGAGCACGAACAACACCACCACGGTCACCGTCAGCACGTAGAACCAGCCCAGGTTCGTGGAGATCCACGATACCGCCGAGCGCATCGCCGAGGCCGCGGCATCCGGGGCGAGCATCGCCCACAGGGAGAATCCCAGAATGACCGCGGCGGCAATCACGCACACCCGCCAGTTGACCTTGGGGCCGGGGTGATCGATGAGTTCCCCGGGGCCCTTGCTCAGTTCAGTACTGGTGATCGGCGCCCTGAATTCCTCGGCTTCTTGCTGACGCCGAACTTGCTGCGTCCAACGGTAGGATTCGGCTTCTCCCTTGGATCCGGCGACGTGCCGCTGCGCTCTGCCACCATGATCTCCCTGAAGTCCCGGTCCAATCACGGCTCCGGATCCCCTCGCCCGCCTATACTGCGCCACTCGCCCGGCGGGCGCGTGGCCCCCTCCGCAAGGCCGCGGTCATCGGTGTACCTGTGCTCAGCCTAGGCACGTTGCGGTTCGCGGGTCCAGCATCCCGCGAGTTGAATCACTCTCTTTCGCCTGGCCTCAGGCCGTTGGCCTGCTGGTCTAAAGTAGTGCCATGGCCAATTCGCCCAGCGGGGATTCGATGCTGGACCGCCTGGTGCGGATCCTTGATGCCTTCGACGCGCATAACCCGCAGCTGACTGTCAGCGCACTGTCCCGCCGGGCCGATATTCCCAAAGCCACCATGTACCGCTTGCTGGATGAATTGGTCTCCCACGACTTGCTGGCCCGTGACAATACCGGCCAGGTGCGCCTCGGGTTGCGCCTGTGGGAACTGACCAATCGAAGTGCTGCCACGTACGATCTCCGTACCGCAGCGCTGCCCTTCATGGAGGACATCAACCAGCTGCTGGGGCAGAATACCCAGCTATCTGTTCTGAATCAGGACGAAGTGCTGATCATCGAACGGCTCTCCCGGCCCGGCTCCGTGGTGAACCAGGCGAATGTCGCAGGGCGCATGCCTGTGCACCGTACGTCGATGGGCATGGCCCTCCTGGCTTTTTCCCGGCCCGAGATCATTCGCGGTTTCCTTGAACGCCACCGCGAGCTGATGATCGCGGCACATCCTGATTTCCACGCGGAAATAGTAGAAATCCGGCGCATCGGGTTCGCCTCATTGGACGGATTCATCGACTCGGAAACCACTGGTGTGGCTGCCCCGATCCTCGACGAAGCCGGATACCAGGTTGCTGTCATTTCGGTGGTGGTCCCCCGGGACTCGGGAGCCTTGCAACCAGCGGCTTTGGCCTTGCGCACCGCGGCCCGTGGCATTGCCCGCGCACTGCATATCAGGGACAGCTAGCGGCGAGGCCAGGACGGACAGCTGTCCACCGTGCGAGACCGCGGCTGCATGGATATGCGGCCCATTATTCTCATTCATTGAGAACGTCGCTGTCGTCCAGGTCACCCGCATCGCATGCTTGTGGAAGTTCCCCAATACTTCCCTCGGCCAGATGACCCGGCCCGGCAACGCAGCCGGCCGCAAGGCTCACGGCCCAGACGACAGCAAGGCAAGGTCCCATGGTCCAGAATCCACGCATCCTCAAGACCAAGGTCGGCATCATCGGCGGCGGTCCGGCCGGGCTCATGCTTTCGCATCTGCTGGCCAAGACCGGCATCGATAACATCGTCGTGGAAATGCGCGACCACGAAACCATCCGCAACACCCACCGCGCCGGAATCCTCGAAGCCCAGGCGGTGCACATGCTCACCGAGTCCGGCGTCGACGGCCGCGTGCTCACCCACGGCGACGAGCACGCAGGCATCGACCTGCGCTTCAACGGCGAATCCCACCCGCTGGACTTCCGCGACCTGGTGGACGCGACCGTCACCCTCTACGCGCAGAACGAGGTGTTCGTGGACCTGTCCGCAGCCCGCCAGCGTGACCAGGGCGACGTGCGCTACTCCTGCGAGGTCACCGAGATCCTGGACATGCAGACCACCACCCCGAAGTTCCGCTTCACCGACGCCGAGGGCACCGAGTTCGAGGTGCACGCGGATGTGATCGTCGGCGCCGACGGCTCGCGCTCTTTCGCCCGCCGCCAGATTCCAGAGACCGTGAAGCAGGACTTCAAGGTCACCTACCCCTATGCCTGGTTCGGCATCCTCACCGAAGCGCCGAAGTCCGCATCCGAGCTGATCTACGCCAACTCCCCGCATGGCTTCGCGCTGATCTCCCAGCGCAGCGAAACCGTGCAGCGCATGTACTTCCAGTGTGACCCGAACGAAGACGTGAACGCCTGGAGCGATGACCGCATCTGGGCCGAACTGCAAAGGCGCGTGGACGGGCCGGATAACTTCCAGCTGAAGACCGGGCCGATCTTCGACAAGACCGTGCTGGGCTTCCGCTCCTTCGTTCGCGAACCGCTCTCCCACGGGCGCCTGTTCCTGATCGGCGACGCCGGGCACACCGTCCCGCCCACCGGCGCCAAGGGCCTGAACCTGGCCTTCGCCGATGTGAAGGTGCTCTTCGAGGCCGTGGATTCCTACTTCTCCACCGGCAGCGACCAGCTGCTGGAAGGCTACTCCGACCTCGCGCTGAAGCGGGTGTGGAAGGCGCAGAACTTCTCCTACTGGATGACCTCCATGCTGCACACCCCGGTAGGCGGCGACCCGTTCATGGCCAAGCGCGCCCTGGGCGAGCTGGAAACCGTCACTTCCTCGCGGTTCGGCCAGCAGTACCTGGCCGAGTCCTACACCGGCTGGCCTCGCGCCTGAACTCCCTGACTTACCACAGCACCTTTGAAAGGAGCTCGCATTGAGCACCGGCACCACGCACCAGGACGGCACCGAAGCCGAATCCTTCGCCAACTCGCATCTGCTGGACCCGGCGGCAACCACCGCCAGCCAGGATGAGATCAGCGGCGAAATCGCCGACGTCCACGAGGCCTACCGCCAGGAAGTCCTGGCCGGCAAGAAGGCCGAAACCCAGCCGCGCATCGACTTCGCGCCCTACCGCTCCTCGCTGCTGCGCCACCCGACCAAGAACCTGCACCACGCAGACCCGGAAACCATTGAGCTGCACTCCCCGGCCTTCGGCCAGCGCGACGTGCACGCGCTGGAATCGGATCTGACCATCCAGCACAACGGCGAGCCGATCGGCGAGCGCATTGTGGTTGCCGGCCGCGTGCTCGATGGCGACGGCCGCCCGGTGGCCGGGCAGCTGGTGGAAATCTGGCAGGCCAACGCCGCCGGCCGCTACATCCACAAGCGCGACCAGCACCCGGCCCCGATCGACCCGAACTTCACCGGCGTAGGCCGGGCGATCACCGGCCCGAACGGCGAATACTCGTTCACCACCATCAAGCCGGCGCCGTACCCGTGGAAGAACCACCACAACGCCTGGCGCCCGGCGCACATCCACTTCTCGCTGTTCGGCACCGATTTCACCCAGCGCATGATCACCCAGATGTACTTCCCCGGCGATCCGCTGTTCGCGCTGGATCCGATCTACCAGTCGATCACCGATGCGAAGGCCCGCGACCGCCTGGTCGCCACCTACGACCATTCGCTGACCAGCCACGAATGGGCCACCGGCTACAACTGGGACATCGTGCTCACCGGCAGCAACCGCACCTGGATGGAAGACGAAGAGGGGGAGCACTAAATGGCACAGGCACCTGAACTGAAACTCGTCCCGACCCCGGGACAGACCATCGGCCCGTTCTACGGCTATGCATTGCCCTACGCGAGGGACAACGAGCTGGTCAGCCAGGCTAACCCGAACTCGGTGCGCCTGTACGGGGTCATCACCGACGGCAACGGCGAGGTCATCCCGGACGCGCTGCTGGAAATCTGGCAGGCCGATGAGCACGGCAATGTCGTCTCGCGCGACGGCTCGCTGGTCCGCGACGGCTACACCTTCACCGGCTGGGGCCGCGTGGCCGTGGACAATGTCGGGCACTACACCTTCACCACGGTGAACCCTGGCCCCACCGAAGCAGGCAAGGCGCCGTTCATCATGCTCACGGTCTTCGCCCGCGGCCTGCTCAACCGGCTGTTCACCCGCATCTACCTGCCGGAGGACACACAAGCGCTGGCCAATGACCCGCTGCTGGCATCGCTGGGCGAAGCAGAACGCTCCACGCTGATCGCCACCCGCGAACAGGACGGCTCGCTGCGCTTCGATATCCGGTTGCAGGGCGAGAACGAAACGGTGTTCCTCTCCTACCCACGTGAAAGCTAGGACATATCGCGCCACCCCGCCAGGCCGCCCCTGCGCCCATACTGTTACGGGCGTTGAAGCACCCGGCGGGGTTTCGCCCGTTGCCGGGCACTAGAGTTCTAGAAGAACGGCGTGCACGCTTAACAGCTAAGAATCGAGGGACTGAATGGAAGGCGCAGACTACGGCGTACTGGCCCCTGCCTGGGCTGGCACCGCGGCCTCAGCGCTGGCCAGCGACGCGGCTTTTGTCCAGGGGATGCTGGATGCCGAAGCCGCCTGGGTGCAGGTCCAGGCGGATGCCGGCCTGTGCAGCATCGAGGATGCGCAGGCGGTGCGCGAGGTGGCCAGCGTGGACCGCTACGACCTGGCGCTGCTGGCGTCCAAGACGCCGGATGGCGCCAATGCGCTCATCCCGCTGCTGGGCATGATGCGAGAGCTGCTCACCCATGATGGCGCGGCGAAAACTGCCAGCACCGCCTTGCACCGCGGGGCGACCAGCCAGGACATCATCGACACAGCGCTGATGCTGGTGGTCTCCAAGACGATCACGCTCACGCTGGCCGATCTGCGCAGCACCGCTGGCGGGTTGGCGGCTCTGGCGCGCGAGCACCGGTCCACCGTGTGCATTGCCCGCTCGCTGACCCAGCATGCTCTGTCTACAACCCTGGGGTGGAAGGCCGCCAGCTGGCTGTCGGCCGTGCTGGATGCCGAACAGCAGCTGGACGCCGCCACCGGGCAGCTGCGCCTGCAGTGGGGCGGAGCGGTGGGAACGCTCGCATCCTTGGAGCAGCTGCTCTCCAGCCATACGGAAACAACAGCCACGAGCAAGTCGCTGGCCTCGCAACTGGCGGATCTGCTGGGCCTGGCCGATCCGGGAACGCCTTGGCACACCAACCGCATGCCGATTCTCCAGCTAGGCTCCGCGCTGGGTTCGGCCATTGCCGCGCTGGGGACCTTCGGCGCAGATGTGCTCACCGCTTCCCGCCCGGAAATCGGCGAGCTGTCCGAACCGCGCGAGGCTGGCAAGGGCGGTTCCTCGGCCATGCCGCAAAAGCAGAACCCGGTGCGCTCGGTGCTGCTGCGCAATGCGGCGTTCAGCGCCCCCGGCCTGCTCTCCACCCTGTTCACCGCCGCCGGCACCGCAGTGGATGAACGCCCTGATGGCGGCTGGCATGCCGAATGGAGCGCACTGCGCGAACTGGCCCGGCTGGCTTCCGGTGCCGCCTTCCACGCCGCGTTCTTGGCCAATGGCCTGAGCGTGAACCTTGAGGCCATCGAACGCAACCTTGCCCTGGGCGGCGACGCGGTGCTCTCCGAGCGCCTCGCGGCCGTCCTGGCACCGCTGGTGGTTGGCGGAAAACCGGCCATCCAGTCGCTGGTGCGCCGCAGCCTGGACGAGGATGTTTCCCTGCGCGAGCTGCTGCGCCTGGAAATCCCCACCCATGATCTAAGCGACAAGGACCTCGACGAATTACTAGATCCAGCCGGCTACCTCGGTGCCGCTGATCGATTCACCGAAACAGTACTCGCCGATTACTCGGCACGGAAGGAACTATGGCAGTCCCGCAACTAACCCCTTCCTTGCTGCATACCAGCAAGGAACTTCCCACCCTCATTGCCGGCCCTTCGCTGGGCACCGCCGCCCTGCCGCTATGGGCACCGGCCCTGCCCTACCTCAAAGAGCACTTCCAGGTCATTGCCTGGGACCTTCCGGGGCACGGCGAAAGCAAGCCATCCACCGAGGAATTCACGCTGGCCGAGCTGGCCATCGCTGTCACCGAAGTTGTCCAGGCGATGCGTGCCGACAGCGTCATCGCCGAGGGCTCCAAGCTGTACTACGCGGGCGTCTCGGTGGGCGGGGCAACCGCACTGCAACTGGCGGTAGACCACCCGGGCTTCTTCCACGGGCTATCCTCCATCTGCTCGGCCGCGAAAATCGGCACCCCGGAAGCGTGGACCGACCGTGCCGAGCTGGTCGCCAAGGCGGGTACCCCGACCATGGTCGCCGGTTCCGCCGAACGCTGGTTCGCACCGGGGTTCATCGAGAAGCAGCCGGTGATCAGCACCGAGCTGCTGCACAGCCTGCAGGACGCCGACCGATTCGCCTACGCCCACGTCTGCGGCGCCCTGGCAGGATTCGACGTGCGCGAGCAGCTGGCCTCCACCAGCGACCCGATCATCGCGATCAACGGCGCGCAGGACCAGGTCTGCCCTCCGTCCGACGCGGAATTCATTGCCGAGCATGCACCGCACGGAACCACGGCGGTCATTGATTCGGCAGCCCATCTGGCCCCGGCCGAAGCACCGGAAGAAACTGCGGCCTTGCTGGCCGGGTTCTTCCTGTCCAACTAAGCAGAGAGGATTAGCAGACAATGGCTGAATCATCGCGCCTTCCCGGCGACACCTATGATGCCGGCATGGCGGTGCGCCGCCAGGTCCTAGGCAATGAGCACGTGGATCGTTCCACCAAGAACTCGAACGAGTTCACCGACGAATTCCAGGAAATGATCACCCGCTACGCCTGGGGCACCATCTGGACCCGCGAAGGCCTGCCACGCACCACCCGCAGCGCCATCACCCTGACCGCAATGATTGCCGGCGGCTACTGGGAAGAGCTGGAAATGCACGTGCATGCTGCCCTGCGCAACGGCATGACCCCGGAAGAGATCAAGGAAGTCTTCTTGCAGTGCGCCATCTACTGCTCTGTTCCGGCAGCAAATGTGGCGTTCAAGATCGGCAAGAAAGTGCTGGACGAGTACGCGGCAGCCGAAGGCAGCTAGCCGCTAGCGCCGCGCATCCGCGGCCTGCTGGATCGAATGCAGCAAGGCCCACGGGACGATGCCGCTGGTGCGCGGGTTGCGCGCCGACGGATAGTTCTTGACCAAGAAGCTGTACTCGCCAGCTGGGCCGTGCACTTCGATGAGGTGCTCGGTCAGCTCTGCCGCCGGATCGGCGAGCAGCCTGACCTGCACCGCGTCCCAATCCCCCACGGCCAGAGCCACCGCCGCAGCCACATTCAGCGACTTCTCGAAGTCTTTGGCCGCCACCGCGGCCGGACCGTTGAATACCTCTACCGGGCCGCTGGCCTGCTCCAGTTCGCTGCGCTGCCGCGCATCCATCCACGGCTGCACCAAGGTGGCCGGCAGCTTGCGCGTCGTCACCAGCACCTGCTCGATGCCGCCCATTCGTGCCGCCGCACCAAGCAGGTCCAATCCGCCAATGGCCCCGGCGGTGCTGATCAGCCGGCCTGGCCCGGCGGCTTGCACTGATGCGGCAAGATCCCAGTCGGCCAGCGCTCCCATGGAACTGGCCAGCAGGTCGACCCCTGCCTGCAAAATGCGCACCGCATGCTCGCGCACAGCGTGCTGGCCCGCGCATTCGACCACCAGGTCGCAGCGCTCCAGCGCCTGCTGGATACCCAGCTGCTCATGTTCCAGACCCGGATGCTGCCGGCGCAGGATCACCCCTTCGAGCTGGGCGCCTTGAACGCTCCCGGCAGCCCATTGATCCGCCACCACGGAGCCGATGGCCCCGTAGCCCAGTACTCCCACCCGAAACATGCTGCCCGCGGCCATGACCGTCCTGTCCCAATTCTTTGATGCCAGCTACCGCCAGCTTAGCCAGCTGGCGCAACCATCACGAACCGGTGTGGTCCCGGGACAACAGGAGCTCCGCGCTATTGCCCAGCTGCGGTTGCATGGTCGCCGCGCTCCAAGAGCCGGGAGGCAGCATAGCCGAAGAGGATGCCCCAGAACGCCGCATGGATGTTGAACAGGTCCAGGCCGGAAATTGTCACGACAAATGTCACCAGCGCACCAAGGGAGAACTTCGTGGCGAAGGCCGTCACGAACGCCTGCTGCAAGGCCTTGAGCATGGCGATGCCTCCCAAGGCCAGCACGAACGCCTCGGGAGTGGCCAGCATGAAGCGGGTCAGCGTCGGAGCCAGCAGGGCGAAGACCAAGGACAGGAATCCATAGACCACCGCCGACGTGTAGTGGCGGTGCTTCTGGCCCGATGAGGTGAGCAGCGCGTTGGTGGGCCCGGTGACGCAGGCGGATACCGCGCCGAAGCAGGCGTTGAGGATTGAGAAACCGCCGGAGGCCAGCGCGAAGGCATTTGCTCGGAGCGTTGGCCAGGGCCCTGCAACTGGATGAGGCGGCGACCGGGCACTTATTCAATCTGGCCCGCTCGGTCTCCGGCTCCGGGCGCAACAGCCCGTCGAGCAGCGTCCAGCGGGTGCGCCCATCCCTGCATAAGCTGCTGGATTCCTTCACCGCCCATCCGGCCTTCATCCGCGGCCGGCGCACCGAGGTGCTGGGCATGAATCCGCTGGCCGCCAGCCTGCTCACCGATTTCCTCCCCAAGCCGGTGCGCCACCGCAGCCTGATCCGCCCGGCCTTCCTCGATCCCGAAGCCAGGCAGCGCTATCCCGACTGGGAACAGGTCGCCGCGTCAATGGTCGGCACCTTGCGCCTGGATGCCGGGCGCCATCCGCACGATCCGCTGCTCGCGCAGCTGGTCGGAGAGCTGTCCATGAACAGCGAAGAATTCCGCACCTGGTGTGCAGACCACCGGATGGTGGAGCGGCGGGATGGGATCAAGAGGTTCACCCACCCCGACGTGGGTTATCTGGAGGTCAACTACGAGGCGCTGGACATGACCGGGGCAACTGACCAGACCCTGTTCATCTACACCACGGAGCCGGGCTCGGAATCCGAAGCGAAGCTGCGCGATCTGGCGGCGCGCCTCAATAGCCGGGATGCGGCGCCGAAAGGCTAGGAACGTTCCGGGATCAGCGACTTGCTGAGCCAGCTGCGCTCCAGCTCGTTCAATGGGCGAGACGAAACGCCATCGGCTGCCAGCGGAACCATGACCGTGGTCGAGTCGAATACCGGCTGCCCATCCTGGTAGCCGATGCCGCGCACGGTGAATGACTTGTTGCCCAGCCGGCTGATGCCCATGCGGATGAGCATCTCGGGCTGGTAGTACAAGGGGCGCAGGTAGTCGATCTGGATGGATGCGACCACTGTGCCGAATTCGAAACGGCCTGTGGTTCCGTCTTCGCGCGTCCAGCGGATGCGCGCTTCTTCCATCAAGGTCACGATGCGCGCATTGTTCACATGGCCCAGGGCATCCTGGTCCGACCAGCGCAATTGCAAGATGATCTCGGTTGCGGCGGCCAGTCCATCGTTTTTCGCTTCACTCATGAAACCCATTGCACCAGAAACCGGCGCTGGCCGCTGTGCCCGTGACAGCTCATGAACTTGGAACATTGCCAGCAGGCACCCACCGTGCTTCCTCGTTGCTGGCGTTCAGGCAAATCCATTCCTGCGCTGGCCCGTAGCAGCGAAGCTCACCGGTGAACCAGAACGTCTGGTCCGGATCCCACCCGGCAATCACGCTGGCGTACTTTTCATCGATCTCCAGGCATTGTCCGGCGAGCGCCAGATAGGCACCGATGCCCAAATGCACGCCATCATAGTCGCGCGCCACAGCCAGCCAATCGGGGATCTTCCATGCGCCGTCGCGCCCGGTAGCCAGATACCAGTCGTGGCGCTTCTGCGCGGACACCTCGAGGCCGTGTTCGCGGCAGAGCCGGATCCAGTCCTCCGCCGTGGCGATCTCCAGCACGTTCGCTGCGGGAGGCACACTAGCGTGCCTGACGCTGGCCTGCTCCCACCCGAAACCGTCTTCCACGCAGCTCAGGCCCACAGGCTCGCCGCCATGGAAGATACCGGTACTGGCGGGCAGGCGGCTGCTGGGCTTGGACCACCATTCGCCGCCGAAGCTGCCCAGCTGGCTGTTATGCAGTTCCGCGGCATCGCGAGCTTCCGTCGCCAGAACCGCGCCCCTCCAGTCCTGCAAAATGCCAAGGGCATCGTCATCGGGAGCTTGCGACTTAACCACGGGATCATGCTGGTCGAACTCCACCTTGAACTGGTTGCGCAGATCCACTGGATTCATCCACGAGTCCGCGAGCCCGCTGTCAGCCAAGTGCCGCGCGACGCGCTCAAGAGGCGCGGCGAAAGCCGGCAACGCCAGCAGGGTGTCTTCCCCATCCGGTTCCTGCCAATAGCGCGCGCAGTCCACCGAACGAACTAGCGCGTGCTGCAGGAGCGCCGCAGTGGGCGTCACCAGGCTGGCGACATCAAGGAGCCGTGCAATCTCCTCGACACTAATATCGGGCACGCCTGTCTCGTCCATGCCAAACAGGCCAACGCTCTCGCCACGATCGACCGCGACCCGAAGCGCGGCATAGAACATCGCCGCCCGCAGTGGATGCTCCGCGAATTCCGGTTGCAGCTGCTCTTCGCTGGCAATTGCGAATTCCCACAGCAGCCTGCGTCCCCTCGCGCCTGCCATCAGCGCCTGCACCAGTTCCATCGCCACCACTTCATTTCATTAGCTGGAGATACCTAAATCCTGCCAAGACAGTCGATAACTATTCACGGGATCGATGAATCGACATTACCTGGGCATGGGTTCCAATTCATCTGCCCTTGGCACCGTGGGATACGGCTGGCCAACGGGCCGGCAGATTGTCCCCACCCGGAGGAACGTACGTGAAATTCTTCGCTCGACCCGGCAAAACCAATCATCTCACCCCACTGCATCTGACCGCCGGAAGCCTGGTTGCCATTGCCGCTTCCACCGCCTTGATCAGCCCCAGCCCAGAAGTCGACGCGGTGCCTGCCGCCAAGACCACCGCGGATTGGAGCTCCTCGGCCTACCGCGGGTCCGTCGAGGTCATCCCTGCTAAAAATAGCGGCAACGCCGCCGACCAACAGACGCTGGACGGCGTGGTCTTCGAAGACCGCAACAAGAACTCCAAGCAGGATGCCGGTGAACCCGGCCTGCCGAACGTCACGGTGTCCAACGGCCGCGACGTTGTGTCCACCGACGGACAGGGCCGCTACGAACTGCCGGCCTACAACAACATGACCGCATTCGTCACCCAGCCGCGCGGCTTCCAGGTACCGGTTGACGAGGACAACGTCGCCCAGTTCTTCTACAACCACCTGCCCGAAGGCTCCCCGGAACTGAAGTACGACGGCATCGCGCCGACCGGCCCGCTGCCCGAGGCGGTCAACTTCCCGCTGGTGCGCAGCAGCGCCACCCAATCGCCGGAGCAGAGCTGCGTCATCGGCGCGGACGTGCAGACCTACACCCAGCAGGAAGTCGAATATGCCAGGGACGGCGCCTTCGCCGATCTGGCGGCCCGCACCGACTACATCGGGTGCGGCGCCTTGTTCATCGGTGACCTCGTGGGCGATGACCTTACCTTCTTCCACCAGACCCGCGAGCTTTCTTCCATGCTCAACGGCCCGGCCCGCTTCCTGCCGGGCAACCACGACATCGACTACGATTCGCTGGATGGGCAGCATGAGTTCGATTCCTTCCGCGCCCAGTTCGGCCCGGAATACTACTCCTACGACACCGGCAAAACGCACGTCATCGCACTGAGCACCATCGATTACCCCACTGCGGTTCCAGCTAAGAAGAGCGACTACACCTATGATTTGGGCCAGCGCCAGCTGCAGTGGCTGCGCGAGGATCTCGCCAAGGTTCCCAAGAACAAGGCCATCGTGCTGGCCGGGCACAGCCCGATGCTCGAGTTCTTCTACAGTGACGAGCATTCCACCAAGCAGGTCAAAGAGATCTACGAGCTGCTTGAGGGACGCGAGGTCGTTTCCCTGGGCGGGCACACCCACATGTCGGAGAACCTGCGCGCCGGGGACCTGATGGACGGCTGGCGCGATGAGGTCGGCGAAGCAGGCTTGCCCTTCACCCACCTGACGGTCCCGGCAATTTCCGGGCAATGGTATGACGGCCGGGTCTCCGAGAACGGCTACCCGACCTCCATCCAGCGCGACGGCACCCCGCCGGGCGTGCTCACCTTGGACATCAAGAACACCGACATCGTGGAGCGCTTCACCGCCACCGGCCAGGATCCCAGCAAGCAGATGTCGTTGGGCCTGAATACCCCTGAGTACCGGCAGTGGTACGAAGAGAATCTGGACAAGGAACGCGGCACCGTCCAGCCCCTGGCCGACCCGCTGGCAGTGAGCCGGCAGGGATTGGCCCAGGACACCTGGCTGACCACGAACTTCTGGATGGGCAGCACCGGTTCCACCGTCGAGGTCTCCATCGATGGCCAGGCCCCGGTGGCCGCCGAGCGGACCCAGCAGATGGCCGGCGAGCGCCCGCTGACCGGAGCAGAGTACTCGGACCCGTCCGCCATCGCAGAGCAGTTCGTCCACGGCGGCGGCTTCGCCGAGAAGACCAGCCACCTGTGGCGCCTGGAACTGCCTGATGACCTCTCGGTTGGTGCGCACACCGCGACGGCGACCGCCACCGACGTGCATGGTCGTTCCTACACCGAGCAGCTGGAATTCACCGTCGTCCAGTAGCATCGCTGCTTTGAGCTGGTGCCTGCATGATGCAGGCGCCTGCTTTTTGTTACGCCAGCGACAGGACAGCAGTGACCGCAGATGCCTAGGATGAAGCCATGCGCATTGCAATCCTTGATGATTACCACAGCGTGGCCCGCTCGCTGGCCGGTTTCGATGGCCTCGCCGCCGAGCTGGACGCCGAGATCACCGTCTTCACCGAGCACCTGGGCCATGAGGACCACACTGTCATCGAGGCATTGCTGCCCTTCGACGCCATTGTCGCCATGCGCGAGCGCACGCCTTTTCCGGCCGCCCGGCTGAATGCCTTGCCCAACCTGAAGCTGCTGGTCACCACCGGTCGCCGCAACGGATCCATTGACCTGCAGGCTGCACAGGACCGGGGTATCGTGGTCAGCCACACCGGCTATGTGGCCACCGATGCCGCTGAGCACACCTGGGCGCTGATTCTTTCCGCCGCGCGCCGACTGGATGTGGAACTGTTTTCCGCGGACCGCCCGCTGGCGGCCGACTCGGGCTGGCAGACCACGTTGGGGATGGGCCTGTCCGGCAAGACCCTGGGCGTCTACGGCCTGGGAAATCTGGGGTCGAGGGTGGCGAAGGTGGGCTTGGCCTTCGGCATGCGGGTCATTGCCTACAGCCAGAACCTCACCAAGGAGCGCGCCGCCGAAGTGGGCGTGGAGCTGGTCTCGGAGGCCGAACTGTTTTCCACCAGCGACATCGTGTCCGTGCACCTGAAGCTCTCCGAGCGCAGCACCGGGGTCATCGGCCCGAAGCAGCTGGCTTGGATGCGGCCTGATTCCATCCTGGTCAACACCTCGCGCAGCCGGATCGTGCAGACCGGCGCGCTCATCGACGCGTTGGAAAGAAACCAGCTGCATCTGGCCGCGGTGGATGTCTTCGATGTGGAACCGCTGCCGGCCCAGGACCGGCTGGCGAACACCAGAGGCGTGATTGCCACCCCGCATATCGGCTACGTGACCATCGAGCAGTTCGAGATGTTCTACCGCGATGCGGTCGAAGATCTCCGCGCATGGGCTAGCGGCGCGCCGATCCGCGTGCTGGCCTAGTAGCTGCGGGCCGCGGCACGAAGAAGTAGTGCAGGATTGCCACCACGGCGGCCCAGGCGGCCCCGATCAGCAGTCCCACCAGCACATCCGAAACCCAATGGTGCCCGATGTAGATGCGCGAGGCGCCCATCGCCAGCACGAATAGCGCCGCGATGATGGCGATAAGGTACGCGTAGCGGCGCAGCCCGTAGATGATTGCCAGGTAGCTGGCGATGCCGATCAGCGCCGCCGAGTTCAGCGTGTGCCCACTGGGGAATGAATAGGATTCAGGCGGCGCAGGTCCCCCGGGGATGCCTTGGGGACGCGGCACCTGGAGGTTGGCCTTGAGGATGACGGTCAGCAGCACCGAGACCAATGCCGTGAACGCGACAGCCGCCAGCGGCCACGCGCTGCGCGTTTTCCAGCACAGCAGCCCGGTGATCACCAGCATGATCATGGTCATTCCCGGGGTGGATCCCCAGAAGTATAGGAAGTCGGAGACCGCGAACAGGAACGGCGACTGGTGCTCCAGCGCCCATTGGTACGCCGGGGCGTCCAGGTCCTTGGCCCATCCGCCCGCATGCAGGGACACCAGCACCCTGCGGGTGAAGTAGAACATGGCGACGACCAGCCCGAAAATGATCCACAGCACCTGTGCGCCGCCAGGACGCTGGCCGTGCCGGAAGTACCAAGAGGATCTCATGGTTTCCATCGTATCGGGATGGGCGCGAAGCACTGAACCCGACGGATGCGGAACAATGGAAGCATGACGATCAAGGTGCTGGCAGTTGGCAAGAAACACGAGTCCTGGGTGGACGAGGGAATTTCCCGCTATGAGAAGCGGCTGAAGAAGCCCTTCGACCTGTCCTGGCTGCTGCTGAGCCACTCCTCGCGCGAGAACGACGCGGCCCGCAGCGAGGAATCCGGACGCATCCTGGCCAAGATCGATGACCGCGACTTCGTGGTGCTGCTCGATGAACGAGGGAAGAACGTGGACTCCCCCGCGCTGGCCAACACCCTGCGCACACCGATCGATTCCTCGCGCAATGTGGTGATCATCATCGGCGGCGCCTACGGCGTGGATCCCACGGTGCATGCCCGCGCCAACTTCATCTGGTCGCTGTCCAAGCTGGTCTTTCCGCACCAGCTGGTGCGCTTGATCCTCACCGAGCAGCTCTACCGGGCGCAGGACATCCTGGCCGGCGGCAAGTACCACCACATTTAAGCCAATCCCTTGATTTTCTGACATGGACATGCGAGACTTTCCGTGACGGAAAGTGAGTAATTCATGGCTTCATCAGGCGATTTCATGGACGGACAGCACGCGGCCAAGCTGCTGCAATCTGCCGAGCAGGACTCACAGCAGATGGTCCAGAATTCCGGGAGTCCTCGCGGCTTCACCACCACCTTGGTCGCAGTCTCGGCCGTAGTCCTTACGTTGTTCCAGGCTTACCCACCCCAGGCTTTTTGGACAGCACTGCTGTATATACCGTTGATCCTTTGGTACGTGCTGGCCCGGCGCCGTCGCGCAAAGCCACGGACATTGGCCGATACCCCGAGCCTGCTGGCGGGCGCCTATGCAGGATATTTCTTCCTCGGCATCCTGCTGGTCAATTGCCTGAGGCTTTGGGAAGCGGCACAGGCAGAGGAAGTTGTGGCGAAGATTCTTGTCACCTTTATATCCTGCATGTTCTTGGTGGCCAAGATGCAAGCTGCCTACAACATGGCGCGCCTGGAGGACGGCAATGACCAAGTCGTCTAGCGACGCCCGGTTCGACGAATTAATCCACGCTCCATTGCGGCTGCGCATCTGTGCCAGCCTGGCTCCGGTTCAGTGGGCTGAATTCGCGCACCTTCGCGGTCTCCTCGATGTCGCCGACTCGGTTCTGAGCAAGCACCTCAAGCAGCTCGCCGATGCCGAATATGTCGGCATCGAGCGATTCACCAAGCTGGGCCGCAGCCATGTGCGCGTTTCGCTGACGAAGGCAGGCCGCAGAGCATACGTTGGCCACGTCGCAGCCCTTCGTGAAATTACCGCAGGATAAGAATTCTCGCGCGCTGCGCATGTGAAACGACACCGTCGCACCCGGGCCATAGCTATGGCTTCGACAATCGTTGGCAAAGATTCTCCATACCAATGCTTATTCCAATAACCATTGGTATGGTGAAACCTTGTCAATGTTTGAGCAGGGTTTCATTGGGCCATCGCTCTCAAACTGATCACTCTTGGGAAGACAATACAGCCTTACGGCGCAACGGAGTTTGCAAAGTTTGTAGTTTTGAACGGTTTGGGCATTCCAGCCTTAGCTGGATCCGCGGATATCATGTCGACTATCAAGACCGGGATCAGTCCGTGGAACTGGGGACTCGCTACAAAGACAATTGCTAGGAGCCTTCGGATCCTCCTGCGGATTTTGCACGCCTATTGATGCGGTCTATAAGTCGGGCAATCCCTCGCGAAATCACGCACGGAGATTTAGGCGAGCGCTAAACCGCTCATCTGGTCCGTGCTAAGCACCGCAAAATTTAGTAGTGCACCCGCGGTAGATTCTCATCGCTCAGGATCATATCGGCACTTTCTGGCGCTGTTCATCGATGGTATCCAGCTTGCCAAAGAGCGAGGGATCGTCATACAGCAATGCTAAGACGCCTTGCCCGATTGACAAGTCGAAGGAAAGACGCCTTTCGGGTCAGCCGTTTAATGAGTCACATCCAGGGATGGTGCGGCTGGTTCTTATCCTGCCAGCTAGTCCCAGACCAGCCATCTCAATACTCACAGCTGTTCAACTAATGAAAGAACAGCCTCGATACCCAGCAAGGGCACGAAGCTGCTCCTGGAAATTCTCGACGCGGCTGCTCTAATGGTTGGCACCCGGAATGGACAGTTGAGTAAGCAACAACGCAGTATCCTTCAGCTCTTGAACTTGTCGTTTGGACAAACCGGCATCGGGATTATCAGAAAGCACCGAAACGTCTTCGATCAAGCTCGCAAGGTAATCCTTGGCCTCCCGAACCGATTTCACCAGCAGGTCAGCTGCTTCGGCCTGGATTTCCAAGTACGCGAATTCACCCAATGCAATGTCGACAACCCATCTGGCAATGATGGGCTTATCGAGGCTTCCTGCAGCCGCGATCCAAGCTTTCGCAAATTCCCAATAGGGCTGCGCGTCGTTACTTATTCTCCTGTAATCGAGAGTCTCCAGCAGTGCATCGGGTTGCCACGAAACCGCAGTAGCGACTGTCTCATCGATTCGTCCGGCTTCTATCGCTTCCAGAAACTTTGCGTCCATTATTCTCACTTCACCCATCCGTCAGAGATCTGGCCGGTTTTCTTCGAAACTGTAGCCACGATTGTCTTTCCTTTGTACACCCAGCGATACTCTTGTACTTTCTTGTTATTTTTGTGGAGCTTCCCCCTAGCCGCGGCTTTCGAAAGCAGGTCAGCCGTTTTCGAACGATTGCCTTGGGCTCCCACCTTGCTCCATTTGTGCCTCGTGAGGAAAATGTGATGCCACCTATTATTGTTTTGCGCAAGTAGATCTTGTCGGAAAGCCTTTTGTAATGCTGTACGCCCCGCAAGTTTGATTGCGTATGGAATGCCTCTCTGGATTACCAGGCGAAGCACCCACGCAATGACGGGGGGCAAGGGCTGGTTGCCCCAGATTCGATTCCTTCGTTCCGCTTGGTTTCCTCAGTTCAGACTTACCTGATTCGGAAATTAGCGTGCTTTTAGCCCAGATTTTTCATCCGAGCTCCGACGGCCATCGAAATCCACTACCCAGTGATTTTCGGAGGCCGTCTGCGCTTCTGCCCACGCCAAAGAGCGCCGAACCACCAGCGCTGGGTGCCAGGCTCCACCGACCTGGGTTGTAATGACCTTTCGAAATCAAAGAAGCAACAGGGCAACCACCAGTTCAGGCGGCCAGCTCGCCGTGCCGCCACCGCTGGAACAACGCACCGATGCCCTCGTGCAACTGGCATAACAGCCGCGCTTCAGGCGCCTTCTCAGGGATCAGAAGCCGGCGTTGCCGGCCGCCAGAGACGACTTTCCCTGCCATTGAAAACAGCCGGTACCGCCACCGCTTCACATCCCAGACCGAATCCTCATGGCCACCAGGCAGCACGGCCAGTTGCAGCCAGGCCACCAGATTCAGTGCGAGCATCGCCAGGACCGCCCACGCCTGGTTCGAGGCGAAAGACCAATACGGCAGCTTGCCCAACCCCGTGCTCTTCAGCGTCTTGATCCGGTTCTCGCACCGGCCACGCGCCCGGTGCCGGGTATCGAGGAACGCCACATTGAATCGCGGGCTGTTGGTCAAGAATGCGGTCACCCTGTTCCCGTCCGTATCGAACAAGGTCGCCTTCGCCCCAGGATGCAACGGCTCAGCCCGCAAATAGATCCTTGTCCCCGCAGGGTAGTCCTTCAACTCGATCACCTTGCTCGCGTCGATCACCCACGCATCATCACGCTGATCCCCGCCAGCGTTCAGCGCTGGTTCCCAGTATTTCTTCTCATCGATCCACCGGATGAACCGTTCCTTGATGACGGGTAACGAGTACGAGGTGGAGAACTGGATCCCCAACGAATCCAGGTAGTGCAAAAACTCCCGGGACGAACCGGCACTATCGGTACGGACCAGGATCTTCTCACCACGCAGGTTTCCGCGCTCGTCATAGAAATCATCAGGCAGCTGCGCCAACGCTTGGTTGAGCACCTCGATATGCGAGGCCGCGGAATTCGCTCCCCGATTGCCCGGGCGCAGGTGCACGGCGAGGACTTCACCAGTCCCATTCGTCTTTCCGTAGTCGGCCATGGCAATCATGGGCGAGAACCCGTACCCGCCTTTATACGTTCCTGCGCTGAATTCTTTTTCGGAGTGGACGTGCACTAAGGAGGCATCGATGTCGATGATCAGAGGATCAGCTGGCGTAGCCAGCCGGGCAGGATTCCGTGGCCCGGACGCGGCCCAAACTTTGGAGCGCAGGGTCCGGGTCATGGTGGCGAAGCCATAGGCGAAAGCGTCTGGTTGCTCCTTGATCCGGCTCATGAACCGGCTGACCGTGGCATCAGACGCCACTGGGCCGAAGAGTCCTGGTGCGGCGCGCAGCTGGTCAATGTCAGTGGCTTGTTCGCCGCCGGCGGCCAACGAGAGCGCCAGTGCTCCGAGGATTCTTCCTGGCCGGTGGGCTGCGGTGGCTGGTGCGAACTGGGAGAAACGGTCTTCGCAGACCCGTTGGAAGTCCAGTGCGTTCAGGAAGTTGCTGAGCACTGACAGGCCAGCATGGGAGACGAGGGTTTGGCCGGTGAGTTGGGTCGGGAGGGCAGGGAAAACGTGGGTAGAATGGTGCATTGAAAAGGTGATCCTTCGATCTGGTGATTTAGAGCTTCGACAACTCCTATTTTTCCAGTTCAGGTCACCTTTTCTTCTTTTAAGTCAGTTAATGACTGCTGTCTTCATGAAATACCCGGGTTAGATGAAATATTTGCGACCGCACGAGCATCGAAAGCTGCACTAGAATAACTCTCTGAAGCTCGTGCGTTTAGATCCGTATTCCCTGAAGGCGCTTCTACACCCCCTTGAATAGCAGACGCATGAGCTGAGGCAACAGGTGCAATAGCTATTGCTAGGCTCATGCTCACGACTACCCCGAGCAGCATGCGGAAGAAGCGTCGTATCGACACAGAGGATCTCCAATTCATTCAGTTTAACTAGATGGGCGAATAAAATTACACTAGTCAAACCTTTGGAAAACTTTCGCCTAAATGGATGATTATGACGCAGAAACGATTCTAGACGCATGCTTCGATATCAGTCGATGAGTGGAAGGTTCTTTCATGGTGACGTGGACGATCGACCGTGGGATTCAGGCGAAGGAAGCAAAATTCAGCTTCATTCCGCGAAATGTCGCCGTTAACTTTCCGCACGATATCATTCAGGTGCGGGGCCAGTAAGACTACAAAATAACACTGTGCACATTCAGCCACACGGCGTACTTGCACCGTATTCCGTTGAACTATTGAAGTCCCCAAACTGTCGAGTCCAGAACGTAGTATCGATTCCATGAGTGATGTGCTTTCCCGGTTTGGTGCGGCCACCCGCAAGTGGTTCACCGACGTTTTCTCAGCGCCCACGGTGGCGCAGAGCGGCGCCTGGGAATCCATCTCCGACGGGAAGCACACCCTGGTCATCGCTCCCACCGGTTCTGGCAAGACCCTGGCCGCGTTCCTCTGGGCCCTGGACCGGCTGCATCATGCGGAACTCGACGCGCCAGCGCTGCCCGGAATGGAATCCGATGCGGACCACCCGGCAGGCACCGGAACCAAGGTCCTCTATATATCCCCGCTGAAAGCTCTGGGCGTGGACGTGGAGCGCAACCTGCGCTCCCCGCTGGCCGGTATCCGCTCCACCGCACACGAAATGGGGCTCTCCCAGCCATCGGTCACCGTGGGCGTGCGCTCCGGAGACACCCCGGCCAATGACCGGCGCAAGCTGCTCAAGGACCCACCCGACATCCTGATCACCACGCCCGAGTCGCTGTACCTGATGCTCACCAGCCAGGCCCGCAAAACCTTAGCCCAGGTGCATACGGTCATCATCGACGAGGTCCACGCCATCGCCAACACCAAGCGCGGCACCCACCTGGCCCTGTCTCTGGAGCGGCTCGACGCGATGCTTGCTACCCCGGCCCAGCGCATCGGGCTCTCGGCCACGGTGGAACCGCCCGAAGAAGTCGCCCGGTTCCTGGCAGGCTCGGCACCGGTGAATATCGTGCGCCCGAAATCCACCAAGAAGTGGGAACTTGCGGTGCGGGTCCCGGTCGAGGACATGACCGACTTGCCGTCGGCGGCCGGCGCCCACGATCTGGGACCCGGTTCATCCCCGGCTGCCTCGGCCAGCATCTGGCCGCACGTGGAAAACCAGTTGGTGGATCTGGTGCTGGAGAACCGCTCCACGATCATCTTCGCCAACTCCCGGCGTTTGGCCGAACGCCTGACCGGGCGGCTGAACGAGATCTATGCCGAACGCGAGGGGTTCAGCGCCGAGGATACTTCCACGTCCACCCCGGCAGTGCTGATGGCGCAGGCCGGGTCCACCGCCGCCTCGAACCCAGAGGCGCCCCTGCTGGCCCGGGCCCACCACGGCTCGGTCTCCAAGGATGCCCGCGCTCAGATCGAAGAAGACCTGAAGCTGGGCAAGCTGCGCGCCGTGGTGGCCACCAGCTCGCTGGAACTGGGCATCGACATGGGCCTGGTGGATCTGGTGATCCAGGTCGAATCCCCCAATTCGGTCTCTTCCGGGCTGCAGCGCGTGGGCCGTGCCGGGCACCAGGTCGGCTCGGTCTCCCAAGGAATCTTCTTCCCCAAGCACCGCGCGGACCTGCTCTCCACCGCGCTGGTGGTCACCCGCATGCGCGAAGGCAAGATCGAGAAAATGGTCATCCCGGCCAACCCGCTCGATGTCCTGGCCCAGCAGACCCTGGCCGCGGTGGCCATGGAGGACCTTGAGGTCGAAGCCTGGTACGACACCGTGCGCAGGGCCGCGCCCTACCAGCAGCTGCCGCGCAGCGTGTACCTGGCGACCTTGGACATGATGGCGGGCAAATACCCGTCGGACGAGTTCGCCACCCTCAAGCCGCGGCTGATCTGGGACCGCGATGCCGGAGTGCTCAGCGCCCGCCCCGGCGCCCAGCGCCTCGCGGTGATTTCCGGTGGCACCATCCCGGACCGCGGGCTGTTCGGCGTCTTCCTTGCGGGATCCGAGGATGACAAGGCCCCCAAGCGGGTGGGCGAACTGGACGAGGAAATGGTCTACGAGTCCCGCGTGGGCGACGTGTTCGCGCTGGGCGCCACCAGCTGGCGCATCGAGGACATCACCCACGACAGGGTGCTGGTCACCCCGGCCTTCGGCCAGCCCGGCAAGCTGCCCTTCTGGCACGGCGACGGTCTGGGCCGCCCGGTGGAACTCGGAGCGGCGCTGGGCGAATTCACTACCGGGCTGCTGGCCGGCGAGCACAGCGAATCCGCCGCCGCGCTGCGCGAGCACGGGCTGGATCCCTTCGCGGCCGAAAACCTGCTCAACTACCTGGGCGAGCAGCGCCAGGCCACCGGGCAGGTGCCCAACCACCAGAACTTCGTAGTGGAACGCTTCCACGATGAGCTGGGCGACTGGCGGGTGATCCTGCATTCGCCCTTCGGCCTGGCGGTGCACGCCCCATGGGCGTTGGCCATCGGGGCGCGCGTGCGCGAACGCTGGGGCCTGGATGCCTCTGCGATGGCCTCCGATGACGGGATCGTTCTGCGTATCCCGGCCATGGACGATGAGCCGCCGGGTGCCGACCTCTTCGCCTTCGAAGCCGATGAGATCGTGGACGTGGTCACCTCGCAGGTGGCCAACTCGGCGCTGTTCGCCGCGCGATTCCGCGAATGCGCGGCCCGCGCCCTACTGCTGCCGCGCATCAACCCGACCAAGCGCACCCCGCTGTGGCAGCAGCGCCAGCGGGCCAGCCAGCTGCTGGATGTGGCGCGCAACTACCCGGATTTCCCGATTATCCTGGAGACCGTGCGCGAGTGCCTTAACGACGTGTACGACCTGCCGGCCCTGACCGAGATCCTGGGCCAGGTCTCCTCCCGCGCCATCCGGCTGGTGGAGGTCACCACCGAGCTTCCCTCGCCCTTCGCCCAGTCGCTGCTCTTCGGCTACGTGGCCCAGTTCCTCTATGAAACCGATGCCCCGCTGGCCGAACGGCGCGCCGCCGCGCTGAGCCTGGACCCGGTCCTGCTCGGCGAACTGCTGGGCCGCAACGATGTGCGCGAAATCCTCGACCCGCAGGTCATCGCCACCCTTGAACAGCAGCTGCAGCACCTGGCACCGAACCGCCGGCTATCCGGGATGGAGGGCGCCGCGGACCTGCTGCGCCTGCTCGGCCCGCTGAGTGCAGAGCAACTGGCTCAGCGCCTGCGCTCAACGGAGGATGAGCAGGAAGCCCTTGATGCCGAGACCGCCCGGGCCCATGCCGAATCCCTCGTGGCCACCCGCCGCGCCTTCACCCTGCGGGTCACCGGGCAGCTGGCCTATGCGGCCATCGAGGACGCGGGCAAGCTGCGCGATGCCCTGGGCACCCCGCTGCCCACCGGCATCCCCACCGCCTTCCTCGAACCGGCGGCCCAGCCAATTGAGGACCTGGTGTCCCGCTTCGCCCGCACCCACGCCCCGTTCACGCTCTCCGAGCTGTCCGCCGCACTGGGCCTGGGCGTCGCGGTGCTGCGCCCGGTGCTCGACCAGCTGGTGGCCGCCGGCCGCCTGTCGCTGGGCGCGTTCCGTCCGGTGGAGCTGATCCCGCCTGGAATCAGCGGGGATGAATACTGCGATGTTTCGGTGCTGCGCACCATCCGCACCCGTTCGCTGGCCGCGCTGCGCGCCGAGGTGGAGCCGGTGGACCAGCCAACGTTCGGACGGTTCCTGCCCGCCTGGCAGCAGGTGGGCTCCCGGCTGGAAGGCAGCGATGGGCTCTACGAGGTGCTGACCCAGCTGGCGGGGGTTGAAGTTCCTGCCTCGGCGCTGGAATCATTCATCCTGCCCGCCAGGCTGCACGGCTACCAGGCATCGTGGCTTGATGAGCTGACCAGCAGCGGGGACGTGCTGATCTGCGGGGCCGGGACCGCCGGCGGCAAGGACGGCTGGCTTTCGTTGCACACCGCCGAGTTCGCCTCGCTGAGCCTGCCAGCCCCTGACATGTCCCAGCTGGATTCGCTGGCCCGCCGGGTGCTTGATTCCTTCGATGCCACCGGGGCCTACTTCGTGCAGGAACTCGCCGCCCGGCTGCACCCGGAAGAAGGGCTGCCGCCCACCGAGCAGGAGATCACCGAGGCCTGCTGGCAGCTGTTCTGGGCGGGGTTCATCTCCCCCGACACCCTCGCTCCGGTGCGCGGCTACCTGGCTGGCGGCACCACCGCGCACAAGATCGCCAAGCCGGCGCCGCGTGCCCGTGCCGCCCGGCTGAATAGGCTCTCCGGGCTTACCCGACTGGCTCGGGAACAGGCGGCCGGACAGCTGGCACGCAACACCCGCGGCTCGGCCCGCTGGTCGCTGCTGCCCGCCCCTGCGCTGGACCCGACCATCGCAGCGCATGCAACCGCGGAAATCATGCTTGAACGCTACGGGGTGCTCACCCGCGGTTCGGTGGCCGCCGAATCCGTGCCCGGCGGCTTCGGCCAGCTCTACCGGGTGCTGTCCAAGCTGGAAGAGGCGGGCCATGCCCGCCGCGGCTACTTCATCGAGAAGCTCGGCGCCGCGCAGTTCTCCACCGCCAACACCATCGACCGGCTGCGCACCTTCACCCAGCCCGATGACCCGCAGCGCCAGCCGCAGGCTGTGGTGCTCGCCTCCACGGACCCGGCCAACCCCTACGGCGCGGCCCTGCCATGGCCGGCCACGCAGACCGGGCACCGCCCGGGGCGCAAGGCCGGGGCGATCGTGGGTCTGCTGGACGGAGAATTGGCGCTCTACCTGGAACGCGGCGGGCGCACCGTGCTCGCTTTCGGCGAGCCAAGCGAAGAGTCATGGCGGTTGCTGGCAGGAAATCTGGTGGCCGTGCTGCGCACCGCGACAGTGGACAAGCTGGCCATTGCCACGGTCAACGGCGAGCCGGTCCTTGAGCACCCCCTCGCCCACGCGCTGCTGGCGGCCGGATTCTATTCCACCCCGCAGGGGATCCGCTTCCGGCGCTAAGCCGCAGCGCAGGCAAGCACCGGCGCTACTTGCGCGCCCTGCCCCAGATCCAGACAGCATTGGTGACCTCGAAGAGAACCTGCCCATCGCAGCCGAGCGAGCTATGCAGAGTGACCAGGGCCCGGTCCTCGCGCTTGAACTGGATATCGGTGATTTCCAGTTGCCCGTGCAGTTCCATGCCGGGACGCACCGGAGCATGGAACTGGATCTTCTCCATCGCCCTTCCGGCCACTACCCACCAGTGCCGGCAGGCTCCCAGCACTGCCAGGCGCTGGAAGGATCGCCAACGAGTGGATGCCGCTGGCGATAATGCCGCCGAAGTGACCCTGCTGCGCAAACTCCTCGTCGATGTGGAACCGCTGCGGATCCCACTGCACGGCGAATTCGTGCAGATCCTCCGCGGTCATCTTGTACGAGCTCAAATCGACTACGTCCCCGACTGCCAGATTCTCGGCATAGACGGTCGGTTCGGTTGGATTGATCTGCTCTTTTGCTGCACTGTCATCCGCCCAGCGTAGGCCACGGCCGCGACGAACTGCGCCTCGTTACGGCTGCACCGTACGATGGGTTCCTGGATTGATTCTAGGGAGGACGCATGCCAGAAGGAGATTCCGTCTACCGGGCCACCGCGCGGCTGCACCGCGCGCTGGCCGGAAAAACCATCGTTCGCTCGGACTTCCGGGTTCCGTCGCTGTCCACCGTGGACCTGGCCGGGTACATGGTGTCCGAAGTGGTCCCGCGCGGCAAGCACCTGCTGGTGCGCCTGCATCCGCCCGCGGACCCAGACCCTGCCTTCAACCATCCTCCACTGACCCTGCATTCGCACCTGCTGATGGAGGGACGCTGGGATCTCTACGGCGCTGGCGACCGCTTCAAGCGCGCCGCGCACACCGCCCGGGTGGTGCTGCACTTCGCCGAGATCACCGCGGTCGGCTTCGACATCGCCCAGGTCAAGCTCGTGCCCACGGCCGATGAGCAGGAACTGGTAGGCCATCTGGGTCCGGACCTGCTCGGCGCGGATTGGGATGCGCAGCAGGCGGCGGCGAACTTCCGCGCCCAGCCGCAGCGCGGGATCGGCGAGGCGCTGCTGGATCAGCGGCTGATGGCCGGAGTCGGCAACATCTACCGCAGCGAGGTCCTGTTCCTCACCCGGCTGCATCCGCTGACGCCGGTGGGGCAGGTAGTGGGCCTGGAAAGGGCCATCGAGATGTCCCGGCGCCTGCTGGAGGTCAACAAGGACCGTCCGCGCCGGGTCACCACCGGCCTGGCGCGCACCCGCGAACCCTATTGGGTGTATGGGCGGGCCGGCAAGCCCTGCCCGCGCTGCGGCACCACAATCCAGGTATTGAAGATCGCCGCCGACGACGCAGGGCTGGAACGCGACTGCTACGTTTGCCCGTCCTGCCAGCCGGCACCGCGCAGCTGAGGCCGCGGATCAGCGTGCTCCCGGCAAAGATGGGAGAATAGCCGATATGGCTATGGAATCCCCGCTTCCCGTTCGTAACGGCGTCAATGCAACTCGGCTTCGACTCCCGCGGACCGGTTCATGGGCAACTGTCGCCGATTATCTGCTCGAACGCTTTGGCCATGTCGATCCCGAGGGCATTCTGCGCCGCTTCGATGAGCAGCAGATCGTTGGCCTGGGCGGCACTCCGCTCACCCGCCAGACTCCCCTGGGCGAGCATGAATTCATTTGGTACTACCGCTCCTTGCCGGAAGAAACCCCGATCCCCTTCGAGGCCAGAATCCTGCACCAGGACGAGCACCTGCTGGTCGTGGACAAGCCGCACTTCCTCCCCACCACACCCGGTGGACGCTTCATCCAGGAATCCGCGCTGGTGCGCTTGCGCAACCAGACCGGCATCGACGACCTGGTGCCGATGCACCGGCTGGACCGCGCCACCGCCGGCGTCATTCTTTTCGCGGTGAATCCGCAGACCCGGGGTGCCTACCAGATGCTTTTCGAGCGCCGGGAGATTGCCAAACGCTACAAGGCGGTCGTCGCCCTGCAACCCGGTGAAGGCCTGGAAACCGGACGGGTGCTGCAACCCAACGGCGGGCATTCGCAGGTCAAAACCGAAACAGAACTGCGTGATCTGCTGCAGCGCATGCCGCTTGTCTTCGAGAACCGGATGTCCAAGGTCAAGGGCCAGCTGCGTTCAATTGTGGAAGAAGGCGAGCCGAACGCGCAGACACTGATCAACGTCGAGACCATTGGAACCAGCCATGGTTTCCATTCCGGGACCGAGGTTGCCTTGATGGATCTGGAACCGCATTCGGGCAAGACCCATCAGCTGCGGATCCACTTGGCTTCCTTGGGCCTGGGCATCATCAATGATGCGTTCTATCCACGGCTGTGGGATCTGGCTCCTGATGACTACCGGCGCCCGCTGCAGCTGCTGGCGCACACTATTTCCTTCACCGATCCGTTGACCGGCGCCGAACGCAGCTTCAGCAGTGAACAACGGCTAACGGAAGCCCCTTCAGCTCAATAACCCCTTCTCATGTGGGAGGAACTGGCCTAAGCTGGTGCCTAATATCCCGTGACCCATAAGGATGAAGGCAAGATGGCCGAACACGAGTCGACCCCGCAACTTGATTCCCTCGTGGCCTCGGCCCGTTCCGCCATGGCATCGGCCAGCGAACGGACCTCCTTCGAGTTGCCCTATGCACCACCGGATCATCGCCCCAACCCTGTGGTGGAGCCCTTCGACAAGATACGCGGATATCTGCTGGGCGCTTCGGGCCTGCTGCTGCTGCTGACCACGTTGGCGTTGTCTTCCGGTTTGCATGGACGAGCCCAAGCCAGCTTGCTGGATACCAGCCTGGTGCACTCGGTGCTGTGGCCGGCAATTGCCATCGCGCTGGTCCTCAGCGCAGCGTTCTCGCTGCGCAGCGACCAGCTGTCGGCCCGGCGCCAGCGGATCATTTCCATCTATTCGATCCCGGCAACAGCGTTGATGGCGTGCGCCATCACCCTGGCGTCCGGCTTCATGCCCGTCGGCGCTGCCATCCTGGCGACCATCGCTTCGCTGCTCTCCCTGTACGGCGTACTGCAGCTGAACAAGAATACTGCGCGCAACCGCTTAGAGCGTTGGGCCACCGATGCCCCGATCTGCTTCTTTGCAGGTGCGAGCATGGTTTACGCCCTGCAGCTGTGGTTTGCCGCGGCCGGCTGGCATGACGGCGAGCACGGAATCCAGGCCGCACTCATAACGGCCGGAATCTCGGTGGCCGCCGGCGCTTTCGCCCATTCAGAGCGCGGCCGCCATGCGCTGGCCAGCGGCTACGGAATCTGCATGATTGCTGCCGCCATCCAGGGCTGGCTCAATGATTCGGCGCCGCTGTGGGTCTGCGCGATCTGGATCTTCATGGCCCTGCTGGTGTTCCTGATGGCCGAGAACCGCCGGTTCCAAATCAGCCATGCCGAGCACCGTGCGCAGCGCGGCAAAACCGTAGAATTCTAGGTTCCGCCACGCCCGCCACAAATGCTTAACGCGGTGCCATGCGGATGGCGCCATCAAGGCGAATGGTTTCGCCGTTGAGCATCGGATTGGCCACGATATGCTCCACCAAGGCCGCGTATTCTTCCGGACGTCCCAGGCGCGATGGATGCGGCACCTGGGCACCGAGCGAGTCCTGGGCTGCCTGCGGCAATCCTGCCATCATCGGCGTATGGAAAATGCCGGGGGCGATGGTCATGACGCGGATCTGGTGGCTTGCCAGCTCGCGAGCCAGGGGAAGGGTCATCGCGGCTACGGCTCCCTTGGATGCCGCGTAGGCGGGCTGTCCGATCTGCCCGTCAAACGCGGCCACCGACGCGGTGTTGATGATGACGCCGCGTTCGGTGGTTCCCTGCTCGTCGTGCAGCGCTTCGCTATGCGCCATCGCTTCTGCGGCTAGGCGGATCACGTTGAAGGTGCCGTTTACATTGATGTCCAGCACCTTGGCGAAGCGTTCCAGCGGCAGCACCCCGTCACGGCCCAGCACCTTTCCCGGGGTGGCAACACCGGCGCAATTGACCAGCACGCGCAGGGTGCCCAGTTCCTTGGCACGTTCGATGCCGGCGGCCACCTGCTGCGCGTCGGTGACATCGGCAGGCACGAACCGGACATTCGACCCGATCTCAGCCGCAATTTCATCGCCGTCCTCGCGCGGCAGGTCGAGCACCACCACGTGCTTGGCCTGGGCGGCCAGCGTGTGCGCCGTGGCACGCCCCAATCCCGATAGGCCGCCGGTGACGAGAACGACTGAATCCTGCAACTGCATGCTTGCTCCTTCGTAGACAATGAACCTGTGATCTACATTACTGGCCAGTTGCGTCCAGGCGAAGAAGCTTGCCAGCAGGCATGGAAAAACCGCTGGATCCCTTGATGGGATCCAGCGGCTCTCGCACGCTTCTGATGCCTAGTGGCTCGGAACCTTTGCAGGTTCGGCTGCAGCGGCAACGGACTTGTTCTTCCCGCCGAGCAGGAAGCCGATGACCACGATGCCCACGCTGCAGGCGGCACCAACCAGGAAGCCAGGCTGGAAGCCTTCAACCGAAGCGGTTAACGGGTCGACACCGTCCGCGATCTTCGAGGCGGTGGCCGCGGCGACAACGCCAACGAGCAGCGCGGTGCCCATGGCGCCAGCCAACTGCTGCAAGGTGGACAGCAGGGCCGAACCATGCGAGTGCAGGCTGTGCGGCAACGGGTTCAGCGCAGTGGTGAACGCCGGGGTGAAGATGAAGGCCAGGCCCAAGCTCATCACCAGGTGCATGACAACCAGCAGCCAAATCGGGGTATTCGCGTTCAGGATCATGGCGTACCCAAGCAGGGATACCAGCAGCACCACGGCGCCGGGAACGATCAGCGGACGGGCGCCGACCTTGTCGTAGAGCTTGCCGACCATCGGTGCCAGGATGCCCATCAGCAGGCCGCCCGGAAGCATGATCAGGCCGGTGGTCAGGGTCTCAATGCCCAGCACGCTGGTGAAGAACATCGGCAGCAGGATAATCACGCCGAACAGCGAAATCATCGAGAACATCATCAGCACCAGCGAAAGGGTGAAATCCTTGTAATTCAGCGGACGCAAATCCAGCAGCGCCTTGTCCTCCTTCTGCAGGTTCAGCTGCAGGAAGACGAAGGCGACCAGGCACAGGACCGCGCCGACCAGGATGCCCAGGTTCAGCGGGGTGATTCCTGCCGATAGGCCGCTCAGTCCGTAGACCAGTCCGCCGAATCCCGGGATCGCCAAGATCAAGGAAGGAACGGACAGCGGAGTCGAGGCGCCGTCGACGTCCTTGGAAAGTCGCGGAGTACCAATCAGCAGTGCCGCTACAGCGATCGGGATGATCACGATGAACATGAACCGCCACGAGAGGAACTGCAGGATCAGGCCGGAGAGCGTCGGGCCGATGGCCGGAGCTACGGAGATCACGATGGAGACGTTGCCCATCAGCACGCCGCGGCGCTCGGCCGGGACCAGATGCAAAATGGTGGTCATCAGCAGCGGCATCATGATGGCGGTACCGCTGGCCTGGATGACGCGGGCCAGCAGCAGGATGCCCAGGCCCGGGGCAGCGGCAGCCAGCAGGGTGCCGAGGGTGAACAGGCCCATAGCCAAGACGAAGACATTGCGTATGCTCATCCGCTGCAGCAAGAAGCCGGTCATTGGAATGACCACGGCCATGGTCAGCATGAAGATGGTTGACAGCCACTGAATTGCGTCGGCGGTGACATTGAATTCAACCATCAGCACAGGCAGGGCCACATTCATGATGGTTTCGTTCAGGATGACCACGAAGCTGGAAACAATCAGCACCGCAATCGTGGTGAAATTCTGTTTGCTCAGTCGTTCTGGAGCGTTCGTCACGGCAGGAATCTGCTTCCACGAGGATTCGGAAAAAGGAAATGCCATTTGATGCCTGCAACTGTTCGCCGGACTAGAAATTCAAATAGCTCTACCGATTTTATCGCTTGGGAATGCGGCGCACTAGGGTTGCGGGAAATCCGCATCAGTGAGTTCAGCAACACAGATCCAGCTTCATGGAATGTCGGGGGTTTGTGTACCAAGATAGAACCATGAACGTGCGCACACCTGACCCATACCCTGGATGGCTCTCCGAGGAAGACCTCTACGAGGCACGCCAGCGCCTGCCGATGCTCTACGTCGAGGCCATTCCCGTGCGCCTGGATCCGCTGGGCTACGTCAATGAGGTCGGCCTGCTGCTGACCGGCGATGACGATGGCCGCATGCTGCGCACCTTCGTTTCGGGCCGGGTGATGTACCGCGAGACCATTCGCGCAGCGTTGATCCGCCACATCGAAAAGGATCTGGGCACCATGGTGCTGCCGCAGCTTCCGGCCTCACCGGTGCCATTCACCGTTGCCGAGTACTTCCCGGCACCGAGCGAAACCGGCCTGACCGATGATCGCCAGCACGCAGTGTCCATGTGCTACATCGTGCCGGTCCGCGGCGAGACCAGCCCGCGCTCCGACGCCTTGGAACTGACCTGGCTTTCGCCAACCGAAGCGCTCAGCTCGGATATTCAGGGCGAGTTCGCGGGCGGCCGTGAAAATATTCTCCGTCAGGCATTAGCCCACGTCGGAGTGAATATCTAGTTCTGTTTTCCGCCCTTGGGGACGATTCCCTGACGACGCTTTACGATCGATCCGACCCAGCTTCCCAAGAGCACGCCGAGCATGCCCACGATGCAGCCGATCAGTGTTTCGACCACGCGGTCGTACATCACCGAGCCGCTCAGGCCTGTGGCCAGCGAGACACCTACCAGTGCCATCGGGGTAATGAAGACCTGCGCCAAGAAGTAGTTGCGCATGACCAGCAGCTCGGCCATGAACTGGCAGAAGCCGATGAAGGCAAGCAGGATCCACACCTGCGGATTCAGGAAGATCAAGATCGCCATCAGGATCACGCCCACCAAGGTGCCGAGCATACGGTGCATGCCGCGCCGGATGCGCAGGCTAGTGGTGTGCCCAACCAGGGGAACCACCGCGGCCACCATCGCCCAGTAGTTGTGCCCGGCTTCCAGGCTGTTGCCCAAGGTATTGGCCAGGGCACCGGCGACGCCGGCCGTCAGGATATAGAACAGCCCTTCCCACCAGATAGCTTTGCGGACGTTATCCGACAGCGGCGGCAACGGGGTGCGCTTCCACAGGCTGGTCCACTGCCCGAGCGCCCCGGCAGCGCCGATGGCTATCGACAGCAAGATCGTCAAGCCCACCACGAGCAGGGCCTCGCCAAAGGGCACGGGCCCAGGAATCGAGGCAATCGCCGCAAAGGCGAAGATGTGGAACAGCGAACCGCCAGGCCGCAACCGCATGAAACCGACCAGCACCGAACAGGCACCGGCAACGAGGGTCGTCGCGCCAACGACTTGCCACTGCTTGATCCCGGGGTCCGAATGGTCGATCCACCAGTGGGAAGCGGCCAGCGCCAAGGCAATCACCGCGAAGAACAAGGCACCGGAACGGACCTGCATCCGCAAGCGGTTCCAGTAGCCATCCACGCGCCCATACACGCCGGTGAAGGCACCGAAAACGGCAAAGACCACCAGGTCCAGCCGGTCAATCGCGAAAAGGGCAAGCAGTGGCGCAAAAACACCTACTCCAGTGCGCAAGCCGATCCAGTGGTCTTTGCGGGCAGGCCCCAGCGTCACCAGCGCCTTGGCGGACTCCTTCAGATTCTGCAGGGCCACATCTTCCTTCCGTCGCGTTGGACACAACACGTATGCCCCATTATTCGCGCTTTGCCTTGTGACACGTTAGGTTTTGGCGCACATTGACCCTGTCGTTTTCCTCACCGCGCGATTAATACGGCAAACTTGTTACGTGCCCGAAAAAAACTTTGACCCCAGTGCCCCGCATGCCCGCCAGAACGAATTCGGCTTTGAAGTCGGAACCCGGCTGACCGCTGAAGACGGTTCCCCGATGCTCGGGCGTACCGGCGTGATCCGTACCCCGCACGGCGAAATCAAGACGCCAGCGTTCATTGCTGTAGGCACCAAAGCCACCGTCAAGGCGGTCACCCCCGTTCAGGTCGAGGAGCTTGGCGCGCAGGCAGTGCTGTCCAATGCCTACCACCTGTACCTGCAGCCGGGGGCGGACATCCTCGATGAGGCCGGCGGCCTGGGCAAGTTCATGGGCTGGGAAGGTCCAACCTTCACCGATTCGGGCGGATTCCAGGTCATGAGCCTGGGTTCGGGCTTCAAGAAGGTCATCGACATGAAGTCCGTCGACCAGTCGGGTCCGGATGATGCTGTGGCTCCGGGCAAGGAACGCCTGGCCAATGTGGATGAGGACGGCGTCTGGTTCAAGTCCCACCTCGACGGCACCAAGCACCGCTTCTCCCCTGAGATCTCCATGGGCGTGCAGCACCAGATCGGCGCGGACATCATGTTCGCCTTCGACGAGCTGACCACCCTGCAGAATTCCCGCGGCTACCAGGTCGAGTCCCTGGAGCGCACCCGGCGCTGGGCCGAGCGCTGCATTGCCGAGCACTTCGCCCTGACAGATTCCCGGGCGGGCAAGGATTACCAGGCGCTGTTCGGAGTCATCCAGGGCGCCCAGTACGAAGACCTGCGCCGCAAGGCCTGCCAGGATCTGGGAGCCATGGCCTTCGACGGCTTCGGCATCGGCGGCGCCTTGGAAAAGGAGAACCTGGGAACCATCGTCGGCTGGTGCGCCGAAGAACTGCCCGAGAACAAGCCACGCCACCTGCTGGGCATTTCCGAGCCGGATGACATCTTCACCGCCATTGAGAACGGCGCTGACACCTTTGACTGCGTCTCGCCCACCCGCGTGGCCCGCAACTCGGCGTTCTACACCCCCTGGGGCCGCTTCAACCTTTCAGGTGCACGCTACAAGCGCGACTTCACCCCGCTGGTGGAAGGCTGCGAGTGCTATGCCTGCAGAAACTTCACCCGAGCCTACATCCACCACCTGTACAAGTCCAAGGAACTGCTCAGCCACACGTTGATTTCCATCCACAATGAGCAGTTCACTGTTTCGCTGGTCGAGTCCGCGCGCCAGGCCATCGAAGACGGAACCTTCTTCGAACTGAAGGACAAGGTGCTCTCCAGCTACTACGCTGGCAAGCCCGATCCGCAGGGCCAGCCAGTTACCCAGTAGACGAGGATTCCTAGAACAGCCAAGGCATCGGTTCTGAACGCGCCAGCCAGCGCGTGGAGAACCGATGCCTCGGTCTTTTCTAGGCTGGAATGCCCTGCCCTGCGCGGATCATCGGCAAATGCATGATCCCGTCGTCATCATAGTCTTCCCCGGAACGCTGGAACCCGAACTTGCCATACCAGCCCTCCAGCTGGGTCTGGGCGCTAAGCTGGATCTGCGCATCCGGGGCGCACAGGTCCACGGCACGTTGCATGAGTTCCCCGGCAAGGCCGCGGCCGCGGGCCTCCGCTGCCGTCGCAACGCGCCCAATGCGCGGAGCGCAGCTGTCGATATCCATGATTCGAACCGTGCTCAGCACTTTTCCGTCCTCGGCAACAATCAGGTGCACCGTGCCGGCATCCAGATCGCGGCCGTCAATGTCCGGATAGCACGAGCGCTGCTCGGCGATGAAGACGTCGGCCCGCAATTTCAAGATTGAGTAGAGCAAATCCATGGATAGCTCATCGGGCTTATAGATGGAAATCATGTCGTTCATCGTACAAGACCATCTACGCCGCATCTCCCAGTTTCCTGCCGGCAACGTGAATCAGCGAATTTGCGCCGAAGAGCATCGCGGCAACCCACAGCAATGGGGGAATGGGAGTAGCCGGGCTGAGCACCAGGCAGAAGATTGGCGCGAACGTGGCGGCCGCCCGAATAAACGTAGCGGTTTCCATGAAGAGCTGTGTGGCCATGGCCGCGTCATTGGTCGCTCCCCCGAGTACTGCGGACCAATCGCGTTCGGCTCTCCTTGCATGCGCAATGCTGGCAGCAGCGCATCCCAACGCGGCAACCACGATTGCAGCGATCCAGAGCCAAATACGCTCCGGCTGGATCATGCCAACCAGTCCCAGCCCTCCGGTCAACAGCAGCAGGCTGATGGCCGAGAAGAGCATCGCGTACAGCGTTGCTGCCCGCACCAGAACTGCTTCCGATATCCCAAGTGGCTGGGTCAGCTGTTTCTCCGAGACCAGCGGGGCAATTGTCGCGGAAATGCTGAAGGTCAGAATCAGGCAGAGCACCAGGTAGAAAGCCGCTGCACTCAGCGGATTGGCAATCCGCTGGACCGTGGCGGCCAGCGAAAAAGCCAGGAGCAGGAATCCGGCCACCGGATGCCAGCGGCCTGACCGCAGCAAGCGCAGGCAGAGGATGCGCCAGGCCACGGGCAATGCGGCGGTGAGCTTGCTGCCCAGGGTCATCCTGCGGCTGATGGCGGACTGCGCCGGAGCTGCGATGCCCCGCGAGTCGCCCTGCATCAACGTCCCCATGGCCAGTTGCTGGTGCTCTCCTGCCAAGCGCAAGGCCGGGCCCGGAATCCGTTCGACATGGCGATACGCCCAATACGTACTCACCGCGCCCAATGCCAGGACGACAAGCAAGGCGAACAGCCACGCCGCCGGATCCAATGTGGCGGCAGCCACTGCGCCAACCAGCTCCTGCGCCCAAGGAATCTGGAACAGCAAGAGCAACCACAGCACCGCCACCGCGGTGAGCAGTCCGAGGCCCACCCCATCGCAGATCCGTCGTGCAGTAGCTTGGCGGTTCATTGCTTGGATCGCCGTGGCCGCGTTGGCAAGCCCTGCCCCGGCCGCCGCAAAGCAGGCGAGCCCCAGGACAGCGACTGGAAGCGGGAGCGATCCGGCCAGCCCCAGCATCACGATCAGCCACAGCGCGCCTGCGAAGCTGCTTGCGAAGAGCCCAGTGAGCATTGCATTTCGCCACGCCGGTCGGCGGATTGCCCGGAGCGTGACCGGCAGCGGCAGCCACCAGTCGGCCTTGGCCGCGCTAAGCCCGCACGGTCCCAGATAAATCATGAGCCTGAAGATTGCCAAAGCTGACAGCATCAAAAGCACGAAGGACAGATCCTGCATGCGCCAAACGGCGCTGGGCAGCTCTTGGTGGGCTACGCCTTCGCCCAGGAGCACGAACAGCATGCCGAAGAGCGCACTGAAGAGGTAGGCCAACGCAATCAACGCGGCCAGCACCCAGACATAGGCATCGGAAAAGCTGTCGAATTTTTCGGCGAAGTTCCTGCGCTTCCTGGCTCGATGAAGCAGTTCGCTCGGATCGAAGGCAACGCTTTGGCTGGTGGCTGGACTAGCGTTCAAGCCACTGCGCCCCTCGGTGCGGATCAAGCAACTCGCCCTCGTCGGCGTCCAGCAGCAGTACCCGGTCCATGCAGCTTCGCAGCATGAGCGGATCGTGGGTCACCGCCAGCAACGCTGTTCCGCCGCCGCGCAACCCGGCGAGCCGATGGTAGAGCTTGTGCCTGATGCGCAGATCCAGGCGCTGTTCCGGTTCGTCGAGAATCAGCAATTCTGCCGGGCGGATCAGGACCGCGGCCAGCAGCAGCTTGCGACGCTGGCCGGAAGACAGCTCGCCGGGCAGATGACCGGCAACGGCAGTGATTTCAAAGAAGTCGAGTTCCGCTTGGACAGCCTGGCCCCAGTCCTGAAGTCCGTGCCCGCGAGCGACCATTTCCAGATGCTCGCGCACCGTAAGTTCGTCGAAGAATGCGCCATCGGTGATCTGGACGGCGACGGTACGGCGAAAATGCGCCGAGCTTTCATCCACGGGAAGGCCTTGGAACGAGATGCTGCCTTCAAGTGGAATGAGATGCCCCAGGATTGTGCGGATCAGTGTCGATTTCCCGCTGCCATTGGCTCCGATAATTCCCACGCCAGCGCCCGGAGACAGCCTCAGGTTGATTGGCCCGCAGATTACCCGGCCGGGATAGCCGATAGCCAGGCCTCTGGTTTCCAGCTGGAATGTGTCGTCTTGACCTGTCTGCATATCCTCGACTCTAATGTCCGGATACAGCTGTGGGCATCGCCCTCACGGATGATGCCCACAGGATGATCAGCTTTCGACAGCCGCTTGGCTGTAGCCGGGCTCGCGCTTCTTGAACCATTTGATGACCATTGAGGTCACCGGAACGAACAGGATTTCCACTGCAGTCTTGTAGATGAAGCCCACCACCACATAATTGATGAAGCTCGGTACATCGGCGATGCCGATCACCGGCGCGGCAATGGCGCAGAAGATCAGGGTATCCAGGAATTCTCCAACACCGCTGGAACCGATAAGCCGGAGAATCAGTCCACGCTCGCCGGAACGTTCCTTGAGTTTGACCAGCACCCATGAATTGGCGAACTGGCCCACCAGGAAGCCGCAGGCCGAGGCGACGACGATCTGCCAGATCGGGCCCAGCGTGCGTTCAAGAGCTTCCTGCCCGTCGTAGAACTCGGCTGCCGGCAGCTGGATCATGATCCAGAAGCAGAACACCGCGAAGAATGCCAAGATGAACGTCACGAGGATCGAACGGCGGGCTGCCTTCAATCCATACACTTCCGAAATGACGTCGCCCAGGATGTAGGCCAGCGGGAAGAGGAAGAAGCCGCCATCGGTGATGAGCGGTCCGAAGCTGACGCCTTTGGAGGCGCCGATGTTCGAGAGAATCACGACAGCGCCCATCAACGTGAGCACCGTGGAGAAGTAGGGGGAACCTGAAGAAGCGAATACCGCGTTCTTGGTTCGGATCAAATTGTTGCCGGCGGTGGAATCGCCCATGAAATTTTCCTTGTCAAAGTGGTTCGCCAGAACATCGTCCTCATGGCACGGCCCGACCCATGAATCAAAAGGGTGGGGTTGCATGCCTACGCGCTGTCCCGCTGTATTAGCACTTACGCAACAAGTATCCCACGCATAGCTGGGGCCAAGTTCTCACCTGTTGCCGGCCAACCATGTTTCGAGAATCAGGATTTTCTGAAATTCATATCTCACTAGCCATTCTTCGGACTATGAATTCGAGGAAACAAATGGAGCAGTGACCGCTCTCCCGTACTTGAGCGTTAAATTTTTCCTTTTTTGAACGCGTTCAAATAATTGCTAGAATCGAATCCACCCGCTTTCCGTTCAAAGGCCCCATGACAACGCAACCCCGCACCGAAAAAGGTCAGCAGACCCAAGCCAAGCTCTTGGCTACTGCTTTGGAGTGCTTTGCCAAGGATGGGTATAAGGCCTCGAGCATGCGTGCCATTGCCGCGAAGGCAGGGGTCTCCCTGTCACATGCCTACTACTACTTCAAGTCCAAAGAGGACATCGTTGCCCAACTGCTGCTCAACCTGCGCAGGGAGCAATATGAGCAATGTTCGGGAATGCTCAATGAAGGCAACACGCTCGAAGCTAATATCCGCGCCGTGCTCGATTCGGGCGTCGAAGCGTTGGCCCGGTATCACGATTTCGGGCCGGCATTCCTGCGCTTGATGCTCTCGCGCGACATGGGCAACGACGAGATCTGGCGCATCGAGTTGGAGCTCTGGGAGAAAGTCGTTGCCGGATCCCGCCCATTGCCGCCAATGGGCATCCGACGGGATCTGCCGAAGTTCCTGCTGCTCGTCTCCCGCCAGATCTTCTCCGCGTGGGCCTTCGATCAGTCGCCGCAGCAGCGCCGCTCCAGGCTGCTGATGAAGAATATGGCACCGGTTGCCGCCAAGTTTGCCGTGCTCTGCCGTTTGCCCGTGGTGCGCTCGCTCTTTGAAGATGTCCTCGCACTGATGGATCCCGGACCAGCAGAACTCGCCGAGGCAGCCGAGTCGACACCTGCCCAGCTAAGAAGGCCCAAGGCCTCCTGAAATGCTGCGCATCGCGCTAGCTGGCAAACACCCAGACACAGAGTTCCGTATCACCGCGGGTTAAGGCGTAAAGTCAAAGATGCCGATAGGTGATCCCTAGCGAACCAAAGGAGAGCGCAGCACTATGAGCGCAATGGCACGAGCACTGCCAAGCTGGACCCACGACTACGCCACGTTACGTGATCGCATTGCTTCTTTCCCGAACCAGCATGAGATTCGCTCGGTCAACCAGGACGGCGAGGACGTGGAAATCCTCCGCTACTGGCCTGATGCTTCCTGGACAGTGCCAAAGGATGCGCAGCGCTTGATCCTCTTGGGCCCGCCCAACGACAGCACCGCTGCAGAACTCGCCAAGGCAGGCTGGCAGCAAAGCACGACCATGCACCTGCTGGCCGGCAAGCCTGACGATGTCGAGCAGGTAGTCAAGCTCGCCGACACATCCGGGCTTTTCGAAGCTCCCATGGATAACTACGACGTCGTCGAGGTGACCGACTTCGACCGCCCGGTAGCCCGAGGACGCATGCGCTACGGCGAGAACTACGGCTTGCTCACCGACCCGGACCTTTTCTCTCCTGCAGATCCCGATACGGCCCGCCGTGCAGTGCTGGCAAACTTCGCTGGCGCGGCGTTCGGCCATGGACTGCCTTGGCTGCTGCTGGTGGCCACCGCAGAACATGCCCAGCAGCTTCCAGAAGGCTGGTCCAAGGCAACAACGCTCAGCTTCTGGCAGCACGACTAAACCCATTCCCTACCCGCACTACCTGCAATTGAGACTATGACTAATACAAACACCGCTTCTCCAGCAATGACCCTGACCATCGCCGGTTCCGAAGCCACTGGCGGCGCTGGCGCCCAGGCCGACCTGAAGACCTTCCAGGAACTGGGAACCTACGGCATCGTGGCCTTGACCTGCATCGTCTCCTTCGACCCGAAGGATTCCTGGAACCACCGCTTCGTTCCAGTTGACCAGCAGGTCATCGCCGATCAGCTCGAAGCCATCCAGACCTGCTACGAGGGCAAGCTCGGCACGGTCAAGCTGGGCATGATGGGCTCGCCGTCAACCATCAACACCGTCGCCACTGCGCTGAAGTCCCAGGACTGGGAGAACGTGCTGCTGGATCCGGTGCTGATCTGCAAGGGCCAGGAACCAGGCCACGCCCTGGACACCGACGAAGCGCTCAAGTCCACGCTGCTGCCGCTGGCCACGTTTGTCACCCCGAACCACTTCGAGGCCGAGCAGCTCTCGGGCATCAAGATCACCACCGAAGATGACCTGGTCGAAGCCGCCAAGAAGATCCACGAGGTCTCCGGTGCAGCGGTCCTGGCCAAGGGCGGGGTCCGCATCGCCGGCGAAGACGCCGTGGACGTGTTCTACGACGGCAGCACCCTTGAGGTATTGCGCGAGAAGAAGATTGGCGAAGTCGCCGTCTCCGGCGCGGGCTGCTCGCTGGCCGCCGCCGTCACCGCAGAGCTGGCCAAGGGCGCGACCCCTCTGGAAGCTGCCCGCACCGCCAAGGCGTTTGTCACCGAAGGCATCCGCAACCGCGTGTCCGGCAAGACCCCGTTTGACGCACTGTGGCAGGGCGGCCGCCGCTAGGCCCCAGCTGCTGGACTTGTTGCTGGCCACCGCCGTTCACGGCGGTGGCCAGCAAATTGCTTTAAGCGTGATCGCAGTCATTGGCCTAAGCCAACCGCACTTGCTATCGTTATTTCGGAAGTGCTCGGAATCAATGCGTGGAGAACCACAGGAAGGGGCGGTCGGCTATGCAAGCCACTTTGACGCTCTGCCCGTTCGTCTGCGCATCGAACGGGGTTGTCAACGTATTTTCCGCTTAGGGCACCTGCCTTGGGCGATGTTCTAGCGCCCCCGAATTCTCGATGCCTCGCAGACCTCAAAGCCTTCAACGATTAGAGACTCCGCGCGCCGGTAAAGTGCCCGCGGACCATTTGAGGATTTCCCATGCAGCCATTGACCGAAAAAACCATCCGCTCTTCCTTCACCAACGCCAGCCGCCAAGAAGCGAAGAAATTGACCCTGCCCGAAAACTTCGACTCCCTCGATTGGGATTCGCTCGATTACCTGGGATGGCGCGACCCGAAAATGATGCAGCGCGGCTACCTGCTCCACACCGATGGAACGGGCCGGACCCGCGGCATCCTGCTGCGTCCCACCGACGGCGGCCGCAAGCCGAATAACGCCACCATGTGCGAGATGTGCCGCGATGTGAATATCCCCTGCGCGGTAGGCATGTGGACGACCAAGCGCGCTGGCCAGGCCGGGCGCGACGGCAACACCTTGGGGACCTTGATCTGCCTGAACTTCGAGTGCTCCCGCAACGTGCGGATTCCACCTCCGAAGAATCCGATCTACCCGGATCCGATGGTCGTCGTTGCCGAGCGAATCCAGCTGCTCGACGAACGCGTGCATAGCTTCCTGAACCGCCTCTAGAAGGCAGGAGGAGCCAAGCCGATTCCGGCGCATCCCGCCCAGCAAGTAGTGAACTGATGAGTAACAAAGCGTCTAAAATTTTCTCAAAGATTAGCGCGCTCATCAGGCCTCGCTGGGCGGGTTTGTCGCAGTGGTTCGCGGATTTCATTATGAAATTCCCAAGCCAGCCCGATATCCGGCCAAAGGTCACTATTCAATAACCCCTTGATATATGAGCTGGGTCACCTAAGATTCCAGCTAGGGGTATACGCACTAGCGGACGTTTACCCCGGACGATCATCAAGGCTCACACTGCTTTAATGTCGCCCGCCCATGACGGGAGCAGTACCGCTATCCAGCCCAGCTAGGAGAATCATGGTCACTCGCCGCACGCAGAGAGTGCCGCGCCTGATTTTGGGATCAGCCACTGCACTTGCATTGGCCGTTACCCTCTCAGGACCGGCAAGCGCAGCAGGAATCCCCCAACCAGGCGACGGCGAAAACGCCGCTTCCCTGCCAATCACCAATTCATCAGCGCTCTCCAATTTGAAAGTCTCCGGACCGCTTGCCAAAGCTACTGGCGAGGTGTCGGTTTACGTTCAGCTCCAAGGCGATGGCGCCTTCGAGACGGTGAAGAAGTCCGGCAAGAAGAAGGATGCCGCCAAGGTCAAGAAGATGGACAAGGAGGTCAAGGCCAAGGGCAAGAAGCTGGCCGCCGAGTCCAACTCGAAGGTCATCTACACCACGCATAACGCACTGCAGGGTGTCGCCCTGACCGGCGATGCCGCAGACCTGCGCAAGCTGGCCGAGCGCAGCGACGTTGCCAAGATCAGCTCCATCGTTCCCAAGAAGCCTTCAAACCGCAGCTCGGTAGTTGACACCGGAGCCCTGGAATCCTGGAAGGCCCTGGACAAGACCGGCGAAGGCGTCAAGGTGGCCGTGCTGGACACCGGCGTGGACTACACCCACGCCAGCTTCGGCGGCCCGGGCACCCTGGAGGCCTACAAGGAAGCCCAGGCCTCTGAAGAGCTGCCCAGCGCAGACTCCGGCCTGATCGACCCCGACAAGTTCATTGGCGGCTGGGACCTGGTCGGCGATGACTACAACGCCAACTCCGACGACCCCACCTACCAGCCAATTCCCCATCCGGACCCGAACCCGCTTGACTGCCAGGCCGCCGGGCACGGCTCCCACGTTGCCGGCACCACCGCAGGCTACGGCGTCAACGCCGATGGCTCGACCTTCACCGGGGACTACTCCTCGCTGGACGCCGACGCACTGGCAGAGATGAAGGTCGGCCCTGGCTCGGCTCCTGACGCACAGCTCATCGGCATCCGCGTCTTCGGTTGCGGCGGCTCCTCCGCCGTCGTCGGCCAGGCGCTGGACTACGTCCTCGACCCGAATGGCGACGGCGACTTCTCCGACCGTGCCGACGTGGTCAACATGTCCCTCGGGTCGGATCATTCCCCGGCCAATGACCCTGAAAACGACATTGTCGACGCCCTGAGCGCAGCCGGCATCCTCTCGGTTGTCGCTTCCGGCAACGCCGGCGATGTCACCGACGTGGGCGGCTCCCCGGGCAACTCCCGTTCCTCGCTGACCGTCGCCAACTCCGTCGGCTCGCACGTCACCCTGGACAAGATCCAGATTGACGCTCCAGAAGATGTTGCCGGCTCGGCCTCGGGCCAGTACTCGGCAAACTTCAACTACACCAACGCTGATCCGGCTGCCCTGTCCGGAGAAGCGGTGATGGCTCCGGCCGATAACGCATTCGGTTGCGAGGCGTTCGAAGAGGGTTCGCTGGAAGGCAAGTGGGTTTGGCTGCAGTGGAGCGAAGGCGGCGAGTTCCCTTGCGGTTCCGGCGTCCGCTTCAACAACGCTGAAGCCGCCGGTGCCACCGGCGTCCTCTTGGATGCAGAAAGCAACCTATTCGATGCGGGCATCGCCGGCAACGCGACCATCCCGGGTGCGCAGTTCACCTTGGACGAGTCGAATCGGCTGCGTCCAGCAGCTGAAGCGGGCACGCTGAAGGTGACCCTGTCCCCTGAATTCGTTGGCGGTTCCTCCAGCGAGTCCGGCGTTGGCGACACGTTGAATTCTTCCTCCTCGCGTGGCGTCCACGGTTCCAACGGCGTGGTCAAGCCGGATGTGGCTGCCCCAGGCACCCAGATCGGCTCGGTTGGCGTCGGCACCGGTACCGGCACTGCCGTGATGACCGGTACCTCGATGGCGACCCCGCTGGTCGCTGGCATCGCCGCACTGGTGCTGGAAGGCACCGACTACACCCCGTACGAAGCCAAGAGCATCATCATGAACACCGCGGCCACCGACATCAAGGACGCCGACGGCGAAGCCTACGGTCCTAACCGTGTTGGTTCCGGTCGCGTCATGGCCGATGCGGCACTGCAGACTCCTGCCTTCGCCTACGATTCCGAAGCAGCGGACCTGACCAGCGTGGTCTTCGGCGTCATGGAACTGGACGGCAAGAAGCCGTTCACCGCGAAGCGGGAAATCACCATCGAGAACACCAGCGGCAAGGCGCAGACCTACGATGCCAACTACGTGGCAGCTACCGAGATCCCGGGTGCAACCTTCACCCTGGATCGCAGCAGCGTCACCGTGCCGGCCGGTGGCAGCGCCAAGCTGAATGTCACCCTGAAGGTCGACCCGAAGCAGTGGGCCAAGACCATCGATCCGACCATGGCTACCAGCCAGTCCGGATTAGCCCGTGCCTGGGTCGCCGATGCAACCGGCCGTGTCGAGCTGACTGCCAACGATGCCCCAACCCTGCGCATTCCAGTCCAGGCAGCACCAAAGCTGGCTGCTGACATGGAAGGCAAGCTCAAGAAGCTGAAGAAGGGCGCGGATACCACCAGCCTGAGCCTGAAGGGCAAGGACATCACCGCAGGCGAGGGCGCTACCTCGGTCACCTCGCTGCTCGGCGCTTTCGAGCTCGGCGCTTCGAGCGAACGCGGCGATGACTCGCTGGACAGCATCCCAGCTGCCCGCTCGATGGACCTGCAGCACGTTGGCGCTTCGAGCACCGCGGGCCGCACCGGCATCGCTGACGGACTGTTGAATATCGGCATCTCCACCTGGGAAAACTGGGCCCACCTGGCCGGCGGCACCGAGCTGGATGTCGAGATCGATACCAATGGCGACGGCAAAGCCGACTTCGTGACCTTCAATGCGGCATTTGATGAAGTGGACCTGGACCTGGCGGCGACCTTCAATCTCGCCACCGGCGAGCAGGTTGACCTGCAGCCGGTGAACGGAGTGCTGGGCGATGTCGATACCAACACCTTCGACACCAACGCGGCGATCTTCCCGATCTCCTTGGCGGCACTGGGACTCGATGAGGATTCGGCAGAGATCTCCTACCGTGTTCTGGGCTACTCCTGGTACAACACCGATGAGAACGGTGCAATGATCCCGGTTGACCAGACCGACTGGATCGATTTCAACGTGGCGACGCCACAGGTTGATTTCGGTGCGGAGGGCACCCTGTTCACCGATCTATCCGGCACCAACATCCCGGTAACTGTTGCTGACAGCTCCAAGGCATCGAAGGCGCTGCTGCTGCACCTGCACAACGGCAGCGGCGACCGCGCCCAGGTTCTGGACGTGACTGACGGAAAGACGAAGGGCAAGAAGTAGGCCTTACGTCTCCCAAAACCAGGCCCGGGGCACTTCCTAGCGAGTAAGGAAGAGCTCCGGGCCTATCACTTTTAAGATTCCGTCCCATGGCCTATTGGCTGCGCAGCTTCTCTTCCAAGATCAGCACTGCGGCTTCCCTGAGCTTGCCCGCGAATTTGCCGTCGGATTTCGCTTCGGCAGCCAGCGTTTTGGCCATGGTGATGGCCGGAGCCGAATTCACGCATAATGGAACAGTTCCGCCAGCGGCAATGAATTTCACTGCGCGCTCACCCACCGGCACGTGGCCGACCTGCTTGGCTTCGCAGAGATCATCGGAAATCACGATACCGTCGTAGCCCATTTGCCCACGCAGCAAACCGGTGATGATCTTCGAGGAGAACGGCGCATCATTCTTCGTATCGAGCCGCGCATAGCGGGCATTGGAGACCATGACCCAGGACTTGCCCTGCTCGATAGCCTGCTCGAATGGCTGCAGATCGCTGGAGTCCGCACCGATCTTCGTATCTGTCACCCCGGTATTGGTATCGGTATTCTCGGCAACCCTGCCCAATCCTGGGAAGTGCTTGACCACCGGTTGCACCCCTTGGGCGTGCAGCACTTCATTGACCGTTGCGACGGCTTTGGAAACACCCGCGGCGTCATGGGCGTACTCGCGGCCGAAGTAGCCGATGGGTGCGTTGCTGGTGCCGATGCTGGATGGAACTACGTCAGCCACCGGAGCCAGATTGACGTTGATACCGGCTTCAGCCAGCTGCTTTCCGGCGGTTCCCACTTCGCGTTCCAGCTTTGAGGTGGACCACTGGCCCTGCTTCAACGCCGTGGGCAGTTCGGCAAAGCCTGCTCCCTGGAGCACCCGGACAAAGCCTCCCTCCTGATCGGTGGCCACCCAGACCGGCAGCTGCCCGGGAATGCTGGATTCCAGGCTCTGGGTAATTTTTCGGACCTGAGCAGCAGTCTGCTGGACCGTGAGCTGGGAACGCCCGCGCAGGAAGACATTTGAAATCCCCTGCTTCTTCATCGCTGAAATTTCCGCAGCGGATGCGCCTGTTGCCGCAACGCCTGCCATCACCAGGCTCGCTGCCTGCTCGCTGGCGCTCAGCTCGTCAACCAATTCTTCGGCTTGCTGGCGCAGCGAAGGTTCCTTGCTCTGGCTAGGGGTTGAACTCTCCTCCACGCCAGCAGTGCTCGACGGGCTTGAAGAGTCCGGCTGCGCGGGCGCACTCGTGCGGCTCGGGCTGCTGGCGCTGGGGGCGGGCGTGCTTGGAGCTGGTTCTCCGGCATTCGGCGCACTGCAGCTGGCGAGCATCGCTGTCATCAGGATTCCGGCTGACATGATCTGCATGGCACGGTTTATCATGAATTCATCTTCCCACCGGAAACTGCGAAGTTCCCGTAGAGCCGCGATTTTTGCCGTTGGCCGGCCTCAGGCGCGCACCACCAGCAGCTCGTCCCAGTCGGTAGTGTAGCGCTGCGAGATATGCTCACGTTTCATCGACCATTCGGGGCTCCTGGCCAATCCGGCATGCCCCAGGCCGATGGACTTGGCGCCGAATCGAAGCGAAATGTCCTGGACAACCGAGGAGACATTTTCCTGTTCCTGCGCAGCTGGGTCAACGTTCTGGCCAAAGAGATCCAGCTGCTGCTCGCCCGGGGTATCGCTGAGCCCGGAGAGGATCACTCCCCCGCGAACGTAGTCCATCCCCGGTTGCATCAGATCCCGCATCGCGGCAATGGCCAGCTTGCTGAGCAGGATCGGATCCCGGGTAGGCCGCGGCAGGCGCACCTGGGCGCTGGGGAATGACGCCTCTCCGCGCGCGAAGCGGCTGGTGCCTGCGGTGACCGTGAGCAGTGAAGCGTAGCGGCCTTCGCTTGCCAATCGGCTAGCGGCCTTCTGCGCATAGATGGACATGACTTCCTCCATCGCCTCATAGGTGCGCACCGGCGTGGAGAAGGAGCGTGTGAACATCACTTGGCCGCGGTCCGCGCGTTCTTCCACCGGACCGATGCAGCGTTGCCCATTGAGCTCGAATACCGTGCGCTGCAGGACGACTGAAAATTTCTTGCGGATCGCCAATGGGTCGGCCGTTTGGAGGTCAGCGATGGTTTCAATGCCCATGGCCGCAAGCTTGGCACCGGTTTTGCGCCCTACACCCCAGACATCGGTCACCGGGACCCGGTTCATGATGCTGCCCAGGACCTCGGGATCCATGAGCTGCTGGACGCAGACGCCTCCGAGCCCCGGATTGTGCTTGGCGATGTGGTTGGCCAGCTTCGCCAGGGTTTTGGTGGATGAAACACCGACGCAGACCGGAACGCCAATCGTCTTGTCGATGGCGGCACGGATCTGGGCGGCGGTGCTGCGCACCTGCTCCAGGTTGCCTTCCAGCCCGACGAACGATTCATCGATGGAATACACTTCATGCCAAGTCCCGAAGCGCCCGAGCAATTCCATGACCCGGGCAGACATGTCCCCGTACAGCTCATAGTTGCTCGACCGCACCGCAAGGTTGTGCGAGTCCATGTAGCGCTGGACCTTGAAGAACGGCTCTCCGGTCGGAATGCCCAGGTCCTTGGCTTCCTGAGAACGCGCCACCACGCAGCCGTCATTGTTCGACAGCACCACCACCGGGCGATTGCGCAGCGAGTAGTCGAAAGCCCGCTCGCAGGAGACGTAGAAATTGTTGACGTCCACCAGGGAGACGTGATCAGCGGACATGATGCAAGCACCTGGTGATGACGCCGAAGACGCTGACTTCATCGCCTTCGGCCAAGATGACCGGCAAGGGCGATTCATCGCTGAGCAACCCGACCTGCTGGCCGTCGATCTGCCAGCGGCGCACCAGCATCTGCCCGTTCAGGTTGACGATGACTACCGAACCGTGGCGCACAGCAAGCGAACGGTCCACAATCACCTCATCGCCGTCGAAGATCCCGGCTGACTGCATCGCGTGGCCCGAAACGCGCATGATGAAGGTGGAGACCCGGTCGCGGACCAGCAACCGGTTCAGGTCCAGTCCGCCGTCGAAGTAATCGCGCGCTGGCGAAGGGAACCCCATCGCCGAAACCGCTTGCACCGGCCCTTGGGATGCTCCCGGAGGCATCAGCTCATGCTCTTCAGCCACACCCCACCACTTTCTAGTACAAATATTCGAATACTAGAATTGTAGCGCGTTAATCAGCTTCACGCTTCCGGCGAGCGCTTACCCCTCGGACTCGGCCACCGCGCGCTGCCCATGAACGCCGGCCTGCGCCGAGCCACCCAGGAGCACCGCGGACAGGACGATCACCAGCAACGTCACGGCACCAGAGATCACGATGATCGTGCGGGCGGGGCCCACGAGCAGTCCCGGGGTGCCGGTCAGGTAGCCCAGGGCAACCATGATGTTGATGAGCATCCGCAGCTGGGCCCAGGCAGCGCCATGGCGGCTTTCCGGCACATGCTCGTAGATGGCAGTGCGCACACCGGTGTTGTGCAGCCCGTTGCCCAGACCGCCGGCCAGGAACACCATCGCCAAGCCGACCGCGCTGGCCCAGAGCCCTTCGATGAGGATCGCTGCACCCACCAGCCCGCCACCGAGCAAAATCGGCAGGGAACTTCTGGCACCGAAGCGCCGATTGCCTCCCAACAGTGAACCGAGCACCGCGCCGACGGACCATGCACCGAGCAACACCGCATATCCCGTGTCGCTATCGGTGATCTCGCGCAGGTAGAACACCCCCGCAACCCCTTCCGCTGCCGTAAACAGGACGATCGCCGCCACTGGCAGCAGCAGGATCCGCAGTCGCGGATTGCCCGTCAGTACGACTCCGCGATCCGCTATCGCGCCTTCGGGAACATGGTCAGGTCTTGGCCGTTCGTCCTGCCCGTCAGCTGCCAGCGAGCGCGACAGGACAACGGCTGCCATGGCCAATCCCAAAAATCCTGCAGCCGCGCACCACAGCACCGCACCGCCCCCGCCTTCGCGTGTGCGATCGACGCGAGCGCCGGCGCAATAATCCCGGCCAGGGAGGTAGCCACGACAAGGAAACTGCTGGCACGGGCAAGGGTGAAGCCTCCGCGGATGCGCGGAATGATCTTGAAGACCACCGCACCGTTAATCACCGCGCAAACGCTGGCCACGGACATCAGGGCAAGACTCAGGAGGATACTGGAGAAAATAGCCATCACCGCAAGAATCGCGATATGCACGACAAGATTCAGGATCCACACCCGGAACAGGGCAGCGCCGTCAACCCACCGCCCGATGGCCGAAGCGGCAAGGATCGGCGGAACCAGGCCAATCAGGAATAATGCTGTTACGCCCCAGGACCCCAGCTGGTCCGCGGATTCAAGGGTCAAGGCAAAGAGCGCCATCCCCTCACCGAGCATGGACAGCAGCGTAATCACGCAGAACAGGACGCAACGCACCGACGACCGCACCTGCACCCCTCGCACATGCCGCATGGACCTGAAGGTTCTATCCTTTAGGTAGGAGGAACCACCTCCAAGGACATCGCACATCCAAGGAGTCTCGTGAAAATTTTACTGGTCAGTTGCGGAGATGTCGCCACCGAGGCAGGCCTGCGCTTCCAGCAGCAGGGTCATCGCGTCACCGCTTGGCGGCGCAACAGCAGCAAGCTGCCCGCCGGATTCGACGGGCACAGCGTGGATCTGCTCGATGCGTCCCAGTGGCCAAGCATTGATCCCGGCACCGAGATCGCCGTGCTCACCCCTGTACCAGCAACCCGCGATGCCGAGGGCTACACGCGCAGCTATCTGCAGGTCGCCCAGGAACTGGTTTCCCGGCTGGAAACCCAATGCCCCGCTCTTCGCCGGCTGATCTATATCTCTTCCACCGCGGTCATGGGCGGCGGCAACGGAGAACTCGTCGACGAATCAGCACCACTGGCACCATCCACCCCCACCGCGAAGGTTCTTGCGCAAACCGAGGAGACGCTCGCCGGAAGCGGCCTGCCGGTCACCATCCTGCGGGCCTCCGGGATCTACGGTCCGGGCCGCACGCGCTTGATTGACCAAGTCCGCGCGGGCACCGCTCAACTGCCAACGCAGTCCCACTGGACCAACCGCATCCACCGCGATGATCTGGCAGCGGCGATTGTCCACGTCGCCGGGCTGGCCGAGCATGCTGCCGGCCTCTACCTTGCCAGCGACAGCACCCCCACCCAGTTGGGCGAGATCTACCAGTTCCTGGCCAAGGAACTTGATCTTCCGGAGCCGGACATGGCGGGGCAGGCCCCAGCTCGAAGGGCCGCCGACCGCAGGCTCGATAATGCCAGGTTGCTCGCCAGCGGGTTTGAACTGCAGTATCCGGGATATGCCGAGGGCTACCGCGCGATCCTTGCCGGGGCATCCACCCGGCACCCCTAGAGCGCGAAAAGGACAGCAATAAATGTAAACCGGCTTGCGGCGCATCCGAACGATGGGCCGCAAGCCGGTTCTCTTCATTTCATTCCGGGTGTGGACAGAAACGCCTAGAAACCCTTGCGCAACGGGTTGAAGTGCCGGGCAATGCCAGGAACCTGCTGGCCGGCAATCTGGGCGGCCAGGATCTTGCCAGTCAGCGGACCAAGGGCAACGCCCCACATGCCGTGGCCGCCACCGACCGAAACCCGCGACGATGCGGTCTGGCCGATCAAAGGCAGGCCGTCGGCGGTGCATGGGCGTCCACCCACCCATTCCTCCTTGCGGTTCTCCCAGTTGATGCCCTTGTAGACCGGGGTCGCGGTGGCAACGATGGCTTCGATGCGCTTCGGCTCCAGCTTGTGGTTGGCGTCGCGGAACTCCATGGTTCCGGCGATGCGGAAGCGATCGCCCAGCGGGGTGCAGGCAACGCGCTGGGTTGGGAAGTAGATCGGATGCGTTGGCATGTCCTCTGGCTCAACGGTGAACGAGTAGCCGCGGCCCGCCTGGACCACGACGTTCACGCCGAACTTGCTGGCCATGTCGGTCATCCACGCGCCGGTTGCCAGCACCACGTGATCGGCAGTGATTGCACGACCTTCGGAGCCGATGACGGTGACCGAGCCGCCGTTGTCGCGCACGTCGGTGACATTGAACGCGCCAATGATGTCGCCTCCGCGGGCAATCACGGACTCGGCCAGCGAATCCATGAACTTCGGCGGGTTGATGTAGCGCTGGTTCTTGATGGCCACACCGGCAGCGACCTTACTGGACAAGGTCGGTTCAATGCCGCGCAGCTCATCGCCGGTGAGCAATGCGTAGTCGACGTTGCCGCCGGTCTTCTCGATCATTTCAAATTCATGGAGCAGCGCATCACGGTCGCTGAGCGAGGTGAAACCGGTCAAGAATGGATCAGCGGGCTTAGTCAGCTCCTGCACGCCAGGTCCTGCTGTGGTCGACTGCGCGATTTCGTCAAAGGCATCCAGACCGGTTGCACCGATTTCCGAGAAGACCCGCATGGCTTCTTCCCACTTCTTCGGGGTCGAGTGCCATGCGAAGCCGATGAGGAAGCGCAGCAGTTTGGCATCGGCTTTCAGCGGGATGTAGAGCGGCGATGCAGGATCAAGCATCATCTTCAGGCCGTTCTTGAAAATCGACGGCTCGGCAATAGGCAGGGTCAGGGCCGGGGTCAACCAGCCGGCATTGCCCCAAGAGGATCCGGATGCGACTCCGCCACGGTCCACAACGGTGACTTTAATGCCCGCTTCCTGCAGATACCATGCGGTCGACAGTCCAACAAAGCCGGCGCCTACAACAACGACATGATCTGGCACGTTTCCTCCAGCCATGATCCACTCTCCTAGCATTTCGACGGGCTCTCCACACGAGCCCGCGTTTGTTCACTGTCGCGCGATCCCCAGGGAAAATCAACGCGTGCTGACGATTCCACGGTGAGCGCCACCACAGTGGCGCCAAGTTCGCTCTTTTTGCGGAAAATTCCGGCTTATACCGAACTTCCAACAAAGTCTTGGCCGCGAATGACAACTTTCCCCATTGACCGCGTCACCAATGGCCATCTGGAACTTCTGTCGAATCACGTCCTGCGTAGACTGGAGGCAAGCGAATGACCAACCCTGACGATCAGCCATTTCTAAGGAACCGCACCACACTTATGGCCTCACGTAAACCAGCAAAGAAGAAGCCTGCCCAGGGCCACCCAGCCCGCCGTACCGGCGCCAGCAACGTGCCTTTCGAGTCGGAAGTGCGCCAAGCCCTTCAGCCATTCAAGTCCTCGCTCTTCCGCCACTTCCATGAAGAGGGCCAATCCGCCAGCGAGACCCGTGCAGCATTGGAAGGCCTGACCACCCTGCTGACCGTTCATGCCCAGCTGCGCAAAAGCGTTGACGTCAAAACCCTGGATCCGACGATTCTGGGCGAGCAGCTCGGCCACCTGACCTCGCTGGGCAAGGAAGTTTCGGAAGCCAGCGCTGCGATCCTCAAGCATTACTTGACCTTCCTGGGCACGACCGCTAATTTCGGCGGAAGCGTGGATGAGTTCAAGCAGACCTTCGAATTCCTTTCCCGCATGGCCGGGGATTCTCCGATCGTAGCCCCGTACCTCGAAGATGACGAGGCCAACGGCAGCCTCGAAGCGATGCCTTTTGTTTTTGCGGCTCGCGAATTGATCGACTGGGTTGGCGAAGGCAAGCCAACGACCCCTGCTGGAGTGCTCACCGGCGAGACGCTGCAGGATGCAGCCGGCGCACTTGGCTTATTCGTCAAGGTAGATGAGTCAGCCGGCATTCCAGAGGATTCCCAGTGGGAGCCGGAAGACGGCACGATTGTTTCATCGCTGGCCGACGTTCCACGCCTGTCGGCATATTGGGATGCCTTGATTGGCACGGCCATGCTGCGCTACGAGGCACCGAACGCGACCCCCACGGAGTCGCTCAGCGATGCACTGCTGGCATCCAGCGGGCAAGGCGCACGCCTGGTCAAGGAGCTGATTGCCGAGGTTCTCTATTCGCATATCCTGATCAACACCTTGGAGGAGCCGGGCAAGGCGCAGATCGCCGAGATGGTAGCCGGCGTATTGAGCAATGCCGCATCATCAACCCCGCCGCGTGCCGAGTTTGCGTTGCAGGTTCCAACCGAAGAAGACCTGCCCGCCGAGCAGCATCACCTGATTGCCAGCCTCGAAGAGGTGGTCCCTCAGGTCGAGTCGCTGCTGCGGGTTTTCGAACGCGAAGGCCTTGTCGAGATCAACGACGAGATCACGGTTCCCGTTGTCTTGCGTTCTTCGCTGGAACGCGCGCTGGCCAAGGTTTCGGATCACGTATTGAAGGGCACTGAAGAAGCACCGGATCCTCAGGCTTAGGGCTCCAAAAAACGATGAAGGTGCGGGAACGATCACGTTCCCGCACCTTCATCGTTGAAGCATCGATCAGATGCTGCGCGTCGCCAACTCGGCATCGTGCCGTGGCAGGCGATCAAACCATGGGTTCTCGCCCGGCTTGCCAACATTGACGATCAGGAAGGACTTGTGGTTGTTGTCTGCGTTAATCGCGGCATCTACCGCGTTGCTGTCAAAGCCTCCCATCGGGCCAGCTGCCAGACCAACTGCGCGGACGGCCATGATGAAGTAGCCAGCCTGCAGCCACGCATTATTGCTACCCACTGCGGTGCGGACTCCAGCGTCCTGGAACATCTCCTTGCGTTCCGGAGCATGGGGGAAGAAATTCGCGAATTCCTCGTGCCACTCGGTATCGAAAGATAGGACAGCCAAGGCAGGTGCCGAAAGCGCCTTCGCGGCATTGCTTCCGGGCATGGTGCTCGCTACTGCCTGACGCGCTTCAGGACTCTTGATCCAGGTGATGCGCAACGGTTGGTTGTTCATCATGGTCGGGCCCATTTTCATGGCCTCATAGATTGCGTCCAGCACGTCGTCGGTCACCGGTTCATCACTGAACGAATTGGCGCTGCGGGCTTCGAAGAACAGCTGATCTGCGGCTGCCTGGCCGATAGCCATCGATTCATAAAGGTTGGTTTCTGCCTGAACGCTCATGCGCACTCGCTTTCAAGACGGGAAGTTCTCTCCCTAGGCACAACGCCACGTCGTTCAAGCCAATTCCAAGCTAAGATGTGAGTCAGCGCACAGAACTGTGGGCTGGAGTTAAGTTATAAAAGGTACGTTGCATTACTGACAGACAGCGGCGTGCGATGGGGGCACAGCGCCGATGAAAGATCAGTCCGTTTACGCAATGCAACGTACCTTTTAATCACCCTTGGATCCTCAGTGATGCCACTCGCAAAACACCACCGAGTACCTTCTCGGTGATCGGTCTTCACCGATACATGTCTAACTTATCGCGTCCTGCAAAATTCCGAAATCATACTTTAGTAGGAGGGCAGGAATCAGAATGGGATACTTGCGCGCAGCGCCCAAACGCCATTGTCGGAACTGGTTGCAAACTTTCCACCGAATGCCCGCATCCTGTCACCCATGCCAATCAGCCCTGTCCCGCCCTCCGGCAGCCCAGTCGACTTTTTGCCTGAATTCTCCATCTGATTAGTAATTTCCAGAACAGCTTCAGCTCCGACGACCGTGAGGTTGAAAGTGCACTTCGCGCCTAAAGCCCCGTGCTTTATCACATTCGTTGTACCTTCTTGCATGACCCGATAAATCGCAGCCTGGGCAGAACGAGGCAATTCGGAAATTTTCTCATCCGTGGTGGAGCTCACCTTGAATTTTGCATCCTTTAGCCTTTGGACAAAAAGTTCTACACCCTGAAGCGCATAAACAGTTGTAGCAGCCGGCTTGTCATTGCTGCGTGACAATGAATCAGCCATGGTTCCGTCAGCCCTCAGGACATTGAGCATTAGGCGCAGGTCATGCAAGGTTTCAGTACTCAGCTTGGCGATGATATCGAGCGCTTCGAGAGCCTTCTGCCCATCGTTGGCGAATTTCGCAGCTTTCGACTGCATGGCCACTACCGTAATGTCATGCGCGACAATGTCGTGCAGGTCGCGTGCGATATTCTTTCGCTCCCGGTCGACAGCAAGACGAGTCTGTTCTTCGACGGTTTGCATTTGCTGTTGCGCAACAGCGTTCTTCTCGCGCAAAAGGTAGATGCTTCGCGTCACGACATAGGCCATGGCTGCCAAGGGCACAATCGCGATCAGAAGCACAGCGTCGTTATGCGCTTGGAAGGCGAATTGCACGGCCCACGCCAGGCAGAGGGTCAAGTAGGCGGCGCGGATGCTGCGCGCCGAAGCAGTGGCCGCCAATGCTGAAAACGCCATGAAGGACACGATGGCCCAGAAGAACATCACGCCATCAGCCAGGAAGAAGAATGCCACGGCAACGAACAGGCCCAGAGAGGCAGCGGTCCAGCGCAGTCCTAGGAAGAGGATGACGCAGAGCCCAAGGCCCACCAGGGTGCCTCGAACGGAACGGTCCGTCGAATCTGCCAGGCCATCTTGCAGTAGGGTGATGACCTCGCTGCTGGACACGGCCAGCAGCACTACGATCCCTACCCAGACAATGACACCCCGGCCAGCGAAAAGCCTGGCCAGGGTGCCTTTGAGTCGTTCATTCATATGCCGAATGATTCACGGCGATGTCAGTCAAGTCAAATGGCGATGCCTTAGGGGCAGGCCACTCCATAGTTCCGGCAGAACCAATCAGCAAAATCCGTGCCCCAACCAGCAGGCGTGGCAACCGAACCGCCGTTAATGGCCGATGCCGGAGCAGCGGAGGCCGGAGCAGCAACCACTGCTACAGGCGACAGTGCCAATGCGGCGATTGCCAGCATTTTAAGACCTTTCATAACAAACTCCCATCACGTCTGCTTATATACTTTCAGGTGAGCAGGACGTTGCAGGGACTTCGCCATCGATCAAAGGAATCAAATGGAAAAGATCAAGGTTCTTATCGTCGATGATGAACCCCTTATTCGTCATGCGTTGGGCACAATCCTAGCAACAGATAGCGGAATTGTAACGGTTAATTCTGTTGAAAATGGGCGGGCCGCCGTTGAGTATTGCAAGGACCATCAAATAGACGTTGTGCTCATGGATTTGCAGATGCCAATTATGGATGGAGTTAGTGCTACTAAAGCCATCAAATCCGTTGAAGACAGCCCATCAGTGCTTGCTATTACAGCCTTTTCTTCGGATGAGTATCTGGTTCCTGTTCTGACCGCTGGGGCCAGTGGGTACTTGGTCAAGGATTCTGAACCGGATGAAATTATCCGCGCGGTTCATGCCGTTCATCAAGGAACGGCAGCCATTTCCCCGTCGGTTTCTTCCGATCTCGTTTCTGCCGTTCGCGAGGCTTACCGCGACAATTCCCAGGACATTCAAGACCTTGCTTACGACCTGGGAATCACCAATCGGGAATTCGAAATTTTAAAGCTCTTGGCCCGAGGGCTAAACAACACCGAGATTTCAAGAACTCTGGCTATTTCCGAGACAACAGTTAAAACCCACATGGCCAAGATTTTCGTTAAGCTGGATGTTCGCGACAGGGTCCAGGCATTGGTTGCCGCCGCCCGCATGGGTCTCATCGAAATCCCGAAGGACTAGCCGCTGGCTGCCTGCTATTTGAGTGAGGTCAACCACTTTGGCACCTCGCCCGCTTGGTCCGGGAATATTTGCGCGCCGTATGCGTTGAACATGAGCATAGACCGCTCAAGTTTCTATTAGGAGGCTCACTTGCCAGCATTCTTCGGCGCACCGTCAGATGGCTCGTTTGAGGAATTCCTCTCTCGGTTCCTGTCGTCGCGAGCCCAAGCTGCGCGCCCCATCGACATCACGCGTCTGCTTTCTGCCCGTACCCACGAAGCGGTAGCCACCGCGGCAGCGATTTCCCAAGAGCACGGCCATGACGAGATCGATTCGCTGCATCTGCTGATGGCTCTGCTGCGCACCGAACCAGTTGGCGAGCACCTGACCGCCATGGGAATCGACATCGAGGCTTTGAGTGCCGACGCCATCGCACGCATGCCCAAGGCACAGGAGCGGGACGAGAAGCCGTCCCGCCTCTCGTCGGCAGCCCAGCGCAGCCTCTTTGACGCCTATCAGGTTGCCCGCAACTACGGCTCGACCTACATCGACCCGGATCACCTTTTCCTGGCCTTCGTCTTCAATCCGGAATCGCCGGTCAGCCAGCTCTTGGCCCAGCATGGCGTCACCGGACAGTCGCTGCAGCAAGCTGCCATGGAGCAGGCCCAGCGGGGCAGCAATGATGCCCAGAACCAGAACGATGCCGAGTCCGACGTGTCCATGCTCGAACGCTACGGAACCGATCTGACCTTGCTGGCAGCAGACGGCCAGATCGATCCGGTGATCGGCCGCAAAGAGGAACTGGACCAGGTAATCGAGATCCTGGCCCGCCGCACTAAGAACAACCCAGTGCTGATCGGCGAGGCCGGCGTGGGCAAGACCGCCATTGCCGAAGGCCTGGCCCGAGCCATCATCGACGACGAGGTTCCAGCGCAGCTGCGCAATGCGGCCCTGATCTCGGTGGACCTTCCGGGCATGCTCGCCGGCACCCGCTACCGCGGCGATTTCGAACAGCGACTGACCGGCCTGCTCGACGAAGTAGCCGCTGCCGAAGGCCAGGTGCTGCTGTTCATCGATGAGATGCACCTGCTGGTCGGTGCTGGTTCCGGCGAGTCCGGAAACATGGATGCCGCGAATATCCTCAAGCCGCGCCTGGCGCGCGGCGAGTTGCACATGATCGGCGCCACCACGCTGGATGAGTTCCGCAAGGTGGAGAAGGACAGCGCGCTGGCACGGCGCTTCGGCAAGGTCACTGTCGCCGAGCCCTCGGAGGAAACCGCGTTGGCCATCTTGGAAGGGCTGCGCGAATCCTACGAGGAGCACCACCAGGTGCAGTACACCCCCGAAGCGCTCAAGGCCGCAGTGACGCTCTCTGCCCGCTACCTGAGCGACCGGCAGCTTCCGGACAAGGCCATCGACCTGATCGACATCGCCGGCGCCCGCCGCTCCATCGCCGCGGGAGATGCCGAGGACGTTCAGTCCTTGCGCGCCGAATTGGTGGATGCCGAACGCGAGAAGTCGCGCGCCATCGGCGAGGAGCGTTTCGAGGAAGCTGGCGCATGGCGCGACCACATCGCGGAAATGACCGCGCGCATCAAGGCCGCCGAGGAATCCGGCGATGCCGAAGTGACCCGCGTGGTGGACGAAATGCAGATTTCGCAAGTGATCTCCCGCTCCACCGGCATTCCCACCTCGCGCATCTCGGGCGACGACAAGGCGCGGCTGGCATCGCTGGAAGATTCGCTGCATGCCTCGGTCATCGGCCAGCACGATGCCGTTGCCGCTGTGGCACGCGCCGTACGCCGAAACCGCACCGGAATGTCCCCGGCCGGCCGGCCGATCGGCTCGTTCCTGTTCCTGGGCCCAACCGGCGTTGGCAAGACCGAACTGGCCAAGGCCCTGGCCGCAAACCTGTTCGGCTCGGCTGATTCGCTGGTGCGCATCGACATGAGCGAATACGGGGAGAAGCACACCGTGGCACGCCTGATCGGTGCGCCTCCAGGCTACGTTGGCCACGACGAGCCCGGCCAGCTCACCGAGAAGATCCGCCGCAACCCGTACTCGGTCGTCCTGCTCGATGAAATCGAGAAGGCCCACCCGGACGTGTTCAATGTGCTGCTGCAGGTGCTCGATGACGGCCGGTTGACCGATTCGGCCGGCCGCACCGTCGATTTCTCCAACACGCTGATCCTCATGACCAGCAACCTCGGCGGAGAGTACCTGGCCAACAAGGCAGGGAACTTCGGCTTCACTTCCGCGAATGCGGCCGGCGAAAACGGCGAGATCCGCGCCAAGGTCATGGGCAAGGTCCGCGAGTTCATGCGTCCGGAGTTCCTGAACCGCCTGGACGAGGTGCTGCTGTTCTCCAAGCTCTCGCCATCGGAAATCGGCCAGATCGTCAAGCTGGTCATCGCTGAGACCGAGGCGCGGCTGGCAGACCAGGAGCTGAAGCTGGAGGTGAGCGACGCTGCCGTGCAGTGGCTGGCTGGCGAAGGCTACGATCCCGAGTTTGGCGCCCGCCCGCTGCGCCGGCTGGTGCAGCGCAAGGTACAAGATGCCATTGCGGACCTGCTGATCAGCGATGCGCTTGCCGCTGGCGATACTGTGTCGGTGGACTATGTCGCGGACAAGCTGAAGGTGCAGAAGAAAGTCGACCTGCCGACGCCACCTGCCCACAGCGAGCATGCGCCAAGCTACTTCGATAGCTGAGTCGGCGTCGCCAGTTGAGGCGCTGGTTTGGCTGGGACTGGAATCCCAGCCAAACCAGCGCCTTTTGCTTTTCCGCATTTGGCCTCGTCGACCCGCGGATTGCAGGCGGCCTCTAGCTAAGCGGAGAGACTGGCGGTACCTTTGTCAGCATGGCGAACATTGGAATGATTACCCTCGATGCCCTTGATGAACGGTCAGCGTCTGCCTGGTGGAGGGCGGTCTTGGGCGGGCAATATCTGGGCCAGTACCCGGGATTCACGATGATCAGCGTCCCTGGCTTCAGCGCGCGACTGGGGTTCCAGAAAGTCGATGAGGTAACCGCAGGCAAGAATCGCGTCCATCTGGATTTGGAAGCCGGCTCGAGCCGTGAACAGGAAGTCGCCCGTTTCGTTGCCGCCGGCGCAACCCGCGTTGAGGACCACACCGACGATCCCTCTTTCGGCTGGACCATACTGCGTGATCCCTACGGCATCGTCTTTTGCGTTTCAGACCCGCACGAGGATTGACGCCATGTCGCTGTTCGCCAGAAAAACATCAGAAGCCTCAACGCACCGGGTGCACAGCCATTTTGCCCAGCCAATGACCGAACGGCTGCGCAAAGACCATGAGGCGGGCCTGATCGATACGCTGCTGCCTGCATGCAATTCTTCCGGGTCCATCACCAACGCCAAGTCCACGCTGGACGCTGCCGAAGAACCGATCTCCAGCGACATTGAACTCGAAGTGACCACTTCCGATCCGAAGAAGGTGTTTGCCAAGCTACTCTCTTCGCTCACCGAGAGCGGGCTCGGGCGGGGATCCTGGTTAGCCATCAATGACCAGCGCACCGACGTAGGCGACAGCGAGTACGTTTTGCTGAGAACCAGGCTCGCAGACGAATCGGATGCGCATCTGGAGCCAACCGTCAGGGCCCTGCAGCATGCCTTGGGCGACGGCAGCATCGGTTGGCACGAGGATGTCTACTACCGTCACGATGGCCCGGTATTCGTCTATAACGGCAACTCCGCCCAGGCCATTATCCATACCTTGGAAGCAGAACTGGTCAAGCATCCGTTGCTTAGCAAGGCCGAAATCGTTCCGGTTTCCCCTCAGCAGTAAAAGGACTCGATGGAACTCTGTACCACCAAGGTGCCTTCCGGGGAAGAAGTGCTCTCGCTCTACAACTCGGTCGGCTGGAGCGCTTACACAGACCAGCCAGAGGTGCTTTTCGAAGGCCTGAAGAATTCAGCCTGCGCGATCTATGCCTACGATGACGAACACCAGCTCGTCGGTCTTGTGCGTGTGGTCTCCGATAACGCCACCATCTGCTATGTCCAGGACATCCTGGTGCGCCCGTCTGCGCATCGCTCCGGCGTAGGCCGCGCTTTGTTCTCCGCCGTTCAAGCGAAGTATGAGCATGTTCGCCAGCTGGTCCTGATCACCGATGACAAACCCGGGCAACGGGCTTTCTACGAATCCATGGGACTCACCGAGGGGTCGGACTTCCGTCCCGGCGTCATCCGGCTCTTCGCCAAATTCTCTTAACAGATCGCTCCTCGTGGCCTGGCCTATATAGACTGGCCGTTCATCACTTGTGTGGAGTTATTCATGCGCGCCAGGTCGGTGATTGCCCTATCATCGTTGGCTTTGCTTGCAGCAGGGTGCAGCGCCGCTCCTGAGCAAGCAGCGCCCGCTGATTCGACGGTATCTGCGGTCGCTGAATCCAGTCCAGCTGCGAAACCCACGGCAGCATTTAGTGAAACTGCTGAATCTGCTGAAACCAGTCCTGCTACCGTCGCTGAAGCCGAGGCCAACGTTAATTCAGGACAAGCCTGGGCAGATTCCAAGATTGAGATGTGGAAAGAAAACTCCGGTATCAAGTCCACAAAAGGGTTTTTGTATCCCTACAATCTAATGGCTTCTTGGGAGTCTCCATCCCCCGGCGTCATCAATATCTTCTTGGACAACAGCATGGAATTTGGCACTCAAATGCCGCAAAGCTACGAAACCGATGAGGATGAGTTGCGCACAATGGGACTCATCATGTTCGAGAGCGTCGGCGAGGCTTCGCCAGAGCTCGAGTCCGTCACTTTCGCGACAGAGAATGGCAAGCATTCCGGAACTTACACGCGTGCACGAACCGGGGCTGATCCCAAGGATCGAAAAGCATGGGCCGAGGAAAAGTATGTGCAGTGGCTCGACTCCATGAATGATACGTACGAATCCTTCTGCCACAGCGAAATCACCGAGCTCGAGGTGTATCGCAATTGCTTGCCAACCGATCCGCATGGCTACGTTGAGAAGGTAGAGTCTCCTGCTTTCGGTGAACTCGTCGTCACCCTTGAAGACGGTCCATGGATCGATGGTGAATACGACATTCCCGCTTCAGTGTTCGTAGGTTCAAATATGAGTATCAGAATCAACCAAAAGGCCGCTCAAGGCGAGAAGGTCGAGAAACTGACCGTCATCGCCAGAAACGGTGCTGATACTCATACAGAGACGATCTCGACGGCCATTAATTAGTACGTCTGGTTTCCGGACAATCATCCGCCACCTATCGAGCCGATAGGCTGGAAACCATGACGCAGGAATTTTCCATCCCCTTTGACGAGATCGAGCTCAGTGCCCTCTGGGACCGTGCACAGAATGCGAAAGCTGTTGTGGTGCTCGCTCACGGTTCCGGTGCCGGCAAGGATCACGACTTCATGGCTGGCTTTGCGCTAGCCGTTGCGAATCTCGGTGCCAGCGTCCTGCGTTTCAACTTCCCCTACATGGATGCCGGAAAGAAGTTTCCCGACAAGGCTCCCGTTGCGGTTGCAGTTTGGCACCAAGTCCGCCGTTGGGTGGAAGAAGACCTTGCTGAGGGCCTGCCCATCTTCACTGCAGGAAAGTCCTTCGGCGGACGCATCGCCTCGCTTGCAGTTGCCGAGGGCATGCCATCGGCAGGCTTGATCTTCCTGGGTTACCCGTTGCATGCGCCGAAGAAGGAAGAGAAGCTGCGCGATGAGCACCTTTACCCGCTTGAAGTGCCGATGCTCTTCCTCGAAGGCACCCGTGATCCGTTTGCCAACCCCGAAAAGATGGAGAACGTGGTCAGCAAGCTGAACTCGCACAGCGAACTTTCATGGTTCGAAGGTGGCAACCATTCCTTCAAGGTCGCCCGTTCCGGCCGCACTGTCGCCCAGGACGGCGCATGGCTGGCCGAGGCTGCTCTCGACTTCATCGCCAAGCACGCCGCTTAGCCCAGCAGACCTAGTCCACCTGCTTTTCCAGGAATCGATAGACCTCGGTTTCATCCACGCCGGGAAAGGCACCGGTCGGCATGGCCGCCAGCAGGTGCGTATTGGCACGCGTTGCAGGCCACGCATTGCCGAACCATTGGCTGGACAGGTCGGCAGGTGGTCGGCGGCAGCAATTCTCGTCTGGGCAGGTGGACTGGCAGCGTTCCTTGGTATCGCGTCCCCGGAACCACTTCACGTGTTCAAAAGGCACGCCAATGGATAATGAATACAGCCCCGAAGAGTGGCGCTCGGTGCGTGCGGTGCACCAGAAGGTTCCATTGACGGTATCGGTGTACTGCTCGAAGGAGCGGAACTTGTCCATCTGCTCGAACACCACTCGGCTTGTCCAATAGCGGCAGATGGTCTGCCCTTCAATGGCACCGGTGTGGTCGGCCGGGAAATTCACCCGATCATTTTCATAGGCCTTGTGCAGAATGCCTGATTCGTGGACTTTCTGGAAGTGACAGGTCATTCCCAGATGCTCGGTGGCAAGGTTGGTGAAGCGGTGGGCCGCGGACTCATAGGACACGGCGAAGGCATCGCGCAGATCCTCGACGGCCAATTCACGATTGTCTTTGGCGCGCCGCAGGTACTCCACCGTGGACTTCTCCGGCATCATCAATGCCGCTGCAAAATAATTGGTCGCCACGCGCTGTGAGAGGAAATCGAAATAATCGGTTGGCGGCTTATGCCCCAATACATGATGCCCTAGCGCCTGCAACAGCACCGAGCGGGGATCATGTTCCGAGCGGTTGGTCTGGGTCAGGTAGATGCGCTTGTTCTTCTGATCAGTCACCGAACGCGTGGAATGCGGAAGATTGCCCACGAAACGCAGGCTGAATCCCAGATGCTCGGCAATATCCGCTGCTCGATGATGCGAGAGCGGGCCTGCATCGTGCCCAACTGCCGCGAGGACCTTGGCGGCTTCCTGCTCAATGTCCTTGTAGTAGTTATTGCGCTGGCGCATCTCATGGCGCAACGCAGTATTGGCCCGCCGCGCTTCCTCAGGGGTAGCGGCCTGCTCATTCAAACGGCGTTCCAATTCATTCTGCAAACCCACCAACGACTCGAGAACATCCATCGGCAGGCGTGCGCCAACGCGCACAGTCGGCAATCCCAAGGAAGCGTACAAGGGGCCGCGCTGGGCACGTTCCAATTCGATCTCCAAGGCAGCGCGTCGCGATGGCGGTTCGGTCCCCAGAAGATCATCGACGCCGACTCCCAAAGCGCCTGCCAAGGATTTGAGCAAAGAGAGCTTCGGTTCGCGCTTTCCGTTTTCAATCAACGACAGTTGGCTCGGCGCGGTATCGACCAGGGCCGAAACATCATCCAAGGTCAGTTGCTTGCTTTTGCGCAGAAAACGGATTCTCCGGCCTAGGGCGATGGAGTCGAGTTCCGTATCTTCGCTGCCAGCGTCGTTGCCCGCTGAGTTCACTGAGCGATTCCATGTGGTTGCAGTCACATATCAAGATTAGGCCAAAGACGGGGAAATTTACCAGATCTTCCTGCTTTTGACGGTAATTCTTTGACCCATCCTGAGTTCTGCATCAAAACTTTCCAGTTCTTCTTTCATGCCGGGACGAGCTTCTCTCATCAAACACACAGCCGTTCTGCGGAATCATCGTTGCCGCACACACGTTGAAACTTCAAAGACGCTTTCCGAGGAGCAGCATGCACGCAATTTCCACCAGCCCGCTACCCGTCACGAGCCCTGCCCACGACCCACCCCAAACATTGGTCATCGTCGGAACCGATGGCGCAGGCAAGAGCACCAGCATCGATGCCCTGGTGCATCAGTTGCGCAACGAACGCATTCAAGCACGCAAGCTCGCAAACGTCGCCGCCCGAAGCTGGCTGACCAAATTCTCCCGCGCGGCGGGAATCACCTTCCCGACGTTCACCCAGGATTTCCTCGAAACGTCCATCCGCTGCTTCAACGTTGCACGCAACACGTTCATTGCCGCGCATTCCCCCGGGCTCAGTGTGATGGATCGCCACCTTTATTGCCAGCTGGTGCTGCGGCGCCTGCGTGGACATCCTGACGGATTGCTCCTGCCCTGGCTTGCCCGGAAAAGTACCGAGGAGGCGAGAATTGTCCTGCTCGATGTGGATCCCCACCTTGCCTTCAAGCGAATCAATACCCGCGGCACAGATGAAGAAAGCTTGGAGTACCTTGAAGCGAGCCGAGCTGAATACCTCCGCCTGGCGCAACATCATGGCTGGATCATCCTTGATGCCTCGATACCCACACCTCAATTGGTTGAACAGCTTCGCATGATCGCCGGCAAGTAGACTCATCCTATGAGCGAAGCACAGGCATCTCTAGCACCAGGTTCCATCCTCGAATTGGCGCAGAGCACCAAGAAGCAGTGGGAGCTGGGCCAGGTCCGGCTCATTGCCAGCGGCACCTTGGCGCAAGACGGAACTTTGCATCCCAGCAGCCTGCACGAAGCCACCTGGCAGCTGTCGATTCGTTCCATAGAGAAAGCCGCAAGCTTCACACCGGCGCTTTCGGCTCAAGTATTCACCTTGATCGCCGGCGACTTCGCGCAACTGGAAGTTGATGGGCACCAGCACGGACTGGAACCGCTGCGTCCCCTGAAGTTCGACACCGGCAATCCCGTCGAGGCGAGCCAGCCCACCGAGGAATTGCTCATCGTCCACGTGGCTGCCGAACCGGCGCAGGTGCGGGCCACCGTTCGCATTGTGGAACTGTCCAAGAAACGCGAGCAGTACCTCTTTGACGGGCAGCTGGGCATCTTGGTTCAAGGTTCTGCCAAGCTCTTGCTCGGCGACAACGAACAGCAGCTGAATCTGCGCGACACCGTCGTAGGCTCCGATGCCGCTGAACCACGCATCTCTGGCCGCGGTTTCATGGCCGTAGCCTCTTTCGACCAGCCTTAGCCTATTCCGGCGCTCGCCTCCGTTTTCGCAAGATCCGTAGATCTTCGCGCCCCGCCATTCGCAGTTCCGGCCAGCGATGCCCGTGCATAACAGCAATCCCGGTCGTTCACCTGGCAGCGACCGCGACCCGTCCGAAACTCGGACATTTCACGTTTCCTGGCTCGTTTCACGGCGACCTAATGGGCGAGCCAGCACCTGCGGATTACCGGAAATGCCAGCTCAGCGGCGATTCGCGGGCTTCTGCGAAGGTCCGTTTTGAGAGGCCCTTCACCCTTCAGCTGCCCGAGGTTTGAGTTAAATTTCATTCTTCTTCGCAGCCGAATCGGTCACTTTCACTAATTTTCCATGTTTTGGCTCACAAGCACCGCAAGAACACAAAAATTTTCATTTTCGCGAAGAACCGCAAATCTTAATTCAAAAAACCTCTGGTGAACCCCTTGCCCCTGCGGAAAAGTAGTTGTCACGAAGAAGTTCACAAGATCACCTTCCGATCAACATGAACCCGCAGCTTGTGCGAAGGAGCCAAGGCAATGACTACCGAGAACACCAACGAAACCTCGATCGACAACCGCATCGCAGCCATCGAAACCGACTGGGAAAACAACCCCCGCTGGGCCGGCGTCACCCGCGATTACAGCGCCGCAGACGTTGTAAAGCTCCAGGGCCGGGTCCAGGAAGAGCACACCCTGGCCAAGCGCGGATCCGAGAAGCTGTGGAAGCAGCTCACCGAGGAAACCCCTACCGGCGGCTACACCAACGCATTGGGCGCACTGACCGGCAACCAGGCAGTGCAGCAGGTCAAAGCCGGCCTGCGAGCCATCTATCTTTCGGGCTGGCAGGTGGCAGCAGATGCCAACCTCTCGGGCCAGACCTACCCGGACCAGTCGCTGTACCCGGCGAACTCGGTGCCGCAGGTTGTCCGCCGCATCAACAACGCCTTGCAGCGTGCCGACCAGATCGAATTCTCCGAAGGCATCCAGACCGTCGAGGACTGGATGGTCCCGATCGTCGCCGACGCGGAAGCCGGCTTCGGCGGCCCGCTGAACGCCTACGAGCTGATGAAATCCATGATCACCGCCGGCGCCTCGGGCGTCCACTGGGAAGACCAGCTGGCATCCGAAAAGAAGTGCGGCCACCTCGGCGGCAAGGTGCTGATCCCGACCCAGCAGCACATCCGCACCCTGAACGCAGCCCGCCTGGCTGCCGATGTGGCTGGCACCCCTTCGGTGGTCATCGCCCGCACCGACGCCGAAGCGGCAACACTGATCACCTCGGATGTCGACGAGCGCGACCAGGAATTCATCACCGGCGAGCGCACCCCCGAAGGCTTCTACAAGGTCCGCAACGGCATCGAGCCATGCATCGCCCGCGCCAAGGCCTACGCACCGTATTCGGATCTGATCTGGATGGAAACCGGCACCCCTGACCTGGAGCTGGCCCGCAAGTTCGCCGAAGCGGTCAAGAAGGACTTCCCGGACCAGATGCTTTCCTACAACTGCTCGCCATCGTTCAACTGGAAGAAGCACCTGGACGACGCAACCATCGCCAAGTTCCAGCGCGAACTCGGTGCCATGGGCTTCAGCTTCCAGTTCATCACCCTGGCCGGCTTCCACGCATTGAACCACTCGATGTTCGACCTGGCCCAGGGCTACGCGAAGGACGGCATGAGCGCCTATGTCGAGCTGCAGGAACGCGAATTCGCCTCCGAGGCCGCCGGCTACACCGCCACCAAGCACCAGCGCGAAGTCGGCACCGGCTACTTCGATGCAATCTCCACGGCGCTGAATCCCAACGCCTCCACCCTGGCCCTAGTGGGATCCACCGAAGAAGGCCAATTCCATTAGACCCTGATGGGTCGATGGTGCTAGCCGGCAAAGGCGCCGGCTAGCACCAACACCATTTACAAGTTTTTAAGGACGCTGCCATGAACTCCCCCATCACCCTGAACAACATCACCATTACCGCTACCCCCGTTCGCTACCAGGAGCAGATCCTGACCAGCGAAGCCCTGGACTTCCTTTCGGCCCTGCACACCGCATTCGAACCGCGCCGTGCCGAACTGATGCAGCGCCGCCAGGTCAACCGGGCCCGCATTGCCAACGGCCGCGATCCGAAATTCCTGGACGAGACCCGCGCAATCCGCGATGATGAATCATGGCAGGTGGCCCCGATTGCACCGGGGCTGGAAGACCGCCGGGTGGAAATCACCGGCCCGATCGAACGCAAGATGGCCATCAACGCGCTGAACTCCGGCGCCAAGGTCTGGCTGGCCGACATGGAGGACGCATCCTCGCCGACCTGGCAAAACGTCATCAAGAACCAGGTCAACCTGATCCGCGTGCTGGATCAGGAACTGGACTTCACCGCACCTGATGGCCGCGAGTACAAGCTGAACACCTACGACTTGAAGCAGCTCCCGACCATCGTGGTCCGCCCTCGCGGCTGGCACCTGCCGGAGAAGCACCTGCTGGTTGCCGGCACCCCGATGTCCGGTGCGCTGGTGGACTTCGGACTGCACTTCTTCCACAACGCCAAGCGCCTGCTGGCCGCCGGACGCGGTCCGTACTACTACCTGCCGAAGCTGGAGAACCACCTGGAGGCGCGGTTGTGGAACGACGTGTTCAACCTGGCCCAGGACCTGATGGATATCGATCGCGGCACCATCCGTGCCACCGTGCTGATCGAGACCATCACCGCAGCCTTCGAGATGGAGGAAATCCTCTACGAGCTGCGCGAGCACTCCTCGGGGCTGAATGCAGGACGCTGGGACTACATCTTCTCGATCATCAAGAACTTCCGTTCCCGCGGACCGCGCTTCGTCTTCCCGGATCGCGACACCGTCACCATGACCGCACCGTTCATGCGGGCCTACACCGAGCAGCTGGTGCGTGCATGCCACCGCCGCGGCGCTTCGGCCATTGGCGGGATGAGCGCTTTCGTTCCGAACCGCAAGGACGCCTCGATCAACGAGATGGCCTTCGGCAAGGTCCGCGAGGACAAGGCCCGCGAAGCCGCTGACGGCTTCGACGGCTCCTGGGTGGCCCATCCGGACCTGGTGCCGGTGGCCCGCGAGGTGTACGACGAGGTGCTGGGCGAGAACCCCAACCAGTTGCAGCGCACCCGCGAAGATGTGGAGGTGTCGGGTGCTGCCCTGCTGAACGTGGAAAGCGTGACCGGCAAGATCACCGAACGCGGCATCCGCGACAATATCGAGATCGGCATCCGCTACATCGAGTCCTGGCTGCGCGGCAATGGCGCGGTGGCCCTGCGCAACCTGATGGAAGATGCCGCCACCGCGGAGATCTCCCGTTCGCAGCTGTGGCAGTGGATCCACCAGTCGGCAATCACCGACGAGGGCGAGATCATCACCCGCCGCTGGGTGCAGGAACTGACGGAGGAAACCATGGATTCCCTGGAGCGCTTCGAAGGCGACCGTTTCGAGGAAGCCGTGGAGATCTTCGAGGCTTGCGCACTGCGCGACGACTTCCCGACCTTCCTGACCAAGAACGCCTACCTGCGCTACCTGGACGCACCAGCGCGCACCTTGGAAATGGCAGGCTAGGCAACCGCCAGACCTGGCCGGCAAGAAACAGTCGTCCCTGAACACCGGCCGCGGGAAACGGCATTCATCAGTTGGTAGCCACTCCAACTGGTGAATGCCGTTTTTCGTGCGCAAAAGTGGATACGCTTTACCCATGGCCTTCCAGTTCAAGAACCCGGCCGAGGACCTGTGGCAGCCAGACCTGCTTGGCGAGGATTTCTCGCAACGGCCGCTGCCGATGTCCGATGGTTCCACCGCGACTCTGGTCAGGCACCGTCCGCGCAGATCGCTGCGCTGGCCGCCTCCGTTGCGCGGAATCGCGGTGCTCTATGTGCATGGCTGGTCCGACTACTTCTTCCAGTCCGAGCTGGCCAAGTTCCTTTCCGAAGCCGGCGCGGATTTCTACGCCCTGGACCTGCGCCACTATGGGCGGAACCTGCCCGTGGACCGGGCCACGGGCATCGCCGAGCACAGCAGCCCCGGCTTCACCACCGATCTGGAAGAGTACTTCGAGGAGTTCGACGCGGCCCATCGGATCATTTCCAGCGCGCATCCGGGAACCCGCTTCGTGTTGCTCGCTCATTCCACCGGCGGGCTCAGCGCATCGCTGTATGCGGCAGCCAACCCGCAGAAGGTCGATGCGCTGGCGTTGAACAGCCCGTGGCTGGAATTCCAGGCCAGCGAGATCGGGCGCACCGCGTTGGCCCGGATCGTCCAGGCTGCCAGCAACCGGAACCCGCACCGCCTGTTGCCCACCGTGGACCCCGGATTCTACACCCGCACGGTCTCCAGCCAGTTCTCCGGGGAATGGGACTACGACCTGGGCTGGCGTCCAGCCAACGGCTTCAAGCTCACCGCAGGTTTCATTTCTGCGGTCTTCGCAGCGCAAGCCAAGGTGAAGAAGGGCTTGGACCTGCAAATCCCCACGCTGGTGATGCTCTCGGCGGAAGACTACCTGCTGCCCCGCTGGCATGACACCGCTACCCGTGCCGATGTGGCGCTGAATGTGCAGGTCGTCGCCCAGCGCAGCATTGACCTGGGCCGGGAACTGCATCTGGTGCGTCTGCCCGGCGCGCTGCACGACGTGTTCCTCTCGTCGCCGAAGATCCGCTCCAAGGCCTACATGGCGCTGGGTTCATGGCTGGCGGTGGTCAAGAACCGCCAACGGGATTCGCAGCTGGCCTCCGCAATCCGCCGGATCCTTCCTTCCGGCAGCTAGCATGGCCTAGCCCGCTACCCGGTTGGGTACCTGGTCGTTGACCAGTTCCAGCCGCCAGGACCCGGACTCATTGCCAATGATTGCTACCGAGCCATTGCGGATGGTATCCAGCTTGTAGCCGGCGAAGTGCGAGAGCGTGTAGCGGATAATGGTACCGTGGCAGATCACCGCGACGTTCTTGCCAGGGTAGTCGGCGGCAATCTGCTCGATGGCGCGCAATCCTCGTTCGACCACCGAATCCAGCGGCTCGATTCCGCCGCCGCGCTTATCCGGCCAAAGAGCCAGCGCCTCGGTTTCCACCATGCCCTCGCCCTGCGCGTAGTCGCGCTCGATCAGCAAGTCATAGCCCGGGCCCAATTCAAGACCAAGCCCGTCGGCGATGATCTGCGCGGTCTCGCGCGCACGGGACAGCGGCGAGGAGACAATGGCATCCCACTGGCCGGGCTCCAGCACGGAGACGGCCTCGCGGGCCTGGGCGCGCCCGGTGTCGTTCAAAGGGATGTCGCTGGAACCCTGCAAGCGGCCTTCGAGATTCCATTGCGTCTGTCCGTGGCGGACGAATCCAAGTTTCATGAGCTCCATTCTTCCACCCTGTCCAGTGGCCTGTGTACTGGCTGGTGGCAAAGCTCACGATAGATCTGAAACACTTAAGTGCGTCAAAAATCCTGGGAACACATAAGATTTTCACGGCTGCGCCCTGCCATTTGCACGGGCCCGCCCCATCGAACGCACCCCTTACAGGATCCGAGCATTACTATCGTGAACGAAATAAAGGCGTCTCTCGCCCGCGGGCTGACTGCCCGCCATATCCGCTTCATGGCCCTCGGCTCAGCTATCGGAACGGGTCTTTTCTACGGCTCCTCTTCTGCCATCCAGGCTGCTGGCCCTGCCGTTCTCTTCGCGTACATGATTGGCGGCGCTGCCGTTTTCATCGTGATGCGCGCCATGGGCGAGATGGCTGTCAAGCATCCGGTGTCCGGATCCTTCGCTCACTACGCTTCGCGCTACCTTGGCCGCTTCGCAGGCTTTGTCACCGGGTGGACCTTCGCCTTCGAGATGGCCATTGTCGCAATTGCTGATGTTACCGCGTTCGGCATCTACATGGGATTCTGGTTCCCGCAGGTCGCGCAGTGGATCTGGGTCCTGGCCATCGTCTTGCTGATCGCCGCGATCAACCTGATGAAGGTGAAGGTCTTCGGCGAAACCGAATTCTGGCTGGCCATCGTCAAGGTGACCGCGATTATCGCGATGATCATTGGCGGCGCGGCGCTGATCATCTTCGGCTTCAATTCTCCTGAGACCGAAACCGCTACCGGCTTCGCCACCCTGATGAGCGCCGGCACCCTGTTCCCCAATGGCTTCGTGGGCCTGCTGCTGTCCTTCTCCGTGGTGATGTTCGCCTTCGGCGGCATTGAAACCATCGGCATCACCGCGGGCGAGGCTGACGATCCGGCCAAGTCGGTTCCGGCTGCCATCAACACCGTACCGTGGCGCATCCTGCTCTTCTACGTAGCTTCGCTGGCAGTGGTCATGATGCTTTTCGACTGGCGCCAGATCGACGGCTCGGCATCTCCGTTCGTGCAGATTTTCGACGGACTGGGCATCCCCGCAGCGGCCCACGTGCTCAATGCCGTCGTGATCACCGCGGCCGTCTCGGCGATCAACGCCGATACCTTTGGCGCTGGACGCATGCTCTTCGCCATGTCCGAAATCGGCCACGCCCCGAAGTCCTTCGGCCGAATTTCCCGCAACGGCGTGCCGTGGATGACGGTCGTCATCATGGCCATCGTGCTGCTGGTCGGCGTGGTGCTGAACGCCCTGCTGCCCGAAGCGCTCTTCACCATCATCGCTTCCATCGCAACCTTCGCCACCGTCTGGGTGTGGATCATGATCCTGACCTCGTACCTGTCGATGCGGCGCAAGGAAGCCTCTGCGGGCCGCGGACCGGATGTAGCCCGCGAATATGCTGTGCCAGGCGGCACCATAGCCGCATGGATCGCATTGGTCTTCATGGTCTTCGTCGTTGTGCTCCTGGCTCTGAGCCCGGCTACACGCGTAGCCCTGTACACCGGTATCGCCTGGCTCGTGCTCCTGGCCGTGCTTTTCAAGCTGCTGGTTCGCCCAGCCGCGCCGGTCAAGCAGGACAGCGACTCACTGCTGGGCTAACCACCGAGTAATAAAACATGCTTGGCTTCGCATATAGCGAAGCCAAGCACTTTTTTGTCTTCTTATTCGATCTCAGTCAAGGAACCGTTCCGGGGTTCTGGAGAAGCATCCCGGCCTTTGGAAATGCGTAGCTCCTGGATTAGCGCCAGGCTGGCCCAAGCAAGCATGCCGCCGGCAACGATCCACAAGCTGCCTAGGCCCAGCCGGAGATAGGCCAGGACGCCACCCAGAGAACCCACGGTGATCATCAGCCACAGCAATGCGTAACGTATCCAGAGCAGACGGTAGCCGCCACGATCCGATCCGGTGGCCAACCCGATGATTGCTCCGCCCAACGCCTGGCCGAGCTTGACCAATGGTCCGGTCATATATGTCAGGCCCAAGGCAACCTCGCCCGAACGGGTGTAGGAAACATTGACCACACCCATGGCGGCAGCCAGCAGCAACGCCGTCAGCTGTGGAAGGCTATGACTCGAAACGGCCGCAGCGAGCAGCAGTACCGCACTGAAATACATGGCCACCGGACGGCGCAGCCTCTCCAGCCTGAAGGTCATCAAGGTTGCAAGGATGACGCCTCCAACGAAGCAGCCGACCAGAGACATTGCAAGAGCCCATCCGGAAAAATCCCCTGTCATCAGAGCCACGGAGGAACGTGTGGAGTTGCCTGACATGAAGGACAGGAAGTAGCCGCCGAAGTGCACGAATCCGACACCATCGACGAACCCTGCCATCGCTGTAATCGTCCCGGCGAAAAGGATTCCCCGCCAACGAAGATTCTTTGCCAACTGTCTCGCTTTCTCTCGCCACCGCAGTTATCCCGGTTCCATAGGAGCGCTCTAATTATCTCTCCCCCGGGGCGGCGACCCCGGATGCGGAATGCCCGGGGAGCAAAAGTTGTTACCTCAAGCATGAGCGAAAATACTGCTGCCCCATCCCTGGAAGACAAGCGCATCCGCGTGGATATCTTCTCCGACATTGCCTGCCCATGGTGCTTCATCGGCAAGCGCCGCTTCGAGCGGGGCGTCGAAGCGTTCGAATACTCCCAGAACGTGGATGTCTACTGGCATTCGTACCAGCTGGATCCAAGCCTGCCAGAGAACTATGACGGCAGCGAGGCCGAATACCTCTCCGAGATGAAGGGCTTGGGGCAGGAACAGGTGTCCCAAATGCTTGATCATGTCACCGATCAGGCAGCTGGCGAAGGCCTGGACTACGACTTCGCCAATCTGAAGGTCGCTAATTCCTTCACCGCGCTACGCGTCCTGGAATACGCCAAGCAGCATGGCGCTGGAGGTGAAATGAAGGAATCGCTACTGTCCGCGCACTTCGAAAAAGGCCTGGACACCGGGGATGAGGAAACCCTTATCCAACTGGCTGGATCGCTAGGCTTGGATACCGCCGAGCTTCGCGCAGATCTGGCTTCCGGCGCCTATGCCGAGGAAGTCAACGCAGATATCGCCCAGGCCCGCGAGTTGGGAATCAGTGGCGTCCCCTTCTTCATCATCGATGGGAAGTACGGCATTTCCGGCGCGCAGCCAGCCGAGGTCTTCGCGAATGCGCTGACCCAGGTCCACTCCGGAAACGTGCAGACCCGGTAGCGGGCTATTCAGCGCAGACGAGCTTGCCAGCCGAAGTATCGAGCTTGCGTTCTTTTTCCAGGCCTTCGAACTTCTCCCCCAGTGCCAGATCCACCCGGCTTCCCCACTTCGTCTCGTCGTAGATGAATACGATGCCGGGGATCTGGCGCTGCACAGTGTATGCCTGGGCATAGCCATCAGGTCCGGCAATGACCGCCCCGGCGGTATCAGAGAGCGACTTCCACCCGGAAGTCAGCGAGGAAATCTTGAAGCCGCGCTTTTCCAGCGCCTTTGCGGTGTCGCCGGCAAGCCCCGGAATGCTGGTCGTATTCAGCACGCGTATTTCTACTTCTGCAGGCTTCTGGTACTTGAAATCGATGGCCGGGCAGCTGGGGTTTTCGATTTTTCCCGCGCTTGGCTCCGGACTTTCGACCGCGGCGGGCTCGTCGCCCAGTTTCAGCGTTCCATTGAAAACCAGCATGGCGCAGACCAGTACCGCGATCACCAGCAGGGCCATCACGGAGAAAACAATATTCTGGCGCCTGCGGGCACGCTTCTTTGCCTGTCCATCCGAGCTGAAACTCAATTCCTGCTCGTCGACAATATGCGCACCGTGCCATTGCCCCGGATCATCGCGATCACGCATCATTCCACCTTGCTCTGGTCAGCCTTCGGCAGTCGCTGGCCTGAAGGAGACCTCATCGTCATCCTCGTGGCGCTAGCTTATCTAACTGGCGTCCAGATCCAATACGCGCGCGTGTATTACGGAGCGATGATGAAGCGCCGAACGCAGCGCACGGTGCATCCCGTCTTCCAGATACAACACGCCCCGATAGCGCACCACGTGCGGGAACAGGTCGCCGTAGAAGGTGGAATCCTCGGAGAGCAATGTTTCAAGATCCAGGGTCGCTTTGGTGGTGACCAGGTCGGCCAACTTCACCTGCTGAGGGGGAAGCCCGCTCCAAGCACGCGTCGACGAATAGCCGTGGTCTGGGTATGGCCGGCCCTCACCGACCGCTCGAAAGATCACTATTCAAGCATACGGACAAACTCTTGCGAGCCACATATTTACAGATCAGCGAGTGGTTCGAGGTTGCCGGAGACACCGGTTCCGAAGACGGTGCGGGCTGGCCGGGAGTACCCGGGCTCGGCTCGCGAATGCCGGGAATATAATACAAGCGAATGCGTATAGTCGGGCACGCAATGGGAAAATGCAAGGATTGTTACGCTGCGGGAAACGTGGGGGAACCGGGCGTAACTTTAGCTAGTAACAATCGCGTCATAAGGTGCACTCTAGGTTTATGAAAAACGTAGTCACCGAGATCCCACTGCTCGATATTTCTACCGCGCGCACTGCTGACGGCTCCTTCAACGAGGAATTCGTAACCGCGCTTCTCGATGCGGCACACCGCGTCGGATTCTTCCAGATCGTTGGCTACGGCGCGTACGCCGGACAGGACCAGGAACTGCTCGATACCATCGCAGAATTCTTCCGCAAGCCGGTCGAGCAGAAGATCAACCTCGATAACCGCAACAGCGCCCAGTTCCGCGGCTACACCCGCATGGGCACGGAAATCACCCGCGGCCGCGCCGACGCCCGCGAGCAGATTGACTACGGACCGGAACGCGAGACGCTGAGCGTCGTTCCCGAGGACAAGCCGTATTTGAACCTGCAGGGCCCTAACCAGTTCCCTGCAGACTTCCCCCAGCTCGAAGAGCGCGCCATGGCATGGGCTGAACTGATGAACAAGACCGGCCACGAGCTGCTTTCAGCCATCGCCGTAGGCCTGGGTCTGCCCGAAGACCACTTCGACGAGCCATTCGCCGATACCCCGTCATGGATGGGCAAGCTGGTGCACTACGTTTCGGGCGACGTTGTCCCGGAGTCGGGCAACCAGGGCGTTGGACTGCACGCGGACTACGGCTTCGTCACTCTGCTGCTGCAGGACCAGGTTGGAGGCCTGCAGGTGCAGCCCTACGGCCAGGAAGAATGGATCGAGGTGCCGCCTACCCCAGGTGCTCTGGTAGTGAACCTCGGGGAAATGCTTGAAGTGGCCACCAATGGCTACCTGATGGCCACCATCCACCGCGTCATTGCTCCTCCGGCCGGTGTAGACCGCTATTCGGTGCCATTCTTCTACTCTCCTCGCCTGGATGCAGTGATCGACAAAGTCGAGCTGCCCGCCGAGCTGGCTGCCGACGCCCGTGGCGTTTCCGATGATCCAGAGAATCCAATGCTGGCTTCCTATGGCGCAAACGTGCTCAAGGGCTGGCTGCGAGCCCACCCGCAGACCGCGGCCATCCACTACCCGGAGCTGGCCAAGGGGCGCAAGAGCACCTAGGCATCGAGCTCCTGCGGGGATCAGGAGCCCAACTTCGAATCCTGTTGGCGTCGAGCCGGTGAGAAATTGCCGGCCCGGCGCCACAGGTTTTTAAAGCGGCTTACTCATTCGAGGCTTGAAAGCACGCAGAATTCATTTCCCTCAGGATCAGCCATCACGATCCAGCTCTCGTCCTCTTGCTGGCCCACGTCGGCATAGCTGGCCCCCAACGCAAGGAGACGGTCGACCTCTTCTAGCTGACTGGAGCCTTGAGGACGCAAATCCAGATGGAGGCGATTCTTGATGCTCTTGGCTTCAGGCACTTGAGCGAACGTCAGCTTCAGCCCGTGCTCGCCTTGAGCTTCGGATCCAATGCTGACCAATCCGGCTTCTTCTTCCAGCACCTCGAAGTCCAGTGCTTCGCACCAGAACTTGGCCACCAGCATCGGGGTGGCGCAGTCGACAGCGATTTCGCTCAATACACTTGCCATAGTCATACCTTGTCGAGAGATAGCTGAACAGTTGCCACGGATACTACCCCTCAGATTCTGGCAATGCCGGCAAGCTAAAAAAATAATGTCTCGGGACATCGTTCGTACGATGTCCCGAGACATTAAAATTGGCGGAGGATAGGGGATTTGAACCCCTGAGGGCGTTAACCCAACACGCGTTCCAGGCGTGCGCCATAGGCCGCTAGGCGAATCCTCCTCAGTTTGCTCCGAGGAGCAGGATCCAGCATATCTAAATTCTCGCTCAATCACGAATCGAGCACTGCCCCGACGATTCCCGGCGCATCTCCAGGGTGCCAAACCCCAGAAATTCGGCGGTTTTTCACCTTTTCACCACCTCGGTTCTTTCTTTGAAAACCGCAGTTTGAACAGATCAATACTGTAAGCATGAGTAAAAGAGAGGCATTTCACAGGAAAGATGATCCTCGGCGGCTGCCCATTAGCCCTCCGGGGACAAGGCACATCCCCGGAATTGACGGGCTTTGGGCAGCGAATCTGGATAAGGACAATCTCTTTACCCAGATTGCCGCCACCGCCACACGACTTTACGAGCAGCCACCTGTCTCAAGTTCCGCCCAAGGGCTGGAACGACTGAAGGCCATTGCACGGTTGCACAGCATGCTCGATGCTGCCGAGGCAGCAATATTGGCCGATAGCTACGAATATTTGGTTGCCGAGACAGTCAGCCAGGGGTCCCAAGAATCTCTGCTGGATGATCCTGAGGACATTGAAGAGCCAGTTGAAGATCAATCCGCATGTTTCTACGGTGTCAATCGTTCCGATGAATCACTGATCCGTTCATCTTTTGTCGCCGAGGCAGCGGTGGCCCTGCGATCCTCAGAAAGGAAAGTCCAGGACAAATTATTCTTTGCCGAAGGACTGCGCCATCTTTGCCCAGATATCCTGGACGCGCTGAGCGTCGGCGAGATCACGACTAGATCCGCGCAAGAGATCGTCAAGCACTCCCAAGATCTTGCACCCGAGGATGTGCAGCTAATGCAGCAAACCTTGCTGCCGATAGCTCGGCAGGCCACCGACTCCGCAGTTGCCCAACGCGCTCGGAAAATGCATGAACGCCTGCACCCCAAGCCGATCGAAGAACGCCACAAGAAAAGTGCAGAGGACCGCAAGGTCATCTATTGGCACGAGGCCAATGGCATGAGCGTCATCCAACTCCACCTGCCAGCAGAAAAAGCACTGGCCATCATCAATACCGTCAATTGGCATGCAGTACGCAACGCTGATCCAGATGATCACCGGACCGAACAGCAACGACGGCTGGATATTATTTGCGATGCCTTGCTCGATGGCTGGCCGGCAACCGAAGGGACCCCGCTGAAAGCCCGTGTCGCTGTCACGATTCCTGCCTTGGAAATGCTCGCTGATCCTAAACGCGCATTGGCGGATCTCGAAGGCTACGGACCCATCCCCGTGGGGACGGCACTGCTGATTGCCAAGGATGCACCGTCTTTCATCAAGGTGCTCACCGATCCCTGGTCCGGGGCGGCCATAGACGTCGGCCGCGAAAAGTACCGTCCGTCGAAGGCACTGCGTGATCTGCTGCGGAGCCGGGATGTGGTTTGCAGATTCCCAGGATGCAATCGGCCAGCCGAATCAGCTGAGATAGACCATATCGAGGCATGGGCCAAGGGCGGGCATACCACCCGGAGCAACACTCATCTATTGTGCAAGCGGCATCAGATGTTCAAGCATGTGCTGGGGTGGCAGGCGACATACCTTCCGGACGGTTCGGTGAACTGGCGCTCCCCCAACGGCATGATCTGCATCGAGCTTCCCGGCAGCGTCACCAGCGTGCAGAACTTCGATTTCGAGAAAGAGCAAACGCCCATGCTGCCAACCATCGAACTCAATGACCGTGTTCGCCGCGTGCTTGGCTGGCTAGAACCGCCTGAAGAAAGCACCGCCTGAGAACTAACAGCAATCCTGCTCAGGATTGGCCAGTTGAGATCAAGCGCACGCCTTCCGATTTTATCCAAGCGCCAACCTCAGGTAGTATTTTGGGTGACCCCTCGTGTGGTGTCATCCTGTTGAACTCCCCCAGGACCGGAAGGTAGCAAGGGTAGATGGGCTCTGGCAGGTGCATGAGGGGTCTTTTACTTTCTTACGCAAGCCGAATGGAGTCCACGTGGGCGCTGGCCGTTTCGCCCCTAGCCCTTCGGGGCCGCTCCATCTTGGCAATTTGCGCACGGCAATTCTCGCCTGGCTTTTCGCCCGCTCCACGCAACGCGAATTCCTATTGCGCATTGAGGACCTGGACCGTGTTCGTTCCGGCGCCGAAGCCACCCAGATTGCCGAGCTAGCGTCCTTGGGCATCGACTTCGACGGTGACATGCTCCGCCAGTCCGACCGCCTTCCGATATATCTTGAAGCCGTTGAACGGCTCAAAGCGCGCGGTCTGGTCTACGAATGCTACTGCTCGCGCAAGGATATTGCCGAAGCCGGAAGCGCTCCGCATGCTGCGCCCGGTGCCTACCCGGGAACCTGCCGCAATCTGAGCGCCAGCGAGCGCTCGGCCAAAGCACAGAATCGTCCGGCCGCCTTGCGCCTGCGTTCAGAAGTGAACGAATTTTCTGTTCACGATGAACTATTCGGCGACTACACCGGCGCGGTTGATGATTTTGTCCTGGTGCGCAACGACGGCGCACCAGCCTACAATCTTGCGGTTGTCGTCGATGATGATTTCTCAGGCATCGACCAGGTCGTACGCGGAGATGATTTACTCTCTTCTGCGCCACGTCAGGCCTACCTGGCAACGCTTCTGGGCCACGCAATCCCATCCTATGCACACGTCCCGCTTGCACTGAATGCCAAGGGACAGCGCCTGGCCAAGCGCGATGGCGCGGTAACACTCGAAGAGATCACCGAACAAGGTGTGCATCCAGCCAACGTTGTGGCGGTTTTGCTAGAGTCATTGGGCTTGCCCAGCACAAGTTTGCAGGCAGCCTTGGAAGCTTTCGATCCGGCGAATCTGCCACGCGAGCCGTGGATCGTCGAACCAGAGAATATTGTCCAACAGCTGATGCTCAGAGCATCAGGCAACTGATAGGGAACCGGTGTGAGTACAGCGCTTTATCGCAGATATCGTCCCGATACGTTTGGCGACGTCATCGGGCAGGAGCACGTTACTGCGCCCTTGATGACGGCTCTGGAGAAGAACCGCGTCAACCATGCGTACTTGTTCTCCGGCCCGCGCGGCTGTGGCAAGACGACCTCTGCCCGCATCCTTGCCCGTTGCCTGAACTGCGAGCAGGGTCCGACTCCGGTTCCTTGCGGCACCTGCCCAAGCTGCGTGGACCTGGCCAATGGCGGACCAGGTTCGCTGGACGTCATCGAGATCGATGCGGCCAGCCATGGTGGCGTCGATGATGCCCGCGACCTGCGCGAGCGCGCAACGTTCGCGCCTACCCGCGACCGCTACAAGATCTTCATCATCGATGAGGCCCATATGGTCACCGCGGCAGGCTTCAACGCCCTGCTGAAGATCGTTGAAGAACCACCGGCGCATATCAAGTTCATCTTCGCGACGACCGAGCCGGAAAAGGTCATTGGCACCATCCGCTCGCGTACCCACCACTACCCATTCCGCCTGGTTCCACCCGAGGCGCTGCTGGCGTACCTGCAGGTGCTCTGCGAACGCGAAAGCGTCGCGGTAGCCGAAGGCGTACTGCCACTGGTGATCCGTGCTGGCGGCGGTTCGGTTCGCGATACCCTCTCGGTGCTGGATCAGCTGATCGCTGGCGCCCGCGATGGCAACCTTGACTACGAGACCGCGGTTGCGCTGCTGGGCTATACCCACTCGACGCTGCTCGACGAGGTCACCTTGTCGTTGCACGAATCCGATGGCGCCGGGCTGTTCGGTGCGATCGACCGCATCATCCAGACCGGTCTGGACCCTCGGCGCTTCGTTGAAGATGTGCTAGAGCGCTTCCGCGATCTGATCATTGCCAAGGCGATGCCCGAAGGCCTTGAGAAGATCTTGCGCGGCGTGCCAGAAGACCAGCTCGAAGCCCTGCACTTGCAGGCGGGTCTGGTCGGCGCAGGCGAACTGTCACGATGGGCCGATGTCACCAACAAGGCTCTGAGCGAGATGACCGGCGCTACCTCGCCTCGGCTGCACTTGGAATTGCTGGCGGCGCGCTTGATGCTGCCAGGCTCGCAGAACTCCGACAGCTCGTTCGCCGCGCGACTGGATCGCCTGGAGCGCCATGCGATGACCGGTGGAGCACTGCCTGCGCTTAATGAAGACGATGCCGCGGGTGCCGCACCCTCAACGAATGATGCCCCGAATCCTGGCGCCGCGCGTCAGGGCGCTGCCGCAGTACGCGAGGCCTTGGCCGCTGCCAAGTCCCGTCGCGGAGGGCCCCCGGAACCGGCTGAAGAGCAGGCACCACAAGTCCAGTCGGCTCATGCTCAGCCGCAGGAGCAGGATTCCCCTGCTCCAACGCCGATGCAGCAGCCTGCGCAGCACACAGAACCCGTTCAGGCTCAGCGCACCGAGCAGCCGCAGCAGGCTTCAAGGCCGGTTCCTGCCCCACAGGAAGCGCAGCCGCAGGAGACCATGCCGTCGCAGCCACAGCCACAGCCGGCTGATGATGACCCAAATGCCCCGCTGGATCCTGGTGCGGCAGCTTCCCTGAACACCGGTGAAGCCGCTGACTGGGGCGCAACTTGGGGGCCAAAGGGCGAAAACCGCTCGGTGACCACCGAGGTGCAACCTGGTCCGAGCATTCCGGCAGCCCGTCCTGAAGGTGTGGCACCATTCAGCTTGGTTCCTGATCCGTCCAGCGGTGAAGATTTGTCCTTCGGCACCGGTGTTTCCATCGATGACGTGAAGCAGAATCCTGCCATGGCCGAATTCGCACGTCGAGCTGCCGCCAACCGCGCAGCCCAAGCACCGCAGCCTGCCCAGCCGCAGCACTCGCAACAAGCGCCGGAGGCCAGCCAGTCTGGCACGGATGCCCAGCGCAACACTGCCCATCCGACGCAGGAACAAGCCCAGCGCGAGCAGGATGAACGCGAAGCACAACAGCGCGCCGCACAAGAACAAGCACAACGCGAGCAAGCAGAACGCGAAGCACAACAGCGCGCCGCACAAGAACAAGCTCAGCGCGAGCAAGCACAACAGCAACAACGTCCGCAGTCTCCCCAGCAGCCTCAGCACGGCGCGCCCGGCGGAACCCCGCAGGGCCAGCAGCCAGCATCACAGGGCGCCGGCTCGCCGGTGGCGATGTTCCAGCAGGCCTGGCCTACGATCCTGCAGCAGTTGCAGGGCAGTTCGCGTGTCCTGCATTCCATGGTCGCCACCTATGGCTCCGTGGCAGGCTTCGATGGCCGTACCCTTACCTTGGCGTTCAGCAACACTGGCCCCATCGTGAATCTGCGCAACCGGCCCGACATGATGAATACATTGACCGGAGTCCTCTCCCAGGTCGCAGGTTCGCCAATCGAAGTGGTCCTGACCGAAGGCGGATCCAACCCCAATGGTGGTGGTTCCCCAAAAGGTGAGCGCCGGCCAATCCCGGCGCCAACCCCAGCACCAACTAAGTTCACCAAGGCTGTAAGTTCTGCTGGGGCTGCTGCGCGCGCCGCAGCACGGGCCCAAGCTGCCGCTCCGGCACCGCAGCAGCGTCCTGCCTCGGCGGTGCAGAGCTCGGCACCAGCCGCACCTGCACCACGCGCCCATGACGGGTACGCCAGCTCCTACGATGACGTTCCGCCACCCGCGGAAGAGCCGTATTTCGACGAGCCGCCGCTCCCGGATGACCCGTACTATTCGCCGGATGGCCCCGCCCCGGCGGCACCGCAGGTTCAGCCGCAGCAGCAGTCCCCGGCCCCGGCTCCCCAGCCAGAGCCGGTGGCGCCCGCCCCGGCAACCAGTGCGCCACGCAGTTTCGACGGGCCTCCGGTAGCCCCCAAGCCCCGGATGACTGCCGGCATGGCAGCGCGCCAGGCCGAAGGCGGAGTTCCGAATATTGCGCGCCCGGTGTCTTCGACTCCGTTGCACCCGGACAGCACCACCGATTCCTTCGAGAATCTGGCGGTTGCTGCACCAGAGCAGCCGGCTCCGCAAGCTCCAGAGCGATCGGTTCCGGAGCCTGCGCCCGCCCCTGCACAGCCTCAGATTCGCCCACGCGAGCAGGAGCAGCCCCGCCCGGAGCCGGTTGCACCGGCGCCTTCGCCAGCAGCCCCGGCACCCGCTCCGGAGACGGCACCGCGCTGGGGTGCTCCGCAGGCGGATCCTGAACCAGCCCCCGCTGCATCGGCACCGGCAAGCACGGGCCGCATGAGCCGGTACCAGCAGCTGATGAACCAGGCGAAGAACGCACCAAGCGCGCCAGCGCCTGCCCAGTCGGCACGCGGCTGGGGCGGCCCGGCATCGGCTCCCGATCCTGCCCCGGTGCAGGATCCGGAGGAGTTCGTCCCCAGCGACGATGACATCGAGGTCGAGGATTCTGCACTGATCGGCGTTCCAGCCGTGGAGCGCCTGCTTGGCGGGATGGTCATCGAGCAGCGCGACGTGAACGGGAATGTAGTGGAAATCAAACGCAGCTTGTAGCCGGCACCACGGCGAGCTGTCGGAGTGAGACACTAAGGTGTACCACGGAACAATTTCAAGGTAGTGAAGCAAGCTAGAAAGTAGGCGCACGTGTACGAAGGTGCTGTACAGGAATTGATCGACGAGCTCGGTCGCTTGCCTGGCATCGGCCCGAAGTCGGCTCAGCGCATTGCTTTCCACATTCTCGATGCCGATGCCGAGGACATGACCCGGCTCGCCGCCTCGATCCAGCTGGTCAAGGAAAAGGTGAAATTCTGCGAGATCTGCTTCAACATCTCGGAGCAGGACACCTGCGCCATTTGCCGCGATGAGCGCCGCGATGGCACCATGATCTGCATCGTGGAGGAGTCCAAGGACGTCCTGGCCATTGAACGTACCCGGGCGTTCTCCGGCAAGTACCACGTGCTCGGCGGTTCTATCAATCCGCTGGCAGGGATTGGCCCGGAACAGCTGCACATCCGTGAGCTGGTAACCCGCTTGGCCGATGACTCGATCACCGAGCTGATCCTGGCCACCGACCCGAATCTCGAAGGCGAAGCCACCGCCGTGTACCTGGTGCGCGCGCTGGCTCCCCTGGGCATCCGCATTACCCGTCTGGCTTCCGGCCTGCCGGTGGGCGGCGATCTGGAATACGCCGATGAAGTGACCTTGGCCCGCGCCTTCGAAGGACGCTGGGCTGCCGGTCGCACCGCACCCGGCCCGGCCCGGCTCAAGGCAGAGAAGCAGGAATCCGAGCAGGAAGCACCGCAGGCAGAAGCTGGGGATGCCGCAGAAAAGCCGAAGGCGCAGCTTTCCGAGCCGCGCCTGCTGCGCGTTGCCAGCGACACGGGCGACACCGGCGACGCGCCGTCGCATCCAGTTGTTCCCGAGATGGACAGCCGCCGCAGCCACTAATTCACGCAGTTTTTGAACGCCCTGCATTCGACCGGTTTACCGGCATGAGTGCAGGGCATTTTTCTATTCCTGCAGCGCGATGTGCGGCGAAACACGCTTAGTTGATAAAAGTCAACTATCGTCGTATAGTTGACATCAATCAACCATTCAGGCTTTCCCCGCCTGACCCTATTTTTTGGAGCTTTCATGACCGCAACCGCACCGGTCGCCAAGCCCAAGATGACTCACCGCGAAATCCTCACTGCCCTCACGGGCATTTTGATGGGCATGTTCGTCTCCATCTTGGCCAACACCGTTGTTTCCAGCTCGCTGCCGCTGATCGTTTCGGATCTCAACGGCAGCCAGACCTCCTACACCTGGGTCGTCACCGCCACGCTGCTGGCGACCACCATCGCCACCCCAATCTGGGGCAAGCTCGCCGACCTCGGCAACCGCAAGCTGCTGCTGCAGATCTCGCTATCCATCTTCGTCCTGGCTTCGGCCGCGGCGGGCTTCTCGCAGGACACCAGCTTCCTGATCGCCATGCGCGTGGTCCAGGGACTGGCCGGCGGTGGCGTTGGCGCCCTGGCACAGATTGTCATGGCCGACTTCCTCTCCCCTCGCGAACGCGGCAAGTACATGGGCCTGTTCGGCGCTGTGATGGCCGTTGCCACCGTGGGCGGCCCGTTGATCGGCGGCTTCGTTACCGACGCCATCAACTGGCGCTGGAACTTCTTCATCGCTTTGCCTTTCGCCATCGCTGCGGTCATCCTGATCCAGCGCACCTTGCATCTGCCCGCCATTGCCAAGCGCAAGGTCAAGATCGACTACTGGGGCATCGTCCTTCTTTCCGCCGGCGTCTCGCTGCTGCTGATCTGGATGTCGCTGGGCGGCTCCCAGTTCGAGTGGGCCTCGGCGACCAGCTACATGATGATCGCCGGTGCGGTAGTCCTGCTGGCATTGTTCATCCTGGTTGAGACCAAGGCCTCGGAGCCGTTGCTGAGCCTGGGCCTGTTCAAGAACCGCACCTTCACCTTCGCTGTCATCGCCTCGCTGGCCATTGGTGTTTCGATGTTCGGCACCTCGGTGTTCCTCAGCCAGTACATGATCATGGCCCGCGGCGCGAGCGCGACCATGGCCGGCCTGATGACCTTCCCGCTGATGGGCGGCTTGCTGGTCATCTCCACCATCGGCGGTGCGGTGATCTCGCGCACCGGCAAGTGGAAGGCGCTGGTCGTCACCGGTTCTGTGCTGGTTGTCATCGGCTTGTTCCTGCTGGGAACCATCCACTACGACACCAACTATGTGCTGGTCGCTGCCTACATGTTCATCCTCGGCGCCGGCATGGGCCTGGTCATGCAGAACATGGTGCTGGTGGTGCAGAACTCGGTCCACGTCAAGGAACTGGGCGTAGCTTCCTCGGCCGTGAACTTCTTCCGCACCCTCGGCGGCACTGCAGGTACCGCGGGACTGGGCGCCGTACTGGCGACTACCGTGCCAAGCATGATCGCCGACCGCCAGTCCGATTTGGCCGCAGCCCTGGCCTCCCTGGGCGACCAGGCCAAGGAACTGACCGCGGCGCTGGGATCCGGAAACCTGCCTTCGGTGGCAGCGATGCCTGAACCGGTCCGCGTGATCTTCGAGTCCATCTACGGCGATGCAGTGCCTTCGCTGTTCGCCATTGCCGCTCCGCTGTCGCTGATTGTCGTCGTGGCTGTCTGCCTGATCCCCAACCAGTCACTGAAGACCCAGACCGCAAGCGAGCGCATGCAGGATCTGGACACTGAGGACAACGGTGCAGGCAAGGCAGAAAAGCCAGCTGGCAACTAGGAGATCCAGTGCAGGTTCCTAGCAAAGCTGGCGACGCCCCGGTGGCAGAACGCCCCGATCTGTCCGCAAGTGCCGAACAAGAGCTGTTCTCGCTGATCGCGCTGACGGCGCGGGCCAAGCGGGAACTGGCCACCCGGCTCGAAAGCCGCCTCACCCCGGGCCACCTTCCGGTTCTGGGCATGATTCTGCGCAGCCAGCGCATCACCCAGTCCGAAATCTGCGAAAGGCTGCTGGTTGACAAAGCCTCGCTGTCGCGCATGATCACGAAGCTGGAACAACTGGAATTGGTCAAGCGTGAAGTCGATCCGGAAGACCGTCGGGTGTCCCACCTCCTGCCTACCGATCTTGCGGAAGAACGGTGGCATGAAACCTTCCAAGGATGGCGCACGGAACTGCGCGCGCGGATGACCGGTTGGGACGACGAGGATCTGTCGAAACTCATCGATCTACTCAGTCGCTTGAACTTGGAAATCCAGTCCCTGTAGTTCGCTTCGCCCTCTGGCCGGTCTTCTCGGAAATACCGAGAAGACCGGCCAGAGAAGCTTAAATGCCCTTGCTTGCAGGGGCATTCCTCCGCGCTGAAGTGTGCAGCAGCCATCCTGTCGTTTCGGGTTGCTACGTTCATGCACATGAGCGAATCCTTGAGCAGAGCAGAGAAAATCGAAGACCACACCGGTTCAAGCATGGGCGAATGGGCAGGCATGATGGACGCCGCCGGCCTGCGCGACTTGAAGCAGAGCGAACAGGTGCAGATGCTGCTTCCACTGATGAAGGACCGTGATGAAAGCCAGAGGCTTCTCTGGGCCCGGCGCATTGCCTCCGAGTACCGGCAGCTCTAAGCGGGTCGTAGACTGAGCTCATGGCAATCAAAAGCAGCAACACGTCAGCCATCGCCAATGCCACCGGCATCGAGTGGGATCAGTGGTGCGTCAAACTGCGTGCCGGCGGAGCCGACGAGATGACGCATAAGGAGATGGCCGAACTGGCCATCACCGGCATTCCCGCAGCAGTCGAAAATCCAGAATGGTGGGCCCAATCCGTCGCGGTGGCCTATGAGCAGCACATCGGAAGGCGTGTACCTGGCCAAGCCCAGGACGGCACCTTCCAGGGCTCGGTCAGCAGCACCATCGATGCCGATTTGGATACGGCACTGGAGCGCTGGGTCGCCTGCGTGAAAGACCGCAAGGAATTCAACGGGAACGAACTATCCGAACCTGCACGCACCAGCGGTTCCGAGCGCTGGCGCTACTGGCGGGCGGACTTCAGCGATGGCACCAAGGCACAGGTAGACATTGGGCTCAAGGGAGAAAAATCCTCGGTAGCCATAAACATCACTAAGGCTGAAACACCTGAGCAGGTGTCTGAATGGAAGAGCTTTTGGCGACAAATTTTGGCTGAATTCAAGGGATAGCCAGCGCTTTTCGACAACTCGCACTGGGGTTTCTAGGCAATATGACCAATGGTTACCGCCCCAACTAGGACATGGCACCTCGTAGCTGTCACAATATTTATCTGGTAGATGCCTCACGCCAAAGTTCTATCAGCAACCACCGGCGGCGAGGCACAGCTTTCAACAGGTGGAGTGAGTGCCCATGGGCCTAATTGTTCAAAAATTTGGCGGTTCTTCCGTTTCAGATGCCGACGGCATCAAGCGTGTAGCGCGCCGAATTATTGATACCAAGTCCAAGGGCCATGACGTCGTCGTCGTTGTTTCCGCAATGGGCGACACCACCGATGACCTGCTGGATCTGGCAGGCCAGCTCACCGATGATGCACCTGCCCGCGAAATGGACATGCTGCTCTCCGCCGGTGAACGCATCTCGATGTCGCTGCTGGCAATGGCCATCAACCAGTTCGGCGAGCAGGCCGCATCATTCACCGGCTCGCAGGCAGGCCTGATCACCGATTCAACCCACGGCAAGGCCCGCATCATGGAGGTCTCCCCGCAGCGGGTGCGCCGGGCCATCGACCGCGGCTTCGTTGCCATCGTCGCTGGATTCCAGGGCATGAGCAAGGAATCCAAGAACATCACCACCATGGGCCGTGGCGGCTCGGACACCACTGCCGTGGCACTGGCCGCGGCTCTGGGCGCCGATGTCTGCGAGATCTACACCGATGTGGACGGCGTCTACACCGCCGACCCACGCGTGGTCTCCTCGGCAAAGAAGATCGAGAAGATCACCAGCGAGGAAATGCTGGAAATGGCCGCCAGCGGCTCGAAGATCTTGCACCTGCGCTGCGTTGAATACGCCCGCCGCTTCGGCGTGCCGCTGCACGTGCGCTCCTCATTCAGCACCAACGAGGGCACCTGGGTGCTCCCGGATCCCGAAGACAAAATCAAAATTCAAGAGGGAGAACCCTTGGAACAGCCAATCATCTCAGGTGTCGCCCACGACCACTCCGAAGCCAAGGTCACCATCATTGGCGTACCTGACATTCCGGGCAAGGCCGCACAGATTTTCGGTGTGATCGCCGCTGCGCAAGCCAATATCGACATGATTGTGCAGAACATCTCGACCCGCGGCTCTGGTGCCACCGATATCTCCTTCACCCTGCCGATGACCGAAACCAAGCATGTGCTCGAAGCGCTGAACACCGCAAAGCCGGAAATCGGCTTCGAGGATATCGAGCACAATGACGAGGTAGGCAAGCTCTCGCTGATCGGTGCAGGCATGCGCTCGAACCCAGGCGTGTCCTTCACTTTCTTCGAAGCGCTGCACCGCGCAGGCGTGAACGTGGACATGATCTCGACCTCCGAAATCCGCATCTCGGTGGTCACCGATGCCGACAAGCTCAATGACGCAGTACGCGCAATCCACACCGCATTCGACCTCGATACCGATGTGGAAGCCACCGTCTACGGCGGCACCGGACGCTAAGCGCTGATTAGCCAAGCGAAGAACGCCTGCGAAACAATTCCTGTTTCGCAGGCGTTCTTCATTTTGGTTTCTATTTGGCCGGTTCCAGCGTCTTGGTGTAGACGATGTCGCCCAGCCCATTGCGCAGCGTGACGGTGAACAGGTCCTGCTCGTCAAGATCGACGTGGCCGAAGAACTGGCCCTTGCCATCGCGCGGCGACTGGTTCGTGGTGCCTGCGAGCGAGAAGTCCACACGCGGCCCGAAAGTGCCGTCCATCTGGTTCGGCCCGAAGGAACCGGCATTCACTGGCCCGGCCACGAATTCCCAGAACTCATTGAACTCGCGGAATGCCGCGCGTTCGGGCGAGTAGTGGTGGGCTGCGCAGTAGTGGACATCGGCAGTCAGGAAAACGACGTTCTTGATGCCGCGGTCCTTGATCGCCTTGAGCAACCGGGCCAATTCCAACTCGCGGCCCAGCGGTGCCCCGTGGTCAGCGTTGGAAATTGATTCCTGGGCTTTGCCATCTGGAACGATGATGCCCAGCGGAAGGTCATTGAGAATGACCTTCCAGGTGGCCTTGGACTTGGCCAGGGAATCCACCAGCCAATTCAGCTGTTCTTCGCCGAGAATGGATGTGGACTTCACTTCCATTCCAGCGGTGTTCTCCGACTTGTAGCTGCGCATGTCCAACGCGAACAGGTCAAGCGCAGGGCCGCGGGAGATCTTGCGGTAAATTCGAGCCGCCTCGAAACCGGTGCCTGAGCGCATGGCGCGCGGGTCGGCGATGGGCTGGTATTCCTGCCAGGCCTGGCGTCCGCGAGCTGCCAAGGTGTTGACATCGCGCACGGTGTAGCGCTCATCTTCGATGATTTCGCCGGGCCACCAGTTGTTGTGGGTCTCGTGGTCATCCCACTGGGCAATCACCGGAACTTCGGAATACATGGCCCGCACGTTGCGGTCCATCAGGTTGTAGCGGTGCCGTCCGCGGTACTCGTCCAAGGTTTCGGCCACCTTGGAGACTTCCTCGGTGACCAGGTTGCGCCAGATCTGGCCATCAGGTTCCACGACCTCTGCGGCGATCGGGCCATCGGCGTAGATGGTGTCGCCGCTGTGCACAAAGAAATCCGGCTTGGTCGCATGCATGGCCGCGTAGGCGCGCATGCCGCCGATCTCTTCATTGATGCCCCAGCCCTGGCCAGCGGTGTCGCCGGACCAGACGAAGCTTTGGGCTCGGGAGGCGTCATGATTACGGCGACCGGTCAGTGCAGGTGCGGTGCTGAACCAGCCATCCTGCGTCTCGCCAAGGGTTCCGTTGTCGTCCTCAAAACCGATGGTGACTGCGAAGCGGGTTCCGGCAGGCAGATGCTGGGCATTGATCTTTGCGGTGAAGTCGGTGGCCTCGCGGGCGTAGGCGCCGCGCAGAGTTCTGGCGAATGATCCACGGCCACGGATGATTTCCCCGGTCTCGTCTACCGCGCGCAGTTGAGCACGCAAGCGGCCTTCGCCCGAGCTGCGGGCCCAGAGCACGGCATTGCTGGTGGAGACATCACCCATGGTAAACCCGCTGGTCAGGCCAAGGCGGGAACGCACGAGGCGGGGGTTGCCGGAAGCCAGCGCTGCTCCCGTCGGCCCGACCAAGGTCAGGGCGCTTGCACCGAGAGCACCGGTGAGCAATTTGCGACGCGAAATATCAGTCATGCGCCTCAGTGTTCACGACTCGATCAGCCGTTTCCTTGAGACAAGATGAACACAAGAAGAAATTAATTCCTGGCAGTCCAATGGCCGTGCACGAGCTAGCGCACCTGCGCGAATTTGCAAGCCGCTTGGCGTTCCTCCAGCCTGCCACCGGAACGCCGATTGCTGGCAGACTTGGACAATGAGTTCAACGCGAGTGATTTCTGGCCCGCCCTCGGCGGATCATCCTGTTCCCCCAGCGGTGCGCGCAGCAGCTGGTCCTGCAGAAATCGAGGGTATCTGGCAAAATGCGCTTGGCGGAGTCACCTACCGCATCGGCTCGGGCGAACAGATACGCTTCGCCAAGTGGTCACCGGGATGCCCTCCGGAAGCGGAAGGCGATCTGAGGGCTGAAGCCCAGCGCATGAAATGGGCAGGTAAATTCATTCGAGTCCCAGAAGTGCTCTCCTGCGAAGAACAGGCTGACGGCCAGCTGCTCATCACCGCCGCATTGCACGGGCACAGCGCAGCCAGCAGCCTGGGCAAAAGCGACCCTGCGCGTTCAGCCCACGCTGTCGGCCATGGACTGCGGCAAATGCACGATGCCTTGCCCATTGGAGCATGCCCTTTCGACTGGGATCTGGAATCCCGTATTCAGCATCTGCCAGCCGATCAGCAGGCCGAGTTTCTCGACAACGCCCCGGAACTGGATCTTGTGGTGTGCCATGGCGACGCGTGCCTGCCAAACACGATCATCACCGACGACCATGAATTCAGCGCGCATGTGGATTTGGGCATGCTGGGACTCGCAGACCGCTGGGCAGATCTGGCCATTGCCGCGTGGAGCACCGAGTGGAACTACGGGCCTGGTTTCGAACAGTACGTCTACGCGGGCTACGGCATCGAACTGGATGAGCGGAAGATCTCTTTCTATCGCCGGGTCTGGGACGCCACCTAGGGTGCCTTCGCTAACGTGCCACGTATCGGTGTTCAGGTCGGCCACGGGTTCCGTATCCAAGCTGGAGCTCCAGGGATTCGTTGGCCACCAGCGCCGCCAAATAGCGTTGCGCTGTCGCACGGGCAACCCCCACCGCTTCTGCAACCTCGGCAACGCTCATCGGTTCGGCCGCTTCCTTCACGCAGGAAAGCACTGCATGCTCGGTCGGGGCGGCGGCCACTGACGCACTGGATTCCTCGCCGCCTTGGAGCGACCGGTACAACCGGTCCACGCCCTGCTGGTTGAACTCCGCGGTCCCGGCCAATTGGCGGCGGTAGCGCGCCCAGCCTTTGAGCTTGGAAGCCAGGGTCTTGGCATCGAAAGGCTTGATGATGAAGGCCAGCGCGCCTGAGCGCAGCGCCTTGTCGATGTTCTTCGGCTCAATCGCCGCGGAGATCATGATCGCATCGACATCGAGTTCTCTCAGCAGCTCGATTCCGCTCACATGCGGCAGGTAGAGGTCCAGCAGGACCAAATCGGGTTTCAGGCTCTGCACCAGTTTGGGGACCACGCGCGGATCCTGCACAGGTTCCAAAGCCTGGAACCCGGGGATGGCATTGACCATTTCCGCATGCAGCTCGCCGACCCGGAAATCGTCATCAACGATCAGCACCCGATAATGTCCGCTGCTGTTCTCGCTCAAAGTTGCGCTCCTTCACTGTAGTGGTTGACTGAACTGGCCGGCTCAACCAGAACCGCCGGCAATCGTGCTGCAAAAACTGCACCGGATCCATCTGTTCCGCGGTCGGCGATCCAGACATCCCCGCTGCGGGCTTGGGCCAGCCGCTTGATCAGCGGCAGCCCTACGCCTTGACCATGCTCATTGCCCAGGTGGGATCCGGTGCTGACGTCCCGTGCGAAGATATCCTCGTCAGTGGTGATGCCGGGTCCTGAATCGGCCACGGCAATGTGCAAGGTGCTCCCCTCCGACAGCAGGTCTATCTCCACCCAGGGTTCTGCGTCCGTGCGAAGAGCCGCAGTGAAGGCGTTGTCCAGCAGATTGCCCAGGACTGCAGTGGCATCCTGGGCGTCGTGGGCCGAGGCAATATGGCCGAAGATCATGGATTGCCCAGACACCCGCAGTTCGATGCCCAGCTCGTGGGCGCGCACGGCCTTCGCCGAGATGAACGCCGCGAGGTAGGCATCCTGGATAGCCTCCAGCCCGGGGACCTGGGCGATCTTCGGCCCGGCTTCCATCACCTCGCGCAGGTAGTCTTCGGCCTGTTCAATCTTGCCCAGGTTTATCAGGCCGAGAACCGCATGCATGCGGTTGGCGAATTCATGGCGCTGCGCGCGCAGGGCATCTGCCATGTCCTGGACTGCGTCGAGCTTGGTTCCCAGCGCTTCGAGCGTGGTGACATCATGCAGCAGCACGACCAGCCCGAGATCCACTCCGTCACGGTCGACCTTGGTCACGCGGGCAATGAGCGAGTTGCCATTCGCTCCGAAACGGACAGGTGCCGGGTCGCATTCCTTGATCGCCTTGACCAGCCGGTGGTCCAAGCCAGCGGATTCGAAGTGGCGGCCCACCACATCTTCCAATTCGGTGCGGTGCGGCAGCCCCAGCAACTCCCTGGCGGCCTTGTTGCGCACGGTAATCCGCTTGTCTGCGCCAATGCCCATGACGCCTTCGGTGACACCGTAGAGCACTGCCTGCTGATCCCTGACCAGCTGGGCAATTTCGGCCGGTTCCAGCCCCAGCGTCTGGCGTTTCAAGCGTCGAACGGTCACCCGCCCGGCAAATACCGCCAGGGCCGCGGAGAGCGCCGCGAACAAGACAATCCAGGCGAAGGATCCGAGCAGTGCCCCGGTCAAGGAGTAAGTGGTCACGCCCACGGAAACCTCGCCGACAACGGCACCAGCGCTGCTGTAGACCGGGACCTTGGCGCGAACCGATTCCCCCAGGGTTCCGTGTTCCCGGGAAACATCTTCGATGCCCTTCAAAGCGACCGGGTCGGTGGAGACCATCTTGCCCAGTTCCTCGGGGTTCGGATGGCTCAGGCGCAGTCCGCGGTCTTCGGTGATCACTACGAAATAGGCTTGCTCCTGCTCGATGACGGCATCAGCAAGACGTTGCAGATCGCCGTCGGCGAGTGCCTGCGGATCCAGCTTGTCCTGCTGGGCGTAGCGTGAAACCCGCTCGACGACTTCCGGCAGCACCGCAACGGTGCGGGCGATGGTCAGCGAAGTGTCCTCCGCTTTCGAATACACCCGGTCATAGCTGGCGAAAAGCGTTCCTGCGGTAACCAGGACAATCAAGACGCCTACGACAAGGAATTGCAGTCGCATGATGCGGGAGGCGAAATGCCGGGTGCCGGCGCCAGAACGGAACATGCCACCCAGCATAAACCCATCCTCGCACGCTCATGATTTTAATGAGCAAAAAGACGGCAAAGAACATAACCGTTCAACAATAAGCACAAGACGCGCAAAGTGAGCACCGCCACGTACCTTGGATTAGTGCCTCGCCCGGCTTGCGGGGCCAAAGGATTCACTCACACTGAAATGGAGGTCGGGTCAATGCTTGTTGCACTCGGATTCCTCATGGTCGCCACCTTCATGGTGCTGATCATGACAAAGCGCATGACGCCCTTGCTGGCATTGATTCTGGTACCGACCATCTTCGGCCTGTTCACCGGTGCCGGATTCGGCCTGGGCGATATGGTCATGGACGCAGTCAAGGACATGTCCGGCACCGCTGCCCTGCTGATGTTCGCGATCATGTATTTCGGCATCATGATCGATGTCGGATTGTTCGACCGCCTGGTCTCCGGCATCCAGAAACTGGTTGGCAACGACCCGGCCAAGGTCGTCATGGGCACCGCGCTGCTCACCGCGGTCATCTCGCTGGATGGCGATGGATCGACCACCTTCATCGTGGTCACCGCCGCCATGCTGCCGATCTACCAGCGCCTGGGCATGAGCCCAGTGGTCCTGACCTGTGTGGCCGGCCTGACCAACGGCACCCTGAACATCGTTCCGTGGGGCGGCCCAACGGCCCGCGCCGCCGCGGCGCTGGGTGTGGACGCTTCGGAAATCTTCGTGCCGATGCTGCCTTCGCTGGGCATTGCCCTGATCGTCATTGCCCTGTTCGCCTGGCAGATGGGTGTTTCCGAACGCCGCCGCCTGCAGCGCGAGCACCCGGAAATCTGGGGAACCGAGCTCGGTGGCGGCAACGTTGCCACCCCGACCGGAGGCAAGACCCCGGGCGGCACCTCCCCTGCCGGTGGCAACCTGGCAGTTCTGGAATCCGTGGCCCGCAAGGGCGATGGCACCGAATTCTCCACCATGGACGGCACCGTGCTGGATCCGGATCGCGAGACCCTGCGCCCCAAGGTGTTCTACTTCAACCTTGCGTTGACCGTCGCCATCATGGTGCTGCTGGTCGTCGATGTCATGCCGCTGCCATACCTGTTCATGGTGGGTACCGCGATCGCGCTGATTGCCAACTTCCCGAAGGTCTCCGACCAGGTGAAGATGATTGCCTCGCACTCCAGCGAAATCATTGCAGTGGTCTCCATGGTGCTCGCTGCGGCAGTGCTCACCGGCGTGCTCTCCGGCACCGGCATGGTTGATGCCATGAGCCAGTGGCTGGTGGATGTCATTCCTTCCTCCATGGGCCCCTACATGGCGGTGCTGACCGGCCTGATCTCGATTCCTGCCACCTTCCTGATGAGCAACGACGCCTTCTACTTCGGTGTCTTGCCAGTTCTCGCTGAAGCCGGCGCGCACTTCGGTGTTCCAGCGGTGGATATGGCTCGTGCCTCCATCACCGGTCAGCCAGTGCACATGCAGTCTCCGCTCGTTCCAGCCATCCTGCTGCTGGTGTCGCTCTCTCGTGTGGACTTGGGCGATCACCACAAGAAGGTGCTGTGGCGCGCGTTGGTGGTCTCCTTGGTCATGCTTGCTTCAGGCATGCTCCTCGGTGTCATCCACATGGGCTAATGCCCCAAGGACCGATGGTCCGTCGTCAGCCTGGCTCCGCGCCACCCGGATTTATCGACTCGGGCAGCGCGGAGCCCGGTGTTTAAGCTGGGCCCATCACTTTGAGCCGGACACCCATGGCGGCTCGCCGGAAACCGCCACCACCTCTTCGATGACCGTCGACCCGCAGCTCAGTTCGCTGCAGGACCTTGCGTCACTGGCAGCAAGGATCAAAGAGGTCCCCACTGACAAGATCGTCTTCATGACCATGCCGAACCAGCCCGCGCCATCAAACGCCAACCGGGTGGTCCCGGCCCCTGACGCAACCCTCATCTTCGAACGCATCAAGCAAGGCATCCCAGTTAATCCCGATTCCGATTCCGCGACCGGAACATCTGCTGCTGAGCAATCCGCCAACCGGAAGCTGCCTCTGAGCATCGTCAACGGCGCGCACGTGAGCGGTCTTGCCGGACAGTTCGCGAACGACGCCACGAAGCAGGGCTACACGGTCATCTCGATAGCTACCGCCGCGACTTTGCAGGCGCAGTCCAAGCTGCTGATTCCGGACACCGATGACGCCAGGAGAACGGCCGCTGCTTTCGCAAAAGCAATGAATCTCGATATCAAGGCCTCGGTCGCCGAGGTCGAAAGCATCGAATTAATCCTGGGCCAGGACTACCAGGATCTGAAGCGGCCCGAGAAGAAGCCGATCCAGCTGGACAGCCGCAACGCCGACCAGGATCTCTGCGGCTAGCCCGGCGCCAAGGCGGGCAACGTGGGGAATCCCGGCTGCTTTCGTCTGTCCAAGCTCTACATTGCGAGGTGGTTCCCCGTGAGCATTGCAGGCATCAACGGCAATGAATTCATCGTCCTGGCTATCTTGGCGGCCGTTCTGCTCGGGCCCGAGAAACTGCCAGACTATGCGCGGAAAACTGCCACGCTGATTCGGCAGTTGCGCCGTCTCGCCGCTGATGCCGAAGAACAGCTCCGCGAGGATCTCGGTGATGAATTCGAGAATCTGGATCTGAAAAGGCTCGACCCTCGGCAATATGATCCTCGCAGGATCATCAACGACGCGCTACGCGAGAACCTCGATGAACTGACAGGCCAGGCGCTGTCGGATTCCGCTACTGCGAGGAAGCCGGCGCCGCCTCGCTCACCGCCACCGCCAGCGCCTTCCGGCCCGGCTCCCTTTGACGACGAAAGCACCTAGTTGGCTTCGCTTCGCTCTCAGGTGCCCGGGCGGCCGCGGGCCACGCAGGGTCGGCAAAGCCAGGTTCGATCCAGCAGAAACCAATCATCGATGATTCGGAAGGCCGGCCCTGTTTCGTAGCCCGCGGCACTCGGGATCATCATCCCGGGCACAGGATTTCCGGACCCAACGGGGACCGTTGCAGTTCCGGCGGCTTGCCAGCCAACCGTGATCGCTGGCAAGCAACTGCCTGCCTAGCTTGCGGGCTTATCGACGTTCCAATTCGGAACAGTATTTTTTCCCCTGGTGCCTTCGCAGCAATTCCGGGAGCAGGCACCGCTGCCCGGGCCCAGCGCCTTGCTGCCGGAGATGGTTCTTTGCTCCGGGTGCTCTCCACGCACTTGAGCTGCGCGTTCCAGGACCAAATCGACCAAGCCGCTGACAAAGGCGGGCAAAATGCCGACGCTATCGGCACGGAGAAACGCCATCCCCAACTCACGCGCTGTCTGCGCCGCTTCGGTATCCAAATCGAATTTCACCTCCATGTGGTCGGAGACGAAACCTAGCGGAACCACCAGTACCGCTTCAGTTCCAGATTCCGAAAGCTCGCGCATGCGGTCATTGATGTCCGGTTCCAGCCAAGGGGTGTGCGCAGATCCGGATCGGGAGCAGAACACCAGCTCGGCATCCAATTGTTCATCTCCATGCAATTCCCCGCTAAGCCACGCCATGAGCTCTTCATGCTGCCCCTGGTAGCCAGCGGTGAACTTCTCCGATGATTTCTGCATCGCCGTCGGAATTGAATGGGTTACGAAGAGGATCTTGTGGCGACTGCGATCCAGGCTGCCGACAAGCCGCTTGAGATCTGCCAGCCCTCGCCGGAGGCATTCGAGCTGGGCCTGGGCGAATCCCGGGTGGTTATAGTACTGGCGGACTTTGTCAATCATCACCTCAATGCCTTCTGCTTCCAGTGCGGCCACGGCACCTGCAAAATCCTCCCGGTATTGCCGGCAAGAGGAATACGAGGAGTATGCCGAAGTATCAATAGCCAGGAACCTGCGCGAGCCGTGCATGCGCGCATGGTTACCGACCACTTCAGCGAGATACGGTTCCCAGTTCCGGTTGCCCCAGAGCAGCGGCGCATCAATGCCGCGGCTCGCGAATTCATCTTGGAGCGCCCGCAGCAAAGCCTGGTTCTGCTCGTTGATCGGTGATTTTCCACCGAACATGTAGTAATGCTCGCCCACCTCTTCGAGACGTTCATCTGGAATCCCTCGTCCCCGAGTGACGTTCTGCAGGAAGGGAAGGACATCAGCTGGCTTCTCCGGTCCGCCAAACGACATCAACAGGATTGCATCGAACGGGGCTACCGACATGTTTCCCATCAGGATCCTCCACACTTTCTCCTGGAACAACTGCCGGCATGGGCAAGCTCCTCCCGGAGCCGGCAGATGTAACAACTTATCTAGATTGGCTATTATCTAGCTAAGCTAATGATAATCTTTTGGCTGGCTTATCTCCAATTCGCCTGCACTCGGCTGGGCGAGCCCGGTTGCCTGCAGCTACCTAGCGCTGGAGCATTCGAAGCGTGGCAGGCGGTTCCAGCACCTATCTCGCGCCGAGGCTATGGGCCAGTTCGAGCTCTATCCGCTCGTTGCGGAATTGATGCCCGGAATCAAGCAGCTTGCGCGGGACGATCCGCTGATCGGCCATGGCCAGCAGTTGCGACCCTTCGGCGCCAAGCACCAATTTCGGGGCAGCACCGGGGACTGGTATTACTGCGGGCCGGTGCACCGCGCGCGCCAGAACCCGGGTGAATTCGGCGTTGCTGACCGGCTGCGGCGCTACCGCATTGACGGGGCCAGCCAATTGCGAATCCCAGAGCGCGCGATGGTAGATGTCCAGCAGGTCATCAAGGCCGATCCACGACAGCATCTGCTGTCCACCGCCCAAGGGTCCGCCCAGGCCTGCGGAGAATATCGGGCGCAGAACAGCGAGCATCCCGCCCTTGGGGCTGAGCACGACACCGGTGCGGATCTGCACCCGGCGCATTGAACCGCCGCCTTCTTCGGCGGCTTGCTCCCAGCGCTGCACGACGCCGGAGAGGAAGTCCGGGGTGCCGGCCGGCGGGGAATCGAACTCGTCCAGCGGGTCCGCTCCGGCTGAAGCGCCATAGAACCCGATGGCCGAGGCGCTGATGAAGGTGCGGACATCTGAACGTGCCGCCAGCAGGGCGAGGGAGCGGGTGGGCTCGATCCGGCTGGAGGCGATCGCCTGGCGATGGGCCTGGCTGAATCGTCCGAAGATGCTCGCCCCAGCCAGATGGATGACCGCATCGCACCCTTCGAGCAGGCCTTCGTCGGGGTCCGCTGGGTCCCAGCGCCGTTCGCTAGCCGTGTTCGGCGCGTGCCGCACGAGCTTGATGACCCGGTGCCCTCCGGTGGACAAGAAGGCGCAGAGGGCCTGGCCGACCAGTCCGCCTGAGCCGGTTATGGCGATCACCTGCGGTTTCAGCCCGGACTGCGCTGCGCGATGGTGGGCGGCAAAGTCGTCCGCCAACTGGCGGTGCCGGTAGGCGAGCATCGATTCGATCTGCCGCCCGGGCATATTCGACTCGATGCAGTCGCGCACAGTGGTGGACTGCGGCCCAGCGGGCTCGAAGTAATGCTCGTGCCGCCACCGCACGGCACGTGCAGGAAGGCCGCGCAGCCCAACCGGTTCGAGCTGGTCGACGAAACTGCGGTTCTCCGAGAAGCCATCGGGCTGGTGCTTGGCATTCCACAGCAATCCGCCGGGAAGACCCAAGACGGCTGTTCCGTCCTTCAGCGAGCCCGCTTCCTCGATGACCTTCAGCGGAAGCCACGGTGGCAGGAGCCGCTGGATGGCACCGGGTTGCGAGAACCAGTCGAAAACGACGGGAGCGGATGTCGGCAGCTGGCTGGAGTGCACAATGTTCATGGCACAATCGTAGGGGCAGGGACATGTTTTCCCCACGGGCTTTCAGGTTTCTTCCATAAGTCGCGCTGAACCGGCACCGGCTCAAAGGCCCGCCAAGGTTCCAGGCCTCTGGAAACTCCAGCGGAGGAAGGGAAGTTCCGCCTTCCAGGCGCTACTCCCGGTACCACGCGGGCAGATAATCCCACGGAGCATCTTCGCCCACTCTCCCGTCAACGGCTTCCCGCAGGAGATCTGCATGCCCTGCATGCCGGCCGTACTCTTCGATCAGATCGCAGATGATTCTGCGTATCGACGCATGCTTGCCTTCGAATTCCAATCCCGAGTCCGCATCCAGCGTCCCTTCCTCGATGATCGACTGCTGGATTTTCCGGCTCTTGGCCACCGCATGGTCGTAGCGTTGGAAAAGGACCTCCGGATCTTCGTCCAGATCCACAACGAACTGCTCACGCCCGTCGGCTGTGAGCTCAAGGAGCACCTCGGGGCGTTGCCCGGCGATGAAGTAGGTGAATTTCTCGTCTTCGACCAGGGCAAGGTGCTGCAGCAATCCGCCCAGGCTCAGCTGGCTGCTGGGCAGCTTCGTGGCCAGCTGGCCGATGTCCAGCCCGTCCGCCTTGTACCGGAAAGTGGTGCGCAGCCTGTCGAGCATCCCGAACAGATGCTGCTGCTCGGTACCGCCCATGGGCGGTTCCCAGACAGGAAAGTCTTGCATCGCGTCCCCCTTTTCCAGGAAGTGTGAGTTGGCGTACCAAACTGGTTTCATCGGCCCATGAATTGAATAATTAGAAGTATGCCTCTGACCGCCACCATTTTGGAACCCTCGCAGTGGATGCCTGATGCCGCCGAGCATGAAGCACGGGCGCGGGCCTTTGGCGAACCTTTCGTGGATCGGCGCATGAAAGGCAAGAAGCACCCTATCGAGGATTTCCTGTTCACCTACTACACGCAAAAGCCTGGCCAGCTCTACCGATGGCATCCCGGAATGGACGTGGTTCTCACCGGAGAGGCCGCCCAAGAACGCCGCGACTGGAAGTTCTACCGCGTTGTCCAGGGCAGCCACGGCACGGGCTACCAATTTGATGCGCCGGCGTTCGGCAAGGCGCGCGCACGCGCCATCGAGTTCGCCCGAATCATCCTGGCCGGCACCTCTCAGCGTCCAGGCAATTTCTCCTGCTTCGGCCTCCACGAGTGGGCGATGGCCTACAAGTCGGAGGAAAACGGCATCCGCCATGAATACCTTCCGCTGCGCCTGGGCGCGCAGGGAACCGATGAAGTGGTGGAAACCCACAAGATCCGTTGCACCCACTTCGATGCCTTCCGCTTCTACGCACCCCAGGCCATCGAGCTCAACGAGCTGCAGCCAACCAGGGAAACCCAGCGCGATCTGGAACAGCCCGGCTGCTTGCACGCCAACATGGACCTGTACAAATGGGCCTACAAGCTCTCCCCGGCGGTACCCAGCGAACTGGTCATGGACTGCTTCGCGCTCGCTTGGGACATCCGCACCATGGACATGCAGGCCTCCCCTTATGATTTGGGCGATTGGGGCCACGAACCCATCCGGATTGAAACTCCCGAGGGCAAGGCCGAGTATGTGCGGTTGCAAAAGGAATTTGCGCAGCGCGCCGATGCGCTGCGCAAGCAATTGCTGGACGTCGCCAACAACCTGCCAATCTCCCCGGAAGACTAGAACTCTGGTTAGGGCCGGGGCATCATGGATGCATGGGCGCAGCACGCGGAAACCACCTGCTGCTGGCCGGCATCGCGGCCAGCGCCGTGGGTCTCTTGCTGGCTTCTTGCGCCGTCAGCAGCGGCCATGAAACGCGCACCCGACTGGAAATCACCATCCGCGATGACGGCACCGAAATCTCGCAGCAGTACACCTTGGAATGCTCTGGCGAGCAATCCGCTGATTCCAGCACCCTTCCCGACGCGTCCAAGGCCTGCTTGCAGCTCGAGCTTGAACCCGGCGTCATCACCGGAAAGCCCGGTCCGGACGAGATCTGCACCGAAATCTATGGCGGGCCGCAGCGGGCCGAAGTCAATGGAACGCTGCAAGGCGATCCGGTCGATGCGAGTTTCTCGCGGCATAACGGCTGCGCCATCGAGCGCTGGGACACCGCGGCATTTCTCCTCGGTCCAGTGAAACGATAAGTCAATAATCCCGATTAGGGACGTGGAAAAACTAGAATAGTTAGACTATGGAGTTTTTCCTGCTGATCATCGCACTGCTATTCGCCACGATTCTGATTGTCGGCGTCGGGGAACGCATTAAATTGCCCTACCCGATCTTGATGCTGATTTTCGCGACGTTGGCGGGCTTCTTGCCGTTCATGCCCGAAATGCACATCGAGCCGGAACTGATCCTTCCGATCTTCTTGCCCCCTTTGCTTTTCGCTACGGCCCAGCGCAGCAGCTGGTCGGTGTTCCGCTTCCGATGGAAGGCCCTGATCAGGCTGGCTGTGGTGCTGGTCGTGGTGACAGCAGGCACGGTGGCCGCCACCGCGCTGGCCTTCTCCCCGATCGTTTCCATTCCGCTGGCGCTGGCCCTGGGTGCCGTTGTCGCCCCGCCCGACCCGGTGGCAGTGGATGCCATTGCCACCAAGGTGAAGATGCCGCGGCGCCTGACCTCCCTGTTGGAAACCGAGGGCCTGTTCAACGACGCCATGGCCATCGTGATCTTCCAGCTGGCAGTGCAGGCAACCCTGAATGGCTCGGAGGTCGGGCTCGAGATCATTCCGCAATTCCTGCTTGGCGCCGCAGGCGCCGTAGTCCTGGGCCTGGCCATGGGCTGGGCCATCGGCGCTCTGAACCGCTTCGTTCCCAACCTGGCGGCACGTTGCGCAGCGACCTTGGTGGCACCCTATGCGGTCTACATGATTGCCGAGGAGCTGCATATTTCCGGCGTCATCGCGGTCGTGGTCACGGCCCTTGAAATGGTACGCCGCGACCGTCCCCAGGACTCGGCCGAACGCCTGACCCGGCAGTCCTTCTGGGAAGTGCTCGAGCTGCTGGCCACCGGCTTGGCCTTCGGCTTGATGGGCATCGAGATGAACCAGGTGATCCAGGAGGAAGGCAGCAACCTGATCGGTTTCATCCCAGGCATTGCCGCGATCTGCTTCGTGGTCATCGCCGTGCGTGCGCTGTGGATGCTGGGAACCTACTACCTGCCCAACCGCGCCAAGCCCGCGATTCCTGCACGCAAGGACGCGCTGGTGCTCACCTGGTGCGGCATGCGCGGCCTGGCAACACTGGCCCTGGCACTGGCGCTGCCCAAGGTCACGGCCGATGGCACTGCCATCGAGGGCCGCAACTTCGTGGTGGTGGCCGCCTGCTCTGTCTTGCTGTGCACGCTGGTACTGCCGGGCCTGACCCTGCCGGCGCTGATGCGCGTGCTGAAGCTGCGCAATAACGAGCAGGACACCAAGCGCGCCCGCCGCGCCCTGGCCCGCCGTGCCGAAGCCGTCGCCTTGTCGGCGCTGCGCAAGAACGTCGAGCTGGAAGAGCTGCCGGAGAACTACCAGCAGGCGGTGCGCCGGCGCATGAACTCGCTGCACACCATTCTGGCCAAGGACCCGGATCCGCATGATGCGATCTCGGACGAGAAGTACACGCAGATCCGTGCGGTGATCGCCAAGGCGGATTCAATCCAGGCCATCGCGCTGGAAGCCGCCCGCGACGAGCTGCTCAAGGCCCGCCGCGAACCGAATATCGACCCGCACCTTGTTGATGAGATTGTCGGGCGCCTTGACCGGCGCACCGCAACCCTGGATCGCTAGGCGGCCTTGCGCTCCAGCTTCACGATGACCTCGTAGTGGCTGGTCTGCGGGAACATGTCCATCACGCGGGCCAGCTGCGGGGTGTAGTTATCCAGCCGCTCCAGGTCCCTGGCCAGCGACTTCGCGTTGCAGCTGGAGTAGATGACGTGCTGGACATCCGACTCGTTCAGCCACGCCGCCAGCTGCGCGGAAATGCCGCGGCGCGGCGGATTCACGATGACCGCGTCCGGCGCCCAACCGGCATTCAGCGCGAATTCGGTGGCGTCCTGGGCCTTGAAGTGGATGTCTTCCAGTTCCATGGCTTTCGCGCTGGTCTTGGCCGCTTCGACAGCTTCCGCGCTGGTCTCGATCCCGTACACGGTGCGGTCTTCCGCGGCGCAGTGCAGCGCGAAACCGCCCACCCCGCTGTACAGGTCCCACACGCTTTCCGGATTGGCATCGTTGATCCACTGGCGGGCCTGGCGGTACAACGCGGCGGCGATCTCGCTATTGGTCTGGAAGAAACCCTGGGGACGCAGGTGCATCGGGACACCATTCAACCCGAATTCCAAGGTGCTGCGGCGGGTCAGGATGATTTCCTCTTCGCCTTCCAGCACCGCCTTGTGCTCGGGCAGGAAGTTCACCGACACCACGCTGTGGCGCGGAAGCTGCTCGAGGAACTGCGGCAGCGAATCTCTCAGCGCGACAAAATGCTTCTTGGTGCGCAGCACCCAGCGGACCATCACCGCCCCGGTATCCGACAGGGTGAGAATCACATGCTTCAGTTCGCCCTTGCGCTTGGGAACATCGTAGGGAATGAGCTTCAGATCATGGATGAACTGCTCGATGACCGGGAACACCGCACGCAACGGCGCGGCGATGACACCGCAGTTGCGCAGATCGACGCCGTGGCCGTCGGCATCCAGGATCCCGATGGTCGGCCGCGCGGTGGTCCCGGAAATGACCATCTTGGCCTTGTTGCGGAAACCCTGCTCGTTGCTGGCCTGGGGCGGAAGGAATTCCAGGGACTGGAAGCCGGAGAGCAGCTGCTGGCAATCCTCGACTTTTGATTGCAGTTGCCGGGCGTAGGGCACCGTCATCAAGGTGCACGAGCGGCAACGGGAGGCAGAAAAGTAAAGGCATTCCATGGTGCTAATGATTTTAGCGAAGATCGGCAGGGGCCGGGCACAGAGCAATCTCGACGCCGATTGACCGCAAATTTTCAGCTTTGGCCGCTAAGCTCGCAAGTGATCAAAAGTTACTGAGCAGAGTCCCTGGATGGTGCGAAAACCATTCCGGGATGGGTTGTTGAACCGCGAAAGGACAGATGGCACTTCATACCGGTCCCACCACGAACCGCCGTGGATTGGCATTGCTGGCGCTACCGCTGGCCGCGATCATGGGCGCATGCTCCAGCTGTTCCGCTTCCTCGCCCCAGACCCAAGAAGTTGCTTCCAACCCGGCTTCCGCCCCTGCTTCCAGCGCTTCAGCCCAGGCTTCCACGCCTACCCCGGGCAAGGCCGCATCCGGCTCCAGCCTCCCGGCTCCGTCTTCCACGCAAAGCGGCACCACCGCACCGACCACGACGCCGGGCAATACGGCCCAGCGGAACAGCAGCCCGGCTGCCACCCCGGAAAGCTCCGAGACAACGCTCTCGCCGCTGGCTTCAGGTGCCAACACCGGCGCGTCCATCAAGGCCCTTCCCAGCGCATCGGCCGGCATGCCCAAGTCCACTACCCAGCTCTTCGCTGCGGTGAACGCGGGCAAGCTGAAGGACGTCAAGGCGGCATTGAAGAAGGGTGCCGACGTTGATGCGCAAGACCAGTCCGGTCGCACCGCGTTGATGCGTGCTGTCATCAACAAGAACCATGCCATTGCCAAGGAACTGTTCAAGGCCGGTTCGGATCCCAATAAGAAGGACGACTTTTACGAGACTCCGTTCCTGCGTGCCAGCGCTAATGGCCAGGTTGAAACGCTCAAGATGCTCATTGACGGCGGAGCGGACCTCGCCTCGGTCAATCGCATGGGCGGCACCGCGCTGGCAGTCGCAAGCGAGAATGGCCAGGTCCAGGCAGTACGCCACCTGCTGCGCACCGGGATCCCTGTCGACCAGGTCAATGACCTGGGCTGGACTGCCCTGCACGAAACCATTGTCCTGGGCCAAGGCACCACCAACGCCATCACTATCGCGCGCTTGCTGATTACCCACGGGGCCAACCCTCACCTGGAGGACCATTCCGGTTCCGACGCGTTCAAGCTGGCGCGTGAACGCCAGCAAACCCAGATGCTGACGATGCTGCAGGCCGCGGCGAATCGCTGAGCGGCAGAACCCCCGATCCTAGAGCGCGTCGAGGTAGTACCAGGCCCCGTCCTGCTTCACGAAGGTGCTCACCTCATGCTGCTGCGCTTCATGCCGTCCATCGAGGTAGTGCGCGGCGAATTCCACCACCCCGCGGGAGGCTGTTGCACCGCCGGCGCGGGTTGAAATGATCTCCAAACCCCTCCAGCGCAGCTGCGCATCCAATTCCAGCTCCTTGGGCCTGGTGCTCTCATGCCAGGTCGCCAGCAAATACCGTTCCAAGCCGAGCACGAAGGCGCTGTAGCGCGAGCGCATCAGCTGCTCTGCGGTCTCAGGCAGCACCGAACCATCTTCCCGTCCGTCATGCAACGGTTTGCAGCAGTTTTCGTAGGACAGTTTTGAGGCGTCCAGAACACGGCAGGCGCAGACCGCTTGACTAGCATTTTTCACAGTTTCAGCATACGCGCCAAGCGCTGCCCGGAATCCCGTGAGCCAAAGATCACATGACTTAAACCGCTAGATATCGGTGCTATCGCACACAGGCACGTTTTCCCTATCACATTCACGGGTAGACTATGAGGGCAAGCTCGCGGAGCGCCAAATCCCCCTGGTGTGAGACGGCATCTCCGTGTGGCATTTAACTTAACCTCGCCAACAGGAGATATGCCGGATGCCCCGCATCGTTGTAGATGTCATGCTCAAGCCAGAAATCCTTGACCCACAGGGCAAGGCCATTGCGGGAGCGCTTCCCCGCCTAGGCTTCACCTCCTTCGAAGCTGTCCGCCAGGGCAAGCGCTTTGAACTGTCAGTGGACGGCGAGGTGACCGAAGAAATCCTCGCACAGGCTCGCGAGGCAGCAGAAACCCTGCTGTCCAACCCGGTGATCGAAGATGTCGTCAACGTCGAGGTAGTCGAAGACTAATGAGCGCCGAACTTCCCCTGATTGGCGACTATTCAACGCCAAGCACCGAAATTTCCGGAGCGCGCATCGGCGTGGTGACCTTCCCGGGCACCCTCGATGACCGCGACGCCGCGCGCGCAGTGCGCGCCGCCGGTGCCGAAGCCGTGTCCCTGTGGCACGCCGACACCGACCTGCAGGACGTCGACGCCGTGGTGATCCCCGGCGGCTTCTCCTACGGCGACTACCTGCGTGCCGGCGCGATCTCCCGCTTCGCACCGATGATGGCGAAGATCGCCGATGCCGCGAACTCCGATGCCAAGCTGCCCGTGCTGGGCATCTGCAACGGTTTCCAGATCCTCACCGAGTCGCACCTGCTGCCCGGTTCGATGATCAAGAACGATCACCTGAAGTTCATCTGCCGCGACCAGCTGCTGCGCGTGGAGAACAACCAGACCGCGTGGACCAACGGGTTCGAAGCGGGCCAGGAGATCACCATCGTGCTGAAGAACCAGGACGGCCAGTACGTCGCTGACGAGAAGGTGCTGAACGAGCTCGAAGCCGAGAACCGCATCGCGTTCTCCTACGTGGGCTGGAACCCGAACGGCTCGCGCCGCTCGATCGCCGGCGTGAGCAACAAGGCGGGCAACGTTGTCGGCCTGATGCCGCACCCGGAGCATGCCATCGAAGCCGGCTTCGGCCCGGATCACCGCGGCACCGACGGGCTGGCATTCTTCACCAGTGTTCTGACCCACCTTGTTGGAGGCAAAAAGTGAGCCAGGAAGCCACTAAGGAATTCAATATCGACACCGTCGATAACGCAGCGGGCACCCCGGACGTGGAACTGCCCTGGGCAGAGCTGGGCCTGAAGGACAACGAGTTCGCCGAGATCGTCAAGATCCTCGGCCGCCGTCCGACCGCCGCTGAATTGGCCATGTACTCGGTCATGTGGTCCGAGCACTGCTCCTACAAGTCCACCAAGAACCACCTGCGCCAGTTCGGGCAGAAGGTCACCGAGGAGATGAAGAAGGACCTGATGGTCGGCATGGGCGAGAACGCCGGTGTCACCGACCTGGGCGACGGCTGGGCCGTGACCTTCAAGATCGAATCGCACAACTCCCCGTCCTACGTGGAGCCCTACCAGGGGGCTGCCACCGGCATCGGCGGCATCGTGCGCGACATCATCTCCATGGGTGCCCGCCCGATCGCAGTGATGGATCCGCTGCGCTTCGGCGCGATCGACCACGAGGACTCGCAGCGCGTGGTGCACGGCGTGGTCTCCGGCATCGGCGGCTACGGCAACTCGCTGGGCCTGCCGAACATCGGCGGCGAAACCGTATTCGACCCGATCTACCAGGGCAACCCGCTGGTCAACGCGCTGGCAGTCGGCGCGCTGCGCCACGAGGACCTGCGCCTGGCCAACGCCTCGGGCGTGGGCAACAAGGTGGTGCTCTTCGGTGCGCGCACCGGCGGCGACGGCATCGGCGGCGCCTCCGTGCTGGCCTCCGAGTCCTTCGACGACACCAAGCCATCCAAGCGGCCGGCCGTGCAGGTCGGCGACCCGTTCGCCGAGAAGGTGCTCATCGAGTGCTGCCTGGAGCTGTTCAAGGCTTCGCTGGTCGAGGGCATCCAGGACCTGGGTGCCGCGGGCATCTCCTGCGCCACTTCCGAACTGGCTTCCAACGGCGAAGGCGGCATGCAGGTCGAGCTGACCAACGTGCTGCTGCGCGACTCCACCCTGACCCCGGGCGAAATCCTGATGTCGGAGTCCCAGGAACGCATGATGGCCGTAGTGACCCCAGAGAACGTCGAGGCATTCGAGGCAGTCATGGCCAAGTGGAACGTGGAGTACTCCTGGCTGGGCGAGGTGACCGACACCGACCGGCTGATCATCACCTGGGACGGCGAAGTCATCGTCGACGTGGACCCGAAGACCGTCGCCCACGACGGCCCGGTCTACGACCGCCCGTACGCCCGCCCCCAGTGGCAGGACGCGCTGCAGGCCGACACCTTCAAGTCCTCGGCAGCCGGCGCCAACCTGCCGGCCACCGGCGAGGAGCTGAAGGCCGCCACCCTGGAGCTGATCGCCAGCCCGAACCTGTGCGACAAGTCCTGGATCACCAGCCAGTACGACCGCTACGTCGGCGGCAACACCGCGCTGGCCGCCCCGGATGATGCCGGAGTGGTCCGCATCGACGAGTCCACCGGACTCGGCGTGGCCATCGCCACCGATGCCAACGGCCGCTACACCTACCTGGATCCGTACGCCGGCGCGCAGCTGGCGCTGGCCGAGTCCTACCGCAACGTCGCTACCTCCGGCGCCGTGCCTGCGGCCGTCTCCGACTGCCTGAACTACGGCTCCCCCGAGGACCCGGATGTCATGTGGCAGCTGGCCGAGGGCATCCGCGGCCTGTCGGACGCCTGCATGGAGCTGGGCGTCCCGGTCACCGGCGGCAACGTCTCGCTGTACAACCAGACCGGCAACAAGGCCATCCACCCGACCCCGGTGGTTGCGACCCTGGGCAAGCTGGATGACGTCGCCCGCCGCACCCCATCGGGCTGGCGAGAAGAGGCCGACGGCCAGGCCATCTACCTGATCGGCACCACAGCCGATGAGCTGGACGGCTCGGAGTACGCGAACCTGCGCGGCCACCTCGGCGGCCTGCCGCCGAAGGTCGATTTGGCAGCCGAAAAGGAACTGGGCGAGATCCTGATCAACGCCAGCCGCGACGGCATGATCGACGCGGCGCACGACCTGTCCGAGGGCGGCCTGGTTGCCGCGCTGTCCGAGATGGTCCTGCGCTACGGCGTCGGCGCCCGCGTGGCCCTGGACGAGATCAAGCAGCGTGACGGGCTTGATTCCTTCACCGCACTGTTCTCCGAGTCCCAGGCCCGCGCCCTGGTTGCGGTTCCACGCAGCGAAGAGGTCCGCTTCAACGACATGACCAGCGCCCGCGGCGTCACCGTGGCCCGCCTGGGCATTGTCGATGCGCAGTCCGGCGCCCTGGAAATCCAGGGCGAGTTCACCGTATCGGTGGACGAGCTGCGCGAAGCATCCGAAGGCACCATGAAGAAGTACTTCGGCTAGGCTCCAGCCAACCTGTCAACGGCGGCCCTCCTCATTGAGGAGGGCCGCCGTTTTGCCTAGGCTGACTATTTGGCACTGAGCACTTCTTCGAGCTCTTTTCCGCCAACAAGGATCCGGGCCTCGCCGGTACCGGCCGCGGTCATCGCGGTGTACTGGAGCTGTCCGATAATGCGCGGATCATCGCAAGTGCCGCCGGAGCTCACGGTTCCGCTCAATTCGACGGTCACCACATCGCCATCCACTGCCGATGAAACGTAGTCGAGATCGGAGCCGGCCAACGCGTTGCGCAGCCCGGATTCTCCGAGCATTTCCTCCTCATCATCGAGAAGCGCGTCAATCGAGGCCTCAATTTGGCTGGTGAATTCCTCTGGCCCCGTTTCGGTCGCGACCAGCGAGTCGCCGCAGCCGATCTGCGGCCCCGACTTCCCTTCATCGCCCACGGCAACATAGAACAGCGTCAGGGCCGCTGTAGTTGGCTCCGCGACGCTTGCCGCCGGCTCCGTGCTCTGCGCCGGTGTCGATGCGGCAGGGCTAGTTGGCGACGCCGAGGTTTCGGCGCCAGCGCTGGTTGGCGGCGCCGGGCTTTCGGCCGTCTCGCCACCGGGGCCTTGGCTGCAGCCGGCAGCGAGCATGAGCACCGCAAGAACGAGCGCCAGTGGCGCTGGAGAGGGTCGTTGAATACGCATGGTGATTCCTCCTCGCCAGACTCGAACGAATGGTTTTCCTACCGTAGCCATGCGCGGTGAACCCAATCCAGCACGAATCCGTTGCAGTTTGGCTCCTTTGCAGCCCCCAATGAATCAGCTGGAGAAGGCCGAACTAAAGTGGTAGACACGTCAATGACATTGAGTGATAATTGATGCATCAACCAAGTATTTGAAATGGGGAATAGGCAATGACCGCCAGCGAGACTATCGAATTCGGCCTTGACACCTTCGGCGACGTGCCCAGCGACAAAACGGGCAAGCTGGCAACTCACGCGCAGGGTATCCGCGCCACCGTCCAGGAGGCCATCGTTGCCGACCAGGCAGGCGTGGACGTGATCGCCGTAGGCGAGCACCACCGCCCGGAATACGCCATCTCCAGCCCCGAAACGGTACTGGCCGGCATTGCCACGGCGACCGAGCGGATCCGCCTCGGATCCGGCGTGACCGTGCTGTCCTCAGATGATCCGGTCCGCGTCTTCCAGCGCTTCGCTACCGTGGATGCGCTATCCAACGGCCGTGCCGAGGTCATGCTGGGCCGAGGCTCTTTCACCGAATCATTCCCGTTGTTCGGCTACGACATGGCCGACTACGATCTGCTCTTCGACGAGAAGATCGACCTGTTCCACAAGCTGCTCGACGAGAAGCCCGTCACTTGGCAGGGCACCAAGCGTGCGGCGCTGGTGGACATGGATGTCTTCCCGAAGACCGAGTCAGGCCGCTTGAACACCTGGGTGGGCGTAGGCGGCTCCCCGCAGTCGGTCATCCGCACCGCGCACTACGGATTCCGCATGATGCTCGCGGTGATCGGCGGCTCGCCCGAGCGCTTCGCCCCCTACATCGACCTGTACCGCCGGGCCAACGACCAGTTCGGCCACGAAACCCTGCCAGTGGGCCTGCACTCCCCCGGCTTCGTGGCAGAAACCGACGAGCTGGCCCGCGAGCACATGTTCGACGCCTACAAGGAGCAGCGCGACCGCATCGGCTCCAGCCGCGGCTGGAGCCCGATGAGCCGCGGAGAATTCGAGCATGAGATCAGCGAAGGCTCACTGTATGTCGGCTCGCCGGAAACCGTTGCGCGCAAGATCGCCAAGACCATCAAGTCTCTGGATATCGGCCGTTTCGATTTGATCTACTCCGGCGGCGCGGTGCAAGCCGGCGCCCGCCTGCGTGCCGTGGAGCTCTACGGCGAGAAGGTCATCCCGCTGGTGCGCGACATGCTCGCCCAGAGCTAGGAACGGATTCGCGAACATGCCTGAAGGAGAGAAAATGGCTCAGCAGACCATCGGCATCCTCGGTGCCGGGAAGATCGGCACGGTCCTTGCCCGCCGCGCGGTGCAAGCCGGCTACAAGGTGCTCATCGCCGGCTCCGGCGACCCCGGCCCCATTGCCCTGACCATCGAGATCCTCACTCCCGGAGCGGTGGCCGTGGACCCGGAAACCGCCGCACGGGACGCCGATATCGCCATCCTTGCCCTGCCGCTGGGCAAATACCGGAACCTTCCGCTTGCCGAGCTTCAGGGCAAGCTGGTGATCGATGCGATGAACTACTGGTGGGAAACCGACGGCATCCGCGAGGACCTGAACGATCCGGAGGTCTCCACCAGCACCCTGGTCCAGGACTTCCTGCCAGCCTCGCGGATCGTCAAGGCCTTCAACCACATGGGCTACCACGACCTGGAGGACGAGGCCCGTCCGTCCGGCGCCGAGCGCCGCAAGGCCATAGCGGTGGCCGGGGATCTGTCCGAAGACGTTGAGCAGGTGGCACGGATTGTTGACGAGTTCGGCTTCGACCCGCTGCCCATCGGTTCCCTGGACGAAGGCTTGCGCCTGCAGCCTGGCCAGCCTGCCTTCGGTGCGAACAAGCCGCTGGCCGAGCTCGCCGAGCTGATCAGCTCCGCACAAATCCAGGCCTCAGCCTAGCTGCCCGAGCACCTCGTTCAGGGCTTCGGTGGACGAGGGGTGGGTGAAGATCTGGTCGCGCAGTTCGGCAGCGCCCATGCGCTGTCGCATGGCCAGTGCCACCAGGTTGATGACCTCCTGGGAGTCCACATGCATCAACGCCGCGCCGAGGATCTCATCGCTGCGCGCATCGATGACGAACTTGATGATTCCCCGCGGATCACCAACGATCTTGGGGCGCGGCATTGCCGCAATCTCCGCAACTTTCTTCACTGCGATCCTGGTGTCCAGCCCTTGCTGCGCCGCCTGCTTTTCGCTCAAGCCGACGCGTGCCAGCGGCGGGGTGGTGAAGATGGTGTACGGAACGGCTACCCGGTCCTTGGTGCTGTGTGATCCATCGCCCAGCAGCCGGCTGGCCAGCACCCGGTAGTCATCGAGGGAAATGTAAGTGAACTGCGGGCCGCCGTTGGCATCGCCCACGGCATAGATGCCCGGGGCACTGGTGGCCAGGAACTCGTCCACCACGATTTCCCCGCGGGAACCCGTTTGGACCCCGGCCGCTTCCAGGCCCAGGCCGGCAGTATTCGGCACACGCCCCAGGGCGATCAGCACCGCATCCACCTGCAACCGATGCACCTCGCCCTCGCGTTCATAGCTGACGGTGGCATTGTGCTCGTCCTGGCCGATCGAGTGCACCGAGGCCGAGCTGATGATCTCGGCTCCCGCATCTTCCAAGCACCCCTGGACCTCGGCAGCCACATCCGCATCTTCCTTGGACAGTGCACGGCTTCCGCGATCCAGCACCGTGACCTTTGATCCGAACTGGGCGAACATCGACGCGAACTCGATGCCGACATATCCGCCGCCCACCACGGCCAGGGTCTTGGGCAACGGGGCGTGCTGGATGGTGGTGGAATCATGCACCCGCCCGCCAATCTGCGCGCCGTCGATTTCCGGGACCGCCGGAAGGGCACCGGTGTTGACGATGATCGTTTCTGCGCTCAGTTCCAGCTCTTCTGAACCGGCATTGACCTTGATGCGCTTCGGCGCGGTGAATGCCGCCGTGCCGTTGACCACCAGCACCGAGTCCAGGTCGTCGAGCATGGCGAAGTTCTTGGCGCGCATCTTGGCGGTGAGTTTGTCCCGGCGATCGACTGCCGCATCGAAAATCTTCTGGTCATATCCGCTGCCATCCCGGTTTTCGGCATCATGGATCAGCGCCTTGGTGGGGACGCAACCGATATTGATGCAGGTGCCGCCATACATCTGGGATGACTGCTCGATGATTGCCACCCGCTGGCCGGCCCGGGCCAGGGTACCTGCCAAGGTCTTGCCGCCCTTGCCCCACCCGATGATTATCGCATCGAGCTCTCCGTCCGAGCTTGCTGAATCCATGATCAACCCCTCGCTGCTGGCTCCTTCATTCCAGCACGAGTCTTGTTCCTGCAAGCCGCTTCCGTCAACCCTTAGCGGGCCTTCTCTAGTACAAGAACAAAGCGGCGGACCGCAGCTGCCGAAGCCTGCGATCCGCCGACTTATGCGCGCGGGGCGCGCTACCGAAGGGAACTGCCACGAGCGGCGGATTCGATGAGATTACCTCCGGGCAGCGCACTGCCCTCAGCTGCAGCGCTGGCCCATGCGGCGCTCGTCGCCACGGAAGCCCAGTTGGAGTTCAGCACGGCCATCAGGGTTTCATGCACCTGCTGGGCGGGGATGGAACCGGCGGCATTGGCGATGCCGATGGCGCCGGTGGCGTCCGAAAGCACTTCCACCGAGAAGCCCAGCGGCTCGGCGGCAGCTGCAGAGCCGATGACGCAATTATTGGTCATGTACCCCACCAAGGTCAGCGTGTCGATCTCGCGCTCGCGCAGCCACTCTTCCAGCCCAGTTCCGGCGAAGATGCTGGCGTAGTCCTTGGTGAACTTGTGGTCGGCTGCTTCCACCCGTGCACGTACCTGCGGGTGCAGGGCAAAGGTGGAGGATTCGGGTGCGAAGACGGGGAATCCTGCGGGCGCCTGGTGCTGCACGACGACGACCGGGATTCCCGCCTTCGATGCTTCGTCCATGGTGTTGGCGATGGCGGCAACCGACTGCTCGCGATCCGGGTATTGGATCTGCAGCAGGCCATCAAAGTATTCCTGCTGCGCGTCGATGACGATCAGTGCTCTGCGTGGTGCGGACATGGTGTATTCCTCTTTCTGATTTGTCGATTTGGCACCATCGGGTGCCAGGTGGTCCAGGATTATTCGGCCGGCTGGTAGTGCCGTGCCATGAGCTGCACGGTTTGCACCGCTGCGCCTGGGGTATGGCTTCCGGTGACCATCATCAGCTCATCGGCTCCGGTCCTCTGCTGCAGCGCTTCGAGGCGCTGCGCCACCTGGGACGGCGTGCCGGCCAGGGTGCGGTTGGTGTACATGTCGAGGATCGCCCGCTCGTTGAGCGTGGCGGGATATTCCGCGACTTCCTGGGCGGACAGCAGCGCATATGGCTCGCGCTTGAACATCCGCAGCATCGCCATGGCCGCGGTGGAGGCCTCGGCACGGGCGAATTCGGGGTCTTCAGCCGCAATGGCACTCTGGCTGACCAGCACGTAGGGACGGTCGAGCACTGCCGAGGGCACGAAGTTCTCGCGGTAGATGCGCAACGCGGTGTCGATATCGGCGTCGCCGAACTGCAAGGCGAATGCGTAGGGACGGCCCAGCCGCGCGGCCAGTTGCGCCGAATACGGAGAGGAACCCAGGATCCACAACGGGGTCTGCGTTTCCGGTGCCGGCAGGCGGTTCTGCTCGTTTTGCCAAGGGCCGGGCACGGCATGGACTTCGCTGTAGGGGTGCCCTGCGGGGAAATCGTCATTCAGGAATCCCACGAGCTCGGCCAGCTGCTCGTCAAAGGTTTCGTTGGCTCCTGTGCCGCGGCGCAGTGCGGCCGCGGTGGCCCCGTCGGTGCCTGGCCCGCGCCCGACCCCCAGGTCGATGCGTCCCGGGGCCAGCGCTTCGAGCATGCCGATCTGCTCCGCGACCACTAACGGTGCATGGTTGGGCAGCATTACTCCGCCGGCACCCAACCTGATCCGCTGGGTGTCAGCGGTGAGCCGGGCCATCATCAGCAGCGGTGAAGCCACGGACAGTGCGGGCATGGCGTGGTGCTCGGACATCCAGAATCGGTGGTATCCGTGCTGGTCCGCGGCCTTGGCGATGCCGATGGTGTCATTCAGGCCCTGCTGGGCGGTTTGCCCCACGCCGGGGCCACCACCGGTATGAACCGACAGTGCGAAGGGAGCGGAGCCGAATCGTGGCGCTGGTTGCAAGGCCAACCTCTTTTCTCATGTTATTTCTAGTTTTTACCGTGATACCTACACTAGCAGGTGATCACGGCAAAGCAATACTGATACCATGAGGAATATGTCCCAGATGCCGCTTCCCCCAAGTCCCGGAACAGCGCAGCACTGCAGCATCGATCTGGCTAATAGCGAAATCCAGCTGCCCGGAGGCAAGAGCTTCGACGCGCTGGCCAGCCCGGAGGGCACCACGCAATGGCTCATCGCGCGGGGCCTCGTGCCCCAGGATGCGGCGCTGCAAAGCTATTGCCAGAATCGGCTAGTCACCCTTCGCAGCCAGATCAGGAAAGCTTTCCATGCCAGTGCCTCGGGTACGCCTGTGGCCACGGAAGTACTGCAGGGCATCAACGCCGCGCTCTTAGCAGCGCCGAGCACTCCATTGCTGCGCCAAGAGCAGGGCAAGGGATTCTTCCGCACGTTGGAACACCCCGCCACGCAATTGACTGAACACGCCATGTCACGGCTTGCCGAGGACGCGGCGGCACTGCTGAGCAGCGAAGAAGCGGGTCTACTGGCCCAATGCGAGGCAGAGCCTTGCACCCGTTACCTGCTCAAGACCCATGGCCGTCGGCATTGGTGCTGCACACGCTGCGGCGATCGCGTGCGGGCAGCCCGCTCGTACGCCAAGAAGAAGAGCCGGCAGGATTCTCCCGCCGGCTAGGCGACGGAACGAAGATTCCACAACGAAGATTCCACTTAGCGGCACCACCCACCAATATGCCGACCGTGGCACCCGCCGACTGGCATTGAAAACGAAAAGCCCCCACCATCTGAATTGCGAAACGCTCCACAAAAGTTGCTGCGGGCATGCAGCCAAACTCTTGAGGCGCGCTTCACATCCGAGGATGCTGGGAGCCTATGGAATTTCGGGCGGAACGCCTAGACCTTCTTGACGATGGAAGACTTCAACTCCATCTGCCCAAAGCCATCGATCTTGGCGACGATGTCATGATCGCCTGAACCCTGGACCAATCGGATGCCGCAGACCTTGGTTCCGGCCTTCAACGCACTTTGCGCGCCCTTGACCTTCATGGTCTTGGTGATACTGACGGTATCACCGTCCTGCAGCACATTGCCGACCGCATCCTTGATCACCGCTTCGGCGGTTTCGCTGTGTTCGGTCTCAGCATTCCATTCATGCGCGCACTCTGGGCAGACCAACAGGGCATCCATGGCGTAGGTGTATTCGCTGGAGCATTCAGGGCACGGTGGCAAGCTATCAGACATGGGGCTAATTTTAGTAACCGGATCTGCTCATTGTCGAATGAATCGAATATCGAATAATCCGCGGAATTCCGCGGTAGAAATGACCAAGGCACCAGGCCCAGAGCGCTTGGCGTTTGCAAATTATAATGACTTGTTTTCCATGCCCGATATCCCCCATACTCAGGCATACGGGCGGGTGCTCACACCGGCCGGGTTAGGGGCACACCATGTCTAAGCATCACAAGTACAAGAGCTACGGTCCGCAATACACGGTGACACCCAGGGAAGGGCTCACCTTGGAAGTCCTCGCTCAGGCAGAAAAGGCCGGAGCGAAGGCCGGATACGCGGTGGCCAAGGAGCAGTTGTACCGGAATATCGGCGACAACTCGATGCTCAACGAGCAGCAAACCGACGAACTGCTGGCAGCTGCCGAACGTGCCGGTGCCGCAGCGGCGCTTGCCGCTGCACGCAAGGTCCTGGACAAGACACTGCGCACCTCTTTCAAGCACTACCACCACGCACCGGCGCAGGCCTCGCCCGCCCCACTTGCGCCGCCACCCGCAGTCCCTACGGAAACGCGCAGCTACGTGGAAACCTATGAAGAGCCCATCGCAAGGCACACCCCTGCCCTGGGATATCAAGAACCGCCAAGGAAAAAGGTTGATCAGCACGTTCTGACGATCACCCGGGTAGAGCGGCTGAATAACCAGATGGTGCGCATCATCGCCGGAGCCCCGGATCTGGATGGCTACCGTTCCAACGGAGCAATCGACGAATATGTCAAAGTCTTTGTCGCTGATCCTGCCCTTGGACTCGAGCCTCCGTATGACATGGGTGCCTTGCGCCAACGCCTGCCCCGCGAAAAAGTTCCACGTTCCAAGTCGTACACGATCCGATGGATCGACGCGCTTGTCCCGGAAATTGCCATCGACTTCGTAGTTCATGGCGAGCCGGGCACCGTTGGACATTGGGCCGGAACGGTGCAGCCCGGGGCTCCTCTGGTCATTTCGCCACCGCGCAGCAAGTCCTCGCTGTCACTGAACGCCGACTATTATTTGCTGGCAGCAGATGAAGCGGGCATCCCGGCGATCTGCAAGGCTCTGGAAGCATTGCCCGCCGACGCGCACGGCATGGCGCTGCTCGAAGTTGCGGATCGGGACGCAATGTTTGACGTGAAACATCCGCCTGGAGTTGATTTGCGCTGGTTGCCGCGCGATGGGACTTCGGCGGGACGCAGCATATTGCTGGCCGATGAGCTACGCTCCTTGCCGCTGCCTCATCTTCGGATTGGGTTAATCGCTCATGCAGAGCGTTCCGCGGTCAAGGAGATCAGCCAAGTCGCCCGGCACTGGCACCTCGACAAGCGTTCCACCCATATTTCCTCATATTGGACCCTCCGTGAAGAGAGGTTGCGCCGCTAAAGACCAGGCAGCATGAGCGTCGGCATCGGCAACGGCTCTTCCGCGGCCCCCATGCGCAAGAAGCAGCAATTTGCGCAGTCAACGTGATCCATTTGTTCTTGCGCCAAGGGCGTGCCTGCGGCTGGGGAACATAAAATGGGTTCGGAAAGAGATTTCGAGTAATACATTGCCGTCATATGCCGCCTGGCCAGTTTCTGGCCATCGGCCCAGGAGAACTTTAGTGCGCCCCAGCTTGTCACGAATCGCAGTTGCCTTGTCCATCAGCGCATTAGCCTTCTCCCTTGGCTCGTGCGCGACGACGCCTGCCGAGCCAGCGCGGGATACGGGCACAGCGGCATTTGACGTCGGGCACTGGCCTCGCACGTTCACGGATTCAATGCAGAACACCGTAAGGATTCCGGCAAAACCTGAACGCATCGTCTCGACCTCGGTAGGGCTTACGGGCTCTCTGCTGGCCCTGGATGCGCCGGTCATTGCCAGCGCGACGGCACCGGAAGGACCAGACGCTGATCGCGACGGCTTCTTCAAGCACTGGGCTGATGTCGCCTCCGCCCGCAAAGTCGATCCGCTCTATGAAGTTGGAAAGTTCGATCTGGAAGAAATCACTGAGCAGAAGCCTGACCTCATCGTTGTGGCGGCGACAGGCGCAGACTCCGAATTAGGCAAGATTGGTGCGCTGCGAAAGATTGCACCAACCATTGTCTTAGACTATGCGGATAAGGATTGGAACGAACTTTCAAAACTGCTGGCAGAAGCCACCGGCACCGAAGACAAGGCACAGCAGAACACCGCAGCCGTTGCCGAACGGATCTCAACACTGAGAGCGAAGCTGTCAATCCCTTCCGGAACCACCGCCTCGCTCATTTCCTATGCTGCCCGTGGCACCTCTCCGATTGCCAAGGCCGCCGGGCCGTACGCACAGCTGCTGAGTGGACTCGGCTTCACCGTGGTTTCAACGCCAAAGCAGTTCGACACGTCCACGCAGCCAAGGGAGGATTTCAGTTTCGTCAGCTACCAAGACCTGCCAGCGGCGCTCACTGGCGATGCCACCTTCCTGCTGGCGGCGAACAAGAAAACCGCCATGGAGTTTACCGCGGATGAATCATTAGCCCAGCTGCCTTCGGTGCAAAGCGGCTCCGTCTTCCCGCTCAGCGCCCCGCACCTGCTGGATTACTACGCAGCCCAAGAGATCCTGGACTATTTCGAGCACGATTTCCCAGGGCTGAGTTCTTCCGAGCTTGAATAGCAGCAGTCTCTTATGCCTGTGCATTCAAAGTCACGCCACCACACGAAGCAGGCACGGCTAAATCGTCAGCCCCACTGCCTATAGTTCAAGTCAGAGGCATTTTCATGCTCAAGCACCGGCCACTTTTAGGAGTAGTACCACCGCATGCGTTTGCTGCGTCGCACCTTAGCGTTTTTCACCCTCGTATCCACTCTTGTACTCAGTTCGTGCTCTTCACTGGATAGCGCAGAGTTCCCTCCCCTGCCTGATGCGCAAGGCGCACCTGCCCCAAGCACCGCAGTGCAACGTGAGATCTATGCGGAATCCCTCGAACTGCTCGACGAAATTGCTGTGAAGGGCCGCGCGCCGAAAACCGGCTACGACAGAGCAAAGTTCGGCAAGGGGTGGAAAGATCCGGACCGCAATGGATGCGACGCGCGCAACGACATCCTGTCGCGAGATTTGGTGGACGTGACCTATAAGTCGGCCGCTCGACCCTGCGTTGTCCTGAGGGGACGGTTCGATGATCCCTATACGGGCAAGACCATTGAATTCAAGCGTGGCCAAGGCACCAGCACCGCGGTGCAGATCGACCATGTTGTCGCGTTGTCCGATTCCTGGCAAAAGGGAGCGCAGGGCTGGGATGCCGACACCCGACTGGAATTTGCCAACGACCCGTTGAACCTGCTGGCTTCCGATGGGCCGACTAATGCCGCTAAGGGCGACAAGGACGCCGCATCGTGGCTGCCGCCGAACAAGAATTTCCGCTGCGACTATGTCTCGCGGCAGACCCAGGTAAAAGCCAAATACGGAGTTTGGATGACCAAGGCAGAGCACGCCGCGATCGGGAAACTGCTGAATTCCTGCATCTAGCAGCCAAGCAGCTTTGCCTGCATCAATAGCCGGACACAGGATATCCCAAGGTAATATCCGCCTTAAGGCCTATCGTAAAGTCGATGGATTTGTGGCAAGATGGATGTTATTCAACACGATAGCGATTATGTTCTGCGATCGTTTGGCCTAATCCTCCACTGCAAAGGCACATGATGAAGACACGAATTCCCGGAGTCCTCCTGCTGGTTTCCAGCGGATTCATCTTCTCTTTTGCCCTGAACACCGCGCAGCGCGATACGGCCACTGCCTGCTGGGTCGTCTCCACCCTCATGTTCATTGGAGCAGCGATGCTGCTGCTGAAAGCGATTGTCGGCTCCTCCACCGTTACCGCGGGAGACCCTCCGCGAAAGCGTCGGCAATAGCTGCAAACTTCCATTTTCAGAAGCAACCTCTCGGCCTATAGCTGGGAGGTTGCTTCTGTTGAATAACCGCCAGAACTTGTACTTCTGCACCTAAATTTAACGCTAAAGCATCGACATGTTCATTCAGATGCGATAGACATATACCTTGTCACACTCGTCACATTTAGGAGTACCCATGTCTGCATTCAGGCAGATAAGCAAACTCGGTCTCGCCTCGCTGGCGACGATTTCGCTGGCGGCCGGCGGTGCCGCAGCAGCCCAGGCTACATCCACGCAGGGCCCCTCGTCGTCTACAGCCGCGGGTGCCAAAGCAGTCACCATGGACCTAGTCGGCATCAACGACTTCCACGGGCGGATTTCCGCAGACAGAAGCTCCGCCGGTGCCGCGGTGCTCGCCGGCGCCGTTGATGAACTGCGCGCAGAAAACGAGAACACCCTGTTCGTCTCTGCCGGCGATAACATTGGCGCCTCGACCTTCGCTTCCGCGTCCCAGGATGATGAACCAACCATCGCGGCGCTCGGAGCCGGCGGCCTGGATGTCTCGGCAGTAGGCAACCACGAGTTCGACAAGGGCTTTGCTGATCTGGCTGGACGCGTCATCGACAGCTACGCCGATTCCACCGGTGAAAACGGTGCAGACTTCGCATTGGGCGCCAATGTCTATGAAAAGGGCACCAAGACTCCTGCCCTACAGGAATATGCGATCCGTGAAGTCTCCGGCGTTTCCGTAGGCTTCATCGGCACCGTTACCGAGGACATGCCCTCGCTGGTTTCCCCAGCTGGCATTGCCGACCTGGATTTCGGCAGTGAACTGGAAGCAGCGAACCGGGTAGCAGCCCAGCTCTCCGATGGAGATGCAGCAAACGGCGAAGCTGATGTCGTGGTGCTGCTGACCCACAACGGTTCCGCTGGCGACCAGTGCGCAGATATTGCCACCGAAAACAGCACCTACGGCAAGCTCATCCGCGAAGCCAGCGATGAGATTGACGCGATCTTCTCGGGCCACACCCACCAGTCCTACGATTGCGACATCGCGGACCGCCCAGTGATCCAGTCCCATCAGTACGGCACCACCTTGGGCAAGGTTTCCCTGCAGGTGGATCCCGAAACCGGCGAAGTCACCGAAGCCGACACCGAACGAATCGCCTTGGCCACCGAGGGCGCCGACGGCGAATGGGCGGGCAACTTCGAGGCCAACGCCCAGGTTGCAGAGATCGTCAGCAACGCTGAAGCCGAAGCCGAAGTGGTCGGCAGCGTGAAGATCGGCGCCATTTCCGAAGACATCCTGCGCGGCGGCGAAGAACCAGGCTCAGACCGTGGAGTTGAATCCGCCCTGGGCAACACCGTAGCCGACATCCACCTGTGGGCCACCTCGAACGACGACTTTGCCGGCGAACCAGCCGAGATCGCGTTCATGAACCCGGGCGGCCTGCGTGCCGACCTGCTCTACGGCGAAGACGGCACCGTGTCCTACAAGGACGCGGCCGAAGTCCAGCCATTCGCCAACACCCTGATCACCTTCAACCTCACCGGAGCGCAGATCCGCGAGGCGCTGGAGCAGCAGTGGCAGCCGGCTGGCTCGGAGCGCTCCAAGCTGCATCTGGGCATTTCCGAGGGACTGTCCTACACCTACGTTGAGGAAGCCGCCCAGGGCGAGCACATCAAGGACATCACCTTCAACGGCGAGCCGCTGGACGAGGAAGCAACCTTCCGGGTCGCGGCCAACGCCTTCCTGGCCACCGGTGGCGATAACTTCATCGCCTTCGCAGACGGCACCGATCACGCCGACTCCGGCCAGATCGATTTGGACGCCACCGTGAACTACTTCAAGGCGCACGACGTCGTCGAGCCGGCTCCCCTGGGCCGCGCGGTCCTGCTCGAAGAGGAAGAGCCAACTCAGTCGCCGGTCCCTTCGGATGACCCGACCGAGGATCCAACCGAGCCAACCGCTTCGCCGGAACCATCTGAAGATGCGACCGACGAGCCCACCGGAGAGCCAACCAGTTCGCCAGAGCCAACTGGGGGTGCAAGCGAATCCCCAGATGCTTCTGACGAGCCAAAGAAGGACTCCCCGGATCAGAACACCGATGATCTGGCCGACACCGGCTTCAACGCCAGCTGGATCGGCATCATCGCCGGTGTCGTTGTCCTGGCCGGCATCGCCTTGATTCTGGTACGCCGCTTCGGCAACAAGGCCGGCCGCTAAGGTCCATAGGCAAAGGCAAAGGGAAGAACCGCTGCGGTTCTTCCCTTTGCCTTTATCCCGGTAAATTAATCGATGACCAATTCGCCCATGGAATCCCAGCCCTCGCCGTCCACCTTGCGGGAGACGATCTTCGGGGTGGAGACCAAGTGTGGCCGCATGGATTCAAGACCTGCAGCGAAGTGCGCCGAGTTCACATGTGCCGCAGCGGCCTCGTCATCACGGAAGGCCTCGACCAGAACGAATTCGTTGGGGTCTTCGACACTCACGGACCAGTCGAAGAAGATGTTGCCTTCCTCGGCGCGGGTAGCCGCGGTGAATTCAGCGACCTGATCCATGAAGGTCGGGGTTGATTCTGGCTTTACCTGGTATTTAACAACGATGAAGTACATGCCTCTAGTCTATGCTCCCCTTGTTAATTGTGCCTTGCAGGCGGATGTATTCTTTGTCCCTCCGGGGCATGCCGTCGACCACCAGATCATAGGAATCCTCGATGAGTTCACGCATCAGGTTCGGGTCGAGTCCAGCACGCACGGAATTCCAGTGCTTCTTGTTCATGTGATAGCCCGGGGTGATCTGCGGATGCTCGCTGCGTTGCTGGTCAGCAAGGGCAGGCTCGCATTTCAGGTTCAGCACCAATTCTCCATTCAGCTGCATGATCAGCCCGAACATCTTGCCTTTGCCAGGATCCCTGCCCGCCACCTTGAATACGGTGCTCTCAGGGCCAAAAGGATAATCGGCATAAGCGCACGGCATGCTCAGGCACAGCTGCGCCCACGCATTTTCCAGTTCATCTTGAGCAGCTGATATTGCCATCAATTCCTCGCTATCGGAATGGGTACTCAATCTTAGGGCAGGTATCCATCACCACGTCCAATCCCGCGTCCTTGGCCCGCTGGGCAGCGGCTTCGTCGATCACGCCGAGCTGCAGCCACACCGATTTGGCGCCCACGGCGATCGCCTGGTCAACGATATCCCCCACCTTGGAGGAGTTCACGAAGCAATCCACCACATCGATGGGTTCAGGGATATCAGCAAGCTTCGTGAATCCCGGTTCGCCCATCACGGTTTCTCCGCTCAATGACACAGGAAAAATCTTCATCGACAGCTCGTCGCGCAGGAACCGTGCGATGGAAGGAGCCACGCGAGCGGGATTATTGGTCAGGCCGACAACGGCCCAGCGCCCCGGTGCGCTCAACAGCCTGCGGATCGTCTCTGGATCATTTACGTGATGGGTGTCCATGCACGACACCCTACCGCGTTGCCGGCGATTCAGCTTCCGGGCATCAAAGAAAGACCAGTGGCCCGGACCCATCCATGCCACTGGCCTTTCAAGCTTGCGGAATTCAGTGCTGCAGCTGCGCTGCTTTCTGGGTGGATGCTGCGCTGTTCTGCGTGAACGCTCCGCGGTATTGGGCCGCCGGATGATTTTCCGGAAGCTTGTCCCCGCGGCCGAACACCTTCTGCCGCAGGCTCCCCGGCGTGTACCCGGTTTGCGCCAGGCCGCGGCGACGCAGCTCCGGAAGGACGCCTTCGATGAAGTTGTCATAGGATCCGGGCAGTACGTGGTTCATGATGTTCAACCCATCAATCCCCGCGTCCTGCCATTGTTCCAGCTCATCAACGATCTGTTCCGGAGTGCCGACGATCTGCTGCGCCTTGGCGCGGTAGTGCGCCAGGTCGCGAAGGGTTGGGTTGCGTCCCGGGGTCGAGGCCAGCGCCGCTTCCAGCACGCCTTGGGCGCCTTCGGTCTTCACTTGCCCCAGCGGGGTATCCAGATCCAGTCCACCCAGATCCACTCCGATGCCTCCACCGATGTGGGCGATGATGGCGTGCGGATCCAGGTACTGGTCGTATTCAGCTTCAAGGGCCTTGGCTTCAGCTTCCGTGGAACCGACCACGAAGGACAGTCCGGCGAAGACCTTGATGTCTTCGCGGGTGCGGCCGGCGGCCTGCAGGTTGCTGGTCAACTGCGCATTCTTCTTCGCCACATACTGCGGGTGCGGGGCAAAGAGGAACGTCGCCTCCGCATGCGTCGCGGCGAACTGGGAGCCTCGTGGCGAGGAGCCTGCCTGGAATAGGAATGGGGTGCGTTGCGCGCTGGGCAGAGCCAGATGCGGACCATCGATGGAGTACAGCTCGCCACGATGATTGATCTTGTTGACCCGTGCAGGGTCGGCGTAGATGCCCGACTCCTTGTCGGCCCGCAGCGCGTCGTCCTCCCAGGACCCTTCCCACAGCTTGTAGGCCGATTCCACATATTCCTCGGCCCAGGCGTAGCGGTCATCGTGCGCGACCAGGCTCGCCCCGCCGAAGTTGCGGTGCGAGTTCTCGAGCACGCTGGTGACGATGTTCCACGCCACGCGGCCTCGCGAGAGATGGTCCAGCGTGGACAGCTGGCGGGCGAACTGGAACGGGTGCGCCTGGATGACCGAGCTGGTCATCGCCAGTCCGATGTCCTTGGTGGTGGCGGCCAGCGCGGAGAGCAGCACCAGCGGGTCGTGGCTGGGCACCTGCATGCCCTTGCGCACGTGGGAGGCCCAGCCGCCTTCGTGGTCGCCGTAGAGGCCAACCACGTCGGCGAAGAACAAGTTGTCGAACTTGGCGTCTTCCAGCTTCTTGGCCAGGTCCACCCACAGATCCAGCTCGTTGAACTTGTGCTGCTGCGCCTCAGGGTGGCGCCACATGCCGCCGAGGATGTGGCTTGAGGTGTTCATGAGGAAGGCCGACAGCAGGAAGCGCGGACGTGATTCGAAGGTACTCATGGCTACTTGGCTCCCTTGGCTTCACCGATCGAGTGCAGACCCGTCGGGATGGTTCCGTTGATGAAGTAGTCGCCGACCGAGCGCGCCTTGAAGGCCACCGGATTGTGGGTGGCGACGGTGCGTGCGTTGCGCCAGAAACGGTCCAGCGACTTCGAAGTGGATACCGCCGAGGCGCCGGTGACGTCGAAGAGTTCGCTGGTGGCATCCAAGACCAGCTTCGGTGCGGCCACGTGCGCCTGTTGCACGGCGAGCTCGGCGCGCAGGAAGGCCTCCTCGGCATTCAGGCCGAGGCTCGGGTCCAGTGCTGCGTCGAGGTCGCAGGCCGCTGACACCACAATTGATTCTGCGGCGAATACGTTCGAGGCAAGGCGTCCTACGAGCTCCTGGATCTGCGGATCGTCCTTGAACAGTGCGCCGGAGCCGGTGTTGAAGGTACGGGTGCGGGTCGCCACGATGCGGGCGGCTTCGTTGCGGGCTGCTTTGCCGATGCCAACCAGTACCGAGAGCAGGCAGAGCTGGAAGAACGCCGGCTCCAGGGTGGAAGCCACCTTGCGCTGGATGATGTTCTGCTCGTCCACCGCGACGTCGGTGAAGATCGCGGTGCCGGTGCCGGTCAGCGGCTGGCCGAAGCCGTCCCAGTCGTCCAGGATTTCGACGCCTTTGGCGTGGCGTTCGACTACCGCGTACTGCCGCCCCTCAACGCCGTCGGTGGTGGCCATGACGACAACCCAGTCCGCGAAGATCGATCCGGTGGTGTAGTACTTCTCGCCGCGCAGCACCCACCCGGCGCCCGTCTTGACGAGCTTGGTGTTGGTGCTGCCCAGGGCGTTGCCGCCGCGCTCGGTGGCGGCATTGCCGAAGATCTCCCCCGCAAGCACCCGCGGGAACCAGCGGTCCTGGAACTCCTGCGGCTGCAGGGCAATCGTTTCCACGAACGAGAAGTGGCTGCGCAGCAAGTGGGCTACGTTGGAGTCGGCTGCCGCCAGTTCGATAAGCAGGCGGAACAGGTGCTCATGGCTAACCGGCGAACCACCGTGGCTGGCTGGCACGCGCAAGGTGGTGAATCCTGCGTCCTTGAGCCACTGCACCTGCTCGAAAGGCAGAATGCGCTGCTGTTCGCGTTCGGTAGCTCCCTGCGCGATACGGGCAAATACCTGGCTGAAGTGTGCCAAAAGTTCTTGGTAAGCGGCTTCGGTGTGCTGCTGGGCGGAAGGACGGAATGTTGCCAAGGCTTCAGTGCTCATGGATGCTCCTAGTAGATTTTGGAATTGGTGTGAAATGGCTAGGCGGTACGCGTATCGGCCAATTCGCGAAGTACCTTGCCGGGATTCGCCGCAAGCAGGGTCCTGGTGTACTCATGCTGGGGATTGGAATAGATTTCATCAACGGTTCCCGACTCGACAATTTGCCCACGGCACATCACACCAACGCGGTGGCTGATCCGTTCCACCACATGCAGATCATGGGAAATGAACAGGTAGGTCAGTTGTTCTTCGCGCTGCAACTGGTCGAGCAACTCAAGTATTTGTTCCTGGGTGAGTACATCAAGTGCGCTCAATGCTTCATCTAGGACGAGAATTTTGGCACCGCTTGCCAGAGCCCGGGCAATGGCGACGCGTTGGCGTTGTCCCCCGGAAAGCTCTCCTGGGCGTCTTCCGACCAGCTGTTCTGGCAGGTTCACCTGATCCATCAACTGCGCTACTCGCTGGGCACGCCAAGCGGAATCACCCAGACGGTAGTTGACCATTGGTTCAGCGATGATCGAGCCGATCGACTGTCGCGGGTCTAGGGCAGAGTCGGGGTTCTGATAGACCAGTTGCGCGTCCCTCCACAGATCATAGCGCTGCTTGCCGCTGATGTTGGCAACGTCTCTGCCGTTGACCAGCACCGATCCTTCGGTGGCTGGATGCATTCCCATGATGATTTTTGCTGTTGTGGATTTTCCGGAACCGGATTCGCCTACCAGCGAGAACGTGGTGCCTCGCTGCACTTCGAAACTGACGTCCGAAAGAACCTGGTGCTCATTGCGGCCTTTGCCGAAGACCTTGCCGAGTCCCTCCACTGTGATCGCGATGTCGTCTGAGGTTGAAGGTTGCTGCCGGTCCTGATGCGCGTAGGCCTGGTCGAGCAATGCCTTGGTGTACGGTTCAGTGCTCTGTGCAACCAGCGCCGGAACGCTGCGATCTTCGAGGACCCGCCCCGAATTCATGACCAGTACCCGGTCTGCGATGTCAGTCGCAACAGCCAGATCGTGAGTTACGAAGAGTACAGTGGTTCCCTTCTTCCGAGCCAGCGATACGAAAACTTCCAAAACCGTGCGCTGGACGGTGACGTCCAAGGCGCTGGTGGGTTCATCCGCAATGAGCAGTTGAGGATTCAACGCGAAGGCAATGGCAATCAATACACGTTGCTTCAGCCCGCCAGAAAGCTCGTGCGGAAATTGATCCAGCCTGCTTTCCGCCCGGTCGATGCCAACGCTCTGCATCAGTTCGATTGCCTTAGAGCGCCATTGGGCCTTTGGCACTGAGCGTGACGGATGCAAACGGAATACTTCGATGATCTGGGAGCCAATGGTCTTCACGGGATCCAGCGAGGCGCCCGGATCCTGCGGGACTAAGCCGATTCCGGCACCACGAATGGCACGCCAGTCGGACAAAGAAAGATTGGTGACTTCAGTCCCGCCGAAACGCACACTTCCCTGGACCTCCGTCCCCTGTGGCAATAGGCCAATCAGGGTCTTGGTCAGCGTTGATTTGCCCGAGCCGGATTCACCGACAATGGCAACGATTTGTCCCGCTGGAATTTCCAAGTTGATACTGTCAGCAGCTACGGTACCTTGGGCATACTGGACGGTTAAGTCCTCTATGCGGATCACCGCAGAAGAAGCGTTGCTGGTTGCGTTCATGGTCTTGTCCGTTCATCGAAGAGTAGAGCTAGAAGCGGAATGCCTTGTTGATGGCACGTCCCAGTACGGCTGACAGCATGACCGCCGACACGATGACCAATCCCGGCAATGTCGTCAACCACCAAGCCACCGAAAGGTACTGGCGGCCTTCGGAAATCAGCAGTCCCCATTCAGGGGTTGGCGGTGGCGACCCGAAGCCGAGGAAACCTAAACCGGAGATCGCAAGAATTGCAGCACCCAGATCCACAGCTAGCAAGGACAGCACCGGACCGACGATATGCGGGATGATGTGCCGACGCAGCACCGTGAAGTACTTCCCGCCACTCATTAACGCTGCCTGCACGAAATCGCGAGAGCGGACCCTCAGCACCTCTGTTCGCACGAGGCGTGCGAATGCCGCGATCGAGGCGATGCCTACACCCAGGCCCAAGGACAGCGGTCCAGGTTCAGTCGCGGTGACCAGAATCAGCGCAATGAGGAATGCCGGAACTGCCAGGACAATATCGACAAATCGCATTGCCACGGTATCTGCGAACCGCCCAGCAGTGCCCGCCAGCAGACCGAGGATCGAGCCGACAACGCTTCCAACCAAGCACGCCAGGCCCGCGGTCAGCAGCGTCTGGCGCGTTCCGTAGACAACTCGGCTGTAGATGTCACGCCCCAGATGGTCGGTTCCGAACAGGTGTTCCGCGGATGGCGCTAGCAGCTTGTCAGCCGGCACACCAGTAATCGGGTCGTGGCCCGTAAAGAGCGATGGAAGAAAAGCCCACGCCACAAATACGGCCAGCGGAATGAGAACCCACCAGGCGGCAAACCAGCGTGCTGCTGGATTTCCTATTTTGGTTGCAGGCTTGGTTGAAGCCATCGGCTGGTCATCGCTGGCCACCGATCCAACGTGTTCGGTTATGAGACTCATTAGTCCTACTTTCCTTACGCAACAAGCGAGCGGGTTGCGCCACTTGTTGACGTGACGATGCGTGGATCGAGCTGCGGGTGGATGAGATCAACGAGCAAGTTGACTGCGGTGAAAACGACTGCGGTCAGCAGCACCAATCCCTGGACCAGTGGAATGTCCTGCGCCGTCACTGACTGCAAGATAAGCTGGCCTAATCCCGCGCGGGAAAACACGGTCTCGGTGATGACGGAACCAGCGAGCAAGGCACCAATGGTGATACCGGCAATGGATAGCGCGGCCGGGGCCGCGTTCTTCAAGGTGTGCCGGTAGAAGATCCATGCTTCGCTTGCGCCTTTGGCGCGCAAAACTTCAATAAACGGTTGTCTATTCACTTCCTGCACGCTCTTGATCAGGACCTGGGCAATCGGAGCGCTCAGATGCACGGCCAGCACGAAGATTGGCACCGCCAACGACATGAACGATCCATCCGGGAACAGCGACATCACGCCGAGCTGCACGGCCAACAGCTGCAAGAGCAGCAGCCCCAACCAGAAAACAGGTATCGAAACCATCAAAGGTGGCAGGTTCAGCAACGCCTTGCGCAACTTCCCGCCTCTGGCCAAGCTCGCAGCCGACGCGATAATCAGGGCGAATACCACCGAAAGAACGAATGCACTACCAGCCAGAATCAAGGTGGATCCAGCGACTTCCCCGATGCGCGTTGCCACTTCCGAACCATTGGATAACGAATATCCAAGATCCCCGCGAAGCAGCCCGAGCAACTGCGAGAAGTACTGCACGAAGAGCGGCTGGTCGTATCCGTAGTATGCCTTCATCTGGGCAATGGTGGCCGGATCCGCCGCCGAGTCAGTGCTCAGGAAGATCGTGACCGGGTCATTCGGCAAGGATTGCACGGCAATGAAAACCGCTGTGTAGGCAAGCCAGATGACCAGAAGCGCCTGTCCCAGTCGTTTTACGATGTAAGTGCCCATGGATTTGGTTCCTAGCCTTCGCTCTTCCAAGCACCTTGGAAGATGGGCGCGGTACCGGAAGTGAACTCGACGTTCGCCGAGCTATTGGCGCCATAGACCTGGACTTCGTCCCAAAGAACCAGCGTCAGGGCCTTGTCCAGCACCAGGGCACGCTGTTCCTCTTCGACCAGCTTCAGGTGTTCCTCATCGGTGGCCGCCGACTGCTCTTTGATGAAAAGCTTGTTCAGTTCAGGATCAGCGCGAAGGGTCTGGTTGTTGTTCGCAGGTGCATAGACCGGGCCCAGTCCGCCGTACGCAAACTGGCGAGTTCCGAAGAACTCCACCTTGTCGTCGACAAGTGCGTTGGTCAGGAAAGTATTGTCTGCCGCGCGGTTGATCAGCTGGACGCCAATCTCGCGCCATTGCTGTTCAATCAGTTCGAACGCTGGCTTGATGACTACGGAGTTATTGGAGGTGGAAACCGTGACTTCCAGTTTCTTCCCGTTCTTCTCCCGAATGCCATCTGCGCCCGGCTTCCATCCGGCCTCGTCCAATAACTGCTTGGCCTTTTCCGGGTTATAGGCCAATTCAGCTGACAGGTCTACAAACCCTGGTGCCTTGTGGTTGAGGATCGATCCCGAGATGACATAGCTATCCGAGAGAACGGTGTCTTTGATGGCCTGGCGGTCGATTGCAACCTGCAGTGCCTGGCGGACTTTGACGTCTTCCAGCTTTCCCGAGCCAATTCGCACGGCCGCGTGGTTGGTGGTCAGGTCCACCCCTTCGGCGGCATAAACCTTGCCGCCACTGGAGGCCAGCACCTGTTCATCTACCGGCTGCAATCCTCGGACGAGATCCACCTGCCCGGACTGGGCGGCGCCGGCACGGCTAGCGACCTCTGGAAGGTACTTGATAACCAGGGTATCCAGATAGGCATCGCCCTGGTTCGGCGCAGTTTCTGGCGCCCAGGCGTAGTCATCCCGGCTGCTGAAAACGACTTCTTCATCAGGCTTTTCCGATTCGAAGACGAATGGGCCGGAACCAACAATCTTGGAGATCGAAGACTGCGCGGCATTGTCCAGTTCAAGGGTCTTCGGGGACACCAAACCAGCAGTTACGGAGGAAGTCGACCTAAGGAAATTGGCATCTGGCCGCTTGAGCGTGACCTTGACCTTGTTGTCCCCTACGACCTCTGCCGACTTATAGGCAGCAAAGTCAACGTTTGGCGCAATCTGGGCAGACTTGATTCCCTTTCCAAGGGCGTCCAGGTTCAGCTTCACAGCCTCAGCATCCAGCGTGGAGCCGTCTGAGAAAGTGACACCGTCGCGAATGGTGAAGGTGAACTCCGTCTGGTCTTCATTAGCTTCGAATTCGCTGGCGATCCAGCCAACCAGTTTGCCGGCTTCCACATCGTAGTAGGTCAGGCGATCAAGCACTGAGTTCAGAACATTCGCTTTCTCATAGAAGCGTGCTGCCTGAGTCTGCCAATTGTTGATAGGGGTAACTTCAGCGAAGGTGAAGGTGCCACCTTCAACCGGAGTCCCTGGATCGGCTGCTGCTTGCGCTGCGCCCGTCTTGGTGGCGTTGCCTCCGCAAGCGGTGAGCGACAAGCCCAGAACGGCAAGAATCGCAGTGGTCTTCAGTCCAAAATGTGCTGTACGCATGATTTCAAATGTCCTCTCGGTTGGTGACCCGAGGATTACGCCTAGATTCGCTGCACGTTCTGCCATGATTTGTGGGAATACTCTTGGCGAGTTTCTCCCCGCAGACCGCCGTGAAAATTAGCAATCTCCATCGGTCCTGGCCTTAGCACCGCTCCCGTTCACGGGTGGTTGCTGCGACTTCAACGAGCCAGGTCTCTCGGTCGCTCTGGATGGGGTGTCCGGCTGTACCGGCCGAACAATTCAAGTCTGCAACCCGTGAATTGAGCAGACAAGCGTTACGTAAGGAGCGGTCATGAAGTCACACAAAGCATCCTGAAATGCCCGATGTTCGTCATACTGGGCGTCACGAGAACCCTTTCATGCGTCATATGACTTTCCATGACGGCAGGTTTGGGCAGATCCGCAGAAATCCTTGCTTATGCTGGATTTCCGATTGAAGGTTTGGGGAATTACCCCACCCGCTAGCCGGTTGTAGCAGATGCAAGAACTTACGAGAGGACCTCATGAAGATCGCAATTACCGGAGCCACCGGACAGCTGGGAAAACTCGTCATCGATGCACTGCTGGAGCGCGGGGCCGATCCCGCGCAGCTGATTGCCATCGGCCGTTCGGAGGAAAAACTGGCCCCGCTGGCAGGCAAGGGCTTGGAAACCCGCGTTGCCGATTACAACGTCCAGCCAGATCTGGTTTCCGCGCTTGAAGGCGTCGACAAGCTGCTGCTGATCTCCTCCAGCGAGGTAGGCCAGCGCGTCGCCCAGCATGAGAACATCATCAACGCCGCCAAGCAGGTGGACGTCTCGCTGATCGCCTACACGTCAATTGCCAACGCGATGACCGGCGGCATGGAGCTCGCCGAGGAGCACATCGCCACCGAGCGGTTGCTGGCTGGATCAGGCATCGGCTACGTGCTGCTGCGCAACGGCTGGTACATCGAAAACTACACCGACCAGCTCATGGGCTACCTCAATAGCGGCGTAATCCTCGGTGCCGCGGGCGAGGGCAAAATCAGCGCTGCCGCCCGTGCCGATTTCGCGGAGGCAGCCGCGGCGGTGCTGCTGTCCGATGAAGAGCAGAACGGCAAGATCTACGAGTTGGGCAGCGACAAGCCATTCACCCTCGCCCAGCTTGCTGGCGCTGTCGGCGCCGCCGCTGGCCAGGACGTCGCCTACCAGGAAATGGATCCCGAACAGCTGGAAACGATCTACGCTGACGCCGGAGTCCCCGGACCCTTCGCGCACATCCTCGTCGATACCGACGTGCGCATTCGCGAAGGAGCACTGGAGGTTGGAACCGGCGACCTGGCCAAGCTGATCGGCCGCGCTCCAGCGTCCCTGGGCAAGGTCATCAAGGACAACCTGGACAAGTAGCACCCTCTCATCAAGGGTCCAACGGGCAGGCACTCGCGGCAGTCGTTGCCGCGGTGCCTGCCCTTCAGCATTTAAGCTTCATAACCGCGAATATTCGCTCGACAAGGGGAAATTTAACACCCAGATAGATAGTGCCGCGTGTCACAAGCTCGCCGGGAGGTCCCGCTCCCGTAAATTTGCGCATACTTCATCGCCACCTGAAGAGGAGATCAAAGTATGCCACGAGCACGTTTGAGGCCAGTTGCCTGCGCTGCAACCATCGCCTTGGGCCTGGGAGCTTTCTCGGCTGTCTCGGCGAGTGCGGATCCACGCCACACCGAAAAAGTCCCGACGGCCATTGGAACCGGAGGCGCGGTGTCTTCGGTGGACCCGGAGGCCACCGCCGCCGGCATCGAAGTCCTGCGCAAGGGAGGCAACGCCGTGGATGCGGCCGTGGCCACCGCGGCGGCACTCGGCGTCACCGAACCCTACAGCGCAGGCATTGGCGGTGGCGGATATTTCCTCTACTACGATACGCAATCGGGCAAGGTCAGCACGATCGACGGTCGCGAAACCGCCCCAGCAGGCATGGCCAATGACGCATTCATTGATCCCGAAACCGGCGAGCCGTACAACTTCACCCCGGAACTGGTTACCAGCGGCGTGGCAGTAGGCGTGCCCGGAACCTTGGCCACATGGCAACGCGCCCTGGACAATTGGGGTTCGCAGAACCTGAAGCAGGTCTTGCGCCCGGCAACCAAAATCGCTTCCCGCGGCTTTGCCATTGATGAGACCTTCCGCGAGCAGACCTTGGATAACAAGGAACGGTTCGCCGCGTTCCCTGCCACGAGCGAATTGTTCTTGCCCGGCGGGGATGCTCCCCAGGTCGGGACCATCTTCAAGAATCCGGATCTGGCGGACACCTATCGGATGCTGGCCAAGCAAGGCCTCGATGGGTTCTATGCGGGAGACTTGGCCGCCGAGATCGCCCACACGGTGCAGGCACCGCCAAAGAGCGCAGATACCGGCCTCCCGGTTCCCGCGGGGCAGTTGTCCACCGCCGATCTGGCCGGCTACGAAGTGGTGGAGCAGGAACCGACTCAGGTGGAATACCGGGGCTACGAAGTCTTCGGCATGGCTCCGTCTTCCAGCGGCGGAACCACCATCGGCGAATCGCTGAACATCCTGAGCCAATTCGACGTGGCGGCCATGGACGAAGCCGAGGCGTTGCACCATTATTTCGAGGCAACTGCTCTTGCCTACGCTGATCGTAGCAAGTTCGTCGGCGACCCGGTTTTCGCCGATGTTCCGACCCGCACCCTGACAGACAAGTTGTTCGGTGCGGAGCGGGCGTGCGCCATCGACCCGGACCAGGCCGCAGCCAAGCCCGTCGCTCCGGGCGATATCGAGAACTACGATGGCCAATGCCCGGCTGCCAGCAGCGAACCGGTTGAAGAGCAGGATACGGAAAATATCTCCACCACGCACCTGTCGGTGGTGGATCGCTGGGGCAACGTCGTTTCCTACACGTTGACCATCGAGCAAACCGGCGGCTCGGGCATGGTGGTTCCGGGCCGCGGATTCCTGCTGAACAACGAGCTGACCGATTTCTCCACGGTCTATGATCCGCAGGATCCGAACCGCATTGAGCCGGGCAAGCGCCCGCGCTCATCGATGGCGCCCACCATTGTCCTGCAGGACGGCGAACCGGTGCTGGCCATTGGTTCCCCGGGCGGTTCAACCATCATCACCACGGTGCTGCAGACCCTGGTGAACCGCATCGACTTGGGCATGAGCATCAGCGAGGCCATCGCCGCGCCGCGGGCTTCGCAGCGCAACACTGCCGCGGTCACCGCCGAACCCGAGTTCATCGAAGCCTATGGTCCTGCGCTTGAGGCCTTCGGCCACAAGCTCACGCCGGCCGGCGATTCCTTCACCCCGCAGGCTGAAATCGGCGCCGTTGAAGCGGTGGAGATCGCGGCCGATGGCACGCTCACGGCAGCGGCCGAGCCCACCAGGCGCGGCGGCGGTTCGGCCATGGTGCTGGAGCCGACCGAGTAGGCACGCAGTGAAAACGGCGGCCTGCGGCAACATTCTTGCGAAGTTGCCGCAGGCCGCCGATTGCGCTATCTAGCCGGATACTCAGGCCTGCGCGGCCATCCGGTTGGCGATCTTGAACTGGGCTGCACGGTGGGTGTCCTTCACCCGGTCGCCGGCGCCGAACAGCTTGTTGCGCAGCGTGCCCTGGGTGTACTCGGTCTTGTAGACCCCGCGGGCCTGCAGCTCAGGCACCACGTACTCGACGATGTCCTCGAAGGTGCCAGGAGTGACAGCGTAGGCGAGGTTGAAGCCGTCCACGTCGGTGTATTCCACCCAGTCGATGAGCTTCTCGGCAACCTCGGCACCCGAACCGACGGAAACCGGGCCGAAGCCGCCTACGCCGATCCATTCGGCCAGCTGGCGGATGGTCCATGGCTTTCCGGTATCGCCGCTGGCCTTCTTGAAGGTTTCCACCGAGGACTGGATGGCGTTGGACTTCACGTCATCGCCAATTACATCGTCCGGTCCGTACACGGACATGTCGATGCCGGTCCAGCCCGACAGCAGCGCCAGCGAGCCCTCGGTATCCACGTAGGAGCGGTAGTCCTCGAACTTCGCCTGGGCCAGTTCCGAGGTTTCGGCGGTGATGATGGTCTGCATGGCGAAGACCTTGATGTCGTAGCGGCCGCGGCCAGCCGCTTCGGCAGCGTCGCGGATCTTGGTGACAGCTTCCTTGAGCAGTTCGCGGGTTGGGCAGGTGACGAAGATGGCTTCGGCGTTCGACGCGGCGAATTCCGTGCCGCGCTTGGAGGCGCCGGCCTGGTAGATCACCGGGGTGCGCTGCTTCGACGGCTCGGTGATCGCGATGCCCGGGACCTTGAAGTACTTGCCTTCGTGCTCAATCGGGTGCACCTTGGCCGGATCGGTGTAGATGCCGGTTTCCTTGTTGTTCTGCACCGCGTTGTCTTCCCACGAGCCTTCGAGCAGCTTGTAGACCACTTCGAGGTACTCATCGGCGTGGTTGTAGCGCTCGTCGTGCTCCATCTGGTCTTCCTGGCCCATATTGCGGGCAGCCGATGGCAGGTACCCGGTGACCACGTTCCAGCCGACGCGGCCGTTGGTCAGGTGGTCCAGGGTGGCCAGGCGGCGGGCGAAGGCGTACGGGTGCTCATAGGCGGTACCCGCGGTGACGCCGAAGCCGAGGTTCTCGGTCACGGCGGCCATGGCCGAGACCAGCATCATCGGGTCGTTGACCGGCGCCTGGGCGCCGGAGGTCAGCGGGGTGATGTTGTTGCCCTTGTACACGTCGTAGGTGCCCAGCACATCGGCGAGGAACAGGCCGTCGAACTTGCCCTTCTCCAGCACCTTGGCCAGATGCGTCCAGTAGCCCAGGGTGTTGTAGGTCGAGGCCTTGTCCTCCGGGTGGCGCCACAGGCCTGGCGACTGGTGCACCACGCAGTTCATGTCGAATGCGTTGAATAGGATCTCGCGCTTGTTCTCGCTCATGCCTTTGCCCCCATAAGGTCGATATTCATGGAAAGTTCCCGGTTTGCGACGCGGGCTCTCAGGCCCGCTGGGTCGAATCTTCGCCGGTGACGGACAGCCGCTGCGGCTGGACGCCGTTGATCTCGTAGTCCCCGACGATGCGCGCCTTGTAGATCGCCGGGTTGTGCGTGGCGATGGTGCGCGCATTGCGCCAGTGCCGGTCAAGGTTGCAGCCGCTCCTGGTGGACGAGGCCCCCAGCCCGTCGAAGAGCTTGCTCGTTACGCCGATGGCCAGCGGCTGCACCACGGTTTGCGCACGGTTGGCTGCCAGCTCGCAGACCGCGTAGCGTTCCTCGTCGTTCAGTCCCGGATCACCCAGGGCCGCCTCGACTTCGAGCACCGCGCCGATCACCACCGAGTCGGCGGCGGAGGATTCCGCGGACACCTCCCCCACCAGCTGCAGGACCTGGGGTTCCTGGTATACCGGCACCCCGGTTCCGGTGGTGAAGATGCGGGTGCGTGCCTGCACCGCGCTGCGCAGGTCGTTCAGCGCGGCGCGGGCGATGCCTGCCTGCACGGACATGAGCACCAGCTGGAAGATCGCCGCTTCGGAGTCATTGCGCTGCTGCGGCATGAAGCAGTCCACCGGGACCTGATGGAATTCGGTGGTACCGGTTCCGGTCAGGCCCTGGCCGAATCCGTCCCAGTCATCGAGGATCTTGACGCCGCTGCGCTGGGTGGACACCACCGCGATCTGGCGTCCGGCAAGCTCAGGGTGGGCCACCGCAACAGTGGTCCAGTCGGCAAAGATGGTGCCGGTGCAGTAGTACTTCTCGCCGTCGACTACCCAGCGCCCGTCCACGAAGCTGGCCTTCGTATTCAAGGTGCCCAGGGCGTTGCCGCCGCGCTCGGTGTAGGCGTTGCCGACAATCTGCCCGGCGGCGATGCGGGCCACCCACTTCTTGCGCAGCGCCTCGTCTTCCAGTGCCAGCACATTCTCGACAAAAGCGATATGCGCGCGCCACAGCTGGCCGACATGGGAGTCGGCCTCGGAGAGCTCGATGAGCAGGCGGAAGACATCCACCAGCCGCGCACCGTAGCCGCCGTCGGCCACGGGAAGGCGCAGCGCGCCGAAGCGCTCGCGGTTCAGCAGGCCTACCTGCTCGAAGGGAAGCACACGGTTCAGGTCGCGGTCCTTGGCGGTCGCGGCGATCTGAGCGAAGACCGGGCGGAAGATTTCGGCCAGCCGGTTGTACTGCTCATCCGCGCCGGGACCGGGAGTGATCTTCAGCAGCTGCCGCGTGGGCAGCTGCTCCTCGAACTCGTCCAGTTCCAGAGCGCTGGCTTGCGAAGGATCGCTGAGCTGGTTGAAGTCCAGCCCTGGGGCATTCGGTGATTCGCCAATAGGCATCAGGGTTCTCAATTCTTTCCATCGGTCCTGGCAGTAGCACCGTCCCGCTCTTCGGGTGGTTGCTGCGGCGTCGTGGAGCCAGATCTCTCAGCCGCTCTGGATGGGTCGTGATTCATTTGTAACGGTAATAATCCGGCGCTTCCAAGCCGCGAAGTCATATTTCGCCTCAGATTTGGAAGGGCCTATGCTCAAATCCCACAGCCTAATCCCCGTCCCATCGAAGATGAGTTGCAAGGATTGGTCTGCTGTCGATCAAACCGGCCCTAGGTAAAATAAATAACGAAATTTCTGGGCAATGTGACGCACATATCGAACATTTTTTCATGTTACGCAAGATTTGCGTCTAAATCGTTCGACTCGCTGTAATAGAGGGGTAACCATCCCGAGCGGCCGAGAGATCTGGCTCTTTGACGCCGCAGCAACCACCTTCGGAGCTCCACCTCCGCAGGCCGGTGCTACCGCCAGGACCGATGGAGATTGATATGGCTCTTACCATTGCAGCGCCCGAGGCAACTTCAACCACCTCAACCGCACTGGACGTCCAATTCAGCAACGTGTCGCGGACCTTCACCACAAAGAAGGAAAGCCGCACCGTGCTGGCCGACATCAACTTGCACATTCCAGCCGGCCAAGTCGTCGCGATCCTAGGCGCCAGCGGCTGCGGAAAATCCACGCTGCTGCGCTCGGTCTCCGGGTTGGACCACCCCTCCACCGGAGACATCCGCACAGGCACCCACGAGGTCAACGGCATCAACGAGCTATGTGCCGTTGCTTTCCAGGAACCACGCCTGCTTCCGTGGCGATCGGTGCGCGAGAACATTGCGCTGGGTCTGGCCCCAGGAACCGAGAAGGCCTCTGGCGACGCGCTGATTGATGAGCTGATCGAGCTGACCGGGCTGAGCCATGCAGCCAGCCTGCGCCCGCGGGAGATTTCCGGCGGCATGGCCCAGCGTGTTTCGCTGGCTCGCGCGCTGGCCCGCCGCCCGGGCGTATTGCTTCTCGATGAGCCCTTCGGCGCACTCGATGCCCTGACCCGCCTGAAGATGCAGGATTTGCTGCTCTCAATTCACGCATCATTCCCCACCACGGTACTCATGGTGACCCATGACGTGGACGAGGCCTTGACCTTGGCTGACCGCGTTATCGTCTTGGGACGCAGCACCGGGAACGGCGCGGCTGGTGTCATCGAAGACCTAGCGATCTCCGCCGGGCAACCACGCCGGCACACGGACGAGAAGTTCGTTGCCGATCGCCTGCACCTGCTGCGCCTGCTCGGCGTCGATCCAACCAACCATTAATCCAGGGAACGCATTGGATCCTCGGCGATCCTTACTCTTTGCCCTATCGTCCATCCGCTTGCACGCATAATTCTAGGATTCTCCATGCTCTTGAACCGCTTCTCCCGCCGCACCGCTCTGTCCGCCGCCGCTTTGCTCATGGGCGCAGTTGCCCTGACCGGCTGCGCTGGCGAAAACGCTACTGCCGACTCCGGTGATCAGACCTTGTCCATCGACTTTGCCACGTACAACCCGCTGAGCCTGGTGCTCAAGGAAAAGGGGTGGCTGGATGCGGCCGCCAAGGAACAGGGCGTTGACGTCGAGTGGATCCAGTCCGCAGGTTCCAACAAGGCCAATGAGGCGCTTCGCGCCGGTGCGATTGACGTCGGTTCCACCGCCGGTTCAGCAGCGTTGCTGAACCGTTCCAACGGTGCACCAATCAAGACCGTCGCCCTGTACTCCCAGCCGGAATGGGCAGCCCTGGTAGTGGACAAGGATTCAAAGATCGAATCCGTTGAAGACCTGGCAGGGAAGACCGTGGCGGCCACCAAGGGCACCGATCCATACTTCTTCCTGCTCCAGGCTCTGGACACCGCGGGACTGAGCGAAGATGACATCAAGCTGCAGAACCTGCAGCATGCCGATGGCCGCACCGCACTGGTCAACGGTTCGGTCGATGCCTGGAGCGGACTGGATCCAATCATGGCAGCCGCCGAAGAAGACGGCGCGCAGCTGGTTTACCGGAATCTGGACTTCAACACCTACGGTGCGCTGAACGCTCGCGAAGACTTCATCGAGCAGAGCCCCGAACTGGCCCAGCTCGTGGTCGACGCCTATGAGAAGGCTCGCGATTGGGCGGCCGAAAACCCTGGGGAAACCGCTGAGATCCTTGCCGACGTTGCAGGGCTCGAACCAGAAGTTGCCAAGACCGTGATCGAGGAACGCTCCAATCTGGACGTTCCAGCGGTTCCCGACGCCAAATTCACCGGAGTGCTGAGCAACATTGGCCCCACCCTGGTCGCCAGCGGCGATGTTTCCAAGCAGGAATCCGTAGATGAAGCACTAGCAACCCTCGTTGACGACCAGTTTGCCCTCAAGGCAGATGCAACGAAGATCTCCGGAGAGTAAACAGCGATGAGCACCGAAAACGCGGCTGATACCCGCGAAAATCCGACACCTGCCAAGCACAAGGCAGGCATCGCCGCAACGATCCTGCGCGCACCTAAATGGTTGCTTGCGCTGATCCTGCCTCTGGCCACCGTGGCTGTCTGGCAATTCGTCACGGTGAGCGGCATCGTTGCCCCGTGGACGCTGCCGACTCCAAGCTCGGTCGTTGCCGCCGCCTTTGAGCTCCTCGAAGATGGCGATCTTGGTAAGCACATCGGCATTTCCACCCAGCGTGTACTGCTGGGCTTCGCCTTCGGTTCCCTGCTCGGTTTGGCGCTGGGCGCCCTCGTCGGCCTGTCCAAATTGGCAGATGCGTTTCTGGGCCTGAGCATCAGTGCCCTGCGCGCCGTCCCTTCGCTGGCTTGGGTTCCGTTGCTGGTGCTTTGGATGAAAATGGGCGAAGATTCCAAGGTCACGCTCGTGATCATCGGCGCGTTCTTCCCGGTCTTCACCACCGTCGCCTTGGCCTTGCGCCATGTCGATGCCCACCTGATCGAGGCCGCTCGTTCCTTCGGCCTGAAGGGACTGAAGCTACTGCGCACAGTCCAGCTGCCCGCGGTAGTCCCTTCCATCTTCTCCGGACTGCGCTTGGCACTGGCCCAGGCGTGGCTCTTCCTGGTCGCGGCTGAACTGCTCGGAGCGTCGATGGGATTGGGCTTCCTGCTCACCGATTCACAGAACAATGGCCGCCTGGACCGCCTGATCATGACCATCGTGTTGCTGGCCGTCTTCGGAAAAATCACCGATGCCCTGCTATCGATAGCCGAACGCTGGGCGATCAAACGCTGGACCTAGCCCCGGACTAACTAGCACCGGCTGGCAACGCTATCCCGTCCCCCACCAAAGAAAGTTTGCAATGACCACCGAATTGGCAACAACCTCAGCACTTGAATCAGAGGCGGCACGCCAGGAATTCTGGGACGAAGCGGCGCACCTTTTGGATTGGGACACCCCGTGGCACACCACCAGCCGCATCATTCCGGCTGACCCCCAGGCGCAGCGCGGCCCGGAAATTTCCTGGTATCTCGGCGGCAAGCTGAACGCGGCAGTGAACTGCGCCGACCGCCACGTCGCCGCAGGACGCGGCGAGAAGGTTGCGCTGTACTTCGAAGGCGAACCCGGCGACCGCGTTGCAGTCACCTACAAGAATCTGCAGGAGCGGGTTTCCCAAGCTGCCAATGCCTTGGAATCCCTGGGCGTGGTGAAGGGCGACCGCGTGGTCATCTACCTGCCGGTGCTCATTGAAACCATCGTCATCACCTTGGCATGCGCCCGCATCGGCGCCATCCACTCGCTGGTCTTCGGCGGGTTCTCTGCCGAAGCGCTGAAGTTCCGCGTGGAAGACACCAAGGCGAAGGTGCTGGTCACCACCGACGGCCAGTTCCGCCGCGGCACCTCGGTCCCGGTCAAGGACAACGCCGATGCGGCAGTTGCCGGCGAGAACGAAATCGAAAAGGTGCTGGTGATCCGCCGAACCGGAGATGAGATACCGTGGACCGCGGGTCGCGACGTCTGGTGGCATGAGGTGGTTGATACCCAGTCCACCGAGCACATGCCGGAGTTCTTCGACTCCGAGACGCCGCTGTTCATCATGTACACCTCGGGGACCACCGGCCAACCCAAGGGCCTGGTGCACACCACCGGCGGCTACCTGACGCAGGCGGCCACCAGCTACAACATGCTGTTCGCCAATCCAGACGAGTCCCAGCGCGAGCACGATGTGCACTGGTGCACCGCTGACCTGGCCTGGGTCACCGCCCACACCTACGAGATCTACGGTCCACTGGCCAACGGCGTCACCCAGGTCATCTACGAGGGCGTGCCCAACGCCCCGCATCCGGGCCGGCACTTCGAGGTCATCGAACGCTACAAGGTCACCAGCTACTACACCGCTCCCACCTTGGTCCGCTCGCTGATGGGCTGGTTCCCCGACGGCATCCCGGCAGAATACGACCTGTCGTCGGTGAAGATCGGCGGCACCGTGGGCGAAGCGGTCAACCCCGAGGCGTGGAAATGGTTCCGCCAGCAGATTGGCCGCGACACCGCGGCGGGCCTGCCCATGGTCGATACCTGGTGGCAGTCGGAGTCCGGCGCGACAGTGCTTTCCCCATTGCCTACCGATGAGCACTTCAAGCCGGGTTGCGCCGCACGTGCGCTGCCGGGCATTTCGGTGGACATCGTTGACGCCAATGGCCGCAGCATGCCGGCCAACGAGCAGGGAAATATTGTCATTACCCGCACCGGCCCGTCGATGGCGCGTACCGTTTGGGGCAATCCGGCACGCTACTACACCAGCTACTGGGAACAATACGTCGAGCAAGGCTGGTTCCTGGCCGGCGACGGTGCCCGCTTCGATGAGGACGGCGACATCTACATCCTGGGCCGCACCGATGACGTGATCAACATTTCCGGCCACCGGCTGTCCACCATCGAGATCGAATCGGCGCTAGTCACCAACCCCGGTGTGGTGGAAGCCGGCGTCTGCCCCACCCCGGATCCCAAGACCGGACACGCGGCAACCGCCTTCGTGGTGCCGCTGGACAAGACCCTGATCGCAGAGTCGCCCGATCCGGATCTCGCTGCCCGGCAGGCCGAGTTCATCGCCGAGCTTCGCGAGACTGTCGCGGTCCAGATCGGCCCGATTGCCAAGCCGCGTGAAATCGTCCTGGTTCCAGATGTGCCCAAGACGCGTTCTGGCAAGATCATGCGCCGCCTGCTCACCCAGCTGTTCGAGGGCACCACGCTCGGTGATACGACAAGTCTGCAGAATGAGCCGTGCATCCCGGAGATCAACGCGATCTGCCGTGCACGTGGCTAATCGACCAGGCTCTAGCACTTAAATAAAGTGAAGCTTCTTCCCGGATTCGGGAAGAAGCTTCACTTGCTTTGCCGGTAATTACTCCCCGGCAGTTGGCTTCGGACTCTCGCCGTCGCCCTCAGTTTTCTTGCCGTCCTCCACCGGGTCGGCGGTGGACTCAGCGGCTTCAGTGGCAAAGATCTTCGCTTCGGCAGCCTTGCCTTCGGCGGTGACCAAAGGAATTTCGGTGGTCATCAAGCTGAACTGGCTGCCCTCATGGCGGTCAACTGCTTGCCCCACGGAATGCTCGAGAACCTTGCGGGCCACCTTGTCGCGCAGCACCAGCGGATCATTGCTCAAGTCCTTCCACAATGCCACGCAAAGCAGCAGCATCACGATGACGAATGGCAGCGCAGAGACAATCGTGATGTTCTTCAGGCCGGTCAAAGCCTCCGCCGGATGATCACCGCCAGCCAGCAGCATCACCGCGGCCACCGCACCGGTAGCCACGCCCCAGAAGATCACTGACTTCTTGGTTGGCTCTTCGGCGCCGCGTTCGCTGAGCGCACCCATCACGATCGAGGCCGAATCTGCGCCCGTCACGAAGAAGATCGCAATCAGCAACACGGTGACGACCATCAGCACGGTGGCCACCCAGCCGGAGAGCGGCAATCGGCCAAGCATGTCGAAGAGGATCAGATCGAAGTTGATGTCCGGTGCGCCATCGACAATGCTGGCCAGCTTTTCCCCGGTTTCCCCGGCGCGTTCGGCACGTTCCTGAATACCGATTGCTCCACCGCCGAAGATCGAGAACCAGATCAGGGTGACAGTTGATGGAACCAGCAGCACACCGGTAACGAACTGGCGAATCGTGCGGCCGCGGGAAATGCGCGCAATGAACAGGCCTACGAATGGGCTCCAGGAGATCCACCATGCCCAGTAGAAGACAGTCCACGAGGAGAGCCAATCAGACATCGCCACATCGCCAGCCGCCGTGCGTGAAGCCATCTCCGGCAAGTCGCCAATGAAGGCGCCAACAGCGTTGGGGATGACGTTCAGGATGAACAGGGTTGGACCGCCAATGAAAACGATCAGCGCGATGATCACTGCCAGCACCATATTGGTGTTGGACAGCCACTGGATGCCGCGCTCAATGCCGGAAACAGCGGAAGCGACGAACAAGGCAGTAAGAATAGCGATGATGACCACGAGAACGCCGGAACCGACCTTCTCCATCATTCCTGTGGCCTGGATGCCGCCGCCAATCTGCAATGCGCCAAGACCCAGCGAACAGGCCGAGCCGAAGAGCGTGGCAATAATAGCCAAGATGTTGATGGTGCGGCCGCCCCAGCCGTGTATGGCGCGGTCGCCGAAGATCGAGCTGAACATGGCGGAGAACAGCTGCGGACGTCCCAGCCGGAAACTGCCGTAAGCCATGCCCAATCCGACAATGGCGTACATGGCCCAGGGGAAGAGCGTCCAATGGAAGAGCGTAGTGCCCATGGCTGTGCTCAGAGCCTCGCTGGTGGAGCCTTCCACCGTTCCCGGAGGAGGCGACATGTAGAAGTACAGCGGCTCACCCACGCCGTAGAAGACCAGTCCGATGCCCATGCCGGTGGCAAACATCATCGAGATCCACGAAACCGTGGAGAACTGTGGCGATTCACCGTCCTTGCCCAGCGGGATGCGCCCGAAATTCTTCGCTGCTACGACAATAGCGAAGACCGCGAATAATGCGGCGGCGATAACAAAAAGCCAACCAGTGTTGGTGATAACCCAGTCCAAGGCTGCGCTGGAGGCCTTGCCCAGCCCCGACGGGGTGGAGAAACCCCAAATGATGAATGCCAGCGCGATAACGCCGGCGATTCCGAATACCCAATAATCCGTACCGGAAAGGGAGTACTTCTTAGGTCGCCTGTGGCGAACTGAATGCAGTTCCTCGACGAGGTCTACGATTGATTGATCCGTCTGCTTCATTGCGTTCTTCCTTCACTGGTGAGATCCCGTGGAGAAGTTCCAGACGGAATCTGCCCAGCCATCGTTTCTAGAGTCAACGATCGCCATGCAGTGTGATTGATTGCGAATTGCTTTTCGGGTGTCGGTCCGTTGTCTCTAAACCTCGCGTCAGAACTGCCTGAAAGAAACAGCTATTCTGCGCAAATATCCCGCTAAATGTTCCTGCGAAGTGACCCGATTTAGCACGGAATTGACACGATAAATCCAAAATGAGCCTTTTCCAGCATTGTCGACATCTCACCGAGGGTCAAATCAGATCCTTGATTTCACGCCATTTTCTACGTTGGATACGCACTGGATCAAGATGTTTTCGCTGATGCCGCGATCCGTGTGAGCTTCCTCGCCTCACTCGAATTTCCGGTTTCCGCTGCCGCGAAATCCTTACCCGCCTCGAATTACCTCCGAAGTCGGAATGACCTATTCTCCACTTTGTTTATTCGTCTCGAATATCCGGAATTCAACAATTACCTCAGCTTCGATTCCCCTCCGCCAAGGCATGCCTCATAAGGCATACTTCCTGCACAGAAGCTCTTTCGGCGCATTGTTGCCACTCACCAACTTGTAACCTGTAATACATTCGAACTTATCTTGACTCATTCAAAATAAGCGGGCATGCTGGTTACATGACATCAAAGGCAGGGATCGAGCAGGTGCTGAAGGCGGCATCGATGCGGGTTACACAACCCCGCGTTGCGGTACTGTCCGCTGTCGCTGCGCACCCGCACGCGGATACCGAAACCATCATTTCGGCCGTTCGCGAAGGGCACCCCAATGTGTCGCACCAAGCTGTCTACGATTCGCTGAAGCTTTTCACGAAGCTGGGAGTCATCCGGCTGATACAGCCGCAGGGCCATATCGCCCGCTACGAAGCCCGCGTTGGCGACAATCACCACCATGTGGTGTGCCGCCAGTGCGGCAAGCTGGCGGACGTCGACTGCGCTGTCGGCGGCGCCCCGTGCCTGCATGCGTCCAACGATCACGGCTTCAGCATCGACGAGGCCGAAGTGATCTACTGGGGCACCTGCCCTGATTGCCAGGCTGCGAATGCGCAGAAAGATGTCGTAGTAACCCCCTAGATTTGCCATCACGCAGGACTCGTTCCCGCGTGGCGGACATGAACCGCACAATCCCCTAAAAAATCCGGAAGGAAGAGCACATGTCTGAGACGACCGCAGGTCAGTGCCCAGTAGTTGGCGCGGGTCGAGTTCACCCAACCCAGGGCAACGCCAATACCGAATGGTGGCCGAACAAGCTGAACCTGAAGATCCTTGCTAAGAACCAGCAGGTATCGAACCCGTTGGATGAGGACTTCGATTACATCGAGGCGTTCAACGCACTGGACATGGAGGCCCTGAAGGCCGACTTGGCCGAGATCATGACCCAGTCCCACGACTGGTGGCCAGCAGACTTCGGACACTATGGTCCGTTCTTCATCCGCATGGCTTGGCACTCCGCCGGCACCTATCGCTCCCACGATGGGCGTGGCGGCGGTGGCGCAGGCCAGCAGCGCTTCGCCCCATTGAACTCGTGGCCAGACAACGTATCGCTGGATAAGGCTCGCCGCCTGCTGTGGCCGGTAAAGAAGAAGTATGGCCAGGCCATCTCCTGGGCCGACCTGATCCTGCTGGCCGGCAACGTGGCTCTGGAGGACATGGGCTTCGAGACCTTCGGCTTCGCCGGCGGCCGCAAGGACGTCTGGGAAGCTGACGACGACGTTTACTGGGGCCCTGAAAAGGTGTGGCTGGACAACGAGCGCTACACCGGCAAGCGCGACCTGGAAGCCCCTCTGGCTGCAGTCCAAATGGGCCTGATCTACGTGAACCCTGAAGGTCCAGACGGCAACCCGGATCCGCTGGCTTCGGCCATCGACATCCGCGAAACCTTCCGCCGCATGGGTATGAATGACGAAGAGACCGTAGCGCTGATCGCTGGCGGCCACACCTTCGGCAAGACTCACGGCGCCCACGCCGATGACAAGATCGGTCCGGATCCAGAAGCAGCTCCGCTGGAAATGCAGGGCCTGGGTTGGAAGAACGGCCACGGCACCGGCAAGGGTGCAGACACCGTGTCCTCCGGTCTGGAAGTGACCTGGACCTACCACCCAACCCGTTGGGACAACGAGTTCTTCCACATCCTGTTCGCTTACGAGTGGGAACTGTTCGAGTCGCCAGCAGGTGCTAAGCAGTGGCGCCCGGTCAACGGCGGCGGAGCCGGCCTGGTTCAGCCTGCGTTCGACACCTTGGAGAAGCGCGAACCGCGCATGCTGACCAGCGACCTGGCACTGCGCTTTGATCCGATTTACGGTCCGATCTCCAAGAACTTCAAGGAGAACCCGGACAAGTTCGCCGACGCCTTCGCCCGCGCCTGGTTCAAGCTGACCCACCGCGACATGGGCCCGAAGTCCCGCTACTTCGGCCCAGAGGTTCCAGCCGAGGACCTGCTCTGGCAGGATCCGTTGCCGGCTGCTCCAGAAATCACCCTGGGTGCCAAGGAAATCGCCGAGCTGAAGTCCCTGATCAACGACGCTGGCCTTTCGGTGCAGCAGCTGGTTTCCACCGCGTGGAAGGCCGCAGCGACCTTCCGTTCTTCGGATAAGCGCGGCGGCGCAAACGGCGGCCGCATCCGCCTGGAGCCGCAGGTTTCCTGGTCAGTGAACCAGCCGGAGCAGCTGAAGCCAGTAATCGCCAAGCTCGAGGAAATCGTTGACCAGTTCAACGCCACCTCCGAGATCAAGGCATCCTTCGCCGATGTTGTGGTCTTGGCCGGCAACGTCGGTGTTGAGCAGGCTGCCCTGGCAGCCGGACAGCAAGTCGAGGTTCCATTCACCCCGGGTCGCGTTGACGCAACCCAGGAGCAGACCGACGTGGAGCAGTTCGCTTGGCTGGAGCCAGTCGCTGACGGCTTCCGCAACTACGACTCCGGTTTCCTGAACTTGCCTAGCGAGTACCTGCTGATCGACCGCGCGAACCTGCTGGGCCTGTCGGCTCCTGAGATGACCGTGCTGCTCGGCGGCCTGCGTGTCATCGGCAACAACTGGGATGGCTCGAACAAGGGCGTCTTCACCGACACCCCGGGCGCTCTGACCAACGACTACTTCGCGAACCTGCTGGAACTCGGCTTGGAGTGGACCCCGTCGGCTGACGAACAGACCTACACCACCACCGACGGCCGTTGGACCGGCAGCCGCGTGGACCTGGTCTTCGGCTCCAACTCGGAACTGCGTGCTCTCGCCGAAGTTTACGCCTCGGACGACGCCAAGGAGAAGTTCGTCAAGGACTTCGCTACTGCATGGGCCAAGCTCATGGACGCGGATCGCTTCGAACTGCTGACCAAGTAGCCGCTAACTTCTGGCAGATAGTGCTGGGCTGTTGCTCCCCTGATGGGGAGCAACAGCCCAGCACTTGCTTAATCCGGCTATGGGCAGTTAAAAAAGCGTCGCCGCGCTGCCTGCGAAGTCCGGGTTTTCAAGTTTCAGCAGCTCCGTCTTGGCTTGCAGTCCTCCCAGATAGCCGCCCAATGAGCCATCGGTGCGCAGCACCCGGTGGCAGGGCAGCACGATGGGAATCGGGTTGGTGGCGCAGGCTGAGCCGACGGCCCGCACTGCCTTCGGCTTGCCGATTTGCTGCGCGAGTTGGGCGTAGCTGCGGGTCTGGCCGTAATCGATATGTTCCAGTTGAAGCTGCACCTGGCGGCGGAACCGCGTCGAGAGCTGCAGGTCCACCGGGAGCTCGAAACTGTGCCGTGTGCCCGCGAAGTACTCATCGAGCTGCCGGGCGGTCCCATCCAGGCTCGACTTGTCGCGCAGGATGCGCGGGCTGAGCTTTTCTGAGAGCAGCTCAAGTATGCGGTCATGGCCCTCGGACTCGAATGCCACCCGCACCAGCCCGGCATCGCTGCTGGCCAGCAGCAATGAACCCACTGGGCTGTCGACCACCCGATAGGCGACATCGACAAGTTCAAGCGCCCGGGCTTTTTCAGCGAGCTGGCCTTGCAGCGCGTCGAGGGTTTGCATTTCAGCGGCCGTCGCCTGCTGCTGATAATTTTTTTCGTTCATGGCTGCTCCCGCCATAGTTCCTGGTCGTCGAGCCGGACCCGCAGGTTTTTGATCCCGTCGGCACCGGCCCTGCGGGCAGCGGCTTCGCTGCCCGAAAGGATTTCGGCAATTTGCGCGTAGCTCATCCCGCCGAGGTACCGATAGGCCACGACCTGCCTTTGCTTGCCGGGAAGCTGATTCACCTCGTGCCAGAGCTGCAGATTGTCCAACTGCAGATCCGGCCGGTTCTTCCCGGACGCGGGACTGTCCACGTCCTGGTCGATGAGGATCTCCGGCTTATGCTTGCGCAACTCGTCAATGGCCTTGTTCCGGGCAATGCGCACCAGCCACGCCAGGACATTGGCATCATCTGGCAGCTGCGGGTACGCCTTGAGCGCGGCGAGGAAGGTTTCGGACCAGGCATCTTGCGCGCGGTGCTCATCCAGCAGAGCGCGGCAAACACGCAGGACGTTCAGTCCATAGTCTTGGACTATCCGCTCGAATGGTGCTTGCATGCCTCTCCTGGGATTTCGCGACCTGCTGGCCCCTCACCGTGTAAACGCAACGGCCACCTGTTCTGTGAGGTGCGAATGAAGAATTTTTTCATTAACCCCGCTGCCGCACGGATTCCTAGAATGCCACCAGGTCAGATTCACCGGCGAGCTGCTCGAGCCGGGCCAAATCCACCTCGATAATCTCTCCATTCTCCACGCCTTGGGCTTGCCTGGTTCCTGCCAAGGCGTCGCGAATGGTGCGCATGGTGGCGCCATGGCTGACAATCATGATCTTGCGCCCGGCATGCTTGCTGGCTAGGCCCATCAGCGCCGGCACCGCGCGGTTCAAGATGTGCGCACGCGGCTCAACCTGCTCTGCGGCGGCAGCCGATTCCTCGTCGCTGACTTCCGCCATGATCCGGCCTTCCAGCGGGCCGAAACCGCGTTCGATGAGTTCCGGAACTGCGTTGCCCGTCGCTGCCCCGATCTGCTGGGCGATCAGGACGGCAGTTTCCTGGGCACGCACCAAGGGGGATGCCAGAATCAGCGAAAAGTCTTGGCCGATGAGCTTGCGCCCGACCTCGCGAGCTTGCTCGCGTCCGGTTTCGTTCAGCGGGATGTCGGTTTGCCCCTGCAGTCGGCCTGCAAGGTTCCAATCGGTCTGCCCGTGTCGAACCAGTACCAGCGAAGTATCCATGGCTCCAGCCTACCGGTGCCATAGATGTCGAAGAATCTCCGATCACAGGCCCGATACGCAACGTTACGACTCATAGTTGGGTCACGAACGGTCATGTTGCGAAGATTATTACACCATCCCGAGCGGCTGAGAGATCTGGTTCGATGACGCCGCAGCAACCTGCCACATCCGGTGGTTACGGTGCTACCGCCAGAAACGATGCAGCCGCTTACCCGTTGGAGAACGGCAGGAAGCGACATTGATTCCGGGATTCCTGCCTCGATCGCGGCCCGCCCTGCGGTGCACGTGAAACCCCCGTCGACAAGGAGTCGCAAGCCACCATGGCAGATCACAAGTTTGGATTCCGCACCCGCGCCCTGCATGCCGGAGGCACCCCCGATGCCGAGCATGGCTCACGCGCAGTGCCCATCTACCAGACCACGTCGTTCGTGTTCAAAGACGCTGACGATGCGGCCAACCTCTTTGCCCTGCAGAAGTACGGCAACATCTACTCGCGCATCGGCAACCCGACCGTGGCGGCCTTCGAAGAGCGCATGGCTTCGCTGGAAGGCGGCATCGGCGCGGTAGCCACCGGATCGGGCATGGCCGCGGAATTCGTCACCTTCGCGGCGCTGGCCCAGGCCGGCGACCACATTGTCTCCTCCTCGAAGCTCTACGGCGGCACCATCACCCAGCTGGATGTCTCGCTGCGCCGCTTCGGCGTGGACACCACCTTCATCGACTCCAACGATCCGGCCGACTTCGAAGCCGCAATCCAGGAGAACACCAAGGCCGTCTACACCGAGGTGGTGGCCAACCCGTGCGGCGACATCGCCGACCTGAAGGGCCTGGCCGAAGTCGCGCACCGCCACAACATCCCGCTGGTCGTGGACTCGACGCTCACTCCCCCATACATCCTTCGCCCCATCGAGCACGGCGCGGACATCGTGATCCACTCGGCCACCAAGTTCATCGGCGGGCACGGCACCACCCTGGGCGGCGTGGTCATCGAGTCGGGCAAGTTCAACTGGGGCAACGGCAAGTTCCCCACCATGACCGAACCGGTAGCCAGCTACGGCAACGTCTCCTGGTGGGACAACTTCGGCGAATACGGCTTCCTGACCAAGCTGCGCAGCGAGCAGCTGCGCGACTTCGGACCGTCGCTTCCGGCCCAGTCGGCATTCCAGCTGCTGCAGGGTCTGGAGACCCTTCCGCAGCGCATGGACAACCACCTGTCCAACGCCAAGCAGGTCGCCGCCTGGCTGGAATCCGATGAGCGCGTGACCTACGTGAACTACGCAGGCCTGGATTCCCATCCGCAGCACGAGCAGGCCAAGGAGCTGCTGCCCCTGGGCGTCGGCTCGGTCTTCAGCTTCGGAGTGAAGGGCGGACGCGAAGCCGGCGCCAAGTTCATCGAGGCGCTGCAGCTGGCCAGCCACCTGGCCAACATCGGCGATGCCCGCACCCTGGTGCTGCACCCTGCCTCCACCACGCACCAGCAGCTGAGCGCCGAGCAGCTGGTCTCCGCTGGCGTGCCAGAAGACCTGATTCGCTTGTCGGTGGGCCTGGAAGACGTCGAAGACATCCTCTGGGATCTGGACCAAGCGCTGGCCGCTTCGCAGGAAGCTGCCGCCGGTTCCGCCGCGCAGTTCGAAGCACCGGCTTATGACGGTTCCACCTGCGCCTTGCCAACCGCTTCGAAGGGAGCAAACTAATGACTGCCGTTGAAACCACCTGGGAAGGCCCGGGAGCCGCGCAGCGCCTGGAGATCCTGCGCGAGACGAAGACCATCGCCATTGTCGGCGCTTCGAACAAGCCGTCACGTGCCAGCTACTTCGTGGCCACCTACCTGCTCTCCTCTTCACGGTACAAGGTGTACTTCATCAACCCGGTACTCGACGAGATCCTGGGCCAGCCGGTGTACAAGTCGCTCGCCGATCTTCCGGAGACCCCGGATCTGGTGGAGGTCTTCCGCAAGCATGATGACCTGCCCGGCGTGCTGGACGAGGCCCTGGCCGTGGGCGCGAAGACCCTGTGGCTGCAGCTGGGTTCCTGGCACGAGGAAGTGGCCCATCGCGCCGAGGCCGCGGGCATGAACGTGGTCATGGACCGCTGCGTGAAGATCGAGCACGCGCGCTTCCACGGTGGATTGCGCCTGGCCGGCTTTAATACCGGTGTGATTTCTTCCAAGCGCCAGGTGCTCGCCTAACCAGTGCTGATGATCTAGTGCCGGTGCCGGGCAACCTATATGGTTGCCCGGCACCGGCATTGGTTCTTTTTTACAGTCCAGCTCTAGGCGATCCGATAAGTTTCATCGCCGAATTTCGCTTCCACGAGCAACGTCCCACCGAGCGCTTCAACGTACCTGCGCAAAGTATCAACTTGTGCCCGCTCAACCGCGCCGTGCTCGATGCTGGAGACTCGTTTCTGGCGGACGTTCAGGACCTTAGCCATCGCGGACTGCGTGAGTTCCGATTTTTCACGCAACTCCCAGAGACGATAGGCGCGGATTTCGGAGCGCAATTGATCTTCAAATATTGATGCGAGCTCTTCATTCACCGGTCTTTGTTCTAGTAGTTCATCAAGGTTCCTTGCCATCACCCTCACCATTCAGTAGTCGTTGCCAACGAGCTTCATTGACTGGATCCGCGAATTCTTTATGGCGTCTGTAAGTGGAAGCCCCAACGCAGGAACATCAGCGGCCAGAAACCTGGGTACAGAAAATACGCGAACAATGCGACGCCTATTAAAGTGCCATGAACCAGGGCTCAAGATTTTCAACATCGATGTGCCACATGACAAATTTTACTATTCATACGTTCTAGAACTCATAAGGTATGCAGCGCACTCCATGGATTACGGTTGAAATATCCAAATGCTCTCGGGCTAGGCCTACCCAACTAGCAAGGAGTCCCCCAAGTGACCGTTACCGTGCGTCGCGCAGATTCGTCAGATATTCCGGCAGTTCAGGCCATTGGACTATTAACTTGGCCTGCCACCTACCTACCGTTCACATCGCCAAACTATGTTCTGGCAAATCTGAACTCGTGGTGGACAGAATCTGCCGTTCGGCAAACGATCGAAGAAGACGCTACCTTTGTTGCCTGCGATGGTGAGCAGGTATTGGGCACGGTGACCATTGGTGAGTTCGAGGGAGATGCCGTGATCTGGAAGATCTACGTGCTTCCCGAAGCGCAGGGCAAACGTATTGGTCTCTTGCTCATGAATACTGCACTGGAATTTGTCGGCGAGCACGCCGACGTTCGCCTCGAATTCGTCAAAGGTAATGAACACGCTCGGGGCTTCTACGAAAAAGCTGGGTTTGCTTTTGATTTCGAGGAAGAACCAGGCGATGGCAGCGTTACCGTGTGGATGCGCCGCAAAGCACGCGCCGCACACTCAATCTAGCGCGGTGAGAATCCGACAACAAGCTAAGCATCAAACCTTCCATCAAGACGAAAATTTTTGTCTCCTCAACTCTGCGATAAGTTGACCACTTGGCAAAATGCCAACTATAACCACTTTCAAATGTCCGGTTCGTTAAGTTTCCCTCACATTTCACTTGACGTTCCCACGCATTCGGGCATAAAGTCATGAAAACACAGATTCATGTGGTGCAGGTCATGAGGAATCCCGGAGGCAGGAAATGTTCGCCGAAGAACGACACCGGCTGATCGTCGAGCAGCTCGAATCGGACGGAAAAGTTTCCGTCGCGCAACTCGCCGAACGCTTTGAAATCACCCGGGAAACGGTCCGCCGCGACCTCGCCCAACTCGAATCAGAGAATTTCTTGCGCCGAGTCCATGGCGGAGCGGTCACCACCACCGAGGCCAGCACCCGCGAAGAAAGCCACCTGGTGCGCACCGCAATCCACGCCGACGCGAAATCCCGCATCGCCCAGCGCGCCCTGAGCCTGCTGCCGGTCTCGGATGCCTCGGTCATCATCGATGCTGGCACCACCACCGAATTCCTCGCAGAACGCATGCTGCACACCAACGCCAACGCCGGTTTGGTCGTCATCACCCACGCCCTGCCTATCGCTTCGGTTCTGGTGCAGAGCCAGTCAGGCATCCTGGAGCTCATCGGCGGACGCGTGCGCGGGCTGACCGGCGCGACCTCTGGAGCGCAGACCGTCGAGGAATACTCGCGGCACCGCGCGGACATCGCCTTCATTGGCACCAACGGCCTGCACGCAGGCTTCGGTTTGAGCACCCCCGATCCGCTGGAAGCGGCCGTGAAGCGCGCACTGGTCACCAGCGCACGACGCGTGGTCCTGCTGGCCGACAGCTCCAAGTTCGACCAGGAAACCCTGGTCTGCTTCGCCCGCCTGGATTCCGTTGACACGCTGGTCACCGATCAGCAGCCCGGCGAAGAACTCGCCGCCGCCTTGGAAGCCGCAGATGTAGAAGTGGTGATCGCATGATTGTGACCCTGACCGTCAACCCGGCTCTGGATAAGACCATTGAACTGGGCGAACCGCTCTCCCACGGCGCTGTACAGCGCGCCACCGCCAGCCACGTGCAGGCCGCCGGCAAGGGCGTGAATGTCTCCCGCGCCATCGCCGCGGCCGGCGTCCCGACCCTGGCCGTACTGCCCGGGGACAGCACCGATCCGCTGATCACCGCTCTGTCCAGCGACAAGCTGGCCCACCGCACCCTGTCGATCACCGAGCCGCTGCGCACCAACATCACGCTGACCGATCCTGATGGCACCACCACCAAGATCAACGAGCCAGGCCCGAGCCTTGATGCCGGCCAGCTGGCCGAGCTCAGCGCACTGGTCGCCGGCGCGGCCGCCGAAGCCAACTGGCTGGTGCTGGCCGGGTCGCTGCCGCCGGGGGTCCCCGCCGACTTCTACGCGCAGCTAACCGCTCGGCTTCGTGCCGAGCTGGGCGAGAAGTGCCCGAAGATCGCGGTGGACACCTCTGGCGCTCCGCTGATCGAGCTCTTCGCCCACAGCGCGCAGCACATCCCGGATCTGATCAAGCCCAACGCCGAAGAACTAGCTGAACTGGTCGGCGGCTGCGACGAGGAAGCGCTGGAAGGCTCGGTAGAGCTGGCCACCGAATGCTCGCAAAAGCTTTTGGCCAAGGGCATCGGCGCAGTCTTGGCCACCTTGGGCGCCAATGGCGCCCTGCTGGTCACCGAGGATGGCGTCTGGCACGGATCGCACACCCCGATCACCCCGCGCAGCACGGTGGGGGCCGGCGACTCGTCGCTGGCCGGCTACCTGCTGGCAGATGTTGCAGGGGCCAGCGCCCCTGAACGGCTGAAAAACGCCGTCGCCTACGGGGCTGCCGCCACGCAGCTGCCAGGCTCCACCATCCCGACCCAATCCGATCTCACCGTTGACGCCGTCACCGTCCACGAACTTACTCCAAAGCAAGGAACCGAGTCATGAGTGAACTAATCACCGCAGAGCTCGTGCTGCTCGATGCCGATCTGGGCAACAGCACGAGTGAAGTCATCGAAAAGCTGGCCTCGCTGGTTGCTGAACAGGGCCGTGCCACCGATGCCGGTGCCTTGGCTGCCGACGGCAAGGCCCGCGAAGCCAAGACCGCGACCGGGGTGCCCGGCGGCATCGCCATCCCGCACTGCCGTTCGGCAGCGGTCACCGAACCGACGCTGGCCATGGCCCGCCTGAACCCGAAGGTCGACTTCGGCGCCAAGGACGGCGAAGCCGACCTGGTCTTCTTCATCGCCGCCCCGGATGGCGCCGACCAGGCGCACCTGAAGCTGCTCTCCAAGCTCGCTCGCGCGCTGGTCAAGAAGTCCTTCACCGGCTCGCTGCGCGAAGCGCAGAGCGAAGCGGAGATCGTGGAACTGGTACGCGAGGTAGTTGACGACAAGCCGGCCGACACCCCGGCAGCCGCACCCGCAGCAGCTGCCCCGGCCGCGGCCACCGCTCCGGCAGCCACCGAAGCTCCAGCAGCCACCGCGGGACCTAAGAAGAAGTCGATCGTTGCGGTGACCGCATGCCCTACCGGCATCGCCCACACCTACATGGCCGCCGACTCACTGGCCCAGACGGCCGAGGAAATGGGCGTGGAGTTCGCGGTGGAAACCCAGGGCTCCTCGGGCTCCACCCCGCTGGATCCAGCAGTCATTGAGGCTGCCGACGCCGTGATCTTCGCGGTGGACGTGGACGTGCGCGACCGCGGCCGCTTCGCCGGCAAGCCGGTCATCCAGGTTCCGGTTAAGCGCGGCATCGATGAGCCGGAAAAGCTGATAAACGACGCCATCGCTGCCTCCGAGGATCCGCAGGCACGCCGCGTTCCTGCAGGCGCCGCGGCAAGCACCGAAGAGAACAAGGACAACGAATCCTTCGGCGCAGGGCTGAAGCGCGCGCTGCTCACCGGCGTCTCCTACATGATTCCGTTTGTGGCCGGTGGTGGTCTGCTCATCGCACTGGGCTTCCTCTTCGGCGGCTACGACATCACCGATGTGGCTGACAAGTACCTGACCGAGAACAGCCTGTTCAACCTGCCGAATGCCGGCTTCATGGCCTACATCGGCGCGGTGGCGTTCAAGATCGGTAACCTCTCCATGAGCTTCCTGATCCCGGCATTGGCAGGCTACATCGCCTACGCCTACGCAGACCGCCCGGGCATCGCCCCAGGCTTCACCGCCGGTGCGGTGGCAGGCTTCATGGGCGCCGGCTTCATCGGCGGCATCGTCGGCGGTCTGATCGCCGGCCTGGCCTGCCGCTGGATCGGCTCCTGGAATGTCCCGCGCTGGATGCGCGGGTTGATGCCGGTAGTCATCACCCCGCTGCTGGGCTCGATCATCGCCTCGGGTCTGATGTTCCTCTTCCTTGGCGGCCCGATTGCCAAGCTCACCGAAGCGCTGAACAGCTGGCTCTCGGGCATGTCCGGTGCCGCCGCAGCAGTGCTCGGCCTGATCCTTGGCCTGATGATGGCTGCCGACCTCGGCGGTCCGATCAACAAGGTGGCCTACTCCTTCGCAGTGGCCGGCCTGGGCACCGCCTCGCTGGCAGATAACCCAGCCCCGATGATGATCATGGCTGCCGTCATGGCCGCCGGCATGGTTCCGCCACTGGCTCTGGCCCTAGCCACCACCGTCGCTTCCAAGCTGTTCACCGAAGCCGAACGCGAAAACGGCAAGGCCGCCTGGCTGCTGGGTGCCGCATTCATCTCCGAAGGCGCCATTCCATTCGCCGCAGCCGACCCGCTGCGCGTGATCCCGGCTTCCATGGTCGGTGCCGGCGTCACCGGTTCGCTGATCATGAGCTTCCACGTGATCAGCCAGGCCCCGCACGGCGGCATCTTCGTCTTCTTCGCCATGAACAACACCTGGCCGCTGTTCCTGCTGGCCACCTTGATTGGTACGGTTATCTCAGCAGTGTTGGTCATCGTTTTGAAGAAGTACGTACGCAAGGCTCCTGTGGGAGCCGCTGAACCGGCAAAGGTCGCAGCATGAGCAAGAAGTTCACCGGAGTAGGCGTGAGCGCTGGACGCGTCATTGGACACGTCCGCCGCATGCCTGAACCAATCCTGCCACCAGCAGATGGCGCGCCGCTGCCGGCGGGCGTGAGCCCGGAGGAAGAAACCCAGCGTCTGACCGAGGCTTCCAAGGCCGTGGCCGCCGGGCTCAAGGAGCGCGCAGCGCTGGCCACCGGAGATGCGCAGGCCGTGCTGAAGGCCACCGCATTGATGGCCAGCGACCGTTCGCTGATCAAGTCCGCCACCAAGCTGGTAGCCGGCGGCACCTGCGCCGAATCGGCGATCTGGGAGGCCGCTGACGCGGTCGCCACCCAGCTCACCGCGCTGGGCGGCTACATGGCGGAACGCGCCGGCGACGTGCTGGACGTGCGCGCCCGCATCGTGGCCGAACTGCGCGGGGTCCCTGCCCCGGGCATCCCGGATTCGGATGAGCCATTCATCCTGGCCGCCGTGGATCTGGCGCCAGCGGACACCGCAACCCTAGACCCGGCCAAGGTGCGGGCCCTGGTCACCTCCGATGGCGGACCGCAGTCGCACACCGCGATCATCGCCCGCTCGCTGGGGCTGCCAGCCATTGTTGCCGCTCCGGAAACCACCGAGCTGGCCGACGGGGACTACGTCTTTGTCGACGGCATCGACGGACAGGTCATCACCGACCCCACCGAAGCCGAAGAGCACCTGGCCTCCACCTACGCCAACCGCGAGGTCCTGCCGGACTTCTCCGGCACCGGCGAGCTGGCCGATGGCTACCGCGTTCCGCTGCTCTCCAATGTGGGCAGCGGCGAGGACGCCCAGCTGGCAGCTGAAGCCGGCGCCGAGGGCGTTGGCCTGCTGCGCACCGAGTTCTGCTTCCTGGGCAAGGATAAAGAGCCGACCCATGACGAGCAGGTTGCTGCGTACGGCGCTGTTTTTGCCGCGTTCCCGGGCAAGAAGGTTGTTGTTCGCACCCTGGATGCCGGCGCGGATAAGCCGTTGCCATTCTTGACCGACTCCAGCGAGCCGAACCCGGCACTGGGTGTTCGCGGCTACCGCACCGACCTGACCAGCCCGGGTGTGCTGGAGCGCCAACTCAAGGCCATCGCCCAGGCAACCAGGGAGCACGAGGCGGATGTCTGGGTCATGGCCCCGATGATCTCCACCCCGGCCGAGGCACAGGATTTCGCCGAGATGGCCAAGGCTGCTGGCCTGGCTACCGCCGGAACCATGATCGAAGTGCCTTCAGCCGCCGTCCTGGCTGGCCAGATCCTGCAGCGCTGCGACTTCGTCTCCATCGGCACCAATGACCTGACCCAGTACACCATGGCGGCGGACCGCCAGCTCGGTGCCCTGGCCGAGCTCAACGACCCCTGGCAGCCGGCCGTGCTGCACATGGTGGCCGCCACCGCCGCCGGTGCCAAGGCAGCTGGTGGCAAGCCGGTTGGCGTGTGCGGCGAGGCCGCCGCCGACCCGGCCCTGGCCGTGGTGCTGGTGGGGCTGGGCGTGAGCACCCTGTCCATGAACAAGCGGGCCCTGGCACCGGTCGCCGCGGTGCTGCGCACCGTGGATCTGGCCACCGCCCAGCGTCTGGCCCAGCTGGCCCTGGACGCCGAGTCCGCAGAGGCGGCACGCAGTGCCGTGCGCGCGCAATTGGGCGAGCTGGACCGCTTTGGCCTCTAGGCCCCCGGAATTTACCGCAATCAACCATTCACGAAAACCCGAAGGAGCCATCATGGCAGAACGTACAGCAATCATCGGCAGCCGGGTCGGACTGCATGCCCGCCCGGCAGCCATCTTCGCCGAGGCCGCGGCCGAAGCGCCCGTTGAGGTCACCATCGCCCACGAGGGCGAACCCGCCGACGAGGCGCTGGACGCGTCCAGCATCCTCTCGCTGATGGGCCTGGGCGCGGAATACGGTTCCACCGTCGTGCTGCGTGCCGAGGGCGAAGGCGCCGAGGCCGTCTTGGAGCGCCTGGCGGCCATCCTGGAAACCGACCACGACGCTGAGTAGTTTCCAGTGGTTTCCCGGGGATCATGCGCCGCCGCATGGTCCCCGGCTTCTTTAAATCCTCCCCACTGATTGACAGAACTCAATCACTGGATGGATGATAGTTCCTACGCACTACCGCAGGAGCTTTCATGAGCGCGCTCAAAACCTCTGCGCTGCGCCTCATCAAGCCGTTCGCCTACCGCGACTACGCCCTGCTGGCCAGCGCACTCGTCTTCTCCACCTTTGCCGCCGGCATGTGGGCCGTGGCAATGGTCTACCAGGTGCGCCGCTTGGGCGGCGGACCGGTGGAGCTGTCAGCGGTGGCCACCGCCAGCGCCGCCGGTCTGCTCTGCTTCGTGCTGCTCGGCGGGATCATGGCGGACCGCCATTCCTGCCGGCGGATCGTGATGCTGGTCGAGGCGCTGTCACTGGCGGTCATGGGCGTCACCGCGCTGCTCTCCATGACCGGGGTCCTGCAGCTGTGGCACCTGATCCTCGCCGGCTTCTGCACCGGGGCAGGTTCGGCCTTCTTCTACCCTGCCTACTCCGCGCTGCTGCCCAAGATGCTGCCCGCCGAGCAGCTGCTGGCCGCCAACGGGCTGGAGGGAACCGCCCGTCCGGTGGTGCACACCGCCCTGGGACCGATGGCCGCAGGCTTCATGGTGGCCGCGCTGTCGCCGGCGCATGCCATCGTCGGCATCGCGGTGGTCCACCTGGCGGCGCTGCTGATGCTGCGCCGGATCCCCAACCACCAGGCATACAACGCACCGGGGCCAGTTGAAGGCCAGGGGCAGCCCGGGATGCTGCGCCAGCTGCGCGAGAGCATCGGCTACACGGTGCGCACCCGCTGGCTGCTGTGGACGCTGCTGTTCTCGGTCATTTCCGTGTTCACCTTCATCGGCCCCTTCGAGGTGCTGCTCCCGTTCATCGTCAGCGGCAACCTGCACGGGGATGCACAGCTATTCAGCTTCGCCCTGGCCTTCTTCGGCCTCGGTTCGGCAATCGGCTCGCTGCTGGTCGCCTCCGCGAAATTCCCGCGGCGCTACCTGAGCCTGATGACCGCCTGCTGGTGCCTGGGCACCCTGCCCCTGGCTTTGGTGGGCTATGTCGATGAAGCCTGGATGCTGTTCGCGATCCTGCTGGCCTTCGGCATCACCGATGCTGTGGGCATGGTCATCTGGGGCACCCTGCTCCAACGCCGGGTGCCGGGCCATCTGCTCGGACGGATCTCCAGCCTGGATTTCTTCGTCTCGCTGGCGCTGATGCCACTGTCCATGGCGGCCGCCGGGCCCTTGACCCAGGTGCTCAGCCTGCAGGCGATTTTTATCATCGCCGGCCTCGCCTCGCCATTGTTCGGAATCATCGCCTGGTGGGCAGGGAAATTTGCCCACGACGAGATCGCGCATCCACTCTCGGACCCTGTCCCGGCCGCGCTGGACGCCGAGCGCGGCTGAGAGGCTCCGGCCAGCTGGCGTTAGGCGAGCACGGATCAAATTCCCAGCGGCTTTGGGCGTATAGGTCCCGGGCACCGCTGCGGGATGGCGAGATGGTGGAAGGATGATTTTCCGTTTGCCCGGCGTGGCGCGCCGGTCCCTGCTGCTGCCGCTGTCACTGGCCTGCCTGGTTTCATGTTCCCCGGTATCTGCACCTGCGCCCGATGCGCAACCGACCGCCTCTGCCACCAGCGAGCAGGTGGACTGCACCGTGGCCCGCTGCGTGGCGCTGACCTTCGATGACGGGCCCGGCCAATACACCGGACGGCTACTCGACGAGCTGGAGGCGGCGGATGCGCCAGCGACCTTCTTCCTCGTCGGGAAGAACATCGCCAAGTTCCCCGAGACAGTCAAGCGCATGGCTGCCGAAGGCCACCAGCTGGGCAGCCACACCTGGGACCATGCGAATCTCACGTCGCTGACCCGCGAGCAGATCGAGCATGAGTGGGGGTGGACCAGCGATGCGGTGGAAAAGGCTGCCGGGAAGAAGCCGACAGTCTTCCGTCCTCCCTATGGGAGCCACGGCGCCGTTTATGATCGACTGGTCCCCTACCCGTTGGTGCTATGGGATGTGGACACCCTGGATTGGAAGCACCATGATCCGAAGAAGACCGTGCACATCGCCATGGACGAAGTCCAGCCGGGATCGATCATCCTGATGCATGACATCCATGAGAGCTCGGTCAAGGCCGTGCCGGATCTGGTGAAGAAATTGAAGGCCGCTGGCTACACCCCGGTCACCGTGGACCAGCTCTTCAATGGCCAGCTGGAGAACTCGAAGTCCTACGCCTCGGCGCCGGCTCCCGGCTCTGCCAAATAGCTACCCGCCAACGGCTGCCGCTCAGGGAGCCTGCTCTGCGTAGAGCCGCAGCTGGTCCAGCTGGTCGCCTTCGCTTTCACGGATATTCGCCGCCAGCTCCTCGCACTGCTCCACTGTCAGGTCCGGATTGATGATCGCCACCTGCAGCACTACCTCGGTGTGCCCCGCGTCATCCTTCAGGTCGTAGCGGTAGGAGAGCCCATCGGGATTTTCCGAGGTATGCAGGATCAGCAGGCGGTTCTCGATAAGGTCATGGACGCGATACACGCGTTCATGACCGGCAACGCGGTACACGAGGTTGGTGCCGACCTTGAGTTCCGGGTCGTCAGAATGCATGGAACCGATGCCATGGATCCACAGGGGTGTTGCTGCCCAATCGGTAAGCAGCTCCCAGACACGGTGCACCGGCAGGTGGATGACCACGGTGCTCTCGAAGACGCTGAACTGGCTCATATGCGAATAGTGCCACCCTCGGCGGCCAAATGGAATAGTTCCATGGCTGTTGTCATGCGATCCATTTCCCGCTATCCAACGGCAAAGGCCGGCACCCAGCGAGCATGGTGCTGCTGGGTGCCGGCCTTAGCCGGGGGAAGACTTACCAGTCTTCGTCGCCGTCGTCATCTGCCTCGGAGATGCCCAGTTCGGGCTCGTTCTCGAGGTCGAAGTTGTACCAGGCCTCGGTGAAGTCGGCCATGGCGTCCAATGCGTCCTGCGCGTCGGAATCCAGCGCCTCCATCGCCTCAGCGCTGTTGAGCACTGCGGTCACTGCGAGGAATGGGTGATTGTCGAAGTAATCGGTGGGGGTGGCATCCCCGTTGAACGTCAGGTTCTCGCTCTGCGCGAAGAGTTCGACGTACTGAGCCACTGCCTCGGGCAGACGGGTCAGGTTAATGCCAGTCAGAGACTCATTGTAGATTTCAGCAGTCGCGTCGGCCCACTGCTCAATGAGCTCTTCGCTCATCTGTGCCATCAGATTATCCACCTCGTGGTCGGGGTTCTAGTGCTCACGGGATTCGGTAGCAATTCATCTTATTTCCTCAGCGGGCGCGTGCCAAGACAGAGCATCCCGCGCGGTTGTGATCTTCTACGCGCTACGGCGGTGGCCTGAAACGGGCCGCTGGACAGTACCAGGTTCGGGCCTGCCTCGGCTTCCTGGTTAAAAGCGTCCAGCGGGCATCGTCCAAAACGATACCCGCTGGAATTGCGCATCGCAGACCGGACCGTTTGCTGAAGAGAGCAAGCGCCTAGTAGGCCTTGACGCCCTGCTCCACCACCAAGTGGATCAACGCGAACTGCTTATTCTCGTCAATAGCCCGCAGCGCACTTGCCAGTGCCGCCGGAACATCTGCATCATCCTCGACGCGGACGCCGAAGCCGCCGAAGGACTGCGCCATCAACGCGAAGTCGGGATTCAGCAGCTGGGTTCCGGAGACACGTTCCGGGTACTGGCGTTCCTGGTGGGTGCGGATGGTTCCGTACTGCTGGTTGTCCATGATGATCACCAGCGGGGTGGCGCCGTACTGGGCGGCAGTTGCCAGCTCCTGGCCGTTCATCAAGAACTCGCCGTCACCGGCGATGCTCACCACGCGGCGGCCCGGGTAATTCAGCGATGCGGCGACCGCCGAAGGGATCGAGTAGCCCATGGAACCGTTGCGTGCCGAGAGCATGGAAGCGTAACCGTTGGTCGGGAAGTAGCGGTGGGCCCAGTTGGTGTGCTCGCCGGCACCGAAGGTCACCATCGCATCTTCCGGAAGGGATTCGACAAGATTGGCCATCATGGTGGCCATCTTTGCCTGGCCTTCGGATGGCTGTGCCGGTGGAAGCTCGGCGAACTTCTCCTGCTCGCCACGCATCCGCGAGGTCCATTCCTTCCAGGATTCCTTGACCGGCAGATCCATCAGCAGCAGGTCGCGGACAAAGACATCAGGCTTGGCGACAATCTGGTGCGATACCGGGCCGGAACGCCCGCGCAGCGACGGGTCGATAGTGACGAGGAAGTTCTTCTTGTCCCAGTTCTGGCGGACGTTGAAGCCGTCGGTGATGACATCGCCTGGAACCGTGCCGACGAAGATCAGCAGGTCAGTTTCCTCCAGCAGATCATAGGTCGGCTTGGGGCGGCCGTAGCCGATCGGTCCGACATAGGATGGCGAGCTGAAAGGCACAGTGCCCTCGCAACGCCATTCGGCAGCGGCCGGCAGGTCGTGCTCCTCGAGCCAGCGGGTGAAGTCCGCGGCGCCCTCGTGGGACCAGTCGTTGCCGCCGAAGATGAACAGCGGCTTGTCTGCTTCCTGCAGGGCGGAGTTCAGCGCCTTCCAGTCGGTTACGGTCATGCCGCCGGTGGCCACCGGGATTTCCGGGTGGATTTCGGCAGAAATTTCGTTGCGGATGATGTCTTCCGGCAGGCCGACGACCACCGGGCCCGGGCGTCCGGACATCGCGGCGAACATTGCCTCGGCGACGACTTCGCTGGCGCGATCGGCGTGGTCCAGGATCATGACGCGCTTGGCGCCGGTGCCGAACCATGCCTTCGGATCGAATTCCTGGAAGGCTTCCTTTTCACGGTGCTCGAACGGGATCAATCCGACGAACAGCACCAGCGGGGTCGAGTCCTGCCATGCGGTATGCAGGCCGACGTGGGCATTGGCGGCTCCGGGTCCGCGGGTCACCATGGCAACGCCGGGACGCTGGTGCATCTTGCCTTCGGCTTCGGCCATGTAGGTGGCTCCGCCTTCGTGGCGGCAGACCACGGTTTCGATTGGCGAGTTATGCAGCCCGTCCAGGACATCCAGGTAGCTTTCACCCGGTACTACGTAGGCTCGTTCCACGCCGTGCGCGGCAAGCGTGTCGACAATGACGTGTCCGGCCGACTTCTTCGTCAGGCCCTGACCTTTTTCACTCATCTTCTAGGCGTCTTTCTGGTTTCGAGAAATCATCTGACGCAACGGCGGGGAAACGGCCCTGCTGGCCAACGATGCAACGCTGCGTCAACCTGAAACAGTACTAGACAAGCTGCGACTGCACACATTGCCGATCGAATGCTACGCATATGTGACAGGATGCCGTACGTGAAGCATATTTCGACGCAAAATGTCTAGAAAGTTTCACTGGATGGAACAGTTTGATTCATCACATTACAGCCGGCGTGAGCCGTGTGGCAGGCAATAATTGCCAATTTCATTGATCGGCGACTTAAGCGCGAGTAGCCTATGGTGCAACAAAAGTTTACTTACGGTAAGTGCTGCATGCGCCCGGACATCGAGGTTCTCCATGGAATTCATCAACGGCGCAATTGTCGCCGCCTACCTGGCCGCAATGTTGGCCTTTGGCTGGTGGGGCAAGTCCCGCACCAAGAACAGCAGCGACTACCTGGTGGCCGGCCGCCGCCTCGGTCCCTTCCTTTATACCGGAACCATGGCCGCAGTGGTGCTTGGGGGCGCCTCCACCGTGGGCGGCGTTGGCCTGGGCTACAAATGGGGCATTTCAGGCATGTGGCTCGTGGTCGCCATCGGCGCCGGCGTGATCCTGCTGTCGCTCGCGTTCGCCCCGACACTGCAGAGGCTCAAGGTCTTTACCGTTTCGCAAATGCTCTCCCTGCGCTACGGAAGCCAGACAGCTACCAACACCTCAGGTATCGTCATGCTGGCCTACACGCTGATGCTCTGCGCCACCTCCACCAGCGCCTACGCCACCATCTTCGTGGTGCTCTTCGGCTGGGAGAAATGGCTGGCCATCGCCATCGGCGGCGCCATTGTGGTCGTCTACTCGACCATCGGCGGCATGTGGTCCATTACCCTGGCCGACCAGGTGCAGTTCATCATCAAGACCATCGGCATCTTCGCGCTGATGCTGCCGTTCTCCATGCATGCCGCCGGCGGCCTGGACGGCATCCGCGAACGCATCGGGGCAGAATTCTTCGACATCACGGGCATCGGCGTGCAGTCCATCATCACCTACTTCGTGGTCTACACCCTGGGCCTGCTGATCGGCCAGGACATCTGGCAGCGCGTGTTCACCGCGAAGACCCCGAAGGTCGCCCGCTGGGGCGGCACCACCGCCGGGATCTACTGCATCATCTACGGCATCGCCGGCGCGCTCATCGGTATGGCGGCCAAGGTCGCCCTGCCGGATATCGCCGGGGCGGCAGAGAACAAGGACGTGGTCTACGCCGAGGTCGCCACCCAGCTGCTGCCGGTAGCTGTAGGCGGATTGGTCATGGCCGCCGCCGTGGCCGCGATGATGTCCACCGCATCGGGCGCGCTGATTGCAGCGGCTACCGTGGCCCGCACCGACGTGACCCCATTCGTCGCCAGCTGGTTCGGAAAGAATATCCAGGTGAACACCGATGTGAACCCGGAGCACGACGTGCGTGCGAACCGCATTTGGGTGCTGGTGCTCGGCATCGTCACGGTGACCCTGGCGATCCTCGTCGACGACGTGGTCGCCGCGCTGACCATCGCCTACGACATCCTGGTCGGCGGCCTGCTGGTGGCCATCATCGGCGGCCTGCTGTGGAAGCGCGGCAACGGCGCGGGCGCAACTGCGTCCATGGCCGTGGGCACCGTGGTCACGCTGGGCACCATGATCATCTTGGAGATCCAAGCTGAGAACAAGTTCGATGGCGTCTACGCCAACGAACCGATCTACTACGGCCTGATCGCCTCCGCGGCGACCTTTGCCGTGGTCTCCGCTGTCACCAAGGCCACCGATTCCAAGGTGCTCACCCAGTGGAACTTGCGGGTCTCGGGCAAATCCAAGGAAGAAGGCGTCAACGTCGAACCGTAGCCGCTCCGCTGGCGGAAGGCTCTCCTCTGGGCACCGGTACTCCGCTTATGACAGGTATGAGGAAACCCCCAGCAGGATGCTCCTACTGGGGGTTTCCTCGTAACTGTCGGAACTAGTCGTTGATCAGATCGTGGCGCACGATGGTCTGGTCGCGGTCAGGACCCACGCCGATTGCGGAGATCCGGGTGCCGCTGATCTTCTCCAGGGCCAGGATGTAGTTGCGGGCGTTTTCCGGCAGGTCTTCCAGGGTCTTGGCCCCGGAGATGTCCTCGGTCCAGCCAGGGAAGTACTCGAAGATCGGCTTCGCATGGTGGAACTCGGTCTGGGTCATCGGCATCTCGTCGTGGCGCACGCCATCCACGTCGTAGGCCACGCAGACCGGGATCTGCTCGATGTTGGTGAGCACATCGAGCTTGGTCACGAAGTAGTCGGTGAAGCCGTTCACGCGCGAAGCGTGGCGGGCCAGCACCGCGTCGTACCAGCCGCAGCGGCGCGGGCGGCCGGTGTTCACGCCGTACTCGCCGCCGGTCTTCTGCAGGTAGATGCCCATGTCGTCGAACAGCTCGGTGGGGAACGGACCGGCACCCACGCGGGTGGTGTAGGCCTTGATGATGCCGATCGAACGGGTGATGCGGGTCGGGCCGATGCCCGAACCCACCGAAGCGCCGCCGGCGGTCGGGTTCGAGGAGGTCACGAACGGGTAGGTGCCGTGGTCCACGTCCAGGAAGGTGGCCTGGCCGCCTTCCATCAGCACGACCTTGTCCTCGTCCAGCGCCTTGTTCAGCTCGTAGGTGGAATCGATGACCAGCGGGCGCAGGCGCTCGGCGTAGGACAGGAAGTACGAGACGATTTCCTCGACCTCGACGCTGCGGCGGTTGTAGATCTTGACCAGCAGCTCGTTCTTCTGGCGCAGCGCGCCTTCGACCTTCTGGCGCAGGATCGATTCGTCGAAGACGTCCTGCACGCGGATGCCCAGGCGTCCGACCTTGTCCATGTAGGCCGGGCCGATGCCGCGGCCGGTGGTGCCGATGGCCCGCTTGCCCAGGAATCGTTCGGTGACCTTGTCCATGGTCTGGTGGTACGGGGCCACCAGGTGGGCGTTGGCCGAAACGCGCAGCTTGGAGGTATCGGCTCCGCGGGACTCCAGGCCATCGATCTCTTCGAAGAGCGCTTCAAGGTTCACCACGCAGCCATTGCCGATAATCGGAGTGGCGTTCGGCGAAAGGATGCCGGCTGGAAGGAGCTTAAGCTCGTACTTCTCGCCGCCCACGACCACGGTGTGCCCGGCGTTGTTGCCGCCGTTCGGCTTAACTACGTAGTCGACCTTGCCACCGAGCAGGTCGGTAGCCTTTCCTTTGCCTTCATCGCCCCATTGGGCTCCGACGATCACGATTGCTGGCATGGGATCCTCCCCCTTGCTTATAAGCAGCGGTTGCGGCGTGCTTAGCGCCGTCCCGGCACGGTGCCGGGCAAAAAATATGCCCCTGTCCTGCTCACTGAAACCCGGAGGTCCGTTGCAAGAGTTAGGGGCTCTTACGACCAAAGTTTACCGAAACGATTAGCGAATCTCGAGCTGTGCGTCACCGAGCCGGTGCGATTCATGGATATCCGCGGCTTTTTCAAGCAAACTTGACCCTGACACTGTGTAAGGGCGGAGAACTGAAGCATGTTATCCATCGGCGCGTTTGCGCAAATCGGCCAGGTGACCCACCGCATGCTGCGGCACTGGGATGCCGCCGGGGTGCTCAAACCCGCCCACGTGGACCCGTTCAGCGGCTACCGTTCCTACGACCCCTCCCAGCTGCAGCGCTTGCACCAGATCGTTGCGCTGCGCGAACTGGGCTTCGGTCTGGAGGAGGTTTCCTCGATCCTTGATCGGGGAGCCACCGCGGAAGAGATTGCTGGGCACCTGCGGCACCGTGCTGCGCAGGTCGAGGCCGAACACCGGCTCGCCACGCAGCGGCTTCAGGATGTGCAACGGCGCCTGCGCTTGATCTCGAAGGAGAAATTCATGTCACGCATTGAAATCATCCATAAGCCGCTGCCTGCGGTGCGCTTGGCCGCCGGCCGCTTCACTGTGGCCGAGCAGCCCCAGATCGCCGGGCTGATCGGTGGAGTGTTCGACCGCGTCGCCCAGGCGCTGTCTGGGCAGAGCCTGGCGACGCCAATTGCGCAGTACACCGGCAGCGAGTCCGGAATGGAGGTCATTGCCGGGTATGCCAGCACGACTGACACCGTCGACGGCGCCGAAATCATCGAGCTGCCCGCGGTTCCCGAGGCCATCTGCGGAATGCATCTGGGGGCCATGGACAGCATCCACGAAAGCTGGCAGGCGGTGCATGACGAGGTGCTGGTCCGCGGGCTGGTGCCCTCCGGGCCGTGCCGCGAAGTGTATCTGCGGGCCGCGTCGGAAGACCAGGCCGATTGGGTGACCGAGCTGCAGCAGCCGGTCAGCGCCCCCTAGGCCACCAGCTGATGTGGGGCTTCGAGCAGGTCCCCGACCACGCTTCGCGCCGCGCCGGCCAACGCGCCGGCCTGCCCCAGCGGCGAGCACGCCAGCTTGGCTTCGCTGGCGATGCCCGGCGCGTGGGCCTGCAATGCCTCATGGACCGCCGGCAGCAGCCACCGTTCAAGGGCGGCGAAATGCCCGCCGAACACCACGGTGGAGATATCGAACAGGCGCAGCGTGGAGGCCAGGGCGATGCCCACCGCGGTTCCGGCTTCGGCCACCGCGCGCAGCGCTTTTTCTTCTCCCGCCTCCAGGGCCCGGTAGAAATTGCCGATGCGCTGCTGGCGCGAGAGGCCGTGCGTGGAATCGGCCGATTCGGCGGCCGCCAGGATTGCTTCCTGGCCGGCCACGGTTTCCAGGCAGCCCTGTCCGCCGCAGCTGCAGGGATTGCCTCCCGGCTGGATCACCACGTGGCCCAGTTCGCCCGCGTGGCCCTGCGGGCCGGTGAAGAGTTGCGCGTCGATGACCACGCCGCCGCCGATGCCCACTTCGCCGGAAACGAACAGGAAGTCCCGCTGGCCCGGTTCCATCAGCTGCAGCTGCGCCAGCGCGGAGGCATTGGCCTCATTGAACAGACGGACGCGGGTCTTCGGCTCGGCCAGCAGCTTCGCGGCATCCAGCACCTGATCCGCCCAGCCCAGGTTCGGGGCCTGGAGCACCATGAATTTTTCCTCGTCCACCAGGCCCGGCACGGCGAGCGCCCCGCCCAGGATTTCAAGTCCCTGGGCCGTGGCTGCCTGCTGCATCTCGGCACTCAGCTCGCCGAGGTCAGCCATGACCCGCTCGGTGGTGGCTGTGCCGTTGGCGCGGGCGACGATCCGGTGATCCAGCATTTTCCCGGACAGGTCGACCAACCCGGCGGAGATGTAGTCGACATTGATTTCCATGCCGATCACGCAGCGTGCCGGGTTCAGCACCAGCCCCACCGAGGGCCTGCCGCGTTCACCGTCGCGGTGCACCCCGATTTCGATGACCAGGCCGGTTTCCAGCAGATCCGCAACCAGGCTGGATACCGAGGCCTTGGTGAGCTTGCTGCGGGCCGCGATATCGGCGCGGGACAGGCGCTGGCCGCTGGCTGCACCTGCAATCACCGCAAGCACCCTGGCCAGGTTCGCCTTGCGGACATCCCCCACGCTGCCCGGCGCCGTGGACGGCGCAGGCTGGGTTTTGGCTGTTGTCGTGCGCATGCCTGCTCCTAGGAAATTGGCGACCGGACTGATGTTGTTCGCTATTGACTCTAGCGCATGGCCACCCATATAGTTCAGGACATAAACTAAATGGTGGAAGCCACCCACCCCGATCCAAGGATGCATCCCATGACCCTTCAGCCAACCGCCGCCGACCGCTTCACTTTTGGATTGTGGACCGTGGGATGGGCCGGCGCCGACCCCTTCGGCGTCGCCACCCGCGAGAACCTGGACCCGGTGGAAGCTGTGCACAAGCTGGCCGAACTCGGCGCCTACGGCATCACCTTCCACGACAACGACCTGGTTCCCTTCGACGCCACCGAGGCGGAACGTGAACAGATCCTGGCAGGCTTCCGCACGGCGCTGGAGGAAACCGGGTTGAAGGTCCCGATGGTGACCACCAACCTGTTCAGCAACCCGGTGTTCAAGGACGGCGGCTTCACCTCCAACGACCGCTCGATCCGCCGCTTCGCGCTGGCCAAGGTGCTGCACAACATCGATCTGGCGGCCGAAATGGGCGCCGAGACCTTCGTCATGTGGGGCGGCCGCGAAGGCTCCGAGTACGACGGCTCCAAGGATCTGGCAGCGGCGCTGGACCGCATGCGCGAAGGCGTGGACACCGCTGCCGGCTACATCAAGGAAAAAGGCTACAACCTGCGCATCGCGCTGGAGCCAAAGCCGAATGAGCCGCGCGGCGACATCTTCCTGCCCACCGTGGGCCACGGCCTGGCCTTCATCGGGCAACTGGAACATGGCGACATTGTCGGGCTGAACCCGGAAACCGGACATGAGCAGATGGTCGGCCTGAACTTCACCCACGGCATCGCCCAGGCGCTATGGGCCGGCAAGCTGTTCCATATCGACCTCAACGGCCAGCGCGGCATCAAGTACGACCAGGACCTGGTCTTCGGCCACGGCGACCTGGCCAGCGCCTTCTTCACCGTGGACCTGCTGGAAAACGGCTTCCCGAACGGCGGGCCTACGTACGATGGCCCGCGCCACTTCGACTACAAGCCATCGCGCACCGACGGCTACGACGGTGTGTGGGACTCGGCCAAGGCCAACATGTCTATGTACCTGATGCTCAAGGAACGCGCCGCCGCCTTCCGCGCGGATCCCGAGGTGCAGGAGGCCATGAAGTTCTCGGGCGTGTTCGAGCTGGGCGAAAGCACCCTGGGCGCCGGCGAGAGTGCGCAGCAGTTGATGGCCGATGCGGCAAGTTTCGACGGATTCGACGCCAACGCCGCAGCGCAGCGCAACTTCGCGTTCATCCGCCTGAACCAGCTGGCCATCGAGCACCTGCTGGGCGCCCGCTAGACCGCTCACACCCGCCCACAGCAGAAAGCAGCCGAAGAACCATGACGCTCGTAGCCGGCATCGATTCCTCCACCCAGTCCTGCAAGGTGGTGATCCGCGACGCCGCCACCGGCAGGCTGGTCCGCTCCGGCCGGGCCGCGCACCCCGAGGGCACCGAAGTGGATCCGGAAGCCTGGTTCAGCGCATTGCAGGAAGCGATCGCCCAGGCAGGAGGCCTGGATGACGTGGACGCCGTCTCGGTGGGCGGGCAGCAGCATGGCATGGTGGTGCTCGACGCCGACGGCGCGGTGATCCGCCCGGCGCTGCTGTGGAACGACACGCGCAGCGCGCAGGCGGCCAGCCAGATCATCACCGAGGCAGGCCAGGGCGATGCCGCCGCGGGCGCCCAGTACTGGGCACAGCGCACCGGCACCGTCCCGGTCCCCTCGATCACGCTGGCCAAGCTGCGCTGGCTGAAGGATCATGAACCTGCGAACGCGGCCAAGGTCGCGGCCATCTGCCTGCCGCACGACTGGCTGTCCTGGCGCCTGGCCGGCTACGGCCCGGGCTCCGGGGCGGCCGGCCTGGCCGCACTGCGCACCGACCGCTCGGATGCCTCGGGCACCGGCTACTACCGCGCCGCCGACAATTCCTATGACCTCGAAGCGCTCGAGCAGCACCTGGGCCATGTCCCGCTGCTGCCGCAGGTGGCGGGCCCGCTGGAATCCATCGGCCGCACCGCCTCCGGGGCGCTCATCGGACCGGGCGCCGGCGACAACGCCGCGGCCGGCCTGGGCGTCGGCGCCCAGGTGGGCGACGTGGTCATTTCTTTGGGCACTTCCGGCACCGTTTTCGCGGTCGCCGATTCACCCGCGGCCGATGCCTCCGGCCTGGTGGCAGGCTTCGCCGACGCAACCGGCAACTACCTGCCATTGGTATGCACCTTGAACGCCACCCGCATCTTCGATGCCACCGCCGGCCTGCTGCAGGTCTGCCTCGAGGAATTCAATGACCTGGCGCTGTCCGCCGCCCCGGGCTGCGATGGCCTGGTGCTGCTGCCCTACTTCGACGGCGAGCGCACCCCGAACCTGCCAGAGGCCACCGGCTCGCTGCATGGCATCACCCGGGCCAACTACACTCCCGCAAACCTGGCCCGCAGCGCGGTGGAAGCCGTGGTCTGCTCCCTGGCCGACGGGCTGCGCGCACTTGAAGCGCAGGGAGTGCAGGCCCAGCGCATCATCCTTGCCGGCGGCGGCGCGCAATCCCGCGCGGTCCAGCAGATCGCCGCCCAGATCCTCGGCCTGACCATCCTGCTGCCTGCCCTGGGCGAATACGTGGCCGATGGCGCGGCGCGCCAGGCGGCCGGCGTGCTGGCCGGGGAATTCCCCGACTGGGCCCAGGACACTGCCGAGCTCCCGGCGATGGAACCTGCCCCGCAAATTCTCGAACGCTACCGCGCACTGGCCTCCAGCCAGTTCCGCAACGATTTCCTTGCCCGCACGGCGCTTGGCACCTGAGCGCGCACCGGCGGTGCGACTAGACTTGTCACCATGGCATTGACTCAGTTAACGGTCGTGGACACCGCGGTTGGCATCCTGCAGCAGTTCGGGCTGGCTGACTTGTCCATGCGCCGGTTGGCCAAGGAACTCGATGTCCAGGTCGGCGCCCTGTACTGGCATGTGAAGAATAAGCAGGAGCTGCTGGCGCAGGTTGCCGCCCAGCTGCTGAACACCCCTGCGTTGTCGGTGGCTGCCGCCGACTTTGCTTCCCCTGCCGAGGCAATCCTCCAGCTGGGGCGCAAGCTCTACCTCGCATTGCTGCCGATCCAGGACAGTCCCGAGGTCATCGAGGTCGCCACCGCCATGCAGGCCACCGAACTGCAACCGGTGCTGCAGCTTCGCGCCCTGCTGGAAGCGGCGGGCCTGGCTGCCGAGAACGCCCGCTATGGGCAGCAGCTGATCCTGAACCACGTGCTCGGCTCGGTGGCCTACCGGCAGAACCTCGTCCAGCTCGATGTCGACGCACCCCTGGCTGACGGCTTCGACTGGGGGCTGCAGCGGGCAGTAGCCGGCCTCATCGGCTAGCTCGCCGAGCTAGCCCAGGTTGCCGCCGGATGCTTCCAGATAGCAGGCGGCGCACAGCGACTCGTACCAGACCTCTTCGCCGTCGATCGCGACCTGGTCCCCATCAAAGACAATCGTCTGCCCCGAGCGGCGGGTATTGAACATGGCCTTGCGCCCGCAACGGCAAATGGTCTTCAGCTCTTCAAGGGAGTGCGCCAGTTCCATCAAGCGCGCCGAGCCAGGGAAGGCACGGGTACGGAAATCAGTGCGGATGCCGTAGGCAAGCACCGGGACATCATCGAGCACGGCAATGCGCAGCAGGTCATCGACCTGGGCTCGGGAGAGGAACTGCGCTTCATCCACCAGCAGGCAGGCCACCGGCGGCGCATCCACATGCGGCAGCAAGGCATCAGGGTCATCACCCAGGGAATGGGCCGCGAACTTCTCGCGCAGGTTTTCCTCGGGGCCCACGCTGAAGTCGACCTCGCGTTCGATTCCGAGCCGGGAAACGATGGAGCTCTCGCCCTTGGTGTCGATCCCGGGCTTGGCCAGCAGGATGCGCTGGCCGCGTTCCTCGTAGTTGAAGGCAGCCTGCAGCAAACTCGTGGATTTGCCCGAGTTCATCGCTCCGTAGCGGAAATACAGCTTGGCCACCATTGCTCCTCGATAGTTTCGGCACCTGCCAACTGGCACGCCCTTTAAGATCTTAGTGCCCGTGCAGCCGTTCACCCCTGGAACAGCACGCGGCAGCCAGCTCCGCTACTTCGCCGCCGGCTGCTTCTTGCCGGCGAAGACCAGCTTGTAGAGCACCGACATCACGATCACGAACGGCACTCCGAAGATCAGCGTGTACTTGAATTCCGGCACGAAAAACGAGGTCACCAGCAGGCTGGCCAGCAGCACCGCGCCGAGCATCGAGGCGGCCGGGTAGCCCGGCAGCTTGAATTCCAGGGCGGCCTTCTCCAGGCGCACCCTGCGGCGGAAGGACACATGGGTCAGCAGGATCATCAACCACGTGGCCAATGCGCCGAAGGTGGCCAGCGACATCATGATGCCGAAGCCCCCTTCCGGCACCATCGCATACACCCCGGCCGCCACTGCGATGCCGCCTGCTGACATCCACACCGCATGCACCGGTGCGCCCGCGCGGTTGGTCCGGTGCGCCAGGCGCGGCGCGTGGCCGGAATCGGCCAGCGAGTGCAGCATCCGCGTTGCCGCGTACAGCTGGGCGTTCATCGCCGAGAGCGCTGCGATGATGAGCACGAAGTTCAGCACCGAGTCGGCGAACGGGATGCCGATCTGCGACATCACAGTGACAAATGGCGAACCCCCGGCCAGCAGTTCGCTGGTTGGGGCCACCGCGAGGATCAGGGCCATGGTGAACACATAGAAGAGCAGCAATCGCAGGAAGGAGACCTTGAAGGCCTTGCGCACCGCGAGCTTCGGGTTCTTCGCCTCGGCGGCGGCAATGGAGATCGCCTCGACGCCCATGTAGGAGAAGATCGCTACGATGACAGCGCTCCACATGCCGAACGGGCCGTTGGCGAAGAAGCCGCCCTCGGCCGAATAGTTGTGGAACCCGAACTGGTCGCGGGAGTCGTGGAAGACCAGCCAGAGGGCGATGATGATGAACGCGATCACCGCGAAGACCTTGATCGCGGAGAACCAGTATTCGGTGGTTCCGAAGATCTTCACGCTGCAGAAGTTCACCCCCAAAAGCGCGGCCGAGAAGACCAGGACCCACACCAGCCCGGGGATTTCAGGGAACCAGTATTGCATGTACTCGCCCACCGCGCTGACTTCGGTGCCCACGGCGAAAATCAGCGCCGACCAGTACAGGTACTTGGTCAGGTATCCGGCAAACCGTCCCAGATAGCGTTCGGCATAGACGCCGAAGGAACCTGCCACCGGCTGCTTGACGGTCATTTCAGCCAAGGCGCCCATGACCAGCAAGGCGACGACGCCGCCAATGAGGTAGCTGATGATCACCGAAGGGCCAGCCATGGCGATGGCGAGCTTGCTGCCGGCAAAAAGGCCGGTACCGATGGCACTGCCCAGCGCGATCATAGACATCTGCCCAGGAGTCAGCGACTTCTTCAAACCCGAACCGACTTCAGTGGCGCGTACCGGCTGCTTGCCCAACGATGCTCCCTTTAGACCTATGCGAACAGCACGGCATCGAAAATGCCGTGCTGTTCTCAAGGTTACTCTCGCGCGGATTCGCTGGCTTCGGGGCACGATGGTCCCAAAGCGGCGGAATTTGCGTCATGTCACGGCATTACGCACGGCGTACTCTTCGCGCTGCCACGCATTGGTGTGCAGAATTTCACGCAGTTTCTCTACCGCATCCCAGATATCGGTGCGCGCCAGGTACAGCGGGGTGATGCCGAAGCGCAGCACTTCCGGTTCGCGGTAGTCTCCGATGACACCCTGGTCGATGAGTGCGGCGATGATTTCATATCCATGCTCATGGCGGAAGCTGACATGGCTGCCGCGGGCCGCATGCTCGCGCGGAGTCACCAGTTCCAAACCGTAACCGGCGCAACGTGTTTCCACCAGCTCGATGAACAGATCCACCAGCTCCAAGGAGTTGGCGCGCACCTTGCCCATGTCAGCTTCCAGGGCTATATCCAGGCCGACTTCGATCATTGCCAGCGAGGTGACCGGCTGGGTGCCGCACATGAAGCGGCGGATGTCGTTGGCTGGGGTGTAGCTATCGGCCATCTCGAAGGGCGACTTGTGCGACCACCAGCCGGAGAGAGGCTGCCAGAAGCGTTCATGGTGGCGGGCATTGACCCAGATGAACGCCGGGGAGCCCGGGCCGCCATTGAGGTATTTGTAGGTGCAGCCCACGGCGTAGTCGGCATCTGCCGCATTCAGGTCGATCGGCACGGCCCCCGCGGCATGGGCCAAGTCCCAGACCACCAGGGCACCCGAGGCGTGGATGGCCGCGGTGACTTGGTCCATGTCCCACATGGATCCTGTGCGGTAGTTCACGTGCGACAGGGCCACCACAGCCACGGTTTCGTCCAGTGCGGCACGCAGCTGCGCCTCGGAGTCGATGAGCTTCACTTCATAGGCGACGCCGGTTTCCTGCGAGAGCGAGTTGACCAGATCGGCCAGACCCTGCGCGATATAGATGTCGGTTGGGAAGTTATCGCGTTCGGTGAGAATCACCCGGCGCTGCGGGGCATCGGCCTTCTGCGTGCGCAGTGCCGAGGCCAGGGCCTTGAACAGGTTCAGCGTGGTGGTGTCGGTGATCGCGGTTTCGCCGGGGTTCGCGCCCAGCAGGCGCCCCAGCTTGTCGCCGAGCTTCAGCGGCATCTCGAACCAGCCGGCGGTGTTCCAGGAACGGATCAGGCCCTGGCCCCATTCTTCGGTGACTACCTGGGCGGCCCGTTCGGCTGCTCCCTTGGGCAGCGCACCCAGGGAATTGCCGTCGAGGTAGATGACGCCTTCCGGGAGGTTGAAGCGGTCGCCGAACGCCACCAGCGGGTCTGCCGCGTCCAACTGTGCAAGCGACTGGCGGGTCAGTGGGCTGGTCATTGGATCTCCTGTTCGGCCACGATCAAGGATGGAAAACTTCCAGTTCTCCATGATGAATCCATCGTAGAATCAGATTCGATACTGTGCGAGTAGAACTGAAGTTTTTAGAAGAATCGAGTTGATCAGCCGTGCCAGGTTCATTATGGACGGTTCAAGGCGACGCCCTGCCGAATCCTGTTCGTGTCGACGAAACGGACTTGTCCATCCTTGCTGAGCTGAGCCAGGATGCGCGGATCGCCAACAATGTCCTGGCCGCAAAGGTCGGACTGGCACCCTCCACCTGCCTAGGCCGGGTCAAGGCCCTCGCCAAGGCCGGAGTGATCACCGGCTACCACGCTGCGATCAATGAGCGGCTGCTCGGCGTTGCCGTCAACGCCATGATCTCCATCGTGGTCTCCTCCACTGCCCGGGACCGCCTGCTGTCGTCGGCGCATCAGCTCAAGGAGCTCGCCGAGGTCAAGGAAGTCTTCGTACTCGGCGGGTCGCCGGATTTGCTAGTGCGGGTGTCGACCCGGAGCATCGAAGATTTGCGGACATTCGTGGCCACGCACTTGGGGTCCAACCGCGCGTTCGCTTCCACCCAGACGGTCATCATCTTCGAGCATTTGGCCTAGCACCGGGAAGCCTTCGTCATCTAACGGCATCTCTCATCTGGATCTCATTTATTTCAGCCACAATGAAAAACATGGGAAAGGAAGCTTTGCGCCGTGTCTTTGCGACGATCGCTGTCGTGGCAGTCGTATGCCTGGGCGCGTTCGGAATCAGCCAAGCCTTGGAAGGCCCGGCGGACCAAGACCTCGGTGAAGGGTTCATCTTCGAAGAAGCCACCCCTGCTCCGACCAGCAGCACCCCCAACGGCCCATCCTCCTCGCCTTCCGCCTCAGCGGCCGAATCCCCGAAGCCGTCGTCCAGCCCGAGCAGCTCGAAAAAGCCGGAGCCTTCGGAGAAACCCAAGCCGAGCGCTACTCGCAAGCCGGAACCGAAACCTGCTCCGCCACCCCCGCCGAAGAAGACCGTCGTCCCATTGCCTCCATCCGGCAACCAGTACGACGACGACGATGACGACGATGACGACTACGAAGAAGCCGACGACGACGGTGACGATGACTAGACCACCCGAACGCCGGTGGTCCATCCGGGCCCGGGTGCTGACAGGCATGATGCTGCTCGTGGGCCTGGCTCTGCTGGTGGCGGGCACCGCAAGCTTTGCCGTGCAGCGCCACGAACTGAATCAACGCCTCGACGAGTCGTTGACTCGCACCGTCAAGGAATTCAAGGTCCTCACCGAAACCGGTGTCGACCCGCGGACCATGGAGCGCTTCAAGCACGCAGAGGACCTGCTGTACATCGCCATGCAGCGCACCCTGCCGTCCCCGAAGCAGGGCATGCTCGCACTGGTTGGCAACGAGGTGCGCTGGACCGCACCGGATATCGTCAACACCCGGCTGGAAGATGATCCGGAGTTCCTCGAATGGGCCAGGACCGTCCAGGATGCCAACCATATCCGCCTGGGAACTGTAGACACGGACATCACTACCTATCGCGCAGTGGTCGTTCCGGTCAGCCTTCCTGCCGACCATGAACACGGCGCCTTCGTGCTGGCCTACGACTACTCGGCCGAGGCCATCGCCAACGACCGCAACTTAATGATCTACGCCGCCGTCGGCGGCTCGGTCATGCTCGTCGCCGCGCTGGCCGCCTGGCTGGTGGTGGGACGGATGCTCGACCCGATTCGCCGCCTGCAAACCACAGCGCAGCAGATTTCCGAGACCGATGTCTCCCAGCGCATCGAGGTTTCCGGAAATGACGAGTTCGCCGAACTGACCGTCACTGTCAACGAGATGCTGGACCGCTTGGAAGGCGCGATGAGCTCGCAGCGCCAGCTGCTCGATGATGTCGGGCACGAACTGCGCACGCCGGTGACGATCATCAACGGGCATCTCGAACTGTTGGACCCCAGCGATCCAGAAGATGTCGCGCAGAGCCGCGATATCGCCATCGACGAGCTCGGGCGCATGTCCTTGCTGATCAACGACCTGGTGACCCTGGCGAAATCCAACCGCATGGACTTCCTCCAGGTTGAGCCGACGGAAGTCGGCAAGCTGCTGGACGACATCCTCGACAAGGCCCGCGGCCTGGGACCGCGCCAGTGGCGCGTCGACTACCGCACCGAAGCCACCGTGTCGCTCGACCCGGTCCGGACCACCCAGGCCATGCTGCAGCTGTGCGCCAATGCGGTGAAGTTCTCGGCCGAGGGCAGCCGCATCGGCTTGGGCAACGAGATTGTCCGCGATGGCCAGGGCAACACCACCTTGCGCTGGTGGGTTTCCGATGCGGGCGTGGGTATCCAGGCCGAAGATCTTGAACGCATCTTCGAGCGCTTTGGACGTGGCCAGAACTCTGTGCGTTCCTCCGGTTCCGGCCTGGGGCTGAACATCGTGCAGGCCATCGCTGAAACCCACGGCGGACGAGTGTGGGTGAATTCGGAGCATGGCAAGGGATCCACGTTCTACATAGACATGCCGTTGTCGACTGGAAGCAAGGAAGCATGAGCCAGATACTGATTATTGAAGATGAGCCGCGCATCAGTTCGTTCGTTGCCAAGGGGCTGCGTGCCGCGGGACTGACCTCATCCATCGCGGAAACCGGGCATGACGGTTTCAGCCAGGCCATTGAAGGCGACCATGAGCTGATCATCCTCGATCTGGGCCTGCCCGATGAGGACGGATTCTCGGTGCTGCGCCGCCTGCGCGCCGCGCAGATCGATACGCCGGTAATCATCCTGACCGCGCGCGGCAGCGTAGAAGACACGGTCGCCGGCCTGCAGAACGGCGCCGATGACTACATGGCCAAGCCGTTCCACTTCGACGAGCTGCTGGCCCGCGTGCGCTTGCGCCTGCGCTCGGAGGACAATGCCCCCGAGGTGTCCTCGCTGGCCCACGAGAACCTGCATATGGATTTGCTGCGCCGCCGCGTGATGGTCGATGAACGCGAGGTCGACCTGTCCGCGCGCGAGTTCGCGCTGGCCGAAGCGTTCTTGCGCAACCCCGGCCAGGTGCTCAGCCGAGAGCAGCTGCTGTCCCGGGTCTGGGGGTACGACTTCGATCCCGGATCCAACGTGGTGGACGTGTATGTCCGCTACCTGCGCAACAAGCTCGGCACTGAACGCTTTGAGACGGTCCGTGGATTCGGCTACCGTCTCGCCTCGGAGCGGTAGCCGAATCCGCTGATGGCCCTAGCGCAGCGTCGGATCCGGGACGAAGCTCTGCTGCAGCAGCCGGCTCCAGCGGTTGGCCGGCAGCCGCGGGTTCAGCAGCGCAATGCCGATGCAGTACTTGGACATCGACACCTCACGGATGCCCAGCTCTGCCAGGGCCTGGTCCGAAACGCCGCGGCCGTCGGCTGACTTGGTTTCCACGACAATCAGGTCCGGCCCGTCGACTTTCGCCTCGCCATGGGCGTATTCCAGCTCGACGTCGCAGGTCAGCCGTTCACCATCGATCGGGTTCACGAACGTAGCGCGGCGGTAGGCGCTGTCCAGGACCGGCTGCAATTGGGGTGCTTCCTGCCCGTACTCGCTGCGCAGCACCGATTCGAGGAATTCCAGGTTTTCCTCGGTCAGTTCGCCAGCGGTGCCCAGGTCCTGCTCTACGCGGTGCTTCACCGTGGCGCCACGCAGCCCCTTGGTCTTGATCTCGAACATCGACAGCCCGGTGTCCGCATAGGTTCGCGAGCGCACCTTGTAGCGCCGGCGCCGGCCCTGGCGGTGGGCGCGGTACTGGTCGTAGTCCTCGGTGTCGAAATACACCGATTCGTAGCGGAAGGTGCGCAGGCCGTCGATCTGCATGATCTTGAACTGGTCGCCCAAGCGCTCGGATAGCGCGGTGAATTCCTCCGGGGTCAGCAGGAACTTCTTGTCCACGCGGGTCTGCAGCGCGGCTTCGGAGATCACATCTTCGAGGCTGATTGGCTCCCGGCCGATGACGGCTGCCTCCAGAGCGACCCTGGCTTGGGAGGAGGCGAGGTCCACACGCTTGTCGGCAAGGGCAGTCATCAGGACCACGACCCCTGCTTCGCTCCGTTCTGCGTGGCCGGGGCGGTCTGGCTGTTGGCCAGTTCATAGGTGCCGGAGAAGCTCTCGGAGGCGCTGGCCTTGGACGCAGGCTTGCTGCCGGCGGCGTTGGTGCGGAAGCGGACATCGACGATGGTCAGGTCGCGCACCATGTCCAGCTCGACAACCACGGTTCGCAGCACCTTGGCATCCAGCAGTTCTTCAAGCGCGGCCTGCATGTCGGCCTTCTTCGGGTAGGCGCGTTCCAGGGTCACGGTCTGGCGTTCGGTGCGCGGGGCGAAGCTCGGGTGGTCGGCAAGGAACATCACCAGAACCAGGGCCGCGGTCGCTGCCGGAGCCAGCCATGCAGGTTCCGGGTGCAGGCCGTTGACCAAGCCGATGGCCAGCGAGATGAAGTAGTAGGCCACTTCTTCCTGGGTCAGGGTGTCCGACCGAAGACGGATGATCGAGAGGATGCCGAAGAGGCCGAGGCCCAGTCCCATGCCCGCACCGCTGCCCGAGAGCAGCAAGGTGACTGCGAAGATGCCCATGCTCAAGGCGATGTAGGCCAGCACGAGGTCGCGGCGGAAGTGGCGGCGGAAGTATACGAAGTACACGAGAACCGTAATGCCGATGATGTTGGAGCCCAGTCCCATCCAGAATGACAACATTGCTCTCCCTTTCGAAGACGTGAGGTGATGATCTCTTCGAAATGAACTCTAGGTGAACTAGATGAGTCCAAAAGTAGAACAACATGAGAACGCCCTCATGTTTCTTAATGAGTCACGACCTGACGGTTTGCTGTTTGTTGAACGAGAGGACGAGACCTTCACAGGGTTGGAAGCCTGCGTTAAATACCGCTCGGCGGCTCTTCTCCTTGCGGGAAGAGCCGCCGAGCGGTGTTGCGGAATTGGCTACTTGCCGGCTTCGATTTCAGCCTTGGCGGTAGCATCCGAGTCGTTCAGGAACTTGCCGATGCGCTCGACTTCCTCGGTCTCGCCGATGGCGGCAGCCGCCCGGCCCAGCGCGTACAGCGAGCGCAGGAAGCCGCGGTTCGGCTCGTGGCGCCAAGGCACCGGGCCCTGTCCGCGCCAGCCGGCCTTGCGCAGCGAGTCCAGGCCGCGGTGGTAGCCCACGCGTGCGAACGCATAGGACTCCACGATGCGGCCTTCGTTATGCGCTTCGTTGGCAAGCAGTGCCCAAGCCAGTGACGAGGAAGGGAATTTTGCCGCCAAGTCCGCGGCTTCGTCCCCGGCTTCGTGGCGTGCCAGCACTGCGGTTTCTTCCGGAAGCAGGGTTTCCGGGATTCCCAGCAGGTTCTCTCCGACCACGATTACTTCAGCGACTTTCCGGCCGAGCCGAGCTGCTGGGCAGCTTCGACGATGCGTGCGGCCATGGATTCCTCAGCCTTGGCGCCCCAGACGCGTGGGTCATAGATCTTCTTGTTGCCAACTTCGCCGTCGACCTTCAGCACGCCGTCGTAGTTGGAGAACATGTGGCCGGCCACTGGGCGGGTGAAGGCGTACTGGGTATCGGTATCGATATTCATCTTGATTACGCCGTAGGAGACCGCATCGGCGATTTCCTGCTCCGAGGAGCCCGAGCCGCCGTGGAACACCAGGTCGAATGGGTTGTCCTTGCCGATCTTGGCGCCGACCTGTGCCTGGATGTCCTTCAGGATCTCAGGGCGCAGCTTCACGTTGCCCGGCTTGTACACGCCGTGCACGTTGCCGAAGGTCAGCGCGGTGATGTAGCGGCCCTTCTCGCCGGAGCCCAGGGCCTCAATGGTGGCCAGAGCGTCTTCGACTGTGGTGTAGAGCTTGTCGTTAATGGCGTTTTCCACGCCGTCTTCCTCGCCGCCCACGGTGCCGATCTCGACCTCGAGGATCTGCTTGGCGGCATGGGTGCGCGGCAGCAGTTCTGCGGCAATGCGCAGGTTCTCTTCGAGGGTTTCAGCCGAACCATCCCACATGTGGGAGTTGAAGAATGGATCGCGGCCTGCGGCAACTTCGGCTTCCGAAGCGGCCAGCAGCGGCAGCACGAAACCCTCCAGCTTGTCGGCTGGGCAGTGGTCGGTGTGCAGCGCGATGTTCACGCCGTAGTTCTTGGCAATCTGGCGGGCGAAGGCCGCGAAGCCCAGCGAGCCGGCAACCATGTCCTTGATGGACGCACCCGACCAGTATGCGGCGCCGCCGGTGGAGACCTGGATGATGCCGTCGGATTCAGCCTCTGCGAAACCGCGGATTGCGGCGTTCAAAGTCTGCGAGCTGGTCACGTTCACTGCTGGGAAGGCGTAGCCGCCTGCCTTGGCAGCATCGATCATTGCATTGTACTTATCGGGGGTTGCGATAGGCATGCTTCACTCCTGGTGATTAGCGAGGTTACGCGTCTCCATTGACGGCGGTTCGCCATCCATCCTATCGGCTATGGCACTGGCTGAGTCCTAAATCTCAGATCATGACACGGGGATTTCCGAGGTTTACGGCAAAGCGAACGGCCAACCCAGACGAGAACTAGTCTCATGACGGTTGGCCGTTGGCTTATTGCGTTCTTTATTCGTTTGTTGCGCTCTGGGAACTGCTTCCCGATGGAGCCACCTGCGTGGTGCCAGTTGTGCTTGGAGCTGGCGCCGAGCTCGTGGACGCATTCGGAGTTTCGCTTCCGGTTGACGTCGACTTCGAGGAATCCGCTTCAGTCTCAGGAGCTGGATTCGTTGGGGAATCCGTAACTGCTTCGTCCTCGGACTTCGTTGGGGTTTCGTCGACCGGCGTTTCCTCAGTGGGTGCAGGAGAAGTCGGGGCAGGCGCCGTTGGCGAGCTCCCGTCCGGGCTCGTCGAACCCTCTGGGCTCTGCGACTCGCTGGGACTTGTCGACTCGTCCGGGCTCTTGGAGCTATCCGGGCTTTCCGAACCGTCAGGGCTCTGCGAGCCAACTGGCGACTGCGAACCGCTTGGGGATTCGCTCTCGCTTGGCGACGGGCGCTTCGTTTCCGATGGGGTCGGTTTCGGCCGAGGAATGACTGGAGTATCGTCCTCGGGAACGATCACATCTGGATCCGGGCCGCTTGGAGCGCGATCTGGCGTCTGGGAGCCGTTGCCCTTCGGAGCGGTGCCGGCGTTGACCGTCAGGCGCTGCGAATTAATCATTGCCTGACGCTGTCCAGGAATGGTTGGCAGGTAGTTGCGCGGATCGTGCCAACGGCCATCGATGATGACCTCGAAGTGCACATGGCAACCGGTCGAGTTGCCGGTAGTGCCAGCCAAGGCAATCAGCTCCCCCTGTTCGACCCGCTGCCCCACCTTGGCAATCAACTTTGAATTGTGGCTGTAGCCAGTCTGGACATTGCTGCCGTGATCAATGGTCACACGCATGCCTGAGTGGCCTGCCCATGAGGATACGGTGACCGTTCCAGCCTCGGAAGCGTAAACGGGCGAGCCGCAGGCAATCGGGTAGTCCTGGCCGATGTGGATCTGGTTGCCCGGACCGGTTGGGTTGGCACGCCAGCCGTAGGGGCTGGAAATCTTGCGCGTCTTGACCGGGTGCATCAGCTGCAGGTCACCGGGCAGCTTGCCCAGTTCACCGACCATGCCGGCGAGCAATGCGGAGGATTCGTTGTCATCGCCGGATGCTTCGGATTCAGCATCAGCGCCATCGATCATGCCCACTGGACGTCCGTCAATTGCCAGTTCCTTGCCGGAACCGCCGAAGGCGTTCAGTGGAGCGTCGGCGCTGACATAGACGGGCCCGTTGAACATCGACGGATCAGCGACAGCATCTATGCCTACGGGGATATTTCCCTGCCTGGCATCTCCGACCTGCGCCATGATTGGGATCGCCAAGGCTCCTGTCAGCCCGAGCGCAGCGACTATAGAAGTCGACCATATAACCAATGGTTTCCTGCGTCGCGGCAAACCCGGCAACAACAAGTCGTGGTTCACTTGATGACGTCGTTTCACGACCGCCCTCTCCCAGATCACGTTTTCATAACCAAAATCTAGCGTAGGCCGAAAATGGTAACTAATCCAGATGCTCGACTAAACTCGCCAGTATTAAATTTCCAGTTACCCTACTTTTTGCCCGAACACGTGCCTGCGCACCCATGCGTGCATGGCAATCCCGGCGGCGGAAGCCGCATTGATTGAACGAGTCGACCCGAACTGCTCGATGGACAAGGTGTCCTTGGCTGCGGCATGGACTTCCGGGCTGAGTCCGGGACCTTCTTGCCCGAAGACCAGCACGCAGTTCTTCGGAAGATCGTAGGTTTCCAATGGAACGGAATCCGGGAAGATATCGATGCCCAGAATGGTCAGCCCTTCACCTTCGGCCCAGGCAACGAACTCCTCCACCGTTGCATGGTGGCGTACATGCTGGTAACGATCCGTGACCATGGCGCCTCGCCGATTCCAGCGGCGGCGGCCGATGATATGGACTTCCTTGGCCAAGAAGGCATTAGCGCTGCGCACCACAGTGCCGATGTTCATATCGTGCTGCCAGTTTTCAATCGCGATATGGAAATCGTGGCGGCGTTCGTCAAGATCAGCAATGATGGCGTCCATCTTCCAGTAGCGGTATTTGTCCGCGACGTTGCGCCGGTCGCCCTCGGCAAGCAGCTGAGGATCGTATCTTCCGTCGGTAGGCAGCTCCCCTTCCCAGGGGCCCACACCGATGACATGCTGCGCACCGGGATCATTCACTGGTTCATGCGTTTCTTCGTTCACAGCATTAAGCCTAGTTCGTTATGTTCGTGCCCTTGTTCACGGCGCATTTGCGTGAGCCTGTGTAATCTCTTAATAGATACGGGATACTTTCAGTGCCGATAGCTCCCACCACATACTTTCTTAGGGAGGATCCACGCCTCGTGACAACTTCAATCCGCGGTACACGTACCGTCCACGACATCAAATGCTGGCTCACCGACATGGACGGCGTATTGGTGCACGAGAACCAGGCCATCAAGGGCGCCGCCGAGCTGCTGGGCTACTGGCGCAAAAACAACCTGCGCTTCCTGGTGCTGACCAACAACTCCATCTTCACCCCGCGCGATTTGCGCGCCCGCTTGCTGGCCTCGGGCCTGGACGTCCCGGAGGAGAACATCTGGACCTCCGCGATGGCCACCGCCGAGTTCCTGGCTCGCCAGCGTCCAGGTGGCCGCACCTTCGTCATCGGCGAAGCCGGCCTGACCACCGCACTGCACGACGCAGGTTTCATCATGACCGATCAGAACCCTGACTACGTGGTTCTGGGCGAAACCCGCACTTACTCTTTTGAAGCCATCACCAAGGCCATCCGGCTGATCGAAGGCGGGGCGAAGTTCATCGCCACGAATCCGGACGCCACCGGCCCCTCCACCGAGGGCATCATGCCGGCCACCGGCGCCATCGCGGCCCTGATCTCGCGTGCAACCAACCGCGACCCGTACGTGGTGGGCAAGCCGAACCCGATGATGTTCCGCTCCGCCTTGAACCGGATCGATGCGCACTCGGAGACCACCGCGATGATCGGCGACCGCATGGACACCGATATCGTTGCGGGCATGGAAGCCGGACTCCTGACGGCATTGGTGTACACCGGCATCACCACCCGGGAAGACATGGATACCTTCCCGTTCCGCCCGGACCTTCAGTTCCCTTCCGTGGCGAACCTGCATGCCGAACTCGCCAAGGACTCCGCAGCATCGGAAGCGTCCGCTTCCAAGAAGTAGCACTCGCTGATCCATGAGAGGCCGGGCTTTTGCCCGGCCTCTCTGCGTTGGCGCACGGTTCCGGACGTATGCTGAAACCGTGAGCGAGCAAGCACCGAACGAGGTCCCGGATGCGCGGAAGCGCGGGCGGCCCAAGGGCAGCACCACGGGGACAACCAAAGCGGCGATCCTCAGGGCCGCCTCCAAGGAATTTTCCCATGCCGGATACGAGGCAGCCAGCCTCCGTTCGGTAGCGCGCCGGGCCGGGGTGGATCCTGCGCTGGTGCACCACTACTTCAAGGACAAGGACGATCTGTTCGTCCAGACCATGCATATCCGCGTCAATCCAGGGGAAATCATCGCCCAGGGCGCCGCTGGAGCAGATGGGCGAGGCGCTGGTTCGCGCCTTGCTCACCACCTGGCGCAAGCCCGCCTTCCGCACTGCGGCAACGGCCATAATCCGGGGGCTGATTTCCAGCAGCAGCGCGACGAAGATCCTCCGCCCCTTCCTGCAGAAGGAGATCTTCTCGCGCTAGGGTTCGCGTTTGCCCGAAGAAAGCGCCGAACCCCGGGTGACCCTGGTCGCCAGCCAGATCATTGGGCTCATTGTCACCCGCTACATCATTGACTTTGAGCCTTTGGCCTCCATGGATGACGAGCAGGTGATCGAGCTGGTAGCTCCCGCCATCCAGCGCTACCTCACCGGGAATTGCCTGCACTGGACCATTGACATGCTGTTGGCGGAGGTCTCTAATTCATTATGCGATGAATAAAAAGGCTTGTGTCGATGTGGAACGGCTCGAGGTCCGACGCGGAAGGGCATTGGTCCTGGACCAGGTGGGCTTCCAACTGGCGCCGGGACGGATCATCGGCTTGCTCGGACCCAGCGGCAGCGGCAAGAGCACCCTGCTACGCAGCATCGTGGGCAACCAGATCATCAGCGGCGGAACTGTCACCGTTCTAGGACAGCCCGCCGGGCACAAATCCCTGCGCCATCGGGTCGGCTACATGACCCAGGCCGCCAGCGTCTATGACGATTTGAGCGTCAAGCAGAACATCGCCTATTTCGCCAAGATCCTCGGGCAGCGGGCAGCCGAAGTGGAGCGGGTCATGGAAACCACGGACCTCACGGATCAGTCCGACCGGCTAGCCATGGATCTATCCGGCGGGCAGCGCAATCGCGTGTCCTTGGCCATCGCATTGCTCGGCTCGCCCGACATTGTCATCCTGGATGAACCCACGGTGGGCTTGGACCCTGTCCTGCGGGCGGATTTGTGGGCGATGTTCTCGCGACTGGCGGCCACCGGCCTTTGCCTTGTCGTCTCCAGCCATGTCATGGACGAAGCCATGCGGTGCGATGAAGTACTGCTGTTGCGCGAGGGGAAACTGCTCGGCCAGATGACCCCGGAAGCGTTGATGGAATCGACCGGTGCGCAGAATCCCGAAGATGCTTTCGTTGCGCTGATCGCGGCAGGCGGCGCCGCGCAGCTGCCAAGCCGCAATGCATCTGCTCCGAAGCATCGGGCCTCGGCAGAAGGGACGCAGCCATGAAACGCACACTCGCCACCACCGGTCGGGTCTTGGCCCAGGTGCGCCACGATCCGCGGACCATCGCCTTGATGCTCATCGTGCCCAGCCTGCTGATCGGCCTGATCGCCTGGATCTTCACCGACACCCCGGCCTTCAGCCGCATCGGCCCGGCAATGATCGCATTGTTCCCGTTCGTGGTGATGTTCCTGGTCACCAGCATCTCGACCCTGCGCGAGCGGCGCAGCGGAACCCTCGAGCGCCTGCTGAGCATGCCGCTGGCCAAGGGCGAGTTCATCTTCGGCTATGCGCTGGCCTTCACCCTGGTTGCGATCCTCCAGACGATGATCGCGGTCGTTTTCGCCATTTGGGTTTGCGGCTTGGAAATCGAGGGCAGCTTCTGGCTGCTGTTTGCCGTGGCAGCCCTCGACGCGCTGCTGGGCATCAGCCTCGGGTTGATGGCCAGCGCCTTCGCGCGCACCGAATTCCAAGTTGTCCAGTTCATGCCTGCACTGGTCATACCGCAGTTCCTGCTGGCCGGCATCATCCTGCCCCGCGACCAGCTGCCCGGGGTGTTGGAAGCCATTGGAGACTGGCTTCCGCTGTCCCACGCCATCGACGCCCTCTCAGATGTCGCGGCGGGAACAGTGCATTCCGCGACGGCAGGCAGCATGCTGGTCATCGTCACCTGGATCGCCGCAGCGCTGCTGGTCGGTTCCCTGACGCTGCGCCGCAGGACCGCATAGGACTTATTGGCACCGGCGAGCGCAAATCCGAGCGCAATAGAGTCCCACTAGTTCCGACCGCATTTCTGATGAGATGCCTATTTTGAGTTTTCCAGTGCCGAGGCGATCGCCTGCCAATTGAATTCACCAGCTCACGACAACTTCGCATTGCCCGGCGCTCAGTCGTCGCAACAGGGCCAAGAGCCCGCTGTGGATATGGGGATTCATGGCGGATTTCGCGCGATGTTCCAGGCGAAGACCATAGCTGGCCAAACACTAAGGGTGTTAAATCACCACGGGCCGGGCTGCCATTGTTGGGGCAAGCCCGGCCCGCCGCCGGAAATCAGGGGAAACTCGCTGGCTACAGGCCCAGCTCGTCCTTGCCGTAGGCGAACAGGTAGGGGACGCCGGCTTCTTCTTCGATGCGTTCCTTGGCTCCGGTGTCGCGGTCAACGATCACTGCCACGGCAATGACGTTGCCGCCTGCCTTGCGCACACCTTCTACAGCGGTCAGCGCGGAGCCGCCAGTGGTGGAAGTATCCTCAAGCACGATGACATCGCGGCCCTCGACGCTTGGCCCCTCGACCTGGCGGCCCATGCCGTAGGACTTCTGCGCCTTGCGGACCACGAATGCATCGATGGCGCGCTGCTTGGCACGTGCGGTGTGCATGATGGCGGTGCCTACCGGGTCGGCGCCCATGGTCAGGCCGCCGACATTGGTGAATTCCAACTTGGCCTCGTCCAGCAGGTCAAGCATGACTTCGCCAACGAGTCCGGATGCTTCCTGATGCAGGGTGACACGGCGCAGATCGATGTAGTAATCGGCTTCCTTGCCCGAGGACAAGGTGACCTTGCCGCGCACAATGGCTAGTTCTTGGATCAGTTCTTTTAGTCGCTCACGCGCGCTGGTTTCGCTCATACCCTCGATTCTAGTCGGCATCATGGCTAGGCTGTTTTCATGAACGCAAAACGCCCCTTGGGTTACTGGTTGAAATTGGTGGATTCGCTGATTGACGAGCAGTTTGCAGCGACTCTGGAAGAACACGGTGTGACGCGCAGGCAATGGCAGGTGCTCAACCTGCTGGAGCAGCAGCCTGCCACCGAGGCGCAGCTGGACGCCGGGCTTTCCCCATTCTTCGCCTCCCCGGATGAACCGCAATCATTGCGGGAACACCTTGCCGAGCTGATCGAATCAGGTTGGGTTACGGCAGTGAACGGCGAATATTCCATCACCGAGCGTGGGCACACTTCGCTGCTCAAGCTCAGCGAGCTGGTGGAGAAGATCCGCACCCAGTTCGGCCAGGACCTGGATGGTTCCGAATATGACGCTGTGGTTGAAACCCTGGAGAAGATCGCCCGGAACCTGGGCTGGGATCCCGACCGGGAATCAGCATAGCCCCGCCGGGATTTGTTGAGAACAGATTAACTTTCGTTCCCAGCCGGTGCAGCGGTACCGCACGGGGATGGCTCATGCCTAGGATTAGAAGCATGCGTGAACTGCAAGCAAAGATCATTGAAGAGCTGGGCGTGCGCCCGGAAATCGACCCGGCCGGCGAGATCCGCCGGCGCATCGACTTCCTCAAGGACTATCTGTCCGCCACCGGTGCGAAGGGATTCGTGCTGGGTATTTCCGGCGGCATCGATTCGACGCTGGCTGGCCGTCTGGCCCAGCTGGCAGTTGAAGAGGTGCGAGTTGCCGGCGGGGAGGCCCGCTTCGTGTCGGTGCGCCTGCCGCATGGCGTGCAGAAGGATGCTGCCGATGCTCAAGCCGCCATGGATTTCGTGGCTGCCGACGAGCAGTTCGAGGTGAACATCCAGAAGCCGGTCGCCGCCTTCGACGAGGCCCTGGCTGATGCAGGGCACCCGGCGCTGAGCGATTTCAACCGCGGCAACCTCAAGGCCCGCTCCCGAATGCTGACGCAGTATGCCATGGCCGGCGACCGCGGGATGCTGGTCCTGGGCACTGACCACGCGGCCGAGTCGGTCACCGGCTTCTTCACCAAGTTCGGCGACGGTGCAGCGGATCTGCTGCCCTTGGCCGGGCTGAACAAGCGCCAGAACCAGGCGCTGCTGCGCGAGCTGCAGGCCCCTGAGCTGCTGTGGGCCAAGGAGCCGACCGCGGATCTGCTGGAGAGCCAGCCCCTGCGCGCAGATGAAGACGAGCTCGGCCTGACCTATCCGCAGATTGACGATTACCTCGAGGGCCGAGAGATCGATCCGTCCGCTGCCGAAGCCATCGAGCGGCGCTTCCTGGGATCACGGCATAAGCGCACCGTGCCTGCCACCTACTGGGACAAGTGGTGGCGCGCCTAGCAGTTATCCCAATCCGGTAATTTCCTTCAGCGCCTGGACATGTTGCGCAAAGGCCTCCTGCCCGGACGAAGTCAGCTTCGCCCAGGTGCGGGGCCTTTTGCCCACGTACCCCTTCTTGATCTGCACGTACCCTCCGGCCTCCAGTGCGCTCAAATGCCTCGACAGCACCGAATCCGAAATGCCGATGGCTTCCTTCAAGGATTTGAAGTCAGCTTCGTCTACTGCGTGCAGGGAACCCATTAGCGAAAGCCGCACCGGGTTGGAGAAATCGTCATTGAGCCGTTCACGGGCATGGGAACTCACTTGCGCACCATCGCAATTCCGGTCAGCGACAACGGTGCGGCAACGATGATCCAGATCAACGCGATGACGCCCCAGCCCATGGATCCGGCTCCGAGCAACGCAACTGCCACCGCGTAAAGCACCATGCTGATAGTAAATCCCCGGAGGTACATTTTTGAATGCCCGCGCGGCAGCGAGCGGTAGAGCTTCCCGTAGGCCAAGGAAATAGCTATGACGGCTATGGCAAACAAAACCATGATGACGATGAAGCCGGTGAAATTCTCGTCGGGGCGATAGAGCTGCAGCAGCGCCGCCAGCCCGCCCATGAGGACCCCCAGGATGATGCAATAGGTGCCCAGCAATTTGGCACCGTATCCGGCAGCCCGCTGCATTCCCTGTTGCGCCATCCCCAGGGCGGCGAGTTGCTCTTGGGGAGTCATTTCCTTGTCGGAGCTCATTTGATGGCCGCCTTGCGGGCCTTCTGCTGACGTTGGGCATGGATGGAAGTCATGGTCATGCAAAGGGCCATGAAGAAGCCCATGCCGATGAAGAGCAGCGAGTTGTTGCCCGTGGCATAGGAGGTCAAGGCCATTGCCGCGAAGGCCAGGCCTGTCGAAACGATGATGACGGTGTACCAAGTGCTGAATGGAATCTTCATTGTCCTGCTCCTTTGACTTCGATCTTCCTTGTTCCTAAACCATAACAAGTACTTTCCATTTAGGAAAGTACTTGTTATGGATTGGAAAGGAAAATCTTGAAGGACGCTGGAGCCGGCTACACGAAGGCGCTCACTCCGGTCAGCGCGCGCCCGACGATCAGCGAGTTGATCTCATAGGTGCCTTCATAGGTATGGAGAATTTCGACATCGCAGAAGACCTTGGCCATTTCGAAATCGCTCACCACGCCATTGCCGCCAAGCATCGCCCGGCCTAACGCGGCCGACTCCCTTGCCAGGCGGGTGGCAGTCGACTTCGCCATGGCAGCATCCTCCATGCGCAGTTTTCCACGCTCTTGCTTGCGGGCAATCTCGCACATCATGGAGAGGCAGGCGCCCAGATTGCCTGCGATTTCGGCCAGCGGCTGCTGAATCAGCTGGAAGGCGGCCAACGGCTTGCCGAACTGCTGGCGCTGCGTGGCGTAGGCCTTGCAGATGTCGAGCGTGGCCATCATCGCGCCGGCAGCCTGCCATCCCACCCAAGCGCGCGATTGCATCAGCAGCTGGTTTGCGGCGGCGAAGCTGGTGGCCCCGGGCAACTTGTTCGCTACTGGAATCCGCACATTCTCCAGCCGGATATCCGCATTCTGCATGCCGCGCAGCCCGATCTTGTTTTCAATCTTGGTGGCGCTGCATCCAGGACGGTCCGATTCAACGAGGTACGCCCCGATCTGCGCAGTCTCCTCGTCCTTGGCCCAGACCAGCGCGAAATCGCTCAGCGTACCCATGCCGATCCAGCGCTTGGCGCCGTTAATGAGGTACTCGTCCCCGACGCGGTGCGCGGTGGTGCCTATGCCTCCGGCGATATCCGACCCATGCTCCGGTTCGGTCAGCGCAAATGCGCCGAAGGCTTCGAACCCGGCGAGCTTGTCCTGCCACAGCGCCCGCTGCTGCTCCGACCCCAGTTCGTGGATCATCCCGAGCACCAGTTCGTTATGGATGCCGACCACTGATGAGGTTGAAATATCGGCCCGGGCGAGTTCAGCGTGAATGAGCCCGCGCAGCAGATGAGAGCTGTCCTCCAGCTGCAAACCACCCAGTCCCAATTCAGCCAGCTTGCCGATCAGCTCGGCGGGAAATTCTTCGCGGTTCCAGTAGCCAATCGACTGGCGGCGCACCTCGCTCTGCGCCGCCTGGCTGATTTCACGCAGCCGCTGCCGTTCAGCTTCCTCCAGTTGTCCGGCCATATTCAAGAGGTCCATTCGGGGATTCCTTCCAAACCCTAGGAAGTCCAAGTATATTGTTGGACTAAGTCTTCTTTTGGGGGTATGCAAATGACTTCTCCGCTGCCGCGCGATCCAATCGCGCAAGCCAGGGAACAGTGGATTTCCCACGGGTGGTCAGCCGAGGCCGACTCCATGGCCGCGATTACCGCGGTGATGCGCACAGCATCGATCTACTTGCAGCGGGCCGACGCCATCCTCAAGCCGCATGGGCTGACGTTTGCGAGATTCGAAGTACTAGCCCTGCTCGGCTTCTCGAAGCGCGGTTCCCTGCCCATGAGCCAGGCCAGCCAGCTCCTGCAGGTTCACGCAACCAGCCTGACCAATTCGGTAGACCGGCTGGAAGCCACCGGCTTGGTGCGGCGCATCCCGCACCCAACCGATGGCCGCACCCGGCTATTGGAGCTCACGGCCGCAGGCCAGCAGGTGCTGCCCGCGGCCCGTGACGACCTGAACGAAAAGCTCTTCGCCCGAAGCAATCTTTCGGGCACCGACGCAACCGAAATCTTCGAGATCCTGGCCCGCTTCCGCAAGGCCTCCGGGGACTTCCTATAGCGAGCCGTCGCGGATCGCATTGATGATCCCGGAGAAGTCGGTGCCCGCATTGCCTTCATCGCTGAATTTGCGGTACAGCGCCGCGGCAAGGGAGCCGAGCTGGGCATCGGTCGTCGTATGCTCCAGCGCACTGGCCGCCAGGCCCAGGTCCTTGGCCATCAATGCGGCGGCGAACCCCGGCTGATAATCGCGATTAGCTGGAGAAGCTGGCACCGGCCCAGGCACAGGGCAATTGGTCGTCACCGACCAGCACTGTCCCGAGGCCGAGGAAATGACATCGAACAGCGCCTGGTGCTCCAGGCCCAGCCGTTCTCCCAGCACGAACGCCTCGGCAGCGCCAATCATCGAGATGCCCAGCAGCATGTTGTTGCAGACCTTCGCGGCCTGGCCGGCGCCGTATCCGCCGCAATGCACGATGCGCTTGCCCATATGCTCAAGCACGCCGGTGATCTCCTCGAGATCCTCGGGCTGCGCACCGAGCATGAAGGTCAGGGTCCCCGCTTCCGCCCCGACGACGCCTCCGGAAACCGGGGCATCGGCACTGCGATGCCCCGCGTCAACCGCTAGCTGCGCCGCTTCACGGGCCTGCGCTACATCGATGGTGGAGCACTCCAGGAAGAGCGTATTGGGCTTGGCGCTCTCCAGCAGGTATTCACGGTAGGCATCGAGCACGTGCTTTCCCGAGGGGAACATGGTGATGACGATATCGACATCAGTGGCTGCTTCTGCGCCGGTCGCCACAGTGGCTATGCCTGCTTCCCCGGCGGCCTGCACCGCTGCAGGAATCACGTCGAAGCCCTTGATCCGGTAGCCGGCCTTGTGCAGATTGATGGCCATGGGCAGTCCCATATGGCCCATGCCGAGGAATCCGATGACTGGCTTGACGCTCATGAGTGGCTCTTTTCCTCTAGATCTTCAGCGAGCAGTGCGAAAGTCAGTTCTGCTCCCGGCAAGGGTGCCAGGTGCCTTTGCGTGCGTTGGGCCGCAGTTTGTCCGGGGACCGTTTCGGTCCATTGCGGATTGCGGTCCTTGTCGACCACTGCGGCGCGAATGCCCTCGGCGAAATCCGGGTCGTCGAGCCGATGCACGGCGGCCCGGTATTCCCGCTGCAGATCCGTTCTCAAATCGGTTCCAGCCAGGCGAATGAGTTCTTCGACTAGTCGTACCGAGCTTGGGCAGGCAGCTACCAGGGCCTTCAGCGCTTCCTGGGCTTGCGGGGAGTTGTTGTGCTCCAGTGCATGCACTACCGCTGGGATGCTTTCTTCGCCAAAGGACTGCACCCATTCTTCGTGCAGGAATCCCGGCTCCGGGCTCTGCGCATAGTCGGCCAGCACTGCCGCGGCGGGCCGGGTTTCCAGCGCGGCGAGCAAGTCGGGGATCTTCTCCTGCGGCACATAGGAGTCGGCCAGGCCCAAGGAGATGGTGTCGGCGGCGCCGAATTTCATTCCGGTCAATGCCGCCAAGCGCCCGGCGGCATGCGGCGCACGCGCCAGCAAATGCGTTCCACCCACGTCAGGGAAGAATCCGATGCCGACTTCCGGCATGCCGCACCGGCTGGCTTCGGTAACAATGCGATGGCTGCCGTGCGCCGAAATGCCGATGCCGCCGCCAAGGACAATTCCGTTCATGAGCGCAATGTACGGCTTGGGGTACTCGTCGATCAGGACATTGAGCTGGTATTCGATGCGCCAGAAGTCGGCCGAAGCGCCACTGCGGTCCAGGATGTCCCGGTAGATCGCCACGATATCCCCTCCGGCGCACAGGCCGCGCTCCCCGGCGCCGACGACCGCTACTTGGGCGATCTCCGGGTCATTGCGCCACTGGAGCAGGGCATCGAGGAATTCCCGGCACATGTCCGTGGTGAGCGCATTCAGTGCCTTGGGCCGGTTCAGCGTTATGAGCCCCAGGTGTCCCCGGCGTTCGGTCAGAATCTCAGGCAACAGCCTCTCCTTTGAGTGATTGAGGTCACCTACTAGTGTCGAATATACTCGGACTTCCAACTAAATTGAAGTGGCACAGGACAGCAAACTTGATAGGTTGAACTAGTGAAGATTGCAACCTGGAATGTGAACTCCCTGCGAGCCCGCGCCGACCGTGTTGAGGATTGGCTGCGACGCACCGATGTAGATGTCCTGGCTATCCAGGAAACTAAGTGCAAAGACGACAATTTCCCCTGGGAACTGTTCGAGAACAACGACTACGAGGTGGCGCACTTCGGAGTCAACCAGTGGAATGGCGTTGCCATCGCCTCCCGCGTTGGCCTCGAAGATGTTGAACGCACCTTCCCTGGGCAGCCGGAGTTCGGCAAGGCCGGAAAGAACCCGATCCAAGAGCCTCGCGCCATCGCGGCAACCTGCGGCGGGGTACGCATCTGGAGCCTTTACGTCCCGAACGGACGCGCGCTGGATGATGAGCACATGGGCTACAAGCTGAACTGGCTGGACGCGCTCAAGCAGGAATCCGCCGGCTGGCTGGAGCTGAATCCCGAGGCGCAGATTGCCTTGATGGGCGATTGGAACATCGCGCCAAAGGACGAAGACGTCTGGGACATCGACTTCTTCATCGAGAACAAGATGACCCACGTATCAGCGCCAGAGCGCGCCGCCTTCACCGCCTTCGAGGAGCTCGGCTTCACCGATGTGGTGCGTCCGCATACCGAAGGCCAATACACCTACTGGGACTACACGCAGTTGCGTTTCCCGAAGGGCGAAGGCATGCGCATCGATTTCTCGCTCACTTCGCCGGCGCTCACCGCACGGGTAATCGGTGCGAGCATTGATCGCGAGGAACGCAAGGGCAAGGGCGCCAGCGACCACGCCCCGGTTATCGTGGAGCTGGCCGACTAGTCATGACACCAAAGATGACTGGGCCCGCCGCAGAGCTGACCGCCGCCACAGCGCACCTTCGCGTCTATGAGCCGCTGGACGCCTTTGAGGATTGGGCCCAGTCCATCATCTTGCGCACTCCCCGGCGCACCGGGGAGCAATGGGACGCCTTCGAGAACGAGCGGCTCTGGAGCCGCACCCTGCGCAACGTCTCCGACCCGTTCCCGCACGACGAGCCGGAATTCTTCCGCACCGTGAAGTCCTTGGACTACCAAGGCACCGAGCACACCCGGTACTGCCCTGGACAACTACAGGCACGCAGCCTGCTCGCCGCCGAACAAGCCGAAGAAGCCATGCGGACCGAGGTGTTCGACCTGCTGGTGCCGCCGGCAGCGCGGCAGGCCAATGCCCAACGCGTTGATGCCGACCGCCTGGCCAAAGACCTGACCCATCTGCACACGAGGACCTCGTCGTGGGGCATCCCGCTGGGCTGGTTCGCCCTCTTCCGCGAGGACGACGAGCACGAACTGGTGCATAACGATGAGCAGCTGAAGACCGTTCGCATGTATGCCTCCTTCGAACAGGCCATTAATCGCCTGTCTTGGGCAGTGCAGACGCTGGCGACCCATGCGCCGCAGTCGCAGCTTTTCGAGGAGCTGGGCAGCCTGGGCGGCTGGCTGGAAACTTTCGACAGCCGCTCGGTGATTGAACTGGATTATGGACTGCTGGCAGAAATTGTGTGGCCAGATGAATCCGTGAATGATCTGATGCACGGTATTCAGGCATTGGAAGACGAGGACCTGACGAGCGCCGCTGCGGCATACCGCCGGCTGAGCAGTCGCTGGATCGGCCCGCGGCATCTGGGTCGCGCAAACTAGCTCCCTGTCCCCGGATACAGCAAAAGCTCCGGAATCCGGAGCTTCTGTTTAGTATGCGACCCTGACGGGACTTGAACCCGCGACCTCCGCCGTGACAGGGCGGCGCGCTAACCAACTGCGCTACAGGGCCTGGTGCTTTGAATAAATTCAAGTCACACAGTAAAACCCCCGGGATGAACCGAGGGCCTGCGTGGCTCCGACCGGCGTCGATCCGGTGACCTTTCGATTTTCAGTCGAACGCTCTACCAACTGAGCTACAGAGCCTGGTACCACCAAGTGGACACCAAATTTACTATTGGAATAGTAAATTGAGCGACCCTGACGGGACTTGAACCCGCGACCTCCGCCGTGACAGGGCGGCGCGCTAACCAACTGCGCTACAGGGCCTTGCTTTCGCAAGCCAATGGATTTCTCCATCTGGCAACCACTAAGTGGTTGCTTGTACCCCCAACGGGATTCGAACCCGTGCCGCTGCCGTGAAAGGGCAGTGTCCTAGGCCGCTAGACGATGGGGGCCTAAGTTGTTCGCTTCGGTTTCTTGCTTCTCCGTAGCGGACTCCAATAACTATACGCAGTGTTTTTTGCTTTTGCAAAATCGGCTCCTGGACGGGTTTTGCCCATGCCAAATCGGGTGCACAGGCATAGTCTGGAACCATGCTTTTCGAGATGGATGACGACGAATTCCAGGCCCTGGTCGAACAGGCTATCGACGCGATTCCAGAGGCCGCCTTCGCAATGATGGACAACGTCATCTTCTTCATTGAAGACGAGTACGAGCCTCTCCCTGGAGAGCCGGAAAACCCTGAGATTCTGGGGTTATACGAGGGTGTCGCACTCACGGAACGGGACCTGGATTGGGGCGTCGGAGCACTCCCGGATCGCATTACGATCTTCAAGAATCCGACGCTTCGAGCCTGCGAAACACGTGAAGAAGTAGTGCGGGAAATCGGGATTACGGTGATGCACGAAGTGGCCCACCACTTCGGAATCGACGATGCAAAATTACACGAATTAGGGTGGTCGTAGCGTCGAAATCGCGAAATCTTCTTTTGAGATCTGCCTCACAAAACAATTAGATTCCGGCGGCATGTTTCCAGCTGAGAGAGACCCGGGCCACAGGCCAGCGATCGAAACTAGCCGCTGGGGCACATCCTCCACCCGGAAGGCGACGCGGCTCAATTGCGATGCCCATAACCAAAGTGGTGTTTAATAGGCCGGCACCTGCCGCACTCGCGCCGGCCTAACTCGGCGAGACGAGAAATTGCCGCCGGAAGAACTTGGCATGGCCACTTTCCCTTGCCGCCACAGCCAAGTCCGGAGGGCAGTAAAGGATCTTCATGCACTTCGAGAGAAGATCTCTTTTAAAGGCAACGCTTTGAGCCGCACCTATTGATCCCGCACGTTACCCAAACTTCATGGCAAGTAAGCCCTTGGTAACGAAGCGAGACGCATCTATTAGTTATTTCCCAATTGCTCTCGATAAGTCACACAGGCCCGAAAAACCATTATCTGTGCAGATCACCGCCGAATAGGCCCGAGAATTACACGGATGGGATTCATGTGACTGATGTGAACAGTGTTGCCAAGCGTGTCTTAATTGGCCTAATGTGCTATTTGGAGTCTTATCCGAATCGTGACCTTCATATTGCTGAAAGTCACGACTCACGCACTCCGCGTCATCCATGTACTTTAGTGAGGAACGATATGGCTACTCGCCACACGCTCGGTGTTGCTGCAAGCACCCTGGCCCTAGCGGTGTCCTGCCTTGCAGGCGCTTTGCCCGCTTCCGCATCCACTTCAGCTTCACTCCCTCAGTCTGTGGCGATCGCTGCCGCACCAAGCACTTCTGCGCTGCCGTCGGACGCGGAAATCCAGGAAGCAAAGAAGGACAAAGCTTCGACTAACGCGATGATCGCGCGAATCGAAGCTTCTCTTGCTTCCAGCCGTGCCGAGTTGCAGCGCGTTGAAACCGAAGCCGCTCAGGCCCAGGAATCCCTGCTTACTGCCGGCGAAGAGCGCGATCTGCGCACCACTGCAGCTGAGAAGGCCGTTGAACAGCTTGAGTACGCAAAGACTTACTTGGAGCAGAGCCGCAACGATCTGGGCGCTATCGCCTCAGATATCTACCGCAACGGCGCTGGCACCTCAACCCTGAGCCTGCTCCTTGATGACAACCAGGAAGGCGACCTGTTCTACAAGGCCGCTACCATCGACGCATTGAGCGAACAGAAGGTTCAGTCCGTCAACACCGCCACCGAGGCCGAGGGCCTCGTTTCGGCTTGGCAGGAGTACGCCGACGCGGCACAGAATGCCGCGCAGGAAGCCGCAGCGAACTATGACGCCGCTGCAGCGACCGCGAACAGCACCTTGGCAACCTACGAAGCGGCTATCGAACCAGAGCAGCAGCTGCGCGATGAATTGATCGGCCACCTTGCTACCTTGAAGCAGAAGGAAGAAGCCGAGGTCCGCCAGGCGGTTGAAGAGCGCGAGGCGCAGAAGCAGGAAGAAGCTCTTGCGGAAGTGATCGCCGAAGGGGAAAACGTTAACGTTTCCGAAAAGGACATCTTCACCATTCAGCCGCTCACGATCGAAAAGCCGCGTGAGCTGCAGCAGACCGAACCTGAAGAGGAAACGGTCGAGCCTGAGCCTGAGCAGGTTGAAGAAGAACCGGAAGCCACCGAGCCACCTGCAGCTCCAAAGCCAGAGCCAACCAAGAAGGCCGAACCGAAGCCGGAACCAACCAAAAAGGCCGAACCGAAGCCAGAGCCAACCAAAAAGGCCGAACCGAAGCCAGAGCCAACCAAAAAGGCCGAACCGAAGCCAGAGCCAACCAAAAAGGCCGAACCGAAGCCAGAGCCAACCAAAAAGGCCGAACCGAAGCCAGAGCCAACCAAAAAGGCCGAACCGAAGCCGGAACCAAAGCCCAAGGTCACCCCGAAGCCGGAGCCGAAGCCCAAGGTCACCCCGAAGCCGGAGCCGAAGCCCAAGGTCACCCCGAAGCCGACCCCCAAGCCAGAACCAAAGCCAGAGCCGAAGCCTGAGATTGCTCCGCAGTCCAGCAACTACTCGGCAGCGATTTCCTGGGCCTTGAAGACGGCAGATGATCCAAGCAAGTACTACGTCTACGGCGCCAACGGACCGGATGCCTTCGACTGCTCGAGCTTCTCGCAGCGCGCCTTCGGCAAGTCCGGCATCAGCTTGCCACGCACCTCGTCGCAGCAGTTCGCCAGCGCCCCGCAGTACGTCTCGCTGAGCAATCTGCGCCCAGGCGATCTGGTGTTCTCATCATCCAACGGCGGATCCTCGTTCTACCACGTAGCCATCTACATCGGCAACGGCCAGGTAGTCCACGCTCGCAACCCGAGCGCCGGCATCTCGGTGGCTCCGCTGAGCCACGTCAACAACCTCTACCCGAAGGCAGCCCGCTACTAAGCTGGTTGCCCTCGAGCACGAAGGCCGCGCACCCGGTGGGTGCGCGGCCTTCGTGCATGCTGGCTGTTGCGGCGCGGCTACTGCTCCTGCGCCCTGGTGTCGAAGTCCTTGCGGTTCTCCAGCCGTGGATCTTCCGAGTCCGGCACAACCATGACCGGGCCCTTGGAGTGGTGCAAGACGCCCTGCGAGGTCGAGCCGAGCAGCATCCCGGTAAAGCCGCCACGGCCACGAGAGCCGGTCACGGTCAGCACCGCATGCTCGGACTCGCGGATCAGCACCTCAACCGGCGGCCCGGAGACCACATCGGTTTCGATCTTTACCGTCGGATAATGCGACTTGAGCCATTTGGTGCCCACGCTCATCTGGTAGCGCACGTCTTCGAGCACAGCTTCCTGGTCCACTGTCGCCGGCATCCAGGCCAGCGCCGCTCCCACCGGCGGCACCGCGCAGATCAGCCGCAGCGTCAGGTCGCTGGCGATGGCCGCCTCCGCTGCCGCCAGCACCGCAGAACGGGCGCGGTCCGAGCCGTCGACGCCGACCACGATGCATTTGCGGTTCGCCGCGACAGCGGCGCCGGCTTCCTCCTGCTCCTTGGCCATGGCCAGCGGAACCACGACAGTTGGGCACTTGGAGTGCGCTGGCAGCGCCGAGGAGACCGAACCGAGCAGGCGGCCCACGAAGCCACCGCGGCCGCGGGTTCCGACTACTACCAATTCCGCGTCCTGGCTCAGATCCAGCAGCACGCCCGACGGGTCCCCGGACTCGATATAGGTGCGGATGGTCGCGGTGCTGCCTTCGAGCTCTGCACGGGCCTGGCGCACAATGTCCTCGGCACCCCCGCGGATCAGATCGTCGTCCAGGGTAGAGTAGCCGGCGTCCATGGAGGATGCGGCAAACACCGGGATGGTATAGGCGGACACGATATTCAATACGCTGCCGCGGCGTACCGCTTCGCGTTCGGCCCAGCGCAAAGCGCATTTGCTCTGCTGGGAACCGTCTACGCCAACGACAATTCCTTCGATCTTCTCTGCTGCTACTGGTGCTTCGTCACTCATCAGACTCGCTCCTCAAATACCTCAGATACAACGGGTTGTGACTTCCCTTACCACCAATGTACTTGCTTCCACAGTTCCAGGTGTGAGTTGGGTCTAAAGTTTTCGCGTACAGCCTACTGAATAGCTGGATCGATATGAATCAGCGGCTGAAACGTCATAGAATTTTTCCATGCCCTCCTCAACAAAATCCCCGTCCGGGACTGCTGTAAGCGCACGCATCGACCGATATTTCAAGATTTCGGAACGGCGTTCAACGTTCTCCACCGAAGTTCGCGGCGGCATCGCCACCTTCTTCGCGATGAGCTACATCGTCGTCCTCAACCCGCTGGTTCTTTCCGGTGCCGATTCCTCGGGCGGCGAGTTGGGCATCCAGCGCGTTGCCGCAGTGACCGCATTTGTCGCCGGCATCCTGACCATCCTGATGGGCATCTGGGCCCGTCACCCATTCGCCATGGCCACCGGCTTGGGCGTCAATGCCTTCGTGGCCATCACCGTGGCCACGAACCCGGAACTGGCCTGGGCCGACGTCATGGGCTTGGTGCTCATTGCCGGTGTGGTCATGTTCGGCCTGGTGCTTACCGGATTCCGAACCGCGGTGTTCAACGCGGTTCCCGCCGGGCTGAAGACCGCGATCGTGGTGGGCATCGGCATGTTCATCGCCCTGATCGGCCTGGTCAATGCCGGATTCGTCCAGCGCCTTCCGGATGCCGCGAACACCACCGTGCCGGTGGGCCTGGGCTTCGACGGCGAGCTGATGGGCTGGCCGATCCTGGTCTTCGTCGTCGGCCTGCTGCTGACCATGGCCCTGGTGGTGCGCAAGGTCAAGGGCGCAATCCTGATCGGCATCGTCGTTTCCGCGATCCTCGCCAACATCCTCGAAGCCGTCTTCCACATCGGCGCGATGGAAACCAACACCTGGTCGCTGGTGGTTCCGTCGCTGCCTGAATGGACCCTGCCGGATTTGTCGCTGATCGGCCAGGTCAGCGTGTTCGGCGCCTTCAGCAAGATCGGCGTCACCGCCGCCTCGCTGCTGGCCTTCGTCATCCTGCTCTCGATCTTCTTCGACGCCATGGGCACCATGGTGGGTCTGGCTTCCGAAGCCGGTTCCATGGACGAGAACGGGCAGATCCCCGATGTGGACAAGGTCCTGCTGGTCGACGCGGCCGGCGCAATCGTCGGCGGCGGCACCTCCAGCTCCTCGGCGCAGATCTTCGTGGAGTCCGGCGCCGGCATCGGCGAGGGCGCCCGCACCGGTCTGGCCTCGGTGGTCACCGGCCTGCTGATGATCGTGGCGATGTTCCTGAGCCCGCTGATCTACCTGGTGCCTTTCGAAGCCGTGGCTCCGGCCCTGGTGGTCGTCGGCTTCATGATGATCACACAGGTATCCAAGATCGACTGGAACGACTGGGGCATCGCGCTGCCGGCCTTCCTGACCTTCACCCTGATGCCGTTCACCTACTCGATCGCCAATGGCATCGGCGCCGGCTTCATCTCCTACGTGTTCATCCGGGCCACCCAGGGACGAGCCAAGGAAATCCACCCATTGATGTGGGTTGTTTCCGCGGCCTTCGTGCTGTTCTTCGGCATCGGGCTGATTGAAATGTGGGCCGGGGTCAAGTAGCCCCGCAACCCTTCGGCGCCCCGCCATCGCGACTGCGATGGCGGGGCGCCTTTTTGCCCTCGCACCGGCGGAAAATGGCTAGGATGGGCTTCATGAGCGAACAGCAGAATACCGCCGGGCAGTGGATCCAGGTGGCAGCAGGCTTGAAGAACCCCTCGATGCGCCGGCTTCTCGGCACGGTGCTCAGCGGACAGGGGTTGCCCGAGTCGGCCAGCAAGTCCGAGCGCAAGGACTTGGAGCGCTGGGCCAGCATCGGGCTGCTGCGCCACGACGGCTCCGACTGGGCGCTGGATGATGAACTGCTGGAGAAGACATTGTCGTTAGCCTCGGCCGCGAAGACCGACCGCAGCGGGATCCGCCGCTTCTTCGACGGGCACCGGCTGCAATCCCTCCCGGCGAAGCCGGTGGACCGCCACGAGGTGGTTCTCTACCTGCGCAACGCGGTCATCGGCGATACGGAAGAGCTGCGCGAAGAGCAGCTCAATGAACGGCTGCGGGTGTTCCACCCGGATGTCGCGCTGCTGCGCCGCTACATGGTCGACCACGGCCTGCTGCAGCGCGCCGACGACGGCACCGGCTATCGGATGGGCGCCGTCAGCTAGCCGGCAATCGGCGCGGCGCCGGTGGCGAAGCGGCGCACGGCTTCGCCGGCAACCAGCTGCGCGGGCAACGGCGCGGTCCGCAGGCTGCGCTCGAAGGCCGGGCCGAGCTTGAGCGGCTCGTCGCTGGCCAGGAACACGATGTTCCCGTAGCGGCGGCCCTTGAGCATCGGCGGGTCCGCGACCATGGCCACATGCTCGAAGACCTCCAGCAGCGTCGCGGCTTCCGCCTTGGCGCCGGCCAGGTCCGCGGTATCGCCGCAATTCATGATGTAGACGCCACCGGCGTCCAGCACCCGCTGCGCTTCACGGGCGTAGGAGGCAGTGGTCAGCTCGCGCGGGGTGGTGCTGCCGGCAAAGACATCGCGGATGATCACATCGCGGCTCGCATCGCTCAAGGTGGGCAGCACCTGCGCCGCATCCCCCACACGCAGGCGCACCAGCGGGGCACGCGGCACCTCGAAGTTCACGCGCACCAGCTCCGCCAGCTTGGCATCCAGCTCCACGACGACTTGGCGGGCGTTTTCATAGCTGGCGGCAACCCAGCGGGCCATGGAGCAGCCGCCTCCGCCGAGGTGGAGCACGCGCAGCTTGCGGGCGCGGCCATCAAATTGTCCGGCAGGAAAACCGATGGTGAAGATCGGTTCCATCCAGCGCATGTACTCGAAATCGAGATAGGTCGGATCATCCAAATCCACGTGCGAGGACGGCACGCCGTTGACCTTCAGGATGTAGCGGCTGGCACCGTAGGGATCGGCCTCGATCACCGCCGTACCGGTGTCGATCGGAAATTCTCCGAGCATTGATTCCTTGGTATCCCTAGCCACGTGCGCGCACCATCCGTTGCTCGATCAAGCCTTTCCAGCTGCCAGCCAGGGCTTCGCTGGTTCCATCGGGGGTGAATCCCTGCTTCGCGAAGAAGGCCAGGGCCCGCTCGTTGCCCTGCAAGACCCAGACCAGCGCATCGCGCTCGCCCAGGACCACGTCGAAGAGGTGCTGGCCCAGCCCGGTGCCGTAATACTCAGCCAGGACATAGAGCATGCCCAATTCGATGTCTACCCCGGCGTCCTTGTCCTCGTCGATGGCCGGTGTGCCGCCGGCTAGCCCGATGATGCGTCCATCGCGGTCTTCGGCGATGAAGAATTGCGCGCCGGATGCCAGCCCGCGTTCCCACCAGGCTACCTGGCCATCGAGCTGGCCTTCATGGTGGGTGAAAAATGATTCATCTCGAAGTTCGGCGTACGCTTCCCTCCAGGCTTGCAATTTCATCTGCAGTGCGGGGCGGACGTCTTGTTCAGTAGCCAGTCGGATTCGATAGTCGTTCATTTGCGGCACTTCTCTAGCCTACGGCAGTGGCTTCGCTAATTTCTTCCAACTCACCAAGGCACCCTCCTACTTAAGTAGGATTGCGGACTATCCAGATGTTTGAAAAACTTTTAATGTAGTTGCAAATTTCTTGGCTCAAAAGGGGGTCGGGCTTGGACCGGAATACAAAGTACGCTGCCTTGACCGGTGGCTTTGTCGGTTCACTGACCCTGACCATCAGCCTTTCCTCGACCTTCTGGGTGATTTTGCTCGGTTGCGTCCTCTTGGCCGCCGGCTTCAGCATTCTTGCCAGATTCGAACGCTTCTGGGGCCCTGCCGAGCCGGACCACTACTACTACATCGTTCCCATGCTGGTTGGCCCAGTTGTTGCGGGCTTGGTGCGCAATACCGAGCAGGCCCTGTGGGTAGGACCGCCGATGGGCGTGCTTTGCGGATTGGGCGTGTACTTCTTGATCCTGAAATCGCCGCCGTTCAAGCAAGACGAAGCCGGGGAACTCGATGCCGAGCTCCCCGAGCACTCTCCTACGCGATAGCTGTGACCACTAGAGGACGCGTGCGAGCGCGAATCCGTCCCATCCTTTGACGCCCACTGTCTGCAGGGCGGTGGCTGATACGCGCGGATCATCGCGCAACCACCGCAAGGAGTCCTGGATCCCCCGCACATCGGCCTCCTGGGTCCCGTGCCCAGCAGGGTCATCCAAGACTGCACCGCTGCGCACCACGTTGTCGAGCACCAGCACGGTCCCCGGATGCGACAGTTTCATTGCCCGTTCGAGATAGGCCACGTTATTGCGCTTATCTGCATCAATGAAGATCAGATCAAATGGAGCAACTCGCTTGGAAATCAGCGAATCCAGCGAACCCTGGGCCGCACCCAACTTGATTTCAACACGTTCGGACAGCCCTGCCCGCTGCAAATTCTCGCGTGCAACCGAGGCATGCAGCGGCTCGAATTCGCAACTGATGACGGTACCGGCTTCTCCCACGCCCAAGGCAAGCCAGCTGGTCGAATAGCCGCCGAGGGTTCCGATTTCCAGGACCCTGCGTGCGCCTGTGATCTCGACGAGCAGCTGGAGAAACTTTCCCTGGGCCGGGCTCACTTCAATTCGCGGCAACCCGGCGCTATGGGAATGCTCGCGGCCTGCTTCCAACGCTGCAACGCGCAGCCCCAGCTCCCGCTCCAGGTATTCGTCGACTGCACCGGCATCATGTTCGGCTGAATGGTGGATCATGACGACATGTTCTCCTCACTATCCTTTATAGCCTTCTCGAGCCGCTGGATCTTGCCGTCGAGCTCGCCCTCGTAGCCGGGGCGGATATCGGCTTTCAGCACCAGCGATACGCGCGAACCGAATCGGCCAGCAGCCAAGGTGGCTTGCTTGACCACCTCCATGACTTCATCCCATTCGCCTTCGATCTCGGTGAACATGGAGCTGGTGCGATTGGGAAGGCCAGAATCCCGGACGACTTTCACCGCTTCAGCCACTGCGTCATGGACCGAACCGTTGGGGTTGTCATTACTAGGTGCTACTGAGAAAGCTACAATCATGCTTCCACTGTCCCACTACGCGCTGGGCTTGTCATCCGCCTTGCAGGCAATATCTAGGCAGCCAGTCCACTGGCCCTGAGCACGATCGCGGCCAGGGCGCCGGTAACAACGACGACAAGATAAGGTGCCTTGAAAACCAGCGCGATGATCGCGGCCGCGAGGGCGCCGATCCGGGCATCGATGACCAGTTCCTGTCCCGAGGTGAAGGCATTCACCGTCACCAAGGAAGCCAGCAGCGCGATGGTCAGCGTGGCGGCGACATGGGACATGGTCGGCGAGTCCAAGACCCTGCGGGGCACAAAGAAGCCGCAGAGCTTGATGGCGTAGGCCGTCAGGCAGGCCCCGAGAATCCACCAGCTCAGCTCGTTCACGCTTTCTGCTCCTCAATGCTTTCCAGTTCGCCATGCTCGGTCGCCGCCGGGGCAAGGCGGCCGGTGGCCACGGCGTAGATCGCCGCGCAGGCCGCCGTCACCAGAATCGGCAAGCCCGGCGCGGTCACCGGTACCGCCAGCGCGGTGAGGATCGCCGCGGCAATTGCGATCATGATCGGTTCAACTGATTTCAGCCGCGGCCAGAGCAGCCCGATGAAGGCCGCAACCGCGGCGCCATCCAGGCCCCACGCAGCAGGGTCGCCCATGCGTTCGCCGAGCAAGGCGCCAACGAGGGTGAACAGGTTCCATAGGACGTAGACGCCGGCGCCGGCGGCGATGAATCCGCGGCGCTTCTCAGCAGGGTCGGATTGCCCCAAGCTCACCGCAGTGGACTCGTCGATGGTCACCTGGGCCATCCACGGCACCTGCCGCCCCAACGGGCGCAAGGTTTGCTTGATCTGCATCCCGTACACGGCATTGCGGATGCCCAGCAGCGAAGCCGCGGAGAATGCCGCCGCGGCGGCACCGCCACCGGAGATGACCCCGATGAAGGCGAACTGCGAGCCACCGGTGAACATCAGGGCGCTCAGCGCAACGGTTTGCCATAGATTCAGGCCCGCGGCGATGGACAGCGCCCCGAAGGAAATGCCGTAGAGCCCGGTGGCAATCGCGATGGAAAGGCCCATCTTGGTCGCCGGCGTGAACCAGCTAGCGGACGTGGCGGGCATCGTACCTGACCTTGTAGACACCGCGTTTGACCTTCGCCTCGCCGATTTCAACGTGCTCCAGCTGGTCAAGATGCTTCACGTGGGTGCCACCGCATGGTTCAGCATTCACCCCGGCGATGGTGACTGTGCGGATGCCCTGGTCATCGGTGGTGGTCGTGACTTCTCCGCCACCAGCAATGAGTTCATTGACGCGTTCTTGGATGTTGGCCTTCGCCGCTGCCCGTTCGTTCTCATCGCCCAGTGGCAGATCAACGGTGGCCGGATCGAAGTCGAGCCGGGATTGCCCGGGGAAGTGCGAGTGGCCCTTGTGCTGCCAGCCGCGATCTTCGCCGGCGAAGCCCAGGACGTGCCCGGCGGTGTGCAGGGCTGCATGGGAAAGACGCAGCTCGCCGTCGATCTCGGCTTGGACTTGGTCGCCCACCTGCTTAGCGCCGGCGCCATACAGGATCACCAATCCGTTCTCACCGCGCTGGACCGCTACCGGCAGCCCGTCCACGGTTCCCGAGTCTTCGGGCTGGCCGCCACCGCGGGGATGGAAGATATTCGGGCTCAGCGCAATCCACTGGCCTTCGTCGTCGCTGCCCGCAGCAATGACTTCAGCCTCGGTGGCGAAAACATAGGTGTCCTGCAGGTACAGATTGACCTGTGCGGTTTCCTCGGTGCTCATGTTTCCTAGCTCAGCTCCAGTTCTTTGCGTAGTTCCGCCGGACGGTTGCTGGTCAGTTCCCCAACGCCCAGGTCCACCAGGAATTGTGCATCTGAGGGACGGTCGACCGTCCAGATCCGTGCCTTCAACCCCTGCTCCAGCCACCGGCGCACTAGATGATCATTGGCTCGGGTCCAGGCGACGCCGGATCCGATGATTCCAGCTCCCCCTGCGTTGATCAGTTCAATTCCTTCAGGCACGGAGCGGTACAGCACATCGTAGACGCCGGCCCTACCCACGTCGCCAGAGTCGATCAACTGCTGGACGTAGTCCGGGTTGACCTCGGTCATCAATTGGCACAATAGCGAAGTGCTGACCGTGCGGGCCAGGTAGCGCAGGGAGTTTGGCTCGAAGCTCATCAGCGTCACGGCAATCTGTCCCTGCGAGCCGGCAGTCCCGGTTTGCGGGTCGAACCCGTGCGCTGCAAGGACCTGCAGCACGCCCCTTTCCAACAGGTGGCCATAGGGGCTTGGATGCTTGATTTCGATGGCCAAACCAATTGGCTTGCCGCGTTCTTCAATGAGAGCGAAAAGCTCGCCGAGGCTCAGGAGCTGCTCGTTTTCTGTCCCATACTCGGCCGGGACGATGCTCGGTACGACTCCGGTGAAGTCCATGGCTTTCATTTCCGCCAGGGTATATCCGGCAACGAGACCGGATGAATCGGAGGTGCGGTCGACCGTTGGATCGTGGTGGCAAACAACGATTCCGTCTTTGCTCAGATGGACGTCGCATTCAATTCCATCGGCACCCTCGTCGATGGCCTGTAGATAGGCGGCACGAGTGTTCTCCGAATATTTATGGGAGCTGCCTCGATGGGCGAAGAAAAGCGTATCCATGCTTCCTACGCTACGCGATCCCCGCTCCTTGATACTGCAGATTAGGCTTGGCTCGACGGATATTTCATCAACTGTGTTCAAGTCCTTGGCCTGCAGTTGCAAGCTCCTGCGGCCATCATGCAAAACTCGAAACTCCCCGGCAAGAAAAGGTGTCTGCGTTTCCGATTCTGCTCCGGATTTCCAAGGCGAAATCGTCATCCGCATGGGTTCAGCGAACCCGCCGATAACTGGCTGCAATTGCACCGCTGGAGAGCGGTTGCGCTGAGATCAATTCCAGATGACGGGATTTCTGCAACCCTGCCTGGTAAAGCGTTGGACCATGGCCGGCGATAACTGGGTGAATTAGGAAATGGTACTCATCGATGAGCTCCATCCTGTCCAGAGCTGTTGCCAGCTTGCCGCTACCAAGAAGCACACCTTCGGGGTACTGGTCTTTCAGCCTCAGTACACAGGCGCGCAGCTCTCCACTCAGCAGGTGGGAGTTATTCCATGAATATGCCGTGCGAGTGCTCGAGACAACGTATTTGGGCTTCGCCTTCAGATGCTGTGCCCAGCGTAGCAGCGCTGGCGTCGCCGAGCTGTCGCCCCGAGCCACAGCTGGCCAGTACTCCTCCATCAGTTCGTAGGTAACACGTCCCCAGAGCATCCCTTCATGCGCATTCATCAGACCCGTGAAATAGTCGTGCGATTCATCGTCGGCGATGCCTTCTCGATGATCGACGCAGCCATCCAGCATGACGTTGTAGCTAAATGCCAGTAAACCCATCAGAAGCTCCTGCAGCCATTTGCTTACCGGACGATCCCCGGTGCCCTGACTCTAGGATTAGGCGCTTACTGCGTCAAGCAGCTGTCTTAGGGCAGCAGGGAATTTGCGGTGAACGGGGACTGCACGATCGCGATAGAAATAACTGTCCACAGTCCAAGACCGGGGTACTCGCTGCCGGGCAGCCATGCCGTGTTCGGCTTCCGCGATCCTATGCATCAAAGGTAGGCTCGCCGCATGACACTGCCAGACTCAGTCATCAGTTTGTCCCCTGTCCCACACGACCTTATGCCCATTATCCAGGGCTTAGTCCAAGGCTCTTGGCCAAAGACTGAAGTTGAGCGTCAGGCCCTGTTCGATGCGCTTGGATTCATATCAGGCGCCGCGATTGATTCCGAAGACCAGGATTCACCTCATAAGATGACGAGCCTGGACCTCGGACTGCCAGGAAAAATATCGAGTACTTGGGATACATACCGTCAACAATTCCTGAGTGTCTGTACGTTCCTCTACAGTTCTCGGGTCCCTCAAGATCCAGTCACCCGGTCTGGGTTTGCTGTTTTGCAGGCAGAACTCTCAGAGCTGTATGGCGCTCCGGAACGCCCCTGGGAAGACGAGAATCAGCCCATTCGCATTTGGCGATGCAATGGCCGAAGCATCACCTTGCAGTTATTCAACCGGCGGGATAGTACCGTGATGCTCACGGTTGAAGATTTGGCGCTCGCTTCAGTCATTGAATCTGAAGAAGCAGCCCATTAGCCCTCTCAATTCTTGGATGGGATGAAACAAGCCATTGCCACGGCGATTGATCCCGCGGCAGCGTCAATCAACGCGACGGGAAGCACGATATAAAGAACTTTGATCAGGGTCTACGGGATATCCAGCGTGAACAACGCTATTCCGATAGCAACAACGTCATTAAACACCAGTGATGCGATCGCCGGTCCTGCGGACAGGAGGGACGCTTTCTCGGCCATACCTCGATGATGGGCCGGCTGCGAGGCAGGACAACAGCTGCGGCAATTAAACGAGTGCAGGGTCAGACGTTGCGCCTGGCCACCCCGCACCACCATCACCGGTTAAACAGGTGAGGCCCCGGCACCAAACGGTACCAGGGCCTCAAACCATCTACTCAAGTTAAGTCCGGCGGTGACCTACTCTCCCACACCCTCACGAGTGCAGTACCATCGGCGCAATGGGCCTTAGCTTCCGGGTTCGGTATGGGACCGGGCGTTTCCCCCACGCTATGACCGCCGTAACAATCACGAAGCACACAAACCCTACGGTTTGGTGTTGCCTTCGGTGGCATGCAGCAAAGCACGCACAAAGCCAAGTATTCTCGGTTTGAGGTTGTTGTCTCGTAACCGCATAGTGAACGCGAACAGCATTGAAATCATCAGTTCAAATCATTGTTTTATTGTGTGTTGTAAGCCATCGGCCTATTAGTACAGGTCAGCTGCACAAGTCTTCAGTTCTTGCTTCCACATCCTGCCTATCAACCCAGTGGTCTAGCTGGGGGCCTCTCACACACAATGGTGCATGGAAATCTCATCTCGAAGCAGGCTTCCCGCTTAGATGCTTTCAGCGGTTATCCCTTCCAAACGTAGCTAATCAGCGATGCACTTGGCAGTACAACTGACACACCAGAGGTTCGTCCGTCCCGGTCCTCTCGTACTAAGGACAGCCCTTCTCAAATTTCCAACGCGCGCAGCGGATAGGGACCGAACTGTCTCACGACGTTCTAAACCCAGCTCGCGTACCGCTTTAATGGGCGAACAGCCCAACCCTTGGGACCTACTCCAGCCCCAGGATGCGACGAGCCGACATCGAGGTGCCAAACCATGCCGTCGATATGGACTCTTGGGCAAGATCAGCCTGTTATCCCCGAGGTACCTTTTATCCGTTGAGCGACGGCCCTTCCACGAGGTGCCGCCGGATCACTAGTCCCGACTTTCGTCCCTGCTCGAGCTGTCACTCTCACAGTCAAGCTCCCTTGTGCACTTACACTCGACACCTGATTGCCAACCAGGCTGAGGGAACCTTTGGGCGCCTCCGTTACATTTTAGGAGGCAACCGCCCCAGTTAAACTACCCATCAGGCACTGTCCCTGAACCAGATCATGGTCCGAAGTTAGGTGACCGGTACAGCCAGAGTGGTATTTCAACGATGACTCCACCTGAACTAGCGTCCAAGCTTCACAGTCTCCCACCTATCCTACACAAGCTGCACCGAACACCAATACCAAACTATAGTAAAGGTCTCGGGGTCTTTCCGTCCTGCTGCGCGTAACGAGCATCTTTACTCGTACTGCAATTTCGCCGAGTTCATGGTTGAGACAGCGGGGAAGTCGTTACTCCATTCGTGCAGGTCGGAACTTACCCGACAAGGAATTTCGCTACCTTAGGATGGTTATAGTTACCACCGCCGTTTACTGGGGCTTAAATTCTCAGCTTCGCCACAAGGGCTAACCAGTCCTCTTAACCTTCCAGCACCGGGCAGGAGTCAGTCCGTATACATCGTCTTGCGACTTCGCACGGACCTGTGTTTTTAGTAAACAGTCGCTTCCCCCTGGTCTCTGCGGCCCACACCCGCCTCCGGAGAGCACGTCTCCATCACGGGGCAGGCCCCCCTTCTTCCGAAGTTACGGGGGCATTTTGCCGAGTTCCTTAACCATGATTCTCTCGATCGCCTTAGTATTCTCTACCTGATCACCTGTGTCGGTTTGGGGTACGGGCGGACTGGGACCTCGCGCCGATGCTTTTCTAGGCAGCATAGGATCACCGAATCACCCCATAAACGGGGCGCCTATCAGGTCTCAGAACATATGAGCGGCGGATTTGCCAACCACTCTTCCTACACCCTTGGACCAGGTCAATTCCATTGCCTGGCTCGGCTACCTTCCTGCGTCACACCTGTTAATACGCTGACCTCACTGCATCGGTTCCCACCACATCACACAACCAGCAACCCGAAGGCCGCAACAGCCATGATCCGTCATGGTTAGCATCCACAGCTTGGTATGGGCGGTCCTTCGCCGGTACGGGAATATCAACCCGTTGTCCATCGACTACGCCTGTCGGCCTCGCCTTAGGTCCCGACTAACCCAGGGCAGATTAGCTTAACCCTGGAACCCTTGATCATTCGGCGGACGGGTTTCTCACCCGTCATTCGCTACTCATGCCTGCATTCTCACTCGTGTGGCCTCCACCGCTGGTTTCCACCGCGACTTCACCGTCCACACGACGCTCCCCTACCCATCCAAGCACCCAATCGAAACCAGGCTAATACTTGAATGACGCAACTTCGGCGGTGTGCTTGAGCCCCGCTACATTATCGGCGCGGAATCACTTGACCAGTGAGCTATTACGCACTCTTTCAAGGGTGGCTGCTTCTAAGCCAACCTCCTGGTTGTCACAGCAACTCCACATCCTTTTCCACTTAGCACACGCTTAGGGGCCTTAGTTGGCGTTCTGGGCTGTTTCCCTCTCGACTATGAAGCTTATCCCCCACAGTCTCACTGCTGCGCTCTCACTTGCCGGCATTCGGAGTTTGGCTAAGGTCAGTAACCTTGTAGGGCCCATCGCCTATCCAGTAGCTCTACCTCCAGCAAGAAACACGCAACGCTGCACCTAAATGCATTTCGGGGAGAACCAGCTATCACGAAGTTTGATTGGCCTTTCACCCCTACCCACAGCTCATCCCCTCCATTTTCAACTGAAGTGGGTTCGGTCCTCCACACGCTCTTACACGCGCTTCAACCTGGCCATGGGTAGATCACTTCGCTTCGGGTCTAGATCACGCCACTCAAACGCCCTATTCAGACTCGCTTTCGCTACGGCTTCCCCACACGGGTTAACCTCGCGACGTAACACTAACTCGCAGGCTCATTCTTCAAAAGGCACGCCATCACCAGGGAACAAGTCCCCAGCTCTAACGGATTGTAAGCGCACGGTTTCAGGTACTATTTCACTCCCCTCCCGGGGTACTTTTCACCATTCCCTCACGGTACTGATTCACTATCGGTCATCAAGTAGTATTCAGGCTTACCAGGTGGTCCTGGCAGATTCACACAAGGTTTCACGGGCCCCGTGCTACTCGGGTATCAACACTAGAACGGCAGACACGCATTACACCTACGGGACTATCACCCTCTCTGGTCCGGCATTCCAACCGATTCACCTATACGCCTGCACCTCATCCCACCAGCAAGATAGCGCTGGTACATGTCAACCCCACAACCCCGGTGATGCAACGCCTATCCGCTATCACACACCAACCGGTTTAGCCCCATCCGCGTTCGCTCGCCACTACTAACGGAATCACTATTGTTTTCTCTTCCTGCGGGTACTGAGATGTTTCACTTCCCCGCGTTCCCTCCACACAGCCTATACATTCAGCTGCAGGTCACACCACATAACATGGTGCGGGGTTCCCCCATTCGGAAATCCTGGTCTCAACGTCCGGTTATCGACTCCACCAGGCTTATCGCAGATTCCCACGTCCTTCATCGGCTCTTGATGCCAAGGCATCCACCGTGCGCCCTTAAAAACTTCAACACAAATAAAAGTCTCAGAATTGAGCAATAAAACAATCTAACAAAATCACGCAGACAAGACTCCAACACCAGGCAATCCCAGGAAAAGGACTACCCAGCTCATCTCATCTGCAAGATGCTCGCGTTCACTATACAGTTCCCAAACAACAACCCCGCACCCCCGCAACAACACCCCAAAACCAACACCAACCAAAGGCCAGCATCAATCCAACAGGACATCCTTGCAGCAAACACAGGACAAACACCGAAACACCAAGAACCCCTCACCCAAGCGAACACCACCAGGACCCTCCCCACAGGAAGAACCCCGGCAACCATTCACCAGGAAAGGAGGCTTGTTGCCTCAAAACCCAACAGCATGCCAAACCATACAAACCACACAACACCCACACACCGCATTCCAGCACCGCAAGAAGAAAACCCCCTGCAATGCGTACTAGCAGATGCCCAAGCACCACGCGGCCACAGCCAATACCCCGCACCAGCATCAGCCAGCACGTTTTCCAGTATTGAGTCCATTGATATTCCACCCATGAGCAACCCACCCGGACAACACTCGTGTCCAGCATGGGCAACCAATAATGGTTAGCTCCTTAGAAAGGAGGTGATCCAGCCGCACCTTCCGGTACGGCTACCTTGTTACGACTTAGTCCCAATCGCCAGTCCCACCTTCGACGACTCCCCCCACACAAGGTGGTTAGGCCATCGGCTTCGGGTGTTACCAACTTTCGTGACTTGACGGGCGGTGTGTACAAGGCCCGGGAACGTATTCACCGCAGCGTTGCTGATCTGCGATTACTAGCGACTCCGACTTCATGGGGTCGAGTTGCAGACCCCAATCCGAACTGAGACCGGCTTTTAGGGATTAGCTCCACCTCACAGTATCGCAACCCATTGTACCGGCCATTGTAGCATGCGTGAAGCCCAAGACATAAGGGGCATGATGATTTGACGTCATCCCCACCTTCCTCCGAGTTGACCCCGGCAGTCTCCCATGAGTCCCCACCACTACGTGCTGGCAACATGGAACGAGGGTTGCGCTCGTTGCGGGACTTAACCCAACATCTCACGACACGAGCTGACGACAACCATGCACCACCTGTGAACCAGCCCCGAAGGGAAACCCCATCTCTGGAGCGGTCTGGCACATGTCAAGCCTTGGTAAGGTTCTTCGCGTTGCATCGAATTAATCCGCATGCTCCGCCGCTTGTGCGGGCCCCCGTCAATTCCTTTGAGTTTTAGCCTTGCGGCCGTACTCCCCAGGCGGGGCACTTAATGCGTTAGCTACGGCGCGGAAAACGTGGAATGTCCCCCACACCTAGTGCCCAACGTTTACGGCATGGACTACCAGGGTATCTAATCCTGTTCGCTCCCCATGCTTTCGCTCCTCAGCGTCAGTAAATGCCCAGAGACCTGCCTTCGCCATCGGTGTTCCTCCTGATATCTGCGCATTTCACCGCTACACCAGGAATTCCAGTCTCCCCTACATCACTCTAGTCTGCCCGTACCCACCGCAGATCCGAGGTTGAGCCTCGGACTTTCACGGCAGACGCGACAAACCGCCTACGAGCTCTTTACGCCCAATAAATCCGGATAACGCTTGCGCCCTACGTATTACCGCGGCTGCTGGCACGTAGTTAGCCGGCGCTTCTTCTGCAGGTACCGTCACTTTCGCTTCTTCCCTACTGAAAGAGGTTTACAACCCGAAGGCCGTCATCCCTCACGCGGCGTCGCTGCATCAGGCTTTCGCCCATTGTGCAATATTCCCCACTGCTGCCTCCCGTAGGAGTCTGGGCCGTGTCTCAGTCCCAGTGTGGCCGGTCACCCTCTCAGGCCGGCTACCCGTCGTCGCCTTGGTGAGCCATTACCTCACCAACAAGCTGATAGGCCGCGAGTCCATCCCCCACCGATAAATCTTTCCACCACAAAACATGCGTTCCATGGTCATATCCGGTATTAGACCCAGTTTCCCGGGCTTATCCCAGAGTCGGGGGCAGGTTACTCACGTGTTACTCACCCGTTCGCCACTAATCCACCCAGCAAGCTGGGCTTCATCGTTCGACTTGCATGTGTTAAGCACGCCGCCAGCGTTCATCCTGAGCCAGGATCAAACTCTCCATAAAAAAATAAAAAGCCACCAGCAACCCCTTGGAAAAGAAGGGCGAAGCCGATGAAGTCCTGGCGAATAATAAAACACTCAAGAACACTGCACGGGGGTGCAATGCCTCAAGCAAATGTTATGTATTCACCAAATAAAAATATTCGGTATCAACAAACTTGGCACACTATTGAGTTCTCAAACAACAAACACTTACCGGTTCTTTACCCACCATTCCAGGCGGCAATTTCGTCCAGCGTTATATTCACATTCTATAACCGTGAATTTCTGGAAGTCAAATCCATTGTTTGTGATTTGAACCAGTATTCTTGGTTCCCATTCTTTTCAATTCTTTATCCACAAGACTGTGGAAAACCTTGATTTTCTGGGGTTCTGCCGCCGTTGAGCTACGGGTTTTTTGTTCCGTTTTGTTCTCGGCGACAAGGAAAAACTATACACGGGTTTGCGGGGTGCTGCAAATCGGCGGGGTGGTTTTGACGGGTGACCGTGCACACTTAATTCCGCAAAGCCGATTAAGGCGCGAGTTCTTGCGGATCGCTCCCCGAAAAAGTTTCTTGCAACGCACTAAAACTGACTTAAAGACGGAAGCCGACCACCAAGGTGGTCAGCAATCCCTGTACAGCTAGTCTTCGACGATCTCAGCGTCGATGACCCGCGGGTCATCCAGCGGCAACGAACTGGGCACCACCGTAGGGATTCCCTCGAAGGCAACCGCGGCATTCTCGATCACGCGCTTGGCCATGTACCGATTGCCGACACCGCCGATGGCCGCGCCAACGCCAAACGGAACCAGACGGCCCATGGTGCTGGCAGCCTGGGTGCCGATGATCTTGCGCAAGAACTTCTTCTGCATGGTGCGCTGCATGGCGGAATAGATGCTCGTGGACTTGCCGGCACCGAAGGACCTGGCCCAGCCCTGGATCGGGCCTCCGCCACGGCCTGCGGCTTGGGCAGTCAATCCGGCAATCATCGAGCTGCCTTCCTCGCCCATCATGATGCCCATTACCAGCATTCGTGACCGATCCGGGTCGTCGATGGCAATGCCGTGCAGTTCTGCCAGGCTCTGCGCATACAGCGCAGAAGCTTCCAGGAAGCCCAGCGTTGCAGCAACGGAAAGTCCCAGCGCGACGCCGGTGCCGACAGCAGGAACGGCTGCGGTTCCACCCACGGCTGCACCGGTGCCGGTAACCACACGCAGGTAATCGCGCTCGACAATGGCTGCCAGCTCGGCTGCCGTGGCTTCCGGGTGCTTCTTGCGCAACCGCTTGATGTAGGCAAGCACCATCGGGCGCTGCACGCCGATGCCCTTCATGATGGCATCCTGCACGCCGGAGCGCGGCTTTCCATCCTTGCCAAGCAACGTCATTGAAATCGGATCGTTTTTCATGATGGCTCCAGCTTATCCGCAAGACCCTGAGAGTTGCCTTGAACGCTCTGCCTTCACACAAGCGTCTTGAAAAATTCCTTGAAACGCCCCGAAGCTGGTGAAAGAGTTGGCTTATGAAGAACGCTCAGGCCAAACGGTATAACCGTGCCTTGAAAAGCGTCGGGATCTCGGAGCACCCGGTCGCTTTGCTCGATCTCGATGCCTTCGGTTCCAACGTGATCGCCCTACGCGAACGGGCCGGCGGCGTGCCGATCCGCATCGCTTCCAAGTCCCTGCGTCTACGCAAGGCGTTGGAGCGGGCGCTCGACGAGCCAGGCTTCCGCGGCGTTCTCTGCTTCACGTTGGCCGAAGCATTATGGCTGGCAAGCCACGGTTTGAAGGACCTGGTGGTTGCGTACCCGCAAACGGATGCCGAAGCGATCAGCCGGTGGGCGGCCATCGAGCAGGCCTGCGAAGCTGTCACCCTCATGGTGGATACCGAAGAGCAACTGGACCTGATCGACAGAATCGCGCCGGGTCACCCGCCGCTGAAGGTCGCCTTGGAACTGGATGCCGCCTATTACCCCAGCGGCAATATCCGCATCGGTGCCGCGCGTTCGCCGCTGAGCCGGCCGGAACAGGTCGCGGCGCTGGCCGCCGAGGTGCACCGTCGCCGCAACTTCATCCTGGACGGGTTGATGGGCTACGAATCCCAGATCGCTTCGGTTCCCGATGGAGGGTTCAGCCCCAAGGCGCTGATCGCGCGCAAGCTGCGCCAAGCCAGCGCCGCCGAACTGGCCGAGCGCCGGGCCGAAACCGTGGAATTAGTCCGGGAGCTGGGCGAGCTGCGTTTCGTGAATGCCGGCGGCACAGGTTCGGTGGAAAGCACTGTCCAAGAACCCGCTATCACCGAGATTGCCGCGGGTTCAGGGCTGTTCGCGCCCGCGCTGTTCGATTCCTATCGTGCATTCCGACCCACCCCTGCCCTGTATCTGGGCTTTCCCGTGGTCCGCCGTCCCGATGAGCGAACGGTCACCATCCTCGGCGGCGGTTGGACCGCATCGGGTCCAGCCGGCAAGGACCGGCTGCCAAGAATCGAGCACCCCAAGAAGCTGCGCTATCTGTCCATGGAAGGAGCCGGCGAGGTGCAGACCCCGCTCACCGGCCCCAGCGCACATCGCATCGCCATTGGCGAAACGGTCTGGCTGCGCCATGCCAAGGCCGGCGAACCTGCGGAACGGGTTAATAAGGTTGCGGTGTATTCCAAGGGCAAGATCATCGAGCAGTGGCCCACCTACCGCGGGGAAGGCAAAGCATTCCTGTGAGCACCTTCAAGAACTTCGCGCGCACCGTCGTCGCGCACCCGGCAGCCATCCGCTCCCCGCGCAGCATTGCGGAATTGGCGCAGGTCCTGGAACAGGCCGCCGATCTGGAGCAGCCGGTGCGCACCGTCGGCGCAGGCCATTCCTTCACTCCGCTGGCGGATACCGAGGGCATCTTGCTGAACCTGGATGGCTTCCAGGGAATCGAGGAAGTCGACGCCCTCACCCACGAGGTGACCTTCCGCGCCGGGACCCGGCTATGGCAGATCCCCGCACTGCTCAAGCCCTTCAATCTCGCGTTGGAGAATATGGGCGATATCGACAAGCAATCTGTAGCCGGAGCCATCAGCACCGGCACCCACGGCACCGGCCTGCGGTTCAGCGGATTCAGCGGAACGGTCACCGGGGTGCAGCTCATGCTGGCCGATGGCAGCCACCTGCGCGCCAACTCTCAGGAGAACACCGAACTATTCGAGGCCTCCCGGCTTGGCCTGGGAGCGCTGGGGGTGCTCACCCACGTGCGGCTGCGCTGCGTCCCGCACTACATGATGCGTGCGGAGGAAATCATCGAACCCATCGGGCTGATCGCCGAAAGCTTCGTCGAGCGCGCACGGGAAGAAGACCATCTGGAATTCTTCTGGTTTCCGGGCACCGGCAAGGCCCAGGTGAAGATCAATACCCGCCTCGACGGCCAAGTCCCGGCCGAGCAGCCGCCAGCGGCAGCCCGCTGGCTGAATGATGAAGTTGTCTCCAATGGCGCACTGCAGCTGCTCAGCTCGGTGAGCGCGGCGCTGCCGAAGACCACGCCGGCCTTGGCCAAGGTGGCGTGCGCAGCGTTGCCCGAAAGCAGCCGCATCGCACCGTGGAACGAAGTGTTCACCAGTGCGCGGCGGGTGCGTTTCACCGAAATGGAATATGCGCTCCCGCTGGCCAACTTCGATGAGGCTTTCGCCAGGGTGCGGGCGTACTTCAAGCGTTCGGGAACCGGGGTCTTCTTCCCTGTCGAGGTGCGCACCGCGGCCGAGGATTCCACCTGGCTGGGAACTGCCAGCGGCCGGCAAACTGCATATATTGCCGTGCACCGCTACATTCGCGATCAGGCTCCGGGATACTTTGCAGCCATGGAAGAGATCTTCCGCTCCCTGGGCGGCCGGCCGCACTGGGGCAAGGAGCATACGCTTCAGGCTGGGGAATTGGCTCAGCTCTACCCGAAGTTCAGCGATTTCACGCGGGTTCACCAGGCTGCCGATCCGGAGGGCAGATTCCTCAATCCGTACCTGCGCAGCTTGCTCGGCGCCTAGAATTGGATGTCGGCCCAGATCAGCGGGCTTGATTCCTTCGCGAAGTCGGGGACTGTTCCCGGCAACGTCTGGGAAGTGCTCGGCTGGTTCTCCTTGATGCGGCCCTGGCCCAATACCTGCCAGGTTTCGCTCGGCACCAGGTAGCTGCCCGAATCATTGACAGCGTTCGCGTGCTTGAGTTCCTTGAGGAAAGGGTCAACGCGATCAGCGGAGCCATCTTGCAGACCCAGTGCACCGGCGATGACAAAGCGGTCCTCGCCCACGCCTTCTGCGTGTTCGCCCTCGTCGGTGCGAACATAGTTCTCGCCGGAGAGATAGCCGTCGATGACCTTCAGCTCGTCCATCTGGCGTGCCTTGGCGAATTCCTTACCCTGCCCATCCGGCTGGGTTTGCGTCGCCAGGATATGCACCGGCTCGCCACGGTACTGGATGGGAATGTCCCATAGGCCGGTGCTCATCACGGGGATGGACGCTGCCAGCACGCCGGATAAGTCGGTGTGGTGCAGCATGTCGTTGGCAACGTCTTGCCACTTGAGCTGGGAAACGGTGGTGACCTGTTCTTGGGCGATCGGGTACTTCGACAGCACGACGATCGAGCCCTGTTCGGCGAATGCGGCTTGGCCCCATGCGTCCTCGGCGCTGCCGACCACGCCGTCGGCGTTCAGATCGGCGCCGCTTTGCAGGCCTTTGGAGCCCACCGCCAGATAGGAATACCCGTAGTCCACGTCGGCGCGGTCGTCGCCCAGATTGTTCAGATAGTTCTCATTGAGCGCGTCAACTGCCTCCTGGGTGGCGTCCATATACGTCAGCACCACCACGTCCGCGTTGGCGCTGCTGATCTTGTCCGCAACTTGGGCTGCCTGCCGGTCGGTTCCGCGCATCAGGGCCGCAGGCAGCTCTTCGGGGGTTTCGCCGGTGAGATTTGCCTGGATGGTTGCCACGCGCAGCGAGGTCTCCGAAAGCTGCGCGGCATTGGCGCCTGCTGGGTCGCCGGGTCCGGTGGGTGCGGCAAGTGCGCCGGTTGCGGGGAGCATCAGTAATGCCCCTAAACCCAGGCTCGCTGTTCCGACTAATAACTTGCGCACCCATCCACCCTACGACGTTCAGCTACCGCTTTCCAGCACCTTTACCGGATTGTAATGCCGCAGCCGCAGCGACCTTCTTGTTCGCGGAAAGGACTTCTTCCATATACGGGGCACGCACATGCGTGGATACCCGGGCGTCCACCAGGCATACGCCGCGGGCGCCTGCATCAACCCACTGCTGCACGGCGGCGAGGTCTTCCAGCGTGCCAACGCGGATTCCGGTCGCTCCCATGGAGTTGGCAATGCCGGCAAAATCCACGGTAGGGATCAGCATCGGATCTTCGTGCAGGCCGACGGATCCGTACTGGTGGATTTCCGCACCATAGGCGGAGTCGTTGTAGATGACGATGACGCCGCTTTCCACGGTGCGCACGATCGATTCGAGGTCTGCCAGGCCCATCAGGAATCCGCCATCTCCGGCGGCCAGCACGACCGTGCGGCCTTCCGCCGCCGGGGCCGCACCCACCATGGAGGCGATGCCCAGGCCGATGGACTGGTAGGCGGTTCCCACACAGGCCAGGGAGCGCGCACCGGAAGTCGACCAGTACATCGGACCCCAGCCGATGAAGTGCCCGCCATCCTGCACCAGCACGCGGTTGGCCGGCAGGATGCCCTGCAGCTCGCTGGCCACGCGGCGCGGATCCAGCTGCCCGTCGGAGGCCTGGTCGTCGCCGGCGGGGCGGCTGCGCAGCTCGGACAGGTCAAGGCCTGCGCGCCATGCGTCATCGGCTTGCTCCACGGCACCGAGCAGGTCCGCGGCAGCCAGGGCCGCATCGCCGGTGGCGAAGTAGTCGACGCGCGGATTGGTGGCCGCGCATCCCAGATCGATCTGGATCAGCGTGGCATCGTCTGCCACCAGCTCGCCAAAGCGCATGGTGAACTGGTTCAGCGAGGCGCCGAACACCAGTACGGTATCTGCCTGCGCGATGATCGCGGCGTTGGCCTCCGTGGAGAACCCTCCGGTGATGCCCAGGTCGAACTCGTAGTCCAGCAGGTCGCGGGCCAGCAGCGTGCCCGAGGTGGTGGCCCCCAGCTTCTGAGCCAGCGCCTGGACCTGCTCGGCGGCATCAATTGCGCCGCGGCCATAGAGGATGTGGGTGCGCTGCGAGGCGTTGAGCTTGGCAGCGATTTGCTCCAGCTGGGTGGAGTTCAGCTGCGGCGCCGGCGGGGTGCTGCGCAGGGAGGCGAAATCGGGAAGCTGCTCTTCGAGGGAATCCAGCGCTGCCAGGTCGTAGGGAATGGCCAGGACCACCGGCAGCTGCTCGCGCAGCGCATGGGCCGCCGCCTCAAGGGCGGTGGCACCCGGGGTGTTGCGGTCGACGACGTAGCGGGGCGCCCGCACCGCGGCATCGATCGCGGGCTGGTCCACGTCCCAGCCGCGCAGGCCCGACGTCGGCGCGTCGCCGGTGACGAACAGCAGCGGGGTCCGCGCCGCGGCGGCCTCGGCCAGGGCAGTGGTGGTGTTGGTGTAGCCAGCACCGTAGGTGGTGGAGGCGATGGCCAGCTTGTTGGAGATGCGGAAGTACGCGTCGGCGGCCGAAACCGCGGCCGACTCATGGCGCACTGCGGTGTAGTCGAAGCCTGCACGCACAGCGGCATCGAGGAAGTGGGCATTGCCGTTGCCCATCAATCCGAAAATTCGCGGGGCCAGAGGCTTGAGGGCATGGGCAATGGCAGCTGAAACGCTAGACATTATGGACTCTTTTCAAGAAATCGTGCTGAAGAAATTCCATATATGTCTGCCGTTACCGGTTGCTTCACCGCAACGGGTATCGCCCCTTTTGAGAGCGCCGGAACCAGCTGGAGCCGTGTTCCTGACTCACTGATGATAAGGCAGGGATCCTGCTCGGCGCTAGGAGCCGGTGACCGCGATCCGGAAAGCCAGGGAGGCTAAACTCCTCCAAAAGTACCATGTACAGCAAACTACATTCTCGATAAGATCAAGATAACTCATAGTTGACTTGTATCTTATAAGGCAACCATCGAACCTTATCGAGAGGGAACGCATGCTGAAGTTCTTCGGGATCACCACTGGCGCACCGGCCGGCGGCAAAGTCCCCGCATGGCAGGGCGTGGACCGCAAGCACCGGGGCATCGCCTTCGCCGTGTCGCTGGTACTGGCATCGGCCGCGTTCCTGGCCGCCCGCTGGCTGCTCTCGGGCCTGCCGCCCGAGCACTCCCTGCCTTATGTTCCCTGGCTTGCCGCCGCGGCCCTGCTGCTCATCAGCACCCTGGTGGCCGAGCGCTCCCTGATCCGCAACCAGCCGGCCGAAGCTGGCGGCATCTAGGCGCAAAAAAGCTGGGGGAAGATACGGGCAACCCGGATCTTCCCTCAGCTTCGCGCCAACCGGCTAGGCGTTGCCCAGCCAATCGGCGGCGTCGTTGACCAGCTGCTGAAGCGAGGCAGAAATATCCAGCACCACGCCGCGCTCGTCAGCCTGCGGCTCGTCAAGCGTCTCGAACTGCGATTTCAGCAGGTCCACCGGCATGAAGTGCCCGGTGCGCTCGGCCATGCGCTGGGACAGCAGCTCGAAGCGGCCGTTCAAATGGATGAACACCGTATCCGGCGCCTGCGCCCTGATCTGGTCGCGGTACCTGCACTTGAGCGCAGAGCACGCAATGATCAGCGGCTTGCCATCCTCGGCTCCCAGCCGCTTGTCGATGTCGCCGAGCCGCGGTTCGCGGTCTGCATCATCCAGCGGGATGCCGGCAGACATCTTCGCGATATTCGCCTGCGGATGCAGGGAATCCCCGTCGAGGAACTCCGAGGCGATCCGCTGACCCAGCAGCTCGCCCACGGTGGATTTGCCGCAGCCGGAGACCCCCATGACCACGATGCGTCCGGCCCAGGTGCCCGATGGCGCCGACAGCGGCTTGTCCATGATCGCCTCGCTCACCAGTCGTGCACCGTGCCGTCAACCAGGCGGTTGTCCGGCAGGTAGACCTGCTGGTACGGGTAGGACAGCGCGGCTTCCTCGTTGAACTCGACGCCCAGGCCAGGCTTGTCGCCTGGGTGCAGGTAGCCGTCCTTGAAGGTCATCGACTGCTCCAAGACGGTGTTGGTGGCGTCCGAGTGCTGCATGTACTCCTGGATGCCGTAGTTGTGGATGGCCAGGCCCACGTGCAGCTGGGCGGCGAAGCCCACCGGGGAGATGTCGGTCGGGCCGTGGAAGCCGGACTTGATCTGGTACTGGGCTGCGTAGTCCATGACCTTCTTCAGCGGCGCGATGCCGCCGAAGTGGGTGGAAGCCGCGCGCACGTAGTCGATCAGCTGGTCCTTGATCAGGGTCTGGAAGTCCCAGATGGCATTGAAGATCTCGCCGATGGCCAGCGGGATGGTGGTGTGCTCGCGCACCAGGCGCAGGGCGTCCTGGTTCTCGGCCGGGGTGCAGTCCTCGAGCCAGAACAGGTCGTAGGGTTCCAGCGACTTGCCCAGCTTGGCAGCCTGCAGCGGGGTCATGCGGTGGTGGCCGTCGTGCAGCAGCGGGATCTCCGGGCCGAATTCGTTGCGCACCGCTTCGAACACTGTCGGCAGGTGGCGCAGGTAGGCGCGGGTGTCCCAGTCCTCTTCCTGCGGGTAGGTGCCGCGGCCGGCCGGCTCGTAGTCGTAGCGTTCGCCGGAGGACTGGGCCTGGGCGGCTACGCTGTAGACAGCCTTGATGCCCGGCACCGCGGTCTGCACGCGGATGGACTTGTAGCCCAGTTCCAGGTGCTCGCGGATCGAGTCGAACAGCTGCGGGATGTCGGTGCCCGCGCGCGTCGCCGCGTCGATCTGGCGGCCACGCGGCTGACCACCCCGATGCTCCAGATGGGCCTGTTCGAGAATCCCTATGTGGATGCCGAAGCGGCCGGCGGAATCGTCGGCAGCGCAGAGCACCGAGAGGTAGGCCTGGACCTGCAGCGCAAGTCCGCGGTGCTGCTGCAGAACAAGGAAACTGCCGATGGCGGCAAGGTGCTGCCGCTGAAGGAGAACTCGGATGTCTACATCCTGGGTGACTTCACCGAGGAAACCCTGGCCAGCTACATCTACGGCGTCACCAACGGCAACACCGAGGACCCTGCGCAACGCCCGAGCGCCGAGGGCAGCGACTACGCGCTGATCTCGGTGTCGGTGAACAACAAGAACACTAGCTCCTACAAGTCCGATGACCCGGAATCCGGAATGAACCCGGAGCGCATCAGCTCGATCACCATGGACGGCGTGGAAGGCCTGGACGGCAAGAGCCCGTTCGATGCGGACGAATCCACCGAAGACGGCCTGCGCTTCGGCGGCTCGCTGCCATGGGAATCGAGCATCCTGGACTTCTCCGGGATGGCCGTCCGAGTCCTGGGAGATCGGCCCCTCGCTGGATACCATCAAGCAGGTCATGAGCGAGGTCAATGACTCGAGCAAGGTCGTGCTGCACGTATACTTCCGATGCCATTCGTCATGGACGAGGCCAGCGGCCTGCGCGATGCAGGCGCCATCGTCGCCAGCTTCGGCATGTCCGACACCGCGCTGATGGATAGCCTCGCGGGCAAGTTCGCCCCGCAGGGACGCATGCCGTTCGCGCTGGCCGGCACCCGCGAGTCGATCACCGAGCAGTTCAGCGACTTGCCTGGCTATGCGCAAACCGCCGACGGCGCGCTGTTCGAGTACGGTTTCGGGCTCAGCTACTAGGTAATGAAGCGTGCTGTGCGGCTACCGCGCGTTTGCGTGGCTGGCCGCATAGTCCTGCGCACTGAGCTGCCCCAGGCGCGAACGACGCCGTCCGTAGCCCAGGTAGAGCGCCACGCCGACGATCATCCAGATGATGAACACCAGCCAAGTGTGCCAGCCCAGCTGGCTCATCAGGAACAGGCAGGCGAAGATGCCCAGGATCGGGGTGACCGGATACAGCGGCAGCTTGAACGTCCGCGGGGCCTGCGGCTGCTTGCGGCGCAGGTAGATCACAGAGGCGCCGACCAGCGCGAAAGCGAACAGCGTGCCGATGCTGGTGGCGTCGGCCAGCGCGCCCAGCGGGATGAACCCGGCGGTGATCGCCACCAGGATGCCGGTGATCCAGGTGCCGGCGACCGGGGTGCCGGTGCGGCGCGATACCTTGCCGAACACCGGCGGCACCAGCCCGTCGCGCGACATGGCCAGGAGGATGCGGGTCTGGCCGTAGAGCACGGTCAGCACCACCGAAGCGATGGCCAGCACGGCGGCCACGGCGAAGGCCAGCACGAAGATCGGCTGGCCGGTCAGGTCGCCGACGATCTGCACCAGCGGCGCCTGGGCACCTTCAAACCAGTTCCATTCGCGCGCGCCGATCGCCGAAACTGCCACCAGCACGTAGGTGATGGTCACGATCAGCATCGAGAGCATGATGGCCCGGGGCAGATCGCGCTTCGGGTTCTTCGCTTCCTCGCCGGCCGTCGAGGCGGCGTCGAAGCCGATATAGGAGAAGAACACGCTCGATGCCGCCGCGGTCACGCCGGCCGCGCCCATCGGCAGCAGCGGCTCGAAGTTGCCCGCGTTGAAGGCGCTGAAGGCGACGACCGAGAAGAAGATCAGGATGCCTGCCTTGATGGCCACGACGATCGAGTTCACGATGGCCGATTCGCGCGCCCCGCGCACCAGCAGCACGGTGGCCAGCACGACGACGATCAGCGCCGGCAGGTTCACCACCCCGCCCTCGGCCGGGCCGCCGGCCAGCGCCGCAGGCAGCTCCATGCCGAAGGCGCGCAGCGTCTCGTTCACGTACTGGCCCGCGCCGACGGCCACCGCGGCCACGGACACGGCGTATTCGAGCACCAGGCACCAGCCGCAGATCCAGGCGATGCCCTCGCCCATGGTCGCATAAGAATAGGAGTAGCTGGAGCCGGATACCGGGACCATGCCGGCCATTTCGGCGTAGGACATCGCCGAAAGCAGCGCGGTGATGCCGGCGATCACGAACGAGATCCAGATGGCCGGACCGGCGATCGGCACGGTATCGCCAAGGATCACCAGGATTCCGGTGCCCATGGTGGCGCCGACGCTGATCATGGTCAGCTGCCACATGCCCAGGGTGCGGCGCAGTTGGCCTGCTCCTGCATTGGTTTCTGCCTCGGCGATCATATTCGTGATCGACTTGCGGCGGCGCAGCTGCGCGCCCAGCATAGTCGCCGGGCCGGCGCTCACGGATGGTTTGCGATTCATCGCGGATCCTCAATGGGTGTGGTCTTGCCGCCTCGCCCCGGCCTTGGATGCGGACGGACGCTGCGCGTGGAAGTTCTGAACTGGAATATCATGTCACGGACGGATCGGGCCCAGCTTTTCCAGAATCCACCAATTTCTCGCCAATTGCCGCCCCTTCTTGGGGTTTAACTGAATTCGCGATCTAGACGGAACGCGTGCACTGAGATGGAATTCATTATCTGGAGTGCATAATTATGCACGAATCGCCGCACGCCACCAGCTCCGCAGGCACCCCAACCCTCCCTGTGCACATCGAAAACCACCCAGGTTTTCCACAGAACTAGAAGACACATTCGAATAAGAGAAGTATAATTAGAACATGTCCGAAGCAAAGGCGCACGGAAACGGCCAGACCCCACTAGCACCCCCAGATGCCTTCGACCTGCATCTGGAGCAGTTGAACGACGACCTCGTCCAGCTAGAAGAACACGGCACCAAAGCCGAATGCGCCCACGCCATCGAAGGCCTCGAAGCACTAGCCTCCTATATCCGCTACCGGCAGGCCTGCCTCTCTCACCAGATCGAGAAGGACTTCGTACGCGACCACGAGGAACGCGGCGTCCACATGGATGACCAGACCCGTGGCGCCGCCGCCTGCGTCGCCCTGGCCCGCAAGCAATCCCCGCACGGCATGCGCAACTACCTGGTCAACTGTCGCATCCTCTTCGAAGACACCCCTCACCTGGCCGCCGCCTGCTCCCGCGGAGAATTCACCGAAGCGCAAGCCCAAGCCATCCTGACCCCGCTCCAGGACCTCAGAGCCCAGCGCCGCACCGAATTCGACGAGTACTGCGCCCAGAACCCCGACATGTTCGACTCCATGGGCACCCGCCAAATCACTCAAACCGTGCGCAAGTTCGTCCTTGCCTACACCTCTGATCAGGAATCCATCAAGCAGAAAACCGTCGAAGAAGACCGCAACCTCACCCTGGAAATCGACCAGCAACGCGGCTGCATCAAGATCCGCGGCGAATACCCCCTGCTGCCCGGCATGTGCCTCAAGCGCTACCTGGACGAGGAATCCAAGACCTTGCGCAAGAAAGGCGACCCGCGCACCCGCACCCAGATCCGCGCCGACCTGCTCTTCAGCTACATGATGATCGGCGAACCCTCCAAAATGCCCGTCGCCCTGAACATCGGGGTGATCATGACCGACCGCGCCCTGTTCGCCGGCGAACGCGAACCAGCGCTATTGGAAGGCTACGGCTACATCCCTGCCCAGAGCGTGCGTGAATGGATCGGCGGGCACCAGATCCCCAATGACCTGACCTTCGAGCAGATGGAAGCGAAAGTCACCCGCGAAAACATCGAGCAAATCGAAGTGCGCACCGAACTCGCCCGCTTCTACACCGCGCCGGGCGACCAGGAACTCATTTCCATGGACTCCAAGGCGCGGCTTTTCCCGGAGAAGCTCAAGAAGTTCATCGCCGTACGCGACCGGCACTGCCGAACCCCGTTCTGCGACGGCACCGTGGAAGAAATAGACCACGTCAAGCAATACGCCCGCGGCGGCAAAACCACCGTGTCCAACGGCGATGGCCGCTGCGCGGCCTGCAACAAGGCCAAGCAAGCCGCCGGATGGTACGAGTACACCACCTACGGCAACGGGCACAGCATCACGATTTGCCCCGGCTCGGCCATGTCCTACAAATCCACCGCACCACCAGCCACCGGGTACGCGCACAAGCCATTCCCGCAACTGATGCGCGACGGCACCTGGCTGCAAAAACTCAAAGAACGGCTGTGGCCGCCTGATGACCCCGAATGTGTTGCCGCCTGATAGGCGGCAAGCAACTACTGCGCACTCTCTTGGCTCGCAATCCGGTTGAAGCCGCTGGCTTCGGGCAGCAGGATATGGCGAAGCCGCCTGGAAGTTGCCTCCCAGGCGGCTTGGTTCCGGACTCTACTTGCCGGCGGCTTCTGCCAGCAGTTCAACGATGTGGCGGTATTCCTTGCCAGTCGCCCGGGTCATGCCCAGTTCGCAGGTGCGGTTGCATGAAGCGTGTTCCTGCGCATCCAGTTCACGGACCTCAGCTGCCTCGCGAGCGGTAGCCGACTCGGTCAGCTCTGGATGCAGCATGCCGCGGTCGCCGGCATAACCGCAACAGCCCCAGTTCACCGGCGTATTCACGGTATCTGCCACAGCCTCGGCAATCTTCTGCATATCCGGGTTCAGGCCCATCTGCGTGGACGAGCAGGTCGGGTGCAAGGTGACCGAGGCGATCTTCTGCAGCTCTGGCAACTTGTCCAGCAGGTGCTGCGAAGTGAATGCCAGCAGGTCAACCACGTCATAGCCATGCTCGGCCAGGGTATGCGCAAAGCCTTCGGTGCAGCTGGAGGCGTCCGAGATGATGGGCAGATTCTTGCCAGGCATGGCGGCGCGGACTTCTTCCAGCACGCGCTGGCCCATGATTTCATGGCCCTGCGCGTAGCCCTTGGAAGTCCATGGGGTGCCGCAGCAGGTGGATTCGATGCCCTCGGGGACATAAACCGAGACTCCGGCGGCGTGCAGCAGCCGGGTGAACGACGATGCAACACCTTCACCGTCGCCGGCCGGGCCGAACATCGAGTTCACGCAGGCAGGCAGGTAGATGGCCAGCGGCTCAGTGCCCGCGGCCCCCAGGTTCCCGGCCATCGGCTTGCGAGCCTTGCCGCCGGCAGGCAGTTCAGCGTCGTAGCGCGGCATGACGTCGGTGCTGACCACCTTGCGGGCAACATCGGTAACGCCGCGGACCAGCGTCGTCGGGAACTTGTCGGCGACGCTCAGGGCCAGCGAACCAGCCCGGGTGGCCCCGCCCCAGCCCTTGGCCGCGGCCTTGAAGCCGGCTTCCAGCACAGGGTGCGCGTCTTCGCGGCGCAGGCGCTTGACCAGCAGGCCGGTGTTGATGCCGACCGGGCAGGCGGTGACGCACATGCCGTCCACGGCGCAGGTCTGGACGCCGTTGTACTCGTAGTCGCGCTCAAGCTCGGCAGCCAGCTCAGTGTTGCCCTCGGCTTCGGCCTTGGCGATGGCGCGGCGCACGACGATACGCTGGCGCGGGGTCAAGGTCAGGTCCTTGGACGGGCAGACCGGCTCGCAGTAGCCGCATTCCACGCAATGGTCGGCCTCGACCTCGATGGTCTCGTTGAGCTTGATATTGCGGATGTGCGCGGCATGGTCCTCGTCGATGATCACACCGGGGTTCATCACCAAGCGCGGATCGCAGGCTGCCTTGAGTTCCAGGTGCACCTCGTAGAGCTCATCGCCGTACTGCGAGCGGACGAATGGCGCCATGGCGCGACCGGTACCGTGCTCCGCCTTGAGGTTGCCGTCCTTATCCAGGATCAGCTGGACCATCTTGTCGTTGAAGGAGTTGTAGCGGTTCAGCGCCGTATCGCCTTCGAAGCGGTCGGTCAGCATGAAGTGGATGTTGCCATCCTTGGCGTGGCCGAAGATCACCGAATCCTCGTAGTCGTACTCGGTGAACAGCTCCTGCAGGCTGCCGCAGGTTTCAGCCAAGGTCTCGACCGGGACGACGACGTCTTCGAGCAGCGCGGTGGTACCGGTGGCGCGGGCGCCGGCCACCGATGCGTACAGGCCCTTGCGGAACTTCCAGGCGGCCTGGCGGTTCTTGGCATCCGGGGAAAGGAGCGCCGGGGCGCGCAATGCGGAGGCATCGAGCAGCGACTGGCCGGCTGAGCGCAGCCCTGCCAGCTCCACTTCTGAGTCCGCATGGTATTCGACCAGCAAGGCGGCCTGCTGGTCGACCTCAAAGCCCATGATGGCATCGGGCACGCCGGGCAGCGACTGGCCCACGCGCAGCGAGGTGGAGTCCATCAGCTCCAGCGTAGCTGCGCCGGAATCCACGAGTTCGGGCAGTGCGCGGGTGGCCAGATCCAGGTTGTCGAAGACCGCCAGGGTGGCGATGGCCAGCTTGCGGATGGGCACGGTGCGGAACACCGCCTCCGCGACGAAGGCCAGGGTGCCCTCGGAGCCGATGATCAGGTGGGCCAGCAGCTCGGCCGGGGTGTCGTAGTCCAGGAAGGCGTTGATGCCGTAGCCCATGGTGTTTTTCAGCCCGAAGTGCTTCTGAATCTTGGCAACCGATGCAGGGTTGCTGCGCACGCGCTTGACCAGCTTGTCCAGAGTGGCGACCAGCTGCGGCTCGGCGGCGGTCAGCTTGCGGTCGGCCTCGGGATCCGCGGTATCGATCATGGTGCCCGAAGGCAGGACGAACGTCATGGATTCCAGGGTGCGGTAGGTGTTGAGCTCTGTTCCGCAGGCCATGCCCGAGGAGTTGTTCGCGATCACGCCGCCGATGGTGCAGGCTGCCTCGCTGGCCGGATCCGGCCCGAGCTTGCTGCCATAGACGGCCAGACGCGCGTTGACCTGGCGGACGGTGGCGCCGGGCTGCACGCGCACGCGCGCTCCGTTATCGAGCACGGTAATGCCGCGGAAGTTGCGGCGCACGTCGATCATCAGGCCGTCGCCGCTGGCCTGTCCGGCCAATGAGGTGCCGCCGGAGCGCAGGGTGACCGGCTGGTTGTTCCGCGCGGCCGCCGCAAGCAGCGCGGAGACTTCCGCAGCGTCCTTGGCCAGCACGACAGCTTGCGGGGTGTACAGGTAGTGCGAGGCATCCGAGGCATAGGCGACGCGATCGATGGAACGGGTCTTGACGCGGTCCTGGTCGCCGACCAAGTCGAGGATTCCGGATGAAACCGTCGTTTCTCCGAGTGCTGGCGTGCTCAATGCCATGGTGCGCTCCTGTGCAGTTGGCAAGCGGCGCTTGCCGAATACGAAAATTGTCTTACAAGTACACATTTCATAGTAGTACCATTCATGGGATACTTGTTAGGCATATTTTCCGCGGCTCGAAAGGACCCTTGTGGCAGCCCGTTTAGGTGTCGTTTCCGTAGTCCAGGCGGTCATCCGGTCCCTGCGCGCCCGGATTTTCAGCGGCGAACTGGCACCCGGCACCCCGCTGGCCGAGATCGATGTCGCCGCGCAATACGAAGTTGCCCGTCCAACCGCCAAGGCCGCACTGGAGAACCTTGTCGCAAGCGGCCTGCTGACCCGCAATGTGCACCAGACCGCAAGGGTCACGCTGCTCTCCGCGCGCGATGCGCTCGATATCTACCGCACCCGCGCCATCATCGAAGCAGAGGCCGTGCGCCTGCTGGCCGCCCAACGCGAAGTCCCATCCGAGGCGCATGAAGCCAATGCGGAAATCACCGAACTGGTCGGCGCCTCGCCGATCGACATTATCGATCCCGACATCCGCTTCCATTCCGCTCTGGTCCAGGCGCTCGGCTCGCGGCGCACCAGCGCAATCTACGCGCAGCTGACCGACGAGATCCGCCTGTGCATGACCCACGTGCAGGATGCCACGCTGCTGTCCACCAAAGACATTGCCGCCGAGCACGCACGGCTGCTGCAGCTAATCTCCCAAGGCCAGGCGGCCGCCGCGGCGAAGGTGCTGGAAGAACACCTGCACACCGCCAGCAACAAGCTGGCCGAGCATTTGGAGAGCCTGTAGGCATGGGACTGTTCGGCCGGAAGCCGCAGTTCAGCTTCGATCAGATCGACTCGCTCATGTCGCGGATCCCTGATCTGCAATTGGGCGCAGTGAAGTTCTCGGCCCACACGCTCGCAGCCGGATGGAGGAAGACCACTCCCAAACCGGGCATCGACCTGACTACGTGCGGGCTGACCGGCTGGCTGGAACTTGAAGAAACCCTGCGCTTCACCGAGGGCACGCTGTCGGTGCATGAAACCTGGAACGGCTCGCCCGCACTGCTCTTCATCTCCACCCCGGCGAGCGCTCCGGCGGATTCCGCGGCAGGCGAGGCGCTGGCTGGCGTCCCCGAAGGCCATGCGGGCATTCTGCATCCCGGCGAGGACGGAAATCTGCAGCTTCTTGCCACCTTGGATCCGGTGCAGCTGGAACAGCTCGACCGGTGGATGCGCACCTTTCCGAGGCTGTAACACCCCGCCTGCCCTGCAAGGACGCTTCGCGCTGAATACCGCAACCTGACGCGGGAATCCTGCGGATGGCCCCATCCGCTTCCACCAATATCAGCACAGTCATTCGACGCACATTCACGCATACCCCCAGCCCTATTTTTGACATACCCCCTGGGGTATGTCCTATGGTTAATTCAACACCCCACAGAAAGGATCCACCATGCTTCTGGAACGCTTCTACGACGAAGACCTGGCACAGGCCAGCTACTTCATCGGCTGCCAAGCCAAGGGCGAAGCAATCGTCATCGATGCCCGCCGCGACATCTCCGGGTACCTGGCGCTGGCCGCCAAGCACGGGATGCGCATTGTTGCGGTGACCGAAACGCACATCCACGCCGACTACCTCTCCGGCACCCGCGAACTGGCCGCCGCCACCGGAGCGGCCACCTACGTCTCGGGCGAGGGCGGCGCCGACTGGCAGTATGGCTTCGAGGCCGAACGCCTGATGGACAAGGACACCATCGCCCTGGGAAACATCACCGTGACCGCGCGCCACACCCCGGGCCACACCCCGGAGCACCTCTCGTTCCTCATCACCGACGGCGCCTTCAGCGACCAGCCCGGCTACATGCTCTCCGGCGACTTCATCTTCGCCGGCGACCTGGGCCGCCCGGACCTGCTGGACGAGGCGGCCGGCGGCGTGGACACCCGCTTCGCCGGGGCCAAGCAGCTCTTCGCCTCGCTGAAGAACGTCTTCCTGCAGCTGCCCGACCACATCCAGGTCTACCCGGGCCACGGTTCGGGCAGCGCCTGCGGCAAGGCGCTGGGCGCCGTGCCCTCCACCACCGTGGGCTACGAACGCAACTTCGCCTGGTGGGGCAGCTACCTGGCGAGCAACGACGAGGCAGGCTTCATCGCCGAGCTGCTCGACGGCCAGCCCGACGCCCACGCCTACTTCGCCCGCATGAAGCGCCAGAACCGCGATGGCGCCAAGGTGCTCGGCCCCCTGCCCGAGCTCGTCGAGTTCACGGCGGAGCAGATCATCGAGCAGACTGCCTCGAATGACGCGGTCTTCGTCGACACCCGCGGACACCTGGCAGTGGCCGAGGGCACCGTCGCCGGCGCGCTGGCCATCCCCGCCATCGCCAAGATGGCGAACTTCGGAGCTTGGGCCTTCGACCCGGAAGCCGATGACCGCCAGCTGATCCTGTTCGCCGAGGACCTCCAAGCCGCGCAGCAGATGCGCGATCACCTGATGCGCGTGGGCATCGACGCGGTGTCCGGCTACGCGACCAGCCTCGAGGGGCTGCCGGCCTTCACCCCGCCAAGCGTGGCCCCGGCCGAGCTGGAGCACTTCGAGCACGCACTGCTGCTGGATGTGCGCAACCGCAGCGAGTTCGCTGCCGGCGCCATCCCGAACGCCAAGCACATCTCGGGCGGGCGCGCCCTGTGGTCCCTCGACGAACTGCCGGCCGACGGAAAGATCGTCACCTACTGCCAGAGCGGACTGCGCAACTCGATCGTCGCCAGCGCCCTGCGCGATGCCGGCTACGACGTAATCGAGCTGGCCGGAAGCTATGCCGGCTGGACCGCCGCCATGGCCAAGACCAACGCCTGACCCATCCCGAACCCCAAGGAAGCACCCGAAATATGAGCACCCCCATCAACGTCATGGACCCCGCGACCCTGAAGAACCTGCTGGCCGCCGAGGATTCGGCCGTCGCAGTCCTGGATGTGCGCACCCCCGCGGAATTCGAATCCGTGCACATCCCCGGCTCGTACAACCTGCCGCTGGACCTGGTAGCGGAACACGCCCACGACGTGACCCGCAAGCTGGCCAAGCAGATCGTGCTGGTCTGCCAGTCCGGCACCCGCGCAGGGCAGGCGCAGCAGAAGCTGGCCGACCTCCAGATCGAATCCGGCAGCGTGCTGGATGGCGGCATCTCCGCCTGGGAGAAGTCCGGCGGCGAGGTGGTGCGCGGCACCCAGCGCTGGGCCATGGACCGCCAGGTTCGCATGACCGCAGGCTCGCTGGTGCTGCTGGGCTTCATCGGCTCCAAGCTGGCCAGCCCCAAGCTCGGCTACTTGTCCGCGGGCATCGGAGCGGGCCTGGTCTACTCCGCGGCCAGCAACTCCTGCGCCATGGCCAGCGTGCTGTCCAAGATGCCGTGGAACAAGGCAAGCACCAATGGCAAGGCCAACCCGCTGGCGCAGATCCCCAATGCCGGGCAGCAGCTGAACCCGCACGGCAAGTAGGCGCGGGCAGTGGAACCATTTTTGATACTGGTCCTGGCCCTGTCAGTCGTCGTCGGCCTTGCCCTGGGCCTACTCGGTGGCGGCGGTTCCATCCTGATGGTTCCACTGCTCACTTATGTGGCGGGCATGGAAGCCAAAGAGGCCATCACCACGTCGCTGTTCGTGGTGGGCGCGACCTCGCTGGCCAGCCTGCTGCCGCATGCGCGGGCCCGCAATGTCCGCTGGGCCGCAGGCCTGGTCTTCGCCGCTTCGAGCATGAGCGGCGCGCTGCTCGGCGGCCTGGCCAGCGCCGCCATTCCCGGTGGCGTTCTGATGGCGGCCTTCGCCATCATCATGATGGCCAGCGCACGGAACATGATCCGCGGACGGAAGAAGGACAACGATGCCGCGGCCAAGGGGCGGTCGCTGCTGCTGTACATTCCCGTCGGACTGGCAGTCGGCATGGTTACCGGATTGGTGGGGGCCGGCGGCGGATTCCTCATCGTTCCGGCCCTGGTGCTGCTGGCAGGGGTGCAGATGAAGCACGCGGTCGGCACGTCCTTGCTGGTCATCTCGCTGAATTCGGCCTCCGGAATGCTGGGGCACCTGAATTCCACTTCGGTCAACTGGCCGTTGGCGCTGTCCATTACCGCGGCGGCGATCATCGGCTCGCTGGTCGGGGCACGGCTGACCGCCCGGGTTCCGGAGCAGAAGCTGCGCCGGGGATTCGGCTATTTCGTCCTGGCCATGGGCATCTTCGTCCTGTCCCAGGAACTGCCGAATCCGGCAGGACTCGTCCTTGCCAGTGCCGCCACGGTCGTCGCCGTTGCCTGGGTGCTGTGCACCAAGGTCCCGGCAGTGGCCGCCATCTGTCCCTGGCGCAAAGCCCACGCTGGCCCGGCCCCGACTGCGGGCTAGCTCGCATCTACCCATAGGAATACCCATGAAACCGCTAGAATTGACCGAGACGAACTTCGCTGAAACCGTCAAGTCCTCCCAGATGCTGCTGGTCGACTTCTGGGCAGCCTGGTGCGGCCCGTGCCGCAACTTCGCGCCCGTCTTCGACACCGCGGCAGGCCTGCACGAGGACGTGGTCTTCGGCAAGGTCAACACCGAGACGCAGCAGGACTTGGCGGCCGCCGCCCAGATCACTTCCATCCCGACGCTGATGGCATTCAAGGACGGCGTGCTGGTTTACTCCCAGCCCGGCGCACTGGATTCCCGAGGCCTGGAAGAATTGGTCGTCTCGCTGAAGAACTTGGACATGGACGCCGTGCACGCCGAACTGGCCGCCGCTCAGACGTCCGAGCCATAACCCCGGGGTCCGCCCCACGGTCTTTTCGAAATGGAGCACATCATGCGCAATGCGGATGAAGCCACACGCAAGCGAATCCTGAACCGCCTGAAGCGGGCCCGCGGCCAGCTTGATGCTGTCATCAACTCGGTGGAGGGCGACGGCAAATGCCGCGATGTGGTGACCCAGCTTTCCGCCGTATCCACCGCGCTGGACCGCGCAGGATTCGCCATCGTTTCCTCGGCCATGCAGCACTGCCTGGTTGATCCGGAGCAGACCGCCGAAGCCGAAGACGGCTTGACCATCGAGGAGCTGGAAAAGCTCTTCCTTTCACTTTCATAGATCTACGGCTATCACGCCAGAAAAGGAGGCACCCGATGTGCCGACAGGTTTCCTGCAAGAAATGCGGCAAGACCACATGGGCCGGGTGCGGCCAGCACGTTGATTCGGTCATGCGCGGCGTTCCCGCCCGCGACCGCTGCCAGGGCCACGATAACGAGCCGAAAACCGGCTTCTTCAGCCGCCTGTTCGGCCGCTAGAACCTGCCTTCGCCCCCGCCCATCCACCACAGATGCCTGCGCGGGGGCCGCAGCAGCTCGCGTTGTTCACACAATGGTCCCGATAAGCCAACCATTGTGGCAACGATGAGCCGTGGCAGTTGCCTGCCCGTTCAGGATACCCAGGCGACATAGACAGGTCGCAGTTACCCTGCGCCAGCGTTCTTTGGAATAATCCGAGGTAATGACCATGCGCGTGCTGCAGATCGGATGCTCCGCGGGTCAGCGAGGCATCCGGCACCGCGCTCCGGCTGACCCCAAAGGAATCCCATCATCATGACCTCTAAAATCCGTATTGGCATTGCCGGCTACGGCAACCTCGGCCGCGGCATGCAGGCCGCGATCGCGAAGAACCCGGACATGGAGCTGGTCGGCGTCTAGACCCGACGCGACCCGCAGGACCTGCAGCTGGCCAGCCCGGCGCCGCGTTTCGCCATCACCGAGCTTCAGCAGCACACCGACCAGATCGACGTGCTCATCCTGTGTGGCGGTTCGAAGTCGGACCTGCCGGAGCAGGGCCCGAAGTACGCGGCGCTGTACAACACGGTGGACAGCTTCGACACCCACGCGCGCATCCCCGAGTACTTCGAAACCGTGGACGCCCCGGCGAAGGCCGCCGGCAAGACCACGCTGATTTCCGCGGGATGGGATCCCGGCATGTTCTCGATCAACCGCGTGTACGGCGAGGCGCTGCTGCCCGACGGGGAGACCTACACCTTCTGGGGCCGGGGCCTGAGCCAGGGCCATTCGGATGCTGTGCGCCGCGTGCCGGGTGTCGCCGCCGGCGTGCAGTACACGATCCCCAGCCAGGAAGCGATCGACCGCGTGCGGGACGGCGAGCGCCCGACCCTGGGCACCCGAGAAAAGCACCAGCGCGAATGCTTCGTGGTGCTCGCGGACGGTGCGGATGCCGAGGCGGTGCGCGAAGCGATCGTCACCATGGAGCACTACTTCGACCAGTACGACACCACGGTTGAATTCATCGACCAGCAGACCCTGGCGGCCGAGCATTCGGCGATGCCGCACGGCGGGTTCGTGATCCGCTCGGGCAACACCAGCGATGCGCAGAAGCAGGTCATCGAGTACTCGCTGGCGCTGGGTTCGAACCCCGAGTTCACTTTCAGCGTGCTGGTGGCCTACGCCCGCGCCGTGCACCGCATGAACCAGGCCGGGATCACCGGCGCGCAGACCGTCTACGATGTGGCCCCGGGGCTGCTCTCGCCGAAGTCGGCGGCCCAGCTGCGCGCGGAACTGCTCTAGGAAGCGGCCAGCGGGTCCTTCTCCCAGGACTCCACCGGTCCCGGGACCTGCACGAACAGCGGATGCAGGGCCAGCTGGCCGGCTGGTTCCAGGCGGGCGATGCGCGCAGGATCCCGGACGGTCAGCTTGCGCAGCAGGTGTTCGCGCTCGAAGCGCACCTGCCCGCCGGTGACCGGGATCTTCTGCAGCTGCGCGGGTGCTGCCGGATGCAGGATCTTGGAGGCGTCGAAGCTATAGCCCCGGGCATCGGCCTCGTCTAGCAGGCCCTGAAGATAGCCGCCCAGATGCACCAGCGGAGCGGGCTGCGCCTTGAACCGCAGCAGCTGCGGGTGCTCCGTGTACCCCTTGGTCTGGCCGGCCAGCGTCTTCTGCGCCAGCAGGGTTTCACGCCAGCAGGCGACGAGCCCTTTGGGGTCGAGCAATGAAGGGTGCAGGGACCAGAGGCGCATGGGCCCAGACTAGTGCCAGTGCTAGCCGGCAGGGAACTCGATGATCTCGCTTCGGATCAAGAAGCGCTTGCCTTCAGGGGCCTCCACGGAGAAGCCGGAGCCGCGCCCGTTGACCACGTCGACGGTCAGCTTGGTGTGCTTCCAGTATTCGAACTGCTCCTTGGACATCCAGAACTCGATCTCGCCCAAAGCGGCACCCTCGGCATCGTCCAGGGCGAGCACGCCGAGCAGGATGTCCGATCCGCCTGTGCGGAATTCGCCGGCCGGATAGCACATCGGCGAGGACCCGTCGCAGCAGCCTCCGGACTGGTGGAACATCAGTTGGCCATGGATCCCCCACAGCTTGCGCAGCAGTTGAAGGGCGTCGGAGGTGAAAGCCACCCGGGAGAAATCCTCTCCCTCGATGGCGGCGCGCGTTTCGGTGACGGTGCTCATGGCCTGCTCCTGTTCATGGTGGGCCGCTGCGCGCGGCCCGGCAGGAAGCTCCCGCCGGGCCGCGCACCGGGCTATGCAGTGTAGTCGATGACGACGCGCCCGTCGATCTTGGCGTGGCGCATCTCGTCGAAGACCGCGTTGATGTCTTCCAGTGGACGGGTGTGGAAGGTCGGCTTGATCTTGCCGGCCGCATAGAAGTCCAGCGCCTCGATCATGTCCTGGCGTGTGCCGACGATCGAGCCGCGGATGGTCAGGCCCTTGAGGACGATGTCGAAGATCGGGGCAGGGAAGTCGCCGGCGGGAAGGCCGTTGAACACGATCGTTCCCCCGCGCCGGGTCACGCCAATGGCCTGCCCGAACGCTGCCGGGTGCACGGCGGTGACCAGCACCCCGTGGGTCCCGCCGACCTTCTCCTGGATGATCTCGGCCGGGTCCTGCGCGAACGCGTTCACCGTCAGCTCGGCCCCATGCTTGGTGGCCAGCGCGAGCTTGTCGTCGGCCACGTCGATGGCGACCACGCGCATGCCCATGGCCACCGCATACTGCACCGCGATGTGCCCCAGCCCGCCGATGCCGGAGATCGCGACCCACTGGCCCGGGCGCACCCCGGTCATCTTCAACCCCTTGTAGACGGTCACCCCTGCGCAGAGCACCGGGGCGATCTCGTGCGGGTCGGAGCCCTCGGGAATGCGGGCGGCGAATTTCGCGTCCACCAGCATGTACTGGCCGAAGGAGCCGTCCATCGAGTAGCCGCCGTTGGACTGGGATTCGCACAGCGTCTCCCAGCCGGTACGGCAGTATTCGCAGCTGCCGCAGGCGCTGGCCAGCCAGGCGTTGCCGACAACATCGCCCTCTTCGACCTCGGTGACGCCTTCGCCGACGGCGACTACGGTGCCCACGCCCTCGTGCCCGGGGACCAGCGGAAGCTTCGGCTTGACCGGCCAGTCGCCCTCTGCGGCGTGCAGGTCGGTGTGGCAGACGCCGGAGGCGATGAGCTTGACCAGGGCCTGGCCCGGTCCGGGCTGCGGGATCGGGATCTCGCCTACCTTCAGGTCATCGCTGAAGTTCTCGACTATTGCGGCTTTCATGGTACTCATGTACGTTGTCCTTTGCATAGCTTCAAAGGCGCGCGACACCCTTGCGGGTCCGGGAAATGAGGCCAATCGTGCCCCGGACGCGGTCCTGGGCGGACCGCGCGCCTTTGAAGTTCATGGGATGGATCTCCGAACCGGGCGGTTCGGGTGGGATGGTGCTTCCCCGGCTTAGAAGAAGCCGAGCTTGTCCTCCGAGTAGGAGACCAGCAGGTTCTTGGTTTGCTGGTAGTGGTCCAGCATCATCAGGTGGTTTTCCCGTCCGATGCCCGAGGACTTGTATCCGCCGAAGGCGGAGTGCGCCGGGTAGGCGTGGTACTGGTTGACCCACACGCGGCCTGCCTGGATGGCTCGGCCGGCGCGGTAGGCCACGTTGCCGTTGCGGCTCCACACGCCCGAACCCAGTCCGTACAGGGTGTCGTTGGCGATGGAGATCGCGTCGTCGTAGTCCTTGAACTTGGTCACCGCGACCACCGGACCGAAGATCTCCTCTTGGAAGATGCGCATGTCATTGGTGCCCTCGAAGATGGTCGGCTGCACGTAGAAGCCGCCGGACAGTTCCCCGCCCAGATCCGCGCGGCCGCCGCCAAGCAGCACCTTGGCACCCTCGGCTTTGCCGATGTCCATGTAGGACAGGATCTTCTCCAGCTGGTCATTAGAGGCCTGGGCACCCATCATGGTCTCGGTATCCAGCGGGTGGCCCTGCTTGATGGCCTTGGTACGGGCCACGACATCTCCAATGAACTTCTCGTAGATGCTTTCCTGGATCAGTGCACGCGATGGGCAGGTGCAGACCTCGCCTTGGTTCAGCGCGAACAGGGTGAAACCTTCCTGCGCCTTGTCGTAGAAGGCGTCGTCCTTGGAGGCAATGTCCTCGAAGAAGATGTTCGGGGACTTGCCGCCCAGTTCCAGGGTGACCGGGATCAGGTTTTCCGACGCGTACTGCATGATCAGCCGGCCGGTAGTGGTTTCGCCGGTGAAGGCGATCTTGCGGATGCGCTTGTTGGAGGCCAGTGGCTTGCCCGCTTCCACGCCGAAGCCATTGACCACGTTCAGCACGCCGGCTGGCAGCAGGTCGCCGATCAGTTCCATGAGAACCAGGATGGAGACCGGGGTCTGCTCGGCGGGCTTGAGCACGATCGCATTGCCGGCAGCCAGGGCCGGGGCGAGCTTCCACACGGCCATGAGCAGCGGGAAGTTCCACGGGATGATCTGCCCGACCACGCCCAGCGGCTCGTGGTAGTGGTACGCGGTGGTGTCCTCGTCGAGCTGGGAGAGGCTGCCTTCCTGGGCGCGGATTGCTCCGGCGAAGTAGCGGAAGTGGTCAACTGCCAGCGGCAGGTCGGCGTTCAGGCACTCGCGGATGGCCTTGCCGTTGTCCCAGGTTTCGGCCACGGCCATCATTTCGAGGTTCTCCTCGATGCGGTCCGCGATCTTGTTCAGGATGACAGCGCGTTCGGCAGGACTGGTCTTGCCCCAGGCCGGTGCCGCCGCATGCGCCGCGTCCAGCGCGACTTCGACATCTTCTGCGGTGGATCGGGCCACCTCGCAGAAGACCTTGCCGGTGACTGGGGTGATGTTCTCGAAGTACATGCCCTTGACCGGAGCCACCCATTCGCCGCCGATGTAGTTCTCGTAGCGTGGCTTGAAATCTACCAGCGCCCCATCGGTATTCGGATTTGCGTAAACCGCCATTGCTCCACGTCTCCTTCATCGGATGTCCTGGCCGCGATTGCCTCATCGCGGAACCTTGAATGTGACTCTAGTCACTCAAAGGTTGCAGGAAGGTTGCAGCGTTCGGAGCCGGCGGGCAGAGCCTCAGCCGGACTGGCGAGCCGGCGCTGCCGGCTGCAGTTCGCGCTCGGCGCCAGCCTTCTCGCGCCGCCCGGTCCGCGCCGCTCCGATGCCTGCGGCGATCACCAGCACAAGCCCGGCCAGGGCCGCCATACTGGGCACCTGGTGCAGGAAGACCACGCCGACGGTGGCGGCGATTGCCGGTTCCAGGCACATCAGGGTGCCGAAAGCCGAGGCGGCCAGGCGGCGCAGGGCCAGCAGCTCCAGGCAGAAGGGCACGACGGGAAGCAGCAGGGCCAAGCCCAGGCCGATGGCCAGCACCGGCAGATCCAGCCGCCCCAGTACCCCTGGTCCAACCACCAGCGTGGCGGCCAGGGCCGCGACTGGCATCGATACCGACAGGGCACCGACCCCGTCCACCGCATCTCCGGCGCGCTGGGTCAGCAGCACATATGCCGCCCAGCAGACGGCCCCGCCCAGGGCATAGAGCACGCCGACCAGGTCGGCCGATCCGTTCCAGGGTTCGGTCAGGCCCAGCATCCCGGCCGCCGCGGCCAAGGCCCACCAGCGCCCGGCACCCCTCCCCTGGACCAGCGCCACGGCCAGCGGCCCGGTGAATTCCAGGGCGCTGGCGGTGCCCAGCGGGATCGTCTCGACGGCACGCATGAAGGAGAGCGTCATGCCTGCGGTAGCCAGCCCCAGCAGCGCGCACATCACCAGCGTGGAGCGGCTGAAGCGCAGCCGCCAGGGCCGGGCGAAGGCCACGAGGATCACCGCGGCCCAGGCCAGCCGCAGCCAAGCCACGCCGTCGGAGCCCAGGGTTGTGGCCAGGCCGATGGAGGCAGCCAGCCCGAGCTGGACGCAGCTCATCGAGGCCACGGCCATCAGCGATCCGGCACCAGCTGAATTCACGGCGTGCACGGGGGTTGAAGTCATGGATCCAGTAGAGACCACCCGGGCCATCCATGTCCACGCGAGAATTATCGACATATCATTCAGGATTCATGGACAATGTTTTCCATGGAAACCCGCCGCCTGCAATACCTGTACGAGCTGTCCCGCACCGGTTCGATGCGGGCGGTGGCCGACGTGCTGGGAACCACCACCTCAACGGTCTCCCAGCAAATCGCACAGCTCTCCCGGGAGGTCGGAGTCAAGCTGCTGGCACCCGACGGCCGCGGGGTGCGGCTGACGCCAGCCGGCCGCCGGCTCTCCGAGCATGCCCGCGGCATCCTCGGTGCCGTGGATGCCGCCCGGCTGGATCTGGATCCCGAGGCTGCGCCGTCGGGCACGGTGCGGGTTGCGGGTTTCGCCACGGCCATCCGCACCACCTTGATGCCGATCATCCAGCAACTGGCCAGCGACCACCCGGCGGTGCAGATCGTGGTGCTTGAGCTGGAACCCGCCGAGGCGCTCCAACGGCTGGCCGCCGACGATATCGACCTGGCCCTGACCTACGACTACAACCTGGCCCCGGACACGATCGGCCCGGAAGTCGACACCCTTCAGCTGTGGAGCACCCCCTGGGGACTGGGTGTTCCCGCGGCCGATGCAGCGCGCCTGGGCGCGGGAGCGCTGGCGGAAGCGGCTGGCGTGCTGGCAGCCTTCCGGGAACGGGATTGGATCGGCAACTCGCGCAATATCGCCGACGAGACGGTGCTTCGCCTGCTGTCTTCGATGACCGGCTTCAGCCCGCGGGTGCGCCACCACGCCGACAGCCTCGACCTGGTCGAGGACCTGGTCCTCGCCGGGATGGGGGTAGGGCTGCTGCCCGAGAACCGGCCGGCACGCGAAGGGCTGTCGATCCTGCCGCTGCACCGGCCAGATTTGCGGCTGCGGGCCTTCGCCCGGACCCGTGCCGGACGCAGCGCATGGCCGGCACTGGCCCTGGTGCTGCAGAAGATGCGCGAACTGCGATAATCCGGGAGCTCAGGATTCGAGTTCCTGGACCTCGGCAACTATCAACGAGCGCGCCGGCGACTGCGCAGGAAGCTCGCGCAGGGCTGCCCGCAACAGGTCCGAGTCGGCCAGCTGGCGGCCCAGGTTCAGCAGCTGCCGGGCGGTGCCGCGGTCCAACGCCATTTCGCGCAGCGCCGCTTCCATCCGGTGCAGCAGCGCCACGATGCCAGGTGCTTGGGAGCGGGCCAGCAGTCCCGGCGAGTGCAACGGCAGGGCGGCTTCGAGGTCGCCGGCTTCCAGTGCTTGCCTGAGGCGGCCGAAGGTCGTCTGCAGGTCCCATTGCAGGCGGTAGGGGCGCGAGGTCAGGTTGCGGCCCGGGGAACCCGCAAGCACCTTGCGCAGCCTGACGATTTCGGCGCGGACGGTGCCTTCGGCCGCGGCATCCGGGCGCTCAAACAGCTCCTCGACCAGCTGCGCGGTGCTCAGGCCTTCGCGATAATGCGCAAGCAGCGTCAGGATCTCCGCATGGCGCAGGGATACGGGCGTCGAGCCGAGGTGGGCTCCGTCGGAGCGCCCCAGGTCCAGGTAGTCGGGATCGGCCACGACGCCGGCGCCGGGCAAGAGCAGCTGCGTTTCCGCGGCCATGACCGCCGCTTGCAGCAGCGGCAGCGAGTGCGTGGCGATGGCCTCCGGGCCGCCGGTCAGGTCTATTGCGCCAATCACCTGCCCCGTGCGCGGATCGCGAATCGGCACCGCGGAGCAGCTGAAGCGGTGGGCCTGCTCGTAGAGGTGCTCAGCACCGGAAACCTGCGAGCCGGCGCCCGTTGCCAGCGCCATCCCCGGCGCGGACGTGCCCACGCTCTTCTCGGCCCAGTCGGCACCCGCCATGAAGCCCACGCCTTCGGCTTGGCTCATGGCGCCATTTCCACCCGCTACCCACAGCAAGGTTCCGCCGGCGTCGGCAAGGGCCACCAGGAGATTGGCGTCCATGGCGGACGGGACCAGGAGCTTCTCGAAAACTGGCCAGATCCGCTGGAGTTCGCTGCGTTCGCGTGCCAGACGCAGATGGTCATCGCTAAGTACTGACGGGACGCGCAGGTCAGCGGAACTTTCCAAAGATCGCTTCCAGGAATCCCGTACATCCTGACGCAATGGGAGGTCGGCAACGCCGGCTCCGCTGGAGCCCAAAAGCTCATGGGCATGCTGAGCGCGACGCGATGCGCCAGGCCAATCAATGGCAAACCCACTCATGCAATTTCCTCGCTAGCAAGGCTCGATTTCCGCAGTTCCCACAAGCGTAGGCGACGGGCGGGCCTTTGAGAAGAGCCTGTCCTGCCGGGGCAAGGATTGATAGTAGATAATTCACCTGAATCGCTGCTAGAAAATAGGTGAAATATCTACTGAAAATTATTTCCCTTCCTTTTTGACCCTCACCGTCCACGCCGAATTCCCGGTCAGCGTGGCCCGGCTCTGGGACGCCTACCTCGACCCGCGCCAGATTGAGAAGTTCTGGGGACCGGTAGAGTACCCGGCCACCTTCACTCGCCACGACGCCGCCCCCGGAGGCTACTCGAACTACCACAAAACCTCGCCCGAAGGCGAACAGTACCACGGATACTGGCACTGGCAGGAAGTGGTCGACCAGAAATTCTTCGAGGTCATCGACGGTTTCGCGAACAACGACGGCACCTCGAACACTGAGTTGCCCAACTCGCGGCTGGTCTTCACCTTCGACCCGCTGCCCGAAGGCACGAAGCTCACGGTCACCGGAACGTACGCTTCGGCGGCGGACCTGGAACAGGTCGTCGCAATGGGAATGATCGACGGCACCCGTTCGACCATGAGCCAGATCGAGCAGGTGCTCATCGACCTGCGCGACTACGCGCAGACCTTCGCCACCGCGGCCGAAATTGTTTCCGACACGCAAGTTCGCGTCAGCCGTCTGGTTCGCGGCACCCGCCAGCAGGTCTGGGACGCCCACCACGATCCGGAACTGGTCAAGCGCTGGCAATACGGTCCCGATGGCTGGAAGATGACCAAATGCGAATTGGCCTCCGGCGTCGGCGAGAGCTACCTGCTGTGGTGGGTCCCTGACGATGGCGGCAAGGGGTTCGGATTCAGCGGAACGATCCTCGAACGCGTTGAGGGCCACTACGAAGCGAGCACCGAGCTGCTCGAAGGTGGAGAGGAAATGCTCGGTTCCGGCGTGCCCGGATCCGTCAACCTGCTGACGTTCACCAGCACCACCGGCGGCACATTGGTGATCACCTTGATCACCTACCGCGACAAGGCCGCTCGCGACGCGATGCTCGCCACCGGAATGGCCGATGGCATGGAAGCCAGCTACGCCCGGCTGGAATCGATTCTCTAAGCGATTCGCCCCACATCCGGCGCCTTGGCGCGCGCATATATGAAAGACTTAGACCCATGAGTTCTCAGAATGCGCGCGCAGGCCTGGATAAGCAGGCCGAACAGGTCCAGGACATGTTTGACAAGCTGGCTCCTCGCTACGACTTGCTCAATACCTTGATGACCGGCGGCATCGTGAACTACTGGCGCAAGATCACCACCGAGGCGATCGCGCCGAAGCCCGGCGAGCGCATTCTCGACCTGGCTGCAGGTACCGGGACTTCCTCGGTCCCGCTGGCCGAAGCAGGCGCAAAGGTGACCGCCTGCGACATGTCCAACGGCATGCTCGCCGAGGGCCGCAAGCGCTACCCGCAGCTGGACTTCGTGTACGGCGACGCCCATGAGCTTCCTTTCGAAGACGACACCTTCGACGCGGTGACCATTTCCTACGGCCTGCGCAATATCGACGACACCGAGAAGGCCCTGTCGGAAATGCGCCGCGTGACCAAGCCCGGCGGCCGCATCGTCGTCGCCGAGTTCTCCACCCCGACCGTCACCCCGATCAAGGTGGCCTACCAGCAGTTCCTGCCACGCGTCATCCCTGCGCTGGGCTACCTGGTGTCGCCTAACCCTTCCGCCTATGCCTACTTGGCTGAATCCATTGCCGCCTGGCCAGACCAGGAAAAGCTGGGCACCAAGTTCGTCAACGTCGGCTGGAAGAACGTGGAATACCGGAACCTGACCGGGGGCATCGTCGCCGTTCACCGCGCCTGGAAGTAGGGCTTCCGCAGAATTTCTTCTTGGTCCGCATCCACCGGATGCGGGCCAAAAGACTTTAAGCGGACCTGCTTCGAACCCGGGCGGTGTTATTTTGCCCGCTCAGCTGGCATGCTTGAGTCCGTGAGCCAGACCTCGACCGAATCGCGGCATTCCGCTATGAGCTGGAAGCTGGTGCCTGCCGCCTTGCTCTCGGCTTCCGCAGCGCTGCTCTTCGGCGCCGGCAACGGCCCTGCGGGCTACGGCTTGCTGGCGCTGAGCCTGCTGTGCGCAGCTCTCATCGACCGCAGGCTCGCCCAGCATCTTTCGCTGATCGCGGCAGGTCTGGTGCTCATCAGCCTGGTTCCGCTCAACGCCGATCTGAGCTTGGGCCACATGGCGCAGATGGGCACGGCGCTGGCAGCGGCGGTCCTGCTGCCCTGGCTGATCTCGCGCTTCGCTTGGCGCGAGCAAATCATCAAGTTCCCAGTGAACACCGGTCGCAAGTGGCCTTTGGCGGCGAAACTGTATCTGCTGGGCGTGGTGGCGCTGGGCTTCCTCATCTTGCCGGTGTACCTGATCAGCACCGGCGTCTACCAGAACTGGCCAGACGCCTCGGACCCAGCCATCTTCTGGCGGCTCTTCATCGGAGTCAATTCGGTGGGCATCTGGGACGAGCTGTTCTTCATCTGCACGGCATTCGCCTTGCTGCGCCAGCACTTTCCCGACTGGCAGGCCAATATCCTGCAAGCGGTGATCTTCTCCTCTTTCCTGTGGGAGATCGGCTACCAATCCTGGGGCCCGTTGCTGACCTTCCCCTTCGCCCTGCTGCAGGGCTATACCTTCAAGCTGACGAAGTCCTTGTCCTATGTCGTGAGTGTGCACCTGATCTTCGACCTGGTCCTGTTCCTCGCGCTGGTCCACGCGCATAACCGGGACTGGCTCCCGGTCTTCTTGTATTGAACGGTCAACTCCTGTTTTCCTCCCGGCTGCACGCGTTGGCATGGATACCTGCTAAGCCAGCCAATGACCCTGCACCGATTCTGATCGGTGCACCTTGTTCATTTCGGCTTCCGGCTTCGGTATCCTTATTCCGGCTCCCCTGCGACCGTGAGCCGAACCACGAGCGGATCGCCGCGATGCACGATCCATAGGAAACTGCTGCCTGCCAATAGGCGCCCAGGACCACTAAGGGCGGTTCAGCTATGAGTGACTTCGACGAAAAGAGATTCCACTACGCGCCGCTGCACGGCGAGTACGAGTCTGGAACTTTCCCTGTGCTGCCGCATAAGATGGCTAGCAATCTGAAGGCAATGTCGATTGCAGCGGTCTGCGACATGGATGAGACCCTGACGGACAATTTGAGGCCAAGCATCAGCGTGAAAATCACGCAGTGCATTTTGATGAGCGATGGGTCGATGATCAGTTTAGATCTGGCTCGTGGTTTCACAGCCATATCCCATGGGCCCGGACCTGCCAGGTGGAGGCGGTCGTCAGATGAGCTGATTGCTGAGATTCTCGATTTGGTGCGGGTCGACGACCCGGAAAACCCCGGTGAGCATCCGTGGGACGAAATTGCCGCTGCGGCCCAAAGCCGCGGCATCGAGATCGACGCTGCGCAGTTGAAGCAGTTGCCGTACCAGGTCCTGCTCAGCGACAAAGTGATCCGGACATTTGAGATCTAGGACTTCCCGAACGGCTCCCGACCTTCTGGTGCTGAGGGGTTAATTCCTGTTCTCCGCCCTGCTACACTCTTTGGCATGGATACCTACTAAGCCAGCCAATGACCCTGCACCGATTCTGTACGGTGCAACTTGTTCATTTCGGCTACCGGCTTCGGTATCCTTTTCTTTCCGGCCCCTCTTCGAGGTTGAGCCATTTCTGTGATCCCCCAAGTCGGCAGCCCCTTCGCATTAGCGGGAGGAACCTGCATGCCTTTGACACCACCCATTACCCTGAACCATCTCAGCTTCGCCTGGCCCTCGGGAGAAATCGCCCTGGCCAACTTGGACGGCACTTTTCCCTCCGGACGGACCGGGCTGATCGGCGCCAATGGCAGCGGCAAATCGACGTTGCTGAAACTGATCGCCGGGCAGCTGCACCCAACCAGCGGAACGGCGGAAACGAGCGCACCGCTGAGCTACCTTCCGCAAACGCTGGCTTTGGAACAGGACGCTACTGTCGCCGAGCTGCTCGGGATACAGCGGATCCTGGCCGCCTTGGAAGCCATCGAGTCCGGCAGTGTGGACCCCGCGCATTTCGATGCAGTGGGCGCCAACTGGGATGTGGAAGCCCGGGTTCGCGCCGAACTGGAGCCGCTGGGTTTCAGCGGCCTGGATCTGGGCCGGAAGGCATCCACGCTATCGGGCGGCGAAGCGATGCTGCTGGCAGTGACCGGGCTGCGCATCGCCGATTCACCCATCACCTTGCTCGACGAGCCGACGAATAACCTCGATCGTCCCACCCGCGAATTGCTCTACGAGCTGGTCCGCACCTGGAAGGGCACGCTGGTCGTGGTGAGCCACGATATCGAGCTGCTCGAATTCATGGAGCACACGGTGGAGCTCTACGACGGGAAGCTCAGCGTTTACGGAGGGCCGTACAGCGCATTTCGCGAGCAGCTGGAAACCGAGCAGCTGGCAGCCGAGCAAGCCGCCAGAACCGCCCAGGCCTCCCTGAAGGTGGAAAAGCGCCAGCGCGTCGAAGCGGAAACCAAGTTGGCCCGCGCCAAGCGCAAGGGGCGTACTACCCAGCTTTCCGGGGGCATGCCGAAGATCCTGGCAAACCATCTTCGCCAGAAATCCGAGGCAAACGCCGGGAAGATGCGATCACACCTGGATGGCAAGGTCGAGTCCGCCCAAGCACGGCTCGACGAAGCCGATCAGCGGGTACGCCAGGTCGAGCACATCAATATCAAGTTGCCCGACCCGAAGCTGCCCGCCGGCAAGCAGGTTGCCGTGCTGGGTTCAGCGCAAGACCAGTTCACCATCCAGGGAGCCGAACGCGTAGGACTTGTCGGACCCAACGGTTCGGGGAAAACCACGCTGCTCAGGCAGATGCTCGCAGGCGTTGCTCCGGGCAGCGGTCTGGGCGGAAAGCTCTTCGTGGACCGCGTCGGGTATTTGCCACAGCGTCTGGAGGGCCTGGACGGACAGCTGAGCGCCATGGAGAATGTGGCGTCGGTGGCGCCAGCGGCCACGTCGAACGATGTGCGCCAGATGCTTGCCCGGCTGCTGCTTCGCGGAGCCAGTGCCGACCGCCCCTTGTCGGCGCTTTCCGGCGGCGAGCGATTCAGGGTCTACCTGGCGACGCTGCTGATGGCCGAACCCACGCCGCAGCTGCTGATCCTCGACGAGCCCACGAATAATCTGGATGTGGACAGCGTGCGCCAGCTCAGCGAGGCACTGGGCGCCTACAAAGGTGCGTTGCTGGTAGTCAGCCACGATCAGCATTTCCTGTCGCAGCTGGATCTGGACTATTTGCTGGAAACCGGTCCCGGGGGAACCTTGGCGAAGTCCTATCCGGATCCGGTTTGATAACCCCACGGCGGTGTGCTGCCGGTTTAGACTTGTTCAAAGCACACCGCCGAGGACCCCGAAAGCAAGTTGAACATGTCCTACCCCCAGCGCACCGTCGAAGTCGTCAACACCGGCCTCGTGATCGACCAGTCCGCGACCCTGCTCTGGCAGGACATCAAACGCGCCTTCATCTATGAAACGGGATCCGGCCAGGAAGCACTTACCTGCGCAGAATTCATGCTGGTTGAGGGATACAGCGTGGAAATCAATAGCCAGATGCCCGGCTGGGACGTGGCCATTGAGCACCTGCCGCGGCGCATTGAGAACCTGGTCGACGAACGCTAGCAACCAATAGGAGCACCCATGGCTACGATCGTTCTTTTCCATCACGTCCAGGGCCTGACCCCTGGAGTGGAGCAGATGGCCGCAGAATTGCGTGCGGCCGGCCACACGGTGCACCCGGTGGACCTGTTCGCGGGCAAGCTTCCCAAGGACGTGGAAGCCGGCATCCAGCTGGCCAACAAGGTCGGCGAGGACAAGATCCAGCAGCGCGTGGACAAGCTGTTCAAGAACCTGCCCGAAGAGCTGGTATACATCGGCACCTCGTGGGGCGCCGCGCTGGCCCAGCAATGCGCGCAGCAACGACCCGGCGCCGTCGCCGCGGTCCTGCTGGAATCCTTTGTGGACCTGGAAGCCGAGTGGAGTTTCGGGCCGTGGCCGGAAGGCGTGCCGGTGCAGATCCACGGCATGGACCAGGATCCGTTCTTCGCGAAGGAAGGCGATCTGGAAGCGGCGCAGCGCTTCGCCAGCAACGAGGGCGAAGGGCTCGCCGAGCTGTTCACCTATCCCGGCGACAAGCACCTGTTCACCGACAGTTCCCTTCCGTCCCACGACCCGCAGGCTCGCGCACTAGTGATGGAGCGCATCAAGAAGTTCTTGGCCGACGTCTGAGGACGCCCGCCGGCCGAGGACCTGGAACTGCTGCCGCAGCTATTTTCCCAGCGCAGCGAAGAAGCCGATGATTGCCGCAGAAACCGCAGCAGGCTGCTCGTCCACGACGAAATGCCCTGCGTGATCGATCGTCGCCAGGTTCACGTCAGTACCGTAACGGGTGGTGTCGGAGAAAATCCGCTGCGTGATAGCCGGCGGGAAACCGGCGTCATCGGCGCCGAAGACGAACAGCGTGGGCATGGCCAGCCGGTCCGCGCGGTACTTTCCGCTGATGATCCTTCCCAGCCCGTGCAGGGCCATCCGGCGGCACAGCAGTTCGGTCGCTCGGGCGTTGGCTTCGCAGCGCATCACCGAGGCATACTGCTCGAATACGTCGGGGTCCAGCGGTTTCACCCTGAAGACCGGTGAGAAGAAGTGGCGGGTCATCCGTCCAGAACGCATGAGCCATGGGCCCAGGCCGGGTGTCGAGAGTGCTTCCTAGTGCCATAGGTGCCGCATGCCGGGCACCATGCCCAGCTGGAAGCGCATCTGCAGCGGAGGCACGGCGATCATGACCTGGCTCTGGATCATCCCGGATGCGCCAAAGCCAGCTGGAATGCGGAAATCGCCCCCATGTCGTGGCTGACCATGCGTACCGTGCCCAATCCGAGCCGTTCCAGCAGCTCAAGCAGGTCCCGGTACCGGCTCGTCCGGTCGATGTTCCGGTACGGCAGCTGGCTCCAGCCTTCGCCGCGCAGGTCCGGGGCGATGGCACGGTATCCGGCGGCCGCAAGGGCGGGCATCACCTCTCGCCATTCCCACCACGTCTGGCCGAATCCTGCCAGAAGGAGCACCGGCGCGCCGGCCCCCATGGTTGCCACATGCATGTGCCCGTCGGCAAGCTCGACATATTCGTGCTTGACGCCCTGCGCCGCCGGCATGTCTGGCATGGCCTGGTTTTGTGTTTTCATGCTGCATCCCCGCCACAGCTCAATCCATGCGAACCATGCCAGCTCGTCATCGAGCCCAAATAGCAGGGAGCGTGAAGGTCCTGAATGGTCGCTCCATCCCGTATCCGGTGCCCGCGTCGGGTCAGGTTCGGGACGGCAGTGCAAGTGCGTCGGCTCGGCGTCTTGCGGCCGGCCGCGCATAGAACGGTCGCTGGACGCCGCGCTCCAGATCCTCGGCGAACAGGGAGTCAGGGCGTTGAGCCACGCGCGCATCGACCGCACCGCCGGGTTGCCGCAAGGATCCACCTCGAATTATTTCCGCACTCGCCAGGCGCTGATCGAGGGCGTCGCTTCGCATCTGGCGCGACGTGAGCGCGAAGACTTCGAGCAGGCCGCTCCGCTGCTTGACCGGGAGGCGGCCGAGGAAGCCTTCACCAGGCTTCTGGAAGTCCAAAGCGGGCCCTTCCGCACCCGTACGCTCGCGCGCTATACGCTGTTCATCGACCTGACGCATTCCCCGGAACTCGTCGCGCCACTGAAGGACAATCGGAAAATCTTCGAAAACTGGACAACCGCGACACTGGCCGCGCTGGGCGCCAAAGACCCTCTGGGCTGCACGGGATTCATCATGGCCACGCTCGACGGCGCTGCTGCATCGGATCACCGTCGACGACTCGATGGATTTCGTTCCGGTCGTCCGCCGCGCGCTGGCTGCCTGCCTCGATGGCTGGCGGGCACAAACCCGAAGAGTTGGGTTCAGTGATTCCCGGCTAAAAAAGCAGCCCCTCCTGGCTTGGATACTTCCAAACCAGGAGGGGCGTTCTGTGCGCCCTGCGGGGATCGAACCCGCGACCAATGGATTAAAAGTCCAGTGCTCTACCAGCTGAGCTAAAGGCGCACGGCACAAGGCCAAAATCCATACTACCTGATGGACCGGCATGATCATTAATCGGCGCATTCCGCACCGTGGTAGCCCGTAATTCCCGCTTGATCTTGGGGGTTGCAAGCTAAATCACCTGTTGGCAAAGAACTCAGGTTCAGCGAGTATTCTGGAGCGCATGAGAGGTGCACGTGCAGGATCAAAAGTTGCCCAGGATGCGGGATTCCGCCATCACAAGCCACGCCCCTTCGCGCCGGAAGATTTCGAGCCCTACGAAGGAGGCGCTGACCCGGCGCGCGTCTCCGAGGCCGCCCATTTGTCCGCCCAGGCTTTCGTGCAACGCGGCATTGCCAACAACGACCCCGAAGTTTCACGCCGGCTGATCGCCGTTGCCGAGGAAGAGGGCTTGGAAGTTCTCGCTGAGCTGTGGAGCGAAGCTCCCGCCCACTCCCTGCCCGGCGCGCTGTGGCGCCTGTATGCGGTACGCGCGGCCACCATGGGCAAGCCGGAAGTGCACGCGGCACGGTTCCAGGCAGGAGCCCACCGTGCCCAGGTCGAACGCATCGTCGCCGGGGTGGCTGAACCGCCGACCGCCGAAGAAATGAAGAAGATGACCGGGTCGATTCTCTCCGGCGCCTTCAACGGAGACTTCGCACACGCCCTGGAACGCACTGCCGCCTATTGCCGGGTCGTGGCCCTTGGCATGACCGAGCATGCCGATGCCGCAGATTTCTCCAACAGCGACCGGGGAACGAAGCTGACCCAGCAGGCCAAGGCGCTGACGGCTACGGCCGCTGATCTGGAAGTCTGCGCCCGGCTGTGGCGCCAGGACGCATTGGACTGAAAGGCGCTCCCGCGCCATTAGGATGGATTGAGGAAGTTACCCCTCAGTTCTAGGCAGGTGGGTGTGGGCGCCGCATCGAGGACCAACTCTTCAGGACTCGTACGCTGGTTGCTGATCTTGATCGCGACGGCGCTGCTATCCCAAACAGCGCTGAACCTCATCCGGCCGGTCACCACCTACAAGCTCATCTCCTTCGGCTCCGGCGCGTTTACCGTCGGCGTGGTGACTGCCGCCTATGCGATCCTTCCGCTGTTCACCGCGATGATGCTGGGCCGGGTCAGTTCGCGCATCCGCAGGATCCGGTTCCTGATGGTTGCCGGCGTCGCCCTCTTGGCCGCCGGCGGCATCGGCATCAACTTCTCGCCAAATGCCCTGACCGTGGCGCTGGCCAGCGCCGTGCTGGGGCTTGGGCACCTGATGTTCACCATTGGAGGGCAATCGTCGATTGCCCGGTTCTTCCCCGACAGCGATCTGGACAAGGGGTTCGGCTGGTTCACTGCGGCCTATGCCGCTGGGCAATTCATCGGGCCGCTGATCGGCGGAATGGTGCTCGGCTCCGACACCGACGCGCTCTCCGCCGAGCGCGTTGCCGATATCAGCCTGTCGCTGTGGATTGCCGCCGGGTGCTCGCTGCTGGCTGTCCCCTTCCTGCTTCCGAGCTGGCAGCCGAGGATCTCCAAAACGGCGTCGCAGACCCGTCCGCCGAAGTCCAAGGCCTCCATTCCCTCGGTGCTGCGCATCAAGGGCATGGCCTCGCACATGTTCGCCTCGATGACCTTGCTGGCGATGCTGGACATCCTCACCGCATTCTTGCCGCTGGTGGCGGAGAAACATGGCGTCACACCGGAAAATGTTGGTGTGCTTTTGGCCATTCGAGGTTTCGCTTCAGTTATTTCGCGGCTATTCATCCCGAAGCTCTCGGCCCACTTCGAACGCAACCACCTGCTGGTCACCAGCTTGTGGGCTTCGGGCATTGCCATCGCCCTGGCGCCGGCGTTCATCGATTCGCTCTGGGCCGCCGGGGCGGCGCTGCTGGTCGGCGGCTTCTTCCTGGGACTGGGCCAGCCGATGACCATGACGATGATTTCCACGTCGGTGCCGGCGATGGACCGCGGTGCCGCATTGGCCGTCAGGCTCATGGGAAACCGCGTCGGACAAGTAGCTTTGCCGGTTATCTCAAGCACTGTAGCCGCCGGGTTGGGTCCAGCTGGCGCGATCTGGTTCTGCTGCGCGCTGCTCTGCCTGAGCGGAGCAGAGAAGGGCCTTCGCCGGTAGCGTGAGAAACCGCACGAGCACCGCCCCGGCGGTTGACAGCGCACCGGTCAGGCGAGAACACTAGATACCGGTGCCGGGCTGCTGGTAACCCCGGGCTCCAAAATTCTGCCGCTTCGAGCGGCCTTCCGCCGAGAGGCGTTCCCGGTCCGGCACCATCAAGTACCCGGCGTTCACTTCCGCGTCGTAAACTGTTCTGCGTTGGTTCCAATAGCAGTCGAATCGAATGGTGCGCCAAAACGTGAAGTTCCAGATCTTTCCCTCCGCCTCGCGCGGCATCGAGTTGCTGTGTGGGTTGGCGACGACCATTCGCACCTCCGTTGCCAATGTCGCCGAAATGATCGGCTCACCCGACACCCGTGCAGATCAGCTGCGGGATTTGGCCGCCGCGGAAGCCGAGGCCTCCGACCTGGTGCACGCGGTGCTCACCCACCTTCGAACCAGCTATATCAGCCCGCTGCCCCGCGAAGACATGTACACCCTCTCGCGCTTGCTGCACGAAACCATGGAGCAGCTGCGCGGCACCGGCGAGCTGATCATGACCGTTGGCTCCACCCCGCTCTCCGAGCGTTCCTCGGAGCAGCTCGAACTCATTTCGCAGCTGGCCGAGCTGGCTTCCGATTCGGTCCAGCGCCTGCACAACCTCGATGATCTGGAGGACAACTGGCTGCAGATGCTGCAGTTCTCCAAGCGCGCGGCGCGCACCCACCTGGTGTGGGTCAACGAGATCTCGAAGTTCGCCAAGGCGGGCACCATCCACCGCCACCAGCGCGTGGCCGACCACCTGATGCTCACGGCCAACACCCTGCGCCAGTTTGCCGACCACCTCGGTCGCGTGCTGGTGAAGGAGTCCTAGGGACATGACCATCCTTTCGGTCCTCACCGGAATCGCGATCGTCCTCACGCTGGGCTATGGCGTGCTCAACGGCTTCAGGGATGCCTCCACCGCCGTAGCCGCCTCGGTGCGCACCAGGGCGCTGCGCCCGGCCGTCGCGGTCTCCGTGGCGGCAGTATTCGCCTTCCTCGGCACCTTGGCCACCTCGGGGCTGAGCGTGGCGCTGGTGGACAAGCTGAATTTCAACGTCCCCGATGGCGTCGTCGGACTGAAGCTGCTGATCTGCGGCCTGCTGACCGCCGGAGCCTGGGGCCTGTATTGCTGGTGGCGCGGCTTGCCGGTCAGTTCCACCCATGCGTTGCTCTCCGGCCTGGTGGGCGCCAGCGGCGCCTCGGCCTTCATGGGCGACCTGTCGGTATCCGGCGCTTGGGGGCTGCTGCTCGGCTCGGTGCTGCTGCCCCTGCTGATCACCCCGGTGATTGCCTACCTGCTGTCCTATGTGCTGGTGATTCCGGCGACCTGGCTGATGCGCCATAATTCCTCGCGTTCGGTCAACAACGGCTCGCGCGCAGGCCAGGCCATTGCCGCCTGCGCGGTAGCGCTGGGGCTGGGGCTGCAAGATGGCCAGCGCACCGGCGCGATGATCGCACTGGTGCTGATCACCGGGCATGCGATGGACCCGGGACCCGTGACCTGGGCCATCCAGCTGGCCGCCGGCACGGCGCTGGGCCTCGGCGTGCTGCTGGGCGGATGGCGCATCACCTACACGCTCGGCCGCCGCCTGGTGAACTTCGATCCGCTGCGCGGCATGATCGCCCAGGGAGTTGCCGCGGCGTTGCTGTTCCTCGGCTCGCTGGTCCTGCACCTGCCGCTGTCCACCACGCAGGCGGTCACCAGCGGCATCGTCGGCGCCGGCAATAACCAGGCTTTCGAATCGGTGGTGTGGCGCAATGTCACCAAGGTGCTGCTGCACTGGGTGCTGACCCCGGTGGCCTGCGTTGCTTGCGGCGCGATCCTGACCTTGGCGGTGCACCCGCTGCTGGGCAACGCCTAGTCTTCACCTGGAATGAAGAGGTCTTCGATCTTGCACCCGAAGACCGCTGAAAGCTTGAAGGCCAGCGGCAAGGACGGGTCGTAACGGCCCTTTTCCAGTGAGATAATCGTCTGCCGCGAGACGCCAAGCAGGTCCGCCAACGCCTGTTGGGAGAACCCGTGTTCCTTGCGGTATTCGCTGAGGTTGTTCTCCACTAGCTTTCGGCTCGCTTACTCGGCTGCACGAAGCGCGAGCGGGCCGATGCTACGGCGCGGGAATCGGAATCGCGCTTGTGCATCAGCCTTCCACCTTCTTGATCACCAGGTAGCGCACGAGCACGTCCACGGCAGCCAGCAGCACGACCCCGACAAGCAGCATCACCGGATCTACGTCAATGCGCAGCAAGCCCAGCGCCATGGCGCCTAGCCCGCACAGGGCGATCAGATCATGAAATGCTCCGAAAACCGCCTTTTCGTACCATTTTCCCTCGATGGATGAGTCCGGATCCCGCACGGCTCCGGCCAGGGTATCCCTGTCCAGCATGAATACCCAGCACAAGGCGGAGGCAGCGGGCAGCGTCATCAGTGCAAAGACCAGCCCGGCCAGCATCTTGCGCTGCTGATCGGCCTCGGGGCCGAATGTCAACCAGATCAGCGCCATGGCAGCGCAGAGGACCAGCCCCCCGAGCAGTGACAGGATGATCAGCAGGGCTGTCGATCCGCCGAATCGCGAACGGCCCCACTTGCTTTGACCAACTGACTCTTTTGAATCCACCGTTATCCCCTTTCCGATAAATGTAAACCTCACTTTACTGACAAGGTCGCTTTACAGTCAAGGGTGCTTTACGTGAATGGTTAAAGTGCAGCGGCGCACCGCAATCGGTGCGCCGCTGGCGGTGATCCCCTCCAGGATCCCCGGAAGACCCCCCTTCCGGTCCGTCTACCGCCGACTCAAGGAGCGGCGGTATCCGAAATCTTTATCCGAAGCGTCCGGAGACGTAATCCTCGGTGGCCTTCTGCTCCGGGTTGGAGAAGATGGCTGCGGTGTCGTTGTACTCGATGAGCTTGCCCGGCTTGCCGGTGCCGGCGATGTTGAAGAACGCGGTCTTGTCGCTCACGCGGGCGGCCTGCTGCATATTGTGGGTCACGATCACCACGGTGTAGTCGTTCTTCAGCTCGTTGATCAGGTCCTCGATGGCCAGGGTGGAGATCGGGTCCAGTGCCGAGCACGGCTCGTCCATCAGGATCACGTCAGGCTTGACCGCAATGGTGCGGGCGATGCACAGTCGCTGCTGCTGGCCGCCGGAAAGACCCGAGCCCGGCTTGTCCAGGCGGTCCTTGACCTCATTCCAGAGGTTCGCCCCGCGCAGCGACTTCTCCACCAGCGCGTCGGCGTCGGACTTGGAGATCTTCTTGCCGTTCAGCTTCACGCCGGCCAGCACGTTGTCCTTGATGGACATGGTCGGGAACGGGTTCGGACGCTGGAAGACCATGCCGATCTGGCTGCGCACGGTCACCGGGTCCACGCCCGCGCCGTACAGGTCGTCGCCGTCCAGCAGGACCTGGCCCTCGACGCGGCCTCCGGGGATAACCTCGTGCATGCGGTTCAGGGTTCGCAGGAAGGTGGACTTGCCGCAACCCGATGGGCCGATGAATGCGGTGACCGACTTCGGCTCGATGTTGATCGAGACGCCTTCAACGGCGAGGAACTTGGAGTAGTAGACGTTCAGGTCATTGACGTCGATGCGTTTTGCCATGATGTAATCCTTGAAAAAGTTTGGGTTTGTCCGGACCGGAGCCTAGGCTCAACGGCCCTTCTTTGGGGCGAAGATCGAAGCGACCAGGCGGGCGAGGAGGTTCAACGCCATCACCATGAGGATCAGCAGCAGGGCTGCGGCCCAGGCGCGCTGCACCGATGGGTCGATGTTCGTCGGGCTGGTCGGGGTCAGGATCTGGTAGTAGATGAAGGTCGGCAGCGTGGACATCCAGTTCGCGAAGACGTTCAGGTTGATGTTGCTTGCGATGCCGGCGGTGACCAGGATCGGTGCGGTCTCGCCGATCACGCGGGCGATGGCCAGGGTGACACCGGAGGCGATACCGGAGATCGCGGTCGGGATGACCACCTTCAAGATGGTGCGCCAGCGGCGCACGCCCAGTGCGTAGGATGCCTCGCGCAGCTCGTTCGGGACGATCTTGAGCATTTCCTCGGTGGAGCGGACCACCGTCGGGATCATCAGCACGCTCAACGCGACCGCTGCGACAATGCCCATGCGGGCGTTCGGGCCCAGGATCATGCCGAAGAAGGCCGCCGCGAACAGGCCGGCGACGATCGAGGGAATGCCGGTCATCACGTCGACAAAGAAGGTGATCGCCTTGGACAGCGCCTTGCCCTGGCCGTATTCCACCAGGTAGACAGCGGTCAGCATGCCAACCGGAACGGAGATCAGGGTAGCCCACAGGGTGATCAGCAAGGTGCCCATCACCGCGTGGTACGCGCCGCCGACCACCGGGGTGCCATTGGCGACGGTTTCGTTGTCCACCGCGCCGGTCACACCGTTCATGGAGCTGAACAGGAAGTGGCTGTTCATGCCCGGCATGCCCTTTTCCAGCACCGTGAAGAGCACGGATACCAGCGGGATCACTGCCACGATGAAGGCGGCGTAGATCAGGTAGGTCCACATCGCGTTCTTGCCGCGGCGCTTGCCTTCGGCAACGGTGGTGATTACCGAGGCGGCCACCAGGAAGATGATCGCGGAGTAGATGGCGAAGGAGGCCACGTTGAAGCCGGTTAGCGTGGACGCTGCCGCGCCGATGATGATGGAGCCTGCGGCGATGGCCCAGATGGCCCATTTCGGCAGCTTGCCCTTGGCCAGGGAGTTGCGCTTGCGCACCGGAGGAGTCGGCTTGCCCGAGGTGCTGTTCTGGTTAGTTGTCATGGTGCTCATCAGTTGGCTCCCGAGAATTCCTTGTGGCGGGCGATGATTCCACGAGCGATCATGTTCACGATCAGGGTGATCAGGAACAGGACCAGGCCGGCGGCGATCAGCTCTGCCAGGCGCAGGCCGAAGGCCTCAGGGAAGTTCAAGGCGATTTCCGCGGCGATCGTCTGGTTGCCGGTCTTGATCAGCGATGGGATCAGGTTGCCGGTGGAAAGCACCAGCGCGACGGCCATGGTTTCACCCAGGGCGCGGCCCAGGCCCAGCATGACGGCGGAGATGATGCCAGGGCGGGCGAAGGGGATCACCGCGGTGGTGATCATTTCCCAGCGGGTTGCCCCTAGGGCGAGGGCGGCCTCTTCGTGCAGCTTCGGAGTCTGCAGGAAGATTTCGCGGCTCAGCGAAGTGATGATCGGCAGCACCATCACTGCCAGCACGATGCCGGCGGTGAGCATGGTCTTGCCGGTCTGGCTGGCCGGGCCTTCGAAGAGCGGGATGAAGCCCAGGTTCTTGGCCAGCCATTCGTAGCCTGGAACCAGAGCCGGAGCGAGCACCATGTAGCCCCACGCGCCGTAGATCACCGAGGGGATCGCGGCGAGCAGGTCGATCAGGTAGCCCAGCGGGCCGGCGACCTTGCGTGGAGCGAAGTGCGAGATGAACAGTGCCACGCCGATGCCGATCGGGGTGGCGATCAGCAGCGCGATAGCCGCTGCGATAACGGTGCCGATGACAATCGGCCAGATGTAGGCGAAGAATCCTTCGCCGCCGGAAATCTCAGCCGGATCGGCTAAGAACGTCGGCAGGGCTTGGATCAGCAAGAAGACCGCGACCGCGAAGAGCGTGATCAGGATCAGGACACCGGCAGCCAGTGCGGCGCCGGAGAAGACCTTGTCACCAGCGCGGCCGGAAGTCGATGACTTGCTTGTCAAAGCATTGGTAGTCATGGCTAGAGCCTTTACGAAACGGGGGTGATGCAGTTTTCACTGCGGGGGTGGAGGGGTACTGCTGGTGCGGGTGGTTGAGTTCGGCCACCCGCACCTGTTGCCGGTTGCCCGGCGGGGTACTACTCGGCGACGGTGATGCCGTCGATCGACTTCTTGGCCTTCTCGGCGATGGATGCCGAAATTGGGGCGTTGCCTGCCGAAGCCTGGGCGGTCTTCTGGCCGTCTTCGGAGATGACGTAGTTGCCGAAGGCCTTGACCAGATCAGCGGTTGCCTGGTCCTTGTAGCTGCTGCAGAAGATGTGGTACGAAACCAGGACGATTGGGTAAGTGCCCGCTTCGGTGGTGTCGCGCTCTAGATCCAGGGCCAGGTCGTTCTCGGCCGCACCTTCAACCGGGGTTGCGGTCTCGAGGGCCTTGGCAGCTGCCTCGGCGGAGATCTTGGTGTACTCATCGCCAACCTTGACGTTCACGGTGGACAGGTTGCCCACTGCGGAGAAGTCAGCGTAGGTGATGGCGCCGTTGGTCGAAGTGGTGGTCGAAACCACGCCGGAGGTGCCCTTGGCGTTCTCCGACTGGATGTCACTTGGCCAGTCGCCGGAGACATCGTAGGTCCAGACATCAGCCGCTGCGGCCTTCAGGTACTCGACGAAGTTCTCGGTGGTGCCGGACTCGTCGTTGCGGTGCACAACGGTGATTGCGGTATCAGGCAGCTCCACGTCCGGGTTCTGCTTGGCAATGGCCTCATCGTTCCACTTGGTGATTTCCTTCTTGAACACCTTGGCGATGGTGGCTGCGTCCATGTTGATCTCTTCAACGCCTTCGAGGTTGAAGGCGATCGCGATCGGCGAGACGTAAGCTGGGATGTTGAATGCGCCTTCTGGGCCGCAAACTTCCTTGGCCTTGGCGGCCTCGTCTTCCTTCAGGTAGGCATCCGAGCCGGCGAACTGCGCGCCGCCTGCCAGGAATGCTTCGCGGCCTGCGCCGGAGCCGTCTGGCGAGTACTGCACGTTGGCGTCCGGGTTGGCAGCCTTGAAGCCGGTGGCCCATGCTTCCATGGCCGAGTTCTGGCTGGATGCGCCGATGCCGGTCAGCGTACCGGTGACACCGGATGCAGCAGAGGTCTCTGCGCCTTCGGAACCGGCAGCGGCGGTTGGGTTATCCGAGCCGCAAGCGGTCAGTGCGAGTGCTGCGACGGAAAGAACGGCAGCTGCGCTGCCAAAGCGGTTGAGCTTCACGAGATTTACTCCCCATGTTGGTAGATCGATGTAAAACTTTCAGCGGCTTCTCTCCGCTTCATCTACGACGTTAAGGATCGAAAGTAACCAGCTTCCCCGGCGAAGGTGAACAGAAGGTTAACAACTTGTCCACAGGCAGGTGATCCTGCTCACCAGCGCAATATCCCGGCAGCTTCTGCCATCTGGGACCGAACGCATGGAAGACTGAAGCCATGGCAACTACACGGAAGGCCAAGCGCATGCCAGCGCATGTATTGGGCTTCTTATCCCAGCGCAATCGCGCCGGGCTGATACGCTCGCGCAATTCCCTGCCTCGAATCCTGCGCATGACCCTCGGCGCAATCGGCGCCTTCTGGATCGCCGAAAGCATCTGGGGGCATTCCCAGCCGATTTTCGCGGCCACCAGCGCACTGGTTTCCCTGGGCTTCGGCGCCTCCACCACGGTGCGCAAAACTGCCGAGGTCGCCCTGGGATGCACCCTCGGCGTGGCCCTGGGCGACACCCTCATGCACTGGTTCGGGCAGGGTATCTGGCAGGCCGCGCTGGTGATGTCGCTCAGCCTGGTCATAGCCCGCTACCTGGATTCAGGTGCCATCTTCTCCACCCAGCTGGGTATGCAATCGGCACTGGTGGTGCTGCTGCCAATCAGCGCCGACGGCCCATTTGCCCGTTCCATCGATGCCCTGACCGGTTCCCTGCTCGCCCTGCTGGTCATTATTTTCTGGCCCACCGACCCGAGGCGCAGTCCGGTTTCCGCATTATCGGATTTGTTCAAGGAGCTTTCCGAAGCGCTTTTGGAATGCTCCTGGGCCATCCGCGACGATGACCGGCGCTCCGCATTCCACGCGCTGATCAAGGCACGCGGCACCCAGAAGCATCTGGACAAGCTGCCAGCCGCCTTCCGCGCGTCCAAGGAAATCGCCACGATTTCCCCCGCCGGGCGGCGCCACCGCCACGAGCTGAACCGGCTGTCCAAGCGCTTCAACCACTACGACTGGGCCGCCCGCAACTCGCGGGTTTTCGCCCGGCGGCTGGCTTCCGTGCTCAGTAACAGCGCGCTGACCCCGGAAGGCGCGCAAACCCTGGCTCCGCTGATGCGCGAGCTGTCCGAGGCGGTCAACACCTTGGCGCACTCGGTGCGCGAGACCACGGTGGCGGGCCAGCGCAAATACGAGAAGTCCGCGCAGCTGCAGCTCGAAGGTGTCGCCGCTCAGCTGGATCCGCGCGCCCTCGGCGTCGAAGGGCTCCAGGGCGAAGGCCTTGTCCTGCTGCTGCGCCCGCTGGTGGTGGATCTGCTCGAGGCAGCCGGCCGCGTGCACGAGGAAGCCATCGAAGTGCTGCCCAAGCTCTCCTGAACAAAAATGTCCGCATGGCTCGATAGCATTGAGCCATGGCCAAAACTTCCACCCGCAGCAAATCCAGCGCATCGTTCAAATGCTCCGAATGCGGATGGACCACGATCAAATGGGTGGGCCGCTGCGGCGAATGCCAGGCCTGGGGCACCGTCGAAGAAGTGGGTGTGGTCTCGGCGCGCACCGTGGCCGCGGCCAAAGTCGCCCACCCGGCCAAGCCGATCGCGCAGATCGACGGCTCCGAAGCCGCCTTCCGCCCCAGCGGCGTCTCCGAGCTGGACCGCGTGCTCGGTGGCGGACTGGTCCCGGCAGCCGCGATCCTGCTCGCCGGAGAACCCGGCGTAGGCAAGTCCACGCTGCTCCTGGACGTCGCAGCGAAAGCGGCGCAGACCGGCCTGCGCGTGCTCTACCTGACCGGCGAGGAATCGGCCGCGCAGGTCAAATCCCGCGCCGAACGCATCAACGCCATCGCCGATACGCTGTTCCTGGCAGCCGAAACCGACCTGGCCCTGGCGCTGGGGCAGATCCAGGAGATCGATCCGCAGCTGCTGATCCTGGACTCGGTGCAGACCTTCTCCTCGGCAGAGGTGGACGGCGCCGCCGGCGGCGTGTCCCAGGTCCGCGAAGTAGCCGCCTCGATCATCAACGCGGCCAAGACCCGGGCCATGTCCACCATCATGGTCGGCCACGTCACCAAGGAAGGGTCGGTCGCCGGCCCGCGGCTGCTCGAGCACCTGGTGGATGTGGTCTGCCAGTTCGATGGCGAGAAGCATTCGCGGCTGCGCATCCTGCGCGCGCTGAAGAACCGCTACGGCGCCACAGATGAGGTGGGTTGCTTCGACCTGAATGAGGACGGCATCGAATCGCTGACCGATCCTTCCAAGCTGTTCGTCACGCGAACCCGCAACCCCGTACCGGGCACCTGCATCACGGTCACCCTCGAGGGCCGCCGGCCGCTGGTGGCCGAGGTGCAGACCTTGCTCTCGCGCAGCAACGCCCCGGCCGCCCGCAGGGCCACCAGCGGCCTGGATGCGGCACGGGCGCAGATGGTGGTGGCGGTGCTGCAGGCCCGCGCGCATATGGACCTGTCGTCCATGGACTCGTATATCGCCACGGTGGGCGGCGTCAAGATCGCCGAACCGGCATCGGATCTGGCCTGCGCGCTGGCCCTGGCCTCGTCGATGAACGAGTTCCCGCTGCCGCAGGACTTCGTGGCCTTCGGCGAGGTCGGCTTGGCCGGCGAGGTGAGGCAGGTACCGGAAATCTCGCGGCGCATCACCGAGGCCCAGCGTCTGGGATTCTCCTTCGCGATGGCCCCTGCCACCCCGGAACCGTTGAAGAACATCCCCGAGGGCATCCGCGTCATCCAGGTGGAGAATATCGCCCAGGCCCTGGATATCGCCTTCAACCAGCGGCAGAAGCCAACGCGATAAACTTGATTATTGCCGCCCGCCGAAAGGACGCCAGTTGAAAGCGCACCCAACCCCCGGATTCCTTGCCGTCTTGGCCCAGATTGCCCCCGGTACCGAACTCGCCCAGGGTCTTGAGCGGATCCAGCGCGGCCGCACCGGCGCCCTGATTGTGCTGGGTCACGACAAGCTCGTCGAGTCGATCAGCTCCGGCGGCTTCCGGATCAACACCGAATACACCCCTACCCGCATCCGCGAACTGGCCAAGATGGACGGTGCGATCATCCTGGATGGTAACGGACGGCAGATCCTGCAGGCAGGCGTGCAGCTGATGCCGGATGCGCAGATTGAAACCCAGGAATCCGGCACCCGCCACCGCACCGCGGAACGCGTGGCCGCGCAATCCGGGTTCCCGACGATTTCGGTGTCGCAGTCGATGCAGACCATCACCCTCTATGCCGACGGCGAGCGCCATGTGCTCGAGCCTGCCGAGCGCCTGCTGGCCCGTGGCAACCAGGCCATCGCCACCCTGGAACGCTACCGCCACCGCTTGGACCAGGTCACCAGCGCCCTGTCTGCGGCGGAGATCGAGGATGTCGCCACTGCGCGGGAAGTGCTGGCGGTGCTGCAGCGCACCGAGATGCTGCGCCGCACCAGCGAGGAAATCTCCCGCTACGTGCTGGAGCTGGGCATCGACGGGCGCCTGCTGGCAGCCCAGCATGCCGAATTGCTCTCCGGCATCCAGGCAGATAACGAGCTGCTGCTGCGGGACTACTCCGACGCCGAGGGCCAGGACCTGGATATCGAGCATGCCTTGGAGACGCTGCATGAAGTGTCCGATGCGCAGCTGGTCGAGCTCGACGGGCTGACCAAGATCCTGTTCCCGCATTCCAGCATTGGCCAGGACGCCCAGCTGACCCCCAAGGGATACCGCCTGCTCTCGCAGATCCGCACGGTTCCCAAGGTGGTGGGAGATCGCCTGGTGGCGGCATTCGACAACTTGCAGCTGCTGATGTCCGCATCAACCAGCCAGCTCATGGAAATTGAAGGCGTCGGCGAGCAGCGCGCACGTTCCATCCGCGAAGGCCTGGCCCGCATGGCCGAGTCCTCGCTGCTGGACCGCTACATCTAGTCGCTTACTCCAGGGTGAAGGTCACCGGCTCGGAGACAAAGTCGCCGACAGCCGCGGTGAACTTGTAGGTTCCCGGACGCGGCTGCACGCTGACAGCTTTGCAGCCGGGAGCCGAACGCTCGCGGTTCCAGGTGAAGCGCGAATTCTCCTTCTGGCCGGGCTTGAAGGCCAGGATTACGTCCTCTGCGTTCTCGAGGCAGTCGACCGTGGAGAAGATGCGGTCAGAACCGCTGGAAACCAGGAACTCCTGCTGCGTGCTTCCGACGTTCACCTCGCATTCGCGCTTGGAGACATTCTCGATGCCGAGAATCAATGTCGGCTTCTTGTCCGAGGCGTAGCTTTTCGCATCGGTCGTCGCGGTAACCTCGATCTCGTCGCCGCTGCACATCTTGGCCGAGTCTTCATTCTCTTCCGGCTCGGCCGATGGCGAAGGGACCGGTTGTGTCTGCTGGGCGGTCGGTTCATTGCCCGCAGTTTCCTGCTCATCGGGGGCAAAGACCCCCACGAGGGCAACGACGCCCCAGACGATCAGGCCGATGAGCACCAGGGCAAGTACTGCCACGGTAATCCGCCGGCGCCGGTAAACGCTGGCCGATGGTTTCCTCCCTGATGCGTTGCTCATGGCTTAAGGCTAATTCATTGCACTGCCCGAACCCGGTAATGGCGTAGGATCCGGGGCGCATCGCGTTCCCCACTGGATCCCCTCGGATTCCGGGTCTTCCGTGCGCTGGCCTAGAGTGGTGGGGTGCAGCAAATCCACGAAACCATCAACGACTGGTACCTAGAGAACGCCCGCGACCTGCCATGGCGCCGTCCTGGCGTGAGCGGATGGGAAGTCATGGTCAGCGAGTTCATGCTCCAGCAGACCCCCGTGGTTCGTGTCCTGCCGGTGTGGGAGGAATGGATGCGCCGCTGGCCGCGGCCGCAGGATCTGGCCGCGGAGCCGCTGTCCGAGGCTTTGAAGGCCTGGGGACGGCTTGGCTATCCGCGGCGTGCGCAGCGCTTGCATGCCGCCGCCGTGGAGATCACCACCGAATACAACGGCGAAGTCCCGCGCACCGAAGCGCAGCTGTTGGCCTTGCCCGGCATCGGCGACTACACCGCGGCCGCGATTGCCTGCTTCGCCTTCGGCGAGCGCACAGTCGTCGTGGATACGAATATCCGCCGTGTGCATGCCCGGCTCTTTGGCGGCATGGCATTGCCCGAGCCAAGCCCGCGCGCCAGCGAGTTCGTCCGGGCCAGGGAAGTCCAGCCCGAAGATGACCGGGCAGCAAATCTGTGGAATGTTTCGGTGATGGAGCTCGGTGCACTGGTCTGCACTGCACGCAGCCCGAAGTGCGGGCAATGCCCGGTGTACCAGCAGTGCGCCTGGGTTGCCGGCGGGCAACCGGCACCGCACTACACCCCGAAGGGCCAGGCTTGGAAGGGTACCGATCGCCAGGTCCGGGGAGCCATCATGGCGATCCTGCGCGAACATGAGGACGCTGTGCCGCAGCAGTCATTCCTGTCCGATCTGGCCCAGGAATCGCATGCAGGCTACGTGGCACTTGCACGGTTGCAGTCTCCGCTGGACCAGCGTGAACGCGCGCTGGCTGGGCTGCTGAAAGATGGCCTGGCGATCGCCGAGGATGACGGCATCCGCCTGCCTTCCTGATACCGGCAAAGAACACGCGGGTGCCTGCTGGCTTTATCTGCCAGCGCGTACCTATGCTTAGCCCATGAACGCTTCAGTTGACCCTGCCGGCACGGTTCGCCACGTAGCCGAGCATCCCTGGTTCGAGGGTGCCGCCCGCTTGGGATTCGTCGCCAACGGGATTCTCCATGCCACCTTGGGAATCCTTGCAGTTGTTGTCGCTGCCGGCCGCAAGGCGGAAGCCGACCAGGGCGGAGCCATGGGCGCACTGGCAAATCAGCCCTTTGGTATGATTCTGCTGTGGATCTGCGCAATCGGCGCCCTGCTGCTGGGCCTGTGGTCCATGGCGCAGGCCTTCTTGCCCGAGAAGAAGCTGAAGGAAAGGCTCAAGTCCGCGGCTACTTCAATATCGTTCTTGGCTGTCGGATTCACCTTTGGACGATTCGCCGCGGGCAATCCCAGCGATTCGGGAAAGACCGCCAGCAGCTTCAGCGGCGAACTGATGCAGACAGGCCTTGGCCGGGCCTTGCTGATCGCCATCGGCCTCGGCATGCTGGTCATGGCCGGCTATTACATCTACAAGGGAGCCGCCAAGAAGTTCCTGGAGGATCTGCGGGGTTCTGGAAACAAGGAGGTTTCCCGCGCGGTGAAGTTCTCAGGCATGCTCGGCTACCCGGCCAAGGGCGCAGTCCTGGGTGCCGTTGGCCTGTTATTCATCGTGGCCACGGTGCAGCGCGACCCGGAAGAGGCCAGCGGCATCGATGGCGCGTTGAAGGCCATCCAGGACCAGCCTTTCGGGCCCGTTGCCTTGATTGCCATCGGTGTTGGCCTGGTTTGCTACGCGGTCTACCTGATGTTCCGTGCCCGCTATGACCGGATGGAGTAGGAATATCAGTCCAGCGTAATGATCATGCGGGTATTGCCCAGGGTATTCGGCTTCACACGTGCAAGGTCCAGGAATTCAGCGACGCCTTCATCCCGGGAGAGCAGGATCTCCTGGTACACCGCGGGATCCACGGCGCTCTGGTCAGCCATCACCTTGAACCCTTGGCGTTCGAAGAATGCAACTTCGAAGGTCAGGCAGAAAACACGCGACACCCCGACAGCCTTGGCGCGTTTGAGCAGTTCTCCCAGCAAAAGGTGCCCGACCCCCATGCCGCGGACCGTATCGGAGGTGGCGAGGGTGCGGATTTCGGCGATGTCCTCCCAGATGACGTGCAAGCCGCCGCAGCCGACAACGCTGCCCTCCGGATCCTCGGCTACCAGGAATTCCTGGATGGACTCGTAGTAGGTGACCGCTTCCTTATCCAGCAGGATTCGTTCCTCGGCCAGGGGGCGCACCAGATTGCGGATCGCGTTGACATCACTGGTTTTGGCTGGGCGGACGGTAAAAGAGTTCACGTTTAGATCCTATGCCTCCCAGTTTGCAGAATCGAAGAAGTCGCTGGATATGTCCTGGAAGGAACATCCTGCACGCAGAACTGCCACAATAAGCTTGAACATTGAAGCCCCGGGAGCAAGGACGAGGATGACAGCTAGAACAGCACGCCCCGGATTCGGGTTGCTTGCCATCCTGCTCTCCGCAGTGGGTATCGCTCCCCTGCTTAATTACGGGTTGAGCGCCACCAGCGACCTGGTCATCAGGGATTTGGGAATCACCGAATCCCAGTTCGGCCTGCTGGCGACGGCCTGCTTTGGCTGCGCCGCACTGGGCAACGCCGTCTTCGGGAAGTTCTCGGACAGGCAACCGGATACCAGGCTGATGCTGCTGATTTTCTGCACCACCGCGGTTGCGCTGGGCCTGGCGGCCATCCCGGCCGGCTATGTGCTGCTGCTGGTGGCATCCGGGCTTGCCGGTTTGGCCCAGTCATTCCCCAACGGCGTCACCAACCGCATTCTTGCCCAGCGGGTTCCCAGCGCCCAGCGCATTACGTGGACCGGCATCAAGCAGTCAGGCGTGCAGGTTTCACAGCTCGTAGGCAGCGTGGGGTTCCCGTTGCTGGCGGCGTTCATCGGCTGGCATGGCGCGTCGCTGGCTGGCGCGGTACTCGCCGCAGTGCTCGCGCTCATCGCCGTACGAGTTGTCCGCGCTACCCCCATGCTCAGCGTGCCTGCACCGAAAAAGCCGAAGACGGATGCGGACAAGCCGATCGCCGCGGCAGCCCCCTCGACGAAGTTCGTCATTTTCGCGCTGGCCCTGTTCGGTTTCATCAACGGCGTCGGCGTGCAGGCAACCAATGTCTATCTAGCGCTCTTTGCGGTCCGCGAACTGGATTTCTCCTTGGTGGCCGGCGGCCTGACCGCTGCGGTGGCCGGAGTCGTTGGGGTCAGTGCCCGCGTCGGCTGGGGGCAGATGATGGCCCGCGGGGTTTCAGCGCCCAAGCTCCTGCTGCTGTTGGCATCGCTGGCCACTGCGGGCGGAGCCAGCTTCCTTCTGGCCCAGCAAATGCATTCGGTGGCGCTGCTCTGGCTGGCGGTTGCCCTGCATGGCGCCTCGGCCCTGGGAGTTTCGGTGGTGCTCATGGCGGGGTTGCTGCGTGCGATCCCGGCAAGCCACTTGGGCAGCGCCAGCGGAATCGTCTCGGCAGGCCAGTTCGGCGGATTCACCGTCGGGCCGCTGGCCATGGGCCTGCTGGTGGGATCGGCCGGTGGATTCACCGCGGGCTGGATCGCGGTCATCGGGATCTACCTGTGCTCGACTGTGCTCGGTGCAATCCTGGTGCTGCGGGCCAGGAATCGAGGTTAGCCGGTGGATGCCGAAGCGCTGAAGGCACTGGCGCATTTGCGCCGTGCCAAGGACCTGATGGATCGGAACTATGCCGAGCCTTTGGATGTGCCGGCATTGGCCCAGCGGGCGTCCATGTCTCCTGCGCACTTTTCCAGGGAGTTCAAGCGGGCCTATGGCGAGACGCCGCATTCCTATTTGCTTACCCGCCGCATTGAGCGTGCCATGCATCTGCTGCGCGCGTCAGTCTCGGTCACTGATGCCTGCATGCAAGTGGGCTGGACTTCGCTGGGTTCCTTCAGCACACGCTTCACCGAAGTGGTGGGGGAAACCCCCTCCGCCTACCGGGAACGGGATCATTCTGCCACGGAGCAGATCCCTGCCTGCATTGCCAAGATCCTTTTGCGTCCCGAGAGATTCTGAGCATTTTTGAAGAAGCGCGCGCTGCGCGGCACTGCCTAGGCTGGAGCCATGGCAAATATTTCAATCAATCATGTCCCGTTGACCGTGCTCGATGTAGATGAGGCGCTCGCGTTCTACCGCGATGCGCTGGGCTTCACGGTAATTTCAGATGTCGCCAACGGCGGCTTCCGCTGGGTATCGCTTGCGGGCTCCGATGGCACCGGCACCAGCTTGGTGCTTTCGGCTCCGGGCGCCGGCCGCTCCGACGCCGATGCGCAGACCCTGGCCGAGCTGGTAGCCAAGGGAACCATCGGTCCGCTGGTGCTTTCCACTACCGACCTGGACCAGGTGTTCGAGACCGTGAGCGCCTCGGGCGCTGAAGTCCTGCAGGAGCCGATGGACCAGCCGTGGGGTCCGCGCGATTGCGCATTCCGCGACCCTTCGGGAAATATGGTCCGTATCAACCAAACGGTTTAGGCAGAAAAGCATGAGCAGTACTGAACAAGAGGGTTTTTCGGCCGCTGAGAAGGCCGCGATGAAAGAGCGCGCCGCTGAGGTGCGCGCTCCGAAGAAGCGCATGACCAAGGCCGAGAAGGCCGAGCAGGCTCGACGGGAAGTGGAAGAGAAGATTGCTTCCTTCGAAGGAAACGACAAGGTGCTGGCCGAGAAGCTGCACCGGATCGTCACCTCCACGGCTCCTGAGTTGGAACCGAAAACCTGGTATGGCATGCCAGCCTACTCCTTGGACGGCAAGATCTTGTGCTTCATGCAGGATGCCACGAAGTTCGGCACCCGCTACCTGACCTTCGGCTTCAACGATGTCGCGCAGCTCGATGAGGGCACGCTCTGGCCCGCGTCATTCGCCATTACCGCGCTTGATGAGCAGCTGGAGGAAAAGCTTGCCGCGCCGGTCGCCAAGGCGGTAGGCCGCTAAGTCCGGCTGGCAAGGCGGGCCTCGATCGCCTCTCAGTCATCGAGGGCCTCTTGCTCTGCCCTGGGCAGGGCCCTGGCCAGCAACCCGGCAGAAAGCGCGAAGACCCCGAGCAAACCGATCAGCCCCATGCCGACAGGCAAGGAGCCCAGCTGGGCGGCGTCTTGACCCAAGACGGTGAACAGCATGGCGGCACCGAGCCCGAGGATTCCGAATCCAGCTGCCACGAAGCAGACCACAATGGATTTCGGCCCGGGATTCCAGTGCCCCAGTGAGGTGAAGTCGCGGTACGCGATGATGCCGATGGCAATGCTGAGCGTGGCCACGGCGCCGATTACGAGCATCACCAGCCATGTCGGGCTGTATCCGGCGCCATCGGCTCCTGCGTGGCGCACCAGCTGTTCCGGAAGCTCGGGCCGCAGGAAAAGGTACAGGGCCAAATAGGCCATGACGGCGAGGCAGGATGCGGCAATCATCTGCTGCCCCTTTCTTCGCATCTTCATGTGTTGACCCTACGACATGGGCGGATTAAAGCCAATAGCCGTGGAACTGGATTTCCCAGTTCCACGGCTAGTGGTGATTCCGCTAACGGCTCAGCTTTCCAGGGCTGCCGGTGCCGGCTCGCCTTCCAGCTGGCCGGTGCCGCCTTCGGCGTGGAAGACGAACTTGCGGCTCTCGCCTTCGCCCTCGACGTCCACGGTGACTTTCTGGCCGGCAACGATCTGGCTGAAGAGGATGCGCTCGGAGAGCTGGTCCTCGATGTCGCGCTGGATGGTGCGGCGCAGCGGGCGTGCACCCATTGCCGGATCGTAGCCGCGCTGGGCCAGCAGGCTGCGGGCAGCCTGGGTCAGCTCGATGGTGATATCGCGTTCCTGCAGGCGCTTGGCCAGGCGTGCGATGAACAGGTCGACGATCTCCTCGATCTCCTCCTGGTTCAGCTGCGGGAAGACCACGGTGTCGTCAACACGGTTCAGGAACTCAGGGCGGAAATGCTGGCGCAGTTCTTCCTGGACCTTGGCCTGCATCCGCTCGTAGCCGGTCTTGGTATCCGCGGCCGACTGGAATCCGGTCAACACACCCTTGGAGATGTCACGGGTACCGAGGTTGGTGGTCATGATGATGATGGTGTTCTTGAAGTCCACCACACGGCCCTGGGAGTCGGTCAGGCGTCCGTCTTCCAGGATCTGCAACAGCGAGTTGAACAGGTCCGCATGGGCCTTCTCCACCTCGTCGAAGAGCACCACGGAGAACGGACGGCGGCGGACCTTTTCGGTCAGCTGACCGCCCTCTTCGTAGCCGACGTAGCCTGGAGGGGCACCGAACAGGCGGGAAACGGTGTGCTTCTCCGAGTATTCGGACATGTCCAGGGTGATCAGCGCGTCTTCCTCGCCGAAGAGGAACTCCGCCAGCGCCTTGGCCAGCTCGGTCTTGCCCACGCCGGTCGGGCCGGCGAAGATGAACGAGCCGCCTGGACGGTTCGGGTCCTTCAGGCCGGCACGGGTGCGGCGGATCGCCTGCGAGATGGCCTTGATGGCCGAGTCCTGGCCGATAACGCGCTTGTGCAGCTCTTCTTCCATGTTGAGCAGGCGCGAGGACTCTTCCTCGGTCAGCTTCACTACCGGGATTCCGGTGGAGTTGGCAAGCACCTCTGCAATGAGGTCCTCGGTCACCTCGGAGATTTCGTCCATGTCGCCATTGCGCCAGGACTTCTCCTTCTCGTTGCGGGCCTCGATCAGCTTGGATTCCTTATCGCGCAGCGAGGCTGCACCTTCGAAGTCCTGCGCGTCAATCGCGGCTTCCTTCTCCAGGCGCACGGTGGCGATTTCCTCGTCCATTTCCTTCAGTGCCGGTGGCGCGGTCATGCGCTGGATGCGCAGGCGTGCGCCGGCCTCGTCGATCAGGTCAACTGCCTTGTCCGGCAGGAAGCGATCGGAAATGTAGCGGTGGGCCAGTTGGGCGGCAGCCTGCAGCGCGCCGTCAGTAATGGTCACGCGGTGGTGCGCCTCGTAGCGGTCGCGCAGGCCGCGCAGGATCTGCGTGGTCAGCTCAACCGAAGGTTCCTTGACCTGGATCGGCTGGAAGCGGCGCTCGAGCGCGGCGTCCTTCTCGATGTTCTTGCGGTACTCGTCCAAGGTGGTTGCACCAATGGTCTGCAGTTCGCCACGAGCCAGCATCGGCTTGAGGATCGACGCGGCATCGATGGCACCTTCGGCGGCACCGGCACCGACCAGGGTGTGGATCTCGTCGATGAACAGGATGATGTCGCCACGGGTGCGGATTTCCTTCAGGACCTTCTTCAGGCGTTCCTCGAAGTCGCCGCGGTAGCGGGAGCCGGCCACCAGCGAACCGAGGTCCAGGGTGTACAGCTGCTTGTCCTTGATGGTTTCCGGTACGTCGCCGCGCACGATGGCCTGGGCCAGGCCCTCGACAACGGCGGTCTTGCCGACGCCGGGCTCGCCGATCAGCACCGGGTTGTTCTTGGTGCGGCGCGAGAGGACCTGCATGACGCGTTCCATCTCGTGCTCGCGGCCGATCACCGGGTCGAGCTTGCCTTCGCGGGCGGCTGCGGTGAGGTTGCGGCCGAACTGGTCGAGCACTGCCGAGCCTGCAGGGGTACCTTCCTGCTGTCCGCCCGAGCTGACGCCAGCGGATGCGGTTTCCTTGCCGCCCTGGTAGCCAGAGAGCAGCTGGATGACCTGCTGGCGCACGCGACCGAGGTCGGCGCCAAGCTTCACCAGAACCTGGGCTGCGACGCCCTCGCCCTCGCGGATCAGGCCGAGCAGGATGTGCTCGGTACCAATGTAGTTGTGTCCCAGCTGCAGCGCTTCGCGCAGCGAGAGCTCCAAGACCTTCTTGGCGCGAGGAGTGAACGGGATATGACCGGAAGGCGCCTGCTGGCCCTTGCCGATAATCTCCTGAACCTGCTCACGAACGGCACCCAGCGAAATATTCAGCGACTCGAGCGCCTTTGCGGCGACGCCATCGCCTTCGTGGATTAGACCGAGCAACAGGTGCTCGGTGCCGATGTAGTTGTGGTTGAGCATGCGCGCCTCTTCTTGGGCGAGCACGACAACTCGGCGGGCACGGTCGGTAAATCTCTCAAACATCTTCGGCACACTCCTTGCTTACCAATAATTCGATGCTACGCACCATGCGCCCGCAATGCTCCCTTGTTCGCCACAGGGATAACCGATACCGCTCCCCGTTACCGGGAATCAGCAATAGGCATGCAATTTATAATGCGAATTACTTGGTTCGCCAATATTGCAATCTTCAATGAAAATCCATCGTGAATAACGAACATCGTTATAAGAATAGGAGCCGGCACGCATTGCGTGCCGGCTCCTATTTGAGACTTGTGCAAAACCTCGCGAATTACTTCGCGCGGCCTCGACCACCCTTTCGCATTGCAGCGTTGTAGGCGTCTACAACCTCTGCATTAAGGCGTCCGCGTGCGTTGACCTTGATGTTGTTTTCCTTCGCCCATGCGCGGATTGCTGGAGCTTCGCTCGCTGCAGTCTGCTTTGACGAACGAGCCGCTTCGATGTACGGCTCGATGGCTGCATGGAACTGAGCAGCATGCTCGTCGTTCAGGTCGATTTCAAAATGCTGACCAGCGACGCTGAATGCAATTGATTCAGTTGCCTCGCTACCATCAATATCGTCGATCAGGGCAATTTGAACCTGACGTGCCATTTAGGGATTCCTCCGAGCTTGAATGTACTGGACGGATCGGCATTCAGCCATCAGTCCATTTCAAACAACAAGCATATACAAATAGGCACGATAAATTCTAATTATCATCAGAATTCACAAGGTTCTATCAGGAACGACTAATTCTCGTTTACTGGATTATTTGAATCCGAGCGATTTTGAATTAGCGCATCAGCTTCAGCTTCAGCTTGGCGTTCTTTTCGATCCGCGTTTGTAATAGCTTTCATCACGTACCAGAAAAGCAGCGCCAGGCAGATTGTCGGGACGATCGCCTCAATATATGGCATTCTTATGCCTCCGGCTTTAGCAGTGGGAACAGAATAGTTTCACGAATACCGACGTTGGTGAAAAGCATAACCAGTCGGTCGATGCCCAAGCCGATGCCGCCCATTGGCGGTGCACCGTATTCCAGGGCACGCAGGAAGTCTTCATCAAGCTGCATTGCTTCTGGGTCTCCGCCGGCAGCCATCAAGGACTGCTCGGTCAGGCGCTCGCGCTGGATTACCGGATCAATCAGCTCGGAGAATGCAGTGCCGCGCTCCATGCCGCCGATGATCAGGTCCCATGCTTCGATAACACCCGGCTTCGAGCGGTGCGGACGCGCCAGCGGCTGTGCCAGAGGCGGGTAATCGCACACGAAAGTCGGGTCGATCAAGGTCGGTTCGACGATTTCGCCGAACAGCTCGATGACCAGCTTCTGTGCTCCCCAGGCCGGATCGATCTTCACTTCGTGCTTCGCGGCGATCTCGCGCAGCACCGATGCGTCTGTGTCTGGGGTGATCTCCACGCCAACAGCCTCGGACAGGCCCGGGTAGACGCTGACCCAGCGCCATTCGCCGTCCAGGTTGACGGTGCCCTTGGGGGTCTCGATGGTGCGGCCTGCGCCGATGGCGTCAGCTGCGTTGAGAATGATTTCCTTGATGCGGTCGGCCATGACGTACTGGTCGGCATAGGCTTCGTAGGATTCAAGGGTGGTGAATTCGGGCGAGTGGGTCGAGTCGACGCCCTCGTTGCGGAAGATGCGTCCCACCTCGAAGACGCGGTCGACGCCGCCGACGACGCAACGCTTGAGGTACAGCTCGGTGGCGATGCGCAGGGTCATTTCCTGGTCGAAGGCGTTCAGGTGGGTCTTGAACGGGCGAGCCGAAGCGCCGCCGTGAACCAGCTGAAGCATCGGGGTCTCAACCTCGACGTAGCCGCGGCTCTCCAGGGTGTTGCGCACGGCGCGGATGATCGCGGCTCGCTTGTAGACCATCTCGCGGGCTTCGTCGCGCACGATCAAATCGGCGTAGCGCTGGCGCACGCGGGTCTCTTCGTTCAGGTCGGCGTGCAGCACCGGCAGCGGGCGCAGGGCCTTGGAAGCCATTTCCCAGGCATCGGCCATGATGGACAGCTCGCCGCGGCGCGAGGAGATGACCTTGCCGGTCACGAATACGTGGTCACCCAAATCGACGAGCGACTTCCACTGCGCCAGGCGCTCTTCGCCGACGTTGGCCAGCGAGAGCATGACCTGCAGGCGAACCCCTTCGCCCTTCTGGCCGCCTTCCTGCAAGGTGGCGAAGCACAGCTTGCCGGTGTTGCGCATGAAAACGATGCGGCCGACGATGCCGACGACGTCCTCGGTCTCCTCGCCGGCTTCGAGGTGCTCGTACTTGTCGCGGATTTCCTGCAACGAGTGGGTGCGGGCAATGCCTACCGGGTAGGCTTCCTCGCCCTTGGCCAGCAGCTGGTTGCGCTTATCGGCGCGCACCTGTCGCTGGTCGTTTGGATTTGGGGCCGGTGCGGAATTATTTTCGGAAGTCACAATAGTCCATTCTACGTGTCATGGCGCGCAGTTGAAGCCCTTCATGATCAGCCTTACACAGTGATCTTGGCCCGCAACGCAGGATGGGGCAGCGGCAAAGCCTGCTTTGCCCCTGCCCCATCCATTAGGTGATGCGGTTTACCAGATTTCCACGCGGTCGGCCGGATCCAGCCACATGCCATCGCCCGGCTTGGTGCCGAAGGCCTCGTGGAAGGAATCCAGGTTCTTCGGCACCTGGTTGCAACGGAATTCGCCGGGTGCGTGAGGGTCCGTGGTCACGCGCACCACCGCGGTTTCCGGACGGATCAGCGTGCGCCAGCATTCGGCCCAGGAGTAGAAGAAGCGCTGGTCGCCGGTGATACCGTCGATCACTTCATCTTCCTGGATGCCGCGGGCCGCCAGCTCGAGCTTGTAGGCCTTGTAGGCAATGCCCAATCCACCGAGGTCGCCGATGTTTTCGCCCAAGGTCAGTGCACCGTTGACGTTGTGTTCCGGGGCTTCTGAAGGGGACAGCGCGTTGTACTGGTCCACCAGCTTGGCGGTCAGCTTCTCGAAGGAAGCCCGGTCCTCATCGGTCCACCAATTGGTCAGCTGGCCAGTGCCATCGAACTGCGAGCCCTGGTCATCGAAGCCGTGGCCGATTTCGTGGCCGATGACCGCGCCGATGCCGCCGAAGTTCGAGGCAATGTCACGGTTCACGTCGAAGAATGGCGGGCGCAGGATTGCCGCTGGGAACGCGATTTCGTTCAGCAGCGGGTGGTAGTAGGCGTTCACCGTCTGGGGGAACATGAACCACAGTTCGCGATCCACCCCGTCATCGATCTTCTTCAGTTCACGAGCGAACTCGAATTCGTTCGCAGAGGCAATATTCGCGATGACGTCCAGTTCATCAGCCTGGATGGCAGAGTAGTCGATCCATTGGTTCGGGTAGCCGATCTTCGGACGGAACTTGGAAAGCTTATCCAGTGCCTTTTCGATGGTCTCCGGGCCCATCCAGGACAGTTCGCTGATCGAGATGCGGTAAGCCTCGATGAGCCGCTGGACCAGCGCGTCCATGGCATCCTTGGCCTCTGCAGGGAAGTGCTCAGCCACGTACAGTTGGCCGATGTCTTCGCCAACAGCACCTTCGGTGAATGCGACACCTCGCTTCCAGCGTTCCTTGAGCTGTTCCACGCCACCGAGCTTGGCCGAGTAGAAGGAGAAATTCTCATTGACGAATGCGCTGGACAAGTAGGGAGCGAACGAGCGCAGCACCTGGACCCGCAACCAGTTCTTCCAGGCATCCAGCGGCTGGGAGCCGAATAGCTCAGACAATCCCTGAAGGTAGCTTGGCTGCCAGACGACAACTTCGCTGTAGTACTTCGTCTCAATGCCGGCGCCTGCCAGCCAGGTGGTCACCCCTGGGAACAGCGTGGCGAGCTCTTCTCCGGACATCAGGTTGTAGCGTGCCTGGGCGTCGCGGACCTTGACCCGGTCCCAGTGGTGAGAGGCGATCGCCTTCTCGAGCTCCACGACGCTGGCTGCGGCTGCTTCAGCGCCGGCAATGCTGCCAAGACCCAGCAGCCGGCCGAGGTGCTCTTGGTAGTCGGCTACGGTTTCAGCGAACTGCTCTTCGCGGTAGTAGGACTCGTCGGGCAGGCCCAGGCCGCCTTGCAGGAAGGTCAGCAGGTTCCGGTCCGGATTGCCGGCGTCGTTCATCGCGCCGATATCCATGAAGCCGCTGATGCCTTTGCGCTGGAAGAAACCGCATACTTCGAGCAGCTGTTCGGTGTTCTGGATATCCGAAATAGTATTCAAGAAGACAGCAACCGGATCTGCACCGCGTTCTTCGATAACGGCTTCATTCATGAATGAGCTATAGAGGCGGGCAATGCGCTGGGTGGCGGCGTCAGTTTCTGCACCGGAATCGACCTTCTGCACTGCTTCATTAATGATTCCGTGGACCGCAGCCTCAGCCTGGTCGCGGAGTTCCATGAAGGAGCCGTAAATTCCTTGATCTCCTGGAATCGTTGCTGTCTCGAACCACTTGCCATTGCTATGGCGGTAGAGATCGTCCTGGGGACGAATTGAATCGTCGCGGTATGTCAGTGGACTCGTGGTCTCGGTGGTCAAGGAAAGCCCCTCGTGTAGAAGATCTTGTTATTTCTACTACACACCTTATCTACTTCCATGAAGATAGGAAGGGTGAGGACCGCCGATGCGCGTACGGCTTAAATAGTCTAGTTAAACAGGTGAGGCCCCGGCACCAAACGGTACCAGGGCCTCAAACCATCTACTCAAGTTAAGTCCGGCGGTGACCTACTCTCCCACACCCTCACGAGTGCAGTACCATCGGCGCAATGGGCCTTAGCTTCCGGGTTCGGTATGGGACCGGGCGTTTCCCCCACGCTATGACCGCCGTAACAATCACGAAGCACACAAACCCTACGGTTTGGTGTTGCCTTCGGTGGCATGCAGCAAAGCACGCACAAAGCCAAGTATTCTCGGTTTGAGGTTGTTGTCTCGTAACCGCATAGTGAACGCGAACAGCATTGAAATCATCAGTTCAAATTATTGTTTTATTGTGTGTTGTAAGTCATCGGCCTATTAGTACAGGTCAGCTGCACAAGTCTTCAGTTCTTGCTTCCACATCCTGCCTATCAACCCAGTGGTCTAGCTGGGGGCCTCTCACACACAATGGTGCATGGAAATCTCATCTCGAAGCAGGCTTCCCGCTTAGATGCTTTCAGCGGTTATCCCTTCCAAACGTAGCTAATCAGCGATGCACTTGGCAGTACAACTGACACACCAGAGGTTCGTCCGTCCCGGTCCTCTCGTACTAAGGACAGCCCTTCTCAAATTTCCAACGCGCGCAGCGGATAGGGACCGAACTGTCTCACGACGTTCTAAACCCAGCTCGCGTACCGCTTTAATGGGCGAACAGCCCAACCCTTGGGACCTACTCCAGCCCCAGGATGCGACGAGCCGACATCGAGGTGCCAAACCATGCCGTCGATATGGACTCTTGGGCAAGATCAGCCTGTTATCCCCGAGGTACCTTTTATCCGTTGAGCGACGGCCCTTCCACGAGGTGCCGCCGGATCACTAGTCCCGACTTTCGTCCCTGCTCGAGCTGTCACTCTCACAGTCAAGCTCCCTTGTGCACTTACACTCGACACCTGATTGCCAACCAGGCTGAGGGAACCTTTGGGCGCCTCCGTTACATTTTAGGAGGCAACCGCCCCAGTTAAACTACCCATCAGGCACTGTCCCTGAACCAGATCATGGTCCGAAGTTAGGTGACCGGTACAGCCAGAGTGGTATTTCAACGATGACTCCACCTGAACTAGCGTCCAAGCTTCACAGTCTCCCACCTATCCTACACAAGCTGCACCGAACACCAATACCAAACTATAGTAAAGGTCTCGGGGTCTTTCCGTCCTGCTGCGCGTAACGAGCATCTTTACTCGTACTGCAATTTCGCCGAGTTCATGGTTGAGACAGCGGGGAAGTCGTTACTCCATTCGTGCAGGTCGGAACTTACCCGACAAGGAATTTCGCTACCTTAGGATGGTTATAGTTACCACCGCCGTTTACTGGGGCTTAAATTCTCAGCTTCGCCACAAGGGCTAACCAGTCCTCTTAACCTTCCAGCACCGGGCAGGAGTCAGTCCGTATACATCGTCTTGCGACTTCGCACGGACCTGTGTTTTTAGTAAACAGTCGCTTCCCCCTGGTCTCTGCGGCCCACACCCGCCTCCGGAGAGCACGTCTCCATCACGGGGCAGGCCCCCCTTCTTCCGAAGTTACGGGGGCATTTTGCCGAGTTCCTTAACCATGATTCTCTCGATCGCCTTAGTATTCTCTACCTGATCACCTGTGTCGGTTTGGGGTACGGGCGGACTGGGACCTCGCGCCGATGCTTTTCTAGGCAGCATAGGATCACCGAATCACCCCATAAACGGGGCGCCTATCAGGTCTCAGAACATATGAGCGGCGGATTTGCCAACCACTCTTCCTACACCCTTGGACCAGGTCAATTCCATTGCCTGGCTCGGCTACCTTCCTGCGTCACACCTGTTAATACGCTGACCTCACTGCATCGGTTCCCACCACATCACACAACCAGCAACCCGAAGGCCGCAACAGCCATGATCCGTCATGGTTAGCATCCACAGCTTGGTATGGGCGGTCCTTCGCCGGTACGGGAATATCAACCCGTTGTCCATCGACTACGCCTGTCGGCCTCGCCTTAGGTCCCGACTAACCCAGGGCAGATTAGCTTAACCCTGGAACCCTTGATCATTCGGCGGACGGGTTTCTCACCCGTCATTCGCTACTCATGCCTGCATTCTCACTCGTGTGGCCTCCACCGCTGGTTTCCACCGCGACTTCACCGTCCACACGACGCTCCCCTACCCATCCAAGCACCCAATCGAAACCAGGCTAATACTTGAATGACGCAACTTCGGCGGTGTGCTTGAGCCCCGCTACATTATCGGCGCGGAATCACTTGACCAGTGAGCTATTACGCACTCTTTCAAGGGTGGCTGCTTCTAAGCCAACCTCCTGGTTGTCACAGCAACTCCACATCCTTTTCCACTTAGCACACGCTTAGGGGCCTTAGTTGGCGTTCTGGGCTGTTTCCCTCTCGACTATGAAGCTTATCCCCCACAGTCTCACTGCTGCGCTCTCACTTGCCGGCATTCGGAGTTTGGCTAAGGTCAGTAACCTTGTAGGGCCCATCGCCTATCCAGTAGCTCTACCTCCAGCAAGAAACACGCAACGCTGCACCTAAATGCATTTCGGGGAGAACCAGCTATCACGAAGTTTGATTGGCCTTTCACCCCTACCCACAGCTCATCCCCTCCATTTTCAACTGAAGTGGGTTCGGTCCTCCACACGCTCTTACACGCGCTTCAACCTGGCCATGGGTAGATCACTTCGCTTCGGGTCTAGATCACGCCACTCAAACGCCCTATTCAGACTCGCTTTCGCTACGGCTTCCCCACACGGGTTAACCTCGCGACGTAACACTAACTCGCAGGCTCATTCTTCAAAAGGCACGCCATCACCAGGGAACAAGTCCCCAGCTCTAACGGATTGTAAGCGCACGGTTTCAGGTACTATTTCACTCCCCTCCCGGGGTACTTTTCACCATTCCCTCACGGTACTGATTCACTATCGGTCATCAAGTAGTATTCAGGCTTACCAGGTGGTCCTGGCAGATTCACACAAGGTTTCACGGGCCCCGTGCTACTCGGGTATCAACACTAGAACGGCAGACACGCATTACACCTACGGGACTATCACCCTCTCTGGTCCGGCATTCCAACCGATTCACCTATACGCCTGCACCTCATCCCACCAGCAAGATAGCGCTGGTACATGTCAACCCCACAACCCCGGTGATGCAACGCCTATCCGCTATCACACACCAACCGGTTTAGCCCCATCCGCGTTCGCTCGCCACTACTAACGGAATCACTATTGTTTTCTCTTCCTGCGGGTACTGAGATGTTTCACTTCCCCGCGTTCCCTCCACACAGCCTATACATTCAGCTGCAGGTCACACCACATAACATGGTGCGGGGTTCCCCCATTCGGAAATCCTGGTCTCAACGTCCGGTTATCGACTCCACCAGGCTTATCGCAGATTCCCACGTCCTTCATCGGCTCTTGATGCCAAGGCATCCACCGTGCGCCCTTAAAAACTTCAACACAAATAAAAGTCTCAGAATTGAGCAATAAAACAATCTAACAAAATCACGCAGACAAGACTCCAACACCAGGCAATCCCAGGAAAAGGACTACCCAGCTCATCTCATCTGCAAGATGCTCGCGTTCACTATACAGTTCCCAAACAACAACCCCGCACCCCCGCAACAACACCCCAAAACCAACACCAACCAAAGGCCAGCATCAATCCAACAGGACATCCTTGCAGCAAACACAGGACAAACACCGAAACACCAAGAACCCCTCACCCAAGCGAACACCACCAGGACCCTCCCCACAGGAAGAACCCCGGCAACCATTCACCAGGAAAGGAGGCTTGTTGCCTCAAAACCCAACAGCATGCCAAACCATACAAACCACACAACACCCACACACCGCATTCCAGCACCGCAAGAAGAAAACCCCCTGCAATGCGTACTAGCAGATGCCCAAGCACCACGCGGCCACAGCCAATACCCCGCACCAGCATCAGCCAGCACGTTTTCCAGTATTGAGTCCATTGATATTCCACCCATGAGCAACCCACCCGGACAACACTCGTGTCCAGCATGGGCAACCAATAATGGTTAGCTCCTTAGAAAGGAGGTGATCCAGCCGCACCTTCCGGTACGGCTACCTTGTTACGACTTAGTCCCAATCGCCAGTCCCACCTTCGACGACTCCCCCCACACAAGGTGGTTAGGCCATCGGCTTCGGGTGTTACCAACTTTCGTGACTTGACGGGCGGTGTGTACAAGGCCCGGGAACGTATTCACCGCAGCGTTGCTGATCTGCGATTACTAGCGACTCCGACTTCATGGGGTCGAGTTGCAGACCCCAATCCGAACTGAGACCGGCTTTTAGGGATTAGCTCCACCTCACAGTATCGCAACCCATTGTACCGGCCATTGTAGCATGCGTGAAGCCCAAGACATAAGGGGCATGATGATTTGACGTCATCCCCACCTTCCTCCGAGTTGACCCCGGCAGTCTCCCATGAGTCCCCACCACTACGTGCTGGCAACATGGAACGAGGGTTGCGCTCGTTGCGGGACTTAACCCAACATCTCACGACACGAGCTGACGACAACCATGCACCACCTGTGAACCAGCCCCGAAGGGAAACCCCATCTCTGGAGCGGTCTGGCACATGTCAAGCCTTGGTAAGGTTCTTCGCGTTGCATCGAATTAATCCGCATGCTCCGCCGCTTGTGCGGGCCCCCGTCAATTCCTTTGAGTTTTAGCCTTGCGGCCGTACTCCCCAGGCGGGGCACTTAATGCGTTAGCTACGGCGCGGAAAACGTGGAATGTCCCCCACACCTAGTGCCCAACGTTTACGGCATGGACTACCAGGGTATCTAATCCTGTTCGCTCCCCATGCTTTCGCTCCTCAGCGTCAGTAAATGCCCAGAGACCTGCCTTCGCCATCGGTGTTCCTCCTGATATCTGCGCATTTCACCGCTACACCAGGAATTCCAGTCTCCCCTACATCACTCTAGTCTGCCCGTACCCACCGCAGATCCGAGGTTGAGCCTCGGACTTTCACGGCAGACGCGACAAACCGCCTACGAGCTCTTTACGCCCAATAAATCCGGATAACGCTTGCGCCCTACGTATTACCGCGGCTGCTGGCACGTAGTTAGCCGGCGCTTCTTCTGCAGGTACCGTCACTTTCGCTTCTTCCCTACTGAAAGAGGTTTACAACCCGAAGGCCGTCATCCCTCACGCGGCGTCGCTGCATCAGGCTTTCGCCCATTGTGCAATATTCCCCACTGCTGCCTCCCGTAGGAGTCTGGGCCGTGTCTCAGTCCCAGTGTGGCCGGTCACCCTCTCAGGCCGGCTACCCGTCGTCGCCTTGGTGAGCCATTACCTCACCAACAAGCTGATAGGCCGCGAGTCCATCCCCCACCGATAAATCTTTCCACCACAAAACATGCGTTCCATGGTCATATCCGGTATTAGACCCAGTTTCCCGGGCTTATCCCAGAGTCGGGGGCAGGTTACTCACGTGTTACTCACCCGTTCGCCACTAATCCACCCAGCAAGCTGGGCTTCATCGTTCGACTTGCATGTGTTAAGCACGCCGCCAGCGTTCATCCTGAGCCAGGATCAAACTCTCCATAAAAAACAAAAAGCCACCAGCAACCCCTTGGAAAAGAAGGGCGAAGCCGATGAAGTCCTGGCGAATAATAAAACACTCAAGAACACTGCACGGGGGTGCAATGCCTCAAGCAAATGTTATGTATTCACCAAATAAAAATATTCGGTATCAACAAACTTGGCACACTATTGAGTTCTCAAACAACAAACACTTACCGGTTCTTTACCTGCCATTCCAGGCGGTAATTTCGTCCAGCGTTATATTCATATTCTATAACCTTGAATTTCTGGAAGTCAAATCCATTGTTTGTGATTTGAACCAGTATTCTTGGTTCCCATTCTTTTCAATTCTTTATCCACAAGACTGTGGAAAAACCTTGATTTTCTGGGGTTCTGCCGCCGTTGAGCTACGGGTTTTTTGTTCCGTTTTGTTCTCGGCGACAAGGAAAAACTATACACGGGTTTGCGGGGTGCTGCAAATCGGGTGGGTGGTTTTTGACGGTGACCGTGCACACTTAATTCCTGAACTGCTGATTCGGCTCTTTCCATGTGCCCAATCGCTGGCAATTATTACCGAGCTAGGGCTGAGCGCGTAAACATTATTTCGCAGCTGCACAGAGCATCAGCGCCTGTACCTAGCGAGTTTATTGAACCCTTGAGAAGCGTACGCATATACGCGAACCCATGAATTGTGCCCACATCAGCCGATTAGACGATGCGGGCGCATGCGTGAGTCTGAGCAAGGCACAAGAAGAGAACGCACATGGCGAAACGATGCATCTGGAGGTTCCATGCGCGTGACGGCCAAGGCGGCATCAGCGCAATGACTACCTAGAGCAGTCGGCATTGATGCCGGCCCAATACAGGTCTCGCAGTGCTACGTAAGCACCACCCTCGGCTACGGTGAATAGCAGCGATATTTCGATCGCTGCCACTCCACTTGATGATCTACCGAATACAGGATGAAGTCTATGAAGTTCACGGCGTTGGAACGCTATTGCCACCTCACTGGGCAATCGTATGGCGAGGTGACTCCCGAAGAACAGCAGAGCGATTATCAAGCCGGGGTAACTGAGCTTGACGGACAGCGGTGGCGAATCAGGACCGCAAGGATCACGCCAACAAAGCCAGGTGGGTTCGTAGCCATATGGCATCGGGACGAAACTGGGACTACTGCCCCCTACGAATCCGAAGAGGGACTGCGCGGAGTTATGGTCTTTATCGAGGAAGCCGGCTGTTTCGGCGTCTTCCGCTTTACTCAACAGCACCTCGAGGAGCTGGGCGTTTTCGCCTCAGCATCGGCTCCAGGCAAGCGCGGTTTCCGCGTCTATCCATCATGGACGGCTGGCCTTAAGGGGCAAGCGAAGAAAAGCCAGAACAGTCAGCTGCCTGCGTTCACGTTGCTCGCAGACTAACTTGTCCCGCTCAGACTCCTACTGCAGCTCCATGCGCCGGAACCTGAGTTCTCGTTGCGCACCCCGCAAAGGTGAACCTTCAAAAGGCACCTCGCTGAGATCCACAGTCAATGCGGCTTTCAATGCCAACTGGTTCGCTGACTGCGTGGCCCGGTCAGCCAAGCCGAGCACCCTTGCAAGCTCCGTCCAGTGCTTCTTCTTCAGATTCTTAGCCTTGCCGGCAACAGTCAAAGCCATGGTGTCATCGCCGTAGACCAGGGTGCATGGGATGTCATAGATGGGCGCTACATGAAACCGTCCATGCAAGTCCGCCAGAATCGAGACGTTCTTTCCATGCAAGTCGCCGTTGCCAGTTAGCCACGCAAAGACGAACTGCATGTATAGATTCCGCCTGGCGAGCACCGGCGCCTGGCACTGCAGCGCTAAGGCCTCAATAGCTTGTTCCGTGCTCACTGCATACTTGCTTGCCGGCGGAAGGTTCAATACCTGCATGGCATCTTCCAACGCCAAACGCGTGGGACTATCCGCCCCCTCGACACCCTTGCGATCGAACCTCTCGACCAGCAGCCCCGGACTCCCAGTGGAATCCAGTACTAGCCGATTGTTTGCGACCGGAAGTTTGAGCAATCGCGCTGCTTTCAGGTGCTGCGCCTCATTAACGACCAAATGCGGATGATCCCGGGGATCAAGCTTGAGCAGATAGGCGCTGTTCTTGAACTCCACTGGTGTTGTCAGCATGGTTGCGCTGATCTTGTCTTGCACGCCGGGGATCGAGTGGCGGTCCAAGGTGCGCGCGAGGACCGAGAAGTCGAGTTCGGCCGTGCTGCTGAATTCAGCAACCACGGGGGTTTGCTCCAGTGCTGATCCTTCCGGAACAACGCGTACATTGCCTGGAGTATCGGCGCCCACTGCCATCAGCAGAGTCAACTCGTCAGAGATGCTGGTCTTAGTTGCGTCCTTGAGAACGGTCAGGCGATGGCCTTCGGGCAATAGTCCCGAGAAGAACGATGGCAACGCGCCCCCAGGCCCAACGTATGCCTCCGGGGAAGCTGGCAAAGATGTCGCAATGCCCGCGTCACCATGTGCAAGGTAGTCCTTGTTATAGCTGAAGGCCACGCTTCCGTCGGACTGTCTGGCTAGAGTGCCGACGAGGTTTTCGTTGCAGTAGACGTCAGCCTTGGTAACAAGCTTGAGCTCTTGGAGTTGCGGCTTCATTTGGCCACGCGAATTCGAAGGCCGAGTACATCCGCGACGGAGAGCACCGCTTCAATGGAGGGGTTTCCCGCCCCTCGTTCTATGGAGCGCAGCGTACGTTCGGAGATGCCAGCTAATTCAGCCAGCTGTTCCTGCGTCAAGCCATTCTGTTTTCTAACGCGCTGCAATTCGGCCCCTAGCTCAGTCACTGAATTCATGAAGGATCCTCTTCCGGCAGCATTGCGCCGATTGGCGACATTCTGCTCACTATCATTCAGCATGGAGCAAGAATCGGCAACAAGTTACCGAAATGATAGCCAGGTGCAAGCAATCGATTGTCAGAGGCATCAAAAGGCAGGATCTTGCCGATTGGCGGGCCAGAACCCATCGGATAAAGCACCTGCAACGGAGCGGGCGTTCTCTCCCGTAGTGAGCCGCGGAGGTCCAGGGCCACGCCGTCTGCTTAGTCGCTTCAAGCGCGTCCGACATCGGGACACAGCTTAGCCATGGCTGCATTCACAACCCCATGCCTGCCTGGTCGTTCCTTCAGCGGTCTGCGCTAGCGGCCAGCACTCAAGCTCGTTAAAGCAGAAGGGGAGGCCTATAGGCAATAAGTGGTGTCGCGCGACCTGATCCTGCCCCGGAATCCCGGGGCAGAATCAAGTCGACTATGGATGTTGTTCCCATAGGCGTGACCCTTAATAGAAAAAACACCCACCTATGTAGTATCTGCCAAAGCCCTCAAAAGAAGAACGGGCAACGCAACGGCAAGCAACGCTGGCGATGCACCAACTGCAACGCCTCCACCACACACAACCGCCCTGACCTCACCGCACGGAACCAGCTGGCAAGCTTCATCACCTGGCTGATGGGCATGTCAACGCTAGCTGAAAATTGACCCCCTGGCGCCAATCGAAAATTGACCCTCCCGGTCCAGTATCTTCTATACCTGCTCAGCGTTTCTCAGCAGATCCTGACGGTTCTTCACCCGGTACGAATCACCGGACAAGGACAACACTTCGGCATGATGAACCAGACGATCAATCATCGCTGAGGCTACAACATCATCGCCAAACACCTCGCCCCATCGGCCAAAAGGCATATTCGACGTGACCAGAACCGAGCCCTGCTCATACCGGTGCGCAATCAGTTGAAACAATAAATTGGCGGCTTCAGCATCAAACGGCAGATACCCGACCTCGTCGATGATCAACAACTTGTAGCGTTTCAGGCGCCGCAACTCATCGTTCAATTTCCCGCTGTGGTGCGCTGCAGCCAGACGCTGGACCCAGCCAGCAGCCGTATCAAAGAGTGTCGGATACCCTTGCTGGCAGGCCTTGACGCCCAGTGCGATGCCCAAGTGGGTTTTGCCCACGCCCGGTGGTCCGAGCAAAATCACGTTCTCAGCCTTCGGAATGAATGTCGTCGTCGCCAGATGCGCCAGGACATCACGCCTCAGCGACGGCTGGAAATCACAGTTGAAATCCTCCACGGTCTTCATTGAGGGGAAATGCGCACCGGCGATACGCAACATGGTGCCGCTGGCCTCCCGATCCGCAACCTGACGCTGGAGCACCGCGGCCAGATACTCCTCATGGGACCATCCTTCATCACGTGCCTGATCGGCCAGCTGTTTCCACGTCCGGCGGATCGTTGGCATTTTGATGGCTCTGGCCAAATGCTCAATTGTTGCTTCCAAAGAACTCATGAAGGATCTCCTAGAAAGTCATGGCCGTCCAGGCCGAAGATTTTGTCGTAGTCAGACAGCTGGCGTGAGGCGACGCCTGTGTCGTGGACGTGGCTGGCGGTGGTACGGCGGATCTTGTTGAACGCCGAGCGCAGCGTTGCAGCAACCTGCACATGCTGCGGGTCGGTAATGACTTGGTGCTTGGCCCAGCACCGTGGATGATCGGCCACCACCTGCTGGTCGCAGACCCCGATCACCCGATCCGTGGTGAGCGTGAAGTCGACAAGCCGGCCGATCATCGAAGGATGCACCGAGTAGTCGTTGCGATCCAGCCGGACATAGTAATCCCTGCTCAGCCGCATCCGTTGGCTGAAACCCGTGGCCGGTGGCATCGGCGGCAGTGCCGTCATCGCCTGCAGATCCTGCGGCAACCGGTCGATGGGCCGGCCCTGGATCGAACGGACCGTGCGCGCATTGGCTTTTGGCAGCCACGCAGCGAGTTGCTGGTTGAAATCCTGCGGGGAGGTGAACTTCCTTCCCGGCAGGAACGAGGTTTCGAAGAACTGGTTATTGCGTTCTGTTTGGCCTTTGAACTCAGGATCCCTCGGTGGAGCCAGAATGATCCTAGTTGCCAGGGTCCCGGCAAACGCTGCCGCGATTTCGGTGACTTTTCCTTTGCCGCCGATGGCTGACTCGCGGTCCCAGATCAAGGCTTTGGGAACTGCTCCCGCATCGTTGATCAAGCTCCACATCCCCGCAGTCAGGTCAGGGCCCTGCCGGCTGGGAAGCATCAGGGCGCCGAGCACTCTGGAATAGGACAGCGTCATCACCAGCACCGGAAGGATCATTGACTGGCCGAACCCGACGGGAATTCGAGGCTCGGGGAACCAGAGATCCATTTGCGCGGCTTGCCCTGGTTCGTGGACCAGCCGGTCCGCAGGGTCCACGCTCGTGTATTCCGGCCGTATCAGTGCGACGCGGTTCTTCAGCGTGGAGATGGAATTCGTCCATCCGATCCGTTCGGCGATGACCGTTGCAGGCATGCGCGGATACTCACGCAGCAGCTTTCGAATTTCTGGTTCGAAAGCGTCGGCGATGGAACCACGCTTCGCCCGTTGGTATTTTGGCGGCTCGGTGGCTGCCAATGCTGAGCGTACGGTGTTGCGTGCGATGCCAAGTCGCCGCGAGATCTCCTTGATTGGCACGCCTTCTGCTTTATGCAGCCGACGGATCTCTGCCCACTGTTCCACATTAATCACTCCCTCAGAATGACTGTTGAATGGACCGGGTGGGGTCAATTTTCAAAAGTCGTTCAAGGGTCAGTATTCAGTTAGCGTTGACAGGGCAAGCTCACCCAAGCCGAACACGCCGGCGGCACCGGACGAACCTTCCACCACCAAACCCAATGGTGCTGGAACACCCACCCCTATCTGAACCACACCGGAGAAGTCTTCGACGAGATCCAAGTCGACGGAATCTACCTGCGCCGCGGCTGGTGCCTTTTGATCGCCATCGCCAACGGCAAAGTCATCTCCTGGCAATGGTGCAACCACGAGAAAGCAGCAGCATAGACCGCGCTGCAGCAGCATCTTCCGGAACCGAAAGTCATCGTCACCGACGGCGGCTCAGGACTGATGAAAGCTTTGAAGAACCTCTGGCCCGAGGTGAAGGTCCAGCGGTGCCTGGTACATATCCAGCGCAACGTGCGCACACACCTGACCCTGAACCCGCGCCTGGCCGCAGGCAAGGCGTTGCGCCAGTTGAGCCTGCAACTGACGCGTATCCGCACCCAAGAAGAAGCCACGGCATGGATGGCCGCGTTCGCTGCATGGCACACCGAGCATCAGGACCTGCTCGCTGAACGCACCTACGCTCGCGACTGGGCCGGTCCACGACCTAAAGGGCTGCGCAAGACCCGGACCTGGTGGTACACGCACGACAGGTTGCGCAAGGCCTACGAGAGCATGAACCGGGCGCTGCCGCGCGGCCACCTGTTCACCTACCTCGACCACGATTTGGAAGGACTAGGGATCAACGCGACGACGAACATGATCGAAGGAGCGATCAACTCCGGGATCCGGGAAATGATCCGCAACCATCGCGGGATGCCGATCGAGCACCGGAGGCGGGCGTGCGAATGGTTCTGCTGGACGCACGCGGACAAGAGCTCACGGCCGACCTTGCCAGCGCTGATCAAGGCCACCACGGCCTACGAACAAGAACAGGAAGAAGCAAAGCGACAAGCTGACGAAGAACCTGTTGGGCCGGAGCTCTACGGGACCACCGCAACGGCTGAGGAAGGACAGTATTCCAGGGCCGGTTGGGCCGGAAGAAACCGCTAGAACTAGGACCTAGAACGGGGTTTGGCCCGGGTGACACACCCGGGCCAGACACCATTTATTGCCTATAGCCCGAAGGGGAGGAGGAACCAAGCAGTACCAGCTGCCCAATTCCCCCTCCCCTTCTCGTTAAACAGGTGAGGCCCCGGCACCAAACGGTACCAGGGCCTCAAACCATCTACTCAAGTTAAGTCCGGCGGTGACCTACTCTCCCACACCCTCACGAGTGCAGTACCATCGGCGCAATGGGCCTTAGCTTCCGGGTTCGGTATGGGACCGGGCGTTTCCCCCACGCTATGACCGCCGTAACAATCACGAAGCACACAAACCCTACGGTTTGGTGTTGCCTTCGGTGGCATGCAGCAAAGCACGCACAAAGCCAAGTATTCTCGGTTTGAGGTTGTTGTCTCGTAACCGCATAGTGAACGCGAACAGCATTGAAATCATCAGTTCAAATTATTGTTTTATTGTGTGTTGTAAGTCATCGGCCTATTAGTACAGGTCAGCTGCACAAGTCTTCAGTTCTTGCTTCCACATCCTGCCTATCAACCCAGTGGTCTAGCTGGGGGCCTCTCACACACAATGGTGCATGGAAATCTCATCTCGAAGCAGGCTTCCCGCTTAGATGCTTTCAGCGGTTATCCCTTCCAAACGTAGCTAATCAGCGATGCACTTGGCAGTACAACTGACACACCAGAGGTTCGTCCGTCCCGGTCCTCTCGTACTAAGGACAGCCCTTCTCAAATTTCCAACGCGCGCAGCGGATAGGGACCGAACTGTCTCACGACGTTCTAAACCCAGCTCGCGTACCGCTTTAATGGGCGAACAGCCCAACCCTTGGGACCTACTCCAGCCCCAGGATGCGACGAGCCGACATCGAGGTGCCAAACCATGCCGTCGATATGGACTCTTGGGCAAGATCAGCCTGTTATCCCCGAGGTACCTTTTATCCGTTGAGCGACGGCCCTTCCACGAGGTGCCGCCGGATCACTAGTCCCGACTTTCGTCCCTGCTCGAGCTGTCACTCTCACAGTCAAGCTCCCTTGTGCACTTACACTCGACACCTGATTGCCAACCAGGCTGAGGGAACCTTTGGGCGCCTCCGTTACATTTTAGGAGGCAACCGCCCCAGTTAAACTACCCATCAGGCACTGTCCCTGAACCAGATCATGGTCCGAAGTTAGGTGACCGGTACAGCCAGAGTGGTATTTCAACGATGACTCCACCTGAACTAGCGTCCAAGCTTCACAGTCTCCCACCTATCCTACACAAGCTGCACCGAACACCAATACCAAACTATAGTAAAGGTCTCGGGGTCTTTCCGTCCTGCTGCGCGTAACGAGCATCTTTACTCGTACTGCAATTTCGCCGAGTTCATGGTTGAGACAGCGGGGAAGTCGTTACTCCATTCGTGCAGGTCGGAACTTACCCGACAAGGAATTTCGCTACCTTAGGATGGTTATAGTTACCACCGCCGTTTACTGGGGCTTAAATTCTCAGCTTCGCCACAAGGGCTAACCAGTCCTCTTAACCTTCCAGCACCGGGCAGGAGTCAGTCCGTATACATCGTCTTGCGACTTCGCACGGACCTGTGTTTTTAGTAAACAGTCGCTTCCCCCTGGTCTCTGCGGCCCACACCCGCCTCCGGAGAGCACGTCTCCATCACGGGGCAGGCCCCCCTTCTTCCGAAGTTACGGGGGCATTTTGCCGAGTTCCTTAACCATGATTCTCTCGATCGCCTTAGTATTCTCTACCTGATCACCTGTGTCGGTTTGGGGTACGGGCGGACTGGGACCTCGCGCCGATGCTTTTCTAGGCAGCATAGGATCACCGAATCACCCCATAAACGGGGCGCCTATCAGGTCTCAGAACATATGAGCGGCGGATTTGCCAACCACTCTTCCTACACCCTTGGACCAGGTCAATTCCATTGCCTGGCTCGGCTACCTTCCTGCGTCACACCTGTTAATACGCTGACCTCACTGCATCGGTTCCCACCACATCACACAACCAGCAACCCGAAGGCCGCAACAGCCATGATCCGTCATGGTTAGCATCCACAGCTTGGTATGGGCGGTCCTTCGCCGGTACGGGAATATCAACCCGTTGTCCATCGACTACGCCTGTCGGCCTCGCCTTAGGTCCCGACTAACCCAGGGCAGATTAGCTTAACCCTGGAACCCTTGATCATTCGGCGGACGGGTTTCTCACCCGTCATTCGCTACTCATGCCTGCATTCTCACTCGTGTGGCCTCCACCGCTGGTTTCCACCGCGACTTCACCGTCCACACGACGCTCCCCTACCCATCCAAGCACCCAATCGAAACCAGGCTAATACTTGAATGACGCAACTTCGGCGGTGTGCTTGAGCCCCGCTACATTATCGGCGCGGAATCACTTGACCAGTGAGCTATTACGCACTCTTTCAAGGGTGGCTGCTTCTAAGCCAACCTCCTGGTTGTCACAGCAACTCCACATCCTTTTCCACTTAGCACACGCTTAGGGGCCTTAGTTGGCGTTCTGGGCTGTTTCCCTCTCGACTATGAAGCTTATCCCCCACAGTCTCACTGCTGCGCTCTCACTTGCCGGCATTCGGAGTTTGGCTAAGGTCAGTAACCTTGTAGGGCCCATCGCCTATCCAGTAGCTCTACCTCCAGCAAGAAACACGCAACGCTGCACCTAAATGCATTTCGGGGAGAACCAGCTATCACGAAGTTTGATTGGCCTTTCACCCCTACCCACAGCTCATCCCCTCCATTTTCAACTGAAGTGGGTTCGGTCCTCCACACGCTCTTACACGCGCTTCAACCTGGCCATGGGTAGATCACTTCGCTTCGGGTCTAGATCACGCCACTCAAACGCCCTATTCAGACTCGCTTTCGCTACGGCTTCCCCACACGGGTTAACCTCGCGACGTAACACTAACTCGCAGGCTCATTCTTCAAAAGGCACGCCATCACCAGGGAACAAGTCCCCAGCTCTAACGGATTGTAAGCGCACGGTTTCAGGTACTATTTCACTCCCCTCCCGGGGTACTTTTCACCATTCCCTCACGGTACTGATTCACTATCGGTCATCAAGTAGTATTCAGGCTTACCAGGTGGTCCTGGCAGATTCACACAAGGTTTCACGGGCCCCGTGCTACTCGGGTATCAACACTAGAACGGCAGACACGCATTACACCTACGGGACTATCACCCTCTCTGGTCCGGCATTCCAACCGATTCACCTATACGCCTGCACCTCATCCCACCAGCAAGATAGCGCTGGTACATGTCAACCCCACAACCCCGGTGATGCAACGCCTATCCGCTATCACACACCAACCGGTTTAGCCCCATCCGCGTTCGCTCGCCACTACTAACGGAATCACTATTGTTTTCTCTTCCTGCGGGTACTGAGATGTTTCACTTCCCCGCGTTCCCTCCACACAGCCTATACATTCAGCTGCAGGTCACACCACATAACATGGTGCGGGGTTCCCCCATTCGGAAATCCTGGTCTCAACGTCCGGTTATCGACTCCACCAGGCTTATCGCAGATTCCCACGTCCTTCATCGGCTCTTGATGCCAAGGCATCCACCGTGCGCCCTTAAAAACTTCAACACAAATAAAAGTCTCAGAATTGAGCAATAAAACAATCTAACAAAATCACGCAGACAAGACTCCAACACCAGGCAATCCCAGGAAAAGGACTACCCAGCTCATCTCATCTGCAAGATGCTCGCGTTCACTATACAGTTCCCAAACAACAACCCCGCACCCCCGCAACAACACCCCAAAACCAACACCAACCAAAGGCCAGCATCAATCCAACAGGACATCCTTGCAGCAAACACAGGACAAACACCGAAACACCAAGAACCCCTCACCCAAGCGAACACCACCAGGACCCTCCCCACAGGAAGAACCCCGGCAACCATTCACCAGGAAAGGAGGCTTGTTGCCTCAAAACCCAACAGCATGCCAAACCATACAAACCACACAACACCCACACACCGCATTCCAGCACCGCAAGAAGAAAACCCCCTGCAATGCGTACTAGCAGATGCCCAAGCACCACGCGGCCACAGCCAATACCCCGCACCAGCATCAGCCAGCACGTTTTCCAGTATTGAGTCCATTGATATTCCACCCATGAGCAACCCACCCGGACAACACTCGTGTCCAGCATGGGCAACCAATAATGGTTAGCTCCTTAGAAAGGAGGTGATCCAGCCGCACCTTCCGGTACGGCTACCTTGTTACGACTTAGTCCCAATCGCCAGTCCCACCTTCGACGACTCCCCCCACACAAGGTGGTTAGGCCATCGGCTTCGGGTGTTACCAACTTTCGTGACTTGACGGGCGGTGTGTACAAGGCCCGGGAACGTATTCACCGCAGCGTTGCTGATCTGCGATTACTAGCGACTCCGACTTCATGGGGTCGAGTTGCAGACCCCAATCCGAACTGAGACCGGCTTTTAGGGATTAGCTCCACCTCACAGTATCGCAACCCATTGTACCGGCCATTGTAGCATGCGTGAAGCCCAAGACATAAGGGGCATGATGATTTGACGTCATCCCCACCTTCCTCCGAGTTGACCCCGGCAGTCTCCCATGAGTCCCCACCACTACGTGCTGGCAACATGGAACGAGGGTTGCGCTCGTTGCGGGACTTAACCCAACATCTCACGACACGAGCTGACGACAACCATGCACCACCTGTGAACCAGCCCCGAAGGGAAACCCCATCTCTGGAGCGGTCTGGCACATGTCAAGCCTTGGTAAGGTTCTTCGCGTTGCATCGAATTAATCCGCATGCTCCGCCGCTTGTGCGGGCCCCCGTCAATTCCTTTGAGTTTTAGCCTTGCGGCCGTACTCCCCAGGCGGGGCACTTAATGCGTTAGCTACGGCGCGGAAAACGTGGAATGTCCCCCACACCTAGTGCCCAACGTTTACGGCATGGACTACCAGGGTATCTAATCCTGTTCGCTCCCCATGCTTTCGCTCCTCAGCGTCAGTAAATGCCCAGAGACCTGCCTTCGCCATCGGTGTTCCTCCTGATATCTGCGCATTTCACCGCTACACCAGGAATTCCAGTCTCCCCTACATCACTCTAGTCTGCCCGTACCCACCGCAGATCCGAGGTTGAGCCTCGGACTTTCACGGCAGACGCGACAAACCGCCTACGAGCTCTTTACGCCCAATAAATCCGGATAACGCTTGCGCCCTACGTATTACCGCGGCTGCTGGCACGTAGTTAGCCGGCGCTTCTTCTGCAGGTACCGTCACTTTCGCTTCTTCCCTACTGAAAGAGGTTTACAACCCGAAGGCCGTCATCCCTCACGCGGCGTCGCTGCATCAGGCTTTCGCCCATTGTGCAATATTCCCCACTGCTGCCTCCCGTAGGAGTCTGGGCCGTGTCTCAGTCCCAGTGTGGCCGGTCACCCTCTCAGGCCGGCTACCCGTCGTCGCCTTGGTGAGCCATTACCTCACCAACAAGCTGATAGGCCGCGAGTCCATCCCCCACCGATAAATCTTTCCACCACAAAACATGCGTTCCATGGTCATATCCGGTATTAGACCCAGTTTCCCGGGCTTATCCCAGAGTCGGGGGCAGGTTACTCACGTGTTACTCACCCGTTCGCCACTAATCCACCCAGCAAGCTGGGCTTCATCGTTCGACTTGCATGTGTTAAGCACGCCGCCAGCGTTCATCCTGAGCCAGGATCAAACTCTCCATAAAAAACAAAAAGCCACCAGCAACCCCTTGGAAAAGAAGGGCGAAGCCGATGAAGTCCTGGCGAATAATAAAACACTCAAGAACACTGCACGGGGGTGCAATGCCTCAAGCAAATGTTATGTATTCACCAAATAAAAATATTCGGTATCAACAAACTTGGCACACTATTGAGTTCTCAAACAACAAACACTCTCGACACCACACCAGCCATCCTCTGATGGCCACTGCTTCGCTCCGGAGCAACTTTTCCAACTTACCAGACTTCCTGATCCGATCAAAATCGGTGGAAAACCTTGAGTGGAAAGTGATTGGCTGCCGGGTAAACATTCGGTAGATTCCGTGGTGTTTCCGTTCCGGCAACAGATAAAAACTATACACAGGTTCTTGGGCACTTACAAATCGAGGGGCCGCGTTCTAGGTCACATTCATTTCGCTGTTCTAGTCTGGGCTCATGAGCGACCTGCAAAGACTCCTTGGATACCGTGAACCCATCTTCAATGCATCTATGGCTGGCGCGGCTGGCGGCGCCTTGGCTGCAGCTGTTTCCCACGCGGGAGGTGTAGGGATGATCGGTTCGCCTGCAACTCCCACAGCTGACTGGATTGAACAGCAAACGCAATTCGTTGAATCCCTGAGTACTCCATGGGGCGTCGGCTTCATGGCCTGGGCGCTGGAAACGGATCTCTCCCCGCTAGAGGCCTTCTTGGAGTTCGGGCCCTCGTTGGTGACCTTGAGCTTCGGCGATGTCACCCGGGCCGCGGCGGTAGCCCATGAGGCTGGAGTTCTGACCGCCATGCAGGTAGGCAACGCGGCAGATCTGGAACGCGCCATGGCTGATGACATCGACATCATCATTGCCCGTGGGGCAGAAGGTGGCGGACACGGCCGCAATGAAGCTGGAACCCTGCCGTTGCTGCAGCTGGCAACCTCCCAGCACCAGAAGCCGGTGATCGCGGCTGGCGGCATCGGCACCGCACGGGGTGTCGCCGCGGTGCTTTCAGCTGGCGCCGAAGCCGCCTGGATCGGCACCCGCTTCCTTTCGGCAACAGAAGCCAGCGGGCACGAGAACATGAAGAGCGCAGTGCGCAACGCGGGCCTGGATGGCACTATCTATACGCGTGCCTTCGATATCGCCCAGCAACTGCCGTGGGCACCGGAATTCGGCGGACGCGCACTGCGCAATGAGTTCAGCGACAAGCACGAGGACCTGTCTGCCTGGGAGCCCAACGATGCACTGCGCGAGCAGATGATCAAGGCCCGTGCCGAAGCGCTGACGGACATCGCCCCGGTCTACGCCGGCGAGGCAGTGCAGTTCGTGGACGCTGAGCAGCCAGCCGCCGAGGTCATGCGGGAACTGTGCGGCTTCCGCCAGATCCTCGCCGATGCAGCACGGCGCTTTTCCTAGATCGGCTGGTTGTCGATCAGCCGGACATTGCCCACCTTCGCCGCGACAAGGACCAGGCCTTCTCCGGTAAAGGGGGTGTCCTGGCAGTTGAATGCCAGTTCCTGCAGGGTATCCGGGTTGACGACGACGAAGTAGTCAAGCTCGACCAGAGGTTCCATCTGGTACATGCCGATGGCATCTTCGATGTACAGTGGCTCGTTGCGTGCCGCGCGATCGGCAATCAGCTGGATCGAACGGTGCAGCACCAATGCCGCTTCCTTCTCTTCCTCGCTGAGCAATGCATTGCGGCTGGACAGCGCCAAGCCCTTCTCGCTGCGCACGATCGGCACCGCACGCAGCTCTACCGGGTAATCCAGGTCGGCAACCATGCGGCGGATCAGCACCAGCTGCTGGGCATCCTTCTGGCCGAAGTAGGCGCGGTATTCGCCACGGCGCGGGTCTGCCAGGTGCAGCAGCTTGGCAACAACTGCCAGCATTCCATCGAAGTGGCCCGGCCGCGAAGCGCCTTCATACATTTCGCCCAGTGCGCCGGAGTCCAGCTTCACCAGCGGCACCCCGGCGTGGTAGATCTCGGAGGCTTCCGGGGCAAAGACGATATCCACCCCGGCGGCAGCGGCCAGCTGGACATCAGCGTCGAGCTGGCGCGGATACTTCGCGTAGTCGTTGGCATCGTTGAACTGCAGTTCATTGACGAATACTGAAATGACCACAAGTTCATTTTCTTCACGGGCTGCCTTGAACAGCGAAGCGTGGCCGCTGTGCAGGGCTCCCATGGTGGGCACGAAGCCCAGCGATCCCGGGTTGGCTGCGGCAACGGCGGCCTTCAGCTCGGCACGGGTCTTGACAATCTTCGGGGTATTCACGCTATCTATTCTAGAACTCGCAGGAGCTCTTCCAGCGTGCTCTGGGAGATCAGGCCGCGATCGGCCGCGCGCAGTGCCGTCGCCCGCGAGAGGCTCCGGTAGGAATTATTCGTTTCTGCCGGGTCGTCGGCCAAGGCCTGCAGGTGCGCGGTCACGGTCCCGCGATCGCCGCGGGCCACCGGGCCGGTCAGGGCGCCGGCTCCGGAACGCAGCGCGTTATCCAGGCTCGCGTACATCAAGGCTCGCAGGGTATTGGATGGCTCTTCCACGCCGATGCGGCGCAGGATATCGGCCGATTGCGCCGTGATGGTGTTCAGGTGGTTTGCCGCATGGGCCAGGGCCGCGTGGTAGCTGACCCGGTCCTGCTCGGCGATCACCACAGGCTCTCCGCGCATCTCCACCACCAGCGCCTGGGCGACCGGCAGGATGGCCTCGTCGGCGGTGACCGCGAAAACGCAATCGGTCAGCCGCTGCAGGTCCATGCTCATCCCGGTGAAGGTCATTGCCGGGTGGATTGCCAGGCCGAAGGCGCCGGCGTCCATGGCCGGCTGCAGGATCGAGGTGCCGTACCGCCCAGCGGTGTGGGCGACCAGCTGCCCCACGGAGAAATGCCCGCCCGCTGCCAGCCCGGCCACGAGTTCGCCGAGCACATCATCGGGCACAGCAAAGAGCACCAGTTCGCTGCGCCGCAGGATTTCTGCCGGGTCCAGCAGTTCCACGCCGGGCAGCAGGGCGTCGGCGCGATCGCGCGAAGCCTCCGAGACTGCATGGATGCCGGTGATCCGGTGCCCGCTGGCGGCCAGCGCCGCACCGAGCACGGTGCCTACCTTGCCGGCCGAGATGATGCCGATTCCCAAGCGTGGTGCGTCCACTTCTACCTTTCAACCATGCGCCGGGTTTGCGCCCGGATAAATTCCGCAGCGGTGTCCGCATCAATCTGATGCACGTATCCGGTGATGCTTCCGCCAGCACTGTGCAAGCGGACACCGGCCAGTCTACGGCCTCGCTCCCACGGACCCTGTAGCCAGCTCATGCCCTGCACCCGGTTATGCGGCACGAAGCTGGCTTGGCGCGCCAGCCAGCCGTACCGGGAAATCACCGTGGTGCCGGTGGCCAAAAATCCCTGGTGCTTCCATGCCCCGGGGGACAACGGCTTGGCGCGTTCCGGGGAGCCGATGAAACCGTGCTCGGATCCGGTGCTCACCGCCGTGGCCAGCACCTCGCGCTGGTTCTCGACGCCAAGGTCCGGCAGCAGGATCCCCATGATCCGGGCGACCGACTCGAAGTCGCCCACCGGGAGCACCTGCAGGTTGTCGGCGTCATCGCTCTTGGTGCCCAGCACGTTGACCTCCACCTTGTACCAGCCCAGCATCCGCCAGAAGAAGGGGGCCGTCACCGAAATGGCCTGGACCCGGCCGGAGGGAATGGAGTGCTGGCGGGTGTCGGCCAGACCGTAGCTGATCCGCATGCCGGTGTCCGAGGCACTGGCGGTGAAGTTCCAGCCCTGGTTCAGCTGCTTGTAGAACCAGCTGCCGAAGGCCAGCACCGAGGGCACCAGGCCGGCGATGATTCCCTCGACCCCGGAAATCCACAGCACCAGCATCGACAGGCAGGCAAGCAGACCGATGATCACCGGCAGCTGCAGGAACAGCGAGGCGATCAGCCGACCGATGGGCACCTTGGCCATCAGCGGCGATGCTTGCATGGCAGGCTGCGGATCGGCCGGTGCGGGCGCATCTGCCGCAGCCTGTTCGGCTTCTGGGGCATGCGCGGGTCGTCCTCCGCGGGCTCGCTGGAGGATGACCTGGCGCAGCTCGTGGGCATCGGCCTTGCGCAGGAAGGAGAGGCGCAGCACCGACTCGGAGGAATCGGCCACGTCGAAGCGCAGCTCGGCGAGTCCCAGCAGCCGGGCAACCAGCGGCTGGGCGATGTCGATGCCCTGCACCTTGTCGATGCGCGCCTGCTTCTGGCTGCGGAAGAGCATCCCTGAATTCACGTACACGTGCGTGCTGGTGAGCTTGTAGCGGGTGAAGTACCAGGAAAGGAAGTAGAAGATGAGCACCACGAGCAGGGCGATGCCGGCGCCCGCGACGGTCCAGATCAGCCTGTCGCCGGAAAAGCGTTCAACCCAGGACAGTTCGTCGGTGTTCTGCCAGTAGATGTAGACCAGGCCGATGATGGCCAGCCAGCCGTGGACGAAGGGGCTGGCCGGGTGCACCCGCTGCCATGGCTCGGCGCTGTCACCGGCGGCCGGTTCCACGGACTGGCTCATAGCATCTGCTCTTCGCCGGCGGCCACGAGCCGTTCGCGCAATTCCTGACCTTCGCGCTCGGGCAGCCCGTAGACGTGCGCGGTGGCGCCGGTGCCTGCGGTGTTCAGCGTCAACTGGCACAGGCCGTAGCGCCGCTCCAGCGGTCCGCTGTTGACCTCGACATACTGCATCCGGCCGTAGGGAATGACTACCTGCTTGCGCCACATCACCCCCGAGCGGACAATGAAGTCTTCCTCGCGTTCGAGGTAGCCCAGTGCGGCGACCTGGCGGCGGATGATGCGCAGGGCCAGCAGTGCCAGCAGCAGCACCAGCAGGATCGGGGTGAGCACCAGCCACGGCGCAATGCCGGCGCCGGTTGCGGCCAGCACGGCAGGAATCAGGGAGGCCAGCAGGATCACGCCCCAGGTGATCGCCCAGGTGGTGAGCTTGACCTTGGCATAGTCCCGGTGGGCTGGGGTGAAGCTACTCGGTGACCACGGAGTCGCTGTTGCCATCGGTATCCTCCGGTGGAAGTTTGCACAGTTGCTGAACAATATACCCAATGACCACCATGAGGAGCCCGGCACCGGCCAACACCAAGCCGCGGGTCAGGGTGGGGGTCATGCCGGTGGCCGCCCAGAGCATGATGATGGCTGGAACATGCCAGCCGGCGATGACCGCGCCGGCATAGGCCGAGGCCTGCGCCAGCACCAGAGTGCGGGCCGCGGCGATCGGCTCGAAGTCGGCCTTGCCCTGGGTGGAGCGCTTCACCCGGATCCCCAGGAACAGCACCACCGCGCAGACTGCGCCCAGCGAGTACAGCGCGGAGTAGTCCAGCACCGGAGCATACCGGCCGGCCGAGGTGAGCAGGCGCAGCGCAATCCAGCCGGCCGCGGCTCCGAGCCCGGCGCACGCGAACAGCCAGCGCAGCTTCAGCTTCGTCATAGCCGGATGATGTCTTTCGTGTCGGCGGCTTCGGCGGCCAGGCGGGAGACCAGTTGCCCCTCCAGCACCGCGTCCGGATCCATCCAGCTCCACGGGGCCAGCACGAAGCCGCGGATCGCGGCGCGCGGATGCGGCAGGGTCAGCCGCTCGTCATCCAGGCGCAGCTGGTCGTAGGCGATCAAGTCCAAATCCAGGGTGCGTGCTTCCCAGCGCACCTCGCGGGTGCGGTGGTGCTTGGCCTCGATGGACTGGCATAAATCCAGCAGCTCATGCGGGGAGCGCCGGGTGCGCACCTGGACTACCTGGTTGGTGTAGTCCGGCTGGTCCGGCGGGCCTCCCACCGGCTTGGTGATGGCCAGCGGGGACACCTTGAGCAGCTCTGTTTCCGCACCGAGCTCCTGCACCGCGGCGGCCAGCGTGGCCTGCGGGTCGCCCAGGTTGGCGCCCAGCGCGATGATCGCGGTGTGCTGCTTCTGGTGCCGGGTCAGCGAGATCGTGACATCGCTGAATGGCACCGGGATCGGCGCCTGCGGCTTGTGCACCACCACGTCGATGGCGGCCACGGACGGGTAGGCGGCGAGGATCGCCTCGGCGATTTCGCTGCCCAGCTTCTCGATCAAGTCCCACGGGCCGGCCTTGATCTGCTCGACCACCAGCTCACTGACTTCGCCGTAGTGCACGGTGTCCAGCACATTGTCGCTGGCTGCCGCCCGCGTGATGTCCACGTGCAGCACCACGTCGATGATGAATTCCTGGCCGTCGCGCTTCTCATGCTCGAACACGCCATGGTAGCCGGTGGCCGAAATTCCGTAGATGCTAATGCGATCCATAGGCCTGCACGACTTCGATGGCGTCGCGGCTGCCGGCGACATCGTGCACGCGCACCGCCCAGACCTTGTCGCGGGCGCCGAGCACGGTGGTGGCCGCGGTTGCCGCATCGCGTTCCAGCGGTGCCCGGCTCTTGGAGCCTTCGGCCAGCAGCTCGCCCAGGAAGCGCTTGCGGCTGGTGCCGATCAGCACGCGGTGGCCGAGCTCTTCCATGGCAGGGACGTTGGCCAGCAGCGCCCAGTTGTGCTCCGCTTCCTTGGCGAAGCCCAGTCCCGGGTCGATGATGATCTGCTCCGGGGCCACGCCCTTGGCGACGAACTCGTCGCGCAGGCCGCGCAGCTCGCCGATGACCTCTGCGACCACGTCCTGGTATTCGGCCTCGGCGACCATGTTCTGCGCGGTGCCGCGGCGGTGCATGAGCACGTAGGGGACGCCGGTTTCGGCGATCAGCTCGGGCATGCCCTGCTCGTAGGTCAGGCCGGAGACGTCGTTGATGATGTGCGCGCCGGCCTCGATGGCCGCGCGGGCGGTGGAGACATGCATGGTGTCCACGGAGATCACGGCGCCGGCCTTCACCAGGGCTTCGATGACCGGGATGATGCGCTCCTGCTCGAGGGCCGGATCCACGTCCTTGGCGCCGGGGCGGGTGGATTCGCCGCCCACGTCGATGATGTCCGCGCCGGAGTAGAGCAGTTTCAGGCCTTGGTCGATCGCGGCATCGGCGGACAGGTACTTCCCGCCGTCCGAGAAGGAGTCCTCGGTGACGTTCAGGATGCCCATGACCAGGGTGCGGCCGGTGGGCAGGTCGGCCATCGTCTTCTTCTTGGACTTGCGGATGATGGGCAAGGGGCTGGTGTTCGGGCCGGTGCCCGGGATCGCTCCAAGCGACATGGGGTTCCTACTTTCCGAGGATCAGGCTCATGGCTTCAGCACGGGTGGCAGTCTCGCGCAGCTGGCCGCGCACCGCACTGGTCACGGTCTTCGCTCCGGGCTTCTGCACCCCGCGCATCGACATGCACATGTGCTCGCATTCGACAACGACAATCGCGCCGGCCGGGCTCAGGTGCTCCACCAGCGCATCGACGATCTGGGTGGTCAGGCGTTCCTGGACCTGCGGGCGGCGGGCGTACACCTCGACCAGGCGGGCCAGCTTGGACAGGCCGGTGACCTTGCCGCCCTTGCCCGGGATGTAGCCGATATGCGCCGAACCGTAGAAGGGCACCAGGTGGTGCTCGCAGGTCGAGTAGAACGGGATGTCCTTGACCAGCACCATCTCATCGTGCTCGATGTCGAAGGTGGTGGACAGGTGGTCTGCCGGGTGCTGGTGCAGGCCGGCGAAGAACTCCGCGTAGGCCTTGGCCACCCGCTTCGGGGTGTCGACCAGGCCGTCGCGGTCGGGGTCCTCGCCGATGGCCTCCAGGATCTCGCGCACGGCTGCCGCGATCCGCGGCTGGTCAATCTCTTTCAGTTCACTCACGCTTTGATCCTAGTCGGTCGAGGAAGCTGCGCGCTCCTTGGGGCTTAATATCGGGCCCTCGCTGTGCACCGGACGGGCCTCGTTGCTCAGCCAGACTTCGCGCTTCTCGCGCTTGGCCAGATCGGCGAAAATCTCCGCGATCTCGGTCTGGTTCAGGGTCTCGCGCTCCAGCAGGGCCAGGGCCAGGCGGTCGAGCACATGGCGGTTGGCGGTCAGCGCCTGGTATGCGTCGTTGTGCGCCTGCTCGATCAGCTCGCGCACCTCCTGGTCCACCAGGTGGGCCATTTCGTCGGAGAATTCGCGGGCGGCGTTGCCCATGCCCTGCTCGGCTGCCGAGCCAGCCAGGCGCACCGCGCCGACCTTCTCGCTCATGCCGTATTCGGTGACCATCTTGCGCGCGGTGGCGGTGGCCTTCTCGATGTCGTTCGATGCTCCGGTGGACGGGTCGTGGAAGACGATCTCCTCGGCGACGCGCCCGCCCATGGCGTAGGCCATCTGGTCCAGCAGCTCGTTGCGGGTGACCGAGTACTTGTCGGATTCCGGAACCACCATGGTGTAGCCCAGCGCGCGGCCGCGCGGCAGGATGGTGATCTTGGTGACCGGTGCGGTCTGGTTCATCGCTGCGGCGACCAGCGCGTGCCCGCCCTCGTGGTAGGCGGTGACCTTGCGCTCGTGCTCGTCCATCAGCCGGGTGCGCTTCTGCGGGCCGGCCATGACGCGGTCGATGGCCTCATCCAGCGCGCGGTCGTCGATCAGGTTCGCGTTGGAGCGTGCGGTGAGCAGCGCGGCCTCGTTGAGCACGTTGGCCAAATCGGCGCCGGTGTAGCCCGGAGTCTTCTTCGCGACGGCGTTCAGATCCACGGTGGCGTCCATCGGCTTGCCCTTGGCGTGCACCGACAGGATCTGCTCGCGGCCCTTCAAGTCCGGTGCCTCCACCGGGATCTGCCGGTCGAAGCGGCCCGGGCGCAGCAGCGCCGGGTCTAGCACGTCGGGACGGTTGGTCGCGGCGATCAGGATGACGTTGGTGGTGGCATCGAAGCCGTCCATCTCGACGAGCAGCTGGTTCAGGGTCTGCTCGCGCTCGTCGTTGCCGCCGCCGATGCCGGCGCCGCGGTGGCGGCCCACCGCGTCGATTTCGTCGACGAAGATGATCGCCGGGGAATTGTTCTTGGCCTGTTCGAACAGGTCGCGCACGCGCGAGGCGCCCACGCCGACGAACATCTCGACGAAGTCGGAGCCGGAAATCGAGTAGAACGGCACTTGGGCTTCGCCGGCCACCGCCTTGGCCAGCAGGGTCTTGCCGGTGCCCGGAGGGCCGTAGAGCAGCACGCCCTTGGGGATCTTCGCGCCCAAGGCCTGGAACTTGGCTGGTTCCTGCAGGAATTCCTTGATTTCGTGGAGTTCTTCCACTGCCTCGTCGGCGCCGGCGACGTCCTTGAAGGTCACCTGCGGCATGTCCTTGGTGATCAGCTTCGCCTTGGACTTGCCGAACTGCATGACCTTGGAACCGCCGCCCTGCGAGCGGGCGAGGATGAACCAGAAGATGCCGGCGATCAGCAGGAACGGGATGATGATCCCGAGCATCGACAGCAGCCAGTTGCTTTCCACCGGCTGGTCGGTGAACTTGCCCAGATTGGCCTTGTTGATCTCATCGACCACCTGTTCGGCGCGGGCGGTCGAGTAGTAGAAGCTCACCGTGGTGCCCTTGTCCACGCCGTCCACCTTCAGGGCGTCGCGCAACTTCAGGTCGACACGCTGGTCGCCGTCGAACATCTTCGCTTCGGTGACATTGCCGCTGGTCAGCTGGTGCAAGCCGACGGAGGTATCCACCTTGGCAGAATTATTGCCAAAGACCATCGGCAGGAACAGCACCACTGCCACGACTCCGACCAAAACCCAAATGATCCAGCTGTTAAAAAGCTTCTTCGTTTTCATTGATCCGCCAGGCCCCGCGCCTGGCGCATCCCCCTCACGCACTGCTCTGGCGTCCGGGTCACGCCACCTTCGATACTTCTCAACGCCCCAATGGCGCGAAAAGTTCCCTACTGATAAATGTGCGGGGCCAAGGTGCCCACGCAATCCAGGTTGCGGTATTTCTCCGCGTAGTCCAGGCCGTAGCCCACGACGAATTCGTTCGGGATGTCCATGCCGACGTACTTGACGTCGATTTCCACCTTGGCAGCCTCGGGCTTGCGCAGCAGGGTGCAGATTTCCACCGATGCCGGGCCGCGGGATTCCAGGTTGGACTTCAGCCAGGACAGGGTCAGGCCGGAGTCGATGATGTCCTCGACGATCAGCACATGCTTGCCCATCAAGTCGGAGTCCAGGTCCTTGAGGATGCGCACCACACCGGAGGACTGGGTACCCGAACCGTAGGAGGACACTGCCATCCAGTCCATGGTCAGGTGGGAGTTCAGCGCGCGGACCAGGTCGGCCATAATCATCACGGCGCCCTTGAGCACACCTACCACGAGGATGTCGCGGCCTTCGTAGTCCTTGTCGATCTGCGCGGCGAGTTCCTCCACGCGGGTCTGGATTTCTTCCTTGGTGTACAGAACGTGCGCAAGATCGGCTTTGACTGCATTGGAATCCACGAGAATTCTCCTGATTCTAGAGGTGTGGTACTTACCTAGAGTGCCACATTTGGCGGATTGTTGTTTAGCCGGTTGTGGTGAAAACTATCACCGATTGCCGGCGGAAGGCGCTGATCGCGCCATCGAGCTGCACCGGACCAGCCGATTTGGACTTGGGGACGCCGAATCCGGCCAGCGCGCAGAGCGCCGCTGTTCGCTCATGGCCCACATTCCTAGCGCCGGCTTGGATGGCGGCCAGGCGTAATACTCGCGAGCTGACGGCCACCGGCAGCTTGGCCAGTTCCGCGATCCGCAACCCATGCTCGGCCTTGGCCGCCTGCGCCCAGGAATCCAGTGCCTGGGCGTCGGCGGCGGCCAGGCTGGCGGTGCGCGCCAGGGCAACGGGGACATGCTCGCCAAGCTCGTCGCGCAGCAAAGGCAGGATCCGGTGGCGGATGAGGTTGCGCCGGTACCCGGTGTCCGTGTTGCTCGGATCTTCCCAGAAGTCCAGGTCTGCCTCCCGGCAGATCTGCTCGGTCTGCTCCCGGGACAGATCCAGCAGGGGACGCCGGTAGGGTCCGCGGCGGGCCGGGATGCCTGCCAGCGAACGGGTACCGGATCCGCGCAGCAATCCGAGCAGCACCTGTTCGGCCTGGTCGTCGCGGGTATGCGCGAGCATCAGCGTCTGCGCGTTGTGCTGGACGAGGGCCTCCTCGAAGGCCTGGTACCTGGCCTTGCGCGCCGAATCCTCATCTTTCGAGGTCTCGACCCGGATCACCTGCACCGGCTCCAGCCCCAGCTCGCGGCACTGCGCGGCGGCGCGCTCGGCCACCTCGGCGCTGCCGGCCTGCAGGCCGTGGTCGATGACCACCGCGCCGAAGGAACCATGCAGCGTCGCCGCGGCAATGGCCAGGGCCAGCGAGTCGGCACCGCCGGAGACCCCGATCAGGTTCAGCCCCGGCGCGCAGCTGGCCTGGATCGCGCCGCGGGCGAGGTGCAGGGCGCGGCTCATCGGGTGCGGGCCAGCCAGCGTTCGGGGTGGTCGAGTTCCTCGGAGCTGGGGAACAGCTCGCGGGCGGTGAAGATCTCGTTGAAGCCTTCATAGCCGATCTCATCGACGATATGACGCACGAATTTCGCCCCGCGCTTGTACTGCAGTGCCTTGGCATCCAGGCCCAGCAGCTTGCCCAGCAGGATCGCCAGGGCCGAGCGGTTCTCGCCGCGGGCTTCGAAGCGGCGGCGGATGGTCTTGATGCTGCGGATCGAGGTGACATCGTTCATCACCACCATGGCATGCCCCTCCAGCACCGACATGATGCTGGTCAGCTCGGAAACCTCGGACTTCATGGATTTCAGGCGTTCGCCCAGTGCGCCCATGGAATTGGTAGTGCCGGCCAGCGGCTCGAAGGCCTCGGCCAGCGTCTGCTTCATGACCTCGGGGATCCAGGGGGCGTGCTCGAATTGCAGGCGGTGGGTCTGCTCATGGGTGGCGATCCACAGGTAGAAGTCGCGGGCGTTGACGTTCAGTTCGCCGCGGATCTGGGTTATGGTCGGTGCATTGAGCAGCAGCCGGGGTCCGACGAACGGATCGAATTGGCCCAGCACCCGGGTGCCGAGCACCGAGAGCACTGCGCCGAGTTCGGCGCCGGCGATCAGCGGTACCGCGCCGGGGACATCCTGGCGCATTGACGGGAGCATGGCCGCGAAGTTCTGGCTGACGGCCTTGGCCCAGCCTGAGCGGTCCACCACCAGGGTCTGCGCTGGCGCAGTCGAGGCCAGCCTGGAGACCTTCTCGGCCTCCACCAGGCCTTCGCCGGCGGCGATGCGCAGTTCCTCGACGATCCGGGCGGCATCCTGGGCCTGGATCTTCGGCCCAGCGGGCATCAGGGTTTTCGCGGCCTTGGCCGCCAGCTTCCAATCGACGAACTGGTTCATTTACTGCTCCTGAGCTTTCAGCTCCGGCAGCCACAACCGCGGATGGCGGTGACTGCAGAGTCAATGGTTGGCTTGTGGGGTGCGAGTGCTCCGTTGGGCTGGTTGGCATAGATCGAGAAGGCGAGCAGGCGCCCGTCCTCGGTCATGGTCATGCCGGTCAGCGTGGCCACGCCGGTCAGCGAGCCGGTCTTGGCACGGACCAGACCAAGTGTCGCGGCACCGTCCAGGCGGTGCATCAGGGTGCCGTTGTAGCCGGAGACTGGCAGCGAATAGACGAGCTCGCGCAATTCCGGCTTGCCGCTGGTGGCCGCCGAACGCAGCACTGCGGTCAGCGCGGCGGGCGAAATCTGGTTCTTGGCGGCCAGGCCGCTGGCGTCCACCAGCGAAAGGCCACTCGCGCCGTGCTCGGCGGCTACCGCGGCGACGGCGGCTCCCGCCTGCTCGGCGGGCATCTGGCGCTTGAGCGCGACCAGCCGTCCCATGGTTTCGGCGATGTAGTTATCCGAGACCAGCAGCATATGCTTGACGACATCACGCAGCGGCGCGGATTTCACCTCGGTGATCTGCTCGCCGCCGGCATAAGGTCCGCGGCCGCCCTCGGTCACCGTGATGCGCTCGCCCAGGGCCCGGGCGAAGACCTTGCGGACCTGCTGGGCGGCGTCGGACTGGTAGGCGGTGCTGGTGCTCTGCCCGGCACGCCCGGCGTAGTGCGCTATCGGGTAGACCTCGCCAATATTGTTCGAGGTGAACAACGACTTGTCCCAGTCCGGGTTGCTGTGCGCGTCGCCGAACAGCGAGTCGTCCAGCCACAGCTCGACCTCGCTGATCCCGCGTTTTTCAAGCTCATCGGCGGTCTGCTTAGCCAAGGTCGCCAGTCCTGCATAGCCCTTGGGGTGCGCCGGGTCGGATTCCCCGTCGCCCAGCAATACATCGCCCCCGCCGCGCAGGATCAGCGTCCCGCCATCGAGCAGCACGCTGGTGGACAGCTGGGTGTCTCCGCCCAGGGCGTCGAGGGCGGCGACGGCGGTGGCGACCTTCAGGCTGGAGGCAGGGGTGCCGTTTGCGGCGGCATTCTTGTCATACAGGACGTTGCCCGTGGCGACGTCCACCACCTGGGCGCTGAAGGAGGTCCGGTCGGGCTTGTCGGCCAGGATGGCGTCCAGCTTCGCGGCGAGGATTCCGGGGTCCGGCTGGACGGCTTCGGGGTCCAGATCCTGCACGGCGACTGGGGATGGCGCGGCCAGTTGCACGCTGGCCGGGGTGTAGGAAGCTTCGGGCTCCCCGGTGAAGAATCGCGGGGCCAGGAGCATCGCGACGACGACTGCAACCACGGCAACAATCGCCACCCCCAGCGTTATGGCGCGTCGGGCGGCAGTGTTCATATGGTTACATTCCTCTCGCAGTTTTATCCATCAGGCGCAATGGGGCGATACCCTTATTAGCGGATATCCCTAAGACTAGTTTAGGAGTGTGCTTTTCATGAGCCACGACGTGACCATCGAGATCCCTACCGGATCGCGCGTCAAGTACGAGATCGACCACGAGACCCACCGCCTGCGCCTGGATCGCGTGCTGTTCACCTCGATGCAGTACCCAACCCATTACGGCTACTTCGACGATACCTTGGGCGAAGATGGCGATCCATTGGATGCCATGGTCTACCTCCCGGGTGTCGACCTGATCCCAGGCGTTGTCGTGGAAGCCCGCCCGATTGGCGTCTTCAACATGACCGACGATGGCGGTGGCGATGCCAAGCTGCTGTGCGTTCCTGCCGACAAGCGCTTTGACCACATCAAGGAACTTGAAGACATCGACGAATGGCTGATCAAGGAAATCGAGCACTTCTTCACCCGCTACAAGGACCTGGAACCAGGCAAGTGGGTCAAGGCCGAGGGCTGGGAAGGCCGCGAGGCTGCCGAAGCCGAGCTGGCTCGCTCCATCGAGCGCTTCAAGGCCTAGTCGCTGGACTTGAGCTGAAATGGCGGCGATCCCCTTCGGGGGTCGCCGCCATTGCTTTTGCGCTGCCCAGCCTCAGGCGTCGGGCAGCAGCGAGCTGAGCACGTCGTCCTGCGCGGCAACTTCCAGGGTCTGCACGTCCTTGAGCTTGCGCTCCACCGCCCGGGTCCGGGTGCCGGCATCGCGCACCGTATTCTGCGCCGTGGCCAGCTGCTTGCCCAGCTTGTCCCAAACATCTCCGTACTTGCGGAATTCTTCCTTGGCTGCCGAGAGCACCTGCCACACTTCGCTGCTGCGCTTCTCGATGGCCAAGGTGCGGAAGCCCATTTGCAGCGAGTTCAGCAGGCTCATCAGGGTGGTCGGCCCGGTGACCAGCACCCGGTGCTCGGTCTGCAGCTTGCTGGCCAGCCCCGGGCTGCGCACCACCTCGGCGAACAGGCCTTCGGTGGGCAGGTACATGATGGCGAAGTCGGTGCTGTACGGCGGGGCGATGTACTTGCTGGAGATCAGCTTGGCCTGTTCGAGGATTGCCCGGTCCAGCGCCTTGCCGGCCGCGGCGATGGCCGCCTTGTCTCCGTGCTCCTGGGCATCGAGCAGGCGCTCGTAGTCTTCCTGAGGCAGCTTGGAGTCGATCGGCAGGTAGATCGTTCCGGCGTCCCGGCCGGGAAGGATCACCGCGAACTCGACAACCTCGCGGCTGCCAGGGACCACCGCCACGTTCTGCTCGTACTGCTCTGCGGTGAGGATGTCTTCCAGCTGTCGGGCCAGCTGCACTTCTCCCCAGGACCCGCGGCTCTTCACGTTGGTAAGCACGCGTTTGAGCCCGCCGACATCCTGGGCCAGGGACTGCATTTCACCCAGACCTTTCTGGACCATTTCCAGCCGCTTGCTGACCAGTTCGAAGGAATCCCCGAGCCGCTTCTCCAGGGTTCCCTGCAGCTTCTCGTCTACCGTTTCGCGCATCTTCTCGAGCTTGGCTTCATTGCCGGCGCGCAGCTTTTCCATTTCCTGCTGGAGCAGCACCTGGACCTGCAGATGGCGGTTCGCATTGGCTTCGGCCATCGCGGTCAGCTTGGCGTCGAGCTCGGTGCGCACCTCGCCCATGCCCTGGCGCAGTTCGGTGCGCTGGGTTCCCAGTTCCTGCCTCAGCTCCGCATTTCCAGCACGCACCGCGTCCTGGACCTGGGTGCCTTCGGAGCCCGAAGTCCTGCGAATCAGCAGCAGAGCAACACATGCCGTTGCAAGAATATTGAGGATGACGAGTACAAAAACCACGATAATCATGAGCACCTAGCCAAGATCTGTCGAGCGAACCATTACCCCAGTCCTATCAGCGGATACCGACAGTTTGGGGACATAATGGGTTCATGCACATTCTGGTCACCGGTTTCGAGCCCTTCGGCAATGACGCATTCAATGCCAGCGGCGAGGCGGTCCGCCAGCTGCCAGCTCGACTTGGCGAGCACGAGGTGACCACCGCGATCCTGCCGGTGTCCTTCGCGGCCTCCGGGCAGGTCCTTGCCTCGTTGCTGGCCGAGCATCAGCCCGATGCGCTGATTTGCGTTGGCGAGGCCGGGGGCCGAGCCGCGATTACTCCCGAGCGCTGGGCGGTCAACGAGGATCATGCGCGCATTCCAGACAATGATGGAGAGCAGCCTCGCTCAACAGCGATTAGGGAGAACGCCCCGACGCGCGTGGAGGCGAGCATCAATCCAACGGCGGCCGCCCAGGCCCTGCTGGCCGCCGGCCTTGAGGCCAGCGTGTCCGAGGACGCAGGGCGTTTCGTCTGCAATCACGTTGCCTATGTGGCCTATTCCCAGCCGGTCCCGGCATTGTTCATCCATGTTCCTGCACTGCGCCCGCCAGGCATCCGGGCCACGGTAGGTGCTGAAACCGATGCAACGGCTATCCAGCAGCAGCGCTCAGGCCTGAGCGAGCTGCCACAGGCGCTGGGCATCGCGATACTGGGTGCACTGGGCTGAGTTGGCCCACTTTTCAACGACGCTTTGCCCTTCGTTAACTGGCACCGGGAATATGACCAACTGATACCTGCGGATTACTGTGGCGGTTCGGCGCGAGGCTAGCCTTGAACCATCATGACCCTGCACAATCTCACCCCGCTCGATCAGCTGCGCGCCGGGAAGCTCCCGCTGCGCCTGGCAAATCTGTTCATCGGCCTGATGCTTTTTGCGCTGGCCATGGCGCTGCTGATCCGCGCCCAGCTCGGCGTGGACCCATGGGATGTGCTGCATCTGGGCCTGGCCAACCACATTCCGCTGTCGCTGGGAACCATCGTGATACTTGTCGGCGTCGTGGTGTTGCTGGCGTGGATTCCGCTGAAGCAGTGGCCGGGGCTGGGGACCATCGCCAATGTGCTGCTTATCGGGCTCGGCCTAGATTTCTTCCTCTGGCTCATCCCCGATGTCCATGGCCTGGGCTGGCAGATCCTGACCCTGGTGGGCGCCATAGTCATCAATGGACTGGGCGGCGCACTGTACATCGGCTGCCATTTCGGGCCCGGGCCGCGCGATGGCCTGATGACCGGGCTGCATCTGCGCACCGGCAAATCGATCCGCCTGCTGCGCACGATCATCGAGGTGTGCGTACTGGGGATCGGCTGGATGCTCGGCGGTCCGGTGGGCGTGGGCACGGTGGCCTATGCGCTGCTAATCGGCCCCGCCACGCAGTTCTTCTTCCGTTACACCACGGTGCGCCTGGACGCGCAGCGCGCGACCGCGGGCGTCTGAGGGGCGCTTAGCGTGCGGCCCGCTCCAGCACTTCGGCCAGCTGTTCGTGGCCACGGGCCCGGGCGAGCCCTGCCATCTCTGCGAGCACTTCCGGGCTGCCCACCGACCGCAGGTACTCGCTGGCCGCCGCACCCTCCCCCGCTTCCGCCGATCCATGGGTGGCAGTGGCGGCATCGAGCCGCTCGGCCTGCTGGAGCACTGCCTGCAAATCCGCTTCGTCGGATCGGGCTTCGAGCATCATGAGCCGTCCGAGCACCGCCGGATTGCCGATTTTGATCCGCTTGGCTCCCATCAGCTGCGAGAGCATCGGCGCGGAGAGGCCCAGCACCTGGGCCAGCGAGCGCTGGGACAAGGCATACTTTTCCATCACGTGCCCGAAACGCTCCGCCAGGGGGGCTCCATACAGCCTCCGCTGCTGTTCGATAGGACTGTCCATGGAAACAATCTTCGCACGGGGGTTTGCAATTGCAAACAAATGGCATATATTTGCAACTGCAAACATCACCGCCGGAAGGAAAGCCTGATGCTTCGCCGACATCTACTCGCACCGCTCTTGGCAGTGTTGCTGGCCGCCGTGCCGCTAGCCGCAACCCACGCCGATGAGCAAACCACCACCGAACCAGTGGTCGTCGTCATGGACTACTCCAGCTCCATGCTGGAAAAGGACGCCGACGCCAAAGGCACCAAGCGGATCGACGCCGCCAAGACCGCGGCCAAGAGCCTGATCGACAATGCCCCGGAAGATGCCACGATGGGCCTGGTCGTCTACGGCTCGAAGTCCCCGGGCAAATGCGACGACATCACCACCGTGCAGAAACCGGGCGCCGTGGACAAGAAGAAACTGTCCAAGAAAATCGATGAGCTCAAGGCCGTGGGAGAAACCCCGATCGGCGCCTCGCTGCTCCATGCGGCCAAGGACCTGGAAGGCATCGAAGGGCCCAAGTCGATCATCCTGGTCTCTGACGGCGAAGAGAACTGCGACAAGCCGCCGGCCTGCGAGGCCGCCAAGGACCTGGCCGGACAGGGCATCGCGCTGACCGTGCACACCATCGGCTTCAAGGTCAACGACAAGGCCCGCCAGCAGCTCGAATGCATTTCCGAGACCACCGGCGGAAGCTACGTGGACGTCGACGACGCGCAGTCGCTGGAAGAGGAGCTGACCAGCCGCACGCTGCGCGCCTTCCAGGGATACTCCACGGCCGGCACGCCCATCGAGGGCGGCACCCGCCTGCACGAGGCGCCGCTGATGGTCCCCGGCCAGTACCTCGACGAGCTGGAGAAGGGTGAAACCGACAGCTGGAACTCGAACGACGGCACGACCAAGTACTACAAGATCGGCCCGCTGCAGCCCGGGCAGTATGCTCATTTCTCCGCAACCATGATCCCCGAGCAGAAGATCGACGCGGATGACGACGACCCGGCGAAGGTCATCGTCGAACTGGTCAACGGCCAGGGCTCGAAGTGCTCCTCGGGCGACAGCTACACGGTGGGCAGCGACGAGCTCGGCCGTCCGCTGGCCGCCTACACCCGCAGCCCCGAGTTCGTCCAGGACTCCAGCTACGGCTGCTTCGCCGACGGCACCGGCGAGCTGTTCGCCAAGGTCACCCGCGAGGGCTCGCTGTTCCACGAGGACCCGATGGCCGTGGAGCTGCGCTATGTGCTGGAGCCTGCGGTGGACGCCGCGCTGCTGGGCGCCCCGGTGCGCGAGGAGGACAAGCCGCAGTCGGTCACCCTCACCGGAACGCCAGAGCCGGTCCTCGGCGGCTCGAGCTTCAACGACGCGCTGCCGGTGAAGTCCGGCACGATCTACTCCGACTCGGTGCTCAGCAGCGAGGCACGGTATTACAAGGTCCACGTGGGCAACGGTCAGAAGCTCAATCTCCGGCTGACCAGCGGGAACAACGAGGATGCCAGCGCCCAGGCCGTGACCATGGGCGTCTACTCCCCGGTGCGGGACGGCGTGGACATGCTCGGCACCGGCCGGCTCCACAAGAGCACCTCCGGGGAAACGATCACCCGATCCATGCGCACCGCGGTGGACCAGTCGAACTATGACAGCTACATCGGCCGGTCGAACTACCTGGCCGGCGACTACTATGTGGTCATCTACTCGGACACCTGGATGCAAAAGGCCAACGGCGTGCCCTATGACTACGAGCTGGCCGTCGACGTGACCGGCACCGAGAAGGAGTTCGCCGGTGCCGCCCCGATCTTCGAGGCCAGCGAGATGCCCTCCGCCTCGCCCGAGGTCGGTGCCACGGAATCGGAAACCGCCACTGAAGCGGAAGCCGCCCCTGAATCATCGGCCGCTCCGTCCCCGTCCGAAAGCGAACCGCAGGCCGAAACCGCCCCGGCAGCCTCCTCGGCACCGTTGTGGCCCTGGTTCACCGGCGGCCTGGTGGGCACCGCCGCCCTGCTGGGCGCGGGAACCTTCCTCTTCCGAAACCGGGCCACGACCGCCCATGAGCGCTCCGACAACATCGACCCGACCGTGCCAGGAGGCCGACCATGAGAATCCTTGCCACCCTGCTTTGTGCCGGACTTGCCCTGTCGCCGGCCGCTGGCGCGCTGGCTTCCGAAGCGGAACTCCCCCTGCATGAACCGGTCGGCCAGCAGGTCGACGGCGCACAGGACCAGGCATCGGCCCCGCAGCTGGAGGCCGGCCAGTGGGTCGACGAGCTGCCGACCACCGGCGACGACTCAGCGCTGTATTACCGGCTGCCGCAGATTGCCGACGGCGAACGGCTGCACGTGAGCGCGCAGCTGGTAGTCGATCCATCGCAGCAGCCCACCAGCCAGGAGAGCACCGAACTATCGGCCGCGCTGGTGCAGGCCAACGGGGACTGGTGCGACAGGGGCAGCAATTCCACCTCGCGCCGCAACATCGACAACCTTCCGCTGGTGGCACTGGACTCCCAACCGAAGAAGGCCGAGGGCTACTCGCGCTGCCTGGACCAGAACAACGACGAACTGTACCTGTCCCTGCAGCGCGATGGGCGCTGGCAGGATGATGCGCAGCTGCCGGTGCAGATCACCGTCGTGGTGCAGCCGGCGTTGGATCCTGCCACGCTCACCGGCACCACCCCAGGTGATCTGCCGCCGGTGTCGGTCACGCTGGATGCCGAGCCGCAGGCAGTATCCGGCGGCAGCGGCTTCTCCAATGCGGCCGAACTGTCTTCCGGCTCGGCCTACTCGGACTCGGTGCTCCCCAATGAGGTGAAGTACTACAAGGTCCATGTGGCGCAGGGGCAACGGCTGAATTACCGGATGACAGTGCTCGACTCTCCCAATGCCAGCGCCAAGGAACTGGTCACCGGCACCTACAACCCGCTGCTGCAGGAGGGCATCATGACCGGCACCGCCAAGCAGGAACTATCTGCAGACGATGCCGGCGCCTCGCTGACGCGCAGCCTGGCCACGACGGTGTCCCGCGACCTGCAGGTCGACGGCTCGCATCCGAAGCTGGGCTATCCGGGGGACTACTACATCACCGTGGCCGGCACAGCCTATGAGCCGCGCGGGCTGAACCCGCTGAACTTCGAGCTGGCCATCGAGGTCACCGGAGAGGCCACCGGCACCGATGGCTGGGAACCCGCGGCACAGACAGAATCCGGCGGCACGGTGGCGGGAACCGGCAGCTGGCTGCCGGGCAGCGCGCAGCTCGGCGCCCTGGCCGGCGGCGCGGCCGTGGCTCTGGCGGGCTACGCCGGCCTGTGGTTCTGGCGCCGGCGTGCCCAGGCAGCGGGCAAGCAGCGCGCCTAGCCTCCGGGCGGCCAGGCGGCCTCCACGCCAGCCACTGCGGCTGCCGCGGAGGCCGTTGCCGTGTCCGGCGACTGGCCGAACACCAACCAGAGGGATAGCACACCGAGCACCAGAGCCAGCAGCAAGGCGATCCACGGCAGCAGCTGGACCGCGGAGCGCGGACTGCCTCGGGAAGGCTTCGGGGCCGGCGCTGGTGCTGGTGCTGGTTCAGCAACGGGTTGCGTCTTGGATTGCACTACGGGTCTCGTCTCGGATGGCACCGCTGGTTGCGTCTCGGTGCCAGATGGCTGAGGTGCGTCCTGGGTTAGTTGCGGCGCGAAGTGGTCGAAGACCTCCAGGCGTTCTCCGGAGGCGACCTCGTAGCCGTCCTCGCGGCGCAACCCGGCCAGCGCCTGCGGCGCCCGGGCGGCGGCGGCACTGCGTTGCCGCGGATCACGGGAGAGCAGTCCGTCGAGCACTTCCTCGAGCTCCTTCTCGGTGCAGAAGCCGCCGGTGCGGCACCGTTCGGCCAGCGCATCACCGCGCAGCTGCGGGTGCAGCAGCTGCACCGCGAGCACGCCCAGCGCATAGAGGTCCTGGAAGGGCTCGGGCTGGTGCCCGCCGGTCAGTTCGGGGGCAATGAACCCCGCGGTGCCCACCACCACGCCGTGCTCGGTCAGCCGCGGCTCGTCGCGGTGCGTGGCGATCCCGAAGTCGGCCAGGCGCACCACCGGCACCCCGTCGCCGGTGGATTCGAGCAGGACATTGGCGGGCTTGACATCGCGGTGCACCCAGCCGGATTCGTGCACATGGGACAGTCCGTCCAGCAGCTGCACCAGGATCTCGGCCACCAGTGGCGCGGAAAAGGCCCCGTAATCCTGCATTGCGGTATGCAGGTTGCCGCCGCGCATCAGCTCGGTGGCGATGACCACCCGGTCATCGACGGCCGCCCAGCCGTAGGGGGTGAGCAGGTGCGGGTGGTCGAATTTCACGCCCTGCTCGCGCACGAAGCGCAGGATCTCGCCACTGTAGCTCTGCCGCATCACCTTGGCGGCGCAGAGCTGGCCGCGCTGCAGGTCGCGGGCGAGCCACACGGTCCCAGAGCCGCCCCGGGCGATCTGCTCGATGAGTTCGAACCGCCCCGCAATGATTTCGCCCGCCACCAACGCTCCTTCGAAGTTTCCGGTACCAGCTTAGCGGGGCGCGCCTCGGTGCGTCACTTCCTGCATTTGCAGGACAAATGCCTCCGGCACAGGCAATACTTGAAGCATGTTTGTCGTTGCGCTCAGCCCCCGGCCCCGCTCGGTCACCGATGTTGACGCCGCCAGCGAGCAGCTGTGGCACCAGCTGGAGCAGGTCGGCACGCACGCGCCGTTCACCGCGCTCAGCGGCCAGCTGCTGCTCGGGGTGCCTGATGGCCCCGATGCTGCAGTGGACGCGCTGCTGCGCGCGGCACGGCTGAACTTCTGCAATATCGGGCTGGGCATCGGCAGCCTGTATGAGCCGGTGCCCGTGGAGGCCGGCCTGGTCGAAGGCAAGGCGGTGCGGCGCGCGCTCGGCGCCCTGGAAGCCGCCAGCCACCGTGGCGAAAGGGTCCCGATCTGCGTCTCCTCGGGCAACGACGAGATGGACGGCGAGCTCGAAGGCCTGCTGCGCATGCTCGGGCATTGGATCCGCACCCGCACCGAGGCCGAATGGGCGGTTGTCGACCTGCTCACCCCCGGGGTGCGCGGGCAGCAGAAAGCCGTCGCCGAGATCCTGGGCATCACCCCGCAGGCGGTTTCCGCGGCGATCGTGCGCTCGGGCTACAACGACGAGCTGGGTGCGCGGGCGGCGATCGCCCGGCTGCTGGAGTACACCGACCAGCTGTAGCAGCGGCTGCTAGCCGGCCAGCAGGCCTTCCAGGACGAGGGCCAGGCCATCGGCGTCAACGTGTTCGGTGACCGCGTCCGCGGCGTCCTTGACCTCATCCGGGGCCTGGCCCATGGCCACGCCGTGGCCGGCCCACTGGAGCATCTCGATGTCATTGCGCCCGTCGCCGACGGCCAGCGTGTCATCGGCGTGGAAATCCAGGACGGCGCGCAAGCGCTCCAGCCCGCTGGCCTTGGTGGTGCCATCGGCTGCAATATCCAGCCAGGCGGTCCAGCCCACCGAGTAGGTCACCCCGGAGAGCCCCAGGCTCTGCACTGCATGCCCGAATTCCTCGGCGGTGTTGTCGGTGGAGAAGACCACCACGCGCACTGCCTTGCTGTTCACCAGCTCGCCGAAATCCACCACCCTGCTCTCGGCGCCGAAGCTCATGTCGCCGAAGGTCTCGCTGGAAAGGAATTCGCCGCGTTCGTTTTCCAAGGCGTACTTGGCAGTGGGGAGCTGTTCGCGCAGTGCGGTGAGCGCTGACGAGGGGTCGAAGATCTCGCGGTGCAGGATCTCGACGCCATCCTTTGACACCTTCGCGAGCACCCCGCCGTTGCTGACCACGACGTAGCCGTGGTCGATGCCCAGTTCTTCCATGATGGGCAGGGCCGCACCCAGGGAGCGGCCGGTGGAGATGATCACTTCGTGGCCCTGGGCCACGACTGCCCGCGCGGCGGCGCGCACGCGCTGGCTCATTTCGCCCTGGTGATTGACGATGGTGCCGTCCACGTCAAGGCAAATCATCAATTTTTGCTTGGTCAGCCGGTCGTCGTTGCCGAGCTTAGTCATAACAGTCATGGCTCAAGTTAACCACCAGCGCAGGTATTTGGCGATGACCCAAGGCACAGCTACGGGTGAACAACCGGTTAAACGCAGGTGCCGGCCGCCCCGCGAGGGGAGGCCGGCACCTGCTCGGCATTGCCTACTTGAGCACTTCGAGTCCGCCAAGGTACGGCTGCAAGGCCTTCGGCACGTTGACCGAACCATCAGGGTTCTGGTGGTTTTCCAGGATCGCGACAATCCAGCGGGTCGTGGCCAGGGTGCCGTTCAGGGTTGCCACCGAACGGGTCTTGCCTGCCTTGCCGTCGATGACCTCGCGTTCGCGGACATTCAACCGGCGGGCCTGGAAGGTGGTGCAGTTCGAGGTCGAGGTCAGCTCGCGGAAGGTGCCCTGGGTCGGAACCCAAGCTTCGCAGTCGAACTTGCGCGCGGCGCTCATGCCCAGATCTCCCGCGGCGGTGTCGATGACGCGGTAGGCCAGCTCCATGCGGCCGAGCATGTCCTCTTCCATGGCCAGCAGCTTCTCGTGCTCCGCCTCGGCGTCCTCGACGCTGGCGTAGACGAACATCTCCAGCTTGTTGAACTGGTGCACGCGGATGATGCCGCGGGTGTCCTTGCCCGCCGAACCGGCCTCGCGGCGGTAGCAGGAAGACCAGCCGGCGTAGCGGATCGGGCCATCGGACAAATCCATGATCTCGTCCGCGTGGTAGCCGGCCAGGGCCACCTCGGAGGTGCCGACCAGGTACATGTTGTCGCGCTCGAGCTTGTAGATCTCGTCGTCGTGCTCGACGTCGAAGCCGGTGCCCTGCATGGTCTCCGGGCGCACCAGGGTCGGGGTGATCATCGGAATGAAGCCGTGGTCCATGGCCACATCCAGGGCCATGTTCATCATCGCGATTTCCAGGCGGGCACCGATGCCCTTGAGGAAGTAGAAGCGGGAGCCGGATACCTTGGCGCCCCGCTCCATGTCGATGGCGTCCAGCTTCTCGGCGATCTGCAGGTGGTCCAGCGGCTCGAAGCCCTCGGCCTTGAAGTCGCGGATGGTTCCCACGTGCTTGACGACGGTGAAGTCGTCCTCGCCGCCGGCGGGGATGCCGTCGATGATCAGGTTTGGGATGGAACGCTGCAGCGCGGTGCACTTGGCGGCTGCCGCGTCAGACTCGGCCTGGGCAGACTTGACCGCGGCGGCGAGCTCCTTGACCTCGGCAAGCAGGGCGGCGCGCTCGTCGCCCTTGGCCTTGCCGACCTTCTTGGAGAACGCATTCTGCTCGGCACGCAGGCGCTCGTAGGTGGCGATGGTTTCACGACGTGCCGTGTCAGCTGCCAGCAGCTGGTCGATTAACGACTCGTCGGCACCGCGCGCGCGTTGCGAGGCACGGTACAAATCCGGATTTTCGGTGAGCATTTTCAGGTCGATCACATGTTAAGGGTAGCAATCATGAGTACGATGAGAGCATTATGCAGACAAATCGTGTGATCGTTTTCTCTGCCGTGGTTGCTGCAGCTGCCGCCGCGGCGACCAGTTGGTATTCGGTGCGCAAGCTTTCGAACTACAGCAAGCCGCTGGCCAAGCAGCCCGAAGCGGCCGCCCAGTCGGTCGCCGCCAAGGTGGCCCTGGTCATCAATCCTTCCAAGTCAGGTGCTGACGAAGCGAGGGAAGCGGTGGCCCGTGTCTGCGCCGAGGCAGGACTGGAAGCGCCTCTGGTCCTTGAAACCACCAAGGAGAATCCCGGCCAGGACGCAGCCCGGGAAGCACTCGATGCGCAATGCGACACAATTATTGCCGCGGGCGGCGACGGAACCATCCGCGCCGTCGCAGAAGTGCTCGAAGGCACCGACGCGTCCCTGGGTATCCTGCCGCTGGGCACCGGAAACCTGCTGGCCCGCAACGTGGACATCCCCGTGGATGACCTGCATACCGCGGCGCTGGTCGCGGTACGCGGAATGGTTCGCCGGATCGACGTCGGGCATATGAAGCTGCAGCTGATGGACGGCAAAGAGGCGGACCATGCGTTCCTGGTCATCGCCGGCGTGGGCACAGACGCAGACCTGTTCGACGACACCAATGAAGAGCTGAAATCCAAGGTTGGCTGGCTTGCCTATTCGGAAGCCGGCCTGCGCCAGCTGCCGGGCCGGCGCAAGAAGGTCAGCTTCAAGCTCTCGGAGGACGAGAGCTGGCAGACCCGCAAGGTCCGTTCGGTGCTCTTCGCCAATTGCGGCAAGCTGCAGGGCCTGGATTTCGTGCCGGACGCCAAGATCGACGACGGCGTGCTGGATGCCGTGGTGCTCTCCCCGCGCTCGGCCGCGGGCTGGACGTGGATCCTGCTGAAGACCGCATTCCGCGCCAAGAACAAGATCCCGGTCATGAGCTTCTACCAGACCACTGGCGTGTCACTGCGCTGCGATGAGCCGATGAATACCCAGATCGATGGGGACCCCACCGGCCAGGTCAATGAACTGCAGGTGTCCGTGAACCCGAGCGCACTGCGCCTGCGCACCCCATAACTGCTGCCGATCCCCCGGCCGTTTCCCATCCAGGAGGAACGGCCGGGGGATCGCTGTGCCTAGACCCGGTCGCGCAGCGACTGCACCCAGGCACGGGCCTCGCTGAAGGCCGCGTCGGAATTGTGCGTGTCCACGGATGCTTCCAGGCCTTGGGCCGCCGGGTAGGAACCGAGGAAGCGCAGCTTCGGGGACAGCCGGTGCAGCCCCGACAGCGCGGCGGCAACGCGTTCCTCGGCCACATGGCCTTCGATATCCACGGAGAAGAAGTACTCCCCCAGGCTCTTGCCGGTAGGCCGGGATTCAATGCGCGACAGGTTCACTCCGCGTGCGGTGAATTGCTCCAGGAGTTCCATCAGCGCACCGGGACGGTCTTCGGGAAGCGGCAGGATCAGCGTTGACTTGTCCACACCGGTCGGCTGCGGAATCCTTCCCGGGCGGGTAACCAGGATGAAGCGGGTGACCGCTCCGACGTTGTCCTCGACGCCGCTCACCAGCACCTTCAGGCCGCGTTCCTGGGCCACCAGCGGAGAGCAGATCGCCGCATCATGCGGAGGATCCGCCTCTTCGAGGGTCAGGGCGCCAGCGGCTGTGGAGGAGGCCGGGGTGAATGCGGCACCGGGAATATTTGCTTCGGCCCATAAGCGGCACTGTGCCCAGGCATGCCCATGGGTGGAGACCTGCTTGATCTGCGCCAGCGAGTCGATGCCGGGGCGCACCGCCAGCACGAAGGTGATCGGAACCAGGATCTCGGAGACAATCTGCAGCGATTCGCCCTGGGCAATCGCGTCCAGGGTGGCCGAAACGCCGCCTTCTACCGAGTTCTCGATCGGCACCATCGCCGCATCGGCGGCACCTTCGCGCACCATGGACAGCGCCACGTTGACGTTGGAGGCGGGAATCCGCTGCGCATCGGCAGCCCCGGGAACCTGCAGGAGGGCCGACTCGGTGAAGGTGCCCGCAGGTCCCAGATAGGCGTAGTTCATCGTACGGTTGGCTCCTGGCCGTTGTCCGCTTCCATTGGCAGGCCTGCTTCGATCCACGCATCCGAGCCGCCGGCAACATTGAAGGCGGTGTAGCCCATGGCGGTGAGCCACGAGGCGGCCTGAGCCGAGCGGCCGCCGGTACGGCAGATGACGTATGTGTCTACATCCGGGTCAAGCTCCGATACCTTCTCCGGCAGGGTGCCCAGGGGAATATGGGTGGCTCCGGCGGCACGGCCGGCTTCCCATTCGAAGTCTTCGCGCACATCGAGGATGAAGGCGTCCTTCGGGACGTCATTGACCTGGACAGTCTCAAAATCGCTCACGGCTAGCATTCCTCTCACATAGGGTGTTTGCTTATAAGACTAGTCATTTCCTGCGTCGAAAGCCGACATGTTTCCCTCAAGCGCCCTGAAATTGCGAGACGAGCTGGCCCGCGGCGAGCGTTCAAGCCGCGAGGTGACCGAGCACTACCTCAAGCGCATTGAAGAGCAGGCGGACCTCGGTGCTTTCGTCCACGTGGCGGAGAATGCGATGGAGGCCGCGGCAGCGGCCGACGAGGCGCATGCCCGCGGCGAGATTGGCCGGTTGCACGGTCTTCCCACCGCGTTCAAGGACCTGAACGATGTGGCGGGGATGCCCACCACCCACGGCACCGCGGCCATGCCAGCGGCGGTGGCCGGACGCGACCACTCCTTGGTGGCCAGGCTTCGCGCCGAGGGCGTGGTGATCCTGGGCAAGACCCAGGTCCCGGAGTTCGGGCTGAGCAGCTATTCCGAGAACCTCATCGCTCCCCCTTCGCGCAATCCCTTCGATCCAACGCGCACTTCGGGCGGTTCCTCCGGCGGGCAGGCCGCGGCGATTGCCGCCGGCATGATTCCGCTGGGCCCGGGCTCCGATGGCGGCGGCTCGGTCCGCATCCCGGCGGCGGCCTGCGGACTGGTGGGGCTGAAGCCTTCCTTGGGGCGCATCCCCAGCGACATCCTCGATGGCTACACCGACCCCATGGGTGCGCCGAAATTAGCCGTCAGCGGACCACTGGCCCATGATGCCCTGGATGCGTCTTTGCTGCTGGACGCCATGCGCGGGAAGGACCACTACCTGCCGTTGCTGCAGGGCAGCTACCCCCAGCGCCTGGATGGCCTGAAAATCGGGTACAGCACCCACTCGCCTTTTGAACCCGTCTACGAGATTGAGCTGTCGCAGGAAGCCCGGGCGGCCTTCGCCCAGGGGCTTGAACACCTGGGCGAACGCCATCGCGTCCAGCCGGCAAATCTGCACTATGCCACCGACTATCCGGAAACCTTCGCGGCGGTGTGGACCAACGGACTGAAGTCCGTTCCGGTCTTAGATGATTCGCTGCTGGGCGAACTGGCAAGGGACTTCCGCCAGCGCGCCGCCGAGCGCTCCCTGGAGCAGAGCCTGCAGGCCGGGTCGCGGTTGAAGCAGATTGCGGCGGATTTCGTGCGCCAATGGTCCGCCTTCGATGTGGTGGCTACCCCTGCCATGGCGTCAATCCCGCCGAAGATCGGGCACAATACACAATCCACGCCAGATGTGGATTATATGTTGCAGTGCCAGTACACCCCCTACACGTCCATGGTGAACGTCGCCTCGGTAGCTGCCATCACCGTTCCGGTGGGCCACTCCAATGAGGGGTTACCCATGAGTATTCAGCTGATTTCCCCGCGTTCCGACGAAGGCCTGCTGCTCGCGCTGGCCGCTCAGATGCAGTTGTGAGCTTTCCCATATAAGTAGGTACTCGCGTAGGCAAAAGCGAAAAATGTTACGTATGTCTACTGCAACAACGAGCACCAAATCTTCCGGAAAGACCTTCTTCGGTCATCCCGGTGCGCTCGCAAGCCTGTTCAGCGTCGAGATGTGGGAGCGATTCTCCTTCTACGGCATGCAGGGCTTGCTGGCCTACTACATGTACTACTCGGTCACCGACGGCGGCTTGGGCATGGACCAGGGCCTGGCCCTGTCGCTGGTCGGCGCCTACGGCGGTGCCGTATACCTGTCCACCATCCTGGGGGCCTGGCTCTCCGACCGCCTGTTCGGCTCGGAACGCGTCCTGTTCTTCTCTGCCATCGCGATCATGCTCGGCCACATCGGCCTGGCCCTGTTGCCAGGCTATGTGGGCCTAATCGTCGGATTGGTCCTCGTTGCCATCGGCTCCGGCGGCCTGAAGGCCAACGCCGTAGCCCTGGTCGGCTCCCTGTACTCCAAGGATGATCCGCGCATCGATGCAGGCTTCTCCCTGTTCTACATGGGCGTGAACATCGGCGGCCTGCTCGGCCCGCTGCTCACCGGCTGGCTGCAGGTCAAGTACGGTTTCCACATCGGCTTCGCGGCCGCAGCTGTCGGCATGGCCATCGGCCTGGCGATCTACGCCATGGGCCGCAAGAAGCTGCCCGAATCCGGCCGCATCCCGAGCAACCCTTTGCCGGCCGCCGAGCGCAACCGCTACGTGGTCATCTTCGTCGCCGTGATCGCCCTGATCATTGCCGCATTCGCGTCCAAGATCGTGACCCCGCAGAATCTGGCAAGCACCATCGCCTACGTGGTGATCGCCGCGTCGATCGTGTACTTCGCATTGATCCTGCGCAGCAAGAAGGTCAACGCCACCGAACGCAAGCAGGTCTGGGCCTTCATTCCGTTCTACATCGGTTCGGCTGCCTTCTGGGCCCTGTTCCAGCAGCAGTTCACCTTCATCGCCGCCTACTCGGACCAGCGGCTGGACCGCCACCTGGGCAGCTGGGAAATGCCGCCGAGCTGGGTCACCTCGATCAACCCGGTCTTCATCATCATCTTCGCCGGCATCTTCGCCGCCCTGTGGACCAAGCTGGGCAAGCGACAGCCACGCACCTCGATGAAGTTCGGACTGTCGCTGGTGGTTGTGGGCGCGGCCTTCCTGCTGTTCATCCCGCTGGAATCCTTCGTGAAGACTCCGCTGCTGGCGCTGGTCGGCATCCTGCTGCTGTGCACCTTTGCCGAGCTGCTGCTCTCGCCGGTGGGCCAGGCAATTGCCACCAAGCTGGCGCCGGCCGCCTTCGGCACCCAGATGATCGCCTTGTTCTTCCTCTCGGTTTCGCTGGGCACCACCCTGTCGGGTGTGCTGGCCGGCTACTACACCGAGGGCAATGAGATCCCGTACTTCATCGGCATGGGCGGCACCGCCGTCGTGCTGGGTATCGCCATGATGGCAGCTACCCCGGCCTTGAAGAAGCTGATGGGCTCGATCCACTAAGGCCCCGGACATCGGCACTGCTGCGGCGCGGATTCCCTCGGGAATCCGCGCCGCAGCCTTTTAATGTCTTAACGAAGGACCAGCAACTCGCCAATCTCGCACTCCAGGGCCTGGCAGATGGCCACCAGGGTGCTGAAACGGATGGCCTTGGCCCTGTCGTTTTTGAGCACCGACAGGTTCACCACCGAGACATCGACCAGCTCGCCGAGCTGGACGACCGTCATCTTGCGCTCGGCCAGCAATTCGGTCAGCCTGCAGTGCACATTGCGCAACTCCACGGATCAGACCAGCCCATCGGTCTCGGCGCGCAGCTGTTCGTTCTGACGCACCATCACCATGCCGGCATTAACCAGCTCAACCACCACCAGGATAGCCAGCGCCATGAAGAGCGGCGCGAATTCGTAGTTGATGGAGAAAGCGGGAACCGGCCACGGGGACGGGCCGGCGAATACCTGGTCTCCGGTCATGGAGTAGCCGTCCACCCGCAGCGTTTCCTCACCTGCCCGGTAGGTGCCGATGCCGGTGAGCGTCTGGCCGATGAGTGTTCCGAGGGCCAGAGCGCAGGCGGCAAGCCGCCCGGAGCGGAGCAGCGAATTGCTGAACGGCTTGCCGGCCAGCAGTTTGCTGCACAGTGCGATGACCGCCGCCAGCACCGCGATGACGGCCAGGCCGGAAACCAGGGAGCCCGCGGCAAGCAAGCCGCGGGTTGCGGCGCCGAGGTTTGCAGCGGTCACGGTCACCGTGGTGATTTCGCTGCGTACGACGTCGCCGTGGTCCGGCGTCACGTCGCTGACCGCGGGAAATTCAGGCCAGTACGGCTCGACCGGCACCTGGAGGGTCGATTCACCGTTCACGATCGCCGCCGCGGTACCGACGAGCACGGATCCGCCGATCAGCACCACGCCGACCCAGGCGACGATCCGGGTGAAAGCGACGACTGCGCTGATATCTGAAGATTTGCGACGCAGCACGTAGAGGATCCCGAGGACTACCGCGGGAAGGACGAGCACCAGCAGAAGGGGCAATACCGCGAACATGGCGATCCTATCGATAGTCGTTAATAACGATTATCGTTAAGATAGCACCGTCCTGGGCGCTGGCCTAGGAGTAATTCAGGTCGTTGTAGGCGTAGTCCGTGTAGTCATAGATGGCCCCGGGCATCCAGAGGACCAACCAGATCACCAAAGCATAGAGCGATACCGCGATCACCAGCGCGATCCAGGAGGTGATCAGCCCAGCCAGCGACAGCGCCCGCGAGTTCGGTTCACGCCGGTAGCCGAGGTGCCCGGTGATCACTCCGGCCAGCGGAACTAGAATGATTATGGCGAAGCCCAGCATCGAAAGGATGCCGAGCACCAGCGACGCCACCGACAGCCCGGTCGATTCCGGCGGGCGCTGGTAGGGGTTTTGCGGGTATGGGTAGTAGCTCATCACTATCCATTGTCTACGACCCCGTGGACATCGCACCACCTAGGAGACACACGCAGTGGCACACGAACGAGCCGGGCAGCCGGCGCAGGAAACCGACCTGATCGATCTTCAGGCGGTGATCGACGCCTACACCCGGATTGTGCCTTCCAGCGCGAACCCAGACCAGGCAGTCATCTTCGGCACCTCCGGCCACCGCGGCACATCGCTGAACGGCACCTTCAACGAAGCGCATATCGCCGCGATCACCCAGGCCGTGGTCGATTACCGCAACAGCGCGGGCATCACTGGGCCAATGTACGTGGGCAAGGACAGCCATGCGCTCTCCGAGCCGGCATACGGCACCGCGCTGGAAGTGCTGGCGGGCAACGGCGTCAGAGTGCTGGCCGATGACGGGCTGACTCCCACTCCAGCGGTCAGCCACGCAATCCTGGTGCATAACGCCAGCGGCGGCGAGCAGGCCGATGGCCTGATCATCACGCCCTCGCATAACCCGCCGACCGACGGCGGCATCAAGTACAACCCGCCGCATGGCGGACCGGCCGAATCCGAAATCACCGGGCCCATCGCCGCACGGGCCAACGAGCTGCTGGCCAGCGGGCAGATCAAGCGCGGCGAGCCCAATGCCCAGCCATTCGACTTCCGCGAACTGTACATCGCCGATTTGGCGGAAGTGATCGATTTCAAGGCCATCGCGGATTCCGGAATTTCCATTGGCGCAGATCCGCTGGGTGGCGCTTCGGTCCACTACTGGGGCGAGATCGCCCAGCGCTATAACCTGAACCTCGAAGTGGTCAACGAGTCCGTGGATCCGCGCTTCGGCTTCATGACCCTGGACAAGGACGGGAAGATCCGCATGGATTGCTCTTCCGCCCATGCCATGGCCTCGCTGGTGGCCAATCGCGAGAAGTACGACATCGCGACCGGCAACGATGCCGACGCCGACCGCCACGGCATTGTCACCCCGGATGCCGGCCTGATGAACCCGAACCATTTCCTGGCCGTGGCCATCGACTACCTGCTCACCCATCGCCCGCAGTGGCCGTCCGATGCCCAGATCGGCAAGACGCTGGTCTCATCGGTGCTCATCGACAAGGTGGTGGCCTCCCACGGCCGGGTGCTGCGCGAGGTGCCGGTGGGCTTCAAGTACTTCGTTGAGCCGCTGGCTTCGGGCAGGGTTGCCTTCTGCGGCGAGGAATCGGCTGGGGCAAGCTTCCTGGACTTCTCCGGCAAGGCGTTCAGCACCGACAAGGACGGCCTGATGCTGGCCCTGCTGGCCAGCGAGATCCGCGCGGTAACTGGCAAGAGCCCCAGCCAGTTGCATGCCGAATTGGTCGAGCGCAATGGTCCCAGCTTCTACGACCGCTTCGATGCGCCTGCAAACCGCGAGCAGAAGGCCCTCCTGGGCAAGCTGGATCCTTCGATGGTCACTGCCACCGAGCTGGCTTCGGATCCGATTACCGCCAAGGCCACGCAAGCGGCCGGCTTCCCGATTGGCGGTCTGAAGGTTTCCAGCGAGCACGCATGGTTTGCCGCGCGCCCGTCGGGCACCGAAGACATCTACAAGATCTATGCAGAATCGACAAAATCACCCGAACATCTGCAGCAGGTGCTGGCAGAGGCCCGGGTGATTGTCGATGCCGCGCTAGCTGGCTAATTCAGCTTCGCGGTCCATGGGTCGATTTCCACGGCTGGCTGCTTGCGGGTAGCCAGCCAGTGGCCCAGCCACAGCAGCAGGAAGATCGGCAGGCCGATGTAGCTGGAAGCCATCTGCAGCAGGTTTCCATCCAGGATGGCCTGGTAGTTCTGGCCGGCGATCACAACGATCAGGATCACGAAGGCAAGGATCGGACCCAGCGGGAACAGCGGCGCCTTGTACGGGAGCTTCGCCAGATCCTGTCCGCTGGCAATGTATGCCGTGCGGAACTTGTAGTGGCACACCGCGATGCCCACCCACGCGATGAACCCGGACAGGCCCGAGACGTTCAGCAGCCAGGTATAGGCCGAGCCCTGCCCGATGATCGCGGTCAGGAAGCCGAAGAGGCCCACCGATGCGGTCATCAGCATGGCCGGCATGGGCACGCCGCGCTTGTTCAAGCGGGCGAAGATCTTTGGCGCCTTGCCGTCCAGCGCCATCGAATAAAGCATGCGTGCAGAGGCATATAGCCCGGAGTTGCCCGCCGAGAGGATGGCCGAGAGGATCACCGCATTCATCAAGGCCGCGGCGAAGGCCACGCCTGCGCGCTCGAAGACCAGGGTGAATGGCGAGGTGGTGATATCAGATGCCTCGGAGGAGAGCAGCGACGGATCCAGGTATGGGATCAGCATGCCGATTACGAAGATCGCGCCGATGTAGAACAGCATGATCCGCCAGAAGATCGCCTTGATGGCCCGCGGGATATCGCGCTTGGGGTTCTCTGCCTCGCCGGCGGCCACGCCGATCAGCTCCGTGCCCTGGAAGGAGAAGCCGGCAATCATGAACACCGAGACGATCGACAGCCAGCCGCCAACGAATGGCGCCTCGCCCTCGGTCCAGTTGCTGAAACCTGGCGTGGAGTCGCCCAGGATGCCGAAGATCATTGCGACACCGCAGATCAGGAAGACCACTACGGTGATGACCTTGATCGCGGCCAACCAGTACTCGCCCTCGCCAAAGGCCTTGGCGGACAACGCGTTCAGGCCGGTGAGCAGCGCCAGGAAGACGGCAGCCCAGATCCATCCCGGAGTATCCGGGAACCAATAGGACATGATGATCCCGGCGGCTACCAGTTCGGCAGCCACGGTGATTGCCCAGTTGAACCAGTAGTTCCAGCCGATCGCGAAGCCGAAGTGGCGGTTCACGAAGACCGTCGCGTAGGTCTGGAAGGACCCGGCGACCGGAAGGCGGGCGCTCATTTCCCCCAGTGACTGCATCAGGAGCAGCACCATCAGGCCAATCAGCGCATAGGCCACCAGCGAACCACCGGGTCCTGCTTGCGCAATGGTGCCGCCGGAAGCGACGAAAAGTCCGGTACCAATCGAGCCGCCAATGGCAATCATCTGCATATGGCGAGCTTTGAGGCCACGCTTCAGACCGTCTTGGGACGGTGCGGGCTCAGTCATGCGTTACATCTCCTGATGCTTGAAAATTTCCAACCTATCAATCCAAGCACCCTGACAAGCCACAACACTATGAACCGCGCTACAGTAAGCGATCAATAATCTTTCGCTTAGCCCATGAATACGGAGGATATATTGCGCTCAGGGTGTCAACTACCGTCGTTTTGTTGAGTTCAGAGCGCATCTGTGAAAGCCGCTCGAATCCGTGCCTGCCATGGTAGGCCCCCATCCCGCTCGGTCCGATGCCGCCAAAAGGCAGGGTTGGAACGACCATCTGGACCAGCGGGGCATTATGCACGATTGAGCCGGCGCGCACCCGGTCGGAGAAGATCGACTGCAGCCGCGGGCTTTCGCTCATCAGGTAGGCAGCCAGCGGAGACGGCCTCCGGGCGATGAATTCGAGGGCCTCCTCGAAGCTTTCCACCTCGATCACTGGAAGAATTGGACCGAATATCTCCTCGGTCATCAAGCTTCCTTCAAGATCTGGATTGCGCATGATGCTCGGTGCGATGCGCAGTGTTTCCTCGTCATATTCGCCTCCGAAAACCACCTCGCCCTGCTCGAACATCGACAACAGCCGGTCGAAGTGCTTGCGGCTGACGATGCGGCCGTAGTCCGGGTGGGTCAACGGCTCCTTGCCGTAGAAGCTGGTGATGGCCTGGCCCAGGCGCTGGATGAGCTCAGTGGAGTCCCCAATGCTCAAGACATAATCCGGGGCCACGCAGGTCTGACCGGAATTCATGAATTTGGCATAGGCGAGGCGCTTTGCCGAAGCCAGCGAATCGTTTTCCACCACGGCCGGCGATTTTCCGCCCAATTCCAAAGTGGTTGGCGTCAGGTGCTTTGCCGCCGCGGCAGCCACGATCTTGGCCACGCGTTCACCGCCGGTGTAGAAGATATGGTCCCAGCGGGCGGCAAGCAGCTCGGTGGATGTGTCCACTCCTCCCTCAACGACCGCATAAACACGTTCATCCAGGTAGACCGGGAGGAACTTGGCCAAGACGCCCGAGGTGGCCGGAGCCAGCTCGGATGGCTTGATCACCGCGGCGTTGCCGGCGGCAATGGCCGCGACCAGCGGTGCGAGTACCAGCTGGACCGGGTAGTTCCAGGCGCCGATAATCAGCACGACGCCCAGCGGACGCGGCTCCACCTTGGCCATGGCCGGCTGCAGGGCCAGCGGAACTTTGACGCTGGTGGAATCCATCCATTCAGCGAGGTGGCGTTGGGCGAAATCTATTTCTGCGCGCACCACGTCGATCTCGGAGAACTTGGCCTCGGTGGCGCTCTTGCCCAGGTCTTTAGCCAGGGCCTGGACAAAGTCTTCCAGATGCTCGTCGAGCATCTTTTCCAGGGCCTTGAGCTGCTGCAGGCGGAAGCGTCGCGGATGCGTGATCCGGGTGTCAGCGGAACGCCGCAAATGGCTCAGAACTGTTGCGATGCGTGATGGATGCTCGTCCACCGGAGGTGCGGAATCGCCGACCGGTTCGGGCAACGGCGTGGAAGTAAACAGACCCATGTTTTGAGCGTACGGCAACGAGGCGGATATTCACTGATTAATTCACGAAGGGATTCAATATGTATCAAATAGTTGATACATTAATGGCCATGAGCCAGGTCCCGGCGAGCGCCATATCCATCGCTTTCGTTGGCGCAGTCATTTACCTGTGGTTGCGCTCCGTGGCGCATCGGCGTGAGGCACCGGCCATCGTCCGCGCCCAGTCGCACTCATTCTGGTGCGCATTGATCGCATTCTTCGCTTCGACTTCGTGGGATCTGCCTGAGACGTGGCGCATTCCTATGAACGGGACCGATTCGAGTTCGGTTTTCGCTGCAGCTCTCTCGCCGGGAATCTGGATTCTTCTCGTTTACCTCATTGGCTTGTTCACCTGGCCCAAGGAACTCCAGCCGGTGCGCACCGCCTCACTTGAGGCGCGCACCCTGGCGACGCCGTTCCCGAGGTCCCTGGGGATTTTCGTCGCGCTGTTGCTTCTGGCCGCGGTGGGATTGCTGTGGCCGGCCTCCCGCGTCGAAGGGAGCGTTGGCATCCCGGAGTCGGAAACCACTATGTTCGATTCTGATGGCAGCTACTCCTACACCTCTGCGGGCCCAACCGATGGCCTGCTGCCCGGAAACCAAATGCTCCCGGTCTTCATCGTGGCTCTGGCAGGTATCGTCGTGGCCGCCGGAGTGATTGCAGCAGTGATCCTGAACCGGCGCCCCTTGGCCGGCATCACCGCCGAAGACAACCAGGCCTTGCGCACGGTATGGCTCAACCGGTTGCTGCGCAATACCGGTATCGTGCTGCTGGCATTTTGCGTATCGGTGGCCAATTACTCGCAAGGCTATTCAACCGGTGGACCGTACGAGTTATTGAACTATGGCGCCCTTGCGGTGGCTCTTACGCTGTTCTTCTGGGGCCCGCGCACCACATTCTCGGCTCACTCCACCATCAGGGAACGGACCGCCTTCTCGCGCTTGCGAGATCAGCTCTTCGCATTGCAATACACCACGGCTACCCTTGCATTGCTCGCCGTTGCCATCGGCTGGTCATTCCTGCCCGTGGATGAGGAATTCCGGATGCCGACCAATGAACGAACTACGTGGATCCTGGTGCTCTTTGCCGGTGCGGCATTGCTCTACATCGTGCTCAATACGCTGTATCTGGGCTACGCCAGCAAGGTGCCTCGGCAGGCGAGTGCAGCACCAAAGCATCATGCACCCCTGCCCTTGTGGTCCTACATCGCCGCTGGCTTGCTGGTTGCCATCTGCGCTTACCTGCTATTGGATCCACCGCTGGAGACGCTTTGGGGGTTCGCTCCTCCGAACCGGGGACTAGTCATCGGGCTGTTGCTGCTGCTTGCGGCGGCGCATATGGGCTTCACCTGGTCCTGCCGCCGGGCGACTATTCCCTGGGCCGTCTCGCCAGCTGAAGAAATCTGGTATCGGCGGGTTCTGGAGCTGCGGTCAATGCGCGTTGCCACCAGCGCTGTGCTTGCCATGCTGCTGATTGGCTACGGCTTCCCAGCAGGCCTGGGGCTGTTTGCACTTCTGGTCTTCGTTGTCCCAGCGGTGATTTTCCTGGAGCGTCCTGGTACCGCGATGGTGCGTGCACAGCAGCCGACAGCAGCATCATGAGCACGCAAATCAGTATCGACCTCGCGGCGGCCACTGCACCCTACGAGCAGATCCGCTTGCAGATCGCCTCGCTGATCACCCTGGGAGAATTGCCCGCAGGCAGCAAGCTGCCCACCGTGCGCGCACTGGCCACCGACCTCGGCGTTGCTGCCGGAACGGTAGCGCGCGCCTACAAGGAACTGGAAGCCGAAGGTCTGATCACCTCCCGGCGGCGAGCCGGCACAGTGGTCAACGAACGGCTTCGGCCGGTGGATGCCAGCGAAGACTTGCTGGCCGCGGTGGATCACCTCTGGTCGCTGGCGGCCGCCCAGCAGGTCGATGCGGCCACGCTCAAGGCCTTGGTGGCGCGGCGCGAGCGTAAGTAACTTGTCCTTGGAACCGCTTGTGCGTACGCTCTATGGCAGTGACACGGGGTGTCGGAACAACCGACTGAGATGAGACCCGTTGAACCTGATCTAGTTCACGCTAGCGGAGGGATGTCGCATGGCTTTGCATGCAGTTGCCCAAGAATACCGGCAACAATCACCTTTGGTTTTCTGCCTGACCAACACCGTCGTAGCAAATTTCACCGCCAATGCCCTGCTGGCATCCGGCGCGTCCCCGGCCATGACGGATCTGCCCGGAGAGGCCGGCCCCTTCGCAAAGGCGGCTTCCGCCGTCTTGGTGAATCTGGGAACTCCGAGCACCGAGCAGCTGGCCGCCATGGAAGAAGCCGTGCAATCGGCGAGCGCAGCAGGCACCCCATGGATCCTTGATCCGGTGGCGGTCGGCGCCCTGCCGGTGCGCACGGATTTCGCGCGGCGCATTGCCCGGCAACGCCCGGCCCTGATTCGCGGCAACGCCTCGGAAATCCTGGCCCTGGCCGGACGGCAATCGGCTTCACGCGGTGTAGATGCCTTGGATGACGTCTCTGCCGCCTTGGCGGCTGGACGCGAGCTGGCCGAGCGGCATGACTGCGTGGTGGCCATTTCCGGCCAGTCCGATGCCATCATCGATGCCACGCGGACGGTCCTGGTGCACACCAACGGAATCGGCTTGACGCGGATCACCGGCGGCGGTTGCGCGTTGGGCGCGTTCTGCGCCGGCATGATTGCGGTCCACGATGACCCGTTCGAGGCCGCCATCGCGGCCCACGGCTTCTACGGGCTGGCCGCTGAAAAGGCCCTGGAGAACAGCACAGGTCCGGGCAGCTTCGCCGTCGCATTCATTGATGCGCTGTCCGCAACCGATCCAGAAGAACTTAAGACTTTGAAGCACGAGGAACTGAACCATGCATAATTACGGAGCCTACCTGGTAGCCAATACTGCCAGCTGCACCCCGCGCAGCACCCTGGAAGTGATCGAAGGCGCCGTCGCCGGAGGAATCCAGTGGATCCAGCTGCGCGCCAAGGATGAAACCGCCCGGGAATTCTTCGAGCTGGCCTGCGCGGCCGCCAAGCTCACCGAGGGCAAGGCCCAGTTGCTGATCAATGACCGCATCGATGTCTACCTCGCGGCGCGGGCTGCCGGCGCAGCCGTGAACGGCATCCATATCGGGCAAAAGGATGTGCCGGTGCAGTTGGCCCGGCAGATCATCGGCGAAGGTATCATCGGACTGAGCGCTTCCAGCGATGAGCAACTGGCCCAGGCGAACAAGGACGCCGCGGTCATCGACTATCTCGGTGTGGGGGCCGTCCGCGCCACCCCGACGAAGAAGGACCATCCCACTCCCCTGGGCCTCGACGGCTTTGCGCGTGCCACGACGCTGGCCTCACTGCCCTGCGTGGCAATCGGTGCCATTACCCACGAGGACGCGGCGGCCATCCGTGCCGGCGGCGGAGCGGGCATGGCAGTGGTCCGCGCCATCTGCAATGCAGAGGATCCGCAGCAGGCCAGCGCGCAGCTCGTTTCGGCATGGGAGGCCGCCAAATGAACATCTTGTCCATCGCAGGATCCGATCCTTCCGGTGGCGCCGGAATCCAGGCGGATCTGAAGGCCATTGCCGCCAACGGCGGCTACGGAATGTGCGTGATCACCGCCTTGACCGCGCAGAACACCCATGGGGTGTCCGGAGTGCAGGCGATCAGCGGCGATTTCGTCCTCGCCCAGCTTGAAGCCATCAGCGCGGATATCCGCATCGATGCAATCAAGATCGGGATGCTCGCCAACGCCGAGGTGATCCGCGCAGTCACCGGCTGGCTGGAAACCGTGGATGCTCCGGTAGTCCTGGACCCGGTCATGGTGGCCACCAGCGGAGACCGCCTGCTCGATGGCGAAGCGGCGCTCGATTCGCTGCTGGACCGGGCCACGGTGATCACCCCGAACCTGCTGGAACTGGCCAGCCTGCTGCGCGAGCCGGTAGCCGCATCATGGGACGAGGTGCTGCGCCAGGCCCAGCGCCTGGCGGCCAAGCACGATGCCCTGGTGCTGGCCAAGGGCGGGCATCTGGCCGGGGCGGTCTGCCCCGACGCGCTGGTAGCAGCGGACGGGGTGCGCTGCGAGCTGCACGGTGCGCGCCATGCCACCAAGAACACCCACGGCACCGGCTGTACCCTCTCCAGCGCCCTGGCCACCCGCTTCGCTGCCACCGGAGACTGGACCGCCGCGTTGGAGCAGTCCAAGGCGTATCTGTCAGCGGCAATTGCGGCGGCCGACCAGCTGCAGGTGGGCAGCGGGCACGGCCCGGTCAACCACTTCGCCGGGTTCTTCGCCGGCGCTGATCCGATGGCCGGCTGGTGGGAGGACATCGCGGGCCTGCGCGCGGGCATCGACGAGCTGGCGTTCATCATGCAGCTGGCCGACGGCAGCCTGGAACGCGAGAAGTTCGAGTACTACCTGGCCCAGGACGCCCTGTACCTGCAGCGCTACGCCCAGGTGCTCGCGCAGGCCAGCGCGCTGGCCCCGGACCTGGATGCGCAGCGCTTCTGGGCCAACGGCGCCGGTCAGATCCTCGAGGGCGAGCTGCAGCTGCACCGCAGCCACCTGGTGGAAGGGCTGGCGAACCCTTCGGCGACCACGCTGAACTACGTGAACCACCTGTCCTCCTGCACCGGGAGCTATGCGGAGCTGATCGCCGCAATCCTGCCGTGCTACTGGCTCTACCAGGACATCGGCAAGCGGCTGGCGGCGGCTAACCATGCCGGGCACCCCTACGGCGACTGGCTGGAGACCTATTCCTCCCCGGAATTCGACGAGGCCACCGCCCAGGCGATCGAGATGGTGCGCACCGCGTGGACGCTGGCCGACCCGGCGCTGCGAGAGAAAATGCGCCAGGCGTTCCTGCGTTCCAGCGAGCACGAGCTGGCGTTCTTCGCGCAGGCCCACGAGAACCGAGTAGAATTCTCTACGGCCTGAAACCCGCAGGGCCGGGAAGGGGAATCATGAGTTGGAGCATCCACGGCAACGGCAAGACCATCACCGAAGGCGAGGTAGTTGCCCCGGATGAGCGGCTGCATTGGCCGCAGACCGTTTCCATCGGCGCCCAGCACATCCTGGCGATGTTCGGCGCCACCATCCTGGTTCCGACGCTGACCGGATTCCCGGTGACCACCACCTTGCTGTTCACCGGCTTGGCCACCATCATCTTCCTGCTGATGACCAGGAACAAGGTGCCCAGCTACCTGGGTTCCTCCTTTGCCCTGATCGCCCCGGTGGTCGCGACCACCGGGTCGCACAGCATGTCCGGCGCCCTGGGCGGCATCGTGATGACCGGCGTGCTGCTGTTTATCGTCGGGCTGATCGTGCAGAAGACCGGCACCGGCTGGATCCATACCCTGATGCCGCCGGTGGTCATGGGCACCATCGTTGCGCTGATCGGCCTGAACCTGGCCAGCGCCACCCTGGCCCCGATGAAGGACTTCCCGCTGACCACCTTCCTGACGGTGATCTTCACCGTGGTGGCCACGGTGGCCTTCAAGGGCCTGCTGGGCCGGCTCTCGATCCTTGTCGGCTTGGTCTGCGGCTACCTGGTGGCGCTGGCCCAGGGCCAGGTGGACTTCTCCAAGGTGGGCGACGCCGCATGGTTCGGCTTGCCCGAGTTCCACACCCCGACCTTCCATTTCGATACCGCGCTGATGTTCCTGCCTGCGGTCTTCGTGCTGATCGCCGAGAATATCGGCCATGTGCGCACCGTGGGCGTGATGACCGGCCGCGACCTGTCGGCGTTCAACGGACGGGCGCTGATGGCTGATGGCGCCGCCAGCGTGCTCGCCGGTTTTGGCGGCGGCTCGGCGACCACCACCTACGCCGAGAACATCGGCGTCATGGCCGCCTCGCGCGTGTACTCCACCGCCGCCTACTGGATCGCCGCGATCGTGGCCATGTCCCTGGCCTTCCTGCCGAAGTTCGGCGCCTTGATCGGAACTATTCCGGTAGGCGTGATCGGCGGCCTGGGCATCGTGCTCTACGGCATGATCGGCATCGTCGGCGCGCGCCTGTGGATCGAAGCGAAGGTGGACTTCGGCAATCCGATCAACCTGATGACCGCGGGCACCGGCCTGATCATCGCAATCGCGGTGACCAGCGAAATCGCTTTCGGCCAGTTCCAGCTCGGCGGCATCGCCCTGGGCTCGATCGCCACCCTGGTGGTCTTCCACCTGATGAGTGCCGTGGCCAAGCTGCGCGGCAACGACTTGGCCGACGCGCATAAGAGCGCGAAAATCTAGCAAGAAATATTTCGGCAGGCCGGCAGTGCGCGTTAGCGCACTGCCGGCCTGCTTTTTAGCGCAGGAATTCCCCTGCTGGTCAGGCGTGAAACAAAACGGTTGTTCAGGCCACGCAAAACGTTAAAGTAAGGAATCCTTCCAAATTGTGATTGATCTCCCAAGAAAATTCGGAAAATCTGGATTCTGCGGCGCTCGAATCCGATAGCATGGCACATTGTGACTGCGACAACACCAGACGGAAAACTCTCCGCGCGACTCATCTTCATCGCCCTCGGTGCTGCCTTGGGCGGGTTCGTTTTCGGATATGACTCATCAATCGTCAACGGCACCGTGGACGCCGTCGAGCACGAATTCGGGCTCAACGCGGTAACCATCGGCTTCACCGTTTCCTGCGCCCTGCTCGGCGCGGCACTGGGAGCATGGGTGGCCGGCATGGTCTCCGAACGCGTGGGACGCGTGCGCACCATGCTCATCGCCTCCATCCTGCTGGCCGCATCGGCCCTCGGCTGCGGCCTGTCCTTCGGCGTGGCCGACCTGATCATCTGGCGCATCGTCGGCGGCATCGGCGTGGGCTTCGCCTCGGTGATCGCCCCTGCCTACATCGCCGAGGTCTCCCCCGCCGCGCACCGCGGACGCCTTGGCACCATGCAGCAGATGGCCATCGTGCTGGGCATCTTCGTGGCCTTCCTGGTCAGCGCGATGCTGGTCTTCGTGATGGGCTCGGCAGATGCCATCGGCCTATTCGGCTTGGCCGCCTGGCGCTGGATGTACCTGTCGCTGCTGGTTCCAGCGGCGCTCTACGGCCTGCTCTCGCTGCGACTTCCGGAATCCCCGCGCTATCTGGTCGAGCGCGGCCGCTATGTCGAGGCAGCTGCCGTGCTGACCCGCGATATGGGCATGAAGGCCGGAGCCGATACCGAGAAGAAGATCGAGGAGATCCGCGCCACCGTGCACATCGAGCGGCGCCAGGCTTTCAAGGACCTGCTGGGACGCTTCGGCTTCCACCCGCTGGTGTGGGTCGGCATCCTGCTCTCGGTCTTCCAGCAGTTCGTCGGCATCAACGTGATCTTCTACTACTCCACCACGCTGTGGAAGTCCGTCGGCTTTGCCGAATCGGACTCCTTCACGATTTCGCTGATCACCTCGGTGACCAACGTGGTGGCAACCATCGTGGCTGTCCTGCTGATCGACGTTCTGGGACGTAAACTCCTACTGACCATCGGCTCGGCCTTTATGACCCTGTCTTTGGGCATGATGGCAGTGGCCTTCGCTCAGTCCGTCACCATCGACGGTGCGGTATCCCTGCCAGGTAACTGGGGCATCGTTGCTCTGATCTCGGCCAACCTGTTCGTAGTCGGCTTCGGCGCCACCTGGGGCCCGGCCGTATGGGTATTGCTCGGCGAAATCTTCCCGAACTCCATCCGCGCCATGGCGCTGGGTGTGGCTGCTGCAGCCCAGTGGATTGCCAACTTCATTGTCTCCACCACCTTCCCGGCCCTGGCCGATGCCGGCTTGGCTCTGGCTTATGGCATTTATGCGGTCTTCGCGCTGCTCTCCTTGCTCTTCGTGATCTTCATGGTCAAGGAAACCAAGGGGCGCCAGCTGGAGGAGATGACCCTCTAGGCATCCCCTGGAGGCGAACCGTGCGCGTCGCGCAGCAGGAGGCAAGAACCCAAACCGGGTTCTTGCCTCCTTTGCATTCCGCGCTGCCTACCAGGCCTTGTTGGGCACCTCCGCGCCGGCCTCCCGTTGCAGCGAGAGCACATGCTCCAGGCTTGGCCTGCCTTCCAGCAGCGGGCCCTGTCCGGCGAGCGCAACGCTGATAGCTTGCCCTGGCTGCAGGTCGACCTGCTGGCCGCGCACCCAGATCGGACGCGAGAATTCCCCATGCAGGGTGAACTCGATGGCTTCGGGGCGCAAGCATACGGAAATCCGCATGCCCCGCCACCCCAGGTTGAAACGCAGGGCCCGGAATCTCTCCGGGAGCCGCGGATCGAAGCGCAGCCGGTCGTCATCGTCGCGCAGCCCAGCAAAGCCGTAGACCAGCGCCGACCAGACCCCGCCGGTCGACGCCACGTGCACGCCGTCAGCGGTGTTGCCGTGCAGGTTCTGGAGATCCACGTTCAGCGCATGCTCGAAGTACTCCCAGGCGAGATCCCGGTACCCCACTTCCGCGGCGAGGATCGACTGCACCGTGGCAGAGAGCGTCGAGTCTCCCGTGGTCAGCGGATCGTAGTAGTTGAAATCGGCGAGCTTCTGGTCGTCAGTGAAATCACTGGACCGCAGCCAGAGGGCCAGCACCGCGTCGGCCTGCTTGATCACCTGGAAGCGGTAGATCACCAACGGGTGGTAGTGCAGCAGCAACGGCCGCTTATCCGCACCGGTATTAGCCAGGTCCCAGACTTCGCGGTTCAGGAAGTGCTCGTCCTGCGGGTGGATTCCTACAGCTTCCGAATACGGGATATGCATGCAGTCGGCAGCCTTGAGCCACAGCGCGAGCTCCTCGTCTTCCAGCGTGTGCCGGCTGGCCAGTTCCGCATACTCCCGCGGATGCTCCTGGGCCATTTCGGAGAGCAGCTGGGCGCTGCGGCGCAGATTGAAGCGCGCCATGACATTGGTGTAGAGGTTGTCGTTGACCACCGCCGTGTACTCATCGGGCCCGGTGACCCCATGGATGTGGAAGCTCTCGTTGCCCTGCTCGCCGCGCCAGAACCCCAGCGAAGCCCACATGCGCGCAGTGCCCACGAGGATCTCGGCCCCGCCGGCCAGCAGGAATTCGTCGTCCTCCATGACCCCGAGGTACCGGTTGAGCGAATACACCACGTCGGCGTTGATATGGTACTGCGCCGTGCCCGCCGGATAATAGGCGCTGGCTTCCTCGCCGTTGATCGTGCGCCAGGGGAAGAGCAGCCCTTCCTCGTTCATGGTCCACGCCCGCCGGGTCGCTGCCGGAATCATCGAGACCCTGGCGCGCAGCGTATTGCGCGCCCATTGCTGGTTCGTGTAGGTCAAGAACGGCATCACATAGATCTCGGTATCCCAGAAGTAATGCCCGGAATAGCCGTTGCCGCTCACGCCCTTGGCGCTGATGCCCAGTCCGTCGGCCCGGCCGGCGGCCTGGGCGAGCTGGAACAGGTTCCAGCGGATTTTGCGCTGCAGCTCGGGCTCATCGGTATCCACCTGCACATCGCTGCGTTCCCAGTAATCAGCCATGAAGCGGCGCTGGGCGCGGAAGTGCTCATCGATCCCCAACGGCACCAGATGCTCCAAGGCCCGCTCCGAACGCAGGAGCATCTCCTGGGCAGGATGGCGCCGCGAGGAGTGGTAGACCGCGAACTTGGAAACGCGCACGCCTTGCCCGGCGTCCAGCCTGGCGCTGATCACTTCATCCGCGCGGTCATCGCGTACCTTGCGGTCCACGGACAGTTCTGCCTGCGTCCCGCCGGTGGCTGACACCTCGTGCTGGACCATTGCCGCTACCGACATCCCCGATCCGAGGACCTCGTAGGAGACGCCCAGCCGCGGCCCATCGCTGTGGATGCCGGCAGGGTGCAGCGGATTGGCACGGACCGTCTCGCTTTTGCGCGGGTCAACGGGGCCCAAGGCATCGGCTTCCTGCGGGGACGCCACCTGGCGGCTGGAAGGATACCCGATCACCGAGGACTGGATCAGCACCTGGGCCGGGGCATCAAGCAGGCGCACATGCACGTCCTGCAGCGCCAGATGGCGATCGGTGAAGGAGATCATCGAGCGCGCGGTGACGGCCACGCGGTGGCCTTCTGCAGTTCGCCACAGGGTGTGCGCTGTCAGCGTCCCGTCAAGGAAATCCAAGCGCAGTTCGTCACGAACCATCTCGGTGCGGCCGACTTCCAGGGCCTCGTCATTGATGAAGACGCGCATGGTGCGGAAATCCGGGGCGCTGATCATGGTCTGACCGGTTTCGGCCAGCCCGAAGGCGCTCTCGGCATGGCGTATTTCCCAGGTCTCATGCAGCCCGTTGATGAAGGTGCCGCCGGCCTGGTCCCCCAAGCCCAGTTGCGCCGCCCGCGCGCCAAGGAAGCCGTTGCCCAGGGAGAACACCGTGTCCTCAGCGCCGCCGCTTTCGCGCTGGTTCCCGCGCCACAGCGACCAGGAGTCTTCTTCCCAGGCCTTGGCGTCATGCTCGGAGACCAGCTCGGACAGGTCATGGACCACGAAATGGGCGCCGGCGTCCAGCAGGGCCGCCTCGTTGTCTTCACGGGCCACGCCGATGACGCCGAAGCCTCCGGCACGCGCGGCGCTCACCCCGCTGGTGGCGTCCTCGATGACTGCGCATTCCTCCGGACGCCAGCCCAGATCCGCGGCGGCGGCCAGGAACGTGTCCGGGGCCGGCTTGCCCGCAAGCTGGCGCGCGGCGGCTTCCTGCCCGCCCATCACCAGCGGGAAATGGCCAGCCAATCCGGCGGCAGCCAGAACCATCCGCGCATTGCGCGAGGAAGACACCACCGCGACGTCCAGCCCGGCCTCCAGCACCTGCTGCAGGAAGGCCACGGAACCGGCGTAGGGGTCGATCCCGTCGCGTTGCAGCACCTGCGTGAACTTCTCATTCTTCATGTTCCCCAGGGCGCAGATGCTGTCCTCGCCGGGCAGGTCGCTTTCCTCGCCGCGCGGCAACTGGATGCCGCGGGATTCGAGGATGGCGGCCACCGCGTCATAGCGCGGACGGCCGTCCAGCAGGTTGAAGTAGTCCGCGGTCGTGTATGGAGCCACGCCCGGGTGCTTGTCGAAAAAGCCGGTGAAAAGTTCTTCCCACGCCTTGCGATGCAGCAGCGCGGTCGGGGTGATCACGCCATCCAGATCGAAGAGGACGGCCTTGTAATCACGATGTCGGTACTTAGGACGAAAAGCGTTCACAATCGAAATCCTTCGAAAGAGGAGCGTACTACTGGCCGTAGTCCTTACCGTAGCAACTCAACGCGCTTGCATCGACATACTACGATAAGAATGTGGCTCATTGGATAGATGCATGGAATAGCGATGACTGGCGTGAGGCTACCGCCGAATGGATCGACGCTGCGTGCGAGGCCTATGGCATCGCGCGCACCGCAGGACCCGACTTCTGGCCTGCCGATCTGCACCAGATCCAGGCAACGGTGCAGACCGATGTCGCAGACCTGATCTTCAGCGCCAACGCTCCGGGGCTGGCCTCCGAGCCGGCCACCACGGTCGTTGCCGGCCAGCTGCTGCCTGACCGCGTGGTGATGCCGTTGGCCATCGACCGGATCGCCGGTTACATGCTCAGCCCGGACTACGGGCACACCCTGGCGGACCTGGGCGATTCGGTGGAGAACTGGGAGCTGGCCATGGCCTCGCTCGGCTCCTTCCAGGTCGCGCTGATGGGCCACGAGGACGAATTCTTCGATTCAGGGGTCACCGTGGTTGACCCGCAGTTCCTGCCCGAGCAGTACGAGCAGGCACTGATGATGCACGTGTCATTGGACCCCTCCCACCCGCTGCACCTGGATGGTTCCAGCGCGGATAAGCTGGTCTCGCATCTGGGTGTGCTGAAGAAGGCCACCGGCGCCCTGCATGCCGGTGCGGTGCCGTTGAGTATCGAGCACGGCAGCTTCGACTTGTCGCAGGTCGTGGTGCCAAGCGAAACCGGGGAACACGGCCGCATCCTGAGTCTGGGCTCCGCGCATTGGGCGCACCCCTTCTCTTCGCTGAACACCCCGCTGGCCGCCATGTGCGAGGCATGGGATTGCGAAACCGGCGACGAGCGCGTGATGAAGGTGCTCTTCGCGTACCTGGACCAGTTCTCCGCCTACGGCTCGCCCGATGAGCTGTACGACCTGATCAATCCGGCCTGCCTGGTTGCGCCGCTCTCGCAGCACGAGACCTGGCTGCGCCTGCTCTTGGATGCCAGCGACGATCACCTGCAGGAGCATGCCCCGGCCGTGCTGGGTACCCTGGATATCTCCTAGGGCATATTTCCCAGGCTCGGTTCAGGAGCCGAGAACCCGTACCAGCAAGGCCGCGTCATCGCTCATGATGGCGTCGGCCTTGCGGTCCATCAGCAGCCGCATGGTCGGCTCGTCATCGATGACCCAGACATGCACCTGCGCGCCGGCGCGGTGGACCGCCTTGATGAAGCGGCGCGTCGCCACCGGCAAGATGCCCTGCTTCAGCGGCACCTGGACTGCCCAGTAGCCCGCCAGCAGGCGCTTCGGAACCCAGCCCAGCAGGTGGGCGCACAGCCAGATGGCAACCATTTCGCGTTGCCCCGGCGAGCGCCGGATCGGCGCGGAGAGCAGGTGGCCCACCGCGGCGCTGCGCGCCGTGGAGAAGGATGCCAGGGCAATCTGCCCGTGGGCTTTCCGTCGCTCGATGAGCTCGGCCAGCGGCCCGATCACGTGCTCGTCCTTGACGTCCAGGTTCAGCGTGGCCTGCCCAAAGGCATCAAGCAGCTCGTCAAGCGTGCACAGCGGCTGCCCGCCGGCGCGGACCTCTGCCAGCTGTGCGTCGGTGAAGCCGTTGAAATTCCCGCTGGCGTCGGTGACCCGATCCAGGGTGTGGTCGTGGAAGAGGTAGACGGTGCCATCCGCCGAGGCGTGCACGTCCGATTCGAAGTGGGTGATGCCCAGTTCCGCGGCGCGCTGGAAGGCGAGCAGCGTATTCTCCTCGTTCCCTGTGCGCACCCCTCGGTGCGAAAAGGCGTAGGTCATTTCAGCAGGTCCTCGATGACTTGGGCTACCCCGTCCTCGGCCAGCGAGGGCGCGCGGAATCGGGCGCAGGCCAGCGTGGTGGGGTGCCCGGAGGACATCGCGTAGCCGTGGCCTGCGTATTCGAGCATTTCGATGTCATTGGGCATGTCTCCGAAGGCCATCACCTCGTCGGCGGCAATGCCCAGGCGCTGGCAGTATTCATGCAGCGTGGTGGCCTTGTGGATATCCACATGCGCCATTTCCAGCAGGGAAACGTCGAAGGCCGAATGGGTCACTGAAACCAGTTGAGCCAGCTGCGGCCCGGCCGCGGCATAGAACTTGTCGATCGGCAGGTGCGGGGAGCGGGCCAGGAACTTCACGATTCCCTCGGAATCAATGGAGTCGCTGGTCAGATCCAGCACCGCCTGCACGCCGAAGTTGTGGTGGCGGTCGGCGAATCCTTCGCCCAGGTGCAGCCCCTTGGTGGTCTCCGCGGCGAAGGCCGCCTTCGGTTCCAGCTCCAGGATGATTTCGCTCGCCTTGCGCGCGGTGGCCGCGCTGAGCGTGCGCGACCAGATCACTTCGTCCTGCTCCAGGTCGTAGAGCACAGCCCCATTGGAGCAGATGACCTTGCCCATCCCGCCGAAGGCCTCGATGATCGGGGTGAGCCAGCGGAAGGGGCGTCCGGTGACGAAGACAATCTGGATGCCGGACTCGCGGGCCTCGATGAAGGCGCGCTTGGTCCGCTCGGAAATAGTGCCGTCCTTGGCGACGATGGTGCCGTCGAGGTCCGAGGCGATCAGCTTGATCATCTACAGCTCCTGGCGGTGCGGCGGGTTCGCCCCTGCACGCTGCACGGTCACAGCGGCGGCCATGGCCGCGAATTCCAGGGCCTGGGACAACTCGTCAATCTGCAGCCGGTTCAGCTTCTCCCGGTTGGCCGCGCCAATCAGGCCGTGCTCGGCCAGCCAGCAGAGCAGCGCCGCGGTGAACGTGTCGCCGGCGCCCACGGTATCGGTCACCTCGACCGAGGGTGCAGCGAATTCGGCGTCGCCGGCGCGGACCACTCCCCAGGAGCCGCGCGAGCCCGCGGTGGAAACCACGATCGCCGGACCCATGTCCAGCCAAGCGCGGGCCGAGTCCTGGACCGAGCGCATCGGGTACAGCCACTTCAAATCGATGCCGGAAACCCGCACCACGTCGGCCTGGCCGACGAAGCGCTCCACCTCGGCGACGGTCTGCGCATGGTTGGTCACCAGCGACGGGCGCAGGTTCGGGTCGTAGCTGATGGTGGCGTGGGTGCGCGCTGCCGAGAGCAGCGGCAGCAGTTCTTCGGGGCTGAACAGGGTGGCGATGGAGCCGGTGTGCACCAGCTCGGCGTCCTGGGCCAGTTCCGGACCGATGGTCGGCATCTGCCAGTAGGCATTGAACGCGAAGGCCGCGCCGCCGGCCGGGTCGAGGATGCCGTGGGCGATGACGGTGGCCTGGTCGTCGGCCCCGCCCAAGTAGGCCACGTTGTTCTCCTGCAGGTACTGCTCGATCTTCCGGCCCTTGTCATCGGCGCCCCAGCGGGAGATCAGGGTGCCCGGGTAGCCCAGCCGGGAGAGCGCCACCGCGACGTTCAGCGGGCTGCCCCCGACGAACTCCTGGGCTGGGGCAATGCCTGAGGCCAGGACGTCAACGAGGGCCTCGCCGATCACCGTCGGGTTCATGCTGCTCCTTCAGTAGTGCAGTGGGGACAGGGCCCGCACGCAGGCAGCCCATTGGCTGCTGTGCGGATCAATCCAGGTGTAATGGTCGCCGTCGAACAGCGAGAAGCTGTGCTCCTGTCCGAGCGCGGCCGCCTTCTGGGCCGCGATGCGGGCAATTCTTGGAGGAACATCGCCATCGTCCCGTCCATGAAAGATTACGACACGGGCAGGCATTGGCCATAATTCCACCGGGTTGCAGGCGCCCAGAGACGCACCGCCGAGCATCTCGTCCACCGCGCCGTCGCTGAGCTTCAGCCGCTGGGCGGTGTCCAGGTCCAGCACCCCGGCCTGGCTGATCACCTGGGAGACCCGCTGGTCGTGGGCCGCCAGCACGCAGGCAAGCTGGGCACCGGCCGAATGGCCCATCAGCGTGATCGGCCCATCTTCCTTGACCAGGCCGAGCGCGAGCCGGGCATCGGCCAGCATTTTCGCCGCGCTGCCCGGCCCGCGCCGGTATTCGAGGTTGTAGGCGGGAATCCCGCGGGCAGCGAGATCCTCCGCCAAGGGCACGCCGAGGCTGGCCGTGTACTTCTCGCGCCAGTATCCGCCATGGATGATCATCACCGCTCCGCGGGCGATGATGCATTCGGGCTCGTAGAACTGGACGTACTGGTCCTGGTGCGCCCCGTAGTGCATGGCTGGCCGCCCGGCTAGTTGCCCGGGAAGACCGGCGAGCGCTTCTCGACGAAGGCGGCCCGGCCTTCCACCGAGTCGGCGGTGTGGTAGGCCTGGAGGAACGCGTCGACCTCGCGTCCCAGCCCCTGATGCGTGTCCAGCCCGTCCATCGAAACCATGGCGCGCTTGGCAATGGAGATCGCGGTGGGAGAGACCGCCGCGGCCTCTTCGATGGCCGCCACGGCAGCGTCGAGCAGCTGCTCGGCGGGGACCACCCGGTTGGCCAGGCCGATGCGCAATGCCTCCTCGGCCTTGATGCGCCGGCCGGTGAAGATCAGCTCGCGGGCCATCGCGTTGCCCACGCGGCGCGGCAGGCGCACCATGCCGCCAAAGCCGGGCACCAGGCCCAGGTTAACTTCCGGCTGGCCGAAGCTGGCCCGCTCGGATGCGTAGATGAAATCGCAGGCCAGCGCCAGCTCGCAGCCGCCGCCCAGGGCGAAGCCATTGACTGCGGCAATGACCGGGACTTGCAGCGACTCCAGGCGCTCAGTCACGGCGTGCATCTGCTTGGCGTAAGCGGTGAACGTGGCCTCGTCCATGGAGTTCATCTGGACGATATTCGCCCCGGCGACAAAGGACTTCTCCCCGGCGCCGGTGATGATCAGTCCGCGGTATTCGTATCCGGTGGTCTCGAACCAGTCCAGGAAGGATTCGAGGTCGTTGACTACTTCTTTTGCCAGTGCGTTCAGTGACTTTGGCTGGTCTACGGTCAGGATGAGGGCCGAGCCTCGGGTGCTCAGGCTGAGGGTATCGAATTGTTTCATACCCCTAACTCTCTCACGTAACCTGCGTCACGTGATGGATTATCAGCGGCGCTTGCGTGGTTTGGCCTTGCCCCCTTGCGGCTTCTTGGATGGGCTTTTGGCCTGCTGTTTTGCCTTGGCCTTGGCTTTTTCCTTGGCTTTCTTCTGCTCGTTGACGCGCTTGGCCTTCTGCTCCTGGTTGCGCACCGAATTCTGCCGCGAGGAGCTGGCGGTGCGTCCGCGCACAATGCCGATGAATTCCTCGAGCACTGCAGTGTCCTCGGTGGCGGTGGGCCAGGCGATGCCCACCTGGGTTGGCAAGCCGTCTTCGATGAGGCGCACCACTACGTCCTTGCGGGCGAAGAGCCGGGCGATTGACTGCGCGGTGCGCAGCACCTGGGCTCCGGAGGCGACGACCTCCATCGCTACCGGAATGCCGCCCACGGATTGAGGGTAATCGGCCAGGTCCAGTTGCGGAAACGAGTCGACGATGTCCAGCGGCACTGATTCTTCGTAGTACTCCACGTCGTGGTCCTTGCCCGCGCAGACCACTTCGAGTTCCTCATAGAGCGGGATGACGTGGCGCGTTGCATCCTTGGGCGAGTCCCCGCGGTAGCGCACGAACACTGCGTCGGCCTCGCCGTTGGCCAGCAGGTCCAGGATTTCCCCCTCGTCCAGGCGCCAGGCTTTCAGCTCGATGGCCGGATAGCGCTCCTGGAAGCGGTCCATCCATTTGCCGGGGGTGACGCCGGTGGCGTAGGCGATTCGAAGTTTCTGCACGGGTATAAGCCTACGCGTTGCCGGGTTAAATGCCGCAGGCGGGCACCGGTGATCCAGTGCCCGCCTGCGCTTGCGCAAGCTTGGAGGCCTACTTGTCGGTCTTCACGACCAGCACGTCGCACGGTGCCGAGTGGGCTACCGAGGAAGCAACGGAACCGAGCACGCGGCCCAGGCCCTTCATGCCGACGTTGCCGACGACGATCATCGAGGCCTTGCGGTCCTCGGCATCGGAGATCAGCACGTCGCCTGGCTTGCCGCGGCCGGCGGCAGCGGTGATCTTCACGCCTGGTACGGCGTTCTTCACGTCGTTGGCCACGCGCTGCGCGAGCTTGCGGGCCTGCTCTGCGTCGTCCAGGATCCAGGTATCGGAACCGATGGAAACGACCTCGGTGTTATCCGATGCGTGAGCGGTGATGACCACCAGGTCAGCGTCCAGCTTGACAGCGAGTTCTGCGGCGCGGCGGGCGGCGCGCCGTGCGGTTTCGGAACCGTCGACGCCTACGATGATGGTTTCAGACATATTGTTCTCCTTCATATGAGTGATGCTTTAAGTGATGGGTAACACTTTATGGCCTTCAGGCCACTTTAGCTTGCAAAAAGTCCACGGCGCGCTGCCATGCGATGGCCGCCTGCTCGGGATCGTAGTTGCCGGCAGGGTTCTCGTCGTTGTGGAAGGCATGGTTGGCGTCGTAATAGAAGTACTGGACGTCCGCGCCAGATTCCCGGCGGATCTGCTCCTCCTGGGCCTTTGCCTGCTCTAGCGGATACATCTGGTCCAGGTTCGCGTAGTGGCCCTGGATGGCGGCGCGGACGCCGGAGAAATCGTTGGGAACACCCTGGCCGACACCGTAGAACGGCACGGCCGCGGCAATTTTCTCGCCCTGCTGGGCTGCCATCTGCAGCACGAATCCGCCGCCCATGCAGAAGCCGATGACGCCGAGCTTCTGACTGGTGACATGCTCATTGGCCAGCAGGTAGTCCACTGCGCCGCCGAGCAGCTGGGCGCCAACGGCTTCGGGGAGTTCGGACATCATCTGCGCGGCTTCCTCGCCGTCATGGGTGATCCAGCCGCCAAAGAGGTCCGGGGCCAGCGCCACGAAACCCTGCGCAGCCAGCCGGTCTGCCACATCGCGGACATGGTCGGTCAGCCCCCACCATTCCTGGATCACGATCACTCCGGGGCCCTTGCCGGACTCGGGCAACGCGAGATAGCCGTGCGCTTGCGTACCTGAAGAAGGGAAAGTCACGTTCTGGTGCGGGGTTTTTTCCGCCATGGTGCCTCCTGCTCTGCGATTTCCTCCAGTTTATGCAGGTCTAGGCGCGATTGGCATTGAGCTGCCCCACATTGCGCAAAGTTGTTCTATTTTCCGTGCGTGACCTCGCCGATACGTTCCAGCGCGTCTACCACCAGATTCCAGAAGCCCTCATGGTCCAGGCCCACTGCCACCGAGGTGTTGCAATCGGCGGAAGCCGGCGCACGGAAGTCCGCGACGGTCATTCCCAAGGTCAGCTCGCCGCGCAGCTCGACGCTTACCGGAGCCTTGACGGTACGCACCACGTCCGGGTCGATCACGTAGGCCACGGCGCACGGGTCATGCACCGGCGGCGCGTCGAAGCCCTGGTGGTCGCGGTAGGCCTGGGCGAAGAAGTCCATCAGCTCGCGCACGAAGGTCGATGGCCCGGTGCCGATCTTCTCGATGCGCTCGACCACCTCGGTGGTGGCCAACGCCTGGTGGGTCAGGTCCAATCCGACCATGACTACCGGCCAGGCCTCGTTGAAGACAATATGCGCTGCCTCGGGATCGATCTTGATATTGAATTCAGCCACCGCCGACCAGTTGCCGGTGTGGTAGCCGCCGCCCATCAGCACCACCTCACGCACGCGTTCGACGATGCGCGGTTCCTTCCGGGCAGCCAAGGCGATATTGGTCAAGGCGCCGGTGGGCACCAGGGTGATTTCGCCGGGTTCATGGCTCATCACCAGATCGATGATGACGTCCACTGCGTGGCGTTCATCAAGCTCGATGCTCGATTCCGGCTGCGCCGGTCCATCCATCCCGGAATCCCCGTGGACCTCTCCGGCGGTTTCCACCTCGCGCACCAGCGGGCGGGCGCAGCCTGCCGCGAAGGGAATGCCGGTGATCCCGGCGATGGTGCCGACAGCCAGTGCGTTCGCAGTCACCTTGTCCAGGGTCTGGTTGCCGGCCACGGTGGTCACCGCCAGCAGCTCGATCTTGGGATTGCCATGGGCAAGAATCATTGCCACGGCGTCGTCATGGCCCGGGTCGCAGTCCAAAATGATCTTGCGCGGGGCATTGCTGTCCTGGGTCATGGTTCTTCTTTCGCTCTGCCGACTGAGGGCCGGCAGCTAAGTCGTGGAGGGCGGATAGTCATCCATTGATAATTCTTTCGCGCCAGCGCACTTTCGTCAAGCGCTTAACTAAAGGGGGTCGAGCACTGCGATTCCGACTACGATGGAGCCATGAAGAATGGTGAAAAGTCCGGCAACTCGCGCGTTCGGCGCCGCGTCACCGCAGCGATGGTCGCCGAGCACGCCGGCGTTTCCACCGCAACGGTCTCACTTGTTGCCAACGGAAAATCAGCGGGCCGGGTATCGGCCGCGAATGAACAGCGCGTGCGCGAGTCGATCCGCGAGCTGGGCTACTTCGTCGACAGCATCGGCAGCTCGCTGGCCAAGGGCGTCAGCTCGCTGGTGGTCCTGGTGGCACCGGACATCTCCAACCCGTTCTTCGCCAAGGTCATCGCCGGCGTGCGCTCGGTCCTGGCCAGCGACTACCAGCTGCTGCTCTCGGTCACCGATGCCGGTGTCTCCCCCAGTGCCAGCGAGACGAGGAAGATCATGGGTCTTCGCCCGGCCGGGCTGCTGGTCCATGCCCCGAGCCAGGACTTCCTCGAAGAAATCTCCAGCACCCTTCCCCTGGTGGCCCTGGACGCCCCGGGCATCGATCCGGCGATTCCCGCAGTGAATATGGATGTCGCCCAGGGCGCGCGGGATGTCGCAGCCCATTTTGCCGCGCAGGGGCACACCAGGGCCGCCTACCTGGATGCGAGCACCGGCACCGAGACCTTGGCCGTGCGCCGCGAAGCGTTCTTGGCAGCGGCCAAGGAATACGGCATCGAGGTCCTGCCTACTTCTGTCGCCAGCTCGATGATCGACGTCGCCGCGGCTTCGGCGGCTTTCAGCCAGCACTGGCCCACGTGGCGGGAAGCCGGCGTAACCGCGCTGGGATGCGCAACCGACAACCACGCGTTCGGCGTGCTGCATGCCTCCCGCCAGCTTGGCCTCAGCATTCCGCAGCAGCTTGCGGTGGCCGGATTCGACGATCTGCCCTACTCGGCGACTTCCAACCCATCCATCACCACCGTGGAACTCAATGCCCAGGAAGTCGGGCGCCAATCCGCACTGAAACTGCGTGCGCTGCTCGATGGGAAATCCCCTGATCCGCTGCAGACCATGCTGCCAAGTTCACTGGTTGTCCGCGGATCGACAATGGAAAACGCAGGAGGTTAACCGATGAACATGCGCAAATGGCCCGCCAAGGTCACGGCAATCATCGCCCTGCTCGTTGCCCTGGGCCTGATCGTCATGTCCAGCGGAGTGCTCAGCCTCTTTACCGGCCCGCCACCCCCTCCGGGGTCCGGCATCGAATCTGCCGCACGAGGCCTTCCGCTACTGGATGAGCTTTCCGCTCTTTGACACCTCGGGATCGGTGCACGAGGACAAGTCGAAGCAGCACGGGCGGCGCTTGCCATCGCGCAGCTTGGAAATGCTGGCATCCACTCGGCGTTCACGCGTGGAAGGGTTCTTGGTCGCTTCGACCCAGCGGACCCATTCCCAGCGGGCCATCGGGGTGAGCCCCGCCCACACCTCTTCCAGATCATCGGCATCATCCAGGGCGCCGGCCAAGTCCTGCGGGATCCTTGCTTCCGGCCAGGTTCCGGCAAGGCGAGCGGCCAATTGCACCTGCTCCCCTGCATCGGCCGATACCTGCGGCATCCCATGGCTATCAAGAGCCAGCCAGTGGCCACGGCGCCCGTCGGGATCAATCACGACCGCATGCCCCTCATGCGCCTGGAGAAGTTCTACCGCGACCTGTCCTCGACTTGGCAATTTGTCGCTTGATTCCTGGTCGAATCGGAGAATTCTCCGGTCATTGACCAGATCTACAGTTCCCTGCAGTTCGAGGATTTCATTGGATGCCGCCACGGGAATCAGCCCTTTCAGTTGCTCAAGGGCAGTCTATGGCACAGCCGCATCCAGCTTCCACGCGGCGAGACTGCTGTCATGACCCGACGCCCGGTGCTCGTCAGTTCCTGCCTTGCCGGCATCCCTCGCCGCTATAACGTCAAGGCCAAGGCCAACCCGGCGATCGTCGAAGCTGTGGCACGTGGAGATGCTGTTGCTGCCTGCGCCGAGGAATTAGGCGAACTGAGCAGCCCTCACCCGCCAGCAGAGATTTCCGGCGGCGATGGCAACGACGTGCTGGAAGGGAGGGCCGCCGTTCTCGATATCAACGACGAGGATGTCAACCGGCTGTTCGTGGCTGGAGCCCAGAAGGTCGAATATTTGGTCCAGCGCGAGGGCATCACCGAAGCTATTTTGCAGGATCACAGCCCTTCCTGCAGTGCGGGAGCATCTACTATGGCTCGCATTCCGGAAAATTTGTTGCGGGCGATGGGGTGCTGGCTGCGTTGCTGAAGCGCCGGGGCATCAAGGTCAGTGGATCTCCAGCAAGCTGACACACCTTGGAAGATAACGATTCAGTTGCGCTTTTAAACAAAACAATAACCCTCAATCCGAAGATCAAGGGTTATTTTCTATTTGTGCGCGAGGGGGGACTTGAACCCCCACGACCTTGCGATCACTGGCACCTGAAGCCAGCGCGTCTACCAATTCCGCCACTCGCGCATATTCTGTTTTCGTCGCCTTCGTTCTTTGCAACAAGAAATAGCTTACACACACATTTTCCGTTCACCTAATCGAAACCCCCATTTGTGGGTAGCGACACATGGGAAACCTTTTTGCTGCCTTTATCGTTGATACTGACGCACTTGAGCCGTTCAAGGATTTTTCGGCATTTGCACAGCTGAAAACAGTAAGATCGAATATGAAGTTATGCGTTCATAGCTCGGAAAGGATGATCGCAGGCTCGTAATAACCAGCCATGGACCTTAAGGAAGGAGCACGAATAATGGGCTTTCTCGACAACGTCGAACGCGGCTTAGAGAAGGTCGTCACTAGCTTCTTTCGTGGCACCAGCACCGCAGATCTAAAGCCAGTCGAACTGACTACCGCGCTACGCAATGACATGGACCGCGGAATCACGCCGATTAGCGAAGGCCGCAGCCTTGCGGCCAATGACTTCGTAGTCTCACTGAGCACCAAGGACTACAACACCGCCAAGGGCTGGGGCCAAGGCGTCGTCAATGAAATGGCAAAGGTCACCGCCGAGCACGCCGCCACCCAGGACTATTCAGTTCACGGCGACATCATGATCCATTTCGTCTCCAATGATGATTTCAAGCCCGGTGAGATGGAAATATCCAGCTCGGTCAAGGAATCCAGCTCACGCCCAGCGGCTTCGGCACCGGTCAAGGAGCGGGCGGCCGCGCCAGCGGCACCGGCAGCTCCATCAGCAACCCCGCCAACAACCGCGCAGCCACGCCCAACGGTGCGTCCGATTGCAGAGATCCCCAAGAAGCCCGTGCAGAAGCAGGCCGTCCTCGAGGTTGCCGGACAGCGGTACGCCCTGCATCACCACTCGATCGTGCTGGGCCGTTCGGCCAGCACCGATATTCCGGTGGACGACTCCGGCGTTTCCCGGCAGCATGCACGTGTCGAAACCCGTGGCAAGACCAGTTTCGTCGTCACCGATCTGGGTTCAACCAACGGAACCTACGTGGACGGCAAGAAGATTTCGGAAGAAACCCGTATATTTGACGGTTCGGTCATTACTATCGGACAGACGAAAATCGTCTTCCGGCTGATTACCTCGAACAACGGAGGCCGCGCGTGAACGATCTGGTTCTAAGCCTGTTCCGATTGGGCTTTTTGGTCCTCATCTGGCTGCTCGTTTTAAGCGTTGTCGGATCGATGCGCCGCGACTTGGCCATCGGCTCACGGGCCCGCACCGGCAAGCCCAGCGCTCGTGAGCTGAAGAAGAACCCGGAACTGGCGGAACCAGAAGTGCCCGCGCGCAAGGCGGCCACCTCACTGGAAGTCGTCGAGGGCCCGCTGGCAGGCAGCAGCATTCCGCTACGAGGCCAGCCGATCATGTTCGGCCGCGCCCAGGATGCCACCGTCGTTCTCGATGACGACTACGCTTCGGGACGCCATGCCCGCCTGTTCCCCCAGGGATCACGCTGGTTCATCGAGGATCTCGGTTCAACCAACGGCACCTTCGTGGGTGACAACCAGCTCTCACGCGCCCAGGCAGTGGAGCCCGGCCAGCGAATCCGCATCGGGAAGACTGTCCTGGAATTGAAGGCCTAGCCTATGGCCCTCAAACTCAAATTTGCCGCGAAATCCGATGTTGGCCGGGTGCGCAAGAAGAATGACGACTCGGCCTACGCCGGCGAGTACCTGGCGGTCCTTGCCGACGGCATGGGCGGACACGTCGGCGGCGATGTCGCTTCGGCCTCTACCGTGCTCGATCTGGTGCATCTGGACCACGAAGCCACCGCGGATCCGCAGAATGCGTTGCCGGACGAAATCCAGGCCGCCAATCTGGTGCTCAATGAACTCGTCGGCGCCAATCCGAAGCTGTCGGGCATGGGCACGACCGTCACTTCCCTGCTGCTCTCGGGCGACACCCTGCACATGGCGCACATCGGCGACTCCCGCGCCTACCGCTTGAAGCACGGTGAGTTCGAGCAGATCAGCAAGGACCACACCTTTGTCCAGCGGCTCGTCGACGAAGGCCGAATCAAGCCGGCCGAAGCCGAGGTCCACCCGCATAAGAATGTGCTTTTGCGCGTGCTCGGCGACTCGGACGCCTCCCCCGAGCTGGATGTCGAGAAATTCACGGCAGAACCGGGCGAACGCTGGATGCTGTGCTCCGACGGACTCACCGACGCGGTGCCGGTTCCGGTGATCGAGCAGATCATCCGCACCACCGCCGACATAGATGAAGCGGTCAACGACCTGGTTGCCATCACGCTGAAGAATGGCGCACCGGATAATGTCACCGTGGTGATGTTCGAGGTCATCGAGAACTCCGCCCTTGACGGCGAGGCGCCGGCCGCGCCGGAGCCCGCGCCGGATACCGGCCAGCTCACCATCGCCGCCGAAGGAGATGTCGAAGCCAGCGCATCGCTGCTTCGACACGAGATTTCCCAGCGCCCCCACCTGCTGGTGGGGGCAGCCCAGCTGGCAACGCAGACCGGCCAAATCCCGGTGGTTACCCAGCACACCGGCGAACGCCGCGCTGCAGCCCTGTTGACCCACCGTTCCCCGGCTGCCGGCGAGGTGCTCGATCCGCTGGAAGCTCCGGTGCAGCATCGCCGCTGGCTGCTGCCGATCCTGCTGACCCTCACGGCCTTCCTCGTCGTAGCACTGGCCGTCTGGGGCTACATGTGGACCCAGACCCAGTACTTCGTGGGCGCCGTCGACGGCAAGGTCGCCATCTACAAGGGCGTTCCGCAAGAACTTGGGCCGATCTCACTCTCCGAAGTCGACACCGTCAGCAAGGTGCCGCTGGAAGCCCTGCCGGAGTATTCGCGCCAGCGCGTTGAATCGACCATCTCGGCCGAGAACCAGCAGCATGCCCAGATGATCATCCAGGAACTTCTGGTCACCGCGACGCAGAACTGCCCGGTCACCGTTCCCGGATCCTCGGATTCCGCCAGCCAGCTCGAACTGCCCGCCTACTGCCAGGAGATAATGCAATGACCGAAGTGCAAACCGCACCGGTGCCTCGGCGCAATCTCGAGCTGCTGCTGGTACTTCTTGCCCTGTGCGTCGGAGGTGCCGCGTTCTATCTTGTCGGCAGCTCCACCGAGGACGTCAACAATACCGATTTCTACGTGCAGATGAGCATCCTGGCGGGGCTGTCCCTCACGGTCCACGTGCTGCTGCGCATCTTCGCCAAATATGCTGACCCGGTAATACTTCCGATCACGATTGCGTTGAACTCCCTTGGCCTAGCCATGATTCACCGCATTGACTTGGCAAAAGGAACTTCACAGTCGGCTCGCCAGCTGCTGTGGACAGCCATTGCAATCGTCATTGCATCGGTAGTCCTCTGGGCCATCAAGGATCACCGGATACTGCGGCGCTTCACCTATATCGCCCTGCTGGCATCCATTGTCCTGCTCTTGCTTCCGCTGATTCCAGGGCTCGGCGTGACCATTAACGGCGCCCGAATCTGGATCCGCATGGGAATGTTCTCCTTGCAGCCAGGCGAACTCGCGAAGATCACCCTGTCGATCTTCTTCGCCGGGTATCTCTCGTCGAACCGCGACTTGATTCTGATGGCCGGACGCAAATTCGGGCCGCTGCAGCTGCCTCGCCTGCGCGACATGGCTCCGATGGTGATTGCCTGGCTGCTGTCCATCGGCGTGCTCGTGGTGCAACGCGACCTCGGCTCCGCGATCCTCTTCTTCGGCCTGTTCATCGTGATGATCTATGTGGCCACTGCCCGGATCTCCTGGGTGCTCATTGGCGCCTTGATGGTTGTCGCCGGCGGCGTGGTCGCGGGCCTGACCATGGGCCACGTGACCCGCCGCCTGGACGTGTGGCTCAATGCCTTCGACCCTGAGATCTACCAGGCCACAGGCGGCAGCATGCAGATCGTCGAGGGCCTGTTCGGCATGGCCGACGGCGGCCTGTTCGGCACCGGCCTGGGCGCTGGTTCGCCATACCGGGTGCCGCTGGCCAACTCGGACATGATCATTGCCTCCTTCGGGGAGGAAATCGGCCTGATCGGCTTGTCAGCGATCATCCTGCTCTACATGCTGCTGATCTCCCGCGGCCTGCGTGCCGCCCTGGGGTCTGCCGATACCTTCGGCAAGCTGCTGGCTGCTGGGTTGTCCTTCACCCTGGGCCTGCAGTGCATCGTGATCATCGGCGGCGTTACCCGGCTGATCCCGCTGACCGGCCTGGCCACGCCATTCATGGCAGCTGGCGGCTCCTCGCTGCTGGCGAACTGGGTCATCATCTCGCTGCTGTTATTGATCTCCCACAACTCGCGCCGCCCGAAGACCGGCGGCGTAGGACCAACCGATGAATTCGCATCTGCCAGCACGACCCTTACCTCAAGCACCAAGGCGGTGACGAAGAAGTGAATCATGCAATCAAACGCGTTTGGGTTGCGCTAACCGTCCTGTTCGTCATCTGCCTGGGCGGTTTGAGCTATATCCAGTTCTTCGACGCCGAGTCGCTCTCGGAGAATGCGCTGAACAAGCGTGAGCTCTACCGCGAGTTCGACCTGCCCCGCGGGGCGATCCTGGTTGACGGCAAGCCGATTGCCGAATCGGTACCGACCGATGACGGCCAATTCGAATTCCAGCGCGTGTACAACGACGCGGAAACCTACGCCCACCTGACTGGCTACTATTCGCTGGCCAACGGCACCACTCAGCTCGAATCGCAGTTGAATGACTGGTTGACCGGCACGAGCTCGGATCTGCTCTTCGACCGGCTCTCTGCCATGTTCACCGGCACCCGTTCCGAGGGCGCCTCGGTTGAGCTGACCATTGACGGCCAGCTGCAGAAGACTGCCTTCGAAACGATCCCTAATGATTTGAAGGCCACGATCATCGTGACCAACCCGAAGACCGGCGACATCCTGGCGATGGCTTCCAAGCCGAGCTACAACACCAACCTGCTGGCAGTGCACTCCACCGCCAAGGCTGCCGAGAACCTGAAGGAAATCAGCAACATCGATGGCCTGAGCCCCTACCGGAATCCTGCCATCAGCAACCCGGTGACTCCCGGCTCATCGTTCAAGATCATCAGCACCGTCGCGGCGCTGGAATCCGGCAAGTTCGACATGGACACCCCCATCGACAACCCGGTATCGGTGAATTATCCGCATTCGACAAAGCAGATGAGCAACTTCAGCGAAGGCATCTGCGCGCGGGATACCCGTGCACGGCTAGAATTCATCTTCGCGCAAAGCTGCAACACCCCGTTCATGGAAATCAGCCAGACCGTCGGCAAGGATGCCTTCACCGAGGTGGCCGAGCGCTTCGGCTACGGCCAGCAACTGAACATCCCGCAGAATGTCGTGCCGAGCGAGTTCCCGTCGGCCGAGGCGAATGAAGCCCAGATGGCGCAGATGGCCATCGGTGAATGGGACAACAAGGCTACCCCGCTGCAGATGAACATGGTTGCCATGGCCATCGCCAACGACGGCGTGATCATGAAGCCGAACCTGATCGACAAGGTCATTGCGCCGGATCTGCGGGTGATTGAGGATCCGAAGCCGGAGAAGTTCTCCACGGCCACCACCCCGGAAGTTGCCGAACAGCTCACCGAGCTGATGGAAGGCCCGGTGCTGCGCGGCACGGCGATGAACGCCCGCGTTCCCGGCGTGGATTTCCGCGCCAAGACCGGCACATCGCAGCGGCCATCAGAACCGGGTGGACCCCGCATGGTGAACTCCTGGATGACCGGTTTCGCGCCGGCCGATGATCCGCAGGTGGCCATCACGGTCAATATCCAAGACGTAGATTACGACACCGGCCACAACACGGCGGGTGCACTGATGAAGACGATGTTAGAGGCGGTGTTCAACAAGTGAGGCCAGTAACCGGCACCACCTTGGGCGGTCGTTACAAGCTGACCGATCGCATTGCGATCGGCGGCATGGGCGAAGTTTGGAAGGCGCGAGACCAGGTCCTTGGACGTCTGGTAGCGATCAAGATCCTCAAAGAGGAATACACCGACAACGAGAGCTTCCTGACGCGTTTCCGCGTGGAAGCACGCCACACCGCGCTGCTGAATCACCCCGGCATCGCTGGCGTCTTCGACTACGGCGAGGAACAGGGATCCGCCTATCTGGTGATGGAACTCGTTCCCGGCCCGCCGCTGTCCACCATCATCGAACGAGAGCGCAAGCTCGAGGTGGACCGCACGCTCTCGCTGATCGCGCAGACCGCCCGCGCGCTAGCAGCAGCCCACGAGCACGGCCTGGTGCACCGCGATGTGAAGCCGGGCAACATCCTGGTGATGCCTTCGGGCGTCGTCAAGATCACCGACTTCGGCATTGCCCGCCTTGCCGACCAGGTTCCGCTGACCGCCACCGGACAGGTCATGGGCACCGCCCAGTACCTGGCTCCGGAACAGGCCACCGGCCAGATTGCCACCGGCAGCTCCGACATCTACGCCTTGGGCGTCATCGGCTACGAGTGCCTGGCAGGACGGCGTCCGTTCACCGGCGAATCGCAGATCGCCATTGCCCTGGCACAGGTCAACGACGCTCCCCCTGCCCTGCCCGACACCATCCCGGCCCCGGTTCGCCAGCTGATCATGTCGATGCTGGCCAAGAACCCGTCGGAACGCCCGAAGGATGCAACCGCACTGGCGAAGGCCGCAGATGCGCTGCGCGCCGGCGACACCAATACCGCTACCTTGGCGGTTCCCGGCATGCTGGCCACCGGTATCGCCACCGACGCGACCCAAGTGGTCAACATGGATGACGATGCCACCCAGGCGGTGCCGCAGGCCGATTCCGCCCCGACCATGACCAATGCCATGCCCACCGTGGTGGAACCTGCCCGCACTGCCGGCGGTTTCTCCGGTTCCAGCGCCGCCGCCGGCGGATTCGATGACGAGGACGTGGATACCCAGGATCCTGCTCGCGAGGCTGGCGCCAAGCGCAGCCCGTGGCTGGTCCCGCTGATCGTGATCATCGCGCTGGCTGCGGTGATCGCCTTGCTGGCATGGCTGATCCCTGCCATGAGCAGCGACAATGACAACCAGCCGACGTCGTCGCCGACGCAGAGCACCGAGCTGTCCGATTCCTCGTCTCCAACCGAGGAATCGACCGAGCCGACCGAGGAAACCACCGAAGCCTCGGAGACCTCCAACTCCCCATCGCCGACCCCGAGTGAAACCGTCACCTATGTAGATGTTCCGGCGTCGCTGATCGGCCAGGATATCGACACCGTGACCGCGGAACTCGAGGGCAAGGGCTTGGTCGTTGACGCGACCCCGCAGGAAACCAGCGAGTACGAGCCGCGCGAAGTGATTTCCCTGAACCCTACCGGCAGTGTTGCACAAGGCGAAACCGTTTCGGTGACCTATGCCATGGCCCCTGAAACCGTTGGCGTGCCATCGGTGACCGGCATGAGCTTCGAAGCCGCGCAGAAGCGCATCCAGGACGCTGGACTGGCCGTGGCCAAGGGCGAGGAACGCCCCGACCCATCCGTCGCCGGCACCGTGCTGGCGCAGGACGTTCCCGCCGGCAGCGAAGTCGAGCCGGGCACCACGATCACCATGGATATTTCCACCGGTCCAGAAGAAACCGAGCCAACCGGGTCCGCCACGGAGTCGGCATCTGAATCCCCAGAAGCCGCAGAGCCGGAGCAAAGCGAAACGCCATGAGTGAAGTCGAAGCTTTGCCTCCTGGCTTGCCGCGAATGATCAACGACCGCTATGAGATCGAATCGCTGATTGGCCGTGGCGGCATGGCGGATGTGTATCTCGCCACCGACCACGTGCTGTCGCGCAAGGTGGCGGTCAAGGTGCTGCGCCCGGATACCGCCGGCAACCCCATGGTGGTCAATAGATTCCGCCGTGAGGCCAAGGCCGTCGCTGGCCTGAGCCACCCGAATATCGTTGCCGTGTACGACACCGGCGAGCTGCCGGCCACCGAGTACAACCGTGAACGCCTGCCATTCATGGTGATGGAATACGTGACCGGACGTACCCTGAAGCAGGTGATCGCTGCGGGCGATGTCGATGGCTCCGTGGCAGTGCACATCACCCGAGGCGTTTGCGATGCCCTGGATCATTCGCACAACAACAACGTCGTCCACCGCGATATCAAGCCGGCCAATGTGATGGTGACCGATTCCGGCCACGTGAAGCTGATGGATTTCGGCATTGCCCGTGCCTTGGATACGTCGGCAACCATGACGCAGACCGCTGCCGTAGTGGGGACAGCCCAGTATTTCTCGCCCGAGCAGGCCCGCGGCGAACAGGTCGATTTCCGTTCGGACATCTACTCGGTTGGCTGCCTGTTCTACGAGCTGGTGACCCACCAGCCTCCATTTACCGGCGATTCGCCGGTGTCGGTCGCCTACCAGCACGTTGGCGAGATTCCCTCGGCGCCAAGCGAGGTCAAGCACGGCGTCGACCCGATCTTCGACCCAATCGTCGCCAAGGTCCTCTCCAAGGAACGCGACGACCGGTTCCAGAGCGCCGGAGCTTTCGCCTCGGCGTTGGAGGATGCGCTGAACGGCATCGAATTCCATGATGACGAGCCGGAACCATCCACCTACACCTTGCCGATTTACGGCACCCACCATGAGGCTGAAACCGGCTTCATCGCGCAGTCTGCGCCACGAACGAGCCAGCACCCGGTCTTCATGGAAGACGAGGCACCTGAGCCGCCTGCACGGCACAAGTCCAACCGCGGCCTGATCATCTTGCTGACCGTCATCGCCCTGATTGCCGTGGGCATCGCCAGCTTCCTGGTGATCCGCTCGATCCAGGCGGAAGCTGAAAAGCGTGCCCCGATCGCAGTACCCGAGGTCCTTGAAATGTCCGAGGACGACGCAAGGGAATTGCTGCGCGATAACACCTTCCAGGTGCGTGTAGAGCGCGAATTCAGCGATGACGTAGAGCAGGGCAAGGCGACCCGTACCGATCCGGAAGCAGGATCCATGGTCGCCAAGGAGTCCACGGTCGCCCTGTACATCTCCGACGGCTCAGAGCAGCGCACGATTCCCGAGGATCTGGCGAACCAGTCCGAGACAGCTGCCCGCGATGCCCTGCGCGAAGCAGGCCTGGAAGTTGGCGAAGTCAGCCGGGAGAACTCTGCAACGGTTCCCACCGACTGGGTCATCGGCACCAGCCCTGAGCTGGGGTCCATGGTGAAGGCCGGCAGCGAAGTCGATTTGATCCTGTCTACCGGCATGGTGACTGTTCCGGTGGTGACCGAGATGAGCCGCGAGGAAGCTGAAGAAAAGCTCTCGGCAGATGATGTCGGGCTGGAAGTCCAGTTCGTTGAGGTGGAAACCGATGACTACGCCGAGGGAACACTGTTCAAGCAGTCCCCCGAAGCCTCCGAGGACGTGCCCCAGGGAAGCCTGGTGAAGATTTCCGTGGCCAAGGCACCGCCAGCGCCCGAGCCTTCCGAAGAACCATCGTCTAGCGAGTCCGAATCATCGGATCCATCCGAATCCGATGATCCAACCGAGGATGCTTCGCCAACCAGCGATGCCCCGGCTCCTCCCAACGGGAATGGCCGGCCAGACCGGACCGGACCACCACGGGAAAATGACTGAGACTAGCCGTCAGCCAGTTATTCTCCGCTGAATAGAGGGCTCAGGGCAGCAGCCTTCTCGGCCGCGCCCTTCAGTCCTACGAACTCCAGCCAGTTGCCCAGCATCTGGTAACCCTGTTCGGTCAGCACCGACTCCGGATGGTACTGCAGGCCCCACAGCGGCGCTTCGCAGTGCGCCAAGCCCATGATGACTCCACCGGCGGTCGCCGCAATGATCTCCAGCTCAGCCGGGATGCTCTCGCGTACCGCTGCCAGCGAATGGTAGCGCGTTGCGGTGAACGGGTTGGCTACCTGGTTGAAGACCGGGTGGTTCTCGTGGTTGACCAGCGAGGTCTTCCCGTGCATCAGCTCTTCCGCGTGCGTGACCGTTCCGCCATAGGCCTCGGCGAGCGCCTGGTGCCCGAGGCAGACGCCGAGCATCGGCTTGCGCTGCGCTCCGCACCACTTGATCAGATCGATGCTGACGCCAGCTCCTGCAGGCTCTCCGGGCCCTGGGGAAATCAGCACGCCGTCGTAGTCTGCGGCCAGCTTGGTCGCTTCCTCAACGCTCAGATCGTCGTTGCGGTAAACGGCGGTTTCCGCGCCCAGCTCCTGCAAGTAGCCTACGAGGGTGTACACAAAGCTGTCGTAATTGTCGATCACAAGGATCTTGGTGCTGCTCACGGTGTGCTCTGGCCAATCGTTGAATCGGTAAATGGGCTGATGTACTGGTTCAGCCATGGGAAAACGTACATCATCAGTAATAGCACGATCGCGGCAATGAGAATCAATGCTTCAAGAATACGAAGCCACAAAGGGCCGGGCAGGTTTCTGAATATCCAGGCGTACATTTCTTCTCCTAGCTCGTTGCGTCAATGACCATGTCGCGGATTTCCTTCGGCGGTCCCGCGTCCAGGGGGCGCCAGTCGGTGAGTTCCGAGTAAGCGATCATGCGTTGCCGGGTCGAGTACTTCGGATGGCAGGTGGTCATGGTCAGGATCGACTTCGTTGGCTCCACTCCCCACTGGTGCGGGGTGGGCAACAGGACATCTCCGTTGGAGGGAGCCACAATCTCGGTGGCGTACCAGGTATAGGTGTAATATCCTTCGGCGGTCTGCAGATAGATCTTGTCGCCATCCTGCAGCTTGTCGATGTCCCAGAAGACCTGGCCATGGGTCTGGCGGTGGGCCGCGACAGCGAAGTTGCCCAGCTCCCCCGGCTGCTGCGTGGTCGGATAATGCCCGATGCCGAGGTTGTCGAGCACGTAGTCTTCCACACCGTAGGTCACCGGGTGGTGCGAACCGTTAGCGCCGAAGCGCGGGAAGTACATGATGCCGAAGGTTTCTCCGGGAACCAATTCCGTGACCGGAGCCGGACCGTAGTCCTTCTCCTCTTCTTCCTCATTGATTTCCGGCACCTTCACGTCGCCGAGTTCCTGCACGAGATTTGCGGTGACTTCCTTCTGGGCCTGTGCCGAGTCGATGTTCGTCCACCACAGTTCCCACACCACGTAGAGCATCAGCAGGATGCCAAGGGTAATCAGCAGCTCACCAAAGAACCCGGCGATACGGTTCCCTGCCGACGGTTGTCGACGCTGCATGCGTCGACCCTGCGCTGTGGCGGTTCGGTTCACGGCGGTCTGGCTCCTTAGGCAAAAGAAATGCACGAATCAGGTCAACTAACGTGGGCCGATGCTGGCCAAAACCCAGAGTTCCAGCGGGTAACGGCTAGTATTGAAGCTACGTAGGAATGCACTAAGCAGTTCTCAGCATTCTTGCACCCAAGCCTACCGGGAAGACCTGAAGGTCACCCACATTTACTACATTAAGCCGATGAAGCCGAGGGAGCATTCGAGTGCCGGAGTCAAAGCCACGACGCAAGAAGAATTCACAGCCGCAGGAGACGCGCCAGAACTCCCATGCCATCGATAAGCCGATGCCGGGCTGGTACAAGCCAGTCATGTTCGGACTGATGCTTCTGGGCCTGCTGTGGATCATCGTTTATTACGTTTCGCAGACCCTGTACCCGATTCCGAATATCGGCGGATGGAACATCGTCGTCGGCTTCGGAATCGCCATGGTCGGATTCTTCATGACAACAGGCTGGAAATAGGCCTATCGCCGGTCCCCTTGATGAAAGGGACCGGCGAAGCTGTTTAATGGCGGCCGTTGATATTAGTGGCTGACGGCTTTCAATCCGATGATGCAGCCGACGAGGCCGAGAATGAAGACCATCTTCAGTACGCTGAAGGCTTCCTGCCCGGTGGCCATCGAGTAGATGACGGCAAGAGAGGCGCCGATGCCTACCCAAACGGCGTACGCGGTGCCCACGGGGATCTCTTTCATCGCGTAAGCCAGTCCGCCCATGGAGATAACCAGCCCAACGAAGAAGATAACGGTCGGAACGAGTTTCGAGAAACCCTCGCTCATGCCAAGAGCGACGGCCCATACGGCTTCAAACAGTCCAGAGACGATCAAAACTATCCAATGCATGCCAGATACTTTCTGGCCGTCTTGTCGCGTTCCGGGTACGGCTCCCTCGTCCGGGTCCAAGCAGTTATTGCTGGTGACCACCTCAGGCTAGCAAATGCAGGTCATGCTGTCTTGCGGCTGTGACCAATATGCCACCTATCCGCCTGAGGATCTTCGAGTCCACCGCCCAGCACTGAAAATACAGTGGCACATCGATAAACCATTGCTCGTTGAGCACCTGCAGCCCTTTGGCTTTCTGCAGTTGCGGCTCCGGCACCATCCCCCATCCCATCCCTGCTTCGATGGCCGCAACAAATTGCACGGAGTCCGGTACATGGTGGATCTGTCCCGCCGGGCGCGCCTTGGCTCCGGCAGCCCGCTCGAGCATGAGGTGCTGCAAAGGATCCTCGCGATCAAAGACCACCATAGGGGTGCGAATCAGTTCATCTGCGCTCCCGGTGGGTACTTGGTGTTGGGCCACCGTAGCTTTCGCTGCCGCGCGGTAGCGCATTGCCCCCAGCTTCTGGCTGATGCATCCTTGGATGTTCTCTTCAGAATTCGTGACCACTGCACTGACACGGCCTGTACGAAGCAGCTCCAGTCCCCTGTTTTCGTCGGTTCGCACGATTTCGCAGGAAAGATCCTCAAATTTGGCGAGCTCCGAGAATACCGGACCGAACCATGTGGAAAGCGAATCCGCGTTGACTCCGATCGCGATCTGGACTGGTTTCTCCGAGGCGATCTCGTTTGAGAACTCTGCACTGAGCAAGGACATCTGACGCGCATAGCGCAGTACCTTGGTTCCTTGCTCGGTGGCAGCAACCGGTCGACTGCGAACTAGCAGAATTGCCCCCAAACGATTCTCCAGCGCTTTGATGCGCTGGCTGACCGCCGAGGCCGTAATTCCCAGATCAATTGAGGCATCATCGAAACTTCCCGCATCCACAACTGCTAGCAGGGTTTCAAGCTGTTCCACATCCATATTCACATTAGGAACTCTAATGTAGATTCAGGAACTTAAGTTCGACGCAGTTTAAGGATTCTCTTACAGTTTTTACATGTTCTCTGGACCCTTGTTCTTCGGCTTCACCACGGGCTTGTCCCTCATCATCGCCATTGGTGCGCAAAACGCTTTCGTCTTGCGCCAAGGAATACGGAAAGAACATGTTTTCACCACTGCGCTGGTGTGTTCGTTGTCAGACGCAGTATTGATTGCCGCCGGCGCCAGTGGCATGGGAGCACTGGTCGAGCGAGCGCCTTGGCTATTGATGATTGCGCGAATTGGCGGTTTCATCTTCTTGGCAAGCTACGCGATTTTCGCTTTCCGCCGGGCGTTGAAGCCCGAAGCGCTGAAGGTCTCTGCACTGCCTGGCGCAACATCGGTCACTTCAATCGTCGGGACGGCTTTGGCCCTCACCTGGCTGAACCCGCATGTGTATATCGATACGGTTCTGCTTCTGGGGTCAATGGCCACTTCCCAAGCCGCGGGCGCACCTAACTTCGCCATTGGTGCCATCCTTGCCAGCTTTACCTGGTTCTTCGCACTCGCCTATGGCGCGCGGTTCCTGGCCCCGCTCTTCGCAAAGCCGAAAGCGTGGCAAGTACTGGATATAGCCATCGGTTTCGTCATGCTCATCTTCGCGAGCATGCTGATCCTTCCAGTCTTCACCAAGTAATCCACAGGCTAGAACTTTTATCCACAGTCTTTGTGCACAACTTTAATGAACAGTTGTTCACAAAGTTATCCACAGCTGGGGAAAAATGGGGGATATTGAGTGGATTTCTTCAAGACTACCAAGTCAAGTGCGCTTCCAAGGCGTGAAATCACATGCTTGTAAGTTATTAACACTGTGGATTTCCATTGTGGATAAGGCTTGGGTTCGCCATTTGCGCCGCGATTTGCCAGATTCGTTTAAACTTTCGAACCCAAAGTTATTAACAGACTTGGGGTTCGTATATGCACTATCTACAGGGGTTGTTTAAAAGTTATCCACAATTGGGGACAAAGCTGTGAGTATTGCGTGCTTGAAGGCGAATACCCTTGATATCAAGGGGGAGCAGAGGTGTTAATAACCTTTATGCGCAGAGAGTTACACGCTTGTAAGTTATTAACAGTGTGGATAAGCAGTGTGGATAAACGGTTCGTCGTTTTTTCGAATTACCCCAAGGGCCACTTCACAGCTTCGGTGGAAATGTAGACCGCGGCTAGCAACGCAATCGATAGGGCAGTGAGCAAAAGTATCTGCGTTCGCGCACGTTGTGGATTACTTCTCGGGATAAGCACGATGCAGCAGGCTCCGAGAATACCCAAAATCGCGCCGCCCAGGTGTCCCTGCCACGAGATACCGGAAATCACGAAGCCCAGAGCCACATTCAAGGCAAGGATGATTCCCATGGAGCGAAGTGCCTGCTTATTGGAGCGGAACACGACGAAAGTCGCGAGGAATAGTCCCGCCAATGCGCCTGAAGCTCCGAGCGTGGCGCTGAGCGGATCGCTCAGCAGGAGAACTCCCAGTGAGCCGCCAAAGGCACTGAGCAGGTATAGCCAGGTGAAGCGCAGCCGTCCCATTCGCGGCTCGAGCATGGTCCCGAAGATGTAGACACCGTACATGTTCATGGCCAGGTGCAGGAAGGAACTCGTGGAGTGGGCAAAGGCGCTGGTTATCAGGCGCCATGGCTCATAGGCAGCCAGAGCGGGGGCGAGTACAAGCTGATTAGTGAATCCGGGGATGATCCACTGCAGCAGATACACCAGCACGTTCAGGCCGATGAACGTGTACGTGACAACAGGGGCGCCGGAGCGGGCCCGGCCACCGAACTGGGTTTTCTGCTGTGGCAGGTTCTTATTGGCTTGCGCTACGCAGTCCACGCAGTGCACACCCACGGGTGCAGAGACTTGGCACTGCGGGCAGATCGGGCGCCCACAGCGGTTGCACGAAACATAGGACACCGTCTGCGGATGCCGAAAGCACGTAGGAGCAGCTTGGCCCTCTGGGGAAACCTGTCCGAAGGACATCGGTACCTGCCTTGCGTTGGGGGAGTAAGGATTAAATGCCCGAGGCCCCGGCAATGCCTGCTAGGAATCGCCGGAGCCTCGCGGTGGTGCGCCTGTGCTGTTACAGGGTCTCGATGTCGACCGAGTTGATGACGACGTCTTCCAGTGGCTTGTCACGGCCATCGGTAGCAACGGCGTTCAATGCGTCAACGACCTTGCGGGAATCTGCATCGACAACTTCACCGAAGATGGTGTGCTTGCCCTGCAGCCAGGTGGTAGGAACGGTGGTGATGAAGAACTGCGAACCGTTGGTTCCACGACCCATGCGGATACCCGCATTGGCCATAGCCAGCTTGTAAGGCTCGTTGAAGTTCAGTTCTGGGTGGATCTCATCATCGAACTGGTAGCCTGGGCCGCCGAAGCCCTGGCCCAGTGGGTCGCCACCCTGAATCATGAAATCGGAAATGATGCGGTGGAAGATGGTTCCGCTGTACAGCGGGGTGTTGGACTTCTTGTCACCGGATTCTGGGTGTACCCACTCCTGCTCACCGGTCGACAGGCCAACGAAGTTCTTTACGGTCTTCGGTGCGTGGTTGCCGAAGAGCTCGACAACGATATCGCCCAAAGTAGTGTGAATCGTGGCTTTATGAGTTGCGTTTGCGGTCATGCCCTCATTCTTCCATGATCTATGCTCGACCCGCTAAATACTGACGTACGCGTTGAGTGAAAATTTGGATGACTTTCAGGCTGCTGGTCCGCCTATGCTGGCTACTTGGCATGGAACTGCCTAGTCTTGAACTGTCGGTTAGTGTGAATTTTTCGGATCGGGATCAATGCATGAGCAAGAAGAGCAAAGCAGGAAAAGTACTAGCCGTTGGCTTGATTGCGGGACTTGTCGCGGTGCTGGTTGCCGTGTGGAAAGCCTCGAAGCCTATTGAGGATCCATGGGAAAACGAGCCGCTTCCTGCACAGCCGCACCAGCCTGCTGAATCAAGGGAAGCAAGCGTGGAAGAAATCCGCGAAATCCTCGAAGATGACAAGTAGTCCTGGCTAGGCTTCAATTTTTGGTTGGGCTTGCCCTCGGATCACGAGGGCAAGCCCTACGAGTATCACCGCCAGCCCGGCGTAGGTAGCGATAGAAACTACCTGGCCTAAGAACAATGCCGCCAGAATTGCTGCTCCGGGGATCTCAAGCAGAATCAGCGTCGAAACCGTCAGCGGACCGAGCACGCTGAGCAAGTGATTCATGGCGGTATGGCCGAAGATCTGGGCGCAAAGCGTCAGCAGAATGATCCCTATCCATCCTCGGGCGTCAAAACCCCAGATAGGGGTCCCAGTCACGAGGCACAGGATCAATAGCACGACGGCGGTAAACGCATAGCAGCTCGAGGCATATGTTGCAGTTCCCAAGGTCCTTCGTGCCACCGATCCGGCCAGCGTGTACACCGCGGCCAAGATGCCGCCGGCCAAGGCCAGCAGATCGCCAATGATGGCGTCCCGCCCCAGTCCCATATCGAAACCCGTGATGATGATGGCACCAAGCAGCGCAACGCCCATGCCAAGGAAAACCTGGGTCCGGTATTTGGTGCCGCGCAGAACCTGGTAAATCGCGATCCAGACACCTTGGATGCACACCAGCGCCGTACCGGCAGCCACACTGGTCAGCCGCATCGAATACATGAAGCATACGAAATGCAATGCAAGAGCCACGCCGGCAATCCCGGTGAAGAACCATTCCCGCCCGGTCATCTGCAGATAGGCTTTTGAATTTTTGCGCAGCGCCGGTGCGCTGAGCACAGCCGCGGCAGCGCCATTGCGCCAGAAGGCCATGGAGAGAACCGGGACACCCGGGAAGGCGGCGATTATGGGGCCGGATGCGGAAATACCGAGGATTCCGACCAGGGCAAGCAAGATGGTCACCAACCCAGATTACAGTTTCCGAACGCAGGGGCTTCATTCGTATGCCGAAGCCGGCGAAACCGGCGATTCCTTGGAAGAGCCAAAATATGCATAATTTGGCATATTCACTGCAAAACGCCATGTTTTCTGTCTATTCTACCGATTTTCTCCGCCAGTATGCAGCGATCAATGCGCCGGACAAGTTATGCCAAACAGAGAATACGGCACCCGGCAGCGCCGCCTCCGGCGAGAAGTATTGCTTCGCCAGCCCTCCGGCAAGACCCGAGTTCTGCATGCCGACTTCGATGGCAATCGTGCGCCGGGAATCCTCGGGAACCCGCAGGAGGATGCCGATGGCATATCCCAATGCCAGGCCCAGTGCGTTGTGCAAGACTACCGCCACCAAGACGAGCAGCCCGGCCGTCACGATTGTCTGCGCGCTGCCCGCGACGATGACCGTCACCACGAATGTAATGGCCAGCACCGACAGCCATGGCAGCGCACCGCTGATCTTGTCCACGAACCGATTGAACAGCATGCGCAGGAAGATGCCCAGCACCACCGGAATCAAGACGATCTGGACAACACTGATTGCCATGGATCCCGCATCGACCGGCATGTACTGGCCAGCGAGCCACAAGGCCAGCGCTGGAGTCAGCAAAGGTGCGAGCAAAGTCGACACCGAAGTCATGGCGACGGACAGAGCAACATTGCCGCGAGCCAAGTACGAAACCACGTTGGAAGCCGTGCCTCCGGGCGCGCAGCCAACCAGAATCAAGCCGGCTGCCAATGCCGGTTCAAGTTGCAGCATCGTGGCTACCAGCCAGCCCATCGAAGGCATGATGATGAACTGCGCTGCGACACCGCCCAGTACCGGCAAGGGATTCTTGAAGACCAACGCGAAATCCGGCATGGTCAAGGTCAGCCCCATGCAGAACATGATCACCATCAGCAACGGATTGATCCAACTGGAAAGACCCAAGAACGCTTGGGGAATGAGCATTCCGCATAATCCGCCGAGCAATATCAGCACAGGGAAGAGCAGTACCGCAATGCGGGAGTTTCTTTCGGTTTCTTTGGCGTTCGCCTCGACGGTGAAAGGGCTGGGCTTTTCATTTGGCACCTAGGTAGTCTGCCACTAATGAGGTGCCGCCACAACGAGACAACTGAAGTTAATCCGTTGCCCTAGCCATATTAACTTGGGTGTCACTGGCAATCCTCATGCTGGAGACGTGAAGGTAGCAATTGTCGCTGAATCGTTCCTTCCCCATTTCAATGGGGTGACCAACTCAATCCTCAAGACCTTGGACCACCTGAGGCAAACGGGCCATGAAGCCGTCGTCATCACCCCCGCAGGCTCGCTGGCAGGGGAGTTGTCGGGCCACGGCGTGCCAAAGCTCTACCAGGGCTTCAAGATCCTCACGGTTCCTTCCATGCCGTTGGCCAGCTATCCTGAGGTGCGGGTCGCTACTACCAGCGTTAGCCGGCTGCGCAAGTTGCTGGCTCGAGAGAGAGCAGATGTCGTTCATCTGGCTAGCCCGTTCATCCTGGGCTGGCAGGCGCTGCGCGCCGCACAAGAGATGGACTTGCCCACGGTGGCGCTGTATCAGACCGAGGTTCCAAGCTACGCGGCACGCTATAAGATTCCATGGCTTACCCAAAGGCTCTGGGAGCACGTCAGAGCGATCCACACCGGTGCGGACCTGACGCTGGTGCCAAGTACGTTTTCCCACCAGCAGCTCGAATCCCTGGGCGTCCAGCGCCTGGCCATATCAGGCAGGGGAGTCGATACTGCCCAGTTCACGCCACGACGGCGCAGCGAGCACTTCAGACAGGCGGTCGCCCCGAATGACGAGGTGGTCATTGGCTATGTCGGCCGGCTGGCGGCAGAGAAGCAGGTTGCCGACCTGCAGGCCCTGGCGGACCTTGAGAATACCCGCCTGGTGATTGTCGGTTCCGGCCCGCTCGAGGACGAACTGCGCAGCCTGCTGCCCAATGCCCACTTCACCGGTTTCCTTTCAGGGGAGCGCTTGGGCGAGGTCATGGCCTCGATGGACATTTTCGTCCATCCTGGAGCCTCGGAGACCTTCTGCCAGACCATTCAGGAAGCGATGGCCTGCGGCGTGCCTGTGGTAGCCGTAGGACGTGGGGGACCGCTGGATCTGGTGGATTCCTCGCGCACCGGTTGGCTCTACCAGCCGGGGAATCTTGATGAACTGCGCAGCCGCGTCAGCGACTTGGCGTACGACGATGCAAAACGCCTGGCTTTTGCCAGCGCCGCGCTGAGCAGTGTCCAGGATCGTTCTTGGCACGGCATTGGCCAGCAGCTGCTTGGGCACTATGAGCAGGTCCGGATAGCCAGGATCCGGCACTAGCTGGACAGAAAAGTCTTTGAGATGCGCAAAAGGCGGAAAGCTGCCGCTTTCCGCCTTTTGGCAAATGTGGAGCCTAGGAGAATCGAACTCCTGACATTCTGCTTGCAAAGCAGACGCTCTACCAACTGAGCTAAGGCCCCGTATTCAATTCTGAAGCTTCCGCCCCGTGATCAATTCAGCTGAACCAATCAAAAAGAATTAGCGGAAAGTTTTCACTTTCCGCCATTTTCTTTTGTGGAGCCTAGGAGAATCGAACTCCTGACATTCTGCTTGCAAAGCAGACGCTCTACCAACTGAGCTAAGGCCCCAAAAGCTTTAGGAAACTTTATCGGCTACCTGATGCCAGGTTTCCTTTGTTTCCGACGAAGCCTTCGCCTTCTTGACCAAGACTACTGCAGCAGTCGCGATCGATGCGAGAACCAGGAACTTTTTCATTGCTTCCTCTTTCCCTCCAGCAAGGTTTCCGTGGGCGTACCAAGACTTGAACTTGGGACCTCTTCGTTATCAGCGAAGCGCTCTAACCGCCTGAGCTATACGCCCTTGCTTTTGTTTTGTTCCCTTCGGAACGAAATAAAACTTTACCGGTGTTCCCCGAAAGATACAAATCGAGCCCGGGTGTCATGCATCACAGCATGAATCCCGGGCTCGACAAGGGTGTTCCTAGTCGTCGGTGAGGGTAACCCCGGCGCCGCCGACCAGCGAAGCTGCAATGTTGTACAGCACCGCGCCAAGCATGGAGACCACGGAAATCGCCACAACGTTCACCACGGCGATGATTGTCGCGTAGGAAGCCACCTGGCCCAGCGACATGGTGTCGCGCAGGTCGAAGTTTCCGTCGGCGCCGATGGCGTCGCGCATCAGCTGGTTGAACGCATCAAAGGTTCCGGTCAAGTCCAGTACGGCCCAGATGCCTACGGCTGCAACCACGGTGATCACGCCGAAGGCGACCGAGAGCAGGAAGGCCAGCTTCAGCACCGAGAAGGGTTCCACCTTGGATACCAGCAGGCGGGCCTTGCGAACCTTGGCCTTGGGGGCTGGGCGAACCAGGCGTTCCTGGCCATTGGCTGGACGCTGCTGGCCGGTTGGGCGCTGGCCTGCAGGGCGCTGCGGTGATCCCGTTGGGCGCTGGCCTGCTGGACGCGACTGTCCTGCCGTTGGTCGTGCACCGGCGCTAGCCGGGCGGGAGCCTGTACCGGTCGGAGCCGGACGCTTTACCTGGGTAGGTCGCGGCGCTGCGCTCTTCGGGGCACCGCCGCTGGGGCGTGGCGTCGAGGGCGTGCTCATGCGTTACCTCCGTTAGTGTTGTCTTCGTTTTCGGCGCCGGAATCAGTTTCTGGCGCAGCCGATGACTCGTCGATCGTGTTTTCTGCGTCCAACGTTACGGCATTTTCCTCCGAGTTCTCCTCGAGCCCGGTCTCAGAGTTCTTGGCAACGGCGAGGATGCGGTCCTTCTTGTCCGGCTTGGCGAAGATGACGCCCATCGTGTCGCGGCCCTTGGAAGGAACCTGCGAAACTGCGGAGCGGACCACCTTGCCCGAGCCCATCACCACCAAGACCTCATCGGTCTCGTCGACGATCAGCGCGCCAACCAGCTCGCCGCGTTCCTCATTGAGCTTGGCCACCTTAATGCCCAAGCCACCACGGGATTGCACGCGGTATTCCTCGACCGTTGTGCGCTTTGCGTAGCCTTCGTTGGTCACGGTGAACACGAAGGATCCCTCGCGGACCACATCGGCTGCCAGCAGCTCATCGCCGTCGCGGAACTTCATGCCGGTGACGCCGGACGTGGCGCGGCCCATCGGGCGCAGGGCGGTATCGGTGGCGGTGAAGCGGACCGACTGGCCCAGGCGTGAGACCAGCATCACGTCATCGGATTCGCTGACCAGCTGCGCGGAGACCAGTTCATCGCCCTCGCGCAGGTTGATCGCGATGACGCCTGCGGTGCGGTTGGTGTCGTAGTCCTCCAGTCGGGTCTTCTTCACCAGGCCGTTGCGGGTAGCCAGCATCAGGTAGGCGGCATCCTGGTAGGTGCGCAGATCCAGCACCTGGGCGATGTGCTCATCGGGCTGGAAGGCCATCACGTTGGCCACGTGCTGGCCCTTGGCGTCGCGGCCGGCTTCGGCCAGCTCGTAGCACTTGGTGCGGTAGACCCGGCCGTGGTTGGTGAAGAACAGCAGCCAGTTGTGGGTCGAGGTGACGAAGAAGTGTTCCACCACGTCGTCGCCGCGCAGGTTCGCGCCCTTGATGCCCTTGCCGCCGCGGGCCTGCGATCGGTAGTTGTCGATGCGGGTGCGCTTGACGTAGCCGCCGCGGGTAATGGTGACGACCATTTCCTCTTCCGGGATCAGGTCTTCGACGCTCATGTCGCCGTCGTAGCCCATCAGCACCTTGGTGCGGCGGTCGTCGCCGTGCTTGTCGACAATTTCCTGCAGCTCTTCGGAGACGATCTCGCGCTGGCGGGCTGGTGAAGCGATGATTGCCTGGAATTCGGCGATCATGCGCTCGAGCTCGGCGTGGCGGTCCTGGATCTTCTGGCGCTCTAGAGCGGCCAGGCGACGCAGCTGCATGTCCAGGATGGCGCGGGCCTGGTCCTCGTCGATGCTCAGCAGTTCCATCAGGCCATCGCGGGCGGCCTCGGTGGTGGCCGAGCGGCGAATCAGCGCGATGACCTCGTCCAGGGCGTCCAGTGCCTTGAGCAGGCCACGCAGGATGTGGGCTTCTTCTTCGGCCTTCTTCAAGCGGTATTCGGTGCGGCGGACGATCACTTCGATCTGGTGGGTGACCCAGTGGCGGATGAATCCGTCCAGCGGCAGGGTGCGCGGCACCCCGTCGACGATCGCTAGCATGTTGGCGGAGAAGTTCGACTGCAGCTCGGTGTGCTTGTACAGGTTGTTCAGCACCACCTTGGCCACGGCGTCGCGCTTGAGCACGATGACCAGGCGCTGGCCGGTGCGGCCGGAGGTCTCATCGCGCATGTCGGCGATGCCGGAAATCTTGCCGTCACGCACCAGCTCGGCGATCTTCACCGCGAGGTTGTCCGGGTTGGCCATGTACGGCAGCTCGGTGACCACCAGGCAGGTGCGTCCCTGGATTTCCTCGACGTTGACCACGGCGCGCATGGTGATCGAGCCGCGGCCGGTGCGGTAGGCGTCGGCGATGCCCTTGGTGCCCAGGATCATCGCGCCGGACGGGAAGTCCGGGCCCTTCACGCGCAGCATCAGCTCGGCGAGCAGCTCTTCGCGGGAGACGTCAGGGTTCTTCAGGTACCACTGCACGCCCTCGGCGACCTCGCGCAGGTTGTGCGGCGGGATGTTGGTGGCCATGCCCACGGCGATGCCAGAGGAGCCGTTGACCAGCAGGTTCGGGAAGCGGGCCGGCAGGACCGTGGGTTCCTGGTTCTTGCCGTCGTAGTTGTCCTGGAAATCAACGGTGTTCTCGTTGATATCGCGAACCATTTCCATGGCCAGCGGGGCCATCTTGGTTTCGGTGTAACGCTGGGCGGCGGCGCCGTCGTTGCCCGGCGAGCCGAAGTTGCCCTGGCCCAGGGCCAGCGGGTAGCGCATGACCCAGTCCTGGATCAGGCGCACCAGCGCATCGTAGATCGCGGTGTCGCCGTGCGGGTGGTACTGGCCCATGACTTCGCCGACCACGCGGGCGCACTTGTTGTAGGCGCGCTCCGGGCGGTAGCCGCCGTCGTACATCGCGTAGATCACGCGGCGGTGCACCGGCTTCAGTCCGTCGCGCACATCCGGCAGCGCACGGCCGACGATGACTGCCATGGCGTAGTCGAGGTAGGACCGCTGCATTTCGGTCTGCAGGTCGATCTGGTCGATGCGGCCGCCGTCGTGGACCGCATCGATGATCTCGCCGTCCATTGGCGCGTCCTGTGGGGTTTGCTCGTCGCTCAATTTCTTCCCTTACAAGTCAAAAAATCTTCGGTGGATATCTGTGGTGGCTGCGGCCGGCTAGATATCCAGGAAGCGCACGTCCTTGGCGTTCTGCTGGATGAAGTTTCGCCGGGACTCGACATCCTCGCCCATCAGCACGGAGAAGACTTCGTCAGCGGCTGCCGCGTCGTCCATGGTGACCTGGCGCAGCGTGCGGTGCTCCGGATCCATGGTGGTGTCCCACAGTTCCGAATAGTCCATCTCGCCCAGGCCTTTGTAGCGCTGGATGCCGTTGTCCTTGGGCAGGCGCTTGTTGGCGGCCTGGCCGGCGAGCAGCGCCGCGTCGCGTTCCTTGTCGGAGAAGACGTAGTCGTGGGCGGCGTTGGACCACTTGATGCGGTACAGCGGAGGAGCCGCCAGGTAGACGTAGCCGTGCTCGATCAGCGGGCGCATGAAGCGGAAGATCAGGGTCAGCAGCAACGTGGTGATGTGCTGGCCATCCACGTCGGCGTCGGCCATCAGCACGATCTTGTGGTAGCGCAGCTTGGCCATGTCGAATTCTTCGCCGATGCCGGTGCCGAAGGCGGTGATCATCGCCTGCACTTCGGCGTTGCCCAGCGCGCGGTCCAGGCGGGCGCGCTCCACGTTCAGGATCTTGCCGCGCAGCGGCAGGATGGCCTGGGTGTGCGGGTCGCGGCCGCGCTTGGCGGAGCCGCCTGCGGAGTCGCCCTCCACGATGAACACTTCGCACTCGGAAGGGTTCTTCGAGGAGCAGTCCGAGAGCTTGCCAGGCATGCCGAAGGATTCCATCGGGGACTTGCGGCGGGCGTTGTCGCGGGCCTTGCGGGCGGCCAGGCGCGCCTGCGACGCCAGCTGGGCCTTGCGGATGATGTCGCGGGCCACATTCGGGTTTCGCTCGAACCAGTCGCCCAGCTCCTCGTTGACCACGCCCTGGACGAAGCCGCGGGCGATCGAGTTGCCCAGCTTGGTCTTGGTCTGGCCTTCGAACTGGGGCTCGGAGAGCTTGACCGAGATGACTGCGGTCAAGCCTTCGCGGGCATCTTCGCCGGTGAGGTTGTCATCCTTCTCGCGCAGGATCTTGTTATCGCGCGCGTAGCGGTTGAGCAGGCCGGTCAGTGCGGCGCGGAAGCCCTCTTCGTGGGTGCCACCTTCATGGGTGTTGATGGTGTTCGCGTAGGTGTGCACGGATTCGGCGTAGGCGCTGGTCCACTGCATCGCGATTTCCAGGCTGATGCCTCGTGCTGCATCTTCGGATTCGAAGGCGATAACCTCGTCGTGCACCAGCTCGATCTTCTTCGCCGCGTTCAGGTGCTTGACGTAGTCCAGCAGGCCGTCCTTATACAGGTAGTCCACGGTGCGCGGCTTGACTACTTGGTTTTCGATTTCTTCTGCGACTTCGGCCTCAGGCTCTTCGATCTCTTGGACGCGCTCGTCGGTGAGAGTGATGCGCAGGCCCTTGTTCAGGAAGGCCATCTGCTGGAAGCGGGCGCGCAACGTCTCGAAATCGAATTCGGTGGTCTCGAAGATTTCCGGATCCGGGTAGAAGGTCTGGCTGGTGCCGGTCAGCTCGGTTTCCTCGCCCTTGGTCAGCTCCTGGACGGTGTGGCCGCCATTGGCGAAACCGATGCGCCATGCGTGGCCCTGGCGGCGCACGATGGTGTTGACCTTCTCGGACAGCGCGTTCACCACGGAGATGCCCACGCCGTGCAGGCCGCCGGAGACCGCGTAGCCGCCGCCGCCGAATTTGCCGCCGGCATGCAGGATGGTCATGACGACCTCGACGGTTGGCTTGCCCTCGGTGGGGTGGATGTCCACCGGAATGCCGCGGCCGTTGTCCTCGCAGCGTACGCCGCCATCGGCCTGCAGCGTGACGTTGATGGTGTCGCAGTAGCCTGCCAGCGCCTCATCGACGGAGTTGTCGACGACTTCGTAGACCAAATGGTGCAGGCCTCGCGGGCCGGTGGAACCGATGTACATGCCCGGGCGTTTGCGTACCGCTTCGAGTCCTTCGAGGACGGTAATATCCTGGGCGCCATATGTGTGTTCGACTTTGGAAGTCATCGATTCCGCGGGAGCCTGGCTTTCAGCCGGTTCCTGCGGTGAAGCATTTTCGGTAGACACGGGTGCTACGAACTCCTCGAATTTAGCGCGCGATGGCCCTCTGCGACGGATTCTACGCGTCGGGCAATCATGGTCTGGAGGGACTCCGGCGCGGGCCTTGCCCGCAACGGAGTCAATTCACTACCTCTAATTCTACCGCGTAGACCAAAATAAACGGTGACTTTGAGTCCTAAATCGCCCACCAAAAGCTGGTAATTGACGTTCTGAGGCAGTTGTGGCGATCAAGTGAGGGGGGATCCAGCCTCCGGGTCCGTGAGTGCGCCATATGCCATGCCAGCAATCTCTATCCGTAGGTGTCGCGAGGCCCCCGTCCGGCCACCGAACGCATGCCGTGGCGCCAGGAGGGAGCGTTGGGACCCAGCACCTTGAGCACGGTGACGATCCCGGGCCCCAGCTCGGCATCGAATTTCTTCAGGATGTCGTGGGTGAGCAGGCGCATCTGTGCTGCTCGCGCTGTCGTATCACAGCGCATCACCACCACGGTGTCCTCGAAGGATTCAGGTTTGCAGTGCTTCGCGTTCTCCACGCCGATGATGTCCTCCCAGCGTCCGAGCACCGAGCCGACAGCGACCTGGGTGTTCCAGCCGCGCGACTTAGACAGCCGGGAGACCACTTCGCCAATGGCGCGCGGGTCGCGAACCGCTCCTTCGGCAGATTCCGGCCTTTCCTCGGCGAATCCGCGGCGGGCGGCCTTGCGCTTGCGCACCCTTTCCATGCGGGCGGCATCGATGCGCCGCTCGCCGCGTTCTTCGGCGAGCTTGCGCATGCGGTTGAGCAGCGCCTTGGCCGCATCGATCTCTGGATCGAAGCGGTGTTCATCTCGTTCCGATGGCTCATGCATCGACAACCTGGCCAGGGGAAACCTGGAAGAAATGTCCCTTCAGCACTTCGGGGACATCTTCCACAACTGCGGCGGTCACCAGCACCTGCTCGGCTCCGGCAACGATGTGCGCCAAGCGATCACGGCGGGTGGTGTCGAGCTCGGCAAAGACATCATCCAGGATCAGGATGGGGCCTGATCCTGGACGCGGATCGTCATCGCCGAAAACACGGTAGGCGGCCAGGCGCAAGGCCAAGGCAAAGGACCAGGTTTCCCCGTGCGATGCATAGCCCTTGGCAGGAGTTGGACCCAGGATCAGGGTCAGATCGTCGCGGTGCGGTCCGAACAGCGAAATTCCGCGGTCGACTTCACGGCTGCGATTCGCTTCGATGGCGTTCAGCAGCAGTTCCTGGATCTCTTCTTGCTCCACGGACTCAAGATCATCCGCCGGCAGGCTGTTCTCATCGAGTTCGCCCTCAAGCGAGGAACGGTAGATGGCGCGCGCTTCCTTGGCGCCATCTGCCAGATCTGCGTAGGCAGCCTGCATGTACGGGCGGATCAAGGCCAAGACGTCCAGGCGTCCGCGCATCAGCCGAGCGCCGGCCAATGCCAGTTGCAGATCCCAGGCCTTGAGCGTGTTCTCCTGCGAGGGGCTCAGCGTGGACTTGCCGCGAATGGACTTGAGCAGGGCATTGCGCTGCTTCACGATGCGTTCGTAGTCGTTCTTGGTGCCGGCCTCCACCGGGCGCAGGGTTACCAGAAGCTCGTCCAGGAACTTGCGGCGGTTGGACGGATCGCCCTTGATTAGAGCCAAGTCCTCGGGGGCGAAGAGTACAGTGCGCACCATGCCAAGGATCTCCCGTGCGCGAACCGGGTTAGCCCGGTTGATGCGCGCCCGGTTGACCTTGCCGCTGGTGATCTCGACCTCGAGCACCGTGGTCTGCGGACCACGATGCACGGTGCCCCTGATTAGCGCGCGCTCGGAACCGAAATTCAGCAGGGGCGCGTCATTGCTGACTCTATGCGACGAAAGGTTGGCTAGATAGCCGATGGACTCAACGATATTGGTCTTGCCGACCCCGTTGGGGCCGATCAAGACGTTGATCCCCGGGGCTAGGTGCACGTCGGCCTGCGCATACGAGCGGAAGCTCGTGAGTGAAAGCTGCGAGATATACACCGAGGTCCTGACAGAAACGAGGTGGCTGATGGACGGAGCCATCGACCACGAATTGGCTTAGTTCGAGTTTGGCAATCGAACCGGCATCACGAGGTAGCGATACTGGTCCTGGTCTTCCTCATCCAGCTTCTTCTGTCCGGTCAGCATGGCCGGTTTCGGCGCACTGGTGAAGGAGAAGCGCACGAAATCGGTGTTGAAGGAGTTCAGGCCCTCGGACAGGAAAGTCGGGTTGAAGGCAACCACGATGTCTTCGCCGCGAAGCGAGGCAACAATGGCTTCTTCAGCTTGCGCGTCTTCGCCGGTGCCAGCATCCAAGGTCAGCTGGCCATCAGTGAAGGCCATGCGAACTGGGGTATTGCGTTCGGCGACTACCGATACGCGGCGTACAGCCTCCATCAGCTCGCTGGTGCGGACGGTTGCATGAATTGGCGTATCGCTCGGGAACAGCGAGCGGATCTTCGGGTATTCGCCGTTGATCAGCAGCGAGGTGGTCCGGCGGTTGGAGCTTTCGAAGCCAACCATCTCACCGTTCTCGCTCATGGCAAGCTTCAGTTCGCCGGAGCTCGAGAGAGTCTTGGCAACTTCGCTGAGCGTCTTCGCCTTGATCAGGAAGGAAGTCGAGATTTCTGCCTGGATTGGGGTCCAGTTGAGTTCACGCAGAGCCAGACGGTAGCGGTCCGTGGCCAAGAAGGTGATCAGGTCATTTTCGATCTCAACCTTGATGCCAGTGAGTACCGGCAAGGTGTCGTCTTTGGAAGCGGCGACAATAACCTGCGAAACAGCCTCGGAGAATGCCTGGCCATCGATGGTGCCGGCGATAGCTGGGAGTTCAGGCAGGGTTGGGTATTCGTCTACCGGCATGGTGGCCAAGTGGAATCGTGAACGGCCGCAGGTCAGCGAGATTTTCGATCCATCGGTTTCCAGGGTGACGGTGGAGTTGGGCAGAGAGCGGGTAATTTCTGCCAAGAGCTTGCCGGATACCAGGATCGAGCCCTGCTCGGAAATATCTGCAGGGATCTCGATATGCGAGGAAATCTCATAGTCGAATCCCTCGAGGCGAACAAGGCCTTCGTGGGTCGAGATGAGGATGCCTGCCAAAACAGGTGATGGTGGTCGCTGCGCCAGGGACCGGGCAGTCCAGGATACGGCGTCCGCCAATACATCCTTTTCAACGCTGAACTTCACGAAAAATCCGCCTTTCGGAACCCATAAGTCTTAAGTCAGGCCAAGAAGGTAGTTCCCTCGCCAAGTTCTTAAGCATAGAGCAGGTAGTTGCACGTTCTATCCATCTAATCTTGCCACGCCCTGATAGCGCAACGTCAGCTCAGTGAACGGAGTGTGGACGATGCAACAAAAAATCTGTTCTGCACAAGTTTTGGCTCGAGGGTGAACAGTGGACTCGTTATTTGGAGGATTAAGGATTTAAAGGAGAAGTGTTAATAACCCTTGTGGATACTGTGGATAAGGCCCATTCCCCCAGATCTTCCGCCAATTGTGCATGTGAACAATCTGTGGTTGAACGTGAGACTCGGTTCCACCAACTTGTTGATACTCAGTTTCACGATTTTTAACGTCCACATGGTTCGTGAACTTATCCGCAATCCTTCACCAGATGATCCACAGTTTTATCCACACCTGTGATTTCTCTGCTTCAGAGCTCCCGCTGGCTCTGCTTAATTCTGTTTGTCAGCTCGGTGACCTGATTAAATATCGCTCGTCGTTCAGCCATCAGTTCGCGGATTTTGCGATCGGCGTGAATCACGGTGGTGTGGTCGCGGCCGCCCAGTTCTGCACCAATCTTCGGCAATGACATGTCGGTCAGCTCACGCAGCAAGTACATGGCGATCTGGCGTGCGGTAACCAAAGTACGAGTACGGGATTTGCTATTCAGCTCGTCAATGCTCAGCCCGAAGTACTCGGCGGTCTGCTTGATGATGGTCGACGGCGTAATTTCTTGTGCGCCGTCTTCGCTGATCAAGTCCTTGAGCACGGTTTCGGCCAAGGCCAGGTCCACCGGCTGGTTATTCAGCGACGCGAAAGCGGTGACGCGGATCAGCGCACCTTCGAGCTCGCGGATGTTCGTGGAAATGCGTGAAGCGATGTACTCCATGACGTCACTTGGCGCCGAAAGGTTCTCGGCGTCCGCCTTCTTACGCAGAATTGCGATACGGGTCTCGAGCTCTGGCGGCTGGATATCGGTCAGCAGGCCCCACTCGAAGCGCGAACGCATGCGATCTTCGAAGCCCTGCAGCTGCTTGGGAGGAAGATCCGAGGTGATGACCACCTGCTTGTTGTGGTTATGCAACGCATTGAAGGTGTGGAAGAACTCTTCCTGGGTAGCATCCTTGTTGGCCAAGAACTGGATGTCGTCAATGAGCAGAATATCGACGTTGCGGTACGTCTGCTTGAAGCTTGCACCCTCGTCGTCGCGGATCGAGTTGATGAAATCGTTGGTGAACTCTTCAGAATTCACGTAGCGCACGCGGATGCCTTTGTAGAGATGGCGTGCGTAGTGCCCGATGGCGTGCAGCAGGTGGGTCTTGCCCAGACCGGAATCGCCGTAGATGAACAGCGGGTTGTAGGCCTTGGCCGGCGCTTCGGCAACAGCGACGGCTGCCGCATGTGCAAAGCGGTTCGACGAACCGATCACGAAGGTATCGAAGATGTACTTCGGGTTCAGGCGGCCGAACTCCTGAGAGTTCGATGGCGGAGTCGGCTGCGGTGCCGGCTGTGGGCGAGGACCAGGAGTCTCGACAACCGCCGGCGCGGACGGCGCAGCAGGCTTGGCCTCAGGCTCCTCTTCTTCCAGCTCATCCGACAGCGAGAGATCAACGCTGACGGCGCAGCGGATATCATCCTGGAATACTTCCCGCAATGCGTCATCCAGCGGCTCGCGCAACTGGGTCTGCAGAATATCGCGCGTGAGGTCGTTGGGCACCGCAACCAAGAGCGTAGTGCCGATGAGACCTTGCGGTTTAGCCAGCGATACGAAGGCGCGGTAACGCGCCTTGACCCGGTCATCATCTTCGATCTTCCGGATGACTTGGCGCCAAGAGCTACCAATACTATTGGTCTCGTCGCTGCTCACTAAGGGCGCCCCGCTTCCGTTCGAATGCAATCTTGGTCACAAGAATCCCGTTCCCAGGCTTCCTAAACGTGGTTTTTTGGACCACGTCTGCATTGATTCTATCCATCATCCACACAGTTATGCACAGCTGCATGGAAAATCAGGGTGTTATTACTGTGGAAAACAGGTTTTCCCATGAAACCAAGCGTTTTTCCTCGCGAGATGACTAGCTGTTTTGTGGAAATATGTGAAGTTTCTTTCGTTATACACAGCCGTAATCCACAACTTTGAGGTAGATTATTCACAGGCCGGCACCCGAGCAGGGGAGCCGGGGCTAAAGTTGCGCGCCAATTTGACCCAGGGCGCATATTTTTCTATTGTTATTCAGTCCTATGCGCACCTTTTTGCGACTTGCTCATTTTGGAAGAGCCCGCGAGAAAGCGCATTTTATAAGAAAACACGAGCGTCATCCTGTTGTTATCGAGCTAGCTGGTCAACGGGTAGTACGCATCATCTAAATCGTTTTGGAGTGTCACCGTGAGCAAGCGGACTTTTCAGCCTAACAACCGCCGTCGTTCGAAGAAGCACGGCTTCCGCCTTCGTATGCGTACCCGTGCAGGTCGTGCCATCCTTTCGGCACGTCGCGGCAAGGGTCGCGCCGAGCTGTCCGCATAAATTTGCGAAGCAGCTCTTGGCAGCATGATTTCAACGAGCTCAGCTAAAGAGCAACGCGAAACAGATGTTGCCTAAGAATCAGCGACTGCGCCTAGCGCAAGACCTTACAGCCACTGTACGTTCCGGTGTCCGAAGCGGACGCCGGAACGTCGTGCTATATGCACGCCCCCGAGTAACCGAAGAGTTCCTCGGCGACAGGTTTGGATTCATTGTTTCCAAGGCTGTAGGTATTGCCGTTAAAAGGAATCTCACCAAACGACGGATGCGAGAGATCGGCCATGAGCTTCGGCGCGTGGACGGGAATGTCGATTTCGTCTTCCGTGCACTTCCTGGCGCTGCCGAACTCTCCTGGGAAGAACTCAACGCCCAGATGAATTCAGCCTTCTCCGCTGTTTTGCGCAAGATCGAGGCGCGCTGATGCGCAAGGATTCAGCTCCGCGTACCGGTTTGCTGTGGTTCATCATCGATATCCCACGCAACATCGTAATCGGGTTGCTCAAAACTTACCGAAAAATCATCTCGCCGCTGTACGGCGATGTATGCCGATACTTTCCTAGCTGTTCTGCCTATGGGCTCGAAGCAGTGACTCAGCACGGTGTTGTCAAAGGCACCGGATTGACCACTTGGCGGATCCTCCGGTGCAATCCGTGGTCCCACGGAGGCGTCGACCACGTTCCTGAGGGACCGAGGATTTGGCCAGAAGGCAAACTGCCGAGGATCATAGTTCTGAATCATCCTGTGATTCCCGACGATGAAGACGCCGCGGAAAGCGGCCGCAAGGAGCTCGACCACTGATGAACAACTTCCTAGACACGATACTGACTCCGTTTACATACGTAGTCTCGTGGGTTCTGTGGGCCTTCCACGAACTGTTCACCGCGATTGGAATGAACGCGGATTCAGGTGTTACCTGGACCCTGTCGATCATCTTCCTCGTGCTGCTGATCCGTACATTGCTGATCCCAGTCTTCGTCAAGCAGATCAAGTCCCAGCGCGCGATGCAGGCACTGCAGCCTGACCTTCGCAAGCTGCAGGCAAAGTACAAGGGCAAGACCGACCAGCTTTCGCGCCAGGCCATGGTGCAGGAACAGCAGGCGCTGTTCAAGAAGCATAAGACCAACCCGCTGTCTTCCTGCCTGCCTCTGCTCGTGCAGATGCCATTCTTCTTCGCACTGTTCCGCGTACTGAATGAAGCATCGCGCGCTAGCGATGACGGCCGTTCTATCGGCGCACTGTCCGCTGAGCACATCCGCAGCTTCGACGGTTCCACCATCCTGGGTGCTCCACTGTCCGAGACCTTCTTGGGCACCATCAACTCCGGCGCTATTAACTGGGCCGTCATCATCGTTGCCGTAGTCATGATACTTGCCATGACCGCATCGCAGTTCTTCACCCAGCGCCAGTTGATGACCAAGAATATGAGCGAGGAAGCCCTGCAGGGCCCATTCATGCAGCAGCAGAAGATGATGCTGTACATCCTGCCTCTGGTCTTCGGCATCGGTGGCATCAACTTCCCAATCGGTGTGCTGATCTACTGGACCGCATCGAACCTGTGGACCCTGGGGCAGCAGTTCTGGGTTATCCGTAACAACCCAACCCCTGGCTCGGAAGCGGAGCGCGAGCTCAACGCCCGCCGTGCAGCCAAGGGCCTTCCTCCAGTAGGCATGAAGAAGGAAGACGCTGACGCCGCTGCAGCAGCCGCAGCGGAGCAGCGGGCCAAGGGCCAGCGTCATCAGCCGCAGCGCAAGAACCGTCGAAAGAAGAAGTAGCCATGACTGCAACTGAGAATATCGACGCGCCCGACCTGGAGAACCAGATCGATGACGATCAGGAAGTTCTGGACGAAGGCGACGTCGCAGCCGACTACCTTGAAGAGCTTCTGGATATCGCTGATCTGGACGGCGACATCGACATCGAAATCCGTGGCGGACGTACCTACATTTCGATCCTTACCGAGGACGATGACGCGTCGCTGGAAAGCCTGGTTGGCAAGGATGGCGATGTCCTCGACGCGCTGCAGGAACTCACTCGGCTCGCAGTGCTGACTGCGACCGGTGAGCGTTCGCGCCTGATCCTGGACATTGCCGGTTACCGTGCAGAGCGTGCAGATCTGCTGCGCAAGATTGCTGAGGATGCCATTGCCTCGGTCCGCGAAACTGGCGAGAAAGTCCATCTGGATCCGATGAGCGCCTACGAGCGCAAGCTCGTGCACGACGTCATCGCAGATGCCGGACTGCACTCGGAATCCGAGGGTGAATCGACCCGACGCCATATCGTCATCTCGGTACTGGACAGCTAAGAACCATCACGCGTCCGCGCGCTGATCGACCTAAGGACCAACGACAATGACTGAGGACCTCAGCCTTACTGCAGAAGAGACCGTGGCTGCCGAGAAGATTTTCGGTGACCGCTTGGATCTTGCCAAGCGCTATGTAGAGCATCTGGCGACCTCTGGCATTGAACGCGGGCTGTTGGGTCCGCGCGAAGTACCCCGTCTGTGGTCCCGCCACGTGCTCAACTGCGCAGTGATCGAAGAGGTTATGGACAAGGATGCCGAGGTAGCCGACGTAGGCTCCGGCGCAGGCCTTCCAGGGCTTTGCTTGGCAATTGCCCGCCCGGACCTCAAGCTGACTCTGATTGAGCCGCTGGAGCGCCGCTGCATCTGGCTTTCCGAGGTAATTGAGGATTTGGGTCTGACCAATGTCACCGTAATGCGTGGCCGTGCAGAGCAGATGGTTGACGTGGTCAACGCACGCTATGTCACGGCCCGCGCTGTATCCGCATTGACCAACTTGGCCGGACTGACTATTCCACTGCTGCACGGTCAAGGCGAGCTGATTGCGATCAAGGGGCGCTCGGCTGCCGAGGAAATCGCCAAGGCAACTAAGGCCATCCGCAAACTCGGTGGCAAGGAAACCGAAGTGCTTACTGTGGGCGAAACTATCCTTGCAGAACCAACAACGGTGGTTCGCATCAAGGTTGGCTAAGGTTGACGCGATAGTCTGTTAAATAGTTATAGAAGTGAAATGGCTTTTATCCTCGTGTATTCGAGGATGAAGCCATTTCGCAATCTGCATGACTTGTTTTGAATGTTTCACGTGAAACATTATCGGTGCACGCTATGAGTATTAGGCGCACCACTTCACGAGGAGGAGTTTTACCTTTGTCTAAGACTAAGGATTCATCGGATAGCGCGTTTGATTTCAACGACTCGTCCTCGCCCCTGGCTACTCAAATAGCTAGTGAACATCGTCGTCGCGAAGCTTTGGAGGCCCGTAAGGTGCCAACGCCCAAGAAGACCCGCTATTTCACGATTTCCAACCAGAAGGGCGGCGTCGGCAAGACGACGACCACCGTAAACCTTGCAGCCGCTCTGGCCAAGGGAGGACTGAACGTCCTGGTGATCGACATCGATCCGCAGGGCAACGCTTCAACCGCGCTGGGTATCGAGCATCATGCTGAGGTGGACAGCATTTACGATGTGCTAATCAACGACCTTCCATTGTCTGATGTCGTAGCTACATGCCCAGACCTGCCAACCTTGCAGGTCGCTCCTGCGACGATTCACTTGGCTGGTGCAGAGATCGAATTGGTTTCTCTGGTAGCTCGCGAACAGCGCCTGCAGCGCGCCTTGGACGACTACGCTCGGACTCGCCAGCGTGAGGGACTGCCTCGCCTGGACTATGTCTTCATCGACTGTCCACCGAGCTTGGGCCTGTTGACCGTCAACGCCTTCGTTGCCGCCCGTGAGGTTCTCATCCCTATCCAGTGCGAGTACTACGCGCTGGAAGGTCTGAGTCAGCTGCTGAAGAACATCGAGATGATCCAGAAGCACCTGAACTCCAAGCTGACAGTCTCGACGATTTTGCTGACCATGTATGACGGTCGCACTAATCTTGCTGCACAGGTAGCTAACGAAGTTCGGGAGCACTTCCCGGAGCAGGTGCTCAAGGCTGTCATTCCGCGTTCGGTGCGAATTTCTGAAGCTCCGAGCTATCAACAAACCGTTATTACCTATGACCCGAACTCGACCGGCGCCCTGTCGTACTCCGAAGCAGCCCTAGAGATGGCTGAGCGGGGCGCGTAGGCCCGTAGAAGGGCATTTCACCCCCTAGAGTCGTTTACCTTAGGTTTTAGTTTGTTTCAGACGTGACACCGTGGCTGATAGCTAACACTCATTGTGAAAGTCATGGGTGACGCACTGTGCGCATCCCCGGTTCGATGCCAATAAACAGTAGACTAGTCTCGGGCTGAAATTTCGGATGAAAGGGCGTGCGAAAAACATGGCAGACAAGAAGCGGGGCTTGGGCAGGGGACTAGGTGCCCTCATTTCCAGCTCGCCGGCGACCGCAGCTCCAGAGGAGAAGCAGGATGTTTCACGTGAAACATCGCCCGCAGAACCTGTCGCAGAAGCATCGAGGCCACGGGCAGCACGTCCAGTCGATATGTTCTTCGAACCAGGACGCAAGTCCTCAACGCCGAAGGCACCAACTACTGCTGCTAAGCCGGCAAAGCGTGCTCGAGCAACGATGCCTGACTTGAACACAACTCTTGGGACGAAGAGTTCTCCTGTGCGCGAGGATGATGCATCTGCCGAGAAGCCAGCACCTAAGAAGAGGCAGCCGAAGCCTGACACCCCAGACTCTTCGGATCTAGTTGAAGTTCCTGGAGCGCAGTTCGCTGAACTCGACGTCAAGCTCATCCACCCGAATCGCAAGCAACCGCGAACCAACTTCGACCAAGAGCACATGGATGAGCTCATCCATTCCATCCGTGAAATTGGACTGCTTCAGCCTATCGTTGTCCGTCCTTCGCGTGAGAAGGATGACGCCCCATACGAACTGGTCATGGGTGAACGTCGTTGGCGAGCAACGCAGGCCGCTGGCCTGGCGACCATCCCGGCGATCATTCGGGACACGCAAGACACCGATTTGTTACGCGATGCGCTGCTCGAGAACTTGCACCGCTCGCAGCTCAATCCGCTGGAAGAGGCCGCTGCTTACCAACAGCTTTTAGAAGAGTTCAACTGCACGCAGGAAGTGCTTTCCGAACGAATTGGCCGATCACGTTCGCAGATTTCCAACACGATCCGTTTGATGAAGCTCCCTCCTCTCGTTCAACGTCGCGTTGCAGCGGGGGTTCTTTCGGCCGGCCATGCACGGGCCTTGCTTGGACTGTCCAACAACGAAGTCATTGAACAGTTGGCCCAGCGGATCATCAACGAGGGTCTGTCTGTGCGGGCGACTGAAGAGGCAGTTGCCCTGAGCGATGATAAGCCGCGCAAGCCAGCCAAGAAGGCGCGCGAGAACCAGCGTAATGAGCGTTTGGACTTCTTGGCGACATCGCTTGCGGACCGCTTGGACACTAACGTCAAGATTCAACTTGGCAGCCGCAAGGGCAAGGTCAGTATCGAGTTCGCTTCGGTCGATGATCTGAACCGCATCATGCAGGTTATCGATCCGACAATGAACTCGTAATTAGATAGAGAAGGTGCATGTTTCACGTGAAACATGCGCCTTCTCTATCTCCAAAACGCTGTTTCACGTGAAACAAGTATTGGGGAGCGGTGGCCAGTAATTAGGAAGGGTTGAAGGAGAGGTTGGCTAGCGGATGTTGTCACTGCATTAAAATCTCTCGGGACGTACAACCCTGAAGCCTGGATGCAAGGACTTCCTTCGGCCCGAAGAATCAGTACCACGCGAAGACCCAGGCTTTGCGCCAAGTGCATCTCAGTTTGTGTCCACGCCTCCCCATAGGGTCTTCATCGGAGTTGCAACTAAAAACCTCTCGCAACTGACGATGCACCGATCGACACCTGGTGCGCTTCCAAGGAGTTGCAGGAGGAGCAGAGAACCGTCATAAGACTTTGGGGGAGTGCTCGGGAAGAGTAGTGCACCGAACTCGACTGGGGCACCATCCGCACCTCGTCACCCCGAAGCAAAACCGTCTAAATGTTCCTGTCTGCCGCACGCTCAAGAAGGTCAGGTCTTGATGAAATGGCGTACCTGGTTCTTGGTTGATTCTGTAGCCCTATGCACCTTAACTGCTGGACTGCGACCCCGACTTGGAGGCTGATCACTAGGCAATGGTTCGCTCACGAACAGGATGGGCTCTCCAAGCAAAGGCATACGATAAAAGGGTAGTGACCATCAAGCCACAGAGTGAATGCATGTCCTTCAGCCGAGAGAACCTGATCGTCCCTTACGCGGGAAAGTTTCAGAATTCTTGACGGAGGTGCCATATCCCGAATGGCTCAATAGTGAATATTCGTGGCTTTGAGAGCCGCTAGAATTCTCGTCCAGAGCCACCGGCCAGCCATAACCGACTCACGGCTGCCTTATGCGAAGGCAGAGCTCCACGTAAAGTATCGGCTGAACGGCAGGCAGGCTTCAAATAGACCCTCAGAGCCTGTTGCCCGGCGACGATGCTCGTGCGAGGCCATGGAAGCTCCTGGCCAGCCCAATTTGATGCTGACGTCTTGTCATCGACGTCGGAGGTGACCATGAGTTGGAGTAAGCAGCGTTCGTAGGACGTAAAGAAGCTGTTTTAGCCCATGAAGGCAGCACCATTGGCTTCGGACTGGCTGGTCGTATTCACCATGTATGAGCTTAAAATCGGCCCGACCTGGACAGCTTCTTGGGCGCGATGTTCTAGCCCAGGTTGGGCAACGCGCCTTCTTGTTAGTTGCAGTCGGGAAGAGTAGTTGAAGGACGTGCTCGTCGCTCAGCTTCTCGAGGTGCTTCCAGCTACGAGGACGATATCTGCGGCATTGAAGTCTTCGCCTACGCTGTCGTGAAAGATGCCTTGCGTGGATGCGATGGCGCAGTCTGGCAGACTCTCAGCGCGAGCTGGATTAGTCGAATGACTTCGAACTTTTGTACATTGAAAAAGGTTCTGTCCACCATACAGTCGGTTGCGTGGTGGGAGCAGCATATAGGGGGTGGCTCTGACGAAAAATGTTCCGTGGCAATGAGCGACAACGGCGGCGTTTCTCTCTGGTGACTCTAGATCGGAATTGTAGTGGCCCCCAGATTCAGATAATCAGTTTTCTGCGGATCTATGATTCGAGTGAAACTGTCCTATGGAATAGAACGAAAATGCCGACCAGACTGTGCTCGATGAGGAGTTGCTGTGTCGGTCGGTAGGGAGACTACTCCTTCATTCACTGGATCATCCAAAGATGATAAGTTCGCTGCGACTGATTTCCAGTACTCGATCCAGACTCTAGGATTTGATGACTCCACCCTGAATAGGCGTGGTCTTCTAATGCAGCCTTGAAATGATTAGCGTCGATCACGAATCTGTCTAGGCCTATACATTGGACTCATGCATTGTTTACTCTAACGACAAACACCAGTCCGGTGTTGCAACCGCCGTGAGGTCGCTGTTCGAATATTCAGGCTGATAGCCATGCCATAAGAGCAGATGATGAACCGACTTATGAAACGAGGAAAAGAATTTCTCTCGGGCATCTTCGCTGTTAGTTCGCTTACGTCATGATTCATGAGAATAAGTTTCACGTGAAACATAGACCCTCCCTCAGGCGGTTCGATCGATATACCCTTGGCTGTGACTGTTGGCCAGGGCTCTGAAGAAACCTATTGAGCAATCAACATGCCGCACCCATCCACGGATCTGCAGGAACTGCAACGTGGACGAGTGATATTCGGTGGCCGTAGTCTGGCTTGCTTGGATTTCTACGTAAGCCTCGGAATAGACCGAATTGGCAGAGTCCAGCAACGAGCGGTTTGCAGACCTGATCAAGAGACGATCTAGACTTTCAAGAGTTGCTGTGAGCCGGACGCAATCTATTCATGGCCATAGTCGGCATTAGTCGGAGATTCATATCCACGCTACGTCCTTGAATGGCTTCGTTTCGATGGCTGTCACTCATTTGCATTCGAATCAGCTTTCAGGACATCGACTTCAAGCTTTTGGGTTGCTGTACATGACTGAATATGGTGAGTACATTCTGCTGGATAGGGGAATGGCCTGAACCGGACCCACAATCTAATGGGCGAGCAGTGTTCTTGAGGTCGTGATGAATAATTGAACCTTTGGAGCCATAAATGAGTTCCGGTTCAGAGCCGCCCGTTACTATGCTTCTGCGCCTCTGAGAATTAACGCCTGGAGTCACCATTCCATTCTGACGGGATCACCGCTACCTCATATCACGACTGGGCTCTTCGAAAGGGAACATCTTGAACAGCAGGCAGATGACAAATGGAGACACTCTGGACCGTTGGGCATTGAAAGGGGGAGTGTAGGGTCATGATGGCATCTGGCCGTCAGCCTCTATGGTTATGCGTGCTTTGTGCTCAACTCTGGACTTGGCCAAGTCTACGAGTTGTCAACGCTAGCTGAAAATTGACCCCCTGGCGCCAATCGAAAATTGACCCTCCCGGTCCAGTATCTTCTATACCTGCTCAGCGTTTCTCAGCAGATCCTGACGGTTCTTCACCCGGTACGAATCACCGGACAAGGACAACACTTCGGCATGATGAACCAGACGATCAATCATCGCTGAGGCTACAACATCATCGCCAAACACCTCGCCCCATCGGCCAAAAGGCATATTCGACGTGACCAGAACCGAGCCCTGCTCATACCGGTGCGCAATCAGTTGAAACAATAAATTGGCGGCTTCAGCATCAAACGGCAGATACCCGACCTCGTCGATGATCAACAACTTGTAGCGTTTCAGGCGCCGCAACTCATCGTTCAATTTCCCGCTGTGGTGCGCTGCAGCCAGACGCTGGACCCAGCCAGCAGCCGTATCAAAGAGTGTCGGATACCCTTGCTGGCAGGCCTTGACGCCCAGTGCGATGCCCAAGTGGGTTTTGCCCACGCCCGGTGGTCCGAGCAAAATCACGTTCTCAGCCTTCGGAATGAATGTCGTCGTCGCCAGATGCGCCAGGACATCACGCCTCAGCGACGGCTGGAAATCACAGTTGAAATCCTCCACGGTCTTCATTGAGGGGAAATGCGCACCGGCGATACGCAACATGGTGCCGCTGGCCTCCCGATCCGCAACCTGACGCTGGAGCACCGCGGCCAGATACTCCTCATGGGACCATCCTTCATCACGTGCCTGATCGGCCAGCTGTTTCCACGTCCGGCGGATCGTTGGCATTTTGATGGCTCTGGCCAAATGCTCAATTGTTGCTTCCAAAGAACTCATGAAGGATCTCCTAGAAAGTCATGGCCGTCCAGGCCGAAGATTTTGTCGTAGTCAGACAGCTGGCGTGAGGCGACGCCTGTGTCGTGGACGTGGCTGGCGGTGGTACGGCGGATCTTGTTGAACGCCGAGCGCAGCGTTGCAGCAACCTGCACATGCTGCGGGTCGGTAATGACTTGGTGCTTGGCCCAGCACCGTGGATGATCGGCCACCACCTGCTGGTCGCAGACCCCGATCACCCGATCCGTGGTGAGCGTGAAGTCGACAAGCCGGCCGATCATCGAAGGATGCACCGAGTAGTCGTTGCGATCCAGCCGGACATAGTAATCCCTGCTCAGCCGCATCCGTTGGCTGAAACCCGTGGCCGGTGGCATCGGCGGCAGTGCCGTCATCGCCTGCAGATCCTGCGGCAACCGGTCGATGGGCCGGCCCTGGATCGAACGGACCGTGCGCGCATTGGCTTTTGGCAGCCACGCAGCGAGTTGCTGGTTGAAATCCTGCGGGGAGGTGAACTTCCTTCCCGGCAGGAACGAGGTTTCGAAGAACTGGTTATTGCGTTCTGTTTGGCCTTTGAACTCAGGATCCCTCGGTGGAGCCAGAATGATCCTAGTTGCCAGGGTCCCGGCAAACGCTGCCGCGATTTCGGTGACTTTTCCTTTGCCGCCGATGGCTGACTCGCGGTCCCAGATCAAGGCTTTGGGAACTGCTCCCGCATCGTTGATCAAGCTCCACATCCCCGCAGTCAGGTCAGGGCCCTGCCGGCTGGGAAGCATCAGGGCGCCGAGCACTCTGGAATAGGACAGCGTCATCACCAGCACCGGAAGGATCATTGACTGGCCGAACCCGACGGGAATTCGAGGCTCGGGGAACCAGAGATCCATTTGCGCGGCTTGCCCTGGTTCGTGGACCAGCCGGTCCGCAGGGTCCACGCTCGTGTATTCCGGCCGTATCAGTGCGACGCGGTTCTTCAGCGTGGAGATGGAATTCGTCCATCCGATCCGTTCGGCGATGACCGTTGCAGGCATGCGCGGATACTCACGCAGCAGCTTTCGAATTTCTGGTTCGAAAGCGTCGGCGATGGAACCACGCTTCGCCCGTTGGTATTTTGGCGGCTCGGTGGCTGCCAATGCTGAGCGTACGGTGTTGCGTGCGATGCCAAGTCGCCGCGAGATCTCCTTGATTGGCACGCCTTCTGCTTTATGCAGCCGACGGATCTCTGCCCACTGTTCCACATTAATCACTCCCTCAGAATGACTGTTGAATGGACCGGGTGGGGTCAATTTTCAAAAGTCGTTCAAGGGTCAGTATTCAGTTAGCGTTGACACGAGTAAATGATGATGGTATGAGGATCAGAACTTGTTGTAGCCCTTGAATGCGGTTCGATGCTCCTGTCATGTCGTACGTAATCATCGTGCAAAGCTTGAGGTAGGCGCCAGCCTAACCTAGATCCGTATGGTCGATGCTCCAGTACGGTTGGGTGAACACGTTTAGAGTTGGTTGCGGTCAAGGAATTGCAATTAGTAGCGCTTTTGCCGCTCTTGTCCTGAAGGCGCTCTCAGCTTTGTAGGGAGGCGCCGCCTACTTCTATGACTCTGCTGCGGGAGATGCGTCGGGTGTGGACGTGAAGAATCGTCCTGACTAAGACTCGGCGTAAAGCTGGAGCATGAGCGTCATTCGCGCGTGCCTCTGAACATGGCTTGTTCTGCGAGAAAGTCTGTTGCACTGGCCGGGAGTTTATACAGGGTTATTTGGAGGGATAGTGTTTGACAGCTCCGAGTGACAATAATGGAGTACCCCTCGAGCGACTCTGAATTGGAAGGGTGGTGGCTTCCATAATGGCTACATACTCACTTAGACTCAGGCTGAAGACAGCCGCTTTTCGGCGCCGTTTCACGTGAAACATTAATCGATGAACCATACAGGACTTTCGAGACTAACCGCTGGAAACGTGTTTCACGTGAAACAAGGAGAACCACCTAAACGACACCTCGTTTCCAACGCCATGCCCAATGGAATGACCACGCAAGTCACTGGAAGTTCCGTTCAGCTGGAATGGCGAATGATCACAGGTAAATGATCATAGGGGTGGATGTCCTGGCGATAGCCGAGTTGCCAATAACTAGAACTGCATAGGCAGATCGGAAGGGACATCGGGAGCAACTATCCGATGTTCAACGTACGCGGACAGTATTCCGTGCAGGGCGCGCAATCAATGAATCTGGACGTATAACCAGAACGTAATCCCGACCAGCACGCATGGTCTGCCGGGGGCGCAGCACGCTTCATTCGTATGTTGTTGTCTCTAACAGGGGTACGTCTGGTGAGCGTCAAGTGCAGTCATGGAGTGTGATGATCAAACCGCATCTATAAGCGCTATGAGCACCAGAAGCGCCACTGAAAGCCTTCCATCTACCACTCCGAGTACCAAGAGGTTCCATAGGCTCCTGGATCACTACACGAGCCCACAGATGCTTTGCTGAGAAGAGCAGCGCACTGCTGGCCCAGAACAGGATCAACTGAGCGACAATAGCGTTAGGCCTGTGGCTGTAGACGCTTTGATTTACGCTGATTTTCCGAGACAGTGGACGCGTACCGCAGGCCTATTTGCATGCCCAAGTCATCGAGAGAGAACTGAGTCAAGTGAGCCCGTCTCTGCCGTCACGCAGCTATGTCGTCACTTGTCCGTGGATCCAGATGAATATTAGAAGCTTTGAGAGCCACCAGTATTGCCGCTCAGGGCCACCCAATATTCTTGTTCAGAGCCACCAGCCGGCCGGGGTAGTCCGACTGCTTGTACTGCGTGCAGAAAATGGGGATGCTCTGTCTTACTGTTGCTCCATGAGCACGATAATAGAACGCGAAATTTCCACGCTGGGTGGTTCTAAAAGCCACTGATCGTGCATCAGAACGCTGTAAATTGATGCCCAATGCCCTGGCGACGTCCTCGGTGGATCGATTGCTGCGTCAGGCGCATATTTGCCAGACCAGCGGTGAATCTGTTCGGTTGACGCAGGTGTTGGCTGGTGCTGGGGTGAGTTCCTTGATGTAGCCCCTCTCAGCACGGGCAGACTGCCGTGCATGACGGCTGATACCACATTGGCTGATTATGGGCAGCAGGCAGTTTTGCTGACCCTTAGTGGGCATTATTCGTGGCCGCCGGTGGGCAGAAACTCATGCCCCTTGACAGAGGGGTTTATACAGGGTGGCTCTGAAGGAGAAAATCAGGTGGCTCTGATCGAGAATATGGCGTTTTCAGCTGGTGGCTCTGAACGGCAATATTGGTGGCCCTCAAAGAGTCAAATATTCAATTCAGAGTCTTTGGCGTGGTCGGCGCAGACACGGCGCATCAACGGCTGGGGCGTCGAATCTAGAACCAGTTCCCTCATGCGTGAATGATCCGGTCTGATTGGTCAAACAGGATTCTGCGACCGTTGCGGACTGGGAACAGGTGTTGGCAGATCTGCTCGTGGCCCAGGTCGTTGAGCACCTACCAACGGAGCCAGATAGTGCCTCGGGTTTTGAAGAGTGTAGTTCCACAGCGTCGGAGTTTCCTTGCAAAGACTCTGCCGTCGGTCCTGATGGAACCCCTGCTCTGGATACAGGAAAGCTCGACGCACTCCGGGGCAGCTAATGCATTCAAGAGCCCGGCTCGATAGCTCAGGCTGTCGCATGATGGAAGGATCCTATACAAAGGCGGCACTGAACGGCACGGTCCTGCTCTCTCAAAGAAAAGACTGCCGCATGCGTTTTTAAATCCGCATGCAGCTGCCACTCCTTGAAAGTCGGAGGCGAAGCATTCGGGATCGAGAGCTGGCCGACGGGCAGTCCCTGCAACGCAGAGCAGGTTGCAAAATGCACCGGAACAAACAGCACCGAATCACCGACGCAGGCCTCGAACTTGGCGAGCCATTATCCGAGCAGAAAGTGCGAGCTCGACTCATCGAAACCAAGTATTGATGCATTAAGTCTTAAAATGGTACCAAGAATCCAAAAACAAAGTGTACATATTGATATTTTAAAGTTAATCGTCAAAACGTCTTCAAATCAAAGAACAGCACCCATCTGAGCTGGGGTCAGGGCTGGAACTTACTCCGGAATGGGAGAACTAGCAAGATTTTCACAAGACATCGGTTAAAACAGGAGTGGAGACCTACCTTGCGGTTGGTCTCCACTCCAATGACGTATCGACTTACAGGTATTCTGCGAAGTCCTTCTCGATGACAGCCTTTGGCTTGGCACCAATGGAAGTGGCAACATGCTCGCCACCCTTGAACACGTACACGGCAGGGATGCTGGTGATGCCGTACTTGGCGGCAATTGCCTGGTTCTCATCGACGTTGACCTTCACGACGTCGACCTTCGCAGCGTGCTCTTCTGCGATCTGATCCAGGATCGGACCGAGCTGGCGGCAAGGGCCGCACCATTCAGCCCAGAAATCAACGATGACTGGCTTTTCGGCATCCAGGACATCAGCCTGGAAGGTTGCTTCAGTTACTGCTTTTGCGTTGCTCATGAGAGACAACCCCTTTCTGAGAAATCTGTTAGGCGGTAGCGAGGGTTTCGGAAACGTTGGCCAGGTAGTGCTCCACGTCCTGGGCCGCGGCGCAGCCCGAACCGGCTGCGGTGATGGCCTGGCGGTAGGTGGAGTCGATCACGTCGCCGGCAGCGAAGACACCTGGCAGTGAGGTCTTGGAAGAGCGGCCTTCAACGGCGATGGTGCCTTCGGAAGTCAGCTCAAGCTGGTCCTTGACCAGATCCACGCGAGGGTCGTTGCCGATGGCTACGAAGATGCCGGTGACATCCACGGTGGTTTCCTCGCCGCTGGTGCGGTTCTTCACGACCAGGCCCTCGACCTTCTCTGCGCCGTTGATGCCGACGACTTCCGAGTCCCAGATGAACTCGATCTTCTCGTGGGCCAAGGCGCGGTCGGCCATGATCTTCGAGGCGCGCAGTTCGTTGCGGCGGTGCACCACGATGACCTTGGAAGCGAACTTTGTCAGGAACAGTGCTTCTTCCATGGCCGAGTCGCCACCGCCGATCACGGCGATGGTCTGCTCGCGGAAGAAGAACCCGTCGCAGGTGGCGCACCAGGAGACGCCATGGCCGGAGAGGCGCTTTTCATCTTCCAGACCCAGCTCGCGGTAGGCAGAGCCCGTGGAGACGATGACAGCACGGGCACGATAGACGGTGCCGTCGGCCAGGGACAGCGTCTTGATTTCGCCCTCGAGGTTCATTTCCGTGACGTCATCGAAGAGGATCTCGGCGCCGAAGCGTTCGGCCTGCTTCTGCATGTTGTCCATCAGATCAGGGCCCATGATGCCCTCGGGGAAGCCCGGGAAGTTTTCCACGTCGGTGGTGTTCATCAGTTCGCCGCCGGCGGTGACTGAGCCTGCGATGACTAGTGGGTTCAGATTCGCACGGGCGGTGTAAACCGCGGCGGTGTAACCGGCCGGACCGGAGCCGACAATGATGACGTCGCGGATTTCGTCGTTCTGTGCTGAAGTCACGGGGGTAGAACCCTTTCGTTCTAATAATGCGAGGTGGGTAGCAAGGTCTAACCTCACTATCCACCTCAACGCATTGCTTTCGTAAAAAATTCCGCTTCTATTACTTGGCGGAGAATTCACCGATCTGCAGACCGAATGGCCGCGAATCGTTGCCACCGGATGCCTTGCGAGGCAGCTCGGTGATGTCCAGGAATACGTGGGATCCTTCCATGTAGTCCTTGTCGTCGCCCTTGACAGTTACCGATACCGAAGGGCCGGAGAATGAGCCCTTGGCTACCGACTTGGCATCGCCCAGATCGTCGGAGTCGCCGACGAGGATCTCGTAATTGCCGCCGGTGCCGTTCAGGCCCTCGAGGTTGACCTCGGAGATCTTGGACTTCTCGTCCAATTCCAGGATGAAGACCATGTTGGAAGCGAAGCCGCCAAAATCAGCTGTGGTGTACGAGTAGGTGGCGTAGGTGCTCGACGCGTTGCCGTCGATCATCTGGCCCAGCTTGCCATCGGTTTCGGAGTTCAGCTGCTGGTTGCCGGGAACGAGGCGGGACACGTCATCGACCTTCGGGGCAGGCAAGGACTCTTCGGTAGGTTCCTGTTCCTTCTCGGACTCGGAAGGCTTCTCCGAGGATTCCACGGCAGTTGGCGTCTCGCCCTCTGCGGTGGTGTTCTTGTCGCCACCTAGGAAGTTGAAGGCGAAGACCACGGCAACGACCAGTACGATCAGCAATACGGCGCCAACGAGCAGGCGAGTTCCCTTGGATCCGCTTTCTTCCTCTTCCTGCTCGTCGACCTGCGGGTCTTGGGCGGGAGCGTTCTTGGCTGCTGCCGGGAAGGTCGAGGCCTTAGGCGCGGCTGCGGCGGCACCTGCAGCAGCCGCTGCTGCGCCCTTCTTCCTTGCAGGCTTTTCTTCTTCCTTGGCCGGCTCTTCCTCGGCAGGCTTGGCCGGGGTGTTGCCCTTGGACTGCGCTGCGGCGGCTAGCGCCGCGGTTGCGGTGACGTTAGGTTCGTCGTCGTCCAGACGGGTGACCTTCGGCTTGTCTTCGGCCGTTGCATTTTCAGCAGGGGCAACCGGGGTGGCGACGGTGTCGGGAACCTGTTCGTTCGGCGCGGTCTGGTCGAACTGCTCCTCTTCAGGCTGTTCCTGGTTCTTCTTGCCGAAGCGGTTCTTCAGCCCCGCGAAGCCCCCAGCCAGGGCGGAACCGATCTTGCCTTGATGTTCTGGTTCGTCCTCGTACTGCAGCTGCTCGTAGTACTCGTTGTCGTCTTCGTAGGTTTCGGGGACAGCCTGGCGGGACTCGCCAAAGATCTCGGTGCCGAGGGTATCGGTGAAGAACGGCTCAACGTATGGAGCGTCGTCGGTTTCCAGAACCAGGTCCAGCAGGTCCGAGGACCGCGCGGTATTGGCGACTAGGTAGGTCTGGTTGGAGTCGGTGATGCCCAGATCCAGCACCTGGACGTTCGATGCGCGCTCGCCCATGGCGATCTCGCGTGCGCTCGTTGCCAGCTGCGAGGAATTCTCCACGGAAGCCACCATGATGCTGACCGAGCGGTTCAGTACCTGGTCTACGCCACCGAGTACCAAGTCTCCTTCAGCTGATGAAAGGACACTCTCAGTTACCTGGTAGCGGCCGCTGAGGACAGAGCCGACATCGATTGGCTGCGACACGTGCATCTCCAAGGGGTTGAATTTGGTTCGGTGGCGGTCCACAGACCACCACCTGTCATGTTACCGGTCAGCTCCGGCTATTTGGTGCCTATTTGCCCAGAATCACTAGCAAGTTTCAGCGGATTTTCAGCGATTCAATCCCGGGATTCTGCGCAGGATCGGACCGAGGAACGACTGGAGCTCCGGAACCTTGGTCTTGTGCAGCAGGGCGATGAACACGATGCCCATCAGCAGGGCGACAACAGCCACCGAAATCAGCGCGCTGACTACTGAATCGTAGGCGAATCCGAAGCTGAATCCTCCCAGCAGCCAGAGCGCTACGCAGCCGACGATAGCTGACAGCGTAGCCATCCACCCGACTCGGATGTAGGTGTCGATGACCGAGGAAACATCGTAGCTGCCGTAGCGGCGCTTGATCAGATAATGGGTACCGATGCAGGTCAGCACGTTGGTCAAGCCGTAGATGAAGGCAATGGCGGCGGCGATATGCAGCGGGTCAATCACGGCGGCCGCGGTGAACGCCAGGACCAAACCGACCGCTGCCGTGGCCGATTGGATCAGCATCGGGGTGCGGGTATCTTCTTCCGCGTAGAAGACACGCAGCATGAAGAACTGCAGGGACTTGAACGGCAGGCCAAGCGCGGTGAGCAACAGCAGCTGCCCCAAAGCGCCCGCGGCCTGTGCGGCATGCTCGGAGCTGCCGGCAAACAGCCTGCCCAGCGGCCCGGCCAGCACGATGAAGACCAGCGTGCAGAACACGATGGGAATCGCAGTGGAGCGCATGCCCTGGTTCAGCAGCTTGCCGACATCCTTGCGGCGGTTCTCGGTGAAGGCCCGGGCGAAGTCGTTGAACAGCACGGTGGCCACGGTCAAAGCGAACAGCGAATGCGGCAGCACGGTGATCAGCTGCGAGGTGTTCAGCGCGTACTCGCCGGCGACCGAGGCGGCCTGTTCGGACGGCAGCTGCGCTCGAGCTGCGGTAGCGCCGGAGACGATCTTGGAGTAGGCGAGCGAGGAAAGATTGCCGATCACCATGGCCGCCAGCGTCCAGATTGCCAGCTTGCCCACATGGCGCAGGCCCATGCCGCGCCATTGGAAGTCCAGGGTCAGTTTCAACCCGGTCTTCTTCAACGGCCAGAACAGCACGACTGACTGCAGCACGATGCCCAAGGTGGCTCCGCCCGCCAGCCACATGGTCTTGATGCTGTTCCACTCCTGCATCGGGTCGCCCGACGAGTAGGCGCCGAAGGTCAGGATGAATGCGCCAATGACGATCAGCTGGATGACGTTGTTCACCGCCGGGGCCCACATGAACGCGGCGAATCGGCCGTTGGCGTTCAGCACCTGGCCCAGGACCGCGTAGAGTCCGTAGAAGAAGATCTGCGGCAGCGACCAGTAGGCAAATGCAGTTCCCAGCGCGATCATCGGCTCGGTCCAGTTATTGGTGAGCACCGTGATCAAGGGCCTGGCGCACAGCGTGAGGATCAAAGTCAGGATCCCCATGCCCACCACGGTCAGCGTGACCAGCTTGGACGTGTACGCGGCACCGCGATCCTTGGCCTTGGAAGCCTTGATCAGCTGCGGGATGAGCACGACATTGAAAATGCCGCCGGCCAAGAGCATGTAGATGATGGTGGGGATGACATTGGCTTTTTCAAAGATGTCGGCCACCGAGGTGACCGAACCAATGGCCATCGCCAGCAAGGCCGTGCGCACAAAGCCCAGCAGGCGGGAAACCATCGTGCCGGAAGCCATCAGGGCATAGATCTTGGAACGCGATCCTGCCGGTTGGGCTATCGGCTGCCGGGGAGGTTCGGCGACGATGTCCGTGGCTCCGGTGTTTGGCTGGTCGAAGCCGGCAGTTGGATTAGGAACCTGGGACATGCTTTGTAAGGACCTCGCGTGCCAGATCGGCGATCCGGCGCTCATTAGGGAAGGACAGGCGCTTGCCCAGGGAACCCAGCGGCACCCAGGCAACATCGACGGCTTCATGATCGGGATCATTCTCGATCGTCAGATGCCCGCCGGTAGCTTCCAGCAGAAAATGGTGCACGGTCTTGTGCACACGGTAATTCGTCACGGTGAACCAGTAATCGACCGAACCCAGCGGGGCGAGGATGCGTCCGGCAATACCGGTCTCTTCCTCGATTTCGCGGATAGCCGCTTCCTCGTTGGTTTCCACGCCCTCCGGGTGGCCCTTGGGCAGGCACCATTCCAGCCGTCCGCCACGGTTGTAGCGGGCAATAATTGCCACTGGCAACTTGGGGTCGTCGAAGTCGATGACGATGCCTCCGGAAGAGATTTCTTCCACTGTCGGCAAGCTCGTATGACCGCCAGTTGCCTGCGCGCGAGCCATTGACGCAGTCAATGGAGTGCGCTTCGGGGCAGACGGGATCGGTCGGTTCATAGAACCACTCTATCGAGAAAGTGCCGCTAGCCGCCTGATCGACGTGGACAAGTAAGTTATCTCGCAGGCAAATTCGCCGAAAGCTCAAGCATTCTTGCCGGATTTCTGGCACGCTTAAGTAACTATGCATGCACTTCCCTCACCTGACGCGCTGCGTCAGATCCTGCCCTCGGTCATTTTCGACTTGGCCGACCGTTTCGTTCGGGCAGGCCATGAATTGTCGTTGGTAGGTGGGCCGGTTCGCGATCTGTATCTGGGACGCGTCTCCCCGGACCTGGATTTCACCACGAGCGCACGTCCGGAAGAAACCATCAAGGCAATTTCCGGTTGGGCAGATAACATCTGGGATGTAGGACGCGAGTTCGGAACGATTGCCTTCAAGAAGGGCGAACACACGCTAGAGGTCACGACCTACCGCGCTGATGCCTATGATAAGGAATCGCGCAAGCCCGTCGTCGCCTTTGGCGATAACTTGCACGATGACCTCTTCCGCCGCGACTTCACCATGAACTCGATGGCGCTGCGATTGCCCCAGCTCGAGCTGGTGGATCCCTTCGACGGCGTGAGTTCCCTGGAAGACGGTTCTATCCGCACCCCCGGTGCCCCTGATGTCTCGTTCTCCGATGATCCGCTGCGCATGATGCGTGCCGCCCGTTTCGCTTCGCAGCTGGAGATTGAAGTCAGCCCCGAGGTTCGCCGCGCCATGAGCGAAATGACCGATCGAATCGACATCATTTCCGCCGAACGGATCCGCGACGAGCTGGTCAAGCTGATCAACGGGGCCGACCCGAGCACGGGCATCGACCTGCTGGTGGAAACCGGCCTGGCGGACAAGGTGCTGCCCGAAGTGTCGGCTCTGCGTCTGGAGATCGACGAACACCACCGGCACAAGGACGTCTACCAGCACTCGTTGACCGTGCTGAAGCAGGCGATGGCGTTGGAAACCGATGAAGCGGGGCCGGTGCCCGGACCGAACTTCGTGCTGCGCTTCGCGGCGCTGATGCACGATATCGGCAAGCCGGCGACCCGCAAGTTCGAACCCAGCGGCGCCGTCTCCTTTCGCCACCATGACATGGTGGGTTCAAAGCTCGTGAAGGCGCGGATGCGCGCCTTGCGTTTCGACAAGGACACCACCAAGGCCGTGGCCCGCCTGGTCGAGCTGCATATGCGTTTCTACGGCTATGGCGAGGCGGGCTGGACCGACTCGGCGGTACGCCGCTATGTCACCGATGCCGGCGACTTGCTGGAGCATCTGCACCGCCTGACGCGTTCGGATGTCACCACGCGCAATCGCAAGAAGGCTGACCGCCTGGCCTTTGCCTACGATGACCTCGAGGCGCGTATCGCCAAGATTGCCGAGCAGGAAGAGCTTCAGGCGATCCGTCCTGATCTCGATGGCGAACAGATCATGCGGTTGCTGGAGATCAAGCCGGGCAAGGTGGTTGGCCGGGCCTACAAGTTCCTCCTGGAATTGCGTATGGACGAAGGTCCACTGGGCGAAGAGGTCGCCACGGAGCGCTTGCGTGCGTGGTGGAAAGAGCAGCCCGAAGCCCAGGAAACGCCTACCGAGGGGTAACTTTTGACCTGAATGCTATTGGAAGAGCACCTGGAATCCGCGTGGATCCAGGTGCTTTTGCCATTCCCGGAAAAGTACTTAAAGTTTTTGCTCTGGCTTGTAGCGCATTGGGCATAATCCATGTATGCTGAATACTGTGATTGGGAAGTCTCAATGAGACTTGCGGATCGAGACAAATTTTCAGACAGGCGCCATGGCATCCATGGCCGGCCGAGAGCAGATTTTAGGAGGTGGCGAAATGATTAACACGACTTGGTACACAGAGACTCATCGCGGAGCGCGATTTAATAGCGGCTCTCCAATGACTCGTCTGCGCAAGCGCATTTCCCCAACCTCCGGACAAGCGGATTCCTAGCCCACGGTAAATCCCGCTCAAGTTCCTGAGGTTGCAGGTCAGTAATCGACTCTCACCCTTAGGAACTTTTTTCATGTCCAGTCCACTGTTCTCCTCGTCCGCTCAACGGGCAGTTCGCACCTCGGAATTAATCTTCGCAGGACCGGAAAGCCTGAAAGCTCGCGCAATTTCAACCACGCGACAAGATCTTCCCTCCCCTTCGACTTTGACCGAAGGGAGGGACAGCAAATGAAAAAGCGTCAAGACAAGCGCAAGTTCACCAACCTTGACAGCACCGAGTTCAATCGTCGCATGCGTCAGCGCGAGCTGAAGAACCATGTGCCACCAGAAATGTACCTGCGAATTCGCTAGGCCCGGCAACGCCATTACCGTTGCCAGCTAACCAGAATCCGAGGTACCAATGATGAACTCGCAATGCATCGCCCAGAGGCCCGCCGGCCTGCAAGCCGGCGGGCTTCTCCGCATCCAAAGAACTTTTGAATACAGCAATGGCCAGGACATCAGTCCTGGCCATTGCTTTTCCGCCACAGCGGAAGATTAGCGTTCGATTTCGCCGCTGATGAAGGCTTCCACCTTGTTGCGTGCGGTCTCATCGTCGTACTGCTCTGGTGGCGACTTCATGAAGTAGCTCGAGGCGGACAGGATCGGGCCGCCGATGCCGCGGTCCAGGGCGATCTTCGCCGCGCGAACGGCGTCGATGATCACGCCGGCCGAGTTTGGCGAGTCCCAAACTTCCAGCTTGTATTCCAGGTTCACCGGAGCATCGCCGAAGTTGCGGCCCTCGAGGCGGACGAACGCCCACTTGCGGTCGTCAAGCCAGGAAACGTAGTCGCTCGGGCCAATGTGGACATCGTCGTCGCCCAGGGCGGCGGAGGTGTTCGAGGTGACTGCCTGGGTCTTGGAAATCTTCTTGGATTCCAGGCGATCGCGCTCGAGCATGTTCTTGAAGTCCATGTTGCCGCCAACATTCAGCTGGTAGGTGCGGTCCAGGACCACGCCGCGGTCTTCGAACAGCTTGGCCATCACGCGGTGGGTGATGGTTGCGCCGATCTGGCTCTTGATGTCGTCGCCAACGATTGGCACACCGGCGTCGGTGAACTTCTGCGCCCACTCCGGGGTGCCGGCGATGAATACTGGAAGTGCGTTTACGAAGGCAACGCCGGCATCGATGGCGCACTGCGCGTAGAACTTGGCGGCCTGCTCGGAACCCACCGGCAGGTAGCAAACCAGGACGTCGACCTGGTTGTCCTTCAGGGACTGCACCACGTCGACTGGCTCGGCTGCGGACTCTTCGATGGTCTCGCGGTAGTACTTACCGAGGCCGTCAAGGGTGTGGCCGCGCTGGACGGTCACGCCGGTGGTTGGAACGTCGGCAATCTTGATGGTGTTGTTCTCGCTGGCCAGGATGGCTTCCGAGAGGTCGAGGCCGACCTTCTTGGCGTCGACGTCGTAGGCGGCAACGAACTGGACGTCGCCAACGTGGTACTGGCCGAACTGCACGTGCATGAGACCAGGAACGGTGGAATCTGCATCGGCATTTCGGTAGTACTCAACACCTTGGATAAGGGAAGTGGCGCAGTTGCCTACGCCTACGATGGCAACGCGAATCGGGTTCGCCGACACATGAACTCCTTATTGAAATGTATAAAACCTTTGGGCAATTGGGCAATTGGGCGCGCAGAAGCGCATCGCGCAAATTGCCCCATATTGATCTTAAGTCTTAATGGCTCGTAAACATTCCCAATCGTGCCCTGTATCACCGAATAACTCTTGAACAGGCGTTCCAAGGGCCAGTGCCGTCGACGGCCAGCGGGGTTATCGCAGCATAGGAATACCAAGAATCGGTACATGACCAAAATTTAGAATGATACTGAGATGACCTATGTTTGCAGGTATGAACTGGTATTCATGAGCAAAATGCCATTAGCTCATGACAAAGAGTTGGCCCCATTCCTGCGGAATTGTCGGTAATGATGGCGTAACTTGAGCAAAACCCGGACCAGCGGGGCAGGCAACGTGGTGCGGAGCCGATGGCGTAAAGGCTGGCGTCGAATATGCGCCAGTATTTCTGGATCTGTGAGCAGCTTGCCGGCTCGAGCCCGATGCGCGAGGATCCCGAGGGATTGGGCGAAGCTGTGGTCGACCCGGTGGAAGTAGTTTTCCCGCAGCCAGGCTTTGGTCGGCTCCCCGAAGCTCAAGCCGATGACATCATCCAGGGTGCCAATCACTCCGGAGGCCACGAAGACCGTGTTGATCATCTGCGCGCTGACACCGAAGTCGGAGAGGATCAGCGTGGGCAATCCGCGATCAAGGGATTCCAGGGCGGCCGTCGAAGAGACCGTCATCAGGGCGCTGCCATCGGTCAACGCCTCGCTCATCGATCCTGTATCGAAGCGCAGCCGCGAATCCGCGCCGATCCGCTGTTCAGCCTGCAGCTTCTCGAACAGCAAGTCATAGGGGAACGCCTCGAGATGCGTCTGCGGCTCCCCGGCCTTGGCACGGAGCTTGATGAGGACCTCAAGTTCGGGATTCATCCTGCTGGCCTGCTCGAGCGCCAGCAGGATCGACTCACGTTCGTGCTCCTGGGCCGGAACCTTCGCCTGAGGTGCGAACACCAGCCGTTCGACGACTTGCTTTTGCTCCGGCGGGAAACCCGTCGAGCGCAAGAAGGGCAGCTTGCTGACCATGATGGTCGGCTGATGCCCTTCCTGTCCTTCGATCATGAACGAGAAATCACGGGCCTCGGCATGCGAATGGCAGATGAACGCATCGCCGGCCCGGCGATAGTTCCATCCCTTCTGCGTGGCGGGGAAGGCGACGCCGGGCAAGGCTGAAATCAGTGCAGTGCAGCGGCCGTCAACCGGCTCGGTGCGCAGGATGCGGGAATAGATTTCGGCAACGACCGGACCGGTCGCCGACGCGAAGACAATATCCTCGTCCACTGTGTCGGCCTCCAGCTGGGATACCGAGATCACCTGCAGGGCATCGGGGTCCAGATCCGTGCCTTCGAAGGCGGCTGCGATCTGCTCGGCCGTCGGCATCACCGGGGTCCGCGCCAAATACACCTTGCGATCCCATGCGGGGCCCAGGCGGGTCAGGAAACTTGTCGCGAGCTTCAGGTAGGAATCGGAATCTGCAATGACAAGAATTGATGGCTTCATCAGCTGCTTCACACCTTCAACGAACTGGATAGGTGCTCACGCAACTCGAGGGAAGTACCAGGGGTCCACCAGCTGTCAAGCACGGCTTGCGGATACAGCAAGCGGGCATCGGGACCCAGCAGTAAGCGCAGGGACGGAATCACCGTGGACGGCAGGGCCCGGATCTCCTGGCCCGGCCGCAGGGCGCGCAAACGCATTTCGATGGGAACTGTGTGCTCCTTGAGCACTACCTGGTCAATCTTGGAGATCTTCGCCAGCAATTCCGGCGTCTCACGGCGATGCGGGAAGTAGGCGACCGGACTCTCGGACGCGATCCCTTCGATCCAGCGCAAGTACGGCTGCTCATGGATCAGCCCATCGGCGACCATGGCCGAACCGATCAGCAGGGTAGGTTCGGTGAACCGCTCGGCCACCGGCTGGGTAGCAAGCCACTCGAACTTGTGCTGCGCGAACTTGATCCCCAGATCAGCCATCTTCTGGCGGGATTCCAGGTCGACAAACAACGCCGAGACAATCAGCAGGCGATCCTCGCGGGCAAGCTGGCGCAAACGATGCCAGGTCGCCAGCCCCATGGCGACGCGGGCCGCCGAATTCTTCGTCCGGGCGCGCACCAACGGGGTGGGCTCGTCGGAGATCAGCTGCTTGATCAGGGCCAGCGTCGCCATGCCGTCATCGATGATCACGATTTCCTTGGCCCGCACGCCTGCAAGGAGCGTGCGCTGGATCTTGCCCGAATAGGCATCCCCGGTGACATATCGGTCGGCAGCGCCTTTGGGCTGCGGAGGCTTGCGCGCCGCCGGTTCGAAATGAACCCCATCGGGGGCATGATCCAGCATGGCCTGGGTCGTGGCCTCCAGCGGCATTCCCTGGCGCGGAATGATCCGGATGTCGGTGCCCAGCAGCCCCGCGGCATGCGTTTCCACTGCGGAGAGCAGCTGCAGGGGCGACTCGACCCACACGTGCGCCGTGCCGAAACGGGGGCGCGGCACCTCGTGGGTGTCATGTTGAGTCAATTTCATCATCGTGAGTGTCATTTTGCCAGTCGGTTCAGGGACTTGGAAAGCGTTTCGAACTGCTTGGAACCATGGCACAGCACGCGGCGCGAGGCCCCGCGGACCTTCGAGGGCAGCGACCGGCGAGAGCTGATGTGCGCCCAGTGCGGAGGCAGGTCCAGCTTGGTGATGCGGCGGCGCTTGAAGTGGGCCGAGAACTCAGGGTAGTGCGCGGCCAGGAAGGACTCGGCCTGCTCGCGCAGGTGCGGCAGCTGGGTGGCCTGCATGCAGTAGGCCACGGCGATCAGCAGTTCGGTGAGCCGGTCGTCATCGCCAGCGTGCGCCGGAACCGGCAGGTCCTGGACGAACAGCGCGTGAATGATGGACAGCGGGATGCGGTTGGAGTTCTCGTACGGAGCCAGCGCCTGCAGCATCCTGCCGGTGCCCACGGCATGGACTTCCGTGCCCAGGATGTACTTTGCGGTGGCCAAGCCGGTAGAGAAGCAGGAGATCACCACGGCTGGGTTCACCGCAGCGATCACGGTCTCCGCCAGATGATCGGTGGCGACCAGCCGGAAATCCAGGCCCATGTGCTTGGCGGCCGCGGCCAAGCGGGCCGCCGAGGTGGCGCTGGCCGACGGGTGCGCCTTGAACAGGACGGTGGAAAGCTCCCGGCGGGCCACCTCGTTGAGCATCTCGAGGTGCAGCTCGAATTCTTCCTCGGCGTCCATCAGTCCCAGGGAACCCAGATACTGCCCGAGGACGAGCGCGCCACCGGCGGGCAGGTCGAATTCGGCGCCCTGGGCCAATTCGCCAAAGATGCCAGCCAACCCGCCGGCCTCCAGGACTTCACGCCGAGGCTCGAGCTCTGCGAGCAGATGCGGCTGCAACCCGGGAACCAGATCCACGTGGATGGTGCCGATGACCCGCTGGCGCAACGGCATGGGCAGCCGGTTGCGGGTGGGTCCATAGGACATCAGGCCGTCGGAATGGATCCAAAGCTGTGCGTCGAAGAAGATGCGCGCCAGGGCGCGGGCGGGGTTGACCTGGATGGATTCCAGCACCAGGGTCAGCGGTTCATTGCCCAGATCCCAGGCGCTGCGCAGCAGGCGCTCGAAAATCAGCAGTTCGTCCTCACGCGGGTTGAACTGCGCCGGGCGGCGCGGGGCGGTCAGCGCGGCGAAATCCACCACCCGGTCAAAGCGGGCGGCCAGCTGCTCAAAGCCCGGAACCTCATCCAGCGGGGCGGTCAGTTCCGGAACCTGCGAGCCGTTGGCCAGGACGAGAATGCGTTCATCTGCTTCGGGGAGCAGCCCTGCATCGGCCATCGCGGCCAGAGAAGCAAGCTGGAAGTAGCTGCTGGCTTCAATCAGTGCGATCACTTGGCGGCCCCGATCTGACCTGGCTGGAGGAAGGAGAGGATATGGCGGCGGCGCGCAACATCCATCTCGAGGGCGACCTGGCGGGCCATTGGCGCGTCAACGGTGGTGAATACCTGGCGCAGCTTCTGCTTCATCTCCAGACGGACTTCTGGCGGGTAGTTCTTCGCGCGCTTCTCGTGATGGCACACGATGGCGAAGAACTGGCGCATCGCCTTGGGCAGGTGGCGATCCGCATCCGGGTGCAGGCGCACCTCGGTGAGGATCTGCGAGTAGGCGGGGATGAAGCCGAGCTGGCGATGGTCGAAGACCTGGGTCAGCGAACCGGGCAGGCCGCGGCGGTAGAACACCCCGGGGGAGGAGACGACGGAGTAGCGCTCGGTATTCAGGTGCAGCTTCCACAGCCACAGCCGGTCTTCGGCGCTGTGCAGCTGTGCGTCGAAGTACATCAGCTCGCGGGTGCGCATCAGCTCGGTGCGGTACATGCCTGCCCACACGAAGGCGTAGTCCACCATGGACGGGGAATCGATCGGCTCGATGTCGTCGGCCGGGTTCAGCGGCATGCCGCGCAGGGCCTGCGGGGCGCGGTGGATGACCCGGTTGGTGCCGGTGACGCGCACATGGTCGCAGCGCACGAAGTCCACATGCAGTTCGGTCAAGGATTCCGCCAGGGCTTCCAAATGCTCGGGGGAGTACCAGTCGTCGGGGTCGAGGAAGGTGAAGTATTCGCCGGTGACCTGTTCCAGCCCGGCGTTGCGGGCGGCGGAAACCCCTGAATTCTCCGGCAGCGAGATCAGCTTCAGGCCAGGCAGCTGGTCTTGGTAGCCGCGCACCAGATCGGCAGTCTGGTCATCGGAAGCGTCATCAACTACGAGCACTTCCAGCTCCCAGCGTCCCAGCTTCTGCCGGACCAGGGATGAGAGGGCATCGCAAATGTACGCTTCTTGGTTATAGGCGGGGATCACCACTGAAATGCGCCCGGAGATCAAACTCATTTGTGCTTCAAGGCCTTCCTCATGCAGACAAAAATAAACGGCGGTTGGACCCGTCGGTGAGTCCAACCGCCGGATACGCTGGCGTGCTTAGGCGTCGACGCGGCGCAGGCGCGAGAGCGGAGCCAGTTCGCCTGGGAAGATCTTCTTCACGCCGTCGCCCATGGCCTGTTCCAGGATGCGGATGTCGCGGATCAGCGACTCGAAGCCCTTTGGCTCCAGCGACGAAGCCTGGTCCGAACCCCACATGGTGCGGTCCAGGGTGATGTGGCGCTCGACGGTCACTGCGCCCAGGGCGACAGCTGCCAGCGAGATCTGCAGGCCGCGCTCGTGGCCCGAGTAGCCCACTGGGACCTGGTAGCGGTCGCGCAGGGTCTCGATCATGCGCAGGTTGGCCTCTTCGGCAGGCAGCGGGTAGGTGGAGGTCGCGTGCATCATGACCAGCTTGCTGGTGCCCAGGGTCTCCACGGCCTTGTCGATCTGCTCGATGGTGGACATGCCGGTGGACAGGATGATCGGCTTGCCGGTTTCCGCCAGCGCCTTGAGCAGCTCGATGTCGGTGACCGATGCGGAAGCTACCTTGTGGGTGACTGCACCCTGCTCTTCCATGAACTCGACCGAGGGAACGTCCCATGGCGAAGCGAAGGCGTGCAGGCCCTTGGATGCGGCGTAGGAGATGAGCTCCTTGTACTGGGCCTGGTCGAACTCGACGCGGTAGCGGTAGTCCAGGTAGGTCATGTCGCCCCATGGGGTGGAGCGGATCTTGTCGCGCATGTCCATCGGGGTGGAGATGTCCGGGGTGCGCTTCTGGAACTTCACCGCGTTGGCGCCAGCCTCGGCCGAGATGTCGATCAGCTGCTTGGCGATCTCGATGTCGCCGTTGTGGTTGATGCCGATCTCGCCGATGACGTAGACCTGCTGGCCTGCGCCAACCTGGACGTCGCCGATGGCAACTGGCTTGATGTCGGTAGTCATGGAGGTCATGGATATTGCCTTTCAGTGGGTGAAACTTGGAGAACTCTTGGTGGCGGTGCGTGCGGCGAGAACCAGTTCGGCCAGTTCCCGTACCGCTCCGTCCCCGCCCTTGCGGGTCAGTGTGTGCCGTGCTGCTAGGTGCACGTCCTGATGGGCATCGGCTACGGTGATCGGCCAGCCGACCAGTGCCATCGCGCCCAGATCATTGATGTCGTTGCCGAGGTAGGCGACGCGGGCAGGGTTGATGGATTCATCAGCCAGCCAGCGGGCCAGGTATTCGGCCTTGTTCTCGATGCCGTGGGCCACTTCCACCTTCAGCTTGGCGGCGCGGGCGGCGACAACAGGATTGGTTTCCTTGGAGAGAATCAGGAACTTCACTCCGGCGGCCCGCAGCCGGGCCACTCCCATTCCATCGGAGCGGGAGACGCGCACGGTTTCGGTTCCGTGCTCATCGACATATGCGGTGTCCGGGGTGTGCACCCCGTCGAAATCCGTGATGACCGCGTCGACTTCGATCGGTTCCCGGTTGGCCGGAACGGCCAGCCCGGCGAGCATCAGGTCTGCTTCGGTATCGACGTCGATGCCGTGCTCTGCTGGAACCTCATGGACCCGGACCTTTCCGAAGAAGCGGTGGCCGGCTTCGAGGAATCCGCGGGTATCCATCACGTAGAAGGCCCCGGTCTCACGGAAGCGCGGTTCGCGATCCTGGCGGCGCGGACGGTGCAGCTTGTCGTGCCCCACGGCGACCGCTTCGCCCTGCGGATCCAGTCCCCAATGGAAACCGTGGTCCGCAACAGCCGCGAAGCTGACGTCGGCGCGTTGCGAGGCCACTGCCGCGATGGCCGCGTCCAGGTCCTCCGGGTCGATGAACGGGCTGGTGCACTGGATGAACACGGTGATCTCTGGCTGGGATTCCGCATTCGCCAGTGCGTGGAGCAGAACTGACTCGCTGCTGGCCGTGTCGCCGGCGATATCTGCCGGTCGATCGATGACCCGCGCCCCGTAGCGGAGCGCTTCGGCCTTGATCTGCTCATGGTCGGTGCTCACCACGACGTCGCTGACTGCCGCCGCGGATCTGGCCGATTCGATTGCGCGGCCGAGCAGAGATTTGCCGCCGACCTCGCGCAGGTTCTTAAGCCGGATGCCCTTGGATCCTCCCCGGGCGGGGATGATCGCCATGGCGTTTGGCTGGTTGGTTTTGCTCACGAATAAGACGCTATGGGCACAAGTTAACCGGGAAGGGGTATCTGGGTTAACGCACGGTGAAGTGCCGGTGTAATCACCTGTCTGTTTGCTGAATGCGAGGTCAGCAAGCGTTTTACGTCTCCGGGGGCAGCTTGCGGGAAGGGCGGGAAACGCACTGCGCTTCGCGTAGAAGATCAAAGCGGCTGATGAAATCAGAGTGTGCACGCTGGTGCTGGGGCACAGAACATCTAGGCTGGATGGTATGCACGAGCCTAACCAGTCACAGCCCACGCGTGGCCCGCTGCGCATTACCGTGCCTTCACGCGCTGACGGGTTCCTCCGGCAATTCACCGCAATGATCGGCGGCCCGCTAGGACGGCACAGCGACCCGGGCCGAGTCGATCCCGGGTTCTTCAGCGTGGAACGGGTCATCATCCTGATGACCACCGTGGGCGCGCTGCTGATGCTCCTTGCCAAGAACCCGTGCCGGGTCAACGGGTGGACCGGCAACAATCCCTATGTCTATGCGTGCTACAGCGACTGGGTTCCGCTGTTCTCCGCCCGCGGCTTCGCCGAGAACCCCTGGGCGCCGTTCAGCGCCGCCGCCGAGTTCGAGTACCCGGTGCTGATGAGCACGGTGGCCTCGGCAGTCGCCTCGATCATCCCCACGGGGATCGAGAACCGTTCGCTGCTGTACTTCGACATCAACCTGCTGCTCGTCGCGATCCTGTGGATGGCAACCGTGGTCGCCACCCTGCGGATGACCGGGCGCCGTCCGTGGGATGCCGCCATGGTGGCAATCGCCCCGGGCATCATCCTGGCCGGCAGCATCAACTGGGACATGTGGGCTGTGGCCTTGCTGGCCCTGGGCATGCTGGCTTTTGCCCGGAAGCACACGGTGCTGGCGGGGGTGCTGATCGGCCTCGGTGCGGCGATGAAGATCTATCCGTTCTTCGTCCTCGGCGCGGTGCTGGTGCTGGCCATCCGCACCGGCAAGCTCAAGACCTTCTGGGTGACCGGCGGAACCGCCGCGGCGACCTGGGTGCTGGTGAATCTTCCCTATGCGCTGGCGTTCCCCGACTCGTTCATGCACTTCTTCAATTTCTCCTCCGAACGCGGGGCAGGCTTCTCCAGCTTCTGGCACGCGTGGAATGTCATCGCCGATAACCGCGAAGGGGTGCCGCTCTTCGAAGCGGAGCAGATTTCCCGCTACGGGCTGATCCTCTTCTTCCTGTGCTGCGCGGGCGTGGCGGTGCTGGGGCTGACGGCCAAGCGCACCCCGCGCCTGGCTTCCATGGCTTTCTTGATCATCGCCTCTTTTGTCATGGTCAACAAGGTGTATTCGCCGCAGTTCGTCGTCTGGCTGATTCCGCTGTTCGCACTGGCCCTGCCGCGCTGGCGCGAGTTCGTGATCTGGATGCTGGTGGAAATCGCCCACTTCTACGGGGTCTGGTACTACCTCGATTCCCTCTCGGCCGAAGAAGTGCAGAAGGCCTTCCCGGAGACCGGCTATGCGGTACTGGTGCTGGCCCATATGGTGATGCTCGGATACCTGATGTTCCTGGTGGCGCGTTCGATGCTCGATCCGCGCCACGACCCGGTGCGCGCCGTGGGACAGGATGATCCGCTGGCCGGTCCGTTTGCCGGGCTGGAAGACCGCTGGACCCTGCGCGGGCTGCTGCCCCAGGCCAAGCCGGAGAAAGAAGCGGCGGGCAAGAAGCCATGAGCGATGTTGCAGTAGTCGGTGCCGGCCCCAACGGGCTGGCGGCCGCGGCAGTTGCCGCCCGGGCAGGATTGAGCGTCACGGTCTATGAAGCCAACGGCACCATCGGCGGGGCCGCCAGAACGCAGCCGCTGAATGGCTCAGCGGCGAAATTCGATCTGGGCAGCGCCGTGCATCCGATGGCCATGCAGTCCCAGGCGATGCATGAACTCGGGGTCCATGACCGGGTGGACTTCATCGTCCCGGAGCTGTCCTTCGCCCATGTGCTGGATCGGCGGACCGCCTACGCGTACAGGGATTTGGAACGCACCGGGCAGGAACTTGGCGGTGCGGATGGCCAGATGTACACCCGGCTGCTGGGGCCGCTGGTAAAGCAGATCGACGCAGTCAGCAACACCCTGCTCAACCCGCTGTTCAAGGTGCCCTCGCATCCGGCGGCACTGGCAACCTTCGCCGTCAGCACGGTGGCCGGCATGGCCGTGAAGGACCTCTTCTCCGGGAAATTCGAGCGTGCCGCAGCGCTCTATGCAGGCTGCGCGGCCCATGTCGCCGGCGGTTCGCGCGGGCCGGCCAATGCCGGGGCCGGGCTGTTCCTGGCGGCGGCGGCGCACGCCAGGGGCTGGGCCATCCCGCGCGGCGGCTCCCAAGCCATCAGCGATGCGCTGGCCGCAGAGGCAATGGATCACGGGGCGAAAATCCTCACCGGAACCCGCGTCGAGCATGTCGATGAGCTTTCTGCACGCAACATCCTGTTCGATACCTCCGCCGAAAGCGCTGCCAAGCTGTCAGCCGGGCACATGCCCGAACGACTCGCGCAGGCCTTGGCCGGCACGCGGCGCTCGCCGGGAAGCTGCCTGGTGCACTACGTGCTTTCGGAACCGATTCCGTGGCGCGATTCGACGCTGGCCCAGGCCGGCACCGTGCACCTGGGCGGCACCGCCGTGCAGGTCGGGAAGGCCGAGCGCACCGCGGTGCGCAGGGGAGCGGCGAAGCCGTTCATGATCGTGGCCCAGCCCTCGCAATTCGATGGCTCGCGGGCGCCGCAGGGCCAGCACGTGATCTGGGCGTACTGCCATGTGCCGCTCGATTCCCCGGTGGACATGAGCCGTGAACTGAAGGACATGATCGAACAGGCAGCCCCGGGATTCGCCGAGACCATCATCGAATCGCATGTGGTGACCGCGAAGGACCTGGAAGCGCAGAACTCTGCGCTGGTCGGTGGCGATCTTTCAGGGGGAACCATGGATCTGCTGGGCAGCATCAAGCGGCCGCGGATCTCCGCGGACCCGTGGTACCTGCAATCCAAGGGCCTGTACCTGGTGTCCTCGGCCGCGCCCCCTGGCCCGTCGGTGCACGGCATGGGCGGATTCCTCGGAGCGCAATCGATGCTCAAGCGGGAATACGGAATCGAGAACTGGAAAGCGGAGAACTGACAGATGATGGACGCGGCATTCGAGCAACTCCCCGGGGTGGTTTTCCTGGCAGTGCTCTGGTGGCTGTTCATCTGGCAGTACCGCAAGGACCCGCGCCGCCTGGGACTCGCCGTCCTGCTCTTGCCGCTGGTGCTCTTCAGCATTTCGGCGGCGGCTGGCCTGCTCTCCAGCGTGCTTCCCGGATTCGGGTTCCTGTTCTCCATCGTCCTGGTGCTGGCCCCGCTGATGGTCGTGGTCTTCGGCGCGGCCCTGATCCACAACGGGATCATGATGTGCCGGCGCGAAGGTGCCAAGCCCGCGAACCTGCTGTCCTTGGCGGCCGGGCTCGCGGTCTTCATCCTGCCGATCATTGCGGTGCTGCTGATCCGGATCCAGTCATGGTGGACCTATTCGCTCGCTTTCGTCCTGTTCATGGCATCAGTCTTCACCGCGAGTCTGTTCACCATGCTGCTGCTGTACGCCTGGGTGCACGCCAAATTTCCTGCCAAGGGCAAGGGCGCGGCCGTGGTGGTGCTAGGCGCCCGCACCATCGATGGCAAGGTCACCCCGCTGCTGCGCGGCCGACTGGACAAAGGCATCGAACTGCATGAGCGGCAGGCGGATCCCCGCCCGTTGATGGTTCCTACCGGTGGCCAGGGCCGTGATGAGATCGAGCCCGAAGGCGTGAGCATGGGCCGCTACCTGCGCGAACAGGGCATCGCCGATGAGCAGATCCTGGTGGAAGACCGGGCCAGAGACACCATCGAGAACCTCCGGTATTCCGATGCCCTGGTTCGCGCCCACCGTCCGGAAGGCCAGCTGTGGCTGGTCACTAGCGACTATCACGCACTGCGTGCCGCGATGGCCTCACGCCAGCTCGGCCTGGATGCACGTGCGTTCGGCGGGAAGACGGCGGCCTACTACCGTCCAAGCGCCTTCCTCAGGGAATGCGTAGCGATCGTGCGCGATCAGAAGAAGCTGATAGTCTTGCTGGCCCTGCCCTTCGCGTTGGCCGTCGCAGGAATGATGTACGTCCTCACGACGAGCTACCTATGACCGTCCTCTAACTGGCGTGGAGTCGCGGGTCCATGCACCATATGGTGCATGGACCCACGATTGGCCCAGCTGCCCTCACCCTTTCGGGTGAGCCCTAAATCAGCATTGCGGGCGGTGATAGCTGGACGCCAAGTCTCTAGGCTGGAAGCATGATCCAGGCTCAGCAGTTGACGAAGAAATACGGTGGAAAAACCGTGGTCGATAATGCATCGTTCACGGTGCAGCCGGGGATGGTGACCGGGTTCCTCGGCCCCAACGGCGCCGGCAAATCCACCACCATGCGCATGATCGTGGGATTGGCAGCGCCTACCAGTGGAGAAGTGCTGGTCAACGGGCGCGATTTCAAGAAGTCTAGGCATCCGCTGACCGAAGTCGGCACCCTGCTGGAAGCTAAATCGGTCCACAAGTCCCTGACGCCGCTGGCGCATTTGCGTGCCATGGCGGCTACTGCAGGATTGCCGGTTTCCCGAGTGCACCAAGTGCTGGAACTGACCGGCTTGTCCAGCGTCCAGCGCAAGAAAGTCGGCGGCTTCTCGCTGGGCATGGGCCAGCGGCTTGGCATTGCCACCGCCCTGCTGGGAGATCCGCAGGTGCTGATCCTCGATGAGCCGGTCAACGGGCTGGATCCCGAAGGCGTGGCGTGGGTCCGCAATCTGGCCCGCCAGCAGGCTGCCGAAGGCAAAACCGTGTTGATTTCCTCCCACCTGATGAGCGAAATGGCCCAGACCGCGGATCACTTGATTGTGATTGGCCGTGGCCGGATCATGGCCGATGCACCGATCAGTGAATTCATCGATAACGGCCTTGACCAGACAATTGTGCGTTCAGCAGACATTGAGGTGCTGATGAACGCGCTGAACGGCGACGGCGTCCAGCTGCGCCGGATCGACGAGCATGGCGTGGAAGTCACCGGTCCCGATTCGCAGACCATTGGCCGTCGCGCACTGGAATACGGTGTGGTGCTCAGCGAACTGCGTCCGCTGCAGCGCACCCTGGAAGACGCCTACATGGAATTGACCCGTGATGCCGTCGAATACCACTCGAGTAATGTTGCCGAGACTGGCGGCGGGAAGTAAAGACATGTCTGAGAAATTAGCAACCGCACCGCGCGGCAAGGTCTCCCTCTTCGGCGTGCTGCGCAGCGAATCCATCCGTTTCTTCTCCCTGAATTCCACCCGCATCCTGATTCTGCTGGCCATCGTGCTCTATGCGGCCATCGCGGCCATCGGCACTTGGGGCATCGGATCGCTGCGGGCCAGCATGGGCGGCATGGAGCAGATGCCGGGCATGGAGGACCTGGCGGCTCCGGGATTCGCCTCCGAGCTCATCGGTTCGGGCCTGGTCTTCAGCCAACTGATCCTCGGCGTGCTCGGTGTCCTGCTTTTCAGCGGGGAATTCACCACCGGTTCAGCGGTGAGCACATTCCTCGCCAGCCCGCAGCGCCTGCGCGTGCTGGCTGCCAAGACCATCCTGATCACCGTCGTGACAGCCGCCGTCCAGATCGTCAGCTCGCTTCTGGCCTTCGCCGTCAGCAAGCCGATTGCCGACAACTACCAGATGGACCTGGATTTCGGCAGCGACGCCTTCCAGCGGGTTCTCTGGTGCGGGGCGCTTGCGGTGGCCATGGCGGCGCTGATCGGTTTGGCGCTCGGGATGATGCTGCGCAATTCGGCTGGAGGCATCACCAGCCTCGCTGCCCTGTTCTTCGTCTTGCCGATCATCCTTTCCATCCTGACCAGCATCACCGACTGGGCACAGCACATCGCGAAGTTCACCCCCGACCAGCTGGGCATGGCGTTGGCGACGCCTTCGAGCGTCGTCACCGACTTGGAAAGCTGGCAGCAGCTGCTGGGCGTCGCAGGCTGGATTGTGCTTCCGCTGGCGCTGGGTGCGGTCCTGCTGGCCAAGCGGGACGTCAAATAGTCCAGAGCGTCACCGAGAAAACTAGACTGGAAGCATGAGCCAACCGACGCTGCAGGAAACTGTGGTTACCTTCGATGAACTGGCCGCCAAGCGGATGGGCCGGATACGCCGCTATTTGCGTACCCACCCGCGCTTGGTGGTCATCGGTGCGGTAGTCATCTACCTGCTGCTCACGTTGCCAGGCGTTTTGGTGGTGGCGGCAATGCCCGAATCCAATGCGACCGGTCTGTTGGTCGTCACCCTCGCCGTCAGCGCCGCCCTGCTCTACCGGCTCAGGGCGCCGATGACGGTGATCATCCTGGTGTTCCTCTTCGAGTGTCTGGCCCTGGTGATTGCTGGACCGCAGGGCGGTCTGGGCGGGGTAGGCATGATCATCGCCCTGTATACCGTCGCCACCAGCTATTCGGCGAAGCGGACCATCCCGCTGTCCATCCTGGCCGGAAGCTTCCAAACCGTCCTGATGGTGCTGATGGGCTTCCCGGACATGACCGGCATGGAATTCGACCCTCAGGATGGAATCGATGAAACGATCTTCACCCGCGTCATCATCGCGGTCTCGGGCAGTTTCATCATCGGCTTCTACATCGCCGCTGCAGCAGTGGGCATGAACGTGCGCAACGCGCGCATCCACGAAGCTGAGCTGAATCACTGGGCTTCGCAGGTTTCCGTACTGGCCCAGGTGCAAGAGCGCAACCGCATTGCCCGCGAAATGCATGACGTGGTTGCCCATTCGCTGTCGGTGATGATTGCCCTGTCCGAGGGGGCGCGGGTGGTGGCCAAACGGGATCAAGCCCGCGCCGATGAAGTGCTCAACGAGCTTTCCGGAACCGGTCGCGCCGCCCTGGCAGATATGCGCCGCATGCTCGGCGTGCTGCGCCAAGAAGAATCCGGGGAGCTCGCTCCGCAGCCTACTGGCGGCAACGTGGAGCAATTGCTCGAAGGATTCCGTACCGCAGGCCTGCCGGTCACCTATGCGCATACGGGTGATCCGCTGCCGGAAGACACCACCTTCCAGCTGACGGTCTTCCGCATCATCCAGGAGTCCTTGACCAATTCCTTGCGTTATGCCCGTAACGTAAGTGATGTCCAGGTGCGCCTGGAACAGCGCCGCGGGGAACTGCGCATGGAAATCATGGACAACGGCGATGCAACGAGAGTTCCGAGCGTCGGCAGCGGGCGAGGTCTGCGCGGCATGCGCGAACGCGCGGCGCTCTTTGGCGGAACGGTAGATGCCGGACCAGTAGCCAGCGGTGGATGGATCGTCAAAGCGGTCCTGCAGCTCCCCGAATGCAGCTTGCAGAACAAGAGCCGGAAGGCAGTGAAGGAATAAGCGTGGAAGAGAAAATCAAGGTCCTGCTGGTCGATGACCAACCCCTGCTGCGCATGGGATTCCGCCTCATCCTCGAAGGCGAGGAGGATATCGTCATCGCCGGGGAAGCTGTCGACGGTCTCGATGCATTGGCCCAGACTGCGGCGCTGAAACCCGATGTGGTCCTGATGGACGTGCGCATGCCCAAGATGGATGGCCTGGAAGCCACCGAACGCATCGCCAAGGACTACCCGGAAACGAAGATCATCATCCTGACGACCTTTGACCTGGACGAATACGCCTTCTCGGGCCTGCAGGCAGGAGCCAGCGCATTCCTGCTCAAGGATGTCGCCCCGGAAGAGCTGGTCCAAGCGGTGCGCCTGGTAGCTTCCGGCGACGCAGTCGTGGCACCGCGGGTGACCGCCCGCCTGCTGGAAACCTATGTGCGCAACGGTGGCGCCGGGAACCGCAGCCAGCCGGCCGAGACTCCGCACGACCCGCTGCTTGATGACCTCACCCCGCGTGAGCAGGAAGTGCTGCGTGCGCTCGCCGAGGGGCTGTCCAACGCCGAGATCGCCCACCGGTTCTTCCTGTCCGAAGCGACGGTGAAAACCCACGTGCGGCGCATCCTGACCAAATTGCACCTTCGCGACCGCGTCCAAGCGGTCGTGTACGCCTATGAGACCGGGCTGGTCATTCCATCCCAGGGCCTGGATTACTAGGCGGCGTCTGGGTAGCAAAACGGCCGCCGGGCGAAACCCATTCGGGTTCGCCCGGCGGCCGTGAAGTTTACTAGCGCTTTTTGTCCTTGCTCCGCTTCTTCGCGGTGGCGCGCAGCTGGATCACGCGGGCCACCCCGGCGATTGCCACCACGAGGGCGCCGCCAATTGCGGCGAAGAATAATGCCAGACCGAGGTTGACCTGTCCCTGATAAGCGAAGTAGTTCAGCGTCACCTGATCCTGGTTCTGGGCAATGAAGATGATCAGCAGGATCAGCACGATCAACCCGAAGATCGTGGCGGTCCAGATGCGGCCCAGCCTTGTGGCTGGAAGCTTGTTTGTGCCGGCAGGTTCGGACTGCTGGACCTTGGAATCCATCGGCAAGGTAGTCTCCAGCTCGCCTTCGGGTGAGTTTGCTGGAATCTCGTTTTGTTCTGGTGTTCGATCGGCTGTAGCCATGATGAACTCGCTTTCCTTGTCTCCGGGACTGCTTTCAGCATCCTCGAGAGCTAGGCCCCAAGTCAAGCTAAAGATATGGGTATATCTCAGGTTGCCAGCAAGGCTGGAGGTCCAGTCGGACACCAGCAAATGTGGTTCAGGCTACTAAGCTGGGAGGCAACTCGACTTTTCAGGCGGGAACCAAAACCTGAAGAACCGTCTGACAAACATCTCTTGACAGAAAGAAGTGAGCAACCAGCCATGGCACAAGCCGCAGCAATGGCCCACATTGCAGATCTGGCCGAATACGTCGCAACCTCGCCATCGAGCTACCACGCCGCCGCCTCGGCAGCGAAGCGCCTGGACGCTGTTGGATTCACGGCGCTGGACGAGAAGCAGGCGTGGAACCTTGGCCCGGGCTCCTACTACGTGGTCCGCGACGGTGCGATCATCGCGTGGGTGCAGCCAGAAGCTGCCACCGCAACGAGCGGTTTCCATATCCTCGGTGCCCACACCGACTCGCCGGGCTTCAAGCTCAAGCCGAAGCCGACCACTGGCTCCAACGGCTGGTGGCAGGCAGGAGTTGAAGTCTACGGCGGACCGCTGCTGAACTCCTGGCTGGACCGCGAACTGGTGCTTGCCGGCCGACTGGTGCTCAAGGATGGATCCGAGCACCTGGCCCAGACTGAACCGATCCTGCGCATTCCGCAGCTGGCCATCCACCTGGACCGCCAGGTCAATGAGGGCCTGGCATTGGACAAGCAGACCCACACCAATCCGATCTTCGGCGCCGGTGACCTTGCGGATGCCGACATCCTGGCGATCCTGGCGAAGTCTGCAGGTGTCGACCCGGCACAGGTCGCCGGCTACGACATCCTGACCGCACCAGCACAGCGCGGCGAGGTCTTCGGCGAAGGCAAGAACTTCTTCGCCGGCTCCCGCCTGGATAACCTCTCCTCGGTGCATGCAGGCCTGATCGCATTGATTGGACATTCGCGCAAACCAGCAGGCAACCGCATTGCCATGCTTGCCGCCTTCGACCACGAGGAACTGGGTTCGTCCTCGCGCTCGGGCGCCTGCGGCCCCTTCCTGGAAGAACTGATCAACCGCATCCAGGCATCCATGGGCGCAGGGGTTGAAGACACCGCCCGTGCGCTGTCGAATTCGGTATGCCTGTCTGCGGATGCCGGCCACGCGGTTCACCCGAACTACCCGGAGCGACACGATCCGGCCAACCGCCCGCAGCTGAATGCCGGTCCGTTGCTGAAGATCAACGCCAACCAGCGCTATGCCACCGATGCGGTCGGTGCTGCCGCATTCGCCAACTGGTGCGAGGCCGCTGGAGTTCCCTACCAGGAGTTCGTATCCAACAACCGCGTACCATGCGGTTCGACCATCGGCCCGCTGACCGCAACCCGGCTGGGCATCCGCACCCTTGACGTGGGTGTGGCGCTGCTGTCCATGCACTCCGCCCGAGAGATGTGCGGCGTCGACGACCCGTGGTACCTGTCCAAGGTCTCTAGCGAGTTCTTCGGAGCCTAGGCTAGGCATGGCATTGCGGAAAGCCGGCCTGCGGGCCGGCTTTCCGTGTCCCGGCTCGAACCTCGTCCGCCGCGCCTGATCGGTGGCATAATCGGCACCATGACGATCTTCAGCCAGAACACGTTGATCTTCCAGCAGACGAAGAACTTCTCGAAGAACGACTTCGCGATTCTGGATTCCTCCGGGATGCAAATTGCCCACGTAGATACCGGCGGAAGCACGCTGGGGCGCATGTTCGTTGGGGCTCGCGAACTTACTGTCTTCGATGGCCCGGATAATCCGGTGATCGTCGTCAAGGACACGATGACCATGGGCCGCGATCGATTCGAAATCCTTGACGGCAATGGTTCCCCGCTGGCCAGCTTGGTCAAGAGGATTACCTTCTTCAAGACAAAGGTTTCCATCTCGATGCTGGGCGAAGAGCTCGAGCTGTTGGGCAGCATCTGGGACTTCGACTTCCAGATCACCGGTCCCGGGGGAGTGCTGGGAACCGTGACCAGGGAATGGTCCGGAATGGGCAACGCGTTGATGGGGAAGTCAACCTACGCCGTGCGCTTGGCCGAAAACCTCACAAGGCAGCAACGCCAAGCAGTGATCGGTTCGGTGCTGGCGCTGGATTTGATCCGTGAGAAGCAACAGCGCAATTCCTGACTGGACCGAAATAGTCGCTTCCAGGAATATTTCTTTTCATCAGGCCAACCTTGGTTTTAAGGTGCTGTCGTGTTGCAGTCGGGTAACTTTCGTGTTGATGTCGTGGTGCTTTCGTCAAGCCATTGGCTAGCGTTAGTGCCGTGAATGAATCACGCATCGCACAGCTTCGCCGGGTCAAGGGCTGGACGCAAGAACGTCTAGCTGCAGAGAGCGGCGTTACTGTCAGAACAGTCCAACGGCTCGAAGCCGGAAATGACGCGAGCTTGGAAACTCTTTCGCTGGTCGCCAAAGTACTGGAGGTGCCGGTTGGAGACCTCTTCGCAAGCGTCCAAACCCCCAAATTCTCTGAGGCAGTGGATGGGCTCGAAGCTCGCACCCAAGCAGATCAAGAACGGCGGGATTCGGTCACGAAGGGGATCCTGCTCGTCTTCCGCGGGCTGGGCATCCTGGTCACCTTCGGCACGGTCATCTTGGCAACCACCGGCAACTTCGGCTGGTACATCTGGTTGCTGATCCCGGTCTACTGGGGCGTCGGGCAATTGCTGCTTGAAGCTGTCTTCCGGTTGAGCCTCGATTCCAAGCTTGATGCCAAGTACCCGTTGTCCAGGGCGAATCGGAAACTTCTGAGCTAGCGGTTTGTTCTGAAGCGGGAACCTCGGACCGCTCATGAGGCTCCCACGGGTCGTTAGAGTGCCTGTTGCCCGTTGATAACCTGCCGTTTACCCCCTGCTGGTCTGATCAATGACTATGAGTTCGATTTCCCTGCAGGTCAAGAATTTCCGTCCGGAGATCCAAGCGCTACGCGCCTTGGCGGTTCTGCTGGTCGTGGCCTATCACCTTGAGCCATCAGTGGTTCCGGGCGGCTATATCGGCGTCGACATTTTCTTCGTCATCTCGGGGTTCTTGATTACCTCGCACCTGCTGCGTGAGGCCGAACGCACCGGGCGGGTCAGCCTTCCAAGTTTCTTTGCCGGTCGCGCGAGGAGAATTCTCCCGGCAGCCATGCTGGTGATCCTCGCAGTGGTCGTGGCAAGTTTCCTGATCCTGCCTAAGACCCAGTGGGGCGAGTTGGGCACCCAAGCCATCGCCTCTGCCTTCTCGGTGCAGAACTGGGTGCTCGCCGCCGACTCCGTCGATTACCTGGCTGCAGACCAGGCTCCCGGGCCTTTGCAGCACTTCTGGTCCTTGGGCGTCGAAGAGCAGTTCTACCTGTTCTGGCCGTTGCTGGTTCTGGCCGCCTGCCTGATCGCCAAGCCAGGTACGGGCACCAGTGGCGGCGATGCCTTTGCACCGCGCCGCCGCATGCTCTGGATCATGTTCGGGGCCGTCGCGCTCTTGTCTTTGGGGTACTCTGCATTTGCCGGCTACTCAGGCAATAGCGCCGGATACTTCATCACCACCACGCGCATTTGGGAACTGGCCGTCGGTGGACTGCTGGCCTTGGCAGTGCAGGCGCACGCCAACGGAGCCTTGAAGCTCCCGGCGTGGGTTACCAGCTGGCCGACGAGAAACCTTGCCGTGCTCGCGGCCTTGGCAGCGATCTGCTTCGCTGCTTTCAGCTACAACGCCCAGACGGTCTTCCCGGGCATCGCGGCCACCATCCCGGTTCTTGGCTGCGCCGTGGTGATCGCCGCGGGCAGCACGCGGGGCCCTGGATCGTTGCATCCCTTGGTGAACTGGGCTCCCGTTCAGTGGGTAGGCCTCGCTTCGTATTCGCTGTACTTGTGGCATTGGCCGCTAATCGTGTTCTACATCGAACTGGCGGGCAGCGAGCCCGGGCCGATGCAGTCGCTGGCGTTGCTGGCAGGTTCCCTGCTGTTGGCCTGGGCCAGCTTGACGTGGGTCGAAACCCCGGCGCGCCACTTCCGTCCGATCGCCAGTTCGCCGGCCCGCTCCCTGCTTGCCGGGGCTGTGATGGTCGGGCTGGCGGCGTCCATCGCGCTCTTGCCGGGCACCATGCAGCAGCAACTTGTGGCAAAGGAGCAGCACGAGCTGGGTGCCATGATGCAAAACCCGCCAACTGGTTTCGGCGCGGCCTCCGTTGACCAGGGTGCACCGGCGTTCCTTGCCGGCCACCGGCAGGTGGTTCCGCTGCCGGCCACGGCCGCCGAAGACCAGCCCGAGCTGGGGGATTGCGTCCAGGAGCCGAAGTCCACGCAGATCAAGGAGTGCGAATTCGGCAGTGAGGATGCCAGCTACACCGTGGCGCTGGTCGGGGACTCCCACGCCGCGCACTGGTTCGAAGCCGTCAGCGGCTACGCACAAACCAAGGGCTGGAAGGTGGTGACCTACCTGAAGAATTCCTGCCCATTCTCCGACGCCCAGCGCAAGGCGGACCGGGATGGCAGCATCAACTGCGAAGAAGCCATCGACCAGACCATGGATGCGTTGACCTCGCGCGGTGACATCAACGCGGTGATCACCGCGAACTGGGGAGGTGCCACGTTCACTACCAATGCGGCACAGGGTCTGGCCACGACGTGGTCCGCGTTGGAAGACGCGGGCCTGCCGGTCTATGCCATTGTCGATACCCCGCGTCCACCGCAGAATTCCTATGCGCGGGACTGCGTAGAGGAAAACGTGCAGGATCCAGGCAAATGCTCCTTCCCTGAAGCGGGAGCCTACGAAAAGGGCGACGCCACCAAGCAGGCCGCCGAACTGGAACCGCGCGTCGAGGTGCTCGACTTCAGCGACTACTTCTGTGTGGACGGAACGTGCCCGGCAGTGGTGGGGAATGTCTTGGTCTACCGGGACAAGCACCACATCAGCGATACCTACATGCGCACCTTGGCCCCGATCTTCGGGGAAAGGATCGAGGCTGCCCTGAGTTCCAAGTAGCCGGGCATGATCTAGGACACCAAGCCTTATGCAAGTTCGGGTCTCTCGGGTAGGATTGGAAGGTCTGTGCCACTGCATGCCCGAAAGTTGGGTGTCTGGTGCGCAGATAACGCAAGAACCTCCTGTTGCGGAAATACCGCGACCGTTTAGCCCAAAGGAGGTGGGTTCACATGCGTGCTTATGAACTTATGGTCCTCATTGATCCAGAGGTCGATGACCGCACCGTAGAGCCAACCATCGAGAAGTACCTCGAGGTTGTTCGCTCCAACGGTGGCACCATCGAAAAGGTTGATGTCTGGGGTCGTCGCAAGATGGCTTACGAGATCAAGAAGAAGGCAGAAGCCACTTACGTAGTGGTGAACTACACCGCAGAACCAGCCGCTTCCGCTGAGCTTGAGCGCCAGCTGAAGATCAACGAGCTGATCCTGCGCCACAAGGTCACCCGTCCGGAAGAGGCACGCGTTTAATTACGCGCAACCTTCCGTCGTAGGAATTAACGTTCAATCTTTCTAAGGAGAGTCAATGGCAGGCGAGACTGTTATTACCGTTATCGGAAACCTGACTGCCGATCCGGAGCTGCGTTTCACGCCATCCGGTTCAGCCGTAGCGAACTTCACGATCGCTTCGACTCCTCGCACGTTTGACCGCCAGTCCAATGAGTGGAAGGACGGGGAAGCCCTGTTCTTGCGCGCATCGGTGTGGCGCGAAGCTGCAGAGAACGTTGCCGAGACGCTGACCAAGGGCATGCGCGTCATCGCCCAGGGTCGCCTGCGTTCACGTTCTTACGACACCAAGGAAGGCGAACGTCGCACCGTCATGGAGCTTGAAGTCGATGAAATCGGCCCATCGCTCCGTTTCGCGTCGGCCAAGGTCACCCGTACCCAGCGCTCCGGCGGTGGCAACGGCGGCTTCGGCAACGGTGGTGGAGGCTTCTCCAACGCACCGCAGCAAAGTGCACCAGCGCAGGCTCCGCGTCAGCAGCAGCCGCAGCAGGGTGGCGGATGGAATGCTCCAGCCGCTGACCCATGGAGCACCGGCGGAAACAACGGTGGCGGCTGGGGCAACCCGGGCGCAGACGAACCACCTTTCTAAACAATATTTATTCACCATCCCGCAGATCACTCTGCGGGCTCCAAAGCTAAAGGAGCTCCACGATGGCTAAGGCTGAAATCCGTAAGCCCAAACCAAAGTCCAACCCATTGAAGGCCGCTGACATCACCGTCATCGACTACAAGGACACCGCACTGCTGCGCAAGTTCATCTCCGACCGCGGTAAGATCCGCGCTCGTCGTGTAACTGGCGTTTCCGTCCAGGAACAGCGCAAGATCGCACAGGCAATCAAGAACGCACGTGAAGTTGCCCTGTTGCCTTACTCCGGCGCTGGCCGCGGCTAAGGAAGAGGGATAGCAAAATGGCAAAGATCATTCTGACTCACGAAGTATCCGGTCTCGGTGCTGCTGGCGATATTGTCGAGGTAAAGAACGGCTACGCCCGTAACTACCTGCTGCCACGCGGCTTCGCAATCGTCTGGACCCAGGGCGGTGAGAAGCAGGTGGAGTCGATCAAGGCTGCACGTGCTGCTCGCGCTGTTGCAAACCTTGAGGAAGCTCAGGAACTTGCAGCCAAGCTGAAGTCCCAGCCGGTGAAGATCACCATCAAGGCTGGCTCGAACGGTCGCCTGTTCGGCACCGTCAAGACCACCGACATTGCTGCTGCCGTCGAGGCTGCCGGTCTGGGCAAGATCGACAAGCGCAACATCGAGGTCAACGACCACATCAAGTCGACTGGCAACTACACCGCAACCGTTCGCGTACACGAGGACGTTGTTGCAAACCTGCGCCTGCAGGTTGTAGCTGCTGCCAAGAAGTAAGTCTTCCAGACTCCGCTTCTGATCAAGAGGTGGCGTGCGCTCCGCAAGGAGTGCACGCCACCTCTTGGCGTTAACCGGATTTCTTTGGGCCTCCGGGTCAACGAATAGCAAGTTCCACCTTCGAATAGGCTCAAAGCCAATTCAGAATCTTGAGTTCGTTCACGCTTTCGGCGCTTACCGGCTGGCGCGAGACCGCATCAGCGAACGAGAGAAATCTGTGATGATTCCTGCCACGAAAAATCCGAATGCAGGTAACCAGGTGATCGCCCATCCGGAGAAAGCCATTGTTTCGCGATCCCGTAGGAATATCGCCAGCAAAGCCCAAAGAAAACCTAAGGCCACGCCTACGAGAATGAAGGCAGAGTGGCTCTTTGGAGATGCTGTCGCGGGAAAGGACTCCGCATATTCTGCAGGAGATCCAAAGTTGGCTGTCGCGTCTTCGTAGCTGGTGGCTTCGGACTCGACCTCTCTGGCTATATCGCGGATGGTGGCCGTATCCACGTTTCGTAGTGAAAGGCTGTAGCGCAGTTCGTCGATGTAGGTTTTGAGGTTACTTTCCATGGAAGGCTCCTAGTTGAACTGTTCTAACCAGTTTTTGACTGATTTCAAGGTCTGATGACCCTGCTTGGTGATTTCGAAGATTTTGTGTGCGGGTCCGCGAGCGGTGATTTGCCAGTCGGAGACGATGTCCCCGGACTCTTCCATGGTTCGAAGCAGTGGGTATAAAGTCCCGCTCTTGATGCCAGGCACTCCGAGCTCTTCGAGCTTAGCCAGCATGGAGTATCCGTGTTCGGGTTTTTCTGCCAGGAAGCTTAGAAGAACGACCGGAAGCATGGAACGCTTCACCTGTGGAAGTACTCTGCTCTGTGACATGACTTAAGTATGAATCCTACATAGGTGCATTTCTATCCTTCGTTCGGATGATCGTGGCTTAGCAGCATCCGGCGATTCAATTCCGAGCCGGAACTGGTCATGGTCACTTAGAAGTGGCTAACATTTCACCAGATCGTCTTGCGTCCAATGCGTCATAATCATTGGCTTGGCCAATTTGCAGCAATAGCCTCAAAGATGAGTACGTCCAAAGCCAGCATGATCGAGAGAAACGGTGGAACAAATGGGTTTTGCGTATGCCGATCCTGAAGTCTTGACCGAGGCCCAACGCGAAGCCGTTGCAGAGCATCAGCGCCGTGTCCAGGTCGAGTCCCGGCGGCTGTCGTTGCGTGCACTGCGCGAAGAAGCAGAGCTGAGCCAGGTTGAGCTGGCTGGCGCGCTGAAGCTGAGTGTCGACCGCATTGCCCGCATGGAGACCGGCGACCTGGATCGGGTCCAGTTGGCGACCTTGCGCCGCTACGCAGAGGCCATGGGCGCCCGCTTGCAAGTGCGGGCGATCCTCAAGGACATGCACGCCGAAATCGGCTAGCGATCCCACCGGCCCGCAACAATTGCCGCGCGGATTTTCCCGGCCGACCGGTCAGCGCAAATTGAGCCCAGCTCGTCGACAAATATGCCACCCATCGCGCAGAAGCGCCCGGTGAGGTCTGAGTCACTGCGCCGAACCCGCTAAAGTATTCCGGTGAGATGCAGGTTATAGACCTGCATCACAAGGAAGTTCTAAAGGGGTTATTTTGCACGAACGTATTCACCACCGGGCCTTTGCTGATCGCTTGATGAGCGCTGAGCAGGCTGCCGAGTTCATCAAGCCGGGCATGACCGTAGCCATGAGCGGCTTTACCGGTGCTGGATACCCGAAAGCAGTGCCCGGGGCACTGGCCGCGCAGATGGAGCGTCAGCACGCTGCCGGCAAGGACTTCAAGATCAACGTGCTGACCGGCGCTTCCACCGCCCCTGAACTGGATGGCGTACTGGCCAAGGCAGAGGGCATGAACCTGCGCCTGCCGTACATGTCCGATCCCGAGCTGCGCCGCCGGATCAACGACGGCAACATGGAGTACATGGACATCCACCTGTCCCATGTGGCCCAGCACGCCTGGTTCGGCTTTTACGGCAAGATCGACCTGGCCATCGTCGAGGTTGTCGGCGTCACCGCCGAGGGCGCCTTGATCCCTTCCAGCTCAGTAGGCAATAACAAGACCTGGCTGGAAATGGCCGACAAGGTCATTATCGAGGTCAACAGCCAGCAGTCAGCGGCCATGGAAGGCATGCACGACGTCTACTACGGCACCGCGCTCCCACCGCACCGCAAGCCGATCGACCTGAGAACCGTGCGCGACCGCATCGGACAGCAGTACATGGACGTCGACGTGAACAAGATCGTCGCCGTCGTGGAAACCGACGCACCTGACCGCCTGAGCCCCTTCGCGCCAGTGGACGAGACCAGCGAGAAGATCGCGGATCACCTGCTGACCTTCCTTGATTCCGAGATCCGCGCCGGACGCCTGTCCGAGAAGCTGCTGCCTCTGCAGTCGGGCGTAGGCAATATCGCCAACGCCGTGCTGGCCGGCCTGTCCCGCGGCGGCTACAAGGGCCTGACCGCCTACACCGAGGTCATCCAGGACGGCATGCTGGAGCTGATCAAGGACGGCACCATCGAGTTCGCCTCCGCCACCAGCTTCTCGCTGTCCTCGGAGGGCATCGAGGAATTCAACCGCAACGTCGACCATTACCGCAAGCGCATCCTGCTGCGCGCCCAGGAGATCTCCAACCACCCGGAGATTATCCGCCGCCTGGGCTGCATTGCGCTGAACGGCATGATCGAAGCCGACATCTACGGCAACGTGAACTCCACCAACGTGCTCGGCTCGCACGTGATGAACGGCATCGGCGGTTCGGGCGACTTCGCCCGCAACGGCTACCTGTCCGTGTTCATGTCCCCATCCACCGCCAAGGGCGGCAAGATCTCGGGCATCGTTCCTTTTGCTTCGCATGTGGACCACACCGAGCACGACACCATGATCCTGATTACCGAGCAGGGCCTGGCCGACCTGCGCGGCCACTCGCCAAAGCAGCGTGCGCAGACTGTCATCGACAATTGCGCCCACCCGGAGTACCGCCCGATGCTGCAGGACTACTTCGACCGCGCCTGCAAGGAGAGCTACGGCAAGCACACCCCGCACCTGCTGGGCGAGGCGCTGTCCTGGCATGAGCGCTTCCGGCAGACCGGAGACATGCGTCCGGCCAACTAGGCTGGCCCGGATCAAAGGCGGAGGGCCGGCACCACGGTGCCGGCCCTCCGCCTTTGCCGCGAGCGAGAACCAACTACGTGGATTCCTTGAGACAGAATTCGCGCGCTTGCGAGTTGCAGATGCGCGGCTTATCCAGTTGGCGAATGTGTTGCGACCTTGATGCGTACGATCTGATCATCTTGGGGAGCCGGATTGCCGCGGCCGTCGGTATTGTTGGTCAAGATCAGAAGGTCCCCATTCTCTGACAGCAACGCATCGCGCAGTCTTCCGTGTTCCCCCTTCAGCAGTTCCTCTTGGTCGGAGGGTGAATCCAGGCGGACGCTGCGCAATAGCTGTCCACGCAGATTCGCGAGGTACAAGGTGTCGTCGACAATCTCGATTCCACTCGGACTCGCCTCGGACGGCGCCCACTGCGCGACCGGGTCGATGTACTGATCCGCCGTGCCAGCGGATCCCTCAACCAGCGGCCAGCCGTAATTCCCGCCGGCTTCGATGATATTCAGCTCATCCCAGGTGTTCTGCCCGAACTCGCTGGCGTACATGGTCCCGTCCGTGCTCCACGCCATGCCCTGCACATTGCGGTGCCCATAGCTATAGACATGGGAACCTTTGAACGGGTTGTCTTCTGGGATGCTCCCGTCCGGTGCCATGCGCAGAATCTTGCCGCCCAATTGCTGGAGGTCCTGGGCTTGCTCGGGATCCGCCGCATCCCCGACGGAGGCATAGAGCATGCCATCGGGGCCGATAGCCAGCCGCCCGCCATTGTGGATGCTCGCCGACGGCAAGGCGGAGAGCAGCGTGCGCGGTGCCGAGAGCGAAAGGCTTCCCGTGGTGCCCTGCACGGTGAACTGCTGGATGCGGTTGCCTGATTCCGTGGTGGAGTAGGCGTACAGCTGATCGGGGGCGAGGAAGGCCAAGCCGAGCAACCCGCCTTCGCCCTGGGCTGCCACGCCATCGACCCGAGCGACTTCCTGATGCTGCCCGGAATCCAGGATTTCCACGATGCGTCCCGAATCCCGTTCGCTGACCAGCAAGCTGCCTTGGGCGTAGACCATTGACCAGGGGGCTTCCAGACCGGTGGCCAGGGGAGCTGGCGTGCTGGCAGGCTGGTCGCTGGCGGTCGGTGCAGCGCACCCATTGAGCAGGAGCATGCCAACCAGCGTCCAAGGAAAGAGGATGCGAGGCATGGTGCTGCTAGCTGTGTGCTGGTTGATGGCGCGTCGGACGATAGGTCAACTCCTGGATCCGGCCGTCCAGCAGCTTGGAATCGACAAGTTCCAGGTCGTAGTCGTCCACCCCGCCAAGTACAGGAGCTGAGCCGCTGTGCCCGGTCAGCACGGGGAAGATGGTCACTTGGATGAAATCGACCAGGCCTGCCGCGAGCAGGGAATGGTTCATGGCGAGAGAACCGTGGGAGCGCAGCGGCACATCCGAGGTTTCCTTCAGCCGCGCGACGACTTCCAGTGCATCAGCGCGCTCCAGTGTGGGGTTGGGCCAGTTCAGAGGCTCTTCCAAGGTGGTGGAGATGACGGTGGCGGGCTTGTCGTGCAAGGCTACGCCCCACGCGTCTTCCACCTCGGGATTCATTTCGATTTCTTCCCAGAAGCGGCTGAAGAGGCGGAAGGTGTTGGCTCCGAAGACTACTCGGCATGCTCGCGTATACAGTTCGAGCCGATGGGCCAGCAGCTCCGGCCCTTGCTTTCCCCAATAGCCGCCCCAATCGCTTCCGGCACTGCCGAAGCCATCAAGGCTGCTGAACACATCGAAGGTATAGGTCGCGCTCATGGCGAACCTCCTGGAGCTCGGGCGTTAGATGCCACCTACCGTACGCCGGTGCTCGCAGAGGGAAAAGCAGTGACGCGGGATTCTCAGGGAACCGTTATGGACCCTGGACCACGGTGACCACGACGGATAGCAGTTGCACAACCAGCAGGCCGAAAGCCAGCGAGATGAGCGCCCATCCAAAGCTCTTCTTCAACGCAGCCACGATGCCTCCCAATAAGCCAAAGGCAGTGGGCAGGAGGAACATCCAGAGTGGTTTTGCCGTCCCCGTGTCTGCCCAGTCAATGAGGGCCAGGGCAGAAGCAAGCGCCAATCCCATCAGTACCCAAGTCCACAGCGGACATTTGCCGACGAGTATATTTGCGGAGACCTTCAATTGCGCACCTTCTTCCCGCCTTTGACAGTACTGCATCTGTGCATTGCGGGCGCACTACATGAAATGCACGCTCACTGTGCTGGACATGAAGCGCATCTTATGAATCTTCTGCTTGACGTCATTCCTTGGGCAAATCCACATTCTGGGTACGAAGCTGGCCACGGGAGAGCTGCTTGCCGGTGGCTTCATCGGTGATGATGACCTCCCAGAGCTGCTGGGTGCGCCCTTGGAACAGCGCGGTGGCGACCACCTGGACCCGCGCCCCGGTGGAGGGGCGCAGGAAGTCAGTGGCATTGTGCACTCCAACGGCGAATTGCCCGCGTTCGGCCACCGCATAGCTGGCGCCAACCGACCCTGCACTCTCGATCATCGAGGCGTACACGCCGCCATGGACCACTCCCCACGGAGTGTGGTGGTTCTCGTCCAATTGCGCGTGGCCGCGTACTTCAGTGGCAGAGATTCCATCGAATTCCAATCCGATGCTTGCGCTGAATCGGCTGGTCTTGTCAGGAATCCGTGGTGCTGGCTTATCCAATTACTGGTCCTTGGGCTAGTTCGTCGTGCTGTCTTCAAGCGCCTGGGCGCGCAGAACATTCTTCTGCACCTTACCAGTGGAGGTGCGCGGCAGATCCTGCGGGAAGACGATGGTGCGCGGCACCTTGAATCCGGCGAGCTTTTCGCGGGCGAAGCCAATCAGGGTTTCGGCATCCAAGGTGGATCCGCTGCCGCGGATGACATAAGCCACCGGGCGCTCGCCCCATTTCTCGTCGGCGACGCCGATGACTGCAAGGTCCAGCACTTCTGGGTGCGATGCGAGGGCCTGTTCCACCTCGATGGTGGAGATGTTCTCGCCGCCGGAAATGATGATGTCCTTGGCCCGGTCGCGCACCTGGATGTAGCCGTCCGGGTGCATGACGCCGAGGTCGCCGGTGTGGAACCAGCCGCCATGGAAAGCTTGGGCGGTGGCGGCTTCGTCGCGGTAGTAGCCGATCATGACGTTATTGCCGCGCAGTACGATTTCGCCCATGGTCTGCCCGTCCGCGGGGACATCGTCCATGTTCTCGTCGACAATGCGCGCGGACTCGGCAGTGATCATGCCAACGCCCTGGCGGGCGAGCTTCGCTGCCCGGGCCGGCCCATCGAGCTCATCCCACTTATCCTGATATTCGCACACCGTGTACGGCCCATAGACTTCGGTCAGGCCGTACACGTGGACTACTTCGATGCCCAGATTCTGCAGCTTGGAGATGATGGCCGGGGACGGGGGAGCGCCTGCGGTGGTGATCCGCAATGGCGTATCAAGCTGATGGGCACGGGCTGAGTCGGCGATGATGGAGCAGACGGTCGGGGCGCCGCACAGGTGGGTGGTCCCAAGATTCTCGATGGCGTCCCAGACCGCATTCTCGCGCACGCCGCGCAGGCACAGGTGGGTTCCGCCCGCTGCGGTGACGGCCCATGGGGTGCACCATCCGTTGCAGTGGAACATCGGCAGGGTCCACAGGTAGCGGGTTTTGGCGGTGAAGCCCTGGTGGTGAGCTTCGCCCAAGGAATTCAGGTAGCTGCCGCGGTGCGAGTAGAGCACGCCCTTCGGCTTGCCGGTGGTGCCTGACGTGTAGTTGAGAGTGATCGGCGCCCGCTCGTCGGCAATGGCATAGGGAAGCTTCTCATCCGAGGCTTCTGCCAGCAACTCGTCCAAGGTGGCGTCGACTTGCACTTCGGGACGCGGTCCGGAGTACTGGTCATCGGTGATTTCAATGAGCGCTTCCAGCGTCGGGTTCTCCCGGCGCAGGGTCTTCGTATGCTCCAGCAGCTCGGTGTCGGCAAGCATCAGCTTGGCAGCCGAATGATCAATGATGTACTGCAGCTCGTGGGCCGAAAGGCGGGTATTCAGGGCAATGAGGACGCCGCCAGCCAGCGGCACGGCGTAATGCGCCATGAGCATTTCGGGAGTATTCGGTGCCAGCACGGCCACGCGGTCGCCCGGTTCAATGCGCGCCTTCAGCGCCTGGGCAAAGCGGTGCACGCGTGCTTCGAGTTCCGCGTAGGTGTAGCTGCGAGTTCCATGGATGACGGCGGTCTTCTTCGGATAGGCCTCGGTTGTGCGCTCAAGGAAACGCAGCGGGGTCAGTTCTGAATGGTTTGCCTGAATCTCTACCATGGTGTGGCTATTCCTCAATCGTCAGCGATGGTTACGGAGAACAATAAGAGGGAGTGTGACTCAACGCACTCCATGATCGATAGTGCCATGAACCTCAGCGTCATGCGGAGAAACCAAGTTTCATTGCGGTGAGCGGTAGTGAATTCGCGACAGGCCTCCGGTTCCACGGGTAGAGCCGGGTCTTCCGCTGCAACGTGACCGGAGAAGGTCCGTAATGAAAGTTGCGTCGAAGGTCTCGGGCAAGGTGGATTTGGCGAATAAAAGACTGCTAAAAGGTTCATTTCAAGGCATTGGATCGAACGTTTCGTTGAATATTGCGATTTGCGAAGCAAAATGTTTGACGCTGCTTCGTAATCACCCATATTGTTTTAAGCAGAATCAAGAGCATCAGCTATAAGCCCTGGCTTGCTGATCGGCAACCCTCTCAACGGTAGTGGGGTGCTCCAGGTGAGGATTCGGTTCCACGCAAAAACGTGCTGGAACAAGTACCGCACACGGCGCTGAACTCCAACGCTGGCGGCTTCGAGAATCAAGAAGCTCCGGCGTGCGGATTATTGCGCGGTGGGCAAGACCCGAAGGAATCGAGCCATGTCATTGAATCTTGAACTTGACCCGTTGACCTTGCGCAAGGTTTTCGCTCAGCATCCGTCAGGCGTAGCCGCCCTCTGTGCAGAACTGGATGGCGAGAAAACCGGCATTGTGGCTTCGTCATTTACCGTGGGTGTTTCCCTCGAGCCAGCACTGGTGATGTTCGCCGTGCAGAAATCCTCGAATACGTGGCCAAAGCTGCGCAACGCTGGCCGCATCGGCGTTTCGGTGCTCAGCGAACGCAATGAAGGAGTGTGTGCTCAGATCGCGTCGAAGAACGGCGACCGATTCCGCGGGATCGACACCTATTCCTCGGAACAGGGCGCACTGTTCATTAACGACTCCACGCTGTGGCTGGAAACCTCGATTTACAACGAGGTCGAAGCGGGGGATCACTGGGTGATCTTGATGGAAGTCCACGGGCACCGCATCTCGAAGCACTCGCCGCAGATCTTCCACGATTCGCGCTTCCATTCACTGCCGGTCCCCGAGCTCGTCTAAGCTCTTCTGAACTTCCATAGCTTCGGCCAGATCAACATATCGATCTGGCCGAAGCTTTTTTGATTTCGAGGCCTGCGGAATCACTTGATCCCTGTGCCAATCGGAAAATTAGGCGCGATGCCTGTTGATCTCCGGGCACCCCGGCAGCAACCATGGACTACATGCAGCCCATGCACTGCGGGCAAGTTCGACGTGTAATTGCACTTCCACTGCAGCTGATTGCCGGGGTAAATCGGTGGCAGTGGGCCAAGAGCCCAGTTACGGCTTCAAATTCACGCAACGCCACCTCGGCGACATCAAGTTATCCACGGCCCTGAGCGGTGAAATTCTTGTTGGTTGTGAACTACTTCGGGCTCGGAGCCTTGATAGCGAACATTAATCCGTGGTGACTAAGGGTTTTGCAAAATTAACAGTATCCACAGTGTTATCCACAAAACTGTGGATGAAGTGTGGGGAAATGTGAACAAAGGAGCGAAAACCCCGGAAACTGGGCGATTGTGGGTGTTGATAACCTCGATGTGGTTGGCGTGACCTTCAATGAATAAACTTTCTTTCCACAAGTGTGAAAATACAAACAGACTAGTCAATCGATGTTACCGGTGTATAGAGCGGGGTAATCCACAGGGTTCTCCCCAGACTGTGAACAGGTGAGTCCACAGGTAGCGGTGTGTTATCCACATATTCTGTGGATAATGAGGTTTACGCCTGTTAATAACAGCCCTAGTGTTGGCTTCGGGAGAGAAATATCCACAGGCGCTTTACAGCTAAATGTCCGTATCGACTGACATGATGAAGCGTTGCCATGAGGGCAAGGAGAATTTTCCCAGCGGGTCAATAGGGGATGGAAGTGTCTGCAATGAGTGCTGAGCCGGTTTACGAAGGACGGGAATCCGACGCAGGGCGCAAGCCGCCACAGGATATCGAGGCCGAAATGTCGGTGCTCGGCGGCATGATGCTTTCCAAGGATGCGATTGCCGACGTCGTTGAATCCATCCGCGGCACCGACTTCTACCGTCCCTCCCACGAATCCATCTACGAGGCAATCGTTGACCTCTACGGCCGCGGCGAGCCAGCCGATGCGGTCACCGTAGCCGACTTGCTGACCAAGCGCGGCGAAATCTCGCGCGTGGGTGGCGCTGCCTACCTGCACAACCTCATCCAGCAGGTTCCCACTGCGGCGAATGCCGGGTACTACGCAGAAATCGTGCGCGAACGCGCAGTGCTGCGCCGGCTGGTTGACGCCGGTACGCGCATCGTCCAGATGGGCTACTCGCCGGATGGCGAGGTCGACGCAATCGTCAACGAAGCCCAGGCCGAGGTGTACAAGGTTGCCGAGAACCGCAGCAGCGAGGACTACGTGCGCCTCTCGGACATCATCGAAGACACCGTCGACGAGATCGAGAACGCGGCCAACGCTGGCGATGGCATCACCGGCGTGCCCACCGGCTTCTACGAATTCGATGAGCTGACCCAGGGCCTGAAGGGCGGCCAGATGATCATCATCGCCGCCCGTCCCGCCGTCGGCAAATCGACGTTCGCACTGGACTTCGCCCGTTCCGCTGCCATCAAGCACAACATGGCCACCGTGTTCTTCTCCCTGGAAATGGGCCGCAACGAGATCGCGATGCGCCTGCTCTCGGCCGAAGCGTCCATCCAGCTCCAGGACCTGCGCAAGGGCTCGGTGGAAGATGCACAGTGGACCAAGATCGCCACGACCATGGGCCGGCTCAACGAAGCCCCGCTGTTCATCGACGATTCGCCGAACATGTCCATGATGGAAATCCGCGCCAAGTGCCGCCGGTTGAAGCAGCGCAACGAGCTGCGCATGATCATCCTCGACTACCTGCAGCTGATGAGCTCGGGCAAGCGCGTGGAATCGCGCCAGCAGGAAGTCTCGGAGTTCTCGCGTAACCTCAAGCTGCTGGCCAAGGAGCTCGACGTGCCGCTGATTGCCCTGTCGCAGCTGAACCGTGGATCCGAGCAGCGCACCGACAAGCGTCCCATGGTCTCGGACCTGCGTGAATCGGGCTCGATCGAGCAGGACGCCGACATGGTCATCCTGCTGCACCGCGACGACGTGTATGACAAGGAAAACCGTCCGGGCGAGGCCGACGTGATCATCGCGAAGCACCGTGCAGGTCCGACCAAGACCATCACCGTAGCGTTCCAGGGCCACTACTCGCGCTTCAACAACATGTCCAACGAGGGCTAGTCCCAGTCAGAACTCATATGGCACCTACTAAGCCAGCTCATTGCTGGCTATAGTGGGTGCCATGTTCGCTTCGTTGCAGGCTTTGCTTTGGGGCACCGTGGCCGGATCCGCCCTGCTGCTGGGGTCCGGCGCTGCCTGGTGGTTGAAGATCCCCAAGGTCTGGGTCAGCACAATCATGGCTTTCGGCGCCGGGGTCCTGATCAGCGCACTGGCCTTCGAACTGGTGCTCGAAGCCTATGGCACCGGTGGCCTTGGTGCGACGCTGGGCGGAGTGATCGTGGGCGCTGCCTTGTACTTCGGTGCGAACCGGCTGCTGGCCTGGCGGACCGGAAAGCGGCAGGCGCAGCGCGCAGGCGAGCAGGAATCTTCCGGATCAGCGCTCGCTGTCGGTGCGCTCATCGACGGGATTCCCGAATCCGTGGCTCTGGGACTGACCGTCGTCGCCAGCGCAAGCATTAATCCGGCAATGCTGATCGCCATATTCATTTCCAATGTCCCCGAGGGCCTGGCGAGCACCGCCCAGATGAAAGCGTCCGGGAAGAAGGGATCCTCGATCGCGTTGCTCTGGGGCTCAATCGCCATCTCCTGCGGCATCGCGGCCTTCCTCGGGGCGCTGCTGCTGGAATCCATGCCCGGCGAGGTGCTGGCCTTCGCCACCGCCGTCGCTGCCGGAGGCATCTTGACGATGATCGCCGACACCATGGTTCCCGAAGCCTACAAGGTGGAGCACGACTACACCGGATTGCTGGTGACCTCTGGCTTCCTCGCGGCCTTCAGCCTGCACGTGATCGGCGGCTAGGCGAAACCTGAGATCATGGATGCATGCCCCTGAACCGCAGCAGCCAATCAACCGAGCGCGCCGAGTCCACCATCTATGCTCCGCAGTATCTTGCCACCACCCTTGGCATGTTCGTGCTCGTCTTCCTGGTCGCCTTCGAATCCATGGCCGTGACGACGGTGATGCCTCTGGTCAGCGAGCTGCTGGACGGTGAACGCTACTTTGCGTTGGCCTTTGCCGCGCCGATCGCCAGCGGCATGCTGGGGATGGTGGCTGCCGGGGAAGTCACCGACCGCTGGGGGCCGAAGCACCCGCTGTTCATCGCCGTTGCCGTATTCTGCGTTGGGCTGCTGATCTGCGGCTCAGCCGAGAACATGCAGGCCCTGATTGCCGGGCGCATCCTGCAGGGAGTCGGCGGCGGCGCGATCACCGTCGCCATCTATGTGCTTATTGCACGGGTGTACCCCGGGCACCTGCACTCGAAGATCTTCGCCCTGTTCGCTACCGCCTGGGTTATCCCGGCGATGATCGGCCCCTGGATGGCGGGCCTGATTGCCGTGCACCTCGGTTGGCGCTGGGTGTTCTCCGGAGTGGCGGTGCTGGTGGTTCTCGCGTTTTGCGGGGTCGTGCCGGCGCTGAAGTCTCTGAGCTCGACGCGCAATCCTGACCTGGGGCCGATTTCCGCCAAACGGCTGGTGCTGGCCGGGGTGACCGGGGTGGCTGTCATCTGCATGAACCTGCTCGGAAATACGCAGGGCCGCTGGTCCCTGATCGGGTTGATCCTGGCGCTGGCGGTGGCCCTGGCCGCGGTTCGCCCGCTGCTGCCCAAGGGCACATTCAGCTTGGCCAGGGGACTGCCGTCCACCATCATGACCCGCATCTTCGTGGCCGGTGCCTTCTTCGGCGTGGAAGTCTACCTGCCCTACATGCTGCGCGAGGATTACCACTTGGGCCCCGACCGGGCCGGCCTGATCCTGACGGCGTCGGCACTGTGTTGGTCGGTGGGCTCATGGCTGCAGGGAAAGCTGGGGGAGAAGGTGGAATCCTCCACCTGCATCACCGTGGGGGCGATTGCCGGCTGCGTGGCGATTTCAACCGCATTGGCTACAGCGGTCTTCCATCCGCCGGTGCTCGTGCTGGTCTGCGGATGGGCTGTGGGCGGCTTCGGCATGGGCATGATCTTCCCGAGGCAAAACGTGAACATGCTGGCCCTGTCCGCCAAGGACGAGCAGGGATTCAACTCATCGGCAATGACCGTGGCCGACTCCCTGGGCAATGCCGGGGTCACCGCCATCGGTGGCGTCATCTTCGCGATGGCCACCACCGGCATGGGGTTCATCTCGGTATTCAGCTTCAGCCTCTTGCTGGTCCTGGTCCTGATCGCCATCTCACCGCGCACCAAAGCTGTTGCGCGGCTGGAAGCCTGACTACGCCGGGGAGATGCGGTTCCTAAGATAAGCCTCGCTCGATCTCTAGTGCTTTGGCGATTCTGCGTTGACCAAGATTGACAATGACGCCAAGAACTATGACTCCGATGGTCAAGATTGGGCCAATGCCTGGAATGGCCGCAAACAACAATCCGAAAATCGCAAAGATTACGATTGCCGAGGTTCCTGCCACGCGATAAGTGCCGGGGCTGTAGCGGCGTTGCTTGTCGCCAATCGTGACAGATTTATTGCCAACCTGATAAGTCGATTGATTACCACCAAACTGACCTGAACTTGCTTGTCTTGGTCCTCTGGACGAGGTTCTTGCCGAGGGTCCATCCGAAATATAAGCATTGGGCACGTCGTAGTGATCAGCCTCAGCGACAAATGATGGAAGCACTGGCATGGAGCGCAACCACTTGTCCGACAAGTCCGTGGCGCGAGCACCATAGATAACAAGTTCAGCGGCAACCCCGGAACCTTTGAGCTTGGCCCAGACTCCAAGAGTCTTACCCATGTCCTCCGCATGCCGAATCGTTGATAAGTAGTGCTGGGAAGTCGTCGGCGTTAATTGCCCAACGCGCTCACCATCCAGACGAACTTCAACCAGTTCTTTCACAGTACCGTTCCGGAGGACATTTTCCAGACGATGCATCGTCAAAACAACCATGCCTTCACCGCGAACCGGTACATACTCGAAAAGATGTTCAAAATGATCTTCTTCCTTGGTCACCTGTAGTGCAGCACCCCAAGGAAGAATCGACACGAGTTCAAGTGGACCGACGTTTATCGGAAGTAGCATGTCAGGCTCAGGCAGGCCCACGCGAATATTCAACTCCACTTCAGTCTTTTGCGCCCCGCTCTGATCCCACTTCCGACGGTTGTAGGCAAAAATATTGCCATTAGTAATCGCAGTGGCGCCTGATGCAGTAATACGCTGAATCACGTTGCTCCACTTACGAGCATCGGCGGACGATAGGTAGCCAACAAGCTGTCCTCCAACGCGCGCGCTAATCGCGTCACCATTAGGGCTATGCGGATTATCAGGCTCAGGAACAAGTTCCACCTTGATATCCGCACGCAAAGGCTCATCGTCAGAAGGGCGGCCGCCGGCAATCTGCAGGATCTTATCCCGCCGATAATACTCACCGACCAGATCCACATCATGCGAAGAACCCGTGGGCAACAAAAACTCAAACATAACTACCCCTAAAGAACGGCCAATGCCTAAGGATGATCCATATCTTCCGGATCCTGATTCTCTTCACCGCGCTCGCCGAGGTGCCGGTCGAACTCTTCTTGCTCGGTTTCAAAGTACGGGTGAGCAGTTAGCTGCTCAATGGGCGGTGCTGGACACCTCGCAGTATCGGCGCCGCGAATCTCTGTGAGACTAAACCCTTCGGGCGTGGTTCTCTGCTCAGTGCCAAGTTGGTCTGGGTTAGTGCCACCGTTTCTAGGTTGGGGCGTTGGATGGGTGCGCGACGTAGGTCTGATGCATTTGTATGGTCTGCCTTGCCAGCACATAGTTTCGACAGCTCTGCGAGAGAAGGCGATTTTTTCGTCACCTATGCGGCGGATGCCTTCAATCAGGTCTCCGAGATTTTGTTGCATCACGAGTCCTATCGTTCGTTGAGGCGACTGTAGGCATCAACTTGCTTAGGCAATGTCTAAGGATTGAGGCTCATATTAACGCTACTGGATGCGTAAGAAGAAAGTTAATTATTTCTCGACTTGGCACGATTCATCCGGTAAAGGACTTGCAATAAGACATCTGTGACGTGCGAAATGCCCTAGAAACTTCCCCGCGGTTCATTTAGAGATACAGGTTCACCTTCGTATCAATTTCAAGATTGCAAAAATGGCATGAACAGACCTGATTACGCTGGGATCATGGGCACCGAGCTTCCGAAAACGAGCAACCCCGCGGCCAGGGCCTTCGAGCAGGCGGGCATCACCAGCCTCGAGCAGGCGGGGCAGGCCGGCGCCGCGGCGCTGCTCGCACTGCATGGCGTCGGCCCGAAAGCCATCCGCATACTGAGCGAAGAGCTGGCCGCGCGCGGCCTGGAGATGAATCCTTGAACTGCCCAGATCAGCCGCGCGGCAGGATCTCCAGGTGGTGCTTTTCCGGTTCCACCAGATGCTTCGCGTACTCGGTGTGCTTGGCAACATAGGCCTTCACATACGGGCAGACCGGAACGATCCTGGCGCCGCTGGCGATGGTGTTCTCCAGCGCGAATTTCACCATGATGCCGGCCAGCCCTTGTCCGCCGTATTCCTCATCCACGGTGGTGTGGAAGAAGATCCGCTCGACTCCTTCTGAACCGTCGAAATCGCGGTAGTGCGCCGCGCCGATGATTTTCCCCTCATCGTCGAGGGCGAAGCGCTGGCGCTCGGGCAGGAAAACTGGCTTGATATTGCTCATGGAAAGCTCCTTGGTGGCTAGGCTGGGTTCACCCGCGGGCGAAGGCGAACGGTGGGAAGTGCCGGGGCCGGCAGGGCTGCCGGGGTATCGGGCGGGAAAGGCCCGAAGCGGTCCTCGGAGGCGTCCCCGGGTTCCGCCCCGATTTCGGCCTGCCACTGTGCACGGAAGGCGAGGACTTCCTCATGGGTGCGGCCCACGAAGTTCCACCACATCAGGATGTCTTCCTTCAGCGGTTCACCGCCGATGAGTAGCGCCAGCACTGGCTGGTCGCCGGACTTCAGGTGCAGGGTCTTGCACCCGGCACGCACGAATCCCAGGTCGCGCGGGGCGAGATCATGGCCGTTGACTTCAAGGCTGCCGGAGTCCAAGAGGATCCCGTGCTCATGGTGCTCGGGAACCACCACCTGGATTTCGGTATTCGGCGCGAGGTGCAATTCCGCGCCGCCGAGCTCGGTATGGGTCTTCACCGGGGAGGTGGAAGATTGCCCAGCTACCGCGTAGGTTCCCAGGAACACCGATAGCGACCAGCCCTCGGCGGTCAGCGGTTCCGGGCGGTAGTTCTCGAAAGTATGCTCCATGTCCTGCGCATGATCGGGCAGCGCGGTCCATAGTTGGGCGCCGTGGAGGATGGTGGTGTCCTCGGTGAGGATTTCCGAATGGCTGATTCCGTGGCCGGCGGTCATCAGATTGACCTCGCCAGGGCGCACGGTTGCCTTGAACCCGGCAGAATCCATGTGGTTGATCTCGCCGGTGAAGAGCCAGGAGACGGTCTGCAATCCGGTATGCGGGTGCCGGGGCACGTTCATCCCGCCGGTGACCTTGACGTCGTCCGGACCGTAATGGTCAAGGAAGCACCAGGCGCCAATCAGGCTGCGCTGCTTTTGCGGCAGCGTGCGGAAGACAGTCATGGCCCGCGGGCCACCCAGCGGCACTTCGCGTGGTTCAAGAATTTCAACCTCTGCTCCGGAGCGCAGTGCATGGCAGTCGATCTCCTGCGGACTCTGCTCAAGATTGCTCATAGGCCAAGGCTATTCACTGCCGCCCGTTTTGACTACTCGCTCCGCTATTTTCCATATCGCCGGAAGCCATGCCATTCCACTGTGCGTGCTTGGGCCCGGCCGCGAAGTTTTCGGCCGGGGTACGATCGATGCAGTGGTATTAGGCATCTTTCAAGGAGCTTGCATCAACGTGGACAGTGCAATTCTTCGCGACGAAGATCTTCTCAAGCTGGAAAAGCAGGTCTGCTTCGGCCTGGCCGTGGCCTCGCGGTCGGTGATCTCGGCGTACAAGCCCGTGCTGGATCCGCTGGGGCTGACTCATCCGCAGTACCTGGTGATGCTGGCCCTCTGGGATCTGGGACCGATGAGTGCCAGTGCCCTCAGCGGGCACCTGCATCTGGATCCGGGAACGCTCTCGCCGCTGGTCAAGCGGCTGGAAACCGCCGGGCTGGTAGCCAAGACGAAAAACCCGGACGATGAGCGGGCAGTGGTTATCCAGCCCACCGAGAAGGGCGCAGCGCTGCGTGCCGAAGCGGTGAAGGTGCCCCGTGAGATGATGGCCCGGCTTGCCCTCTCGGAGAAGGATGTCGTGGAGCTGCGCAGCATCCTGGACCGCATGATTGCCGCTGGTGCGAACGCTCCGAAGAGCTAGGGCCAATTTAGTTGGTGCACCAACTAATGACGTATGATTGATGTGCCAGCACTTGCATGTCAGATGACCGAAGAGGACGACGATCATGGATGAATCACCCCTGCCGATCATTTCCGATACCACCGGACTGAGCGTCGGCTACCGCATTTTCTGGCGCCTGAAGTACCTGGGATTGTCGATCTTCGGTCCTGCCGAGCGCCGCGTCCTGGCCAGCCCGCGCGAGCGCATCAAATGGGATCGCGCAGTGAAGGTCATGCGCGCCCATGAAGCCGCCGGAACCCTGCCGGATGAGCAAACGCTGTACACCGTGAGCCGCATGGAGCCCCGCCGCCCGCAAGGCTAGCCCGCGCAGCTGAGCCCGAAAGCGGGCCGCGATAGAATTGAACCCATGGAATCGATGACTGAGCTTGTAGTCGCCCGGCAGTTTTCCGCACCGAAGAACGCCGTCTGGGCTGCCTTTGTCGAACCGGAAATCATCGCCCAGTGGTGGGGGCCGGAGGGCTGGCTGGTCGAGGACGATTCCGTCGTCTTCGAAGCCAAGGTCGGCGGCCGGCATGAGCTGAACATGGTGCAGGCAGGGAACCCGGAAGTCAGGGTGCCGCTCAAGGCGGTGCTGACCGCCTTCGACGAGTACGAGTGCCTGGCCAGCGCCGACGGCCCGCACGAAATGACCTTGGACCTGGTAATCGAGACCCGCATCGAATTCAAGGAATTCGCCGGCCAGACCATGCTGACGCTGACCCAAACCCCCTTGCCGCATGAGGTGATCGAGTCCAGCACCCAGGCATGGCACTCGGCTTTCGCGAAGCTCGAAGCGCTGCTGGCAGAATACTTCTAGGCCCTACTGCGCAGCAGCGGAAGAAGCGGCGAAATAGCTGCGCACGCCGACCAGCTTCGCTGCCTTGCCGGCCGAAGCGAACCGCAGCACGTGGCTGAAGGGAGTTTCCCTGCCGCCACTGGTGAAGATCCCGTCCGCGCTGCCTTCCTTGCCGTGGGTGAGGATGCTCAGGAAGAGCACCCTGCTGGTCTCGGGGCGAGCATGGACCCACTGTTCCACCGCGTCGCGTCCATGCAGGGCCTGCTCGCCCGGGAACTCCCACACCACATCCTCGGCAAGCCACTGGCGCAGTTCTGCCAGGTCTTTGCCGTACAGCGCAGCCAGCAGCCCCATGATGATCTGATGGCGCGGGGCGTTGCCGCAGGTCGCCGGGGTCTCAACTTCCATGCCAGCTCCTCCTGGATGATGCCCGCGGCCTAGCCTCGCCCGATGTAGGGCATGCCGCCAGCGGTGATGGTGAATTGGTTGATGGATGTCCCCAGTGGAACCCCGGCGATGTAAGCAATGGCTTCAGCGGCTTCGGACAGCGGGAAGGTCGGCTCGACGAGCCGATGGCCGCTGGGCTGCAAGGCGCCCTGGGTGGCGCCGAAATCATCGAGCAGGTCGCTGGCGGTGTTGCCGATATCGATCTGGGTGGCCCTGATCCGATGCTCGCGCCCATCGAGTTCAAGGCATTTTGTCAGGCCTGCGATGCCGTGCTTGGTGACGGTATAGGCAACGGAGTTCACGCGCGGCACCTGGGCAGAAATCGACCCGTTGTTGATGATGCGTCCCCCGCCGTTGGCCTTGAAATGGGCGAACGCCGCCCGGGCGGCATTGATGGCCCCGGTGAGGTTGATCCGGCACACTTCATCCCATTGGGCAGGGTCCAGCTCGTCGATGGCTGCCGGGGGACCGAAGATCCCTGCATTATTGAACAGCACGTCGACCGTTCCGAAACGCTGGGCGGCTGCGGCAAACAGCTGATCCACGGCCTGCGGATCACTGACATCGGTGGGGACCACCAGGGCGGAGCCATGTCCTTGCGCCGTCTCGTGCAGCTTCTGCGCGGTGCGCCCGGCGAGTACCACATTCCATCCCTGCTCCAGCAGCAGGCGGGCGGTGGTGCGGCCGATGCCTGATCCTGCACCGGTGATGACGATGGTGCGCGGGGCGTGCGGGGCGTTAGATGCTTGGGACATCAATTCTCCTTGCGGAAATATCAACGGTATTAGGGTGAGGCGCGTGGTCTCATCCTAGGAATTCGCGCCGCAAAACCCCAGTTTTCTTCTGCATGTTGCGTCGCATTCCCCGGTGCGTTTCCCGGATCGGACAGGCCGGCTACTAACCTTGAAGTGCCCGGTTCGCGCAATCCGGGCCGAATATCCCCGAAGGAGACTTGTGTTCCTCGACGTGCTTTTTGGCGTGCTGCCGCTGTTCTTCGTCATGCTCATCGGCTTCGCCGCCAGCCATGCTCCCAGGTTCCCGGCCAGCGTGGAACCAGCACTGAACGTATTCGTCTTCTATGTCGCCCTGCCGGCCCTGCTCTACAAGGTGGTGGCCCGGGCGGACATCAGCGACGGCGTGCCGTTCGCATTCCTGTGGATCAGCATCGTCTCGGCACTCGTGTTCGCGCTGATCAGCTGGCTGGCTTTCCGCTATCTGCTGCGCGCAGACCGGGCGCGGGCGCTCGCCGGCATGCTGGCCACCAGCTTTGGCAACGTCTCGTATCTGGGCATCCCGATCGTCCTGGGCGTGATGGGAACCGAAGCCGGTTTCGCGGCGGGCATGGGGCAACTGGTCCACAACATCATCTTCATGGTCGGGTTCCCCATCCTCGCCCAAATCGTCCTGCCCCACGCAGGCGGAGGAGAGCACAAGGCCAGTGCTGCGCGCATTGCCCGAACCGTGCGCAACGCCCTGGTCTGCAGCCCGGTCACCTGGGCGATGCTCGTCGGCGGGGCGGTAGCAATCTTCGCAGTGCCGGTGCCGCAGCCGGTGGACGACACCATCGACCTGGTGGCCGCCGCGGCTGCTCCGGGCGCGCTCTTCGTCATCGGCATGTCGCTGAAGCGGACCATTGACCGAGCACGTTCCAGGCGCCGGGCGCCGGCGGCCGCGGACGGTACCGCGCCAGCCGCCCGTTGGGCGAAAACTTCCATCGCCACCATGGTCGTGGGCAAGCTCGTGGCATTCCCCGTGCTGGTGGTGGCCATGCTGCTTGCCTTCGCCCCCGGGCTGGACCGCATCTGGTTCAATTCGGCGGTGCTCATGGCGGCCATGCCGGTGAGCGCAACCGCCTACATCATGGCGCAAAACGACACCGGGGATGGCGAACCGACCGCGGTAGCCATCGTCATCACCTGCGTCCTGTCGGTCATAGCATTGCCGGTGCTGGCGCAGCTGGCGCTGAAGTAGCCTTCCGCGCAGTCCTTGACCTTTGCCCCGACCGGGGACAGGCTGGTAGCACCACATGCCAACCGGCCCGGAGTTTCCAGCCGCAGAGATGAGATGCAGGGATTCAATGAAGAAGTTTTCGCTGACCGCCATTGCCCGGGCCCAGCTGCGCGACGCCGAGCACGCGGGCAATGGGCGCGCCGCCAGCACGGTGTTCGGTGGACATGAGCATACGCTGCGCCAAACCGTCATCGGGATCAAGGCCGGCACCGAGCTGCAGGAGCATGTGAACCCCGGCGAAGCGACACTGCTGGTCCTCGGCGGGAGGGTCACCGTCTCATCGATGGGCAACCAGTGGGAGGGGCGCAGCCAGGACCTGATCGTGCTGCCCGAAGGGCGGCTGAAAATCAGCGCTACCGAGGATTCCAGCGTGCTGCTCACGGTGGCCAAGACCGATCGCTAGGCGGAAGCGAACTGCGGGCCAGTCCACATCAATGGGCGGGGCCGGTTTCGGCAACGGCTCATGCCGCTGCATTCGCGTTTGCGGCGTCCCAGAGGGCAAGCGCGCGCGACCGCGAACCGGATTAAAAAAACGCAGAGGCCAGGTCCCGACGCCTCAGGGGTTGGCCTCTGCGTGGTCTTGAGGGGCGACTAGCGCCCTTGATGCTGGCCGAATAGGCGGCTGAACAGCGAGGGGACCTCGCGGGTGATCCGCGGCTGGCGGGCGATATCGGGATCCAGGCCTTCGATAGGCTGGAACAGCCCGGTGCGCAACGCGTCGGTGGTGGCAACGAGGCGCTGGCCCTCCGGTGAGCAGTTGATCTTGCCAGTGTTGATAGCGGTCATTGCGACCCTCCTTCGCGATTCTCTATTTCCATAATATGGAAATTATGTTTTGTCTTGCGAAACCATTATGTGCACCATGGTGGATTGTTGGCAATAGCTAGGAGCAAAATTTTCTATCCGCAATGCGGAAAACTTTCATAAGTCACACTTGTTAAAGATTTTCCGGCTTTGACTTGACGGCGACGCTGTGAGGTGGATTACAGTGGTGGCACAAGGTTCCACGAAACCAGCATCGAGTCGAAGCCGAAGTCTCCTTCGGTGGTAAGGGTGTTCAGCCAAGGTCCGTGGAAAGAACGACCGTTTGAAAAGAGCTGATCACCCGATGCGACTAGACGTATTCAATCAATTGCCCGCAGCCGAGGCTGCAGATTTCCTGCGCCCCTGCGTGGATGTCGACCGCTGGATCGATGCACTTGTTTCCGCCCGTCCTTTCAACAGCTTCGATGAGCTTTCCAGCTATGCGCTTCAGGACGTCGCCCCCTTCAACCGCGAGGAAATCGCAGCCGCCTTGGCGCACCACCCGCGCATCGGCGAACAAGCGCAGGGCAGCAGCAAGGAAGCCGACCTCTCGCGTGGCGAACAGGCAGGCCTGGACCTCGATAGCGATGTCACCGCACGCCTGGCCGCGGCCAACAAGGCCTACGAGCAGCGCTTCAACCGGGTCTTCCTCATCCGCGCCGTCGGCCGCAGCCCCGAAGAAATCCTCGCCGAATGCGAACGCCGGCTGGCCAATGGCGAGCAGGAAGAACTTCTTGAAGTTGCCGAGCAGCTGCGCCAGATCGCGCTGCTGCGGTTGCAGAACGCGGTGGACAACTAAGCCAATGCCCGGGGCTTACCCCGCGCATTTACCGACCCCTTATCCCTCCGACAGCCAGGAGATGAACATGGCAGATGGCAACGGCGAACGCAGCCACATCACCACCCACATACTCGACACCGGGACCGGGAGGCCTGCCTCCGGTGTCAAGGCCACGCTGGAAGCCAAGACGGCATCCGGCTGGCAAGAAATCGGTTCAGGTTCCACGGATGCCGATGGCCGCATCAAGAACCTCGGACCGGTACAGGTTGAAGCCGGCCGCTACCGGATTTCCTTTGAAACCGGCGGCTACTTCGGGAAGCAGGGAACGGAAAGCTTCTTCCCCGCGGTAAGCATCGATTTCTTCGTCAATGACGTCGACGAGCACTACCACGTACCTCTTCTTATCAGCCCGTTTGCATATTCCACGTACCGAGGAAGTTAGAACCATGACTACCGAAATCACCGCCCCAGCAGGCACCAAGATCGTGCTGGGCTCCAACCAATACGGCAAGGCCGAAGTCCGCCTGGTCAAGATCACCCGCGACACGGTTCGCCACCAGATCCAGGATCTGAACGTCACCAGCCAGTTGCACGGCGACTTCACTGCCGCGCACCAGGATGGCGACAATGGCCGCGTTGTCGCCACCGACACCCAGAAAAACACCGTCTATGGCTTGGCCCGCAACGGCGTGGGCGCCATCGAGGAGTTCCTGGTGCAGCTTGGCGAGCACTTCACCGGAGAATTCGATTGGATCACCGGTGGCCGCTGGGCAGCCCAGCAGTTCTTCTGGGACCGCATCAACGACCACGACCACGCCTTCTCGCAGAACAAGTCCGAGGTCCGCACCGCCGTGCTGGAAATCGGCGCCGACGGCAAGAAGTCGATCGTTGCAGGCCTGGAAGACCTCACCGTGCTGAAGTCCACGGGCAGCGAATTCCACGGCTTCCCGCGGGACAAGTACACGACACTGAAGGAAACCACCGACCGCATCCTGGCCACCGACGTGACCGCGCGCTGGCGCTACACCGAGCAGGCCATCGCCGAGGGCATCGACTTCGACGCGGTCTACACCTCGGTGCGCCAGCTGCTGCTGACCCGCTTCGCCGACACCCACTCGTACGCGCTGCAGCAGACCATGTTCCAGATGGGGCAGGCAGTGCTCGAAGCGCATCCGGAAATCGCCGAGATCAAGATGTCGCTGCCGAACAAGCACCACTTCCTGGTGGACCTCGAGGTCTTCGGCCAGGACAACCCGAATGAGGTCTTCTTCGCGGCTGACCGCCCGTACGGACTGATCGAAGCGACGATCACCCGAGAAGGCACCGAGGCGAATCACCCGATCTGGGCAAATATTCCGGCATTTATCTAAACGAACAGCGTTGAAGGTGTGCCGGTGCTGGCACACCGGCACACCTTTGGCAGCGACTGACGTAGGAGGTCAGCCTTGAGCGCTACACAAGATGAATCTATCAAAGGCAATCGTCCCGAGGACATCAAGCTTCCGCTGGGGAAGTCCTTTGCCTATGGCTTGCAGCATGTCCTGACGATGTACGGGGGAATCATCGCCCCGCCGCTGATCATCGGCAACGCCGCAGGGCTGGCTCCGGACGAAATCGGCCTGCTGGTCGCCTGCTGCCTGTTTGTCGGCGGGCTGGCCACCATCCTGCAAACCGTGGGCATCCCGTTCTTCGGTGCGCAGCTGCCGCTGGTCCAGGGCACCTCCTTCGCCTCCGTGGCCACCATGGTGGCCATCGTCAATGGCGGTGGCGGCATCCAGGCTGTCTTCGGCGCGGTGCTCGTCGCTGCGCTGATCGGCTTCCTCATCGCACCGTTCTTCGCCCGCATCATCAGATTCTTCCCGCCGGTGGTGACCGGCGTGGTCATCACGATGATCGGCATCTCGCTGACCCCGGTCGCAGCCAACTGGGCCATGGGCGGGGACGCCAAGGCCGAGGGCTACGGGTCGCTGGCCAACATCGGCCTGGCCGCCGGAACGCTGCTGGTGGTCCTCCTGCTCTCCAAGGTCGGCAATGCCGCGATCTCCCGCATGTCGATCCTGCTGGCCATCGTGCTGGGCACGGTCGCCGCGGCACTGCTGGGCATGGCAGATTTCTCGCAGGTCGGCCACGGCGCGATCTTCGCCTTCCCGCAGCCGCTGGCCTTCGGCATGCCGGTCTTCGAAATCGGCGGCATCATCTCGATGACCATCGTGGTGCTGGTGATCCTCACCGAAACCACCGCTGACATCCTCGCAGTGGGCGAGATTGCCGGCTCGAAGGTGGATTCCAAGCGCATCGCCGACGGCCTGCGCGCCGACATGGCTTCCTCCGCGGTAGCCCCGATCTTCAACACCTTCACCCAGTCGGCCTTCGCGCAGAACGTCGGCTTGGTGGCCATCACCGGAATCACTAGCCGCTTCGTAGTCGCTGCCGGCGGTGGCATCCTCGTGGTGCTCGGCTTGCTGCCGATCCTCGGCCGCGTGGTCGCGGCCATCCCCACCCCGGTGCTCGGCGGTGCTGGCATCGTGCTCTTCGGCACCGTTGCCGCCTCCGGAATCCGGACCCTGTCCAAGGTGAAGTACGACGGCATGAACCTGGTGATTGTCGCCGCCTCGATTGCCTTCGGCTGCATCCCGATCGTGAAGCCCGACTTCTATGCAGGATTCCCCACCTGGTTCGAGACGATCTTCCACTCCGGAATTTCCTCGGCAGCCGTGATGGCCGTGCTGCTGAACCTGCTGTTCAACGAGCTCAAGTTCGGAAACACGAAGAATGCATCAGTCTTCTCGGCAGCTCCGCCGCGGATGGTCAAGACCGAGGAGATCTGCGGACTGCTCGAGGGCGACCACTACGTGGGCGGCAAGCTCATCGACAAGGAAGGCTACGAGATTCCTGTAGTCACGCCCGATGAGTTCGAGCAGATCCAGACAGGGGCCATCGAGATGCCTGTACCCAGGCTTGCCGGGAGCCCGGAACACTAAGCCGGAGCAGGCAGAGCCCGAACAGGACAAGAACGACCGCGACGAGATGGACAAGGATCCATCCTGAGCGAGGCGAACGCCCGCAGGCCCGAGAGCCTGCGGGCGTTCGCCCGTGGTGGGCTCAAGACCTCGATGGATTGGTCCACAGCAGTGCGCCTAGCGCTGGGAGCCTCCTACCCCGAGCCAGGCGACCAGGACTCGGTTCCGGGCGTGCAGCATTGAGTTTCTTCTCAGCGGCGCGTATCGCCGACTGCGTGCACCAGGCGGCGACCGCCGCAGCCAAGGCGACGAGTGCAGCGGCTGGCAGTAGGTAGGCTGCGTTTTCCGCGCCGATGAGCAAAGCCATCAGGATGCCTGCAGGAATGCAGAGGAGCGCCGCCGTCGCGGTGGCTGTTGGAACCCGCCGCTGCATAACGCCTGCGGAGCTTCGATGATGCCGGAAGGCGAGCACTGCATAGACCCCGCCAGCAACCAGCAGCCCGTGCAGCGCCCCGAAGGGCAGGCCGTACATGAATGTTATGACCGCATAGCCTGCAGGCCCAGGGAGTTCGAGAGCGGTGACGCATATGGCGGCCACCAGGATGCCGGCTGCTGTTCCGCGCACCAAGAGTGGAAACAGGAGTTCCGAGGGATGCGTCAGTTGAAGGCGGTTCATAGGCCCAGATTAGGCCATCTCATGGCGTTGATCTGCATTCGCCGACCAGGTCCTGCCATCTTCGGACAATGGCGGGCCTATCTTTAACGGCACGATTGCAGAATCAATATTGCTCTGCCGGCTCACCTGCATCGCCAGTCTGTGTTGGGATGGGACCACCTCCATTTAGATGACACATGACCTGCGCCACGCGGCTAGTGTGAATACAGTTTCCTGTTCCCCAACCGGCACATGCTGGCCGCGTGGCTGCGGTTCAAAGTCCACCGGATGAATCATGGAGCCTGTCAGGTGGATGATGTAAGTCCCCACTTAATTGGAAGAAAGAGACTAGGAAAAACACGATATGACTATCCTGAAAGACCAGGCTACTAACAAACAGTAATACCCAATTTTCTATGTGCAGGATAAAATTCGTCTCGATACTCGCGTCGTAGCATTTGGGGAAAATTGAAAACTAAATTATCTGCTCTGATCCTCAGCATTGCTCTGGGAATCAGTCCACTTATGGCAGTGCCGGCGCAAGCCAGCATGGGGGACTGCACCGTCGAAGGCAGCAGCGCGGTTTGCACTGGAGACGACCAGCAAGCAGTGCATGGCAATACTTCCATCACTGACTTGATCTTGGAGAACGCGCCAATTAAGGGTGATGTTCTGAAAAGCATGACCGCGCTAAACCGTCTGGCGTACAACGGTCCGATTGACGTGGACTTACGAGAATTCTTGAACGCACCAGCTTTAGCACAACTGGAAATCACGTTCGACACGAAGCCAGTCCGTGTGCTGGCAGGTACTGAATTCAAGCTTCAAACCTTCAGAGGTTTCGACGGCGAACCTTTCAGCTTGGAAATCGGAGACTACTTTACGAACGACGGATGGACAGATCCGCCAGTCAAGCAGGTGGGGTTTAATACTTTCGTTGCCCCCAGGGCAACGCATATTCGCTTCTTGGATGGATACTACGGGGGGCAGCACAAGGCAGACGGGCGCAGCCTGCAGTACAACATCCATGTCGGTGAACAATATGTTGTCTCTGCATATGAAGAATTGTCATGGCTGGGTACGGGAAAGTTACAGGCTAGCTATACCCCCTTCGGCGAAGCTTCAATCTTGAATCCGTCGGCAACTACGGTTCCCGTCGGTACTTGGGTGACTGCTGCAGGCAGCAAAACCTCCACCGGCTTCGCCATGAAAACCAATTGCACTTGGAGCCGCGGCAGCACAGTAGTCCAAAAATCAAAAAGTGGAGATTCAGGCGGCTGCGCTTACAAGCTGAGCAAGGCAGACTCCGGCAAAAAGCTCACCGTCAAAGCAACGCACCATGAGTACTGGGGCGAAACAGAATACTGGCAAAGCACAACGGAAACCTTCTCCAGAATTTTCACTGTCCAGGATCCAATCCTGTTAAAACTGGGGCGGATTGACTCGGCGCAGGTAGGGAAGAAGCTCACTGCGAAGTTCTCCAATGCGCCGTCAGGTGTAAAGCTCAAATACCAGTGGCTTCGCGCAGGGGAGAGAATCAAGGGCGCCACCAAGTCCACTTACACGCCAACCACTGCGGATTTGGGCAAACGCCTCGCTTATTCGGTAACGGGTTCAAAATCTGGAATGTACCCGGTTGTCCATACCTCGTATGACACCTCCCGGGTCACAAAGGGAAAATACACTGTCACTAAAGCGCCGCGTATCAGTGGCAAGACAGTCTATGGACAAACACTGAAGGTCAATCCTGGCACCCGTTCCACCAAGCCGGGAAAGTTTAGGTACCAGTGGCTGCGTGATGGCAAGACCATCAAGAACGCTACGAAGACCACCTACAAACTGGGTCTGTCCGATACAGGCAGGAATATCAGCGTCCGAGTCACCGCCAGCGGTCCCGGATTTGCAACTCAGACAAGCACCACTGCTAAGACCAAGAAGGTAGCCAAGGCGAAGTTCACGGTAAAGAAGGGAGCATCCGTATCGGGCAAGATGAAGGTTGGCTCGAAACTGACAGTCAAACCCGGTTCGTGGAGTCCGAAACCCGAGAAATACAAATACCGGTGGTACCGTTCTGGCGCCCCGATCAGCAAAGCCACCAAGTCGACCTACAAGGTGACCTCGCGGGACCTGGGCAAGGTTGTCTACGTGAAGGTCACCGGAAGTAAGAAGGGCTACGCCTCGAAGACCTCAACTTCTTCGGTTAAGTAGCATCGTCAGCGACTGGCCGACAACTACGTGTTCACGTGGTTGTCGGCTTTTACGCCCTGCCCGACTCAAGACGGACGATGTAACCTCATGACCAATACGGGGATGAAGTTGCCCATCCTTCGATGAACTATTGGCTACCTCCGAGCACAATCGAATGACGGCACTTTCGAATCATGTCCCACATACTTACTTTTTAAATGTGTGATGTCTCAAGACACCGGTGACACTTCTGTCTCAGGACATCGGTAACAGATCAGACCGGATTACTCTGTCTGTCAGGCTGAAGTGAGGCCACTGATTCATAGCAAGTAAACCTTCCCCCTCCGGAAAAGCTGGGGGAGAACCCCCGCAATCTAGCGGATAAGTTCCCGGGCAAAGATATATGTCCACCACGTCATATACCACCTCGATGGGTTCATAAGGCCCCGGATTACCCGGCGTGGCAGTAGCCAAACCGCCGGTTTTTGCAATAATGACCGATGTGAACATTGCTCAGCCCGGTGAAGGGCACCCGAATAAAAGGCCTCCGTCAATGGCGGATGTAGCGGCCATGGCAGGGGTGTCGCACCAGACTGTGTCGCGAGTGCTCAACAACCACCCCAATGTCCGGTCCGGAACGCGTGACCAGGTCATGGAAGCAATCCGCAAACTCGGGTATCGCCGCAATCGAGCTGCCCGTGCTTTGGCGACATCGCACTCCAGCACCATTGGGATTCTGACCATCGGCAGCGAGTTCTTCGGACCGCAGTCAACCGTGCTGGCCATCGAAGCAGCAGCCCGCGCGCAAGGCTACTTCGTCAGCGTGACCGCATTGGATCGCTACGACGCTCACAGTGCAACCGAAGCCTTGAACCACCTGGTTGACCAAGGGGTTGACGGCGTGGTGATGGTCGCGCCGTTCGAAAACGTCATTGACGCCCTGGATGATGCGGCGCTCAAGATCCCAGTGGTGGTTGTCGCCGCCCGCACCAGCGTTCCGGTCTCGGATCCGGCTCGCTACGTCTACGTTGACCAGCGCGAAGGCGCGCGCCTGGCTACCGGGCACCTCCTGGCTTTAGGCCATCGCAAAATTGCCCATGTCTCCGGTCCAACCGGCTGGTTCGACGCCACCGAGCGGCAAATCGGCTGGCAGGAAAGAATGCTCGAAGCCAAGGCGCCGATTATTGAAGTGCCCGCCGAATCATGGCTGGCGCCCAGTGGCTACGAGGCGGGCAAGAGGCTGGTTGACTCGGTGCGCGTCGGGGAAGTGACGGCAGTCTTCGCCGCGAATGACTATCTCGCCACTGGCATCCTGCGCGTCTTCTGGGAAGCCGGGCTGGATGTGCCAACCGATGTCTCGGTGATCGGTTTCGACGACCTGCAGATTTCGAATTTCCTCATTCCATCGCTGACCACTGTCCGGCAGCCATTCAGGGACGTCGGGCATGCGGCACTCACGGAATTGCTCGAAGGCGACACCGCCGATAAATCTCCAAAGGTGATCGCTCCAACGCTGGTCATGCGGGCGAGCACGGCCCCGCCGAGGTCCCAGTAATTCTGTTCTAGTTGCCCGCATCTCGACAGCGGGTGTTGCGCATCACGAAATGTTAGCGCTAACATTACTTCGAAGTTCCTGCCGGCAATATTCCGAATACCTCGGAGGGCTGCTGGCGATGCGAAGACGCTGCCCACAAGCTGGGCCTCAGGACGGAGAGTTCATGGCCACCGCGCCCCAGGATGCAACTGCTGCCCAGCTCATCACCAGCGGCCAAGCCGTGCTCGGCATCGAACTGGGCTCCACCAACATCAAGGCCAGCCTGATCGGTCCGGACTTCCAGCAGCTGGCCAGCGGAAGCCACCAGTGGGAGAACCAGTTCGAAGACCAGCTGTGGACCTACTCGCTGGACGCTATCCACTCCGGCCTGCAGCAGTGCTTCGCCGCCGTGCTTGCCGACTGCCGCCAGCGCTACGGCGTTGCGCCCAGCAGCTTCGCCTCCATGGGCGTTTCGGCCATGATGCATGGCTACATGGCCTTTGGCCAGGACGATGATCTGCTGGTTCCGTTCCGCACCTGGCGCAACACCAACACACGGGTGGCCGCCGAGCGGCTGACCGGAGCCTTCCGTGTCAATATCCCGCTGCGCTGGTCCGTTGCCCACTACTTCCAGGCCATGATCGATGGCGAGGAGCATGTGCCGCAGGTCCGGCACTTTACCACCTTGGCTGGCTATGTCCACACGCTGCTCACCGGCGAGAAGGTGCTGGGGATCGGTGATGCCTCGGGCATGTTCCCCATCGACACCGCGACCGGCACCTACGACGCCGCGATGCTCGACGCCTTCGACGAGATATCAGCGTCCTACCAGGCCACATGCACCCTGGCCGAGCTGCTGCCGGCAGTCCTGCCAGCCGGCGCGGCGGCAGGAAACCTGAGCGAAGCCGGCGCCCGCCTGCTCGATCCCACCGGCCAGCTGCAGCCCGGCACCCCGTTCTGCCCGCCCGAAGGCGATGCCGGAACCGGTATGGTGGCCACCAACTCGGTGGCCGTGCGCACCGGCAACGTCTCGGCCGGCACCTCGATCTTCGCGATGCTGGTGCTGGATCGGCCGCTGTCCGGAGTGCACCACGAAATCGATGTGGTCACCACCCCGGCAGGCGACAGCGTCGCGATGGTCCACTGCAATAACGGCGCAAGCGAGATCGGTGTCTGGGCAGGCGTATTCGGCCAGTTCGCGAAGGCGCTGGGCGTGGATGCCTCCAGCGACCGCATCTTCGAGGCACTGCTCGGCTCGGCGCTGGACGGCCAGGCCGATGGGGCGGGCCTGCTGGCCTATAACAACCTGTCCGGCGAGCCGGTCACCGGCCTGGAGCAAGGGCGGCCGTTGGTCATCCGCACCCCGGACTCCGCATTGACCCTGGCCAACCTGATGCGCGCCCAGGTCTACGGCATGTTCGCCACCCTGAGCCTGGGCATGAAGGTGCTGGCCGCGCAGGGCGTGCAGGTGGAAAAGCTCAATGCCCATGGCGGCATCTTCCGCACCGCCGGGGTGGCCCAGCGCTTCCTGGCCGCCGCGCTGGACACCGAAGTGAGCGTCTCGGAAACTGCCGGCCACGGCGGGCCGTGGGGCATCGCGGTGCTGGCAAGCTTCCGCCAGTTCATCGAAGCCAACCCGCAGGCCAGCTTGGATTCCTATCTGGACGAGCTGGTCTTCGCCGAGGCCAAGACCAAGGGCGCGGCCCCATTGCCTGAAGATGTGGTCGGCTACAACGCCTGGCTGCAGAACTATGAATCCGGATTGGCCATCCAGCGTGCGGCCATCGCCGCCCTTTAAGTTCCCAGCAGAAAGCCAAGAAAACATGAGTGAGCTCAAGTCGCTGGCGGATTATCCGCAATCGATGCAAGACGAGGTGGCCGCGGTCCGGCAGGCAGTTGCCAGCCTGCACGCCGAATTGCCGCGCTACGAGCTGGTGGTCTGGACCGCAGGCAACGTCTCCCAGCGCGTGCGCCATCCGCAGATCACCGATGGCAGCGCAGATCTGTTCGTGATCAAGCCGTCGGGGGTTTCCTATGACGACTTGACCCCTGAATCGATGGTGGTGTGCACCATCGACGGCAAGCTGCTTGAGGGCGAGCATGCGCCGTCCTCGGATACCGCCGCCCATGCCTACACGTATGAGCACATGCCGGAAGTCGGCGGCGTGGTGCACACCCACTCCACCTACGCCACCGCGTGGGCAGCGCGCGGCGAGGAAATCCCCTGCGTGCTGACCATGATGGCCGACGAATTCGGCGGACCAATCCCGGTGGGCCCTTTCGCCATCATCGGCGACGACTCGATCGGCCGCGGCATTGTCTCCACGCTGCGCGAATCCCGCAGCCCCGCGGTGCTCATGGCCAACCATGGGCCATTCACCATCGGCAAGGATGCCCGGGCTGCAGTCAAGGCTGCGGTGATGTGCGAGGAAGTGGCCCGCACTGTGCATATCGCCCAGCAGCTCGGGGACCCGCAGCCCATCGACCCCGCGAAGATCGACTCGCTCTACGAGCGCTACCAGAACGTCTACGGACAGTAAGGACATCATGGCCAAGGCATATAACGACAAGGAAATCTGGTTCTTCACCGGCAGCCAGGACCTGTACGGCGAGGACACCCTGCGCCAGGTGGCGCAGCAGTCCACCGAGGTGGCGCAGGCGCTGGATGCGTCCGCCGATGTCCCGGCGAAGATCATCTGGAAGCCGGTGCTGAAGGACTCCGAGTCGATCCGCCGCGCGATGCTGGAGGCCAACTCGGATGAGAACGTGCTGGGCGTGATCACCTGGATGCACACCTTCAGCCCGGCGAAGATGTGGATCAATGGCCTGAAGGCCCTCCAGAAGCCGCTGCTGCACCTGCACACCCAGGCAAATGTCGAACTGCCCTGGGATTCGATCGACTTCGACTTCATGAACCTGAACCAGGCTGCGCACGGCGACCGCGAATACGCCTACGTGGCCACCCGCCTGGGCGCCGCGCGCACCACGGTGGTCGGCCACGTCTCCAATCCCGCGGTCACCCGCCGCGTGGGCACCTGGATCCGCGGCGCTGCCGGTTTCAACGCCGTGCAGAACCTGAAGCTGGTCCGCTTCGGCGACAACATGCGCAATGTCGCGGTGACCGAGGGCGACAAGACCGAAGCGGAGATCCGCTTCGGGGTCTCGGTGAACACCTGGGCCGTCAACGACCTGGTCGAGGCCGTGAAGGCGGTGGCCGAGGCCGGCATCGATGCGCTGGTCGCCGAGTACGAGCGCGAGTACGACGTGGTTCCAGAACTGCGCGCCGGAGGCGCGCGCCACGGTTCGCTGCGCTATGCCGCTGCCCAGGAAATCGCGCTGGAAGCGTTCCTGTCCAGGGCCGGCGCCATGGCCTTCACCACCAACTTCGAGGATCTCGGCGGGCTCAAGCAGTTGCCTGGCCTGGCCGTGCAGCGCCTGATGGGCAAGGGCTACGGCTTCGGCGCCGAAGGCGACTGGAAGACCGCGGTGCTGGTGCGCGCCGCCAAGGTGATGGGCGAGGGCCTGCCGGGCGGAGCCTCGCTGATGGAGGACTACACCTACGACCTGACCCCCGGCAAGGAGCTGATCCTCGGTGCCCACATGCTCGAGGTCTGCCCGTCGCTGACCACCTCCAAGCCAAGGGTGGAAATCCACCCGCTGGGCATCGGCGGCCGCGAGGATCCGGTGCGCATGGTCTTCAGCGCGGACGCCGCCGAGGGCGCGGTGGTCGTGTCCATGGCCGATATGCGCGAGCGCTTCCGGCTGACCGCCAATGTGGTCGATGTGGTGACCCCGCCAGCTGACCTGCCGAACCTGCCGGTAGCCCGCGCGGTGTGGAGTCCGCGGCCTGATTTCAATATCTCTGCCGAGTCCTGGCTTGCTGCCGGCGGGGCGCACCACACGGTGATGTCCACCGCCGCAGGCATCGAGGCTTTCGAGATCTTCGCGGAGATCGCCGGTGCCGAACTGCTGGTCATCGACGAGGAGACCACACGCCGGAACTTCGCGCAGCAGATCCGCGTCAACCAGAGCTACTACCGCTTGGCGCAGGGTTTCTAGCAGCCAGACAAGCCCCTTTAATGTGCCCTGCGCGCCCTGTGCTGGGCGCGCAAGGCCACTGGGTAAGGAATCTTAATTTATTTTCATCAGAGGGTGGTCGAAGTCACTGTGTTAGCGCTAACATAGTGTGAGTCCAGTCTCATTCGCAGATATGGCAACCTTTCAAGGAGGAAAAGATGGCATGGAATAATTGGACCCGCAAAGCCGTGGCGACCATGGGATCGCTCGCACTGGTCGGCGCATTGGCAGCCTGCAGCGGCAGCGGCGCCGGAGGCGGAGCCGGGGCTGGCGGCGGGGAATCGACCGCCCCCGAGGACATCCAGGTGGGCGTCGCAATGCCAACCGAGACGTCCGAGCGCTGGATTGCCGACGGCGAAGCCGTCAAGTCCCAGCTGGAAGAAGCCGGCTTCGAAGTCGACCTGCAGTTCGCGAATGACGACATCCCCACCCAGCAGCAGCAGATCGACCAGATGATCACCAAGGGCAGCGACATCCTGGTGGTCGCCTCCATCGACGGCACCGCGCTGTCCACCCAGCTGCAGGCCGCCGCGGACCAGAACATCCCGATCATCTCCTACGACCGCCTGATCAACGGCACCGAGAACGTGGACTTCTACGTCACCTTCGACAACTACAACGTCGGTGTCCAGCAGGCCACCTCGCTGCTGACCGGCATGGGCCTGGCCGACGACCAGGGCAAGCGCACCGACAAGAAGGGCAAGTTCAACATCGAGCTCTTCGCCGGTTCGATCGACGACAACAACGCGCACTTCTTCTGGAAGGGCGCCATGGACACCCTCAAGCCATACCTCGACGACGGCACGCTGACGGTCAAGTCCGGCCAGACCAAGATCGAGCAGGCCGCCACACTGCGCTGGAGCCAGGAAGAAGCCCAGTCGCGCATGGAAGACCTGATCACCGCCCACTACCAGGGCGGCAAGACCAAGATCGACGGCATCCTCTCGCCATTCGACGGCATTTCCCGCGGCATCATCACCGCCCTGTCCAACGCCGGCTACGGCAAGTCCATCAAGGACGGCCTGCCGATCATCTCCGGCCAGGACGCCGAAATCGCCTCGGTGAAGCTGATCGACGACGGCGTGCAGTACGCAACCATCTTCAAGGACACCCGCAAGCTGGCCACCCAGGCTGTCGAGGCAGTGAAGGCCTACGCCGGCGGCGGCGAGCCGGAAGCCAACGACACCGAAAGCTACGACAACGGCAAGAAGGTCGTTCCCTCGTACCTGCTGAACTCGGACATCGTGGTCAAGGACAACATCACCTCGCTGCTGGTCGACTCCGGGTACTACACCGCCGAGGAAGTCAAGGCCGGCCAGGCCAAGTAGCCGCCCAGGCAGCAACCACGGTGGCGGGAGGGCAAGCTGCGCTCCCGCCGCCGCGGTTCACCGCTCACAGCACACACCAAGGACGTCTGCACTATGGACACCACGATCCTGCACATGCAGGACATCACCAAGACTTTTCCCGGAGTCAAGGCGCTGGACGGCGTCAACCTTTCGGTCAGCAAGGGCGAGATCCACGCCATCTGCGGCGAGAACGGCGCCGGCAAATCCACCCTCATGAAGGTGCTCTCCGGGGTCTACCCGCACGGCAGCTACGAGGGCAAGATCATTTTCGAGGGCGAGGAGCTCAAGGCCTCGAACATCAAGGATTCCGAAGACCAGGGCATCGTGATCATCCACCAGGAGCTGGCCCTGGTGCCCTACCTCTCGGTGGCGGAGAACATCTTCCTCGGCAACGAGACCTCCCGCGGCGGCTTCATCGACTGGAACGAAACCAACCATCGCGCCGCCGACCTGCTGGCCCGCGTGGGCCTGGACGAGCAGCCGGTTACCCCGGTCGGCCAGCTCGGCGTCGGCAAGCAGCAGTTGGTGGAAATCGCCAAGGCGCTGAGCAAGAACGTGAAGCTGCTGATCCTGGACGAACCGACCGCCGCGCTGAACGACGACGACTCGGAGCACCTGCTGAACCTGCTGCGCGAACTGCGCGAGCAGGGCATCACCTCGATCATCATCTCGCACAAGCTCGGCGAGATCGAGGACATCGCCAACACCACCACCATCATCCGCGATGGCCAGTCCATCGAGGCCCTGGACATGGCCGACCCCGCCTCCAACCAGAACCGCATCATCCGCGGCATGGTCGGCCGCGAGCTCTCGGCCCGCTATCCGGAGCGCGAGCCGCAGATCGGCGACGTGGTCTTCGAGGTGCGCGACTGGTCGGTCCAGCATCCGGTGCAGCAGGACCGCACCGTGGTGGAACACGCAAGCCTCGACGTGCGCGCCGGCGAAATCGTCGGCATTGCCGGGCTCATGGGCGCCGGGCGCACCGAACTGGCGATGAGCATCTTCGGGCACAGCTACGGCCGGAACATCACCGGCACCGTGCTGATGGGCGGCAAGCCGGTGGACACCTCCACTGTGGGCAAGGCCATCGGAGCCGGCATCGCCTACGTCTCGGAAGACCGCAAGAAGTTCGGCCTTAACCTCATCGAGGACATCCGCGTGAACACCACCGCGGCCGGGCTGGGCAAGATCTCCTCGAAGGGCTTCGTGGACGGCAACAGGGAAATCCAGATCGCCGAGCACTACCGCAAGTCCATGCGCATCAAGACCCCCAACGTCATGGCGAAGGTCGGCAACCTCTCGGGCGGCAACCAGCAGAAGGTCGTGCTGGGCAAGTGGCTGCACACCGCCCCCGAGCTGCTGATCCTCGACGAGCCAACCCGCGGCATCGACGTCGGCGCCAAATACGAGATCTACACGATCATCAACGAGCTGGCCGCGGCCGGCAAGGCGGTGCTGGTGATCTCCTCCGAACTGCCCGAGCTGCTGGGCATCTGCGACCGCATCTACACCCTGGCCTACGGCCGGATGACCGGCCAGCTGCCGCGCAGCGAAGCCACCCAGGAACGCCTCATGGAACTCATGACCATCGAGAAGGAAAGCACCCGATGACCATCACAAACGAGCTGAAGGATATCTTCACCAAGAACTTGCGCACCTCGGGCATCTACATTGCCTTCGTGCTCATCGTGGTGCTGTTCACCATCCTGACCAACGGCCTGCTGCTCAGCCCGATCAACATCACCAACATCATCCTGCAGTACTCCTACGTGCTGATCCTCGCGCTGGGCATGATCATCGTGATCGTGGCCGGGCACATCGACCTCTCCGTCGGGTCGCTGGTCGCCCTGACCGGCGCGGTCTCCGCGGTGCTGGTGATCAAGAACGACATGCCATGGTGGGCAGGCATGCTCGCCGGCATCGCGGTCGGCGGGCTGTGCGGTGTGTGGCAGGGTTTCTGGGTCGCGTACGTGGGCATTCCCGCGTTCATCGTGACGCTGGCCGGAATGCTGCTCTTCCGCGGTCTGACCTATGAAGTGCTCAGCAACGTTTCGCTCTCGCCGTTCCCCGGCGAATACGGCCAGATCGCCGGCGGTTTCCTCAACGGCCTGCTGGGCGGCAACGGTTTTGACCTGTTCACCGTGATCATCGGCGTGATCGCCGTAGCCGGCCTGATCGTCTCGCAGTGGCGCAACCGCTCCGGCCGCGCGAAGTACGGCCAGAGCGTTGAATCCATGGCCATGTTCCTGGCCAAGAACATCGTCACGGGCATCATCATCCTCTGGTTCTTCTGGCAGATCGCCACCAGTCGCGGCATGCCGATCGTGCTGATCATCCTGGCCGCCCTGATCCTGGGCTACCACGTGCTGACCACCAAGACCGTCTTCGGCCGCCACGTCTACGCCATCGGCGGCAACCTCTCCGCCGCGAAGCTCTCGGGCGTGAACGTGAAGAAGATCAACATGTGGATCTTCATCAACATGGGCCTGCTTTCCGGTGTGGCCGGCGTGGTCTTCTCCTCGCGCTCCAACGGTGCCCAGCCGGGTGCCGGGAACATGTTTGAGCTGGATGCGATCGCCGCCTGCTTTATCGGCGGCGCCTCGACCACCGGCGGCGTGGGCCGGGTGACCGGAGCGATCGTCGGCGGCCTGGTGATGGCGGTGCTGTCCAACGGCATGCAGCTGATGGGCGTCGGCGCGTCCACCCAGCAGATCGTCAAGGGCGTGGTGCTGTTGCTGGCAGTGGCCTTCGACATCTACAACAAGCGCCGCGCAGGCGCCGGCAACTAGGCTGCGGCTTGCTGCCACGGGCCCTCCCGAATGAGGTGGCGGGAGGGCCTGCCCATGCCCGACAGTTTCCCTGCCCCCCCGCATGAAGGATGACGACATGGATCGCCAAGCACTGCCAGCGCAGGACACCGCCAACGGCACGGTGCTCACTCTGCGAGCCCACGGCTTCACCGCGCAGCTGGCCACGGTGGGCGCCACCCTGGTGTCGCTGGAATATGCCGGCCGCCCGCTGGTGCGCGCCTTCGACCCCCATAGCCAGCGCCCGGTGTTCTCCGGAGCCATCCTTGCCCCCTGGCCCAACCGGGTGATCGACGGGGCCTACCACTGGGAAGGCCGGGAGCTGCAACTGGGAATCAGCGAGCCGGTGCGCGGCCACGCGCTGCACGGCCTAGTGCTGGACGAGAACTTCGAGATCACCGGACGCGGCCCGGACTTCGCCCAGCTGCGCACAGTGATCGCCCCGAGCGGCGGCTACCCGTACCGGGTGCAACTGGTGATCGGCTACCGGCTGGAAGCCGGCGGCCTGCGCACCATCGCCACCGCCACCAACCTCGGACAGGGCACCGCGCCCTTCGCCTGGGGTTCGCACGCCTACCTGGTTGCCCCGGGCCAACGGGCGGATGACTGGGAATTCACCCTGCCTGCCGGCAAGGTGCAACTCACCGAAGGCGCGCGCTTGCTGCCGAAGGAAGTGGTGGAGGTGTCCGGCACCGAGCTGGATTTCCGCACCTCGAAGCCGATCGGGGAACTGTTCATCGATCATGCGTACACCGGGTTGGCCGCCGGCGCCGACGGCTTGTTCAGTGCATCGATCGCCGACGCTGTGGGCGTCGGCGCGCAGATCAGCTGGGATGTGGCCTGCCCGTGGGTCCAGATCCACACCGCTGACCGCGATGACCCGGCGCTTGACCGCACCGGCCTGGCCATCGAGCCGATGACCTGCCCGCCCGGCGGGTTCAACTCAGGCCAGGACGTCATCGCGCTGGCCCCGAGCGCCAGCTGCGAAGCCAGTTGGCTGATCGGCCCGGTCCAGCCGCGCTGACCCGCAGGCGCGCCCGCCGCGCCGCCTACCTATTTGCACCACCACTAGCCCATTGGAGAGATGGCCATGCCGCAAGGCTCCGCAGCATATGAAGCAGCCCACCGGGTGCACCACCTGGCCGATGGCCGCGAAGCGATCTTCTTCGCCGATGCCAACACCGCACTGCCCGAACCGGCGGTCGATACCCGGCCGCTGGATCCGCGCGGGGAACCCGGCGAGCTGCGCTATGACCGGCTGACCGGAGACTGGGTGGCGGTCGCCGCCCACCGCCAGTCGCGCACCTACCTGCCGCCCAAGGAAGAATGCCCGCTATGCCCCAGCGGCAACGGGCGCATGAGCGAAATCCCCGCCGAGGATTTCAACGTGGTGGTCTTCGAGAACCGCTTCCCGTCGCTCGGCCCGGCACTGGGTTCGATTCCATCCGCCGCACCGGTGCAGGTTCCAGCCCCGGCCTACGGGCGCTGCGAAGTCGTGGTGTTCACCCCCGAGCACACCGGCTCCTTCGCCTCGCTGGATGACGCCCGGGCACGCACCGTCATCGAGGCCTGGGCGCAGCGCACCGCCGCATTATCCGCGATGGAAGGCATCGAGCAGGTATTCGTCTTCGAGAACCGCGGCCAGGACATCGGCGTGACCCTGCACCACCCGCACGGGCAGATCTACGCCTACCCGTACCTGGCCCCGACCGCCGCCAAGATGGCGGGCCAGGCGGTGGCGCACCTGGCGAACACCGGACGCCCCCTGGTGCAAGACATCCTGGACTTCGAGCGCAATGAGGGCACGCGCATGGTGCGCCAAGGCGAGCACTTCTCCGTGTTCGTGCCCTATGCCGCCCGATGGCCGCTGGAAGCCCATCTGGTCCCGCACCGCCACGTGCCGGATCTTGCCGTGCTCAATGAAGAGGAGAAAGCCGAACTGGCAGTGATGTACCGGGATCTGCTGCGCGGAGTCGACGCGCTGTACGACACCCCCACACCCTATATTGCCGCTTGGCACCAGGCTCCACTGGAAGCGGAAGCCCGTGAGGCGGCACGGCTGCACCTGCAGCTGACCAGCCCGCGCCGGGCAGCTGGCAAATTGAAGTACCTGGCAGGCTCGGAAGCTGCCATGGGCGCCTTCATCAACGATGTCCCGGCCGAGCAGGCAGCCGCCCGGCTGCGCGAGGTCATGCCATGAGCCGCAGCGGAAGCGGGGAAACCGCGGCGCGGGTCAACGCCCTGCGCGAAAAGTTCACCAAGGTCTACGGCCACCGGCCCGAAGGCATCTGGCGCGCCCCTGGACGGGTGAACCTGATTGGCGAGCATACCGACTACAACCTGGGCTATGTGCTGCCCTTCGCCATCGACAAGAACGCGCTGGTGGCGGTGCGCCGCAAGCCGCGGCTGGATCCGGGAAGCCAGGTGTTGGACTTCGCCTCCACCTACGGAGCAGGCGGCGAACCGCCGGTCACCTCGATCACCGTCGAGGAACTGGTGCCCCGGGCGGTGCCCGGCTGGGCCGCCTACCCGGCGGCCGTGCTGTGGGCGCTGAACCAGCTCGAAGGCGTGCGCATCGGCGGGCTGGAACTGATGGTCGACTCCGACGTCCCGGTGGGCTCCGGGCTGTCCTCCTCGCATGCCCTGGAAGTGGCGACCATCGTGGCGCTGGATGACCTCTACGGCCTTCAGCTGACCAAGGTGCAGATGGCCCAGCTGACCCAGCGGGCCGAGAACGAATTCGTGGGCGCCCCGACCGGAATCATGGACCAGAGCGCCTCGCTGATGTCCCAGGCCCAGCACGCGCTCTTCCTGGATTGCCGTTCCATGGAAACGCAGGCAGTGCCGTTGCCGTTGGCGCAGCACGACGCGGTGGTGCTGGTCATCGATACCCGCGTCGAGCATTCGCATGTGGATGGCGGCTATGCCGCCCGCCGTGCCAGCTGCGAGCAGGCCGCCGCCGCGCTGGGGGTGGAATCCTTGCGCGAAGTGCACAGCGTCGCGGAACTGGAAGCCATCGCCGACCCGGTGGCCCGGCGCCGCGCCAAGCACATCGTGACCGAGAACCGGCGGGTGCTCGATGCCGTTGCCGCGTTGCGCGCCTCGGACCTGGACGCGGTAGGCAAGCTGCTGTGCCAGTCCCACGAATCCATGCGCGACGACTACGAGATTTCCAGCGAGGAACTGGACACCGCCGTGGACGCGGCCATGGCGGCCGGAGCCATCGGCGCCCGCATGACCGGTGGCGGTTTTGGCGGCAGCGCCATTGCCCTGGTCAAGCGCGAGCAGATCGAGCCGGCCAGCCAGGCCGTCCGCGAGGCCTTTGACCGCGCCGGCTACGTCGAGCCGGCCATTTTCACCGTAATCGCAGATGAGGGAGCAGGCAGGGCATGAGTTGGCTAGTGACCGGCGGAGCCGGGTATATCGGATCCCACGTGGTGCGTTCGCTGCAGGCGGCGGGGTTCGAACCGGTGGTCGTGGACTCGATGTCCAGCGGGGTGCGCTCCTTCGTTCCCGAAGAAGTGCCGTTCTACCAGTTGAGCATCCTGCAGACCGAAAAGCTCGTGGAAATCATGAAGCGCCACGAAGCCTCCGGAGTCATCCACCTGGCCGGCTACAAGTATGCCGGGGAATCGGTGAAGCACCCGCTGCTGGCCTTCGAGCAGAATGCTACCGGCACCGCGCACCTGCTCGAAGCGATGGCCACCGCCCGCGTGCACAATATGGTCTTCTCCTCATCGGCCGCCGTCTACGGCACCCCGGCCGAGGATGTGGTCACCGAGACTACCGGCACCTTCCCCGAATCCCCGTATGGCCAGAGCAAGCTCGTGGGGGAGTGGATGATCCGCGACCAGGCGACGGCCGCCGGGCTGAAGCACACTTCGCTGCGCTACTTCAATGTGGTTGGGTCGGGCAGCGCTGAACTCTATGACGCGAGTCCGCACAACCTGTTCCCGCTGGTGTTCCAGGCGTTGAATGCCGGCAAGTCCCCGAAGATCTTCGGCACCGACTACGGCACCCCCGATGGCACCTGCGTGCGCGACTACGTGCATGTCGCCGACCTCGCGCTGGCGCATGTGGAAGCGGCCAGGAAGCTGGAGGCGGGCGAGGCGTTGGAGCCGGTCTACAACCTGGGTTCAGGTGATGGCGTCTCGGTGCGGCAGATCATGGATGCGGTCGCCGAGGTGACCGGCATCGGCTTCACCGCTATTGAGGAAGCCCGCCGTCCGGGCGATCCGGCGCGCATCGTTGCCGACGGCAAGCTGGCCGCCCGCGACCTGGACTGGAGGATGCGCCATAGCCTGGCGCAGATGGTGCACAGCGCCTGGGAGGCCTCGGCGCAGCGTCGCTGACTAGCCGGTGCGCAGTTTTGCGGCGATCGCATCCATGGTCTGGGCAATCGCCAGCGACTCGTCCAGCGGCATGACCGGCGACTCGGTCAATCCATCGGCGATGCACCGGGCTACGTGGGCCGCTTCGAAGCCCAAGCCGGCAGCCGGCGAGGTTTCGGCGAACTTGCGGCTGTCGACGAGCTTTCCGTCGGCACTGCGCAGCACCAGCGCGGAACCGCAGCAGATCGGACGCTCCAGCTCCAGCGTTCCCTCGGTGCCGGCGATCCATGCGCCTTGCGGCGAATCGGTCTCAATGCTGCTGAACACCGTTGCCGTGGATCCGTCCTCATTGGCCAGCACCGCGGTGAAGGACGCATCGACACCGGTCGGGGCCATCCGCCCGGAAGCGTGCAGAAGCTGCTTGGCCGGGGAAACCATGGCGCTGAAGGCAATGGGATAGATGCCGAGATCAAGCAGGGCCCCGCCGCCCAGTGCCGGGTCGTAGATGCGCGAGCTGTAGTCGACCTCGAACCTGGCACCGAAATCAGCCTGGATGGTGATCACCTGACCGAGCATTCCGGACTCGATGACCTGCGACAGCACATTCCCGATCGGCAGGAAACGCGACCACATGGCTTCCATCACGAACACCCCGGCAGCCCTTGTCGCCTCGATGATCCGGGCCGTTTGCCGGGCATCCAGGCTCATCGGCTTCTCCACCAGGACGTACTTGCCCGCGGCGATGGCCTTCAGCGCCAGGTCCGCGTGGCCGCTGTGCGGGACAGCGATATAGATGGCATCCACCGCAGGGTCGTCGAGTACCGCATCGTATGAACCGAAGGCCCGGGTTCGCCCATCCCCGTAGGTGCGCGCGAACTGCTCGGAGCGGGCCAGGGTGCGCGAGCCGACAGCGCCGATCCGGCTGGCGGTCAAGCTGTTCAGCGACTGGGCGAACTGCGAGGCGATCCACCCCGGCCCGAGAATGCCCCAATTCAGCGCAGGGGCCGAAGAGGGATGGGGCAGCGTGGATTCGGGCAGGGCTAGTGGCACTGGGGGCTCCGATGGCAGGCAAGGTCAGATGGCTGTTTCTACCCTAAGCGGAGGATGGCCCTGGTGGAAGAGGAATTGAGCAATGATCAACCGGCCGGAAGCTGGATGGATCTGGTCGAGTGGATTCCGAGCGGAAGAATGTATTTACTGGTGAGTAACATATGGCTAGGATGGCGGTATGCAACCCCAGAGCATCATCAGCGAAGCAGTGCGCGTTCTCGTCACAGCCAAGGACAGTGTCCAGGCCACGGTGTTCAAACCGGCACAAGACCCGCGCGGCGTGCTGGTGATTCATCCGGCGACCGCCACCCCGCAGCGGTTCTATCGCGCCTTGGCTGAAATGGCGACGCGCTCCTCAATGATTGCCGTGACCTACGACTACCGGGGTACAGGGCTGTCCGGCTCGCCCAAGGAATGCAGCAGCCTGCGGATGCGCGACTGGATCCAGCAGGATATCCCAGCCGTCGCGCGGTGGGCGGCCGAGAGCTACCCCGACCTCCCGCACTACGCAGTGGGCCACAGCATCGGAGGGCATGGGCTGATCCTGGATTACGGCACCGAAGCGCTGTCGGCAGCGGTTATCGTCTCCAGCCATGTGGCCGCTTCGCGGACCATCTCCCCGTGGCAGGAACGGGCGCGCGTCACCGCGATACTGAATATCGTGGGACCGGCGCTCAGCCGGACCATGGGCTACATGCCCGGGCAGAAACTCGGGTTGGGCGAGGACATCCCGACAGCTGCCTTGCTGGAGTGGAGCCGCTGGATCCGGAAACCCAACTACTTCTTCGATGACCCGAGCATGCAGGCCCGGGAACGTGCAGCCCGAACCCGGATTCCCATCCTGGCCGTCGGTGCCAGTGATGACCGGTGGGCCTCGCCACGGCAGATGGACCAGCTGACCGGGCACCTGGTCTCGGCCACGGTCCAGCGCCGGACCTGCACGCCAGATGAGCTCGGGGTGCCAGTCATCGGGCATCACGGGCTGATGCGGCGCGGGGTCGGGGATGCCGCCTGGCCGGACATGCTGGACTGGCTGGAGAACCGGAAACGCTGAGCCCGCCGCCTGGCTACAGGTCGACCGCGTTGGCCAGCACCGGCAGCTGCTTGCGCGCGACCTCGACCCGATCGAGATCCAGGTCCACGACCAGCAGCTCGGGCTCCGCACCGGCCTGGGCGATAACACGGCCCAGCGGATCCACCGCAAGTGAGTGGCCGACGCCCAAAGGCGCCGTGCCGGTGACCGTGCGGCCAATGCTTTGCGGATCCGCCTGGTCCACCGCCACCACGAAGGTCGTTGAATCCAGTGCCCGGGCCTGTGCCAGGGTGGTCCACTGCTCGGCCTTCCCTTCGCCCTGTCCCCACGAAGCGCTGACAATGCAGATCGAAGCGCCAGCCTGCGCATGGCGGGTGAACAAGCGCGGGAACCGCAGGTCGTAGCAGGTGGCCAACCCGATGATCGTGCCCTCATGCTTGAACTGCACCGGGGACTGACCGGGCGTCACCGAATCCGACTCCGCATAGCCGAAGGCATCATAGAGATGGATCTTGTCGTAGTGGGTATCAACCCCGTCGCCGGCGACCAGCAAGGTGTTGCGTACCCGTCCGCCCTCGCCGGGGGTGAACATGCCCGCGGCGATGGTGATGCCGATCTCCCGCGCCTGCTGGCGAATCAGCGTAGCCCAGGGGCCATCCAGAGCCTGCGCGTATTTGGCGAGATCATGGCCGAAAGACACCTGCATCGCCTCGGGAAAGACCACCAGCGTTGCCCCTGCCTCCTTCGCCTGGCGGGCATGATCGCGCACCGTCACCAGATTGCGCTGGGGATCAGCGGTGCTCAGCACCTGCGCCAAAGCGATTCTCATGGGATAGTCCTTTCCTGTGGCGAACGTGTGGCGATGCGCTACGCTCACGACTCTACGCAGTAGCGATCAGCGAAGCTACATCTGGGCCATCTGGACCTCTTCGCGGCCCTTGGACACCGACATCACGTCCTTCTGGCGCTCGCCGTCCACTTGGGCGGCCAAGGCATCCAGTGCCGACAGGGATTCCGCGGACAAGCGGACATCCAATGCCTGCAGGTTGTCATCGAAGTGCGCGCTGAAGCGGGTCCCCGGGATCGGGGAGACGGCGACACCGAATGCGCGGGCCTTTTCGTAGACCCAGGCCAGCGATGCTTGGGAGGTGGAGATGTTCTCGCGTTCGGCCACATCATTGATGACTTGGCGCAGCGGCTGGTTGTGCTCCATGCGGGATGCCTCGAAGCGCGGGAAGTTGCGGCGGATGTCCTCTGAGCCCAGCTGTTCCAGTGAATCCACTTCGCCGGTGAAGTATCCGCGGCCCAGCGACGCGTAGGTCACCAGGCCCACGCCCAGTTCGCTGGCGGTTGGCAGCAGCCAGCGCTCGATGTCGCGGCTGAAAATCGAGTACTCCGTCTGGATCGCTGAAATCGGATGCACCGCATGGGCTCGGCGCAGCTCCTGGGAGGTCACCTCGGATAATCCGATGTGCAGGATTTTCCCCGTTTCGACCAGTTCCCTGTAGGCTCCGACCGTCTCCTCGATCGGCACTCTGGAATCCACGCGATGGTAGTAGTACAGGTCGACGTGGTCGACGCCGAGGCGCTGCAGGCTCTCGTCCATGCATTTCTTGATGAAGGCGGGGTCGCCGTTGGCGCGTGGATCTCCCGGGTTCTTCGGGCGGACGATACCCGCCTTGGTTGCCAGCGTGACTTCGTCCCGTCGGGTTTTCAGCACCTGGGACAGCAGGGCTTCGTTGTGCCCATCGCCGTAGATGTTGGCGGTATCCAGGAACGTCACGCCGCGATCAATGACGTGGTTCAGTGTGCGCAAGGATTCGGCATCGTCGGCCGCGCCGTAGGGCCCGCTCAGCGACATGCAGCCAAAACCCTGCGCAGTGGTTTCCAGTCCTTGGCCGAGGTCGATGCGGTTTGCGATCTGCTGTGCCATGCTTGTCCTCATCAGTAGTCGGTTTTTCTGTACCAGAGCCTAGCGAAGCGGAAACGGAATGGCCTCACGTTCGAGGAAATATTGAGCCCCGCGAACCGCAACCACCGCGACACACCCTAGCCGAATGTCTGATGACTTGGATAAAGAGACTGCGTCTCACTTTCGCGAATTGATCGCAGAGTAAGATTCTTGCCATGGGCAGCGTGGTTCGCGATCGGGTTCGCGAAAAGATGAAAGTCGAGTTGGCGGAACAGGCCTATGCCGTGTTCGCCGAACGCGGTGTAGAGAACGTCACCGTCCAGCAAGCAGCCCAAGCCGCCGGAATTTCCCGCGCAACGTTCTTCCGGTACTTCTCCTCGAAAGAGGATGCGGTGGTTACCGCGCTACGTTCCATGACCGGGCACTTCGCCGATATGGCCCGCTCCATGACGTCGCAGCCGGGGGAGAGCTTGCTGGAGCTCTTGCGCCGCAGCTTCGAACCGGCAGTGGCGTTCGCTGAACAGGATCCGGCGACAATGATCAGCCGCATTGAATTGATCCGGAGCACCCCTGCGCTGCGGGCCAGCTGGCAGGAATCCCTGCGTGAGCAGCAGGCGGCGCTGGCCCAGGCGCTCTCGCCGTTCTGCGCGAACCAGCGGCTGGCCGAAACCGCCGCTTTGCTGGGCCTGTCCCTGTACGGCCATGCGCTGGACCGCTGGGTTGGCACCACCGGCAGCACGCTGCGCGAGATCCTTGATGAGGCTTTCGACTTCGCCGCGATGATCGATGACAACTGGGTGGTGAAGCACTAGGAACCGGTGCAAGCTATGGCAAACAACGCACAACAATGGCCGCGGACCAAAGCTGGCGAGTAGAACGGAGAGCGGCCGGCGTGCACTGGAACAATTCCAGTGCACGCCGGCCGTTTCGTGTTCAGGATCCCCGCAGTTTCCCTTGAAGCATTCGGCTTGCCTCAGCTGCGCACTTCGGCGCGTTCGTCATCGAAGTGGCTTTTTCGTGCGGCCGCTGCCGCCTCGGCTTCAGTTGCCGGACGCATATCGAACTTTGGCAGGGCATCCGGGGAAGGGCAGCCACCGAACTACGGCGAAGGCTGGCCGCCGTTGGCTACGCGGTCCGCTTCCAGTTCTTCCTACTCCTCTTCGCGTCCGAGCATGCGGGCCGAGTCCTCGTTGGTGATTTCACCGGCGACGGCACGCTTCATCGCCTCGCGCTCGAACTGCCCTTCCTATTTGGCGACGACGAAGGTGGCTACGCAGTTGCCCAGCAGGTTCACCGCGACGCGCATCGAATCCATGATGTGGTCTGCGCCCAGCAGCAGGGCCACGCCGGCCACCGGGAAGATGCCCAGGGCCGCGGCGGTCGCCGACAACGCCAAGAACGAGGATCCCGGGACGCCTGCCATGCCCTTGGAAGTTAGCAGCAAGATGCCCAGCGCGGAGAGCTGCTGGCCGCACCATCGAGGTTGAAGGAATATCCGGTCGGAACCACCAAGCCGGTGGTGGCACGGGAACATCCGGCGTTGGTCAGCTTGGTCATGATCCTCGGCATCACGGACTCCGTCGATGCGGTGCCCAGGGCCAGCAGGAATTCCTGGCGGGTGTACTTGATGAACTCCCATAGTGGAACCCGGGCAAATGCCCAGGCAACTACGAAGAGGATGCCGATGAACAGCAGGGCCGCGGCGTAGCAGGCCGGAATCAACTTCGCATAGGTGCCCAGTGTCTCGATGCCGTATTGACCGATAATGAAACCCATGGCGCCGAAGGCACTCAGGGGTGCAACGCGCATGACCCAGCTCATGACCTTGAAAATCAGTTCCAGGATGTTCTCGAATGCCGCCAGCAACGGTGCGCAGCGTTCCTGGCCGACGACTACGATGGCTGCGCCGAAGAAGACCGAGAAGAACAGCACCTGTAGCAGGTTGTTATCGGCGAAGGCACCGATGACTCTGACCGTAATGATTCCCAGGATGAAGTCGGCCGCCCCCCTTGGCCTCGCCGGATTTCTCCTCGATAGCCCCGGTGTCGAGAGTTGACGGGTCGATGCTCAAACCGGCACCTGGCTGGAAGACGTTGGCAATGATCAGGCCGAAGACCGAGGCGCAGGTGAAGTAGATCAAGGCCTTGACGCCGACGCGTCCCACTGCCTTGACATCGCCCACCGCCGCGATGCCGGTGACGATCAACAGGAAGATCGGCCACGGCTATCGAGTTGCTGGCGGTCGACGAGTTCGTGGAGATCGATAGACTTTTCGATCAGGTGACCGCGGTGGCGCCGTTCACCAGTGCGCGCACGGAACGGGCTACCTGGAAGTTCTACATTGAGCACCCCCAGTATGGATCGCTGGGCTACGCCGACTCCGACTTCCCTGGCGTGGTGGACCGCCGTTACCTGATGGCCCTGATCTTCGAGTACGCCGCGACCCTGGGCGTTGTCGATGTGCGCTATGTGCGCCCCGAAGGCGCGCAAGCGGACGTGGAGCGTTTCAACCTGTATGATCCGAATGCACCGATAAGCCGCTATGACGGGCTGCTGCAAGTGCGGGACACCTTACTTACGCGCGTCTAGCGAGCCTGCATTGGCGTATTGAACTTACGGAAGGTGCACGGCTTGCCTGTACTCGCGAAATTCAGATGAGCCGTCCTCCGGTGTTCTGCGATCGTTCGATTCCCTGTGTCCGGAATGGACATTTGTAGGAGGAGGCAGGCCAAAAATTGCTAATGCCGCAGACACGGTTGCGGTATTGGAGACCTCTAATTGCAGAGGAATTGTTGCTTGCTTCGAAAACAGTCGTGATCCAATTTGATTCAGTAAAAGATACAAGTCGTGAACATGATTCGACGCTGACGATGGGTCGTCGCTAATGCCACTATCACTTGTGATCTGTCGGCAGAGCTGGGTATCAGAGTGCTCCACTTAGTTTCTGCATATCCCATTGAAGTTGCTCGAAGCGTGCCAGACGGGGATTCAGCTACCGCTATGTCCGGACCAGTGCTCAATTAGTCTTTGCTGGCCTTGTTGTTCGCTGAGCTCTGAGATTTCCGGATCAGACAAGTGCAGCTGATCTTTCAATGCACTGATCATCCATTCGGGAAGGGGCGATGCGAGGGCTGGCTCGGCCGTTGCCTCAACTGATTCGTAGAGCCGACCCATTTGGATGATGACGTCCTTCAAAGGTCGAATTTTCGGGCTGTTGCCCATGCGTGCAACCCGTGAGGTGAGCTCCTCGTAGACTTCGCCATCTGAACGTGCGCCCACAGCCCAGATTTCCGAGATATCAAGAACGGGTATACCGGAGGCATCCTCGGTGATGCGCCAAACGATGCGCCAATCCCGGTCACCGACAACTAGCTTGCGAAAACCACCCAGGGCTCCAAGCAGTGGTTCACCGGCTTCAGGCGACTGTTCCAGAAGCAGCATTTTCTTGAACACGGCACGGACGATCCGGGGGTCTTTTTTGTGAAGGCGATGCAGGTCGGACACTGCGTCTTCAGTTAGCCGAACAATACACAGCCGGTCTCGAGGCTGACTCACGAATCCCCTGACTTAGCTTCTTTGGCATTTTCTGCCTCCAACTCTGCGCGGTCCAAGTTGAAGAATTCCAAGGCTTGATCGAGGGTCGTGCGTGCACCGCTATCGGTGGCAAAGCGTGCCATAACCAATGCGGCGTCGCGAAGTGTCTCCCGGTCCTGTCGTAGTTGAGCGATTTCCTTGGCTGACACCACTTCGGCCACAACCTTGCCGTGACGCGACAAGACTGTATCGCGGCCTTCTTCAGCGGCCGCCACCAACGCTGAAAGGCCGGAACGGGAAGCTTCGGTGATGCTCATGGTAGTCATGCAAAAACTATATAGATTTCTACCTAGATTTTCAATGTCTGCTTAGTTCCCGTTCGGCGGCTTGGGAGCCTCAGCATTTATCAGCACGATGAGCGCAGGCCGGTAATTCATTTCATGTTGGCTAACGGCGATTACAGTTGTTCGTTTAAAGCTTGTCGTTCATGGTCAATAGGCTGCCGGCCTCACACTGAGTTCCTCACTTTCTACACTGAGCACGCCAGCTCATGCACTGAGGGCGGGCTTGGAATTGCCAGGGGCTCCATGCGTGATCTTGCTGCCGCCGGCAAGGAAGTTCTTTCATGCAATCAGACCGGGACGTAAGCTTTGCCTACGTAGAGGCGTGGTCCGCTTACTGAGATCATTGGGTTCAAGCGTCCCACCGATTAACTCCAGCAGGATTGAGAGCACTCGTTAATGAGCATGGAAAGCGCCGCCTGGCATTCGCTATGGAAGCTGTCGGGAGACAAGGGCAAGGCCTACGCTCCCACCACGCCCAAGCGAGTGTTGAAATTTGCCGCTAGCTACAAGTCCCGCCTGCTGGTCTTCGTCATCTTCTCCATCCTGGCCGCCGTGCTGGCCGTGATCACCCCGGTGCTCGCGGGACGGGTGGTCGACGAGATTGTCGCGCAATCCGGCATCCGCACGATCCTCAACGTGGCGCTGCTCATGGCGGTGATTGCGATCCTGGACGCCGTGGTTTCAGTAGTCGTCCGCTGGTTCTCCTCGCGCCTGGGCGAGGGAATCATCTATGACCTGCGCACTGCGGTCTTCGACCACGTACAGAAAATGCCGGTGGCGTTCTTCTCCCGCACCCGGACCGGTGCGCTGGTCAGCCGCTTGAACAACGACGTCATCGGTGCGCAGTCAGCCTTCGCCGGAACCCTGTCCGGACTAGTCTCCAATACCGTGGCGCTGGTGCTCACCGCGGGCGTCATGTTCACCACCTCGTGGCAAGTCACGCTGATCGCGCTGGTGCTGCTGCCGATCTTCCTGCTGCCCGCCCGCCACTTCGGCAAGTCCGTGGCCCTGCTGCGCCGCGAATCCGCGGAGCTGAACGCGACCATGGGCAACCAGATGACCGAGCGCTTCTCCGCACCCGGCGCCACCCTGATCAAGCTTTTCGGCCGCCCCAAGGACGAGTCCGAGCAGTTCGCGCTGCGTGCCGGAAAGGTGCGAGATATCGGCGTGAAGATGGCCATGCGCCAGTTCTACTTCGTCGCCGCGCTGACCCTGGTGGCTGCCCTGGCCCTCGCACTGGTCTACGGCCTGGGCGGAATGTACGCGGTGCGTGGCGACCTGGCCGCCGGCGACGTGGTGGTTCTGGGTATGCTGCTCACCCGCCTCTACACGCCGCTGACCGCACTGGCCAATGCCCGTGTGGAAATCACCAGCGCGCTGGTCAGCTTCGACCGTGTCTTCGAGGTGCTGGATTTGGAACCGCTGATTGCCGATGCGCCGAACGCCCGCCGGCTTGAGGCCGGGTCGGTGCCGGTGAAGTTCAACCACGTGAACTTCTCCTACCCGAGCGCGGACATGGTTTCGCTGGCCTCGCTGGAGGAAGTGGCAGTGCTTGACACCCGCGGCGGCGAGGAAGTCCTGCATGATATCGATTTCGAGATCCCCGCGGGACAGACCTTTGCGCTGGTCGGTTCTTCCGGTGCCGGCAAATCCACCATCGCCTCGCTGCTGGCCCGTCTCTACGACGTGGACTCGGGCAGCATCGAACTGGCCGGCCAGGACATCCGCCAGCTCAAGCTGGACTCGTTGCGCGGGGCGGTCTCCATGGTCACCCAGGACGGGCACTTGTTCCACGAGTCTATCCGCTCCAATCTCGCCTTGGCTCGTCCGGAAGCTACCGATGAGCAGATCTGGGAGGCGCTGGAGCGCGCCCGGCTCAAGCCGGTGATTGCCGCCCTGCCCGATGGACTGGACACCGTGGTGGGGGAGCGTGGCTACCGGCTTTCCGGCGGAGAACGCCAGCGCATGACCATTGCCCGGCTGCTGCTGGCAGCTCCCCAGGTGGTCATCCTGGACGAGGCCACCGCCGCGCTTGACTCGTCGAACGAGGCCGCAGTGCAGGCGGCGCTGGGCGAAGCGCTGGAAAACCGCACCGCGCTGATCATCGCCCACCGCCTGTCGACCATCCGCTCGGCAGACCAGATCCTGGTCGTGGAGGGCGGACGCATTCTCGAGCGCGGCACGCACAGTGAGCTGCTGGCCATCGGCGGGCGCTACAGCGAGCTGCACGCCACCCAGTTCGCGCAGTAGCGCGCCGGTTCGGCAGTTCCGGAGGTGATCAGGTACCAGCTGGAATTGCCGCCTGCCTAGTCGGCGGCTGCCACCAGCTGGCGGCCCAGTTCGCGGGCAGCGTCCTGCAGTACCGGCACGGCCTTCTTCGTGAAGGCCTCGTCGACTCTGGTCACCGGGCCGGAGACCGAGATGGCCATCGGCGTGGGCGCGCCCGGTACCGGCACCGCGATACAGCGCACGCCCAATTCCTGCTCTTCCTCGTCGACGGCGTAGCCTCGCTCCCGGGTGGCCTCGACATCGGTGAACAGCTTTCCCAGGGTGGTGATGGTGTTAGCGGTCTTCGGCGGCATGCCCGCCTGCGAGACCAGGCGCTGCACACGCTCGTCATCGAGCACCGAGAGCACGGCCTTGCCGACCCCGGAGTTGTGCAGCATGGCGCGCCGGCCTACTTCGGTGATCATGCGCATCGAGTGGGCCGACTGGACCTGGGCGATGTAGGTGACCATGTCGCCATCGAGCACGGCGATATTCGCCGATTCGCCCAGCTTCGCGACCAGTTCCTTCAATGCGGGGGAAGCCAGGGCCCCCAGCTGGCGGTTGGCGACCTCGCCGAGGCGGATCAGCCGCGGGCCGAGCGAGTAGCGGCGATTGGGCAGCTGGCGCACGTAGCCCACGCCCACCAGGGTGCGCAGCAATCGGTGGATGGTCGGTAATGGCAGGGGAGTATCGGCGGCCAGCTCGCTGAGCGCCGCTTCGCCGCCAGTCCGCGCGATGACTTCCAGGAGCTCAAAAGCACGCTCGACGGACTGGACGCCGCCGGTGGTGGACTTGCTGGCAGTCTGCGTCATCTTTGCTCCTATATAGAGGCAGTAGTTTTCGGAAACGGATAGTGCATTACTTCTACGATGCGAGATCCTTCGTCCCAAGAATAGCGCAGAAACGACCATTCCTTCCACGATCCGATATTAAGCCGTCAAAAAATCGTGCCCCACTCCACAAAACATCCTTGCATTTTCATTTTGAGGATAATAGTATCCACTATACGGAAAACTTTTACAGGAGGATCAGATGGCAGCGCCAAGCCCGGGATATTCACTCACCCTTCGCGTCCAGGCGCCTGCGTCGATTACCGCGACCAGCGAACTGGCCGGCGCTGTCGGCTCGGCCGGCGCGCACATCACGGCCTTGGATGTCACCGAGTCGAACCACACCCACATGGTGGTGGACGTTTCCTGCAACACCACCGACGTGGCCCACGGCGAGACCGTGCGCGCTGCACTGGAGAACCTCGACGGCGTGAGCGTGCGCAACGTCTCGGACCGCACCTTCCTGATGCATCTGGGAGGCAAGCTCTCGGTCACCCCCAAGGTGGCCCTGCGAAACCGCGACGACCTCTCCCGCGCCTACACCCCGGGTGTCGCCCGTGTCTGCATGGCCATCGCCGAAAACCCTGCCGACGCGCGCAACCTGACGGTCAAGCGCAACACCATCGCAGTGGTCACCGACGGCTCGGCAGTGCTGGGCCTGGGCAATATCGGCCCGGCCGCGGCCCTGCCGGTCATGGAAGGCAAGGCCGCGCTGTTCAAGCAGTTCGCCGATGTCGATGCCTGGCCGGTCTGCCTGGACACCCAGGACACCGAGGAGATCATCAAGATCGTCAAGGCGTTGGCCCCGGTCTACGGCGGGGTGAACCTCGAGGACATCGCCGCCCCGCGCTGCTTCGAGATCGAAGCGCGGCTGCGCGAGGAGCTGGACATCCCGGTCTTCCACGACGACCAGCACGGCACCGCAATTGTCACGCTGGCCGCATTGCTGAACGCGGTGAAAGTCGTGGACAAGAAGATCGAGGACCTGCGCATCGTGGTTTCTGGTGTCGGCGCGGCCGGCAACGCGATCATCCAGCTGCTCATGGCCCGCGGCGCAAGGAACATCATCGCCTGCGGACGCAACGGCGCGATCAGCCGCAACGAGAGCTACACCGATGCGCACCGCATCTGGCTCTCTCAGAACACCAACCCGGAGAACGTCACCGGCACCCTGAAGGAAGCCGTCGTCGGCGCAGATGTCTTCATCGGCGTCTCGGCCCCGAACGTGCTGGACGAAGCGGACATCGCCGCCATGAACGAGCGTGCCGTCGTCTTCGCCATGGCCAACCCGGATCCCGAGGTGGACCCGGAGATTGCAGGCCGCCACGCCGTGGTGGTCGCCACCGGGCGCAGCGACTTCCCGAACCAGATCAACAACGTCCTGGCATTCCCAGGTTTCTTCCGCGGGCTGCTGGATGCAGGCGTCACCGAGATCACCGACGCCATGCTCCTGGCCGCCGCGGATGCCATTGCCGCCCGAGTCAGCGAATCAGAGCTGAACCCAGGATTCATCATCCCGTCGGTATTCGACCCACAGGTCGCCTCCGATGTTGCACTGGCGGTGCAGGACGCAGCCGCCGCTAAGTAGGTGCTGCGCAGCAAGACCCAAGGGTGCATGTCAACGCATCCTTTCAATGGAACAGAGCACAAGAGGTTAAGGAACAACCCATGAGTATTGAAATCACCAGCATCCCCGATGTCGCCGATGCCCAGCAGATCCTCTCCGACGAGGCACTGGCCTTCATCGAGAAGCTGCACCAGAAGTTCGCCGGCACCCGCGACGAGCTGCTCGCCGCCCGCGGCGTGCGCCGCGAAGAGTTCTCCGCCGCCAAGTCCATCGACTTCGACCCGGAGACCGAATCCGTGCGCACCGGCGACTGGAAGGTCGCCGAAGCGCCCGAGGCGCTCAAGGACCGCCGTGTGGAGATCACCGGCCCGGCCTCCCCGGCCAAGATGGCGATCAACGCGCTGAACTCCGGCGCCAAGGTCTGGCTGGCCGACCTGGAAGATGCCTCGACCCCGAGCTGGTTCAACGTCATCGACGCGATTTCCAACCTCTCGGCCGCCGCCCGCGGCACCCTGGCCTTCACCGATGCGAAGACCGGCAAGTCCTACGCGCTGCGCACCGACGCCCCACGGGCTGTCGTGGTGGTCCGCCCCCGCGGCTGGCACCTGCCGGAGAACAACGTGCTCATCGACGGCAAGCCTGCCGTCGGCGCACTGGTGGACTTCGGCCTGCACTTCTTCCACAACGCGAAGGTGCTGGCAGAATCCGGCCAAGGACCGTTCTACTATCTTCCGAAGATGGAGCACTACCTGGAATCGCGCCTGTGGAACGAGGTCTTCACCTTCGCCCAGTCCGAGCTGGGCATCGCCCACGGCACCGTGCGCGCCACCATGCTCATCGAGACCATTCCGGCCGCTTTCCAGATGGAAGAGTTCCTCTACGAGCTGCGCGAGCACGCTTCGGGCTTGAACGCAGGCCGCTGGGACTACCTGTTCTCCATCATCAAGACCTTCCGCGAAGCCGGCGAGGCGTTCATCATGCCCGACCGCTCGGCCGTGTCGATGACCGCGCCGATGATGCGCGCCTACACCGAGCTGCTGGTCAAGACCTGCCACAAGCGCGGGGCATTCGCCATGGGCGGCATGGCCGCGTTCATCCCGAACCGCCGCGAACCGGAAGTCACCGCCGCCGCCTTCGACAAGGTCCGCGAGGACAAGTCCCGCGAGGCCAATGACGGATTCGACGGCTCCTGGGTGGCCCACCCGGACCTGGTCGACCTGTGCAAGGAGATCTTCGACGCGAAGCTCGGCGAGAAGCCGAACCAGATCGATCGCCAGCGCCCGGAGGTCGAGGTCACCGCAGCCCAGCTGCTGGACGTGGCCAGCGCCCCCGGCGATGTCACCGAGGCCGGCGTACGCGCCAACCTCTACGTGGCGGTGAACTACGTGGCCGTCTGGCTCTCGGGCAACGGCGCGGTCGCCATCCACAACCTGATGGAAGACGCCGCCACCGCCGAGATCTCGCGCTCGCAGATCTGGCAGCAGATCCGCAACCAGGTCGTGGCCGCCGATACCGGCAACACCATCACCGCCGAACTGGTGCAGACCATTCTCGCCGAAGAGGTTGAGAAGCTGCGCGGGGAAGTCAATGACGAGGCACGCTTTGCCGCGTACTACGAGCCGGCCGCGGAACTGATCGCGAAACTGACCAGCGGCAAGGACGAGGACTTCGCGGACTTCCTCACCACCCCTGCCTACGAACTCTTGGAAAAGGAATACGTGACCAAGCCATGAGCACCGTCTTCGATGAGTCAACGCTTGCCAGCGTAGAAGCCCAACTGGCTGATACCGACCACCTGCTGGAGCACTCCTACCCGGGAGACTCCGGCGCCCGCCAGCCCGTGCACACCGTGTACGTGCCGGGGGACAAGTTCACCGCCGGCCTGCCGGATGCCTGGGGCGCCAACGCCCTGGCCGCCGCCGGCAATGCCGCCGGGCTGGCCAAGCTGGCCGCCAAGCTGGATCTGGCCGAGCCCGAACGCCTGGGCGACCTGGTGGCCGCGAAGCTGGCAAGTGAACCCATCGAAGATCTGCGCCTCGATTTCGAGGATGGCTATGGCAACCGCACGGATGCCGAGGAGGACGCAGCCGTTCTGGCTGGCGCCGACTCGGTATCCGCTGCCGTAGCCGCCGGCAAGGCCCCGGCCTGCATCGGCATCCGCTTCAAGTGCTTCGAGGCCCCCACCCGGGCCCGCGGGATCCGCACCCTGGACCTGTTCATCTCGCGCCTGGTCGCCAACGGCGGCCTGCCCGAAGGACTGCGCCTGACCCTGCCGAAGGTCACCACGGTGGCCCAGGTCCAGGCCATGGTCTTCCTGGCCGAGAAGCTGGAGGAAGCCCACGGCCTGGAAGCCGGACGCATCCGCTTCGAGGTCCAGGTCGAGACCCCACAGGTGATCATCGCCGCGGACGGGACCCACCCGGTCGCCACCCTGATCCATGCCGGTCAGGGACGCGTCTCCTCGCTGCACTACGGCACCTACGACTACTCCGCCTCGCTGGGCGTGGCCGCCGGCTACCAGTCCATGGAGCACCCGGTGGCGGACTTCGCCAAGGACGTCATGCAGGTCGCCGTGGCAGGCACCGGTGTGGAACTGTCCGACGGCTCTACCAACATCCTGCCCGCCGGCGACCCGGAGAACGTCGCCGCCGCCTGGGAGCTGCACGCCCGCCTGGTGTCCCGCCATCTGGCCCGCGGCATCTACCAGGGTTGGGATATGCACGAGAACCAGCTGGTCACCCGCTACCTGGCCACCTTCGCCTTCTTCCGCGAGGGACTTCAGGCGGCCGGCACCCGGTTGCGCAACTACGTCCACCAGATCAACTCGGCCATCATGGACGAGCCAGCCACCGCGCGTGCCCTGGCCCGCTACATCCACCGCGGGGTCGCCTGCGGTGCGGTCACCGCCGACGAGGTCACCGAACTGGCCCAGATCACCCTGCCCGAACTCGAGGCGATCGCCTTGAACCGCTCCCACGCCTAAGGGTTACACCATGACTGTTCCTGCCATCCAGAACTCCTCGTCCTATTACTCGAACTTCGGCGGCCACCCGCCGCAGAGCGATCTGCTCACCGACCGCGCCATCGTCACCGAGGCCTACACCGTCATCCCCAAGGGCGTGCTGCGCGACATCGTCACCAGCGTCTTCCCCGAATGGACCAACACCCGCGCCTGGGTGCTGAACCGCCCAGTGGCCGGCGGCGCCACCACCTTCGCCCAGTCCATCGTGGAAGTCGCCCCCGGTGGCGGTGCCGAGAAGCCGGAGCCGCAGGCCGAGGTGCAGGGATTCATCTTCGTGCTCACCGGCCAGCTGACCCTTCTCATCGAGGGCACCGAGCATGTGCTGGTGGGCGGCGGCTTCGCCTACCTGCCAGCCGGCGCCATCTGGTCCGCCCGCAATGACGGCACCGAGACCACCAGCTTCCACTGGCTGCGCAAACGCTACGAAGTCCTGGCCGGCGTCGCGGCTCCGGGCCCGGTCGTGGGCAACGAACGTGACATCGAGCCTGGCCCGATGCCGGGCACCGATGGCAAGTGGCGCACCACGCGCATGCTGGATCCCAACGATGTAGCCTTCGACTTCGGTGTGAACATCGTGACCTTCGAACCGGGCGCGTCCATCCCGTTCGCCGAAACCCACGTCATGGAGCACGGCCTGTACGTGCTGGAAGGCAAGGGCGTGTACCGGATGAACGGCGACTGGGTCGAGGTCGAGGCCGGGGACTACATGTCGCTGCGTGCCTTCTGCCCGCAGGCTTGCTACGCCGGCGGCCCGGAGAACTTCCGCTACCTGCTCTACAAGGACCAGAACCGCCAGATCGCGTTGTAAGCGTTCATTTCCAGAGACTGCCGGGGCCGCACCCCGCGCTGACCCGCCGATTATCGGCGCACCGTGTCCTTTTCATGTTCCAGTGATGTTTTCTTTGCTCGGACGTGGTGGGCTGACGGCCGGGTCGCGCGGGATGCGACCTTTGGTTTTGGGTTCCCGGTTGTTGCCTGAGGACCAAACGATTATCAGAACCCATGTACCACAAACATCGGCAATATCGGTTGGCATCCGGGCAGGCGAGGGAAGCGCGAAATCAGCCAACGTTGGCTGTCTTGGAAGTGGGGGCTTATCCCTGCACGCGTGAGGAGCGTGAAATCGTCCAACGTTGGACGATTTCAAAGTGGAGGTCATGCACGACACTCGTGGGCAGCACTTTAGTTGTGTCCGCAGGAAAGACATGGATATGGGTTCGCCTTTCTGCCGGCAAATTCGGACTGGCGCTACGCTTCTGCTGAGATCATGTGTTGATGCTCCACAGGATCGATGACCTGACCCGAGCATTCGCCAGTGGACAGGGCAGCAGGATGAATCATTTGCGTGCCCGTAATCGGTGAAAAAATCCGCTATCTGTAATTGCAGCAACGGCAATCTGTAATTGTTGAAACGGGCCATGTAATTGTTGGCAGTTATAAAAAATGCTCCGGAACGATCACGACTTCAGCTGTGGTGCGCACCGTCGTGGTGACCTTCCCCGACCAGTCCAGAGCGGTCAGGCACGTCGATTCGCCGCTCCAAAGCAAGCCATTTTCCGGCTATCCGCTGAAGATCAGCCGCCACATGTGCGTGCGGTGTGGTGAGTGAAAATTCATGGTTTCAACCTCGCGCTACTGTGCCGCCGGGGCGGAAGACACGAGGGGTGTCGCAACCCCCTAGTTCGGTGCGCAACGTAGCCAGCACATGGTCCCGGGGGATGCGTTCCTGCTCAAGGCGCAGCCCACCTTGGATGCGCAGTAATTCGTAGGCCTCGACCTTGTTGGGCAGCAATTCTGCAGACTCCGCCCGGGTCAGTCCTTGGCAGGGGGTGCCGCCAGCTGCGCGAAGCGCTGGAGCGTTCCGAGGTCCATCATCACTGATCGGGCATCGGGCTGCACGCTGCGCAATGACGCCAGGATTGCCAGTCCATCCAGATCAAGATCGCCCCAGTACAGCACCTCGATACGCACCACCCAAGGAATCGGAGCACACAGCGTACGTCATAACCGTCGCCGTGCAGCGCAACCACCCCGGGCAGTTCGGGCAGGGACAGCAGCGTCTGCAGGTTTTCTACGATTAGTACGGCCGGACGCCATTCAATAGTGGTATCGGGCTTGAAGGAAGATCAAGTCTTCTTCGATCACGATGCTGACCAGTCGGTGTTCGTCGGTAATCCGACGGGACCATGAGCCGGAGGCCCCGTATTTCAGCTGTTCGGGCTTTCCAATCCCTTGGAAGGGATCCCGAAGGCATGCTTCGATCAAGGTGTTGACTCTCTTGAGAACGCGCCGGTCGGCCGTTTGCCAGTGAACGTAGTCGTCCCATCCTGCCCGATCCCAGACGAGCCGCACTTATTCGTCCCAGTCGAGCTCGTGGGTTTCTGTTATTCCCGACCGTGCACGTTCGTAGGCATCCAAGAGCCGCCGGGCATTGGCTGGCGAGCGGAAGAGGTACGCGGTCTCTTGCCATGCTGCGTATTCATCTGCTGCCATGAGAACAGCATTTCCCTTGCGTGACACGATTTCGACAGCTTGGCGATCATCGTTGACTTGCTCAATCAATGGAAAGAGCGTCTTGCGGGCTTCGCTTGCACTAGTGGACATCTCGGACTCCTTCCACTACTCGCCGTACCACTTAATGGTTCGACTTAACTGCGGTGTGGGGAAGTGCCCGTCCGACTGGAAAGCCCCGTGCAACTGCGCCGCGAGGGGCGGCGCCGCCGCTAAGGGAACGCGCCAATAGGCGTGTAACATCTCCAGTAAGTCCAGCGTAATTAACGGCCAAGTCAGGCATGTTCCTTGGCGATTGAGGTCGTCGCCAGTGTTGCAGCATGATTCACATTGACATTTGCCGGCGGACTCGTAGGTGGCTCAGGCAGACGCGGAAATTTTCAAGTCGAGTGAGTCCAAGGGCCGTAGATGCCCTCGATGCCAACCTGCTAACGTCAGCCCCGCACCAGCTAGAACCCTTCAGCAGAAGGCTCGTCCGCGGCATCTGCTGCATCGCTGCTCAAGATCAGCCGCCGTTCCAACCGGGTGAGATTCCTCGGGGAAGGATCTTCGCAGGCGGGCGCCAAGGCCGCCGCCAACGCTTCGCCGACCGCCGTCTCATCCAGTCCCATGCCCACTGCGACCAGCGCGTCATCGGCCGGGTCGCTGTGGGGAGTGGCATCCGCGAAATGGATCTGCCGGCCCACCATGTTTACCAAGAAGCGTTGCGTGCCTTGAGCGGTGCGCAGCTTCACGTGCCCCTTGAGCCGGTAGGCCGCGGCCGGCGGTTGCTCGAGCAGATCCAGTAAGGCACCCGGGTCTGCCGCTTTGGGGCAGCGCACCGTCACCGCGTTGGCATGCGGAGCATGCTCGTGGTCGTGGTGCGGGCGGGAGGCGGCTGCCAACGGCAGCTCGTCGATCGGGTCTTCGTCCAAGGCGATGTCGAACACCAGCTCGGGGTCTAAGGCGGCGTGCGAGGCCGGGATGATGGCCACGTGCGGGTTGACGTCCCGGATCCGTCCGCTGATCCGCTCCAACACCGCGTCGCGGTGCTCTGGAGCAATGCGATCCAGCTTGTTGACCACCACCATGCTGGTGGCGCTGAAACGTGCCGGGGCCATCGCAGCGGTATCCACGGTGTGCTCATGCTCCACCGCGTCGATCACGTCGATAATGCCGCCGAAGCGCACCCCGTGGGCCTTGCCGAAGCGCAGCAGCCGGTCCACGTTGATCGGATCCGCGGCGCCGCTGGCCTCCACGATGATGGCATCCAGGCGCAGCCGCGGCTGGCCCAGCTTTTCCAGCAACTCATCCAGGCCGCTGCTGTCGGACAGGCAGCAGACGCAGCCGCCGGCAATGGATTCGGCCGCATCGATCTGGCCGGTGATCAGCCCGGTATCCACGTTGACCTTGCCGATGTCATTGATGATGACCCCTACCCGGGTGCCCGGGCGGACCAGCAGGCGGTTGAGCAGGCTGGTCTTGCCTGCACCCAGATATCCGGTGAGCACGATGACAGGGATCAATGCCGGCTCCTTTTCAGATCGACAAGCGGGCCGAGTCCATTCTCCTCGTTCAGCCAACCGTTGCCGCGTGCTGACACGCCTGCCAGAAGGCGGCTACCAGGCAGGCAATGCCGGAATCGGCCCGTCGGCCTCGATATGCCGTGCCTGGCCGCGGGCCAGCCATTCGATCAGGCCTTCGCGGTCCGAGCGCACCTTCAGCGCGCCGTCGCCGATGACCCATTCATCGCCCTCTTCGGTCACCAGCGTCATGCCCGGGGCGTTCTTCACGCGCATGGTCCGCACGGCGGCTTCGACGGCGTTCTCCTGGGAATCCGGATCGGCTTCCTCGATGGTCCAGGCGGTATCGAGATCGTGGTGGTGGATGACTACCTCGGCGATGCGCAGCGCCACGATGGAGGTCGCCGGAATGATCTTGCCGTGCAGGTCCACCTCTTCGACGGCCAGTTCGCCGCTGAGCCGTTCGCACTGCTCGGCGAAGTAGGCGGCCGCGTCTTGGAACTTCTTGATCAGTTCCTCGCGCGGCAGGGCCGCCAGCTCATTGATCTCCGCATCGCGGGCCTCGCGCGAGGCATAGAGCTCCTGTGGTTCTCCGCTGGTGGCCCAATCGATGAGCTTGACCAGGCTCCGGCCGTTGGAGGCCAGGTGCGCGATGACATGCGCACGGCTCCAGCCTTCGCACAGCGAGGCGGCAGCCATTTCTTCGGTGGACAGGGTCTCGATCGTGGCCGACATCATCGCGGTTTCGCGGCTGAGTCGTGACAGGTCCGAGTGCAGGCGGGCAGTGTTGATCATGAAGTCACCCTACCAACGCGGGCGCTGAAGCAGCACTGGTTACGACATAGATACTGAATGCGACTCGATTCATATCCGCACTGTTTGGGCACCAGCTGCTCGGGCAATTCTGATTTGGAAAAACACGCGTCCGGCATCCTTCTCCAGCAACCGGCAGCCACGTAGCCTTGGGAGTAGAAGGCAAATGAGCAGGAAAGTAGTCCAATGGCGAAGAAAAAGAAGAAGCAGAAGCCCAAGCAGGGACATCCGGCACGCCTGCAAGCGGGCGTCGTCTCCATGGACCGCGTGAAGGTCGGGCGAGGCCTGGACGCGCTCACCGGGCAGTTCGTGCAGTGGGCCGCCAAATACCGGGATGATCCCGAAATGACGATGATGCTCCTTGCCACGGTGCGTGAAACCCTGGGCATCTACGCCGAAGTTGTCGGCCTGGACAAGGTGACCGATTTCGACCCGCCAAAACTGCTTGCAGTGCTCAGTTCAATGCTTGAATTCGAAGAAGCCGAAGATCCCGAAGCTGCTGCCAGCGGACTGGGAACCATGATCTTCATGGCTTGGTCGGACTACGCAGAGTTCCTGCGCGATTCAGGCCTGTGGGAGCGCGAAGACGAAAGCCTGGAGTGGTTCCTGGAGGCACTGGAAGCCCATGATCCATTCGGCGACGAAGACGACTTCGACGACAACGATGAAATTGACGGGATCATCGCATCTGACGAAGCTTCGGCGGCTGCCCTGGCAGAGATCGCGGCGATGCCGATCAGCAAGCTGGCCCGTGCTGCCTTGCCTTGGGTCCTTGGCGAAGGCAAGAAGCTGTGGGGCAGCATGCCGGTACCCGAATTCTTGGAAACTGCCGCAACAGCGCTCGCCGATCACGTGCCTGCGGGCGTCGATGAATCGCGCCGGCCCGTTGTGTTGGGCGTAGTGCTCACAGCGCTGGAATCAGTCAATGCCGTCAAGTTGCCCGATAAGGGAAAGCCTGAACGCGGCCTGACGTACGAAGACATCATGGAGCATGAAGACGCCGACTCTTTCGAGGTGAACTTCTACTTCATCCAAGCCTGCCTGGACTTGTTCATGGAGAAGCCTGAGGGCATGGAGGAAGCAAGCCTCCAGGCTTGGGGGCTGGCCGCATTCTGGATCGTCGAGGGAATCGATGGCAACCCGCATCGCGTGGATGCCCAACGCGATGAACAATGGTCTCCAGAGGTTTGGGAAACAGCGCACGTGCACATGCATGAACTGAGCTCGCTCGGCCTTCTCGAAGAAGGTGAAGCCTACACCGTGCCGACTATTGTCCGGCTCGCGATTACCGACGTTGAGAATGACCTGCTCGATGGTGAGGATGAATTCGACGATGCCGAGTTCGACGCGCTGTTCGGCCCGGACGATGACGAGCCGAAGCGCCTGAAGCGCGAGGAACCGTACACCGGCAAGGTGCTGCAGCTGAAGTTGACCCTCAAGGAGGCCAAACCGCCGATCTGGCGTCGTGTGCTCGTGCCCATGGACCTGAACCTCGGCGACCTGCACGACATCATCCAGGCGAGCTTCGACTGGTACGACGGGCACCTGCACATCTTCTATGAGGGCGGTTTCGGCGGCACGTCATATGGTCCAAAAATTGACGACATGGACTACGAGAAGAATGAAGCGGAAACGCTGGTTTCTTCGTTGCTGAAGAAGGAAAAAGACCGCCTGGATTACATGTACGACTTCGGGGACGGCTGGGAAATCCGCATTGACGTCGAGAAGATCCTGGATGCCGATGGCGGCCACCTGCCACGCTGCACCGGCGGCCGGCGCATGGCCCCGATGGAAGATAGCGGCGGGGTCGGCGGCTGGGAAGCCAAGCTGGAAATTCTTGATGACCCGACGGACCCGGAGTACGAGGAAGTGAGAGATTGGCTCTCGAGCTTCGGTGGCGATGAAGAAGACGCGGTCGATCCGGCGTATTTCAGCAAGGAAGACATCAACGCCCACCTGGAGCTCGAGTTCTAGGAAGTGCCGCGGCACGCCAAACTGCCCGGCCCGATTCAATGCATGAATCGAGCAGGGCGGTTTGGCTGAAGCGAGTGAGTGATTGTTCCCGGATCTAGCTGGCCGCGCCAGACGCGGATGGGACTTCGAAGGCGGCTAGCGGTTCGGCGCCCTCATGCGAGTCGCCCCAGTAGCCTTCTTCGGTGATCTGTTCAGCCGTGTAGTCGTTTTTCGTCCAGCCTCCCGGTGCGCGGACGTAGAAGGGCACCATGTGGTCGTTGGTGTGGCGGCCCAGCGATGCCCAGGTCCTCGGCATCCGCCATCAGTCTTCGCGAAGGAGGGGCGTCGTTGCATGGGAAGCCTGCGCTAGGCGCGGCCGCCTGGAGGGCCCAGGATCAGCATGACGGTGAAGATCAGTGCGACAATCACGACGGCGGTCACCGCAGTTAAAACCGGTCGGCCAACCATCCAGCGGAACAGCGTATCGATCCGCTTGTCATCGTTCGGGTGATCGCTCTTGGTGGTGCGCCATTCGCCTTCCAGTCGTCCCTGCTTTTCCAAGCGGCGTTCATAAGGGATGGTCAGGTAGGGGACCACCGAGGTAGCCGCGGTCAGCACGATGGAGCGCTTGCTCCAGCGCTGGTTGATGCCAACCAGCACGCCGGTGGCGACATAGGAAAGGAAGACGAAACCGTGTACGAATCCGGCAATGGAAACCGGCCAGTCGCCCACTTTCACGACATACTTCAGGATCATGGCGATGATCAGCAGCGTCCAAGTGACTGCCTCGGCCCGGGCAACGATGCGGAATAAAGTGCGTGGCGACATAGCTTGATTTCTGTCCCTCGGAATTGCGAATAAACCGGTTCTCCGTTCAGAACCCATCCGAGTCTAGAGGGCGCGGCTGTGCACATCATTTGAACGCGGGGCAGACCTTGAGCCCGGTCGAGGGCGGCAAATGGCCACCCCGTCCGCCGGAATCTGTGGTGAACGGGATGGCTGCGGCGGGGCCGCTCTGTTCAGGCCGCGGATAAGCCCTGCAGCTCGCCGTGGCGCTTGCCCGGGCGGGCATGAAAACACCCCTATGGCCGGACTGCAGGGTTGCAGACCTGCCATAGGAGTGTCGATAAGCGTGGACGTATGTCTAACTAGCTGCCCGCGCAGGAGGTCCTAGACTTCCGGGCTAGCGTCCAGCGCGGCCCCGTGGGGAGTCGCACCGCCTTCATCGGTCCAGTCCTGGCCAACTTCGTCATTCAATGCAGGGTCGGAAATGGTATCGGGCTCTTCGGCTTCTGCCTTGTTCACCTGGGCTTCAGAGTTGTTCTCGGTCATGAATCCATCCCTTTCGTTGGTTGGATTGCCAACCTAGCAAGGATCAGCGGACTTTAAAACCTGAATGGCTCCATTTCCAGCAAGCCTTGAGCAATCCAACAGTGCGCGTCAACCGGCTTCACGGCCAGAACCTATTCCTCACGCTATGCGCTGCACGAATACGACGGAGTCTTCCAAGGTTGCAGGATTGCCGTCCGGTGCCATGATGCTGCGTTCGCGGATCTCTGCGCACAGCACCTCCCACTGCTCAGGGTCCAGCTCCAGGGCCGACAGTTCCTCTTCCGGGCTGGGGAACGCGGGCATCGGGTGATCGGGATTGCCGGCGAAGGAAGGCATGGAGGCGTGGGACAGTGCCAGCAGATGGCCGCCCGGTGCGACCAGCGTTGCCGCCTTGCGCAGGAAGTCGGCGCGGGAGAATTCGAAAGGTGCCTGGAAGAAGCTCAAGGTCACCAGATCAAAGGTCTCCTCGGTATTCCACGCGGCCAGATCCGAGGCGATGAAGCGGGCCTGTTCCGCATCCAGGCCAAGCTTGGCGGCTTCTTCCGCGGCGCGTTTCACGGCGGTGGGCGAGATATCGATACCGGTGGCCTTCCAGCCATTGGCTGCCAGCCACAACACATCGCCTCCCTCGCCGCAGCCGATGTCCAGCGATGCGCCGGCGGGCAACGGGGCAACTAACTCTTCGATGACTTGGTTGACCTTGCCTGACCAGATCCGCTCGGATTGGCCGTAGTGGTTTTCCCAGAAGGCGACGCTGTCGAGTTGCGTGGTGTGGTGTTCGTGATGGTGGCTCATCCTTGGTGTTCCCCATTCGTCAGTAAGGCCGTTATTGAAGACCTTACTGACGATGGGCCCCGTACGCGATCAGTTTTGCGCCAGAGGCAAGAACTATTGTTTCTACCTTGCACTGACTTTGCCGAAGAGGCGGGCAATGGAGGCTAGGATCATCGGCCTGCAGGCCAGCCACGCACCGGCGATCACCAGCAGGGAAAGCGCGAAGAAGAGCAGCCCGGCCCAGTTATCCGCATACGCGGCGGGATCGGTGGATCCCTGGGCCGCATACATGTGGTTCAGGTTGCGCAGCGCCCCGGTGGAGAACACCAGGATCACGTGCACGATGATGAACAGCACGAAGTACAGCATGGTGGGGAAGTGCAGGGCTCGGGCCACCTCAATCGGGTACTTCTTGGTCAGTGCTGGCATGTTCTTTGGCCAGAATGCGCTCATCCGGTAACCGGTGATCGCCGCTACCGGAGCTGCAATGAACACGGTGGTGAAGTAGGCCAGCTGCTGCAGCGAGTTGTAGTTCACCCAGCCGTTTTCGGTAGGCCAATCCAGAGTCAGGTATTGCAAGGCCGCGGAAATCGCGTTCGGGAAGACCTCCCACGATGTCGGGACAATGCGCATCCAGTGGCCTGTGGCGAACAGCAGCACGAGGAACACCAAGCCATTGACCAGCCACAGCAGGTCAAGGCCCTGGTGCAGCCAGAGGTTGATGCTCACCTTCGGGCTGCGCTTCGACGACCAATAGGCAGGCGGCTTCTTTTGATGCCTGACCAGCATGCCCGAGCGGATGATCAGGACCATGAGGAAGAAGTTGAAGAAGTGGTTCCATGCCAGCCAGCCGGGGAAGCCGATGGGTGCTGATTCCGGCAGATGGTATTCGCCCGGGTAGCGTTCCATGAAGGACTCGACCCCATCGATTCCGGCAATGCCGCGGGCAATGAGCACCACGGCAGTGGCCAGGCCCAATGCGGCGAACGCGCCGACGATTCCAGCGAGCACCCACTGCTTGGTGGTCAGCGGACCATGCTTGACCGCTTCCTTCTTGCTCTTTGCCGAGGCCTGGGGCTTCGGGGTGATTGCAGGCTTTGCGGAAGATGCCTTTTCTGCAGCCACCTTTGGCGCCGCCGGAGCCGCAGACTGCTGCATGCCCATGCGGGTACGTGCAGGGGCAGCTGGCGTTTCATCTGCCGTGGCCGAGGGAGCGGCCTTCGCACTGGATGCCTGGTCAACCGGTTCAGCCGGTGCTGGTCCGGCCTTCGCCGGTGCGGCCGGTGCGGCTTGGGCGTCTTCAGCAACGGGAGCAGGCGCAACCGGGGCGGCAACAGCAACGTTTTCTGGAACGCTGGCCGCAGGTTCCGCAGGTTCCGCAGGTTCCACAGGTGCCGCAGATGCTGCCGGGGCCGCTGCGACTACGGGTACAGCCACGAATGAACTTGGCGGCCAGGCTTCTGCACCAGCGGTCCGCGGAAGTCCGCGGCGAACTGCCGGTGCATCTGCACTGGAATTCGCCGCGGCCGGTGCCGCATTCGCCGGGGGAACTGGTTCACTGGCTGCCGGCGCCGCTTCAACGGCTGAAGCCTTGGCCGGTTCGGCGACCGGCGTGGTTGCGGGCTCGGAAGCCGGTTCAGCCGCCGACTTTTGCTGCGACGCAGATGCAGGAGCGCTCGCTGCACCAGGAATTCCTGCAGGAGGCCATGGCTCGCCGCCTGCAACTCGTGGCAGGCCCCGGCGCAACGATCCAGCTACCGGTGCCTGGCTGGCAACAGTCTGCGCGGACGCAGCGCTGGCCGCGGCAACAGCAGGTGTTTCGGCAGGCGTTGGTTCGGCGGGAGCAGGTGCGCCGACGGGCTGTTCGCGAACGGGCTTGGCAACTGGCTCAGTCTTCGTGGGCTCCGCAACGGTTGCGTCAGCGGTGGCGGCCATGGAAGCGAACAGCTCGGCCGGGGGCCAGGGCTCGCCGCCGGCAACACGGGGCAGGCCCTGCCGGATGGATTGCTCAGGTTCATTCATGGCAATTACGCCTTGCGTGCTTCAAGTGCGGAAATCAACTGCGGAACGACCTTGAAGACATCGCCGACCACACCGAAGTCGGCGATCTCGAAGATCGGTGCATCGGCGTCCTTATTAATGGCAACGATGGTCTTGGCTGTCTGCATGCCCGCCTTATGCTGGATGGCTCCGGAAATGCCCAACGCAACATACAGCTGGGGAGAGACCGCAACACCGGTCTGGCCTACCTGCGCGGCATGCTCGACGTAGCCGGCATCCACCGCTGCGCGCGAAGCGCCCACGGCGGCACCCAGGGCGTCGGCCAGCTGGTGCACCAGGTCGAACTGCTCGGCACTGCCCAGGCCGCGACCGCCGGAAACCACGCGAGCCGCGGAACGCAGCTCGGGACGGGTGGATATGGTTTCCGCTGTTTCCAGTTCCTTGACCTCGATTTCCGGCTTGCCGCTTGCGGCGACCTCCAGCGCGGTGGCGCTTGTCGGCTGGGCTTGGGCGCGCTCTTCGATGCTGCCCACGCGCACGGTAATCACCGGAGCGCCGAAGGTCGGGGCACTGTGGGTCGAGTACGCGCCGCCGTAGATCGAGTGGGCTGCGATGATTCCCTGGTCATCGCGCGAAACGCCGAGGACATCCACGCTGAGCGCCAAGCGGTTGCGCACCGCGAAGCGTGCTGCCACTTCGCGCGAGGTCAGGGTATGCCCCAGGATGACCGCTTGCGGCTGGACTACGGCGAAGGCCTGCTGCAGCGCGTCAGCCATCGGGGCAGTCAGCACCGGTGATTCGACAACTGCAGTGAGCACATGTGCCGCGCCAGCCTGACTGGCTTGCTCCGCCAGGGCCTCAAGGGAACCGGCCGGGGCGGCGACCAAAGCGACCGGGGTGCCCACGGCGGAAGCTGCACCGAGCAGCTCCGCGTGGTTCTTGGCCAGCGTTCCGGCAGCGGTGGTCTCGAGGAAAACGAGAATTGAATCGGTAGCAAAGTCAGTCATGGTTCTCTTTCCGCTCACACCAGGTTGTTCTTGACGAGGAATTCGGCCAAGGCGTTGCCGGCTTCGCCGTCATCGGTCACGATGGTTCCAGCGGTGCGCGGCGGGCGCTGGGCCACCGCAACCATGATGGAACGCGCGGTATCGGCAGGCAGCGCCTCGACGCCTAAGTCTGCCAGGGACAAGGATTCGATCGGCTTCTTCTTTGCCGCCATGATGCCCTTGAAATTCGGGAAGCGGGCATCCGGCAATGCTTCGGTGATCGAAGCGACCGCCGGCAGCGGAGCGCTGACTTTGGCCGCGGCTCCATCGAGCACGCGCAAGCCGCTGATCGCGCCGTCGGCAATGTCCACCGAGGACAGGGACGTCGCCGCTGGAAGATCAAGCAGCTCGGCCAGCATCACCGGGAGCATGCCGGCCGAACCGTCGGTGGACATGTTGCCGGTGAGGATCAGGTCGTAATTGCCCCGGCGCAAAGCCGCCGCAAGCACCTGCGCGGTGAGCACCAGATCGGCTCCGAGCAGCTCTTCATCGTTGATGTGCACGGCGTCGGCGGCGCCCATGGCCAAGGCCTTGCGCAAGGTGGCCTGGACCGATTCCGGCCCCATGGTCAGCACGGTGATGTCAGTTCCAGGATTCGCGTCAGCGTGCTTCAACGCGACTTCCAAGGTCCGTTCGCAGATTTCATCGAGCACCACTTCTGAAGCGGCGCGATCAGCCAGGCCGGTCTCCAGATCCAGCAGGCGGTCTTCGCCGGTATCCGGGACTTCTTTGATCAGAACCGCGATCTTCATCATTTTCTCCTCTTATCGCAGCAGTTTCCGACAGAACCTCCGAGTGCCGGAAGCCATCCATGATTCCGAGTTCCACGGACCTAGGCCATGCTCGCCGCCGAAACTACTAGGAAATCCAAGTTCATTAATGGAGCCCTTCACAGCTGCCCTGCAGAACTCGAAGTATTGTGTCGTAGGCTACATTCGTCTCTGCTGTTTATCTTGTCGGATCAAGCGCCAATGGTCAATGAAAGTGGACAAGAAAACAGCAAGTGAGCACGTTGAAGGACAAATGGTCTACGAATTGGAGGGGATATCCGAACACGCTTTCGCGCAGGTGAGCCGCATCGCGCTTTTCGCCCGGTTCCGGGTGCGCACCGTAGGCTTTAACCAGAGACCCATTTCGGAATTAAAGGACGGCTCATGGCCAGCAAGAAGCGTCAAGGCAAGAAGAATTCGGGCGCAGGAAATCCTGCCAAGGCGGCAGCTCGCGGCCGCAGCGTGTTCAAGATCCAGGCTGAAGCTCAGATCGATGCACTTCGCGGCGACTACACGGTTTGGGTCGCGGAGCAGGTCCCTGTGTTCACTGCCGAACAGGCGTCACAGGCAGCGGGCATGCAGTCCGACCTCATCGGCCAGATCGCCGGCGAGTACGCCGACAACGCCCGCAGCTCCAACCTGTTCGACATGGACGTCGATGTCTTCGGCGAGACCCTGGCCATGCACCTTGGCAACCTGCCGGAATCATTGGCGCCAGAACCGATCTTCACCACCTGGCTGGAGTACTTCAACTTCGTCGATGACCGCAAGCTCTGGCAGGGTCCAGCGGAAAACCTCGAAGCCCTGCGCGAAATGCTGGAAGACACCCTCAACGGCTTCGCCGAAGGCGATGCGGAACTGTGCGAATTGCTGCGCGGAACCAAGCTGTTCACCCAGGTCAAGGCCTATGCAGAGGCGCTGGCCGACGGCGTGGACATGGGAGACTTCTCTGAAGCGGCGCAAGCCCCGCGCGCCAAGGTGCTGAATGCCGTTGGCCTGGATGCTGAAACCTTCGACCCCAATGGTCCGGCGCCGCTGGCTTTCAACTACATCTGGAGTGCCGGGCGCATGTCGGTCGTGGAGTCCGAAGGCTCGGTCCTGCGCACCGATCCGGACGCCTACGAATTGCTGATCGCCGGCGAGGAAGCAGGCAGCGCGCAACTGCTCTTCGAGATGGCTGTCGGCTGCGTCCAGGCGCACCTGAACCCGACCTTCGATGTGACCCTGCGCGATGAAGCCCACTACCTGGTGCTGCGCAACTTGCTGGTCACCGCATCCACCGGACGCGAAGGGGACCTGGAAGGCTTGCGCCGCAACTGCGGCCCGAAGATCTACGATGAGGTGCTGCCAGAAGCTCGGACGGCCATGGATTCCTTGGCCGACTACGGCCTGATTTCCAAGGATGGCGAGCACTACAGCATCGACGAGCGCCTGGTTCCGGTCATCTCTGCCGGCATCACCGAGGTTGAGGTCTTCTTCGAAGAAGCCGAATAAAGCAGTACAGCAAGGCAGTTCAAGGCACCCGCAGCGCTATGGCCCTGCGGGTGCCGACCAAGGCAAGAAGAAATGCTCTAGTTGCAGATAGGCGGACCTGCCGTGGCCAGGACGAGCGAAAGGCCCATGAGGTGGCTCGCAGCAGTCAGCGGAATTTTCTTCGCGGTGTTGCTGATGATCGTTGATCCCTTGATCGCCGGAGCTGCCTGGTGGGCTGAGCCCGGCCTCTGGTTCCCTTTGGCCTTCCCGATGCTTCTTTGGCTTGCCATTGCCGCCGTCATGGCATGGCTGGGCGGCGCCAGCGACCGTTGGCTGCATGCGCTGTTGCTGAGCCTCGTTTCCTTGGCGGCCGGTGTGATTCCGGGCTTTTTCTGGACGCTTCTGCTCTTTGATGCCTTCCCCGAATCCGCCAGCCTGCAGCTGCCGATGACCGTCTCGCTCATCGCCGGCGCGGCAGTGATTGTGATGGGGGCAGTCGCAGGTTCCTGCGTCGCCCTCAGGCGCTTGGGCAAAGCTCGACTGGCCAGATAGCGCCACATCTGCGCGTTATTGGGCCTGGTCGTCCTGCCGCGAGGCGGCAATGCCGATCAGCTTGCGCAGCACGTATAGGTTGATATCCTCCAGCTTCTTCACGTACACGCAGCCGGCTCCTTCGGTGTACTTGCCCAGCTGCGGCAGCAGCTCGGCCCCTTCGGGCAGATCCTTCAGGCCATAGAGCGACAGCTGGGCCTTGCGCGGCGAGAAGCCAGTCTTGGGCCAGATGCCGGTGGTGCGCGCATTGGCAGGGGAGATATAGGTATAGCTTCCGTAGCCGATCATGCTCGGGCCCCACATCACCGGCTGCTCGCCGGTGGCTTCGCGGAAGATGCGGTCCAGCTCATGGCCGTCAATCCGGCGCTTGTCCGGGGTTGCCGCCGCGATGAACTCCTCAACGCTGGCGTCAGTTGGAAGGGTCTTCTGACTTGTTGGCAAGTGATGCCTCCTCGGGTGCAGCAGGCGATTCTGCCTGGAAAATTGCCGACAGCTTGCGATACTGGCTGGTGCCCATGGCCAGCAGCGCCACCACAATCATGATCAGTCCGCCGGCCAGGAAGATCAAGGCGATGCCACGCGCCTCGCCTTGCCCCACCAGCCAGCCGAACTGGGCATCGCCCTCGGGCGAACGCATGAACGGGATGACCAGGTACTGGGCTATGGGCGCGATCAGGAAGGCGGTAATCGGGGCCGCCGCAGCTTCGAGCATCTGTGCGAAGCCGAATACCCGGCCCTGGCGGCGGAAGGCCACCACCTTCTGGATCACCGTTTGCTCCGAGGCTTCCACCGCGGGAATCAGCATCATGTAGAACCAGATGCCCAGCACATACAGCCAGGTCCACTCACGGATGGTGAAGATCGCGCCGAGGAATCCCATGACGGCCACCAGCAGGAGCATGGTGCGGATCGGGTTGGCCCCCAAGCCGAACTTGGCGATGGCCAGGCCTCCGACGATGAAGCCGGTGGACGCCAGCCCGAAGGCGATGCCCCAGGCCTCCACCGGCATGATGGTCAGCCCGTAGGGGTCCATCAGCGCCATATAGGTGCCGCCGATGAAGTTGTTGAACATCGAGAAGATGATCAGGGCGAACAGTCCAGGAATGGCCATTACCGTGGTGAAGCCCAGGCGCAGGTCGCTGGTCTTGGTGCGCCCCTCCTCCTTTTCCGGCTCCTCCTCCGGGATGGAGATGCCCAGCAGGTGCAGCATCGTGATCACCACCAGCATGATGGCGATGGCCAGCGTCCATCCCATCCCCAGCAGCCCGATGGACAGCCCTGAGAACACGCTGGTGACGATGAAGGCGATGCCCTGCACCGTGCCCACCAGCCCGTTGGCATTCGCGTGGCGCTCGAGAGGGATCAGCAGGGTGACGGTCGTGGACAGGGCGATGCCGCGCATCTGCTCGACGATCGCCCCGAACAGGATGACCAGGCAGAAGATCCAGAACTGCCACCCGCCGATGTCAAGGATGTCTTCGGTGGGCAGCACGAGGTAGATCAGCCCGGCCAGGCTGAAGGTCACCGCGGTGACGAGCGCGGAGAAGACGAAGACCGATTTCTTGCGGTGGTTGTCCACGATGGTCCCAAAGACCATGGAGAACAGGGAGATCAGCAGCATGAACGCGCCGCCGATGATTCCGGTGGCCATGACGTTCTCGGTTTCCAGGTACACCCAGAAGGTCAACGCGAACCACAGGTAGCTGGTGGTGAGGTTCGCAACAGCGGTGTTCACCAGGATGTGCATGAATGAGCGCTGGCCCTGCGGCGGAACCTCGGGGTTGCCGCTGCCGGCCAGCGGATGATCCGTGGGTCCTTCATCGCGCATGGGGAAGCCTGCTTTGCAAAAAGTGGGCTGGTGCTCGTATCAAAGAATACGCCGATGCATTGATAGGCAACAGGTGTTGAATCAGACGATCGAAAACATAGTAGTCAGATGCCTAGCCCAAGCCTAGGCATAGCCCTAGTGTGACCGCCCGCACTTTCTGCCAAGGTTGAATCCATGCAAACCGGCTGCAGCGGTTTTCCCCTTTTGACGAGCATTGAATGGACGGAGCACACCACGCCATGACCGAGACCCTGAACGAGGTATCCAGCCTGCTGGATTACGCCCTGGTTGACAGCCCGGAAACCGGAGAGTTCCGCGCCAATCGAAATATCTTCACCTACAAAGAGATCTTCGAGCTGGAAATGAAGCACATCTGGGAAGGCAACTGGGTATACCTGGCCCACGAATCCCAGATCCCGAACATCGGCGACTACTACACCACAAACATCGGCCGCCAGCCAATCATCATCTCGCGCAACAAGCAGGGCGAACTCAACGCCCTGATCAACGAAAGTCTATGCGAATAGATATCCGCGTGAATACCGGTGAAAATCCCCAGTACCGGGAATGGGGCAGTGGCTGTGGTTTTATCTGCTTGCTTGAGCCAGAGGGCGTGGCGGGCGCGTCAAAGCCGCGCGGAGGCCAAGGATTCCCATGGCAGCCAGCAAGGCCAAGGCGAGGCTGCTGGCGATGTACAGGGGCTCTTCCAGATCAGCAGCAGCGCCGGCGTTCCAATCGGCAAAGGTATCGCCCACGGCGTTCATGTTGGCGAAGGAGCCGAAGAAATAGGCCGGTGCGCCGAGGGCAAGGATCAGGCTCCATGTCCCAATAGCGGCCCAAGCGGGCAGCTTGCGACCGGACGCGATGACGGAAACGAGCCAGGAGATGGCGAGGGCAATTCCGATTGCTGCGAAGACCCAACCTCCGATCGAGTCGTAATCCTGGTCCATAGCGGCCATTTCGGCGATTGTTTCATCCAGGGGGATTCCACTGGCTGCGACCACTGCCCAATTGTTCATGAGCAGTGCGCCGTAAACTGCGTAGGCCACGATGATGGCGGCACCGGTGGTGGCTAGAAGCTTGCGCATGCCGGTAGCCTACAGCGTGCAAGCGAAATACTTGGCATCACTAGCAGCTCGTGCGTCGGGTGCCGGTCTTGCATTGCAGGAGGCCGTGAAGCAGAGGCCCCGAATCGGTAAAGTGCATTATGTGCCGATCGGGAAAGCGCAGCGATCGCGCAAGCGACAACACCAAACGCTGCCATGCAGCGCTAATCGTCTGGAGGGGACTAGAAATGATCTTCACGAAGAAGGGCGACGCCGCTGTTCTGGCCAAGCTCAGCGCGGCGCCAGCACCTTATCGCGAGATTGCCGAGCGGCTGCATGCCATCATCGTGGAAAGCGCGCCGTCCCTGGAGCCGATCGTCCGCTGGGGACTTCCGTTTTATGTCCAGGACGGCAAGGATGTCTGCTATATCAAGCCTGACAAGGACTTCGTTGCCTTCGGTTTTGGCGAAGTGGTGAATCCCGCCTACGAGGAGGGTGCGCACATGCATCCGGTCGCCTGGACCATCACCTCGCTGGATGCTGCAACGGAAGACAAGATCCGCGAACTGGTGAAGAAGGCCGCGGGCTGACCCAGGGGGATCCAGCGGGCTGCGGCAGCGCCCTCGGTTGCCCTCAAGTGCACAGAAGGCCTCGGCAGGAACAGTCCTGCCGAGGCCTTCCGTTTGCAGCCGTGCTGGGGCCTACTTGACTGGGTCGAGCACGAAGTCGTAGGTGACCTGCTTGCCGTTGCCGGATTCGGCTGGCTGCACATCGAGCATGAGTTCCGGCTTCACTGCCGATGCGATGTCATCGTCGTTGTGCTCGTCGCCCGGGAAGTACAGCTGTGCGGTGAGCAGCTCGTGGCCCGGTGCCGAAACCTTCAGGTGCAGGTGGGCTGGACGCCATGCGTGCCAGCCGGCAGCGGCGATCAGCTGGCCGCAGGCACCGTCGGTCGGGATCTGGTACGGAGCCGGCTGCATCGTGTTGATCTGGAAGTTGCCGTCCTCGTCAGCGATGAAGGTGCCGCGCAGGTTCCACTCTGGGATGCCCGGGGCGAACTGCGAGTAGAAGCCCTCTTCATCGGCGTGCCACAGCTCGATCTTGGCGTTCTTCAGCGCCGAGCCATCCGTGGAGCGGACCTGGCCTTGAAACAGCAGGTTGGTGCCCTTCTCGTCTTCGCGCATCGAGATGGTGGCAGGCGAGTTCTGGGTTGGAGAATCAGGTACGTAGTACGGGCCCTCGATCGAGCCCTTGTTGCCTTCGCGGTGGTCGGTAGCGACCTCTTCCACCGAGTGCTCCAGCCACACGTCGAGGAACAATGGCCATTCGCCGTCGTCGCCAACCTTGATTAGCCAGGCCTTCAGCGCGTTGAATTCGTCGTAGGTGACGCGTTCCTCGAGCACGATGTCGTTCGCGGCCTTGATCAGCTTGCTGGCCAGCAGGTTCACGCGCTCGGTGGAGGTCTCGATGCTGCCGAGCTTGCCGGAATTGCGGAAGCTGTCGGTGGCGGCGTTGCCTGACTTGGCTGCGGTTGCCTGGTCTGGAGTTTCGGTGGTCATGGTGACTCCCTGGATTGTGTGGTGTGACGAATGCGGATCCATGGTGTGACCCCCATCATCTTCGATGATTGATATTCAATGTAGTGCAGCGTCTATGCCGAGTGAAATACTTATTTGGCCGTGATTGAGAGCTGTCGAATATCAATGCATGTGAGCTGGCGCACGGCGGTAGCCTGCGGTCAGGGAATGGCCCTAGGCAATCGAGTTCGGGTGCTTGGCCAGCGCGGTGACCTTGATCTTCATGTACGGGTACATCGGGAAGCCGCTGAGGATTTCGTGCAACTCGTCATTGGACTCGACGTTGTACAGCGAGTGGTTCGCGTACTCGCCGACCACGCGCCAGATGCCCTGCATCTTTCCGCTGCGCTGCAGGCTCGCGGAGTACTCCTTCTCGCGGGCCTGGAGATCGGCGACCTGCTCGGGGGTCAGATGATCCGGGAAATTAACGTCCATACGGGCGAGGAACAACATGGGGAATTCCTTTAGTTCGAGGTGGAAAGTACGTGGTCCTGGCGGTAGCGCGCCAGCTTGGATTCGTCGATGGCGGCACCCACGCCGGGCACGCTGCGCACCGAAATGCGGCCGTCGATGATCTGCAGCGGCTCGGCGAGCAGGTCATCGGACATGTCCAGGAAGTTCGACAGCTCGCCGGCCCGGCGGCTGGTGGCCTCGAAGGCCGCGCCGAAGGTGACGGTGGCCAGCGAGCCGACCTGGGTGTCGATCTGGTTGCCCATGGTGACATCCACGCCCAGCCCGGTGCACAGGCCCAGGATCTCGGTGGCTTCGGTGAAGCCCGAGCGGGCGGTCTTGATGCAGATCGCGTTGGCGCCGCCGGAGAGCAGCTCGCGCGAGGCGTCGCCCGCGGTGGGCGCGGACTCGTCGGCGACGACCGGGATCGGGGAGTGCTCGACCAGCCGGCGGCGGCTCATCGCCTCCTTGGCGTCGCACGGCTCCTCGAGCAGGCTCAGGCCCAGGCCCTCGGTCTGGCGCAGCACCTCCATGGCCTCATTCGCGGTCCAGCCGCGGTTGGCGTCCAGGTAGATTTCCACGTCCTGGCCCAGGCCTTCGCGCAGCGCGCGGCAGGCTTCGATGTCCAGGGCGAGCGGGCGGCGGCCGACCTTGAGCTTGAAGGTGGTGATGCCGTATTGCTCGCCGAAGCGCAGGGCCTCGTCGAGCAGTTCCTGGGCCGGCTTGAAGCCGAGCATGTGGCTCACCCGCATCGAGTCGGTGAAGCCGCCGAGCAGCTTGTGCACCGGGGCGCCCAGCGCCTGGCCGATGGCGTCCCATATGGCGATGTCGATCGCCCCCTTGGCCACCTGGTTGTGGATGGTCCGATCCAGCACCTGTCGGATCTTCGCGCGGTCCATGATGTCCAGGCCGATCAGCTGCGGGGCGAAGACATCCTGCGCGATCGCGACGATGGACTTCTGCGTCTCCCCGTAGGTGTACGGGCGCGGCGGGGCGTCGGCGGTGCCGACCACGCCCTCGTCGGTATGCACGCGGATCAGCACGTGGTCGGCGGTGTGCACCTCGCCGCTGGCGAAGCGCAGCGGGTGGTTGTAGGGGACGGCATAGGGGATTGTTTCAATCCGCTGGATTCGCATCGGGGTCCAGCCTTTCTAGGGGGTTGAGCAATGTGCAAAGTTCCAGGAAGTTGCGCACCAGCGCGGACTCGTTGCCGGCTTTCCAAGCGATGGCAAGGTCGACGGACGGTGCGTTGCGCAGCGGCCGGAAAGTGATCCGGGAGCTGTGCGGTAGGTAATGGGTGGTGGGCAGCAGCCCGATGCCCAAGCCTGCGGCGACGAAGGTGAGCAGCGTGGAAGTCTCGCTGGCCACCTGGGCGATCTGCGGGGCGAAGCCCACGCGGCGGCAGGAATCCATGATGATGTTATTCACCGCGGAGGATGTCGGATAGCAGATGAACTTTTCGCCAGCGAGCTGTAACAGATCCAGCTCGTCATGCGCGGTGAGCGGGTGGTCCACTGGCAAGGCCACGGCCAGGTGGTCGCTGTCCAGCAGCATGTAGTCCACCTCGGTGCCGCGCACCGGAGGGCGCAGGATGGCCAGATCCAGGCGCCCCTCGATGAGGCCTTCGACCATCTGCGGGGTGAGCATTTCGCCCTGCACGTTCAATTGGAGGCCGGGCATCTGCTGCGAGCTGGCTTCGATGAGCTTGGGCATGATGCGCGAGGTGGCGCTGCCTGTGGAGCCCAGGCGCAGCACGCCCAGCGCGCCTTCGCCCACGGTGCGCACGTCGCGGGAGAGCTGGTCGAGCTCTTCGAGCAGGATACGCCCGCGGCTCAGCAGCAGCTCGCCGGCATTGGTCAGCTCCACCTTGCGGGTGGTGCGGATCAGCAGCTGGGTATTCAGGGTTTCCTCGAGCTGCTTGATCTGCTGGGAGAGCGGGGGCTGCGCGATATGCAGGCGCGCCGCCGCGCGGCCGAAATGGCGTTCTTCGGCGACAGCGACAAAGTAGCGAAGTAGTCTCGTGTCCATGGTGCTCCGATCGTCGGACCGCGCGTCGAATGCGCAGAAGACGCTTGCTGGCAACTCTAACGCGGCGATCCAAGAGGGTGAAATACTTATTCTGGGTCGATTGAGAGTCTACAAGTATGAATGGGCTTGCCGTACTGGCAGGGAGGGATACGGAAGAGATGGCTTATGGTCCTGCCGGCATCGCGACGCGGGCGGCAACATGGGTAAAGAAGAACGGGAGTGCCGGTGCAGTTATCGCGGTCGGCGCCAGGAGCACGCTCAGAAGCGGTGGCAGGTCGGCCGGCAGTCAGAATCAGCTGGGCGTTGAAGTCGACGAGTTCGCCGAGATGGAGGATGGCTCCCCGGTATCGATCCGCTGGGACCGGGGATGCGCCATCAGTCTCAACGGATCCGGACGGCTCGGCGAGCAAGAGCTAGTGGAGCATCTCGATGGAGCGCTCCTGCTGGCGGAGCAAGGCATCAAGGCAATCGCCGAGGAGTTGAAGAGCTTGCCATGCTTCACCGAGCTGTCCTCCGATCTCAGGGCGCAGCTTCAATCTTGAAATCGCAGGTCGCACCGGTGCTTGGCAGCGCGGAAGGCCGCGGCTAGGGTGTGAATGTGACGCTGGGCACATCTTTCGTGCCCGCGCAGATTCCGACGAGGCGATCCATGAAGGGGTACGCAGATGAAGGCTTATGCCCAGGGCGAGAGCGAACCGCAGCTGATCGAAGAGACGATCGGAGCCAGCTTCGAACGCACGGCGGCCCGCTTCGGGCCGGCAGAAGCACTGGTCGAAGCCGCCACCGGACGGCGTTGGAGCTGGAGCGAACTGGACGCGCAGATCAACCGCCTGGCCAAGGGCCTGCTGGCCGCCGGCCTGCAGGCAGGGGACCGGGTGGGCATCTGGGCGCCGAACTGCGCCGAATGGGTTTTCGCGCAGTACGCCACCGCGAAGATCGGCGTCATCCTGGTCAACGTCAACCCTGCCTACCGCACCCACGAGTACGCCTACGCGGTCAACCATTCGGGGGTGCGCCTGCTGCTGGCGGTCTCCGAATTCAAGACCAGCAACTACCGTGCGATGGTGGACGCGACCGGCGCCGACACCCCTGAACTTGAACGCGTTATCTACGTGGACACCACGGACTTCGAGCAACTGCTGGCCGAAGGCGAGCGCATCAGCGACGAGGAACTGTCCCGGTGCCTGGCTGCCACCAAGCCGGAGGACCCGATCAACATCCAGTACACCTCGGGCACCACCGGCTACCCGAAGGGCGCGGTGCTCAGCCACCGCAACATCCTGAACAATGGCTACCAGGTCACCGGCATGATCGACCTGGACGAGCATGACCGGCTGTGCATCCCGGTCCCGTTCTACCACTGCTTCGGCATGGTCATGGGCAACCTGGGCTGCACCAGCCGGGGCACTACGATCGTCATCCCGGCCCCGGGCTTCGACGCCGAAACCACGCTGCGGGTGGTGGCCGAGGAAAAGTGCACCGGGTTGTACGGGGTGCCCACGATGTTCATCGCGATGCAGAACCATCCCAGGTTCAAGGACCACGACCTCTCCTCGCTGCGCACCGGCATCATGGCCGGTTCCATCTGCCCCATCGAGGTGATGCGCCGCTGCGTCGATGACATGGGGATGAGCGCGGTCTCCATCGCCTACGGCATGACCGAGACTTCTCCGGTGTCCTGCCAGACCCGCGGCGACGACGATCTCGAGCGCCGCACCTCCACCATCGGCCGGGTGCACCCGCATGTGGAAATCAAGGTGGTGGATCCGGTCAGCGGCGAAACCCTGGAACGCGGGGAAACCGGCGAATACTGCACCCGCGGCTACTCGGTGATGCTCGGCTACTGGAACGACGAGGAGAAGACCCGGGCAGCCATCGACGACGAAGGCTGGATGCACACCGGGGATCTGGCGGTGATGCGCGAGGACGGCTACTGCACGATCGTCGGGCGCATCAAGGACATGGTGATCCGCGGCGGCGAGAACATCTACCCGGCCGAGATCGAGGAATTCCTCTACACGCATCCGGACATCGAGGACGTGCAGGTGGTCGGCGTGCCCGACGAGAAGTACGGCGAGACGGTCTGCGCCTGCATCCGCATGAAGGCAGGCCGCGAGCCGCTGGATGCAGCCGCGATCCGCGAGTATTGCGCCGGGCATCTGGCGCATTACAAGATCCCCGCGTATGTGCAGGTACTACAGGATTTCCCGACTACTGTCACCGGCAAGATCCGCAAGAACCAGCTGCGCGAGGATGCGGCGAAACTGCTCGAACTGTAGCCGCTTTCCGCCAGCCGGGGCATCAAGCCACAGCGATGCTTTGGGTGGAGGTGAGCTTCAGCATAAATACTGCGCCCGGGAATTTCCTGCATGCTAGTTTTCCAAGTGGGTTCCGTGGGCTAACCTCGGAGGCGACAAGGAAAATCCTTACGTGAACGGGGTGCGTACGTGCAGAAGCATTTCAGCCGCCTAGTGGGCATCGCGGTGATCGTGATAGTGGCTCTCGCGGCCTCGCTGCTGGTGTGGGCGCTGAGCATCGCCGATCGCCCGGTGGGCATGTGGAACCCGATCGAGGTCCACATCGGAAGGCTCTGGACAACCTTCTACAGCTCCGAGCTGCCGGATTTGTCGATCCTGGTTTTCTCCGTTGCCGCCGCGGTGATCCTGGTGCTGGTGGTAGTCCTGGGCGAGCGTCTGGTCACCTGGCGTTATCGCCGCACACCAATCGAGAAATCGAGCCGGCCGCTGGCGCCCAAGGCGGTGATGGCCCGCACCCGAGGCGTTTACGCAGGACCGGTCACCGTGACCGTGCTGATTCCGGCGCACAATGAAGAAGCTTCCCTGCCATACACCCTGAAGGCCCTGGAGGAGCAGAGCTTTGCTCCATCGCGCATCATCGTGGTGGCAGACAACTGCACCGACCGGACCGTGCAGGTCGCCGGCGAGCACGGGGTAGAGGTGTTCGAATCGGTGGACAACAAGCACAAGAAGGGCGGGGCCCTGAACCAGGCGCTGCACTCCATCCTGCCCGGGATGGGCGATAACGACTGCGTCATGGTGATGGACGCCGACAGCCAGATCGGCGCGGACTTCCTGGCAACCGCCCGGGACCGCTTCACTTGGGACCGCGCGCTGATGGCGGTGGGCGGGCTGTTCCACGGCGAAGAAGGCCACGGGCTGATCGGCCAATTCCAGCGCAACGAATACACCCGCTATCAGCGCGAAATCTCGCGGCGCGACGGCCGGGTCTTCGTGCTGACCGGTACCGCCTCGGTCTTCCGCGCCTCTGCCCTGCGCGAGGTGGCGGCTGCGCGTGGCAGCGTGCTTCCGGGCACTCCCGGCGAGGTCTACGACACAGCTGCCCTGACCGAAGACAATGAGCTGACCATTGCGCTGAAAACCCTCGGCGCGCTGACCACGTCGCCGGAGGACTGCACGGTGGTCACCGAACTGATGCCCAACTGGAAGATGCTGTGGGCGCAGCGTCTGCGCTGGCAGCGCGGGGCGTTGGAGAATCTCGGCGCGTACGGAGTCACCGCGCAGACCTCCCGGTACTGGGCGCAGCAGATCGGCATCGGCTATGGAGTGATCGCGCTGTTCAGCTATTTTGCGCTGATGATCATCATGCTGATCTCCATGGACACCTGGGTGTGGTTCCCGTTCTGGATGCTGCTGGGCGCGCTGTTCGCGCTCGAGCGCGTGGTCACAGTCTGGCGCGGCGGCTGGAGAGCAAGGATCGTCGCCGCGCTGGTGATTCCCGAGCTGGTCTACGACGCCTTCCTTGATCTCGCATTCCTCAAGGGCGTCGGGGATATCGCCTTTGCCCGCAGCGCGGATTGGAAGCATGTCGACCACGCAGGTGCCGCACGGAAGGAAAACATCTCATGATGAATCTCATCGTCCAGATCCCGCGGGGAATCATTCTCCCCGAAAGCGTGCTGCTCAGCGATTGGTTCGCCGTGCTCGCCTCGTTCGTCGCGATCAACACCGTGCTCTATCTGGTCCTGGGCTTGGCCAAGCTGCTGCCGGTGATCCGGATCCGCAGCGCACGGGGACGCGAACGCCGCTCAGAAACCAGGAATATCGATCCCGAGGCGTCCGTGTAGCTCATGCATCGCCGCGGGCAGGCCCGCCAGCTCGATGCCGGGGCTGAAATAGAAGCCTTGCGCATAGTCGAAGTCCAGCCTGCGGGCGAGCTGAAGATGCTCGGCGGTTTCGATCCCCTCGACCAGCGTCTTGGCATTGATCTCGCGGGCGGCCGCCAGAAGGATGTCCACATGCTCGCGGGCCTCGGCCGATGCCAGGTAGTGGACGAACAGCGAACGGTCCAGCTTCACGATGTGCGGTTTCAAGCGCCGGATGCGCTCCCTTGTCGCGTAGCCGATGCCTGCATCGTCAACGAGCAGCAGGCAGCCGAGCTCTTCGGCATCGACCCTGGCCGCATCGCAAACTTCCGGTGCGGACAGCTCGTTCAGTTCCAGCCCCCAGTCCAGCCGGCGATCAAGTTCCGGGGCAGTGCGCGCGAAGGCCTTGATTGCAGGGCCTGAGGCATTCATAGTGAGCAGCAGCCCGTCGGGCAGCCCTTCGGCGGCGTGGACGATGCCCTCCAGGGCGCGCAGCTCCAGCGCCAGCAGATTGCCTTCGGCCCGAGCCTGGGCGAAATGCTCGTCCGGCCGGCGTCCGTCGCTGAATCGTGCCAGCGCCTCGAAGCCCAGCAGCGCGTCGGCGCGCAGGTTGATCAGGGGCTGGAATGCAAACTTCATGGTCCACCTAGGCTGGCGATGCGGATTGGCAACATGATGCTGGTTAGGCTGTTGTGTACGAAGGTGATATTACCCTGAAGCTGGCCAGGGATACGCGGTACTGATGAATTCACAAGGAAGCGGGAGCAGCATGCCCAGGACAAGGAACCGGCGGGCCAACGATGACGGAATCTGGTGGAGCCGGCTGCTGCCAGCCAGGCTCCGCAGGATCAAGCGACTGGAAGTTGCTGTCACCGGGATGGTGGCGGCATTCCTGCTGGTGTTCTATCTGGTCAACCTGGGCAATGATTTCAGTTCTCCGCTCATCCAGAAGCTGGCGGTGGCAAGGGTTGCAGGGACCTTGGCCATGGTGATCACCGTGTGGATGCTGCTTGATCGTTTTCCACTGTGGATTGCCTATCTCGGGGCCCTGGCCGAGTTGTCGGCCTTTGTCGTCTTCGTGGGATTCTCGGACAACCATGAGCAGATCGTCTTCAGGCTCCAGGAATTTCCGCTTATCGCGCTCTATATGTCCTGGCTCTTTCCGCCGCCGGTCACCCGGTGGACCATCTATCCGATCATGGCTTTCACGATTCCCTATTCGGTGTTCTTCGGCCCTGCAGTAGGCACCGAGCACCAAAGCGGACCGTTGAACGTGCTGAGCCTGGTCTTCTTCACCGTAGTTGGTTTGTTCGTCGGCCACTACGTCAAGCGCCGGTTCCGCCAGCAAACCCAGGTTGATGCGCTGACCGGCGCCTTGAACCGCGTCGGGCTGTCAGCGCGTGGCGAGGCCGCCTTGCTCGCGTCGCGGAAGCACCGCAGGCCGCTGGCTGTGGTGCTGCTGGACATGGACGGATTCAAGGAGATCAACGACCAGGACGGTCATGACGCGGGGGACCGTGCGCTGAAGGAGCTGGTGCGGCATCTGCGCAGCTCGATCCGTGCCGGAGACCTGGTCTGCCGATTGGGCGGAGACGAATTCGTGCTGGTGTTCCCCAATACGACCCAGGGCCAGGCGCAGCTATTGATGGAGCGCATTGCGGGCTCATCCAAGCTGGCCTGGAGCTTCGGAACTGCGCAGGCCCGAGCCGACGACAACTTGAGCACCATGATCCTGCGCGCCGACCGGGACATGTACGCCTCCAAGCGCCATCGTGCTGCCGAACGCGGCAAGCCCGCCGGGGAATGCTGAGTTCCGCCCCTATCCGAGCTTGCCGCCCATCCGGTCCTGCATCTTCTGGCTGGCCTCGTTCAGGCCCTGGATTTCCACACTTTTCCCGTAGTTGCCGTACTTGGTGCGGATCGAGTCCAGGGCGGCGACGGTCGAGGCATCCCAGAGGTGCGAGTCGGACATGTCGATGATGACCTTCTCGGGGTCCTGCGCGTAGTCGAACTGCATGTACAGGTCGTTGGAGGAAGCGAAGAACAGCTCTCCGTTGACCTTGTAGACGACGGCATCTTCGGTGGCGCTGCGGTCCACGGTGACCATATGCGCCACGCGATTGGCGAAGAGCACCATCGCCGCCAGGATGCCCACGCCCACGCCAATGGCCAGGTTATGCGTGGCCACGGTGAGCGCCACGGTGATGGCCATGACGAAGGTTTCGCTCTTGGGCATCATCTTCAGCGTGCTCGGTCGGATGGAATGCCAGTCGAAGGTGGTCACCGAAACGACGATCATCACCGCGACCAGCGCGGCCATCGGAATCTGCGCGACGATGTCGCCGAGCAGCACCGCCAGCATCAGCATGAAGATTCCGGCGAAGGCGGTGGAGAGGCGGGTGCGCCCACCGGAGACCTTCACTCCCACCATGGTCTGGCCGATCATCGCGCAGCCGCAGATGCCGCCGAAGAAGCCGGTGACGATATTCGCGGTGCCCTGCGCCCAGGACTCGCGGGTCTTGCTCGACGGGGTGTCGGTGATGTCATCGACCAGCTTGGCGGTCAGCAGTGATTCAAGCAGGCCAACGAAGGCCACCGCGATCGCATAGGGCGCGATGATCTGCAGGGTCTCCAGGTTCAGCGGCACTCCAGGCAGGTGGAAGATCGGCAGCGAGTCGGGTAGTTCGCCTTTGTCGCCGACGGTGGGCACGGAGACCTTCGCGAAGATGGTGATCGCGGTGAGCACCACGATCGCGATCAGCGGCGCCGGGACCGCTTTGGTGATCTTCGGGAAGAAGCAGACGATGGCGACGCCGAGGATCACCAGCGGGTAGACCATCCACGGGACATTGCGCAGCTCGGGCATCTGCGCCCAGAAAATCGAGATGGCCAGGCCATTGACGAAACCGATCATCACCTGGCGCGGGATGAAGCGCAGCAGCTTGGCCACTCCCAGCAAGGCCAGCGTGACCTGGATGATGCCGGCCAACACCACCGCGGCGAAGAGGTACTCAACCCCGTGGGTGCGCACCAGCGGGGCGACGACCAGGGCCACCGCGCCGGCGGCCGCGGAAATCATTGCCGGGCGCCCGCCGGTGATCGCGATGACCACCGACATGGTGAAGGAGGCGAAGATGCCCACGCGCGGGTCCACTCCGGCGATCACGGTGAACGCGATGACCTCGGGGATCAGTGCCAGCGAAACGACCAGTCCGGCGAGCAGTTCGGTTTTCAGCAGCCGCGGGGACTTGAGGGTGCGCAGCACCGATTGCCGTTGCAGGGGCGTCAATTCAGCGGTCGCGGTACTCACCGGGGCTCCGTTTCGTCAGGTGTCCCAGGAAAGGGAAGTGGGATCCCGTCTACGTTATCGCACCGGAGGTTGCCTGAGCCCGATCGGGCCCAGTGCTGCAGATTTGATGCGCGCGCTGAACGGCAAGTGGGCCGTACGCGCTCGCCGGTTGGGAGAAGAGCAGATTGCTCAACAGTCAGTGTTCAAAAGCTCTCCGATGCCGCGAAGGTTGATTTCACCGACGGTGACTCTGTGCAGATATTGATCTGGTGCTTCTTGTTCCGCACTGTCCCGACTGCAGTACAGGGCCGTAGGCTGCGGAGATTCCATGATCCCGAAGACTGGATTCCCATCGCCATCCTCGTCGTACGGCAACAAAGTAGTATGCGTGAGATACAGAATGCTGCCTGTTGCGACGTCCAGGCGTTCAGCGTTCTTCACCGTTCGTGCTTCCCAGCTGACTTCAGTTTCCGGGCACTTTTCTTGAATCTCAAAGCATTCACGCTCACTGGCCACGACCGCAATTATTGGCTCTATATGTTCCAGATCTGGAAATGGGCTGGGTTGTTTGCCATAGACAACGTAGACCGTCAGGTCCGCTGAATATTTCGGTCTAAGGTGATTCTTGATTCTTGATTCTTGATGCTTGACAGGATACTGCTCAGAGACGGCATGGATCTCACATTCTGTACAGGAACATAAGCATCAGCATAGTAAGTCCCGCCGTTTTAAGTTCGAAATCCCGGCGAATTGCTTCGCCGGGATTTCTCGATCATCACTCGCACCTTTATGAGGTACTTACCAATATAGGAGGCGAAGCTATGCCGGTGCTGAGCGCCGACTGCAGATTTGGGAAAACTGTGCCACCGGCTGCCTGCACAGAGATTGCATTCTGCGGGAGTCGCGGATTGCAGGACCCGGAATGGCAAATACAGTCCGCGCGCAGTTCGGGGTTTCGAGAATTGCTGGAGGCAGGCAAATGATTCTGAATACAGAAACTGGCACTGTCGCAAGACCGACAGTGCCAGTTTCCGCGTCATCACTCGCACCTTCATGAGGTACTTAAAACTCTAAATCGGCATTCTGTGGATGCAATAAGCATGCACTGCGCGTAGGCCATGCATCGAGCGAGATGCTTCTGGTTAGCCAGCAACTCCCGCTGGTTGCCCAGCGGGAGTTGCCTGATCATCACTCGCACCTTCATGAGGTGCTTTCTACTCTAAGGGCGCTTCCTATGGCCCGGCGGGGATGTGGGTTCGGATTGCAGGAGTGCCGGGAGGCGCTCTAGTCGATGCCGGCCAGCTGTTCCGGCATGGCCTCGCTTTCGGACTTCGGTTTGGCCAGAGCCGGAATGCAGGCGGCTATGAGGCAATGCCAGCGGTGGAGAAATGCCAGAAGAAAAGGCCGGGATCAAGGGCCGTATCGCAGAAATCGAATATGAACAGATCATGTTCAGCCGCTGCACCATCGCCCATCAGCTGTATTCGGGAGGGCTCGACCGCAGCTTGTACCTGTTGATGAGCCGCATCGATGGGCAGGGCCCGATGAGCATTACCGAACTGAGCCATGCCCTGCGCCTGGATAACTCGACCTTGCAGCGCCAGGTGACTGCGGCCATCAAGGACGGGTATCTGGAACGCATTGCAGATCCACAGGGAAATGTCGCCCGCAAGATCTGCCTGACCGCGATGGGCGCCCAGCGGCTGTCGGATTCCCGCGCACTGTCGACCGCCTCGCTGGAGCAGATCCTGGGGGATTGGAGCTGCGCTGATATCGAGCAGTTCGCCAAATACCTGAATCGCTTCAACAGCTCGATCGAAGAGTACAGCGAAGCCAAGAGGGCTTAAAGAGAAGTTCCCGTTGGGCAATATCCAACGGGAACTCCTACGATCATCACTCGCACCTTCAAGAGGTGTTTACAACATTACTGGCGGTTTCTGTGCCGGCCCTTTGGCTCAGCTACGCATATTAGATGCTTCGGCACAGGCGGGCCGCACAGAGTGCGCTTGGGCGAAATGCACATAGATCCACCGGCGGCCCGCGCCGAAACTTGGTCAAATTTCCATACGCCCGAGAGCCGGTTCTCCCTAAGCTGGGAAGCATGACTCCAAAGCAGAAGCCAGCGCCCGCAGCTACTCGTCAGTTGAACGTGGCCATCGTGCCTGATTCCTTCAAGGGCAGTGCGCGGGCCAGCGAAGTGGCCGCGGCCCTGGCCGACGGCTTCGCCAAGGCAGCGGCCAGCCGCAAGCGCGACGTCGAGATCACCGCGGTGCCCTTCGCCGATGGCGGAGAAGGAACCCTCGAAGCTCTGATCGATGCCTGGGGAACCGAAGCGATCAGCGTGCAGACCACCGACGCCCTGGGCCGCCCTGTCGCGTCCCGGCTGGGACTGTCGGCCGACGGGAAGATCGCCGTGGTTGAAGCGGCCGAAGCTGCCGGCCTGCCGCAGGTCAGCGACGTCGAACGGCGGCCGCTGGAGGCAACGACCTACGGCCTGGGTGCGCTGGTCTCCCGTGCCCTGGAACTGGGCGTTTCGCAGATTATCTTGTGCTTGGGCGGCTCGGCCACCACCGACGGCGGCACCGGGCTGCTTGCTGCCCTCGGTGCCAGCTTCCTGGATGCCGACGGCTCGAAGCTGCCCGCTGGGGGCGGAGCGCTGCAGAATCTGGCCTCCATCGACGTTTCGGCGCTTGACCCGCGGGCGGCGAACGTCCAATGGCAGATCGCTTGCGATGTCACCAACCCGCTGCTCGGCGCCAAGGGCGCGGCCGCGGTGTTCGGTCCGCAGAAGGGCGCCAGCCAGGAGCAGGTGCAGCTCCTGGATTCCGGCCTTGCCCGGCTGGCCGATGTGCTGGAAGCCGATACCGGGCGCAAGCTGCGCGAGCAGCCGGGCATGGGCGCGGCTGGCGGCTTGGCCATCAGCCTCGGATCCTACTTCCAGGTGGATCTGGTCCCCGGCTGGGATTTGGTGGCGCAAGTGCTTGGCGCCCACGACATCCTCGAGGGCGCGGATCTAGTACTGACCGGGGAAGGGCGCCTGGATTCGCAGTCGCTGGACGGAAAGGTGGTCTCCGGGGTGCTGCAGGCAGCCGGCGAGAACGCCGAGGTGATCGTGGTTGCCGGGTCGGTGGACCTGACCGATGAGCAGTTGGAGGAATCCGGGATCCTGGCCGCTTATTCCATTGCCCCGGGGTCGGCAACGCTGGCAGAACTCTCCGCGCAGACCCTGTCCCTGGTGGAGCGCACCGCGTTCAGCGTGGCGCGCACCTACCTGCGCTAGCCTGCACGTTCGGGGTCAGCCGGCCGTGCGCAGGTACTCCTCGAGGGACATCGGCGGGGTGCCGGTGATGATTTCGACGTGGTTGCTCACCTGTGACATCGCATCGCTGGCGATGGCCGTATAGGTGCTGACCCAGGCATCCAGCTGCCAGTCCGGGGCACCGAAGACCGCGCGCGAGGCGTAGGCCTCCTCGATGGTTTCGTTGTGGAACACGATCTGCTTGCCGCCGGCCCCGCTGAGGATGCGTGCCACATCGGCCATGTCCAGGGACTGCGGCCCGGTCAGCTCGTAGGTGGCGCCGACATGCTCTGCCGGATCTGCGAGCACGGCGGCCGCGGACCGCGCCACGTCGGCCCGGGCGACCGGAACGAAGCGGCCCTCGCCTGCCGGTCCGCGGATGACCCCGTCCTGTCCGGCAAGGTGCGGCATGAGGTCCTGGTAGAAGCTGTCGCGCAGGAAAGTCCAGCGCATCCCGGACTCCTTCAGGTATTGCTCGGTGGCGTGGTGCTCGCGGGCAAGGGTGAACAGCGCATCGGGTGCCGCGGCGGAAAAGGATGTATAGACGACCTGCGTGACCCCGGCCTTGCTGGCCGCGTCGATGAAGGCACGGTGCAGATCCATCCGCTGCGGTCCTTCCGGAGCGGAGACCATGAAGAGCACTTCAACGCCGTCAAGGGCCTCGGTGCTGGCGGACTGGTCGGCATAGTCGAATTGCCGTACCTCGGCCTCGGGCAATTCCGGGGCCTTCGACGGCGTGCGCGCCAGCAGGCGCTGGGCGATCCCGCGGTGGGCGAGCAGATGGGCCACCAGTGATCCGAGCGCGCCGGTGGAGCCGGTGACTGCAGTACTTGGCGTGGACCCCATGGCTGCTCGCTTCCCCTCTGGTGCAATGCCCAGTGCCAGCCTAGGCGAGGCGCGCCCTATTCGATACCCCAGCGTTGGGACGACTTCGGCGGCGTGAGGTGTCAACCGAGGGGTTGAGATCGGCTGCCCAGAATTACCTCAGCTTGCCGATGTCCTTGCGCGGGTGGATTTCTACGATTGAACCATGAACAAGAAAAGGTACCTCGCCGTTGGCTCCCTGAGCATCATTTCTGCACTCCTGCTATCTGGATGCAGCGTCAGCGATCTGTTGTCGGACAAGCTGGATGAGTCGACAACTAGAACAGCGGAATCCTCCAGCAAAGCTGTGGCAGATGGCCTCTTGCCGAACTGGGTTCCTGAAGGCGGAACAAATATCGAGCTGGTGCAGCGCAACACAGGCAGCGAACGTATTTTCGTGATGGACTACGAAGGAAAACTCAACGATGGCCAGTGCACCGCTCTGAGTAAAGTCGGAGATCCAACCGACGCAGAATTGGCTAAGGCCTACGCTTCCGATCCGCGTACCAAGAATCTGGCAGCAGTCGAAATATCCAAAACTAGAACGTTGGATGCAGACTGGTGGCCAGACGACGCCCAGACGCGTACCACGGATCTCTGCGGACGGTTCTGGGTCCACCAGGCCGATGGAAAACTTTATGCCTTTGCCCCCGACTTGGTTGTCCAGGTGCAGGCCATTGAGAAAGAGCGCGCGGCGGCCGAGAACAACAAGTAGCTTTCAACTGGTCGGCCATGATTCGCAGGCCGCCAAGCCATTCTGCTGTGACCTGGCCGGTGGCTTGCGAATTCATGGTTCGAAGGAAGTCGGTCTCTAGCTGTTGGTGTTCGGAGCTAACCGAGTTGCGTACACAATGCAACCGGCCAGTCCGAGGAAGCTGAGCACAATCGCAGAGAAACCGAGTAGGCCCGGAAGCTGCTGGCTCCAGGTCATATTGAACGTCACGAGCAGAGCGACCAAAAATCCCCCCGTCAGGTAGCTGACAGCTGAACTCATGATGAACCTTTCGTGGGGAGAACTTGCTTCAGCGAGCCTAGCATCTCCATGCGCGGGAGCCTAGGACCTTGAGCAGCTGTTTTGGACTTCCATGTCCGTATGGAAGGTGGCGGCTAGGATGAAGACATGAATCAAAAGGAGCAACCTCGGCTGACCAGCGCATTGGCGCAAAAGGTCGTTGATACTATCGCTCCGACCATCAACCGCAACGTGAACATCATGAATGCTCACGGGGTCATCATCGCTTCGACCGATGCCGCGCGAATCGGCACCCACCACGACGGCAGCGCCGAGGCAATCAGTCGCAACGCCATCATCCGGGTCAGCCAGGCTGACGGTTCCGCGGGAACCCTGCCAGGGGTCAATGTCCCTCTGACGCTGAACGGCCAGCTGTGCGGAGTTGTCGGCGTGACCGGTGCTCCGCATGAGGTGGAGCCGCTGGCCGGCCTGATTGCCTTGACGGTGCAATTGCTCTTCGCCCAGGACTACGAGCACTCGCGCAGTGCGCGCCGCGAGACCGAGGCCCGCGACATCATTTCTGCGCTGATCGCAGGCCGCGTGGCCCCCGAAGTCATCGACCGCTCGCTGGCTGCCCATGGCTTGCGCGGGCCCAAGCGCATCGAAGCATGGCTCCCGCGAAGCGTCGAGGATCCGTTGCTCGAAGAACCTGCCAAGAAGCACCACCGCACGTCTTGGATCAGCCTGTCCGGTGCGTTCTGGAGGCTGCGCGCAGCCCACGAGCCTGCTTTCGCTGAAGAACTCTTGAACGAGGAACGTTTCCTTGTGTCCATGCTGGTGGAAACTGCGGAGGAGCTCATGGCCGAAACCGAAGCGCTGCGCGTGCTGCTGGGGTACCCGTCGCTCGTGCCCCGCCATGCCCAGCGCGGAATGTGGAGCCGGGAAATAGCGGTGGCTATCGCCCGCACCCCAGCGCGCAGTCTGGAACATGCTGCTGCTCCGGCGCAACAGCTCAACGAGGAACAAGCCAAAACCCTCTTGGTGGTTTCGACGGCTGCATCGATGAGCCAAGCCGCCTCGGATCTGCATATTCACCGCAACACCTTGGTGCAACGGCTTGAGCGGATCAGCCAGATCAGCGGTGTGGACATCCGGCAGTCCAGCGATTCACTGAAACTCCAGCATGCGATTTACGCACGAGTGGCCTTGGGACAGCTGCATATTTTCTAGGACCGGGAACTGGGTTGCGGTGACAGTTGTGGCAGTAGCCGGATATTTGCACACATTGACCCAAATCGAAAGAGGGCAAATATGGTCGTGTGCCCATAGGTAATCGGTGCGGGTTTTTCTAGTATTGGCAGGATGATCGATCTTTGCGTCCGAATTCCGTGGCGGCACGGAGGTATCTAGTCCAACAGCCAAGGCTTTGAGCAGCTTTGCCGACGGGGCGGATCCACCGGTTGTGCCATCGTGGGCCGGGAGCAGAGAACTACTGTTTTTGGCAAAGGAGCCAACCCGCCGTGTATGAACTTCTTGTTCTGCTGATCCTTGTCGTGGCCATCGTATTGGTCACGGCACGCTTGAAAATCAGCCCATTCCTCGCCCTCATTGGCGCCGCCATCCTGGCTGCCTTCGCCTACCGGATTCCGCTGGCCGACGTGGCCTCGACGGTCACCACGGCCTTTGGCAGCACCATGGGCAACATCGGTCTGGTGATCCTGTTCGGAGCAATGATCGGAGTGATCCTGGAGAAATCCGGTGCCGCGATCTCCATGGCAGATGCGCTGATCAAGGTGCTGGGCACGCGGTTCCCCAACCTGACGCTGTCGATCATCGGTTACATCGTTTCCATCCCGGTCTTCTGCGACTCCGGGTACGTGGTGCTCAACTCGCTGCGCAAAGCCATCACCCTGCGCACCGGCGTTTCTGCGCTGGCGACATCCATCGCATTAATGACGGGCCTGTACGCAACCCACACCATGGTGCCGCCGACTCCGGGCCCGCTGGCCGCAGCGGAAAGCATCGGGATTGCCTATAACCTGGGTCTGATCATCGCTGTCGGATTGCCAGTTGCCGCCATCTCGGCGTTGGCAGGTTTGGCCTACGCCAGCCGTTTCAACAAGTCCAAGTGGACCCCGCTGCCGAGTGAGGGCGAGGATGACATCTCAGAACTCGACTACGAGCAGCTGCGCGCGAGCTTCGGCAAATTGCCCAGCCCGGCATTGGCATTCATGCCGATCCTGGTTCCGCTGGTACTGATCTGCGCCGCTTCCATTGCGAAGCTGCCTTCGCACCCATTCGGCGAGGGCATTGCGCTGGAAATCCTTTCCTTCATCGGCACCCCGGTGGTCGCGCTGATCTTCGGTTTGATCTCATCGACCTTCCTGCTCAGCGGTGACAGAAAGCTGGCGGTCTTCAACGAGCAGATGCATGAAGCCGTGCGTACCGCTGCCCCGATCTTGCTGATCACCGGCGCCGGTGCAGGTTTCGGCGCGGTGCTGGCGGCCTCGGATCTGACGATGATTCTGTCGGATTCACTCAGCGGCCTGGGCTTGGGCCTGGCGGTGCCATTCCTGATCGCCGCTGCGCTGAAATCCGCACAGGGCTCGTCCACCGTCTCCATGGTGACCACCTCCGCACTGGTCGCGCCGATGCTCGGCTCCTTGGGCCTGGGGTCGGAACTGGGCATGGTGCTCACGGTACTGGCCGTCGGTGCCGGTGCGATGGTTGTCTCGCACGCCAACGACTCGTACTTCTGGGTCGTTTCGCAGCTCAGCCGCATTCCGGTAATTACCGCATACAAGACCTTGAGCGTGGCAACCGCCATCCAGGGCACCGCTGCTTTCCTGACGGTACTGCTCCTTGGATCCGTGCTGCTGTAGCAGGACGCTGGCTAAGCAAGCAAAGGATCGCACCATCTGCCGATGGTGCGATCCGTTAGCTTTAAGCATGTGTCTGAAAGTGGTAGCCGAAGAGCTAAGGCCTGCCCGCTAGATGCCTCGCGCGGCCTTGTTCGCTTTGGCAGCCGAGACCATCAGCAACACGATAATGGCCAGATAACCTGCGCCGGTCGTGGCGAAGGCGAAACTGAACTGGCCCAGCACGCAGAGGATCGCTGCACCGGCCAGTATGGCCCAGCCGGACCAGGTAGCCGCGGCCACCAGCGGCGCAGCCCGCCGATGCCCTGCCAACCAAGCCTCGTCGCTGGCCAAGGTATGGCGTGTCTTGATGCCGATTGCCGCATTGCGCGCGAGCTTTCCATCCCGGGCCATGGGTGCGAGGAACGCTGCCACCAAAGTGATGGCCAGCAACCCGAACATGAAGGGGATGACGCCTGCTGGATCCACGTTCCACCTGTTCTGCCTATTTGCCGTGAACAGCCATCCTATTCGGAAGCTGCGCAGTTCCCGGGTTCGAATTTCGTCATGCAAGTGTCATACGAAGGCCGCGCAGCCAGCGATCAGGCAAGCAGGAGGCTCGAAGGTGACGTATTCTGTCCTGCCGTTCCCTCGTATGACAGTGCCCTTCCGAGACTGCTGCCGCCATTTCACTAGTGACGCGGGAAAAGGATATCGTGTCCAGGTCGTTGGGCACGAGGTAGGTGCCGGAGAATTTCTCGGCGTGGGCCTCCCAGACTTCCAGGGGAGTGGTTCCGGGGACCAGGTGGTGCAGGGCCAGGGTGCGTGCCCCGGCCTCATGCGCAATCGCGATCGCCTGTTCCGGCGAGGTGTGCGAGGCGCGATGGTGGTCCATCGAGGCCTGGGCTTCCAAGGTGCCCAGCGAACCGTAGGCGCGTTCCACCCAGTCGAAGTCGATCGCTTCATGAAGCAGCAGGTCGGTGTCCTTCGCCAGGTCCACCAGGTTCCGGCAGGGCGCGGTGTCCCCGGAAATGGTCACCGAGCCTTCGGCGGTGTCGAAGCGGAAGGCGAAGGCCGGGGCGATCGGCGGATGCTTGACCAGCGTTGCGCTCACCGTGACCAGCTCGTCGCGGTAGATCTCGAATGGCGCGAAGTCCGCCGGGGTCGGGTTGGCATTGGGGTGGTACCCGGTGCCAGCAGGGATTTCGATGTCCGAGGCGATGAAGTGGTCCAGCGGGGAGGGGCGCAGCGCGTCGATCACGCGGTCATTCAGGTCAGTGGCGTAGGCCTGCATCAGGTGCTCGAACATCGAGGCGGTGCCCGGGGTCGGGTTCTGCGCGAAGGCCGGCTGCGGTGCGGTGGTGGCGCGTGGCGACGCTGGCGGCAGGGCGCCGCGGTCGCCCGGGCCGATGATGGCCAGCGACGCCAGGTCGATGGTGTGATCCGAATGCAGGTGGGTGAGGAAGATGCCGCGAAGGTTAGCCGGGGTGAAGCCCGCCTTCATCAGCTGGTTGCCCACGCCGGTTCCGGCGTCCACCAGATAGACGCTGTCGCCCACGACGACGGCGGTGGAAATGCCTGCGCGCTTTCCGGCGTTCTCGCCGGTCTACCAGCGCCGACCGCCGGCGGTACCCAGTGTCACGACGTGGGGATTGAGATTGGTGGCTCTTCCCAAGTGAGGGTCTAGGTCGGCCGGGCGCGTCGGTCCGCAGATAGACGTCGAGGTCTCCCGACGATGGAGGTTCCTACGCCATCCATCCGAAAGACCTCGACGTGTCCGACGCTACCCCGCCGGCCGGCTTCGGCCGCCCTGACCTGACGGCCTTCGCGTCTCATCCCAATCGACCCTGATCGGGTCTGCAGATCCTCTCGACGAGAACGCAGCGACATCATAGCCACCCAACCCCGACCGTCCGGGAAGCCGGGGCACGTCGCATGGCCTGTGCTGCGGGCGTGACGAGTGGGGCGTTCAGGGGCGACGCAGGAGCGTCGACGCGACGTGCTGAAAGGTGGTTCTAAGTCATGGCGATAGGTCAGGAACGGCGTCGCTCCCTGCGCAGGAGGGAGCGCAGAGTCTCGGCGTTCGCGTAGCCGACCCGTAGCGCGATCTCGGCGGAGGTGAGGTCCGTGGTTGCTGAGAGGTGCCGAGCTCGTTCGATGCGAAGCCGTTGGACGAAGCCGAGCGGAGTGAGGTTGAGCGCCGCACGGACTCGTCGTTCGAGGGTGCGCCGGCTGGTGCCGAGCGACTGCGCGACGAAGGCGACGTTGAACGGTTCGTCCAGGCGGGCGCGCACGAAGCGTTCGAACTCGACGACGATCGGGTCCTCGTGCCGGAGATGTTCGTAGGCGACGAAGGCCGCCTGCGACGGGCGCTCGTCGATGAGGAGGAGCTTGGCGACATGTTGGGCCAGGTCGGGGCTGATCGATCGCACGAGTGAGAGCGCGAGGTCGATGTGGGCGAAGGCGGCGCCGGCGGTGACGAGGTTCCCGTCGACCACGACCATGGTGTCGAGATCGAGGTCGACGGTCGGATAGCGCTTCAGGAACTCCGGCCCCAGGAACCAGCTGGTCGTCGCCCGTCGATGATGCATCCGTCCGGTCTCGGCGACAGCGAACACGCCGGTGCACGCCGCGGCGATCCGGGTGGTCGCCTCGTCGAGGCGCCCGAGCGAGGCGATGACCGAACGAGCATCTCGGCTCTGGAGGGCGTCGTTGGTAGCGGCGGCCGTAAGGGATCCAAGCGCAGGGACGACGACCACGTCGAACTCTCCGGACTCCGACAGCGGGTGGTCCACCGACAGGGTCATCGATGCCGTCGTGGTCACTCGCCGTTTCGGTCCGAGGATGGCGAGTTCGATCGGGTCGATCCGCGGGTCGACATCGCCGCGGGCTCCGTCGGCCACCTGCACGATGTCGATGATCGACGCGATAGCCGAACCGAAGCAGCCGTCGATCGCGATCAGTCCTATACGCATGACGTAAACAATAGCATTACTGCCGTATACGCCACTTCTCACATGCCCTTGCTCGTCATAGACTGAACTAGCTTCACCAAGAAACCACGACACCTAGGAGAACCCCTCATGTCAACATCCACATCACTTCCGTATGCCTTCGTCGCCAAGATCGTCGCGGCCGATGGACAGCACGACGCGCTCGCCGATCTGCTCGCCGGCGCTGTCGCGCTCGCCAACGAAGAAGTAGGAACGATTGTCTGGTTCGCGGTCAGGACCCACGCCGACACCTTCTGGATCTTCGATGCATTCCCCGACGAGGCCGCTCGCGACGCCCACGCCAACGGCGCCATCGTCGCAGCCCTGATGGCCAACCAGCACCTCCTCGGCGCAGCACCCGAGATCCTGGCGGCCGACGTCCTCGCGTCCAAGCTCCCGTAGTCCGCCAACGCACGAGACCATCGCGCCCCGCCGAGCCGTCGCCAGGTCGCGACGCAACGCCACGCTGCGTTGCCGAGCGGTGCGAGGCCTATCGGCACACGGACGGGATGCCGGCCGCGAGCGCTCAGCCTGCGAGGGGTCCGTCGCAGAGGAGAGCGACGTCGGTGTCGGGCAGAGCCGTGAGGCCAGCGCATCGCGCGACCAGCAGAACCGAACAGCCCCTGCCCTGCGTTTCCGCAGGTCAGGGGCTGTTCGTCGGAGCCGCCTGTCGGAATCGAACCGACGACGACCGACCAGTACCGACCGTTTCACCGGAGCTTGCGGCGGCGTCGAAGCCGAGCAAGCTCCATTCCTTTAGCTCACCGCGCCCTCCTCCTCGCCGGTCCCGTCGTCGAAGACGTTTCAGGGGTCTTCTCAGATGACGGTGTAGGTCGGCCGGGCGCGTCGGTCCGCAGATAGACGTCGAGGTCTCCCGACGACGGAGGTTCCTACGCCATCCATCCGAAAGACCTCGACGTGTCCGACGCTACCCCGACGGCCGGCTTCGGCCGCCCTGACCTGACCGCCTTCGCTCGACTCGACGGCCTCGGTCTGAGCGTGACCGGACAAGGACTTGAACCGGATCGTGCGATCCTCGCGTGCCGCGTGGTGGAACCAGATCAGTGGTGCCGACGGTGCGGCAGCGAAGGCGCTGCTCGTGACACCGTGATCCGGCGGTTGGCCCACGAGCCGCTGGGCTGGCGACCGACCGTGCTGGAAGTTGTAGTGTGCCGCTACCGCTGTGCCGACTGCGGACACGTGTGGCGCCAAGACACCAGCGCCGCGGCGGAGTCACGCGCGAAGCTCTCGCGCACCGGGCTGCGGTGGGCGCTGGAAGGGATCGTGGTCGCACACCTCACCGTCGCCCGTGTCGCCGAGGGACTCGGGGTCGCGTGGGACACCGCCAACAACGCGGTCCTGGCTGAAGGCAAGCGGCTGCTGATCAACGACCCCACGCGGTTTGAGGGCGTGAAGGTCATTGGCGTCGATGAGCACGTCTGGCGCCACACCAGGCGTGGCGACAAGTACGTCACCGTGATCATCGACCTCACCCCGGTCCGCGATGGCGCCGGCCCAGCAAGGCTGCTGGACATGGTCGAGGGCCGGTCGAAGGCGGTGTTCAAGACCTGGCTCGCCGACCGCGACGACGCCTTCCGTGACGCGGTCACGGTGATGGATCCCTTCCACGTCGTGCGCCTGGCCGGTGACGCCCTCGACAGGTGCCGGCGCCGGGTCCAACTCGCGATCCACGGGCACCGTGGGTTCAGGGACGACCCGCTCTACAAGTCGCGGCGCACGCTGCACACCGGCGCGGACCTGCTCACCGACAAGCAGAGCGACAGGCTACGCGCGCTGTTCGTTGATGACGCTCACGTCGAGGTCGAGGCGACCTGGGGTGTCTACCAGCGCATGATCGCCGCCTATCGCCACGAGGACCGGCAACGTGGCCGCGAGCTCATGGAGAAGCTGATCACCGACCTCAGCGCCGGTGTCCCCAAGGTGCTCACCGAGCTCACCACCCTGGGCCGGACCCTGAAGAAGCGAGCCGCTGACGTGATCGCCTACTTCGAACGACCCGGCACCAGCAACGGGCCGACCGAGGCGCTCAACGGACGGCTCGAACACCTGCGCGGCTCCGCACTCGGGTTCCGCAACCTGACCAACTACATCGCCCGAAGCCTGCTCGAGACCGGCGGCTTCAGACCCCAACTCCTACACCCCCGATTGGGATGAGCCAGATTGGTGGAGGCCATGGAATGCGCGCTTTCTTTCGTTCAAGTGCTGCAATCAATTCTTATGCGCTGGATCACATCCGTAAAACTGTTTTTATCAACCAGCTAAATAGGTTTCGCCGATGATTGGTTGGGTATGCTCATAGCATCGACGCACGCCAAGGAGGGTCATGTCCGAGCCAGAACGCAGCCGGATCTCACGCTGGCTGCTGCCCGAGGGCAGCGAGCCCGACCCGCGCTTCACCCTTGCCAATGAGCGCACCTTCCTGGCCTGGGTCCGCACGTCCCTGGCCTTCCTTGCCGGCGGCACAGCGCTGGAGGCCTTCGCCGCCGAGGCGTTCCCCTCGCCGCTGCGCACCTGGCTGGCGGTGCTGGTGATCGGCGTCGGCATCCTGATCGCCGCCGGTGCCGCGGTGCGCTGGGTTCGTGTGGAACGCAGCATGCGCACCGGGCGCCCGCTTCCGATTCCCGCCATTGTCCCGCTGCTGGCCTTCGGCGCGGTGGTCGCCTCGCTGGCGGCCATCGCCATGATCTTCTGGTCGCTCGGCTCGTGAAGAACGAACCCGTCGAGATCGCCGATGCGGGCCTGCAGCCCGAGCGGACCATCTTCGCGTGGAATCGCACGATGGTCTCCTTTCTCGTGGTCTCCGCCGTTTTCCTGCGCTGGCTTCCGCACTACGGCATCGGCATGATCCTGCTGATCGCGGTGTCCTCGTCGATGGCTCTGGGAATCCTGCTCTCGCAGCGTGCGCGCTATCGGCGCATGGCCCTCGGGGTGAAGCACGAGAAGGTCCAGGCGGACGTGGTCGTGGTGCTGATGACCACGCTGGCGCTCTGTGCGCTGGGCGGATACGCGTTGTTCCTGGTGCTGGGCCCCAACTAGTCACGGTGCGACCGCATGCCGTTGATGCCGCTGCTGAAGGCATCGGAAAATCGCCGGATCCATTTGCCGCCAGCGGGCGTACAGTGGAACTACCGGTTCAGCTCGAATTCGCCGTAAAAGGGGATGATTTGCGATGCAGGCTGACGTTAGATTCAAGATGCCGTTCAATTTCGCCCAGGTGGTGATTGCGGCTTTCGGGGCCATGTCGCTGAGTGTCTTGGCCTACTTCATTGCCAGGGTCATCGGCGCATCCATGGAGTACTCCGGCGGCTTGTTCCAAAACCTGGACTTCATCCATATCGTGCGCTTCACCGCTCCGCCGATTCTCGTTCTCGGGTTTCTGATCTTCTTGATTGGCCGGGCCAAGCCGGGGTTCTGCCGCATCGCCCAGATCATCGGCGTTGCAGTCGTGCTGGCCTCGGCGGTGGTGCAGTGGTTCTTCGCCGAGGACTGGGGGACCGCCCTGACGGTGACGATCATGCACCTGGTGGTTGCGGCGTCCTGGTATATCGCGGTGAACTACTCGAATAGGAAGTTCAACGAGATCGCGGAACTGGACGGGCTGCGAAACTCGCAAAGGAGCGCCTGAGGCGGCGATTGCCTGGAACAAGCCGGTTGTGAGACCGATCGGGGAAGCCGGCTCATCGTTCCGAGCCTTCCGAGAAGTTGGCGGACATGCCAACGGGCACGGATGAGTGTCGGCGTTGAGGAGTTTCCTCGCTTGTGAGATGGGCCCTGAATTGGCTGCATTTTTAGATGATCTAGCTGGACCCATCGGCGGTGGGGCAGAGTGCCCAGATCGAATGAGAAATCTTTGCCTGCGCAGGTCAATCAATGCATCCAATGCTGACAGCGTAAGAAACACGCGCAGAAGCGGAGGGTTGCCAGAACCATCCGGAGCCAATCGAAATTCCTCCGGATGCTCCGAACTTGATGGCCAAGGGTCAGGGATGCTGCTTGGGGAGGGGTGGCTCAGGATGCAGGCTTTCGGCCTGCCTCAAATAGTTATGATGTACATAAAGTGTCCATGTGAGTACGCTTGGAAACTATGAGTCCTTTAGATCCTAACTTCTACGAGATGTTCTTCTTCTATATTCTCCCCGCTCTTGTCGTGGTCGCCTTGGCAGTATTTGCAGTCAAGGCATACAAAAATTCGAAGAAGCCATCCGAGGGTCAGGGCACTGAAGAGCTCGATCCCATGGATCGGTGAACCGTTACTGCCGCAGGGGATCTGCTGGTAGATGCCATCAGCATTCGACTTGCTGCGCTGATCTTCTTGCCCGCGCCTTGCGGCCTTGGTTGCATTCCAAGCGTGCCATCGGCCCGGAACCAGGCTCGTGCGGTGAACTGCTTGAACAGGAAGTTCAACGAGATCGCGGAGCTGGAAAACGTATAGTCACGCTAAGTGTCGCGGTTCTCACGGGCTATTGAGAGCCGTGGCACAGGCGCTCGGGAATAGAATGGTTGCGAACTTTCAACAATTCTAGGAGTGCCATGACGGCTCAGGGACAACCCAATAGCCCATTCAATTTCATCCAGGTGATTATCGGCGCGCTGGGTACCAGCTACCTGAACGTCATCATTTTCTTCCTGGCTGGCGCCGCTGGGGCATCCCGCCGGATCGGTCCGAACCCAACTGATGTTGTCGCCTTCGACCGCGTGCTGCAGTTCACCTTGATCCCGATCCTGTTCTTCGGCCTTGTGGTCTTCCTGATTGGACGGGCAAGCAAGGGCATTTGCAAGATCGCGCAGTGGGCCGGCCTGATTATTGCTGTCGTATCGATCGCCTTCCCGATCATGCACGCAGCGGATGCCGCTACCGCCGTGGGCCTGAGCCTGATCCATATCGTGACCGGCATCGGCTGGTTCTTCTCGGTGCACTACGGCAACAAGAAGCTGCACGTTCCGTCGAAGGACGTAGCGGTGGCCTGAGCCTGATGCGCAAAACCTCGCAGAACAATCAGTAATGATCTGCTCTGCGAGGTTTTCTCGTTAAGCAGCGGGTGCCGTGGTTGGCCGTGCGGGCTATACCCCGACTTCTTCGAGCTGCGGATCCTCGTAGGCCTTGCGCATGCGCGGCAGGAACAGCAGGCTCACGGCCGCCGCGAAGCACAGCGCCGCGGCGGTAATCCATGCGGCCAGGTAGCTGCCGGTGGTTTCCCGCGACAGCCCCGCGGTCAGCGAACCTGCGCCGGCGCCGATCATGTGGAAGGCGAAGACCCAGCCGAAGACCACGGTTGCCTTGACCGGACCGAAGTATTGGCGGCAGAGCACCACCGTAGGCGGCACCGTGGCCACCCAGTCCAGGCCATAGAAGATGATGAAGATCCACAGCAGCGGTTCGACGGTGGGCCCCATCAGCGAGTGCAGGAACAGCAGCGAGAGGCCACGCAGCGCGTAGTACACCGCAAGCAGCAGCCACGGGCGTACGCGGTCGGTCAGCCACCCGGAGAAGATGGTGCCGAGGATGTCGAAAATGCCTACCAGTGCCAGCAGTCCGGACGCGGTGGTGGCCGGCATGCCGTGGTCATGCGCCGCAGGGATGAAGTGCGTTTGCACCAGTCCGTTGGTTGACCAGCCGCAAATCCAGAAGGTCATCGCCAGGACCCAGAATGCCGGGTAGCGCGAAGCCGAGAACAGGGCCTTGAGCGTCGCGGCGGCCATCGACCCTTGCTGGGGTTCGCCTGCCGGAGCGGCAACGGCTTCGGTTCCGCCGTAGGGAAGCACCCCGGCTTCGGCAGGGGAGTTGGCAAAAGGCCAGCGCAGCAGCGGGATGATCAGCACCGCGAAAACGGCAACCACCAGGGCAGCGATCCGCCATGAATACTGCTCGATGATCACCACGATGCTCGGAAGAAACACCAACTGGCCGGCGGCATTCGCGCCGGAGAAGATGCCCATCACCAGGCCGCGGCGTTCGGAGAACCAGCGGTTGGCCACCACGGAACCGAAAACCAGCGCCATCGCTCCGGTGCCCAGTCCAACCAGCACGCCCCACAGCACCCACAACTGCCAGATTTGGCTGATGAACACCGATAATCCGGCGCCCGAAGCCACCAGCGCCAGGGCAATGGCGGCCACCTTGCGCATGGAATAGCGTTCCAGCAAGGTCGCGGCGAAGGGTGCCGCCAGGCCATAGACCACCAGGTTGATGGTCACCGCGGTCGACAGCTGGGAGCGGAGCCAGCCGAATTCGGATTCGAGCGGTTCGAAGAACGCTCCGGTGGTGGAGCGGAACGCCGCCGTGGCGACGAGCGCCAGTGTGGTCACTATGGCAACCAGCCACGCCCTATGGATCCGCAATGGCTTTGGGGAACTCAATCGCACGCTCCTTATAGGTGATGCTTAAAGCATTGCACCGGGGCCAACAGGCGTCGAAGTTCATGAAACCCGCGGAACAAATATTGACTCCCCCGGTTGTGGAGCGCCTTGCATTACCGGGACTTGCTGCAACTGCCGAAGCGCAGTGGACGCAGGGTTCGCTATGCGGGGTCGTCGCCTTTGCCGGAGTTCTGGCGCCGGTTGCGAGGACGCCGGTCCTGCGCGGGCAGTGCACCCAGCGCCTGCCGCGGGAAGGTTTTCGGCTTGGACCCGGAGGGCAGTTCGTGCTTGCCCAGCGGATCTACTAGATCCGTCGGGCCAGCTGATGCGTGGCTTGCTGGGGTCGTCTCGGTTGTCTGGGCGGTGACCGGGGCATCGCGGATCACCGGCATCCTGCGCGGCGGCAGCGGGCGATGATGATGCACCAGATAAATCAGCATAGCCAGGGCCTTGTGCATGACCACGATGGTGAAGATCGCCGCTCCGGCATAGCAGCCCCAGGCGACCAGGTGCAGCGTGGTCACGTTCAGGACGTTCAGCTCCAATGCACTGTTGAGCATCATGACCGCGCCGATCTGCCCGATCACCACGCCGAGCACCGACAAGCCGACGGCAAACCAGAAGTACACCAGGGCATCTGCACCGGGTTTCTTCACCACAACCATGTGAACCTCCGTTGGCCAGCTGTCGGCGGTCATTGGTTCACACTATAGTGGCTCTTCGCAATCAAGGGTGTAACACCGGTCTGAACCCACCAGACTCCAACGGGGACCTCGCGATGTAATTCGCGAGGTTCCTTAACCCCAACGCCGAACCTCGAAGATGCTCCAAGCGCCCATTGATCGCTTCGGTTGGCCCGTTCGACGACCCCATATGATCGAAATACGTCAAGATATCCGACGCGCTTTTCGTCAACGTTGTCGCCAAGGACCTCACCTCGATCATTTCCTTAGGCAAGGTCGTGGTCAGGTCATGGATCGAATCCCTCAACCGTTCCTTCCCCTCCCGTGGGGAAGGTGCCCGGTATGCGGCTACCAGCCGTTGATAAACCTTCCACGTCGCTTCCACGAACGGGTCTGCTGAAGGTTTGGTTGACACCAAGGTTTACGCTGCCAGAGCGACAGACTCCTGTAGGCAGCTGAGCAGCTCAAAAAACACCGTTAATGGTGAGCCAACCGGTAAGATCTGCAAAATTCACTTGGACTGACCTGGAGAATCCACGCTAAGGGCTACCCAAACCACGTGCGTCGCTATGGCTGAGACGCGTCGCGTTCAAGAATCAGGGGAGGCCTTCGGCTTTTTCATCGAGACGCTCGCGCCAAGTTCCAAGCCAACTCTTGACCTGCAAATTAAGTATTGGATAGCAGTCAGACTCCTCGACATCAAGCAATCTGGCGAGGTGCGTTCTCGCCGTTGATTCGTCGGGTGCCCGATCAATGATCTCGAAGACCTCTGCTCTACGTTCCAAAGCCATTTTGAGGACATTCACCATTCGCAGGGTGTCCTGGCCGGAAGCGCGCTCGTCGTTGTTCATATCCAGAGTCTCCCATATCTTATTGTGCCTAAGACCGCATGGTTCCCCCTAAAACGCCCCTTATGGGCAACCCTTGCTGGGCATCAAGAACGGTCAATTTTGGAAGCTCAACTCTTTTCCGTTTTGGACCGCCCGCGCATCCAGGAGAAAGAAACTCAATGGCAACAGATATTTGCCAGCACCTTGACAAGAATTAAGAAAAGCTATGTGGTGGAAATAACATATTCACACTGTGTAGGAAGGCATTAATGTTTACGTCAAAGATTCTTGCTTTGGCTGCCGTAATTGCGCTTTCGGCAACCATCGGCACTCCGAGCCTTGCGATGGAACCCGCGCAGCAGCTCGCACCGGACCAGGCCGAAATAACGACTCAGTTCGATGAGGCTGGAAATCAGGTGTTTTCGACTGAGGCAACAGAACTGACAATCTTGCCAGCAGAAGAATCTACATTCACGCAAGCTGAATATGCGTTGCTTGCTCCCAGCATTCGATGCGACCTCGGGGTCCACCACCCACACGGCTCACATCACGTAACCGGGACGATTAACGGCACCGCCAGCATCTCGTGCAGCGGTGGTAATGCCGTTAGCCTAACAATTCACTATTCGCTAATTCGTACAGCCCCCAACCCCACGCAGTGGGGCGGCCCCACAGAATCAAATTCCGGCAGGAACTATATCTCCACCAACCGAGGGGTCAGTTGCAAGGAAGGTCCTGGAGATTTTCGAGGATGGGGAAGGGTGAAATTAAGCCCCCTCCCGGATATTTACTCGACACTGCATCGACCTACCAAAAATACGGTTCCATCTTACCCATCGCCTGCGGCGCTGCTTCACTTTCTACACAATCAGAATCCGACTTGGCGTCTTTGATGACTGTCACGTTCGTGCGAGAAGGTCAAAAGAACTAAGTCTTCATTGCTCTTGGGGTGGGGCCGGCAGAACTGCTGGCCCCACCCTGTTGTACTACCCGGGGATGAATCTCCCGATTTCCGTCATCTCACCCATATTTGGGTCTCTCCCCTCAATGCGAATGAGAGCCGCCACCCGCGGCTTCCGATAATCATCGGGCACGGTTCCGTCTACCTCGACAAACAGCTCATAGGAGCGCCCTGCAGCATGGTCGCGTATCCATTCCTTCACCTGATTGACATCCAACGCGCCTGACACAACAAAGGCCTCTAGGTTAAAGCTCACCTGCCCCGGACCGCTCTGCCAAAAATTGACTCGGTAAGTCGGGTATTTTTCATAGTCTTCTGGCTCTGCATGCACGGTCGGAGTTACTTGCATACTCAGACAATATCTGGGCTTGAAACCATTCCGCCAGTTACCTTAGCCCAGGCCGTTAGTGCGTGTCGCGCACATCAGTGTTCGCTGTCAAAATCAGTCGTTTTTGGTGTCCCGTAGGAGGAACGCTAACTGGGAAGCTGACCCTGCCAATCTGGCGCGTAGGATGACTAACTTTCGTAGGCGTTGAGTCTTTCGGCAAGCCCGAATTTCACGGTTGGCCATTCGGCTTCGACTATGGAGAACACCACGGTGTCCCTGACGGTGCCATTCTCGAAGATCGTGTGGTTGCGAAGAACGCCGTCTTGCTTGGCACCGAGTCGCTCGATTGCGTGCCGGGATTGGTGATTGTGCCAATGCGCCCGGAACTCCACAGCGATGCATCCCAGTTCCTCAAACGCTCGCTGGAGCAACGGCATCTTGGCTGCGGCGTTGATTCCCGTTCCTTGAGCTTTCGACCCGATCCAGGTTGACCCGATTTCAAGACGACGGTTGGCGGGTTCGAGGTTCAAATACGTGGTCATTCCCACCGCGCGAGAAGTCCGTGGATCGATGATGGCCCAGGGAACAATCCGACCCTCGGTGTGCAAGGAAACCCGACGTTTGATTTCCTTTTCCATGGTCGCAGGAGACGGGATATGCGTGTACCACGTCCGCCAAAGCTCATCGGTTTCAACTGCTGTAACGAGGTCGTCATGGTGCGTCTCGGAAAGCGGTTCGAGTCGAACGAACGGGCTTTCAAGCACGGCTACGTCTGTAAAGTCCACCTCTTGAGTCTAGCGTCGCTCAACATCAAGACGTTTTTCGGAGTGAAGGCTGGATATGTCCCGTATGACGGTCCCCGAGAGGAACGCCCGTAAGAGGAACCCTCACTGGGACTCCATCGCATGCGGTTGAGGTGGTAAACCGTAGTGGTTCCTAGTCATGCGTATTTCGGTGTGTTTCATTGCCTGATTGTGAGGCTTTGCAAGCGCTAGGAAGTGCCAGGCTTTCCGACAGAGAGTTCGCGAGCATATGCGTCAGCAGGATGATCCAGCACCGACAGAATCATCGCTGCCATTGACACGGGATTGATTTCACGGTTGGGATCGTAAGAAGCCCCAAACGATTCACGAACTTTTTCCAGCATCCGAGTAGCCGTCCCCTTGGGGTAAATAGACGTGACGCGGATGCCGTTGCGTGATTCCTCCTCACGCAAAGAATCAGCAAACTCCCGTAGCGCAGCCTTGCTGGCAACGTAGCCTGACCAATTCGGAACACCTGACATTTTCGGTGCCGCATTGATAAATATCGCGTGTCCTTGTGCAGCCCGAAGCCCCGGCAGTATAGCAGTGGTTAACTTGGCCGGTGCCGAAACATTGACCCTGAACATTGTGTCCCATAGATCCGAAGACGTGGAAGCCACCGAAGCCACATCAGCCATGCCGGCGTTTTGCACAACCACATCCACCCGTTTCAAATTGAGAAGGATCTCGGGTGCCTCGGAATGAGTGGACATGTCCCATATAACGGACATGACTTCCTCCGGCAATTCAGTCAACTTCTCATGGGACCGACCGACGGCAATCACTCGGTATTTCTGCTCCACCAACTGGGAAACCAGAGGAATTCCGAGGCCACCGGTAGCACCAGTGACGAGAGCTACGCGGTCGGTATGATCAATAACCATATACTGATCTTGACATGACGCTCGACAGGAATCGGGGACATCAAGCGCTGGTGTCGTGTTCCAAGGGCGACTGCAAATGCCGCCCGAAGCCCTCGGCACTTCGCTTGGGCGTCCGCAAGCCCAAGGCTCTACGGGACAGTCACACCAAAAATGTGGTTAGAGTATCGACCGCTGTTTCTCCCGTGTTGCTATGAGGTCCATTTTCTGACCGCGATGATCAATCTAACCTAGGTGATCAGCTTGAGCGATTTAGCTTATTCAAATGACTCCAGTATCCGACCAGCGGAACGACGGTGTAGACGACGGGAAATAAGAACACCATCAGCAAAGACAGTTCTAGCCATTCATTCCATGAGGCCACACGAACTCCCAAACCGACAAGCAGGAAGGCAATCAGCGCGATGACGCTGTAGCGAAGGTAGCGATCTCGATTTCGGGTAAGTTCGTCTCGTCGTGACTCGGCGGTGTGGATCGGAGCCGTTCCCGGTACTGCTTTAAAGATGTGCACGTCTCCCATCGAGATCACGAGCTCCCAGCCAGCCGCCTGGAAGATGTCGAAGTACTCCGACGATGCGTTGCTTTCGTAAGCGAGGTCGAAGACCGCCTCTTCGGGGACCCCATCGACGAAGCTCCATCCGTGACCCAGCTTCGCGATACCGTTCAGGTGTTTTCCCTGACCTGCCATGTCCGCGAACATAGCCAGGTCCTTCTCGGGGCTGACCGCCAGACCGTTGCTCATCTTGTTAGTGGTGCTCATGCTTCCTCCATGATGTGATCCGCCATGACCAGCAACTGGCGGCGACGTTCGATATTGCGGACGAGGACCTCGTGACCCTTCGCGGTTAGGTGGTAAGTCCGACGCGACTCGTCACCCTCGAGTTCCTTGATTAGGCCGGCGACGGCAAGCTTCTTGAGCGTCGTGTAGAGCGAGGCAGGCCCGAGTGTAATGGCCCCCTCGCTCTCCTGTTCGAGGAAATGCATCACGGCATAACCATGGCGCGGGTGGACCAGTGCGAGCAGTACGTGCAGTGCAGTGTCGACAAGGTCTCCACTCTGATAACCAGAATTACGTCCCATTACGACACCTCGCAGAGAACGTATCATTAAACGATATATCCATGATAGATATATAAACACGGGAGTCCATATGAGGTCAAACCGACGACCGCCTCGTCGCATTACCGTGGTGCCCGTAAGCCGGTGGTGCAGTCAAACGGATAGACGCGACATTTCGCTACACAACTACTGACTCTCATCAGCCAAAGATCCGGGGATTGATGGGAGTCGGTAGTTTCCGAAGCGGGAGCAAATCCTCGATTCAATTGATCCAGAAAGTGGATGTCCCGCTCAGGGTTCCCCCATGGATAGGCAGTCGCGATTCCATCGCTACCCCTTAACCCCTTATGTACAAGCATCACCGAGACCAAGTGTCCAGGGCGACGACGACGCTCTCCGTCAGTCTGGCGAAGCTGCGCTCCAGGTCCACAGGAAGCTCGAATGCCCCGCGCGTTTCAAGATCAACGAAGCCATGGAGCGAGGACCGAAGGAATCGTGTGGCATCCACAGCGTCGTCCCCGAGGAGCCCGTAGCCCTCGAGGACGTTGAAAACGACGTCAGAGATTGACGATGAGGCACTAGCGTCATCGTCGTCGCCGGAAGCGGGCGCATGTACCGTCATCGGGTACTGTCCGGGATGTTGCAGTGCCCAACGACGATAAGCAAGCGCCAGCGCCCTGATGGCATCGTCTCGGGAGCGTCCGATGGCAGATTGTCCGAGGACGTGGGCCAGACTCGTTTTGGCACGGAGCATGATGTCGCGTTGCAGGCCTGGCATTCCGTCGATGTGCTTGTAGAGGGATGGGGTCCGCACACCTAGGCTCTCTGCCAGGACGGAAAGGCTCAATCCGTCTAGGCTACGGTCGAGAATCAGCGCCGCCCGCTCGACGACTATCGTTCTGTTCAGTCCGGGCCTAGACATGATTGGTTAGCGCGCTGAGGAACTTGATAATAGCGGTCGAGGTAATCCCTGGTTGCTGCGATTGGGGATAGTGGCCGGCCTCGGGAATGATGACGGCAGATCCGTGAAGTGTGTGCGCGATCCAGTCTGCTTCGGCCGTGGGGTCCTTGAAGTCCGGGTCTTTCTCTCCCATGAGGACAAGTGTCGGCGAATCCACCGCGGCTAGGCATTCGCCTGCCCGTAGGTGGTCGGTGCGCGTGGTGAGGCAGAAGGCCCTTCTGTAGCCGGGTCGTTTCATGCTCTTGATTGCTGCCTGGCGGTATTCGGCGAAGTCCGCGGGCTTGGTGCCGGCGTAGAGGGTAGGCAGATAAGCTTTCCAGGCCGCTGGTGCCCAGGGACGAGCCATCATGATCCGGAAGAGGAGGTTCTCGAAGGCGTTCGTGGATGGTTGGCGAACGAAGGGGCCGATCAGAACGAGTCCACTGATGAGCTCGGGGTGCTCAGCCGCAACGATTACTGCCGCACCTGCAGCCATCGAGTTGCCGACAACGATGGCGGGACCACCCAGTTTCCGTAGCAACCCCTCGATATCCTCGGCCGTGTCGACGTCGCCGTAGCTAGGGAACGAGGCATCGCTGTCCCCGTGTCCTCGCAGGTCCGTTGTGGCAACGGTGTATCCGGCGGCAACAAGCGCTGGGGTTAGGAAGCGGTATGTAGACCGCAGTTCGCCCATTCCCGGAACAAGCAGGATGAGCGGCCCTGCGCCTTGGATGTCGTAGGCAATTTTCCCCTGCGTTGGGAGCTGCAAGTATTTCGTTACGAGTCGCGATGTCATAAGGCTAATCTACTTAGCTGAAAAGATAAGTGCAATAGCCTTGAAGTTGTTGCGATGCCCCTTGCTCGGCGAAGCCTGGTGCTTCTACGCTTTGTCGTGAAATATGTGGAGCCCGAGTGTCCCACTGAACGTTCCTCTTACGGGCGGCAGTGCTGTGGACTATGGACAGAAGTGATGACGACTTCGGACTCTGACACTAAGACCTTTGAAAGCACGCACTTTGGGTGTCCCGTATACCCAGCCCGCAAAAATGCCCGATGAGGGTGCCTTATATGGGCACCAAAAACGGTCGTTTTTGAAACGCGCAGCTAACCCCGGCGACACGCTGGGATTTTTCATTTCAGAAACGACTTTCAAATCAGGAATGGCCGTGTAACCCCCTCGCGGTTCCTTCTTAAAGGTTCCAAAGAGTGGCGGAGGTTGTTCACGACAGGTTCGGACGTCTGACGGCACCCGGTAGCTAGCTTCATAGCAGGAAGGCGATGCTACATGGTTCAGCTGCTAAACGTCGGTGGAGAATGCAATCCTGGTATGAGGAAAACTATTGCATCAGTGAAATGGGGAAAATTATGTCTCTAATTGGACATCAAGAACGCTTGCCAGATGGGCAACTGACGTTGGCTGATTTGTGGCCTGAAGAGGAAACCAAGATTGTGATTGCCGGCCTCAATCCGGCTCCGCCCAGTGTGGCTGCTGGCCACTATTACCAGGGACGCAACGGCAAGCAGATGCTGAGCCGAGTTGCCTCGGCCATGTTCAATCCGAAGTGCCTTCAGGGCAAGCATTTGGATGATGCGTTGGTGGCCATGGGTATCGGATTCACTGATTTAGTGAAAGCCCCGACTGTGGGGGAGAAAGATGTTAGCGAGCGGCAACTTGTGGAGTCCTTGCCGGAGTTAGAGCAGAAGCTTGCAGAGCGGGATGTGCGTTTGGTGATCAGCATTTATCGTCATGCGGGTTTGCGCCTCTTAGGACTGAAGAAGCTGGAGCGCCCTGGATTACAGGATGAGCTGACCAGTTGGGGGGCGCGGGTGTTCATCACGCCGAACCCTTACGGCTCTGTAGAGCAGACCCGCCCTGTGTATGAGCAGCTGGGTCATGAAGTCTATGGGATCCAGACTGAGCCGGTCTTCCAACGGAGGTTGCCGACGGACTGGGTCGATTTTTATGAGACTGTGTACAAGGTGGCTAGATTCAGTTCAATGAGCTTGGATGAAATCACGTTGAGCATGTATGACGATGAAGTGAAGGCGAAGTTGGGTGCTTTGCCGACTCCGCCGTGGCGCTTGAACAAGTAGGTTTCCACTATGTCTTGTCCCGGAATTATTTCGGCTTCTCAATCTTTGTTTTCGCTGTCTTCTCTTGAAGAAGAGGCCATAGATTGCGGGAGTATTGGACTGGATGGTTCATAGCGGGCGCTCGGCAAAGCCTGTCTATCGAAGCTCTTTAATTCGACGGTAGAGTGTCGCACGGGACATCCCCATATCTTTGGCAACTTGGGTTGCAGGTTCGCCAGTCTGGATCAGTTTGGTTGCGGTGCGGATCTGGGATTCGGTGAAGGTGGGCCGCCGGCCGCCGAGGTCACCTCCGGTGGTACGCCTTTTGGCGACGGAGTCGGTGATGCGTTCGCGTTTGATTTCCAGCTCCATTTGGGCCAGAGCGGCCATGACGGTGAAGACCATGGCGCCCATCGGCGTTTTGGTGTCCACATCGCCGGCCCCGAGGTTCAGCACACGGAGTCCGATATTGCGCTCGCGTAGTTCTTCGGCGAGTTCGAGCATTTTCTGGGTGGAGCGTCCGAGTCGGTCCAGGGTAGTGATCACGAGGGTGTCATCCGGATGCAGCGCATCGAGCGCTTTATCCAGTCCGGGGCGTTTGGCTAATGCCCCGGACTGACCGTGGTCGATGTAGAGGTCGTCGCGGCGGACGCCGGTGGCCAAGAGGTCTTGGATTTGCCTGTCGGCGTCTTGGGCTTTGGTTGATACGCGGGCGTAGCCGATCAGTTTGGTCATCGGTCCTTCGAAAGTGTCTCGTAACTAATGGTGTTGACATGATCTTACTTCATTGGTTGCGACACATAGTTGTGAGAATTTTGAATCGTGGAGTTTCCGCGGATTTTTCACTGGGGGAGTGTGACTGTTGACGTTATTTGACGGCTAAATCGCAGCTCCAAGTGGCGGTTTTAGCCGGCCATAAGCGGGACTGTATATGTGAGCGCCGAGAAACGCGAGGGCACGGTCCAAAATCTCGAAGCTAAAGGCATCGACCGTGAGATGGAGAGCATTCGCGTCGAGGTGACGTCAGCTCAGGAAGCCTGCCATCAGGGCCGTCAAGGGCATCAGAAAGTCCAAAGTTCCTAAGGACCACACACCCCGCGGCCTTGGCGCTCAAATTCAATGACCTGGCTTGGACCAATAGTGATCTCGCCTGTCACCGTTCTAATTTCTTCGATAGGTCGCAATGCCGCACCTGACCGATGCCTCGAATCAGCCCTTACCGAAGACTATGAACTTTCAGCCTGCTGTTAAGGTGCATCGTGGTAAAATTCTAGGCAAGAAGTTACACTATTGAAGATAATAAAAATATTGAGCCCAGAACCAAAAGTTTAAACTACAAGCGTCAGGCATAACGATGAATTTTACTTTTGTAACATTACCCCTTGCGTTGTCTTTGGTAGCTGTATTACCGGGGATGGCGCAGGCTGTTGAAATTCCTGTTAGCGACACCCATACGGTGCAGCAGTCTTCGGAATATGCCCTTTCAACGAAAGATTTCTTCCCCGAGAAAACCCCTACGGAATCGAACTACATCGAAGCGGAATCGCCTGCCGATGCAGTAGCCAAGATGGATAAGATGGACGAACTACGCAAAGCTGGATTCAATGTGGGTGCCATGGCAAAAGTGAATTATGGGCCTTGCAAGATCGTTGCCGCAGGTTTTCACACCAGAAAATCTGGGAACTATAGTACGGGTGGCTTCAAATCCACAACCTATTGCACCACGAAAGTCACTTCGATCAAGCATTCTTCACAGGCGCGATTTAAACGATTAGCCTGGTGGATCAAGGGTGGCCCGGATATTAGCCAGCCAGCCCAAAAGATAAAGGGCGATAAATATAAAGGCACTTACTATCCTGTTGTCTTCACGCAGACAAATCACGCACTGTCATGCAAATCTGCGAAAAAAACCACATGGTCAGGCCGTACTCTCGGATCTATTGTCTACAAAGGCAAGACTTACTATGCTGATGCCTACGCTCCTGTACAGAAGGGGGTTCCATGCCGTCTCTAAGCAGTATCCTGACAAAAATCAAGATTCGCCTGGGCTCGAAATATTCAGAAGATCAGATGGTCTACGTCGTCTATGGGAAACAACCCAGCCCATTTCCAGATCTTGAATACATAGAGCCAATAATTGCGATCGTGGCCAGTGAACGTGAATGCTTTGCGATTCAGGAAAAGTATCTAGACACTAAAGTCAGCTGGGAAGCTCGTAAGGTGCAGGGTGCCGAAAGCATAGACCTGGTAGATGGCTGCGTTTTGTATCTGACGCATACTACTTTGTCATCGTACGATGAGGACGCCGATGGGAATCCAATCTTCGGGATCATGGAGAATCCACAGCCCACGGCTCTATATTGCAGTCGGGGCGCCGCTGAACAGCAAGCACCGGATCAATACCTGCACATCGTTACCCTCGGTGAAATAAACCTTCGTGGCGTCGGAGAGCTTTTGGAATAAGTGTCCAGCACCCTAAGCCAATACCTGAAGTTGCCAGACATGACGGGGCCGCACCTACCAGGTGCGGCCCCTCTTCATGTTGCTTGCCACGTTGCAGGAGATGGTATCGGTTTAGATGCCTGCTTGACCCTATCCGCGTTGTATCAACAAACTAAAGATTATTGAGACACTCTCCTCAGCCCGGCCATGCCGTCTCAATATTCCGGAACGGCAAGGAGTCCAACCGTCTTATAAAGTCGTCCCAACGTAAAACGTCTTACCTGCTTGCCGTGCAGGGGTTTTTGAGCCACACTGGGCAGGTGAGACATTTGGGATACACGCGCGTGAGCACTTTGAGCCAAGACGCGGCCTTGCAGCTCGATGCCCTGGTTGCTTCAGGGGTGCAGAAGCGCGACGTGTTCGCCGACGTGACTTCCGGCAGCCGCAGCGCGATCGAGCGGCCCGGAATGAAGAATCTGCTGGACTATGCCGAAGCCGGCGACACCGTCGTGGTGTGGCGGGTTGACCGGCTGGGCCGCTCCCTGATCGATGTCTTGAATACCGTGAACCTTTTGCGGGAGCGCGGGATTAATGTCCGCTCCATTTCCGATGGCATCGACCCGGCCACCTCGACCGGTCGGATGATGCTGAACATGCTTGCCTCGTTGGCCGAATACGAGCGCGAATTGATCGTGGAACGAGTCAACGCCGGCATTGCCGCCGCCCGGCAATCCGGAACCCGTTTCGGCCGGCCGGCCTCTGACCCGGCAGTGATTGCCGACAAGCTCGCGATCGCCAAAGATGCCCGCGCCAGGGGACGCACCGCCGAAGACGCAGCACGCCTGGTTGGCTGGAGCCGCGCAACGTTCTACCGCCACTTGGGCCAAGAGCCCGCCTCTTCCAAGAGCTTGTGATCGGCCATGTCCCCGCGAAGCGAAACGCGCAGGGACGCACCGCTGGGGCGAGACCAGAATGACAGCAGTACCGAGAAAGCAGGAACTCCTCGTGACTACCTGGCTAAGGCAACAGCACGTTGGGAAATGCTGCGGCAACACGTCGAAGACGGAGTGCCGCTGACGGTTCTGGCAGGGGAACACCATATCGGCCTGAGGACACTGCAACGATGGCACCAGAGCTTCAAGCTCCACGGGAAGCCTGGTCTGGAACCGGTGGCACCTGGCAAACGTGGACGCCGGATGCCCAGCGAATTCGTGAACCTGGTCGAAGGCCTCGCCTTAGCTAAACCGCCCAGGACCACGGCAGCCATCCACGAACAAGTCAACAAGGTAGCGCTCCACCAAGGGTGGGCACCGGTTTCCTACTCCACCATCCGCTCGATTGTCGGCGAGATAGATCCGGGGATGATGACGCTGGCGCAGCAAGGTACGGCGGCGTACCGAGATAAATATGAACTGGTCTGGCGCCGCCGCGCCGAACGCCCGAACGCGGTGTGGCAGGCCGATCATACCGAGCTCGACATCCTGGTTTTTGACGCTAGCCACCAGCCGGTCCGCCCGTGGCTCACCACGATCATGGATGATTACTCGCGAGCCCTCTGCGGGTACATGATCTTCACCGGCGCCCCCTCATCCTTGAATACGGCATTGGCGTTGCGTGAGGCGATCTGGCCCAAAAAGACAGCTTATTGGCCGATGTGCGGAATCCCTGATGTGCTCTATGTAGACCACGGAACCGATTTCACGAGCCACCACTTAGCGCAGGCCGCCAGAGACCTGCACTTCGAAATCATTTTCTCCACGGTGGCCCGGCCGCAGGGCAGAGGAAAGATTGAGCGATTCTTCGGCACCCTCAATACCGAGCTCTTAGCCCGGTTGCCTGGCTACCTGCACAGCGTGCCCAATCCTAAGCCGGGGCTGTCCATCGGTGAACTGGACACGGCGCTAGAAGAGTTCATTGGGCAGAACTATCACCAGCGTGAGCATCAAGAGATCAAGGAAACGCCTCAAAAAGCGTGGCAGGGCAACGGCTGGTTACCGCGTCTGCCTGAAACCATCGATGAACTGAACCTGCTGCTGCTCACGGTCGCCAAACCAAGAATCGTCCACCGCGATGGCGTGCACTTCCAAGGCCTACGCTACATTTCCCCGTTGCTGGCCGCCTACGTCGGAGAATCCGTCATTCTTCGCTACGACCCTCGGGACGTTGCCGAGATCCAGGTCTTTCACCGGGGCCAGCACATCTGCAAAGCCGTGGATCCCACGCATGAACGAGCCACCGTGACGTTCAAGGACATCCAGAAGGCACGCTCCGCACGCAAGCGTCAGTTGCGCGGACAAATCAAAGAACGAATAGCCACCGTCGCAGAATTTCTACCGGCCGGACAACCACCAACGGAGCCAACCCAACCTGATCCGGCGGCCCACCCAACTAAGAAAACGAAGTTGCGCACCTACGCAGAGGACGAATAATGGCACCCTCAACATTTATCGCAACAAAGGAGCACCGCCGCTTCACTGAGTTCGCCAATGCGGTGCGCAGGCAGCGGACCATCGGGATCTGCTACGGACAAGCTGGAATCGGCAAAACCCTCTCGGCTAAACGCTATGCCAACTGGAGCCCGAAAGCCGCGGCGTTAGTAGAGGAATGGGGTCGCCGGGAGGACAGCGACCTCCAAATCTATAAGGATCTAGCCAAAACGCGAACCGTCTTCTTCACCCCAGGGGTTCTGACAACTCCTAAGCAAATCAAAGAAGAGCTCTCACTGATCACTAATCGGACCTCGATCTGCATTCACCAACATCTTGATACCCTAGGCGTCACGAACGGTCCGATGAATCAAGACAAGCATGTGGAGCTGATCATCGTCGACGAGTCGGAACGACTCAACGCCACTGCCTTGGAAGTGCTGCGAGATAGGTATGACAGGAACAATATCGCTCTGATGCTGATTGGGATGCCCGGCATAGAAAAGCAGTTCAGCCGATATCCTCAGCTCTATAGCCGTGTCGGCTTCGCCCACGAATACCGTCCGCTAGCGCAGGATGAACTGCATTTCGTCCTGCAACGAAAGTGGCGTGCCCTCGGCAAAACCATGGATTTGGAGGACTTCACCGATACGCAAGCTGTCGCGGCGATCGCGCGCATCACGCGCGGTAATTTCCGGCTGATTGATCGGCTCTTCACACAGATGCAGCGGGTCCTGAAGATCAATGAGCTGGACACTATTACCGATGACGTTGTTGAAGCTGCGCGTTCCACGCTCGTTATCGGAATCAGTTGAACCGCCATGAGTATCTGCGCGAAAACCGCCAAATCAAGCTAACAGTCACAGGGGGAGGGGCGGCCGATGAGACGTCTTGCAACCTATAGCTTGCAAGACATGTGCAGGATGAATCGAAGGCTAAACGCGCAATCGAGTTCCATTACTACTCAGACCCTTAATAGCCCAAACACACTTCTCAATGCGGGTATGTATGCTTACTGGGTGCAACGAAAAGACATAGGGAAGAGGCTGGCAGACGGAATCTCGGCCAAGCTTGAATTTGATTATATTTGCGAACGTGGGCGTTCCTTTAATGAGTATCACCTCCATGGGGTGATGAATGAAATCATTTCCGCACTCATCAGTTCGGTAGACTTCCTCTCGCGTCCTGGGTACGCCCACGAGGCGCTTGCAAGGGATGTTGACACAACGGCAGGTCGCAAGCGCGAGGTCGACTTCTACATCCAGGCTCACAACCCTTCTTTGACCGACGTATGCATCGAGGCGAAGTGGGCCGGATCGAGCCACTGTTCATGGGACAGAGTACTCCTCGATATATGTCGGCTGGCACTGGTAAACAAGCACTCCCCCTCGACTGAATGCTTGTTCGTTCTGTCTGGCCCCACTAAAGAAGTCGATGCTGTTCTCAAATCTCTCGAAAGAAACATGCCTCGCAGAAATATGCGTGGAAGGTCCGGATCGATCCTCCAGCGTCCGGTGGAGAGCGAAAAAACTTATAAAAATATCTACCGTCTCAGGGACTGGGGGGGTCGCTTCGCCGGCAATGAGTTCGTCCAAAAAGGACTGCCGAAGAAAAAAGACGGACGACCAAATATTCCGGTAAAGATAAATACCCAGCTGGTTCGAACATCGGGTACTCGTACAGCTAAATGGCAGACGATAGTTTGGCGTATCTTAAATAACTAGTTCCGACAATTGTTCTGCTACAGGCCAGGCCTCGGGTGGGTACGTGTATAGATAGCTCTGCATCACTTCTGCTCGCTTTTGGTGTGATTGATTGTTAGCCGCGATTTTTCATGAGGTGCCGGTTGGCCGTTGACTCCGTACTTTTCCGGGATCGGCGGCCAATCGTGTTTTTGGGCAGGCCATGGTCCCCATATCGCCGGGGTGGGCGCCGGAATCTAGGTGCTCCAAAGGGTAAACCGTCATCGTGTACAAATCAACGATCACGGCGTTACACCGGGCCTGTGAAGATCCGTCCGCTGGCTATGAACCGGACGGGTTGCAGGCCAGACGACGTCTCATTCCTGGCGAAGAATCGCGCTACCCTCCGATATTTCACTTTCTCGCAGATTTCCCCATTTGGGGACGGTTCAGTTGAGTATTCAACTGTCGCAATAATTTCACTGGGAGGGCGGATCGGTGTGTCAATAACGACCGTTTTTGGTGTCCCGTATAAGGCGCCTTCACCGGGCATTTTCTTGGGCAGGGTATACGGGAATCTGAAATCTTTGAAAACTCGGAGTTTCTAAAATTGTCCGAGCCAAAGAGGCGTGTGTCCCGTATGGCGACCCCCTTGCGGGCATGCGATCTGGGATGACGCCTGTGACCGAGTGTTCAGTGCGTGCTGTATAGTTCAGAGCATGCTGACTATTGCTTCGCGTCTCGACGTGATGAACCGCCTGGGTCGTGCACTGGCCGACCCCACTCGATCCCGGATCATCTTGACCCTGCTCGACCATCCCGCTTACCCGGCGGAACTGGCCCGAGATCTGGACCTGACACGCCCGAACGTGTCCAACCACCTGGCATGCCTGCGCGATTGCGGGATCGTCGTCTCCGAGCCCGAGGGTCGTCGGACACGATATGAGATCGCCGATTCGCACCTGGCGCAGGCGCTGACGGCACTGGTCGATGCCACCCTGGCAGTGGACGAAGACGCCCCGTGCATCGATCCCGCCTGCTCGCTTCCCGGATGCGACGCAGCTGGGGTGGGCGCATGATCCTCACCTCGGTCTTGCAGGCGATGGGCCTGTTCGCAGCGACCAACATCGACGACATCATCGTGCTCTCCCTCTTCTTCGCGCGAGGGGCAGGCCAGCGCGGCACTACCGCCCGCATTCTGGTCGGCCAGTACCTCGGATTCGCCGGCATCCTCGGTGCCGCGGTCCTGGTGACCATCGGCGCCGGAACATTCCTGCCCTCGGCAGCCATCCCGTACTTCGGTCTCATCCCTCTGGGCCTCGGCCTCTGGGCCGCATGGCAGGCCTGGCGCGGAGACGATGACGACGATGACGACGAGGCCAAGGTTGCCGGCAAGAAGGTCGGCGTGTGGACAGTCGCAGGCGTCACCCTTGCCAACGGCGGCGACAACATCGGCGTCTACACCCCTGTCTTCCTCAGCGTGGAACCTCTCGCAGTAGTCGCCTACTGCATCGTCTTCCTCGCGCTCGTCGCGGTCCTGGTGGCCCTGGCAAAGTTCGTCGCCACCCGCCCCCCGATCGCCGAAGTGCTCGAACGCTGGGAGCACATCCTCTTCCCCATCGTTCTCATCGGCCTCGGCATCGTGATCCTCGTCAGCGGCGGAGCCTTCGGACTCTGACGTAGCGGCAGCGATCCAAACGGCCCCGACCGGGCGCACCCCTCTCGGTTCAGACCGCGACACCAACCTGCAGCCAGTCCTGCGTGATCGCGGCAACAAGACCGCCACGGAGCGCTGCAAAAACCCCGCCACCAAGCGAACGAAGCCACAAGTTTCGGGAAAACAAAAACATTGAAAAACCGCCGATCCGAGCAGCTGCTCGGATCGGCGGTTTCCACTTCCCAAAAACGAATGTTTATGAACGCCTAGCTTGGCGCTGGGCAATAGAAGTGTGAAACCGATCGTTGAACGGCGGGAAAGGCAGCAGATCCCGCTCCATCTAGTGCTCATTATCGCGGGAGCTGCGCGGTTCAAGCCCACGCAAAACGCTCGACTGGATAATGGACTCCAGTCGAGCGTTTGCACGGAATTCAATCAGCGTCCCGCACCGTCGCTGTTGTACCGGAGATCTGGAGAGCTGGCGCTTTCCATCAGCATGGATTTTCCACGATTTCTCCGGAATCTGCCGAGCCTGCCGGCACCAGACGGAAGTTGAGCAAGCGTCGCGGACTGGTTGCTAGTGCCCGCCGCCCAGCTTCCCGCCCAGGCGTTCGCGCATCTTCAGGCTCGCGGTATTCAGTCCTTCGACCTCCACGGTCTTGCCATATTTCTCGTATTTGCCGGTGATCGCGTCCAGGGCCGCGATGGTCGAGGCGTCCCACAGGTGCGAGTCGTGCATGTCGATGACGATATTCTGCGGGTCTTCGGCGTAGTTGAACTGCGTGTACAGGTCGTTAGAGGAGGCGAAGAACAATTCCCCGTTGACCACGTACTTGGCGATCTTCTCGCCGAAGTGCTCCTCGACGCTGCGGGTGACGGTGACCAGGTGCGCCACGCGGTTGGCGAAGAGCACCATGGCCGTGAGTACTCCAGCGGCGACGCCGATAGCCAGATTGTGGGTGACCACCGTGAAAACCACAGTTATCAGCATGACTGTGGTTTCGCTTTTGGGCATCATCCGCAGCGTCGAGGGCCGGATGCTGTGCCAGTCGAAGGTCGCAATGGAAACGAAGATCATGACTGCCACCAGTGCGGCCATCGGGATCAAGGCCACCACATCGCCGAGAACCACCACGAGGATCAACAGGAATACCCCGGCCAGGAACGTCGAGATGCGGGTGCGCGCCCCGGACGCCTTCACATTAATCATGGTCTGCCCGATCATCGCGCAGCCGCCCATGCCGCCGAAGAATCCGGTAATGATGTTCGCCGCACCCTGGCCCCAGGATTCGCGGGTCTTATTCGAGTGCGTGTCAGTGACATCGTCGACCAGCTTGGCGGTCATCAGCGATTCGAGCAAGCCCACGAAGGCCATGGCCAGCGCATAGGGGAAGAGCACCTGCAGAGTTTCGAGGTTCAGCGGGATATCAGGGATGAACAGGGTCGGCAGGGATTCGGGCAGCTGGCCCTTGTCGCCCACGGTGGGGACGGCGAGCGAGGCGATGACCGTGATCGCGGTCAGCACCACGATGGCCACCAGCGGGGCCGGGATCGCAGTGGTCAGCTTGGGCAGGCCGAAGACGATCAACAGGCCCAACGCCACCAGCGGATAGACCAGCCAGGTCACCCCGAGCAGCTCGGGGACCTGGGACAGGAAAATCAGAATGGCCAGCGCGTTGACGAAACCGACCATTACCTGACGCGGGATGAAGCGCATCAGCTTCGCCACGCCCAGCAGTGCCAGCACCACTTGGAAGATCCCGGCCATGATGACCGCGGCGATGAAGTAGTCGGTTCCATGGCTGGCTACCAAAGGCGCGATGACCAGCGCGATGGCGCCGGTGGCGGCGGAGATCATGGCAGGACGGCCTCCGAAGAAGGAGATGGATACCGCCATGGTGAAGGAGGCGAACAGCCCGATGCGCGGGTCCACTCCGGCGATGATGGAGAAGGCGATGGCCTCGGGGATCAAGGCCAGCGCTACTACCAGGCCGGCGAGGACCTCGGTCTTAAGCAACCTCGGGGATTTCAGGGTGCGCAACACCGATTGGCGCTCGGCCGGACTCAGTGCGGAAGGATCCGCTGTGGTGCTGGTGCTCATAGGTGAGCTCCCTTCTTTTCAAGCCAGTAAGCGTGGGGCACGTGCAGTGCGTAGAATTCATGGGATGGGCATCATTGCGCCGCAGACGAGGCAAGAGCAGCCGGAGCGGTCGTAGACCAGATGCCATCGAATACAACTCTAACCTAACGTAAGGGTAGGGTTGTAATTGGAGGAAACGGAGGACTTCATGGATCAAGCGAAGACCGAAGGTGCAGGCGGTTCGATGCATATCGGTGACATGGTCGAGGCCACCGGCCTGTCGCATCGCACCATCCGCCACTACGACGAGGTGGGGTTGCTGCCGGCGAGCACCCGCAGCGAAGGTGGTTTCCGAATCTATACCGACTCGGATCTGGCCCGCATGCTGGTGATCCGCTCGATGAAGCCGCTGGGCTTCTCGCTCGAGGAAATGGGGGAGCTGCTTGACGCGGTGGACGCGCTCGCGGCAGATCCGCAGGACACCGTCGCCCGGGCCAAGCTCGATGACTACACCCAGCGTGCCAGCGCCAAGCGCGACAAGCTCGCGCTGAACTTGCAGCGCGCCGAGTCCTTCATCGCAGATCTTCGCACCAAGTAGGCCGGAAGCATGGAGACCCGCTTAGCCGCGATGGAAGAGAGCCACTGGGCGGATATCGCCCGCATCTATGCCAGCGGCATCGAGACCGGCCTGGCCACCTTCGAATCCGAGGTGCCGGCACGCCAGAAGTTCTTCGCGGCGAAAATTCCTGCATTGTCGCTGGTGGCCATTGCGCCCGATGCCAAGGTTCTCGGCTGGGCGGCGGCCAGCCCGGTTTCAGCCCGCCCGGCCTACCGCGGCGTGGTGGAGCACTCGGTGTACATTGATCCGGATTATGCCGGATGCGGCGTTGGCGCCCGGCTGCTGGCCGAGCTGATCGCCCGGGCCAGGAAAGAAGATTACTGGATGGTGCAGTCGGCCGTCATCGCCGGCAACGAAGCCAGCAGGGCGCTGCATGCTAGGGCAGGGTTCCGCGAGGTTGGCCGGCGCGAGCGGATTGCCCAGGGTGCCCGAGGGGCAGTGGCGGGGCAGTGGCTGGATACTTTCCTGTACGAACTGCGGCTTTGACCAAGCTGCTTGCCCAAGGCAGAAGCGGCGCGGCGGGCAGCAATCCCGGCGCGCCGCTTCTCAGCAGCTGGTACCGGCCTACAGGTATTCTGCGAAGTCCTTCTCGATGACAGCCTTAGGCTTGGCACCGATGGAAGTAGCAACATGCTCGCCACCCTTGAAGACATATACGGCTGGGATACTGGTGATGCCGTACTTCGCGGCAATTGCCTGGTTCTCATCGACGTTGACCTTCACGACGTCGACCTTCGCAGTGTGCTCTTCTGCGATCTGATCCAGGATTGGACCGAGCTGGCGGCAAGGGCCGCACCATTCAGCCCAGAAATCGACGATCACTGGCTTGTCGGCATCCAGGACATCGGCCTGGAAGGTTGCTTCAGTGACTGCTTTTGCGTTGCTCATAAGAGACAACCCCTTTCTGAAAAAACTTGATTAGACGGTAGCGAGGGTTTCGGACACGTTGGCCAGGTAGTGCTCCACGTCCTGGGCCGCGGCGCAGCCCGAGCCGGCCGCGGTAATGGCCTGGCGGTAGGTGGAATCGATGACGTCTCCGGCAGCGAAGACACCTGGCAGCGATGTCTTGGAAGTGCGGCCTTCCACGGCGATGGTGCCTTCGGCAGTGAGCTGCAGCTGGTCCTTGACCAGATCCACGCGTGGGTCGTTGCCGATGGCTACGAAGATGCCGGTGACATTTACAGTGGTTTCCTCGCCGCTGTTGCGGTTCTTCACGACCAGGCCCTCGACCTTCTCTGCGCCGTTGATGCCGACGACTTCCGAGTCCCAGATGAACTCGATCTTCTCGTGGGCCAAGGCGCGGTCGGCCATGATCTTCGAGGCGCGCAGTTCGTTGCGGCGGTGCACCACGATGACCTTGGAAGCGAACTTTGTCAGGAACAGTGCTTCTTCCATGGCCGAGTCGCCACCGCCGATCACGGCGATGGTCTGCTCGCGGAAGAAGAACCCGTCGCAGGTGGCGCACCAGGAGACGCCATGGCCGGAGAGGCGCTTTTCATCTTCCAGACCCAGCTCGCGGTAGGCAGAGCCCGTGGAGACGATGACAGCACGGGCACGGAAGACGGTGCCGTCGGCCAGGGACAGCGTCTTGATTTCGCCCTCGAGATTCATTTCCGTGACGTCATCGAAGAGGATCTCGGCGCCGAAGCGTTCGGCCTGCTTCTGCATGTTGTCCATCAGATCAGGGCCCATGATGCCCTCGGGGAAGCCCGGGAAGTTTTCCACGTCGGTGGTGTTCATCAGTTCGCCGCCGGCGGTGACTGAGCCTGCGATGACTAGTGGGTTCAGATTCGCACGGGCGGTGTAAACCGCGGCGGTGTAACCGGCCGGGCCGGAGCCGACAATGATGACTTCACGGATCTCTTCAGGGGTCATAAGAATTCTTTCTCCAGTGGTGTAAAGGCGTATTCGCTGCTCAGGACAGCAGCCGGGTGGCCAGGTCTGCGACGCGGCGGCTGATCTCGTCGCGCACGAGCAGCATCCGTTCGCGTCCTTCGATGCCGCGGGAGCTTGGCTCATCGAGTTCCCAGATTTCGATATCCACCCCGTCCGCTTCCGGGACCTGGGCTTCGCGTCCCAGGACGACGACCAGTCCGGCTTGGCGCATCTGTGCTTCGGTGAGCTGTTTTGGATGCTCTGCGGTGATGTCGATGCCCTGTTCCAGCAGCACTTCGGCTGACAGGGCGTTGATCTTCGAGCCCGGATGCGTCCCCGCGGAAGAGACGTCGATCTGCGCGCCTGCGCGGGCGTTCATGAGGCCAGCGGCCATCTGCGATTTGCCGCCGTTCTTGACGCAGACGAAGAGCACCGCTGGCTTGGCTGCTGCGCTCATTTCTTGGCCACCAAGCTGGCGCCCAGGGATTCCAAGGCGCCGGGGATCACCGAGAAGTAGGCCCACACCCCGCGCTTCTCGCGGTGCAGGATCCCTGCATCAACCAGGATCTTCAGGTGGTGCGAGACGGTGGGCTGCTTGAGCTCCAGGGGCTCGGACAGATCGCAAACGCAGGTTTCGGCTGCTTCGCTCGCTGAGACGATGGAAAGGATGCGCAAGCGGTTCGGGTCGCTCAGGGCCTTGAAGCGCAATGCCAGCAGCTCGGCTTCTTCGAGCTGGAGGATCTCTTCGCCCTGCGAGGGGACGCAGCATAATTCGGCTGCCGCGGCTGGGTGTTCGCCAGCGGGGTTCAGGGTGGAGGTGCTCATCGGCCTCGGCTCATTTCTTGGCTCTCAATAGAAATTGACAAACATCGATATAGGCAAGCATACTCGAAACATCGACGCTCGTCGATGTCTAAACTTGGAGTGATGATTGCATGACACCTGCGACCGTGCCCGATACCGCCCCCGTGGCGGCGAAACTATCTTTCCTGGACCGGTACCTGGCCCTGTGGATCCTGCTCGCCATGGCCGTGGGCTTGGGGCTGGGCCGCATCTTCCCGAAGCTGGGAGAATTGCTGGACCGCTTCACCGTGGCGGGGGTCTCGGTGCCCATCGCCATTGGCTTGCTGGTCATGATGTATCCGGTGCTGGCCAAGGTGCGCTACAACGAAACCGGCAAGGTGCTCTCGGACAAGAAGCTGATGGTCACCTCGCTGGTGATCAACTGGATCCTCGCCCCGGCATTCATGTTCGTGCTGGCCTGGGTATTCCTGGCGGACCTGCCTGAATACCGCACCGGCCTGATCATCGTGGGCCTGGCCCGCTGCATCGCCATGGTGTTCATCTGGAATGACCTGGCCTGCGGCGACCGAGAGGCGGCTGCCGTGCTGGTGGCCATCAACTCGGTCTTCCAGGTCATCGCCTTCGGCGCCCTGGGCTGGTTCTACCTGCAGCTTCTCCCATCCTGGCTGGGATTGGAAACCACCAGCGCCGAGTTCTCCATTGCCGCGATTACCGCCTCGGTGCTGGTCTTCCTGGGTATCCCGCTGCTGGCCGGATACCTGACCCGCACCCTGGGCGAGAAGGCCAAGGGCCGGGACTGGTACGAGGGAAAGTTCCTGCCGAAGATCGGCCCGTGGGCGCTGTATGGATTGCTGTTCACCATCGTGCTGCTCTTCGCACTGCAGGGAGATAACATCATTTCCAAGCCGCTGGATGTGCTGCGCATGGCCGTCCCGCTGCTGGTTTACTTCGTGGTGGTTTTCGGTGCCGGCATGCTCATCGGCCACTGGCTGAAGCTGGGGTACCCGCGCACCACCACCTTGGCCTTTACCGCGGCCGGGAACAACTTCGAGTTGGCCATCGCGGTAGCCATTGCGACCTTCGGTGCCACCAGCGGACAGGCCTTGGCCGGGGTGGTGGGTCCGCTGATCGAGGTGCCTATCCTGGTCGCCTTGGTCTACGTGGCCCTGTGGTCGCGCAAATTCTTCCCCGCTGCCAAGCCAACTACCACTTCTGTCTAAGGAAACAATCATGGCTGAAAACAACACCAAGCCCTCGGTCCTGTTTGTCTGCGTGCACAACGCCGGGCGCTCGCAAATGGCCGCCGCCTACCTCTCCCACCTGTCCAAAGGTCGCATCGAAGTGCGATCGGCCGGATCCGCCCCGGCCGATTCGGTGAACCCGGCCGCCGTCCAGGCAATGCTGGAGGAAGGCATCGACATGTCCGCCGAAGTGCCCAAGGTGCTGAGCACCGAAGCGGTCAAGGACTCGGACGTCGTGATCACCATGGGCTGCGGAGATGCCTGCCCATTCTTCCCGGGCAAGCGCTACGAAGACTGGAAGCTGGAAGATCCGGCAGGCCAGGGCGTTGAGGCTGTCCGGCCGATCCGCGACGAGATCCGCACACGCATCGAAGCACTGATCGCAGAACTGCTTCCCACCGGCTAAATCCGCTTCTCAGGATTCACGACGGTTCACCAAAATTCAAGGAGTCATGATGGACACAACCCATCCCGTAGTGGTCATTGGTGCCGGACCGACCGGCCTGGCCGCCGCCGCACACCTCATCGAACAAAACCAAGATGTTCTGGTGCTCGAAGCCGGCACGAGCGTGGGCGCCGCCATTGAACAGTGGAAACACATCAAACTGTTCTCCCCGTGGCGCTTTGATATCGATGCTGCGGCGCAGCGTTTGCTGGAGACCCCAAGCGAAAGTTACGCAGGTGACTGGGTCGCCCCACGCGAAACCAAGCTCCCGACCGGCGCAGAACTGCTCAACGAATACCTCGAACCACTGGCGAACCACCCGCGATTGGCCTCGCAGATCAAGTACGGCCACCGCGTGACCAAGATCAGCCGGCTGCACCAAGATGGTCGGGGCATCGACAAGACACGTACTGCTGGCCGTGATGAGTCTCTGTTCCTGGTTCGCACCACAACTGCGCTGGGCGATGTGGATGTGCTGGCGCGTGCTGTCATCGACGCTACCGGTACCTGGAGCCAGCCAAACCCTGTGGGCCGGTCGGGCATCGAAGCAATCGGCGAAGCCGAGGCCCGCACGCAAGGCTTCATCACGTCCCCGTTGCCCGACCCTCTAGGCACCGACAGAGAAGACTTCGCAGGCAAGACGATTCTGGTGCTCGGCGCAGGGCATTCGGCGGCGAACACCATCATCTCGCTGGGACGCTTGCAGAAGGAACAGCCGGACACCAGAATACTGTGGGGTCTACGTGGCCAGGCGAATCCGATCCGGCTTTATGGCGGCGGGGCCGCAGACCAGCTGCCCGCACGCGGGCAGCTGGGCACTTCTCTTCGCCGACTGGTAGAAAACAACCACGTCAGCTTGCTGGAAAACGTGTCAATCAGCTCCCTGGCGATTGGCGGCAAGCTGAGCGTGAACTTGGCCGACGGGCGAGTGCTGAAAGTGGACCGGATTGTTCCGGCTACCGGATTCCGCCCGGATTTGGGCATGCTCTCCGAGCTGCGCTTGAATCTCGACCAGATAGTCGAGGCTCCCAGCGCACTGGGTCCATTGATTGATCCGGAATTCCATAGCTGCGGCACGGTCAGCGCGCACGGTGAAAAGGAACTGGCTCACCCGGAGGCGAACTTCTACATCGTAGGTATGAAGAGCTATGGCCGTGCCCCTACGTTCCTGATGGCCACCGGTTATGAGCAGGTCCGCTCCATTGCGGCGCACCTGTCCGGGGACCTTGAAGCTGCACGCCGGGTTGAGCTTGACCTGCCCGAAACAGGGGTCTGCTCCACCGACCTTGGCGGATCGTGCGATGCTCCGGCAGCTGAGGACAGCTCCTGCGGAAGCGCGCCGGCGGCAGTCGATGCCTGCTGCGGAACATCGGCCGAGGGAGCTGTACCGGCTACCGGCTGCGGTGAAGCAGAAATGCCGAACGAGCAGAGCGATGAGCCAGCGCAGTCGTGCTGTGGCACGAAGCAACCGGTCACAATCGGTTTTGCCACCGGCACCTTGCACGGCAACGCCGAATTAGCAGATAAGTAATATCAAGTGATTACTTGGTGAAGCGGTGTCTGGCAACAGGCACCGCCTCACCACCCCTCTCATGTTCGATCCTCGTTTCTTCGAGTACTTCAGGAGCCATAATGCGCCCCGCTCAATCACCCCTAAAACCTTTCCTTCGATCTCCTCGTGCTCTTGCCGCGTTCAGTCTTGCATCCATCATGCTTCTGGCAGGGTGCGGGTCCGACTACCCGTTAGGTGAAGCCCAGAAGAAGGCCGCCGAAGCTAACACCTCGAATTTGAGTGGCACACTAACTGGCGGCGGATCAACCGCGCAGAATGCAGCGATGAACGCTTGGACCACAGGATTCTCGGTGCTCCATCCCAAAGTCCAGGTGCAGTATGCCTCGGTCGGTTCGGGCGCAGGACGCGAAGGACTACTCGCCGCGGCAACCGAATTCGCCGGCTCTGACGCTTTCCTCAAAGACGAAGAAGTCCAGCGTTCCCAACAGACCTGCGGCCCAGGCGGTTCCATCAACATCCCCGCCTATATTTCCCCGATCGCCGTCACATTCAACATTCCCGGTGTCAGCGAACTGAACCTTGATGCGGATACCATTGCCCGAATCTTCAACAGGGACATCCGCAGCTGGCAAGATCCTGCCATCGCAGCGCTAAATCCCGGCGTAGAACTGCCCGACATTCCTATGACAGTGGTGGCACGATCCGATGATTCGGGAACCACTGAAAACTTCACCGAATATTTGCACAGCGTCGCACCAAAAGCGTGGAGGTACGAGCCTGATGGTAGTTGGCCTAACGGTATTTCCCTGGAAAAGGCTCAGGGAAATGCCGGCGTCGTCACCACGGTGTCCCGCACACCTGGCACCATTGCGTACGCCGATGATTCGCTCGTTGATCAAAGCCTCGGCAAGGCGAAGCTTAGGGTGGGCGACGAATTTGTTGAGGTCAGCGGAGAAGCCGCAGCCCTTGCCGTGGCAGAATCCGAACGCGTCGAAGGCCGCGGCGCCCACGATATTGCCCTTGAGCTGGACCGCAATACCACCGCACCCGGAGCCTACCCGTTGGTACTGGTCTCCTATTTACTGTTCTGTAGCTCATACTCGGATGCCCAAACCGTTGATCTGGTGAAAACCTTCGGACATTACGTGGTCAGCGAAGAAGGGCAAAAGATCGCAGCTGACTCTGCGAAGAGCGCGCCGATGCCAGAACGTTTGGCCAAAGATGCGAGCGATGCGATCGACTCAATCACGGTTCGACCGGTAAATTAGAGGGTTTTGTAAGGGCATTGAGGGCGGTAGAATCTGATTCTTCTGTCCTTTCTGCATTTTCCACGCAATGCGGTGGTCAGATCCTGAAGCGCGAGATGATGCGCTTTCATGGGATGAACCGGAATCCCTTTTAGCGTGATCTCACGTGTTAGAAATAGGAGATGACAATCCAAACCGCGATGTAACCGCCAAACGAAATTAACAGTCGCATCGCTCGAATGGCGGTTTTCTTTGTCCCCTAAATGATGGTTTTACAAAGACCCAACCCGAAAATAGCCGATTGGTGGGTAGCTTCCTTGAAGAATTCGAGGCTGCTACCCATTCTTTATGCTCTGCGTTGCCGTGTGCTTGTTCCTGAAGATATTGCCCTGGCAATACTGGTGCAGTTCTATACGCCATTCCAACTGTGAAAACCCGCCAAATGAAACTAACAGTCACAGGGCGGCACACCGGGGTTTTTTGTTTCAGAAAGGTCTTTCAAAACCGAAGTGTTGCACAACCTGGCTGTGTACCGTTTTTTGATATGGCAGTCATTGGATACGCGCGAGTGAGCACGCGCGAGCAGAACCCGCAGGCGCAGGCGGCCGAGCTGCGCGCGGCCGGGGCCGAGCAGATATTTACTGACTGTGGGGAGTCGAGCAGGGAGGCTGCGCGGCCGCAGTGGGTCGCGTGCAAGGCGCAATTGCAGCCAGAGGAACTTTGGTCATCCGCGCCCTGGATCGCGTGGCAGGTGAAGAGCGGATGGCCATTGAGATTATCCGTGAGCTGGGGGAGCGCGGCGTGAGAATCAGAAGTCTTACCGAGCCATTCTTGAACGTGGACATACTCTACGCCGATGGGCGAAGTGTTCCTATTCCAATTTCCTTGCTTCTATTAAACCCGGTGCGATTCACTCCTTGGGATCCTATTAGTGCCTGCCTAAAGTGGCCCGGGCCTGGCGCAGCAGCGGCTCGTCGACCATTTGTCCTTCGAAGGCGAACACCCCTGGGTTCTCCTTGGCGGCGTCAAGGATCTGCCTCGCGCGGTCCAGTTCCGCTTCGGTGGGCGCGAACGCCTCGCGGATGACCGGCATCTGGTTGGGGTGGATCGAGGCCTTTGCCGAGAATCCCGAGGCCTTGGCATCGCGGGACTCTGCGCCCAGGCCTTCCAGGTCGGGGATGTCCAGGTATACGGAATCAATCGCCGCCTTGCCGTGGGCCGCCGCATGCAGAAGCACCTGGGAGCGCGCGAACCGCGCCACCTCGCGGTAGCTGCCGTCCCCGCCACGGGAGGAGGTGCCGCCGATCGAGGCGATCAGGTCTTCGGCGCCCCACATCAGCGCGACGACATTCGGGGCCCCGGCAATCTGTCCGGCATTGGTGATGCCCTTGGCCGTTTCGCATAGCGCCAGCACGTCGTATCCGGCCAACGCGGACGGATCCTCCGCGGACTCGCACTTGGGCAGCATCACGGTGCGGTAGGCGGTCTGCCCCAGCGCTTCGAAGTCCTTGGCGAAGTGCTCGCTGTCCACCGGGTTCACGCGCACTATCACCCGTTCGGGATCCAGCGGTGTTTCAAGCAGTGCGCGGCGGGCAGCGTCCTTGTTCGCGGGGGCCACCGCATCTTCGAGGTCGATGATGACCGCGTCGGCGCGCTGCGCCGCCTTGGCGTAGCGCTCGGGCCGGTCTGCCGGGCAGAACAGCAGGGAAGGGCCCATCAGGAATCTAGCCATCGGCATTTTCCCCCTTGGCTTCCAGCGCGTCCTGGTGCGCCTGCCTGGTCCACATCAGGCAGGTGCGGGTGGCGGTGGCCACGATGTCGCCGTGCTGGTTGCGGCCGGTGTGCGTCATGGACGCCAGTCCCTGGCCGGGGCGCGACTTGGATTCGCGCAGCGCGGTGATCTCGGTTTCGGTGTAGAGGGTATCGCCGTGGAACATCGGATGCGGGAACTTCACGTCGTTGATGCCCAGCTGCCCCACGATGGTGCCTTCGGTCAGCTGGCCCACCGACTGCCCGATCATCGTGCTCAGCGTCAGCAGCGAGTTGACCAGCGGCTTGCCGAAGGGCTGGGTGGAAGCCCACGCGGCATCCAGGTGCAGGCCCTGGTTGTTCATGGTCATCGTCGTGAACGCGACGTTGTCCGCTTCGGTCAGGGTGCGTCCGGGCTTGTGCACGTAGATGGCCCCGAGCTGCAGCTCGTCGAAGTAGAGGCCGCGCTGCTCCACGCGGGTGGGGATTTGCTCGCTCATGCGTCCTGCTCCTGATGCTTCGCTTCGGTACTCTGCATTGCTTCCACGGTGGCCACGACCTGCTTGGCCTTGACCAGATCCCCGGGCTTCAGGCCGGTCATGCGCACGATGCCATCGGCGGGGGAGATCAGCTGGTGCTCCATCTTCATCGCCTCGATGCTCAGCAGCAGCTGGCCAGCGGCGACCTCATCGCCATCGGCAACCTGCACGCTGATCACGGTGCCGGGCATGGGGGATTCGACATGCGGGGAGAAGGCCCCGGACTCGATGGCGAGGGTGGCCAGGTGGCGTTCGAGGACTTCTTCGCGGGAAAGCTTGCGCACCGCCGCAGTCCACCCGTCCTCGCACAGCCACAGCGTGCCGTCTTCGGCGAAGGCGTGCTGGAGTGCTGTGCGCTGCCCGTTGACGGACAGGGTTCCATCCGGTTCCTGGCGCACGGTGAATTCCTCGCTGCCCACGCGCACCAAGCTGGCATCCTGCTTCCTGAGCAGCGCGGTCTTGCCCTCGGCCGCCTCGGCATCGAAGTGCTGGATGCTGGCCCGGCGCTGCTGGGCCCGCCAGCCATCGCGCAAGCCCCACGGCGTATTCGCCGCAGGAATCCGCTGGTCCTCAAGGTGCGCTGCCAGTGCCAGTTCGCGGGGCTCGAGCTGGCGGAAAGCGAACTGGTCCAGCTTCCGCTCGATCAGGTTGGTGTCCAGACGCCCGGCCGCCACATCCATATCGGCCAGCAGCAGCCGCAGGTACTCGCTGTTGGCCAGCACGCCCAGCACCACGGTGCCGGCCAGGGCCTGATCCAGCCGGGCCAGCGCCTCGGTGCGGTCCTCGCCCCAGGCGATGAGCTTGGAGAGCATCGGGTCGTAGTGGGCGCTGATCTCGAGGCCGTCGCGCAGCGAGGAATCCACGCGGACATTCTCCGGCTCGCTCACGCGCAGCACGGTGCCCACCGAAGGCAGGAAGCCGGAAGACGGGTCCTCGGCGTAGAGCCGGGCCTCGATGGCATGGCCGCACAGCGCCACCTGGTCCTGGGAGAAGTCCAGCGCCTGTCCGGCAGCGATGCGCACCTGCCACTGGACCAGATCCAGCTTTTCGCCGTTGACCCGCACGACTTCCTCGGTGACCGGGTGCTCCACCTGCAGGCGGGTATTCATTTCCATGAAGAAGAACTCGTCGGGGTTCTGGTCGCTGACCAGGAACTCGACGGTGCCCGCGCCGACGTAGCCCACGGATTGCGCGGCGGCCACCGCGGCGGCGCCGATGCGCTCGCGGATCTGCGCGCCGTGCTCCAGGTTCTCGAATAGCGGGGCCGGGGCTTCCTCGATGACCTTCTGGTGGCGGCGCTGCAACGAGCATTCGCGTTCGCCCAGGTGCACGGTGTTCCCATGCGCGTCGGCCAGGATCTGCACCTCGATATGGCGCGGATTGCGCACCAGCCGCTCGAGGAACAGGGTGTCATCGCCAAACGCGCTGCGCGCGGTGCGCCGGGCGCTGGCCAGCGCCTCGGGCAGCTGCGCGGCGGATTCCACCGCGAACATGCCCTTGCCGCCGCCTCCGGCCGAGGGCTTGATCAGCAGCGGGAATCCGACATCCGTGGCGGCTGCGAGCAGCTGCTCGTCGCCCAGGCCGGGTTCGGCGATGCCGGGAACCACCGGCACCTGGTGGGAGAGCACATGGTTCTTGGAGCGGATCTTGTCGCCCATCAGGTTGATCGAGTTCACCGGCGGGCCGATGAAGGTGATGCCGGCGACTTCCAAGGCGCGGGCGAAATCCACGTTCTCGGAGAGGAACCCGTAGCCCGGGTGGACCGCCTGGGCGCCGGACTCCTTGCAAGCGGAGATCACCGCGTCGATATCCAGGTAGCTTTCATTGGCCGGGGCCGCGCCGATGCGCACCGCGCGGTCGGCTTCGGACACATGCAGGGCCCCGGCGTCGGCATCCGAGTACACGGCGACGGATTCGATGCCCAGGGCGCGCAGGGTGCGGATGATGCGCACCGCGATTTCCCCGCGGTTGGCAATCAGGACGGTATCAAAGAGCTTGGCAGTCATGGTGGTTTCCTCGCACTACATCCGGAAGAGGCCGAAGCTGGTCTCCGGCAGTGGCTGGCGGGCGCAGACATCCAGGGCCAGGCCGAGCACCCGGCGGGTATCGGCCGGGTCGATGACCCCGTCGTCCCATAGCCTGGCGGTGGAATAGTAGGGGTTGCCCTGGGTTTCGTATTGCTCGCGGATTGGCGCCTTGAACGCTTCCTCTTCCTCATCGCTCCAGCTGCCGCCGGCCGCCTCGATCCCGTCGCGCTTGACCGTGGACAACACGGATGAAGCCTGGGCCCCGCCCATCACCGAGATCCGCGCGTTCGGCCACATCCACAAGAATCGCGGGGAGTAGGCCCGGCCGCACATCGAGTAGTTGCCGGCGCCGAAGGAGCCGCCGATGATCACGGTCAGCTTGGGAACCCGGGCGGTGGCCACCGCGGTGACCATCTTCGCCCCGTGCTTGGCAATGCCATCGGCCTCGTAGTCGCGGCCCACCATGAACCCCGCGAGGTTCTGCAGGAAGAGCAACGGGATGCCGCGCTGGTCGCACAGCTCGATGAAGTGCGCGCCCTTCATCGCGGATTCCGAGAACAGCACGCCGTTATTGGCGATGATGCCCACCTGGTGGCCATGGATGCGCGCGAAGCCGGTGACCAGGGTGGTGCCGTAGTCGGCCTTGAACTCGTGAAACTTGCTGGAATCGACAATGCGTGCGATGACCTCGTGCACGTCGTAGGGCGCGTTGACATCCACCGGCACCACACCTGCCAGTTCGCTGCCCGGGTACAGCGGCTCGGCGACCTTGGCCTCGATGTTCCACGCCGGGGCCGGGTTGGCCGGCAGGGTGGAGACGATATCGCGGATGATCATCAGCGCGTGCTCGTCGTTCTCGGCCAGGTGGTCCACCACGCCGGAGGTCTTGGCATGCAGGTCGCCGCCGCCCAGTTCTTCGGCGGTGACGATCTCGCCGATGGCGGCCTTCACCAGTGGCGGGCCGCCGAGGAAGATGGTGCCCTGGTTGCGCACGATCACCGTCTCATCGCTCATTGCCGGGACGTAGGCTCCGCCAGCGGTGCAGGAGCCGAGCACCGCTGCCAGCTGCGGGATCTTGGCCGCCGAAAGCTGGGCCTGGTTGTAGAAGATGCGCCCGAAGTGGTCGCGGTCCGGGAAGACCTCGTCTTGCATCGGCAGGAACGCGCCGCCCGAGTCCACCAGGTAGATGCACGGCAGGTTGTTCTCCAGCGCGATTTCCTGGGCGCGCAGGTGCTTCTTGACCGTCATCGGGAAGTAGGTGCCGCCCTTGACGGTGGCGTCGTTGGCGATGACCAGCACGTGCCGCCCGTGCACCAAGCCGATGCCGGCAATTACTCCGGCGCCGGGGCTGGCGCCGTCGTACATGTCCTCGGCGGCCAGCGGGGCGATTTCCAGGAAGGGTGAACCGTCATCCAGCAGCGCGTCCACCCGCTCGCGGGGCAGCAGCTTGCCGCGATCCACATGCCGTTGCCGGGACTTCTCGGAACCGCCACGCGCGGCGCGTTCCAGCCGTTCATGCAGTTCGGCCAGCAACGGCGCCTGGTCGGCGGCGTTGCGTTCGAACTGCTCGGGGTTCAGTTGGGAGGAAAGGGTCTTCACGAAGTCAGTCCTTGAGGGTTGGTTCGCTGGCGATTACCTGGGGTACGGGCAGCTGCTGCGGTGGCAGCGGGAATTCGTCGGGTACCGCGAGGATGCGCATGGCCAGGGAGATGAAGTTCAGCTGCACCTCGGCCAGCGAGAGCCGGCCGCCCTTGCGGTACCAGTGCGAGACGCCGGTGCCCATTTCCATCAGTGCCAAGCGGGCGATGCCCAGGTCCGCCGTGTTGAAGCTTCCCTGGCGCTCGCCGGCCTTCAGCGCATCGGAGAAGAGCTGCTCGTATTCGTCGCGCAATGCCTGCATCTGCTCGCGAGCGGAGGGGGACAGCGCGCGCATCTCGTGTTCGGTGACGCGTGCGGTGCTGGGGTTGGTGGCCGTGAACCCGACGTGGAAGGCTATGAGCAAGGCGAGCTGCCGTACCGGATCCGTGCTGCCGTCAAGCGCCTGCTTGGCACCGGAGATCATGACGGACAGGCAGTCGTTCATGATGCCCAGCAGCAGGTCTTCCTTGCCGCCGACGTAGTGGTAGAGGGTGGCCGAGTTCAGTCCTACGGCGCTGCCCAGTTCGCGGATGCCCGTGGCAGCAAAGCCGCGCTGGGCAAAGCAGGCTACGGCTGCTTGCTGGACTCTTCCCAGTTCCATGGACACCACCCTGTGACTCAAAAGCCAATCAATCGATTGACAGTCTCCATCCAACCGAAGATTGGCTGTGGTGTCAATCACATTCTTTGTTCGCCAAGATACTAAGTTCTGCCGAAAGGTGACGCCTGCTATTCATGAATAAAATGCATAACACTAGATCGCTTGATGTTATTTACTGACAAACTATAGTTAATTCGGCTTGTCGGCTCATCAGGCGCGACAGGAAGGCAAGATGCCGCAACCAGAATCAGCAACCCCAAGTGCAACGATGCAACCTCGACCGGGCCTTCGCGCCGCGGTCTGCTCGCCGGCGCTTCCGGGCTCCTTGCCCTCGCCGGGCTGGCAGCCTGCGCTTCGCCGCAAGCCCCGGATGCGGACCGCGCGCATCTGGCCGAACCGCCGCAGACCTCCGACGAGGTGCTGCAGGTGCTGCGTGCCGGAAACCAGCGCTATTGCGCTGGCAAGCCGGAGCACCCCAACCAGGCAACCAGCCGGCGCAGCGAGCAAGCCGAGCACCAGAGCCCCTTCGCCTTGATTCACGGATGCGTGGATTCCCGCGTCACCCCCGAGCTCCTGTTCGGTCAGGGGATCGGAGACCTGTTCGTCACCCGGACTGCCGGAGCCGTGCTCGATGACACCCTGGTTGGCAGCATGGTATTCGCTGTCTCCAGTCCATACTCGGTACCGCTGCTGGTGATCCTCGGGCACACCGCATGCGGAGCGGTAACCACGTTGAAGGCGATGGAGAAGGACGCCGGGAATCCGCGGTTGCCCGGTGAGATGGATGACTTCGCCGAGCAGATTGCTCCCATAGCCCGCACGGCAGGAGTCGAGGGCTCGGGAAGCGAAGCGGTGGACACGGTGGTGCAGGCCAATGCCCGCGCCGTGGTGGAGCAGCTGCTCGAGCGCCCTGCCATCATCCGCAAGGCGGTGGAGGAACAGCGGACCCGGGTGGTACCGGCGGTCTACGATTTGGGCACCGGAGAGGTGAGCTGGCTGGAGGGCTGACCATCTGGAGACATCCAACTCGCAGGCTTAACGGCACGGTGTCGTGATGTGCCTGCAGTGGCACTGGTACTCTCGACGCTGGATGCCATTGCGGCATTCGCCAGTGACCAGTCCGCAGGAGCTGCGGTGAAAGGCCCCATGACAGCCACCGAATCCAGTGCCAACTCCCGCGCCCGTGCAGCAGTCGCCGCCCTGTTCCTCACCAACGGAGCACTTTTTGCCAATATGGCGCCGCGGCTTCCCGAGCTGAAACGGGAACTGGGATTGGACACCGCAAGCTACGGCTTGCTGGTTACCGCGTGGCCCATCGGGGCGATCCTTGCCGGTTTGGCCGCAGGCGCGCTGGTTCGCCGTTTCGGTTCGGCGCAGGTTGCTGTCTTCGGCACGATGGCTACCGGTGCGGCATTGCTCGCCGCCGGCAGCGCCCCGGGGGTGCTCTGGGTGGTGCTGGCCTTCGCCGTGGGCGGTGCCATGGACTCGATTACCGATGTCGGACAGAACGCGCAAGGCCTGGTGGTGCAACGGCGTTATGGGCGTTCGATACTGAACTCCTTCCACGCCTTGTGGTCTGTCGGAGCGGTGCTTGGCGGCTTGATGGCCGCCGGGGCGATTCAGCTGAGCCTGGCGCTGCCGGTGCATTTGGGCATCTCGATGGCGCTGTTCGCCGTGGTGGCGCTGATAGCATTGAAATTCTGCCTGCCCCGGTCCGCTGAGCAGGGGGCCATCGAACCCGTTGTGCCACCGGCCACCGGGACCGTCCGGACTGCGGGCCCAGCAGGATCCCGCGGCCGGATGCTGCTGATGATGAGCGCCTTGGTCTTGATCTCCGTGGCTGGAGTGATGGTCGAGGATGCCGGAAATTCCTGGTCAACACTGTATCTGGGAGAGCTCGGGGCACCAGCGGCGCTGGCGGCCAGCGGGTTCATCGCCTTGGTCGGCGCCCAGTTCATTGGCCGAATCCTCGGCGATGGGATGGTCAACCGCTTTGGACAGCGCAGCATGGCCCAGTTCGGCGGCGCACTGATAGCGCTCGGCATGGGCTTGGCGTTGCTGTTCCCCAGCGTGCCGGGCACATTGCTGGGTTTCGCGGCGGCTGGATTCGGCTCGGCAACTCTGGTCCCGGCGGTGATGGACCAAGCCGACAAGCTGCCGGGGCTGTCCCCGGGAACTGGCCTGAGCATTGTCTCCTGGCTCATGCGATTGGGCTTCTTGCTCTCGCCGCCACTGGTCGGATTCCTTGCCGAGAATATCGGGTTGCGGCTGGCTCTGCTCGTTTTCCCCATCGCGGGTCTGGTAGTGCTGATTTGCTCGCCGGTGCTGCGCGGAAAGAAATCACCTGAGGACGGGGACGTGCAGTAAAGCGGTCGCGACTAGCGCTCATCACGGAAAACCTGCGGATAGGCTTGGAGCATGGAAGATGAGCTGAGGAAGATCAGCTGGCCGGTACGCACCGAGCGGCTGAGCTTGCGCCGGGTGACGCCGGATGATGTGGAAGCAATCTGGCGCTACCGGCAGCTTGCTGAAGTTACGCAGTGGATCACCGCTGGTCCTGGGACACTGGAAGATTTCCGCGTCATGTTCTTCGCGAAGGACTATCCGCTGAAGGATCTGGCCGTGGAACTGGATACCGGCCAGGGGACCGAGCTGATTGGCACGGTCATGCTGAATATCGTGGATGGCTGGGGCCAAAGTGAAGTTGAGCAGAGTGCCAAAGGCGTTGAGGGAAACCTCGGCTGGAGCTTCGACCCGGCCTATGGCGGCAAGGGCTACGCCACCGAAGCCATCCGTGCTGCCATCGGCCTGTGCTTCGGCTCTCTTGGCTTGCGCCGAGTTACTGCCGAATGCTTCGCTGCCAATGAGCCATCGTGGAAATTGATGGAGCGCGTGGGGATGCGCAAGGAATTCTACGGCCGCAAGGACAGCCTGCACCGCAACGGGGAATGGATGGATTCCATGGCCTATGCGCTGTTGGCCGAGGAATGGACGGACTCGACTTCCTGCTGAAGGGGCTCTTCGAGTTTTAGCATGGGAACCTCATCAAAGTTGCCGAGACACAGCAAGACCCCGTGACCACTGACGGTCATGGGGTCTTGCTGTACTGAAATTTCGCGAACTCAGTAGTACACCGCCAGCGGGCCATTGGGGCCCGGAACGACGTTGACTGGGGTCTCGAAAACTTCGCTGAGGATCTCGTCCTGCATGATCTGCGTCGGGGTGCCGAAGTGCACCACCTTGCCCTGCTTCATGGCGCAGATGTAGTCAGCGTAGTGCCCGGCGAAATTGATATCGTGCAGCACGATCACGATGGTGCGGTTCAGCTCGCGGGCAGCACGCTGCAGGTGCTGCATCATCACTACCGAGTGCTTCATGTCCAGGTTGTTCAGCGGCTCATCGAGCAGCACCGTATCGGTGTCCTGGGCCAGGACCATTGCCACATAAGCGCGCTGGCGCTGGCCACCTGAAAGCTCATCCAAGTAGCGGCCTTCCAGCTCGCCAAGATCCAGGAAGTCGATGGAGCGCGAGATGATCTCTTCATCGGCCTGGGTCAACCGGCCCTTGGAGTGCGGGTAGCGGCCGAAGCCCACCAGCTGGCGCACGGTCAGGCGGGTGACGAAGTGGTTCTCCTGGCGCAGGATCGAGACGATCTTGGCCAGGTCCTTGGAATTGGTCTTGGACACGTCGTAGCCGGAGACCTCGATGGAGCCCTGGTCGATGCCCAGCAGGCGCCCGACCATGGTGAGCATGGTGGACTTGCCCGCTCCGTTCGGGCCCACCAGCGCCGTGATCCCGCCGGTGGGGATTTCCAAGCTGACCGGGCCGATGGAGACCGTGGAGCTGTACTGCTTGCTGACGGAATTGAGGGTAATCACAGCCGGCCCTTTCGCAGGATGAAGATCAAGAAGGTAATGCCGCCGACGGCTTCGATGATGATGCCAACCACGCCTTCGGCGTAGAAGACGTTCTTCATGATGAAGTAGGCGCCGGCCAGGACCACGAAGCCGATGAGGAATGACATCGGGTAGATGAAGCGGTGGTCATAGGTGTCGGCCAGCTGGTAGGCCAAGGTGGCCACCAGGAACCCGAGGAAGGTCAGAGGGCCAACCAGCGCGGTAGTGACGGCCATGAGGATGGAGATGAAGAACAGACTCTTCATGACTTCGCGGCGGTGGTTGATGCCCAGATTGATGGTGGTTTCCTTGCCCAGGGCGAGGATGTTCATCTTCTTGGAGGACAGCACCAGGTAGCCGCCGGCGATCAGCACCAGCGGGATGGCCACCGGCATGTAGCTCATGTCGGCGTTGGCCATCGAGCCGAAAAGGCGTGCGGTGAGCACGTCGAATTCGCTCGGGGTCAGCAGGCGCTGCATGAAGGTCGAGATCGAGCCCAGCCCGGTGCCGATGATGATGCCCACCAGCAGCATGATCTGGATGTTGCCCAGCTTGCCGGACAGCAGCCAGCCGTACAGTGCCACAGACAGGCCCACCATGATCGCCACTTGCAGCACGAACTGGCTGACCCCGGTAAAGAAGGTCACCCCGGCCACCCCGAGCACGAAGATCGCGCCGGTCTGCACCACGCGGTACAGGGCTTCGAAGCCCATAATCGATGGGGTGATGATGCGGTTGTTGGTGACCGTCTGGAAGGCGACGGTGGCGATGGCTTGGCAGGCCGCCACAATCACCATGGTCAGGATGTTGCTGGCGCGCAGCTTGGCGATGATCCAGAATCCGTCGGAGCCAAATGGCATGGGGTTATCCCAGACGAGCAGGCCGATCCCGAAGAACAGGGCCAGCCCGATCATGATGGACAGGGTGATCCAGTAGCGCTTGCGGACCTGCTTGGTGGGAAGCGGTCCTGCCGAGCGTCCGGCGTGATGGGTGCCCAGGGCGGGGTGAGTCATGAGATTAGCCAACTTTACGCTGCCTCAGTAGCAGGAAGATGAAGACAACCGCGCCGAGCACGCCCAGGATCAGCGATACCGGGACCTCGAACGGCATGATGATGGTGCGGCCGATCAGGTCGCAGACCGTGGTGATCGCTATGCCCAGCAGGCAGACCCAGGGCAGGTTGCTGCGCAGGTCGTCGCCGCGGACCATCGAGACGATATTCGGCACGATCAGCCCGAGGAACGGCAGGTTGCCGATGACCACGGTGACCACGCCGGTGGCGACAGCGATCAGCGCGGTGCCCAGCAGCATCACCTGGCGGTAGTTCAGGCCCACGTTGGTGGCGATTTCCTCGCCCAATCCGGCCACGGTGAAGCGGTCGGCAACGATGTAGATGGCCACTGCCACGATGGCCACGATCCACAGCACCTCGTACTGCCCGCGGATCACCGAGGTGAAGGAGCCGGCCAGCCAGATGCCCATGGACTGCAGCTTGTCGGTGGACAGGGCGAAGAAGGTGGAGAACGCGCCGACCACGGAGCCGAGCATGATGCCCACGATCGGCACGGTCAGCGAGGCCTTGAGCGAAACCCGCTGAAGGAACAGGAAGAAGATCATTGTGCCGATGAAGGCGAAGACAATCGCCACGCTCATCTTGGCCAGCAAGGTGGCGGTGGGGAAGAAGACCAGCATGGTCAGCAGGCCAAGGCCAGCCCATTCGGTGGTGCCGGTGGTGGTCGGCTCCACGAAGCGGTTCTGGGTCAGCAGCTGCATGACCAAGCCGCTCATGGCCATGGCGGCACCGGCGAGCACCAGTGCAATGGTGCGCGGAATGCGGGTGACGGCGAACATCATCCCGCCGTCATCCTGGCCGAAGATGTCGTAGACGCCGGTGAACAGGGAGAACGCCAGCAGCACGAGCACCGCGAGGATGCCCAGTGCGAGTTTGCCGGTGAGGACCTTGCTCTTGGTCCGGACCGGGAGGGTCGTGCTTGTCATAATGCCGCCGTGGAAATATGTGGTGGGAATACAGCTTTAGTGGCGAAGCCGGAATCCGGTTTCGCCACTAAAGGCCTGGGGAGGTCAAGACGCTTACTTCGCTGCTTCCAGAGCGTCAGCGAAAGTGTTCAGGAACTCGGTGTAGGTCTGGATGCTCTCGTTGGTGTAGGTGTCAGCCGGCATCACGACAACCTGGGCTTCCTTGGCGGCGGTGACGTTCTGCAACGCTTCGGAGTTCTCCAGTAGTTCCTTGGCAGGCTGGTAGTCGGCACCGTCAGCGCCAACAGCTGCGTCGCGGTCCATGACGATGATCCAGTCAGGGTTCGACTTGGCGATGGCCTCGACCGAAACGTCGTCGCCCTCATGGTCGGCGGAGGACTCTTCGAGCTTCAGTGCCGGGGTCAGGCCCAGGAAGTCGAACATCGGGCCGACGGTGCGGCCGGTGGTCGGAGCCGAGTAGCCCAGCTCGCCGCCCGAGGCAATCAGGCCCATGACGGTCTCGTCCTTGTCATAGGCGTCGGTTACGCGTTTTTCAGCAGCCTGGAATTCCTCGACGAGCTTCTTGGCCTCGGCCTGCTTGCCGAAGACTTCGCCCAGGGTGGTGACCTGGCGTTCCAGCTCGGTGTTGAATGGCTCGCCTTCGCGTGGGTCAAGGGAAACGATGGTGGCTTCCGGAGCCAGTTCCTTGAACTTCGGTGCGTGCTGGGTGTAGCGCTGTCCGTTGATGATCAGGTCAGGTTCTACGGTGACGACTGATTCCAGGTTTGGTTCCTTGTGGCTTCCCAGATCCAGGATGTTCTCGTCCTTGGTGTAGGAGATGGTGTCCGGCATCAGGGACACGGCGCCTGCGGTGAGCTCGATGCCCCAGGAATCAAGGGTTTCGAAGGTGCGGTTGTCGGTCGCAACGACGGACTTGGCGGGAACCGGGATGGCCTTCTCGCCTTCGTTGTCGGTGATGGTGACAGTCTTGGCGTCGCCGGCCTTGGCCACGGCAGCGGTATCGGTTGCGGATCCGCAAGCGGTCAGGGACAGTGCGGCGATGCTCAGCAGTGCGGCAGCGCGAAGCTTCATGGAGGACATGTATTCCTTCTTCGAACAGCAACCGACTTTGGTTGCGCTATTGAGTGATCTGTTACTTAGCTTAGCCTTATCTGAGCTAATTAAGCTAAGTCGCCCTTATGTTAGCCTGGTCACTTCAAAGCGCTGTTCAGCAAGGCTGATCGACGTGAAACTTGGCGTTTGCTGAGCCTAACCCGAGTTGACTGGGAGATTTCCGAGAAAAATAAAAACCATCAGCCTTGTTTAATTAGTCCATATTTCTTGGGTGCCGCGTCAGGGAACGTTATGAATTGCACCGGTAACGATTTCCATGACGTAATAAAGGGCATTAATGCCTAATCTTTCCCGCGGCGTATCAGGCGGCCGGGTAGGTAATCCTCAGCTGCGGGCAAATCACGGCTCCAGGGCTCAGCTCAGCTGCCTTGGCCTCGGGTCCATCAACGATATGGAGAACTTCGGCGCCGCGGGCCAAGAGATAATCGGCAATGATGCGGCGGTGGCAACGCCACCACACCGCTTCGGCGCACATGATCGCAATCTTCTGGCCGACGGCCCGCTCCTGGAGTTGCTGGATTGCGTGGAGGAATTCATCGCCGAGTGCGTGGTCGGCGTAATTATGAAAGCTGCGGTTCCTCCACCACGCGTTGACCTCGAAATCGACGCTCTGGCTCACCGGGCGCCTGCCGGCCAGAGCCTCCTCGCGATGCAGGCCGATTCCTGCCGCTTTCAACGAGGCTTGCAAGGCATCGGAGTTGAACTGCGGGAACTTGCGGGATCCGGCCAGCTTACGAACGTCCACCACCTGCATGATTCCGTGCTGCATCAGCAGAGCGAGGAAATCCTCAATGGATCTTGTTGAGTGTCCAATGGTGAAAATCCTGGCGGGCAAAGTGCTGGCTCCTTGGAAGAGAATAGGAAACGGGCTAGTGCTGTTCGTGCTTGGCGGAGCTGAGCACCAGTTCTAGCAGCTCCTGGACCTCGGCAGCGCGGGACTGCCAGTATCCGGTATCAAGCCCGAAGCCGAGGGACGCTTCATCGGCACGTTTCTTGAAGTAGTCCCGATGGTCTTCAAGGGCATTGGCCAAATCTGCGAACTGGTCGTTGCTGAGTTCCAAATTCAGGGTTTTATGCTTCATGAGCTTCATCCTCGGTTGAGTGCGAATGCAATAAAGCAGAGAATACGCCGATTGCCAGCAAGAATGCTGTCAATTGAGCTGCCACTCAGGAAGAAGTCGGCGACACGGAAAGGGAATAGGCTCAGGGCAGGCCTCGTTGTGCCAAATACGAGCATCAACCAGAAGGAGCAATTCATGGCTGAAGGAAATCGAGTAGTACTCATTGGCGGACACGGCAAAGTCGCCCTGCTGGCGGCTCCCAAGCTGGCTGACCGCGGCTACGCTGTCGATTCGCTGATCCGCAACCCCGAGCACGCCGCCGATATCAAGGCAACAGGTGCCAAGCCGGTGATCCTCGATATCGAGAGCGCCGAGGTGGACCAGCTGGCGGAAGCCTTCACCGGTGCCAGTGCCATCGTGTTCTCGGCGGGAGCCGGCGGCGGCAACGAGCAGCGCACCCGCGCCGTGGATTACGAGGCGGCAGTGCGATCCATGAAGGCTGCCAAGCAGGCCGGGGTGGACCGTTTCGTGATGGTCTCCTACAGCCGTGCGCTGGTCGACGTGGACAACTTGGACCCGTCCAACTCCTTCTACGCTTATGCCAAGGCCAAGCATGACGCGGATGCCTTCCTGCGCAGCACCGACCTGGACTACACGATCCTGGGCCCGGGCGCGCTGACTTTGGAGCCTGCAAGCAAGCATGTGGTGCTGGCCGACGAGGCGGGGAACCTCAAGGATTCGGACGCTGACGGCGAGGGGATGCAGACTTCCCGCGAAAATGTCGCGGAAGTGATCACCCATGTGCTGGCCAACAATGCGGCACGCCGGGCCACGGTGAACTTCTACGACGGCAAGATGCCGATCGTCGAAGCGATCCTCTAGGTCGTGCGCGGGACAGGAGTCCGCGGCTTCCACTGAGTGGATGCCCGGGCTTCTGCCTGCGGGCCCTCGGTGGGATCATGTGCCCATGACCAAACTAGAACCTGCGGCGAACCACTACGGACGCGATGTCTCGGCCAGGTTTGGAAGCGCGGCTCCCAATCTGTTCGAGCAGTACCCGTTGCTGGCGGCGCTGTGGGAGGACGCCAAGAACCTTCTAGCGGTCCGGAGCAATGACGCCCACACGCTGTATTCGGTGTCCATTGCCCATCAGCTGCTGGAGCACCACCCGCATGCGGAGGCAAAAATCGTGTTGCCGGCCATGCTGCTGCACGACATCGGCTGGTCTGCCGTCGATCCGGACCTTGTGCTCAGTGCGATCGCGCCGGGTGCGGGCAACCCGGAACTCGTGCTGCAGCACGAAAAGGAAGGCGCCAAGCTGGCTGCGCGGCTGCTGGAAAAACATGATGTAGCGCAGGAAGATATCGAACGCATTGTCAATATCATCGATGGCCATGACTCCCGCGCCGAATCCACCGGCCTCGAGGATTCCCTGGTCAAGGACGCGGACAAGCTCTGGCAGCTGACCGGCCATGGGCTGGATACCATCATGGACTGGGAAAGGTCTACGCGGCGATGGGGCACCAGGACATCTTCACCGAGCGCGGGATCGACCGGGCCGGTGCCTTGGTGGTCGTCCGCCCGGACATGTATGTCGCCCAGGTGCCTGAATTCTCCTAGTCCAATCCGGTCCTCGATGGAGAGCGTGCAAGAAGGAAACCCCGACGCCGAAGCGCCGGGGTTTCCTTTTGTCATCACTCGCACCTTCATGAGGTACTTACCACTCTAGAACGGCTGACTGTGAACTCTCTGGGCTGAGCCTGCCATTTAACTTGGCATTCAGCGGTTCGCCAGGCCGGCGACCACCGGGGCCATCGGAAAGCCGGTCACGGTCTTGGGCCGCGGAGGGGCGTAGGTGCGTACCTTGGAGGTGCTCAGCCCCATGCGGACCAGCGATTCGGCGGTGGTGACCGCTGCGCGCACGCCATTGACAATCGGCACGCCTGTGGCCAGGCGCACCTGCTCCTCCAGCTCAGCCATGCCGCCGCAGCCCAGACAGATCACCTCGGCCTTGTCCTGCTCCACCGCCTGGCCGGACTGCTCGACAATCGCCGCCACCGCACGCTGCGGATCGGATTCCAATTCCAGCACGCCCAGCCCGCTGCAACGCACCGAGGCCAGCCGGTCGGTCAGGCCTGCCAGCTTCAGCCGGTCCTCGATCAGCGGCACCGTGCGGTCCAGCGTGGTGACCACCGAATACTTGTGGCCGAGGAATTGGGCGGTGGAGGCAGCGGCTTCGGTGATGTCCACAACCGGGACATCCAGCAGCTCCTGCAGGCCCTCGCGGCCATGCCCCCTCGTAGCCCGCCTGGATGACCTTGTCCATTACGGCGATGGCGGCTAGATAGCCTTCGAAATTGCCTGCGCAGGAATCGGCCCCGAAGTCCGGGGTGAGCTCGATAATTTCGGTGCCGGGCGAGGCGAGCCGCCGGGCGGAATCCCCGATGGCGCGGGTCATGGATTGCGTGGTATTGACGTTCAGGATCAGAATGCGCATGAGTAGTCCTAGTGGGTTGGGGCCACTGCGATCGGCTCGCCATCGATGTCTGCCAAATCGTGCTGGCGCTTGGCCATGGCCAGGTAGGCCAGGGGACCGGCGCCCGAACCCAGGAACCAGACAAACGGGCCGACACGTGCAAGGCGGGAACGAAAGCCAGCACCAGGGCGATCACCGAGCTGATCACCAGCGCGCCGACGGCCCGGTAGTTCACGCCGCGGGTGAAGTAGTAGGTACCTTCTGCATCCGAGCGGTACAGGTCCATGACGTTGATCCGGGCTTTGCGGATCAGTCAGTAGTCGGCCATGATGATGCCGTACAGCGGGCCGAGCAGCGCGCCCAGGCCGCCGAGGAAGTAGTTGATGATCTCGGGGGAGTTGTACAGGTTCCAAGGCAGGATGACCAGTCCGATGACCCCGGAGATCAGAGCGGCGGCGCGAAAGTTCAGCTTCTTCGGGAACAGGTTGGTCAATGCGTAGGTCGGTGCGACGAAATTGGCCATCAGGTTCACCGCGATAGTCAGCACCAGCAGGGCGGCGGAGGCCAGCAACAGCAGCATGGTGTTCGGGATGATTTCGTCAATATCCGACGGCGAGGTGATGACTTGGCCGTTGATGGAGAACTGCGTGCCGGTGAGCACCACCACGATGGCACCGAAGAACAGCATGTTCAGCGGAATGCCGAAGAAGTTGCCTTTGACGATGGCCTTCTTGGAGGATGCGCCGCGGGTGAAGTCGCAGAAGTTCAACACGAAGGTGCCGTAGATCGATACCCAGAGTGCGGCCGCGCCGAACATCGCGGTCCACATCCCGATGCCGGACTTCGGCTCGCCGGTGCTCATCGAGACGTTGAAACCGGATTCGAACAGCATCCAGATGGCCAGGCCCAGGAAGGTGACCAAGATGACTGGGCCGGCGAAGGCCTCGTACTTGCGGATCATTTCCATGCCGTAGCTGACGATCACCAGCTGCACGGCCCAGAGCACCATGAAGCAGATCCAACCAAGCCCATTGAGCCCGAGGAAGCTGGTTTGCTCCAGGGCCGTGCAGCCCGGTGCCATCGCGATCACCATGACCGAGAGGACCTGGGCGGCGAGGTAGGTCTGGATGCCGAACCAGGCGATGGCCACGGCCCCGCGCAGCAGCGCCTGACCTGGGCGCCGGTGATGCCGAAGGCGATGCGGCTCATCACCGAGAAGGGGACGCCGGTTTTCTCGCCCATGAACCCGGAGAAGTTCAGCAGCACGAAGAGCAGGACCGCTCCTATGCCCAATGCGAAGAGCCCGATGGCGAAGGTGTAGTTGCCCAGCGAGTGCACGTCGTTGGCCCGCAGGGTGAAGATGCTGTAGGAGTTCCAGGTGCGTCCCTTGCGGGTGGTTGGTGCCAGGTCCTGGTTGTAGAGCGAAGCGTTCAGCTCGAAGGGATTGGCCCGGTCGATGGCTTGCGGGTTTTCCTGCGGTGCGTCCACGGGCACCATTTCAGGAGTCTTTTGCGACATGATCGACATCCTTGTCAAAGGGTCATGTATCCGTGCAGGGCACAATAGGGCGTACTGCTGCAGGGAAAAATGACAGATCTGGGGAAGCGGAGCGTTGGGTGCAACGGCCCGTGCCTACCGTGCGGGGACGCAGGGCAGCGAGGCGGGCCCGCTTACGGGTAGATCGGCTGTCCGAAATTAACGTAGAACTCGGCCCGCGAGCCGAGAAGCGGCATGGCCGGGCGCGGTGCGGCGGCAAGCCGCAGTGCGGTGTGCGCGAAGCACGATGGATAAAGCATGGCTGCTCCTGAGCTAGGAAGTCACTCCGAGATATGTGCTAGGTGAGCATCCACCACTGCATGCGCTGGATCATATTATCGCAATAGAAAATGATAATTTCGCAAAGCGATATCTCTCGCGCATTCCGGAGCTTTCTATTCCATTCCGGGAAGCTGCAGGTGAACAGATCTTTGCCGCATGCTTGACTCTGTCGTCCACGCTAACCCCATGAAGACAGGTATTTAGGCAGTCTTCGGGTGGGTCGGCAAATTGCCGGGAAACCTTCTTGACAGTGATCGGCATCTCGTTCTAAAGTTTTCATAAAGCAAAAGCTAACTTCCATAAAGCGGAATTCGTGGAAGGTGTTCTTGAAGGGAAATCCAGTGTCCTACACTCTGAACTGCTCGATCCTCCTCACCGAGTTGCCACTGCTGCAGCGCGCGGATGCCGCCAAGCAGGCAGGTTTCGACAGCGTCGAATTCTGGTGGCCATTCAACGAAGCAGCGCCTTCCGATAAGCAGGTCGACGAATTCGTCGCTTCGCTGGCCAACGCCGGCGTCCAGCTGGACGGCCTGAACTTCTTCGCCGGCGACATGCCGGCAGGCGACCGCGGCCTGGTTTCCTGGCTGGGACGCGAAGCCGAATTCAAGGACAACATCGATGCCGTAGTGGCCATCGCCGAAGCCACCGGCTGCAAGGCCTTCAATGCCCTGTACGGCAACCGCATCGAGGGTGTCGACTCGGCGGCGCAGGATGCGCTGGCCTTGGAAAACCTGGTGGCCGCGGCCCAGGGCGTGGCCAAGGTGGGTGGCACCGTGCTGATCGAGCCGGTCTCCGGCACCGAGGCCTACCCGCTGAAGACCGCGGCCCAGGCGCTCGCTGTCGTCGACGCCGTCAAGGCGCAGGGCGAAAGCAGCATCGCGCTGCTGGCCGACTTCTACCACCTTTCGGTCAACGGCGATGATGTGCCAGCCGTCATCGAAGCGCATGCCAAGGATTTCGGCCACATCCAGATCGCCGATGCGCCGGGCCGCGGGGCTCCGGGCACCGGAAGCCTGCCGCTGCTGGACTGGATCGCCCGCTCACGCGAGCTGGGCTACGCCGGCAATGTCGCCCTGGAATACAAGCAGGACGCCGCTACCGCCTTTGACTGGCTGCAGACCGCCAGCAGCAACGCAACCGCCTAGAGAACACCTTTCGCACAAGACTTTTTGGAGAATCGCATGTCGCAGAACATCGCCTTCATCGGACTGGGCATCATGGGCCTGCCGATGGCAAAGAACTTGGTCAACGCGGGCTATAACGTCACCGGATACAACCGCAGCGACAAGGCCGGCAATGAGCTGGCGGCCGCCGGCGGAACCAAGGCAGCATCGATCGCGCAGGCCGTGGCCGATGCCGATGTCATCATCACCATGGTCCCTGACTCCCCGGATGTCCAAGGCGTCACCCTCGGCGCCGAAGGCGTCTTCGCCAACGCCAAGCCCGGCGCCTTGTGGATCGACAACTCCTCGATCCGCCCGGACGTCGCAGTGCAGCTGGCGGATGCCGCTCGCGAAGCAGGCCTGCGCCCGCTGGACGCCCCGGTCTCCGGCGGCGAAGCAGGAGCCATCGAGGGCGTGCTGTCCATCATGGTCGGCGGCGAACAGGCGGACTTCGACGCCGCAAAGCCGGTCCTGGAAGCAGTGGGCAAGACCATCGTGCTGGTGGGCCCCTCGGGCTCGGGCCAGACGGTCAAGGCGGCCAACCAGCTGATCGTCGCCGCCAACATCCAGGCGCTTTCCGAAGCGGTGCTCTTCCTCGAAGCCTACGGCGTGGACACCGACGCAGCCGTCAAGGTCCTCGGCGGCGGCCTGGCCGGCTCGAAGGTGCTCGACCAGAAGGCCCAGAAGATCCTGGACCGCGAATTCGCCCCGGGCTTCCGCCTGGCCCTGCACAACAAGGACATGGGCATCGTGACTTCCGCAGCCCGCGAAGCCGGCGTCGTGCTGCCGCTGGGTGCACTGGTGGCCCAGCTGGTCACCTCCACCGTCGCAAGCGGCGACGGCGCACTGGACCACTCCGGGCTCTTCCGCGGAGTGCAGCGCCTGGCCGGCAAGGTCGAGGCACCGGTTCCTGCCTAGGGGGAGATTCCCCAGGGCAAATGACTTCCTGCGGCGGGGAGGCCAAGGTATCTCCGCTTCCTCGGATGCCGGCCGCGCCATGGCGGGCCCGGCCGATGCAGGCCGCTTGATGACACGGCAAGCGGCCGGCGCAGGCCCGGCCCGCTGCGCAATGAGCTTTGTTCCAGTTCATTGCCGGCATCCGATGCTCAAGGAAACGGCGTTGTGGTGACTCATGCACCTTTCCGCCCCGCCGCAGGTTTCCTTATCTTTCTCCCAAGCAACCCACCTGCACCCTTGCCGGTGCTCCTAAGGACGTGACTGAAATGCCAAAGATGCGCGCAGTAGATGCCATCGTGCAGATCCTGCAGAAGGAGGGCGCCACCGAGGCCTTCGGCCTGCCCGGCGCCGCCATCAACCCGCTGTACTCGGCCATGAAAGCCCACGGCGGCATCCGCCACACCTTGCACCGCCACGTCGAGGGCGCCAGCCACGCGGCCGACGGCTACTCCCGGGCCACCGGCAAGATCGGGCTGTGCCTGGGCACCTCGGGCCCGGCCGGCACCGATATGATCACCGGCCTGTACGCCGCGATCGCCGACAGCATCCCGATGCTGTGCATCACCGGGCAGGCGCCCACCAGCGTGCTGCACAAGGAAGACTTCCAGGCCGTGGACATCGAGTCCGTCGCCAAGCCGGTCACCAAGTACGCCTCCACCATCCTGGAGCCGGGCCTGGTTCCGGGCACCTTCGCCAAGGCCTTCCAGATCATGCGCTCAGGCCGTCCGGGCCCGGCACTGATCGACCTGCCGATCAACGTGCAGATGGCCGAGATCGACTTCGACATCGACGCCTACGAGCCCTTGGCTCCCTCCAAGCCGCAGGCCACCCGCGGCCAGGCCGAGAAGATCGTGGACCTGCTGGCCGGCGGGAAGAAGCCGATCATCATCGCCGGCGGCGGCGTGATCAACGCCAATGCTTCGGCGAAGCTGGTCGAGCTGGCCGAGGAATTGAACATCCCTGTCTCCCCGACGCTGATGGGCTGGGGAGCCATTCCGGATGACCACCGCCTGCAGTCGGGCATGGTGGGCATCCAGACCCACACCAAGTACGGCAATGCCACGTTCCTGGAATCCGACGTGGTGCTGGGCCTGGGCAACCGCTGGGCCAACCGCCACACCGGCGATCTGGGCACCTACCGGGCAGGACGCAAGTTCATCCATGTGGACATCGAGCCCACGCAGATCGGCCGCGTCTTCTCCCCGGATCTGGGAATCACCTCGGATGCCGGCGCCGCCATAGATGCCATCCTGGACGTGGTGCGCGAGCGCAAGGCCGCCGGCACCCTGCCGGACTACTCGGCCTGGGCCGATGAGGCCACCGCCCGCAAGTCCACCGGCCACCGCAAGACCAACTTCGAGAACATCCCGATCAAGCCGCAGCGCGTGTACCAGGAGATGAACGCCGCCTTCGGCCAGGACACCACCTACGTGTCCACCATCGGCTTGAGCCAGATCGCCGGCGCGCAGATGCTGCACGTCTACGGCCCGCGCAAGTGGATCAACGCCGGCCAGGCCGGCCCGCTGGGCTGGACCGGACCGGCCGCCCTGGGCGTGGTGCGCGGCAAGCCGGGCGAGAAGGTCGTGGCCCTCTCCGGCGACTACGACTTCCAGTTCATGATCGAGGAATTGGCAGTCGGCGCGCAGTTCAAGCTGCCGTACGTGCACGTGGTGGTCAACAACTCCTACCTGGGCCTGATCCGCCAGTCGCAGCGAGTCTTCGAAATGGATTATCACGTGTCGCTGGGCTTCGACAACATCAACTCCCCGGAAACCAACGGCTACGGCGTGGACCATGTGAAGGTCGCCGAAGGCCTGGGCTGCAAGGCGGTGCGCATCGAGGATCCGAGCCAGCTGGCCGCCGGATTCACGCAGGCCAACGCCCTGGCCGAAGAGCACCAGGTGCCGGTCGTGGTGGAAGTGATCCTGGAAAAGGTCACCAACATCGCCATGGGCGCGCAGCTGGATGCCATCAATGAATTCGAAGACCTGGCCTTGGAGCCTGGCGATGCGCCAACCGCGTTGGTGCCGCTGGCAGCCTCGGCCACTGTGGGTGCCTGAAAGGGAAGTCGTCGCTGACCTGCACCCCGCAACGTTGGGCGCGGGGCACCGGTTCACCTTTTCGGGTGTGCCTCGCGCCACAGCAATCTAGACTTGGCATAGAGCTGCCGAGCACCAAGAAACCTGAGCTATCAACGAGTAGGAACGCCTCATGAGCATCAACGAAGCTGTCGGACGCGCATCGACCCAAGGCACCACCGGTACCACCTATGACCTGGTGCTGCGCGGGCAGCAAGTGCTGGCCGAAGGGGACATCGCGCCACGCGAGATCGGCGTGCGTGATGGGAAGATTGCCGCCGTTGAGCCCTACGGCACCGCGCTGGCCGGTACCCGCGTGATCGAGGTGGCAGCCGACGAGGTGCTGCTTCCCGGACTCGTTGATACCCATGTGCACGTGAACGAGCCGGGCCGCACCGAATGGGAAGGTTTCGAATCGGCCACCAAGGCCGCGGCCGCCGGCGGCGTGACCACCATTGTGGATATGCCGCTGAATTCCATCCCGCCCACGGTGAACCTCGAAGCGCTGGAGATCAAGCGCGAGGCCGCTGGCAAGAACGCCTACGTCAATGTCGGCTTCTGGGGCGGTGCCATCCCAGGCAACAAGAAGGACCTGCGCGAGCTGCATGAAGCAGGGGTCTTCGGCTTCAAGTGCTTCCTCCTGCACTCGGGAGTGGACGAGTTCCCATCCCTGAGCGTCGACGAGATGGAAGAGGACATGGCCGAACTGGCCTCCTTCGACTCGCTGATGATCGTGCACGCCGAGGATGCGGAGATCATTGACAATTCACCGCAGCCGGTGGGCGGAAAATACGCCGGATTCCTGGATTCGCGCCCGCGCGATGCCGAGAACACCGCCATCGCCCAGGTGATCGAGCGCGCCCGCACCACCGGGGTGCGCGCCCACGTGCTGCACCTGTCCAGCTCGGATGCGCTGGAAATGATCCGCCAGGCGAAAGCCGAGGGCGTGAAGCTCACCGTGGAAACCTGCCCGCATTACCTGACCTTGCTGTCGGAGGACATCCCAGACGGGGCCACCGCCTTCAAATGCTGCCCGCCGATCCGCGAGAATGACAACCGCGAGCTGCTTTGGAGGGGCCTGGAGCAAGGCGTTATCGACTGCATCGTGTCGGACCATTCGCCTTCGACCATCGACCTGAAGGACGTGGAGAACGGCGACTTCGGTGTCGCCTGGGGCGGCGTGGCGTCGCTGCAGCTGGGCCTGCCGCTGATCTGGAGCGAAGCTAAGCAGCGTGGGCTGAAGCTGGAACAGGTTGTGCAGTGGATGGGCGTCAACCCGTCCAAGCTCGCCGGCCTGGGGGCCAAGGGCAGCATCGAGGAGGGCAAGGACGCCGACTTCGCGATCTTCGCTCCAGAGGACACCTTCGAGGTGGACGTGCAGAAGCTGCACCACAAGAACCCGATCTCCCCGTACCAGGGCAAGACCCTGCATGGGGTGGTGCGCCGCTCGATCATTGCCGGCAATGATGTGGACTTCCAGACCCCATCCGGCCAGCTGATCCGCCGCGAGCACTAGGCACTGGGAAATGGCTTCGGCATCCTGCAACTGGCAGGTTGCCGAAGCTTTTTTCGTGGGGAATTGCTTCTGATCAGGCACGGCGGAACACCGGAGTTTGGCGCGTATTCATTGCGTGGTTGCCGGGGGTCTGGGACATCCGTAACAAACGCATATCGATTACCGTGTCCTGGCCCATTCCAACAACGCAGCCCATAGACTAGCAGCCACGTGGGGATGAAGCAGACGCAACTCTAGATACAGGAATTGGGTATGGACACGATTACTGTTGCATCGGTGCTGACCCAGGAAGTAGAGGACCTGACCTTGGGCGAGGTTGTTCAAGCTTCGGTAGTCCTGGGCTTCTCGGTCTTGGCAGTGTTGCTGGCCTTCGGCATCAAGACCTATGTCCATTGGCGTCGCCGCCTGAAGAACACCAAGCGTATCGGAGTTTCCCCGCCAGCTGGTTTCACTTGCCCCGGCAGCGAGGGTAATCAGCACCGGGCACCGCGACTGGACGTGCTCTCAGCCCTCGGGGATCTGCGTCGGCCGGAAACCTTGAAACGCAGTTTCGAGGATGGCAAATGACGCCAGCGCTCCGGCCTGCTGCAGCGCGGTGGCTAGCCAAGCGCGGTATCGGTACTCTCAAGGCCTAAGCAGGGCTGCAACGTGCGCGACCTGCGCGATAGTATCCCGGGGATTCAGTGATGCTTGAAGACCCCTGATGGGCGCCCTCTCGAGGCCAGGTCTGTGATTGAATACCGGATGTTTTGCAATAGCTAGTTTATGGTCAACCTGGGTATTTGCTGCGGCTATGATCTAGGCATGACAGAAAATTCCGTTCCTGACTTGCCTCCTGTCAATGCAGAAGCTGCGCAGCGGATGTGGTCCGAGTATCTGGAGAGCAAAGGAATTCCGCTGGCCGATGCGCCGCATCATGTTGCCGAGTCGTTCGGGGATAATCCTGCGCTTGCCGATGAGCTGCTACACCAAATGCTGTACGGAACCAAGAGGGCGACGTCATCTCTTGCTAGCGACTACGCCTACTACAAAGAACGTGTCCCGCAGCCTGAAGACTGCTGCATCGTCTGCGACGGGGCCGGGCAGCCTCGAGCAATCTTGCGCGTGCTGTCCGTCGAACGCTCCTCATTCATCGATGTGGATGCCCAGTTTGCAGCAGCTGAGGGCGAAGGGGATCTCTCGTTGGAATATTGGCGTGCCGAACATGAGAAATTCTGGCGCCGTACGCAAAAATCAATTGGTGTGGATTGGAAACCTGAAGACACTCTCCAGCCAGGGGGAGAACTGATCCTGGAGCGCTTTGAAATTTGCTGGCCCATGGAGCATGCCGACTAGCCGTTCCAAGTTCGTCACGCCGGCCTGCGGCGAAGAAAGCGCAGGCGTAGGGTGGAAGCAAAGAGTTTCCCTGTCATCGAAACTCGGTCACGAAAGGTTGAACATGTCGATTGTCGTCATCAATGCCCTGTCGGTTCCTGGTGAAGCCGGACCGGAACTGGAGAAGCGTTTCGCCGCTCGCAAGCATTCGGTGGATTCTTCGCCGGGCTTTGAAGGGTTCAAGTTGCTGCGTCCGGTCAACGGTGGAGACAAGTACTTCGTGTACACCCAGTGGGCAACCCGCGAGGACTTCGAGAACTGGCGCGCGCAGCGCGCTGATGCGGCGCATGCCGGCAGCGAAGCCAAGAAGCCAGTGGCCACCGGAACCGAACTGCTGGAATTCGAGATCGTCGAACTCTAGGCACCCCCGAATCCAGAAAACGTCTCGATGCTATCGCGGCATCGGGACGTTTTCTGCATCCAGGCTCGGCGGCTATCTCTTCCGCTTTTGCTGGCATCGTGCCGAATCTGTCAGCAGCGCCACGCCCAGAGCGATGCACAGTAGGGCGCCGAGCAAGAAAGTCATGTTGATGCCTTCGGGACTGGCCTCACCGTTAAGCCCTGGGTGGGTGGCGATGATTGCGGCGGAAATCGCTGTGCCGAAGGAGGAACCCACGGTGCGCAGCACCTGGTTGAAGCTCACGGAGCTGCCCAGTTCCTGTGCCGCCACGCTGCGCGCAATCAATGCCGGCATCGCCGCGTAGCTTGCGCCCATGCCGATGCCGAAGACCAGCATGCTCAGCAAGATCTCCCAGAGCGCCGCATGAAGCAGCCAGAGCATGGTTCCGGCAGCAGCCATGATGATCGCACCAATGGGAAGCATGACCTGGATGCCAACGTGCTTGGCCAATACCCGCACCGTGCGGTTGGCGGCCAGGCTTCCTACCGAGAGCGGGAAGATGACAAATCCCGCCCAGAAGACCGGGAGGCTCAGCCCATAACCCGTGGAGGCATCTGCTTGGGCAACCAGGGACGAGACGGACATGGCGATGTACAGTGCCGCACCCAGTGCGATGGCCGAGATATTGGCCAAGAGGACTTCGCCCTGCTTCAGCGTGCGCAGGTTGATCAAAGGGTGGTCCAGGCGGATTTCCACCCGTACCCAAAGGCCCAGCACGATGGTCGAGAAGACGGCCAGTGCGAGGGTGATCCCAGATGCCCAACCCCACTTGGGGCCCTCGGATATTGTCAGAAGCAGGGAACCGAGGCCCACAGCCAGCAAGCAGGAGCCGGCGAAGTCGAAGGGGTGCTGCTCTGCGTGGTTATCTGGGCCGGAGGGGACGACTTTCCATACGACGAAGATGGTGGCCAGCACGAAGACAGCACCAAACCAGAAAGCGAAGGAGTAGTCGAAAATGCCGGCGATGATGCCGGTCAGCGGATAGCCGATGCCGATTCCGGAGGCAACGGTCACCGACAGGGTAGAGATGGTGTTCTGCGCGTGCTCGGCAGGCACATAGCGCCGTGCGATGGCGATGGTGACAGGGACAATTCCGTAGGACAGGCCTTGGAGCACGCGTCCGGCAAGAAACACCCCGAAGGTTGGGGCGGCCGCCGCCATGACCGACCCGGCGAACATGGTTGCCAGCGAAGCGAGCAGCAGCCGCTTCTTATGCGGACCATCGCTGAGGCGACCCATGATCGGTGTTGCCACGGCGCCAGCCAGGAGATTCACTGTGAGCATCCACTGGGCGGTGGCAACGTCGACGTCGAAGCGCTGTGAAATCGAGGGGACCAGCAGCATGCCCAGCGAGGAGACGATGGCAGTGGCGAGCGCGGCAAATACCAGCGTCGGCACCAGCGGATTTCGGGCGGTTGCGGTGCGATTCATGGGCGGACCGCCGTGTTGATTTTTTTCAGTGCAGGCAAGGCGGCACGTATCAAGGAAAGCTCTTCATCGCTCAGGTTCTCGCCGATGGCTTGCGTCAACGCCCTCTGGCCCAGCTGGATTTCATGCTCCAGCTTTTCCCGGCCGGCATCGGTGAGCTGGAACCAGAGCTTGCGTCGGACGGCTTCATCCCGGTGCCGCTCGATTAGTCCGAGGCCTTCCAACTCCTTGGTGGTCAGCAAGATGGCTTGCTGGCTGACCCCGATGTCCTGACGCATCCGGGCGGCACTTGCCCGGCCTTCGATGGCGAGGGTGTGCAGGATGCCCAGTTTGCCCGGGGACATGGACAGGGCTGTGCGTATCAGGCTCAGCAGTGGTGAAAGTGCTTCATGCATCTGCTCGGAAAGGCCTGCCGACTCATGCTCAATTTCCATAGCTACAGAATACAAATAACTCGTACAAGTATCATGTGAAACTATTCGTGAGATAGGGCACCGCCTTTGGACACTGGAACGCAAACGCAATCCCCGCCTGCATCTGTTGAAAATGCGGGCGGGGATTGCGTTGGCTGATTTTGTTCACGAGGAGAAGGACTAGTCTTTCGCCTTCACTGCAAGCACCGGGCAGTCGGCCTCGATCAGGATGCGCTGGGCGATGCTGCCCATGATCAGCTTGCCTACGCGCGAGCGCTTGCGCAGCCCGAGGACGCTCAATGCGGCGGAATGCTCCTGCTCCGCCTGGAGGACGAAATCGGCAGCGTCGTGGACCGGGCCGTTTTGCGGCAGGATCTGCAGCGGAACCCCGAGATCCAGCAGGGCATCGAGGTCGATGCCCAGATGCTGCTCGGTGATCGGCTCCTTGTCCAGGTTCGCGATCAGCAACCGGTCCTGTGCCTTGTGGGCCTCGGCCAGCCCGCGCCGTACGGCCAAGCGGCCCGCGGGGGTGCCGCTGTAGCAAGCGATGATTGCCATGGTGTTCTCCTAGTAGATCTCGTGATCAGAGCCAGTTGGCCAGCAGGCCCTGGGGCAGGTCGATGGGAAGCAGGGATGGAAGAACCAGCATCAGAATGAACAGCACAGCCGTGTAAATGATGGTGGTCTTCAGCTTGGCGCGGGCCACGATGAGCAGGAAGGCCGGAACGAAGACCGAGATGGCTGCCAGGTATCCCACCAGCGAGGTGAGCACGAGGAACCCAGCCATCCAGCTGAAGGTTCGCAAGGCGAAAGATGCATCGCTGGTCCACTTGGGACCCCAAGCCGAGTCGCGGCCAGTTCCAGCTGAGCTGGTTCCAGCCTGATATCCAGTGCCCGGATTGGTGTCCGGCTGCTGGATCGCAGCCGTCGCCTGGGCAGTGCCGGATGGTGCATGCCCTGCAGCTACGGGGACGGCTTCGGCAGGCGCGGTGAAGTAGGCGGCGGCCGATACGTTAACCCGCCGATCCGCGGCCATTGCGGCCTTGCGGGTGCGCAGTTCGAGCACCAGCAGGATTCCGGACATGATGACTCCAACCCAGCCGACCAGCTGCCGGACAAGTTTCGCATCCGGGGAGTAGCTGGAGGAGAGCAGCAACGATCCGGCGAAGACCAGCAGCAGCACCTCGGCCGCGGCCAGAGACCACACCGAGTTCTTCAGCGGCGCTACGGCATCCGGAGCGCTGTCCGACTTCGGATCGTCGTCGACGCCGGCGGCGGTGCGGGCGTAGATCACCCCGCCGGTGCCGTTGACCAGCACCGGTTCCAGCTTGTCGAAGAAATAGCGCACCACATCGCGGTCCAGCACCCACGGCACCACGGTGGTTGCGGTGCTCACCTGCAGTTCGGTCCCATCATCGCCGGCCGAGCTGGCGAAGCGGTTGCTGCGGGTAATGCCTTCGCCGCCGGCTTCGTTGATCGGGGCGAATCCTGGTTCCCCGGGAATGTCGTGCACCAGTTCCTGGCCGACGAAGCGAAGTGGGCCGTGATGTGGAGTTCCTCAAGGTGGGCGACGTCGTCTCGATGCCCTTCAACATCTCCTGCGGCCGCTGCCGCAACTGCAAGAGCGGCCAAACCGGCATCTGCTTGAATGCGAATCCCAACCGCCCGGGCTCGGCCTCCGGCGACGGGGACATGGCCGCCTGGCTGTCTTCCTGGACGATCTTCTACTGGGCATGGTGGGTTTCCTGGACCCCGTTCGTGGGCCTGTTCATCGCGCGGATCTCGCGCGGGCGCAGCATCCGCCAGTTCGTCACCGGCGTGCTGCTGGTTCCTTCCACCGTCACGCTGATCTGGTTCGCGATTTTCGGCGGTGGCGCCATCGGCCTGCGGGAGCGGGCCGAGCGCAACGGGGACATGGGCCAGGCGCTGGCGAGGATGGTGGATGGGGCACCGGACATCGACTTCGACTCGGTGCTCTTCGAGCTGCTCGGCGCGCTGCCGTTCCCCGAGTGGTTCTCCATTGCGCTGATGGGGCTGACCGTGGTGCTGATTGCCATCTTCTTCGTCACCGGGGCGGACTCGGCCTCGATCGTGATGGGCGCGCTCAGCGAGCTCGGCGCCGAGGATCCGTCGAAGAAGTCGGTGGTCTTCTGGGGTGTTTCGGTGGGCGCGGTGGCGGCGGTGATGCTGCTGGCCGGCGGGGATCATCCGGCGGAAGCCTTGAACGGGCTGACGAACATCACGATCGTCTCGGCGCTGCCCTTCGTGCTGGTGATGCTGCTGCTCTGCGTGGCGCTGTGGAAGGACCTGAGCCGCGATCCGCTGGTGCTGCGCGGCAAGGTGGCCATGGAGGTGCTGGAACAGGCAGTGGATGACGGCATCGACCGCCACGCGGGTGAGCAGTTCTGCCTGATGACCAGGGAGAACTCGATTGTCGCCGCCCCGGCGCTAGAGGCCGCAGCACAAGCGCCGGAAGCGCCGGCGGATGAGCTGGCGGACGATGGGCAAGAAGCCGAGGTGCGCGAAGCGCAGCAGCATCCCGATGCGGATCTGGAGCCCGAGGGTGCCGTACGCTAGCGTGCCGGCCGCGTCCCGGAGCGTCGGCTACGGGGCACGGCGCAGGGCCTGCTCGAAGTGGGCCACGTGCTCCGAGACCAGCCGCGAGGCCAGCTCCGCGTCGCCGTCGAGGATGGCGCGCAACAGGGCTGAATGCTCGGAAATGTGCTCGGCGATGGGCGGCATCTGGTCGATGACCAGGCACCAGATCCGGGTCACCAGGTTATCCAGGCGCACCAGGGTTTCCTCCAGGTGCTTGTTGGCCGCGGCCTTGTAGATGAGCCGGTGGATGTGCACATCGAGCAGCAGCAGCGAACGCTGGTCCAGCGTAGGGTCCAAGGCATCGATCTGCTGCAGGGAGCCGGCCAGATCCTCGCGGATCAGTGGGTCCTTGTTGGCCGCCGCGTTGCGGGCGGCCAGCGGCTCGAGCACCTGGCGCATCTCGGAGATGTAGTTCAGCTCATGGAAATCCACTGCCGTGGCGAAGGTGCCGCGGCGCGGATAGGACACGACCAGGTGGTCGGTTTCCAAGCGCTTGAGGGCTTCGCGCATCGGGGTGCGCCCGACGCCGAGCTCCTCGGCGAGCTGCGGTTCGTGGATCGGATGGGTCGGCGCGATCTCCAGCAGCACCAGCCGGTCGCGCAGGGCGTTGTAGGCGCGATCGGCCATCGAGCCTTGCTCCGTGGCGGTGCTGGTCAATCCGGTGGGCCTTGGCATATTGCTCTCTTCATTGCTCAAAAATCATTTTGCCGACACACAAAGAGTATCGCCCCGGCTCCGAATTGGGCGCTTTTTCCGCGCGAATGCGCCTAATCCGCCGTTCGCTGCTGGTCGGCAACTGGGCTGAAAACCTGCTTGGAACCCTGCAGAAATCCAGCAGGAAAAGTCATTGACGCTGTGCTGGGGCACACCTAGTATTTTGATCAGCAACTGATATATCAGAGTCTGTCCGCGGATGCCGGGCTTGCCGGCATCCGCTTTGAAGGGCAGTGCAAGGCGCGGATTATCGGCAGGTAAACCCCTGGCCCGGCGGCCCGGATTCCGCGGGGCAAAGCGGGCAAGCGGGCGCACTGCGCGACCGTATTCCTTTCATCTGAAAACCACACGAGTCATGGCGAAGCTATAGCCATCTCGGCGAAACCAAGGAGCGGCACGATGACCGAACCGAATAACAAATACGTCCTGACCCTCACCTGCGCCGAGCGCCCGGGCATCGTGCATGCGGTCACCGGTCTGCTGCTCAAGCACCACGGAGATATCCGGGAGCTGAAGCAGCATGATGACCAGCGTTCAGGAACGCTGTTCATGCGCATCGAGTTCGAAGTCGCCGAGTCGAAGGAAATTGCCGCGGAGATCTCGCAGCTCGAAGCGAGCCTCGGGCAGCTTGCCGAAGAGCACCAAGCTACCTGGGGGCTGCGCCCGGCAGGCCATAAGAAGCGCGTGGTGGTGATGGTCTCCAAATTCGGCCACTGCCTGCACGACTTGCTGTTCCGCGCCCGGATGGGGGAGCTGCCGGTGCAGATCGCGGCAGTTGTCTCCAACCACCCCGATCACCGCCAGCAGGTCGAGTGGAACGGGATCCCGTTCTTCCATATTCCGGTCACCGCGCAGACGAAGCCGAGGTCGGGTCCAAGCTGATGGACCTGGTGGAGCGCTTCGAGGTGGATTTGGTGGTCCTGGCCCGCTACACGCAGGTGCTCTCCGATAAACTCAGCCGCAAGCTCACCGGCCGGGCCATCAATATCCACCACTCGTTCCTGCCCTCCTTCAAGGGCGCCAAGCCTTACCACCAGGCGTTCGAGCGCGGCGTGAAGACCGTGGGCGCCACCGCGCACTACGTGAATTCGGAGCTGGACGAGGGGCCGATCATCACTCAGCGGGTCCAGGAAGTGGACCACAGCTTCGAGCCCGAGCATCTGGTGGCCGCGGGCCGCGATACCGAGTGCAAGGCGTTGTCCGACGCGGTGCGCTGGCACTGCGAGGACCGGGTCTTCCTCAGTGGCTCACGCACCGTCGTGCTGCGCTAGTTGCAGCAGTTCCAGACAGCCAGCCATGTTGCCATCGCTACGTGGCTGGCTTTCTGCGTCCCGGAGTTCCCGCGGACCCTTGCGGTGAAGTTTGATTCGTTTCCGCAATGCCGGTGCCGAGGCAGTCGTGGAGATTCGTGGAAATCTTGGCGTTACAGCGGACGGTAGAGCAGCGCGCCGACCACGGCGATGACCAGAATGACCAGCGTGGACAGCAAGGCCAGCACCAGCGAGCGGCCGCCTGAATTCACGATTGACTTCAGGTGCACGCCCAGGCCCAGTGCGAACATCGAGGCGGCCAGCAGCACGGTCTGCGCGGTCGAGGCCAGCTGCAGCAGCGTTTCGGGCAGGATGCCGGTGGTGCGGACCAGCATGGCTACCAGGAACAGCGCCACGAACAGCGGGATGACCGGTGGGCGCTTTCCGCCTTCGATGTTGTGCTTGCGGCTCATGTACAGCAACAGGCCCGCCATGATCGGGGCGAGCATGACCACGCGTGCCAACTTGACCGTCACGGCCACGCCCAGCGCGGTGGCGCCCACCGCGCCGCCGGCGGCGACCACCTGGGCCACCTCGTGGGTGGAAGCGCCGATCAGCACGCCGATGCTGGTTTCGCCCAGGCCCAACAGCGCGCCCAGCGCCGGGGTTAGCGGGATCATCAGGGTACCGAAGAGCACCACCAGGCCGATGGCCGTAGCCACCTGGTCCTGCTTGGCGCGGGTTGCGCCCTCGGCACCAGCCACGGCAGCAGCACCGCAAATGGAGAAGCCGGCGGCGATCAGCAGACGCTGCGGCAGCTCAATGCCCATGCGCCCGCCGATCCACACGGTGGCCAGGAAGGTCACGCCCACACAGAGCACCACGATGACCAGCACGCCCGGGCCCAAGGCCAGGATGGCGCCGAGCGAGAGCTGGAAGCCCAGCAGCACGATGCCAGCACGCAGCAGCTTCTTCGCGGAGAAGGCCACCCCTTGCTCGAAGACCGCGGGCACCGGCGCCAGATTGCGCCACAGCGCACCGAGCAAGATGGCAATCAGCAGTGCGCTCATCCCGGGGATGAGCTTCGCGGCGGCCAGTGACACGCCGCCCATGACGAGGCACAGGATAATGCCGGGCATGCATTCGCCCACGCGTGTCGCCAGCGACGGCTTGGGTTCAGCGGAAGCCGGCATTTGGGTGCGCGATGAATCCTCAAGAGGCATGCTAATGACTCTTCCATGACTCGTCGTCGAACAGTGAGACCCGTCTGGCTATCACGGTCATATCACAATCATATGGTCTGATGCCCATCGCATGGGCATCAGGGCTTAGTGCACCGAGTCCCGTCGAATCGTTGCTGCGTAGTCGTCCAGGATTCGCAGAATGTGATCGTGCTGCCAGACGCGGTTTCTGCGCAATCCTGACTTCTCTTTCAGGACCCCGCGGTCGTTTAACGTTGCAAAGGCTCGGTGCGCGACGGCATCTGTGACACCCAAGGATGTTTTCACATAGTTGGAGTTGATCACGGGTTGCGCTATGAGCAGGGGGAGCAACTTGAACGCCGTCGAATTCGACCGAAGCCCCTGCAAGCGGTTGCGTGATTCTTCCAGCTCATCAGCGAGGGCATGCAGCAGCGCTTGACCCGTAGCAGCGGCGTAGATCGAGACATCGATGAAGATTTTAACAATTGCATGGGCGTTGCCTTGCCGGTAGGCAGTCAGCGCGTCGAAATAGCCAGGGATATCCCTCAGGATTCTCGCGGAGATCGGTGCGGTCGAATGGATGGTCACCCTGCGATGACGGAGCATTGCGTGGGCGAGGGCGCGCCCCGTTCTGCCGTTCCCGTCCACAAACGGATGGGTGCTCTCGAATTGGGCGTGTGCGACAGCTACCTGGATGAGAGTGGGGAGGTCATCTCGGTGGATGAACGCTTCAAGGTCAGCCAAGGCAAAGGGATCAGTTCATGCTGGGTCGCAACATGGTTCGCTCCGCGAGGTCCGGCGAAAATTTTGTAGCCGATCCATACGAGTTCTTGCCTGAACTTCCCAGCCTCATCGGCAACGTTGTCCTAGGTCCGTGCTTGCTCAGTCAGCAGTGAATTAGACGCTAGGAAATAACGACGGGTTGGTCGCAGATGAACAGGAAACACAATACAAGTAGCATTTCGGCTCAAGAACCGTTTGCCCCTCAGTGAGCACAACCTTCGATCTCGAGATCTTCATGACAAGAGCGCATTTAGATGGATATAGTTCTTTAGAAGCCGTTGCAAGGATAGCCTGTTAGCTATTGTTATTGGGGCGAACGCGACGCTGATATTTCTGCTCATACATTAAAGCATCGGCCGCGGCAATACACTGATCAATGTTGGTACTACCTGGCTGAGCTGAATAGAATCCCATGGCTGCAGGAATCCCTGCTTCTTCCAAAGACTCTTTGAATACTGAGAAATAAGCCTCTGTCTGGGATGGAGCCACTCCGTTGGCCAAAATCATGAACTCATCACCCCCGTATCGAGCGACGCGGCAGGACTCAGTGCTTTTACCTCTCAGGATCTCACCAGTGCGCTGCAACAATAAATCTCCAGCTGCATGACCTTGGCTGTCATTGACCTGCTTAAGCCCATTGAGGTCTATCACCGCAACCGAGACAGAATCGCCAAAAGCGTCGAGGCGTTCTTGCGCATCATTGGTGATCTTATCCCAGCCGCGTCGGTTCAACAGACCAGTTAAAGCATCTGTTTGCGCCAAGGCATCGGATAGCTCGCTATTTCTCCGTTCTCGATCAGCTACTCTTGCTAGCTTCAATTGGGCAGATAGAAGTGAACTGATAAGAGCAACGAGATCTTCATCTATTTTTTCTCCTTCAGTGAGCGGATCGGTGCGCACGCCGCATAGGACCCCAAACATCTCATCCCGATCATCATTGATGGTGTACCCGGCATAGGCGCCCACCTCGGCTGAAAATCGCATACGCGAATAGTCAGGGTCTAGCTGCGTATTCTCCACAACATGAGCAGCACCGTTGGCCATTCGACTGCATAAAGATTCCTCCCACTCAACACGCTGACCAGTTTTGAGCAACTGGCCCTGCTGCACGTGCAAATGGACCTGTTCTCCATCGATTACGCGAGAAACTGACCAATCCGTCAACGGAGTATGCCTTTTGAGGTAAGAAATAGCATGTTCGGCCGAATCGGTGAATATCTGAGCACCGTTAAACAACTGTGCATCTTTCGCAATGCGTGTCATCTTAGGCTCTACCCTCCGTGCAGCTCAGGCGATAATGCACTCAGAGCACAATTCGAAATTAAACAAACTTAAAATCCCCACGAGAACAGGAATCTTGTGCGAAACCGTTTCCTGATAAACAGAATAACAACCAGGTTCTGATTTGCTGAATGTTCTCTCTATATCCCACCAGAACCGTTTGGGTATTTGACGAATGATCGCGAGTTCATTGAGCCAAAGATCGGCAAAGATTCAAAACTTTGGCATGTATCACTACCCCGTATTCGCTCTTAGCGGTCGCTACGGCACCCACTAGGACCGGAGCCCCCTGCAGGAAACAAGCACGCCGGGGCCGGCATGCGAGAGCCTGGCCTGCATACCCCACCAAACCCCAAAAGCCGTCCTCAGCGCTCGTGGTCTACGGTATCTCAAGCTCCTAGCCCAAATTTTTCATGAGGACTCCGCCGGCCGCCGAATTCCGATACCAAGGGGTTCTCGGCGGCCGTCTCCGGTTCTGTCCACGCCAAAGAGCGCCGAACCACCAGCGCTGGGTGCCAGGCTCCACCCGCCCGGACTGAAATGACCTTTCACAACCAAAGAAACAACGGGACAACCACCAGCATCAGGCGGACAGCTCACCGTGCCGCCACCGCTGAAACAACACGCCGATGCCCTCAATCAGTTGGCATAGAAGTTGCGCTTCTGGTGCACTTTCGGGGATCAACAGCCGGCGCTGCCGGCCGCCAGAGACAATTTTCCCGGCCATTGAGAACAGCCGGTACCGCCACCGCTTCACATCCCACACCGACGCCTCGTGGCCACCAGGCAGAACGGCCAGCTGCAGCCACGACACCAGATTCAGTGCGAGCATCGCCAGGTTGGCCCATGCTTGGTTCGCGGCAAAAGACCAATACGGCAGCTTGCCCAGCCCCGTGTTCTTCAGCGTTTTGATCCTGTTCTCGCACCGGCCACGCGCCCGGTGCCTCGCATCGAGGAACGCCACGTTGAATCGCGGGGCATTGGTCAAGAACGCAGTCACCCTGTTCCCGTCCGTATCGAACAGGTTCGCTTTCGCCCCGGGATGCAACGGCTCAGCACGCAAATAGATCCGGGTTCCTGGCGGGTAGTCCTTCAGCTCGATCACCTTGGACGCGTCGATCACCCACGCGTTATCACGCTGATCCCCGTCAGCGTCCAGGGCTGGTTCCCAGTATTTCTTCTCATCGATCCACCGGATGAACCGCTCCTTGATGACCGGCAGCGAATACGAGGTGGAGAATTGGATCCCCAACGAATCCAGGTAGTGCAAGAACTCACGGGACGAGCCGGCACTATCGGTGCGGACCAGGACCTTCTCTCCATAGAGGTTTCCGCGCTCGTCATAGAACCCGTCCGGCAGCTGCGCCAACGCCTGGTTGAGCACCTCGATATGGGACGTCGCGCAGTTCGCTCCTCGGTTTCCCGGGCGCAACTGCACGGCCAAGATTTCGCCGGTGCCGTTCTTCTTGCCGTAGTCGGCCATGGCGATCATGGGTGCGAATCCGTACCGCCTTTATAGGTTCCAGCGCTGGATTCTTTTTCGGAGTGCACGTGCACCAACGAGGCGTCGATGTCGATGATCAGCGGGTTGGTTGGTGTGGCCAGCCGGCCGGGATTCCGTGGCCCGGCCGCAGCCCAGAGTTTGGTGCGCAGGGTCCGGGTCATGGTGGCGAACCCATGTTCGAAGGCTTCGGGTTGCTCCTTGATCCGGTTCATGAACCTGCTGATGGTGGCATCCGACGCTACCGGGCCGAAGAGTCCTGGTGCGGCTCGTAGTTGGTCGATATCGGTGGCTTGCTCCCCGCCAGCCGCCAACGATAGAGCCAGCGCTCCGAGGATCTTGCCTGGACGGTGGGTAGCGGTGGCTGGCACGAACTGGCTGAACCGGTCCTCGCAAAGCTGGCGGAAGCCTACCGCGTTCAGGAAGCTGGTCAGCACCGACAACCCTGCATGGGAGACCAGGGCTTGGCCGGTGAGTTGGGTCGAGAGAGCAGGAAAAACGGGGGTAGAATGGTTCACTGAAAAGGTGATCCTTCGAACGGGTATTTTGGAAGCTTAGGCACTCCCATTTTCCCAGTTCAGGCCGCCTTTTCTCCTTTTAAGTCAGTTAATGACTGCCGCCTTCATGAAATACCCGGGCTAAGCCGGCTGCCCCGCCGGGGTTGCGGCCCTCTGCGGCTCCCGTGCATCCATCCCGGGCAGCCGCCCGAAGCAATGCACGCACAGCACCACCAGGAAGATCGGGGTGGCCAGGCCGAAGGCCACCAGGATCCCGGGCCAGGTGTCCCACGCCCACGCCGTCAGCCCGAGCATCGAGGCCAGCATGAGGCTGCACCAGGGCCGGGCCAGCACCAGCTGCAGCGAGGTGCGCACGAGCCACCACGGCCGCTCCTCGAAATTGGCCGCCACCGCCCAGAACACCAGCACGAACAGCCAGTAGAGTGCATTGGCCAGCAGCACCAGCCCGGAGGCCGCGACGCCGGCGGCCCCCATGTCGTTCCAGTTCACCAGATAGTAGTCCCAGGCCAGCAGCAGGCCAATGAGCAGCTGCGGCCAGCCGGCCAGGTTCGCGACGCGACGCTCCTGCTTCCAGGCCATCCCGAAGGTGCGCCAGGTCTGCGCGACGGTCCAGCGGCGGTCTTCCGAAAGCACCCAGCTGCGGCAGCTGGCATAGCAGGCGGCCACCGAGGGGAAGAAGCCGGCCACGACCAGCCCGCGCAGCGTGAAGGCCACCACCGCAGCATTCAGCACGAAGACCATCAGGATGATGCGGGCCAGGAATTCGTAGCCCATTGTGAAATTCTTCATCGCTGCCCGCTCAACCCTTCACGGCACCGATCATGACGCCCTTGTTGAAGTACTTCTGCAGCATCGGATAGAGCACCAGGATCGGCAGCGTGGAGACGATGATGACCCCGAACTTGATCTGGTCCGCCAGGTTCTGCGCATCGCCGGCGGACTGCCCGAGCGAGCCCCCGGCCCCGGCGCTGGACTGGTTGGCCATCAGGATCTGCTGCAGCACGTTCTGCAGCGGCTGCAGCTCCTGGTCGCGGATGAAGATCAGGCCGGTGAAGAAGTCGTTCCAGTGCCCGACGAAGTAGTACAGGCCGATTACGGCGATGATCGCGCTCGAGAGCGGGATCACGATCTTCAGGAAGTATCCGAAGTAGCTCAGCCCGTCCAAGGCCGCGGCCTCGCGCAGCTCCTCGGGGATGGAGGTCTCGAAGAAGGAGCGGGCGATGATCATGTTGAACACCGAGAAGGCGGTGGGCAGGATGAACACCCACATGTTGTTCAGCAGGCCCAGCTGCTTGACCAGAAGGAACATCGGGATGAGCCCGCCGCCAAAGAACATGGTGAAGGCGAACAGGAACATGATGATGCGGCGCGGGCGGAACTCGCGCCGCGACATCGCGAAGGCGGCGGGGAGGGTGACCAGCAGGTTCACCGCCGTGCCGAGCACCGAATAGAGGATCGTGTTGCGGTAGCCGGTCCAGATGCGATCATCGGCCAGGATCATCTCGTATCCGGTCAGCCCGAATCCCTGCGGGAGCAGAGTGACCTCGCCGGTGGCCACGGCGCGCGGATCGGAGAAGGAGGCCACGACGATGAACCACAGGGGGTAGATCACCGCGGCGAGGATCAAGGCGATCAGCACGCCGAGCACGATGTCCACCGCCCAGTCCCCCGCGGTGCGCTGCTGGATGCGCCACTTCGTGCGCGGCGTTTTCGGTGCGCCCGGCCGCCGCGGCCGGACCTTGGGCGCCGGAGCGCCGTCCAGAGTTCCGGTGATGTTGCTCATTGTCCCGCTCCTAGAAGATGCTGGTGTTGCTCGCGCGCTTGGCGATGTAGTTCGCCAGGATCAGGAACGCGAAGTTGACGAGGGCGTTGAACAGCCCGATGGCGGTCGAGTAGGAGAACTGGTTGCCCAGGATGCCGACCCGGTAGACGTAGGTGGAGATGACCTCGGAGGACATGATGTTCAAGGTGTTCTGCATGAGGAAGACCTTCTCGAACCCGACCCCCAGCACGCTGCCCATGTTCAGGATCAGCAGGATGCCGGCGGTGGGCAGCAGGGCCGGGATGTCCACGTGCCGGATCAGCTGCAGGCGCCCGGCGCCGTCGATCTTGGCCGCCTCGTAGAGTGCCGTGTCCACCGAGGAGAGCGCCGCGAGGTAGATGATGCAGTTCCAACCGGTGTGCTGCCACACCTCGGAGATCCAGTACAGGTGGGCGAAGGCCCCGGGATCGCCCAGCAGGCTGGTGTCCCCGAAGAAGCGGCCCATGATGCCGCTGCCCGGAGCCAGGAAGATCTGCAGGATCGCCACCATGACCACGGTTGAGATGAAGTGCGGCATGTAGGTGATGGTCTGCGTGAAGCCCTTGATCCGCGGGCTGGCGATCTGGTTGATCAGGATCGCCAGGATGATCGGCGCGATGAAGCCCATCACGAGGGTCCACAGGCTGATGTTGACCGTATTGAGCATGATCTGCCCGAACTGCGGGTTGTTGAAGAACTGCTCGAAGTACTTGAACCCGACCCAGTCCCCTCCGGTCAGCCCCTTGGTCACATCGAACTCGCGGAAGGCGAGCTGGATGCCGTACATCGGGATGTAGGCGAAGACGATGATGAATCCGATGGCCGGCAGCGTCATGGCCCACAGCTGCCAGTGGCGCCTGAAGTGCTCGGCCAGGCGCCGGCGCTTCGGTTCCGTGCGCAGGGCGTGGACCGAGGCGGCGACCACGGCCTCTTCGGTGATGCGGCTTGTCATTGCGAGTCCTCCTGGGCTCGGTGGCGGGCCGTGCCGGGCACGCTGGGCGCACCCGGCACGGCGGCCTGAAGGGCTACTTCGATTCGTTGCTGATCGTCGCGGTGCCGTCGGCATTCTCCGCGAAGGTCAGCTCCGGGTTCAGCTCGGCGTTCAGGTCGACGTTCTTCTCCTGCATGACCTGCAGGTAGCGATCGTAAGCGGCCTGCTGCAGCTCGATCTGCCGCTTGAGGTTGTTGCGTTCGAGGTCCTTGACGTAGCCGTCCCACTCCGCGTCGATCCCGCCCTTGGTGACCCACTGGGCGAACTTGCTCATGGCGGTCTGCGTGATGCCGGTGTCGTTCAGCGAGTACTCACGGGCCTCGTCGGCCGTGAAGGACACGCCGCCGTAGATGACATCGGAGTTCAGGTCGATGTTGGCGATGTCCTGTTCGTAGACCTCTTCCACGACGCGCACCTCGAACTGCTCGGCGGGCAGGGTCAGCTTCACGCCGGGCTGCACGAACCATCCGGGGGCGCCGTCGGAGAGCGAGTTCTGGAACTGCCAGTCCGAGGCGTTCTTGGTCTCATCGGCCGGCGGCAGCACGGTGTAGTCCTTTTCGCCGTTCTTCTTCACGCCGACGTCGAAGGAGCCGTAGCGTGCCTGGATGCCGATGTTCGAGGTGTAGAAGGCGTCCACGATCTTCAGGGCCGCTTCTTTCTCCTTGACGTTGGCGGCCACGGAGATCTTATTGGGGATGTAGTTCAGGCTGTCGCCGTTGAACCACCAGGTGCGCGGGGCGTCCGAGCCGGAGTCGACCTTCAGGGCCGGCAGCGCGATGTACTGGTCGGCCAGCTTCGAGCCGAAGGCGTCGGAGGGGGTCCACCAGAAGGTCATGCCCACCGTGGCCGTCTTGCCCTGGCCCTTGAGCCCGGAGATGTACTTGGAGAAATCGTGGGTGAAGGCGTCCTTGGAGATCACTCCGGCCTCCCACAGCTCGCCGAGGTAGGAGATGAACTCCTTGTAGGACGGATCGGTCAGGTAGTTCTGGATCTTCCCGTCCTGCGCGTACATGCCGCTGCCTGCGCCTCCGCCGGCGCTCAGCGGCAGGCCGAAGCTGCCCAGCAGCACGTTCGGGTTGAACCAGCCCCATCCGCCGGTTTCGGGCGCCATGAAGTCCAGCGGCACCTCGTCGGCCTTGCCGTTGCCGTTCGGATCCTTGCTCTTGAAGGCTTCCAGGGTGCTCTTCAGCTCGTCCCAGGTTTCGGGCACGGGCAGCTTGAGCTCGTCGAGCCACTGCTTGTTGATGAACATGTGGGCGCTCGAATTCGCCATGAGCCCGGTGTTCACGCCGGGGGCACCGAAGACCTTGCCATCCCATTCGGAGGACACACGGGCGTAGGGGGCCTTCTCGAAGGTGGCGGCCAGGTTCGGCATGCTGCCCAGTTCGGGGGCCAGGTCCAGGAAGAGGCTGTTGTAGTCGCCCCAGTCGCCCGATCCGTAGCCGCCGATGGTCACGTCCGCCACCTCGCCGGCGGCCAGGGACGCCTGCTTCTGCTGGGTCCACGAGGAGCTCGCGGTCTCCTGCCATTCGATGGTGCAGCCGCAGGCCGCCTCCAGGTCCTTGGTCCATGGCAGCTCAGCCATGGCCTTGGTCCGGGCGTCCTTGACGACCTGGACGGTGACCACTGGAGTGCCCGAGGACTCCTTGGCCCCGCTGGGCGTGCACCCGGTCAAGGCCAGGGCGCCGATGCCGGCCATGGCCAAGGCGCCCTTCACGGTGGCCTTGAAACGGGTTGGGTTGCTTGTTGACATGACCTCTCCTTATGGCGATGCGCGTCGCGTGCCCCGCATGGATCGCCTGGTTTGGGGGCCAGCGCGCCGAGGCCGCCGACCGTGGATGCGAGTAGTTGCAGGCGCCTCGTCCGCCGGTGCGGCGCCGGGCCTGCGCAATGATGTTTTCGCGCGCCTCTCCCCGCTGCATGGAGCCCAGGCGTCGCGTCAATTTCCAGATTTAGAACCTAAATTTAGGTGCTGGTTTTAGAGAATAGAGCAGGAGCCGCGGGCTCGTCAAGGGATTCTTGTGACCGGGGCGACATCCCCGTGTGGCGCAGGCCATGCGCGATGGGCCACGCGCAGGAGGGCAGAACGGATTGCCCGATGGGCAGGAAGACGCCCCGGCGCAGGCTCTGCACGCCGGGACGAAGAGCGGCGGCTAGGCTTCCAGGGCCACGGCGCGCACCGCGGCAAGCGCACGCTGCACGGCCCCGAGCAGCACAACGTCGCGCCCCAGCAAGGAAGCCTGGAGCGCTGGAGGGAACGCCACGAGCTGCGCCAGCCGATCCTGGATGCGCTCGAGCAAGGGGGCGAGCACCCCGGCATTGCCGCCGGCGATGATGACGGTGCCTGGATCCAAAAATCCGCTCAGCGTGGAGATGGCCAGGGCCAGCTGCTCCTCGGTCCGCGCAATGGCCTCGCGGGCCGCCCGGTCCCCAGAGGCCGCGGCGTCGGCGATGGCCGCCAGCGAGGGGCGCCGCTGCCCCTCGAGCACCGAGTTCTGGCCCGCGACCAGCGCCTCGCCGAGGGCGGTGCGGGCCACCGCGGAGGGCCCCAGGCTGCTGCCGACACCGGAGACGCGCTCCAGGAAGGCCATCTCCCCCGCGCCGCCGTTGGCGCCGCGGAAGACCTCGCCGTTGATGACGATGCCGGCACCCAGCCATTCCCCGGCCAGCAGGGTCACCGAGGAATCCAGTCCTTGGCGCCCGGGCTGGCTGTTCTCCGCCATGGCCGCCAGATCCGCATCGTTCTCCACCGCCCAGATCCAGCCGGGCGCGAAGTCCCGAAGCCGCTGGAAGTCCAGGCGCACCGCATCCCAGAAGGGGTTGCCCGGATAGGGCTCGCCATGCCGGTCGATGGGGGCGGCCAGGCCGAAGCAGGCGGCCTGCACACGCTCCGGCGCGACCTGCGCCGACTGCAGCGCCTCGACGACGGCCTCGAGCACCTCGCCGGTGCGGTCCACGGCCGCCTCCCGGCCATCGAAGCGGCGGCTCGCCCGACCGAGCAGCTCGCCCTTCAGGTCGGCCACAACGCAGGTGGCCGAACGATAGCCGATGTCGCACGCAACCACCAGGCACCGCTGCTTGTTGAAGGTGAACCGGCGTGCCTGGCGGCCACGGCCCGGAACCAGGCTCGGAGCCCGGTCCTCGTGGAGCCAGCCGGCTTCGCGCAGCTCATCGGCAATGGCCAGGACGGTTGACCGGGTCAGCCCCGTGCCGGCGACCAGATCCGTGGCGATCAACCCGGCATCGGCCGGCGCCTGCCAGAAGTGGTCCAGCACCAGCGAGGAATTCAGGTCCCTGACCGCTTGGGTTGAGGTGACCGGCGTCCGGCCTCCCGAACGCTCACCCGTCGTTGCACTTGACATGCTCTTCATTGTGCCCCAAGATCTAGATTTAGTATCTAAATCTAGATTCCCTCCCACCCAGCGCGTCTCCGGCCAGGGCGCCGGCGGCCCGGGTGCGCCACTCCAAGACCCAGAGAAGGAACCTTCCATGACTTCCATGCTTGCCGCCGACTCCTCCGTGGCCCGCAACGACCTGGATGACGCCCTGTGGTGGCGCCAGGCCTCCGTCTACCAGATCTACCCGCGCTCCTTCGCCGACGCCAACGGAGACGGCATCGGGGATCTGAAGGGCGTGACCTCCCGGGTGCCGTACCTGAAGGCCCTGGGCATCGACGCCGTCTGGCTCAGCCCCTTCTATCCCTCGGCCCTGGCCGATGGCGGCTACGACGTCGATGACTACCGCGACGTGGACCCGAAGATCGGCACCCTTGAGGACTTCGACGAGATGACCGCCGCCCTGCACCAGGCCGGGATCAAGGTCATCGTGGACATCGTGCCCAACCACTCCTCCGACCGCCACGAATGGTTCCAGGCGGCCCTGGCCGCCGGCCCGGGCTCCCCGGAGCGCGAGCGCTACATCTTCCGCGACGGGAAGGGAGAGCACGGCGAGCTGCCGCCGAACAATTGGACCGCCATCTTCGGTGGCAGCGCATGGCAGCGCATCACCGAGCCCGACGGCACGCCGGGCCAGTGGTACTTCCACCTCTTCGCCCCCGAGCAGCCCGACTTCAACTGGAAGAACCCGGAGGTCCATGCCGACTTCGAGACCACCTTGCGTTTCTGGTCGGATCGCGGGGTCGACGGCTTCCGCATCGACGTGGCCCACGGCCTGACCAAGAACCTGGACCCGGCCTTCGACCACCTCAAGTCCGTGCTGTCCGGGCAGGATCTCTTCGAGGACGGCCAGCACCCGATCTGGGACCGCGACGAGGTCCATGACATCTACGCCGAATGGCGCAAGATCTTCAACGAGTACACGCCTCCGCGCATCGCCGTGGCCGAGGCCTGGGTGGAGCCGCATCGCCGCGCACGCTATGCCAGCAGCGAGGGGTTGGGGCAGTCCTTCAACTTCGATCTGCTCCAGGCCGATTTCCGGGCCGCTGACTTCCGCAAGATCATCGGCGACAACCTGGCCTTCGCCGCGGACTCGGGCGCCTCGACCACGTGGGTCTTCTCCAACCACGATGTGGTACGCCACGCAACCCGCTACGGCCTGCAGCGCACCGGCGCCCAGGACGAGGCCCAGATCATGAACGTGGGTGGCAAGCAGTGGCTGCTCGACGGCGGACGCCAAGACGAGGTGGACACCGAGCTCGGCCTGCGCCGCGCCAAGGCGGCGACCCAGCTCATGCTTGCCCTGCCCGGCTCGGCCTACCTCTACCAAGGCGAGGAATTGGGCTTGCAGGAGGTTGGCGAGGAGATCGCCGACGAACACCGCCAGGATCCGGCCTTCTTCCGCAACAAGGGCGTGGAGATCGGGCGCGACGGATGCCGCGTCCCGCTGCCCTGGGAAAGCCAGGGAAGCTCCTACGGGTTCGGCGCCGGCGGCTCCCACCTGCCGCAGCCGCAGTGGTTCTCCCGCTACGCGGTCGACGCCCAGGAGCAGGATCCGGCCTCCACCCTGTCCTTCTACCGGCGCGCCATGGCCCTGCGCCATGAACTCCAGTCGGCGGAGGAACTCGCCTGGGAGGCCAGCCCCAACGAGCATGTGCTGCATTTCAGCCGCCCCGGCGGCTGGCACAGCATCACCAACTTCGGCACCACGCCCGTTGCGCTGCCCGAGGGCGAGCTGCTGCTCGCCAGCGCCCCGCTGGAAGACGGACTGCTGCCTGCCAACGCCACCGCCTGGCTGCGCGCGTGAGCCGCCATCGACCAACCCAGTCCAAGGAGGACACCACCGTGCCAACCGCACTGCAGACAGCCACCGCCCTCGACGCTGACTGGTGGCGGCAGGCAGCCGTCTACCAGATCTACCCGCGCTCCTTCGCCGACGCCAACGGAGACGGCATCGGGGATCTGAAGGGCGTGACCTCCCGGGTGCCGTACCTGAAGGCCCTGGGCATCGACGCCGTCTGGCTCAGCCCCTTCTATCCCTCGGCCCTGGCCGATGGCGGCTACGACGTCGATGACTACCGCGACGTGGACCCGAAGATCGGCACCCTTGAGGACTTCGACGAGATGACCGCCGCCCTGCACCAGGCCGGGATCAAGGTCATCGTGGACATCGTGCCCAACCACTCCTCCGACCGCCACACGTGGTTCCTGGAGGCCGTTGCGGCCGGACGCGGCTCGGCCGCGCGCGAGCGCTTCCACTTCCGCGAGGGGCGCGGCGCGCAGGGCGAGCTGCCGCCCACCGACTGGACCGCTTCCTTCGGCGGCCCGCGCTGGACGCGCGTGGCGGACGGCCAGTGGTACCTGAACACCTTCACCCCGGAGCAGCCGGACTGGAACTGGGACCACCCCGAGGTGCGCGAGGACTTCCTGCGGACCCTGCGCTTCTGGTCGGATCGAGGGGTGGATGGATTCCGCGTGGACGTGGCCAACCTGCTGGTCAAGGACCTGCCAGAGCAACTGCCTAGCAAGGACGAGCTGGCCCAGCTGGATCGGACCAGCGGCACCCACCCGCTCATGGACCGCGACGAGGTCCACGAGATCTACCGCGAGTGGCGCAAGGTCTTCAACGAGTACGACCCTCCGCGCTTTGCGGTGGCCGAGGCCTGGGTGGAAACCGCCGAACGCCGCGCGAAATACGCCTCCCCCGAGGGGCTCGGCCAGGCCTTCAGCTTCGACCTGCTGGTCGCCGACTTCGAGGCGGGGCAATTCCGGAGCATCATCGAGCAGAATCTCGAACAGGTGCGCGCCACCGGATCCACCTCCACCTGGGTGTTCTCCAACCACGATGTCACCCGCCACGCCACGCGCTACGGCCTGCCGCCGCTGGCCGGGCGCACGGTGAAGCAGGGCGTGGAATGGGTCAAGGCCGGAGGCCCCGGCGCAGCGCTGGACCGCCAGGGCGGGCTGCGGCGCGCCCGTGCGGCGACGCTGCTGATGCTTGCCCTGCCCGGTTCGGCCTACCTGTACCAGGGCGAGGAACTCGGCTTGCACGAGGTGGCGCAGATTCCGGCGGAATCGCGCCAGGATCCATCGTTCTTCCGCGGCGCGGAATGGGACGGCCTGGGGCGCGATGGCTGCCGGGTGCCCCTTCCGTGGACACCTCAGGGAAGCTCCTTCGGCTTCGGGGCCGGCGGCGCCCATCTCCCCCAGCCCGATTGGTTCGCCGAGTACGCCGCGAGCACCCAGGAAGAAGCCGCAGGCTCCACCCTGAACCTCTACCGGCAGGCGCTGGCGTTGCGCCACGAACTGCAGGGAGCGGAAGAGCTGGAGTGGCAGGACACGGGCAACGACCAGGTTCTGGCTTTCACCCGCCCGGGCGGCTGGCTGAGCGTCACCAACTTCGGCAACGCACCAGTCCAATTGCCTGACGGCGAGCTGCTGCTGGCGAGCCAGCCGGTCCACGGCCGTACCTTGCCGGCACACACCACGGCCTGGCTGCGCGCCTGACTGCAGCCCGGGACTTATGCCGTTCCGGGCAGGCATTCCTGCCCGGGACGGCCCGTCATTTTACGAACTGTCCAAAACCGAAAGTCATCTCACACCAATATGATGACCCACCAGATCACGACTACTTGGACTTGAAGGTTGGATTCCCAACTTCGAAATCAAACAAGGGGCTATCAAGCCTTACTATCTCCCGGAAAACTCGCTCAGAAGCCTTCCCGTCCAGGAGTGGCAGAATTCGCTTCAATCGATCAGCGTACTTCTCATCCAATCCCCACTGATTCCTGGCTTGCGCACGAAACCACCTAGACAGGTGCGCCGATTGCTCAAAGACCGGCCCAAATCCGTGCTGGACGTAGTCGAACCATCCCTCAGCAAAGGTATGACCAGGACCGATGATCATACGGCGGTCAAATTGAAAGTAGGCGACCGGAACACCCGCAATTGCAGCCTCTGTCGCAATCGACGAGTAATCAGTAACCAGCGCCTTGCTAGCCCAAGTTTTTCATGAGGACTCCGCCGGCCGCCGAATTCCGATACCAAGGGGTTCTCGGCGGCAGTTCCTGACTCTGTTCATGCCAGATAGCGACTTGACGCACCGGCGCTGGGTGCCAGGCTCCACGCACCCGGACCAAACGGAGTCCTTTCAAAATTTCAGAAGCAACAGAGCAACCACCAGTTCAGGCAGCCAGCAATCCGTGGCGCCATCGCTGGAACAACGAGTCGATGCCGTCAATCAGTTGGCATAGAAGTTGCGCTTCTGGTGCACTTTCGGGGATCAACAGCCGGCGCTGCCGGCCGCCAGAGACAATTTTCCCGGCCATTGAGAACAGCCGGTACCGCCACCGCTTCACATCCCAGCAGCCTGCCTCATGCCCGCCGGGCAACACGACCAGCTGCAGCCATGAGACCAAATTCAGTGCGAACATCGCCAGGTTGGCATCGATCTTGCCAGCGGGTAACCAGACCTGCCAAGACCATTAAAGAAAATGTGATCCTTTGAACTGGGTGGATGATGATTCGACACCACTATTTTCCCAGTTCAGGCCGCCTTTTCTCCTTTTAAGCCAGTTAATGACTGCCGCCTTCATGAAATACCCGGGCTAGCCAGCTGGAATATTTCAAGGCACCCCGAGTGGGATCAGCTGCTGATCGCCGGGATCACCGTGCGGGAAATCACCGATCTATGCCACCGCGGTACCACCACCATCCACGACCACCTGCGACGACGCGATCATTATGAGCCCGGCTTCCGCGCCAAGCACGACGCTGCAGCAGCCTCACGCTACAAAAGCAGGCCTTCCAGCATATGGAGGCGTCAGGCTAACGAATTAGCAGCATTCCATGCTGCGCACACAAGGCTTCCGCGCAGCACCGGCGACCGGGCCGAACGTTCCTTGCACCATTGGCATCCTGGGTGACGTTCGCTTTGCCGGGGGATCTTTGATGCCGCCACCACGTAATTGCGGGACCGAGGCAGATGATTTCAGACTAACCAGGGCAAATGATGGCTAGTCTATTGATTTTTCAACAGGCCTCGTGAAGAGTCGACCTCATGCGCACCTACATGATTGTCGTCCCCAGCGTCATTGTCGCGTTTGCCGCGAATGTGGCGCTGGATATTCTTACCGATATCCCGATGCTTCTTCGATGGGTCCTGGCTATCGCCGCTGGCTTGGTCGTGACCTATGTGGTCAGCACCATTGCAAACCGCAGGCAACGGTCAATCAATAGCGATCAGGCGAAGTAACAGCGCCATCAACGCATTCCATGGCAGTGCAGGGCTCAAGGTTATCCGGGTGTCGAGGAACGCTGGGCCTTCGCCTTTGGCGGGGCAAAACTTTCCTCCTCGTCGAGCCCATGCGGAGTTTTTTCCCAGACATGCGGAGTGCGTGCCATCTGGTACGCAGCGCGCCAGTCAGCGATGGAGTGCAAGACCCAATAGGCCGGGTTCAGCACCGCGAAAACGGCCACCCTGGCCCCATAGTGGCGCCAGGACACCAGCCCCGAAACCAGAATCATCATGGCATTTCCAAAGAGCATGGTCGCCCAGCCCAGCCCCAGCAAACCTGTGGGAAGTTGCAGCCCAATAAACCGGACTCCGACATAGGTGAAGATCGTGAATCCGAGAACCAGCGGATAGGACAAGAACGCCAGCGGAGTCCTGGCAATCAGGCCGATCATGCCCACTGCTTCCCGAACCCGGTACGCCGAACGAATCGCAGGGGACGACGCATATTGACGGCAGCCGTGATCATGAAACCCTTGATCCACCGGGTGCGCTGCTTGATCCATGCCGGGACCTTGGAGCAGGCTTCCTCCCAAGTCGTCGAGTCGATGATCCCCACCCGGAAACCCCGCACGCTGGCGCGCAATCCCAGATCCGCGTCCTCGGTGACATTCCACGGATCCCAGCCGCCGAGCTCACGCAACTGCGCAGAGCGGAAATGATTCGACGTTCCGCCCAGCGGCAGCGGGATCCCGGTGCCCTCCATGCCAGGCAGCATGGAATCGAACCATTGCGAGTATTCCACAGCAAACATCCTGGTGAGCACGTTGTGCTCGGCATTGAAGTAATTCAGGGCCGCCTGGACGCACACCAGTGGTCGGGCAGTGGGATCCACGTCGCGTCGAATTCTTTCATCCTCGCGGAAAGCAGCAATGGCCAGTCGTAACTGGTCCGGTTCGGGGCGGTCCTCGGCATCGTAGATCACGCAGAACTCGCCTCTGGACAGCGCCAACCCGTAATTGCAGGCGCGGGGCTTGGTCTGCGGCACGCCTCGGGGCACCACCAGGATCCGCACGTTCATTGGCGGGGCTGCGGCCTTGGCGGCCGCGATCGTTTCCACGTCATCTTCCTCCAGCAGCAGCAGGACTTCGAGCTTGGAACGGGGTAGTCCAGCGCCCCGATATTGTCCAGCAGCTTCGCGATGATATTGGCCTCGTGGAAGGCTGGGATCAAGATGGTGTAGACCGGCAATTCATCATCCGGGATGCGTCCGCCGCTATCGACGGCGACCCCTAAATCCTTCCGCCACCGCTGCAGCAGCCGCGCGCCCAGGCGTTCGCGGGCCCGTTGGATCGGGGCGTTGACGCTGGCCAGCGTCTTGAACAGGATGCTGGAGACAAAACTGATATTCGCGATGAACAGCACTACGATCAGCGTAAGCCGCACATCAAGTAGCAATCCGGCGGCCAGCGCCGCGGCCAGCAGCACCGGCAGCACTTTCTGCCAGGTCGTCAGTGCCACGCGCGCCGAGGCTGAGGGCTCCTCGGCAGAGAGCTTATCGGAGGCGTCATAGAGCATTTCACGGCGGAACACGGACTGCAGCGCCTGCTGCATGTCGCAGTCGGTGGCCGCCACAACCCGCACAGGTGTGCCCAGGCGCTCTTCGGCTTCGGCCACCATCAGCTCGGTCGGACGGTCGCAGGTGACGATGATCGTGCTCTCGCCCTCGCGACGGTAGGGTATCCATGCGGAGGACAGTGCCGAGGTGTGGTCGAGTTGCACAAGCAGATCCAGTTGCGGCGGATCTGCCACCGGGTCCACCAATTCGGTCTGCCATTGCGCGGACAGCACACGGTAGATCGCGCGGCGGTCGACCGAGCCGTTAAGCGTCAGGTGGCGGTCCAGCTGGCCGCCTTCGCGGCGCTGGTCCGCCAAGGCGAGGTCGATCGCCGCTTGATCCACCAGACCATGCTCGAATAGCAGCTGCCCCAGGGGCATGGAGGGAGTATTCATCAGTCGTTCCTTTGCAACACGGCATGCGTGGGTGAGCTGTAGACGGTGTGGTACTGCGCCCGGACTGACGGCATCCTGGTCAACGCCTGGTCCTTTGAAAGGGATCGTGTGCCAGCACTTGAGCATGTCCCGGGTCGCGGACGGGCTGGGTGTTTCGTGGAATACCGCGAATGCTGCGGTGCTGGCTGAGGGGGCAGCGGGTGCTCATCAGCGGTCCGACCCGTTTTGACGGAGTCCAGGTAATCGGGGTGGACGAGCACGTGTGGCGCCATGCCCGATACGGAGACAATTACGTCACGGTCATCATCGACCTGACCCCGGTGCAGCAGCGGAGCGGACCGGCACGGCTGCTGGACATGGTCCAGGGAAGGTCGAAGCAGGTGTTCAAGTCCTGGTTGCAAGAGCGGGACCCGGCTTGGCGTGCCGGGGTGCAGATCGTTGCGATGGACGGGTTCACCGGGTTCAAGACCGCGGCGGTGGAAGAGCTGCCGCATGCGGTGGAGGTGATGGATCCGTTCCATGTGGTGAAGCTGGCCGGCACTGCGTTGGAGAAAGCGCGGCAGCGGATCCAGCATGAGACGCTGGGATGGCGGGGCCGGAGCAAGGATCCGTTGTATCGGGCCCGCAAGACGCTGCTGACCGGCTAGGAACTGCTCAGCGAACGTGGCAAAGGGCAGCTGGAATCATTGTTTGCTGATCCGGGCCATCGGGTCGTGCAAGCGACGTGGAAGGTTTATCAACGGATGGTAGCCGCGTACCGGGCTCCTTCCCTACGGGAGGGGAAGGAGCGGTTGAGGGATTTGATCCATGACCTGGCCTAAGGAAATGATCGAGGTGAGGTCCTTGGCGACAACGTTGAAGAACGGCGCGTCGGATATCTTGGCGTATTTCGATCATATGGGGTCATCGAACGGGCCAACCGAGGCGATCTATGGGCGGTTGGAGCATCTTCGAGGTTCGGCGTTGGGGTTCGGGAACGTCTCGAATTGCATCGCGAGGTCCCTGCTGGAGTCTGGTGGGTTCAGACCGGTGTTACACCCTTGATTGCGAAGAGCCCCTTTTCCATGCGTCGGGGAAGCAGGCTACCGAATGAGCGACTGCGGGAAAAGTGCCTTGAGGCCGCCGGCGCTGAACAGATCTTCGCCTGCGGATGTCGTCATTCCAACAATGGGCATCAACGCTTTATGGGTGATGCCTTCACGCTTTCTCGGCCTGGTTCTGGCCGCTGAGTTGTGTAGGGTCCTGGTATCCGCAAACCTGGATAGAGGACCGAGGCCAACAACTAGCCCCAGACGGAGCCCGGTTCTGGCTTGCGAGCCGTCCCACGGGGGTATTGGCTGGCTGGCCAGGGGAATGAGCCAGAACCGGGGTTAAGGTGTTTACCTGCTAGTGCCCGCCGCGACGCGCTCGGCTCCAGATTGGTGTGCTGGCATCGGGTATCGAGCCGATGAGGTGGTTCCCGACTGCATCGCGGGGCAGGCCGGGATCTTGTGGGCGACGGCAGTGTTCTTCCAGAATTTCACGCGGAACTCAGCAATGAGCTCGGTTGCCAGGCGTTCGAAGAACTCTCCCATGGTGAGTCGATCAGCGCAGGCCTTGGTGACTTTCAGTGCTGCTTGGGGGACGGTGACATGCATCATGTGCAGTTCCTCGGTCTGCGGATCGAGCATGGCCACCAGCACTGCGCGGCCAGGGATCGATGCCATTCCCATGGCATCGTTGAGCGTTTCGTCCGGCTGGGTCATGACGATCGGCATTCCCTGCGCCCAGCCGTAGTCGGACAGGTGGGCTTTGCCTTCACGGGTGGCGAGAAAATCAGCGACTCTGACTGCGGTTCGGGTTCGTACGATTCGACCTGGCATTTTAGATACTTCCCTTTCTTGCACTGCTCATGAAAATAGCGATGTTGACGTAAGGCTCCGCGGCGGGATGCGCTTTGGAAAGGTTCTTTCGTTTTGGTGCTGCCGCTCTTAGCGGGCGGCGGGTGCTGCAGGTCCTAGGCCATGCTCAAATCTGCAGGGGATGCATCTGATTGACTTCCCGAACTGGCGGGTTCGAGACCTAACCCGGGGGTGGGGGTCTGCTTCGGTGCGGCGAAAGGCTGATCGAGCCAATGCGCGGGGAGTTCGGCCTCGGGTGCGTGCTCTGGTGCTGCGAGAAGGCTCTCCTTGCCCGCGACGGCGAACTGCAGATTCTTCACCTCGAAGCGGACACCGAGCGCTGTTTCCATCTGCGGCAGGAGGGTGTCGTTGACGTACTGCATCAACTCGGACACCTGGTCTTCGCTTTTTGCCGTGCATGCCAAGTTGATGACCAGCTGCTCTGGGGAGCCGGTAATGGTGCATATTGCTGAATGCACGGTATCCCGGCTCTGGCACTGTTCAGAGGCGAAGGTGGCTATCTTCTGGATTCGCGTGCCCCACGCGCTGCCTTGCTGCGGGGAGGTTTCTACGGGAACTGCTAAGGATTCTTTCATCTTTCACTCCGGTACTGATAGCTGTTTCGTAGTAGAGTATATTTAGATAGGCTAACTATTAGCTAGGTTACATGAATTTTTCGGTGTTAGGCAAGCTGGACCTCGCGGAAAGGCATTGGAAGCCCCGGGGGTTGCAGGCATGGCGTTCGTATCCGGCGGAAGGAGTTCTTCTCATGAGCAGCTATCAAGCCAGCGGGTATTGGTATGGCGAGGGCGGTTCGGTGCCCGAGGCAGTGGATTTGCTGAATCTGATGCGCAGGTACCGTGAGGCCGAGCGCAGGATGCGAGCTGCGACCCGCGGTTCGATGGGGATGAACGAGACCGATATGTCCGCGCTGCGATTCCTGCTCGCCGCGCACCGCAAAGGGGTGACTCCCCGCCAGCGCGATTTTGCTGAGGAACTGGGGATTTCCAATGCTTCGGTGTCGGTATTGATCGACCGGTTATGCCGCGATGGGTATGCCGAGCGTGTCGTGCATCCTGCGGATCGGCGGTCTGTGGGAATTGTGCCCACGGATTACAGTGATACGGAAGTTCGTGGAACGCTGCATCGGATACATGAGCAGATGATGGATGCCGTGGGTACGCTCTCCGAAGCCGAGCGGGTTGCGGCAGCCAAGTTCCTGGAGGCTATGATCCGCAGTGTCGAGATCGATGACGAGCCAAGCCGGCCTTCTGTGGCAGGGGCGCGGTGAGGGAGAGTGCCCTGCTTTCGCGGTAGGCGCAAGGCGCAGGGCATGTGATTCGCCCATGGTGCGCAGCGTGGCTGCCGGCTTGACTGCCAGCTTTGCCGCGGGGCGGTCCTGGCTGGTCGGCTAGGGAATTTATCGGGCGAGTGCCAGATGTGCGAAAGAGCCCATTTCCGGGTTTCTGGGGAAAAGCTTATGGCTGCTGCCATGGATAACCCAGGGCCGTAGGGTGGGAGCAGCAAAATTATTTAGCCGGTCTAACAAGTTAGGATGATGCAAATGAGACGAAAGCACCTTGACGTCAGTGTCAGCCATGACGAGTTCGAAGATCTGAATAACGCTCTGGAGGACCATCGAGATGGTTTCAAGAGGATGGCCGAAGAGGCGGCTAATGGCTTCGGCTTGGAACCGGAATACTGGGAAGGGCGAGCTGTGGAAGTCGAGGGTCTGCGCGAGACGATTCACGAGCACAGTACTGACGAGCTCGAACAGGGCGAGTCTTCCACCAAAGAAGCGGACACTGGCCCCGAGGTCGATTCGGCTCGGGATCGGGACTTCGAGTCTGATTCTCGTCAATGAACATCCGGCGCAGGCATGCCAGACGCGCTTCCTCGCACGGTAACGGTCCACCGCGATTCCGTGGTGGACCGTTGCTCTGCAGGTGCAGTTAGGCACGCGTTCGCCTGAGCACTCCCCAAATGACCAGTACGATCAACGAACCGCCGATGGCCAGAAGCCAACTGGACAGGGACCAGAACTGATCCACTCCTTCACCGAAGATGGCTGAGCCGATCCAGCCACCTACGACCGCGCCGACGATGCCCAGCAGTAAAGTAGCGAGCCATCCGCCGCCCTGCTCTCCGGGTTTGATGGCCTTGGCAATAGCACCGGCTATCAGTCCCAGAACGATCCAACCTAAAATACCCATGAGCTCTCCTCCATTATTTTGTATCGGGTCTTGTTCGTCGTCGGCGACACTCGCCCCTTGTCCCGCAAGTTACCCGCAAGTAAGTGCCACTGGCTGATTGCTGGAAGATTCCTGATGGCTGAGGGAATGTGAAAGGGGCGAAAACGCCATTGCGTACTACCACGTTCAGAGGGTGGGAGGCAAAAGTCCTCACGCTGCAAAAAGAGCAACATGACCCGGCTGCCGGGCTAGTAGGACGCTATCTGGCTTTCTCGGAAAAGAAAGCACTGTGAGAGCCTAAGAATGATTGACTGGGGATATTGATTAATATCTTATTGATATATCAGTGACCTGGTTCACACAGCAGGGAAGATCGAGCTGGTGGTCAATAGGTTTGCGGAAGATTACGCGCATGTGGTGCCAGCAAGGGAGGTGGGTCCCGCAGGCAGGGTGGCCTGGCCGTTCAGCTTTCATCCAGCAGGCGCACGGCGAACGGAAGATCGCGGCGATAGAATTGCAAGCAGCCGCCGAGGCGTTCCCGGCGGGCGGAAAGGCAAATCAAGCAGTGGCCCCCAGGATTCCATCGAGCAAGCACAGTGCGAACTTTCCTGCCGCTGCGCTGCCCTCGGGTCGCGGGCTGCCCTTCCTGAAGCAGATCCTCAGCTTCCTGCTGCGCGTGCTGAAGCTCAGCCATGTGCGGGTGCTCCGCTACCTTGCGGTCATCGCCGCCCTGCAGGCCGCCAATGGCTTGCTGGTCATCCCCGCGATCAAGTACCTTTTCGGGCTGGCGCTGGAAAGCAGCAACCTGGGCAACGTCACCGACCGCACCTACACCGCGCTGCTGGCCCACCCGGTCTCGGTGCTGCTCCTGCTGGCCATTGCGGTGCTGGCTCTGGGTGCGGTGAGCGTGCAGTTCGTGGCGCTGATCGTGATGGTCAACCGCCAGCAATCCGGGCAGACTCCCAATCTGCGGGTCGTGTACCGCGAAACCGCCTCCTGCCTGCGCCGGATGCTGTCCTATCCCTCGCCGCTGATGATGGCGTACTTCTTCCTCGCCCTGCCCCTGGGTGGCCTGGGCCTGTCGTCCGTGCTGATCCAGGGCGTGGGCATCCCGCCGTTCATCACCCGCGAGTACCTCAAGGCGCCGCTGAGCACCGGCCTCTACCTGCTGATGATCGGCGCGATCATCTATGCCAACCTCCGTCTGGTGCTCACCTTGCCGCTGCTGGCCGTCGGACCGAAGAAGCCGCTGGCCGCCCTCGGCGCCAGCCTGAAAGCCACCCGCGGCAACAGCCTGCGCCACCTGCTGCTGATCGGGATCCCGCTGGGTGCCAGCGCCCTGAGCGCCTCGCTGCTGGTCGAGGTGCTGGTATGGATCTCGGATCTGGCCACCGGGCTGCTTAGCGAGCAGGACTCGGCGCTGGTCGCGACCTTGTGCATCGGCGTGGGCCACACGCTGGGCTTCCTGCTGATCGGGGCGGCGACCGTGGTGGCGATCCAGGTCGTGGTGGCCCTGTGCCGCGAGCATCTGGAGCTGCCGGTCACCCTGCAGGAACGCTCGCAACGGCATCGCCGCGCGCAATCCCTCGTGCTGAAGGCAGCGGCCGGATCCGCGGCCGCCGCACTGGTGCTTTCGGGCAGCCTTGCCGCCTCCCCGGCCCTGGGGCAGACCGCAACCGGAGCCGGGGAAGCGAAGATCCTGGCCCACCGCGGCTACTCGGCCGGCGGGGTGGAGAACACGCTGGCCGCCCTGGACGCCGCTGCGGCGCATCAGGCCGATATCGCCGAGGCGGATTTCCAGGAAACCGCAGACGGGCATTTCGTCGCCAGCCATGACACCAACCTGCTGGTGGTGGCAGGGGTGAACCAGAACATCCATGAGATGACCCTGGCCGAAGTCCGGAAGGTCACGGTCCGCGAAGGCGACTTCACCGGCCGTATCCCCACCATGCAGGAATACCTGAAGCGCGCCGAGCTGCTGGGCATCCAGGTGCTCGTGGAACTGAAAGTCACCGGCCATGAATCCAAGGACTATCTCACGCGCTTCCTGGCGCAGGCCGATGCCGCCGGAACAGCCACGGAGAACATCTACCATTCGCTGAACCCCCGTGTGGTCAAGGAAATCAAGCAGCGGCGCCCCGAGCTGCGGGTCGGGCTGACCGTGGCCATGAGCATGGGCGGGCTGCCGAAGACGAAGGCCGACTTCTACACGCTGGAGCAGGCATCCTTCACCCCCGAGTTCCTGGCCCAGGCCCATGCGCTGGACCGCGAGGTGCATGTCTGGACGGTCAACGACGAGTCGAGCATCCGCGAGCTGCTGGGCGCCGGCGTGGACGGCATCGTCACCGACAACGTCGAGCTGGCCATCCGCGACCGCTACCTGGTGGCCAACCATCCGGCCGCGGACTACAGCGTCGGTTCCACGCTGGCCTACCTGGACATCTTCCGCTAGCCTCGGCTGCTCAGGGCGTCTCCGGATAGGTGCCGTCACCCAGATCCGGATCCGCCAGGGACTGCAGCGGATCATGCAAGATCACCCGGCGCCCCTCATCGCGCAGCCGGCGCAGCCCCTCCAGCGTCATCCGCCGGGCCACGTCGGTGAAGGAGAACACCCGGGAGATATCCAGGTGCGCCGGCCCGTCGAAATCCGATGCGGCGAACAGGTCGAGCAGCTCGGCCGCGGCGGTGAACTGCACATTGCCCTGTAAGGTGAACGTCTCGCGGGTGCCCCCGCGCCGCACATCGACGACGTCGAGCCGTCCATGGCTCGGAGCCAGCAGATGCATGCCCATATCCGTGGAGAGCCTTTCGAAGGCCCGCCGCGATCGCTGGCTGTTGCCGTGCGGATCCAGCCGCGGCGAGAACGCGCCGATGCCCACCTGGTCCGGCAGCACGCCCACCAGCCCGCCGGCCACCCCGCTCTTGGCAGGGATCCCGACCCGGGTCAGCCAGTCGCCGGCCCCGTCATACATGCCGGCCACCGCCATCACCGACATGACCTGCCGGGCGGTGGCCTCGTCCATGATCCGCTCGTGCGTGCACGGCTGCACGCCGCCGTTGGCCAGGGTGGCTGCCATCGCCGACAGGTCGGCCACCGTGACCAGAATGGAGCACTGCAGGGTGTAGCCGGCCACCACCTCATGCGGGTCATCGGCAATGATCCCGTGCTTGCGCAGCATATGGGCCATGGACAGGTTGTGGTCGGCGGTGCCCAGCTCCGAAGCGAAAACCGACTCGTCGATGCGCAGCTGGCGTCCGGCCAGTGCCGAGAACAGCTGAAGGGCCCGGTCGACCCGTTGCTCGCCGGTGGCGTCGGCGCCGACCAGCAGCCCGTGGGCGGCGATGGCCCCGGCGTTGATCATCGGGTTCTTCGGCCGGTTGGTCCCGGCTTCCAGCGACAGCTCGTTGAACGCCTCGCCCGAGGGTTCCACCCCGATGCGCTCCAGCACCTGCTCCAGGCCGCGGTCCATGATCGCCGCCGCGTAGGCGAAAGGCTTGGAAATGGACTGGATGGTGAACTCGATGCCTGCATCCCCGGCCGTGTAGGTGCTGCCCATGGCGGTGGTCACGGCCAAGGCGAAATAGTCGGGATTGGCTTCGGCCAGCTCGGGAATGTAGCCGGCGCGCTGCCCGGAGGTGTCATCGCGCAGCGCATCGAGCACTTCGTGGAGGTAATCGGGAATCGGATTCTTCATGGTGCCATTTCCTCTTGGATCTCGGGCGGATTCTGCCATTGTTCCGGTTACGGCCCAGCCTATCGGCAAGAGCGCCCCATGCCGTGTGCCCATGCTTATGGCAGGTCAGGAAGTGCCTGCAGAAGTTGCTGGAACTCTGCGACGTTCTGCCGCGCAGGGCTCTTCCCGTGCGGGGACTTCTATGGGGCCAAAAAGCTGGCCCCGATCATGAGGAGAGTGATCATCAAATGCAAGCTGGCCACGCGTGCAATTTCGGCTTCATCGAGCCTTCTGGCGGATCCGCCGATGCCTTCGCCAATTACAGCGCAATTCAGCGCTTCGGATCCATGAGCGTCGAAGAAGGCCAATCAGCCGAAGACAAGGTTGAATCGGGACCGGATTGTCCCCATGCAACGAATATCCAGTTTTTTAAGCGCGCCAGGTAAAACTTGGAACAGGGCAGGACGAGCATGATCTGGCCCCGTAGGCTGGGCTAGCCAAAAATAGTCCTGCACCGGATTAGCGGGGCCGCCGGAGGCTGCCGTGATGGGCGATGAGGATCTGGCCGGCAACCACTCGCTGCTGAGGCTGCTCTGATTTGGATTTCATTGCCACTATCGCGCCTTGAGTCTCGGACAGGATGGCCGCTGCAGGACACTATTGTCCTCTTGGGATGGCCGCATTCTCGCCTGCCGATAATGCGTATAGGCCCAGCCGCGCGGCACCGGGGAAACTGGCATTAGACCCTGTTTCTGCAGGGCTGTGCTACTTACCGAAAGGACGTCATCGTGTACTTTATTGTCGTTAAGTTCAAAGTCAAGCCGGATTACTCAGACCGCTGGCCGGATCTGGTGCGAAGTTTCACCGAGTCAACCCGTGCGGAACCAGGCAACCTTTGGTTTGATTGGTCGCGCAGCCTTGAGGACCCCAACGAATTCGTTCTGGTTGAAGCTTTCCAGGACGACGCAGCTGGAGACCACGTGGGCAGCGACCATTTCAAGCAGGCCATGATCGACATGGCGCCGGCCTTGGTTGAAACTCCGCACATTATCAGCCGGCAGATCGAAGGCGATACCTGGGATCGCATGGGCGAATTGGAAATCAGCTAGCAACTTTTGCGATGAACCCTGAAATTGCTGGGGCAAGGCCAGCGGCAGCTGCGACTCATATTGAAGTTCCCAGCTCACCTCGACAAGATGGGGTTATGGGATATAACGATTCACTAGCTGGCCTTGCTTCAGTTCAAAAAGCATTCGCCTTGCTGGACGTGGTGGCCGCGCATAACCGGGGTATGGCCGCCAAAGAGATCGCTGCAGAACTGCAGATGCCCTTGCCCACCGTTTATCGCCTGCTCAAGACCTTGACCCTGTCGGGCCACCTGGTCCACCTGCGCGATGAAGGGCTCTATGCCCTGGGTTACAAGCTTCACGCCCTGGATAACTCGTTGCGCCGGCAGGTAGGCACCCCGCCTTCGGTGGCGCGCTTGATCCGCGAATTGCATGTGCGGGCCGACGCCGCCGCCTACTACGCAGTGCACCGCGGGGAAGATATCGTGGTGGCCCACGTCGTTGAGTCGCCACTGCGCCCGCGCATTACCCCCATGGGCTTCGGGTTCAACAATGGTGCCCATGCCACAGCCTTCGGCAAAGTGCTGTTGGCGGCCATGGATGCCGAACGCTGCCACGCGTACCTCGACAAGCACGGCATGCCCGGAATGACCTCCGCGACCATCTGCGATCCGCAGGTCTTTGCCGCAGAACTGGACGCCGTGCGCGAGACCGGCATTGCCATCGAACGCGAAGAATTCATCCGAGGCGCCTCCTGCATGGCCGCCCCGGTAACCACGGGCGCCGGGCAAGTCATCGGATCGGTGGCAGTTTCCATGGACCCGGCAGAATTCCAGACCCGCCACCGAGACGTCTCCGTCCTGCTGCGCGATGTGGCTTCGCGGGTGAGCCGCGCGCTGCGGGGCACCTCGATGCTCGGCGCAGCTGGCGCCGACTGACGAGGTGCCCGGACAGCCTACAACTTGGCCTGGGCCATTTGCTCGACGATGTACTCGGCCTGGCGGATGGCTAGCGCCACGATGGTCAAGGTCGGGTTGGCCGCGGCGCCGGTGGTGAATTGCGAGCCATCGGAGATGAACAGATTCGCAACATCGTGGGCCTGGCCGAAGGCGTTGACCACCCCGTCTTCCGGACGCTGGCTCATTCGCGCCGTACCGAGGTTATGCGTCGAGGGGTACGGGGGCGTGTGATGCGTGGATCGCGCGCCCACTGCCTCGAAGAGCAGCGAACCCTGCTGGTAGCCGTGCGCTCGCATGGCGATGTCATTGGAGTGGTCGTCAAAATGGACATTCGGCACCGGCAGGCCCAAGCGGTCGGCCACGGTGTTGTTCAACGTGATTCGATTGCTTTCCTGCGGCATATCCTCACCGGTAATCCACATGCCCGCAGTGTTCAGGTAATCGTCCAGCAGCGTAGTGAATTCCGGCCCCCAGCCGCCGGGCTCCACGAAGCTGGCGAGGAACGCCGGCCCCAGCGCGATGGTTTCCATGTAGTAGCCACCGCAGAACCCACGGTCCGGATCATGGCGGGATTCGTCGGCAATCAGCCCGGCCATCGTCTCGCCCCGGTGCATGTTCACCGGCTGGTCGAACTTGGCGTAGACGCTGCCGGTGGTGTGGCGCATGTAGTTGCGGCCCAGCTGGCCCGAGGAGTTCGCCAAGCCATCGGGGAACAGCGGCGAAGCGGACAGCATCAGCAAGCGAGGGGTTTCAATGGCGTTGCCGGCCACCGCCACGATGCGGGCTTTCTGGCGCTGCGGGTTCCCTTCGGAATCGATGTAGATGACTCCGTCCACCTTGCCGGCAGCGGTATGGGTGACTTGAACAGCATGCGATTCGGGACGCAAATCCAGCAGGCCGGTGCGCAGCGACTTCGGGATCTCCGAGACCATTGTGGACCATTTGGATTTGTTCTTGTCGCCCTGGAAGTTGAAGCCATCCTGAATGGATGCTGGCCGGCCGTCGTAGGGTTCGGCATTGGTTGCGTAGGGCCCGGTGGCGTACTGGCGGTAGCCCAGGCGCTGGGCGCCATTGGCGAAAACCTTGTAGTTATTGTTGGCCGGCAGCGCGGGACGCCCGTGGCGGTGGGTGCTGCCCATTTTCTGCTCGGCACGGTCGTAGTACGGTGCCAAATCGTCCAGGGTGATGGGCCAGTCCAGCAGGTTGGCCCCGTCGATCCGGCCGTAGGTGCTGCGTGCCTTGAACTCATGTGCCTTGAACCGCGGGGTGGCCCCGGACCAGTGGGTGGTGGTGCCTCCGACCGCCTTGACGATCCAGGCCGGCAGATTGGGGAAGTCGCGGGCCACGCGCCATGACCCAGAGGTGGTTCGCGGATCCAGCCAAGCCATCTGGTTGAAGGCTGCCCACTCGTCCTGGTGGTAGTCCTCATTCTTCAGATACGGGCCGGCCTCGAGCATGACCACCTTGACTCCCTTGGAAACCAGCTCATGGGCCAAGGTTCCGCCGCCGGCGCCGGAGCCGATGACGACAACTACCGAGTCGTCGTCATGGTCGTGCACTGCCGATTGCTCTTCGGTGCTCATCGGGTTGTTCCTTCCTCGAGGATTCCTGAATCTCCCAGGACGTTGTCCACGGGCTTGCTGCTGGTTTCTGGTGCGTAGGCTTTCACGGCATAGGGAAGCGGGCCCTGGTCTTGCACGGGCTCTCCGCTTTCCTCGATGCGCGGTTCGGGCAACCAATTCAGATCATTGAAACCGCGGTTAACGTAGCCGCCCTTGGAGAAGGATTCGCCTTCGTAGCCCAGGGCCTGATGCACTTCGGGGTCATCGTAGAAATTGAGGACTACAGTGCGGCGGATGAAGGCGAAGAACTCCAGATCCGCGATACGCTTGAGCGCCGCCAGTGCACGGTCATCGGGTAGATCCAGGAAGTGCTCTTCGCTGAGCGTATCCAAGGTCATCAAGCCCTGGGTCAAAGCCATGCGGAACCAGCTGGATTCGGCTGAAGCCTCGATGATTTTCTCTGTCATGCGCTCGTAGGGCCCATTCGGGAACTGCGGGTGCGGAAACGAAACCCGAATGATCCGGGTCAAGATCCGCCGAGCCTCATCCGAGAGCTCCAGGGCGTTGAGAGATGAATATTTTGCTGGGAACACCATTGTTGTCACCTCGATTATTAGACGGTTAGGTCAGTTCCTGCGCTGATTCTGCAGGGAAACCGGCAGTGAAGCCTTACTTGGATTATGTAACGCACATCACGGTACTGCCAGCGTCGTTATCGGCTGGTGAGAATGGCCCGACAACGCGCTCGGCGTCGCGTTCCGGGCATTATCGCACTGCGAGAACGAAGCTATCCCCGCAGCGAGCGCGGGGCCCGAGCTGGGCAGACTCGACGGGCTAAGGGTCCGCTTCAAAGTCCGAGCAGCATCTATCAGGAGGAATCACCGTGGCAGGATCCACCGCAGCGGTCGGACTCATCACCGGAGCAGGACGAGGGATTGGAAGGGCTATCGCCGAGCCTCTGGCTGATGACGGGCAGGACATCATCGTTGCCGATATTCCGGGTGCCCAGAAGAATGTGGATGAGGTCATCGCCGCCGTCCAGCAGCGTGGACGCCGTGCAGTCGGGGTGGCCGGAGACGTGTCGAACCCCGAAGGCGTGGAGCGGATGATCAAGGAGGGTACCGAAGCCTTGGGCGACCTGACGGTGTTCGTGGCCAACGCCGGCATTGCGCAGGTTGACGAGATCCTGGACGTGAAACCCGACGCGTTGGACCGCATACTCGACGTAAACATCAAAGGCGTCTTCTATTCCTGCCAGCTGGCGGCCAAGCGCTTCATTGAGCAGGGCAGCGGTGGGAGAATCATTGGCGCGGCATCCATCGTTTCTTTCCGTCCGTTTCCCATCCTCGCCTCGTATTCGGCCCCAAATCGGCGGTGCGCGGACTGACCCAAGCGGCCGCCATGGAGCTCGCCAAGCACAACATCACCGTCAATTCCTATGCACCGGGCGTGGTGGGAACCGCGATGCGGAGTTTGATTGACGAGCGGCTCACGGCGCGTGAAGGAACCCCGAGAGGCAGTGCCCTGCAGGCGCAGGTGGACAACATTCTGGCTGGCCGGGTTTCCGAGCCGGAGAACGTCGCAAAGCTGGTGAGTTATTTGGCAGGGTCGGACTCGGAACACATGATTGGCCAGACCGTCTTGATCGATGGCGGCATCAACTTCTCCTGACCCATGGGCATTGAAGAGGTTCGCCATGGAGCACTGTAGCTCCGCGGCGAACCTCTTCTCTGTTGGGTGAGCCGGCAAGCGACCGGCGCAGTGCTCACCGCCCAGCTCCCGCCGGGCATTCGCGCATCTTCAAGCTCGCGGTAGTCAGTTCTTCGATCTCCGCATTCTTGAGAGCCCTGCCTGTCGATGGCGATATTCTTCGGCGTAGTTGAACTGCGGGTCCAGGTCGTTGGAAGAAGCCAAGAGCAATTCGCCAGTGAGCCACGCCCGTCAGGAACTGGTGAAGACGGTAGTGCTCGGAAATGGAGCTTCTCCTTCTTGGGCGCCATGCGCCGGACCAGCGTCTTCCGCGGACTTAAAAGAAGCCAATGGATCTGAACCGAAGATACAGGTTTTGTTGCATCTCCGGCATAGCCGATCAGCTCGGCTGCCGGTAATCTTGTGAAATCTCTATGCAAGAGCAGGGGATTGGGAAAACAATTGTACGGTTCAACCAATTTGGCGCGCAGTATGCCGGATAATTGATGGAACACAGCAGGCCGGAGGAAGATACCCCGGCCGGAAGGGAATGATGGACGCTTCAGGCGACAGTAGATCTCATAGTTCCAGCCCTCTGCCCGGCATGATTGCCGGCCAGGCTTCGAAGGACAGGGGGTGCAGATAATGGAATGGATTTCTCTGGCTTTGGCCGTGCTCCTCATTCTCGGATGCGGGCTCTTCGTAGCCGCGGAATTCGCGTTGATCACGGTTAACCGAAATCAAGTCAAGCAGGCCGCCGCCGATGGCGACCGCCGCGCCCAGGGCGTGCTCAAGGGCATGAGCACCCTGTCCACCCAGCTTTCAGGTGCCCAGCTGGGCATCACCCTGACCAACCTCGGCATCGGCTTCCTGGCCGAACCCGCCATTGCCGCTCTCGTGGTGGGCCCGCTGCAGGACGCAGGCCTCGACGCGGCCCTGGCCCGCACGGTCTCCGTTGCCATCGCGCTGGTGCTGGCCACGATCCTGACCATGGTCTTCGGCGAGCTGGTCCCCAAGAACCTGGCCATTGCCAAGCCCTTTGCCACCGCCAAGGCGGTAGTTGGCTTCCAGCGCGGCTTCAGCACCGTCACCAAGCCGTTCCTCTCATTCTTCAACGGCAACGCGAACTGGATTGTCCGCCGGCTCGGCATCGAGCCGCAGGAAGAACTGGCCTCCACCCGCTCCGCCGAGGAACTCGTCGCGCTGGTGGGGCACTCCGCCCGCGAGGGCGTGCTGCCTTCGGAAACCGCGGAGATGCTGCGCCGGACCGTGGCCTTCGGCAACCGCCGTGGCCACGACGTGATGACCGCCCGTTCGCGGATGATCACCGTGACCGCGCAGCAGAGCGTCGAAGACGTGCTGCAGCTGGCCGCGCAAACCGGGCATTCGCGCTTCCCGCTGGTGGCCGAGGACGGCCACCGGGTGCTGGGACTGGTGCATATCCGCGCCTTGCTCGCCGTGCCTTTCGAGCAGCGCGCGCACACCGCGGTGGGGGACTACGCCCAACAGGCCCTGCTGGTCCCGGATACCATCGAGCTCGATGAGCTGATGGACCAGCTGCGCGGCGGCGGGATGCAGCTGGCGGTGCTGATCGACGAGACCGGCGACGTCGCCGGCATGCTGACCCTGGAAGACCTTGTGGAGGAGATTGTCGGCGAAGTGCGCGATGAGCATGACCCGCAAGACTCCAGCGTCCAAGTCCTTTCGGAGACTAGATGGCGGCTGGATGCGGCGCTGCGCCCGGATGAAGCCAGCGAGCTGCTGGGCTGCCAGATCCCCGAGGACTCGGACTACGAGACCTTGGCCGGGTTGCTGACCGTGCAGCTGGGCCGCTTCGGCCAAGTCGGCGACGTGGTCGCCCTCGTAGTGCCCGGCGTTCCCGGCGGGCCGCGCAAGCAGCTGGAATTCACCATCCAGGCCACCGATGAGCAGCGGATCGCCGTCGTTGACGTGGAAGTGTCCGAACTTGATGAGGAAGAGGCCGGGCGATGAGCGATCTAGTCGGAATCCTTGTGACGATCCTGCTGCTCGCAGCGAACTTCTACTTTGTCGGCGCGGAATTCGCGCTGATCTCGGCACGCCGAAGCATCATCGAGCCCAAGGCGATGGCCGGCAGCCGCAGCGCCAAGCTGACCCTGTGGGCCATCGAGAACGTCTCGCTGGTGATGGCCGGCGCCCAGCTGGGCATTACCGTCTGCTCGTTGGCGCTAGGCTATGTCACCAAGCCGCTGGTGAAGTACGCGGTGGCCGGTCCCTTCGAGGCCATCGGGATTCCTGAGGGCATGATCGATGCGCTGTCCTACGCGATTGCGCTGATCGTGGTCACCTACCTGCACGTGGTGCTCGCCGAGATGGTGCCGAAGAACATGGCGCTGGCCGGCCCGGAGCGCATGGCGCTAATCCTCGGCCCGAGCATGGTGGTGCTGGTGAAGATCCTGCGCCCGGTGCTGTGGCTGATGAACGCCATGGGCAACCTGGTCCTGCGGATCTTCGGGGTGGCCCCGAAGAACGAGGTGGCCAGCACGTTCACCCGCGACGAGGTCTCCTCCATGGTGGCAGAATCCCGTGAGGGCGGTGTCCTGGATGAGCAGGACGAGCAGCTGCTGATGGGCGCCCTGCACTTCGATGCGCGCAGCATCGAGTCGGTGGCGATCAGCTTCGATGAGGTGCAGACCTTGCCGGTGGATTGCACGGTGGCCGATATCGAGTCGGCGGCCGCGCACGGCTTCTCCCGCTTCCCGCTGGTGCAGGCCGATGGCACCCCGGTGGGCTATGTCCACGTGAAGGACGTGCTGGGTGCCGATGCGCATACCCGCGAGCGGCCGCTGCAGCCCAGCGACATCCGAAAGCTGCCGTCCTTTGCCCCGCAGCAAAGCGTTCGCACCGCGTTGCAGGAAATGCAGCTCTCCGGTGCCCACCTGGCGCTGGTCCGCGAAGGCGGAACCGGAAAGGTCACCGGCATGGTGACCTTGGAGGACATGCTCGCAGAGCTGGTCGGCCAGATCAGGGATGAGCGCCGCAGCGCGCACTAGCGGCACAGCGCAGAAAGAATGCAGGGAAAAGGGGCTGGAGGCAGGACGGGAAACCGTCCTGCCTCCAGCCCCTTGCTGGTAGAGGGCGTCAGTGCGCCTTGGCGAACGGCGAATTCCTGCGCGAGAGCACCAGTGTCAGCGAGGCGCCGAGCAGTGCGAAGAACGTGGTTAGCCACCAGGTGGCATTCCACCCTCCGGTGAGCGTCGCCGTGGCTGCGAGCAGCATCGGGCCGGTGAAATTGCCGATATTGAAGATCTGCTGGGTCAAGCCCATCGAGGCAGGGGCCGAACCGCCGGGCGGAGCCAGGTCGACCACCACGCGGGTCATGGTGGTCGGGACGGCTGCTCCGGCCAGCGAGAAGAAGCCGACGCAGACCATCTGGATCAGCAGCAGCTCCGAAGGGTAGTCGATGGCGAAGGTCAGGATGGAGGTCAGTGACATCAAGGCGAAACCGGTGAGCAGCAGGGTGCGCCCGTTGATCCCGCGCTGGAGCAGCGCGCCGCAGATGATCGCGCCCACCGCATTCAGCCCGCCGATCACGGCTGAGGCCAATCCACCGGCCACCGGATCCAGGCCGAATTCCTCGTAGATCGTGGGCAGGAACCCCACTACTGCCATCCATTGCACCGTATAGCAGCCGAAAATCAGTCCGCTGATCCACACGCGCGGTGCCCGGGCGGTGATGGCAATGCGCCGGGCAGCTTCGCGCAGGGCCGCCGGACCCGAGGGCCTATCCGCTGCCACGAACTTCAGTATCAGCGGAATGGGCAACAGGGTGATGAACGCGAGCAGGCCCCACCACAGGTGCCAAGACAGGTGCTGGAGCACCAGTGCGGTGGAGAAGACGCCGATGAAGGTGGCCATGCCCATGTAGGCGGCCCACCACCCCACGGCCATGTTCAGGTTCCTGATCGGGGCATGCAGGCGCACGAGTCCCGGCCCCATGACGGTGGCCATGATGACACCCGCGCCTTCCAGGATGCGGGTGGCCAGCAGCAGCGGCGCGCTGGGGGACAAGGCGCCCAGCGTGCTGCCCAGCACCAGCAGCAGCAAGCCGAGGATCAACGTGCGGCGCTGGGAGATGACTTCCGAGAGCAGGGATACTGCCAGCCCGCCGGCCATGCCGGCCACCTGGACCACGCCCAGCAGCACGCCGGAGAAGACCAGCGAGAACCCCAGTTCGTCCTGGATCACGGTCAGCGCGGGGGCGAGCTTCCAGATGTGCAGGCCGGCCATCACACCGGAGGCCACGATGATGATCCAGGCCGCGTTGGTCTGTTGCTGGACCTGTTCCATTTTGGCTTGCACTGCCGCCGATGCCTCCTCGCATAGGACGCGCCAACTGGTGCTCGGCGCTACTTTCCACTTCGGATTGTGGCACGGGCCGGGCAGCGATCCGGCATTCGTGTCATTGAACGGGAAAGCTCGTGGAAGGAAATTCCGTCCGGACCCAGTAGTCCAAGACGGAATCCGCGATCGGGATGGCGCGTGGCGCGTGGCGCGAGAGGGAGCGTTCCGATAGCTGTCCGGGCTGGCCCGCCGGGCTAGCCGATGTCAGTCGTCGACCGAGTTGCCTGGACAGGCCTGTCGTTGCGGACAAAGCAGGGAATTTCATGCAGTGCCGCGCTATGGGACCAAAAAGCTACGCGAAACGGCATCAATTTCTCCGTGCGGTGCATGTTGCACAGTTCGCTGATTGTGGTTCCCGCTGGCAGTGGCGGAACATTGGGAAAAAGCGGGCTGGGCACCGTGATGTGCCATAGCTGCAGCTCATCGGTTTGGCCGTCATCGACAACCATGAGCACTGCCCGTCCATGGACCGATACGAAGCCCATGACTTCATCTACTGGATCGGCGTATTGGGCGAATACCACCGGCGTCCCCTCGAACCAGCCGTACGAGGTGAGAAGGGTTCTTGCCTCAGGGCAATGCAAAAGTTCTTCGACGCGTTGCATGGCGCGAAAACGGCGTTCGGGCATGTTCATATAATCCTCCGCTGATGGCAGCTCTCCGAAAGGGGACCGCCCACGAAACCCTGTGGCGCGAAGCCGAGGGATCCCCGGGTTTCGCCATTGGCGCTCGGTGATCATCGTGGAGTGTTCTTCTGAGGATACCTCATGCCACGCATGTGGACACGAATTCCGCGGAGCGCAGCCGCACCCGGCCAGGCGACGGAGTTCAATCGATTGCCTGCCTTGGCGGCTTACCTTGGCCTTTCCTCCTAATGATGGTGATATCCGGGGGATGCTGGCACGATCATCCTCAAGCCGCTATTGCCGGCTATGCAACCAGCGACACCCAAGGAGCGTCATGCATCTGCCCGTACCCAGCGGAGACCTGTCCCGAGAGCTGGCCAACGCGTTGCTGTGCAACCCCTCGGGAGAACACGCAGCCTACCTGCCAACGGTCGCAACCGGGCGGTTGGCTTCGGCTTCGGATGTGCTTGACGACGGGGACCTGCAGTTGAGCCTTTTCATGCTCTATGAGCTGCACTATCGGGGTTTTGCAGGCGTCGATGATCGCTGGGAATGGAACCCTGGGCTGATTTCGCTGCGGACCCAGATCGAGGAGGCTTTCGAGCAAGCGCTTCGCGAGGCTGCGGGCCCGGTTCCAAGCGTGGAACCCAGCTCCTCGGAGGTGGCCCAAGCGCTGTTTGCGCTCGCTGCGAGTGATGCCGGGCCGTCGGTCTCGAAATTCATCCAGCGCAAGGCCAATGCCGCCCAGGCACGCGAATTCTTGATTCTGAAGTCGATCTATCAGCTGAAGGAAGCTGACCCTCACACCTGGGCGATCCCGAAACTCGAGGGACGTGCAAAAGCTGCGATGGTGGAGATCCAGGCCGATGAATACGGAAATGGGCATCTGCCTCGAATGCATAGCGAGCTGTTCAGGCAGACGATGAGAGGGGTCGGCCTGCGTGATGACTTCGGTGCCTACATCAATCGCATTCCGGCGGTGACGCTGGCGGCTGTCAACATGATTTCGCTCTTCGGCATGCACCGGCGCCATCGGGGAGCCATCACTGGGCACTTGGCGCTGTACGAGATGACTTCCTCGATACCCCAGGCGGCTTATGCCCGCGGCTTCCGGCGCCTGGGCTATGAATCTGCGGTCACCGATTACTTCGATGAGCATGTGGAAGCTGATGCGGTCCATGAGCAGATCGCCGGCCGCGACCTGGCTGGGGGACTGGCTGAAGACGAACCGGAGCTGGTCCCCGACATACTGTTCGGAGCCCAAGCCGCGGCGGCCGTTGATGCGTTGGCCGGCGAACAGTATCTGGACGCGTGGGAAGCTGGCAGATCGGCGTTGCTTGCCGGGGCCGAGGCCGAGGCCGGAGCTGGGGCAGTCGCATGAGCGGCGGGAACCGTGCCTCGGAAGCGGCCACCATTACAGTGTGCCCGCAGGGACCCTTGCTGCTCAGGGGAGATTTTGAAATCGTCGATGCCGAGGGGCAATCCATTGAAGCCCGGCAAGGGCCCGTAGCGCTATGCCGCTGCGGGGGCTCCGCCATCAAGCCCTTTTGCGATGGCACGCATAAGCTCACTAAGTTCGAGCGCCCGAAATAGGGCACTCGCCCGTGCCTGCAAGCAAGGGCCGCGTGGCAAACCCGCCTAGGGCTTAGGCGCCAAGCTGGCGCCAAGGGATTCCAAGGCGCCGGGGACCACGGAGAAGTAGGCCCAGACCCCGCGCTTCTCGCGGTGCAGGATCCCGGCATCCACCAGGATCTTCAAATGGTGCGAGACGGTGGGCTGCTTGAGGCCCAGCGGCTCGGGCAGGTCGCAAACGCAGGTCTCGGCTGCCGCGCTGCTGGAGACGATGGACAGGATGCGCAGTCGGTTGGGGTCGCTCAGCGCCTTGAATCGCAGTGCCAGCAGTTCGGCTTCCTCGGCGCTCAGGATTGCCTCCCCGGGGGATGGCACGCAGCAGGCATCGGCAGCCGGCGCGGTGCACGTGCCGTCGGCAGGATTCGCGGTGGCTGTGCTCATGGACCTCGGCTCTTTTCTTGTCTTGGCGTCTTGGTCGGCGCCAGAGATTGACAAACGTCGATATGTTTCATCATACTCAAAACATCGATAATCGTCGATGTCTATTCTTGGAGTGATGATTCAGTGGCACCTGCCCCTGCGCTAGACACGGCCCCCGTGGCGGCCAAACTTTCCTTCCTGGACCGCTACCTGGCCTTGTGGATCCTGCTCGCCATGGCCGTCGGCCTGGGCCTGGGCCGCATCTTCCCGCAGCTCGGCGCCTTGCTGGACCGCTTCACCGTGGCCGGGGTGTCGGTGCCCATCGCCATCGGCCTGCTGGTCATGATGTACCCGGTGCTGGCCAAAGTGCGCTACAACGAAACAGGCCGCGTGCTGGCCGACAAGAAACTGATGGTCACCTCGCTGGTGATCAACTGGATCCTCGCCCCGGCATTCATGTTCGTGCTGGCCTGGATCTTCCTGGCCGACCTGCCGGAATACCGCACAGGGCTGATCATCGTGGGGCTGGCCCGCTGCATCGCCATGGTGTTCATCTGGAATGACCTGGCCTGCGGGGACCGCGAAGCGGCCGCCGTGCTGGTGGCCATCAACTCGGTATTCCAGGTCATCGCCTTCGGTGCCCTGGGCTGGTTCTACCTGCAGGTGCTGCCTTCCTGGCTGGGACTGGAAACCACCAGCGCGCAATTCTCCATTGCCGCGATCACTGCCTCGGTGCTGGTCTTCCTGGGCATCCCGCTGGTGGCCGGCTACCTGACTCGCACGCTGGGCGAAAAGGCCAAGGGCCGCGACTGGTACGAGGGAAAGTTCCTGCCGAAGATCGGCCCGTGGGCGCTGTATGGATTGCTGTTCACCATTGTCCTGCTCTTCGCACTGCAGGGAGATAACATCATTTCCAAGCCGCTGGATGTGCTGCGCATGGCCGTCCCGCTGCTGGTTTACTTCGTGGTGGTTTTCGGTGCCGGCATGGTCATTGGCCACTGGCTGAAGCTGGGGTACCCGCGCACCACCACCTTGGCCTTCACTGCGGCCGGGAACAACTTCGAGTTGGCCATTGCGGTGGCCATCGCGACCTTCGGCGCCACCAGCGGACAGGCCCTGGCCGGGGTGGTCGGTCCGCTGATCGAGGTGCCTATCCTGGTCGCCTTGGTCTACGTGGCCCTGTGGGCCCGGAAATTCTTCCCCGCATCCAGCACCGTCACAACTTCTGCCTGAGGAAAATAACCATGACTGCAACCGAGAAGCCTTCAGTTCTCTTTGTCTGCGTGCACAACGCCGGACGCTCCCAGATGGCCGCCGCCTACCTCTCTCACCTTTCCGAAGGGCGAATTGAGGTCCGCTCGGCCGGCTCGGCTCCCGCTGATTCGGTGAACCCGGCCGCCGTCCAGGCAATGCTGGAGGAAGGCATCGACATGTCCGCCGAAGTGCCCAAGGTGCTGAGCACCGAAGCGGTCAAGGACTCGGACGTCGTGATCACCATGGGCTGCGGGGACGCCTGTCCATTCTTCCCTGGCAAGCGCTATGAGGACTGGAAGCTGGAGGACCCTGCAGGTCAGGGCATCGACGGCGTGCGCCCGATCCGCGATGAAATCCGCACCCGGATAGAGCAGCTCATCGCCGAACTGCTGCCAGCCAGCCAAGCGGCACCCGCCACCCGGAATCCAGCAGCCAAGGAGAAATCCATGAACCAGAACCTTCCAGTGATCGTCATCGGCGCCGGTCCCATCGGGCTGGCCACCGCAGCCCACCTGCGCGAGCGCGGGCAGGACGTGCTCGTCCTGGAAGCCGGGGACAGCGCCGGTGCCGCCATTGCCCAGTGGTCCCACATCAAGCTCTTCTCCCCATGGCGCTTCAATATCGATGCCGCGTCCCGACGGCTGCTGGAAACCCCCAGCGAAGGATATGCCGGGGATTGGGAAGCGCCGCGGATCACCAAGCTGCCCACCGGTGCGGAACTTGTCAGCGAGTACCTGCAGCCGCTAGCAGCCCACCCGGCACTGGCGCCACGCATCCGCTACAGCCACCGCGTGGTGAAGATCAGCCGCGTGCTGGCCGACGGCCGCGGCTCCGACAAGGCCCGCACCGCGAACCGCGACGACGCACCGTTTTTGGTGCGCACCGAAACCCCTGGCGGCCTGGTGGATCTGCTCGGCCGCGCCGTAGTTGACGCCAGCGGAACCTGGAACCAGCCAAGCCCGGTAGGCCGTGGCGGCATCGAGGCAATCGGCGAAGCCGAAGCACGTGAGCAGGGCTTCATCACCAGCGGGCTTCCCGATCCGCTGGGCGCCGATGAGAACGAGCTGGCAGGCAAGGACCTGCTGGTGCTCGGCGCTGGGCATTCGGCGGCGAACACCATCATCGCCCTGGGCCGGTTGCAGAAGCAGCACCCTGATACCCGGATCCGCTGGGGCCTGCGCGGGGAAGCCAACCCGATCCGGCTCTACGGCGGCGGAGCCGCCGACCAGCTTCCGGCCCGGGGCCAGCTGGGCACCTCGCTGCGCCGGCTGGTGGAAAACGGCCACGTGGAACTGCTGGAGAATGTCTCCGTCGCGTCGATGAACGCAGGGGAGCAGCTGGCAGTCGTGCTGGCTGATGGCCGCGAGCTGGCCGTTGACCGCATTATCGCTGCCACCGGTTTCCGCCCGGATCTGCAGATGCTCTCGGAGCTGCGCTTGGAGCTGGACGAATGCGTCGAGGCCCCGCGCCAGCTCGGTCCCTTGATCGATCCGGAGTTCCACAGCTGCGGAACGGTCAGCGCGCACGGCGCCAAGGAACTGGCGCACCCGGAAAATAACTTCTACATCGTTGGCATGAAGAGCTATGGGCGGGCCCCGACGTTCTTGATGGCTACCGGCTACGAGCAGGTGCGCTCCATTGCCGCCGCCCTCTCCGGAGATGCGGAGGCGGCCGGCCGGGTGGAGCTGGAGCTGCCGGAAACAGGTGTTTGCTCAACGGACCTGGGCGGCTCCTGCGACGCTCCGGCCAGCGAAAACTCCTGCGGAACGGAACCGGCCGAGCCTGCCGAATCCAGCGGCTGCTGCAGTTCGCCGCAGCCGGTAAGCCTCGGGCTGTCCACCGGAACGCTGCACGGCAACAGCGAACTGGCAGCGGAACGGTAGTCCCGCCGTTCAGCTCACCGGCACCTGGGAGCTCCCGGACTGCGCCTCCAGCTTCTTCGAAGGGCCGCGGGAACCGGCACGCCGTGGCACCGGAATCCCGGCGAGCGCCACAGCGCACACGGAAGTCAGCACCAGTGCGGCGCCCGGGGCGATGGCGGTGAACGGAGCCCGCTCGACATAGCCGATGCCTTCGGCCAGCAGCAAACCCCACTCCGGGGTGGGCGGCTGCGCCCCGAGCCCGAGGAATCCCAGGGCAGCCAAGGCCAAAGCCACCCCGGGCAGCCGCAGCATCCCATGCCGCAGCAATGCGGGAATCACCGCTGGCAGCAAATGCTGGATCCAGATCCTGCTCCGCGGCACCCCCGAGAGCGGAAGGCAGCGGATATGCGGCATGGCCCGCGCCTCATCAAGCAGCGAGGCCGCATGGGTGGCCAACGGAGGCCAGCTCACCCAGAGCACGGCCAGCGCGGCACCGCCCACCGATGGGCCCACCAGGGCCGCGATGACGACCCCGGCAAGAATCGGCGGCGTCGCGTTGGCAATTACCGCCGGTCCGCGCGAGATCTCGCCGGCTGCCGCCCCAGCGGCAGCAGCGGGTGCAGGGCATCTTGGCCGCGTTGCGGAATGCAGCCAATGCGGCGCGAGTCGGCAATGCGGGTGCCGGGGAATTCCAATCCGGGTGCCCAGTGCCCGGTGATCATGGACAGCAGCAGCGACTTGCCAGCACCCGAGGTGCCGGTGATGACCACGCGCTCGCCGGGAAGAAGCGTGAACACCTCGATTTCCAGCAGAGCGCGGTTCTCCGTGCGCAGTCCCAGGCGTGCGTTGCGCAGGAGGAACACCGGAGCAGGCGGCTGGTGGGCGCCAGGCTGGCTGATCGATGGGGAATCCACATAAGTCATAATGAGAATCATTATCACTTAAGCTTTTGCGGCGAAGCAAATCAATGGGCCCGGCCTAAGCGGCTGGGAATGCGTTGGGATAAGCACCGACGGGTTTGAGAAGCGCAAAAATGTTGGAAAGATGTTTGACTGGAGTTTACGAACTAGTTGAAACGTACCCCTATAATCCAGGAGCTGTTGTGCGCCCCACCCGCTTTGCCCCTCATTCACTTGCCCGCCGGGCAGGAGCAATCACCGCTTCCAGCCTTGGCCTGGCCCTGCTGCTCTCGGGCTGCGGTTCGGATTATCCGTTGGGGGAGGAGCAGCGCAAGGCCGCCGAAGCCAATACCTCCAACCTGGAAGGCACCCTGACCGGAGGCGGATCCACCGCGCAGAACTCGGCCATGAACGCCTGGAGCACCGAATTCTCCACCCTGCACCCCAAGGTCCAGGTGCAATACGCTTCGGTGGGATCCGGCGCCGGACGCGCAGGGCTGCTGGCCGGCGGTACCGAGTTCGCCGGATCCGATGCGTATCTGAAGGACGAGGAAGTTCAGCGTTCTATCGAAACCTGCGGGCCGCAGGGCGCGATCAATATTCCGGCGTATATTTCCCCGATCAGCATCGCCTTCAACCTGCCGGGCATCAAGGAACTGAATATGGATGCCGAAACGATCGCCCGGATCTTCTCCGGCGAGATCCGTTCATGGCAGGACCCGGCCATCGCCAAGCTGAATCCCGAGGTTCAGCTGCCGGATATCCCGGTAACCGGGGTGGCCCGTGCCGATGACTCGGGCACCACGGAGAATTTCACCGAATACCTGCATAGCGTGGTTCCCGAGGTGTGGACTCATGAGCCCGATGGCGGCTGGCCGGATGCCACCGGACTGGAGAAAGCCCAGGGCAATGCCGGTGTGGTCACCACCGTGACCCGCGCTGTCGGAGCGATAACCTACGCCGACGATTCGCTGGTGGATCAGTCGCTGGGCAAGGTGAAGCTGAAGGTCGGAGATGAATTCGTCGCCGTTAGCGGGGAAGCCGCGGCCAAGGCCGTGGCCGAATCCGAGCGTGTGGAAGGACGCGGGGAGCACGATATCGCCCTGGAACTTGACCGGAAGACCACCGCCGAAGGCGCATACCCGATGGTGCTGGTCTCCTACCTGCTGTTCTGCAGTGGTTATGAGGATCCGCAGACCGTGGAACTGGTCAAGGCTTTCGGGCAGTACGTGGTCAGTGATCAGGGGCAGAAGACGGCGGCCGACTCGGCCAAGAGCGCGCCCATGCCACAGCAGCTGGCAAAGGAAGCCCGCGAGGCCATCGATTCGATTACTGCGCGCTAGTAGGTCCGTTGACGCGTCTTGCTGCATCCGTCCGAGGGGCGGATGCAGCAAGACTTGCTACGCGCGCGAGGCGGCTGCCGCTCGGTACAGGCGATTTCGCGCCCCGAGGAGCATCGCGCCAATGAATGCGGCCAGCAGTGAGCCGCACAGCACCCCGACCTTGACATACTGCGCTTCATCCCCGCCTTGGCCGAAGGCCAGTTCGCCTACCAGCAGGGAGACGGTGAAGCCGATGCCGGCCACGAAGGAAAGGCCCAGCACGTCCGGCCACTTGATGCTGCTATCCAGCTTGATTCCGGGAATCCTGGTGACCAGGAAAGTGGAGCAGGTGATTCCAATCGACTTGCCCAGGACAAGTCCGAAGATGATGCCCAGCGCAACCGGACTCAGCAGCGATTCTCCCAAGCCGGAAAGGCCCCCGAGTGGAACCCCGGCCGCGAAGAAGGCGAACAGGGGAATTGCGAAGATCGATGAGGGAATGGACCATCGGTCGGCGAAATGGGCGGCCAGTCCCTCATGGATTTCGTCGCCCTGTTCGTTGGTTCCGATTCGGACATGGGCTCGCTGGGTAGCCACTACCGGAACCATGAAGCCCAGCAGTACGCCGGCTACCGTGGCATGGATTCTCGAGGCGTGCACCAATGCCCAGACGGCTACTCCGAGCGGGATGAGGATCCACCAGGCCCGGACCCCGCGCTGCACGGCGAAAGCAAACGCGGCTAGCGGGAGCAGGGCGATGAGCAGCGGCAGCCACGACAGGTTCTCGGTGTAGAAGATGGCGATGATGGAAATGGCCAGGAGGTCATCGACCACCGCCAGGGTGAGCAGGAAAGTGCGCAGGGCCGGTGGGAGGAACTTGCCCACGACCGCGATAACGGCAATTGCGAAGGCGATGTCAGTGGCCGCGGGAATCGCCCATCCGTTGATGGCGGAGCTGCCCGAAGCGGAGATGGCAAGGACGTAGAACAGTGCAGGCAGCGCCACGCCTCCCACGGCGGCCGCGACGGGAACGATCGCCGTGCGCGGATTGCGCAATTTGCCGACAACGAATTCCTCCTTGAGCTCCAGGCCGACGACAAAGAAGAAGATGGCGAGCAAGCCATCTGCGGCCCAAGATCCTACCGAGAGGTTCAGATGCAGGGCCTCGGGGCCGAAACGGAAATCGCGCAGCCCCTCGTACCAGGGGGCTGCCGGGGAATTGGCCAGGATCAGTGCGGCGAGGGTGGCGCAGAGCAGCAGCAGTCCGCCCATCGAATCCTGCTTGAGGGTCTGGTGGATACCGCGCCAGATGGCGTGGGGTGCTTGGCGGGATACGCCAGTTGAAGGGTATGGCAAGGTAACGGGTCTTTCTGGGATCCGGGAAAAAGGGGCACGACGGCGCGCGGAATCCACGAAAGAAAGAACAGGTGGTGGGACCGCGCAATTAGTGGCGCGGTGGCGGGCAGCCGGCGATCTCGCCGTGGGCGTTGGTTCCCCAGGAACTCAACCACCCGTTGGTGCCGCTGGCAAGTTTGGTCAGCAGTTTCCCGTTGGGGAAAACGGCAGCGCGAAGCCGCTGCGCATGCGTTGAAAGGACCAAAGCCATGCTTCCATTCTACAGATCGACGATGCTCTGGCGTAACCCGGAACGGCCCAGCTGCTTCGGGTCTGGCGCTAGTGCATCAGGCTGGCGAACATCTTCAAGCGCAGCGCCTTGGCGGTGGACACATGCTTCTGGATGAGTTCGCTGGCCTTTGCGCTGTCGCGTTCGCGGACGTGATCCACGATGCGCTGGTGCTCGTCCAGCGATTCGGTCCAGCGCGAGCCGACGGACAGCGTGGATGATGGGGCGTGGATCTGGTGGGTGGCCAGGCGCTCCAGCAGATCCTCGAGCACCGGATTGTGCGCTGCGCGCCAAAGCGCGCGGTGGAACTCGATGTTGGTGGCCAATCGGGTGGCATCATCCGGCTCGGCAAGTGCGCGGTCGCGGTCAACCAGGGCCTGCAGGCGCATCAGGTCCACTTCGGTGCGCACCGAGGCGGCTTCCTGGGCGGCCGGGCCTTCGAGCAGGATGCGCAGGTCATAGACCTGCATGATCTGCTCGGGGTCGATTTCCTTGACGAAAAGTCCACGGGCGCGGCGCTCTAGCAACCCTTCGTGCAGCAGGCGGGTCAGGGCTTCGCGCACCGGGGTGCGGGACACGCCAAAGCGTTCGGCCAAAGCAACCTCGCGCAGGGCGTCTCCGGGCTGGAATGCGCCTTGCAGCAAGTCGTCCTTGAGCTGGGCATGAACTGCGCCGTGCACTGAGCGTGTCGGAAGGCGATGCCGGAATTCTGGTGGACAGCTCCATCACGGTCATCCTCTACACCATCCTCGTGCTGGCCCTGGCATTCACCGGCATCAAGCACATCTGCGAGAAGAAGGAGGCCAAAGCACTGGCCGAGGAGCAGGGCCAGCCGGCCAACGCCTGAGCATCCTATGCCCTGCGCAGCAGGCCTTGCAGCAGGCAACGTCCCCCATTCGCAGCCGGCAGCCGGCAGCTGGATGCTTCCTGAGTGCAGCTTGCCTTCGTTGGTTGCGCAAAGCACAGTGGGCAGTGGTCGATGAAAGGAGCATGAATATGCCAGATCTAGCAGGCAAGAAAGTCCTTGCGGTAGTTTCCAACCGCGGAGTCGAGCAGGATGAGCTGAAGAAGCCAGTGGAGCACTTGCGCCAAGCCGGTGCTGAGGTGGTGATCGCGGCCCCGGAGGCCGGCCAGGTCAAGTCGCTGGTTGGCGATTGGGATCTGGGGGAGGTCTTCGAAGCCAGTGAAGCACTGGCGGCAGTGGACGAGCATGATTTCGACCTGCTGCTGATCCCCGGCGGAACGCTGAATGCCGACAACCTCCGCTTGGACGCCGACGCCCAGCGCATTGCCAAGTCCTTTGCCGGTTCGGGCCGGCCGATCGCTTCCATCTGCCATGGGCCATGGCTGCTGGTGGAAACCGGATTGGCCAAGGACAAGACCTTGACCTCGTACACCTCGATCAAGACCGATGTGGTCAATGCCGGCGGCACCTGGAAGGACGAACAGGTTTTCCGCTGCCCGGCGAACGGCTACGTGCTGATTACCTCGCGTAATCCGGACGACCTCGACGCGTTCAGCAGTGCCATTGCCGAGGAGCTCAGCTCCTAGCAATTGGCGGCCAGCCGGTCCAGCCGCCGTCCGAGCCAGCTTTCCGGACGTCGGCTTGGCTGTGCTGGGACCAGAGCCCGGCATCCAAGTCCTTGGTGATCCAAGGGCACGGAACCGCCGTCGAGGAAGAGCTGAGTATTGAAATCCTCCCGCAAACAGCGGGTGAGTTCCGCTGCGCCTGCTGGGGATCCTGCGACAGCGAACTCGCTTGGATTCCTGGGATTCCCGGTGTCTGGCGGTCTCGGCTTTTCGAACCGTTGCGTGTAGCGAAGGCGCTGAGGGCTTTGCCATGAACTGCATTGCCGAAGCGGGCACCCCTGCATGCCGGGGTGCCCGCTTCGGCAATTCATCGTCTTGTCATGCCGCGTACGGGTCCCGAGGCTGTCCGGCCGCCTTCCGGGAGAGGAACAATCCCAAGGCAATCATGAGCGCACCGAGCCCGAGATGCAGCCAGTTATCCGCATCATTCAGGGGAATGAGGTTGGCTGCACTGTCGAAATCAATGACCAGCCCGTAGACCCACAAGACCAGATAGATGATTCCGCCGCCGATGAGGTAGCTGCAGGAAGCAGGCACGGTCCGAGCCATCAGGTAGCCGGCGACACCGAAGAGCAGATGCACGGCATTGTGCAGGTACGAGACCTGGAAGATTCCCAGCAACTTGGCCTCGAAGTCGTGGCCGTCACCTGAGAGCGATGCGTAGTTGGTGGTGATTCCAGGAATGAATCCGAGGACGTCGACCAGGAAGAACACGATGCCGACCGCCAGCGCGGCCTTTTGCACCAGCGGACGTTCTTCTACGACAGGATCTTTTGGATGTTCCATGATCTTGCTCCTTCACTCTGGCTGTTGCGATCGGAAGGAAACGCTGGACCGGCATGCTGGCCGCCGTCATGCTCTCCACGCTAGAGAATTGCCAGTTGGATGGCAGGGGAGTCTTCAAGTACCTAGGGAACGTCCAGCAATGGCGGTGCGCGGATCGGGGCGGAATCCGGCGCAAGCCTGATTCCGCCCCGATCACCGCTGCGTGCAGGTTCGGCTCCGGCGCTAGCGGGTCTGCCGGCCGCCTTCCCAGCCCTCAGCTTGCGCCTGTTCCATGCGCAATTGCGCTTCGCGGCGCTCTTCCTCGGTGATTGCTTCCTCTTCCAGGCTGACTCGCTCGACCGGATCAACAGCCTTCTTTGCAGCGGGGCGTTCCTCGTCCAAGGCCACCTTCTGCTCGTCCCCAGCCAGTTCGCCGCTTGTGCCAGCGGCTGCGGAATCCGTGATGGGCTCGCGCTCATGCCGCGCTTCCCCATGGCTTAACGGCACGGTGGTTGCCGCATCCCGGGTGACCACGTGCTTGCGCAGGCGCACTTTGCCGGTTTCCACGCCTTCGGTACCCACCTGCGGCTGCTCCTCGGAACGGACGGCAGAGGACCTTGGAGCGCCGGTTCCCGGACCGCGCACGTCTTCCCGCGAATACTCGGCGCGGGCATCGGTGTCCGGGACGCCCGGCTGCACGGCGGCCTGGTCTGCTTCATGATAGGACAGGCTGTAGTAGTGGTAGAGCTCCTGCTCCTGCTCTGGCGTGAGCTGGCCCTCGGGGTCGATGTTCGGGGCGTCCTTGACGGTCTGCTTGTCATAGGGCACCGAGAGCGTATCGCCTGCGACGGTCGCCTGGCTGAGCGGAACGAAGCTCTCGGAGAGGCCGAAGAGTCCGGTGCGGACCGTCGCCCATTCCGGCTGCCCGCTGCGGTCATCAAGGAAAATCTGGCCGAATTTGCCGATCTTCTGGCCGTCGGGGCCAATGACGGTGCCGCCAATTGCACTGAGTTCCTGAAGCTGTTCTGTGCTGATCATGGCTCTGTCCTCCTGCTGCGTTCGACTTCGGATCAATCCAGTAATCTCGATCCGGCTGGCCAGTAGCCGGCCGGGTGAAGCTGCGCCTCCAATTGGGCGTGACAGCCCGCAACTCTGCGTCTTGCGGTGCTTTGCCGAGCCGCGGTGAATCGATCGTCGCACACTACGCAAGCGCCCGCGCCAGGGCTTGTACTTGCATGGCCGCAAGCTCGGTAGCAGCTGTGAAAAGCAGGCAACAGGTGCCCGGGGCAGCCATCGGGCGTAGGGCCAGAAGGTGAACGGGTGCCTGTGAACTGCCGCGTGCGTCGCTGCGGCGAAGCTGGAAAATCGCTGGGCTTCGTGCCTGGAACGGCCGTCCCGGCTAGCTGCGGTCTAATGTTCAGTTCGTACTGCTGCCCAGGGAAGGCGAACCAGCGTCCATGAACAGGACCTTTGGGATCGAGGAGGAATTCTTCGTCGTGGATCCGGCAACTGCCGCCCCGGTGCCGATGTCCGATCCGCTCCCAGCTGCTTGGCCTGGAACTGCCGGGCACCACGGTCCACCGTGAAATGCTGGCCAGCCAGCTGGAAATCGTCACCGGAATCTGCGCCTCGGCGGACGAAGCCCTGGAAGCGCTGGTGCGGCGGCGCGCCGCCATTGAGCGGATATGCCGCGAACACCACGTGCTTCCCTTTGCTTCGGGAACGGCGCTGCAGATCCCGAGCAGTACGGAGTTCACCAAGGGCCAGCGCTACGCAACCATCCACGAGTTCGTCCCGGGGATCGCCCGCGAGCATTTCATCAACGGGCTGCACATCCATGTGCATATCCCGGATGCCGCAGCCGGAGTCCGGGCGCTGAATGCCTTGCGCGGCTGGTTGCCGCTGATTGCGGGAATTGGCGCGAACTCTCCCATCTGGAACGGGGAACTGACGGGTTTCGCGTCATGGCGGACGGTGCACTACCGCAGATGGTCTGCGACAGGCATTCCGCCGGCTTTTGCGTCAGAGCATGAATACCAGCAGCGGGTGGAGGACATGATTGCTTCCGGGGCGCTGCTCGATCCGGGCCACATTAGCTGGGTCGCCCGCTTGTCGGTGAATCATCCGACCATTGAAGTCCGCGCTGCGGACACGCAGATGACAGCCGGTGAATCTGTGGCCCTGGCTTTGCTCATCCGCGCCATTGTGGATACCGCTTCGGCAACACGCAGCCCTGCCAGCACGGCAGCGTCCGAGGTTCTCGACCTGGGCCTGTGGCAAGCAGCGAAATCGGGAGTGGAAGGCACTTATTTCGATAGCGGATCCAGGACATCCGTGCTTGTCAAGGTCATGATCCAGCGGGTGCTCGACTACGCGGGCCGGGCATTGCAACGTAATGGCGATGAACAGTTCGTAGCCAATTACTTGGACTCGCTCGCGAATTTCGGAAATGGAGCCACGCGCCAACGCGAGAGCTGGAACCAGGGCGGCGCGAAGCAGGTAGTCGCTGATGCTGCCGGGCTGTTCGCACAAGCCTGACAGATTTCCGCAGGAGCAATGCGAACAACCAGTCACGCGTTGCGCTAGGAGAAGTATCGCTTGTAGCGGGTTCGGCGGAGGCCTACCATCAAGGCAAGAAGTCGATCCTGCATGAACGTCCAGCGCGGTGGTGCTGGGGGCGGAGGAAAGTGATTTCCGAGCACTCGATACAACGAGGGAATCATGAGCACTCCGGCTGCAGTGCCCGGACGCATGACCAAGGAGCAGAAGCACATCGGAAAGACCAATCAGACCTAGTCTGCCCCGTTATCCACGCTGTTCAGCAAGCATCCGAGGAAGGTCATTCAGGCAACGCTGGTTTTCATGGGTAACAACTCCGCCGGCTACATGCTCACCGGTGGCTTCATTCTGGGTTATGCGACAAGCAAGCTGGGCCTGCAAGCGGGCGATCTTCTGAACATCATCACCATCGGATCGCTGGCCTGGCTGATCTCCACCTGGATTGGCGGAGTCGTCTCCGACAGGGTGGACCCCAAGAAGATGTTCATCATCGGCTGGGTGCTCCTTCTGGTCTGGCTCTTCTGGCTGTTCCTGCTCATCGAGACACGGAATCTGGCCTGGGCTACCGTGTCCTTGGTGGTCTTCGGCGCTTTCATGGGTTTCTCCTACGGCGCGTTGACGGAGCTGTATGCAGAGCTGGTTCCGTCTCGCATCCGCTTGAGCGGTTCTTCGATCAGCTACGCGCTGGGCTCGGCAGTTGGTGGCGCGTTCGCCCCGACGATTGCCGCGGCGTTGGTGGGCAAGTTCGATACCAGATGGCGGTTTCCACCTACCTGTTCATTTGGGTGGGCGCCTCGCTGATCGCGACGCGGACTTTGGAGGACCGCACCGTAGCGGATCTGTATCCGCATGATGGCGCGAGGGCCGGCGGATCAGGGGAGGACGCAGGTCCGGGGGACCTGTAATTCCGCGGATCGCGGCAGGACCTTGCCGTGGCGACGGGGCTTGGCTTTCACGCGTGGCATTCCAGAGGTCAGTGGCACTGCGCCATCAGGGTAGCGACTGTGTCCGGGGCATTCGGGAATATCCGGTGTGCGCCATCAGCCATAGCGAAGCCCAGCGGATTCTCCTGTGGCCAACCTTGGAATCCGTGATTGACCTAGGCCGTTCGAGCGTGCGCGCATAGACTGGCCGAAAATGCGATGAAGTGGAATAAATCCCATATTTTCGCAGGAAAGAGCAGTCTTGCTTGAATTGCCACACATGAATGCGAGCGATGAACATGGATAGTGCGGGAACGCTGAACCCCTTCAAATCACCTTTGGTGAAATTGGAGCGCCTTTTCGACAAGCCGGATATTGAAATATTCGCCAAACTGGACATGCTCCAGCTTTCGGGCAGCACCAAGGAGCGCACCGCGGCAAGCCTGATTGAATCTTGCATCGAATCTGGCCGGTTGCGGCCCGGAGGAATGGTCATCGAGTCAACCTCAGGCAACCTGGGCATCGCGCTGTCCCGGCAATGCGTGGTGCGCGGAATCCAGTTTGTCGCTGTTGTTGACGAGAACGCCAACAAATCAGCGATAGACATCATGAGGGCCTACGGTGCCACCGTAGACTTGGTAGTCAATCAACCTGACGGAAACAAGCTGGCCGCCCGCCGGCAGAGGGTGCAACAGCTGATGGCAGAGAACCCGGGAGCGGTGACTACCAACCAATACGGGTCCCCAAATAATCCTCGTGCGCACTATTCCTCCACCATGCCAGAAATCCTGGATGCCTTGAATGGAAACTTGGACATGCTTTTCGTTGCGACAAGCACTACCGGAACCATCTTGGGATGCCAGAATTACATTCGCGAGCATGGCTTGGACACCAAGCTCGTTGCCGTGGATGCGCTTGGCTCTGTGCTCTTTGGCGGAGAGTCCGGAAACCGGCGTTTGCCGGGGCTCGGTGCTGGCATTGTTCCCGAGCTCGCGCTACAAGCTGAACCGGATCATATCTTCCGCATCTCCGAAATCGAAATGGTCCGGGGATGCCGGGCACTGGCCCGCCGTGAAGGCATTCTAGCCGGGGCATCGACCGGTGCAATCGTCGCGGCCATGGGGCAGATGCTCCCGAAGCTTTCCGACGGTTCACGCGTGGCCTTCCTTGTCCATGATTCCGGGGTTCCGTATCTGCATAGCGTCTATAACGACCAGTGGGTGCGCGAGACCCTGGGGGAGCAGCCGGAAGCAGAAGGCATCTCGGCTTTCGAAGATCAGCCGGTGAAATGATTCGCATTGCAATGATTGGTGGCGGACCTAAATGCCTGTTCGCCTTGCTTGCGCTCAACGATGGCCTCGAAGGACTCCCGGCCCCGGCGGTGCAGGTGGACGTCTATGACCCGTATCCGCCAGGGGCCGGACGAGTATGGAACACCAAGCAACCGAAGGAATTGCGGTTGAACGTGAATCCTCGCATTATCGACGCTTCATCCAGCTTGTGCTCGAAGACCTTCAACCAATGGTGTGCAGAAAAAGGCGACGGGGTGGCCGAAGATGGCTATCCGCCGCGGGCGCTTGTGGGGAAGTACCTTGCCGAGCAGTATGATCTGCTAGCCAGCCGGGGAATCCTGCCCGTGCAGCATCGCGCAGTTGACGCCACGGGAATCAACCGCCGCGGGCCGCTGTGGGAAGTGGAGAGTGTTCAAGGAACCGAGCTCTATGACGAGGTGGTGCTTGCCACCGGGCACGGGTTGAACGGATATCTTCCCCCGGATTCGCCGGAGGGATCATTGCCTGCCGCTGCCTTCACCGTGGAACACGAGCATGCGATGGATGCTGCCGTGCCCGCGGGAAGCAACGTCATGCTCAGGGGTGCGGCGCTGACTGCATACGACATTGTCCTGCACCTGACCGAAGGGCGAGGCGGAACCTGGGAAAGGATAACCGACGAGGGCATGGAAGCCTTGCTCTATCGGCCCGGCGGAAGCGAACCTGCATCGATAACCATGACTTCTCGCAGCGGCATCCCGATGACTCCAAAACCGAATGAACGTCCGCGGAAGTTGGAGCGCATCCTCGACCCTTATCGGGACAAAGTCCGCCGGTGGGGACAAGAACGACACCACAATGATGCTGGCAAACCGGCTTCGAATACTCAGCTGGATGAACTGTGGCAGCTCCTGCTCTCCTGCGCGTTGGAGTGCGCTGAAGCAATGGGTGCACCAGTGAATGAAAACGATCTGCAGACAGCACTGCAAACCGGGATTTCCACTCGCATGTCAGCGAAGCCGTCGCCTGCAGAACAACTTCGTGTAAGCCTGCAGATCAACCACGGATGGCAAAGCCCGAGCCCGGAATGGCTGTGGGGAACCGTCTGGTCCGGGCTGTACTCCCAGTTGGTGCAAGCCCTGTCTCGAATCAGCTGGACCGGCGAGGAGCGAAAGCAATTCAAGATGTTCGCTGCGAACCTCGAACGCATGGCTTTCGGGCCGCCAGAGACCACCGCAATGAAGCTGCTCGCTCTCTTCAATGCAGGAATTCTCAAGCATGAACGGCTTTCCGAGGCCGGAGATTCCCCGACGCACCTAGTTGTCGACGCTGTGACCGCTCCGGCTGGAGTGCTCCACCTAACGGAGGCCCCGGGAGTGGGGAGCAGCAGCCTGTACCGCAAGCTCTTCTTGGCTGGGGAAGTGAGCATCAGGGCCGGGGAACGAGGTCTGCTCACCGATACAGATGGAACATGCATGGACGCCGCTGGTGAACGCAACCAGTCTCTGGCAGCAATTGGCCGCCCTACCGAGGATCCCACGCTGGGACATGACACCTTGAACCGGGAGCTGCATCCTGAATACCAACGTTGGGCACAACGAATAGTGCGGCAGCTGGCCGCTTCACAAGAGAAAGTAGTCCAGTGACGCAACCGATGATGCATGGAACTGCCCCCTTGACCGCACGCCTTGAACCGTGGATGGAAAAGGTGATCGCAGATCCGGAACTATGCCAGAAACTGATCAAGCAATACGGTTCGCCCTTGAACCTGCACGATTACTCCTCAATGGGCAGGAACATCGCTGAACTGCGCTCAGCTGCCAAGGGACATGAGATCGACTTCCAGATCTACCTGGCTCGGAAGGCCAACAAGACCTTGGGAGCCATCGACAAGGCAGTCGCAGAAGGGTGCGGGATCGACGTAGCCAGCTACAACGAACTAGACCAATGCCTCAACCGCGGGGTGCCAGCAGGGCGGCTCATTGTCACCGCAGCCGTGAAATCAGCGGAATTGCTGCGCCTGGCTGTAGAACATGGGGTCGTGATCAGCCTGGACAACGTGGATGAAGCGACCGAACTGCTGGAAATCGCAGGGGAGTCCGAACAACGTGTCGCTGTCGCGCTTCGGCTGGCATCGGATAATCCGGCAATCCCGCCCACGCGCTTCGGACTCAGGGCCGATCAGTGGCTCAGCTTCTTGGAGCAGGTCGATATGCCAGGAAAGCTCAAGGTTGATGGCATCCATTTCCACCTCAACGGATACGACGGCACGCAGCGGGCTTTGCTGGTTGCCGAGTCCTTGGAACTCATTGGCGATCTGCGAGAACTTGGCCAAGAGCCAACCTTCGTGGACATGGGGGGCGGCATCCCCATGTCCTATCTCGACGATGAAAACCAGTGGGCTGGTTTCTGGGAGGCGCTCGCCGAACTGCCAGAGGGCGACGAATCCTTGACCTGGAAATCAGACCGGCTGGGGGCAAGTGGACCTGAAGCCAGCAGTGCTGTGTATCCGTATCATCAGAAAGTGATCCGTGGCGGGTGGCTGCAGCAAGTCCTTGAGACAAAGGACTCCGCGACCCAGAAAACCATTGCCCAGATGCTTCGCGAGCGCGGGATTCAACTTCGGTGCGAACCCGGAAGATCTCTCCTGGATGGCTGCGGCCTGACACTGGCGGAAGTGGCCTTTACCAAGACACGCAGTGATGGCGCGCCTTTGGTTGGGCTGCACATGAATAGAACTCAATGCCGCTCGACTTCCGCCGACTTCCTGCTGGATCCGCTGCTGATTCCCACGGGTTCCGACAGGCAGGGACGGGAGTCTTGCGACGGTTTCCTGGTGGGCGCCTATTGCATCGAAGAAGAGCTGATCCTGCGCAGGAGATTCGAGTTCCCCAAAGGCATCGCAAAGGGGGACATCGTGGCTTTCCCGAACACGGGAGGCTACCTGATGCATATTATCGAGAGCGCTTCGCACCAGTTGCCGTTGGCAAAGAACCTGGTCGCTAATGGTGCTGATTGGTTGGTCGATGGCATCGATACTGCTGACTTGATCGTGGGACAAAGGCACCGCGCTGACTACCGGCTAGAACTGGCTGATCCCGACTTGACGGCGAATCGCCGGACATAGATACAGCAAAACCCCGAAAGCAAAGTACTCCCCTGCATTTGGGCGAATGCGAGATTCAGGGGAGCGCTTGCGGGGTCTCTCTCTCACCTAAAGCAGGGCCACGTAGGCCCAGCTATACCACCGTCCACCAGAAACTCGCTCGCGGTGATGAAGGAAATCACCACGGGCGAATCCACTGCAGACGTAACGCATGAGCACTCAGGGCACCGGCGCCCTGAGAGACTTGACGGTGTTCGTTGTCAGCGCTGGCATCGCGCAGGCCGACGAAATCTTGGATGTGAAACCCGAATCGCTGGTTCGCATGCTTGACGTGAACACCAAGGGATTTTGGTCGGCATAGGTTTTTTCGGACAGTCGCCCCGAGTAAAATCAGGGTCGTCGAGGTCATGGCCGAGACCTCCCGGTGGGTTGGCTGGTACAACTCCCAGCGGCTGCACTCGGCGCTCGACTATAGGTCGCCGGCGGATGTTCATCAACAGTGGATCGGACGGCCTGGCACGGCTGCGGAAGCCGCGTAGGAAAAACAAGAAAAGGAGCCTCTACAAAACCCGGGGCTTGACAACGCCACCTGTCTTCATTCGGCAGGCTGTTGACCTTGAGGACGCAGCAACCGGATGGTTTTCCCGTTCATTCAGCCAAATCGCGTGATCCAAATGCGCCACCGTTTCCCCGGAACCGGTGACGTTGTGCGTTTCGGTGACAATAAGTCGGGCGAGGGCCGGAGTGATGTTCAGTCCTAGCTGGTGGGTGTCAGCGACGCGTTGCACGGCCCGAACGATCCAGATGTCTGGTTTGACGTCGCCGTATCCCAGGAGCATACCGAGGTAGCGATAGGTGACTTTCCCGAGTCCGTGAACGCTGCGATAGGCGCGTTCGTGCTCTGTGTTCAAGTAGTTGAAGTCTTGGGCAGTGTAGACCGGCGGGGCCAGCTCGGTCAGGTTCTTCGCGACGTGCAGGGCTGCCTGGGCTTTTGAAGTCCCAGATGTTTTACCGAGACCAAGGATGGCCTCGATATCTGCCGTGCTGAGTTGGAGCAGTTCGCGCAGATCCTGGGCTGCCTGAGGATGGGTTTCCTTGAAAGTTTTCAGGCGGGGTAGCAGACCCTTGCCATGTTTGGTGGTGTAGCGGGTTCGGATCGAGTAGATCGCATCCAGGATGGCCATGGGTAAATGATTGGGCCAGCCGCCGGCATAGACGGTGAGCTGTTCTTCAGTGAGTTGTTGAACATCGGCGCTGAAGTGCTTGATCAGTTCCGCGTGCAGGATCTGGGATGTCATGATTTTCTCCGTGGTCAGGATGCGGTCGGCGACGACTAGCAGTGGGGTGAACGGCATAAGGGTTTCGCCACCGTTCAAGAATCGCTGCGTAATACTCCAGTGCTGACCTCATCATAAGTTGAATACCCGACGTCACGGCTGGTGTTAGGGCCGTATGAAGCAATCAGCCCTGCCTACTGCTCGCGGAACCGTCCGCTTCCGTATTCGCAGGCGGCCCGGCTAGGGGTTAAGTTCTTTGATTCGTCGGTAGAGCGTGGCGCGGGACATGCCCATGTCTTTGGCGATTTGGGTTGCAGACTCGCCGGCCTGGATGAGCTTGGCTGCGGTGCGGATCTGGGATTCGGTGAAGGTGGGCCGTCGGCCGCCGAGGTCACCTCCGGTGCTGCGGCGTTTGGTCACGGAGTCGGTGATGCGTTCGCGTTTGATTTCTAGTTCCATTTGAGCGAGGGCGGCCATAACGGTGAAGACCATGGCGCCCATGGGTGTTTTGGTGTCCACGTCACCGCCGCCGAGGTTCAGCACCCGCAACCCGATATTGCGTTCGCGTAGTTCTTCGGCGAGTTCGAGCATTCTCTGGGTGGATCGGCCGAGCCGGTCCAGGGTAGTAATGACGAGGGTGTCACCCGGATGCAACGCGTGAAGGGCTTTGTCCAGTCCGGGTCGTTTGGCGAGTGCTCCGGACTGACCATGGTCGATGTAGAGGTCGTCGCGGCGGACGCCGGCGGCGAGGAGGTCTTGGATTTGCCGGTCGGCGTCTTGGGCTTTGGTGGATACGCGGGCGTAGCCGATCAGTTTGGTCATTGGTCCTTCATGAAGTGTCTCGCAACTAATGGTGGTGACATGATTCTACGTCATTGGTTGCGACACATGGTTGCGAGAAAATTAGACCGTTGATTTTCCACGGATTTTTCGTTGGGGGGAGCGGAATGTGCTGAGACGTCTTGCAACCTATCGTTATTGACACTCTGTCTAATTTTATTTTGTAGTCCGAGCTTCTCTATTTTGTATTACTTGTTGTAACTGAATAATTGTCCAGACAGCGTCTGGACAATTTCGGCAAGCGTCATCAGCGGAAATTTTCAAGTCAAGTGAGACCAATGAGTGCTAGACAGCCTTGATTTCTTCTCCTTCATAACGTTTCAACGGCTCGTTAATCGGCTCTTCAGGATTGAGAGTGTAATCGCGGCCTGAAACCGCCGGTCTCCAGCAACGACCGCGCAATATAATGCGCCAAGTTCTTGAACCCCAACGCGATACCCCGCAAATGCTCCAGCCTCCCGTTTAATGCTTCAGTTGGGCCATTCGAACTGCCCTTGTGATCGAAGTACGCCAGGATGTCATTCTTGCGACGCTTCAGCGTGGTGCCCAACCGCTTCAGCTCCGGCAGCCCCGCGGGCACCTTGGAACCGATTTCGTCGATCAGCGTCGATAAAGCCCATTTGCCGACCTCGGGCTTCGGCTGCCGGTACGCATCGACCATCCGCTGATACACGCTCCACACCAGCTGCACCGGCTCATACGCCGGCTCGGTGAACAGGTCTTCGAGCCTGGCTTTTTGCTTCTCGATCGCCAGGTCCAGCCCCATGGTCAGCGTCCTGCGGGCCTTGTAGAGCGGGTCATCTTTGAACCCGCGCCGTCCGTGCTGCTCGCGCTGGACCCGCTGCCGAGTACGATCCAGCGCGTCTGAACCCAGCTTGACCACATGGAACGGATCCAGCACCTCCACCGCCTAGGGCAGCTCCTCGGCAGCCGCAGTCTTGAAGCCGGCGAACCCGTCCATCGCCACCACCTCAATGCCCCGCTTCCACTGCTCATCACGTTCGGCCAGCCAGCTCTTGAACACCGCCTTGGACCGCCCGGCCACCATGTCCAGCACCGTGCCGGGCCGGTGCCCTCGCGCACCGCGGTGAGGTCCACGATCACGGTCACGTACTTGTCCCCGCTGGTGGTGTGCCGCCACACGTGCTCGTCCACGCCCAGGACCCGGACCCCGTCATATCGGGCGGGATCTATGATCAGCAGGCGCCGCCCCTCGGCGAGCACCGCCTCGTTCACGGGGTTCCAGGAGACGCCGAGCCCTTCGGCGATCCGCGCAACGGACAGGTGCTGGCACACCAGCCCGGCCAGCGCCCAGCGCAGCCCGGAACGGCTGATTTTCTGCCGTGCTTCGGCTGCTTTGCCCAGATCCCCGCGCCACACATGGCGGCAGTGCACGCACCGGTACCGGCGGTGCTTGATGACCAGCACGGTGGGACGCCATCCCAGCGGCTCGTGGGCCAGGCGCCGGGTGATGGTATCGCGCGGGACGCCTTGCTGCCCACAGCGTCCGCACCACGAGTCGGGGTCGGTCACTTCGCACAGGAACTCTGCCCGGCTGGTGCTCAGTCGCTGGCCGGTGGCGGTCAACCCGAGCCGATCCAGGCTGGTGAAGGTCGTCAGGTCCGGGGTCGTGAAGGTAGGATGGGGCAACGTCGAGGTCTTTCGAGAATGTTTGTGTAGGAACTTCCATTCTCTTGGAAGGCCTCGACTTTTTCGTGTCCCGGCGACACGCCCGGGATCCGGGGCTCTGATTTGACGCGATTACACTCTCAATCCTGAAGAGCCTTGTAAGTGTGTATTCGATTCATTCCAAAACCTAACTAGTCCAAACGGTCCAGAGGGTGTGTTATGTTGATCCAAACTAAGGCGAAATGGAGAAGACATTGGTAGTAGGCACCGGTGGGTGGGGCGATCAGGAGCTCGAAGTACTAATTTCTGAATATTTCGAGATGCTACGTGCAGAATTGAACGGCAATTCCTATGTAAAAAGACGTCACAATGAAGTTGTCGTAAATTTAACAGGTCGTACGGCGTCCTCCGTTGAATTTAAATTCTGTAATTTAAGTGCTGTTTTAATTGATCTTGGTCTTCCGTACATACGGGGTTATAAGCCGAGGTCAAATTATCAGAAGCGTCTGTTCAGCCTTGCCGAACAGCGGATCGATGAAATTTCGTTGAACGGTTTATCTCAAAAACCAGTGGGAGAAGACGGTCCGGAATTAATGTACCAAGGATCGCTAGAGACAGAATCGCGGAATACGAATGTAGCTGCATTCCAAAGCGCACCACTGGAAACACGCACTAACTCGATTTCTGTTTCGCAACTAGGTAATGAGGAGCAGAGCGGAGAGGCTGACTTTTGGCAACGTGTTTCTAATCTCTGGACGCGTGCGACTGGGGGTGAATCGGTCGCTGATCGACCAGAGACTGTGGGCGCAGCACAATCTGTGAATGATCCGCTCGCGCATCTAGAAGGGCCAAGACCAGCGGGCCTTAAAGAGGCTGGCGAGTGGTTTGCCTCCGGTTTGCAAGAGACGGATGTTCCGCGAATGCTTTTTTTGGTAGGAGGGCCTGGCGCAGGAAAGAGCCACATGGCTCGTAACTTAACGGCCGGGCTGCAAAGAGTTTCGCCGTCTGATGATTATCTGGCGCATCGAACGTACGAGTATGCCGGAAATAAGCTCCCTGTAAAGCTCGTAAACGACGCGACGATTCCGAGTGATGATTATCCTGTGCTGGCGTTGGCTAACGAGATATCAGATGCCCTAAATTCAAGAAGCCACTTAGTAGCATGTGTTAACAGGGGCATGCTTGTTGAGGAAATTCAAGAATATGGAAAGAGTCAACGTGTTGATGACACTATCAACTTGTCGGCGGAGATGATCCGTCGGATTAATGATCCTGAAAATTCGATACATGCCTCGGGGCAATGGAGTTTCGAGCTTAAAAACGAATCTTCCTACATCCAATCCGGAACCGTTAAATTTGACGGATCAGTGTATTCTCGGGTGGTTATCGTTTATGTAGATGTGTGCTCTCTTCTTGAACCTAGACCGTGGGTAGAAATTCTGAATGATGGGGAAATTGTCTATCAGAAATACCCATTCTCTACAGCGAGCAAAACAAATGATGAATTGACAAATTCGGCAGCCGGAAAATTGCTGTCATCAGTAATTGACTATCTTGATATGCCGCATTCGCTACATTCAGAGGCAAAGACGAACCCTGTATTAGCTAACATTCTCACCCTCAGCAATACACAGATGCGTAGCGGTCTACTAGAGATATTGAGATCGGCGGAGATTTATACAGGTAGCAGGTTTACCTATCGCGAAATTTGGGGCGCCTTCGTTCGATCCATCGTCGGGTATCTCCCGGATACGATTCTGCCGGACGACGTAATTAAATCTGGCAGAGCTGGCGAGGTTGTGTTGCATGGTTCTCCGATTAAGCAATTCGAGTTAATGATGGCTGCTGGCGACATTAGGATTTCAAACTCGCTTTATGGAATGTCTTGTATGTCAAACTCCGATCTTCCTGATCCAAGGAAAAATCCGGTGACAAGGCTTACCTGCCAAATTGACCCGTTGCGCGATTCTTTGGCCGGCAGGATTTCAGATCCAAAAAGCCATGGATGGGCAAGCCCTGTTGCAGATGCATTGAGCGGATATGGGCCTGGTGAGTCACCGTTGAAAGCCCTAGTTTCAGATCAGGAGTCAACTGCTAACGATCTCGTAGCGCATGGAATTACTTCCTTTGAACTCGAACTTGACGAATCATTCCGCAAAGTATTTGAAGATCCCCGCACGAAAGAAAAAGACCGTGCCAAGTACGTGAATTGGTACGGAGCGTATTTGACACGCTTTTATGCTCTTTATCAGGGAATTCCAGCGTTCCGTCGAGATATCGAGTTGTGGCGGCAAACTTGGAAGAATAGTCCGCAAATTCCGAAGGCACTGGAATCCGGGTTGAGGACTCTCATGAGACCGAGCAGAAACCCGGAGGATTCGTTCTCACGATCTTTATTGCCGGTTCTAGATAGTCGAACTGCACCAATTGTCGGATCCGTAGTGCGTCCAAAGCTGGCGTTGTCGACCGAAAACTATGAGCTAGAGACGAAAGCCAACGGAGAAGACCTCCAACTTGAGCTTAAAGAAGGCGGAAGGGTAGTCGGGAGTATCTCTTTGGATCTCGCGCTCGTCAGAGAGGCGAATGCGTGTTCTCTCAATTATTCAGGCGTCACTGAACTTAGCGAGACCACTTTGCCTCGACTTGAACGAGTTCGTTCAGCACGGTTAGTTCCTGAGAACTTGACTCCGGATAAGTACCGAATCGTCGATGGAAATAAGGACTACATAGTAAATGTAAATCCTGTCGCAGTTAATATACTTTCAGAAGGTAATAATGTTTGATGCTAGTTGCATGGTTCTGAAGATTAATAGGCCGCAGTATGTATCTATCCCTGAGGGGTTCGTTAGTGCACTGGCGTGGCAATGCTTTGACGTTGAAAACAGTCCGAGTGGCACAAATTCTGTTGGTCGCATTTACCGATCAATTAAAAAGAGTACGTCCAAGCGGGTGCGCATTATAGAAACTGCACCGGAACGGGAGAGGCTTTCCGAGTTTGGTAGAGAGCTCGCGAGGCATGGTGTAACCGTTGAAGACGTAGATGCCGAGGTCCTCGCTCAAGCTGTGGCCAATTCAGTTGCGGGAATTCAGTCAGAAAAGGGAACAATTCAGGCATCAAGTCCATTGACTCCTACTTTTGCCCTCATGCAGGATATGAGGGGAATTCAGGGGACGCGCAATCCCCCTGACTTGGGCGGAATTTTGGATGCTATGTATCAGTATGGCTTGCCGCGAGCGTCTGAGCCTCAACAGAACGCTTCAGCACTCTGGTTGAGGTCAGCTCAGCAAAGATGCGAACAAGATCCGCTTTTATCGGCAATGGACGGCGCCATTCGAGAATTGACTTTCGGCGAAACGCTATCCCTGAAATCATCGACCACAATTCTGCCACTTGCTGATTTCTCTGGCACTCCGTTTACGTGGTTCCACGAGAGTTGGTCGCGCCTGACATCTAAAGAATGGGTTTCCGCGTTGCCAG